>NZ_CP060589.1:0-3344809 GCF_016920955.1 Vibrio sp. sp1
ATGCTGAGTTTGCCATCTGGCCCAAAGCTTGAAGAATCGCGTTCTTCGCTTGGTTTGAGCTCATCAACTTATCGAACTTACGGCCACCACTTGTCAGCTGCGCTGTCGTGTCTGCGATATTGTCTTTCGCTAGTGAGTGCGCACGCTTAACCTGATCTTGCTGCGTTTTAGACAAGCTATTGTTATTTAATAACTCTTCTGCTTGATCGAAGCCAGCTTTTTGCGTTTTAAGTACATTATTGCTCGCCATTTCATTCTTGATTTCTTTCCCTGCTTTGAAAGAACCAAGGGCACCAATAATTGCGGTAGCACCCGCTAGTACACCCGAAACGACTGCCATCGCGATCATCGCGCTTGCCGAGTTGTTTAGTTCTGCCGCTTGGCTTTCTAAACTCGCGACGTTTGCTTCAACAGCAATTTCACGTTGTAGCACTTGCTGCTCACGGCTCAGCTTTGATACTTGATACAACAATGTTAATAGCGTCAACGATTGTGATACCGCATCTGATGGTGACTTGATCACCTCCTCACCGTTAAGCGCTTTCATCGTTGTGCTCATTAATGAGCTCACCGTCGGTGCAAGAGCGCTCATTAGGTTTGCAACAACTTGAGCTTGGTTACTCACTGTAGGAGCTTTAGGTGTCTCTAACTGGTAGCGTGCTGCACCAGAAACACCTGACTCACTTTGGCTTTTAACGGCGCCCGCTTCAAGCTTTGTTTCCGGCGCTTTTTCTGCTTTGTTGGTTTTAATGGTGTCGCCTAAACCGTATAGTTCACCACGACCCGTTCCGCCTACTTTATCTAGCATAATAAACTCCTTATACCGTTGCAGGACGGCTTAACACCGTTTGCATAGTTTCACTTTTCGCTTGAATCATTTGCATGATGAGACTCATCAGCTCTTGGAAGTCTTCCATCAACTTACCAATCTCTTCTTTGAGCTTATCAATGACAGCCTGGCTTAACGTCATTTTGGCTCGAAGGTCTGTGATATCAGCCTGAATCTCTGTCACGTGAGCATTGTTAGCAGCGTGGACACTGTCCGTTGCGCCTTTACCCACGTTGACGGCAAGATCGACGGTTTCTGCGCCATAACGAATCGCTTTCGCTGTTGTTGTCGCAGCTTTTGTGCCCATATCCGCCACTTTCGCCATGTTTGCAGCGGCTTTCGTAGCGATTTCCGTGACCTTTTGAGCTACCTTACCAGCACCTTTTGCTGCAAGTTTCGCGATACCGCCAGCAGCTGCACCACCAAACGTCACAACAGCTCCGATAACCGCGACGGCGATTTCTAATGCCATTACGACTTTGTTTAGCACATCGACATTTACGCCCGCTTCTTTTAGCGCATCTTGAACGGCTGGCTCTTGCAACGCCATGCTCACTGCTCCCATGACGCCACCAGCGATCATAAGTGCACCGGCTGCTGCACCAACACCCGTTGCCACCATTACGGCACCAACAACAATAGAAACCACCGCACTGATCCAACCAAAGATCTTCGCTGCTAAGCCTGATTTTTGGGCTTCTTTTGCAGCGGCTTCCGATTCTTTGATTTTGTCTTGGTTTTCCACCATCTCTTTTTCGTGCTTAGCTTTTGCGACCTTCACTTCCTGAATTTTCAGCTCGTTTTGAGCACTTTTCAGTTTATCCGTGATAGCAGCAAGCTCTACTTCAAAATCATCAGCAGATCCTGCGATTATTTTGACGGCAATCGAACCTGTTTGGTCTGCAACTGCATGGAGAGATTTTGCAATGGTATCGACGATCTTTTGCAGCTGTGCCATGGCTTTTAGCGTCAAATCATTCACTTTGTCACTAACAGCTGCGTTAGGTGCATCTAACTGAACTTTTACTTTTCCGGTGTTCAGTACATCTGCATCTTTACTCTTCACGTTTTCTACCGTCACAGAAGGCGTCGCTGTAGACGCCGTTTTCTGCACGTTATCTAACGTGGCTTGGCCAGACTCAGGGCTATAAACCTGTGTCTGGATGCGGTCAAGTGCAATAGAACTCATAGTCTAATTACTCCTTTTTATTTCTCACCGCTTCTAACATGATGCCTGCACGCTCATGCAAATCTGCATATTGTGATTTTCCGGCAGACATCTCCTTCGCGCTGTAAAACCCACTCTCTGCTTCTGTCAGTTGTTCCAGTTTAAGGTGACATTCAGCAGAGTGAAAAGGTGGGCGTGGATCATTTACGTCCACTAGCGCTGCGTAGCTGTAGGCGTCTATTGCCTGCAGATACTCACCCAACTCCTGACGAGCCGCGCCAAGGCCAATGAAAAATCGCGCCTGATAATGATCAAGCATGCTGAGTAATTGAAATACTTTCGCTGCTTGCTCAATCTTTCCCGATTGAAAAAAGTTGTAACCTACGGCATAAATGTGTTCGATGGTGTCCTGAGACACATCGTGCAACATTTTTAGCGTGCCTCCCTCTTCCAGAAAAGACAACAGCTCTTCTGCTTGCATTTGGGATGGATCGGTCGCGTTTGTTTTAGTCATGGTTGGTTATCCTTAAATGGCTCGTAGGATTTCTTGTAAAATACTGTGGTACTTCTGAACAAACTTGTTCATCGCTTCAACGGTCGAGTTGTATTGAGAACTGGTGTCGTTCAGCTCAGTGGTTTTGATTTGCACTTCATCGTTAAGCAACTTGGATTTAGCACTGACAGAACTAGAAAAATTAGACAGTTTTTTCGACTTCTCTTCGTCTTGGTACGACGCACCATCACCGATAGTAATACCTTGTGTTTGAAGGAAGTCTCGATGGTTTGTTATCTTATTATCCGTCAAATACTTGTACTCAGGTGAAGCTTCAAAATCCGTTTGATTACTGTAGTTAAAGTCACTCGCTTTGAAGTTACTTTCTGGATATCCCGGTTTATAAACCCCATCAACACTTTGCGTAGAGTGAATTTTTGATTGCACAACACCAAAAACTTTAAGCTGTATTGTGAGATCCTCTAATGCCTCTTTCTGGTCATTACGTTTCTCTAAACGGTTAACACGACGCTCATTTAGTGCAAGCAGCACTTGCTCATCAAAACGGTCTCCAATGCTGGACTCAACAACGGCCAACAAATCACGAGCCGTTAGAGAGTGCTCTGCTCTCACCTCGCGATCCGCTTTCTCTTTATCGGTGATATTGAGTAGACGCTCTTTCAATGCCCCTAAGTTTTTGCGCAATGCCTCGTATCGCTCAGTAAATGAAGCCCCGGTAGATTCACCTTTTACTATTTTTTCAAACTGTAATCGGATATCTCGTTCGGTGTTTTCTTTGATCAAATTAACTTGAGCTGCCGTTATTTGTGTCTTTTGGACATCGGCTATCGCGCTGTCCTGGTAAAAGTCATCGATTTCTATATTTGTTAAACTCACCGCGAAGTTGGCGAACAGACTAGAAAGGGTCAAAGGCTCAGTTCCACCAATAACAGTATTAAGTGTTGCTTTTAGATTGTTCGTTCCACTCGCCTCACCATAAGCTGCGCTATATTGGCCTTTCACTTGAGCGGCCATTTCATCTAACGCTTCTTTAAGCTGCTGTTTAGAAATACCAGGAGTCCAGGTAATTCTGCTAGCTAGCGCACTTGCGTCATCGGTGCTTAAAGTAATACCAATGCCTTGAAAACTACTTTTTAATTGAGCTGAGACTTGAAGGGCGAAACTCTCTTTAGTCAACAGAAAGTCCGAGCTCTTCAGTTGCGCGAGATTAACGGAACCTAAGCTACTAAAGGCATTGCGAAGAAAAGAAATAGAAGCATCTCTCACTTCACGGGAGCCCATTTGATTAGCAAGCTCTGCAACAAAAAGAGAAATTTCTTTGGTGGCATTAGCCAGTTCTGTCTCGGAGAGGTTGGCGATCTGCTCCGCTTGGTTACTCTGGGTGCCCAGATTAAATTGACTAACAAACTCAGTAGATAACGAGCTATCTACGTTTTCCGTCAGTAGCTTACTAAACCAAGCCTGAAACTGATTTGATAGCGTTTGGTTTGTTTGAGCATTAAACTCGGCTGCGGTTAATTCGCCATCTGAGTTAGCACTTTGTAGCGACTTTATCCAAACAGATGCGGTGTCGGTCAATGATATACCAGCAAACGCGTTATTTTTCGCTTTTAGGTTTTCAAGCGTATCAACATAAAGCGCGATGCTTTGTGATTCCGTTTGTCCCGAGATAGTTGGCAATGAAGAGATTATCGAGGCAAGTTGCTGAGTCTCTGCTTCACCCAGTACAGGGGTAAATGCCTCTATCAAGTTTTGTTGGAAAGTGGGTAATGGTGCACTACTCGCAGCTGTGTCTGTTGCTCCTGTCGTAGAGCCAGTCGTTTTCATATTCGTCATTTCCAAACCTCTAAATCATCATGCCGCGCATCACTGTGGGACGCTTTCTGCGTTTACCTGACGTACCTTGTAGCTGAGTTTGTTGCTGCCGGCGGCGCTGGACTTCGTCTATTAGCTCTTGCTCTGCACGTTTCATGGTATCTACTGGCGCTTTTATGCCGCCAAGTAAAACATCCCCCGCAACAGGACCAACACCTAAGCCTTCCAATAGCTCGTTAAAAATATCGGTTCTGTCTTCAGCTTTTCTAATGGCAAGCTCAGCGTTCTCAATCGCATCGGTAAACGGTTGCTTCATCTTGATTCCTATCTTAAAGCGGGTCATCTCATCGGTGCTGTCAGTAACAGTCGTGAGTTTTTACTTTTTCAACTTTTTCAAAGGTCTATAATCTGCTAGGCGTAAACAGTACCAGTCTTCTAGCTCATCATGGCTTGCACCGCATGCTTTTAGATAGAACTGTGCCAATCGCTGGCTGCTCATGTTGCTACCACGTAACACATCGACGTTGCCGCGAATGACCCAATCGGAGGGATAAAGTTGAATGGCATGTTCAGCCAAGAGAAATAAGCCGGCAAAGGGGTTACTCAACCCCAATTTTGGACGAACGCGTTTCAGAAGAACGATGATGATTTCACCGTCCTCCACCCGAAAAACGAGCTCTAAGCCCTCAACTTCAATTCGATAACCAAGTTGAATTTCACTTTGTTGCCAAAAGTATGGCGTCACTTCGATCCCCGCTTGCGCCAGCGAGAGTATTAGTTTTGTTTTCATTACATCCCCACCCTTCCAAGTGGCTGAATATTGATTTGCTGGGTTAGTTCTTGAAATGACAAAACGGGCAGATCGTAGTATTCCGATTCAATAAGCTTTCGCACATATCGGCGTACATCCATAGACACAACTAGCACAGGTTTATTCGGCATGCGGCTTAAGTCACCAATGGTCTGTTTCACATCACTGACAAATTGTTGCGTTACTGACGGATCTAACGCCAAGTAACTCCCTGCTGAGGTTTGACGAATACCGCTGCGTATTGTGTCTTCGAGATTTTGATCCAATAAGTAAGCGGGCAACATGTTTTGTCCGCTCGCGTATTTGTAGCAAATGTAACGTTTTAAGCTGGAACGAATGTACTCCGTCAGCTGTACAACATCTTTCTCTTTTTGGCCCCACTCAACCATCGCTTCCAAGATCACGCGAAGGTTTCGGATAGAAATGTCTTCAGAAACCAAGCGTTGCAAGATTTCCGTCATTTTTTGCAACGGAACAATACGCTGGGCCTCTTTGACTAGCTCCGAATAACTGCCTTCCATCTGCTCCAACAGATAACGCGTCTCCTGAATACCAATAAAGTCTTGTGCGTACTCCTTAAGAACATGAGACAAGTGGTACGTTAAAATCCTGTCGGGTGTGAGAAAACCGACATGACTGGCTACGAGTTTTTGCTCATAACTCTGTGCCACCCAAATGCTAGAAATACCGGGTAGAAAATCTTCATCTTGCTCATAAGGCACGCCTAATAAATCGATCTGTTCATTCCCTTCTGTCACCAAGAGTTGATCTTTAACAATTCGTCCTCGTGCAACCGGGACTTCTTGTAACTGAATTAAGTACTCGCCATTTTGCATCCCCTCGTTAAAGCGCAGGTGGATGCCTGGGAAAGGCACGCCTAGGTCGAGATATAGTGCGCGTCTAACCCTTGCTAGCTCTTCATTTAATGCGACCGCTTCCAAGCTTTCCTGAAGGCTCTCGTCAAGATCGATCAAGAGTGGGACCGTCATGGCAAACTCTTCTTGCTCACCTAATTTGCCTTTACTGTTTCTAGATGGAGTGGGTTTGTTTGGCTTCGCTGCTGGCGAACCGGCCCCTTGCGAAACAAAGCTTGATAAGTCGGTGCTATCTGATTCAGCTTGTTTTTTCTGTTGATAGAAAAGGAAGAAACCACCACCACCAACCACGGCGGCCAAGACCAGAAAAGTGATTTTTGGAAACCCAGGGATGAGTGCGAACAGCACCAAAAGCACACCACCAATAAGAAGCGCACGTGGCTGAGCAATGACCTGCCCACCAATGTCCGACCCAAGATCAGAAGAATCTTCATGAGAAACACGCGTCACGATAATACCGGCGGTAATCGCGATAAAGAGTGCCGGGATCTGCGATACCAAACCATCGCCAACGGTCAAAATCGCAAACAATTCAAGTGCTTCAGAAGCACTCATGCCTTTTTGCGTTACCCCGATCGTGACGCCACCTAAGATGTTGACCACAATGATGACCAGACCCGCAATGGAGTCGCCTTTAACGAACTTCATCGCGCCATCCATCGAGCCATACATTTGGCTTTCTTTTTCAATCAGTGATCGTCGGTGCCTAGCTTCGTGTACGTCAATTACTCCGGCACGCATGTCACCGTCAATACTCATCTGCTTACCAGGCATCGCATCGAGTGAGAAGCGCGCACTAACTTCTGCTACCCTTTCTGAGCCTTTGGTGATCACCATAAACTGAACAATGGTAATGATCAGGAACACAACGATACCGACCACTAAGTTACCGCCCACAACGAAGTTACCGAATGTATAAACGATTTGACCAGCATCGCCTTGTAGCAAGATCAAGCGGGTTGTCGTGATAGATAAAGACAGACGAAACAATGTCGTGATCAATAGCACCGCAGGAAATGCAGAGAACTCAAGTGGCGTGGTGATGTAAATCGCTAACATAAGCAGCACCACCGCAATGCTCATGTTGGTGCCAATCAGCACATCCACCAGTGCGGTAGGAAGTGGCAATATCATCATAAAGACGATCGCGAGTAACATCACCGCAAGCATGATGTCTTTGCGTTGCCCTACTTTGTTTAGAATATCGATCAACTTATTCATGTGATTCACTATTTAAAGATTGCAGATAGCGTCGGTGCGCTTGGCGTGCCCCATCGACGTCATTTTGTTTCCAACGCGCTTGGCTTAAACAAAACCAGAGTCCTGCCGAGTCAGGATGAAGGTCAGATTTTAATAAGTGCTCACACACCTCAATCGCCCGGGTATATCGACCACTTTGTAAACACGCCACAGCAAGTGTTTGCATCGCCTCTTTGTGCTGCGGTTCTATTTCTAGAACCGCATCGAGAATAGAAATGGCATGCTCTGGCTTTTGGTATTGAACTTGTAGCGCAGCGTGAACAAGTAAGAGTTCAATGTCTTTGGATCTCAACATGTTGGTTAGACCTGAATAAGGAGATTGAGCGCCATAGTGAGGTAACGCTGATCTAGTTGCGTACTTTGTAGCGTTTCAGATGCTTTGATAAAAGAAGCGGAGCCTGAATCCTGTGCAAGAACTTGCAGCTGAGCTAACGTTTCATCAAATTGTTGACGGTATTTTTCTGGACGCAACAACTCTGAGTGCAGCAGCTTGGGCTTAGTTAACGCGATGAGATATTGGTCTGAAGGCCTGAGATCATAGAGCTTCTCTAAATGTGTAGCGACCGCCTGACCATCAGGAAGCAATTGAAATCGCTCTGGGAAATCGGCCTTAACTTCACTATGAGTAACATGCGTAAAGGCTTCGATGCCTACGTTTAAAGTGCTGACTCGAGTCATGAGCCTGCCACATCGTTATGTAGACGAGCCAAAAGCGTAAACGCTTGCTCTAAGGTCGGAAGTGTTACTTCTTCTCCTTTTAGCCTTGCTGAAAAAACCAGAGTTTGTTCATCTAACAAGCCGGTTTTAATTTCGAAAGGCCAGCCTTGATCGGCATGACACAAACACAGTGCACTTTGAATCATGTCACTGGTTTGATGCCAAGATAACGCTCGAGACAACATCAAGAATAACTGCTCACCCTGTCGCTCAATATGCAGCGTACCACTTTGCTCAAAATCCAGCTGCACCCGTCCAGCTGATGAGAAATCGACGGCATCGAGCCCCATTCCTCGGCAAAATTCATCGACGGATGCATCAATCCAACTCATCTTCCCACGCTTCCTCTTCTTCTATATCAATGGCTTCGTCTAGCGCCTTTTGTACCGCTTGGATTAAATTCTGTCGTTGTTCTTCATCGGCGAATACGTCAATTGGGATTGCGCGAACTAACTTATGGAACTCTCGAAAAAAATCGATTTTTTGTTCTACCGCCGTCAATTCCATTGCGTTGGCGACTTTCCATATCTCATCACTGCTTACCCATCGCTGCTCTACCAACGCAATCACATCAGCCATCAAATTAGAAACTTGATAAGCCATAATTCGTCCTTTCCGGTTTAAACATTTGGAACAGCTGACTCACACGATCTTGCAACGTATTTAGAGTTTTGAGTTTTTGCATATCGGACATCAACCACTTCAACTTAACCGAATCGATACTGCTACCTTGAACACTAAGATCTGCACTCATGCCTTGCAGCATAAAGTCAACAGCGGTCGATACCTCCTGCTCACCAAAGCGCGCCACAACATCTTGATAAGCCGCGCCGAGCCCTTGATAACTATGAACGGTATCGCGGTAGAAGCCGCGCAGCTGATGCAAAGAGCTAAACTCTTGCTCTTGGCTGTATTCATCAGCAAAATTTGAGACACGGATTTCCGTATCAATTTGAGACCATGTATCTGGGTTTTGCTCGATTCTTAGAAGTGCTTGGTCAATCAGCGCTAGTAGGTGTTTACTTTCTGGACTCGCACTCAAAAACTTTTTAACGGCTTTTAGGGCTAGGTATTGATGGCTTTTCTCATCGGAAAACCCATTCAAGTAGGCTTGTAATTGCGCGATGGTCGAGATATTTCCTCCCGCCATTTTTGTAGCCAAATCTTTGATTTTTTGATTCTTTTCAAGATCAGGGACTTTTCTTAAGTAGTCCGAAACGAGTTCATGTGCTTCATTAACTCGAACACCACTGTCTTTCACTTTGCGCTTGGTCAGATCTTTCTCTGCTTTTTCGGAACCGAGTGAAGTGAGTTCTTCCATCGCATCAAAAAGTGATTGTGTGGCATTGTGAACACGGACGGTTTCACCGCGATAATTGCCTTTTTGTGAAACGTCGGGACGAGACGATTCCAACCCGTTTTGGATAGACGCATCAAACTTTGGATTTGTTGCGATATGATTGTTGATAATACTCATTCACTTGCACTCCTTCCGCACAATACAGGCGAATTATAGGAAGTGCGCTTTGTTGAAGCTGTCAAAATCAGACGTGTTTTTTTAGTGCGCTTTCAGTTTTCTAAAAACTCCCGACTGATATTCACTATAAATTGATTCTTATACTTTCTATCCTCTCAGCATCAATCATTGCGCATATTTTTACCTTGAACGATTTCTCATACATCACTGATATCCAACAATCTGCGATTAAACACACGCGTTTGATCCAAATTCGCGGGCGCGTTACACAAGTCACCGGCACCATTATCAAAGCTGTCGTCCCTGGCGTTCGTGTAGGTGAACTGTGTGAGTTGCGTAATCCCGATCAAACTCTGTCTTTGTTAGCGGAAGTGGTTGGCTTCCAGCAGCATCACGCTCTGCTCACCCCATTAGGAAATATGTTTGGGATTTCCTCAAATACAGAAGTAAGCCCAATGGGCAAAATGCACGAAGTGGGTGTTGGCGACCACCTGTTAGGTACAACGCTTGACGGGCTTGGGCGTCCTTTCGATGGTACGCAAAGTCAGGAACCAAGTGCTTGGTATCCTGTTTATCGCGATGCACCACCACCAATGCAACGTAAACTGATTGAAAAGCCAATCTCTCTTGGCGTTCGATCCATTGATGGGCTACTGACCTGTGGTGAAGGTCAGCGCATGGGTATTTTTGCAGCGGCTGGCGGGGGTAAAAGTACCCTACTGGCAAAACTGATTCGCTCCGCAG
Organism: Vibrio sp. sp1; assembly: GCF_016920955.1. NCBI lineage: Bacteria > Pseudomonadati > Pseudomonadota > Gammaproteobacteria > Vibrionales > Vibrionaceae > Vibrio > Vibrio sp. sp1. The sequence goes on from NZ_CP060589.1 coordinate 10,211, forward strand.
AAGTTGACGTGACCGTTCTCGCTTTGATTGGTGAACGTGGACGCGAAGTGCGCGAGTTTATTGAGCATGACCTAGGCGAAGAAGGAATGGCCAAATCGGTTTTAGTGGTCGCTACCTCTGATCGCCCAGCAATGGAGCGCGCCAAAGCCGCCTTTGTTGCCACTTCTATCGCAGAATATTTTCGTGACCAAGGTAAACGCGTGCTACTGCTGATGGATTCTGTAACGCGTTTCGCCCGCGCACAGAGGGAGATTGGACTAGCCGCAGGCGAGCCACCAACACGACGTGGCTATCCGCCTTCTGTTTTTGCCGCTTTGCCAAAGCTGATGGAACGAGCTGGACAATCAGACAAAGGATCAATTACGGCACTGTACACCGTGTTGGTGGAAGGTGACGACATGACGGAGCCTGTCGCGGATGAAACTCGCTCAATTTTAGACGGGCACATCATTCTCTCGCGCAAACTTGCGGCAATGAACCATTATCCCGCCATTGATGTACTTCGCTCAGCAAGCCGAGTGATGAATCAAATCGTTGAATCCGATCATCAGGCGTCTGCTGCTCATATTCGCGAAATGTTAGCTAAGTATGAAGAAGTTGAACTGCTAATCAAAATTGGCGAATACCAACATGGCGCAGATAGCCGAGCGGATATGGCCATTGCACAAAGTGATGATATACGCGCCTTTTTACGCCAAGGCACTCATGAACTAAGCGATCTTGATGGCGCTATCGCTCAACTTAAAGGGATGGCGAAACAATGATAGAACGCTTATTAGAAATCAAAAAAATTCGCGCTGACCGTGCGGATAAAGCCGTCAAGCGTCAAGAATACCGAGTGTCAAACGCCGCAGCACAGGTTCAAAAGGCCGAACGTTCTGTCGCGGACTATCACGTTTGGCGCCAGGAAGAAGAAGAGCGACGTTTTGCTAAAGCAAAACAACAAACGCTCGTTCTTAAAGAGCTGGAAACATTAAGACAAGAAATCGCGTTGTTAAGAGAGAGAGAAGCCGAACTTAAACAACGTGTGGCCGAGTCAAAAAAAGCGCTTGAAATCGAACGCTCGGCACTTAAAGAAAAGCAAAAAGAGGCGCGACAAGCCCATAAAACCAAAGAAAAATTCGTTCAGTTGCAGCAACAAGAAGTCGCGGAAAAATCGCGAGAAAGGCAATACCAAGAAGAACTCGAACAGGAAGAGTTTCGCACTGTCGACATTATCTAAAGGTTCACTATGCGCATTACCCCAACAACTGAAACATCGAATACGCTGCACAAATCAACGCCGGAACAAGCGCCTCTCGAGAAGGAGGCCGAGCTTCAATCACAATTCGAGCATGCAATGACGAAGAAGCCTAGCAAGGGAAAGGAGTCTAGCAAGGGAAAGGAGTCTATCGTTGGGAATCCCCAAAAAAATCATACTGGCGAAGAAGACATACCGCTAAGGCATAAGACATCTCAAGGTCTAGATAAGAAACTTAACCTATCGAACCAAGAAGCCAACGCTGACAAAAACATCTCCACTTTAAAAGGTCAAAGTGACGTCGTCAGTAAGAGAGATATAGAGAAATCGCAAGACGACGCAGCAAATAGCGAAGAAATAATTAGCAAAAACAATAAATTGCTTAAACATGATGGAAAAAGCGATGGCGACACAGTTCTAAGCTCCCCTTCTACCGAGCGTGTTGATCCTCACTTTCAAGCTCATTTGAAAGATGATAAACCGACGCCGATGGATAAACATACCTCGCCGGAGTATCTCTCTACGCTTGAATCTGGCTTGCTCCCCCAAAATGCGACAGCGACAGAGCTCGCTCAAGATGGGATTAACATTGTTGGCTTAACGAAAAGGCAAACTGAAAAAACGCACAATAAGCGTGCAACTCCGCCGCTACAGAATACAGGCAAACGATCAGACCAAACTGGTGGCCTGCCTGAAACCAAGCCTCTTGAAAAAATCGTGACGAAAAGCGCACTAGTCGCCGTTAAAACGGATGAAGAAAAAGTGCCTTCTCAACCCCTTGCAAGTGCGGTAACACAAGGCGATGTCATCCTAAAAAGTGTTGCTTCGCAGGCTCAACCAAGCCCAACGCGAGACGTAAACCAATTACTCCAGCAATTGGTGGATAAAATCTATGTTGCTCTGCCAACCGCATCGGACAACAAAGAGGTTCGGCTGTTTCTAAGTGAAGGACAATTAAAAGGTGGCGAAATCCACATCAAGTTGGACGCTCAAGGGTATAGCGTGACGATTCGACAAGAGCATGCCCTTTCCATTATTAGCCAGCAAGCTAGACAAGATCTTGCTGAACGGCTAAACCGATTCGGTGGTGAGCAGCCACTTCGCTTAGCGATCAGCGAACAAACTCAACAGCTCGATCAACAACAACATGAACAACAACACTCACGCCAACAACGCAGCGTGTATGAAGAATGGCAAGCGGAGAATGACCTATGACACCGTTAATAATACCCAAAGTGGATGCAGAAAGTATCGCGCTCAGCAATCAACTTTGTGCAAAACAGTGCCACTTCCAAGGGACTGATGGTCAGAGCGTATCGATTACTGTTGCTCAAATCCCTTCATTTGAAGGGTTCCGTTTAACCACGTTGATTGGAGGGCAAACCCTACAAGTAGACTTTTCTCGTGCGCAGCTCCAACATTGGCTGAAATCGACCTTAAATGCTACTGCGTTTGAGTCCCTGCCTAACTCCCTCAAGTTAGCACTTTTGAGCTCACAGATAGAACCGCATAGTGAGGCAATCAAAGCGCTATTTGGTCAGTTACCCATTCTTAGTCAACTACAGCCGTTAGAGGCGAGCCAGGCCCAAGAGCATACTTTAATGTTAACGCTCAATAAGCCTAACGGCTCTCTTTGTTTGTGGGTTAGCGAAGGATCAGACGTGTTGTTGGATGCGCTACCAAACAGCGCTGCTCTACAAGCTCGACACCTCGCTTTACCTGTGTGGTTAAGTCTTGGAAGGACCCATTTGACGTTAAGCGAATTTAATTCGCTCGAGCTGGGAGATGTCATCTTTTTTGACGATGGTTACATCGCCAAGCAACAAGCCATTTTTCAAGTATCTAACCAGAATCTCTGGCGCTGCCAGTTAGATGACCAAACTCTTCACATTATTGAAAAAGAAACCAATATGAATGACGTAAACACTTCAGAAATGTTAACCGACCACCAGCAACTGCCTGTGGAACTCACGTTTGATATCGGCCATCAAACCATCACGCTAGAGCAGCTTAACCAGCTTCAGCCAGGGTACGTATTCGAGCTAAACCAGCCTGTATCTAAGCCGGTAACATTGCGTGCCAACGGCAAAATCATTGGTGAGTGTGAACTGGTTAATGTTAACGAACATTTAGGTGTGCGCGTACTGGAGCTGTTCGGTGGCACGCAGGAGCCAGCATGATCCAGTTACCCGACGAGCTCAATCTCATTGTCAGCTTAGCACTGCTGGCACTGATCCCATTTATCGCCATGATGGCGACGTCATTTGTGAAACTCGCCGTTGTATTCTCACTGCTGCGTAACGCTCTCGGTGTACAGCAAATTCCGCCGAATATGGCGCTTTACGGATTGGCTATCATTCTGTCAATTTTCATCATGGCTCCCGTCGGGTTTGAAACCTACGACTACGTAAAGCAGCATGATATCTCCCTTGAAGATTCTGCAAGTGTAGAAGGCCTCATTGAAAGCGGTTTACAGCCTTATCGAGAATTTTTGAAAAAGCATATTCGGGAAACCGAAGCCATATTCTTCACTGATGCTGCACGCACATTGTGGCCACAGAAGTACGTAGACCGTTTAGAGTCGGACAGCTTATTGCTCTTACTGCCCGCATTTACCGTCAGCGAGCTTACTCGCGCTTTTGAAATTGGCTTTCTGTTGTACTTACCGTTCATCGCTATTGACCTAATTGTGTCGAATATCCTACTCGCGATGGGGATGATGATGGTATCGCCAATGACGATTTCCCTCCCCTTCAAATTGTTGCTTTTTGTCTTGCTTGACGGCTGGACAAAGCTCACCCACGGCTTAGTGTTGAGTTACGGTTAATCACGGAGAAAGTATGCATTCTGCTGAAATCATTCATTTCACGACTCAAGCATTAACCCTAGTGTTGTACTTGTCATTACCGCCGATTTTAGTCGCAGCATTGGTTGGTACATTGGTGTCGCTTATTCAGGCGTTAACTCAGGTCCAAGAACAAACGTTAGGCTTTGTGGTCAAGCTTATCGCGGTCATTATTACGCTGTTCGTCACAACGCAATGGCTAGGGGCAGAGCTCCACGCCTTCGCCTCGCTTGCTATGGATAAAATTCCTCAAATACGATGAGTTATCACGACTTACACCAGGCTTTATTTTTGTACAGCCTGACGTTACCTCGGTTAATGGCGTGCTTCATCTTTTTGCCTATTTTGAGCAAGCAAATGCTAGGCGGCACCATGGTGAGAAATGGTGTGCTTTGCTCACTCGCACTGTTTATATTTCCGATGATTTATCAGCAAAGCTTGCCCGCAGAAACCGACGGCATTTGGCTGATAATGATTTTGGGTAAGGAGGTATTAATTGGGCTATTGATAGGGTTTGTTGCTGCTATCCCCTTTTGGGCGATAGAAGCGGCCGGTTTTCTGGTCGACAACCAACGTGGGGCTGCCATGGCAAGTATGTTTAACCCAACGCTAGGCTCACAATCCACACCAACAGCGGTATTACTGACCCAAACGTTGATTACCCTGTTCTTCTCTGGCGGGGGCTTTGTCACTTTTATCTATGCGTTATTCAAAAGCTATACATCTTGGCCGATCGTGGACTTTTTCCCAACCGTTAGCGACGCATGGGTGAGCTTCTTCTACGCGCAATTTGAACAGCTTATGTGGCTTGGTGTGTTGATGTCCGCTCCATTAGTGTTGGCAATGTTTCTTGCTGAGTTTGGTCTGGCGCTTATCAGTCGTTTTGCACCGCAATTGAATGTTTTTTTCCTTGCCATGCCAATAAAAAGTGCCATCGCGAGTGTTTTACTGATCGTGTATCTCGGAATAATGATGGATCACTTTGAAGTACAGTTTTACGGCATTACCCGATTCGCAGAACAACTCAATACCATTTGGCAATAACGCTTAGGATTCTTTATGAGTGCAGAAAAAACAGAGCAACCCACCGCAAAAAAGTTACGCGATGCTCGACAGAAAGGTCAGGTTGCCAAAAGCCAAGAAATCGTATCGTCTGCATTAATTTTGGCGCTCATAATTGTACTGTTTGCGTTCGCCGATTATTACATGTCGCACATCTCAGCGCTTATTCTCCTACCAAGTAAGCTTGCTTATCAGGGTTTCCAAGATGCGCTAGTCGATGTCGCTATCGCCATCGCAAAAGAAATTGCCTATCTACTCGCTCCGATTATTCTGGTTGCTGCACTCGTCGCCATCTTTTCCAATATGGGGCAGTTCGGATTCCTATTTAGTGGTGAGTCCGTTAAACCCGACATCAAAAAGATCAATCCCGTCGAAGGGGCCAAACGCATTTTTTCCCTCAAGAGTGTGATTGAGTTTATCAAGTCGATCCTTAAAGTCTCTCTTCTTTCCTGCATTATCTGGGTGACATTACGCGGTAACATCAACGCTTTAATGCAAATTCCAACTTGTGGGCTAGAATGTGTCCCGACCATTACTGGCGTCATGATTAAACAATTAATGATTATCTCTTCGGTAGGCTTCATCGTCATCGCTGCCGCAGATTTTGCGTACCAGAAGTTTGATCACACGAAAAAGCTCAAAATGAGCAAGGACGAAGTGAAGCGCGAATACAAAGAGATGGAAGGCAGTCCAGAAATAAAAAGCAAACGTCGTCAGTTACACCAAGAGCTACAAGCCTCTAATCAACGTGAAAACGTTAAACGTTCTAATGTATTAGTTACAAACCCAACACATATCGCGGTTGGCCTTTATTACAAGAAAGGCGAAACGCCCCTGCCCGTCATCACTTTGATGGAAACCGATGCGGTAGCCAAACGTATGGTCGCAATCGCTAAAGAGGAAGGCGTGCCTGTGATGCAAAAAGTCCCTCTTGCTCGTGCACTATACGCCGACGGTAACGTCGACCAGTACATCCCAAGCGATCTTATTGAGGCAACTGCGGAAGTGCTTCGTTGGTTGGCTTCGTTAGAGTCCGAGGCGGACTAACAAACCACATCCCATTCAAGATCTGGGCTTACAACTGCCCAGCTTTCAACCTCGATACTTTCAACGCTATAATGCGGTATCCTTTAACTGTATGTTGTTTTTATGAAATCTAGCTTAAGCATTCGCTCCTACACGAAACGTATGAGCCGACATACTCATAGTGATTATCATCAACTGGTGCTTCCTCTCCAGGGCAACATACATATTGATATGGATAGCTATGTCGGAAAGGTGGCGGTTGGCGACTGCATAGTCATCCCCAAAAGTTGTGCTCACGGGTTTAATGCCGAAGAGTCATCACGCTTTATTGTTGCGGATATGACCACTTTGCCCACTCATTTGATGGATAATAGTGTGGCTGTGTTTTCGATTAGCCCGCCTCTACTGAGCTTTATCCAGTTTGTCGAAAAGCAACTTGAGTATCAGGTTAATGATGAAATTGAAAACTCAATGGTTGCAACCTTCTATCTGTTGCTGGAGCAGCAAAAGCGGTCTCGCTCCGTGGATTCGCGTATTCGAGATGTACAGGTTTTGATCGCCGAGCAGCTTGATCAGCCACTCACCATTGCCTCGTTAGCGAATGCCGCTTGCTTGAGTCCGACGCAATTTAAAAAGCTTTTTAAAGAGCAATTAAAAGTAAGCGTCCATAAGTACATTACACTACAACGTATGGAAAAAGCCAAAGCACTACTGACTCATACAGACCTTCCAGTTCAGTTGATAGCTGAACGAGTTGGCTATAGTGACCTTTCCGCGTTTAGTCGACGGTTTTCAATGCATTTTGGTATGTCTCCTAGAGAGTTTTCCCGATAGTCACTAAAATAGTCTTCTGGAACAAGTATTCCGTCTTTTCAGCACAAAAATCTCTATCGCTTTCTTTTATTCTTTCTACCCTAAAACAGCCATTCACTAGGTAGAAATTACAGTGTTAAAAAAACATTTCACCGACTATCAATTAGGAACTTTATCCATACTTTTTGCTTCAACCCTGTGGGGAACGACGGGCACCGCTGCCAGCTTGGCACCGGATGTCAGTGCTCTCGCCATTGGCGCATTTTCTATGGGTATTGGTGGATTTATGCAAGCATGTCTGTCTGCGAAGTCACTGAAGAGAGATTTTCGAAAAGTCGTACATAAGAAGAAAACGTTACTGGTTAGTATTATCGCCTTAGCCACCTACCCACTGGCTTTTTATTCATCAATGCGATTCGCCGGTGTGGCTATTGGTACGGTTGTTTCTATCTCCACTGCACCTTTCTTTTCTGCTTTGTTAGAGTGCCTCTTTAGCCGAAATCAGACCATAACCAAGCGCTGGATGATGAGTTTCGCAATCGGGGTCATTGGTATTACCTTGTTGCTGGCTTCTGAGTCATCCGCAAATAGCTTATTTGATCAGGATATGAAGCATTGGGGTGTATTACTTGGCCTATTGGCAGGTCTGACGTACGCCATTTACTCATGGGGAGTAAAGGCTATGATTGACCACGGCATTGAATCGCAAACGGCCATGGGAAGTGTTTTTGGTATTGGTGGAGTTTTGCTTCTACCAACACTTTTCATCACGGGCGATAATCTATTTGCATCATCAACTAATACGACGGTCATGCTCTACATGGCCTTGATTCCAATGGGGTTAGGTTACGTCGCTTTTGGGTTTGGGCTACGGTTTGTTACAGCCAGTGGAGCTAGCATACTCACGCTATTTGAACCTATTATCGCAGCAGCACTAGCAGTTGCGATTGTTGGGGAAGAAATTTCTTTCATTGGTTGGGTTGGTATAACGTTGACACTTGTGTGTTTGTTTCTTCAGTCGAAAAGTTAAATTCAATGGAGATGAGCCAGCCCCAAAAAGTAACGCTGACGATAGATAAAGTAAGGAGCAGCACCTACTCCCTACTTTACCATTTGAAATTACACCCAGCCTTCTGCCAAGTACATCAATCGCAATTGACTTGGTGAGCCTAATTTTTCTAGCGCATCTAATTGGACGTCACTCAGGTTTGGGCATTTATCAAGATAAACTCGTCCGTTTGCTGCATCTAGGGGGAGCTTGTAGGTTAGCTTTTCGTTTATTTTACTTGCTTCCCCTTTATCAATCGCTCGAACAGCTGGCATGAGCCAATCCCAATCTTCTCCTAACAGTTTTTTAAACGCCCCGTTAGCAATAGACTCGGTTTTACTTGGTGCATCCTCTGGGCTTAGCTTCAAGATAGAATCTACGTCAGGAACCAAGTGCTCACTTGGCTCTGAACCCAACATCTTTTTCAGTGTTAATCGAGCGGCTTCCATCTCTTGTGCTTCTTTAGGCGCTTGAGGAGAAGTCATTGCAGTATCCTCCTTAGGGCCAAGGTACGCCATTAATGCGCGGACAGAAGCCGGATCTTGCATACTGAAGGTAAAGTCTCCTTTTGCATTGGAAACTTCAAGTCTAGGTAAAACACCAGACATTTCGCCTTGCATAAGTTGCTCTTTTACTTCCGTATTTAACCCGTATGCCCCAGCTTGGTTCGCCACAAAGCCACCGCCGCTCATGATAGCAGTCGTTGCCGCAGAACCGATTGCCTCTTTTGCTATCGGTGTGACGCCCACCGTTGCTACAGAGCTAACACCGAACGTGCCCAGGCTCCCCGTCGCCATACCTAACGTAGCTCCAATGCCACCTTCAGCCGACAGTATCGCATGACCTTGAGCCAAGGTTTGCTGCATCGGCATAGAAAGACGTTGATCTCGCCCTGGCAGCTGTGAAATTTGTTCTAACTGATGATGGTAAGCCTCAGCATCACCATTTACGGCCGCTTTGTGCAGCTCTCGACCTGTAGAAATCAATAAGCCAACGCCAGGTAATGCCAAGTTAATAACGGCGTTCACACCAGAACCTTTTAGCTTTTCTTTGCCCATCTGTAACAGTTCAGCAGCGAAGCCATCCATTTTTCCTGGATACTGGGCTTCTAAACTCACCTGCATACGCGGATCTTTGCTGATCGCATCAAACGTATTTTTAAGCTGCTGGTACGTATCGCTGCTCACTTTTATTTCATCCAATAGGCTGACAACTTCTAAGATTTTACGCTCAGTAAGTGGCTCACCGCGATAGCCTGAAGGACTCACTAGGGAGTAAGCCAACAGCGCAACCTCAGGTTTTTCTTGCTTAAGTAGCGCCTGCTTTAAATCAAGGTGAGTTTTGATGTTTTCTTGGAAAAACTTAGTGTATTTGCTTCTCAATACGCCTTCGTGAATAGAAGCAAACTTATGACCTTTGTGGAATGTGGAAGGTTCTTTTACTTCACCTCTTTTACTGATCACTCGATCATCTTTTTGCGCAGCAACTGCACGAAACTGTTCTAGATCAGGTACTGGGCTTTGGCTGATTTTTTGTGTTGTATTAACCATTTTTCTCTCCTACACACGAAGTGATTGAACATGAGCTTGTTCATGATTAGAGGTGGTTGGAATCGCTTGATCCAACATTGCGAAACGCGCTTGCCACAGCTCGGCCTGTTCAATAACTTCGTGAAACCAAGCGGTAAGGTTCGTCGTATTTAGATGCTCAACGGGTTTACGTCCTGCTAAGACAAGCTGTCGACCGTTTGGAGCCAAAGCAAGTGCGAGGCTGCCACTACCTATTCCTTGATAGTTAGCATGAGCAAGAAGCTCTAAACCTTTTAGTCGTTGTTCACCGGATTTTTCTAACCCTCCGAACGTTACAGACAGCATCAAATCATCCGTATCTGTAGCGATGAAATACAACATGTAGCGATCATCGACCAGTAGCTGACAACGTTCATTTTCTTCAAAATTCAGTTCGGGCAACTCATTGAGTTGGCAAAACTCCAAGAGCAGTTGTTGAATCGTGTTCATAACTTTTTCCTTTTGTTTCAATAACTCTATTGAACAACGATTGCAGATTGAACGATGTCGGTAATGGCTTTATTTTTGTCACTTTTTCGCCTTCATTGTGAGGTTTTCCGCAGAAATCTCGCTCTAAAATCGAGTTGCCAGAGTAATAAAAAAGAGCAGCTCAGAGCTGCTCTTTCAATAAAGGTTAGATGCTTAGCATGATGTATTTGCTCACTTCTTTTGCAGAGTGACTAACCCAGTTTATGGCTATCAAAAATGACTTCTGTTGGCGGGAACATATTCGAAACAGGTGGTCGTTGTGCATCTCCAAACATTGGTGCACCGAATGCAGATGTCGCCCACGGGTCAACAATTTTCACATCCTTACTCCACGTTGATGGATCTTTTATGTCGCTCTCCTCTTGTCGACCAACCAGTACATAAAGGTGTGTACCTGAATGACCCTTTTTAAACGCAACCACTTCTACTTTGGGTTCACTTTCAGGTGTTCCTGACATGCCTTGAATCATCTCAGCGGCGGCAGCAAAGGCAAATGTAGTACAGCAGCCGGCTTTCGCGGTTTGTACTGCCTTAGCAATGTTCTGTAGAGTGCTTAATTGCGGTGCGGTTCCTCTTTGTGCTGCAGCTTGAACTCCGTTTGCGGACATCGTCGCTCTGTGATCTTGCATGATTCGCGCTTGATCCGCGTGAAGCTCTTTTAGTCGTGGCTTTCCTTTTGTTTCATAAAACTGTGACCCCTTAACACCGAACGTATTTAAGTCCGTACAGGCAAAATCACCAAGCTTTTGAAGGTTGGCTTTATGTTCGTTGATAAGCGCGACACTCGATGAGGCTTTATTGGTTTTGGAAGAAGAGGCTGCCGTTTGTGCAGTGGGCCAATTTGAGCTAGGACCAGACGACAATCTCTCAAGATTTTTCAGGCTCCCAAGCGTTAACTTGTTTTCACCGTTCAACACATTTTTCAGCATGAGCTTCGCAACATCTTTAGGAATACCCTGCTTAGTAAGCAGGTTCACTACAATATCTTTCGCTTTATTCTGGTGGCTAATACGCGCGCTGATACTTTTATTTTTTGGTGCGCCCTCTTTAACAAAAATATCTTTACCGTTGTGTGCTCGAACCTCTTTGTCGTCAGCTTGATTTTGTGTCGCCAAATGTGACGTTAACTGACTCAACGAGTGCATTTGCGATGTATTAATATTGACCATGTGTGATGCCTTAAACTTGAATAAATGCGTGTACGTCTGTTTGGCTAAAATCTACAACCGTGTTGTTTTGAAATAACTGTCCCCAAGTATCAACTAATTCGTTCAACTGAATGATTAAGTTAGCAATGTTGGTGAGTTCACTTCCAGTCGCGATAGCAACTTGAAGAACAACGTCTTTGCGTGTTGGATTCACACAAAACTGCACACCACCTGTTTCTCGATACAAAAAGTTGTATTCAAGTAAAACTTGAAGTTTATCTAGCGTAATATCATCTTGTTCTATAAGCAGGTTTTTGGAAATCAATAACTCGCCTTTTTCCTCTACGAGCAGAACATCGACACTGTTGTTTTCAGCAAAATGCAGTGACCACATTTGATCGTCATACGCTGTCACGCGCTCAAGGTTCAGCACTTCTCCTAGCTCAGAGAGAAGCATATTAATCTTTCCTGTATCCATGTTGTGTCCTGTCTAATTTATTATAACTAAGTGACATCGATATATTTGTTTCAGCGAAGCCACTTGGGTATAACGGCTCATTTAAATAAGCGAATAAGGAGAAAAGAGATTTTATGGCGAGATAGAAACCGACACTTTATTTCAACGTCTCATTTTTATTGCTATTAGCCGTTTTATTGAGAAGAAAAATTAAGGTTAAGCTGGAAAATAAAAGAGCGGCAATCGCCGCTCCAAAAATTAAATAGAAGTAGAAAATCACTTAATACCGTGAAGGCTATTTTCTGCATCCATAGCTAAAGGATTGAACGAGTCGTTACGAAGTTCTGCTATCGCGTATAGCATGCGCCCCATGCGACCATTTCCATCGGTAAAGCCATGGTACCCGATAACTCCGGCGAACAAATGTTTACCTAAGTCTTTATCTTCTACAGGGTTCTCTTTCAAAAAGCCTTCAATGTGCTGCTTTAACATGCCCTCACCGCCAATACTTGACGGCAAAGTGCCACCCGAAATATTTGGCCCTCGGTAATCACGCTCAACATTAGGCACCAATCGAGCGTGTAGCTCTTTTAGGTTTTCCATATTCAATAAATCTTTACCATTAGACGCGTATTCTTTCAGTAAAGACGTAATATTTTCGGCATCGTTTCCTTTAGAGTTTGAAGCATTAATGATCCACGCCGCAGCTCTTTCAACATTATTGGTTACGCCACTTTTGTTAAACGCATCCTCCGCCAGTCCTTCAGCGTATACACCTTGGCTTAGATCAGTGCTTGCTAGACCTTCGATATGACGTTGCGCCGATTTAAGATGCATCACCTCCATATCAAACACCGCTTGCATTTGATTAATGCTACCTGCCGGGTTTTTCTGCGCTGCAGATACACCACCGCCGTAGTCTTTTACTACACGTCCAGCAAGCGACTTCGCTGCACTTTCGCCAATCAGTGATGTGAGGTTTTTACCAGAATCGGTTTCTAACATTGCCTCTGTCATCGCTCGCTCTGCTAACTGGTTTAGCTCAGCAGAGTTCGACTGAACTGATTTACTGTCTAACTTCGCAAAGGCATTTAAGACATCTGATGCGGTTTTTATGCTTCCATCTTTGAAGAACATTTGTCCATGCTCAACAGAAGAAGCAGCTTGTAAACGCTGAGCTTGTCCTTGCTCATTATCAAATACGGCTTTTGTAAGGGCTTTCGCTACCGATTGTGGGCTACCTTCGCGAAACAGTTTTCCTGTCGCTTCAAAAAATCGCGCTACTGCACCATTCGTAGGATTGGCGCGAGTAAATTCTTGGGTCGCTGCGTTGATTTGGTATTCTTTGCCACCAATACTCAGCTTACCTTCGTTAAGTATCTCGTTACGAGCTTGCGGCATGGCGGCCTGCAACGCGCTAACACTTCCAAAACTGATCATGTTTTAAACCCTTAATGTGGAAAAATGAGTGGTATTCGTTTCCGGTACTTCGGTTGTTTTATTGGTTACTTCTTGTGTATTCGCACTTTTTAACCACTCGATGAAATTCGCAAATGACTCATCGAAAAAAGATGCAGTTAGCAGTTGCTGAGGCAGGTGTATGAAACCGATATATCCGGTCTCTTCCTCCCAGCATACCGCTGGAGAGCCTTGCGTTAAGGCATCTTTCATATGTTGATGCAAAATATCAGCACTCGGTTTATCACCTGAAATCAGCCCGATAAGCGTCACACGATCTTCTTGTGCACGAATTGTGATTGCTGTGTTTTGCTCAACGAGTAGATGGCAACAATCATCCTCATCAAAAACCAACGGCTCCAATTGGCAGCGGCTGGCAAAATCTGTCAGTAAAGAAGTTATAAATCCATTAGCCATTCGACTAAATAATCCTATTTTTGTTGTTTTAGAGGCGCTGCTTAGTTGCAACACTTATCAACTAAGCAGCTTTCTTAGGTGTATTCTTAAGGATTTATGGCAGTGAATATTTTAGAAATGGTCGGATTTTTTTTGTTTAAAGGCATTAAAATGAAAAAACTCAGCAAGTGCTGAGTTTTTGAGGTTTATTCATGAATCGTAATTTTACGCTCGCTGAGCTGCTTCACCATGGCTTGCTTTAATGCATGCAGCTGTCCATCAATACTGGCGTCGATGATCCCAACTTCTGTTTCCAAAATGCAGCCTCCATTTTTCAAGCGCGCATCTGCTACCACGTCAACATAACCGACTTCAGGGAAATCACTTAATACACCAGCCACCTTTTCTCTCACCTCAACAACCTGCTCTGGGTGGACATGTAAAATGACCTGCTTTTGGTTACTCACCAGTTGCAACGCTTCTCGAACTACACTCACCGTGGTATCGACATCATCGAAGGTATCGATGATCTTACGTACTGCTTCTAACACCACACCTGTCATTTTTTCTTCGACTTGCTGATAGTAGTCATTACAACGTGCTAAGGTTTCAACCATCGTTTGCGCATTTTCAATCTTGGCTTGTGCAAGGCCATCTTGATAACCACGTTGTTTTTCGGTTTCGTAGGCTTGTTGGGCATTAGCAATGATGCTTTCAGCTTTGGAGTTCGCGGCTTCAACTAAGTGTTGCGAATCCAGATAACTGGCATAATCTTTCGCTTTCAGCACCTTTAAGCCAGGTGCCAGCTGCAAATTGTCTGTTTTTATTTCAACAAATGAAACCATTGAGGAATAACCTGTTTTGCGATTTTTTTTGTGAGTCGATACGCCAGATCTCGTTGATCCGCTTCCAACCAGTTAGCTGTTTCCGCGTTTTCGCTAAGTTGCTTTTCCAATTTGAATTGCCAACGAAGAACAACATCTTCCGGTGAGTTAATCAAAATAAACCTCATCCAAAAATATCCCAGCGCCCTCATACTTGCTTCAACAGACCTTTCATCCAGTAGTTCTGGTAACGAACGCTGCCAGCCTTGCGGCCAGCTGGATAACAGCATCGGCCCGTTTTGAATCAAGAACCGAGCGCCTTCCAATCCAAAGACGTTGTTCAGAACCTGTTTCGGATGTTTTAAAACAACGCCTCGCATTGCCACACAATGTAAAGCTCCGCCCACCATCAATACGAGTTGGTTCAACGCATCCGCTGGGAGCAACGCCAAGCTATGGCAAGGTTTGTTAAAAGCCATCTCAGGAACGGGAGATAACGCCCACTCATTGATACACCATTGGTTGAACATGGGGTTATCTCTCCAGCCTTCGATATTTAGTAACCAAGGCTGCTTTTGCTCTATCCAACTTCTATGGATGTACTGGCAAGGCGCATAGTTAAACTGGTGTTGTACCTGCGCGAGTGGTGTTTCTGGTTTAACCACGCTTCGTGTTCCTACGACACCATGTAAAAGTAGCGATATTCGAGCCGATGAGTGCCGCTACCAAGAACACCAAAATGGCGATAAGATTATTCGCCGTCTCTTTGGTGACCTGAACCGACAAAATGCTTTTAAATTGATTGTTTTGAGTAGCAACTCGAACCTCTGATGAGGGTACCATCACTACGCTGATTCGATCGTAGTTCAACCCCTCAATACTGTTGTTCACTAATAATTTGATCTGCGGAACATATGAATCAAGCGCAATATCTGCCGCGTGTTTAATAAATACGGAGGCAGAAGCTGGAGTTGGGCGCTCTCCTGGACGCAGATCTTGATCTTCCAAAACAACATGAACACGTGCCACCAGCACGCCATCAATCTGAGATAAGGTTGACGAGAGCTCTTGAGATTTCGCGTACACCAAACGTGCTCGTTCTGCTAATGGTGACGAGATCAAATCGTCTTTGGGAAACACCTCTTTCAGTGTAGAAAACTGCTCTCTTGGATAACCTTTTCGCTTTAGCGCATCTACCGCGAAGGCGATTTGAGAACTGTCTACCATTAACTTGACGGTGTTGTCTTTGTCAGGTTCTTTTGTTGCAACGACACCTTCGGATAGTAAGATCGACAACATCTCATTACCCTCTTTCTGAGTAACGTTGGTGTATAACTCGGTCTGACAACCTACCAGAAACAACGTGAGCATGATGAAAACTGCTCTCATTTTATTCATCATCACTATTGTGCCTTCAATAAGGTTTCTACGTTTTGTGTGGTTTTACCCACGGTTTTCGCGATCAGCTCTTCTTGAAAAGTAATGCGTGTCAGCGCCCACTGCATTTGCAGTAATTGCGCCGGATCATCACCCACCATCTTCATGTTGTCTTGCAGGTTACTTTTCGCGTTATCGATAGTGTTTTTCAACTCGCTGATGTTTTCTAGCAAACCGCCCTCCAGGCCATTACTTGCCTCGGGAACCGACATGGCTTGCTCAAAACGTTCGCTTAAACCGTCTTCGACTTGCGCATCCTGTAACTTATCAATGTTGGTTTGCATCACCTCGGTGTACTGCGTGTTTATCATATGTACTCCTAAGATAAATCTAACTTGTGACTGTGAGTCATGATGTTTTTCACCATCGCATTTTTTTGGATCATGAAGCTAAGTTCATCACGAACCATGTCCAGTGTTGATGCCATATCAGGTAACGACTTCAACTCTGCCCAGCAATGCCATAAGGCTTGTTCTTTCTGGGCACCCAGTGGAAAATGCTGCGCTAGCATTGCTTTTAGTGCTGTTTTATCAGCAGGTGGTTCGGCAATAAGCTGTCCCGAAAAATTCCCTAGTAACTCCTGCTTCAACACCTTTAACAAATCAGATTGTGGCTGCTCGTTGCCTTTTGCACTCTTCGCCTCATGAAAGGCGTACCACATTGCCTCTCGTTTAACTTGAGGGTCGGAAAACGCTTCATTTAACGATGATAAGACACTTTGTTTACTGACAACCTCTGCGTCTTTTAATGATTCGTACCACGCTTTAATCTCCGCCAGTTTGGCTTCTGTTTTCTCTAGCGTCTCTTTTGGAGAAACATGTGAAACTTGCTCTTGCTTGTCACTTCGCTCCATGAGTGCTTTCATCTTGTCTTCATCGCTCCGCTCATAATGGCGCGACTCCAACTGACGCAAAGATTGGTGTTGAAGACTTAGGTTGCTTGAATCAATGATCATCCAAGATTCCTAATGTCCTGAGAAAAGCTCGCAGCAAATGCTTGGCTTTCTTCGCTTCCTTGTGACGCAAGTTCTACCCAGCTTTCCGCTTTGCTCAGTAAACCGGCTTTGGCAGAAGCAAGAGCCGCTAAGCTGATCAGATCTGGATAGGCGTTACAAAGTGGTTCGAGTAATTGATGAGCCTCTTCATACAAGCCTTTATTCATGAGGCTCATTGCACGAATCATCGCAACGGTCTCTTCAGAACCTGAGCTTGCTTCAAGGCCATCTGCAATCGTGTTGGCTTCTTGATGACGATGCATACCTGTTGCCATCAGCGCGATTTCAGCCAGCAGTTGGCGCGTTTCTCGTTCCATGCTTTACACCTTCTGGAGAATCGACTGCATCACATCTTTAATCGCACGAGTCGTGGTCGCATTGATATTGTAAACAACAGACCATTTGTTGATCGCGTGCTGAAGCTCGGCAAGCTTTGATGGATCATCGGCATTGGTTTCTAGGTTCTTGATGGCTGCCGTCACTTCTGTGTTGGCATCTTTCGCTTGTTGTTCTAACTTAGCTTTAACATCATCAAGGTTTACACTGTTACTAGCATCGTAAAATGACATAAGACTTCCTCGTATTTTTTAGTTAGCTTCGTATGATTCAACGACCGCATGGGCGGCTGAGTAAGCTTCATACTGTTTGAGTAGCAATTGGTACTGCTGTGGTGAGCACCCTAAATCCAACTGACGTTTCACCACCGCTTGTGCTTCTAAGAGCTTGCTCTTAATCTTGTGCACTTCCGCACCGTTTGTGTCGTTATTTAAAATTTGTTCAAGATTTGTCATTGTTCGTCTCGCCTTCATATCCAAGTTCTATTGTTATCACCCGCCCGCCTTTAACCAACTCAATACCAGCAGGTGTAACACTGGATATTCGGTAGCCCTGAGGCGTTCTTGCACCGACCATATAGCGAACGTTATCGGTCAGAATCACATATGGAACCTGGCCAAAGTTAACGCTACGAAACGGGAAATCGATGTTAGTGCCTTTACTCACCTTAGGTATGGATTTCAAAACTAAGTACGGTTTCTCACCATATTGTTCCCGGAAGTCTCGGGTCACACCGTAAAATCGAGTCGTTTCGATATCATCAAGCTCACCACGAACTTCGATGCGATCACCGCTGGTGACCAACTGGACTTTCTTCAGTAGCTCCGCATCCGTTAATAACGCTTTTAGCGTATCCATGTAGGCACCCGCTCGCTGCAGTTCAACCTTCCACGCAACAAGACCAGGCACGTCTCGCTCCAAGATTTGTTCAACTTGGTTCCAGCGGCTTGCATCATCGATATAGCCCGTCAGCAGCAGTGTGCCGGTCTCATCGCCATTTTCGACTTTCACTTGGTGATAGCCGAGGTTGCGCAAAATAAATCGAACCCCGCGACGGATTTCTTCCATCGTTCTTAAGTCACTTTTGTAATTGATGCCCAATACATCAATTCGACCAAGCAGATCGAGTTTCTGTGTTCGGTCTTCAACATAGCCCTCTAAGACTGCTTGGCGTGCGGCGGCATTCCATTCCACACGAACGTCGCTAAGTTTGAGCTCGCCTAAGATGTTACGTACCAAAACAATGGGTTCTGCTTCTGTAACAATTTCATTGTTGTTTCCGTTAGCTTGGCTGTACCACATACCGGCAAAAATGACACTCGGGACAAAACTACAAAGCAAAGCGATGAGCGTTGTTTTTTTCCAGCTAGAGCGTTGCACAGCAACCACAGGTGTATTCTGTTGGCTAGATTCGTCGCTGACGTTACTCACAATTAACGCATCTTCCGCGTATCCCAGAGCGAACTTCACAACGCCGACCGAGACAACAGCATGGCGTGACAACTCGATACCATCACCTGCAACAGCGATGTCTTCACTGTTAATATTTGCCTCTTCGCAGCCTCGTAAAATGACCGAGTCTTGCTGGCAAACGAGGTTGAAATGGTTCGCTTCGACCCCAGCATCAGACAGTACAAGATCAGCAATAAAGTCGTCACTGCCAAGCACGAGAGCACCTTCAGGTAAGGTGACTTCTACTCCGGTATGCACGCCTGATAAAATACGAATTTTCCATTGCTGCATCGCGGTTAAGACTCCTCTGAAGGGCGCACACACTCACTTTGTGAGTCATCACATTCCAATACTTTCACCCGCCAACCCTTTTGCCCTGTTGGTAATTGGCACTGCGTTAATTGAGACGACTTTTTCTGTGACAATAAGTCTTGTTGATAGCGCTCGGCCTGAACCCTCGATGTGCAGCTATATACTTCCACTACCGATTTAAATTCAGCGCTATTGTTGGAGATGTTGTTAAGCCTGCCTATACTTGGTCGCAAGTCATATTCGTTGCCAATCAACACACTATCGCCAATACCATCCACAACAATTCGAGGTTCTAAAATAAACATTCGTACTGTGCGGCGCTTAGTATTGGTATTACTTCTAAACAGCGCGCCTAAATATGGGATGTCTCCTAGCAATGGCACTTTACGTAACTGATGGCTCACTTCATCTCGGTACACACCACCGATAAGTAAGCTTTGCCCTTGTTTAACCGTCGCTAAGGTGCTGATTTCAGTTTTACGAACGGAAGGAAGATCATCGACGCCACCATCAGCGATCTTTGCACCGTCTTCGAGATGAAGGCTCAGGTTAATTTCAGGTCGTGCAGCAAATCTATCACCAACGATACGTGGGACAATTCTCAGTAACGTGCCATACGTGACCTCTTCCAGCGCTGCGGTTTCTTTACCAACCAGCTTGACGTAAAAAGTGCTGCTGTTGTTCAGTACCGCTTCGACATTTTCCTGAGTTAACAATGTTGGTCTTGAAACCACTTGAGCACTGCCTTTGGATTCCAATAAACGAATTTGAGCCAGCAAGTAATTTAGGTTGGTTGAATCAAGCAAGGACTTAAAGTTCTGTCCACTGCCGAGCGTCACATCCCCCGAATTCACATCACCTGTTGTTTTGATATCGACAATGCGGTTGTTTCCGACAGACACTCCCGCTCGCCAATCCACGCCTAACTGACTTAAATCGTTGGCACTGATATCGACAATCGATAGCGCGACTTCAATTCTTGATTGCGGCTGGTCTAATTGCGCGACCAGTTTACGATAGAGCGGTAATCGTGCTTGAGTATCACGAACGATAATCGCATTAAGACCCGGCTCTGCTTCAACTGTTGCGCCACC
Source organism: Vibrio sp. sp1 (assembly GCF_016920955.1). Classification (NCBI taxonomy): domain Bacteria; kingdom Pseudomonadati; phylum Pseudomonadota; class Gammaproteobacteria; order Vibrionales; family Vibrionaceae; genus Vibrio; species Vibrio sp. sp1. The sequence continues at coordinate 30,210 of NZ_CP060589.1, forward strand.
ATGAACTGAGGCGGTTTTATTACTTTTTACAGGCTTATCTGGACTGGTAACTTCTTTGCTAGACGCACTCGCCACTTGCGTTTGAACACCAGACACGACCCGTTTTAACACCGATGCGATGCCCGGGACCGTAATTGTCTGATCTCGATATGCAATTTCTCTATCCGTTGCAGAAGCGTACTTCAAAGGAATTATCTCAACGAATAATTCGTCGGTTGAATTTGATTTCTGCAGCAAGCGCGTTTCCAATGCCTCCGCCGTTTGTACCACTAAGTCGACATAACGTGGAGGACCCGCAAGATAGACTAACCCTTTGCTCTCAGCAGCTCTCCAACCATAACGAGAATCCCAAACGCCGGTGGAAATTAACGTACTGCGTAGCTCTCTAGCCGTAAGTAATTCCAATTGAAGTAAACGTGAGCGAGTTTCTGTCGCCTTATAGACATGTAAGACGGCACCATCGAAATACCACATCAAGTTGTACACTTGCGATAAGTAATCGAGGAATTCCGCCGGATCTTCAGGGGTAAAACGCCCATTCACTCGATCGTTGACTTTGTCACTAACAGAAACCGAGACACGATAATTTGCACCGAAGTTATTCAACAACTCTTTTAATGAGTCGTTATCTGCATAGTAGCGGAACGGTTGTTCGGGCCAGTGTAAGTCTGTTGCTTGCGCGTATCCCAAAGGAACAACACTCACTGCGCATAACAATGCCTTTGTTGCAGCACGTCTAATGTTGGGAAAGATTTTTAGCATCATGGTAACCACACTGTATGGTTGATTGTGTGGTTCACGCGTTCTTGTTCCAATAATGCAATGTAACGCTCACATAGATTGACGTGCTTAGAAAGCAAAGCAGAGAACCGTTCCACGGAACAGTCCTCAACCCTTACTTTACTTTGCAAAATCAATTGCTGATCATCATTGGTTGTCAGTACGCCGCCATCCTCACGAATGGTTTTTAATGAGAGCTGCATGCAACGTTGTAACGCTTGTTCTTGTTGATAATCTAGATGCTCTTTAAACTGGAAGGGTAACGTCGCTTCCCATAAAATCCATGACGCATGTTGCTTGATGGTCAGTGATAACTGGTCAACCTCGATGTTGTAAGAACCATTTTCTGAGGCAATAAAATCCCCTACCTTTAGCGCTTCCGCTAAAGATTTCATCATCTTATCTAACATTTAACGCCCTATTTAGATCTGGCTGAGGTGATTGCAAGCCTGGCCGCACTGACCACTTTGAGTATCAAAATAGTAGTGATCGATATCACCAACAGTTTGCATGTTCTTGAACCATTGCCATACTTTCGCAACCGCATTTTGGTCGTTGTAAACCACATCGCATGCATCCCAAACTTCGTTCAGCTCGGGGGCCTCAAGTCGCACTTCCGAACACCAATTTTTCCACTCAGAAATAAATTGTTCGGTTGTAGAGGTGTACTCCGCGAACCCTTTCAGCTCGTCTAAAGACGGTTGCCACTTCTCAATTAACAAACGATGACATTCAATCACTTGCAACTGTTGTTCGCTTAACGTCCCAAGTTGCTTTTTAAGTTGATGCTGCTGGCTCTTAATGAGATCGAGTTGCTGTTGAACAAAGACGGCACTGGTGTCTTCCCCTGATAGCTTCGACCAATATTCCTTCTGAATATCGAGTTGATTGATAAGTTGTTCAACTTTAATCGAAGCATGAAGAGCACTTTGATCGACTTGTCGGTTAATCCACTCGTTGAGTGATAAATGGAAACAAAGCATCAACGTTTTTGGGACAGCCAAATTAAAGCGAAAGCCCAGACGAGAGTTGATGTAGTCCAGCCTTTGTTCGAACGTTGTGATTGTGCTGCTATCACTGAGCTGCGATCCAATTTCCAAAAATAAACGCATGGCAAACCGGTCTATCGAAGCACCAAGTTTTTGATACGTTTTAACTAACTGGCTAGCGCATAGGCTATCGACGACATTTCTATCCAACAAGCGTTGAAGTAAAGATAACTGCTCATAATTTATGACGCCTTCACTCAACAATTGTCGGTGATTGACGTGCACAACATTGAGATCCTGCGTAGGTTTCGAGGCGCTTTCATAACGAGCTCCTCTTTGTAAAACAGTCACTTTCCGCTGTGTCACTATGCTGTCTGGAAAAAGCGAACGGCGTCGCCAATGCTGCTTTTTCATTTATGTTCGTCTCCGCACCCCTTTCGAACAATCCAGAAAGAAAGAGATGTAATAATTTTTAATCGTTCGTTGTTACACGATACATAATAGAATTTACACTGGTGAGTGACTTTCAAAATTAGTCAGAAAATTTTAGTCCCAAGTCATTTCATTTCGCGATAGCCACTTGGTCGTCTCCCGAACGTACGCGGCTTGGGGTCGTTCCAAAACGACGACGGTAACTCTGCGTAAAGTAAGACTGACTGGAAAACCCTGCCTCCATCGCCACATCTACGATGCTCATCTTGCTCGTCAACAGCAGTTTATGAGCATGCAGTAGTCGACGCTCACTGATCCAAGCTCTTGGAGAAATGCCATAGTGCTCATTAAAAAGCTCTTTAAAAGTGGTTAAGCTGGCACCAAACTCCTGCGCGTAGTCTGTCAACTTCCATTCTTTTAAGTAATGCTGTTCCATAAATCGACGTAACCGTTCCGACGTACGGTTTGTTTGTTGTGACAGCAACGCATACAGTGATTCTCCTCCTTTGCTGTGTAGCAAGAGAATGAGTAGTTCTTCGTATTTTAGGCACATAATGGCATCAGGGTACGCTTGTTGCTCAAGCGTCTGCATGCTAGAAAGCACTTGTTCAACGAGTATGTTCAAACCAAAAGTAAACAAACCAGAACAAACTTTGTCTACCTTAGGTAGCATCATCAAGAGATCACTGTGTTTTTGCAGCAACTGACTAACGAGTTCATTGTCGTAAGCAATAATCGACGCTTTGTATGCCCCATCTAGCGGAGAGTACTCTAACAAGTAATCCCCTTGAGATAGAAATACCCCATTTTCTGCAGCAACATCGATTGTGCAATCACCTGTTTGAACTCGAAGCTGACCATTGTGAACGACAACAATGTGAGACTGGTCTGAGTGAAATACTTCGTCAGATTTTTCATAGCAGGAAAAACTACGAATTTTTCGTGAACTCGAGTCGACCCTTTCTGAGTTTAGTTGGCCTGACACATCCATTTTCTACCCTTCATTATTTTGAGTTTCTCAGTGCAAATGTTGAGAAACTTTCAAAGCACTACTTTGATTGTTGTTATTTCTAAGTACTGCTGTATGAATTAAAGAAGCAAAGAAAAGAGCATAGAAGTTCTATCACTTACCATACCCCCCGAATAATTAGCGAATAACCCAAGCATTACCTTTACCTAAAGGTAAAAGTTTGACTTAGTAAATTTCTGCTGTCCGTCTTTATTATTTTTATCAGATAGCGTTTATCATTAGCCAAAACTTAAATATCATTTCGTTATTTAAGTTTGGTTGTTTTGTTATACATTAGAATACAATTAAATAGATTTCGGCATCGTTTCTAGAACAAAATTAAATTTCCAAAATCATAAAAATGTATGTTTTATAGCCTAAAACGCCAAGCCAACGTGTTCAAGGAGCGAGATATAATCATAAAAAATACTGTTTTTGCAACAAGTATGAGTCTAAAAAACAACTGACCCGATGACTTCAAAGTCATGTAATTAATGTTTATAAAAGACAACAAATCTTTCACAAAAGGAAAGATATAGTCTTTATTTTTATAAATTAGAAAATTCTAATAAAAATGTAGTACTTAAAATTTTATCTGTTTATTTTTGGAACAAGAATCAAGTTTTCTTGTTTATTTCCCTCTAAAAATAAATAGTTCTTTTCTTTTTCCGCAACGAGCTCACCGTTTGAATAAAGCTTTCCAATAATCTTCATTTTTCCTTCACCAGCTTGAATTGGTGCAATTAAAAACGAATACTGCACAGGCAACTGAACGCCTTGGTAGCTCTGAGATGCCGATTTAAAACATTGATTATCAATAATTTTACATATTTCCACTTCAAGAGAAGTAATCGAAGGTGGAAAGTAGCCGTCGACAGAAACCCAACCATAGACTGATGCCTGACTCTGTGTATCAAAGCCATCCCCCCCATTAACGGACACAGTCTGACTGCACCCACTCAGTATGAATAACCCAATAAAACCAGCCCATATAGAATTGTTCATTATGACCCCATAAACTTATTTTATATAATCTAGCTCATTTGAAATTCACACAATTCTTTATGTAAAAATATAAAAGATCAACTTATATTTATACTACAAGCGGACAATAAATCGCATTTTTTAACAACACGTAGTTAACATGGACTGTAATTTCAAAAGCAGTTTCTGCTCACTTTCATTCCTTCCTTAATTGAAGTTTATTAGAGAAAAATGATATTCATATATCTCATTGCCATTGAGATATGCATCTGAACACATTTACTTTTGCCTTTCTATTTCTCTCAACACATTTAAAAGCCAAAATATAATAACAACCGACTAATATTGATAAACATGAAGAGATACATCTAATATTTTCCTTGATAAAATTTCAAAAGGGACTATTCCTATGTCAGCACGCCAAACTATCGATGAGATTTTGCTAAAGTTTGCTCATCAAATAGGCTTGCCTGCACTGCATCTAACGGAAAATGAAGTAAGCTTAGCCTTTGATGATAATCTAAGGGTGCATATCATCTTTCATCCTGAATCGACAACTCTGCAGCTCGAAGCTGAGATTGTTGGCCTTCAAATTGTAAATTCCGATCTTTATCGTTCTTTTTTGGCCTTTAATTATCACTGGCCTGAGCACCAGTTATTTTTTAGTTTAGATAACCACCGACACGTCCTATGTTTAAACCGACTCATTAACATTAGGCGACTGGATTACGAATATTTTGAAACAGCTTTAGCAGAATTGCTGACGCACAGCGAGTCGTGGGAAGCGTTATTGTCTTCTCATGTAACTATTGATGAGGCACCACCGATGCCACAAACTTTAGACTTGAGAGTTTAGGTGTCTTTATGTCCAATGACATCCAATCCACATACACCAATTCATCGGTTCATGACGTTCAACAAGCGCAGCAAAGTGATGCAGTGCCGCAAGGAACGTTTCATGGCCGTAAAGTCACCCTACTCTCCTCATCAGAAAGCAGTCTGATGCGAACAAGCTCTAAAAGAGAGCTTGGTGAATGTTTAAATCAATTTGCCAGTCTCGAATCTTGCAATCGCGTTTTGGACTTTGATCCGCAACTCAACATTGACAAGCAAAACGCCGCCGTAGAAAAGCTTATGGAACGAAAAGTGGCGATAATTCAACGTTCCTGATATCACAATATAAGCAGGTTAAACATCTAAGTTAACCTTCAGCCGACAAGCTCACGCTAATAAAAAACCCCGAAGATTCGGGGTTTTGATTCATACTGCTTTTTCTTTATTAATTACTTAGTTTCACTAGAAGAAGCCTAACGGGTCGATGCTGTAGCTAATCAGCAAGTTCTTCGTGTTCTGGTAGTGATCCAGCATCATCTTGTGCGTTTCGCGCCCGATACCCGATTTTTTGTAACCACCGAACGCTGCGTGTGCAGGGTAAGCGTGGTAACAGTTAATCCAGATCCGGCCAGCTTCAATATTACGGCCCATACGATATGCAACGTTCGCATCACGTGTCCAAACACCTGCGCCTAAGCCATATTCAGTGTCGTTTGCGATTTCCAACGCTTCAGCCTCATCTTTGAATTTGGTGATAGCGATCACTGGGCCAAAGATTTCTTCTTGGAAGATTCGCATCTTGTTGTGGCCTTCCAACATGGTTGGCTGAATGTAGTACCCCTGGTTGATAGACTCTGGCTGTTCTGACACTCCCCCACCAAAGACCACTTTTGCGCCTTCTTCACGGCCGATTTCCAGGTAACTTAAAATCTTATCAAACTGTTCTTGAGAAGCCTGAGCACCAACTTGAGTATCGGTATCGAGCGGATTACCTTGTTTAATCAGCTGTGCACGTTCCGTCAGTTTCTCTACAAACTTGTCATAAATCGCTTCATGAACCAGTACGCGAGATGGACAAGTACAAACTTCACCTTGGTTGAAGAAACCAAGTAACGTACCTTCGATACACTTATCAAGATACTCATCTTCGTAATCGAAGATATCTGAGAAGTAGATGTTTGGAGATTTACCACCTAACTCAACTGTCGATGGGATCAAGTTGTCTGCTGCACATTTCAGAATGTGGTTGCCAACTTGCGTAGACCCGGTAAAAGCGAGTTTCGCAATGCGGTTGCTGGTTGCTAATGCTTGACCCGCTTCAGAACCATATCCGTTTACAACGTTGATGACACCAGGAGGAAGAAGGTCACCGATTTTTTCCATCAGAACCAGAATGGATGTTGGGGTTTGCTCTGCTGGCTTCAATACCACACAGCAGCCCGCCGCTAGTGCCGGTGCTAGTTTCCAAGCCGCCATCAACATTGGGAAGTTCCACGGAATAATTTGACCAACCACACCAATCGGTTCTGGGAAGTGGTAGCTTGCGGTGTGCTCATCCAGTTCTGCCGCACTGCCTTCTTGTGCGCGAATACAGCCAGCGAAGTAACGGAAGTGATCCACTACTAAAGGTAAATCTGCCGCCAAGGTTTCGCGAACTGGTTTGCCGTTTTCCCAAGTTTCTGCAACAGCAAGCTCTTCTAGATGCTGCTCAATACGGTCAGCAATTTTCAGCAAGATGTTCGAACGTTCTGTCACGCTGGTTTTGGCCCATTTTGCTCTGATGTTGTGCGCGGCATCCAGTGCTAAATTAATATCTTCCTCGCCAGAGCGAGCAACTTTACAATACGCTTGTCCGTTGATTGGTGAGATATTGTCAAAGTACTCACCACCCGTTGGTTTTACCCATTCCCCACCGATAAAGTTATCGTAATGCGATTTAAAGTTAACAATGGCATTTTCACTACCTGGCTGTGCATAGATCATAACTCTTCCTTTTGTTTCTCGTTCAATGTGTTATTGCAGTGTCGTATCGCACTGTTCACAAAGAGCATTACGCAAGTCACACGCCAACTACGCCACGCTTGTTGTTAATTAAATGTAAAACTATGATTACCAAGCGATAACAAACCAAGTGAGCGATGTTTGAGCGGATGTATGGTGTGAACACCAATGTTCAAGTGTTCCAAAATGGCACACCCTCACTGTGACAAAATGGTACAGTCATGGAACTTCAACATATTAGCGATAACAATTGGCTTTCAACTTCATGGGTCAGAAGTGAACAAGCGGGTTTAAAACAGCGTCGACGCCCTGAAGATATTCGAGTAACGCCAGCGACGCTCCAAGATAGGCGTCACCAACTCAATTTTTTGCTGGAGGCAGTCACTCAATTTGCGCTCCCTTTGTTTAATCAGCTATTTGCTCATAGCGACAGTCGCTTAATTTTGACGGATTCAGATGGTGTCATCATCGGCAGTTGGGGACAGCCTAGATTTCGTGAAAAGTTAACGGAAATCTCGCTAAGCTCTGGAGCATGCTGGCAAGAAAAGGTCAAAGGCACCAACGCGATTGGTACAGCTTTGGTTGAAGCAAAGCCCGTTTCTGTTATTGGTGATCAGCACTTTATCCAACACCATCGTTTTATTAGCTGTTCGGCTAATCCTATTTTCGATCATCTTGGTAACCTCATTGGCGTATTAGATATTACAAGCGAGCAAAAGAGACATGACTTCTCAACGCAAGTACTAGTACAAAACATGGTCCAGCAAGTGGAGAATCAACTACTTAACTTGATTCCACAAGGGCATATTCGTGTGGATTTAGCGTGCGAAAAAGGTTTACTGAATAGTGGTTGGCAAGGAATTATCATTGCAAATGAAGACGGACAAGTTTTGGCTCACAATCAAGTAGCCTCTCAACTTTTTGCGCAAAAAAGTATCATTGGGCAATCCTTAGACGACATTCTATCCACTCGGGGAAATGAGCACCCTTTCGTTTTCAAAACAAAACCGCTTACCGATAAAGATAGCAAGGTCAAGTCTCGTGCTGTAGCGGCGTCCAATGATCTTCATTATGGCGACTCCGCAGTTGAGCACTGTTGGCAGCAAGCCAATCGCGTCATCGATAAAGACATCAGTTTGTTGATTCTCGGAGAGACTGGTGTTGGCAAAAACGAGTTTGTGAAAGCGCTTCATAAAAACAGCCAGAGAAAAACGGGACCGTTGGTTTCCGTTAACTGCGGAGCGCTACCAAAAGATCTGGTTGAATCTGAATTATTTGGCTACGTAGCCGGTGCCTTTACTGGCGCAAACAGCAAAGGCTATCAGGGGAAAATTCGCCAAGCACACAAAGGGATTTTGTTTCTGGATGAAATCGCAGATTTACCCTTGGAAGCTCAAAGCCGCTTGCTCCATGTATTGCAAGATAAAACCGTGCTTCCCGTGGGTTCAAACCAAAGTATTCAAGTCGATACGCAAATCATTGCAGCCACGCATAAAGATCTGGAACATTTGGTCAGCGAAGGATTGTTCCGCCAAGATTTGTATTATCGCCTTAATGGCTTGATCATTGAGCTACCTCGCTTTGAGGAACGTGATGACAAACGACAACTGATTGAGAACATTCATCGGCGTCACGCCGAATCTGAACAACAGCTTTGCCCTCACCTACTTTCTCTGATGCTGTCTTACTCATGGCCAGGAAATTTGCGTGAACTCGATAGTTTAATCAAAGTATCCGCCTTAATGGCGCAAGGTGAAGAAATATTGGAACTCACACACGTCCCAGCCCACCTAAGTAAGAAACTCAGCCAAGCTCAAGAAGGAGCAGCATCCGCTGAACCAACTTCAGAACTGCGTGCAACCGTCGAAGATAAGTTGCTCAAAACATATCAAGCCAACCAGGGGAACATTAGCAAAACGTCTCGTATGCTTGGTGTGAGCCGAAATACCATTTACAGAAAGTTGAAAAGCCTTGGCATATTAAGTTAATTCTACGACCTCAGATACAAAAAGAGCACCGTTGCGGTGCTCTTTCTCTTTGAAACCTAGCTTACAGGCCGCCTTGTTGTTGTGCCTGTTTTACTAATGCCTGACGTTGAGTTTCCTTCTCAGAGATCACTTGATTGTCCTTGTGCATTTCCTGTTCCAATTCTGCTGGAATGAAAACAAAGTACTTGTTAAGAGTCATCTTAGAACCTCAATTTGCTGTGTTAATTACCTTCTTGGTCAACGTAAACAAAACCAGAAAAACATGTTTTACTGGATCCTTGTTGCTGGTTTCAAAAAATAAAGGATGTTCATATAGTAAACATCCTCCATGTGGGCGCTAATTATAGGCGTAGTTTAAAGGCTTACCTAGCACTCTTTTTCACCTTTTATGCAATCTGAGTTTCGATCGAAAAACAGATTTAATTGCCCGTAGTTACTAAGGTATTGTTAAAAAGAGAAAAAAACTTTTACTGTAACTGACGACAGGGATGAGCTTACGAGTGTAGGTTCACTTGCAATTGTGTATCGTAGAGTTCGAATACGATAATAATAACGCTACATGCCCTTAATCTGCGTAGTTAAAAACTTTGAAGTGATAGACAACCGAAGTCATATCTGTGCAACTCAGTTTAACGATTTGTCTACCAGTTCAATATTTCACCTTTTTTGAGAAATCTTTAGCCACTTTTTTGTGTGAAACGCCCCAAAAGAGCAGATAATTAAAAGTGTGGCATATGACCACAATTGTCTATCCCCACTTAGCATCGGGAGGCGTTTATGAAAAGTAACAAACTTGGCCATGTGATGTCTTTCAGCAGGATGTTTTCCTTCATTGCATTCTTGACGGCCACATTCGCATGGATTCTCAGCATGTACGCCCTATTTACTGTTTCTTTAGTGGCTCTTGTGGTCAGTGCAATTCTCTACCTAAAAGACAGGTTTTATCAAAACAAGAAAACGACCACTGAAAAGAGCGCCTAGGCGCTCTTTTCTATTGGATGTCATTTCCGTGTGACTTGATATAGTTATCAATCCGTTCGAGTTCGTGAAAATAACCATACATACCAATACGATTAATTTCTGGTTCTATACAGTATTTTTCTTCTTTTACCATAGCTTCTACAAACATTCCGCTTGATGCAATTGTGAAAGGTGGACACGCTGAGTAACCATTACTTTCTGCAATATATTTCAATCGCCCAAATTCAAAAATTTGACCTGGAATAGCAACGATAAGGGACAAGACAATTGTTATAGTTATCACTTTAATCGGCACTTTGACTAACTGAGTCATTCGATCAAATAAAATATAGACCAATAATGTAGGGCATAAGAGTAAGCTTGCGATACTTAAAACATATGACGCATCAATGTAGAGCACTTGAAAACCACTACTGAGCTGAAGCGGTAGAGATTCGAAAACGAAATGATGATAAAGGCGATAGATAGAGTAAGTAATCAGTAATATGAACATAAGCAACACGAAAGCTGTGTGAAATGGATGCTTCTGTTGTGTCATTTCTATTACCTTATAGTTGAGGAGAAGACAGAGAGCTGCTTAGCTTCACTCTTCGAAGAGAAATATTAAACTGCTAGCAAATGCATGCTCTCCCATTTCTGAGAAGTGCGTGACGAATCAACGTTTAATGTAACTTTTAAATCTACCAATATCTTACAGACACAAAAAAGGATGCCACTTGGGCATCCCTTTATATCTTTATATTTAGTCGGTTTACTTAAAACGATTACACGTCGTAAGTTGTAGACGCTGTGTCGCCGCCTGTACCAGTCCAGTTAGTGTGGAAGAATTCACCACGTGGACGGTCAATACGCTCATAAGTGTGAGCACCGAAGTAGTCACGTTGAGCTTGAAGCAGGTTCGCTGGTAGACGAGCTGTTGTGTAACCGTCTAGGAAAGATAGCGCAGAAATCGTACATGGCATTGGGATACCAGACTCTAGAGATTTCGCTGCTACTTTACGCCATGCTGCTAGGCTGCCTTGTAGGATGTTTTTGAAGTACTCATCAGAACCAAGGAAAGCGATGTCTGGGTTCGCTTCGTACGCATCACGGATGTTGCCTAGAAACGCAGAGCGGATGATACAACCACCACGCCACATTAGTGCTACGTTACCGTAGTTTAGGTCCCAACCGTTCTCGTTAGACGCTTCGCGCATTAGCATGAAGCCTTGAGCGTAAGAGATGATCTTAGAAGCTAGTAGCGCTTGACGTAGTGCATCAACCCACTCTTGCTTGTCGCCTTCAACTGGAGTGATTGTCTTACCGAATAGAGACTCGGCTTCAACACGTTGGTCTTTCAGTGCAGATAGACAACGAGAGAATACAGACTCAGAGATAAGCGTTAGTGGAATACCTAGGTCTAGTGCGTTGATACCAGTCCATTTACCAGTACCTTTTTGGCCTGCTGTGTCTAGGATCTTTTCAACGAGAGGCTCACCGTCTTCATCTTTGTAGCCAAGAATGTCAGCCGTGATTTCAACAAGGTAGCTGTCTAGCTCAGTCTTGTTCCAATCAGCGAATACTGCTTGCATCTCGTCTGCAGACATACCAAGACCGTCTTTCATGAACTGGTAAGCTTCTGTGATAAGCTGCATGTCACCGTATTCGATACCGTTGTGTACCATCTTAACGAAGTGACCAGCACCGTCGTTACCAACCCAGTCACAACATGGCTCACCAGCGTCAGTTTTCGCAGCGATACCTTGGAAGATAGGCTTAACCGCTTCCCATGCTTCAGCAGCACCGCCAGGCATGATAGATGGACCGAAGCGCGCACCTTCTTCACCACCAGATACACCAGTACCGATGAAGTGGATACCTTTTTCACGTAGTGCAGCAACACGACGGTTTGTATCTGGGTAGTTAGTGTTACCACCGTCAATAATGATGTCGCCTTTGTCTAGCAGAGGTACTAGCGCTTCGATGAACTTGTCTACAACGTCACCAGCGCGAACCATCAACATTACTTTACGCGGCGTTTCTAGCTTCTCTACTAGTTCTTCTAGAGAGTATGCACCGATGATGTTCGTGCCTTTTGCTGGACCTTCCAGGAACTCGTCTACTTTAGCAGCAGTACGGTTGTGAGCAACCACTTTAAAGCCGTGATCGTTCATGTTTAGGATAAGGTTTTGACCCATTACTGCTAGGCCAATTACACCGATATCACCTTTCATTGTTTCTCTCCAATTTTATTTCATCGACGAGCAGCGTCTTAAGCAATTTTTGCTGCCGCGTCTAAATCTAAATACCATTCCGTTAGGCCCGATTTCGCTTGAATCTTAGCCGCTGGGTATGGCAGTGCGTGTGCTGGTGAACTGTTAATTTCTTCAACAATGTCCGCTTTTCCTGCACCAAGCACTAAGTAACTAATGCGTTTCGCTGCTTCTAATACGCGTGCGGTTTTCGACACACGAAGTTGGCCCGATTCAGGATGCGACGCCACAAGAGATAGGTTCGCATCATCATAATTCGTTTGGCCAGGGAACAGAGAAGCTGTATGACCATCTGCACCAACGCCTAATAAGATCCAATCAAACACAGGAGTGCCATTTTCAGTTGGAATCACTTCTGCCATCTCTTTCGCAAAGCGCTGTGCTTCAGCTTCTGGCTCATCTTCACCACGAATGCGGTGGATGTTCTCAGCAGGAATGCTTACTTGGCTAAATAGTAGCGTATTTGCTTCACCGTAGTTGCTTTCTGCATCATCAGGAGCAACACAGCGCTCATCACCCCACCAGAAGTGCAGGTTTTGCCACTGAATTGACGTCGCGTAAGCTTCTGTTGCCAATAGCTTAAACAGCATTTTAGGTGTGCTGCCGCCAGAAAGAGAGATGTGAACAGGTCGGCCCATTTCGCTAAACGCTTTCATATCGTTAGCTAGGCTTTCAACTACCTGTTCTGCTGTTTGGTAGATCTTATGGTTGATCATAGTTCACAGTAATCCGTATCTGTTAAGTTTTTACATGGGAAACGCCAAGCACGGCCATCACGCTGTAACAAGTCATCTGACTCTTTAGGTCCCCAAGTGCCGCATGCGTACCCGAAGAGGGATTGTGGATCTTGCTTAAAATCTAAGATTGGCTGTACGTATTGCCAGCACGCTTCCACCGCATCACTACGTGCAAATAGCGTAGCATCACCATTCAAAGCATCAAGTAGAAGACGCTCGTATGCCGTTAGCATTTGCGTTTCTTGCAGGTCAGCGTAATGGAAGTTCATTTTCACTTCCTTCGCTTCAAAGCCTGCGCCTGGCTCTTTCAAGCCAAAGCTCATTTGAATGCCTTCGTCTGGTTGAATACGAATGATCAGCTTGTTTTCTGGTGCGTTTTGACCAAACACAGGATGCGGTGTTTGTTTAAAGTGGATAACCACCTCAGTAACGCGTGTTGGAAGACGCTTACCAGTACGCACGTAAAATGGCACGCCATTCCAACGCCAGTTGTTGATGTACGCTTTCAAACCGATGTAAGTCTCTGTACGAGAATCGTCTGCAACTCCCGGCTCTTCACGGTAGCCGCGTAGGCTTTGCCCACGAACTTCAGACGCCGTGTATTGGCCTAATACTAGGTCATTGCGCAGAGCGTTTTCGTCTAATGGCTTTAAGCATTGAAGCACTTTTACCACTTCATCACGCATCGAGTCTGCATTGATTTGCGCTGGTGGTTCCATACCTACCATTGCTAATACTTGTAGCAAGTGGTTTTGGAACATGTCGCGCACAGCGCCAGAGTTGTCGTAGTAACCACCACGCTCCTCTACGCCAAGGAATTCTGCGCCTGTGATTTCAACGTAATCAATGAAGTTACGGTTCCAAAGCGGCTCAAACATCGCATTAGAGAAACGAAGCACAAGTAGGTTTTGTACCGTTTCTTTACCTAAGTAATGGTCAATTCGGTAGATTTGATGCTCTTGGAAGTGCTCGTGAATTTCTTTGTCCAGAATACGCGCCGATTCAAGATCATAGCCGAATGGTTTCTCAATGATCAGGCGTTTCCAGCCATCCTCTTCACTGTTAAGACCATGTGCTGCAAGACTTGCAGGGATCACACTGTATAAACTTGGTGGGGTTGCTAAGTAAAAAAGCGTATTGCGTTGCTCGAATTGATATTCGTCCGCAAGTTGGTCTAAGCGAGAAGATAGCTTACCGTAATCTTGTGTGTCAGAAGTATTAATGGCTTGGTAGTGCAGATGGTTAATAAATGCATCAAGCGTTTCTGGCTCAGTCTTTTCCATTTCCTGAAGCGATTTTTTCAGCTTCGCGCGGTAAGACTCATCACTGTATTCAGTGCGACTTACACCCAGAATGGCAAAATTCTCTGGAAGCTGCTTGTTCGCGTAGAGGTGGTATAAAGCAGGAATGAGCTTACGGTACGTAAGGTCACCTGAAGCACCAAAAATAACGATGCTGCTGTTTTCTGGTATTACCATCATCTTTCCCTTAAAAACGAGGTACTTATTGTGTGCCCGGATACGGCTAGAGAATGAGCCAACCCTATCAATGGCACCTCAAAATAGAAAATTGGTCTTACCTATTACGTTGATAGGTAAAGTCTATGGGCCCAAAGAACCTCAAGAAGTTGCATTTCCGATTCTTGGAAACACGACGTATTGAGGTCATTTAAGTCACTTATGTCTCAAAAGTACACACTGTACTCGCTGGAGGAGAGTCCGACACGGGGCAATATTGTCTACGACTATTTGATTTACATCAACACTTGCCAGTGCAAACGTTTAAATAAGTTGCACAAAACGTCATAAGCGATTGTATTTTATTGATAAAAAAAGTTTCATCTGAACGCTCCAGAATTTAAGCAAAAACTCTAATATGGGTAAAAATTACTCATACTTGCAATCCATTACAGTTTTATCGTGATCTGTGTTACTTACTTTTTATTTCATCACCCTATTGATAATGATACTCAATTAAAGATAATGAAATCACTATTAATGTGAAAGTAGAACGCCATGAAATCAAGCGCCATTAACCCACACCCCATAAACCGAATACAATCGGTGCTTGACTACATTCACACCAACTTAGACAGCACTCTGAGCGTAGATGAAATATCGAAAGCAAGTTGTTGGTCTCGCTGGCAACTGCAACGCGTATTTCAACAACACACTGGCGTATCCGTCGCTCACTATATCAGAGAGCTTAAACTTAGCCTTGCGGCTGAGCGCTTAATCCATACTTCTGACCGCTCGTTAGATATAGCGATAGAAATGGGATTTACATCTGAACACGCATTTAGCCGAGCGTTCAGGAATATGTTTTCAAAAAGCCCCCGTGAATATCGAAAAACGCAACAACTCGCCGGGTTGAGACAACCTTTGACGCTGCGTAAGACACCAAAAGAAGAGAAAAAACATCAGCGCTTTATTGAAGTTCGAATAGAAACAAAACCGGCTTTTGAACTTGCTGGTTATCATGAACCTATTCACGGATTGTTTTCCGCTACGCCCGATTTCCAATCCAAAGTACCGTCACTTTGGTCACGTCTTTATTCATCTGAAAACCTTAATAATTCGGAAAGTACTTACTTTGGCGTGATTGATGTGACGCAAGCGTATTCAAACAACCAACAACTTGAGTACTGGGCAGGTTATGAGTGTAGTCCAACAGCAAACGCATCAAGATCAACGAACTCTTCCAACTCGGGGTTAGACCTCTTGGCTGTTCCTGAGCAAACCTACGCCGTCATTACACACATAGGCAAAGCATCAGAGCTCGCCTCAACGCTGGAATGGTTTATTTTACATTGGCTACCCTACTCTAATTATCATGCTATCGATGGTTATGAGTTAGAGCTTTATCCAGAAGGTTATGATGTTGATAGCGAACAAGCACAAATGCAGTATTGGATTCCTGTCGAGCCAAACGACTCGCTATCTTTAAAACCTAAGAACAGAAGAATAAGTTCCAAAGATTAGTGTTTTGCACCAAATTGTTAACTTTTCCTATTTCTTTGAATATAGAATACAAATAACAATCATTATCAATAAATAGAAAAAGTAGTGGAATTTATAAATATGGAAAGTCCGATTCGATTTCATCGTTCAGCGGTTGCTATCGTCGTATCCGCATTGCTCGCTGGCCACGCCAATGCGACTGAGAGCGTATCCCAACACGAAACGATTACGGTGCTAGGAGAAACATACCGAAACACCGCAACTAAAACCGTTTTAGAACCGGAGGAAACACCGCAAGCGATCACGGTAATCACTAAAGATGACATGGACCTGCGCGGCGTAAACTCGGTGAGCGAAGCATTGCGTTACGCGCCTGGCGTAAATACAGAATTGCGTGGCGGTGCCGTTTCCCGACTTGACCTATTCAATATTCGTGGTTTTATTAACTACACCAACTTTTATGATGGTCTTCCTTTGCTGTACAACGGTTGGAACCTTCAACCGCAGGTCGATTCCGTTGCTCTTGAGCAAATCGAGGTTTTTAAAGGGCCAACGTCTGTTCTTTACGGCAATATTCCACCAGGAGGTATGGTCAATATTATCGCCAAGGCGCCTCAGTCAACACCCTCGCACTCTGTCTCGATTAGTACTGGGACTAACAGCCTAAAAGAACTGACGTTCGACACCACAGGACAAATTGGTGATTCTAATGTGGATTACCGTATTGTAGGCCTAGCAAAACAGCGAGATGGTCAAGCCGATACGTCTGAAGACGAACGTTATGTACTCGCCCCATCTTTCAATTGGCAAGCGACAGAAAGCACATTAGTGAACGTGAATGTTTACTATCAAAATGATCCATCAGCAGGTATCTACACGACTGTGCCTGCATCTGGCTCAGTGATTAAAAACCCACTTGGCTCGATGTCACCAAGCACTTATTTGGGGGATGAGGACTGGAACACTTACGAACGCGAAGTTCTGATGATGGGTTACAAAGTCCAACACGACTTTAACAACAATTGGCAATTTCTACAGAATGCCCGCTACATGACCGCCGATGCCTATCAGGAAAACACATATAACGGTGCACTTGAAGCGGATAACCGTACCGTTGGTCGAAATGCCTATTTAACCGATGAAAAGTCCAAATCCTTTGTGATTGACAACCAACTATCGGGCTACGTTAAAACAGGAAATTTTGAACATAACTTATTGTTCGGGCTTGATTATCAGTATCTAGATTCAGATGTAAAATACAAAGACACGCTTGGGTATTCGCTAACTCAGGACATTTTTAATCCTGACCACAACAGCATTGATCGTAATGCACTGAATTTCCAATACAAACAAAACTTGGATATTAAAACGAAGCAGATTGGCGTTTATTTCCAAGATCAAGTTCGTTACGACCAACTTGTAATGATTGCAGGTCTTCGTTGGGATAAATACGATTCAAATACAGACGCCGTTAGCGATTATCTAGGAACAGTATCCAAGAGCAAGGAAGAGTTAGACGATACCAACGTATCTTTCCGAGTCGGTGGTTTGTATGAGCTAGACTTTGGTCTCTCGCCATACCTTACTTACTCGGAAAGTTTTGAGCCAATTGCGGGTGCCGACTCTTCTGGTAAAGCATTTGAGCCATCAACCGGTCATCAATGGGAGTTAGGCTTTAAATACGCCCCATTATCTGGTGATATCTCAGGTAACTTAGCACTCTTCCATATTACGAAGAAAAACGCGATCTTGACCGATCCGAATAATCCTTATGCACCGAACTATCAAGCGGGCGAAGTGGTATCACAAGGTATTGAACTTGAGGCAAAATGGCAAGCTACAGCACAAGCTGATTTCACTCTAGGCTATACATATACCGATATGGAGATTACCGAGGACAGTTATTACAACCAAGAAGGTAAAACGCCGGTTTGGGTACCTGAGCAAACGGCTTCTCTATGGGCAAATTACTTCTTTGAAGGAAATCTTTCAGGCCTTCGTACCAGTGCTGGCGTTCGCTATGTCGGGGAAGCACAAATTGATGCACAGAATAGTCAAAAAGTACCGGACTACACCTTGTTTGATTTGGCAGCAAGTTACGATTTCTCAACGGTATCTGAATCAATGAAAGGGGCTAGCGTCACGCTTTCTGCAAGCAATCTATTCGATAAAGAATACTATTCTTGTTACGACAAAAATAACTGTTGGTTTGGCGCTGAGCGCTCTATCGAAGCGAAGTTAGAATACAACTTCTAACCTCTTAGAGCGGAACAGCAGTAATTTGTAAAGCGATGGTTTCTACAATAAGCCATCGCTTTTTATTTTGCATAGAGCATCAATATAAACGCTACCGTGTCACTTTTTTATAGCACCTTTCTGGCCTACCAACAGAGCCATAGTTTAAATCAGCCTCTAGTTCACCAGTGCTGATAAGATACTCCAAATAGCGCCTCGCCGTTGTTCGGCTCGCGCCGATCTTTTCGCCTGCCTCATCAGCGGTCAGCGCACTGCCATTTGGGAACAACTCCCTGATCTTGTCTAGGGTTACACCATCAATCCCTTTTGGTAATCGGTTCGACAAGTTGTCTTGATTGGCGTGAGACTGCAGCATTTTATCAACGAGGTTCTGATCCAAACTCTCTACGATGTCTAGTTGTTGGCGTTGGGACACATACTTTTTCAGTGCGGCATCTAAGCGTGGAAACATCACGGGTTTTAACAGGTAATCGACAACGCCAGCCCTCATCGCCTGTTGTAATGTATCGACATCCCTTGCGGCTGTAATCAAAATGACATCACACGTTTGGTTACTTGCACGCAGTGTATTTAGTATCTCAAGCCCTGTGCCATCGGGAAGATAGACATCCATCAATAGTAAATCTGGCTTAAGAATGTCGAGTTGCATTTCCGCTTCCATTCTCGTGGTCGCAATTCCAACCACTTCCAAACCTGTCAGTTGGCTTAAGTATTTGTGGTGCAGCTCAGCAATAGCCAGATCATCTTCAATGATCATTACGCGAGTCGCCATACTCATAATTGTTCTTCCTTGGGTAAGTACACCGTTATTCTTGTCCCATAATTTGTATTGGGTATCATCTCAACATGGCCGTGATATCGAGTAGCAAGCTGATTGACAAGGTGTAACCCAACACCTCGATTTTGACGAGATTTCGTCGAAACGCCTTTTGTAAATAATGTTTGTGGATCCATTGTTTTTGGGAGGCCACAGCCATGATCTATCACCTCAAGTATCACTTCATTTCCGTAATCGCTAACGGACACATCAATGTTTCTGCGTTCTGACGCAACATTTGATTCATCGCGAATTGAAGTTAACGTGGCATCGAAAGCGTTATCAATCAAATTACCCAAAATTGTGACAAGGTCTTCCGAATTTAGCCACTCAGGTAGGGGCTCCAGACGACTGCCTTCCTCAACCACCAGTTGTAAGCCTAACTCGCGAGCACGTTCAGTTTTTCCAAGCAACATACCTGCAATTAGCGGGTCCTTAACGGTATCTCTTAAAAACTCAATCATTGCCTGATAGTGTGCGGTTTCTTGTCCAATTAACTTTTGCACCGCATCAAGTTCACCCATTTGTACTAGCCCACTAATAGTGTTGAGCTTATTTCGATGCTCATGGGTTTGCGAACGTAACAAATCTGCATATTCCTTGGTTTGTGATAGCTGCTCGGTTAGATCATTGATTTCATCCCTTAAACGGAAACTCGATACCGCCCCCACGATTTTTCCATCAACATAAATTGGAGAGCGATTTGCAATCAGGCGCTTATGATTAAGGAATATTTCAATATCATGATCTTCCTGCCCGCTTTCTAACACTGTATATAGATCGCTATCACGCAGCGTATCAGTCAAAGGTTTATTGAGCGCTGATTCTCTATCAATACCGAGAATCTGGCAGGCACTACGATTTATCGAGCGAAGTATCCCTTGGGCATCAATGCTTAACACGCCCTCTTTGATAGTGCTCATCGTCACTTCTAATTCGCCGTACAACCGCCCTATCTCTTCAGGCTCAAAGCCTAAAATGGCGCGCTGAAACTTTCTCGACGCATAATTGGATACAATGGCATTAGCGACGACAACTACGATGACCATTAAAATCAAAAAGGCCAAAAATGGTTCGATGCGGTCTTGCAGTCGGTCGAGCAAATAGCCAACCGAAACCACACCAATGATGTTCCCTTGCTCGTCAAAAATCGCAGCTTTACCACGAACTGAATAACCTAACGAGCCCTGTGCCGTCGAAACATAAGACAACCCCTGTTCTAGCGCTCGACGATTGTCGCCACCTCTCATTGGCTTGCCCAACCGCTCATCAACAGGGTGGATTAAGCGTACTCCCTTATGGTCGCCAATAACGATGAATGCAGCACCTATGGCTTCGGTTAATTCTCTAAAGCGAAGTTGGTATGGCTGGGGGTTTTGGGTTTCGATCATTTCACGAACAACCGCTGAGTCCGCTAAAAAACGGGCAACACCCAGTGCTTTTTCTCCCATTTCTTGCTCTTGATTGATTTTGAGATAAGTGAACCCCGCGGCGACAAGCAATAACAGCTCTATCAACCCCGATAGCGTCATGATAATGAGCATCCGCTTACGAAAGCTGATGGTTTTCCAACTCATTGATACATCCTTGTGATTCACTCTTGAGCGTAACGTTAACACTCAGTTAACAGCATGACGTTGTCGCGGTGATAAATCTGTGAGGAAGGCAAACAAACCGCAGAGTTTACGGTTAATTAATCGACGAGCTGAAACATAAAATTACAACCATTCACCAAATTTAGCATTCCTCTCTGATACTCAATTCCATACATAAATTGCCCTTAAAATCATGATCGCGATCACATCGATTTTAGCGGTTTTTGAGGCGTTTTTAGACTTTACAACGTATAATTTTTAATCAACGAAACCAATGAGAGTTTCGGTTTGAAAGCAGTGAAGCTGGAAGTCTATTAAAAGCTCAACATTGATGTCAGTGGTTTGGACAAAAATAAAACAAAACACAAATACTGACTATATGACAAACACTTAGACACCATCTGAAAACTGGAAAACTATAAACAGAGGTGCATTTATAGTTAGAAGGAACACCAAACATGGAACGCGATACCTTTGGAATATGCCTGAATAAGGCGATGCTGTCAGAGAATATGTATTCAACATTTACACACGTCAGGGCTTATGAAAAAAACGGAGGCGGTACTTCTGATCTCAAAGTCCTGTTATCGTTCCCTCAAATGAGTGGAAAAGATCTATTGAATACGATGCGAGGTTCTCGTCAGCTCGAGTGGAGAGCGGAGTTTCACTGTCCATATACGAAATAAATTTGTAACATCTCCCGCGCCCAGCACAAATATAACTGGGCGCATACTACTGCCCAATTTTCCCTCCTACTTAACACGCAGTTACGAATCCTTTATATTAGAGCTAATACTCTACGACAAAGCAGCCATTATGAAAAAAACAGGAAAGTTTTGGATACTGGGCTTACTTAGCAGCTCGATTTCCCTTGCCTGTCATGCGGCACCGATCACTTTTGATACCGCATGGCAGCTATTGCTAGAAAACAACTATTCTCTTAAAGCTCAACGCTCAAACGTCGAGAACTACCAATACCAAGAGAGTGCCACCAGCAATCTCAACTTACCTCAAGTTACCATTGGCGCGAATTACACGCGTTTAGATACCGATATCACGCTTTCGGGAAAACAGATTCTAGACAGCACAGGAGCACACATTAACGTACCTCCTGCTTTTCAGCCTATTTTTGGTGCCTTAGCTAATACCACTTCGACCATAACCGAGCGCGATATTTTCTCTTCGTCTATTCGTGCCATTTGGCCAATTTTTACTGGTGGTAGAATTTCTGCGGCTCAATCAGCAGCAGAAGGCAAAACGGATGAGGCGAAAAGTCAGCTTTTAATGGAACAACAAGCGCGTTTTGAAGATTTATCGAAGTACTACTTTTCTGTCGTACTGGCAAAGGAAGTACTCGCAACGCGGCAAGCGGTTGAAGCAGGGCTAAAAAAGCATCGAGATTTTGCCATTAAGCTTGAAGAGCAAGGACAAATCGCGCACGTTGAGCGCCTGCAAGCCGAGGCTTCTTTAGATAAAGCATCCGTAGAAACACGTAAAGCTGCCAGCGATTTGAGTATCGCTCAGGCTGCATTAGGTAAATTACTCGCACAAGATGACGCCGTAGAGCCCGCTGAATCTTTGTTTATCAACGACAGTCTTCCCCCTCTTACCGCTTTTGTCGATCAAACGTTGCTTACCTATCCGGGGTTAGAACTTCTGAGCGCTAAACACAAACAAGCCTCTAGCTTAATCAAAGCAGAAAAAGGGAAATACTACCCTGAAGTTTATCTTTACGGCGACTACAGCTTGTATGAAGACGATTCTCTCGCAAGCCAAATGAAGCCAGACTGGTTAGTTGGTGTTGGTGTCAGCATTCCACTGATTGAATCATCAGGGCGAAGCGAAAAAGTCAAAGCCGCTCAAAGCGTCGTCTCGCAGGTCGACTCATTAAAGTCCCAAGCCAAACAAGACTTATCGCTGTTAGTCCAAAAGACATACTTGGAGGCTCAGCAAGCCATTGATGAAGTACAAGGGCTCGCATCTAGCATTGAACTCGCTAACGAAAACCTGCGCTTGCGTGAAAAAGCATTTACTCAGGGTCTGTCGTCTTCTCTGGATGTTGTGGATGCACAACTTTATGTCGCGAGTATAGAAACACAACGTTCGGCGGCGCGTTTCCGCTATTTAATATCTTTAACCAAGCTACTCGCATTGAGCAGTGAAATGAACAGCTTCGAACAATATCAAAATACCGCTTATATCCCTGCTTCAACATCCAAAGAGGTGAAATAAATCATGGCAGCTAAATCACTAAAACCCGTTTTACTCTCACTTTGTGCTTTGGGTGTTGCCTCTTGGGTTGGGTATCAATTTTACCAAGCCTATCAACCGGAACCGATCCGCTTACAGGGATTAATTGAAGCCCAGCAATACAGCATTTCCTCAAAAGTTCCAGGGCGTATTGATGAGGTCATGGTACGTAAAGGCGACGATGTAGAGAAAGGTCAGCTTATTTTTACCCTTCATAGTCCTGAAATTGAAGCGAAGTTAGAACAAGCAAAAGCAGGTGAAAAAGCGGCGGACGCCTTAGCTCAAGAAGCTGAGAAAGGCGCACGTGAGCAACAAATCCAAGCAGCAAAAGATCAGTGGATGAAAGCCAAAGCCGCTGCGAATTTAATGGAAAAAACCTACAATCGTGTGAATAACCTTTATAACGATGGCGTGGTTGCAGAACAAAAGCGCGATGAAGCTTTAACGCAGTGGCAAGCAGCGAAATACACAGAAAGTGCCGCGTTTCAAATGTACGAAATGGCAAAAGAAGGCGCCAGAAGTGAAACCAAAGTGGCTGCGGCGGAAAAAGCGCGCATGGCATCAGGTGCCGTAGCCGAAGTAGAAGCGTATGCGAAAGATACTCAGATCTACAGCTGGTTCGACGGCGAAGTCTCTCAAGTTCTGCTTCAAAGTGGTGAATTAGCACCTCAGGGCTTCCCAGTAGTTACTGTAATAGATACAGAAGATGCCTGGGCGACACTGAATGTGCGTGAAGATTACCTTCAACACTTTAAAAAAGGAGCAACCTTTGATGCCTATTTGCCTGCCTTAAACAAAAATGTTGAGTTCAAAGTAACGCATGTTGCCGTTATGGGTGACTTTGCAACGTGGAGAGCAACCGATGCTTCTCAAGGTTTTGATCTTCGTACCTTTGAAGTAGAAGCTCGTCCAGCTCAACCCGAACCTGAACTGCGTATGGGAATGAGTGTTGTCGTTGAACTTTAATCACAACCACTAGGTTAATGCTATGACGATTAAGATTTCACAGCGGCATATCTTACGACGAGACAAGTGGTTGCTTTCGTGCCTTACTTGGATACCGATTTTGCTCGCGATGATGATTTGGGGAGTGTTCTCTGCGGGCATTGCCCGGGATCTGCCAATCGGTGTGGTTGATCTACAACATTCCCAACTTTCTCGAAAGCTCATTCAATCTTTGGATGCGTCGTCGAGTCTGGCTGTTAACTATCACTACACCAGTGCAAGCGAAGCAAAAAATGCGATGATTGAAGGCGATATCTACGCTTACGCGGTCATCCCATCTAAGTTCGACCAAGATATTCTCCAGCACCGCCAACCTCAACTTTCTGTCTTTTACAACAGTCAGTACATTTTGGTAGCGAAACTGATCAACTCTGCCGTTGCGCAAGCACAAGGCTATTTCGACGCTCAGGTTGAAGTAATGGGCAACTTGGCTAAGGGTAACACCACAACGTTAGCAGCGGCTGGACAGGCTGTACCCGTGTCGACACAAATAACCGCATTATTTAACCGTAACAATAACTACGCACAATTTTTGGTAACGGCTATCGTGCCATCCATTTGGCAAATATGTATTGTAGTAAGCACTATTTTGATTCTTGCCGCGCACTTTCGCATTTATGGTGGAAAGAATGGCTTTGCATTTTTGGGCGAAAAGCCATACGCCAGGCTCACTACCCTATTAAGTCAGTACATTCCGGTCTTTATGGCGCAAGGTGCGTTGTTCTTGTACTGGTTTTATTCTGTGCTTGATTGGCCAATGGAAGGCAGTTTTGTGGTTATGCTATTAGCACAATTGGCGACGGTTATCGCCTGTATCATTATGGGAGCGTTGTTCTTCTTCTTGTCGATGGATCCTGCACGTGCGATGAGTTTTGCTGGCGCATTTACGGCTCCAAGCTTCGCGTTCATGGGAATTACATTCCCAGTTTCTGACATGAACACGCTCGCTTATGCATGGCGTTCATTATTGCCGATTACCCATTACATTGAAGTACAAGTGAGTCAAGCAAGCTATGGAGCATCGGCCGCGCAATCTTTAAGCTCGCTATGGCCTATGATTGGTTACGTTATGCCTCTGCTCATTACCGCAGCCTTGATGGGTAAACATCGAACAGCTTCATCAACACGCCAAGCGAAGGAGGCGGTATGACATTGTGGCAACTGATTAAAGCGGAACTTAAGGCCGTTCTAACCAATCCAGTCGTTACGTTGACCGTGTTTGGTGGTGTCGTATTTTACTCGTTTTTATACCCTTTGCCTTATGCACAACAAACGCCTCGTGAACAAACAATCGCGATTGTTAATCTAGATGGTAGTCAGACGAGTTTAAAGCTGGAACGTATGGTTGATGCCACCCCACAAGTCGACGTAGTCACTCGACTTCATACGATTGCCGATGCAAAGCAAGCATTTTTACAACGAGAGATCACCGGTTTTTTAGTCATACCAGAACACTTTTACAAAGACCTAATGCTAGGTAAAAGCCCGACTCTGGCCTACGCTGCGGACGCCTCGTATTTTCTCGTGTACGGAACCGTGGTAGAAGGATTGGCCCAAGCGGGAGGCACATTAGGGGCCCAAGTGAAAGTCAGTAAAATGGTGATAGATGGTGTGCCCATGAGTATGGCTAGCCATAATTACTCTGCTATTAAGCTTAATATGAAACCGACGTTCAACCCAACCATGGGTTACATCGAATACGTAGTGCCGGCAGTATTTGTTCTGATTTTACAACAAACGTTGATCATGGCGGTTGGATTGCAAACGGGAACACAGCGTCATGGTCGTGGCTATTGGTCACAAGTATCAACGGGATCGCTGCTGCTTGCGAGAACGTTAGTATTTGTGGCAATTTATTATTTACTCGGCGCCTATTATTTTGGTTTTAGCTTCGAACGCTTAAACGTAAACCATATCGCCAATGCGGGCGAATTGCTGGCTATGTTGTTCCCGTTCTTTTTAGGTTGTTGCGGACTAGGCTTCTGGCTAGGTTACTTATTACCTCGGCGTGAACTTGTCACCTTAGTCGTCTTAGTGAGCTCTATGCCGCTCATTTTCTTGGCTGGTTTTATTTGGCCGATTGAAGCCATACCTACTCCCTTACTATGGATTGCTGATTTAAGCCCAAGCACTTGGGCGATAAAAGCTTTCTTAGCGCTAAACCAAATGGGGGCAACCTGGCAACAAGTCGCTCTACATTGGACGGCACTTTGGGCACTCACTGTGCTTTGGGGTAGCGTTGCGTACTGGATTGCTAAGCGAAGTAACAAGCCAGTTGTAACAGAGAGCTTGGGGTGACAGCTGACATTTTCTATTACTATAAAAAAAGCCGGGTAACTAAACCCGGCTGAAAATCTGCGTCCTTGCAGCGGACATATGGTAAAAACACTTTTTGCTCTGGGCTTACCCATTGAGCGAGATTAGATTAAGCCAAAAAGTATGGATTCCATACTCTCATATAGAGGGTCATATCCTTCCAATAGACATTAGTCTTCGCTAGAAAGATAACGTTTTTCAGACACAAAAAAACAAGACTCACATTGAGTCTTGTTGTTGATAGGGATGAGCAGGATACATGTCGCCGCTAAGTCATATCACGGATTATTTTCTCTCGGTATTCTGTAACGACCTTCATGATTGAATTTTTTACATCACCGACTTGCTTAGAGGGTTGGCACCATAGGCCAAAACCAAACTTAAAACCTTCCAATAATTCAGAAGCTTCCACTGGCTCTATATGATTATTAGAAAACTCCGAATGGGCAAACGTTCTGGGGAGAATCGCCCATCCTAAACCTGCTTCAACCATTTTCACTACAAGGGCCAATTGGTCGACCTCTTCATGGTTCGAACTTACGATGACTTTTTCGCCCATTCCCTCTTCAATAAGAGACCGCAGTACAAATTGTTTACTATTCCTCAAGGCTGTCAATACTCGATCTGGTGCCATAGAAGCGAGTTCACCACCTTTCTGGACGAAAGGAACAAATTCAAAATGACCTAAAAACGTCGCATCCAGACTATGTATTGCTCGACTATCATGCACATTGACAATACCGAATTGATAATCACCATTCTGTAAACCCTCTTTAATTTCGTTGCGATTACGAACAAGAAAGTTAACTCGCATCATCGGAAAATCTGCTGCTAATTGAATACGAAGCAATACAAGAAAACGGTGTGGTATAGCGCTTGAATAGGCGATACTAACATTCTCTAACCCACCGTAAGCTAGACTTAATGCGACTTTATCGAAAGTACGTGCTTGTTCGATGGTTTGCTTAGCATAGTGGTAAAGAAGATGACCATCTTCTGTCGGTTCTACCGAGCGCCCCACTCGCTCAAACAGGTTGACCGCCAGTTGGTCTTCAAGATTGGTAATCACCTGCCCTATTGTGGTTCGGTGCTTATTGAGTTTGACCGCCGCCTTACTAAACGAAAGCTGTTCATAAACGGTTACGAACGCGAGAAGTTGTTCAAAACTAAAATTCATAGGTTGTGCTTACTTTTTAGAGTTATCTAATTAAATTACCACAAGATCGTAGAATTGCTACTTGGTAACGGAAACAATCTGCGTTTGAATTCCTTCTCGACGACACAAAAAAACCTACTAGCTTCAGTAGGTTTTCTCTAACTTAGTTGTACTCAACGACACGAGCTAAATAGTTGAATTCTCCTGAGTCACCATGGTAATCGCGGTAGACATCGACACTGAAATATTTAGGTTGATCAGCGTAAATGTGGTCAACGACTTTTTGCTCAAGTGACTCCAACGTTTCACCGACCTGAGAGTACACGAACTGCTTGTTCACTTTTTCCAATTTACGTTGTTTCGCTTCTTTGTGTGACACATAGTTGTTGATCTCTTCCCACTTTCCCACGAACTCGACCGCCACGTAACTCGAGTTCTCGTCAATCATAATAAAGGCTGCACCTTCTTCTTTGATTGCAGACAGTTGCTGCATATCACTATCCACTTTTTGCTGGTCAAGATGGGCTCCACTTTGGGCGAATGCAGTCGCGGAAGCGGTAAGCATCATGAGTGTAAGAACGGCTTTTTTCATTGTATCGTTTTCCTGTATTAAGGGAGTTCAGTTACCCAAAGTTGCCCTTGGGTGGCTTTTTTGAATCCATATTCGTAAATCGTCAGCAAGTAGCGGTGATCGAACATATCTTTCGTTACTTTGGCGTATCTGAAATCTTGATCAATGTAGGTAAACTGCATCTCGATATCGTTGATTTCACTGATGTATTTCATTCGATAGAGATCACCACGAGTTTGCGCTAGCGTAAGGCTTGAGACACTCTTCGATACCAAGTCCAAACCTTTGTCTTTTAGTGGACGATACGGCGCTTTTAACGCACCATTGCGAATCACATCCAACTGAGGCGCTTTTTCTAACCCCAAAGCATCTGAGATTTGTTGATAGTTGAAGTTAGACGGATTAAAGAACACCTGCGCTGCGAGACCGCCATCTACGTGTAACTCCTCAAGTGTTTCTCCATCATGTTCAACATCGATAAATTGTGGAGGGAAAACACCAGGGATCGATGCGCTCGCAGCAAGCACCTTGTAAATAAGTTCAGATTTGTCCGCTAAATCACTGTTCGCAATCGCACCAATATTCCAAATCACCAGTTCGCCTGAATCAAAATGGGTACTGCCAATAAAGAGGCGTTTACCATTGCGGTGTTGCTGCGCCATCGCCTCGATCATGGGCTCAGGGTAAGCGTCTGCGATGAAATCATAGAGGTTCTCACCATCGGTAAACGCGTCCTTAAACAGGGTATTTAAGAAGTTCTTCTTACCCAAAATATTCTTATCATTGATGTTGAGCATGACTTCTTTCATCTTTGGCATCGCATCACCGCCAATGAAAACAAAAGGAGCGATTAGGGCACCCGCACTGACTCCAGTAATGATGGCATAATCTTTTAGCTCCCCCTTTTCCTGTAGCCCCATCAAAACGCCGGCCCCGTATGCGCCGTTTACGCCACCACCCGATAAGGCCAAAATATTGAGCTGTTCACCCTCTACTTTGATCGGTGTGGTTTGATTGTGCGCTGAGTAGAGAAAATCCGGCGCTTCATTGGCCCACATTCGAAGTGGCTCATTTGGTGTCGAACTCGCGATCTCGACATCTTTATAGTTGCTTTGAGAAACACGAACATCCAGCGTATGAGGTGAACTACAAGCTACTATCAACAGCGAAAGTGCAACCGTCACACCAGAGGAAATTAAACGATTCATAATCAGTCTCATTTAATGTTCTCTGGCGTATGACCAGAGACTCAGTTTGAAGTTAATTGGGTCAAAATGAAGTCCGTTTCGTTGTGTGGAGTTACTATAGCTAGGCACGGCTAAACCCCATAATCGCGATTGTAGGATGCTATCCATCAAAGCAATTATGCCAAGTTTCTATATGCTAACTTTACGCTTCTCCGTTAATTAGGTACTGCGCTAAGCAATTTTCACGACGTTGAACTCATGCGTCGGTTCGACAAATTCGTATTGGGCATTGATCGTCTGTAGCTCCCATGTGCCATAGCCTTTGGTGATCTCCAATACACCGTAAACGGCGTTATGTGTATGACGAAAGGCTGCGACAGGAGACATCTTCTTCACCAAACAAGAAGTAAAAATCGCAGAAATCAAATCACCGACACCGACTGGCTGCATAGCAAATTCAACACTAGGGCGTTGGGCCAAATAGCTTGCTTTCGGCGTGGCTAAAATCATACTGAAGGCGTCATCTGTTAGTGCATGCAGGTGTTTCACCAATACCATTTTCGGTCCCAGCTCTAGGGCTTTTTTACATGCAGTGACCGCATCATAAAGAGAGTCAATTTTCACACCTGTTAACTCGCTCAGTTCAAACTGGTTAGGAACAATCACATCAGCGATGGGCAACAAGCTATGGCTTATCGCTTCTTTGACACCGTCTGCCACAATGCAACCTTTGTCTGGATCACCCATAACTGGGTCACACACATAAAGCGCGCTGTGGTTACGCGATTTGACTAAACTTACCGCTTCGGCCACCGCTCGACATTGCTCTGCGCTGCCTTGATAACCGGACAGTATCGCGCCACATTCGCCTAACTTCTCAATGTTATCTAAGCCTCTCATTAGAGAATGAATTTCATCTGCCCCAAACTTCTGTCCAGTCCAACCTTGCTGGTACTGAGTGTGATTTGAAAACTGAACCGTGTGAATTGGCCATACTTCGAGGCCCATTCTCTGCATTGGGAAGACTGCAGAACTGTTTCCGGCGTGGCCATAAACCACATGAGATTGAATAGAAATAATGCTTTTCATAAGTCACTCTTAATTTGGGAGTTTGTTAGCTTGGCGACTAAATAAACACAATGCCGCGCACTGTGCTTATTTGGTCGGAATAGCCTCGACAACGCCGAGGCTTATTCTTAATCAGGCTGGATTAATTAGCCTTGGAACTCAGCAAAGTACTCATCCAACACTTTGCGTGTTGCACGACCGATAAGCTCGTATTCGTGGTGAGTAAGGTTTGCTAACGAAACTCGAACTGATGCGTGCACTACATCGAAGCCTTGGCCTGGAAGTAGGATAACGCCGGTTTCATGTGCAAGGCGGAACAGGAAGTCTTTGCCCTTCTCACTCGCTTTGAACCATTCAACGAAG
Organism: Vibrio sp. sp1; assembly: GCF_016920955.1. Taxonomy (NCBI): domain Bacteria; kingdom Pseudomonadati; phylum Pseudomonadota; class Gammaproteobacteria; order Vibrionales; family Vibrionaceae; genus Vibrio; species Vibrio sp. sp1. Next base: position 60,741 of record NZ_CP060589.1, read on the forward strand.
GCTGGTCCGTACAACTTGCCGCCCAAAGTGTCGAGCTCAAGCAGTGTGTAGTAGTCCACACAATCTTTGTTTTCTTCAATTTCTACACCCATGTTTTTGTACAGAGTTTTGTAACGCTCGCGAATGATGCGTTTACATGCTTCTTTATAGTTTTTCTCTGAGTCCATCAAGCAGTTCAATGAGAACAGCGCCATTTGAACTTGTTGAGGAAGAGACAAACCTGCTGTGTGGTTAAGTGCTACGCTGCGGCTATCTGCAACGATACGGTCAATAAACTTGATCTCACGCGGTTCCGGAGTCAGCGTTTTGTAACGATCGTCCAACTCAAGTTGACGCGCTTCAGGAAGGCTACGCATTGCATCGTCAAACACGTTGTTGTGTTGAATTGCAATCGAGCCTAGACGCCAGCCTGTTGCACCGAAGTACTTAGAGAACGAGTACACACAAAGCGTGTTGTATGGTAGTTTCGCAAACAGTGAGACAAAGTCGTCCGCAAAAGTGCCGTATACATCGTCAGTCACAATGAACAGTTTACAAGACATAAATTTTGCACATTTCGCTGATACATTTTGGTTAAAAAATCAAATTCAATATATGCAAAAAAATTATTGCACATAAGAAGCTATTACTGTGCACTTTCATCTAATTTATACAAATGATTCATAGCAGAAAGGTTGCCACGATATAATTTCATAAACAGGAAATTGTTGGGCCCAATGACACAACCAAGGTAAGCATTTGATTTAAAAAACAATAGTTAAATATACGACAGTGGTAGTTAATAGCTGAGGAAATTGGATGGCAGATGGTGTGAAGAGTAATAAAGATTCATACTGGGTAATAGGGTATCAGACTAAAATGGCCGCGACCGCAATCGATACTCTGTCATTCCTAAAACATTTTTGCCCCATTGTTACTTGGGGCTAGTACTAATCCATCTATTGTGAGTATGGCTTTGCCTTAATAAATCTTATTTGAACTCGCCTCTAAATGAGTGGGCTTATCGATGTAACTCAGCAACGCTCATAGTGAAAACTAAATCCGAATCTGCTTGGTTTGAGTAGCTGTGAGGGACATCCGTTTTAGCTATAGCGGACTGACCTTCATGCAGTTCTATGGCTTTCCCATCAATATTCAAAGTGAGTATTCCAGACTCAACATGAAAAAGTTCAAACGTGCCTTGTGGATGACCTGCTGATTCAAAAACTTCTGATGGTTTCATATTCCAGCGCCACAACTCAATCATATCTGGGCCGCTTGTTCCCGCCAGAAGTTTTGCGCTACCACCGTGCTCGCCAGTCCAAAGCGTTGGAATGTCCTCTTTATCAATGATGTTGACTGTTGGGTTACTCGCAACATTCACAATATCGGCAACCGAAATCCCAAGGGCAGCAGACAGTTTACACAACGTCGAAATGCTAGGGTTAGCTGCCCCTTTCTCTACTTCTACTAACATGCCTTTACTTATCCCTGCTCTTTTTGACAGGGCATCCAGTGACAACTTGAGCCTTTTTCGATGTTCCTTGATCCTTGCGGCTACCGCTTGATTAATGAAATCAGCATCAGTGCCACTATCGGTCGATATATTGACTTTTTTGGTCATTGTAATGTATCTTGCATAAAAATGAATCACTGAAGGAATTATCTAATGGTTGTTATAGTGCCGTCAATCGATGCTCGAATTTCCCAGATTGCACCAGAGTTCAAAGCATTGAGCATATCCGTTAAAGGAACGGAAGTTCAGAGCCAAGAGTATGCAAAACGGGTTCTGCAAGAAGCATGTACTTCCGTCATTGAGAACGACTATCCATGGGCAGAATCACACATCAATGCGTGGGGAGACGTTTTTCGTCAATTTGGCGCTAAACCAAATCGAACCCCTTGCTCGGCTGCTGCACTGCGAAAACGAGTATTGAAAGATGGAGGAATGCAGAGCATTGACCCTATTGTGGATATTTATAATGCCATCAGTATTCGATACGCCATACCCGTAGGTGGTGAAGATATGGACAGTTATCAAGGAACGCCAACACTCACTATCGCAGATGGCTCTGAATCCTTTGACACCATGAAAAATGGTGAGGCTTCAATTGAAAACCCTGATGTTGGGGAAGTAATTTGGCGCGATGAAGTAGGCGTTACTTGTCGTCGTTGGAACTGGAGGCAGGGTGTCAGAACCCGAATTGAATCTGACACACGTAACATGTGGTTTATTCTAGAAAGCTTGCCTGAAATGCCACTAGAACACTTGCAGGAGGCGGGGCAAGAAATGATTAAACACTTGCAAGTGATCATGCCTGATTCAGTGATAGAGCAATCGTTGGTGTTTGCTTCAAAATCCATTGAGGTTTGATGTGATAAATACTTTGTTAACGGGTGCCGTTGTTTCTGGAAGTTTGATTGTCGCAATCGGTAGCCAAAATGCGTTTCTATTAAAGTGCGGATTAAAAAAGCAATACGCACTGTCCGTTGCCACTATCTGCTTTCTTGGAGACATTCTACTGATCAGTACTGGTGTACTTGGTGTAGGGACACTGCTCTATAAAGCACCATTATGGAAAGACCTTTTGACTCTTGGCGGCGTAGTATTTCTTTTCTGGTATGGCTACCAATCTGCAAAATCAGCATGGAATGGTTCAAGTCACCTAGAGTTGGAAAATTCGGACATTGCCCAGAGTTGGTTAAAAGTCGTTTTAATGGCGATGGCTATCACTTTTTTAAATCCACATGTCTATCTGGATACGGTGGTGATCCTTGGTGGTGTGACTGCTCAAATGGAACCTGATGAAAAACTATTGTTTGTTATAGGGGCACTGATTGCATCAGGGATCTGGTTTTATGGATTAGTGTATTTGGCTAACAAGTTGATCCCACTTTTTAGTAAGCCAAGAACATGGAGAATTTTAGATTCTGCGATTTCATGCATCATGTTTGGTATTGCATTGAAGCTCGCAACACCTCTATTAAGCCAATACATATAGAACGTCTCGATAAAGCTGCATTTCCAATAACTAAACTGCTCCTGCCAGATTGGACACAGATTTTCCATACCAGAAGTTATTCGCATTTTGCTAATTTAAGTAAATGCTCTAAATCATTTCTGTCCAGCTTCGAGCTAGCTACCTCTGGCTAGTTCAACTCGCACCAAAGCTTGTTGCACTTCGATTACGTTTCCGATAGTCAGCTAGTTTTGATATGCAAAAGTAATGTGTGGCAAAACGCAAGACCTTACCCCATTTCTTTTTCTTCCTGTGCTAACTAAGTTCGTTCTAACCATGCTCGAATCTGTTTGATAACGGCTGGTATCTCACTTTCTCCTCGCTGGTTTTGAAAAGCGTGATCCAAACCAGCGAGTAACACAAACGACACGTTCGAACGCGACTGCATCAGTTGCTCTGCTTGTCGTTTCGCCTGATCAGGTGAAACGTTAATGTCTCGCTCCGACTGCAAAATGAGAATGTCGGCACTGACCCGTTCAAGTATCGTCCTTTGGTCTAACGTCAGCATCTCTTTCCACCAAGCAAAACCATGGGAGCTCATATTGATGTCCATTGTTTCAGCGCTTACCACGGCTTGCTGAAAACCCAAGAAACCATTTTTTGCATCTATCAAGGCTTCCGATGGCATAGTTTGCTCCATATTATAGAGAACATCATCAACGAAGAAGCGCCCACCAGCGTTCAAAGACACTAAGCTATCAACCGATGGAACTTGTGACGCGACCATGGCGGCAACTACGGCCCCTTCACTCCCGCCAAGTACAATAATGTGCTCATAATTACTCTCAAGTCTTTCGATCACTTGTCGGTAGTCTGCCGTGCGCTGTGTCGGTGAATCCTTTTGAATGTACGCTGTCGGGCAATCAGGGCTATCGCCATCGGGATTCCACCTGATCGCTTGGTTTAGCCCGTATTTCTCTACCGTGAGTAAATCAGCCTCTGGCGCCGTTTGAGAAAATAGGTTATTAATCGTCGTGCTGTGGGAGACGCTATTGCAATCAGAGCCTTGCATGATAACCAACAAGGTATTACTCGGATTTTCCGCCGTTTTGGTGAGGTAATAAATTAACGATGAGCCATCTTGCCGCTCGATACTATGGATAGTAGAAGACGCTTTGGCGACGCCAACAATAAGTAGCGGTATTACTAGAATTATCCGAATCAGGCCCATTTCAACCCCTTAAAATTAATATAAAAGTTAAAATATTCACCTTTTGAGCACCGCGAATCGGTAAAGTTCATTTTGCCTTTAAGATTCTGAATGGAGTGGTGACCTAAAGCTCAACCAGCGTTGTTGTCCAAGGACGTTCTGAAGCCAATCTCGGCAAACACGACTCTGCCCCTTTTCGTGTTAGCACGGAGACAGTCCTGTTACCAGAATTGTGTTTCAATAGTGCCTTGTAGTATCGAAAATACTTACCTCAAACTCTAGAGATTTATGTACTATACCACCTACTGGAAGCTTGATGGGTGGTATTGACGTGAACTTATCTCAAATTGATCTGAATTTGCTCTTTGTTTTAAAGCACTTGCTCGAAGAGAAGCATGTATCTAACACCGCTATGGCTTTAAATATGAGCCAGTCTGCGGTAAGTCGAGCACTGCAAAAAATGAGAGTTTTCTTTAATGACGAATTACTGGTGCGCAAGAAATACGGCTATGAACTGACTCCAAAAGCAGAGTCAGTAAGGCAAGACATCAATAATGTGATTACCAGTTTAGAAAAACTTGCCCATAGAGACTCGTTTGATCCGAGCACTGTATCAAGCACCGTTAAGGTTTACGGCCTTCTTCCTCAGATTAATACCTTAATGCCTAAGGTTATCGCTAAGATTCGGCAAGAGGCTCCAAACCTTAAGGTCAGTTTGGACTCAGCACCAAAACGTCATTTTGATGCGTTGGTGGCTGGAGATGTTCATTTCGCACTTTCCTCTCATCAACCGCCAAGCTCTGAGCAAAATATCTATCGAATGGTTGTTGCTAAGCGTACTTTCCGTTTGCTTATGAGCCGCTATCATCCACTGGCCGATTTAGAGCTAACTCCAGAGCGTTTGGCCGAATTTGACTTTGGACAAGTCTCTTTGCAGGGTGAGAAGCGATTGTCGTTTGAGCATAAATACCAAGAGCTAGGGTTAGCGAACAAAAAAAAGCGTTTATCAGCGCCAGTGCAACTGAATAACTTTAGTTCTGCTCCAAGTATCGCTGCGGAGACTGAGATTATATTTCATCTACCGACACCTTTTGCAGAGGCAGCTTGTCAAGACCCTCGCTTGATCGTTCGAGAAGTACCTGCCGAGCTACAGTTGGACTTTCAAGAAGTCTTCCTATATTGGCACAAACGCTTTAACGATGATCCTATGTGTGAATGGGTACGAGAGATCTTTAAACAGCTCTATGTTGGAACCGATACTTTAGCTTAAATGCTTATATCGGGTAATTCGTGGTTAACTATTCGTATATTGGATAGTGATATTCTCTTTTCTCGATAGTGATTAACTTGTCAGTGATTATGATAATCAGGTTTAATTGATAATAATTATTAAATGCAATTACATTTTAAGCCTATTCAATATGAAGCCTCTTTTCACATACTCTCTATTTTCTACATCAGTTGTTTCTGCTTGTATTACTGTACCTATGGTCGTTGTTGCAAATGACCAGTTACCTGAGACTGGTATCAATACAACAGCAATGGAAACCGTAGTGGTTACAGCCTCTGGTTACGAACAGAATGTCACAGAAGCGCCAGCAACAATAAGTGTTCTCACCCGAGAGCAACTTGAAAATCGCTCATATAAAGATTTGACTGATGCTTTAAGTGATATACCTGGGGTAACCGTTACAGGAGGTGGTGATGGCCAAGATATCTCAATTCGAGGTATGCCTGCTCAATATACGGCCATTCTTGTTGATGGCAGGAAGCAGTCTGGTCGAGAAACTCAAACTAATGGTAGTACGTTTACTGAACAAGACTGGCTTCCCCCGTTGAGTGCAATTGAACGTATTGAAGTTGTACGTGGCCCTATGTCAACCCTTTATGGGTCTGATGCTTTGGGAGGTGTTATTAATATTATTACGCGTAAAAATTATCAAGAGTGGCACGGAAGCTTGCGTGCAGAAACGACGCTTCAAGAAAATTCAAAATCTGGCAATAGCTATCAAGGGCAGCTTTACCTTGCTGGCCCTGTCATTGATGGTCTGTTGAGTACTTCTTTGACTGGACTGTATCAGGAAAGAAAAGAAGATGAAATTGAAGGTGGTTATGCAGGTAAGACACTCGACAACTATCGAGCTTCTTTGTACCTCACACCTACCTCGGATGACACTTTTACTCTGGAGTTCACTAATCATAACCAAGAGCGAGAGACCACTCTAGGTAAATCAGTGGAGCGAGAGTCTCAAGTTGCAGTACGAGAATATGAACGCCAATCTATTGGTTTTAGCCACGACGGAAACTACTCTTGGGGTACAAGTTCTTCATTTATCAGTAATGAAACAGTAAAAAATATCGGTGCAGATAAAGAAGTCGAGAATAGTCAAATTAATACGCAATGGGGTCTGCCTCTTAATGCTCACTACTTAACACTGGGCGCATCTTTCGAGCAAAAGGATCTGACTGATAATAAACTGTCATTGACCTCTAAAAACAAGCAATGGGCAGTATTTGCTGAGGACGAGTGGTATCTCACGGATACATTCGCTCTCACCCTTGGTTTACGTTACGACGACAATGAGATCTTTGACGGGCAATTTAGCCCAAGAGCTTACGGGGTCTGGTCTATTGACCCTAGTTGGACGCTAAAAGGTGGTGTGTCTACGGGTTATCGAGCACCTAGTTTGACACAAATGGACGAAGAGTGGGTTCAAGAGAGCTGTAGAGGACGTTGTTCTATTTACGGTAATCCAGACTTAACAGCAGAAACCTCCATCAATACAGAGATGGGACTGTATTACGTTAATGAGCGAGACCTTTCTGCAAACATTACTTTGTTTTACAGCGACTTCAAAGACAAGATCGAAAGTGAGTTTGTCTATCCGACTTGTACTGATAGCAGAAGTTGCGACCGCACTTACGTCAACATTGATGATGCGATCAGCTATGGTGCAGAAAGTTCCGTATCTAAGGGTATTACAGAGTCAATTACACTAAGTGCGACCTACTCGTATACTCGTAGTGAAAAGAACACTAATGACGATGATGATGGCTTGCCTCTCGTACAAGCACCTGAACATATCTTCTCACTTAATGGTGATTGGGCAGTGCGTGATGATGTTGCTTCATGGGCCCGAATAAACTATCAAGGCAAAGACAAAAACAACATCACTAGTGATAGCACAAGAACTTTGGCACCTTCTATTACTTACGTGGATCTCGGTGTGAACTGGCGTGTAACTAAGAGTGTGAAGTTAATGGCAGCGGTTTATAACTTGTTCGATGATCAAACCACAGAGGAAGAGTTTGGCTACATTGAAGATGGCCGACGCTACTGGTTAGCTGCTGAAGCGACTTTCTAATCTACTCACTTTTTAAGCGAATAACAAAACAATGAATACGAAAATTAAGTCTGCGATGACCTCTGTTCTACTTATGCCCTTTATCTGTTTGGCTGGGGAGTTCAATGTAGAGAAGGATATCTTGTTCAAAACTGTAGGTGAAAGAGAGATTAAACTCGATCTTTATGCTCCTTCGGTTGAATCAAATACTCAGTACCCGTTATTAGTCTGGGTACATGGTGGTGCATGGAAACGTGGGAGCAAAGACGCCATCCCAGAAAAGAACCCATTATTACTTCAGTCTGTGTTGAATGAAGGTTATGCGCTAGCTTCAGTTGATTATCGTTTAAGTGGAGAAGCGATCTTTCCTCAACCAGTACAAGACATTAATGATGCACTGAACTATTTGTACGACAATGCTGAAAAGCTCGGTATTAAAGCGGACAATGTTGTGATAATGGGACGCTCTGCTGGTGGGCACCTCGCTGGCTTTATTGGTGCGACTAACTCGGCATACCACCAAGTAGATTTCTATGAGCCACCAAAGTACAAGGTCTCAGCCGTAGTGAGCTTTTTTGGCCCTACCGATTTACTTGAGTTAAGTAATAAAGGTGGCAAGAAAACCAGCAAAAAATCGTCTGTATCCCGTTTCTTAGGAGATATTCCAAACAATATTCCAAAGCTTGCCAAGAAAGCATCAACGACGAGTTATGTGAATGAAAATACTCCACCATATATACAGTTACACGGCACCTTGGATAAGCGAGTGCCTCTATCTCAAAGTGAGATACTTAAGGCTAAGCTTGATGAGCATGGAGTTACCAACCAACTTTTCATTGAAGAAGGTGTAGGACACAGTGCACCTGTCTTTGATACCGAGAAGTACGTTACTCATGTTTTGGACTTCTTAAATAAACACTTTCCGAACTAACAGCTCTAGTCAATATAAGGCTTAAAAGTTCAAGGGGGAATACTGAGCCAACTGTGATTACAGTTGGCTTTTTCATGTATCTCTATTGGACATTTATCATTCTGATTAACGGGAGCGGCTGCTCATTTTCAGGCAGGGTTGAATAAATCTATGGCTACTTTGGGGTATGTATTCTAACGAACTTATGTCCAAAAGTGTGTCATACGCATCAAAAAGGTGCTCAGATCACATTTGTTAATCTATCATCAAGCCCAGTTGAAGTTGTTAGTCCAAAAGACTCAACCCATATTGTTTATCCTAACGGGTACCTAATCACTACTGGTAGACTGGTTGTTGCAAACTCTGGAGGCTCTGTAGTTAGTAAAGAAGAGCGAGGCATCGTTGTGGTTCGAGATTATGGTGGTAAAAAAACAAATGTAAATCAAAGAAGTGCCCCTTTAGCCGTTTGGATACCGAGTGCTATTGGTGGAGCAATCTTGGGTGGAATGGGAGTTGTAGCTTCGAACCCTAGTGCAGGCCTTAGACCCATGGTCATTGGAGCGTTCTCAGGGGCCCTTGGTGGTGCATTAGGCCCATTGATTGGGGCTGGTCAATTTGGAGGAGGAGGTGCTCTAGGTGTCTCAGTAGGTGGAGCGTGTAGCAGTTGCCATATTTAATTTGGATGATGGCAGTAACATCATACATTACCCTGTACTTTACTCTGTTAAAAGGAAAGAAAGAACGATTTATATATGGGCTCATATCGATCACTCTAATTACTGTGAGCAGTATGTTTAACATCAGAGAGCCTCATCTTTTTGATGTTTTGTCGTCGGTCATTATCTATGTTCTTTCTAAGTGGGTTAAAACAGATCCTAAGTATTTTCTACTCACAGTCACTGCCATATATTGGCTCCACCCTTTAGTTTTGAGTGTTGCAACTCTTCAAAGCTCATGAGAAAGAGCGGATGCACCAATAAAATAATGCTGAATAAGTAAGCGTTGTGTAACTTACAAGGAGTCGCCAGGGTAGCGACTCTTTTTTGATGCTCGATGAAGTATGTCTCGCTTTAAGTCCGTTGATTCGATAGAGTGTTACCGTTCCAACCATCACCTTTTCAATTGAGCTCAAAAAATTCATCTATTCGTTAAGGAATACAAGCCACATAGATCTTTGGAGTATCGTAGTAAAGCTTCTGTATAAACTTTAATCTAGAGCATCACACATAGCGATCATTTGGGTACTTGGTCATATTTAGTTGAATTAGGTAGGTAACGGGAAAACTAACTACCTTTGTCGTTTGCTAAAATAATGCCTGTCATTTAATTTAATTTAGCCTTGAGTAGCGGGTTGAGTAAATAATTAAGAACCGTTTTCTTCCCTCCTAATACATCGACCTGGGCAATCATTCCTGGGCGAATTGGATACTGCTTGCCCTCCTTCTCGAGAAAGTTAGTCTCGGTCTTAACGAGAATTTGATAGAAATAAACTTTTCCTTGAGACGTCTCTTCCTCGATAGTATCGGGACTAATTTGAATAACCTCTCCTTCTAAGTCACCATAAATAGAGAAGTCATAGGCCGTAATTTTTACCTTTGCTGGCATACCGGGGGCAAGAAACGCGATATCCTCTGGTGCAATTTTAGCTTCGACTAACAACTGCTCATCAATAGGCAGCACATACATTATCGGCTCACCTGGCTGGACAACACCTCCTTTTGTCGTGATGACAATATCATTAACCATACCTTTTACTGGTGAAACTATTTCTGTTCTCAGTAATTGATCTTGCCGCTGTACCAAGGCTTCGTTAAGAACATTAAGCTCCGCTTTTTTCTGTGTCAATTCCGTGTAAGCGTCCTGCATATAGCTATTGTTTACTTCTACTATTTGACCTTTAAGATCTTCCAATTCTTTCTCTAAGCGTAACGCTTCCATTTTACTGACTGATGCCGATTTAACCATTGGCCTTAAGATAGCTAGTTGATCTTCTACAATCATTATTCTGCGTTTTAAGCCTGAAATCTTCTCTTTCTTACTATTTCGCCTAGTTTCGAACAGTGCTCGCTCAAAGGCTAAATCTTTGTTATCAATACGCGCCTGATCAGAGAAGGTCAATGAAGGCTTATTTTTGACTTCTGCTTCTAACCTAGTGATTGACGCGAGTAATGAAGAAACTTGACTCCGCCCTTCTCGATAAGCAGCTTGAAAGCGAGTTTTATCCATATGTATCAGAATATCGCCTTCGTTGACCAACTGCCCTTCTTTTACGAGTAAATTTTGTACAATACCGCCTTCAAGGCTCTGAATTTTCTGTAAACGACTAGAAGGGATAATTTTTCCTTCACCTCGGGTTACCTCGTCAATTTCTGAAAAAGCTGCCCAGAGGATAAAAACGGCAACAATCAGAGAACATAACCACAATGCAGGTCGAGCCGAAAGAATGCGCTCGCCTCCTATCAGTTTGCTGGACGAACCCATGCTTTCACCTTTGGTTGCTGAATGCCTAATATTTTATCAAAATCACCTTGCATCGCGACGCTACCATTGCTTAGAACGATACCTTGACTGCCAAGACTGAGCATGCTGCGTTTATGTGTAGACATCACTAAGGTTTTACCTTTTAGCCACGTACTCATAAACCTAATCACTTTTTCTTCATTACTTTGATCAAACGCTGATGTAGGTTCATCCAATAAAACAATTCTTGGGTTTTGCAGTATGAGGCGAGCTAATGCGACGGCTTGTCGTTGTCCTCCAGATAAACTTCGGTTTCCTAAAATTGGCATATCTAATCCGAGAGGATGCGCGCGAACAGCAGACCCCAAACCAATATTGTCGAGCACCTCAAAAATGACGTCGTCGGAATGTCTGTCACCACCGATAAGTAGATTCTCGCGCAAAGTACCGTAAAAAAGCGCAGAGTCTTGTGGTAGATAACCAATGTCTCGTTGTCGGTCACTAGGATCAAGCTGGGTCATAGAAATATCGTCAATCAACAAGTGACCACTATCAATATCTTCTAATCCAGCAAGTACACGTAAGAGGCTTGATTTTCCCGCACCGTTACCTCCTAGCAAAATCGTGTGGGTTCCTGCTTTAATTTTGAGCTTTTCTATAGAGAGTGCTTTTTGTCCTTCTTCTCCATACGTCAAACATACATTTTCTAACTGATAATCACCATTTAACTTAGACTTTTCTGCAAATTGGCGTCCACAAGGGCGCTCCACAGGAGCCTGCATAATTTGGTCGAGCCCTTCTAGAGCCACTTTCACATGTTGCCAGCGTACCAATACGCCTGTAATTTGGTTAACTGGTGCAATCGCACGAGACGTGAGCATGGTACAGGCTATCAAAGCACCAATGGTCATTTCGCTCGCACTAATCTGGTGGACCCCAACAACAACGACAAAAATGAATCCCAATTGCTGAACCATTGACGCACCATAGCTGAGTTTGTTAGACAAGCTTTTTAAATCAATGCTGTCAGCTGCTTGTTTTTTTGTCAGAAGCTCCCAAAGGAAAAGGTTGCGCGAAGTAGCGTTGGTAGCTTTGACTGTTTCAAGGTTCTCTATCACTTCAATCATAAGCCCATGTTTAATAGCTCCTTCTTTTAACCCCTCTCTAGATAACCGTGCTAATTTCCCCTGCATAAGTAGGCTGGGCAACAGCATAAATACTATAGCAAGCACTGGAACCCAAACCACAGCACCACCGAGATACCAGATCACTAACAAGAAAAGGAAAATGAAAGGGAAGTCACTGATAGTCGCCGCTGTCGATGAAGTAAAAAACTCGCGAATAGTTTCGAACTCTTTTAATTGACTTGAAAACGCTCCGACGGATTGAGGTTTGGCTTTTAAGCGCATGTGCAACACTTGACAAAACAAACGAGATGAGAGTTCAAGGTCAAGCTTTTTACCCGTCACATCTAGTAAATAGGCGCGTAAAATACGTAGTAGGAAGTCAAAAACGATTGCAATAACGACCCCAGACGTCAATATAAACAGGGTATCGAATGCATCACTAGGCACCACCCTATCGTATACTTGTAGCGCAAACAGTGAGGTCCCGATAGCCAGAATATTAGCGAACAAGGAAGCTATACCAACATCGATATAGGTTGGCCAACACTTTAAGAGTTGGGACTTCAACCAATGTTTTTCATAAGGCTCCGCATACCCCTCTGCACGGTCATCAGATTTATATGAAACGCTTGCAATAACAACGAAACCGGAATACCGACTTTCAATATCAACACGAGGAACAACTCTTTGTCCTTTTGTTATAGGACAATAGGTAGTGAATTGCTCATCGCTCACTTTAAGCAGAATAATACCATCATTGTCTTCGGTTAGCAGAAGGGCTGGCAAGTGTTGATTATTCAGCTTTCCTAATGACTTTTCCAAGATTACGGAAGAAATTCCGTGGGAATCTAAAGCCCTATTAATCAGCTCAATTGAAAATTTCCCGTCTTTCAATGGTAGACCTTCACCAATGACATTGTAGCGAATTGGCTTGCCAATCAATGCACAATAATTAACGAGCGCCTCTCTAAGTGGGTCTTTACTCTGCGTCTGATTCAATATTCACCCCCATAACTTTCTGGAGCAAAATAAGAATCCAACACGCCTAACTCAGCTCGAATTCGGTATGGAATTCTTAGTAGCTCTATAGAAACATTCAAATGTTGATTAGCTAACTCAAAACGTTCGCGCTCGACGTTCAACAATTCTTGAACAGTGGTTAGACCAGCCCGAAATTGGTCTTGATACGCTAATACCAAATTCGTTGCTGCATCAAGCTGATTGATAATGGCGCCTTCTTGTTTTTCGAGCGTCGCCATCGTTTCGCGCTGTATTCCCATGTTTCGTGCCATATCGAGTTGGGTAAATTGCACATCCCATTTCGCAGCTTCGGCTCGCAAATGTTCAACATCATCTAAGTCAAAGCTCGCAGGGCCTTGCTTTAGACTGGCTCTAACATTGACAGCGATAGCAGAATCTTCCAGTAAATCACCTCCCACTTTTCTACGCTGAGAGTAGGCATCAAGCACAAGTTTCGGCAATTGTTCTGCTTTAGCTTGACTCGCATCATTTTTTGCAACTTCCACTTTCTCGACAGCTTGCATATATTGTGGTGATTGTTTAATGAGTGTCGATTCATCTTCCTTTCTCGGTAGTACGTTCTGTTGAATTTGAGAAAAGTTCGGCAGTGTAGGTAAGCGATTGACTGGCCTTTGGATCAGTAATTCCAAACGAAGCTTTGCCTGACGCTCATCGCTCAAAGCTTGTTGCCACTGTTGCTCACTATAGTATATAGCTTGACGGACTCGATTGACCTCAGAACGATCACTGTATCCACCGCCGCTACGCACATTGGCCATTTTCTCTATATTCTCAAGATGGCTCTGGTGGTCAAGTATCAGTCTCTTTCGCTGTAATTCCATTTTGCTATCAAAGTAAGCTTCAATGATTTCTAACCCTACCTCGGATCGAACCTGCCTTAAGTAATGCATCTTTTCTCGCGCTCGGGCATTCATGCTACTCACTTCACTATCCAAAGCCCCCCAATCATAAAGGGTGTAACTGGCATTTATGTTGTAAGCGAGATCCCCTTTTACACCATCGGCAGGTCCCGCGGACACATCCAGTGTTGGCCAATAACCTCCTTCACTCAGGTCAACTCTCATATCGGCTTGCTCTACTTCTGCTTCAATCGCCCTAACTCTCGGGTTCAAAGATAAACCTTGAATAACCAGTTGCCGTAGAGAAGGGGCCTCTATTGAAGAGGCCGACCAACTACTACTACAGGCTAAACTCATCAATAACAACGACGCTCTGATAGTAGATTTAGTAACCGACATTACTCTCCTCTTCGCTCGTTAATGGTGGCGTAATTGAACCTGCATTACTAAACATGACTCCATCTATCACGATGCTACCTGAGTCACTGCTCGCTAATGGCTCAACTTGCCCATCAGATGACTCCATTAAGGTGAGGTCAGAACTCTCTTCAGCGGTATACGAGAGCATTGCTTCCATCATAGTCGTGACTGACTCAGGAACGCCTTCTCCCGTTGCCTTTACAAAGACATTTAGTTGAGTTCGTTCCACCGTTCCATCGGGGTATGCCACTTCATAAGTGAATGAGTCATTGAGGATTCCACCAAAGACGGCTAAATTGCTATCCGGTGTATAGCTGTAATTACCCTGCGCATCAACATTTAGAGATCCGTATTGCCCTACTAGAGTGGTATTGGTAGCAATAGTTTCGAAATTCAATCCGTCGCCAGAAACAGACAGACTATAATCTGTACCAAACTGAACATCATTATCAAATAAGTTCCCTTCCGCAACAGAAACCTCATCCACCGTATATTGATCCATATAGTGCGTAATAGATGTCAAGTTAGCGCCCAAGGAACCCGCAACTCCCACAGGAACGTTGACTGTTAATGTAACTTCATAACTGCCTTCCGCCAGTCCATCAAATATCACCTGCCCACTATTCCCACTGACTAACGACAATAATGCATCATCAGAGAAGCTTTCTACTTCAGTCATCACGCCCCCTACATCTTGTGCCAGTGTCAATGTAACGTTACTGCCAAGACCAAGTAATTCATTGCTATCTAAAGTAAATCGCAAATCCTGAGTGGTGTTCGCTGCCACCTCGACACTGTATGTATCAGACTGGGAGCCGCCTAATGATACAAGCCAACTAACATTTAGCGCGTCAGTTATCTCTGGTTCAACAACTGAAACGTAATCATAGTGAAGGCCCGCAATAGCCGTATCTGAAGCAGTTCCTTGACCTGAAAGGTTGAAGGTTAGCTCTGCACTCGAACTGCTAAATCCATCTGAGATGGTATAAGTGAAACTATCACTATCACCTAAGCCAGCACGTGCTCCGTTAGCCACATAAGTGTAATTTCCGTCTTCATAAACGGTAAGCTCACCATACTGACCACTCAGTACGACACCCAATGTGCTGCTTCCAAGAACTGTAACTATATCACCGTCGCTATTAGTCACTTGGGTTACCACACCACCATTCGTGAGCGAGTCAGCTACTTCACCAGCATTCCCCCCCTGGATCACGTTGCCACTAACCGTTGTACTGCCTTCAAACTGATACTCAGTGAGGGTAGACGTCACATCAGTTCGTTGTAGTAGTGTTAAGGTATTACTTAATAAAGTGTCCGCAACTATATCCAACACCTCATCCACAACACTAGCTAAACCAATGGCATTCAATCCGGTCGTTAAGGTGTCGACTAAATCACCCGCGCCAATACTGTCAGCACTGGCCAGTAATGGTTCAAGAATAAATGTGCGCACTGCACTTCCAACTCCCAATCCACCTGCAGAACCCAAAACGTTACCATTTAAAGCGGATTCAATTGCGTCTAGGAGCACTTCTTGATTTTCTGCGCCCAAAACCACACCACCTGAGCCCAATTCCGTTAGAGATACATTATTATCACCACTCGTATCAAACAGATTTGCCAGCTCACTTTCATCGTTACGAACTACAACCGAATATTCGCCAGCCGGTAACCCCGAGAAGTTAGCCACGAGAGTATCATCACCAGTCACCCCTAAAACAGTCAGTCCTGCAACGTCACCTACAAGAGGATTGTCTGGTGACATTGCTTGTCTAACGACTTGACCCTGGGCATCAACAACCTCAACAACATACGCATCTGCAACGGCCACTAAAGCTTCTTGGTTCACTTCTACAACAACTTCTCCATTGAAGCCGCTGCCTACAATAATAGGAGTGCTTGAAATACTGCTTGCGTTATTCGTCGTGCTTATACTTGATAGTGTTGTATCGCTCGATGCACCTTCTAACAGCCCAAGAACTTGCGTATCGCTGTCTGTCACAGGCTCACTTACTTGGCTGGTTTGTACACCTAATGCCATATCTACTGAATCTGATTGAGCGGATGCAGCAGTAAAATCTGTCCCAGAGATCGCAATCGTCAGCGTTGCTGTATCCGATGTTTCGCCATCCGATAAAGTGTAGGTAAAGATTTCATTTTGCCCGACAGAGGCTCTATCACCATTGGCAACATAGCGATAGCTACCATCAGATTCAATATCCAATGTGCCAAATTGTCCTTCTATAGTAGTAACACCTGACGCATTGACGATAAGGCTCTCACCAGTTGAGCTCTCAACTTCCGTGATCAAAGATCCTGCTATAACGGCGTCTGCTCCCTCTCCATTGCTATTACCCGTAATAACATTGCCTTGCGCCTCAGTTTCTCCGTTATAAATGTACTCAGTGACTGTCGTCGTAATATCGGTGCCTTGTAACACTGTTAACGTATTACTGAGTAATGCATCAGCAACAGCGCTCAGCACGATATCTAAACTACCTGTCAAGCCAAGCCCGTCTAGACCTAAAGTCAAAACGTCTACAAGTTCACCCGCCCCAATTTCGGTCGTGGTGTCCAGCGCAGACTCCAGAATTCCTCGCACTGGAGGGCCTAGAACTACTCCGAGAGTTCCTTCAACAGTATTTAAAACAGAATCCTGGTTATCTGGCCCCAATACTACTCCAGCATTACCAAGCTCGGTTAGATTAACATCACCATTGCCATCGCTATCGAGCAATTCTTCCAACTTACTCTCATCATTGCGTACAACGACCGTATAATCTCCTGCCGCTAGTCCATCCACAGTGAATGAAACAGTTTCATCACCTGTAACATTAAACACATCTAAACCACCAACATCAGCCAATTGAGAATTAGCACTAACACTTGCATACACTAGCTCATTGTTTGAATTGTACACCTCAACTTTGTATGCATCGGCCACAGCAACCAAGCTCTTTTGCGAGACCTCAATCGCTACTTCACCAACATGATCTACAGACACTGTAAACGCAGAGCTTGCGTCTGTGCCTCCAGTGCTTTCTGCCACCCCAACCACTTGGACATCTTGAGTCGTTTGAGCAGGAGATACTGTTACGGTAGGATCTCCCATATCTAGAGAGCTAGTATCTTCGACTGCATCAATCGATTGAATTACAATATCTTGAGCAAGGCTACTTTCACTATTCCCGGCTTCATCAGTGACGGTGGCTATAACTGAATGTGTTCCTAAAGATAGAGTAGCATTTGAAAGATCAAGCACCCAGTTACCACTACCGTCTATAGTTAGCTCTGGGTCGGTACCTTCGGTATATATTGTTCCTGACACATTAACAGTAAGTAGTGTAGCTTCACTAGTGTTGATGGTACCGGTCAACACTAACGTTGTATCACTTGTGATAAAATCACCACCAGTACCAGAGTCAGTGGTGATGCTATCAAAGCTAACTATCGGTTCACCAATTACACCACCACTGACAGATGTATCTAAAATGGTGGTATCAGTAACTGTGCCAGTGTTCCCCACTGCATCTGTCACTTCCATGAAGACTGTAATCAAACCATCACTCAAACCGGATAAGTTAAGGTTATTGACGGTAACTACGCCCGAGCCGTCTACGGTAATATTCGTTGTAGGAATAGAGATATTGGTATTACCGTCACTGACTAGAATCGAATCTATGGTTGCTCCAACCTCTACTTGTCCCGATAAAGATACTGAAACCGATTCAGTCTCACTTAACAACTCATCACCACCGTCATTAAACGCGATCGAATTACTCCCATCACCATTACTTGGTCCGGTAGTGTCGATAACTAATGTACCAGAGGCTACCCCCTGGTTCCCCGCCTCATCGGTTGCTGTTACCGTAACGGTGTAGCTGTTGTCAGCTAGCGACGCTAACGTATTGTCCGCCAAGGTCCAGGTGCCATCACCGTTATTGGTTGCTGGATAATCAACCCCATTAACTGTGACCGTAATATTAGCGGTAACATCATTAACCGTACCCACTAATGCCGGCGTCGTATCATTAGTAGTAACGTCATTAGCCGTAACTATTGGCCCTACTGTATCAACAACCAACGTACCAGAGGCTACCCCCTGGTTCCCCGCCTCATCGGTGGCCGTTACCGTAACGGTGTAGCTGTTATCGGCTAACGACGCTAAGGTATCGTCCGCCAAGGTCCAGGAGCCATCACCATTATTGGTTGCGGTATAATCCGCTCCATCCACCGTTACCGTTACGCTCGCCGTGGCATCATCCACTGAGCCTGTTAACGTTGGCGTCGCATCGTTGGTCGTAGCGTCATTCACCGAGACAATAGGCGCAACCCCATCCACCACCACCGTGGCAGGCGCACTTTCATTGCCCGCCTCATCACTGGCTGTGGCCGTAACCGTCGTGCCATCCGCTAAAGGCGCGTCTGGCGTGATGCTCCAGTCCCCATTGCCATCAGCAACCGTGGTGTAATCGGAAATGCCATCCCCATCCACATCCACCTGCACTTCACTGCCGGCTTCTGCCGTGCCGCTGATCTCTGAGCCGTTGGTCGCGTCTAATACTGGCGCGGCGGGTGCCGTTGTATCAATCACCAAGGTCCCCGTTGCGGTCCCTTGGTTCCCCGCCTCATCGGTGGCGGTCACCGTAACGGTGTAGCTGCTATCGGCTAACGACGGTAAGGTATCGTCCGCCAAGGTCCAGGTGCCATCACCGTTATTGGTTGCTGGATAATCAACCCCATTAACTGTGACCGTAATATTAGCGGTAACATCATTAACCGTACCCACTAATGCCGGCGTCGTATCATTAGTAGTAACGTCATTAGCCGTAACTATTGGCCCTACTGTATCAACAACCAACGTACCAGAGGCTACCCCCTGGTTCCCCGCCTCATCGGTGGCCGTTACCGTAACGGTGTAGCTGTTATCGGCTAACGACGCTAACGTATTGTCCGCCAAGGTCCAGGTGCCATCACCATTATTGGTTGCGGTATAATCCGCTCCATCCACCGTTACCGTTACGCTCGCCGTGGCATCATCCACTGAGCCCGTTAACGTTGGCGTCGCATCGTTGGTCGTAGCGTCATTCACCGAGACGATAGGCGCAACCCCATCCACCACCACCGTGGCAGGCGCACTTTCATTGCCCGCCTCATCACTGGCTGTGGCCGTAACCGTCGTGCCATCCGCTAAAGGCGTGTCTGGCGTGATGCTCCAGTCCCCATTGCCATCAGCAACCGTGGTGTAATCGGAAATGCCATCCCCATCCACATCCACCTGCACTTCACTGCCGGCTTCTGCCGTGCCGCTGATCTCTGAGCCGTTGGTCGCGTCTAATACTGGCGCGGCGGGTGCCGTTGTATCAATCACCAAGGTCCCCGTTGCGGTCCCTTGGTTCCCCGCCTCATCGGTGGCGGTCACCGTAACGGTGTAGCTGTTATCGGCTAGCGACGGTAAGGTGTTGTCCGCCAAGGTCCAGGTGCCATCACCGTTATTGGTTGCTGGATAATCAACCCCATTAACTGTGACCGTAATATTAGCGGTAACATCATTAACCGTACCCACTAATGCCGGCGTCGTATCATTAGTAGTAACGTCATTAGCCGTAACTATTGGCCCTACTGTATCAACAACTAACGTACCAGAGGCTACCCCCTGGTTCCCCGCCTCATCGGTGGCCGTTACCGTAACGGTGTAGCTGTTATCGGCTAAGGACGCTAACGTATTGTCCGCCAAGGTCCAGGTGCCATCACCATTATTGGTTGCGGTATAATCCGCTCCATCCACCGTTACCGTTACGCTCGCCGTGGCGTCATCCACCGAGCCCGTTAACGTTGGCGTCGCATCGTTGGTCGTAGCGTCATTCACCGAGACGATAGGCGCAACCCCATCCACCACCACCGTGGCAGGCGCACTTTCATTGCCCGCCTCATCACTGGCCGTGGCCGTAACCGTCGTGCCATCCGCTAAAGGCGTGTCTGGCGTGATGCTCCAGTCCCCATTGCCATCAGCAACCGTGGTGTAATCGGAAATGCCATCCCCATCCACATCCACCTGCACTTCACTGCCGGCTTCTGCCGTGCCGCTGATCTCTGAGCCGTTGGTCGCGTCTAATACTGGCGCGGCGGGTGCCGTTGTATCAATCACCAAGGTCCCCGTTGCGGTCCCTTGGTTCCCCGCCTCATCGGTGGCGGTCACCGTAACGGTGTAGCTGTTATCGGCTAGCGACGGTAAGGTGTTGTCCGCCAAGGTCCAGGTGCCATCACCATTATTGGTTGCTGGATAATCAACCCCATTAACTGTGACCGTAATATTAGCGGTAACATCATTAACCGTACCCACTAATGCCGGCGTCGTATCATTAGTAGTAACGTCATTAGCCGTAACTATTGGCCCTACTGTATCAACAACTAACGTACCAGAGGCTACCCCCTGGTTCCCCGCCTCATCGGTGGCCGTTACCGTAACGGTGTAGCTGTTATCGGCTAAGGACGCTAACGTATTGTCCGCCAAGGTCCAGGTGCCATCACCATTATTGGTTGCGGTATAATCCGCTCCATCCACCGTTACCGTTACGCTCGCCGTGGCGTCATCCACCGAGCCCGTTAACGTTGGCGTCGCATCGTTGGTCGTAGCGTCATTCACCGTGACGATAGGCGCAACCCCATCCACCACCACCGTGGCAGGCGCACTTTCATTGCCCGCCTCATCACTGGCCGTGGCCGTAACCGTCGTGCCATCCGCTAAAGGCGTGTCTGGCGTGATGCTCCAGTCCCCATTGCCATCAGCAACCGTGGTGTAATCGGAAATGCCATCCCCATCCACATCCACCTGCACTTCACTGCCGGCTTCTGCCGTGCCGCTGATCTCCGAGCCGTTGGTCGCGTCTAATACTGGCGCGGCGGGTGCCGTTGTATCAATCACCAAGGTCCCCGTTGCGGTCCCTTGGTTCCCCGCCTCATCGGTGGCGGTCACCGTAACGGTGTAGCTGTTATCGGCTAGCGACGGTAAGGTGTTGTCCGCCAAGGTCCAGGAGCCATCACCATTATTGGTTGCTGGATAATCAGTTCCATTTAGGCTAACAACGACATTTGCTGTTGGATTGCTTATAGTCCCAGATAAGGGAGGAGTGTCATCATTAGTGACTTCATTATTGAACGTAACCGTCGCGGCGGAAGTGTTGATGGTACTCGTAGCAGGAGCACTGGTGTTCCCTGCTTTATCGGTGGCCGTCGCAACGACCTCTGTACCGTTATTCAGCGGACTATCTGGCGTTACACTCCAGTTGCCATTTTCATCTGCAGCGGTTGTATAATCGGGCATACCATCGCTATCAACATCAAGACGAACAATGCTATTCGCTTCCGCAATGCCACTAATTTCCGTACCATTTCCGGCATTAATAACTGGACTATCCGGAGCAACCGTATCAATGTTCAAGGTGCCCGTTATTGTCCCCTGGTTCCCCGCCTCATCGGTTGCCGTTACCGTTACGGTGTAGCTGTTATCGGCTAACGACGGTAAGGTATTGTCCGCCAAGGTCCAGGTGCCATCACCATTATTGGTTGCTGGATAATCTGCCCCATCCACCGTTACCGTTACGCTCGCCGTGGCGTCATCCACCGAGCCCGTTAACGTTGGCGTCGCATCGTTGGTCGTAGCGTCATTCACCGTGACGATAGGCGCAACCCCATCCACCACCACCGTGGCAGGCGCACTTTCATTGCCCGCCTCATCACTGGCTGTGGCCGTAACCGTCGTGCCATCCGCTAAAGGCGCGTCTGGCGTGATGCTCCAGTCCCCATTGCCATCAGCAACCGTGGTGTAATCGGAAATGCCATCCCCATCCACATCCACCTGCACTTCACTGCCGGCTTCTGCCGTACCGCTGATCTCTGAGCCGTTGGTCGCGTCTAATACTGGCGCGGCAGGCGCCATTGTATCAATCACCAAAGTGCCCGTTGTTGTCCCCTGGTTCCCCGCCTCATCGGTGGCGGTCACCGTAACGGTGTAGCTGTTATCGGCTAAGGACGCTAACGTATTGTCCGCCAAGGTCCAGGTGCCATCACCATTATTGGTTGCGGTATAATCCGCTCCATCCACCGTTACCGTTACGCTCGCCGTGGCGTCATCCACCGAGCCCGTTAACGTTGGCGTCGCATCGTTGGTCGTAGCGTCATGCACCGAGACGATAGGCGCAACCCCATCCACCACCACCGTGGCAGGCGCACTTTCATTGCCCGCCTCATCACTGGCCGTGGCCGTAACCGTCGTGCCATCCGCTAAAGGCGCGTCTGGCGTGATGCTCCAGTCCCCATTGCCATCAGCAACCGTGGTGTAATCGGAAATGCCATCCCCATCCACATCCACCTGCACTTCACTGCCGGCTTCTGCCGAGCCGCTGATCTCCGAGCCGTTGGTCGCGTCTAATACTGGCGCGGCGGGTGCCGTTGTATCAATCACCAAGGTCCCCGTTGCGGTCCCTTGGTTCCCCGCCTCATCGGTTGCTGTTACCGTAACGGTGTAGCTGTTATCGGCTAGCGACGGTAAGGTGTTGTCCGCCAAGGTCCAGGAGCCATCACCGTTATTGGTTGCTGGATAATCAACCCCATTAACTGTGACCGTAATATTAGCGGTAACATCATTAACCGTACCCACTAATGCCGGCGTCGTATCATTAGTAGTAACGTCATTAGCCGTAACTATTGGCCCTACTGTATCAACAACCAACGTACCAGAGGCTACCCCCTGGTTCCCCGCCTCATCGGTGGCCGTTACCGTAACGGTGTAGCTGTTATCGGCTAACGACGCTAAGGTATCGTCCGCCAAGGTCCAGGTGCCATCACCATTATTGGTTGCGGTATAATCCGCTCCATCCACCGTTACCGTTACGCTCGCCGTGGCGTCATCCACCGAGCCCGTTAACGTTGGCGTCGCATCGTTGGTCGTAGCGTCATTCACCGTGACGATAGGCGCAACCCCATCCACCACCACCGTGGCAGGCGCACTTTCATTGCCCGTCTCATCACTGGCCGTGGCCGTAACCGTCGTGCCATCCGCTAAAGGCGCGTCTGGCGTGATGCTCCAGTCCCCATTGCCATCGGCAACCGTGGTGTAATCGGAAATGCCATCCCCATCCACATCCACCTGCACTTCACTGCCGGCTTCTGCCGTGCCGCTGATCTCTGAGCCGTTGGTCCCGTCTAATACTGGCGCGGCGGGTGCCGTTGTATCAATCACCAAGGTCCCCGTTGCGGTCCCTTGGTTCCCCGCCTCATCGATGGCGGTCACCGTAACGGTGTAGCTGTTGTCAGTTAGCGACGCTAACGTATTGTCCGCCAAGGTCCAGGTGCCATCACCGTTATTGGTTGCTGGATAATCAACCCCATTAACTGTGACCGTAATATTAGCGGTAACATCATTAACCGTACCCACTAATGCCGGCGTCGTATCATTAGTAGTAACGTCATTAGCCGTAACTATTGGCCCTACTGTATCAACAACCAACGTACCAGAGGCTACCCCCTGGTTCCCCGCCTCATCGGTGGCCGTTACCGTAACGGTGTAGCTGTTATCGGCTAACGACGCTAAGGTATCGTCCGCCAAGGTCCAGGTGCCATCACCATTATTGGTTGCTGGATAATCTGCCCCATCCACCGTTACCGTTACGCTCGCCGTGGCGTCATCCACCGAGCCCGTTAACGTTGGCGTCGCATCGTTGGTCGTAGCGTCATTCACCGTGACGATAGGCGCAACCCCATCCACCACCACCGTGGCAGGCGCACTTTCATTGCCCGCCTCATCACTGGCCGTGGCCGTAACCGTCGTGCCATCCGCTAAAGGAGCCTCTGGCGTGATGCTCCAGTCCCCATTGCCATCGGCAACCGTGGTGTAATCGGAAATGCCATCCCCATCCACATCCACCTGCACTTCACTGCCGGCTTCTGCCGTGCCGCTGATCTCTGAGCCGTTGGTCGCGTCTAATACTGGCGCGGTGGGTGCCGTTGTATCAATCACCAAGGTCCCCGTTGCGGTCCCTTGGTTCCCCGCCTCATCGGTGGCGGTCACCGTAACGGTGTAGCTGCTATCGGCTAACGACGGTAAGGTATCGTCCGCCAAGGTCCAGGTGCCATCACCATTATTGGTTGCGGTATAATCCGCTCCATCCACCGTTACCGTTACGCTCGCCGTGGCATCATCCACTGAGCCCGTTAACGTTGGCGTCGCATCGTTGGTCGTAGCGTCATTCACCGTGACGATAGGCGCAACCCCATCCACCACCACCGTGGCAGGCGCACTTTCATTGCCCGCCTCATCACTGGCCGTGGCCGTAACCGTCGTGCCATCCGCTAAAGGCGTGTCTGGCGTGATGCTCCAGTCCCCATTGCCATCAGCAACCGTGGTGTAATCGGAAATGCCATCCCCATCCACATCCACCTGCACTTCACTGCCGGCTTCTGCCGTGCCGCTGATCTCTGAGCCGTTGGTCGCGTCTAATACTGGCGCCGCGGGTGCCGTTGTATCAATCACCAAGGTCCCCGTTGCGGTCCCCTGGTTCCCCGCCTCATCGGTGGCGGTCACCGTAACGGTGTAGCTGCTATCGGCTAACGACGGTAAGGTATCGTCCGCCAAGGTCCAGGTGCCATCACCATTATTGGTTGCGGTATAATCCGCTCCATCCACCGTTACCGTTACGCTCGCCGTGGCATCATCCACCGAGCCCGTTAACGTTGGCGTCGCATCGTTGGTCGTAGCGTCATTCACCGAGACGATAGGCGCAACCCCATCCACCACCACCGTGGCAGGCGCACTTTCATTGCCCGCCTCATCACTGGCCGTGGCCGTAACCGTCGTGCCATCCGCTAAAGGAGCCTCTGGCGTGATGCTCCAGTCCCCATTGCCATCGGCAACCGTGGTGTAATCGGAAATGCCATCCCCATCCACATCCACCTGCACTTCACTGCCGGCTTCTGCCGTGCCGCTGATCTCTGAGCCGTTGGTCGCGTCTAATACTGGCGCGGCGGGTGCCGTTGTATCAATCACCAAGGTCCCCGTTGCGGTCCCTTGGTTCCCCGCCTCATCGGTGGCGGTCACCGTAACGGTGTAGCTGCTATCGGCTAACGACGGTAAGGTATCGTCCGCCAAGGTCCAGGTGCCATCACCATTATTGGTTGCGGTATAATCCGCTCCATCCACCGTTACCGTTACGCTCGCCGTGGCATCATCCACTGAGCCCGTTAACGTTGGCGTCGCATCGTTGGTCGTAGCGTCATTCACCGTGACGATAGGCGCAACCCCATCCACCACCACCGTGGCAGGCGCACTTTCATTGCCCGCCTCATCACTGGCCGTGGCCGTAACCGTCGTGCCATCCGCTAAAGGCGTGTCTGGCGTGATGCTCCAGTCCCCATTGCCATCAGCAACCGTGGTGTAATCGGAAATGCCATCCCCATCCACATCCACCTGCACTTCACTGCCGGCTTCTGCCGTGCCGCTGATCTCTGAGCCATTAGTAGGGTTTAATTCTGGGGTTGAGGGCGCAGCAGGTACAGTAGGTGCATTTGTATCAATAACCACAACCCCTGTGGCAGTCCCTTGATTGCCGACTTCATCGGTGGCGGTCACCGTAACGGTGTAGCTGTTATCAGCTAGCGACGGTAAAGTATTGTCTGCTAGTATCCAAGTCCCATCACCATTATTAGTTGCAACGTATTGCTCATCGTTCAAGCTAACAATAATAGTCGCCGTGGGATCATCAATGGTGCCACCTAATTCTGGTGTTGTGTCATTAGTCAGCACATCGTTTACTTGTATGTTAGGCCCCTGAGCGTCAATCGTCGATACACTAGGCCCACTTTCGTTGCCAGCTTTATCAGTGGCTGTTACTTTGACTTCTGATCCATTCTCTAACGCAGGCTCAAAAGTAATACTCCAAGACCCTGAATCATCAGTAACAGTAGTATAATCAGTTTTACCATCACCGTTGACATCTATCTGAATTAGGCTGCCAGGTTCAGCGTTGCCGCTTAAGTCACTACCATCACTAGGGTTTATCGTTGGGGTATCAGGAGCTGTTAGATCTATGACCAAGCTGCCGGATACTGTGCTGCTGTTACCAGCTGGATCTGTCGCGGTTATTTTTACAGCGTACTCTCCTTCTGCAAGCTCGGGTAAGGTATTATCCAGCAAGCTCCAAGTACCATCACCATTATTTATAGCTGGGTAATCAACCCCATTAATCGTAACAACAATCGATGCTGTAGCATCGTTTACAGTACCACTTAAGGCAGGTGTACTATCATTAGTCGCCAAGTCACTAAAACCAACATTAGGAGCTTCAGTATCTTCAACAGCAGGTTGTTCATCATTATTGCTACTTCCATTGCTCCCCCCTCCTATCGCGGCAGCTCCGAGTCCCACCAGAGCAACGCCACCCAAGATCATCGGCCACCAAACTGTTTGTTCTTCGACCGTGTCATAGCCTAAACTTTGAAAAACAACTTCATCTTCTTCTAAGCTTTCTAGAAGATCTTCCGTTAATCCAGATTGTGGAACGAAGTAGTAGTATTGTCCGTCTTCCGCTAAGCCAACAAATTTAGGAGGGTTATCTAGTTGAAAGTAGCCTTCGAGTATTAAATTAGCTGGAGCATTGGCTGGCGTGCCACCCAAACGGATTTCTAACGAGTCATCAATTCGTTTAAACAAAACTTGTTGTGGGGCTACACCCGTACTTGGTTCAACCACTTCGTAAAGAACATTATTTTGTACCCCTATAGAAGTACTACCATTGTTAGCCGCCACATCATAGCGTTCAACAATCTGATCGCCATCACGAACGATGATTTCGTACTGATTATCCATAACACAATACCTGCCAAATTATTGATTAGTTAAATGTTTTTGATGACCTAGTTTTGTACATAGGTTGTCACGTAAACCTGTTCCTACCCCTTACGATGAATGAGTAAAAACAACGGATGATTTAAGGCATTTCTTACTGATTAATGCCAAGTGTGGTGATTCATTTCTTGCTCTGCCAGATCCGAACCGTGACACGACGATTAGGCTGCAAGCAACGAATCAATTCCTTGCGAGCAAGCTTAGTCGAGCACTTAACGATAGGCTCACTAGAACCGAAACCAAAAGCGCGTATCGGCCCATCGTAGCCACGGCTGATAATGTAATCAGCCACAGTTTGAGCACGTTCTTCAGAAAGCTTCTGATTAAAGTTTCTTTCACCTATATGATCGGTATAGCCAGAGACAGTGACCTTTAAACCCTTGTTTTTATGGTTATCAATAAAGTCGACTAGCTTCTGCAACTCGTCACCTTGAACAACATCCATAAGCTGCGCGCCCCCAAACTCAAAAAATGATTCCGAGCTGAGATTGAACTCAATCGGTTGATCGATACTACAATCTAAATCGTGGCGAGGAACTAAGAAGCTCCTAGAGCTAGCGTTAGCGACACTATCGTCTAAATAGGAAATGTTTGTTCGTAGCGTATACCCGAAGGTGCGGAGTAAGGTAAAAACTTGATGTGTTGAACTAAACTGCCTGTAACATCTACATTAACAGCCTCCAGCATTCCACCTCTCGTGACTTGGAATGACTGATTACCATTACAAACAGGTAAAACAACGTGCTGTGAGGGCTGTAACCCAGCCATAACGGCACCATTAGCAAAAATGACTATGGCTTCTGACTGTTCTTCAATTGAACTGGCATACGAGAAGACAACTTGGGAGACTGATTCACCTCCCTTAGGCTGTACGGGCTCTTCACCTACTAATAGGCTTCCTTTACTGGTGCAAGCAGATAAAGCGATGGTGCCAATAAATAGACATACCTTTTTAATTGCATTCATTGCTTTCAATAATCCTTCCTAGCCTTTAGTTGAGTAAGCTAATAACCTTTATAAAGGCGGGTTTATCAATTAACGCTCGCTCTAAACTAAAAATTTATAATATTATGTTATTAATACATAAAGACTAGAAGGCAAATAAAAATAATCAAGATTAAAATATATTTTTATTTAAAGACAACAAAATTAGAGTGGTTATATATCAATGCATTTATTGTGGTTAAATGAGCCAACAATATATATAAAGGCACTCACCTTACAAAGGTCTCCAGATAAAGCCACTTAAGACAACCCCAAATACCCAGAAATGGGTAGAACTGAAAAGTTAAGGTATATATCTAAATATAACCATTCGGAATATTCCAATACTTAAAATCAACCAAACTTTAAATAACCTAACACAATTATCAGACTTTAAAATCATTTAAAAACAAATATATTAATCTACAAAAGTGTCAACTTTAATAATTAGAACATTAAGTCTAACTACCTGAAAAATGATCATTAATATCAGCGCACGCAAATGAAATAAGTTATCGTTTTCATTTGCGTGTTGTTCTTTAAACACTACATGATGTTATGTGTTAAAAGATGCGAACTTCTCAGGTTGAAACGCCATCGATTGACAGTACAAGCAGTATAAAACTTATGAGTTGTATTTTTTCTTGGTTCTTTCAACGATTGCCAGGATGTATTTTGTGATGTTAGTAAGCCTTTATACAAGTCTACTATGTTATTCCGACATTACATTAACCATTAAGATTAGATCTGTAGCACTCACGAAACTAATGAACTCTAAGGTAGTAAATCACGAATATCGCAGCTAAGTACTTGAGCTATTTTATATGCTTTTTCGAGGGTAATATTCACTTCACCACGCTCGATACGTCCTACATAGCTGCGGTCAATGTCGGCAGTTAAGGCTAACTTATCCTGAGAAATACCTCTATCTTTTCGAATAGAACGAACATTATCACCGAATTTTTTCGCTAAGTCTTTCATTTCAATCGTACATTAAAAAGAAAGACTATCCATTCTTGATGCGTCCATTACCACGGACTATAATCCGCAATTGTTTTTTTGCCCTCCACAATTGAATACCGAGAGTTTATACGTGTCGAAAGTCTTTACCATTCACCACGATATCATTGATTTTCTTAATAAGTCTGATGCTGATGAATTTAAAATTCCCAATATTAGAGATGTTCTATTAGCGACAACCATGCAAGAGAAGAGTAAAGATTATGTGCGTATATTCGTATCCAAACAACTCAACGCTATGGTTAAACAAGGGTTACTAACAGCTCAAGGAAGCTTCCGAAACAAAGTTTTTCACAAAACCCATCGATTTGAAGAGTTCAAAGCTACGGTCAATGATCAGCAAAAACGGGGCAAAGCTGATACTACAATTACAACCAAACCACCCTTTTACTTGGATGAATTAAACAAAATAAGGAGCCAGTTAAATGGAGAGCTTGCAATATCAATTGCTGAAATGGACGAATATCGTTCGATTATGACGCAATTTCCTCAAACACAGGAAAAAGTACGAAGGCTGCATCAAGAATCAGCACAGCGCTCTGCAATTATAACTGGGCAGGTTACAGCTTTAACAAAAACGATAGAATTACTCCAAACGGAGGAGAGTTAATGCTGAGAGCATGGCAACAAGAGTGTATAAAACAAGCAATTGAAAAATATACATCTGGTAGTAAGCATTTTCTCGTTCAAGCTACTCCCGGAGCAGGCAAAACGCTAATGGCAGCTCATGTTAGCAAGCAATTACTAGATGCAAATATGATTGACTTAATCATGTGTTTTTCTCCATCAGTAAACGTTGCTAGCGGATTTACCGTAACCTTCTCGAGTATATTACAATGCCCATTTAATGGCACGCTTGGCTCATTAGGGACTTCACTGACGTATCAAGCCATCCAATACCTAGATGAGTCGTTTTGGACAGCTATCTCAAAACACCGAGTATTAGCAATATTCGATGAAATTCACCATTGTTCCGGCGAAACACTAGCTGAAGCTAATGCCTGGGGAGAGCAGGTAATTTTGAAGGTTCAGAAAGCAGCTACGTATACTTTAGCACTTACGGGAACTCCCTGGCGTACAGATTGCCTACCTATATCACTGAGTTCTTACAGCGATCCGGAAGGAAAGATCATCTGTGATTACCAATACACTTTAAGGCAGGCTATCTCAGAAAAAGTGTGTCGAAAGCCGAAACTAGTATTAGTGGATAATGAACGGTTACAATTTATCAGCTCAGAACAGAATAAGTCCTATTCATCGATTCAGGCCCTATTTAAAGAGCAAAAGATCAGTTACTCCAGTATCTTACAAGATAAAGATGCTTTAACTC
Organism: Vibrio sp. sp1; assembly: GCF_016920955.1. Classification (NCBI taxonomy): domain Bacteria; kingdom Pseudomonadati; phylum Pseudomonadota; class Gammaproteobacteria; order Vibrionales; family Vibrionaceae; genus Vibrio; species Vibrio sp. sp1. The sequence continues at coordinate 91,269 of NZ_CP060589.1, forward strand.
ATATTCTCCAACTTTCAGTAGAAAAACTCTACTCAATTAGAGAAACAAACAACAATGCTGCCGGACTTATCGTTGCCACATCCGTATCACATGCGAAACAAATAGAGGCAATTCTGCACGAGCAATTAAAGCAACATAGTGTGATGGTCTCCTACCATGACCCAGACGCTCAAAGTATTATTGAGCAATTCAAAAGTGGTTATTCTCCCTGGATTATCAGTATTGGCATGATCAGTGAAGGAACCGACATACCAAGGCTTCAAGTCTGCTGTCATTTAAGTAGTGTTCGTACTGAATTGCACTTTCGTCAGATATTAGGGCGTATCCTTAGGATCACAGAAAGCAATAACCAAGAAGCTTGGTTATACACCTTTGCAGAAGAAAGTTTGATGAAGTTTTCTGAGAGAATTGAACAGGATATTCCTGAGTCTTGCTTATATGTTATGCAGAAAAATGTCAACGAAGAGATGCTAAATCAGACGCCTCCAAATGATCTATCACTCCCATCTAGTACCATTAGAAGTGATGGGGAGATGTATTGGAATAGCGATAAAGGAGAAATAGTTGGGAGCAAGCACAGCCTACTTCATCAATCACTAACATTAGGACAGTTTAGAGAACGAGTTATTGAGGCATTTATTGGAATATGAGATATGTTTTAAAAATCAGTGGAAATCGTCATTAGCTCGCCGTCTTTGTCAGATCGCTAGCTGAGCAAAGCTTAAATGATCACAAAATCGTGCTTCTCATATCAAAGCACAGAAATACTTTACTGTCCCTTACATGTACATATCGCTTGTTCGAGAGATTTAAGGTAACAGAAACCGAAGAAGATTAGTCTTACTGGTTCTTTTTTAATTGATAGCAACCATCACTTATTACTAGAACCGGTTCTATTCATTGAAATACTGTTAACTCTTGAATGACTAATCATTGGCCATTTTTTGCTAAAAATTGTAGTCCTAAGATAGAGCAACCCCCGTCATTCAATCTAATAAAAGTAACCAACAGGAAAATATCTGATTACGTTTCATTTGTATTGAGCGTAAGATAAGCATTTAAATCATAGACTTTTTCGGCAACTAGGGCTTTAGAGTTAAAAGGATGTCAGCGCCGATGTAAAAATGACCCACTAACGCCGATTTAAAATTGGCCCACCTGAGGCAAACTATCCGTTCGTAAATGGACAAAACGGCGGATTATGATCAATCAGGAGCAACTAGTGGAAATACACGTTTTACATCAGCAAGGGCGAAGCATCCGCCGCATCGCAAAGGATCTGGGTATCTCAAGGAATACAGTTCGCACTTATCTTCGAGATAAAAGCAAAGCGCCTGTGTATCCCGAGCGGCAATCTCGACCAACCAAACTGCAGCCTTACCATGACTACTTGCGCACCCGCATTGAAGCCGCAAAGCCTTATTGGATACCCGCAACTGTCTTACTACGTGAGCTGAAATCTCTCGGTTACGAAGGCGGTATAACGATGCTCAAAGAGCACATCAGGCAGTACAAACCGAGTACGCCAATCGACCCTGTCGTTCGATTCGAGACATTGCCAGGTGAGCAGATGCAAGTCGACTTTACGACCATCACCCATTACGGTGTACGTGTTAAAGCCTTCGTGGCAACGCTTGGTTATAGCAGAGCGACCTTCGTTCGCTTTAGTGAACGAGAGCGCCAAGAAGACTGGATACAAGGTCTTGAAGAAGCGTTTGAATACTTCGGCGGCGTCCCTAAAGAAGTTCTGTTCGATAATGCGAAAGCCATCATGATAGAGCGTGATGCTTATGGTGAAGGTGAACACCGCTGGAATCCAGCACTGCTCACCGCCGCCAAGAAATACAGTTTTAAACCAAGAGCCTGTCGTCCATATCGCGCAAAGACCAAAGGGAAAGTGGAGCGCTTTAACTCTTACTTGAAGAATAGCTTCGTCACTCCGCTTGCGGCGACACTCAAGCAGCACGGTCTTAAAATCACCGTCGATGTTCTTAATGGGCATATCGGCGCATGGCTAGAAACCGTCGCTCATCAACGAACTCATAGAACGACAGGTGCAAAGCCTCAAGTTCTCTTAGATGAAGAGCGCTTTATACTTCAGCTACTCCCATCGCCAACGCGCCCAGTCACAACCCTAACAATGAGTGATAATGTGGTGCCGCTGGAGAGCTTCCAGCACCCACTATCAACGTATGATGCACTGTTGGAGGTGCGACCATGAACCTTCAAATGAATCGCATTGAAGCTGCCTGTGCAGCGCTGAAGCTACAAGCTATCGGTCAGGAATGGCCGAGATTAGCAGAAGCCGCCAACCATCGTGAACTAAGTCTAGCCGATTACTTAGAGTCACTTCTGAACGCAGAGTTGGAAGCACGAGCGGAACGCACAAGAGCCACACTGACTAAGTTCGCCAGCTTTCCAATGAAAAAAACGTTCGATGACTACGACTTCAAGTTCGCAACAGGCGCTCCGAGAAAGCAGCTCAAAGAGCTAACAGGGTTGGCCTTCATCGAGCGAAAGGAAAACGTGGTGCTACTTGGGCCAAGTGGCGTTGGCAAAAGTCACCTTGCGGTAAGCTTGGGTCACATAGCGGTTCAAAAGGGTTTAAAGACAAGGTTCATCACGGCAGCAGACTTGATGCTTCAACTCTCCACTGCGAAAGCTCAAGGTAAACTTGAAAGCTACTTGAGACGCAGTGTTCTCGCTCCAAAGCTCCTTATCGTCGATGAAATCGGGTATCTACCGTTCGGCAGAGAGGAAGCGAACTTGTTCTTCAATGTCATCGCCAAGCGTTATGAGCAAGGCAGCATTATCGTGACTAGTAATCTGCCGTTCTCCCAATGGTCAAATGCGTTCGCCGACGATACGACCTTGACGGCAGCTTTACTCGATAGGCTTCTTCATCACTCGCACATCGTACAAATCAGCGGTGAAAGCTATCGATTAAAAGGAAAGAAGGCGGCTGGAACCATACCAACGGTTCTGGAAAACCTATCTGAAAGTAGAAGTTAATTACATGGGTGGGTCAGTTTTACTTCGGCGATAACGTCGATAAGTGGGTCAAATTTAAACTGGCGTTGACAATGCTTTAGTAATGAACTCACCAACCACGCTCTCTGTGGTTAGAGAGGCATTAACCGCAGCATAAGCAACAAACGCTTTGTTCGGTTGGGAGAGTGCATTAGGTGTGTATTTAAAGTGCGCTTGTAATACATTGTCGAACGCTTCAGTAACCGAACGCCAACGGTTGATACCATGCATCTCAACGATGATGACGTGTTGAACCAGTATAGATTCTAATGAAAGCGCAAACCGCTTGGATGAGCGTTCAGTGAGTTGGACAACGCCTTGATAGTCGAAGATAGCCGCGACACATTGACTTGGTGGATGAATAGCCCCAAGACTCGAAGCAGAAATATCGGCAAACAAACACAACTTCTCTTCTTCAATGGCTTCTAGTATGTCCCATTGGGTTAAATAGGTTTTATCGCAGACTTCCTCAAGCCTTACATAGCGGCGTTTAAACTGGCTCACTTCAATCCCTTGTTGAGTTAACAATTTCAACAACGAATTACAGCACCAAGATCACTGTATATAAAACCATAACTTTAATGCTTCGAGTGATATCTCGATTTATCTTGCAACTTAACCAATAAGATTCACCGCCGCCGCTTTGTGCTCTGGAGCTAAGTGTGCATAACGCAGCGTCATCTTGAGGTCAGCATGCCCAAGCAACTCACGCACGATATTCAAATCAACGCCCGCCATCACTAACTTGCTCGCGAAATGGTGCCGCAAGTCATGGAACCTAAAATTCTCGATAGCAGCCTCTTTCAATAATGATTGCCACGGATATTGAAAGAACTCAACGGGCTGGTTATTCGATATAAAGACATAGTCAGCATCAGGATTCTGTGCTCGCCAGCGTTCAAAAAGCTTTAATACCGTGTCATTGAGCGGTATCGTTCGCGTCTTCTTCGACTTGGCATTTTCAGAACGAATTGTTAAGTAGCGATTAGGCAGTGAAACGTGTTCCCATCGAAGACTTAATAGCTCTCCTTTACGCATTCCTGTATTCATTGCGGTGATTACTAACGGCTCGAAGAAATCAACGAACTGAAGATGCTCTATCTTGTTATTGGACTTTCGAACGCGTTGATTTCGGTCTCGCAGCGCGTCCAGTAAACGCTTCTCTTCTTCATTAGAGAGATACCGTATTCGAGTGTTATCTTGCTTGATGAGTTTAACACTGCTTAAGTTATGGCTATCGATGAACTCCCACTCTACCGCACGATTTAAAGCGGCTCGAAGTCGGTTCACACAATACTCTATCGTCGCTGGGGCACGCCCTAATTTCCGACGCTCCGTGATCCACTGCTGAATATCCCACGCTTTTATCTCCTCTAACGGTCTGTCTAGGAGGTGAACAAATGAATGAGCGATGCAAGCATAAGCCTGATCCGCCCGCTTGGGGTTCATTGAGATAAGGTAGTCTTTATAGTGCTCAGAGAGAAAACGGCCAAGCGTCAGGTTTTTGCGCATCTCTGTCTTTTTAGCTTCATGACGAGATTCTTGGATATCCACCCCGCTCGCCACTAATCCCGCTTTCTCTTTGACTAAATCTCTAGCTTGAGCGGGTGTGAGTGAATCCGCCGAGCCGATGAAGTAATTTCGTTGTTTGCCATTTAAGCGGTAGTAAAAGTAATACTTGATTGCGCCTTTAGGTGAAATGCGAGCATGAAACCCGCTGATTTCAGTGTCGTTGAGCCGTCCCTGTTCGACAGTTAGCGCCTTGATTGAGGTGTTGGTTATCTTCTTCTTAATGGGCATGCACAAGTCCTTTGTGTAGCGTATATGTAGCAGAATAATTGTACATACACACATACCCATGAACAACAAAGCACAAACAACATACATATAAGTACATGTTTTTATGCGAGTATTAGCTCATTCTTGTTCATTGTTGTTTACTGGAAGATTTTACCCATTCCCACTGTTAAGGTGTGAGCAACGTAATACCGATGCTACCGCATACCACCTTAAACACTAAAACCAACGCATAGTAAAAAATGCCACGCGTTGCGAATCACTCTTAAACAGATTGTTATGTACCGCCTCAAAACAAGGCACTTTCAATTTGGAACCACTGCTCCATAAAAGGGATAAAGTCCCTTTGAGGTATGAACTTCTGTGCCGCTGTATTATTTTTTAAAAATACTTCCTCCAAAGCCCACACATGGTGGTCGGCGTAAACAGCCCACGCCTTTGCTCCATCGTGAAGCTCTAATCGGGATAGAGGCTTGACAGACAGATAGCCTTTTAATAAAGCTAATGACCTATGAAGCTCCAAATCGAACATATACATGCATGCTCTCGCCAACTCATAACCAGGAGGCATGTTTTGCACTAAATCCCAGTCGATCACATCGCTTACTGTGCAATTAGAATCAAAAAAGACATTGAAATGATGAAAGTCGCCGTGGATTAATTGCCTGCTTGTTAACGGGGTATATGAGTGCGTAGCTTCTGAGCTAGCTAGATAATCACGCTGTTGTTTTACTCTTCGTAGCACCGAGTTATTCATATCAAATTCACTATTTGTTTCAATAGCAGCGACTATTTTTTGTAGTCTATCGACCCAAGCACTTTTATCCCAAGAAAGCTCAATTGTTGGAAAGTCGTTTCCAACCTCGGAAGCGAGTTGAACATGCAGGTCAGCAAGGGCTTTTCCCAACTGAAAAGCATGAAACTCAGACAGAGCACTTTTTTCGATTAACGTTCCTTTTGCTTCAGGAAATAGAGCATAAAACTCATCACCTATTTTACAAAAGGAGTGGTGATCGCGCGTCAAAACAGGGGCAATTATAGTATTCAAATTTTGCGATAACTTTCTCAGCAGCTCATGTTCTAACTTGATCTTAGCAACATTGCGAACACTATATTTTCTAAGATAATAAGTCTCTGAGGATTGGATACGAAAAACATGATTCGTCGCACCAGCTGATTGACGTTTTATACTAGCGCCAGCACCAATCTGACTCCAGTTTTCACCAACCTTACGAACAAAATCACTCATAATTCCAGTTACCCCTTAGGTACATAACGCCTTGTTAAGGTGTGAGGCACGCAATACCTAAGTCTCCGCAAACCACATTAACCACTAAAACCAACGCATAGTAAAAATGCCACGCGTGCCGAATCACTCTTGAACAATTTGTTATGCGCGTTCTCCACGATTGAAAGCAACTACAGTAGCGCGTAATTTAGTCAGCTTAAACTCTGTAAGTAACACTGTAACAAAAGACAATATAGAAACGGAGATAAGTGCAATATTTATCAAAGCATTACCACTAAACTCATAAATACCTGACAGACCAATAAAAAGCAAAAGACAGGCAATTATCGATGGAATCGAATCATTAGTTTTCACTTTATACTCATCATCAGGTATATCTTTTATTATCGAAACCGGATTTGAAAGCCCGTCAAGCCGAACTGCAATTTTTCCTTTTTTAATTTTGACTTTTAGGCCAGAACTTCTTAACGAATTAGCTAAATCTTCCATGATTGATTATCTCCATTTCTGCGAGCGCATAACGCCCTGTTAAGGTGTGAGCAACGCAATACCGATGCTGCCGCACACCACCTTAAACACTAAAGTCAACGCATAGTAAAAATGCCACGCGTTGTGAATCACTCTTAAACAGTTTGTTATGCGCTTTGCTCCACTAATTCAGCTGTTCCAATAGAAGCGACTCGTCCTTCAATATCAGTAACTATATCTCCGGAGAACTGATGATTAAGCTGAACTTGAACGTTAGGTAGGCCTATTGGTGCAATATTAATTAAGTACCCATCTTTTATGGTTTCCACCACGTATTTATGCTCGCCAGAAACTTTAAGCTCAGATAGAACGACACCTAAATTGCTATCGATTACCTCTGCAGATGACGCAGATAAACTGAAAACACATTCCCCCGACTCGCCTGAATTGGGAGCTAACAACATGAAACCCACATGTCTACCATCTATTGTTTTCAATACCATCGCTTTTGGTAGTTCATTATCCATACATCCCTCGATCTTTAAATGCACTAGCGCATAACGCCCTGTTAAGGGGTGAGCAATGCAATACCGAAGCAGCCGCATACCACCTTAATCACTAAAACCAACGCATAGTGAAAATGCCACGCGTTGCGAATCCCTCTTGAACAGTTTGTTAGGTGCGTAGCCAAAGTTGGTAAAAGTCGGTTTCATCGTGCTTGGGATTCTTGCGCACGAACTCCCAACCATGGCGCTTGTAGAATGTGAGAGCTCTATGGTTAGTTCGGCTTACTGAAAGTACAGCACGCAAACAACCCGCTGTACTCAATGCGCTTACAATATAATCCTGCAATTTTGCAGCGAGACCTGAACCACGAAAATTCGGCTTTAAGTAAATGAGATGCACATAGCCAGTCTCCGGCTCGGGTGAAAAGCTACGAAACTCTAACTGCCCTGCAAACTGACCATCCACAAATATATGGATATAGAACCATCCTGATGTTGCTAGCCGGTCTAATACTCGTTCACGATAACCACTGATGAAGTCGTCGAAACCATCGTAATGCCCAAAACTACAAAAGTATGCATCTTTTCTCGCAGCTACGCACAATTCGAAATCATCAATGTTTATCTGCTGAAAAGCAATTTCCATACTTACCTTTTCCTTCAAGCACCTAACGCCTTGTTAAGGTGTGAGGCACGCAATACCGAAGGTTCCGCATAACACCTTAACTACTAAAGCCAACGCATAGTAAAAATGCCACGCGTGCCGAATCACTCTTGAACAATTTGTTATACGAATTTCTTCAGTGCCAACACTTGCTGTTCAAATAACTCACAATCTGACTTTGAGTATGACTTAGCGACATTAACCCATTGAACGCCCGTTTCATCTATGTGACGAAACTCGACTTGAAGTGCATATTTAGAACAACGAAAAAGAGCAAAAACCAAACCTACAACCGTCAGACTAAGAACTAAAACTAGTAGCCATTGTGGCACCTCTTCCAACCTTGGAATAACTAACCAAACTGCCCCTGAAAAAACACATACCCAGAATAAAACTTGACCTAAATTATCAAGAAAACTTAACTTTTTAACCCTAACATTGTTTATCTTAGACAAAGGATATGAGTCTTTCTTAAACCTGAACTCTTTTGAATCCAAGTTAAAATCATTACTTTTGTACATAATTTCCCTCTATTCGTATAACGCCGCGTTAAGTAGTGAGCAACGCAGACCACCGACCTAAAACATTGTGCCGTAAACACTAAAGCCGATTAAAACCAAAAATGCCACGCGTTGCGAATCTGCCTTAAACGCTTTGTTATACGTTTATATTTCTGATGATCTTATTGCAAGCACTAACAACATCGGAACGATAAAACTTCATCGTTTCAACTAGCTCTTTATCAGCTTTTACGAGAAACTCCTCTGAGCAATTCAAACGAACATGATTAAGTGGTAAATGGTCCGTCTCCGATGCTATGAGACCAAATACGTGGTAATCAGTGTTCCAGCATTGCCCATACATTTCGTTTCCAATACGCGATAATGCAATTATGTTTTCTATATAATTATCATCTGTTTCGAGTAGGTTCTTTGCTAGTTTAATCGCTTCTTCAGACATTTTCTTGCCTCCGATCTTCCCAAAACGTATAACGCCCTGTTAAGGGGTGAGCAACGCAATACCAATGCCGCCGCATACCACCTTAAACACTAAAATCAACGCAAAGTAAAAACGCCACGCGTTGCGAATCCCTCTTGAACAGTTTGTTAGCTTGCTGCTTTCCCCAGAAGTTTATTATTTATTTCAACGACTCCGAAGAATAAGATTATCCCTATACCTCCATTTAACACAGCCAAAGCCGATGGAATAAAGAAGGTTGAAAGCTCTTTAGCATTCACCGCAGGCACCAATATGAACTTAACGTTGCATAAGTACCAAAGTAAAACAGGTAACACCGAATAAGTACACCCTAGAACACGGCTAGACAGGCTTAAACTTGATTCCTTCAAAAACGCAAACACAAATCGAAATACCGTAAAAAACCCAGCACTACCTAGCAAGAAGGTACCCAGCACACCGACAGCAAAACCAATAATTAATAGGTTTTCGCTTATATATAATTCCTGTAGTGCGGTAATGCCTAACAGCAAAGAAATAATTGATGTTACTCGGTAAGCCTTAATTTGTCTGATTCTCATTATCTCTCCCCAGAAAGCTAACGCCGCGTTAAGGGGCGCAGGCACGCAATACAAAAGTAACCGCATGACAACTTAACCACTAAACTCAACGCAAATTAAAAATGCCACGCGTGCCAAGTCCCTCTTGAACGCTTTGTTATGTGGCTTTGCCTCTCAAGCCAATTAAGTTGCCAAATGGGTCTTCAACTTGACACATTGAAAGCCCATTTTCTATTTCCATTGGGCCTCGGTAAAGCTTTGCACCAAGAGCCTCAAAGTATGCTAATGACTTGGATAAATTGTTTACTGACCAATAAAGAACAGTTCCATTTTTACCAGAGCCCACTTTTTCATCAGCTTGTACTATTTCAATAGAAAAGCCATTGAGGTCTAATACCGTAAAATCAAAATTTGAGTGGTAGACAGGCGTCGCTTCAGGAAAGGCCTTTTGATGCCAATCTAATCCCTGCTCTACATTAGGGACATGAACAAGAACTGCTGCTGGGTTCATAAATTCTCTCCTGCCACATAACGCCCTGTTAAGGTGTGAGCAACGCAATACCGATGCTCCCGCATGCCACCTTAAACATTAGACGCAACGCATAGCAAAAATGCCACGCGTTGCGAATCACTCTTAAACAGTTTGTTATGTGTTTGCGTGCTGAAGTTGAAAATGCAACTGAGACATTAGTGATTGATATACTTTCATAGTAAATACTTGCAAATTTTCCATACAAAACTCACCACCAATAATTGGATGCAGATCCCAACCTAAGCATTCGTCTTGTTTTGGTTGTAGCCCGTGTTCGAGCGCCAAGTCATACCAACTAGTTAAAAAGACATTATCACACCAATCTTGTGATTTATTCATTTTATTGTACTCATGAAAGTCCGAAGCAATTGTTTCATAGGTACCATCTAAAACCGATAACAATGAAATTGAGCCATCCACTTCACCAAATAGCCAGTCACCCATGATGGTTAGATACAAAGGTTTCCCTGTAGGATTAAGCAACCATTTCCACTGAGGTAACAAGGTATCTATTTCTACGTCCGAGACTTCCCAAATAAACTGCATTTTTATCTTTCTCACTCTGTTTAGAAACCCATTGACACATAACGCCGCATTAAGGTGTGAGCAACGCTACCACGATACTTGACCATACCCCCGTAAACACGAAACCCAACGATGGAATGAAAAATGCCATGCGTTGGGAATCACTCTTAAATGCTTTGTTAGCTGTTGCTTTCGAAGCCAATAAACCAAGCAATATTCATAAAAAATTAAGTCGATTCTGTAGTCCCATCCCGGAATACCCGTAAAAACTCGACTTTATCTTTAATAGAATCTGCATGTTTTTCATATTCATTGAAATCTATGACCTCTTCCAAGTCACCTCGGTCATCATACCTATAATGAGTAATCTTGGCATCTTTAGGATCAAAGCCAAATTTAGCAGAATACCTGCAGTGCAAATCCCCAAGGAATATGTCCTTGAACTGCAGAAAATACACAGTATCAAACCATCCAACATGTGAAATTACATTCCTTCGGAATTTTATCGGTGTAACCCAGTTCCACGCGGGTTGAATCCGTGATCGAATCAACATATCCGATGTATCGATCTCTTTTAGGCATTTTTGAACTTGGTCATCAGTATCAAACTGCATTTCGACGCGAGTAAGATGAGTCGGTGCGATATTGAAATTAACGGGTGTTCCGATACTAATAAGATCATGCTTAGGAAATTCCTTTTTGATAATTCTTAGTAACTTTGCCAGCGTTCTATCATACGTAACTCTAGAGGTCTTTCCATAAACATCTGTTACATATTGTGGAACATAGTCAACCGTAGACCTAACTAATATATCTTCTGTTGCGATACTAGCAACAACCGTTAATGTACTTCCATCATCTTGTTTGATTTTGCTTATTTGCATACTGACGCTCTCTTGTGTTTTTAAGCCATTATAAAATTAGACTCAATGAGTAAAGCTGTCCAATATGTGGAATATTTGATGCCAATAGCTAACGCCGCATTAAGGTGTGAGCAACGCTACCACGAAAGCAAACCATATCACCGTAAACACGAAACCCAACCTTGAACTGGAAATGCCAAGCGTTGGGAATCACTCTTAAATGCTTTGTTAGCCCTAGGATTCTGACCAAAGTTCAGAGTCATCTTCTGATAGCTGTTGAAGCTCTCTTTCTATAACCACATCTTCAGGCCATTTGATATCCAAGGAGTTCTTGAATTCTTGAATATCTACATAAGCAATTATGTCACCCTCTATTTGTAACTCCCACGCCGAGCCATTCCACTGAGCAAAATCATAGACGCCTGCAGCTGGCCCTAGTTTTACCGCAACAAAATACATACCAACAAATGATGGCAGTCCTTTTTCCCAATTCAACTCAATACTCATACTACCTCCTAAAACTTTTCACGAAAGCGTTCAGCTACGTCGGCCAATTCCATTAAGTAAAGTGGTTTTAATTTACATAATTGATGAGCGTTTTCAATAAAACCTAAGAGTAAAAAGTAATTTTTATTCAAAAAGCCCTCGCAGTAGATCAACGCGGTGTTACTGGTCTTATGATATGAAAGCTTCTTCAAATGCCAACGTTTGGATGAAGAATCTCTAATATGGATGTGGGACATCCCAGCCTGCTTGACCTGACTTGGAAAATCATAAGTAGTGTCTCGACCAAATGATTCGTGGGGAACACCCGTTTTCTTGTAATCTTTGAACTGACTGACCAATAAATCTAGTTTACTTTTATCAAGACTATCCCTAAATCCTGAGCTTACAAAAACCTTTACATCCTTGTTCATTTTTATTACTCCATTTCAATAAAAGTTACTTTGTTCCTTATTTTTGAATCATTCATCGTTGCTCGTTCAGTTAACGCTGCTGAACGCCTGATTTCATCTCTTTTGAGTGCTTCTGTCTTATTGTCACCATCTAAGACTTTTTCTTTTTTGAGAACTATCGCTTTTTTCCTTTGTTGCATATTACACTTTCCTCTCTATTTAATTTAGGGCTAACGCCCAATTAAGGTGTGAAGCACGCTACCACGATACTCAATTTGACCACCGTAATCACTGAAACTAACTCAAACCCAAAATGCCAAGCGTGCTGAATCACTCTTAAATTGTTTGTTAGGCATTACTTACTTGGGGTAGTTATGTATTGAACTTCCCAGCCTAAACTTTTACATGACTCGACAACTTGAGTTGGTTGAACCTCATCCTCATATTGTAGGGCTTTCGAGAACTGCCCATCTATTTCTCGATCTGCTAGGAGTACAAGTTTCGAGCAAAACATATCGTATCTTTTCCTGACGAGGTTTCGCCCAAAACGGCACTTACTATAAATTTTCTCTGTTGTTTCTACCCCAAATGAACTTCTAGTAGCAAGTGCCATTAATTTATATACCCCGAAGAGAAATGCTGAAACCACCCCTAGTACTCCAAAGTAAACGGAAAGATTTTCGGTAGAAATCGTAAATATTGAGGAAATGAAAACTATCGTTAATACAATTTTGTATAGTGGCAAGATTGTAGTAGCTAGTGCATGCATCCAAGTATAATTCTTGACTTTTGTTTCCGTCGAAAACCTCATTAACTTAGCATGCTCATTTCCTGTCAGCTCATTTGGTCGATTAAGAAGAATAACTTTGGATTTGTCTTTCAGAAAGTCGTTTAAGGTGATTTCTCTTACATCATGATGTTCTTCATTGTTGTCACTTTTTACCGCTTCAAGAATTTTATTGTTACTGGTAGCAATAGCGACATGGCTCCATTCGCCCCCAGTCCCCAACCTAATAACCTTACTTAGGAATCCACTAGATTGAGTTGCTAATATATCTCCAGCTTTCATGACTTCTCACTTTCAGTTATTTCGATATGGTTGCTTGTAATGCCTAACGCCCTGTTAAGGTGTGAGCAACGCAATACCGAAGCCGCTGCAAACCACCTTAATCACTAAAATCAACGCATAGTAAAAATGCCACGCGTTGCGAATCACTCTTGAACAGTTTGTTAGGCTATTGACTCTCTGGGGTTCTCACGTACGTCCCATTGAAGGTGACATTTAGCCCCCCACAACCGTTGTCTTTGCTCACTATGAGGGTATCTTGCTCAAATAAAATTTGGAGAGTACAGCCGTCAACGTCATAGTCTATTTGATTACCTTTTAACGTTACAACTCCGTCGATTTCTCCAAAATTTACAAGGCCAGAAGAAGAGTCACCTACCCAAACTGATGTCCCTGATAGTTCGTAGGTGTTCGAGCCCACCTTAGTTAAGTCAATAAAGGCAGTGTCAGTATCCAATTGATCATTGTTATACCGCTCATAATGCCCCTGAAAATCAGGAACAACTGCTGCATATGCAAGCGATGAAACAAGCAACATACTTAGAGCTACGCAAACTGTTTTCAAGCTCAAATTCTCCTCAATAGCCTAACGCCGCATTAAGGTGTGAGCAACGCTCCCACCAAAACCAACCCATACCACCGTAAACACAAAACCCAACGATGGAGTGAAAAATGCCAAGCGTTGGGAATCACTCTTAAATGCTTTGTTATATTTTTATTGCGACTTAGCCAAAGACATTACTCCCATTAATGAATGTGAAGCCTGTTTCAACTCATTTTTCTCTTCAATTTTGTCATTGATATACTTTCCAGCAGTAGCCATTAACCCAACACCAGTGACAAAAGGAGCAAGCACGGGGAACATTGCAACAGTTAAGCTAGCGCTCCCTATAAAGGCAGTTTGCTTATGTTTAGCCTGATATTTTGCTTTTATTGTCTCGATTTCTTTATGATGTTTAGAGATTAACGACTCAATATACGAGCAAACTTCGCCAGAGACATATTCCAGATCATCAAGTTTAGTGGATGGCAATGTACCAACGAGCTCTCTCAGTTGCTTCCGAAAATCTACATTTTCGTTAGACTGTCTAATTGCAACCATTTGACTAAATTCGATATTTGATAAAAAGTCTAAACGGCTGTTATTTAAGGCATGAACTATCCCTGATGTCTGCCCATCAAATGCTGCCAATTTAGATAGTTGGCTATTCTTCATCGAACAAACAAGTTTATAATAATGAGCTTGGCTATCAATACATAGCAATGGATTACTCTTAAGCTCATCTGAGTTCTCAAGCAAGTGGAATTGTGGAGCAATTCGCTCACAGATAGCATTAACAATAATAGCTTGCTGTGGCATTCTTAAATGCTCATCACACCACTGTGAGCTCCTACTTTTAAGCATCTCTGTTCGATAATGCCCCATTGCTATAGGAACACGATCTCCAGGGTTACGACCAGGAGCAACAAAGAGTTGACTCTTTTCGATTTTGTCATAGAAATCTTGTTCATATTTTTGAGAATATTCAAAAATATCTTCACCACTTTGTATACCAGAATCCACATAATGATTAAAAACATCGACAACCAACTGACTAATTTGCTCTTGGGTATGCGTATCGTGTTCTTCTAGCGATTTTTCCCAGCTAGGAAAAATAAAAAATGGTAATAAATCAAAGCTATTCTTATTGAGTTCTTTCATTTGAAGAACGTAAAAGATGGCTTTTACGATATTAATGTATATGAATTTTTCTTCACCTCTATCTCGCTCAAAGTATGGTAATACTGGATCAGGGATAAGAACCGTATCGGAAAATAATATTGACCTTTTGGTCGCATTGAGTTGAGTTTCGTAGAAACGAGAACTTCCCCCGAGAACCAATTTACAAGCATTTAATTCTTGAGCGAACTGAAATGCTGCTGAACCATGCTGAGAGTATAACGCTCGTAAGTTAGCCTCAAGATCTGCAAAGTAATTGTCACCACTAGCCATACTGTGCACATTTTGCTTCATTTCTTGATGAACAGAGTCAAACGATCGGAAGGATGTTGCACATTTACCAACCAATTTTACGAAAAAATCATTCAATATATCGAGATACGTTGTTTGATATTTGTAAAGCTCTCTAGTATCCACATATCCTCCAAAAATATAACGCCTTGTTAAGGGGTGAGCAACGCAATACCGAAGCCGCCGCATACCACCTTAGTCACTAAAACTAACGCATAGTAAAAATGCCACGCGTTGCGAATCCCTCTTGAACAATTTGTTAGGCGAATTACTTAAAAGGCAGTGGAATATCTTTCGTTATGGATATGTCTTCTAAACACTGCTTTAAAGGTAACTGCTTGGATTTATGGATTGTTGTAATCGAATTTTTCTCTTCGTCTACGTCCACTGTTAAGCAAGCACAACTAAAACCATAGCTTCGATTTGTTCTAACAA
The DNA here is from genome assembly GCF_016920955.1 of Vibrio sp. sp1. Lineage (NCBI taxonomy): Bacteria > Pseudomonadati > Pseudomonadota > Gammaproteobacteria > Vibrionales > Vibrionaceae > Vibrio > Vibrio sp. sp1. Next base: position 106,828 of record NZ_CP060589.1, read on the forward strand.
ATTCATTTTCATTTGCAGTCGCTTGATAAAGCAGTTCCATCGATTTATCGTCCAATGCACTTGAAGTACCTTGGACTGATATATCCCACGATCCATCGCGATCAATCAACCACATATTGGCAGGAGAAGGATTTTCAAGCCATCCACATCGAGTCTCTTCTGCCGTCGCTGCTAATGCAGAAAACATCCCCAAAATAACAATCAAAAATCTCATTATTTACTCCATTCGCCTAACGCCGCGTTAAGTGGTGAACAACGCGACCACCTTACCTAAATAATTGTGCCGTAGACACTTAAGCTGATTTAAACTAAAACTGCCAAGCGTTGTGAATCCGTCTTAAACGCTTTGTTAGGCTTCGGTAGCTCGACTGTGGGTCATGCCCCCAACAGACAAATGCATACAATACCAATATTTGAGCAAGCCAAAACAATGAAGAAGTCAGGCATGTAACATAAACTTCAGGTAAAATTGCGATTGCTTTTGAGTATTTATCGTCAGCGATAGTTCCTTTAGCTTCAAATACGCTTATTGTCACATTAACTGGTGTATACCCCAACCAATACACCACCCATGAACCAGCAGAAACTGGAACTAAAAATAGTAATGGTCGTAACCATTTATACGGGAATACAAAATACAGTAGCATTATTGTATAAAGTGCGGTTAGGAATAAAGTCCAAGAACGTACTTTCGTGTTTAGTAACCAGTAAGACTCTTTAGCGTACAAGCATAAAACAACACTTCCCAGCATGCATGCAAACAAGAATTTACCGATTTCTGAAGTTTTTTGGAATCGGAAGAGCACATAACTAATCAGTACTCCAAGCGTAGAAAACCACCCTAGAACATCGAGATTCATTGTGAAAAATCGTGGAGCATACGTATTGTTCAGAATCAGAATACCTAGTAAGACGCCAACTAATAGGTAAGCTATAAAAACCCTGATTAATAACCAAACGATTTTCTTCATTGTTTCCTCGTCCATTGAGAAGCCTAACGCCCAATTAAGGGGTGAGCAACGCTACCACCCAAACCTAAAGCATTGTGTCATAAACACTAAAATTGAAGTAGAAGCAAAAATGCCAAGCGTTGGGAATCCCTCTTAAATTGTTTGTTATATCCGTGCTTGAGATACCAGTGAACTTAGTATTTCCTTGGCTTCAACAGGCACAAGATTTAACTTGCTGAGATCATTGAATTTTACCCAAGTAAGTTCATACCGGTTAGTACTACTTTGAATAGCACGCTCTGGGCTATGTGCTGACAGCCTAGGCTCAAAAAGCTGAACATTTACGAGAAAAAAATGCTCCTCTCGTCCGCGGTTAACGACTGAAAAAATTTCTTGGTAGTTGTCAATTCGCAAACTGGTTTCTTCAAAAACTTCTCGTACGATTGCTTGCTCAAGTCGCTCTTCTGGCTCAACACCACCACCGGGGAAAACCCAATAATCACGTCCCTCTTTAAAGCGCTTGATGAGGATGATCTCTGCGTTCTGACGATTAACCATTAGAGCACTAACTCTTTGTTTCTGCATTATTTGCTCCTAGGATATAACGCCGCGTTAAGTAGTGAGCAACGCAACCACGAAACCTAACCATACCACCGTAAACACTATACTTGATTCAAACTACAAATGCCGAGCGTTGCGAATCTGTCTTAAACGCTTTGTTAGGCTACTGATTTTCTCCTATGCGCCACAACACACCACTCGGATCTGTTAAACAAAACTCGAGCATTCCCCACGGCTGCTCAATAAGCTCTGTGACCTTTACACCAAACTCTTTGTCTAGATTGAGTTTTAAAACATGTGCATACCAACTTTGAGCATCTTCAACTAAGAGATGCATCATAAAGTTGTTGCTGTGAGCAGGTTCGTAAAAGTCTTGAAGCAAGAAAGAACAGGAGCCTGATTTGAAATATGCGATTCCGTCAAACTCAGATGCCATTTCAAAACCCATTGTCTGATAAAAGCGCTTAGAGCGTCCAAAGTCTTTAGCAGGAACGAATGACTTTATTTCTACGGTATTCAGGTTTTCCATTTCCATCTCCATTTTATAGCGACTGGCTGTAGCCTAACGCCGCATTAAGGTGTGAGTAACGCGACCACGAAACCCGACCATACCACCGTAAACACAAGACTCAACGATGGAATGAAAAATGCCAAGCGTTAGGAATCACTCTTAAATGCTTTGTTATAGCGCTTTTCGCAACATCCGTATGGGTTTTGTGAGCTTTGTATACCCTTTCAATTTAAACACATGGGAGTCATTGACAGCAATACAATACACCTATACATTGCACGTTGTATGACATCTTGAAGCTGATAGTGAATTGTTTTGTAAGAAGAAAACTTGATGCAAAGTGAATTGATGAAGTCACAAAAAACCAGAACTCAAACGGTAGTGTTAGAGTCTTTGTGTTGTTGACTTATTAACATACACAAAGTGCTAATACTCCTAGCATTGGAGTGACCTATGACTTTGTATATAAGTAACTTAGCTTGCTTACTAACACTTGCAGTACTTTTATCTCTATTGGTATTCATTACAGTAAAGCTAAGAAAAGAGCCAATCAAGCTATTTGGCTTAGCTGCAACTTGCACTTCAGTACTACCTGAAGTGCTGAAGCAACTAACACTTTAAACTTCTGCTAGCTCTGCGACAACAGAGCTAGCAAATAGTACAGTCGCTCCCTGCGCTATAACGCTTTCTATACGGCGATTTGCCGTTTTTCTGGCAGACTATCGCCTTCTTTCTTATCAAAAGCGCTATCAATCGTAGCACTTATATATATGAAACAAATAGAAAAACAGTATGAATATGTGTGGTAGCGCGCGCAATTAGGCGGCGCACAGCACGCTAATTTCAAAAGTGGTGATACATTAACGGATCTGTATAAATAAACAGGTTAATTTATCATGAAAAGTCAGTTTTTACTTAGTGTAAAAGAGCACATGCTTACTCGTCATTATGCGAATAAAACTATCGAAAGTTATCTATTTTGGATAAAACGCTTTATCACTTTTCACCAGCTTGCACACCCATCAACACTAGCAGAAGATGATGTCATTCAATTTCTGAGTTACTTAGCGGTAGAAGAAAAAGTTGCGGTAAAAACGCAAGCTTTGGCGCTGAACTCAATATCATTTTTATATCGTGATTATTTCAAAACCCCACTATCACTTGATATGAGATTTCAGAAATCCTTGACCGAAAAGAAACTTCCCGTTGTGTTAACCAGGGAGGAGATCCGAAGATTCGTTCAGCATATCGACCCGAGGTATAGACTCCATATTCAGCTGCTTTACGGCTCAGGGCTTCGAGTGATGGAATGTTTACGCTTACGAGTTCAAGACATCGATTATGATTATGGTGCAGTTCGCGTTTGGCAAGGAAAAGGAGGTAAAAATCGTACAGTCACATTAGCCAAAGAACTGCATGAACCACTTAAAGCTCAAGTTAATTTAGCAAGAAACTATTACTTTAAAGATAGACACATGCCTGGTTATGCGGGCGTATACATCTCTGAAGGTTTACGACGTAAATACCCAAAAGCGGAGCTAGATTTTAACTGGCACTTTTTGTTTCCATCAACAAAGTTAAGCGCAGATCGAGATACTGGTGAATTGAGAAGGCATCATATCAATGAAAGCGCAATACAAAGAGCAGTAAAGCGCGCGGCAAGCGACGCAAGCATTGAGAAAACTGTAACTTGCCACACACTAAGACACAGTTTTGCCACGCACTTATTGGAATCTGGCGCAGACATTAGAACTGTTCAGGAACAATTAGGGCATACTGATGTAAAAACCACGCAAATCTATACTCACGTTATCGAGCGCGGGGCTGGCGGTGTGTTGAGTCCATTATCCAGCCTTTAGAAAAACAAAGCCACCTCGAAAGGTGGCTTTGCTTTATAACTCGTTATTGACGAACACCGAGTTTCACATTGCCTTTTGAATCAAACCAAAGTGCTTGTGAACGGCGACGTCCTATTAGTATCGGACCATCGTCATAAAAGAGAAAGTTCTTCCAGTGCTTTTTAAAAATAGACCATTTCGTTTCGATGACATTGTACTTCTCGTAGCAAAAGTAAACGGTCACATCGTCTTGCCAATCGATATGTGCCTCAACTTCCGCTAGCATGTCAGGATCATCCGACTCCCAGGCAGCCATCCAATCCACAGTTTCAGACCAATTCGCCTCATTCATTGGCCAGTCTTGGGAACTAAGTCTATCCATATCAGGGCTTTGAGCACTGATATTTTCTTTCCAAAATTGTGCTGAACGGGCTTGGCTCATCGGCTTAATAAAAGCCAAATCTTCTTCTGGCATAGGCATCGACTGATGCGTAAAAATCCATTTTCTTTGGTATTCATCCAAAGGCAAATAAGACATTCAGTCTCCTTTATTACGATTTCAGCCAACCTTTCTCTGTGGCTTCTTCAATCAACTCTTTCGCTTTGTCCCATAAGGTAACAGAGCCAAATTCAATTCGTTTATTAATGGTAAGTGCTTGTTCGCGTGAGACACCATGTTCCTTCCAACTCTGACCATTATTATGGTAGTTCAAGAGCATTGGAATTAATCGATCGAGTGCTTTTGCATACTCAGCATCATCGGTCTGCGCGGCTTCAAATTCATGCCAAAGCGCCAATAGCTCTTGCTCCTGATCGCTGGGTAACATACCAAACAAGCGCTCTGCAGCTCTAATTTCTTTTTCTGCTTGCTCTTGAGACGCAGCAGTATCATAAACAAAGGTATCGCCCGCGTCGATCTCTACTACGTCATGTATCAATAACATTTTCATCACTCGGCAAATATCAACAGGTGCATTCGCATGCTCTTCCATCAATATTGCCATCAGTGCGACATGCCAACTATGCTCACCACTATTTTCGAGGCGCCCTTCAGCACTTTTAACTCGAGTTCGGCGCAAAATGCTTTTGAGTTTATCGAGCTCGATTACAAGTGCTAACTGCTTTTCCAATCGTTCCATACTATCGCCCTTCTGGCTGCCAATTCGGATTAATAAGCGACGTTAGAACGTGGTCTTGCCACTCACCATTAATCAAAAGGTAATCTTTTGCATACCCTTCTCGGTTGAAACCTACATGCTCTAGCACAGCTTCACTGCGTTTATTGTGAGGCATGTAGCCAGCTTGAATACGATGCAGTTTCTGAACGTTAAACATGTAGTCGCAAGCCATGGTTAATCCACGACGCATATAACCATGCCCTTGCGCTTTTTCAGCGAGAGAATATCCGACGTTACAAGAATAAAAAGGAAAACGACTCAAACTACTAAAGGATATCGTACCTAGCATTTCACCCGAAGAGGCTCTGACTAAAAGGCAATAATACCCCAATCCCATTCGATGCAGCTCATTGAGCTTGATAAGCTTTTGCAACCAACCGTTCACTGAGAAAAAAGCCTCTTCACGTTTCGGTTCAAACGGTTTCAGGTATTCTCGGTTGGCTTGAAAATATTCGGCAATCATATCTGCGTCACCGATTTCAGCGGTACGAAGAAGCAAGTCACCGTCCAACTTATGAACGGCGATAGATGAGCTGTTATCTTCCATTACAAATGATTAATTCCGTCTTTTCGTTCAATTCGATTAATTCTTACGTATACCGTAATCACGCAGTTTATTAGCGATTGAGGTATGCGATACATTCAAGCGCTTAGCAAGCTTGCGGCTTGATGGGAATGACTGATACAAACGTTCCAGAACTTGAGATTCATAATCACGCATGATCTCATCCAAAGAACCGTCGATGTTAAGCGTTGCACTACCAGCGCCGACTGACTGAGGCTGAGGTAAATTGAAGTGATCCGCGTTTAGTATATCACCATCCATTTCCGTGAGCGCTCGAAGAACCATGTTATCCAGCTGGCGCATGTTTCCTGGCCACTGATAATTTGCAAGGGCATCAACTAGACCATCATCAAACTCTGGCTTATCAATCCCAAGCTGTTGAGCATGTTTCGCCACAAACAACTCAAGCAATGGTGCAACGTCGTTTGAGCGCTTACGTAACGGAGGAATGCTGAGCGTAAGTACGTTGAGACGATAATACAAATCTTCACGGAACATTCCTGCTTCAGAAAGCTCGGCAAGGTTATGTTTTGTTGAAGCGATGATACGAACATCGACATGCATCTCATCTTCTGCACCGACACGACGGAAATTACCATCCTGTAGAAAACGTAACAGCTTGATTTGAAGGTGCGAACTCATTTCACCGATTTCATCAAGAAATACCGTGCCGCCATTTGCTTGCTCAAAGATGCCTTTGTGGCCTTGTTCATGATTGAATGAACCCGGCGCATGACCAAAAAGTTCGGTTTCTGCTACATCGTCAGGCATAGAAGCACAACTCAAAACTAGGAATGGCTTGCTCGCGCGGCTAGAACGGCTGTGGCAAGCTTTAGCAAGCATTTCTTTACCAGTCCCCGTTTCGCCCTCAATCAACAATGGTTGGTCAAGCACAGACAGCTTCTTAGCTTGGTTCATTAGTGCTTTATGACGGTTCGATATACCAACAAAGTGCTCAAAACCCAGAGGATTATGCAGCGGTAGTGCTTCTTCAATTCTGGCAACTTGCTGACTAGAGCGAATCGTCATTAGAGTACTCGCTAGAGTCGAGTTTTGCGCTTCGTCTCGGATATAAACGGGCATCAACTCTAGAACATAGTCCAAGCCATCAATCACAAGGTTTTCCCGCGTTCGACCATTAACACCTTCAGACCAACGAGAGAAACGAACACTTGGTAACAAAGCACCGATTTGAGTACCAATCACTTCTTGCTTGTGAAGGCCAAGCAATGAAAGTGCAGACATGTTTGCCATGTCTACGGCACCTTTAAGATCAATGGCAAAAACCGGATCGGGCAAGTTATCAACTAACGAGAGCAGCTCCGTATTGTGGCGCTCCATCGGCATAAACTGGATTTTACGTACGTCTTTCACCCCCGGAATACGGCGGATTTCAGCCATCAGCTCACTAAACGTATCAAAATCAATATCCGGGCAATTCAAATAGATAATACCGCTAATATCGATTTCGATACCACGCAAGTCGATGCTTTTAGACGCTAAAATATCGAGCAGTTCTCGGGTCAAGCCGAGTCGATCTTCACATAAGACTTCAAGACGCACTTAAAATATCCCAATTCACAACTGTCAGGAAAAGTTGACAGTAGTTTCTATCATGCTTGGAATGGCGTCAAGCAATCCTATCCATCAAAGTTGATATTCGTTACGGTTTCATCGTAATTGATGCAACTTTCGCCGCCACTGCCTTGCGTATGGTGCCCAACTTAACCTGACGGTCAGGATACCAGGGTAGTGGACGCAATAAGGTCATCGCTTTCAAGCCCAAACGTGCCGTTAGAATACCAACACCTAGTCCCTGCCCTGCACGAGCAGAAACTTTGCCAGCAAGATCCATCGACATCAAATCCATACTGGCATCAATAGCGAGCTCACTGGCTCCAGCCGCCGCCATATTGACAAATACCGCTCTTAGTAACTTGATGCGAGAGGCATAACCTAGCTCTACCCCATATACTTTGGAGAGGTTGTCGATCATTTTGAAATTTCGCCAAGCCACCAGCAACATATCAGCGGCAGCCAGAGGGCTCACGGCGACTAGGGCCGCACACTCGGTTGCGTGCTGTGATACGATTTTCGTTGCCAACTTGTCTTGTTGGCTCACCACCATCGAGTCATACATATCAAGAATTTCAGCGTCACTATGAGCAGGGTTAATACTGTTCTGCCAACGATCAAAGCCCGGATTCTCTGCCATCACACCACTTTGTTCTGCTACGGTTTCGCAAAAGGCTTTCCCTTTCCCAACGCTCTCACTATTAACAAGTGCTTCTGCTTCTTCTTGAACACTAAAATGATTTCGTAGTTTTCGCAGTTTCCAAAGCTCTTTACCCATAGCTCCTAAACCAAGCGAAGCGATCGCAGCAATAAACCCCGTCCAGCTTAAGGCTAGCCAATCAGAAGCCTGAATTGCGGTTATAACCGAGTCCACCGCTTGCCAGCCAACCAGACCAGCAAAAGTTGCAAATGCGCCAGTCGCGAGCCATTTTCTGCCCGATTTTGGACGAATGACATGCTCGAGTTGCAATTCCTGTTCGGTCTCCTGGTGCGCTTCTTTAACTTCAACAGGTACAAATGTTTCTTTTTCGCCGAATGTTTGCTGCGCCGTCAACTCCGGTTGATTCGATTGCTGATCTTTTTCCATTACCTTTTCAGAGAAAACTTGTTTTTGCTTCAACTCACTCATTTCAATTTATCTCCAATCAGGTAATCCAGTGCTTTGTCTAAGCGTATGTGCTTCACTGGCTCATCATTCGGTGAGGGCATCGGACGAAACGACGTAAAATCAAACCCGTTGTTTTGCCAATAAGCTGCATTTGGTAGCTTTTTCGGCACCTCTCCGGGAAACATAGTCATCGGCTCACCACCCAATGTTGTTCCTTGTAACGCCGGGATGGTCTTATCTCCAGAGGAAATAAACCCCGTCGTGGTTGCTTGGATGGAAGCGATACTCATGCAGCTCATCTCAATATTCTCGTAGGCTGCCGTTTGCCATGCTGGATGCACCATTTGTTGGAGCAGAGACACCAAATTTGGGTGCTGATCGGGCGTGATATGATCCGCTTTTGTAGCAGCAAACAACACTTTGTCGATTTTTGGTGAGAACAAACGACGCAAAAAGCTACTACGACCATAGCGGAAGCTATGCATGATCTGTTCTAGCGCTTGGCGCATGTCGTAAAACGCTTCATCACCGGCATTGAGAGGCTGCAAACAATCCACCAGTACAATCTGGCGATCGAAGGTCGCAAAATGATGCTTATAAAACGCTTTCACTACTTTCTGTTGGTATTCCTGAAAACGGGCTTCTAGCATCGCTAAGTTACTGCCCTTGGGCGCTTTGCTTTCCGAATCAGCACGACACGGAAAAAACTGTAGCACCGGCGCGCCTGCTAGCTCACCAGGTAATACAAAGCGGCCAGGCTGAACCCAATGAAGGCCAGAGTCTTTACAAGAATGAAGGTACTCTGTGTATGTGTGTGCAACTTTCTCAAGTAGTTTCTCATTCACTTCTGCAAAGAGATCCACTTTCTCCAGTTCAGAAAGCCAAGCTTTGGCTAAATCGCCACGCTGGCCTTTAAGTGCATCAAACTGAGTTTGCGACCACGTTGCAAAGTCCATGTCCAATAAAGGCAGGTCGAGCAACCACTCTCCTGGATAGTCGATAATATCAACATTTAAAATTGCGGTTTTACTCAACAGCTTTTTCGTAGTTTTATTTGGTTTGTACTTGAGCGCTAAGCGAATCTCACTCACATCACGTGTCGGTACTGGCCACTGAGGTGGAGTGGCATGAATTTGGCTCATCGCCTCATCGTAAGCAAAGCGTGGCACCATCATATTCGATTGAGGCTCACGCTTCGCTCCAATAAGGCGCTTATCTCTAGCCGCAGTCAAAAGAGGCAAATTGTCATGGGTTGCAGTATGAAGAAGCTGATTCACTAATGACGTGATGAATGCCGTCTTACCGGCACGAGAAAGTCCGGTGACAGCAATTCGAACATTAGAGTCCATACCTCTGTTGATAAAGTCATTAACTTCTTTCTTTATTCTCTTCATTACGCTTCTTTATCTTACTCCACTTTAAAACAACGTTGTCAGCGACTTCGAATTTCGAGCTATGAATACTGTTCTATCCCGAATTCTATGAGTTTAACTTTATATACCTTAATAAAAGATGAACAAAACATCCGGCTTAATGCTGTATCAAAAAAGAAAAGCCCCTGAGTGGTTCAGAGGCTTACTTAATCTACAGCATTAGTTACTCTATATGCGCTGATTACTATGTTAAACAGGAACCCGCTTTCTTTAAGCCTAGTCGTCTTCGATCAACTTATAGATAACAAATAGAGCGATTTCTAAAATCAGCCACAACACACATGTGATGGTCACGTACTTTTCATCAAAGATGCTGATACCGTGAAGAATCAAGTCATAGCCAACAAAGCCACCTATCACTACAGCAAGAATAATTTGTAGAATCTGAATAAAACGAGGCATGCCGTCTCCTAATTATTGTTCGCATAACGTTTGATTGCTATGCCTAAAGGTTTATATCCTTAATTATATAGACAAAAAGTGCAGGTTTCGCTGCACTTTTGTCAATTGTTTGCTAGGTAAATCAGCACCTTGTCACATTCTCTCTACTGAGACGCAGCAAGATTGCCCTTTGCCTTATGCTTCCATCTCTTGAATTTTCACTTTCCAAGTGTCTGGACCAATTTGGTGCGCGTTAACACCATTTGAGTCGACAGCCACTGTTACTGGCATATCTTCAACTTCAAATTCGTAAATCGCTTCCATACCTAAATCTTCAAATGCGACAACGCGAGCTTTCTTGATCGCTTTCGCCACCAAGTACGCAGCGCCACCGACAGCCATTAGGTAAACCGCTTTGTGATTCTTGATAGATTCAACCGTTGCAGGGCCACGCTCAGCTTTACCGATCATGCCCATGATGCCTGTTTTTTCTAGCATCATATCGGTGAATTTATCCATACGCGTTGATGTTGTTGGGCCAGCAGGACCAACGACTTCATCACCAACTGCATCAACAGGGCCTACGTAGTAAATGAACTTACCGTTTAGATCTACACCTTCAGGCAGACCTTCGCCATTATCTAGCATGCCTTGAATACGTTTATGCGCAGCATCACGACCAGTCAGAATTTTACCTGATAGAAGAACCGTTTCGCCTGTCTTCCACTCTTGTACTTCTTCTTTAGTAATTGTATCTAAGTTTACGCGACGCGTATTTTCGCCCGCTTCCCAAGTGATGTCTGGCCAATCTTCTAGTTTAGGTGGTGTTAGCTCTGCTGGGCCGCTACCATCAAGCGTGAAGTGCACGTGACGAGTCGCCGCACAGTTCGGGATCAAACAAACAGGCTTAGAAGCCGCGTGCGTTGGCGCAGTTTTGATTTTAACGTCGACAACAGTCGTCAAACCGCCAAGACCTTGCGCACCGATACCAAGTTTGTTCACGCGATTGAAGATATCCAAACGAAGCTCTTCTTCTGCGTTTTGTGGGCCACGGTCAATAAGCTCTTGAATATCGATGTGTTCCATTAGAGATTCTTTTGCCAATACCGCTGCTTTTTCAGCCGTACCGCCGATACCAATGCCAAGCATGCCAGGAGGACACCAGCCCGCCCCCATTGTTGGTAGCGTTTTTTCTACCCACTCAGCAATATCGTCAGATGGGTTTAGCATCACCATCTTAGTTTTGTTTTCGCTACCGCCGCCCTTCGCAGCGATCTGAATTTCAACTTTATCGCCCGGAACCATGTTGATATGTACGACGGCAGGCGTGTTGTCTTTGGTATTAATACGTTTACCAGCAGGGTCCATAAGTACTGACGCACGCAACGGGTTATCAGGGTTCGTGTACGCTTGTCGAACACCTTCATCTACCATCTGCTGAACCGTCATGTCGGTCGAATCCCATTGCACGCCCATACCGATGTTGACGAAACACGTCACAATACCAGTATCCTGACAAATTGGACGGTGACCTTCTGCGGACATTCGGGAGTTAATTAGGATCTGAGCAATCGCGTCTTTCGCGGCTTGACTCTCTTCGCGGTGATAGGCTTTTTCAAGAGCTTGAACAAAGTCTAGCGGGTGGTAGTAAGAAATATACTGTAGCGCATCAGCGACACTGCTGATCACATCCTGCTTGCGTATTACCGTCATTACATGCCTCGTTATAGTTATGCTTCCATTATTGGCTTGGCTTCAATCGTGTTTGTTAAGCTTATTGCTCTTTTGAGCTTCGTTTTTTATAAACAATTGTCGAACGGCTGATATCGACACACGAAATGCTGAAGTTGCCTACTTGTAAACCATCTCAAAACCCTATGAATAGAGGGAGTTTGGCTACACAGAGGAATATGATACTCTTGCTGCCCATGACATGCCATGCAGTGAACGATCTCTTTGTCACAAATTACACAAATGAACAACATGGACAATCAATTCATTGATTTTAAAGCGTTGGAATACGCACCAGAGTTTGCTCTTCACCTTTTTTCTCGCATTCAACACCAGCCTTGGGCGATGTTGCTGCGTTCTGCATCAAAAACGCATATCGATAGCCGCTTCGATGTATTGGTTGCCAACCCAATTGCAACGTTAGAAACCACTGCCGACAACACACAAGTTGAAACGCCATCGAATGCCTATTCAACTCAAGATGACCCATTTGCGCTGCTTCATCAGATGCAAGAACAGTGGCTTCCTCACGTAGAGTTAAATAAAGAATTGGATTTGCCTTTTGTCGGCGGTGCGCTAGGTTACTTCAGTTACGATTTAGGTCGCCGCGTAGAAACGATGCCAGAAGTGGCAGAAAAAGATCTCAACACGCCGGATATGGCGGTAGGTCTGTATGAATGGGCCGTCGTTGTTGACCACAAGCTTAAAAAAGCATGCTTAGTCGGTCAGAACATCGAGCAAGCTTGGCAATGGTTAAACGAGCAAAAAGCAGAACAAACCGTTGACTTCGCTTTGTCTGGTGCTTGGCAGTCAAACATGACAAAAGAGAGCTACGCCACTCGCTTTGACAAGGTGCAAGAATACTTGTTGAGCGGTGACTGTTATCAGATCAATTTGGCGCAACGCTTTAACGCACCGTATCAAGGCAGTGAGTGGCAAGCGTATCTAAAATTAGAGTCCGCCAACCAAGCGCCATTTTCCGCTTTTATCCGTATGCCTGAGTCTTCGATTTTGAGTATCTCTCCAGAGCGCTTTTTAGAGCTCAAAGATCGCGTCATTGAAACAAAACCAATCAAAGGTACTCGCCCACGCAGCGAAGATCCAAAGAAAGATAACGCTAATGCCCATGACTTGCAGACAGCGGAAAAAGATCAGGCAGAAAACCTGATGATTGTCGATTTGCTGCGTAATGATATTGGTCGGGTTGCATCACCGGGTAGCGTTCACGTGCCAAAGTTGTTCGATATTGAAAGCTTCCCTGCCGTGCATCATTTGGTGAGCACCATTCGTGCAAATTTGGATGAACAATACGCTCCTGCGGATTTGCTGCGAGCGTGTTTTCCAGGTGGTTCAATCACGGGAGCACCTAAAGTTCGCGCAATGCAGATCATTGAAGAACTGGAGCCGCATCGACGCAGCGCGTATTGCGGCAGTATTGGCTATATTTCACGCCATGGTCGTATGGACACCAGCATTACTATCCGAACTCTTGTAGCGGAAAAAAACAAACTTTACGCTTGGGCTGGCGGCGGCGTCGTGGCAGATAGCGATTGCGCCTCTGAGTATCAAGAAACGTTGGATAAACTTTCAAAGATTTTGCCAGCGCTGCAATCGTAGATTTCAACCGTGGACAACGTCGCTTTAATGCTATTGACGAAAACAATCTAAAACGCCTCCAGAACGGTAATGCCGCTCATTTAACAGCGAGTGGCATATTTCTGTATCTCATCACCCTGCACAGCGACGAAGGAGCGTGATACAGGTTCTTCTATTCAAGCACTTTGTGGTCAAATTTGTTTCATTACCCGCTCATCGTGCTGCTACTAGATTCTCAGTCTCGCCAAGGCTCGCTAGAATGACCCAAAAAACATCGTTAAATGATCGGCATTATCCAGTGTGGTGCGTTTTTTTGTGTGTTTTATTTGCATGTACTTTAGCTTTTAGCCGTTGGCCAACAAACATACTTTTTAAGAGGCAGCGTCTACTGCTCAAGCCACTTACACATAATCTGTTCGATATCGGTTGCGGTGTACGGCTTAGTGAGGATGTCGTCCATGCCTGAATCAATGCACTTTTGACGCTCTTCGATGGTAGTGCCAGCGGTTAATGCAATAATAGGATGAGTAAAGCCACGCTCTCTCAGATACATCGTCGCCTCATAACCATCCATTTCTGGCATTCGGCAGTCCATGAATATCAGTTCGTAGTCTTTACTTTTCACCGCTTCTAATGCTTCTTTGCCGTTGGCTTTTAAATCAGGTGTAATGTCGAGTTTTTTCAGCATTTGAGTAACAATGACTTGATTCATTCTGATGTCATCAACCACTAATATTGAGCGTCCTGCTAAATCGCTTCGCTCTATGGTGACCAACTCCCCCTCTGCTGTGCCTTGTGCTTGCCCTTCCTCAAGAGGAATAGCAACTTTAAAAGTTGTCCCTTTGCGCTCTTCACTTTCAAAGCTAATTTGACCTTGCATCAAATCCACAAGGTTTTTACAAATCGCGAGACCTAAACCTGAGCCTTCAAAGCTGCGTTTCGCCGAGCGATCAACTTGGACAAATGGATCAAAGAGTGACGGCTGTGCTTTTATTGGGATGCCAATACCAGTGTCTTCAACCTCAAAATAAGCCGTGCCGTTAAGCCATTCCACCCGTAACACGACACCACCCAAGTGAGTAAACTTAATCGCGTTTCCCACCAAGTTAACCAAAATTTGTGTAATGCGCTCTAAGTCACCGACTAAAAATTCTGGAATCCCCAGCTTTTTGTCGATAGAGAAATGGATGCGTTTTTCAGCAGCCTTAGCTGCAAATACACCCATGATGGCTTTTTCAAGTTCCTCCCAGGCAAAGACTTTATGTATGATTTCCATCATACCGGCATTCATCTTACTGAAATCAAGAAGATCATTAATGATAACTCTCAATAAGTCCCCTGATTGAGTCAGATTGCTCAAGTATTGACGCTGCTCTTCTTCTAATTGGGTTCGACTCAATAACTCCGCACTACCCAATACGCCATTGAGAGGAGTTCGCAGCTCATGGTTAATCATGGCGACAAACTCCTTCGTCGCTTTTTCTGATTCCTCAGCCCGCTTTCTCAGCTCGACCTCTCGCTCTAAACTTAAGTGTCGACCAATAACACCATGAACTAAGTCAGACACGAGCTCCATCTGTTTGGAAATAAAAGACTGATCGATTTGATCTTGCAACACAGAGAAAATCAACTCCCCAACCGTTTCCCCATCAATGATAACTGGCAAATGCAAATTCTCTCCCTGCCAATTAGGAGAGGTTAAAATCTCGTTGTTATGACGAAGCTGTAAGTGACCAAAGTGATGACGACGCAATGAGCTCAGCTTTGTAGCGTCAAGAAACAAGTAAGCCGCAGAAATGATCGAGTTAGAAGTGAGCTGCTCAATAAAGCTCGCTATCATTGCTTCATCGAACGTGCTCGATAAAAAAGTACGACCGAACTTAATCAACGTGGCATCAATTTGCTCTTCAAACTCAAACTTACGAAGATCCTTTTTAGATTTCAGCTCTAGCTTTTTCAATGCAACACTGAGTTGCTGGTTGGATTCATATAACTCTAAGCTTTTCTGTTCCAACAGCTGCTCAGCTGCTTTTCTTGATGCAACTTCTCGTTTGAGTTTCCTTTCTAATGAGGAACTTCCCGTCATATCGTTCTTATTGAGCCTCTAACCAAAAACGTACTTTGCTGCCATCTTCTGACTGGTTTTGATGTTTGATATGAACTACCTCACCAAAATGTGCAGCACAGCCTTTTATCAATCCTAAGCATACGTGAGACATACATCTTGCGCTGTGGTAGTCAAATACCAATTGGGATTGATTTTCACTAATGAAATCAAATTGCGGAGGGTTAGCATCAGGATAGAGCTTCTTAACTTCGACATGAATAAAGTCTTCAACATGGCGAACAAATTGAAACGTCGTTTCACACTGTTGCAAACTGGCGTGACTAGGAATGGAGCGAAGTAAATTCAAAAAGACGCACTCTCCAAACACTTCTTGCAGTTGCTCGGGGGGAACACCAGATACTTTACTGAGATTCACGATCAACTTAACCAAGTCTTTGTGATCGTAACTACCAACAGCGGTGTAAACACCTTCATCGTTAGAAAGATCGAGAACTTGGTCTAACACATCAAGACCGAATTTCTCTTCTACTAACTCCATGAACTCGGTGAAAATAATCCCTTTCATTGGCCAATACTTGTCCTATAGTGACGTCCTAAAATAAAGAATGGTGTATAACCTTATAAGTTTCAAATTAATATGTTCAAGCAGAGTGAGACACACAACACAAAGAGGGAAAGTGCTGGCGAGTGCTTTAATGCGAATGTTTTATTTGGTAACCAGTAACGATAACGCCATACGCTTTGCCGTCTTTGAGTATAATAAATAATGGTTAGGCACGATAAATAAGGACCCAGTTTGGTTATCGACAAAACTCATTTACTACAGAACTTTCAATTTCGGCTTCCAACGGGCTACCACAAAGAGTCCCTTGCACGACTGAAATGGATGAAAGAAAAGTCCCTGAGAGATGCGGCAGTCTTAATCGGTTTTGTGGAACGCGATGACGGGTTACAAGTCATTCTGACTAAGCGCGCAGCCCACTTACGCCATCATCCGGGACAAATCAGCTTTCCCGGTGGCAAATATGAGCAGGAAGATATTCAGCTCGTGAATACCGCTTTAAGAGAAACCAAAGAAGAAGTTGGGATAGAAGATGAGCATATTCATGTGTTTGGTCAACTGCCTACACTACCAACGATTAGTCAGTTTAATGTGACACCTTTTTTGGCTTTTGTTTCTCCGGAATATAAAACGCATATTGACCCAAATGAAGTAGAGTCAGTTTTTGAGGTTCCAGCCAACCATATTCTGAACCCCAAAAAATTGTATAGCACCAAATTTGACCTAAAAAGAAGCAGTCATCGTGTATTTGCTATCCCATATAGACAGCATTTCATCTGGGGCATGACGGCACAAATTATCGAATCAATGCAAAAACATATTATTTCACATTAAACAGTTGTTGATATCGGTGCTTTTATAGGCGCGATCATTATGCGCATCAATATTAATAAAACGTTGCTTCATAAACATTCATTCACATTAGATTAATTTTCCATTTTCACCGCAAACGCTTGCGGTGAAATAAATTTATACAAACAGCCCTATTGATAAGTTTTTCTAATTTTACTCATTAGCAGAAATCACGAGTAGCACATCATTTTCGTGATAAAAAGCAGGTTTTTGACATATCATTCAATAAGCGTAAGCAATAAATGATTTAGATCTAATTTTCCTAGTGTAAAATCTTGCAAAATTACTCCCGACTTATTTCCTGTTCCCAAAATGAGTAACTAAAAAATGAATACAACTACTTCTGCGGTTTCTACCGCACAATCGTCTAGTAAGTTTTCTTACAAAGACTTTACCTGGTGTCTGTCCCTTTTTGGTACGGCAGTAGGTGCAGGTGTACTGTTCCTTCCTATTAAAGCAGGTGCAGGTGGCTTCTGGCCATTAGTAATCCTAGCCCTAATTGCAGCACCAATGACTTGGTTCGCACACAAATCTTTAGCTCGTTTCGTTCTTTCTGCGAAAAACCCTGAAGCGGACATCACCGACACAGTAGAAGAGCACTTTGGTAAGACTGGCGCAAACCTTATTACGTTCGCTTACTTCTTCGCTATCTACCCAATCGTACTTATCTACGGTGTTGGTATCACAAACACAGTTGACTCTTTCCTAGTTAACCAAATGGGCATGGAATCTATTCCTCGCTGGCTACTTTCTGGTGCACTTATTGCTGCAATGACAGCAGGCGTAGTATTCGGTAAAGAGCTTATGCTGAAAGCAACTTCAGCAATGGTTTACCCTCTCGTGTTCATCCTACTAGCACTGTCTGTATACCTAATTCCTGGTTGGAACACTTCAATGATGGAAGTGTCGCCTGACTGGGGTGCAATGCCAGCTATCGTTTGGCTAGCAATCCCTGTTATTGTGTTCTCTTTCAACCACAGCCCAATCATTTCTCAATTCTCTAAAGAGCAACGTCGTGTATACGGTGATGACGCAGTTAAGAAAACTGACACTATCACTGGTGGCGCAGCAATGATGCTGATGGGCTTTGTTATGTTCTTCGTTTTCTCTGTTGTACTTTCTCTGTCTCCAGAGCAACTAGCAACAGCGCAAGAGCAAAACATCTCTGTTCTTTCTTACCTAGCAAACGTGCATGAATCTCCACTGATCTCTTACATGGGTCCATTGGTTGCTTTCGCAGCGATCACCTCTAGCTACTTTGGCCACTTCTTAGGCGCGCACGAAGGTCTAGTTGGTCTAGTGAAATCTCGTTCAAAATCACCAGTAAGCAAGATCGAGAAGATGTCTCTAATCTTCATTGTAATCACAACTTGGATCGTTGCTATCGTTAACCCAAGCATCCTAGGTATGATTGAAACAATGGGTGCACCGATGATTGCGGCAATCCTATTCTTGATGCCAATCTTCGCAATGCAAAAAGTTCCTGCGATGGCTAAGTACAAAACTTCAGCACCTGTGCAAATTTTCACAGCAATCTGTGGTCTTGCTGCAATTAGTTCTGTAATCTACGGCGCTCTTTAATCATCTCTGCCCAGTGCAGTATGATTAATCCAAAAATATAACGATAAAATTAAGCCTCCCAACTCCCCTTGGGAGGCTTTCTTCTGAGGTAATCGATATGATTAGTGTTTTTGATATCTATAAAATCGGTGTTGGACCTTCAAGCTCACACACTGTAGGCCCAATGAAAGCGGGTAAAGAGTTTATTGATGATCTTCGTGCAATGGGAAAACTGCGCGACATCACTAAAATCACCGTTGACGTTTATGGATCACTATCACTGACAGGGAAAGGTCACCACACAGATATTGCTATCATCATGGGTCTTGCAGGCAACACTCCTGAGAAAGTTGATATCGATTCTATCCCGGGCTTTATCGCTCGTGTAGAAGAAACTGAACGCCTTCCTGTTGGCATGCACTGTCACACAGTATCGTTCCCACGTGAAGGTGGAATGAACTTCCACAAAACAAACCTAGAGCTACACGAAAACGGCATGCAGATCCACGCTTGGATTGATGACGAAAAAGCGTACTCAAAAACTTACTACTCTATCGGCGGTGGTTTCATCGTTGATGAAGAAAATTTCGGTAAAGAAGCTGAGAACCCAGTAAAAGTACCTTACCCGTTTACAACGGCAGAGGAACTGGTTAACCAATGCCACGAAAGTGGATTGTCCATCAGCGCACTAACCATGAAGAATGAGCATGCGCTTCATTCAGATGAAGAAACTCGTACTTATTTCGCGAACATCTGGCGCACAATGCGCGAGTGTATGGATCGCGGTATGAATGAAGAAGGTATTTTGCCTGGTCCACTACGCGTGCCTCGTCGTGCAGCAGCACTTCGCCAGCAGCTACTTACTTCAGAAAAGACGACAAACGACCCAATGTCTGTTGTTGATTGGGTAAACATGTTTGCTTTCGCAGTAAACGAAGAGAACGCAGCAGGTGGCCGCGTTGTTACAGCACCAACTAACGGTGCGTGTGGCATCATCCCTGCGGTACTGGCTTACTACGATAAGTTCATCCAAACTGTGACTGAAAAAGATTACATCCGTTACTTTGCGGCTTCTGGCGCAATCGGTGGTCTTTACAAGCGCAACGCGTCTATCTCTGGTGCTGAGGTTGGCTGTCAGGGTGAAGTTGGCGTGGCATGTTCTATGGCAGCAGCAGGCCTTGCTGAGCTTATGGGTGGTAGCCCAGAGCAAGTGTGTATGGCAGCAGAAATCGCGATGGAGCACAACTTAGGTCTAACGTGTGACCCAGTTGCAGGTCAGGTTCAGGTTCCATGTATTGAGCGTAACGGTATTGCGGCAGTAAAAGCAATCAACTCTACTCGCATGGCACTACGTCGCTCTTCAGCTCCAACTGTTTCTCTAGATAAGGTTATCGAAACCATGCTAGAAACAGGTAAAGACATGAACGCGAAATACCGCGAAACATCTCAAGGTGGTCTAGCAATCAAAGTGATTTGCTAACACGCCTTTCTGAATACCAATCAAAACCCGAGTTTATGCTCGGGTTTTTTTATACCTAAAAAATCCAGGAAAATGCGTTATCAGGACAAGTAAAAAAAACCTAAAACGTTGAATATATCCAAATATTATGGATATCTCAGTAAAAAATCACATCTCTTCCCTAGCTTTATTGATAACGTAGCCAAAAATTAAACTTGGAGCACATCAACACATGATTAGGTTTGAAATTGGAAACCAAATCTGCGTTTGCTTGTCCGAAAACGAAATATCTCTAGAGCTCAATCAGTCACTCCACCACTCCATTCCTGTCAACCCAAATGAGTACGCCATTCTGTCAACTATCGCCACATACGGCAGTTTAAATACGCCGATTAGTCAGCGGTTAATAGAAAGCAAAATCACTCAACAATACAAAATGACACTGCCTGAAAATGGCTTTAAAAACGCGGTGGCCGCTCTAAGAAAGAAATTTCGCAAGCTCACGGAAGAACACTTAACCACTAACAAAAACATTATCGAAAACATTCACCGGACCGGATACTTCATCCCTTTTACTATGCAAAACAACCACCAGAATGGCATCGAACATCAACAGAAGATCAATCAATACACAACCAATAGTCTTCGAAAAGCACTTCGTATTTGCCTGCGTAATAAAAAGATCTATTCAGAAGCGATGTGGGTTGTGTTGATCACTGCGATCATTTTCTTTGCTATCTGTTACTACGCGATAAACAGCATCGTTAAACATAATTATCTGGATAACGCCTTCGAAATTGCAGAGAGCCTTTCCCGCAGGAGTTGCTTTGCTAATGAAAGCGAACTGAAGTCACTATTTGATAATGTGAAGTTGGTGGAATCGAGCATGATGCTAGATCGTTTCAATATTCGATGCTTAGTCACTCCAGAAACCGTTGTCCCTGTCAGCAAAAAAGCCTTTGAAGAGTGGAGTAACAATAACAATTACACCACCCAATCATTTGACTTAAATAACGCAACCGTTTTGGTTCGTGTTAAAAACATTAACTTATCCGACAATGTTGAAAATCATATTTCACGTTTTTTTCTTTCTGGTATGAAGCTATCAACGAATACCGGAACGTCGTTAGAGATTGGTAACACCAATGAACGCTTTTTCAATTATCACGTAAAGAATAGTGGCTATAAAGAGGTGTATTACATCTCTGGACCGTTTCAAAGTATCATTCTACTGAGCTTACTTTTTCTCATTATACTGCGTCACCGCTCCCTACAAGCCTTTATGGCTTACTTGTGCGCAATTCGACAATTCAAAATAAAACTGGAACCGATTTATAACACTTCGGCACAAAAGATTGTGCACTACGAAGCCCTCTCCCGGTTTAAGGTAAAAAATACGCAACGGTTTATTGAAACACTGATCCGCAATGGATTGCTGCTAACTCATACCTTACTGGTGATTGATTCCATCTACACCAAACAAAAAGCGTTGCCCATCCCTATCAGCATTAACGTTTGTCCTTCTTTGCTGCGAGGGCGTAACTTTTCAATCCTATATAGAGAGCTATCTAATCGGGATTGCCGTTTGCTGACAATCGAAATCACAGAAAATGCATCGATGTACTATACCTCTGAGATTTATGGCAATGTCGCGAAACTAAAAGCTCTGGATTGTAAAATCAGTATTGATGACTTTGGCACCGGTAATAATAATGTGGCGCTTATCAGCAAGCTGAATCCGGACTATATCAAAATCGACCGAGAATTTGTTATTGGCCTAAAAACTGATGATAAAAAGATAGAAACCTTGCGTCAGTTAATTGCTATGGGCAATACGTATCGCTGCACGGTCATTGTTGAAGGCGTAGAAACGGCAGACAGTGCTCACTTACTCACAACATTGGGCGCATACATTCACCAAGGTTATTATTACCCTCTTCATTGCTAGCTTTTCTTCACTCGGTTAGTTACTTAAAATAGATTTAATACTCTATAAAAACTCGTGGTGGCATAACGGTATGCCGCCAATTTGTGATTGAGCGATGATTGCGATTAAACCCACCAAACTGAAAGATTTTTCAAGTTTGATGCAATTGGATGTGCAAGAAGAGCAAAAAGGATTTTTTACACCGTTTGAAATGGCTTATCAAAAACGTAGTAAGTCAGAGGCGTTCTTTACGATTTATTCTGATGACCTATTAGTAGGCTATCTTGTTATCGATAAAGGTTTCTCCCAACATGCGCCGTTTGCTAAACGATACGAACTGGAGCTTAAATACTTGATGATTGATCAACGTTTCCAACGTCAAGGGGTTGGGAGTGAGGCATTGCGTAAACTGTTCCTTTATGCGTATACCATTAACCCTAAAAGCACCTCTCTTTGCTCCACTGTTCCACAAAGTCAGCAATACGCTATGAGTTTTCTTGATGCGTGCGGATTCATTAATACAGTGGAAACAACATTGGGTGATAATGAAAAAGAATGGATTCTACGACACCCATTAAGCTAGCAGGCGAAGCATAATCAAAATTGGGGCATTCAGATACAACAAAGGCAAGCTTCTCGCTTGCCTTTGTTTAATGCTCAATGGAAAGTGACTTATTCACCTTTGTAAATACAACCCGCTGTGCACGTTTCTTTGATTTCTACTTTACTTAGCAGTGGTAAGCTTGGCTTAAGCTGCTGCCAAATCCATTTTGCTAATACTTCGCTAGTCGGGTTCTCTAACCCTTCAATGTCGTTTAGGTAGTAATGGTCTAAGCGATTGTAAATTGGTTTAAATGCAGCTTTGATCTCTGCAAAATCCACTACCCAACCTGTATGTGGATCAACTTCACCTTCTACATAAAGACGAACAAGGAAAGAGTGTCCGTGCAAACGACCACACTTGTGACCTTCTGGTACGTGTGGCAAATGGTGTGCTGCTTCGAACATAAACTCTTTGTATAATTCTGTTTTCATCTTGATTCTCAGGCTTTAAAAAGACAGGCAATACTAAGGAATTCGCTGCCAAGAGACAAGCGTTACCCCATACAAGCGTAGCAAAAACTTCCGCTGGTTCCTGGCCTCTTTGCTATCACTCACACCAGAGCGCCGTATTTCTGTCACGCGCCAAACATTTGATTACACAGCACTCACATCACAATTACATATCCCCAACATGTGTGGGGTCACAATCATTCATTTCGTTGTTCGCAGTGCGCATTTGTGCACATTAATATTGTGCAGTTCGTTCCAATTACACTTATAAATTTATGCGCTCAACTATCACTTTTAAGCTCTTACTGGCGTTAATTGCTGTCTTCAGCTGCGTTCTAGCTGCCTCTACGGCTTACCAATACCATCAACAAAAAACCTTAATCAATGATGTTCTTAGTGAACAACTCCATGATAAGGCTAGCAATTATTTCGATAGCCTAAATATGATGATGCTTACGGGCACCATGTCGCAAAAAGAAACCTTACGTCAAAAGGCCCTGACCCAAGAAGGCATTGAAGCAGTTCGCGTGTTGCGAGCTGATACTGTGACCAAACTTTACGGACCTGGGCAACAAAACCAGCAGCCTGTCGATGATATTGATCAACGAGCGTTGAATGGTGAACTGGTGATTGAACCAATCTCAGCCGATTGGGGCAAAGGGTTAGTAGTCGCACTACCAATGAAATCGAGCGAAAATTACCGTGGCACCAACTGCGTTTCTTGCCACGTTGCACCAGCAGGAGAAGTGTTGGGCGCGATTCGCTTGGAATACAACATGAACCACGTCAATTCAATGATCAGTAAACAGGCAATGTTTGCGATGGGAATAATGGCCGTAATCGCATTTGTGGGCTTCATCATAACGATGAGTTTGATTCAGAAAATCATTGTACGACCAATTCAAAGAACGTCGAAATTCATGTCGAATGTGAGCCATAGCAAAGATCTATCTCAACGACTTATGCATCACCAACAGGATGAAGTGGGCCAACTTTCTACTTCAATCAATTCATTCATGGATACGGTCTCCGAAAGCTTAGAACGTGTGCAAGACACCTCTCACTCACTTGCCGACTCCGCGAGTAAACTAACTGCTGTCGCGCAGTCCACAGATAAAGCGGCCAATAACCAACAGCTAGAGACCAACGAAGTACAAATTAATATCACCGATATGTTGCAGCAACAAACTGCGGTTGAGGACTCGACTAATAATGCTACTGTTTTGGTCAATCACACCGTTGATGTCGCCACTCATAGTGCAAGCCAAGCACACAATGTAAGTGAAGACATCAAACAACTAGTAAGTAACATTGATACCGTACGGGAAAAAATCAGCTCTCTAAACCAAAGAACCGAAGAAGTGTCGTCCATTCTTGTGGTTATTAAGGGTATTGCAGAACAAACCAACCTGCTCGCGTTGAATGCTGCTATTGAAGCCGCCCGTGCCGGAGAGCAAGGACGCGGTTTTGCGGTCGTCGCGGAAGAAGTGCGTAACCTGGCTTCTAGGACGGCTGAAGCCACTGGTAATATTGAACATATCATTTCTCAATTCCAGCAAGGAAGTGAAGAGTCATTAACTTCTGTTGATACCGTCTGCCAGTTTGCTCATCAACGCTCTGTCGATGTCGAGGCACTATCAGCCACAATGCATAACGTTGTTGACGAGATGCGCCAAGTTCTCAGGCATGCAGAAGATATCCAAAACCAGACGCAAACCACATCTGATGTAAGTCAGCATATTCAATCTAAAATAGATGTGATCACACTGCATGCTAACGACACATCGCAATCAGCATCGCACACGCGTGATATTAGTGTTGATTTAGAGCATCTATCCGAACGTTTAGAGCAATTACTAAACCAATTCACACTTTCAGAGCACAAAAGAGTGAATAAATAGAGAGATTCTCCCCATCAAAACGAATATAAAGGTTGATGCGAGCGAATTGACAGGTAATATGTCTCGTTGAATCTGTAAAATGCTACCCAACTCAGCGCTTAGCTTGTTTTTTGAACAAAAATGTTATTAGACAAGTACTTTAAGTAAGCGTTGAGTTGAATTTTTACCTCAATGGAGAATATTGAAAACATGACTTACGCGCCTGTATCAGACGTATTGAAAGGTCAGCTAGCAGTAGACAGCGAAGTGACTGTTCGTGGCTGGATCCGTTCACGTCGTGATTCCAAAGCTGGAATCTCTTTCCTTGCCATATATGACGGCTCTTGTTTCGACCCGATTCAGGCCGTGGTCCCAAATAATCTTAATAATTACGAAGAAGAAGTATTAAAGCTAACGACTGGCTGCTCTGTTGAAGTAACTGGTAAGATTGTTGAATCTCCTGCAAAGGGTCAAGACTTCGAACTTGCTGCCACTGACGTTAAAGTGGTTGGTTGGGTTGAAGATGCTGAAACTTACCCAATGGCAAAAACTCGTCACTCAATCGAGTACCTACGTGAAGTTGCGCACCTACGTCCGCGCACAAACGTAATCGGTGCAGTAGCACGTGTACGTAACTGCCTATCTCAAGCAATCCACCGCTTCTACCACGAGCAAGGTTACTTCTGGGTATCTGCGCCGTTGATCACGGCTTCAGATGCTGAAGGCGCTGGTGAAATGTTCCGCGTATCTACGCTAGACATGGAAAACCTTCCTCGCACTGACGCTGGTAAAGTGGACTACAACGAAGACTTCTTCGGTAAAGAGACGTTCCTAACCGTATCTGGTCAGCTAAACGCAGAAGCTTACGCTTGTGCGCTAAGCAAAGTTTACACTTTCGGCCCTACTTTCCGTGCTGAAAACTCAAACACAAGCCGCCACCTAGCAGAATTCTGGATGGTTGAGCCTGAAGTTGCGTTCGCAGAACTGGATGATGTAGCGAAACTGGCTGAAGACATGCTCAAGTACGTGTTTAAAGCGGTGCTTGCAGAGTGTCGTGATGACCTTGAGTTCTTCGCTCAACGCATCGACAAAGAAGCAATCACTCGTCTAGAGCAGTTCGTTTCTTCTGACTTCGCGCAGGTTGACTACACTGACGCAATCCAGATCCTTCTTGATTCAGGTCGTGAGTTCGAATTCCCAGTTGAATGGGGTATCGATATGTCTTCTGAGCACGAGCGTTTCCTTGCTGAAGAACACTTCAAAGCACCTGTAATCGTTAAGAACTACCCGAAAGACATCAAAGCATTCTACATGCGTGCTAACGATGACGGTAAAACAGTTGCAGCGATGGACGTTCTAGCACCGGGCATCGGCGAAATCATCGGTGGTTCTCAGCGTGAAGAGCGCCTAGACATTCTAGATGTACGTATGCGTGAAGTGGGTATCGATCCTGAACACATGAGCTGGTACCGCGACCTACGTAAATACGGTACAGTGCCACACGCAGGCTTCGGTCTAGGCTTCGAGCGCCTAGTATCTTACGTAACTGGTATGGGCAACGTTCGTGACGTGATCCCATTCCCACGTACTCCTCGCTCTGCGAACTTCTAATCACTTTTTAGTGATGTTGAATTAAAAAGACCTCCCATGTGGAGGTCTTTTATTTTGTACGAATGATTTTCTAGCAACCGGTGTATGCACTCTAGTTGTTATCTTCGTCGTCATCCTCATCTGCTCGCGCTGCGTATTTTACTCCAACCACACACAAGCCAAACATCACAAATGGGATAACGGCAGCAGTGTATTCCGTCCAAACCATATGAGAAAAAGATTTCGCCAATATCAAGTGTGCAAACACCAACAAAAATGCGCTAAAAATAGCAACACCCATCAACCTAAGTTCATGCTTTACCAACTGCTTTTTCATTCCGGCTCCTAACCTAAATGGTTGTCTGCCCATGATTGAAACACAGCTTCGGTATCGTCCACTGATACAGTTTGAGCAAAAAACAGGTAAACAGTTGGCTAATGAAGTAATTCTCCGACCGTCTTCACGGCTTGTTCTAATTCATCATTTACAGGTAACGATGTATTAAGCCTCAGGTAGTTCTCATAATTTGGAGCGACAGAAAACAACTGACCAAATGCTACAGTGATGTTCGCTTCCAATAACTTTTGATAAATCGCTTTTCCGCACTTTGTTTTCGGCAGTTCTATCCAAAGAAAATAGCCGCCTTCCGGTTGCGTGTAACGAATCGATTGGGGAAAGTACTTATCAACCAGTTCAATAAACGCCAATTGCCGCTGCTCAAGATTCTTTCGCAGTTTTCTAAGATGGCTATCATAACTATCGTTTTGCAAGTAATGCGCGATACCCTGCTGGATTGGTGCACTGCCTGACAACGTCGAGATAAGTTGCAGCTTTTGAAGTTGCGCATTGAAGCGTTTGTTTACCACCCAGCCCAGCCTATAGCCAGGGCAAAGGCTTTTTGAAAATGACCCACAATGCAATACGCGCTCTTGTGTATCAAAAGCTTTAAGTGAGCTTGGCTTTTTTTCAGAAAAATAAAGCTCTGAATACACATCATCTTCGATCAAGTACACATCGTATTTGTCAGCCAGTTCGACGATACGCTGCTTCTGCCCGTCACTTAATAAGGTTCCTGTTGGATTGTGAAAGTTAGTCATTAACCAACATGCGCGAACATCATTGTCGGTAAAAGTCGCTTCAATTTGATCCACTGAATGTCCAGTTAACGGATCCACCGTTATTTCTATCGCCTTTAGACCTAAACGTTCAATCGCTTGAAGTGCGCCATAAAACGTCGGTGATTCAACTACAACAGTATCTCCAGGCTGGGTCACGGCCTGAAGGCTCAAATTCAACGCTTCTAATGCGCCAGAAGTAACGACAATATCATCATGGGTAAACACCATACCTTGTTGGATGTACCGTTGAGCAATCAAACGGCGTAGAGACTCACAGCCCGGCGGCAAGTTATCCAATAACGTCTCTGCCCCCATTTTCCTGCCTGAGCTGGCTAGGTTGCGGTTTAGCGCTTCTAATGGGAACAATGCAGGGTCTGGAAACGCGGAGCCAAACTTCACCGCATTCGGTGAGGCCTGATTTTTGAGGTAGTCGTAAAGTTCATCGTTGATGCTGGAGCGATAAACGGAAGTGGCTGGAGAACTCGGTTCGAAGCGGTCCAACTCCGCAGTCACAAAGTATCCAGACTGAGGTTTCGCTGCGACCCAACCTTGTGCTTCGAGCAGCTGATAAGCTTGTAATACCGTACCTGCGCTGACAGAATGGTTTCGGCTTGTTACACGCACTGATGGCAGCTTTTCCCCTGCTCTCCAAGTATTTTGCTGAATCTGCGTTTTGAACAGCTCAGCCAGTTGACGGTATCGGTTCATGTTTCCCTCATTTCACTTACAGCCGCACCATAGCATACTTCGCGCCAGCATTCTGATATGGGAGTATTCAATTTAGCAACGTAATTTATCAATCTTATAATAGATATTTCAGCCACGAAGTGAGCGTTTATATCCCATACTTTGACCGTTACACACATATTGCCTCACATCTTTGCAATACCTAAAAGCCAAGGTTTTACGTTGGACTGAGTGCGTTAAACTCACTTCGAACTACTGTCTTTAAATCAGGAGGAAGCGATGAAAGTTTTTACAATGGACGATCTCTCGTATCGCGGAAAACATAAAGGTGTACATAGTTGGGACCATCCTGGCAGTACCACCCCTTATTATTGGCATCCTGATTGGCTGCATATCGCTGAAGATGCTTTGGGTGAACACAAAAAGGCTGACCTTGAAGTCCCTGATGGAGAAACAGCGACAGAAGAGCATGCAAAAGCGGCGATTCTCAAACACTTGAATGACGAGTAGTTTAGGCTCTATCACCGTTCAAGAATAGCATTAGGTAGGCGAATCCATCGTTGTATGCTTTAAACACAAATAAAGCTAAAACCTGCCAAATAGTAAATTCTTCTGAATGAGAAGTACGCATCTTCTATAGCGTTCAAAGGGCAAAATAAGTCGATTGTTATCACATTAATTTTCATTACATCTGTTACATTTAAATAGTAATGGTGATGCACACCTCAACTCATGGATTATGAGAGAAAACAATAATGGCGAAATACAACGAAGAAGATATTAAATACAAAGGTGAATCCAACGGCGTACATTCTTGGAGCTCTCCTTCCGGCCAACCTTATTACTGGCACCCAGATTGGCTACACGTTGCGGAAGATGCGACGGGTACGCATCCGAAGCAAAAACTTGAAGTTGAAAAGACAGAAGTACCAACCGAAAAGCACGCATTAAAAGCGATCTTAAAGCATATGAACGACTGGGCGACTGAAAAACTTTCTTCTAACCCTGACATCGAAACCAATGCGGTTGAGTCGGAAATCAATCTGAAGAAATAACCCCAACCGATATCCATACTCTAACAGTAAACGCTCCACCTTTGGTGGGGCGTTTTTGTCTCAACAAATCCTCACTAGACAATTATAAACGTGTTAACGCAAAGCACTGAATTGAAACGATTGGGATGTGTGCAAAACTTCTCCAACCATGGCATAAATGCCCTTCAAACTCTGTGCCTACCAAACGTTTTCATGGCAAAAACTTTAGTTATGTTAGAATTCTGTTTCAAATCGCAACTTTTTTAGGTTTTCTTTTCAGTAACGGTTGTAACCAATATTGCTGAAAGGTATAAATGTTAGCACACCCCTTCGATTAACATGGATGAAGATTATGTTTGAAAAAGTAGTTGCCGCTCCGGCTGACCCTATTCTTGGCCTTACTGAAGAGTTTAAAAAAGATGCTCGCGCAGACAAAATTAACCTTGGCGTAGGTATTTACAAAAACGAGCAAGGCGAAACTCCCGTTCTTGCGACAGTAAAGAAAGCTGAAGCAGCACTTGTTGAAACTGAAAAAACCAAATCTTACCTAACCATCGAAGGCACAGCAGAGTACGGCATTGCAGTGCAAAAACTGCTTTTCGGCTCTGATGCAGAAATTGTAAACGAAAAACGCGCTAAAACAGCTCAAGCTCCGGGTGGTACTGGTGCACTACGTGTTGCCGGCGAGTTCATTAAACGTCAACTAGGCGATGTAAAGATCTGGATCAGCAACCCAACATGGGCGAACCACAACGGCGTATTTACTGCTGCTGGTATCGAAACGGCACAATACAGCTACTACAATGCTGAAACAAAAGACAAAGACTTCGATGCGATGCTAAATGATCTGCAATCTGCATCTGAAGGCGACATCGTGCTTCTACACGGCTGCTGTCACAACCCTACAGGGATCGATCCTACGGCTGAAGAGTGGGAAACATTGGCGAAACTTGTCGCAGAGAAGAAATTGCTTCCTCTGTTCGACTTCGCCTACCAAGGCTTTGCTAAAGGTGTGGAAGAAGATGCTGCAGGTCTTCGTACTTTTGCTAAATACAACAAAGAAATCCTAGTCGCGAGCTCTTTCTCGAAAAACTTTGGCCTATACAATGAACGCGTAGGTGCCTTCACGTTAGTAGCTGAGTCAGAAGAAGTCGCAACAACCGCATTTTCTCAAGTTAAAGCCATTATTCGCTCTATCTACTCTAACCCACCTGCACACGGCAGCGCTGTCGTGACTCACATTCTTGGCAACGCCGAAATGCGTGCGGAATGGGAAGCTGAAGTAGCAGAAATGCGTGACCGTATTCAAGAAATGCGTGAACTGTTTGTAGCGACACTAAAAGCAGAGGGTGTGGACGCAGACTTTAGTTTCATCGAACGTCAAAATGGTATGTTCTCTTTCTCTGGTCTTTCTAAAGAGCAAGTTAACCGCCTTAAAGAAGAGTTCGGTATTTACATTGTCGGTTCTGGCCGAATCAGTGTTGCTGGTATGACGAAGTCAAATATGGGCCCTCTATGTAAAGGCATTGCAGCGGTTTTATAATCGACTGTCGCATACTTTATTAAAAGGAAAGGTCAGCATAAGCTGACCTTTTTTGTTTTAACTTAACGCCAAAAACGAACCCGTCCGATCTAGTAGACAAACTTCAAACTCAGCCCTACTTCATTGACGTAATCTGAGCTTTCACCGCTATAATCAGTATCTCTAAACTGATAAAAAAGACCAGTGCCGATGACTTTATGCCATTGGTAGTTAAGACCGATCTTAAAATTGTTCTCATCAACGATATCACTACGGTTCAACTCCACTTCAGCTGTCGCAATAAGCTTTTCACTGAGCAAGTAATTCACCCCAACAGTTACAGCTTGAATCAATTCGCTATCGGAAGACAACGTATTATCCGTTTTGTCGTCCGTCGCTTTCGCTTTGATTGCGCCTATTCCATATAGCCCGTAGATATCGAATTGCTCTGTAACTCCATAACGGTAACCACCACCAAACAAAAGGCGGTCAATGCGAAGAGTAAAATCATCCGGATGGAAAAACTGCGCTGAGTAATCAACATTAAACAACCAGTTCTCAGTAAACAAATAGTTACCACCGAGTCCAACTGTGGTCGCATTAGAGTTATCTAACCATTCTTCGTTTGTCGTTCCGGCACCAACATCCAAATGAATGTGTTCGTACCCAAATTTTTCTGCTTGGTCCATGACCGCTGCGCTTGATATCGCCGGCAAAGCAGCTAAAGAAACAAGCAATAAATTTCTCACCATTCGACTTCCTTTCATGAGAATTATCTAAACACTGTATTCCATCGCCTGAGCTACTTGGCTCAAGAAGAATAGCTTAATCTAAAGACGTGATAACGATCTGAAACAGCCAAAGATCTAATCAGTCATCACGAAGAAAACATATCGACGACGTCTTTTTCAATTGAGGTGACCATATAGTAGTAAAAATGAAGCTCCCTTATCGTGCGATATGTCAGAATCTTATGACTGAGCACGAAAATCGCGGTTCAGATAAGACTCTGTTTTAAAACTAAGTTAAGATTACTTTATTATTTGCGAACTAAAAGGCGCCTTCGATGGATGCAGAACTTCTCGAGATTTACAACTTTCTCGCCAAGTATCCCCCGTTCAATGAACTCCCTGAAGAAACACTAAACAAGGTGACAGAGAGTGTCGAAATCTCGTACTACCGAGAAGATACCCCCATCATCCATTTTGGAGACTATATCCAAGATTTATACGTGGTGCGAAGCGGTGTTGTTGAAGTTTATCGACGCAAAGGTGAGCTGTATAATCGCCTTGACGAAGGTGACCTATTTGGCCAGATGGGCATGCTCACCAATAACAAAGTCCGCTTTCCGGTAAAAGCCATTGAGGATACCCTGCTCTACTGTATTCCTGGTGACATTTTCCAAGAAATTTACGATAACTTTGATTCCTTTGCGGATTTTGTTGAAGTTGAAAATAGCGCTCGTTTACGCCAAGCCATTTCAGAAAACAAAGACGCCAATGACCTGACGACGTCGAAAGTGAAAACCTTGCTGACTGGCGATGCTCATACGATTGATCGTGGTCAGACAATCCAGCAAGCCGCGCAGCAAATGGCGAATGACAACGTATCGGCTTTACTTATCGTCGACCCAGATTTCGTTCGTGACGAAGACGATCCACAGTCCCCAGTACTTGGTATCATTACTGACCGTGACTTGTGTACCCGTGTGTTAGCTGAAGGTTTGTCCCCACAGGACGATGTGTCCAGTGTGATGACCACGGAGGTCATGTCTCTTGACCACAACGCTTACATCTATGAAGCAATGTTAACGATGCTGCGTTACAACGTACATCACCTACCAGTGGTAAAAAACCAATTACCAATCGGTATTATCGAAACAACCGACATTGTTCGTTATGAATCTCAGAATTCGTTGTTGTTGGTGAGTAGTATTTTCCAACAACAGACTATCGAAGATTTAGCCGTTGTTGCCGAAGAAGTGAAAAGCAGCTTCGTGCGTCTGGTCAATGAAGATGCCAACTCTCACATGGTGGGTAGCGCGATGTCGGTCATTGGCCGAAGCTTCAAACAGCGTCTGCTAGAAATGGCAGAAGAAGAGCTTGGCCCACCGCCAATTCCTTATTGTTTCCTTGCACTTGGCTCAATGGGGCGAGATGAGCAACTGTTGGTGACTGACCAAGATAACGCCATCATTCTAGATGAGACCTATCAAGAAGAGAAACATGGTAAATACTTCGAAGCCCTAGCAAAATACGTCAGCGATGGGTTAGATGCCTGTGGCTACAAATATTGCACAGGTGATATTATGGCAACCAACCCACTATGGCGCATGACTCGTTCAGAGTGGGAAGAGTGTTTTGCTGACTGGATTGATAACCCGAACCCGAAAGCACTACTCAACGCCTCCATCTTTTTCGACTTGGATGGCGTCTATGGCCGCTTAAAATGGGCAGAACAGTTAACTAGCTTTATTGTTCGTCGCGCTCGAAAGAACAACCGCTTCTTAGCGTGTTTGGCTCGTAACGCACTAAACAGAACACCACCTCTGGGCTTCTTTAAAGACTTCGTGATGGAAAAAGATGGCAGACACAACAACTCCATCAACCTCAAACGTCGCGGTACTGCTCCTCTGGTCGACTTAATTCGCGTTCACTCTCTGGCGGTTGGTTCACGTGCACAGAACTCGTTTGAGCGTCTTGACGACATTATTGATGCTGGCATTTTGCCAAAAGGTCGAGCACAAGACTTAAAAGACGCGTTAGAATTTATTTCCATGGTACGTATTCGTCACCAAGCGACGGATGTGGAACTAGGCATTGAGCCTGATAACAATATCGAACCGGAAAACCTCTCTGAGTTTGAACGTCGCAACCTAAAGGATGCATTCCAGATCCTAAGCAATGGTCAAAATTTCCTTAAGTTCCGCTACCAAGCGAACAAGAGCTTTAAGTGAGGTTTAGCATGATTAAAAAGCTCTTTCAGAAGCCAACCATTCAGTGGCCAACGAAGTTTGAACAAAAGCTGGAGATGGCGAAGGATGAGAATTTAATTGCGTTTTATAGCAACAAGCCGCCTGCTCCAGAAACACCGTTATCTGAGGTGGAGTTCGTGGCGTTAGATTTCGAAACGACGGGTTTGAATCCTGAAAAACATGACATCATTACTATTGGTTTGGTGCCGTTTAACCTGAAGCGAATTTTCCTACGTAACTCGCGTCATTGGAAGGTACGTCCACAGCGTGCACTCGATGAAGATTCAGTCATTATACACGGTATTACTCACAGCGAATTGATCGATGCACCTGACTTAGGCGATATCTTAAGCGAGCTGCTACCATCCTTAAGCGGGAAAATCATTGTTGTTCATTACCGTCGTATCGAGAGAGAGTTTCTGGATAAAGCGCTCAAAAGCCGTTTAGGGGAAGGTATTGAGTTTCCTGTTTTAGATACGCTGCACCTCGAAGAAACGATTCAACAGAAACGTTCCGGCTCTCTCTGGGAGCGTTTAAAAGGGAAAAAACCAGAATCGGTTCGGCTAGCGCAATCTCGACGCCGTTATGGGCTGCCAGACTATACGCCTCACCATGCATTAACCGATGCAATTGCTACCGCAGAGCTACTGCAAGCGCAAATCGCCCATCATTACAGTGAAGAGCAACCCATCAGTGAGTTCTGGCTGTAGTATACTTCACGCTTAATAGCGATCAAAAAAGGAGCCAGATGGCTCCTTTTTTACTTAGGTTGAGACAAGATTACAGCTTAAAGCGTTGAATCTCTTGTTCAAGTTCGTGTGATAGCTCAGACAGGTGAGCAGCTTGTTCTGCTGCTTGATGAGCTTCGACTGACAACTCGTTAGACACGTCACGAATACCTTCAGTGTTACGAGTGATCTCAGTGGTTACCGATGCTTGCTCTTCTGCTGCTGAAGCAATCTGCGTTGCCATATCACTGATACGCTCAACAGCAGTGTGGATTTGCGTCAAGCTCGCTGCAGCCGCATTGGCATCATCAACACTGGTATCAGCTAGACGACGACTGTCACCCATAATACCGACCGCTTTGGCTGTTGTGCCTTGTAGCATCTCGATAGTTTCTTGAATCTCTTGCGTTGAAGCATGAGTACGTTGGCTCAATACGCGGACTTCATCTGCAACCACAGCAAAACCACGGCCTTGCTCACCTGCACGTGCCGCTTCGATCGCCGCGTTAAGTGCAAGTAGGTTCGTTTGCTCTGCAATGCCTTGAATCGTTGATAGAATCGTATTGATGCTATTTCCGTGTGCTTCTAGCTCTTGAATCACATCAGTAGCAACTTGAACTTCTTGCGCTAAGTTCTGAATAGAGCCTTG
This sequence comes from Vibrio sp. sp1, assembly GCF_016920955.1. Lineage (NCBI taxonomy): Bacteria > Pseudomonadati > Pseudomonadota > Gammaproteobacteria > Vibrionales > Vibrionaceae > Vibrio > Vibrio sp. sp1. Next base: position 141,919 of record NZ_CP060589.1, read on the forward strand.
CGTTTGAGTTACTTGGCTTGAACCGTGTGAACAAGCTTGAACCGCTTCTTCTGAGTTACTTGCCGTGCTATCAGCATTACCTGCAATTTCTTGTGTCGCTGCTGCCATTTCGTTCACGGCCGTCGCCACCATGTTGATTTCATCTTGCTGGTAAGAGATACGCTGACTACGCTCCTCAGCTTGCTGTGCTGTCGTGCGTGCTTGCTCTGAAAGCGCAGAAGATACGTGGCTAAGCTTAGTAACCATTGTGTGCATGTTGCCAACAAAACGGTTGAAGTTTTCCGCCAGTTTACCTACTTCATCATCACTGCGTGGTTCTAGGCGTTGCGTTAAGTCACCTTCGCCAGATGCAATTTCTTCCAGTGCATTTGATACGCGGTTCAAGTCACGGAACAAGAAACCAACTAGCCAAGAAACTGCAAGAATAACCACAATCGTGATCGCCACAGCAGTGAACAATAGATCTCGTAGCAATACCGCATGACCTGCTTCTTCTGTTGCGCGATCCATTTCAATCGCAAACATCCAATGCGTACCAGGAACTTTATTGAAGTAGTAAAGCTTCTCTTTTCCTTTGATTACCGTATCTTCGATACGACCTTCATCGGCGGCGCGCTCAATTGCCTCTTCTGAAAAATCTTTTAGAACACTGGTGATAGGCTTAAGCGTCAAGCTTTTATCTGGATGCGCTAAAAAGGTGCCTTCATTCATGTCGATTAGCATCGCATGCGCGTTTTCACCTGCATCTAAGTTAATCACATCGCTGATAAGCTGATCGATCAGTACGTCCGCACCAACAACACCAACAAACTGACCATTTTTCATTACTGGCTCAGCAATGGTCACAAGTAGTGCATTCGTGATTGCGTCTTGATATGCGGCTGTGATGATTTGCTTACCCGCTGCATCAGCATCCTTGTACCAAGGACGTGTGCGAGGGTCATAATCAGCACGGTTACGTTCCGGATGAGAGCGGTACATATCACCGTTTGGTGTACCAAGGAAGATGTCATCGAAGCCACCAGCCTTGCGAGCTTGTTGTAGGAAAGGAACAACGTCTTGCTCGGTCGAGTAGTCGTTGAACGCAGTGGCAATATCTTTACGGATATTGACCCAATCAGAAATTCCCTCTGACGCAGTAGTACTAAGACTTTGCGCACGTGAATAGACACCTGAACGAGTCTGATCAAATAATTGACCAGCCGACAACCAAGTAAGTGCTGTTGCCATCACAACAACAGCAGAAAGGCTTGCGCCTATAAGCTTTTGTTTTAATGATAATTTCATATTTATAGTTTTTTGAGTTGGGAGAACAGTTAAGGTGCATGAATATTACACACTTTTTTACGACTATTCACTAATTTTTAAAAAACAAAATAGCACATTAACTCTTTGTAAAATATGAACTTTCATGTGTCATTTTTTTGTCTCGAGCGTCATAAAAACCGCACAAAAAAAGCCAGCAAATTGCTGGCCTTTTGATTAATTGTTAGTCAGACGGTTTTATAAAATGCCGAATTACTGACGCTCTGTTCTCATACCCATCAATAAGCTCACACACATTGCAAGCAGAATGAAGGTAAATGGCAGTGCTGTAGAAATGGCACCAGCCTGAAGAGCTTGAACCGCCTCGGAGCCACCAATCCATAGCAGAGCAACCGCAATTGCACCTTCCATGAATGCCCAGAAGACACGTTGAAGTACAGGTGCATCAACTTTACCACCTGCAGTGATACTGTCGATAACAAGTGAACCAGAGTCAGAAGACGTAATGAAGAACACAAGTACCAACACAACAGCGATGATAGAAAGCATGCTACCAAATGGAAGAACATCAAACATTTGGAACATAGCAAGTGATACGTCAGTCAAGCCATTTGTGCCCAGCTCACCTACTTTATCAACAACTTGCTCGATCGCCAGGCCACCAAATACAGACATCCAAACAACGGTAACCGCAGTTGGAACCAGTAGAACTGCTGTGATGAACTCGCGAACGGTACGGCCGCGAGAAACACGCGCGATGAACATGCCTACGAATGGCGACCATGAAATCCACCAAGCCCAGTAGAATACTGTCCAGCCTTGGAACCAAGCTTCGTCCGTACGACCAAACGGGTTACTTAGTGGGATGATATTCTCTACATATGCCATAAGTGTGGTTGGAATCGAACCTAGGCTCGCCGCCCAACCGATAAGACCAACAAGGAGAAGTAGCAAGAACGCCACAACCATGTTGATGTTACTAATGACTTTAACACCACCATCGATACCGCGTACGACTGAAACAACAGCAAGTAAAGTCACCACGGTAATAACGACGATTTGCAGACCTAGGCCTGGCTCAACACCAAATACGTGATGAATACCACTTGCTGCTTGCTGCGCACCTAGACCTAGGGATGTAGCAAGACCAAATAAAGTCGCAAGCACAGCCAGAATGTCCACAATGTGGCCAGCCCAACCCCATGCACGATCACCCAGAAGTGGGTAGAAGATCGAACGCATAGATAGCGGTAAACCTTTGTTGTAGGCAAAGAATGCTAAAGAAAGTGCTACAACACCGTAAATTGCCCATGGGTGAAGGCCCCAGTGGAACATCGTTGCACCCAGTGCCAATCTCGCGGCTTCTGGTGTATTTGCCTCAACACCAAGTGGCGTTTCATACCAACCGGTGAAGTAAGCGACAGGTTCTGCAACACTCCAGAACATTAAACCGATACCCATACCAGCTGCAAATAGCATTGCAAGCCATGACATAAACGAGTAATCGGCAACAGCGTCTTTACCACCTAGTCGGATCTTACCCATTGGTGAGACGATAAGCGCCAAACAGAAAATAACGAAAATGTTACCTGCAATAATGAACAACCAATCGAATGAACCAATAATTTTCCACTTCAGCCCATCAAGTGCCGTCTTTGCGGTATGTGCATCTAGAACTAATGCAGCGACAAGAAACAGCGCAATTAAACCTGCACTAATACCAAAAACTGGGTTATGAACATCAAAACCCCATTTTTGAACGTTGTCCTGACCTACCGTATAGTCGGTACTATCGATACTGTACTTATCTATACCCTTTGTCATCGTTCCTCTCTATTTTTGTAGTGTTTTTACGTACCAAACAAAAAAATCTTTCGAACACGATACGTTTTGCATTCCGTGAAGGCGCAAGATCCTATCATTTGACACGTTTTTGTCTATCTTTTTGCTATTAAAAAATCCAATAACTTACTTTTCACTGTGTGATTACGGCCTTTGATAGAACAAATCACTACTACAATAGTTAGACCACAAACATTTATTGCTATAATAATTTTAGCTCTTCTTATTTTGTCGAAAAGGCGCGACAAAATGGTATTGAGGACACGGCGTAAAATTGTAGAGGTAATTTTTGATTTCCCCCCTTTAAATAAGGGCGCATTTAAGTTAGTGTCGCCTCGATAAATGTTCCCTACAGACTGGATGAATAAATTGGAAAAGTACGAAGAAGTATTGGTCTCGATTCGTCAGATCATCCGCGCTATTGATTTACATTCTAAAAAGCTGAGCAAAGAGTCTGGATTGACTGCTCCACAGTTGATTTTGATGCGCGCTATCAATGACTTAGATAACGTGACGATTAAACAGTTGTCTAGCCACACTAACATGAGCCAAGCGACCGCAACGACCATTCTAGATAGACTAGAACGAGGCCAGTTTGTTGAGCGTCAGCGCAGTGTTCAAGACAAGCGTAAAGTGCATGCTGTACTTACGAGCAAGGGCCAAGAAGCCTTAAAACAAGCACCAACGCCGCTGCAAGAGCACTTCATTAATCGATTCCAAAAATTGGAAGAATGGGAGCAATCCCTTCTACTATCTTCCGTTCAACGCATCTCGACGATGATGAATGCAGAGGACATCGATGTTGCTCCAATGCTAGAGCTTGGTAGCATTACCAAAGCCGATTAGTTTCGCTCCCACGTGCTCGCTTTTTGCGGGCACTACTCTCCTACTCAGTCAACCCAGTTTCAAACGCATATTTTGCTAACTCTGCCGTCGAATGTAAGTCCAACTTGTGCTTAATGTTATGGCGATGCGTCTCTACCGTTCGATAACTAATATTGAGTAAAGTGGCGATTTTCTTGCTGCTGTTTCCTTGAGCAACTAATTTAAGTACCGCTTCTTCCCTGCGGCTGAGAGGATTCGTTTTTTGCGTGGCAGGCACCACTTCTTGGGTAAAGAGTGTTTGTGTGACGGATTCACAGAAATACGTCGAGCCTTGGTTAACCGTTTTTATTGCTTGCACCATTTTCTCGGCCGAGATTTCCTTGAGCATATATCCTACGGCACCAGCTTGCATGACCTTCATGATGTACTCGCGATTATCGTGCATGGTCAACATAAGTATTTTGCTCTCTGGGCGAGCTTCTTTAATCACACCAGTCGCTTCAATACCGTTCATTATTGGCATGCTGATATCCATCAATATGACGTCCGGTTGCAAGTGCTTTGCGACCTCTATCGCTTCCAAGCCATTGCTTGCTGTACCCACCACTTCGATGTCAGGCTCTAACTCCAAACGAGCCATGAAGCCATCCAATACCACTTGATGATCATCGACAATCACTACACTAATCGGTTTATCCATAAACTATTTCATCCAAATTAAGCAGCACAGTAATCTCTGTTCCCAAGCCAAGCTCACTCATTAGCTCAAATTCACCACCGATGAACTCTACACGCTCTTGCATGTTCCTTAACCCAATCCCTTGTTGGTGCACTGCTTGGTTAACCACAAATCCAACGCCATCATCACGTATGAGTAATTGCAGCATATTGCCCATTTTTTGCAAAGTAACCGTTACTTTTTTCGCTCGCGCATGTTTTTCAATGTTATTCAAAGACTCCTGAGCGACGCGATATAGCGTCGTTGCGACTTCCGAAGTCAGTTTGTGCTGCTGAGTATCGAAATTGCTCTCGATATCAATCCCGGAATGGGAATGAAAATCCTGTAGCAAGGTCGTCAGTGCTGCTTCTAAACCGATATCATCGAGGGCGCTTGGACGGAGCTGATGAGAAATATGCCGCACCTCATTTATCGCGGTGACGAGCGATCGTTGTGATTTATCTAAGTGGGATTTGAGTTTTTCGTCTTCAAGTCTATGACTCATTAAGTCTAAATGACATTTACTGGAGACTAACAACTGATTGATTCCATCGTGCAGTTCTCGCGCTAAATGCTTTTTCTCATCTTCTTGGAACATCACGGTTTTATGTGCCAATTCTTTCAGGTTCTTATCAGCGAGGCGATGCTCGTGCAGATTGATCGCCAAAGTGAGAACAATGATTACAGCAACGGTCACCGCTAAGATCACGACGACTGAGAAAAATGTCGTTTCGATATTTTTGTTCACTGCCGCGCGCATATTGGCGACTTCTCGGCTGACATCCTCAATATACAGCCCAGTCCCTATCATCCATTCCCACTTATCGAGCCATGCAGCGTAACTAAGCTTAGGGACGACTTCACCTGTAGATGGCTTTTGCCATAGGTACTGATGAAATCCACCACCTGATTGCGCTTGATACAATAAAGCTTCGATTAAGCGATCGCCATTTTCGTCTTCAAGATAGAGTAAGTTTTCCCCGACAAGCTCCGGAAGAACTGGGTGTACAAGGTTGGTACCATATTTATCATAAGCAAAAAAATAGCCGTCCGACCCATAACTCAAACGATTTAAAATCGCTTTCACACGCGTTTTGGCAACACTCTCTTCTAAAGTCGGATCGTTGTAGATGTAAGAAATGGAGTCAAAAGCGACGTCGACCGTATCTTTCAGCGCCGCTTCTTTTGATTGGATCAGGTTTTGATGAAAGATCTCTACCTCCCTTTTGCCAAGGGTCTTGGTTTGATAGATAGAGATCCAGCTGATACTCGCTGACACCAATACCACGGGTATCAGTGTCAGCAGAATTAACTTTGCTTTGAGAGGCATCCCTTCCCTCCATGAAACGCTGCCTTTACAGCTTACTATCTTAGCAGTACAAACGAATCGATTGTGTCTGCATAGACATAATTAACAGCTTAACAACTTGTCTCAAAAGGTAAAAACTCTCAGTTCACAAAATCTCTTTATTATCGAGTGATTAACTCATACCGTAAAAACCTGGGAAAAACAGCAAAGACGCCAACACAACAATCTGAATCGCGATGAATGGCATCACACCTTTGTAGATATCACGCGTAGTAACCCCTGCTGGAGCGACACCTTTTAGATAAAACAAACTAAAGCCAAATGGCGGTGTGAGGAACGACGTCTGCAAGTTCATCGCAATAAGAATCGCAAACCACGTCATATTAATGCCCATCAATTCAGCGACTGGCGCAATAATTGGCACGATGATAAAACAGATTTCAACGAAGTCGATAAAGAAACCTAAAATCAGAATCACCACCATGGTAATAATAAGGAATCCCCACTTTTCACCCGGCAGTTCTAACATCCACTCTTCAACTAAATAATCACCACCGGTGTAGGTAAATGCCATTGAGAAGGCGGTCGCACCAAGTAAGATCGCAAAGACCATTGCGGTTACCTTAACTGTCTCTTTTGATGCATCATAAATCATCGACCAACTAAACTGTTTATACAATAGCGATAAAATTATCGCACCTGCACCACCCAGTGCCGCTGACTCTGTTGGTGTTGCAATCCCTGCAAAGATGGAGCCCAATACCACGATGATCAATGCTAAAGGTGGCAATACAGCTTTCAGTGCGGTGAGCACTTCTTGTTTACGACTGATCGACTCATCACGCTCTATCGCCTGTGCGGCTTGAGGGTTCAACTTCGCGTAGATGAGAATATAGATCACATAGGCGCCAACAAGTGTAATACCGGGCCAGATCGCAGCTTGAAATAGGTCCCCTACCGGTACGCCAAGTACATCACCCAACAAGATCAACACGATAGAAGGTGGGATAATTTGGCCCAACGTGCCAGACGCACAAATAGTCCCACACGCTAAACCTTTGTCGTAATTGTACTTTAGCATCACAGGAAGAGATATTAAGCCCATCGCAACAACTGATGCGCCTACCACACCCGTTGAAGCTGCAAGCAATGCGCCAACTAACACGGTAGAAATAGCGATACCACCGCGAACGCCACCGAACAAACGCCCCATTGATTCTAGTAGCTGTTCAGCAAGCTTCGTTTTCTGTAGCACTAGCCCCATAAAAACGAACAGCGGTACGGCCATTAGCACCGTATTTTCCATAATGGACTGAATTCGATATGGCATAAAAGCAAACATCTCGATGCCTTCAGCCCAAACACCAAAAATCAGCGCGATACCACCAAAAGTAAAGGCAACGGGAAATCCCAATAGAAGCGCAAAGAGCGCAACAAAAAACATCACTATACCGATCATAATGACTTCCTTTTACGACTTACCGTTATTACCGGCATAGATGAGATGAGGGTTGACAATTTTGTTGATTGAATGAAGTAACAATCCAATACCACTCACCGCCATAAAGAAAAATGACAGCGGAATCATCGCTTTGATAATCCAACGATATGGTAAGCCACCTGGGTCACCAGACGTCTCGCCTAACGCGTAACTTTCCTTAGCGAAATCAACACCAAACCAAGCTACCAGTAGGCAAAAAGGGAATAAGAAAAATAGTGTGCCTATGATGTCGATGATGGATTGTGCTTTGTAAGATAAGCGTTCATAAAAAATGTCGACGCGAACATGGCCACCGGACTTAATTGCGTAAGGCACACCAAGCAAGAACACGGCAGAGAATAGATGCCATTCCATTTCTTGGAATGCGATAGACACATCATTAAACACGTAACGCATGACAACGTCGTACACAACGTTTGCTAACAACAAAATAAACAGGATGCTGGATAACCATCCGAGAAAATCGCTAAAGCGGTTAAATAATCGCTCAATATAAATAAGACTTCTCATTCCGAACTCCGTGGAACGTTTAGATGCGCTCCGCTATGGTGCGGAGCATTCATTATGAAGTTTTCTTGGGCTTCGATAGCAGGCTAAACCTCTCGGCATCGCCTGCTTCACAACGTTATTGTTGAGCTTGACTGTTTAAGTACGCTCGGTGCGAAATATCTGACCATGGTCGAACTTGATTCATATAGTTCGCTTGCGACTCTTGAATCTCTTTCGCCAAAGCATCTTTTTCTGCATGTTCTTTCAACAAACGATCGTTTGCTTCTCTCAACGCAGCTACTACTTCAGGTGGGAAATCTTTTACTTCAACATTTGGGTATTCAGACTTAATAGATGCCCAGTTTTTGCCGCTTTCGTGTTTCGATTGCGTGTACATATCGTAAGCGGCCGTTTTCATGGCTACTTGCAAAATCGCTTTTAGATCATCAGGTAAACGATTCCAGGTACGCTTGTTAACGAGGAACTGAAGCTCAGTCGCTGGCTCATGCCAACCTGTGTAGTAGTAAGGCGCGATTTTGTGGAAGCCCATACGTAGATCCAGCGATGGACCAACCCATTCCAAGGCATCAATCGTGCGACGCTCTAGAGAAGTATATAGCTCACCAGGGGCGATATTCGTTGGCTTGGCACCTAACTCAGCCAAAATCTCACCAGCAAACCCTGGGATACGCATTTTCAAACCCTGTAAGTCCTCGACGGACTTGATCTCTTTTTGGAACCACCCGCCCATCTGAGTATCGGTATTACCGCCAGGGAAAGACATCAAGTTATGTGGAGAGTACACTTTTTCCATCAGCTCCATACCACCGCCGTAGTAAAACCATGCATACTGCTCAGTTGGCAACATACCGAAGGGCATAGAAGTGAAGTAAAGTGTGTTTGGAACCTTACCCTTCCAGTAATAAGACGCTGAGTGACCCATGTCATACTGACCCGACTTAACCATATCAAACACCCCAAAAGGCGCTTTATGCTTGTTTGCGGAATCAATGCGGATTTGCAAACGTCCGTTGGACATCTCTTCCGCCATTTTGGCCATGTTTTTTGTGGTATCACCAAAAATTGGGAAATTAGGCCCCCAAGTTTCAGCAAGCTTTAAACGATAGACTTTTTCAGCAGCGTTTACAGAAGTCGCTGCGAGTGCCATCGCGGCAGCGACAGCGGTTGTTTTGAGCACTCGTTTTAAAGATTTTTGGATTAGACTCATCGTTCACGTCCTTTATCACCAAGGTTATTGTTGTCATCCATTTCATTAGGATTGGCTGTATTCGGTATAAAAGATGTAACAATGTTGTCTAATGCGAAATGGGCATGAACACGGAAGCGAGTAATTCATCAATAAGGCATTAGCCTAAGGTATTACGTACAAGTACGTAGGACAATCGTCATGACAAAAGACTGTTAATAGCAAAATCAATAAATTATATTTTTATCTATGAATAAAAATAAAAGACAATACGTACGTATTTTTCTGCCAAAAAATTTACATAGTATTTAAGAAAATGTGACAAACCACTTATTGGTAGTGTTAAAGTCAGTACTTAATGCATTATTTCCAATACCAAGATAAAAAAATACCTCGGCATCGGCCGAGGTATTCAATCCAGAACGGTAGCGGTAATTAAACTGCTTTGTAGATAACTTTGTTACCTGCTAACTGCTCTTTTTGAACTAGGTTTTCTTCAAGAAGCTTCTTTAGTGCGCCAGTAGCCCATGATGCCGCTTTAGTATCTTCTTGACCTGCAGCTAGACCGATGCCTTTAGGGTTAATACCTTCAGCATTCGCCATAACGATGTCTAATACTTGTTGTTGCTTAGGAGTAAGGGCAACATCAACTGTTTTCACTGCAGCTACTTTTTTATCAGCTACTACTTTCTCCGCAACAGCTTTTTCAGCAACAGAAGGTGCTACTGCTTTTTCCGCAACAGGCTTCACTGCTTTAGGTGCTGCAGCTAAGTTTGCTACTGTCGCTTTAATGCGTTTTTGCAGTTTCATCTGCACTTTACGCTTATGAGCAAGTCTCATTGAATATTTCTCCAGTTCACTGCATCTCAGCAGGGATGAAAATTTGAAGCGCGTTTTATACCAAAATTCACAAGCAATTTGTAGGTTTTAGCGGCGAAACGCGATGAAAAATGCGCTCAAAGCATAGAACGTCTACTATTTAATCAGATATTTTATGAACGGATTTATTGAATACTGGGTATAAAAACAGAGGTTTGTTTTATTTTGAATGCAAATCAATGCACATAAAGCTACCCACTTATTTTTGGACAAGTATTCGATGAGGTTATAAGCATGGAAACGCTGCACCTAACAAATTCACATTTCAAACCCGACTCCCCTATCAACAGAATACTTTTGTTGCTCGTTGCACTCATCACTTTGTTTTTGGTTGCCATTTCTCCGGGATGGAAGCAAGCCATGTTGTCGGTCATTTTGATGTCTGCAATCGTTGGTTTCGCCATCTTGATGATTAAGAAAAGCCAAGTCACTTTTACGCTGACAGCTTCTCACTTTCAGCAACACCTTTTTAAAGGGGGTTGGGTCGTCAGATGGCGAAATATTGAGTCAATCGGTATTTGTAGCTACCAACAGGAAGGGTGGCACCAACCGCTACCTTGGATCGGTATTCGTCTAAAACACTACTCACCCTACTTAAATTCAATCTGCCCTCGTATAGCGACAGAAATTCTCCTCAGCCAGCGAGCACTGCTTTACTTGGGCGCGAAACAAAATCAGTGTGAAGATAAGTTTGAGGATATGGTGCTTGACCCTAAACCGTATATAAACAGAGATGGGATTGAGTACAAAGGTTTGTTAGCGATGCTCGCCAACCGGATGAAGTATCAGAGAGGTTTCTACGGCTACGATCTATTTATATCAGCAAGTGATCTAGATCGTGAGGCTGAGGACTTTGTGGGACTGACTCGGCGATACTTAGCTGCCGCCGAGCCAGAATAATGCTTAGTACACGCACTTTTAGTAAAGTGGCATCTCGTCAGCAACGAACGGGTTAGTTTTACGCTCGTGACCGAAAGTCGATTGAGGGCCGTGACCAGGGACAAACGTGACATCATTGCCTAAAGGCCACAATTTCTCTTTGATAGAGCTAATCAACGTATTGAAATCGCCTTGTGGGAAGTCAGTTCGACCAATGCTACCGTTAAACAAAACGTCACCCACAAACGCTAAACGCGCTTCTTCGCTGTAAAGCACAACGTGACCAGGTGTATGACCAGGTGTATGGAATACGTTCAGCACTTGACCACCGAAAGTGACAGTGTCACCCTCATTTAGCCATTGGTGCGGTTCAAACGCTTCTGTCAGCGGGAAACCAAACATTTGGCTCTGACCTTCCAAACCTTGCAACCAGAAGTTATCTGCCTTGTGAGGACCAACAATCTCTGTACCGCCAAGCAGTGCAGACAGCGGCTCCGTGCCACCTACGTGGTCCAAGTGACCGTGTGTTAGCACTAGGTTTACCACGTCAACACCCAGCTCTTTGATAAGCATAGCGAGCTGCTTTTCATCGCCGCCAGGGTCAACCACAATGCCTTTCATGGTTTCGTCACACCAGACAATAGAACAGTTTTGAGAGAAAGATGTTACTGGAACAACTTGGTATTTCAGAGCCATAGATAACCTATACCGAATAAATTTGCGTGAAAACTGCCGCAACTATGACACTAAGGCCTAGCGACTTCAAGCTTTGAACTGTGGGTAATCGACGACGTTCTGAGACTAGAAACCTTGTCTCAACTGGCACTACCAAGAACGAACAGCACCCGTATCGATATGAACAAAGTTACTGCCTGGATAATAACCCACGCCACCGGCTTTTAGGCTTAATGCAGCATCACGAACTGTTGAAAGCTTCACACCGTCTAAACGGAAATCAATGGCCTTTCCTTCCATGTGCATGCTCTTTTTCGCTACACGAGAAGACCCGTTGCGTAGCGAGGCATTAGTGGCAGGAGAACGGTAACCTGAAATGACGATCACCTCTGCTTCTGTACCAATTAACTTTTGAATTTGACTTATTTGATCGAACAAGCGTCTATCCATGGGATGAACCTCATTTCGTCGATGGTCTCGACAAAACTCATTCAGCCTTTGAAGTTCATCATTAATGTATCGTTTTCCATCGAAATAGCATGTTTCGAGGATCTCTCCAGTATTAAGATTGTTCATCGCCAGTGCACGTGGCTCGTCAGAGAGTGAAGCCCAAGAAAATGATGGCAGGGCAGAGGCCAACACCACACCACCAGCGGTCATTTTAAGGAAATCTCGGCGGGAAAACTTACGACTTACCATTTCAAAATACAGTGCTCAACAACTAGACAAGTCGTGGACATTAACCAAACACATTTGTCACGTCAAATGCATAAAACGCTCCATCTTGATTTTCAGATGCAGTAATTATTGCTTAATTATTGAACGAAAAGAGAATTCTTCGTTTTGTAAATTTTCCTTAAAGATTTCAACTGCGGTGATCGTACTTATAGATATCATCACGGTAGTAAAGCGTTCCCTCTTCCAACCATGCTGTTTGATAAATGATGTGTACTTGAATGCGCTCTCCCAAAGGAACTGACGTGTTAGACCGACGAGAACTTTCTCGCTTTTTCGCTAAACGTTCTTCCAACCCCTGAGTTTTGAACAGAAGTTCTGCTAACTGGTCTGCATGTTCTACACGAACACATCCTGAGCTGAATGCGCGTCTGTCCTGTTCAAACAAGTTCTTACTTGGCGTGTCATGCAAATAAATAGCTTGTGGGTTAGGCATATTGAACTTGTACAATCCCAGTGCATTTTGTAAGCCCGACGCCTGTCGCATACGATAAGGAAATGTTCTCGGATTCACTGTTGCCCAATTGATGGTTGTAGGGTCAATAATTTCGTTCGAAGTCCAAGACCGAATGATTTGAATGTTATGGTTAATCAAATACATCGGATTACGTTTTACTTTAGGAATAATGTCTTTAACCATGATAGTCCAAGGCACGTTCCAAGTTGGGTTGAGAATAACGGAATCCAGTGCTACCGACATGATGGGCGTTTTTCTTGATGCTCTCCCTACCACAACTTTAGACTCAAACAAGGGTTGACCGTCATGCCAATACGTGACTTCGTATCCAGGCACGTTAACAAAGACAACATTATCCCTTTCTTTCGACCAAATTCTTGAACGCTCAGAATTCAACGCCAGCAGATGCAATCGCTCTTGAGGAGAAAAGTTGATCCATCGAATGGTATTCGGGCCGATAACGCCATCTTCTTTCAAACCATGAATACGCTGGAACTCTTTTATCGCAAGCTCTAATTGTTCGTCATATTCTTCAGTGACTAAATCCAAGTAAGAAACATCTACGCCTACGATCTCCATTCGCTCAATCAATAGGGGTCTGTTTTCTAATATATCGCCAACACGTGCTAGCCCAGTTTGTTGATAGGCAGGATATTGGTACTGAGAATGTTCCGATAGCGAAGAATAGGCGGAGTAGAAAGCATCATCTGTTTGTAATGGAGACCGGAGACTTGCCAAAAACTGACCAAGTTTGCCAACCGTAATCTCATTACTCAAAATCGATAAAGTATCGATGCTAGGAGCGGGTAACGTAACATGGGCTTTGTCTGTAAATAGCCAATTAATCCCTTCTTCGGGGAGTTGCTCAAGATAACTAAGGTACATCAAGAGTGAGTCTGTCATCACTAAATCGAAGTCGAGATTATCTCCCTGCCACCTTACTTGGTTTATCCGGTGAAGTTGATTTTCGAATTCATCGGTGACATCCGCAAGTGCAACCAGGTTTACTTGAAAAAGAAACTGCTCAATATCACTTTCATTTTCCCAGTTCAAACGGTAATTGGTGCTTTGATACAGTTGATCAATCACCTCTGGATAATGGATCATTTTTTCTACAGACAGCTTTTGTACCGCTCCCTCTTGCTCAACTTGCGCTGAAGCTTCGAGAGAAACGACGGTGGAAAAGCTGCAAAACGGCACCAGAAGTGCCGTCATGATTAAAACCCTAGCAAACACTGAAATGATCCTTGCGCTACTTGCCATAATAAAAAGTATGGCAAATATCTCACAGCTTGCAGGTTTAAAATTAAGAATCTGATGCCGAAAACGACAACAAAACTCTCTATAAGTAATTACTCAATGATCTTTCTAGATAATTCTCGACCAATGGTTATCCCATTGCACACCGCTTGCGAAGGTACTTTTTGACTCTTCAGGCCTTTGCTCTACCACTTTTCCCGCCCCAGAGCTGACTCGGAACTCATCGCCATAGACCACAACACCAGAGGCATCTGGTAACGCACTTAGCTCGACCAATTTGCCCGTAGATTTAGACCATATACCATAACAACTGCCCGGAGGCGAAGTGGCTAAGATCCATTCATCGGTTGCTGCAATACTCGCAACGTAGTGATTGAAACGCGCCCACTCTTCAGGCTCAGCTTGAAGATCTTGCATTTCACCACCACGCGTGTGCATGGCGATCAAGGCTGGATACTCGTCCGGCTCACCACGATATTGCTGACCACAAAGCACGGTTTCCGCACCATCATGAGCTAAATGGCGAATACTCAACTTATGATCCGGTAAAGACACTTGATCCAGTAGCTCACCCTTCTGTGAAAGGTAACTCAGGCTGGGTTTCATGCTATCAAGATTGAGAGGTTCACGACCGTTAGTGTGTACGCCACCGACGCCAATCGCCAATACACCATCAGGCATCATGATCACTTCATGAGGACCAAGGCCAAAACCCGTTAACTCATCAATCTTTTGATATTGCTTCTGCACATCATAAACACCAATGATCCCGCGGCTTGTCCCCCTCTCCCCTTCTGTGGCAAATAGCAACGTGCCGTCATGGGAGTAAACACCATGTCCGTAAAAATGACGATTTGGCGTTGCTAGTTGCAGTTTGATCATCTGCTCTGAGCGATAATCAAACACCATGAAGAAAGTACCTGGTCGACGACCAAAAACTACGGCGTGGCCTTGTTGGTTGGTTGCTACACCGTGACCACGCTCAGGAATCGGCAATGAAGATAGCGGCATACCATGCTCATCCGCCACCACCGCTGCGAATTTATCTCGACCAATGATAGAACAGCCGATCAACGCAGGTTCACGTGAGCTTGTTGAAGCACAACCAAATGGCATCATAGGTATAGCCGCCCCGAATAGAGCGGCTTTCAGCAAGGTTCGGCGGGTTTGATCAGTCACCATCGGTTGCATTAAATCCTATAACTACGCCAAGCTCGATCGCCACTTCTTCGTGAATCAGGTACTTCAATTGCTCTAGCTTATTGTATTGAGAGAGCACCATGCGATAGCCTTCTTTTGTTTGTAGTGCAGCAAACAAGCTCTTATCTTCTGGCCAAGTTTCTAACGCCATTTCAAACTGATGAACGACACGGTCTGCGAGATCTGCATGGCCTTGCTCTCTAAGTAGCGCATCTAAACCATTCCCGTTAGCAAAGTACAACGCTTCCATCCCTTGAAGGTTGGCTTTTAAGTTTGAAAGCGAGGTCTCGGAACGCCACGATTCTGAGAAATACGGGCGAGGCTTACCAATCTTCGCTAGCGGTCGGCTCAACTTCTTCATGCTGTATTCAAGCTGATTCGAGAGCAGTGAAATGTACTCAGATTCCCATTCCGTCATCTCTAGCGATTTCCAAGGGTTCTCTGCCCAAGAATCCGCGATGATCTGCGCTTTGTCATCAAGGTTTTCAGCAATCGAAACGCCTGTCGCACAAGTATTGCCGTTGCTAGATAAGGTCGACGCTTTATCGTAAAGCAGCCATTCCAATGCACCTAAACCTTGCACGGTGACACTTTGGGTGGAGATATCTTCTGCACTCCAAGCTTGATCAGATTTCGTCAGTACAGACATTTTACGACCAGTGGTATTCTTTTTATCTGGCCAAAACTGAACATTCCAGCTTTGCTCCAACGCCGTAGCAGGGCCACGTTCTTGACCTTGTAATGCCATCCACGCAAGCATCGTTTGATGCCATTGCTGTTTTACTTGTGCATCATCTTTCGACTCTGATGCGCAGTAATCTGCGAAGCGTTGTTCAAGTTCTGTGGTTTGCGCTAAAAACGTCTGAGCTGATTGAAACTCAACCTCGTACACGCTTTGAGAAATATGACTTGTACTCTCAGGCTTGGTTGAGCTCGAACCGACAGTCGATTGGCAACCAACCAAACTTAACGTTGCGGCAATCGCACTCACTAATAGTGTTTTTTTCATGGTTGCTTCCTTATAGAGAATTCAGAAACGCAATCAATGCGTCACGTTCTTTTTTGTTCAGTGCTAAGACGTTTTGTTTCGCTGTCTCCGCTTCGCCGCCGTGCCACAGCACCGCTTCCATCAGGTTACGAGCGCGGCCATCATGTAGAAAGTAAGTATGTCCGTTTACTTCTTCGGTATAACCAATGCCCCATAGCGGTGCCGTTCGCCATTCACGGCCGTTTGCTAAGTATTCCGGACGGTTATCGGCTAAGCCTTTACCCATGTCATGCAAAAGCATGTCTGTGTATGGGTGGATAAGCTGCTCAGAAAGCGCTGGTAACTCTGGTCGTTTCGCCGTTTTAACACTGGTCTTGTGGCAGCTTTCACAGCCAGACGCAGCAAAGATTTGCTGACCAAGTTTCACGTTAGGATCATTGACGTTACGGCGAATAGGTACGGCTAAGTGTTGGCTGTAAAACTCTACGAAGTCGAGAATATTTTCACTCACTTCAGGTTTGCCGCCATTTGGCATGTCGTCACAAATGCTTTGTTTCGAGGTACAGTTTTCATTTGGGAATAAATGGCTCGTAAGACCCACATCACCATTAAATGCTGCTGCATTTTGCTGCATTAGCGTCGGTTGTCCTGCTTTCCAGCCAAAGCGACCAATCGAGAAGTCGTCCTTCTCAATATCCCACACCTTATTTACTTTGCCTGAGATACCGTCTTTGTCGGCATCTTGTTCATCAGCCCAAGCAAGTAGCGTTTCGTCGGGAATACTCTCTAACAAACCAAGGCCGATCATTGGCGGTGCCACGCGTGCTGAGAACTCGGTATCAGGGTGCATATCGCCGTAACCCAGATCGGTAATGTTCAAATGAGGTTTTCTTAGCGTCACCGTCGTACCGTCTTTAAATTTCACTGGGACATCGGTGTAAGTGATTTCGATTTTGCCTTCTGGCGTTTGATCTTGCAGAGCGAAATCTTGAAGCTGGCCACCATAAGTCGGCTCAGGTATGCCGCCATCTTTGATGTAAGCTTTCTTTTGTTCTGGCGTCATCGCAGGAATGCTTAAGCGCACTAACATAGACACGGCATGTAAATCATCTTTCTCTGGCGGATGACCACGACCGTCTTTGATGTGACAATTCTGACAACCATTGGTGTTAAAAAGCGGGCCTAGGCCATCACGAGCGTCCGTTGACGCTGGCGCTTGTACCCAAGGGTTACGGAAAAAGCTGTTACCTACGCTAAAGTCGAGGCGTTTGCTCATTGGCAAGTTAGCAGCAGGAAGAGAATAGGCATTCGCGCCGTCTTTTTTAACACTGGTTTTGCCACCAGACTTAACATCATAAGCCATGGCAGAAGAAGAAAGGATCGCGGCTAGCGCAGAAATTAGGTATGGCTTCATATCATTGCTCTACATAGACAACAAGGGTGATAACAACGAGCTCAAACGTCAAAAGGGCTCACAAAGAGCCCTTATTTATTATGGTTTTCTTATTAAAACTCGTGGTCAGCAGTATCAGGGCTTAGGCTGTCGATGCCGACAATGCTTGCCGCACGCTCAATCGCACCGGTTTGTGCTACCAACGACATGATGGTGTCGTTTACTAGCGCGTTGCCTTGTGCGTTACCCGCTGCAATAAGTTGGTCAAAGTGCTGGTTGTTCTTCTCTGCAGAAGTCACTAGCTCACCAACTTGGCTACGTGTTGTATCAAACTGCTTTTGAATTTCGGTCGCGGCTTTCTTGTCTTTTTGAGCAACAAGGTCAGCGATACTTGGACCAGATAGCTCTTTGCCGTTTACACCTTTGTATGTACCTGTGTAAACGTTGTAGATGCCTTGCTCATTGTAGTAGTGAGAGTTGTGCGTGTTGTCTGAGAAACAATCGTGTTCGTCTTCAGTCGAGTTTGCCTCTAGTGCCACCTTCATGCGCTCACCCGCTAGCTCACCTAGAGAAAGAGAACCCATGCCGAATAGCATCTTACGAAGACCATTGTCAGCAGATTCGTTCAATAGCTCTTCACGGTAGTTGCCTTTCACTTCTGCAGACCACTGCTTTTCCATCCACTCTAGGTCTTGAACCAGTAGATCAGCGGCCGCTTTTAGGTACTCACCACGACGATCACAATGACCATTCGTACACTCAGAGCCAACGACGAAATCAGTGTAAGCACGTTGACCTGCACCCGCGTTAGTGCCGTTTAGGTCTTGACCCCAAAGCAAGAATTCAATCGCGTGGTAACCTGATGCAACGTTTGCCTCAGAACCGCCTACTTCGTTTAGATCCGCTAGCAATTCTGGAGTGATTTTTGAAACGTCCAGTTTAGAAGCACCAATCTGCAGACTTGTGTTCGCGATGATGTTGGCAGCAGCGCCCTCGTTACCCAATTCGTATTGGTAATCAGCCGCTACGTAGTCAATCAAACCTTCATCAAGTGGCCATGCGTTCAGCTGACCTTCCCAATCATCAACAATCGCGTTACCAAAACGGAAAACTTCAGACTGTTGGTAAGGCACGCGAGAATCTAGCCAAGCTTGTTTTACTTCTTCAAGCTTTTTCGCTGATGGTGATTGTAGAAATTCGTCGATTTTCACATCAAGCGCTTTCGCTGTTGTTACTGAATCAGCAAATACAGCATGGGCAACGTCCGCGTAATGTTCGACTACTTGTTGTTTAGTTACTGTGGCAGCAACGGTAGAACCACTGGCAATGAGGAGTGATGCAGCAATAGATTGGACTAAAACTTTTTTTGCATTCATCTGAAGCATCCTTGTTGAGCTTTTCAATTATCGTATTGGTAGTGCTAATTATTCTTATTTGCACTTTAGTCTCGAGATAATACAAATTTACAATTTATTTGCAACTCCAGATACAAAAAAACCTCATAAAAATGAGGTTTTTCACAGACTTTATTGTCAGTTTTATCTTTAGGATTAAACCTTTAGGTCATGTTTTCCGTGAGAGACTTTTGCCTTCAGATAATTTTCGTTGCCATCTTTGATATGTGCAGAGGTATTGACAACCTCGCCAATTTCAATTCCGTACTCAGATAACTCACGGATTTTCTTAGGGTTGTTCGTCACGAGGCGGATCTTATTCACGCCTAAAGCTTCTAGCATTTGTGCTGCTTCTGTGAAATCACGCAGGTCATCATCAAAGCCCAAATGGTTGTTAGCTTCGTACGTGTTCATGCCCTGGCTTTGTAAGCGGTATGCATCGATCTTATTGTACAAGCCAATACCACGACCTTCCTGACGGAGATACAAGATGATACCACCGGACTCGCCCATGCGATTGATCGTCTCTTCTAGTTGCTCACCACAGTCACAGCGTGAAGAGTGGAACACATCGCCTGTCAAACACTCAGAGTGCATACGAACTAAAGGCATGTCCTGAGTTTGGTCCGCTTGTTTAAAGATAATAGCAACATGCTCTTTGTCTGTCTTCAGACCATGGAAAGACAGAATTTCGGCATCAATGTTACTTTTTGCCCCGACTTTAAAATCTACTCTGGCACGTACTTCCGCCATATCTATACTCACTCGATTTATTGCTTGATGCGCTTGATGCGTTTTCGTTATTGCATTCATGGGATTTACTCGTTGCTCTTCAACTATGGGGACTGATACCGCATTTTGCAATATAGAGATCACAATTGAGGGCAGTTATCCACTCAAGACAGCAAAAGAGAAACACTCTCCAACTGAACAATTGTTATATTATAACAATTTAAAAAAACTACAATAAAAAACCCCAGACAAATTTTGTCTGGGGTTTCAAGAAGGTCGTTTGGTCTATCTTTTAATGGGTCTGACTGCGCTTCCAAACGGCGAGTTCAATCCAAACTGCTTCGAGTTCTTGGATTTCCTCGTCGGTCAACACGGCGAGCGTTGAAGTAACTTGAGGCAGGTTCGGTGATTGCAATGCACGAATCTGCGAATAGAAGTCTTTTTTAAGTTGTAATATAACTGAATCCACTGCGTGCACCTATTTCGTTCTTTTATTACTTATCCAGCTCAAAATTTTTATTTTCTTTATACTGGAAACTTCATAAATTCGGAAAAATGATAACATTCTGCTTGTTAAGTGCACAATTTATTTTTAATAGTGGAATAACGGTCACATTAATTACGCTTCACCATTCGGATCGAATATAAGACAAAAAAGATCAAAAATAGCACAGGAAAGATCCACAACAGCGCCGTGGAATAATTTAATGGTGGTTGGTACAGAACAATATTCCCATAACGAGCAACTAGATAGTCCTTTATTTCTTGATCTGAGCTGCCTTCATTGGCCATCGTATACACTTTCAACCTCAGGTCTTTAGCCGCTTGTGCATTAGACTCGACAAGGTTTTGGTTTTGACACTGCGGGCAGCGTAATGCCTTGGCTAACGAGGTTGCACGCTGTTGCACTTCAACGGAATGAAATTCAAACAGATCAACATTCTGTTCTATATCCGCACTTCTCGTGAAAGGAGAAAATAGTATAAATAGGATTAAAGTGAGGAGAAGATTATTAAATCGAAACATTCAAGTATCCTGAAAATATATCGTTCCATTTATCTGCCGTTAGCTCTCCACGATATTTGATCAATATACGACCATTTGGATCAATCAAGTAAGTTTCCGGCGTTCCGATAACACCTAGCTCCACAGCGAGCTTTCCATTAGGGTCACTAATTACTTCAATATATGGATTTCGTTTAGAGCTCAAATATTCACGAGCGGCTTGTTTTTGATCTCTATAATTCAGCCCAATAATAGGCACACCGAGTTCTGCTAACTGCAATAATTCTTCATGCTCTCGTTTGCATACTCCGCACCAAGATGCCCAAACATTCAATAATTTATATCCGTCGCTTTTGAACAACTGCTCAGAAACCATGTCATCAGAGATCAGAGAAGTAGAGCGAAAATTAGGTGCATCTAAATTTCGTTGTGGGGACAATTCAACATGTGGTCGCTCAGACAAAGCCACCGCAGTTACTACAGCAAACACGGCAACAGCCACAAACAGACCTCCGAGTTTAAGCGTATTTCTCGATCGCATTGATAGCCTCTCTCCTTTTCTTTAGGCCGGTTAATAGCGCACCAAACACAGCTAGTAGCCCGCCAGACCATATCCACCAAATACCTGCGCGGTACTGAACTTTAATCGCATAAGCATGAGTGTCGACTTTATCACCCAATGTCACGTAATAATCGCCATGCCATAGTGAACGAATCGCGGGCTCGGTCATATTCATCACTCGCACAGGGTAATGACGCTTTTGCGGGTTGAAATTGAGCATGCGGCCATCTTCCAAGTGCAAGGTGATCTGTCCTTGTTCCGCGGTGTAGTTTGGCCCCACCAGCCATTCGATACCATGATAATCGATAGTGATCCCCGCCCTTTGTTGAGAACTGCCGGGTTCGACACGTAAATTGTGTTCATATGAGTAGTGACTGTTGAATACAGCTCCACTCACCGCCAGCGCAAAACCGACATGTGCCATCACGATTGGCATGAGTTTGCGCTTATTGGAACAACGAAACAGCATAACGAGATGCGCCACAATCACCCAAGTAGCCAACGTTATGGTTAGCAATACTTCGAAATGCAGTGCGTGCACTAAGAAGATAAACCCGATCCCAGAGACAAGAGATAACGCAATACTGATCGCAATATCAGCGCTTACACTCGGCACTGTGCCTTTTGTCCATTTCAGCAGCGGCATGAAAGCTAAGGAAATCAGAGCCAGTATGCTTAATGGGAAGATCAGACTATTAAAATAAGGTGCGCCAACTGAAATGTTTCCTAAACCGAGCAGTTGATAAACCATCGGATAAAAAGTGCCAAGAAAAACGATAGCAGTCGCAATAACCAGCAGACCTTTGGCGATATAAGCAGTGTAAGCTCGGCTCGCTAGAGATTGAAGTTTGAAGCGAGGGAGTTGTTCTCCTCGCAAAATCAGTACGCCAAAAGTGATGATGACAAGCAAGCTCAATACACCAAGCAGCACCAAACCTTTAGTTGGGTCCACCGCAAAAGCGTGCACTGAAGTCAGCACGCCAGAGCGCACCACGAATGTCCCTAAAATGCTTAGGCAGAACGTGGTAAACGCCAGTGCATAGGAGCTCCAAATTGCGCCTCTGATACGTGTTGCGACAACACCGCTGTGCAACAAAGCAGTACCCGTAAGCCAAGGCAGTAAAGAAGCGTTCTCCACAGGGTCCCAAAACCACCAGCCGCCCCACCCTAGCTCATTGTACGCCCACCATGATCCCACCAAGATACCTAATGTAAGCGTTCCCCATGCAAAAAACGCTGCGCTACGAGCGACCACATACCAATCGCTCATCGGTTGTTTACCCAATAGCGCCGCTAATGCAAAAGCTAATATTGCTGCGTAACCGACATAACCGAGATAAAGCAATGGTGGATGAATGATAAGCCCAACATCTTGCAGCATTGGATTTAGATCTCGCCCTTCCGACGCCAATACTTGGGCATATTCGAACGGGTTAGAGGTCATTAACGTGAACCAAGCAAATGTTGCAATAAGAACGTTCATGATTCCTAAACAGTCACAAGTATATTGGGCGTTGAGCGGTGACTTAAATGCAATAAACGACGCCCATAAACTCAGGGTGACGACCCAAAACAACATGGAGCCTTGGTGCCCGCCCCAAGCGGCAGCAATCTTGAATGCTACGGGAAGTTGACTGTTGGAATGCGTAACAACATATTCCAACGCGAAGTTGTCTTGCACGAAGCAGACGATCAGAAGTGCTAAACAAATGAAGGAAGCTAAGCTAATGATGTGGGACATCGCGACTTGATGCGGCAATGTCGCCTTCTTACTCATAGCACGACGTAGCCAATGCAGCAACGATGCACAAGTCGATGTTACAGCCACCAATATCAGTAAGAAGAACCCTAGCTCAGCTTCCATTTATCCCCCTTACACTACGGTCATTTGACCGGCATAGAGAATGAAAGTACGCAGCATAAGTACGCCAACCAAGCTCAACATCGTGACCACAAAAACGTAACTGCCTTTGTGGCGCACTTCAGAAGGCGTCAACCAATTGAGAGTCAAAGGCGTAATCATGCCGATGAACACTACCCCAACCCAGAACCATTGAGCCCAGAATCCACTCGAAATTGCATTCCAAGCCGCGACTTCGTTCTGACCACCGCTGAAGATCAATCCAGTAAAGAAGGTCACTAAGACAAACAACTCAAACAACACTACTGGGCGTTCAAATCCGTGCACCCAAGATACACTTGGGCTGCTGGTCGACTCTTTAAACACCAAGATGCCGAACATCAAGCATGCCGCTGCGCCCGAGGACAAACTAGAGAACAGGAACAAGATTGGCAGTACTGGATTGTTTAGCATTGGATAAGTCTTCAACGCAGACAATAGAAAGCCAGTGTACGCTGCAAGTACGATGGCTAAGAAGCCCAAGAACAATTCAATGGCGTTGTTGGCTTTCCCCGCCTTAATCAAAATGCCATCGGCAAAATCCAGCAGTTTGCTTGGTAACTTCCCTTCACAGAAGCTGATGATTTGATGGCGGAAGATAACGCCAATCCAAACAAACAACACGATCATGTACACTTGGAACAAGATCACGCCCATCGACATCACAGACGTTGGGTTGTAGTAGATCATGATCTTCCAAAACTCTAAAGGCTTGGTTAAATGGAAAATCAAAATTACCAACCCAGCAATGATGCCAAATGGTGCGAGCCAAGCCATCGCTTTCATGATGCCGTTTTTTGCGGGATCACCTTCAATCACTTTGCGTTTTAAATAGATTGAAATCATCACCGTACCCGCTGACATCCCAGCAAGGAATAAGTAAATCGCGATGATCCAATCCCAGACTAACGAGTCAAAGTGGAATGCACTTTCGAAGCCGTTCATGATGACACCTCCCCTTTGCTATGCGGAATTTTGTACAGTTTAGGTTGCGTACCTAAATGCGATTTATCGCGATAGACAACATGGCTTTCGATAGCTTTGCTCACCTCGCTAGTTGGGTCATTCAAATCACCAAAGATGAGTGCTTTTGTTGGGCAAGATTCCACGCAAGCTGGCTGCTTACCTTGCGCTAGGTTGGTATCACGGCAGAAGTTACATTTATCCGCAGAGTGATCGGCTGGATTAAAGAAGCGCACTTGGTAAGGGCAAGCAGCAAGGCAATAACCACATCCGACACATTTCTCTTTGTGTACATCCACGATGCCTGTCGCTTCATCTTTGTATGCAGCGCCTGTTGGACAAACGTACACACATGGTGGGTTATCACAGTGCTGACAGGATTCGCGAGTAAACTGGTATTCCACATCTGGAAATTCGCCAATCGGTTCACTGCGATGAATTTTAAGTCGCGTTACGCCTTCAGGGACTTTATTTACTTCGCGACAAGCATCGGTACAAGCGGTACAGCCAATACAGGCATTTTCATCGTGAACCATACCCATGCGTTTCGCTTGTTCACTGTTGCTGGCATAAAGAGAGGAGCTAACAACGGAAGTGCCTGCAACGCCTGTAGTTAAAATCAACGCGCCGCTGCCGGCTAAAAAGTTTCTTCTCGAACATTTCATGCTATCTATCCTCTTCTTTGGCAAGTTCAGGTTCGACGGCAAATTCAGAGTGACAATCCACACACTGCTTGATCAGTTGTTTTCTGTCGTACGACAACGCTTTGGTTTTCGCTGCGTGTACATCGTGGCAATTTGAACAAGTGAGGTTTTTGGCGTGCACATCGTGCGTCCAGTGGCTTTCTCTCAGCTGTGTCGGTGCGTGGCAATCCACACATTGGCTGTTAGCTTTAAGAATCATGCTTGGATCAAGTAACACTTTGTCGTGTACCTCTTTCGATTGCGCGGCAGAAAACTTAATCACATCAGGCGCGCCTTCACGATGGTCGGGACCAATGTTGCTATGGCAATTGGTGCAATTAAGTTGCTTCCCTTGGCTGAGTAGAGCTTGCGGGTCATGCGAAAGGTTCAGAGTCTCTTTTGCATCCTTATGACATTGCAGACACTTGTAGTCACGGTCACGGATCAACTCGACTTGATGACGCTCAGCTTGAGCACCTTCAATCGGCTCTGAAGAAGTCGCATGGGCGGCGATGGAGAAACCATAGATGGCAAAGACGAAGAGAAGTTTCAGCATTGTCTCTATGGTCAATTTTATACTGCCCATATTGTTCTTTCCTTAGCTCGATAATAATTGATAACTATTCTCAATTATTTATTTGAGCGACAATTAATTTCCTCTGAAGATATTTTTTAGATCTTCAAATGACATCAATTCTTATTTCGGAAAGCCACAACGCTAAACCTATATTTATAATACCTCTATTATTCATAAGGGGTAGAAACACCTGCTCAAAAAGCGAACTGAATCACCCTATTTTTAAAAAGGTTAAAAACCCAAAGCATTGCAGAACAATGACTTAACAACTACCACTTTAGAGGTATATAAATTCAAACATGACTGAGATCACTGGTGTAAATTGATCTAAAACAAGACAAGATTCACTCACTATTTCATCTATCCAATTAAGCAATATTATTAATCGTAGATCTCCAGTTCTTATTTGGAATAGCTCCTCACAACGCTGCTAATAAAAACGAATATGGAGATAACACTGTGAGCATAAAACACTGGATGAGCGCACCTATTGCGGTTGCGACCTTATTCGCCAGCCAATTATTTTTGGTTGACGCTCCGTTAGCGGCAGAAGAGAAGGATTTTATCGATCCTCGTAACGATGTCTTTGAACAGAACCACCCTGATCAATACCATTCTTGGAAAGCAACATCCGAAAGTGAGCACATTGAAGATGCTCTAAGTGAAGACCCAAACATGGTTATCCTGTGGGCAGGTTATGGCTTCGCGAAAGACTACAACAAAGCGCGCGGTCACTTTTACGCACTTGATGATGTTCGCCAAACCTTACGTACCGGCGCACCAACCGACGAGAAGTCCGGGCCTATGCCGATGGCGTGCTGGAGCTGTAAAAGCCCAGACGTTGCTCGCGTGATTGATGAACGTGGTGAAGACGGTTATTTCGAAGGTAAATGGGCACGCTTAGGCTCAGAAATCGTCAACCCTATCGGTTGTTCCGATTGCCACAACACAGGCTCTGAAGCCTTCAAGAAAGGCGAACCTGCGCTAGCACTGACTCGCCCATACGTCGAGCGTGCTTTTGATACTATTGGTAAAAACTTTGATGAACAGTCTCGCCTAGATAAGCAAGCATCGGTCTGCGCTCAATGTCACGTTGAATACTACTTCACCGGCCCAACTAAAGCGGTTAAATTCCCATGGGATATGGGCACCACCGTTAATGACATGGAGAAATACTACGACGCGTTGAATTTCAAAGATTGGACGCATGCCGTATCTAAAGCGCCGATGCTAAAAGCGCAACATCCAGGTTTCGAAACTTGGAGAGCGGGTATTCATGGTAAAAACAAAGTGGTGTGTGTGGACTGCCACATGCCTAAAGTGACCAAAGAAGACGGTACAGTCTACACAGACCACAAAGTGGGTAACCCGTTTGATCGTTTTGAAGACACCTGTGCGCAATGCCATACCCAAACTAAAGAGCAGCTACAAGGCATCGTCTCGACTCGCAAAGCGCAAGTACTGAACATGAAGCTAACCGCCGAGAAGCAAATCGTAGCGGCACACTTTGAAGCAGGCGCAGCGTGGAAAGCAGGTGCAACAGAAGCAGAGATGGAACCTATCCTACAAGATATTCGCCATGCACAATGGCGTTGGGACTACGCGATTGCTTCTCACGGTGTCCACATGCATGCTCCTGAGATAGCACTTGAAGTACTAGGTAGTGCAGTTGATCGCGCTGCTGACGCCCGTACCAAATTGGTTCGTTTACTGGCAACCAAAGGCATTACTGACTCTGTTCAAATTCCAGATATCTCGACCAAAGCGAAAGCACAACAAGCACTGGGCATGGATATGGAGAAAATGAACGCAGACAAGAAACACTTCCTAGAAACAGTAGCGCCAGACTGGGATAAAGCAGCGGCTGAACGCGAAGCCACGTATTAGTCTAACTGGCGGAGGTTAATTTATAGATACAACAAGGGGCGCACTGAACGCCCCTTTTTTTGTTTATTTGTTTCTTTGTTATCTTTATTTCTTCATCCCCGATTCTATCGAGAGACAAAATCGAATGTACTAGCGACGAGGAAGCCTAGGTCTAGGTTGAATATTTGGACGTGCTTTAGGCATCTGCACATTTGGACGAGCAACTGGGCGCTGGATCTTCGTTTCCGGTAATGCTTTTCTTTGTTGAACCTTTTCTTTCACCGCCTTGCCTTGTAAAGTCGCTGGTTCAATATGCTCCGGACGATTCTCCCATTGGGTTCGAATCTCTTGCTTTTGCTCGTCAGGCAGTGATTGCCAATGATCGTCAAGTTGGCGTTTCATGTTATCGATATTGGCGGACATATCGTCGTCTTTCCAATCTTCGACTTTGTCTTTGATGGATTGCTGTTGGTCTTCATCTAAACCATTCCACCACTCTTCCAGTTTCTCTTTGTATTCATCGTCGTTATCGCAACAGCCCGGATAGTAATAAATCCAGTAGTCGTCATGATCGTACCACCACGGATCGTAATAACCCGATGAATAATAAACCATAGAGGAAGAGCCAGAATGATCGGAAGAGCTACAACCCGCCAGCACAGAGCCGCACAGCAAAACCAATATGCTTAGTGCTTTATTTTTCATTCGTTGCCCACCTTTCTCTCTATTGCTTGTTAAATTGTACGCTTACAATAGCTCTTTTGCTTTGTTAATAGAGTTAATGATTTGCACCCTATCTAAATTTGGATCATTAGAATCTAATAATATTACCCAGGCATCAATCGCTTCCTGAAATCGGAATGACAGAAAATGATCATTTGCGATCAAAGACAAAGCGGCTTCATTGTGCGGTTCTATCTGCAAAGCTTGCTCCAAAAGCAAGCTAACTTCTTGCGTCATTGATTGCTGGTGAATGTAGTACAAGGTAGTCGCCTTTGCAGCAAGTTGCGTGGCACTGACTGGCTCAGTCAGTTGGATCGCGTAATCAAAACAAATCAACGCACCGTCAAATTCACCCTCTAGCAGGTAGCCCTGCCCGAGTTGGAACCACAATTCAGCGTTGTTCGGATCTTCACGCAACTGGTCTTGAATCTCTTTCATGATGTCACGAGCAGTCATCATTCGTGACATTTCCGCGTGTATTGGTTTAGGCGGTGTTTGATGAAGCAATAAGAAACTGGCACTCGTCACGACAAGTACTAACAGGCAAAAGCCAAACCATTGAGCAGGTTTAGCTTTTGATGCACTCAGTGATAAGAGTACGATAAACAACCCCATCAGAGTGATGGCAGCGAAAAACCAAACAGACATAACACGTCCTGTAAACAAAGATAACGTCAGTGTACGCATTTCTTACTTTAAATGCGTTGATACAGATACAAAAAAAGCCGAGCAACTAAGGGCTCGGCTTTTCATATCAGGATAACGATGTAAGATTACTCTTCGTTACCTTCCTCTGCAT
The DNA here is from genome assembly GCF_016920955.1 of Vibrio sp. sp1. Taxonomy (NCBI): domain Bacteria; kingdom Pseudomonadati; phylum Pseudomonadota; class Gammaproteobacteria; order Vibrionales; family Vibrionaceae; genus Vibrio; species Vibrio sp. sp1. Next base: position 170,746 of record NZ_CP060589.1, read on the forward strand.
CATCAGCAGCTGGAGCGTCTTGCTGCGTATTTTCATCTGTTGACTCTAACGCTTCTGCATCTTCATCAGCAGGCAGCTCTTCATCATCAACTTCTTCAATACGTTGCAAACCAACAACTGATTCATCTTCCGCAGTACGGATAAGCGTTACACCTTGTGTGTTACGACCAACTTGGCTAACTTCACCCACACGAGTGCGTACTAACGTGCCAGCGTCGGTGATCATCATCATTTCATCACCTTCAACAACCTGGATAGCACCAACTACCGGGCCATTTCGCTCAGAAACTTTGATAGAAACTACACCTTGAGTGCCACGACCTTTTGTCGGGTACTCGCTAAGTGCTGTACGTTTACCATAACCGTTTTCTGTAACCGTTAGGATATCGCCTTCGTGCGAAGGAACAATAAGTGATACAACTTGGTCATTTTCAGCCAGTTTCATACCACGAACACCAGAGGCGGTACGACCCATAGGACGAACACCTTTAAACTTGATCTCTGGCTGACCATTCTCATCAAGAACTGGTTTACCATTTTCATCAAGTACTGGAATCTCTTCTGCTTCTTTAAAGCGAACCACTTTACCCGCTTTAGAGAACAGCATGATTTCGTTTTCGCCGTTAGTGATATCCACACCGATTAACGAATCGTCTTCACGTAGGTTCACAGCGATTAGGCCGTTTGAACGTACGTTTGCAAACTGGTTCAACGGCGTTTTCTTAACCGTACCGTCACCTGTTGCCATGAAGATGAATTTGTCTTCAGAGAATTCATCAACACGTAGAATCGCGGTAATGCGCTCACCTTCTTCTAATGGAAGGATGTTCACAATTGGCTTACCACGCGCAGTACGGCTCGCTAGAGGCAATTGGTAAACTTTCAGGCGGTATGTCTTACCACGAGTAGAGAAACACAAGATGTTATCGTGGGTATTCGCCACTAGAAGACGCTCGATATGGTCTTCATCTTTCATCTTAGTCGCACTCTTACCTTTACCACCACGGCGCTGTGACTCGTAGTCGCTCAGTACTTGGTACTTAACGTAACCACCGTGAGATAGAGTAACCACAACGTCTTCACGTGCGATCAGCTCTTCCATGTCAATATCATGGCTCGCAGCTGTGATTTCTGTACGACGAGCGTCACCAAAGCCGTCACGAACCGCTTCAAGTTCTTCACGGATCACTTCCATCAAACGCTCAGTGCTCGCAAGGATATGCATGAGTTCAGCGATTTCTTCTAGAAGTGTTTTGTATTCGCCAAGAATCTTCTCGTGTTCTAGACCTGTTAGTTTATGTAAACGTAGATCTAGGATAGCTTGTGCTTGTTGCTCAGTCAGGAAGTACTGACCATCACGAATACCATATTCAGGCTCTAGCCATTCAGGGCGCGCAGCATCTGTACCAGCACGCTCTAGCATTGCTGAAACGTTGCCTAAATCCCAACCACGAGCGATAAGACCCGCTTTTGCTTCAGCCGGTGTAGGTGCCTTACGGATAAGCTCAATGATTTCATCAATGTTAGCAAGCGCTAGAGCTAAACCTTCAAGGATATGAGCACGTTCACGCGCTTTACGCAGTTCGAAGATAGTACGACGTGTCACAACTTCACGACGGTGATCAACGAAGCACTTCAACATATCTTTTAGGTTGAATAGCTGTGGCTGGCCATTGTTTAGAGCCACCATATTGATACCGAAAGTGGTTTGCAGCTGAGTCTGAGCGTAAAGATTGTTTAGAACTACTTCGCCCACAGCATCGCGCTTACACTCAATAACAATGCGCATACCGTCTTTATCTGACTCGTCGCGCAGTGCACTGATACCTTCTACTTTCTTATCTTTAACTAGCTCAGCGATCTTTTCGATCAAGCGAGCTTTGTTCACCTGGTAAGGAATTTCAGTGACGATAATGGTCTCTTTACCATTCTTCTCCACTTCGATGTCCGCTTTCGAACGCATGTAGATTTTGCCACGACCTGTTTTGTACGCGTCTACAATGCCTTTACGACCGCTGATAAGCGCCGCCGTTGGGAAATCAGGACCAGGAATGTAATCCATTAGTTCATCAATAGTGATTTCTTCATTATTGATGTATGCAAGACAGCCATCAATCACTTCGCCAAGGTTATGAGGCGGGATGTTGGTTGCCATACCTACTGCGATACCAGAAGCACCGTTAACCAATAGGTTTGGAATTTTAGTTGGAAGAACCGCTGGGATCTGCTCAGTACCGTCGTAGTTTGGTACGTAGTCTACGGTTTCTTTGTCTAGGTCAGCCAATAGTTCATGGGCAATTTTTGCCATTCGAACTTCGGTGTAACGCATTGCCGCAGCAGAGTCGCCATCGATCGAGCCAAAGTTACCTTGACCATCGACCAGCATGTAACGAAGCGAGAACGGCTGAGCCATACGTACGATTGTGTCGTACACAGCACTATCACCATGTGGGTGATATTTACCGATTACGTCGCCGACAACACGGGCTGATTTTTTATATGGTTTGTTCCAATCGTTGCCTAGTACGTTCATCGCGAATAAAACGCGGCGGTGTACTGGTTTTAGGCCATCACGCACATCTGGAAGAGCACGACCCACGATGACTGACATCGCGTAGTCTAGGTATGAACCTCTAAGCTCATCTTCAATGTTTACGGGCGTGATCTCTTTAGCTAAATCGCTCATAGAGCCATTATCCCTCTATTATCTGATCGTAATTACGATACGTGTAAGGTGCAAAAATATAACACACAATTCATCACTTCGGCATCACTTTCCCTCTCCTTTTATCAGGTTGTGAGCTTGGTTATGAATCAAATGTCGAGAATTTGCACACTAATCCCATATCTTTCTGATTAGTGGTTATATTTCGGTCAACATTGAGCAAAATCGGACTCTTTACGCGGAAAAGCGAGGTAAATTCCTTTAACTACACAACGCGAAAATGCAGGTTTTAGAGTTATTGTCACTGGCACCAGTTCAAGGATGAACCAAAAACAATAGCGAGCGCTTTCAAAAATACAGGAACCTGTCGCTATTGCCGCGCCAGTGAACTCTGTCATTGTCCCTTAACTAAGCACATCGAGGTTGTTTGGGTATAAAACGTTGGAGTATACTGGCGCCCTCTAAAGGACTCAGATTGAATGCAATAAAACCAATTATGACTAAAGCACAAAACGTCGACCCAAGTGAAATTAAGAAATTCGAGGACATGGCTTCTCGATGGTGGGATTTAGAAGGCGAGTTTAAGCCACTTCATCAAATTAACCCACTTCGTTTGAACTATGTACTTGAAAAAGCAAATGGCTTGTTTGGCAAGCGCGCACTTGATGTCGGCTGTGGTGGTGGCATTCTTGCTGAAAGCATGGCAAAAGAAGGCGCTATTGTGACTGGACTTGATATGGGTAAAGAACCATTAGAAGTCGCGCGACTACATGCATTAGAAACAGGTACTCAACTGACCTACATTCAGAGCACAATAGAAGACCACGCTATAGAAAACGCAGGAACTTACGATGTCGTGACTTGTATGGAGATGCTTGAACACGTTCCAGATCCTCTCTCCGTTATCCGCTCTTGTGCTGCGCTAGTCAAACCCGGTGGTCACGTGTTTTTCTCAACTTTGAACCGAAACATTAAGTCGTACTTATTTGCTATTGTCGGTGCTGAGAAGCTTCTTAAGATTGTTCCTGAAGGCACTCATGAGCACGATAAGTTTATCAAGCCAGCCGAAATGATGAAGATGATAGACCAAACTGACCTGACGGAAATGGGCATTACTGGGCTTCATTACAACCCTCTAAATGACAGCTACAAACTCGGTCGTAATGTAGATGTAAACTACATCGTTCATACTAAAAAATACTGAACGCTATTAAGTTAAAAAAACGAGTTTTGTGATTGACATTTTTTAAAGAAAATGAATCGGAAGCGGTAGCACAAAGTTGCCGCTTTTTTTGTCTTTTTATGGCTAAAATTCGTGCTCTAGATTCCATTTTGACCAAGCCATTTTTCGTAGATAAAAACGGCCAAAGATCAAGGAAAATATTTTTGCATGCGGTTATTTCTAAACCGATCTCGAAACCGTACTTTTAACCATTCAAGTCTGCCCTTTTCTCATCGGTTAGTGTTCACTTACTGATTTTTTTCATTTTGTCAGTTATCCACAAGTCATCCCCGAACTGTACCTTGATAAATCAGTGTAATAGCACTATCTTGTAACCCGCAAACAAATGAACCCCTATATGTTGTGTTTAAGCGACAATATATAGATAGACTTTGATCACAAAGCCGCCGCAAGCTTTACTCATATTGCACATAAACAAACAAAAATACGGCTTTTATCAGTTTTCTTAGGGAAATAAAGCAGAATGAACCAACAACTTACCGTCACCAAGCGTGATGGCCGTAAAGAAAGTATCGATCTGGATAAAATCCACCGCGTTATCACTTGGGCTGCAGAAGGTCTAGATAATGTTTCGGTTTCTCAAGTAGAACTTCGCGCTCACATCCAGTTTTACGACGGCATCACAACGACAGATATTCACGAGACAATCATCAAGTCTGCGGCAGACCTGATCTCTGAAGAGACTCCGGATTACCAATACCTAGCTGCTCGCCTAGCGGTATTCCATCTGCGTAAAAAAGCGTATGGCCAATACGAGCCACCAACGCTTTATGATCACGTGTCTCGCCTCGTCGATATGGGTAAGTACGATCAACATATTCTAGAAGACTACACAAAAGCAGAACTCGACGAACTTGATGCGTACCTCGACCATAAACGCGACCTAAACTTCTCATACGCGGCAGTTAAGCAGCTAGAGGGTAAGTACTTCGTACAGAACCGTGTTACGGGCCAAATTTACGAAAGTGCTCAGTTCTTATACATCCTTGTAGCAGCGTGCTTATTTGCGAAATATCCAAAAGCGACACGTCTTGATTACATCAAACGTTTCTACGATGCGACATCGACATTTAAGATTTCTCTACCTACGCCAATTATGTCTGGCGTGCGTACCCCTACTCGCCAGTTCAGCTCATGTGTTCTGATCGAGTGTGGAGACAGTCTTGATTCTATTAACGCAACAGCAAGCTCAATTGTTCGTTATGTATCTCAGCGCGCTGGTATTGGTATCAACGCAGGTCGTATCCGTGCATTAGGCTCAGAGATTCGCGGTGGTGAAGCATTCCACACTGGTTGTATTCCGTTCTACAAGTACTTCCAAACAGCAGTAAAATGTTGTTCACAAGGTGGTGTACGTGGTGGCGCAGCTACTGTGTTCTACCCAATGTGGCACGGTGAAGCACGCTCACTAATGGTACTTAAGAACAACCGTGGTGTTGAAGAAAACCGTGTTCGTCACATGGACTACGGTGTTCAGTTAAACAAACTGATGTACCAACGTTTAGTTGAAGGCGGCAATATTACGCTATTCTCACCATCTGATGTACCTGGTCTGTACGACGCATTCTTCGAAAACCAAGAAGAGTTTGAGCGTCTATACGTGAAGTACGAGAACGATCCTTCAATCAAGAAAGAAACGGTTAAAGCGATTGAAATGTTCACTCTGCTAATGCAAGAGCGTGCATCAACGGGTCGTATCTACATCCAGAACGTGGACCACTGTAATACTCACAGCCCATTTGATTCTGAAGTTGCTCCAGTTCGTCAGTCGAACCTATGTTTAGAAATCGCACTACCAACGAAACCATTAACTAACGTTGAAGATGACTCAGGCGAGATCGCACTGTGTACGCTTTCTGCATTCAACTTAGGTGCTATCAAGTCTCTAGATGATTTCGAAGAGCTATCCGATCTTGTTGTTCGTGCGTTAGATGCACTGCTTGATTACCAAGATTACCCTCTACCAGCGGCATACAAATCGACTATGAACCGTCGTACGCTAGGTGTTGGTGTGATTAACTTTGCTTACTACTTAGCGAAGAATGGCGTGAAATACTCTGACGGTAGCGCGAACGGCCTAACTCACCGTACGTTCGAAGCAATGCAGTACTACCTATTGAAAGCATCTGTAGCACTGGCGAAAGAACAAGGTAAGTGCCCTTCATTCGACGAGACGAACTACGCGAAAGGCTTACTGCCGATTGATACGTATAAGAAAGATATCGACCTAATTTGTGACGAAGCGCTGCACTACGACTGGGACAGCCTACGTAAAGAAATTATGGAGCACGGCCTACGTAACTCAACACTGACTGCGCTAATGCCTTCTGAGACTTCTTCTCAGATTTCAAACGCAACTAACGGTATTGAGCCACCACGTGGTTACGTTTCAGTAAAAGCTTCGAAAGACGGTATCCTGAAGCAAGTTGTACCAGAGTTCACAGAACTTAAAGACAGCTATGAACTGCTTTGGAATATCGGTTCGAACGACGGTTATCTACACCTTGTGGGTATTATGCAGAAGTTTGTTGACCAAGCTATCTCTGCTAATACTAACTACGACCCGTCACGTTACGAGACTGGCAAGGTTCCAATGAAGAAACTACTTCAAGACCTGCTAACAGCGTATAAGTTTGGTGTGAAAACGCTTTACTACCACAACACTCGTGATGGCGCGAAAGATGAACAGAAAGACGCTGTTCAACCACAAGATGACGATTGTGCTGGCGGCGGTTGTAAGATTTAATCTTCCCGTACCTAGCGAACCCGTAAAGACAGACTATCGATAACCTCCCCCTTACGGGGAGGTTTAAAAGGAATTGAGGCATTATGGCTTACAGTACTTTTAACCAAAAAAAGAATGACCAATTGAAGGAACCAATGTTCCTAGGTCAATCAGTAAACGTTGCACGTTACGACCAACAAAAGTTTGAGATTTTCGAAAAACTTATCGAGAAACAACTTTCTTTCTTCTGGCGTCCAGAAGAAGTAGACGTATCTAGTGACCGTATCGATTACAACAAACTGCCAGATCACGAGAAGCACATCTTCATCTCTAACTTGAAGTACCAAACGCTTCTTGACTCTATCCAAGGCCGCAGCCCTAACGTGGCACTGCTGCCGCTTGTGTCTCTGCCAGAACTAGAGACTTGGATTGAGACTTGGTCTTTCTCTGAAACGATTCACTCTCGTTCTTACACACACATTATTCGTAACATCGTGAACGACCCTGCTGTAGTGTTTGATGATATCGTTGAGAACGAGCACATTCTGAAGCGTGCAAAAGACATCGCGCACTACTACGACGATTTGATTCAAGCGACGAATGATTACCATCGCTACGGTGAAGGTGAGCATGTCCTTAACGGTGAAACGGTTAAGGTTAGTCTGTACGATCTTAAGAAGAAGCTGTACATCTGTCTGATGTCTGTTAACGCATTAGAAGCCATTCGTTTTTACGTAAGTTTCGCATGTTCTTTCGCTTTCGCAGAACGCGAACTAATGGAAGGTAACGCGAAAATCATCAAGCTGATCGCTCGTGACGAAGCACTTCACTTAAACGGCACGCAGCACATGATCAACCTGCTACGTAACGGTCAAGATGACTTCACTTTCATGCAAATCGCAGAAGAGGCAAAACAGGACTGTTTTGACCTATTCAAAGAAGCGGCTGAGCAAGAAAAAGAGTGGGCAGAGTATCTATTCAAAGATGGCTCTATGATCGGTCTAAACAAAGACATCCTAAGCCAATACGTTGAATACATCACAAATATTCGTATGCAAGCGGTAGGTCTACCAGCAGCGTATCCAGAAGCAACAACCAACCCAATTCCATGGATTAACGCTTGGTTGTCTTCAGATAACGTTCAAGTTGCGCCTCAAGAAGCAGAAATCTCTTCTTACCTTGTGGGTCAAATTGACAATGAAGTTCGCGCAGATGACTTCGAAGGATTCGAGCTGTAATGGCAACACTCAAAATCAACAAACTGATCAGCATTGAATCCAACCCTTCCAATACGATTTTGGAAACAATGGAGCAAGCTGGCCTATTACCAGAATACAACTGCCGTGATGGGCACTGCGGCGCCTGTCGCTGCAAATTGGAGTCTGGTGAAGTGGAGTATGTTGGTTTTGCCATGGCTTACACACAAAGTGATGAAATATTACCTTGTATCTGTAAAGCAAAATCAGATTTGTCACTTAGCGGCGTTAACTACGCGATGAAAGAAAAGCAGCGCGCATAACGTTGACTCGACGGTATAAAATGCAAAAGCCAAGGCAATCACCTTGGCTTTTTTGTCTCTGTGTTTTGTCTCTCAGACTACTGTATAGAGCTTTGGTTATAAAGCACTGCTCGGGAGGTGCATCTCTTTAACTTTCTCTAAAAATGCATAATGCGCAAACATCGGTTTACGTTCTAGGTAGCGACGCAACAAGTCTAGTGCTGCCGTGCTGATCACTTTAACTTGATCACTGCGCTGATACTTTTTCGAGAGTTTATATAACGCTCCCCACTCGCCTGACGGTGTCGATAAAGCGACGGAAAAAACACCCTCTTCAATATGGCCAGTAACGAGTGATAAATCCGTCCCACACTTCTCTCGCGTAGCACCAGCCAGAGCAAACGTTTCTGCTAATGGATCTCCGCTGTTGGCCATCGCTTGAGTCAGGCTCGGTAGTATCCAACCATGCCCTAGTTGCTTTTCAGCGTTTTCATCACCGTTTAGCCAGTACGTTAAGTATCCTCCGCTACTTTTTTCGGAGGTCGACACTGTTAGTCCTTTATCGACCAACAACTGGCCGACATTTTCAACCATAGGTAAGTCAATACTAACGGTATTACTCTCAAGGTGTTTATTAATTATCTGTACGAGTTTCAAACGCTGTTCAAGCTGATCTGAAGGACCAAAAAGTTTCACTTCAATAAAAGGCAAGTAAGAGCGATACCCTAGCTCATAGCCTTGAGGAAGTTTTAGCTGATCTAGCTTATCTGAAATACCGGATTCAGACAGACCAAACGTGTAGATTCGGCTACAACATGAACCTTGCACATCGGGAAACACTCTTCTCAGATCGGGAAGAATTTGCGTCTCTGCCATGAGCTTAAATTCACTTGGTACACCCGGTGTGAAATAAAAAATGGCATCATTAATCAGCATTTTGAAACCGCAAGCAGTGCCTATCGGGTTGTCCAATATCTCTGCCGTTTCTGGCAGCATTGCTTGCTTTAAATTACTGTCCGGCATAGGGATGCCACGTCGAGCATACAAACTTTCTAGATGCTGCAACCACTCTTTGAATAGCACCAGTTTACAATCGGCGGCTCTCGCGGCGGCGGCGGCACTCATGTCATCCGTTGTAGGGCCTAAACCACCATTAACAATAACCACATCGTTGTTAAAGCTGAGCATTAAAAACTCTTCAACCAAACTCGATAGGCTATCGCCAACCGTTGAGCGCTTTGTTAAGCCAAATCCATGTTGATAAAACAGGCTAGACAACCATGCCGCATTAGTATCAACAATATCACCGTGGAGGACTTCCTCACCAGTACTAAGCATTGCTATTTTCACAACTGACTCCTGAACGTAAGCACAATCCTATTTTCGTTATAGCGCTTATTTTTCTTTTTATTTGGACAAATCTCGCCGAGGTTTGTTGGGACTAAATAAGGGTCAAGTGTTTAAATGATTGATGTTTTGAGGGATAATTACGAGCCCGAACATACACCATTAACTCGGAGACCTTTGTGTCAAAATCATCCATGTTCAAGACGACTCTAACAGGCCTTTGCTTGGCTTCGTCAGCGCTTGCGCACGCAAGTCGCTATGACCTAAACCGTCATACAGAGTTTTCTTACACACCTGATTGCTTGTCAGGTTACTGCGAAACGACGACTCTGTACACCTTCGAGGCTCAAAATCGCGGTGTTATGTATGAACAGAATAATGATGATTCGCTAAACCTTGACGCAGGGCTTCAGCCTAAACATCTCATCATCCCTCAAGATAAAGACTGGGATTATCTGATGGGTCAAACCTACACCATTCTAGGTCTCAGTATCGCGACCGTAGGCATGATGACTTTTCTTCCAGAAAGTATCACCAAATGGGACGAAGAAGACCGAGACATGAGTAAGTTGGGGCAAAAGTGGAAAGATAATGTCTCTGACGGCCCCGTTTGGGATCGCGATGAACATGTCCTCAACTACATCATGCACCCATATTTTGGCGGCGTTTACTACACGGCAGCACGTCACGCTGGCTATAATGAATTTCAGTCGTTTTTGTACTCCGCAACTATGTCGACGTTCTTTTGGGAGTATGGCGTGGAGGCGTTCGCAGAAGTACCATCTTGGCAGGATATTTTTATCACACCATTCTTTGGTGCTGTTGTTGGTGAAATGATGTTAACGGCTGAGCAAGACATTATTGCAAACGGCGGCGAAGTTATGGGTTCTGAAACCGCAGGTGATGTTTCGCTCGTCTTCTTAAACCCTGTTGGACATATTCATTATTGGGTAACTGATGCATGGGGCGGTAGTGCAGAACTACAATTCAATTCATCACCTTGGTTTGGAAACCAAGATGTTGCAAAATTCGCCATGGACGCAGGCGCAAACTACGACAGTCAATTTTATGGTATCGAGTTAAAAGTAACCTTCTAATCCTAAGTTGATACTCGGTAAAAAGCAGCCTTACGATGGCTGTTTTTTTGTGCTCTGAACATTGTTTTAATTATTTGCATCACGAATTAGTGTTAAAAATTGACTTTCATCAAACATTACCTGCCCTTAGCACCTACACTAAATAAAAGGATTTATTCCAATAACTTAAGTAGCACGTTTATTCGTACTGCGTCCAAACCTTGATTCCAGGAGGGGACATTATGAACACCGTATTTATTGTTAATTTTGTCGGACAAGCGTCACCCGCCACGATTAAAGAGCTCGCTGCAATCACACACGAAAACGGCGGGAAATGGCTGATCAGCAAAGTAAACTTTATCGAAGACCAAGTTGCAGGTGTCATCAAAGTAGAGCTTCCAAGAGATAATGCCGACATCGTTAAACAGGCGTTCTCTTCTTGTCAGACTCTTGTTGTTAGGTTCGTCGACTCTGAACCTCATTCATATCGTGAAGACACTATCTTCCAACTTCGTTTAGATGCCAACGATAGAGCGGGTATTGTGAATGAAATTACTCACGTTCTCGATAATCAAGGTATCTCAATTTTAGATATGGATTGTCAGCGTGTATTCATTGCTGGAGGCGGAGGGGTAAGCTCTAGCTTATTCAGCGCTAAAATGGCGATAAAACTACCTAGCGAGCTAGAAATTGAAGACATAGCCAATGAGTTAGAATCTCTGAGTGAAGACACTCGTGTAATTGTAGAAAGCTAACTGCATACCTTTAACGCTTCCCCAATAAAAAGAGCAGCAATTCAGCTGCTCTTTGTCGTTCTAATACTCAATACGTTTTATTTCACTGACCACTGAGACAGTGAACGTTTGAAATCAGAGTAGTCAAATTCATTCAGTTTTTGAATGTCACCATTCGAGCGTTCACAGTAGACCGACGGCATACGTAGACCGTTAAACCAGTTTAGTTTCACCATGGTGTAACCGGCACTATCTAGAATATGCAGACGCTGTCCTATCTCTAGAGGCTGTTCGAAGTTCGCCACGCAGAACTGGTCACCAGCCAAACAAGAGCACGAGCCGATCACATACTCATGTTCACCATTTTCAGATGCTTCAAGGATTGACGCTGGCTCATTGTAGATCAACGTATCTAAGCGGTGAGCTTCTGTGGCCGAATCGACAATCGCCGTCTTCTTTACGTTCTCTACAATATCAACCACTGTTACAACGAGATCAGTGGTCTTAGTAATTATCGCTTCACCCGGCTCTAAATACATTTGTACGCCGTGTTTCTCTGAGAACGCTTTAAGTGCTAACCCCAACTTCTCGATATCGTACCCCGGCCATGTGAAGAACACGCCGCCACCCATGCTTACCCAGTCCAGCTTATCTAGGTACTCGCCAAACTGAGCTGAAATAGCATCGAGTAAGCCGATAAACGCATCTACGTCTTTGTTCTCACAGTTCATGTGGAACATTACGCCATCAATACCATCAAAAATTTCCGGTTTGATGTGATCAGCCTGAACCCCAAGACGAGAGAATTGACGCGCTGGGTTTGCTAAGTCTTGCCCTGCATAGCTCACACCTGGGTTTAGGCGCAAGCCAATCGATGCTTTACCTTCGACAATATGACGATAAGCCGCTAGCTGTGACTGAGAGTTAAAGATCATCTTGTCACAGATGTCCGCCACATCGCGAACGTCATCTTCGCTGTAACCCACACTGTATGCGTGTGTCTCACCACCGAACGTTTCGTAGCCAAGCTTCACTTCAAACGGGCCAGAACTTGTTGTTCCGTCTAGGTAAGGCTTGATGATGTCGAATACACCCCATGTTGAGAAGCACTTCAGTGCTAATACAAGCTTCACACCAGAGATGTCTTTTAGCTGTTTTGCTTTCTCTAGATTCTCAATCAGCTTGTCTTCATTGATCATGAAGTATGGCGTTTTTAGTTCGTTTTGTTGCATTTTGATACCTTACGTCCCTTCGCCTTAGCAAAGACACTATAAAATCGAACAAAGCCGACGCAAGTGCATCGGCTTAAACGTACAAATAAGAGTCGCTAAATTCTTACTTCAATTTATGGATAACAGGTTGTCCTGGCTCCAGTTCTTGAACATGCCAATCTAGACCAATAGATGGCATGGTTTCTAGGAATGGGTCAGGATCTAGCTGCTCCATGTTGAACACGCCTTTGTCTGCCCACTTGCCACGGAAGAACTGCAAAGCCGCAGTGATCGCTGGTACGCCAGTGGTGTATGAGATAGCTTGGTGTTCAACATCTTCGTATGCGACTTCGTGATCAGCGTTGTTGTAAATAAATACACTGCGCTCTTTACCATCTTTCTTACCTTGAACCCAAGTACCGATACACGTTAGGCCAGTGTAGCCTGGCGCGAGTGATGTTGGATCTGGTAGTAGTGCTTTTAGCACGTGCAAAGGTTGAACAACCGTACCGTCGTGAAGCGTTAGTGGATCTGGGCTGAGTAGACCGATGTCGCGCATCACATTGAAGTAGTTTAGGTAACGGTCACCAAAGCCCATCCAGAATTCGATGCGTTTCGCCGGGATGAACTCTTGCATAGATCGAACTTCGTCGTGCGCCATTGAGTACACTTTGTGTGAACCACAATTCGGGAATTCAAACTCAAGCATACGTGAGTGACAAGGTACTTGTTTCCACTCGCCGTTTTCCCAGTAGAACGAATCGCCTTGAATCTCAAGCATGTTCGTTTCTGGATCAAAGTTAGTTGCGAACTTCTTGCCGTGGTCGCCTGCGTTTACATCCATTACGTCGATAGTATCGATTTCATCGAACAGATGCTTCACTGCGTATGCGGCAAACACCGATACTACGCCCGGATCGAAACCAGCACCAAGAATACCTGTAATGCCCGCTTCTTCAAACTTCTCACGGTAACCCCACTGCCAATCGTAAGCTTGAGGTACTTGTTGGCCTTCAGAGCACAAATCAACCGCAACAGATGTATCAAGGTATGACACTTTAGCTTGGTAACATGCTTCCATAATAGACATGTTCACCCAAGGAGGACCCGCGTTGATCACTAAGTCAGGTTGTACTTCTTTAATTAAAGCAACTAAAGAATCTACGTCGTCCGCGTTTACCGCTCGCGCTTCTAATTTCTTAGTTGAATCTTTCCGATTGTTTTTCTTCTGAATCGATTCGATGATTTTCTCACACTTACCTACGGTACGTGATGCGATTGTGATATCACCCAGAACGTCGTTGTTTTGTGCTGCTTTATGTGCAACTACCCAGCCAACGCCGCCTGCACCAATCTGTAGAATTGCCATAGTTTTCCGTTACCTTTGTTAAACTAGCTCTGCCGCTAGCGTATTGATTTTTGAGAGCAAAGATTCAAAGTCCGCCGTCGTCAGACACGGGTTCAAAATCGTAAATTTCAATGCAGTTTTATCGTCGACAATGGTTTCACCCAATACCGCGATACCGCGTGTTAACGCTTCTAAGCGCAACGTTTTGTTCAGTTCATCAAGATCCGCTGATTCATGTGTCGCGCGGAACAGAACCGTAGATAGTGATGGTTCAGCCAACAACTCAAAGTGTTTGTTATCTCGAATCATGTCCGCCACTTCAAGCGTCTGTTCAAGCAAATGATCATACATATCGCCTAGGGCTTTTGGCCCTACGCTTTGCATCGTCATAAACACTTTGAGCGCATCAAAACGCTTAGTTGTCGCAATAGACTTATCCACCAAGTTCGGTAGTTCGTCGTGTTCGCGGTTCAAATAGTCTGCATGGTGAAGCAGGAATTTAAAGTTAGACTTGTCATTTACCAATAGCGCACCACAACTGATGGTTTGGTAAAACAGCTTATGGAAGTCTACGCTGATGGAATGTGCACGCTCACAACCTTTCAGACGCGCTTTTTGGCTACTTAGAATCAGAGCTCCACCGTATGCACCGTCGACATGCATCCACATGCCATGTTTCGCTGCCATATCGGCGATAAAGTCTAAGTCATCAATAGCACCGTGGTCCGTTGTGCCCGCTGTGCCAACAATGGCAAATGGGATCAAACCTTCTGCTTTGGCCTGATTGAGAACTTCGTCTAATTTAGTGACATCCATCGTTCCATCGGCATTAGCATCGACAGTCATGACCGCTTTTTCACCCAACCCCATCCAAGACGCTGATTTTTGAACCGTGAAGTGGGATTTTTTCGAACATACAATACGTAGCTTGTCTGCGTATTCAGGAAGGCCAAGCTTTTGAATTGAGTGTGCACTGAGTTTGTCAGCAATCCAGTCACGCGCTAACATCAAGCCCATTTGGTTACTTTGCGTGCCGCCGCTCGTGAAGATACCGTCCGCTTTTTCACCTAACTCATATTTATCACATAGCCAGTTCACAACTTTCTGTTCAACATAAGTCGCTGATGAAGCTTGATCCCATGAGTCCATAGACTGGTTCAAAGCCGCAATCATTGCCTCTGCCGCAATCGCTGGCATCAAAGGTGGAGTATGCAGGTGAGCAATACAATCTGGATGTTGAGTAAAAATTGCGTTTTTCGCGACCAGCTCAGCAGCATCGTCGATAACGGTTTTAAGAGGCGCATTTCCATTATCAAGATCAACGTCGTGAATCGCTGCTTCCAATGCTTTTGAATCCATACCTGAATACGGTGCAGTCACTTGTTCAAACACTGACTTCATTGCCGTAGTAGTGTGATTCATCACCGAAGCAAATTCATTGCTGCCCATCTCTCCAGTGTGGATGAAATGCTTCTTCCATTCATCTTGTGGCTGAGTTTCGATGTGACTACCGCCAGCGGCTAAAATCGCGTCTTCAAATACACGTAAAGCAAAGTCGATTTGCTCAAACGAGATGATAAGAGGAGGAAGGAAACGAATTACTGCGCCTTCGCGTCCACCTTTCTCAACGATCAAGCCACGCTCAAGTGCTGCGCGTTGAATAGAAAGTGTGAGTTCACTATCCGCTTGAGGTTCACCAAATTTATTGAGCTCACCGTTTGGAGTTTTAATCTCCACGCCTAGCATCAAACCTTTGCCACGAACCTCTGCGATACAGTTCACACGCTTTTGAATACTTTCAAGGCCGTAGCGCAGGTACTGACCCGCAACATTGGCATGCTCAACAAGGTTATCACGCTGGATAATTTCTAATGCTTTCGCACCAGAGACCATAGCTAGCTGGTTACCACGAAATGTACCTGTGTGCTCGCCCGGCTTCCATGTATCATGTTGCTTGTTGATGACCAATAGCGACATTGGTAAACCACCACCAATTGCTTTTGATAAACACAGAATATCTGGAACAATGCCCGACTCTTCGAACGCGAAATTGTAGCCAGTTTTACCAACACCACACTGGATCTCATCGAAGATCAGTAAGATACCGTGTTCATCACAAATACGACGTAACTCTCGTAGCCAGAATGCTGGCGCAGGAACAACACCACCCTCACCTTGCACTGGCTCCACGATAATCGCGGCAGGCTTCATAATGCCTGACTCATCATCGTTTAAAAGACGATCGATATAACGAATACTTGCTTTCGCACCTTCATCACCGCCAAGCCCAAAAGGACAACGCAGGTTGTATGGGAAAGGCATAAAGTGCACATCCGACATCAAACCAGTTCGACGAGCTTTCGTGCCTAAGTTACCCATCATCCCCATCGTACCATTAGTCATACCATGGTATGCGCCACGGAAGGCAAACATAGTGTTGCGACCGGTAGTCTGTTTCGCGAGCTTGATAGCAGCTTCAACCGCATCAGCTCCAGACGGGCCACAAAATTGGATAACGCTGTTCTCGCTTAACTCTTGAGGAAGAAAAGACTTAACGGATTGAATAAACGTCGTTTTTGCTGATGTTGCAATATCTAGCGTCTGATATGGCAGTCCTGAATCTAATTGTTCTTTCAGCGCTTGGTTTATTTCAGGATGGTTATACCCCAAAGCTAGAGTGCCTGCCCCCGCAAGGCAGTCTAGAAAGATCTGTCCACGCGTATCTTCAACCAAGCACCCAAAGGCTTGTTTAATTGCGATCGGCAAACGACGTGGATAAGAACGTACTTCAGATTCATGCTCAGCCTGATCAATCAATACTTGATCTGGCGTTAAGTCATACGTTCCCTCAACGATAGGAACCTGAGACGAAAAAATGTTTGCGATATTGCTATCGACTTCAAAGGCAGTGCTCATACTACATAATCCCTTGAATTATAATAATTCTGTATCCTGTATTAATAATCATTAGAATGAAATTACAGGAGGTGTGAATACCCCTCCGCATTTGTCAGTGCATAAATGACAAATACAGATCATCCGCCACGATACTCGCGACTTTATATGTAAAAGGGATTAATCAAGGTTCTGTAATGCACCCGTTTTGTAAAACAGGACATTTCGGCAGTATGAAGCTGATTAGTGTGTGTTTATTCAAAGGTTTCAATGTTGGGTTTCCCATTAATATGCCGCGTTTACAGCATTAGTATCCCGTCTATCGACAAAAGGCTTTGCCGATACCTACCCTACGCAGTGTCACAATCAGCTTGAATGGTCACTACGCGTATCCCCCAGAGATCAAACGTTGTTAATTACGCTCCGAGATTGCGCGCGAATTTATCACAAAATAAAATCTTCTGGCAACGATTTTTCATATTAGTAACAGTGATGTAAATCACAACAAAACATACCCCATTGCAACTCACATGTTCATATTCATGAGCTATGCTTTTCTGCTTCTCTCAAATAGCTGTTATTTAAACAAATATTCTTGAGATATCATCACCTCATCTAAACAGAGGTTTAAGGTTGTGCTGCTTAATCGTAAAACATTCCTTTCTATATCCGGAACATTTAAAAAGATAGCATTCTCGTCACAGCTTTGCCTGGAGTAAGAGTGGTTATTCACCACAAGTGATGGTTTAAACATAGACTAGTAGGAATAGCTAAGATGTTTTGCAATGGCAGAATTAACAATCACTTGAGTCAATGAGACAAAGGGTTCGCTACTTAACGAAGTCTGTGACAGAAAAGAAGTTTGAGATTTTCAAAAAAATACGAAAAAGGCCTAACATTTTCATGTTAGGCCTTAAATCTGGAGCGACACACGAGGTTCGAACTCGTGACCTCAACCTTGGCAAGGTTGCGCTCTACCAACTGAGCTAGTGTCGCATTTAATATGAGATGGTGCCCCGGGCCGGACTTGAACCGGCACAACGCGAACGTCGAGGGATTTTAAATCCCTTGTGTCTACCAATTCCACCACCAGGGCACACAAATATTCTTTGTGATGCCTTTACAGAAAAGTAAAACACCATCTGATACCGCTAAATGCCATATCAATAAAATTTGGAGCGACACACGAGGTTCGAACTCGTGACCTCAACCTTGGCAAGGTTGCGCTCTACCAACTGAGCTAGTGTCGCATTTATTCTCGAAAGCCATTCACTCTCAAAAGAATAATGGAGGCGCCTCCCGGAGTCGAACCGAGGTCCACGGATTTGCAATCCGCTGCATAGCCACTCTGCCAAGGCGCCTCATTTGTGAATAAAGCTAAGCTTTTTCACCACCCTTTTGAGCCGTGCTCTCCTGGGTACGGGATGCATTCTACGGATTCGAGCGATCGAGTCAACACTATTTTTATTTTTTTAAATCGTTTGACTAGAATTTGTGCGAAAGACGATGGATTGCTTAGTTTTAATACTAAAAATCGCTTAAATACACTTGTTTATCATAAAACTTTGGCTACGCCTTACACTGCTGGCCGTGCGTTGCGTGCATTGAAGTATTAATAATCAGAAGACTCGCCTCTCTAAGACTCTCCAAGGACAAAAACAAGACTTAGATCACAAATGGAACTCTATCGAAGCAAAAGCCCCAGATACAAATTGTAAGCATGGCCGTTAGCAAGCATTGAAAAGCGAGAGAAGCAAAAAATGCTGTAGATTGTCTTAGATACAAAAAAGCAGGCTATTAAGCCTGCTTTCTAACATCAGAATTTAATGGTGCTCTTCATTCAACAGATCGTCTTTCGCAGCAGCCAAATATTGAATCATTGACCAATATGTCAAGAAAGTTGCCACATACAAGGCCGCAAAGCCTAGCCAAACCATCCATTCATCGTAACGCCATATCAACACCCATAAGGCGAACATTTGCGAAACAGTTTTTACTTTGCCAACCCAAGATACCGCAACACTCGCTCGCTTACCGATTTCAGCCATCCATTCTCGCAATGCTGAGATAATGATTTCTCGCGCAATCATCGTTACCGCAGGAATGGTCACCCAAATTGAATGATAATGTTCCGTGATTAGAATCAATGCCGTTGCCACTAGCACTTTATCAGCGACAGGATCAATAAACGCGCCAAAACGAGAAGTTTGGCCAAGTTTACGGGCCAACATGCCGTCAAGCCAGTCAGTAAAACCCGCTACCCAAAACACCATTGCTGCTGCAAACGGTGCCCATGAATAAGGTAGATAAAAGACAACCACAAAAACAGGGATTAGGAACAGTCTAAGAAGAGACAGAATGTTCGGGATATTCAAACGCATTTTATTATTCTCTTACACATTGCGGCTTAATGTTGCGCGATTTTCCTTATTGTTTCAATGCTTGGAAAATAATTTCTGCTAAAGAGTGACTTATTCCCGGTACTTTGGCGATTTCTTCGACACTTGCACGTTTAAGTTCTTGTAACCCACCCATGTACTTGAGTAACGCCTGACGTCGTTTAGGGCCGATTCCCTCAATCCCTTCGAGTGCACTCGTACGTCTGGTTTTACCTCGCTTAGCACGGTGCCCCGCTATAGCATGGTTATGGCTTTCATCACGAATATGTTGGATAAGATGCAGCGCAGGAGCATCGCTTGGTAAATGAAACTCGTCCCCATCGACTGTAATCAGCGTTTCTAAACCTGGTTTGCGAGTAACGCCTTTTGCAATACCAATCATGATAGGACGCTTTGGCCAATCCCCCCAGTACTGCGAAATGATGTCATGCGCACGATTTAACTGACCTTTACCGCCATCGATAAAGATGATGTCGGGAATTTTCTCTACGTCCAATTGCTTCGAATAACGGCGCTCCAACGCTTGTCCCATTGCTGCGTAATCATCACCACCGGTAATCCCAGTAATGTTGTAGCGACGATACTCTTGCTTAACGGGGCCTTCATTGTTGAACACCACACATGACGCAATCGTGCTTTCCCCCATCGTATGGGAGATATCAAAACATTCCATTCGAGCTATAGACTCCAAATTCAATGTTTCGCGAAGCGCATGAAAACGCTGATTAATCGTCATTTTGTGATTGATTTTGGTGGTAATCGCCGTTAGTGCATTAGTGTTCGAAAGCTTGAGATACCTTGCTCGAGAGCCAGTTGGCGACGTATGAAAATGAACCTTACGGCCTGCCACTTCACTTAACGCTTTCTGTATTGGCGCAATATCTTCTGCCAACTCTTGATTCAAAATAATACGAGAAGGAATTGTACGTGCTTCGTTATGGCTCAAATAGTATTGAGTCAGAAAACTATCGAACACTTCCTGCTGGCTTGTATTTTGTGGGATTTTCGGAAAATGGCTACGGCTACCAAGCACTTTGCCTTGGCGTATCATCAGGATATGGATACACGCGATACCATTCTCCTGAGCAAACCCGAGTACATCCATATCATCCATGCTGTCTTCTGAGACGTACTGCTGCTCTTGAACACGCCTAATCGCTTGGATTTGATCGCGAAATTTAGCGGCATCTTCAAAGCGCAATTGCTGACTGGCAACTTCCATTTTCTCAATCAACTGTTTGAGTACTTGCTGATCTTTGCCTTGCAAAAACATGCGCACAAAGCCAACCAACTCTGCATATTCTTCATCAGAAATGATGGTATTAACGCATGGTCCTGCACAACGACCAATTTGGTACATCAAACATGGGCGCGTTCGGTTGGAATAGACAGTGTCTTCACACTGGCGCACAGGAAATATCTTTTGCAGCAAATGCAATGTTTCTCTTACTGCACCAGAATCTGGGTAGGGGCCAAAATATTCACCTTTGCGCTTCTTGGCGCCACGGTGGATAGAAAGCCGTGGGTGCTTATGACCGCTAATAAAGATATAAGGGTAAGACTTATCATCTCGCAGCAACACATTGTATTTCGGTAAATACTGCTTGATGTAGTTATGCTCTAGGATCAGCGCTTCTGTCTCAGTGTGAGTCACCGTGACGTCTATTTTGGCGATATTACTGACAAGCGCGCGAGTTTTCTCACTGTCTACTTTTTTCCGAAAGTAGCTTGAAAGGCGCTTTTTAAGGTCTTTGGCTTTACCTACGTAGATTACAACAGCTTCGGCGTTGTACATTCTGTAAACGCCGGGCTGATGAGTTACTGTCTTGAGAAAGGAAGCCGAATCGAAAGGAGGATTCACGCTAAAGGGTCTCGGTGTCCAGCATTCCGTGGCGAATCGCTAAGTGAGTTAACTCAACGTCACCATTAATGTCCAATTTACTAAAGAGTCGGTAGCGATAGCTGTTGACTGTCTTTGGACTTAAATTAAGTTGCTCAGAAATATCCGTTACCTTTTGGCCTTTGGTGATCATAAGCATGATCTGCAATTCACGTTCGGATAAGTCTTTAAAAGGGTTCTCAGAGGCTGGAGAAAATTGACTCAATGCCATCTGCTGCGCAATCTCTGGCGAGATGTAACGCTGCCCACTATTAACTACACGAATCGCATTCACCATTTCGTCAGGGCCAGCACCTTTGGTTAAATAACCAGACGCACCTGCCTGCATCACCTTGGTTGGAAACGGGTTTTCTGTATGAACGGTAAGTACGATGATTTTCACATCAGGATTCACGCGAAGAATTTTTTTAGTGGCTTCCAAGCCGCCAATTCCTGGCATGTTCATGTCCATTAAAACGACGTCAGCATGATTACTGCGACACCATTTTACTGCATCTTCACCGCTGTCAGCTTCTCCTGCTACGTTCATTCCACGGACGTCTTCAATAATACGTCGTATCCCTGTGCGAACCAGCTCGTGATCATCTACAAGGAAAACATTTATCAAACTTGTATCTCCACACTTTGTATTGGTTCTGCACCCACATAACCATTATTTGTTAAATGTGGATATCAGTATGACTGCCTATATACTAACGTAATCGACAAAAAATTGCTTTCTATGAATATGTGCTGAAACGCAAACTTTAGCAAGAACTTATTCATAAACCACTCTATTATTTTAGAGCGTGATGAGCAGAACCGAAATCTAAGAAAAGACAATTAACAACATTAAGTACAATAAATCAAGTAACTAGGTTTCATATTGCCCAGAGAAACACGCTATAACTTAAAATGACACTGTCCCTCTTGCACCAAAGACTAACTTGTAATCACTAATTCCAGCAAAAATTTGAGACGCTTTCTTTACTGGTTATTTTTACAGTTCTTAGTGTTAAACTAACGTTCTTCAAGTTTTCTAAGGTTTCTCACATTTGAATATTCAACAAGGCTTCCTGCTAACTCGACATGCACGAGACATCAAAGGTCAAACTCAAATCGAGCTGTGGCTTTCGACAGAAGCAGGCCCTACTCAGTTACTTATTAATGGTGAGAAGCCAGTATTTTTCATCGCTCAGAAACACTCAGAGCAAGCAAAGACACTCGCACGAGAAAAAAACATATTCGTCGACATCCGCCTTTTGGATCTCAAAACGTTTGAACATACGCCTCTTGCTGCCTGCTATACCAATGTAACCAGAGACACTCTCGCACTCAAAGACACATTCGCTCAAAAAGATATCACTACGTATGAAAGTGATATTCGCCTCGCCGATCGCTACCTAATGGAACGTTTTATCAAAGGCAGTATCGAGTTTACAGGCAATGTGACTCGCACCAATGGCTACCAACACGTCCAGAGCGCAAAATGCCGTGCGGGGCAATATGAGCCGAAGTTAAACGTTGTCTCGTTAGATCTAGAATGCTCTGAGAAAGGCATTCTTTACTCAATCGGATTAGACAGCGTCATGGATTCCCGCGTTATAATGATCGGAGAACCAGAACCTTCGGAGACACCGATACAATGGGTTAAGGATGAAAAAGCGCTTCTAGAAGCACTCATCGTTTGGTTTAAACAATTCGACCCCGATGTCATTGTCGGTTGGAACGTCATTGATTTTGACTTTCGTCTGCTACACAAACGAGCAGAATGGCACAACATGAAGCTAATGCTTGGTAGAGCAGACCAAGC
Organism: Vibrio sp. sp1; assembly: GCF_016920955.1. Taxonomy (NCBI): domain Bacteria; kingdom Pseudomonadati; phylum Pseudomonadota; class Gammaproteobacteria; order Vibrionales; family Vibrionaceae; genus Vibrio; species Vibrio sp. sp1. The sequence goes on from NZ_CP060589.1 coordinate 193,579, forward strand.
CAGCTTTTTCAGAAGTTCATCTCAAAGCCAACAAGGGTTTATTTCCATTCCAGGGCGAGTTGTAATGGACGGTATCGATACGTTAAAAACGGCGACTTATCACTTTCGGTCTTGGTCATTAGAGTCTGTATCTCAAGAACTCTTAGGGGAAGGGAAAGAAATCCACAACGTTCATGACCGCATGGATGAGATCAATCGTATGTACCGCTCCGACAAACCATCGCTGGCTAAATATAATTTACAAGACTGCGTGTTAGTGAATAAGATTTTCAATCACACTCACCTGCTAGACTTTGCAATAGAGCGCTCTCGTCTCACTGGTGTCGAACTGGATCGTGTCGGCGGTTCGGTTGCAGCATTCACAAACCTATACATGCCTCAGATACACCGAGCAGGCTACGTTGCTCCGAACCTACACCCTGAAAATTGGATTGCCAGCCCCGGAGGTTACGTGATGGACTCCATCCCTAACCTATATGATTCTGTTTTAGTATTGGATTTTAAGAGTCTATATCCATCGATTATTCGCTCTTTCTTGATTGATCCTATGGGTTTAGTTGAGGGGTTATTGCTCGATATTGGAAAAGAAGAAAATCAGGCTGTACCTGGCTTTCGCGGTGGGCAGTTCCATCGTACGAAACACTTTTTACCAGAAATGATTGAAAAGCTTTGGGCAGCACGTGATGTTGCAAAGAAGAACAATGAAAAAGCTTTTTCTCAGGCAATCAAAATCATCATGAACTCCTTTTATGGCGTACTGGGCTCATCGGGATGTCGTTTCTTTGATACTCGGTTAGCTTCTAGTATTACCATGCGCGGACATGAAATCATGAAGCAAACTAAGGTGCTGATTGAGGAGCAAGGATATCAAGTGATTTACGGCGATACGGATTCCACATTCGTGTCGTTGAATCGACCATACAGTCAAGTAGAAGCTGACGCTGTTGGAAATCAATTAGTTGATTACATCAACTCTTGGTGGCAAAAACACCTGCGTTCTGAGTACAACCTAACATCTATGTTGGAAATCGAGTATGAAACCCATTATCGCAGATTCCTTATGCCAACGATTCGTGGCGCGGAAACTGGCTCGAAAAAGCGCTATGCGGGTTTAATCGGTGAAGGAGAGCAAGAACGGATTGTATTTAAAGGGTTAGAAAGTGCCCGTACTGACTGGACCTCGTTAGCACAGAAATTTCAAAATACACTCTATAGCATGATTTTCCATGGTGAAGATCCAAGCGACTATGTCCGAGAGATGGTTGAGAAAACTAACAACGGTGAATTTGATGAACAGTTGGTGTATCAAAAGCGACTGCGAAGAAAACTGCATGAGTATCAGAAGAACGTCCCGCCACAAGTGCGTGCAGCTCGTTTAGCCGATGAGATAAATGCCAAGCTTGGCCGCCCATTACAGTATCAAAACAAAGGGCGAATTGAATACATTATTACCGTGAACGGCCCTGAACCTTATGAGTACCTCAATAGCCCGATTGATTATCAACATTACATTGATAAACAACTCAAACCCGTTGCGGATGCGATTCTCCCTTTCATTGGGACGGACTTTGACAGGCTTTCAGCGCCACAAATGGGGTTGTTTTAGCCGATACGAAACTCTGTTTTCTGGTACTGTTTGACTAACCAATCACCAAACGCATCAATTAGCCCGATAACAGAACGCTTGGGAATACCCCGGCCAGAAAGTAAAATTTCTAGCCGCTCGATCTCAAGCTGCTTTTCAGGATGATAAGTTAAGAATACCTTGCCACATTGTATAGGGTCATCAAACCAACGTTTATCTCGATACATCACCAAAGAGTATGACGCTCTTAGTAACTTTTTTGCAATCACGCGCTGGGCGGCCACCTGCTCTTCTATCGTCTTCGCTTGTACGATTTTTTTGCGATACACCGTAATCCAATCTTCCACATCCATATTCCAGTGCTTAGCAATTTCCCAACTTGGGACGTAATCACCGAAGCAGTCTGCTAGATCATCACCATAAACACAGACACAGCAATGCTTAAGCATAAAGCCCCAAGTAAAAATACTATCTAAATTAGCCACTTCGCTCACTAAGGCTGTACGGACCGATACACCATTAACGTGAGGGTAACTCTGCTGCGCACGCCACTTAATTGTGTTGAGCAAAGTCGCGCGATTGTGCTCAAAGGATGATTGAGTAACGACAACCAAGTCTAAGTTCGACTTCCCAACGATCGCTGTTTTGCGAGCAACACTACCGTATACATAAACGCTGTGTAAGTTTTGCCCCAGTCCACCTTTGAGACAAGCGGTGACTTCCCTAATTAAAGGCGCAAACTCTGGTTGAAATGGTTGTTTAGGATCGATAACAGGCAGAGACATGACTTAAAACGTGTTCTCAGATGGTTCAAGAAGTTGGACTATATGTTCTCTTAGCCGACTCACTGAATCAAGTCCATTCAGGTGTTTAGTCATGGGAGTAACAACAAATTTCTGCAATGAATTTTAATGCTAGGCGGCTAACTTAGCGCTATAATCACCGAGTTTTGCTTAATAAGTATGAATAGGAATATACAATGCCAAAGGCAAGTGAAATCAAAAAAGGCTTCGCAATCGAGTCTAATGGTAAAACTCTTCTAGTTAAAGACATCGAAGTAACGACTCCTGGCGGTCGTGGCGGCGCTAAAATCTACAAAATGCGTTGTACAGATCTAAACACGGGCGCACGTGTAGATGAGCGTTACAAGTCTGATGACGTTGTTGAAACGGTAGAAATGAACAAACGTGCAGTTGTGTACTCATACGCTGACGGAGATGAGCACATCTTCATGGATAACGAAGACTACTCACAATACACATTCAAGCACAATGAAGTTGAAGACGACATGCTGTTCATCAACGAAGATACACAAGGTATCCACATTATCCTTGTTAACGGTGCTGCAGTGGGTATTGAACTACCATCTTCTGTTGAGCTAGTGATTGAAGAAACTGACCCTTCAATCAAAGGTGCTTCTGCATCTGCTCGTACTAAACCAGCACGCTTCGCTTCAGGTCTTGTCATCCAGGTTCCTGAGTACATTGCAACTGGTGACCGTGTTATCATTAACACAGCTGAACGTAAATACATGAGCCGAGCATAAGCATGTCTGATTTGATTTCTTACGACGACGTCATCGACGCAGCGTACGACATTTTCCTTGAGATGGCTCCAGATAACCTAGAGCCTGCTGACGTGATTCTGTTTACTGCGCAATTTGAAGATCGTGGTGCCGCAGAACTTGTTGAAACCGGTGATGACTGGGTTGAACATGTTGGCTTCGAGATCGACAAAGAAGTATATGCAGAGGTTCGTATCGGCCTAGTAAATGAGGAAAATGACGTTCTTGATGACGTATTTGCTCGTATGCTAATCAGCCGAGACCCTGAACATAAGTTCTGCCATATGCTTTGGAAACGCGATTAACGTTTCTTCATCATGAACAAAGATACCAGCCTAGTGCTGGTATTTTTTTATCTGCTGTTTTTGTTTAGCTGAGATATTTGTTTATCCAAAACACCCTGCTCTATATCGGCTTTAGATCCTTTTGTTATGTAACAGATAAGAAAAAGGCTTGCCGAATTGGCAAGCCTTTCTGATGTTTTGCTATCGATTAACGATGCTTGTTGCGTGCGCCTTGGTCACCAGCAGTCTTCTTCGGCTTACGACGAGAAGGGTTGTTGCTGCGACCTTTTGGTGTGTTAACACGCTCTTCATGGCGCTTAACTGCGCGACGAATTTTTTGGCTGCGTGCACGCTCACGTTTGCGTGACGTGTTGTCTTTGTTCAGATCAAGCATGGTTTCTTTCTCTGGACGAAGCTCTACAAGCTCACGCAAGTAGTTTACTTCTTTCAGGTCAAGCTCCATCCAACCGCCACGAGGCAGTTTCTTGTCTAAGAAGATGTCGCCGTAACGAACACGTTTCAGACGGCTAACGGTACACTCTTGCGATTCCCATAGTCGACGAACTTCGCGGTTACGACCTTCGTTGATAACAACGTAAAACGTGTGGTTCATGCCTTCACCACCCGCGTAAACAACATCTTCAAAGCGAGCTAAACCGTCTTCCAGTTCAACACCTTTTACTAGATTACGAACTTTCTGTTCAGTTACTTCACCGAACACACGTACTAGGTATTCACGTTCAACTTGGCGGCTTGGGTGCATTAAGCGGTTCGCCAGTTCACCATCCGTTGTGAAAAGTAGAAGACCAGAAGTGTTCGCATCCAGACGACCAACTGAAATCCAACGAGAGCCACGAATTTTTGGCAGACGATCAAAAACAGTACGACGACCTTCTGGATCGTGACGAGTACACAGTTCACCCTCAGGTTTGTAGTACGCAAGTACACGACAAATCACTTCTTCTTGAATCTTTGCAGAGACAATGTGACCATCGATACGAACTACGCTGCTCTCGTCTTCAAGTCTTTCACCAAGCTTAGCGACTACACCGTTCACGCTAACGCGACCAGATTTAATTAACGATTCAATCTCACGACGAGAACCGTGACCAGCACGTGCTAATACTTTTTGTAACTTTTCGCTCATTTATCTACCTATGTGTCGTCTTCACAGACGTCTAGACCAGGATTGGTCTGTATTTTGCTATTTACCCATTTCAGTGGGATTTTTCGGTCGGACATTATACGTAACTTTCTTAGTTAATGTAAGCTAAATCGGCGCCATTCTCCACACCAAAATTCACTTCAAAAATGACCGAAATATTTGTCCTATTCTGCAACTTTTTTACTACTTAAAGCAGGCATTGCTCAACGAGAATCCCACTAATATCGGTCTTCCTGAACCACTTTAACCACGCGGTACCTGATAAAATTGTCAGGGTTACAACAATAACCACTTGGGGTGTGTTTACTGTTCGTATTGCTAGAAAGCAACGAAAAATAAGCCGTCCCTGTTTGCTGCTAAGTAATACCAATCACCGCAGACAATGAGCGCTCATAGCAAAGCAAGGTCGTGGGTAACAAGACAAAAATTGTCTTTAAGTCATTAGTTCACATCAAAAATAACACTAATGCTATCGTGTACTCTGACTCACTAGGTTCGCTCTGCACTCTCGGCGATTGGCATAAATCAGACAAAAAGGAATAGAACAATGTCTATGCTAAATCTCGACCTAAATTGGATTTTTGGGACATCTCAAGATGACGATATGACAGGCACAAAAGGCTCTGAAACAACCGATATTTTCTTCGGCTTCTGTGGTGATGATAAGTTTGTAGGATACGGAGGTAATGATATTGTCTTCGGTGGCTGGGGAGACGATACCTTGCTTGGTGGCCGAGGTAACGACTTTGTTTCTGGCGGCTTTGGAAACGATTTCCTATCCGGCGGATTAGGAAACGACAAACTCTTTGGTGGCTGTGGCGACGACACAATTTTTGATTATTCAGGCAACAACTACTTGAGTGGTGGCTGGGGTAACGACACACTCGTTGTTGGTGATGGTGAATCAGTACTGAGCGGTGGCTGTGGAGACGACACCTTCGTGCTTACAAACCGCCTGGCTATTGGTGTACCTGATCAGCCAGTATCTTCCAACGATATTGATGTCAAAGCCGACATTGTCGATTTTAATATTTTCCATGACAAACTTGTCTTTGATATGGGCCGAGACACTGATAACGATGGCATTCGAGATACGTTCTTGGATTCAGCGGATGATCTGACTTTATCTTACAATGAATGTGGCTGGGCAGTATTCTCAAGTGATGAATACAATGTTGAAGTGACACTAAACGGTGTGAGCTCTGCATACATCAACTATGCAGAACAAAATGGTATCGACATTTTCGATTTCGCTTAACCTCAATCAGTTAAGTTCAATGAGATATTCGATATGACAACTAAAATAGGAGGCGCGATGCCTCCTATTTTGTTTGACGGTGGTGTGCGTCTACTATTCGAATGGTGCAGGGTCACCAGATCCCAAACGAACCACAACAGGTTCACCTTCGCTAAAGTCAATTACAGTCGTAGGTTGTTCACCTAGGTAACCGCCATTAAGAATCACATCAACCGCATGTTCTAGTTTATCGCGAATATCCTCTGGATCAGATTCTGTTACGTCACTGCCAGGTAGAATCAACGACGTAGACATCATCGGCTCACCTAATGCTTCCAACAAGTCCAAGGCAATTTGATTGTCTGGAACACGGATACCGATGGTCTTACGTTTTGCATTCATCAAACGACGCGGCACCTCTTTTGTGCCTTTGAAGATGAAGGTGTAAGGACCTGGTGTGTTATTTTTCAGCAGTCGGAATGCAGAGTTATCCACTCGCGCATAGAGAGAAAGCTCCGACAAATCACGACACAGTAAAGTAAAGTTATGCTTATCATCCAGACGACGAATCTGACAGATTCGTTCCAGTGCCTGTTTGTTCTCCAACTGACAGCCAAGTGCGTACCCTGAATCAGTAGGGTAAACCACAACGCCGCCGTTACGAATGATTGCTACTGCTTGATTAATCAAGCGAGCCTGTGGGTTTTCTGGGTGAACGTAAAAAAACTGGCTCATTGTAATTCCTCATTATCGAGCCTCTCGGCTCTATATTTTTATGGGTTCTCGACTTCGTATTACTGAGTATTATTCAACGAAGGATCTATTCCCCAATCTTTCCAAACTGGTTCGACGCCAGCAGGCAACCATAGGTTCCTTCCTAGCTCCATCCACGGTGATGGGTAGTGAAAATCACTGCCTTGAGAGGCTAATAGTTTGTATTGTATAGCATAATCAGCCAAGTTGCGCCTTTCTTGTTGCGCTTGCTGTGGCTGTGCAACTTCCATCGCATCACCACCCGCTTCGACAAACGCTGCTAGAAGACGCTTAATCCACTTCGCTGTCAACTTATATCTACCAGGATGCGCTAATACCGCCATTCCACCAGCCGCATGGATAGCATCAACCGCATCCTTCATCGAACACCAATTCGGTGGTACATAACCTGGGTTATTACGCGTTAGGTATTTTTTAAACACCATTTGCATGGTTTTTGCGTAACCATTATCTACCAACCATTTCGCGAAATGCGCTCTTGTCACTGGAGCATCACCGGCGATTTGCCTTACCTCTTCAAGCACACCTACTCGAGTTGCTTTTTGTAGTCGCTCTGCAATTAACTCAGATCGTGTTATGCGATGCTGCTTCTGCTGTTCTATGAGGGCAGATAATTGTTCATTTTCCGGATCGATATTCAGGCCGACAATATGAATGTCTTTGTTTTGCCAGACGGTCGATATCTCAATGCCATTGATGATTTTTATCGGCAAATTATTATCTTGAACGTATTGCTTAGCTAACGCCAAACCGTCAACCGTATCGTGATCAGTGATCGCCAAAACCTCGATATCAAAACTCAGCGCCCTTTCCACTAAATCTTTAGGCTCTAACCGACCGTCCGATGCAGTGGTGTGACTATGTAAATCAATTCTCATATTTTTATCGTTTTAATGCCGTTTTGGGGTTGACTTTTTACTCTCGCACTAGTTAACTAGTACACAAATACAAAGTACGTAATTTAAGGTTCACCATGTTACAAGAATTTAACCAAAACCAAAAAGCGAAAGTTGCGGTTTGTCTTAATAAGGCAAACTCATCAGATCTTGCTTGGTGGCGCACTTGGACTAGTTCTTGGTGGGCAAACGTATACTTCTAGTTTATAGAACCAAACGTTGTAAAGCCCGCTACTTAAGCGGGCTTTTTTGTTTTGTTGCTCATTTCACATTCAACTGCCTAAACATTAATCGAATATAGCCAACTCTAGATTGGGAGAACGTTTGCTTTATGCGACTATGTACGGCAGGAAGATTTAAACAGCTACAAGGAGGTCTTGTGAACAAGGCCATTGAAATTAAGAAACTTGGACAGCTTGAAGTGCTAACGGCTTCCGTCCCTTATACTCAAGACCCGACTCGCTTGTTCCACACACTATGTGAGAACAAAACTGACAGCCTATTGCTGGAATCTGCTGAGATCGATTCAAAGCAAAATTTAAAATCCCTGCTGATCGTAGATTCAGCGGTTCGCATTGTTTGCTTCGGCCATACCGTTAGCATGCACGCCTTGACTAATAACGGTAAAAACCTACTGTCTCACCTAAACCAGAACATCCGTGGTGACGTTGAGAGCAAGTTCGATGGCGAAACGCTAACTTTGGAGTTTAACCAGCCATGCGACACGTTAGATGAAGACTCTCGCCTACGTGAAGCCTCTTCTTTCGATGCGCTGCGTTTGGTTCAGCATAGTTTTGATATTTCACAGCAAGACAAACACGCGATTTTCCTTGGTGGTCTGTTTGCCTACGACTTAGTCGCAAACTTCGAGCCGCTTGGTAATGCCGAAGCAACAAATCAGTGTCCAGATTACGTTTTCTACGTCGCGGAAACACTACTTGTTGTCGACCATCAAACGGAATCTTGCCAGCTTCAAGCGACGTTGTTTGTTGATGGTTCAGAGAAAACAGCGTTAGAGACTCGTATTGCAGAAATTAGCGCCCAGTGTGCAGCGCCAAAACTGTTGCCGAGTGCAGAGCAAATAACAGATGTAACGGTAGAACCTAGCGTGTCTGATGCAGACTTCTGCCAAACCGTTCGCGACTTAAAAGAGTTCGTAGTGAAAGGCGATGTATTCCAAGTTGTACCGTCTCGTAGATTCACTCTACCTTGTCCTTCTCCACTGGCTGCTTATAAAGAACTGAAACAAAGTAACCCAAGCCCTTACATGTTCTACATGCAAGATGAGCTGTTCACTCTGTTTGGCGCATCACCAGAAAGCGCGCTTAAGTATGAAACCGATACCAACCAAATTGAAATCTACCCAATCGCAGGCACTCGTCGCCGCGGTAAGCGCCCTAACGGCGAGATTGATTTCGACCTAGACAGCCGCATCGAACTTGAACTGCGCACCGACATGAAAGAAAACGCAGAACACATGATGTTGGTTGACTTGGCACGTAACGACGTCGCTCGTATTGCTCAAGCTGGCACTCGCCACGTAGCAGACCTTCTAAAAGTCGACCGTTACAGCCACGTAATGCACTTGGTATCTCGTGTGGTTGGCCAACTGCGTGAAGACCTAGATGCACTGCACGCATACCAAGCTTGTATGAACATGGGTACGCTCACTGGCGCACCAAAGATTCGTGCAATGCAGTTGATTCGCGATGTAGAAGGCGCACGACGCGGTAGCTACGGCGGTGCTGTGGGTTACCTTACTGGCGAAGGTACATTAGATACTTGTATCGTGATCCGCTCAGCGTACGTTGAGAACGGCATTGCTCAAGTTCAAGCTGGTGCGGGCGTGGTGTTCGACTCTGATCCACAAGCGGAAGCAGACGAAACGCGCGGCAAAGCACAAGCGGTAATCTCTGCTATCCAAGCAGCTCATAAGTCACAATAAGGAATAGGGTTCAGAGATGGCTAATATCATTTTTATCGACAACTTTGACTCGTTCACCTACAACCTTGTGGATCAATTCCGCTCGCTAGGTCACTCAGTCAAGATTTACCGAAACAACATTCCAGCAGAAACCATTGAACAAGCGATAAACGAGCTTGAAAACCCGGTGGTTCTGCTATCGCCAGGTCCTGGCGCACCGTCAGAGGCAGGCTCAATGCCGGAGCTTATCCAACGCATGAAGGGCAAAGTGCCGATGATCGGAATTTGTCTTGGTCACCAAGCGATTGTTGAAGCATACGGCGGCACCGTTGCTGGCGCGGGCGAAATCATTCACGGTAAGGTCTCTATGATGGAGCACCAAAACCATGCGATTTACCAAAACCTACCATCACCACTTTCAATTGCACGTTACCACTCGCTGGTTGCGACCAAGGTTCCTGAGAGCCTAACCATCACAGCAGAAGTGGATGACTTGGTAATGTCTGTTGTACATGAAGAAGATAAAGTTTGCGGGTTCCAATTCCACCCGGAATCTATTATGACGACCTACGGAGCAACACTGTTGGCCAATGCCATTGAATGGGCACTTGAAGAACAAACTTCAGCGAACCCACTCACTGCTTAAAAAGCACTTGGCACATAAGAAATTTATGAGAGGAAATATGGAAGCAATCATCAACCCTATTATTACCAAACTGTATGAGCAAGAATCGCTTACTCAGGAAGAGAGCCAACAGCTATTCGACATCATTATCCGTGGTGAACTAGATCCAATTTTGATGGCGTCAGCGCTGACTGCACTAAAAATCAAAGGCGAAACGCCAGACGAAATTGCAGGCGCGGCAAAAGCACTGCTGGCAAACGCAAACCCATTCCCTCGTCCAGATTATGATTTCGCGGATATCGTAGGTACTGGCGGCGACGGTCACAACACCATCAACATTTCAACCACTGCGGCGTTTGTTGCTGCAGCATGTGGTCTAAAAGTAGCGAAACACGGCAACCGCAGCGTTTCAAGCAAATCGGGTTCTTCTGACCTTCTTGATTCATTTGGTATCAACCTAGCTATGAGCGCAGAAGATACGCGCAAAGCGGTAGACGATATTGGTGTTGCTTTCCTATTTGCACCTCAATACCACGGTGGTGTGCGCCATGCGATGCCAGTGCGTCAAACCATGAAAACACGCACCATCTTTAACATTCTTGGCCCACTGATTAACCCTGCTCGTCCTAACATCGAATTGATGGGCGTTTACAGTGAAGAACTGGTTCGTCCTATCGCAGAAACCATGCTACAAATGGGTATGAAGCGCGCCGCTGTAGTTCACGGCAGTGGCTTGGACGAAGTCGCGATTCATGGCGAAACAACGGTTGCAGAAATCAAAGACGGCAAGATCACTGAGTACACGCTAACACCAGCAGACTTCGGTCTAGAAGCGCACCCACTAGAAGCAATCAAAGGTGGCGATCCTGAAGAAAACAAAGCGATCATTACCAATATCCTGACGGGTAAAGGTACAGACGCACAATTGGGTGCAGTGGCAGTGAACGTTGCTCTGCTAATGCGTCTATTCGGCCACGAAGATTTAAAAGCCAACACGCAACAAGCGATTGAGGCAATGAATTCAGGCAAGGCGTACCAATTGGTACAACAACTTGCCGCACACGCTTAAGGAATTGAAGAACATGACTGACTTCAACACTCAGCAAGCTGACAACCTGTCTGAACACGTTTCTAAGAAAGAAGCAGAAATGGCAGAAGTACTGGCGAAAATTGTCCGCGACAAATATCAGTGGGTAGCAGACCGTAAGGTGTCTCAACCGCTAAGCACATTTCAGTCTGATTTGCTTCCATCGGACCGCAGCTTCTACGATGCTCTGAGTGGCGAAAAGACGGCATTCATCACCGAATGTAAGAAGGCATCACCTTCTAAAGGTTTGATTCGTGATCACTTCGACTTGGATTACATTGCATCGGTTTACAACAACCACGCAGATGCAATTTCAGTCCTAACAGACGAGAAATATTTCCAAGGTAATTTTGACTTTCTTCCTCAGGTAAGAGGTCAAGTCAAACAGCCCATTCTGTGTAAAGACTTCATGGTAGATACCTACCAAGTTTACCTAGCGCGTCATTACAGTGCTGATGCCGTGCTACTGATGCTTTCTGTCCTTAATGACGAAGAGTACAAAGCGCTAGAGGAAGCAGCGCACAGCCTGAACATGGGTATCTTGACCGAAGTCAGCAACGAAGAAGAGCTTCATCGTGCAGTTAAGCTAGGCGCACGCGTTATCGGCATTAATAACCGTAACCTTCGCGACCTAAGTACTGATTTGAATCGTACTAAAGAACTGGCACCGACCATTCGCGAACTGGCTCCTAACGCAACAGTAATCTCAGAATCTGGCATTTATACACATCAACAAGTTCGTGATTTAGCGGAATACGCAGACGGCTTCTTGATTGGTAGTTCACTGATGGCGGAAGACAACCTAGAGCTTGCAGTACGCAAAGTGACGCTGGGCGAAAATAAAGTCTGTGGTCTCACTCATCCAGATGACGCAGCGAAAGCGTATCAAGCTGGTGCGGTATTTGGTGGCCTGATTTTTGTCGAGAAATCGAAGCGTGCGGTCGACCTTGAGGGTGCGCGCTTAACCATGAGCGGTGCTCCGCTGAACTATGTGGGCGTTTTCCAAAATCACGATATCGATTTTGTTGCTTCTGTCGTCACCTCTTTGGGTTTAAAAGCGGTGCAACTGCACGGTCAAGAAGACCAAGCTTACGTAAACCAACTCAAAGCCGAACTGCCAGCAACGGTAGAAATTTGGAAAGCTTACGGCGTGACTGATGCCAAGCCAGAACTGCTAGCAAACAACATTGATCGCCATTTATTAGATGCGCAAGTTGGCACTCAAACTGGCGGAACTGGTCAAGTGTTCGACTGGTCACTGATCGGCGACCCAAGTCAAATTATGCTAGCGGGCGGACTGTCGCCAAAAAATGCTCAACAAGCAGCGACACTAGGTTGCTTGGGATTAGATTTAAACTCTGGTGTAGAAAGCGCACCAGGCAAAAAAGATTCACAGAAGTTGCTCGCGGCATTCACCGCTATTCGCAGCTACTAAAGCTGGATATCAGCTAAAAAATTTAAAGCTATTCGTAGCGAAAAATACGAGAAGGAATATAACGATGGCAAAACTGAATGCCTACTTTGGCGAATACGGCGGTCAGTACGTTCCGCAAATTCTAGTTCCAGCACTGGAGCAACTAGAGCAAGCGTTTATCGACGCGCAAGAAGATCCAGAATTCCGCAGTGAGTTCATGACGCTTCTTCAAGAGTATGCGGGCCGTCCAACGGCTTTGACTCTAACTCGTAACCTAACCAAAGGTACGAAAACCAAACTGTACCTAAAACGTGAAGACCTACTTCACGGTGGCGCGCACAAGACCAACCAAGTGTTAGGTCAAGCTCTGCTTGCGAAACGCATGGGTAAAAACGAAATCATCGCAGAAACAGGCGCAGGCCAACACGGTGTTGCAACCGCACTAGCGTGTGCACTACTTGGCCTTAAGTGTCGCGTTTACATGGGTGCAAAAGACGTTGAGCGTCAAAGCCCGAACGTATTCCGTATGAAGCTAATGGGCGCAGAAGTTATTCCTGTCCACTCGGGTTCAGCGACACTTAAAGATGCATGTAACGAAGCGCTACGCGACTGGTCTGCAACTTATGAAGATGCGCATTACCTACTAGGTACTGCGGCGGGTCCTCACCCATTCCCAACCATCGTGCGTGACTTCCAACGCATGATTGGTGAAGAAACGAAGAATCAGATTTTGGCACGTGAAGGCCGTCTTCCTGATGCGGTTATCGCATGTGTGGGCGGTGGTTCAAACGCGATTGGTATGTTTGCTGACTTCATCGAAGAAGAAAGCGTTCGCCTAATTGGTGTTGAGCCTGCAGGTAAAGGTATTGATACTGACCAGCACGGCGCGCCACTTAAGCATGGTAAAACAGGCATCTTCTTCGGTATGAAAGCGCCATTGATGCAAGATCCAAACGGTCAAGTAGAAGAGTCTTACTCGGTATCTGCTGGCCTTGATTTCCCTTCAGTTGGTCCACAGCACGCACACCTAAACGCAATTGGCCGTGCTGAATACGACAACGTGACAGACGATGAAGCGCTAGAAGCATTCCAAGAAATTGCCCGCCATGAAGGCATCATCCCTGCACTTGAATCTTCTCACGCCGTGGCACACGCACTGCGTATGGCACGTGAGAATCCAGAAAAAGAGCAATTGCTGGTTGTTAACCTATCTGGTCGTGGTGATAAAGATATCTTCACTGTACATGCCATCCTAGAAGAAAAAGGAGCGATCTAATGAGCCGTTATGAGAAGATGTTTGCGCGCCTAAACGAAAAGAACCAAGGCGCATTTGTACCGTTCGTAACGGTTTGCGATCCAAACGCAGAGCAGTCTTACAAAATCATGGAAACACTGGTTGAGTCTGGCGCAGATGCCCTTGAGCTTGGTATTCCATTCTCAGATCCGCTAGCCGATGGCCCAACCATCCAAGGCGCTAACATTCGCGCGTTAGATTCAGGTGCAACACCAGATATCTGCTTCGAGCAAATCGGTAAGATCCGAGCTAAGTACCCAGAGTTGCCTATTGGTCTTCTGATGTACGCGAACCTTGTTTACTCTCGTGGTATCGAGAACTTCTATGAGCGTTGTGCAAAAGCAGGTATCGATTCTGTTTTGATTGCAGACGTACCAACTAATGAAAGTGCTGAATTTGTTGCTGCTGCAGAAAAGTTTGGTATTCACCCAATCTTCATCGCACCACCAACGGCAAGTGATGAAACACTGAAGCAAGTATCAGAGTTGGGTGGCGGCTACACTTACCTACTCTCTCGTGCAGGTGTTACTGGCGCAGAAACCAAAGCAAACATGCCTGTAGGTCATATGCTCGATAGACTGAACCAATTTGATGCACCACCAGCGCTACTTGGTTTTGGCATCTCTGAGCCTGCACAGGTGAAACAAGCACTAGAATCTGGTGCGGCTGGTGCAATTTCTGGTTCAGCCGTGGTAAAAATCATTGAAGCGAACGTTGAGCAGCCACAAATTATGCTCGACAAGCTAGGTGAATTCGTTTCTGCAATGAAAGCTGCCACTCAAAAATAATTTCAGTTTGATATGACATAACAACGCCCGCTTAACATTATGTTTAGTGGGCGTTTTCTTACTATCGCGTTTATACCACGTCATTTTTTGTTCAACGCCCGCACTTTCCAAATCTATCTCAAGCAGAGCACTCAAAGAGTGTTAAGCTTGGGTAACTTAACTAACTCAATAAAGCAATGTGCAGTAAGGTTGCTACATGGAAGAAGTCAAAACACTGCTAGCCAAATGTCCTGTACTATCAGGGCTGCCAGATAAAGGGCTTAGTGAAGCAGCGCAAATGACTAAGGTTCGCTGCTTCGACGAAAAAGCACTGATTTGCAATAAAGGTGCGCTTCAATCTTCTCTTATGGTCATAGCTCAAGGTGCAGTGAGAGTGAACTCAATTAGTTCAAAAGGCAAAGAAGTCACACTGATGATTTTCGAAGCTGGTGGCTGGTTTGGAGACAATGTTTTTTCTCCCGGCATGCCTCGTATTTTTGGTGCGACCGCGCATTCGGACGTGACTGTAATGGAGCTTCCTGGAGATAAATTTCGCCAATTACTCGCCAAATACCCTCAAAGTTACCCCACTATACTCGACTTACTTAGCCGCCGCTTGTGGTCTGCTATTTCTGTTATCGAAGATGACGCGATTAGAGGAATTGAAGAACGAGTCGCCAAAAGGTTGCTGCTACTTGCTGAATACCAACTTAATCAAGCGATCGATACTCGACCATGCGTTGTCAGGGTAACAAGAGAACATATCGCTAACATGATGGGGCTAACTCGTCAGAGCGTACACAAGATACTAAAACGATTAGAAAGTATTGGGATGCTAGAGCTAAACTATGGCTCAGTAACCATTACCAATCCGAAACGCTTAGAAGAATACTTTAAAGAACTCGAGCAATAGATCCATTCAACAAACGGTAAGTATTGTCTAACGATAGCTAAAAACCTTATGCATCTAATTGGTCAAGAGCACAACACCATTTGCGCTTAGGCAAGTGGCGCTGTGACACAAAAACCATTGAATTAACTAAGCTATATTCAATTCAGATTTCAACTCACGTTTCAAAATCTTTCCTGTCGCACTCATCGGGAGGTGTTCACGAATTTCGACATAACGAGGATATTTAAACGAGGCTAATTGCTCTTTACCCCACTTTTGTAATGAATCGGCGTCAATGTATTCTTTTGGTTTAAGTACAACGTAGGCTTTTATCTCTTCGCCATACTCTTCATTTGGAATCCCTATCACCGCGACCATTGAAACGGCAGGATGAGTCATGAAAACTTCTTCAATTTCTCTGGGATAAACATTAAATCCACCTCGAATGATCAGATCTTTCATTCTATCGACAATAAATAAATTACCTGAACTGTCAAAGCGGCCCACATCACCAGTATGGAACCAACCATTTTGTAGCGCAGATTCAGTAACTTCTGGGCGGTCAAGATATCCCTTCATAACATTATGACCACGCACAACAATCTCACCTTCTTCGCCTATCGGTAGTGCATTGCCTTCAATGTCGATAACTCTTACTTCGACGCCTTGAACCGGTTGACCTACCGAGCCTGGTATTCGCTCCTGATCTAAATGATTAAAACATGCAATAGGACTTGTCTCCGACAACCCGTATCCTTCTAAGATCGGCACATTAAATGTTTCTTCAAAGGTTCGAAAGATTTCGGTTGGTAATGGCGCACCACCGCTTACTGCAACACGCAATGACGAGGTATCAAATTGATGCTGCACATGAAGCAGACCGATGTACATCGTTGGCACACCAGCAAATATCGTCACCCTATGTTTTTCCACCAGCTCAAGAACATGTTTAGGCTCAAACCTAGGCACTAACACCAATGTTGCCCCGCCCAAAACACTAGCATTTAAGTGGACGGTTTGACCAAATGTATGAAATAAAGGCAAAGTTACTAAGTGAATATCATCGGCCTGGCTGCCCATAATGTTTTGTGCCACCAGAGCGTTCATTATGATGTTCTGCTGAGTCAGTTCAGCGCCTTTTGGTAAGCCTGTCGTCCCTGATGTATACAAAATCACACATGTATCATCCGCATTACGCGGTATATAATCCGGCAACGGTTGGACATCGGCTATAAACGCATTGAGAGTTATTACACCATTCCAATAGCTTTCATCTTGAGATTGAGTCAATACGACTATGCCTTCGCATGTATCGACTTGTTCAAAGGCTTTGACACCCTCTTTTGCCATTGGCAGTTCTTTCGTCCCTTCAAAGCAGAAATAAAACTTCGCTTTTGAATCTTCTAAGTGATACTTAATTTCTCGCGCTTTCAAAAGCACATTTAATGGGACTGCAACCGCGCCAGCTTTTTGTATTGCATAATAAACAAACGCGAAAAAAGGAATGTTTGGGCATGAAATCGCAACGCGGTCACCTGGCTTTACGCCTTTATTGATTAAAGACGCTGCGATCTTGCCGGCGATCGCATCAAACTGCGCATAATTTATCTTTTCAGTGCCACATATCAACGCCGTTTTATCTGGTTTACTCGCAGCATTTCTTTGTAACGCAGCAGCAAGATTCATCATAGTCTCTTCACCTCTTACTTGTCTTTCTCGTCTAATCAGCTCAGGAGCATTAACTAAGCAAGTTATCTCTAACACTGGATCGTCAGCATTTGAGTCTCACCAGTCATTACAATTTAACATTATGTTTACAACGCAATTAGAGCCAAGAATGTAAAGCAATTAACATTTCAGAAGGCAAATTAATAAAAGTGTGAGCTTGAAAGAGATGAATTGTTATAAATATCAACCCAAGTCACTAAAAACTCTGACTGCAATAGCAAATACAAAAGCGGTTAAAATTAACAAAAAGAAAACAAATAAAGAAAAATAAACTTGAACAATCCTAAGCGCGACCCTTATAAGAAAAATCAATAGCAAACGTTTGCTATTGAACAAAACTTTATCGTTCGTCAATAAAATATCGATTAATCCATCAATAATACCTTGCTGCATATTGCCAATTGTAAACGATAAGTGTAAAAAGCAAGGCGAGATAATTATCCGTAAATCCATTTATGGTTAGTGGGTAATTTTAGGATTTTACATTTTATTAGCACAGAGGTTATGGAAGTGTTAAAAGAAAAGAGTTTGCTAAACAACATTGGCGTACAAGTCGTAATCGCCATGATCGTGGGCACAGCCGTTGGTGCCATGATGGGTCATGATGCGACAGTGTTCGCTCCTTTAGGTGCTATCTTTATCAACTTAATCAAAATGTTGGTTATTCCTTTGGTCGCTGTAGCCTTGATTTCTGGCGCCGCTGGTCTTGGGAACAGCCAGTCAGCAGGTAAAGTTGGTATCGTCACTCTAGGTTATTTTGGTTTAACATCCGCCCTAGCCGTTGCGCTTGCACTATTTATGGGTGAAGTATTCCAACCAGGCATGGGTATCGACGTCTCTGGCGTTGAAGGCATGTTCTCAGCAGAATACGCTTCAAAAGGTGAACTACCTACTTTCTGGGCAACCATCACTGGTATGATCCCAACCAACGTTTTCCAATCACTAAATGAAGCAAACATCCTACAGATCCTCGTTTTCTGTATGTTCTTTGGTATTGCGATTTCTAAGCAAGCAAAAGAACGTCGTGAACCAATCATCAATGGTGTTAACTGCATCGTTGACGCAATGGTTTGGATGATCAACAAAGTAATGATCATTGCACCTATCGGTGTATTTGGTCTGATGGCAGAAGCCGTCGGTACGTTCGGTTTTGGTGCGCTAATGGTGGTGTTTAAACTGTTCGTTGTTTACGTTGCCGCCATCCTAATCTTCGGTTTCGTTGTTTACCCAGCAATGGTGCATGTTTTCACGAAGACATCTGCGAAGAAATTCCTGTCTTCAATGAAGAAACCGCAAGCAGTTGCGCTTTCAACAGCGTCTTCTATGGCAACACTGCCTGTCACAATGGACACCTGTGAAAAAGAGCTGGGCGTAAAAAATTCAACTGCATCATTTGTTCTGCCTCTAGGCGCAACGATCAACATGTCAGGTAATGCGATTTACTATGGCTTGGTTGCTATCTTCTTTGCTCAACTGTTCAATATCGATCTAGGCATGGGCGCTTACATTGCAATTATCGTAACGTCTACATTGGGTGCGGTTGGTCAAGCGGGTGTTCCTGGCCCTTCTTTCCTAGTGGTTGCCGTGCTTCTTGCCGCTGGCATTCCAATTGAAGGTCTACCGCTGCTATTCGCTCTTGACCGTATTTTCGATATGATTCGTACAGCACTGAACATCACAGGTGATGCTGCATGTGCAGTTATCGTTGATGCGCTAATTGAAGAAGAAACGGCAGAAGCTGAGCTAAAAAAGCAAGAAGCCTAACCCTTTCTTGAATAGACCAAAAACCGCTCATAATGAGCGGTTTTTTTGTCTTTTCTTGCATTACGTAACTATACAAATAGAAACCGATGGCATAAATTTTTCAAAATGATATAAACCATTACAAAATATAACAAAACGTTAGAACTAGGTTATATCATGAGTCTTGAGCAATCTTTGGAATATCTCACCAAAACAAATTTGCCGATCGAATCAAAGCAGCAGGCACTGGTTGACTCAGTTATTCTTACCCTAACGAAACAAAAACGAGATGCTCTTTTTCAACAGGTTGCTCTGTATCGAATAAAACTGCTTAAATCTCTCTTTCCTAAACACGCATCAAAAAGTCTTTCTGCACTATTTGAGTTAATGGATTATCGAGATTTAGTGCAACAGTATCCGACAGGTTTCTCCAAAGAGATTCATTTACTTGAACAACTTGCCGCAGATTGTTACCCGCATTGGATGGTTTTCTGGTGTCAATGCGAGATCGAAGCAATCAAGCAAAAATATCCTTCAAACGAAGCTGCGATTCCTACTCCGCTTCCGTTTGACGACCACAGCTATACTAGCGTGTTAATTGAAGATATCGCAGATTGCGATCTTGAGGTAATGCTGCCAAATCATGCAGCGTTAATGCCGATTTCCAAAGCGATCACACTGAGTAATCTTGAGCTTTTCGTCCAAACTGAACAATGGTTTGAAATCTTGCCTCTTTTATCACTCTCGCAAAAAGGGCAGCACTTTGCGCTCTTGCTCAAATCGTCATCTTCACCAATCATGGTCTCCTCCACTTTAGTGCAAGGCTGGCATCAGCGAAATAACTGGCTCAGTTACTCACCACAGTTTAGTAACGAACAATGGCAGTTTTGCTTTCCTAATCATGGGTACAGTGTTCTCAATCAACTGGGTATTTTGGAGTGTCGTGCTCTAACTCATGAGCACACTCTTATTGGGTTTGATGCTCAGTTTCAATCTCATGTAAAGAACACTGAAGCGGTTTGCGAAGTGCTGCGCCTTACGGTGGGAGGCAACATCCAACAAAAGCTGTATTTTTTGTATCTGGCGCAAAAAACTATGATGAGCGAGCTCTATAAAGCAGGCTATAAGCTCGGCTTTACCATTATTGAGCAAGTATTTATGTTAAATTTCTATCAATCTATTGATTTAAGTGCCTACTTTCACTCAGGATACCGCGACATTAACGGTGACGGTACCAAGACATACCGCGGTTTCTGGAATTTAGGTATGATGGTTGAAGCATTTCAAGACATACAATTTCGCGACTACAAACATTGCGTACGAACAAAAAGAATGGATAAAAAGGTGAATGAGCATGCTTGATGTTCATTTGCACGGTCTCTTTTACCCAAAAGCAATGGCATTGTACGCGACTGTACTAATAGTATTCGCTTGGCTACTGTATTACTGCTATCGCCTAAAACAGAAGAGTGAATCAATCTTAGGCTCGCATCACGCGCCTTACATCGCTTATTCCAGCTGTATCATTGTTTGGATAAGCAGTAACGCCTATTTCCATACCGATTTATTGCCAGAATTAGGCTCTGTTGGTGGCATTTTTATGGCTAAGTTAGCGAACTTAGCGTCTTTTTTCGCCTTTGCGTTTGCATTCTATTTTTCTTGCCAGTTAACCGCAGATGTTAAAAAAACAGCGGTCAAAGTCTGGCAAAAAGTCGTCTTTGTCGCACTAGCAACGTATTCACTGTACATCAACTTAGTGCCGAATCTTACTGTCGAAAATGTCACCATTAGTGGTCCAAGCCAGTTCGTCATTGAATTTGGCCCACATACCTCATATTTTTTCATTAGTTTGCTAGCTTTCGTGGTACTAACGCTGCTTAACTTGATTGCCATGCGCGCTAACAGCAGCAAGCTCACGCTAGCAAAAAGCAACTATATGATCGCTGGCATTTTGGTATTCATGTTATCTACGGCAGTGATACACCTTGGAATGACGTATTTCCTTGGCGACTTCTCCCTAACTTGGTTACCACCAGCACTTTCAATCAGCGAAATGTTGTTTGTGGGCTATGCCCTACTTACCTCTCGCTTCTACAGCGCTAAATATCTCACGTACTTAACGGTAAGCGCGCTCTTAGTCTGCGCCATTTTTGTTCTGCCGCTAGGGGCGATATTTATTCCTATCTCTGAAGATAACCAATGGCTTGTTGCGGTACCTTTATGTGCGCTTATCGGTATCACTTGGCACTTGCTTTTTAAGCGAGTCAGTCGTTTCGCTTCGTATTTTATTTATGGGAAACGACACACTCCCGTTCAGCAAATCCTTGGGTTAGAGGAAGAGTTTAAACGCTCAATAGATGATGCTATGCGTCAGTTGGCATCGTTACTTAACATACCAAACAACAATCTACAGCTAGTCACTAGCAATTACACAGAAACGTTTTACGAAGAGTACCTGCCGTCAAGCAAGTCAGTTCTCGTGCTAGATGAGTTGTCTGAAGAAATTGATTATGCCTCCTCTTCTAAAGGGTCGATGAGAAAGCTCTACGAGCGCATGCGCTCAAGCAATACTGCGCTCGTTATGCCTCTCTTCGGTCGTGGAAAGTCTGTTACTCACTTACTAATTTCTTCACATAAAATAGATAATAAGCTGTTTTCTAATGAAGAAATCTCAGCTCTGCAAACGTTATTAGTTCGCATCCAGAGCACCATTGAAGCCGATAGAAAGGTACGCCAAAGCCGTGCGCTGGCTAACTCCATTGCACATGAAATGCGTAACCCTCTCGCTCAAGTACAATTACAATTTGAAGCTTTAAAACAGCATATAGAGTCAAACGCCTCACTGGATACGCTAAAAAGAGAAATTGATAAAGGTGAAGCCGCTATACAACGCGGTAGACAACTTATCGATATTATTTTACGAGAAGTTAGCGACAGTTCACCAGAGCATGAGCCTTTAGCTCTCACTTCCATACATAAAGCCATCGACCAAGCAGTAAGCCGTTATGGTTTTGAAAACGATCAAATAATAGAGAGAATTAACCTGCCACAGGCACACGATTTTGTCGCGAAGTTAAATGAGACCCTGTTTAACTTTGTCATTTTCAATTTGATTCGTAACGCTATCTACTATTTTGATTCTTATCCCGACAGTCAAATTGAGATTCGTACCCAGACGGGGGCTTACGAAAACATTCTGATCTTCCGAGATAGTGGGCCAGGTATAGATAGCAGTATCTTACACAAGATATTTGATGACTTTTTCTCGTATCAAAAAAGCGGAGGCAGTGGCTTAGGTTTGGGCTATTGCCAACGTGTTATGCGCTCCTTCGGAGGACGAATAGAGTGCCAGTCTGAATTGAACGAGTTCACAGAATTCTACTTGTATTTCCCAGTCGTACCAAACGCACCAAAACCAGAGACATTAAGAGCACCGGACTTTGATAGCTGGAAAGCAACTGCATCACATTCTGAAAATCATTCAGCTCAACACGTACAAGTATGTAAAGATGCACCAACAGTGCTCATTGTAGATGACAAAGAGGTGCAACGCACCTTGGTACAGATGTATTTAAAAAGATTGGGAGTCAACAGCTTACAAGCAAATAATGGAGCCTCTGCGGTAGAACTATTCCACTCTCACAAGATTGATCTCGTTCTTATGGATGTCCAAATGCCGGTAATGAATGGATTTGACGCCAGCCAGCGGATTAAGCAAATCACATCCTCCGTTCCAATCATTGCCTTATCTGGTGAGTCTGGAGCTAGAGAGTTGGAGCTAATTTCGACACTCATGGATGACAGGCTCGAAAAGCCCACCACGTTAAATGCACTTCAAGTCGTCATCCAAAGATGGTTACAGAACGAGAATTTTGCACCTTCCAGCACTTTTTAATTTGCAAATATAGAATTGGCACTAGATGTGCATTATTGGAGTAAATCGAATTATCCAGAAGGTCAAGCAGGCTGCAAATGAGTAGCGTATGAGCTTGATAAGGAGATCGCCATGTTACTTCATCGACATACATACTACGGCTTGATTCATCATGGAATCAAAACACTGTTACTTGATCGCTTAGGCCACTATACAGAAGAAGAGTATCATCAATATCTGACCCTGATGACTGGTAAATCCACTTGCTTCACGATGTCCCTCGAAGAGCTAGAAGCAACGGTCGATAACTTACTGCGGGAAGGCTATTTAGAAGATGTAAAAACGCTTATTTCCCAATATCAACGTGTGGCTTAAGGTTTAAAACTCTCAACTCTATTGCCGCTTCACGCGGCAATTTTTATTCCTTCCATTTGCTGTTTCGACGTGGAAGAAGCTTGCGGGCTGTACGATATACTAAGCGTTACTATTCTTACCTTAACTTCCTCAGTATTCACATCTTGTCAGATTCCGTTAGACTGTCTTCAATTCAATAATTAGGTAGATTTTGCCATCATGAAGCAGATCCTAGACTTTATACCACTCATCGTTTTCTTCGCTTTATACAAGCTGTACGACATCTACGTGGCGACAGGTGCACTGATCGTAGCAACAGCCATTCAACTTGTCGTCACCTATGCGCTGTATAAGAAAGTCGAAAAGATACAGCTAATAACATTTGTTATCGTCACTATCTTCGGCGGCATGACCCTTTTCTTCCACGACGACAATTTTATAAAGTGGAAAGTCACCATCATTTACGCGATTCTGGCGATTGGCTTAGCAGTGAGCCACGCATTGGGAAAATCAGCCATCAAAGGTATGCTAGGCAAGGAAATTACGTTACCTGACGCTGTTTGGGCAAAGATTAACTGGGCTTGGGTTGGCTTCTTCTCATTCTTCGCTGGCCTAAATATTTATATTGCTTACGAATTGCCATTGGATGTTTGGGTTAACTTCAAAGTATTTGGAATGTTGATCGCGACATTTGCCTACATGATTGTGACTGGCTTTTACATTTATAAACACATGCCAAAAGAACAAAAAAATAACTCATCCGATGTGTCCACTGATGATTAAAAACTCAGTTTTGCTATAATCCGCGACTTCACAGCGACCTTAGGGTCGCTGTTTTGCTCCATGTATCAGTAAACCGCTCAAACAACGTACCGTTTTCAGACCATTCTTGCTGCTGTAAACCAACTTTCTCTGGTCCGGTATCTGCGGTTTTTTAAGGACCTTTGGTTCTAGGTATTTACTATGTTGGCGCTTAGTTTGAGCGCCTTTAAGATTTAGGATGTCACAATGAGTCAAGAAATTAGCTCTCCGAAAGGTCAAATGCTGCTTCGTACCCTTGCAATGCCTGCAGATACAAACGCCAATGGCGATATTTTTGGCGGTTGGATAATGTCACAGCTCGACTTAGCAGGCGCGATTCTGGCAAAAGAGATCTCTTGTGGTCGCGTTGTCACCGTTTCGGTATCAAGCATTACGTTCAAAAAACCTGTTGGTGTGGGCGATGTCGTATGCTGCTACGGCGAATGCACTAAGATCGGCCGCACATCCATGAGTGTCGATTTGGAAGTATGGGTCAAACCCGTCAAAGCTCACGGTGTTGGCGAACGCTTCATGGTTTGTGATGCGACCTTCAACTACGTAGCCATTGACAGTGAAGGTAAACCGCGTCCGGTTCAGAATTAGTCAACCTACAACGCTAACAGTTAGAAAGGATCTCACATTTTCTGTTGTTCACTTGTGAGAGACACAAAAAAGGCGTTAAATTAACACTTTACCCTACCAATTAAGGAACTATGCTATGTGGTATGTCATCTTTTCACAGGACGTTGAGAACTCGTTGGAAAAACGCATGAGCGTTCGCCCACAACACTTGGATCGCTTACAAAAGCTACAAGACGAAGGCCGCCTTCTTACAGCTGGTCCGATGCCTGCGATAGATTCTGACAATCCTGGTGAAGCTGGATTTACGGGCTCAACTGTCATCGCTGAATTCGCTTCTCTAGAGGATGCTAAAGCGTGGGCAGAAGCCGATCCTTATGTAGCGGCTGGTGTTTACGATCATGTAATCGTGAAACCGTTCAAAAAAGTGTTTTAATTTATGAAAAAATTACTGTGTCTTTTCTTGGTATTTGGTGCTCTGGCTGGCTGTTCATCAACCGATGATAATCAGCGCCAACTTGAGCTTATGGCATCAAACCGAGCAGGAGTCTTGTCTGCGGGCCTCCCTTTAGAGTACGGTCCACTGCAAATAATGCGTGTCTCATCCAACAAAAATGTTGTAGAGATGATGATGATTTATAACGATGGCGCACTCGGTGCAAAGCCGTTAAATCAAGTACTGAATACCAGTATCTATACCTACTGCAGCAACCCAGAAGTTCGCAAGCAAATTGATATGGGCTTGATGTATCGTATTAAGGTACGTAATTCTCGCGGTCAGTTGATGGCAGATGAGTTGGTTTCCGCACAGACTTGTACTCAGGTGAAGTAGCTACAGTAATTTTTGTTGCTTTCGGCATGAGACGATGATTCGCTATTATTGGATAATCTGAAAACGAAAGTTAACAATTAAGAATAGAAAAACGGAGACCACAGTCTCCGTTTTTATTTGCTGCAACGATGTGTTACGCCAGCTCAGCACGGAGCTTCTTCGCCGCTGAAACCAGATTTGCCAATGCGGCTTCTGTCTCCTTCCAGTTTCGTGTTTTCAGACCACAATCTGGGTTTACCCACAAACGTTGAGCCGGAATTTTTTCTGCCGCTTTCTTGATTAAACCTTCAATCCATTCTTCCGTAGGAATGTTTGGTGAGTGAATGTCATAAACACCAGGGCCAATTTCGTTCGGGTAATTGAACTCTTCAAATGCTTTCAGCAGCTCCATATTTGAGCGAGATGTTTCAATGGTAATGACGTCCGCATCGAGTGCCGCAACCGAATCAATGATTTCATTGAACTCGCTGTAACACATATGAGTGTGAATCTGAGTTTCTGGTTTTGCACTTGCCGCAGAGACCTTAAACGCATTTACGGCCCATTCTAAGTACGCTTTGTGATCGCGTTTTTTGAGTGGTAAACCTTCTCGAATGGCTGGCTCGTCAATTTGAATGATATTGATGCCTGCATCTTGCAGGTCAGACACCTCATCACGTAGTGCCAAAGCAAGTTGCTGCGCAATTTCTTGACGTGTGATGTCTTCACGTGGGAACGTCCAACATAAAATCGTTACTGGTCCAGTCAACATGCCTTTCATCTGTTTGCTGGTTAGCGATTGTGCGTACGTCGACCATTCAACTGTGATCGGTTTTTCACGTTCAATGTCAGCAACTACAATGGCAGGTTTCACACAGCGAGAACCATAACTCTGTACCCAACCAAATTTGGTCGTTTGAAAACCCGCCAAGTTCTCAGCGAAGTATTCCACCATGTCGTTACGCTCTGCTTCACCATGAACTAGCACATCTAGGTCGAGCGCCTCTTGACGTTTTACTGCGTCAGCAATATGTCCTTTAAGTGCTTGGATATATTCAGACTCAGATAATTGACCTGTACGATAAGCGCTGCGCTGCACCCGGATTTCATCCGTTTGAGGAAAAGAGCCGATTGTCGTTGTTGGCAACAAAGGCAAGCCCAAGACTTCAGCTTGATGCGCAGCACGCTCCGCGTAAGGTGCGCTGCGCTCGGCAAGTGACGCAGTAATACTGTTTAAACGTGCTTGAACTTGTGGCTTATTCACATGCGTTGCCGTTTTACGTGCTTTGATTGGCTGGCTGTAGGTATCACAAGCGAGAATCGCATCTTGATCACCATCGAGTGCGCGGCCAAGCAAGGCGACTTCTGTTACTTTTTGTTTTGCGAACGCAAACCAGCTTTTCACTTCCTCACTGAGTTCTGTTTCCTGTTCCAGATCAACCGGGCTATGTAGCAAAGAGCATGAGCTCGCAACCCAAAGGTTGTCGCCCAGTTTTTCTTTTACTGGCTGTAGACGTTCAAGTTGCGCACTCAAATCCGAGCGCCACACGTTACGACCGTTGACCACGCCAGCAGACAGCACCCACCCCTCCGGTAGTTTGGCAACCACGTCGTCAAGCTGCTGAGGCGCGGCAGATAAATCGATATGTAAACCATCCACTGGTAGCTTTACAATTTTGTCTAGCGTATCGCTTATAGAGTCAAAGTACGTCGTTAGCAGCACTTTTACATCGCTTCGAATCACTTGGTACGCTAGCTTGAACGCATCAGCCCATTTGCTTTCTAGCTCCAGTGACAAAATTGGCTCATCAATCTGAACCCACTCAACACCTTGACTTGCGAGCTTTGCCAAAATAGCTTGGTAAGCCGTAAGCAATCGTGGCAGTAGCGTCAGGCGATCGAACCCTTCTTCTACCTCTTTACCTAAGTAAAGATAACTGACTGGACCAAGCAAAACTGGCTTCACTTTATGCCCAGCTTGGGTTGCTTCGTTGACTTCTTCAAACAGTTGAGGCCAACTCACTTCAAATGTATCGTCCTTGCTAAATTCAGGTACGATGTAGTGGTAGTTTGTGTTGAACCATTTAGTCATATCCGATGCTGCAGCGCCCGCACAGCCGCAACCCGCTTGAGATTGACCGCGACCCACTTTGAATAGCGTATCCAAATCAGGGAAACCGTCTGCGTGACGTTTTGGCACGTGACCCAGTAACAACGTGGTCGTCAGTACATGATCGTACCAAGCAAAATCGCCAGCGGTGGTAAAACTCAAGCCAGCATCTGTTTGCGTTTGCCAGTTTTTAGCGCGCAGATCTGCTCCAACCTTTTTAAGCTCTGCTTGATCAATTTCTCCGCGCCAGTATTTTTCCTGAACGAATTTTAATTCTCGTTTTTCACCGATGCGTGGATAACCTAGTACGTGCGTTGTTGTAGCCATGTCCCTATTCCTTTTTCAATCTTGTTTAATTTGTTTGGGTCAGAGTATCTTTCGTCATGAAAGATGTCTGGATGGCTAAACTATCGCTCTCATCTGCGGTTTGAACAACGTCCATTTATTCAACTTGTTTATTAAAAAAATTCATCATGAGGCGACATGATTCGCAAATAAACACAACAAATAGACGTCTAGACGTTTACATATCCATTTTTTGTCGTTAAGTTATTTACACGATTGCTATTCTGTTCATAGCGAGCAACAAAGGATGAAAGGAATTCATGATAGAGCTAAAACATTTGCGGACACTCACTTCGCTTCGAGACACTGGCTCTCTAACGGCAACAGCGACCGCTTTACATCTCACTCAGTCGGCACTGTCTCATCAGATCAAAGATTTGGAGGCGCGAATTGGAGGGCAACTGTTCCTGAGAAAGACTCGTCCGGTGAAGTTCACTTCAGAGGGAGAAATCCTATTGCGTCTTGCAGAAGATATCCTTCCGAAACTCGCAAGAGCAGAAAATGATTTAGCGAGCTTGAAAGAAGACGTCAATGGCCGATTACATATGGCCATTGAATGTCACTCTTGCTTCCAATGGCTAATGCCTGCACTTAGGGAGTACCAACTTGCTTGGCCTAGCGTAACATTGGACTTTTCCTCTGGTTTTGGCTTTGAACCACTCCCAGCTCTATTGGCAGGCGAACTCGATCTCGTTATTACTTCCGATATCCAACCTCGATCCGAAGTCCACTACGAGCCTCTATTCGACTTTGAAATGCGTTTAATTACCGCAACCAACCACCCATTGGCGGAAAAAGAAATTATTGAGCCGCAAGATCTCGCAGATCAAACCATGCTCTCTTATCCGGTTCAAAAACAAAGGCTAGACGTCGTAAAACACTTTCTTCAGCCAGCAGGAATAGAACCTGCGAAATGGAAGCAAGCCGACAACACTCTCATGTTAGTTCAGATGGTCTCTGCTGGATTAGGGGTGGCGGCACTACCCAATTGGGCGATTTCTGAATTTTCTCGCCAAGGTCTTATTACCAGTAAACCTTTCGGCCAAGGCTTATGGCGTCGCTTGTTTGCTGCAACGCGTCACTCAGAGAAAGAAAAGCGTTACTTACAAGCTTTTTTCGCAACCGCGAGGCTACAATGTAAAAGCCACCTTGACGGAATCAAGGTGGCTTAAAAGATTTGGATTATGAAAGGCTTAGCGTTGATATGCTTTAAATTGGTTAGTCAATGGATCGTACTGATAACCGAGCATATCAAGC
This sequence comes from Vibrio sp. sp1, assembly GCF_016920955.1. Classification (NCBI taxonomy): domain Bacteria; kingdom Pseudomonadati; phylum Pseudomonadota; class Gammaproteobacteria; order Vibrionales; family Vibrionaceae; genus Vibrio; species Vibrio sp. sp1. The sequence goes on from NZ_CP060589.1 coordinate 222,689, forward strand.
TTGCCGACTACAGACTCTACATCCATCTCATACACTGATACTAACTCGTCAAAACTGTCGCACTCTAAACGTAGCTTTTCGTTGACGATACCTAGCAAAATAGTGCTGTCCAGATTACCTACATTGCTTAAATCCATCGCGACTCTCCTCTTGGACAAGGTATATAAATAAGCGTAGTAGTAATCACGCGAATTTAAAGTGAGTGCGATCTAAAACGTGATCACCTTATACCCAAGCACCAAGAAAGCACTTGGATATAAGCCGTCTAGCTTTGTCTTTAGAATAGAGGTTAAGCCGCGAGAGAGAATAAACCTTGCAGGCTCGTCATCGACGCGAGTGCTAGCAACAAGGCAACGCTCAGTTGCACCTTTTCTGGTTTCTTATGCGTAAAAATATGCCAACACCACACAATAATTGAAGAAATTAACATAGCTAAAGACAGCAAGATTGGCTGTGTTGCAGCGTTCAGTGCAGCTTCATTTAACTGGTAAGAAGCAAACAACGTTGCGATGACTAATAGCATTCCAGACACAATGCCCGTAACTGGTAAAATACGGTGAAATGCCTGTAATCTGCTGCGAGCTATCGTAAGCAGCAATTGAGAAAATGACGCCCCAAGGAAAAATATCATTAGCGCTATCGCTATCGATGCTGGCCAGCTTGATTGCTCAAATACTTGAATACTCACATACGCAAAGGCCAAACCATTCGCTAAATACATCGCCCATAGTGGCCCTTTTTCACGCGTTTTCTTGGTTTGAACCTGAGAATAGAAGTAGAAAATAGCAAACACGATCATAAATGCTTCAATGCGAAGTGACGCAACAGCGAGCCACAATACAGCTACTGCAGGCAACATTTTATGAAGACGTCCTCGCTGACCAGGACAAATATCGCCCTTGATTAGAAGCAAAGTCAGTAGCGCTTGTGCGCCAAATAGCATCGGAGGGAAAGTAACCAGCAATTGTTGAATCATGTTGAATGCACGCTCAAAAGTCATTTTGGGGGGCGATAATATCAAATCAACTATCGCCAAACCACCGAAAGTCGGCCCCCAAATGAGCTAAAACGGTAAGACAATTTTATTCACAGAGAAGCAAGATACTTCAACGCGTCTTCCTGCGTTAAAACTCCACGGTACTCTTCTTTGGTATTACACAGTACCCAAGGGAAACGAATCCCGGTTTTAACCAACTCTCGAATAACAGAGACAGGTAAATCCTCATCAACCAACACAAATTCGGTGCTCATTATCTGATTAACAGGACGTTTCCAAATTCGGCTTTCTCGTTCAGTTTCTCGCTCTGTTCCCATCGAAGGCGTTAGGTGTAAATTCACCGTCTCTTTCGTAATTAACCCAACACAACGATTTTCATTGAGAACAACTAAAGGCGAGCTTGGATTCAAATTCATGTACTCCACTGCCAAGGAGAGCGGTTCTCCAGGGTCCATAGACCTGACTTGTTCATGGCTCAAAGATTGCAACACATCACTTTGCTTAGACTCAATCGCGATGTCAGAGAACAGATGCTCATAACTGTCCGCTTTATCCATCAAATCGACAGGCACGGCAGCAGAAAATAGAAAGCCCTGCATGTAATCGACACCGATTTCTGCCAATACTTGAAGTTCTTGCTTAGATTCCACGCCTTCAGCAACCACTTTTACATTCATTTGCTGTGCAAGCTCGGTGACCATTTTCACAATGTTATAGCTAGTGCTCCCTTTATGAATGTTCTTGACGAATTTTCGGTCTATTTTCAGTAAATCAAACTGCCCTTTTTCTAGATAAGAAAAAGAAGAATACCCAGTACCGAAGTCATCAATCGCGATCTCAATGCCCTCTTTCCGCACTTCCTCTAGAGCTCGAGTATGCTCCTCATCTTGTTCAAAATACGCGGTTTCTGTTAGCTCGATAGTTACTCGCTTAGGGTCTACACCACTGGCTTTAATCAAATCATGCGACCGCTGAAGGATCTGAAGAGAATCCAATTTCGTATTGAGGGAGCGATTGATGGTCACGCCCACTTCCTCGCCATAAATTTCTTGTAAGCGCGGAAAGTGCTTCAACGCAGCTTGGCAGACCACATCATCAAGTGCCGCTATGAGTTCTAGATCTTCAATAATAGCGATCATCTTTTGCGTACAATACGCATCATTTTCATCATAGAAGCGTGCGAGAGCCTCGAACTTAACCACTCTTCCGGTTTGAACGTCGATAATCGGTTGAAAGTAAACGTCCACTAGCCCACTCTCTATTTGCGCCTCCAAAAACGCCTCGAGATGTTGGCGCTTCACTAATTCAGAGTGAAGTTCACTGTCGTAAAAGTTGAAATAGCTGCCTTCACCGGAAATAGAGGACAACATCGCTTGCGCTGCATGTGCTAGCGCTTGTCTTGGTCGGTTCGTATCATAGCCAAGGATTGACACACCAGTTTGGCCTTTAACGATAGTGGCATGCATTTTTGTGCCCATTTCATTTCTAAGCTCATTAAAGAACCCTTTCATGGCAATTTGGATCAAACGAACCGGGCTCAACCATTGACAATGAGGGGTCTGCAAGCATACGACAAACACATCCCGAGATAACTGCCCCGCAATACTGGTGTAGCGACTTCGCATAATAAAATCTGCAAAACCTAATTGCTGTTCAAGCAAGTATCTCTCCGAAAACTTGGGTCTGAGTGTCATAACAATGTTGAGTTCTTTATTTCTGCTTTCATTCGCTAAGGTTGCTAATTGGAGTTCAAATTCTTTCCTCGTCGGTAAAAAGGCAGCCCAATCATGCTGTTGTTCACAACGATTTTTCATCCACAACAACGAAGCAGAAATATCCGTAGAAAATCCGAGATAAAGAATTCGTCCAGAATGAAACGTAAGTCGGTAAATACAAAGATGATGAGCTTGGTTGCTACCGTTTGCTGTTTTGCTCAGCAAGTTACCACACCAACATCCTTCATCATTAATTTGCTGCCACAGCTGATCATAAAACGCTTGGCTATGGTGAGAGGTACTGAATATATGAGTTTTAAGCCCAACCAGATCTCGGTTTTGATAGCCCATTTGCAACTCAAAGGCACGGTTACAACCTAAGATGCGCGTATCTTCATCGGCAACTAAAACGCCTACATTTGGCAAATCAAAAATCGTTTCGAGAATTTTCGCTAACTCCTCGCAACCAGTGATTGTTAATTGTGGAATGATAGTGCCTTGGATAATGCGCTTATTGAGCCTTTCAAAACTAATAGTAACGTGCACTAAGTTAACGTTTTTTAGCATCATGCAACAAGAAAACCGCCCCCGTCCGCCAAAGAGTTCCACTTCTAGAATTCGTTGTTTTAGCGTTTCTTGTTGCCCCATCAGCATATGATCAAACAAGTTATTTAGGCTGGTTACTGGCGTACTTATCCCAAATGCCTTTGCCATTCCTTGCTGATCACATTCGAACTCGCGAGTATCAATATCGTAAGACCACTCTATAACAGGAGTTAGACTGGAAGTCGTTTGCATTTTTGGATGCACTGTTGTCGTAGATTCACTCATACCCTAGCCCCTTTTTTTGTAATTAGCCCAAGGCTCAAAATTCACAGTCAATTCGCGACATTCCAGTTGGGACCTGCCGATCCTCTTTATAGATGGATTGTGTCAACGATAAGCCTATCGACTTAGAACTATTTCCAGAGCAGCTCAGCCTTTTGCATTTAATATGCACTAATTTGATTATAGGCTTTACCCCATATAAGCACACCATTGCTTATGCTTTGTATTAAGATTGCGACATTTTTCATGAACCGATCTATAACCATGAGGCTTTCAAGGTGAAATTAGACAGAAAATCGCCGATAGAGCATTGATATTTTTACAAACCAAATAAAACTCGATGAACTAAGCTTGAATAGATGAGTTTGTTATAGATACCTGATAATCAAATCGCTATAATTCGCGCTCCCTGGAACAGAGAGCAAAATATGACCAATAACATCACTCCTATTCATGAGTACAAAAAATACTGGGCAGAGTGTTTTGGTACGGCACCTTTCTTGCCGACCAGTCGCAAAGAAATGGATGCCCTAGGATGGGATAGCTGTGACATTATCATTGTAACCGGTGACGCTTATGTGGATCACCCGAGCTTTGGTATGGCTATCATTGGCCGCCTGCTAGAAGCACAAGGTTTCCGTGTCGGTATCATTGCTCAACCAGAATGGCAAAATAAAGATGCGTTCATGCAACTTGGTAAGCCAAATCTGTTCTTCGGGATCACTGCGGGTAACATGGACTCCATGATCAACCGTTACACTGCGGATAAAAAGCTTCGTCACGATGACGCGTACACACCGAATAACGAAGGTGGTAAACGCCCAGACCGCGCGACTTTGGTTTACTCTCAGCGTTGTCGTGAGGCATACAAAGAAGTACCTATTGTTTTAGGTGGTATCGAAGCTAGCCTACGCCGTGTGGCGCACTACGATTACTGGTCAGATAAAGTTCGCCGTTCTGTACTGTTTGATGCAAAAGCAGACATCCTACTTTTTGGTAACGCAGAGCGCGCACTTGTCGAAGTAGCACATCGCATCGCAAACGGCGAAGACATCAGCACCATGACCAATATTCGTGGTACTGCCGTGAACTTGCCAGCGGCGCCAGAAGGCTACACGGTTATTGATTCTTCTCGCATTGAAAAACCTCGTAAAGAAGCGTTCGTACCAAAGAACCCATACGAAGTAGAAACTCAGTGTGAAACTAAAAAAGACGAGCCAGTTGCACAACCAATCACGATTCGCCCATCACGCCACGATGCTGCGACGACTGCGGTCCGTTTACCTTCGTTTGAAAAGCTAAGAAACGATCGCATTCTTTATGCGCATGCAAGCCGTGTATTGCATCTAGAAACGAACCCGTACTCTGGTCGAGCGTTACTTCAAAGCCATGGTGATCGTGAACTTTGGGTAAACCAAGCTCCAATTCCATTGACGACCGAAGAGATGGACTTTGTGTTTGGCCTGCCTTACGCGCGTGTCCCTCACCCTATGTACGGGAAAGCAAAAATTCCTGCGTACGACATGATCAAGACGTCTGTGAACATCATGCGTGGTTGCTTTGGTGGCTGTTCTTTCTGTTCGATTACCGAGCATGAAGGTCGAATCATTCAAAACCGTTCGAAAGAGTCTATCATCAACGAGATTGAAGAAATTCGCGACAAAGTTCCGGGCTTTACCGGCACAATTTCCGATCTTGGTGGCCCGACTGCAAACATGTACCGCCTGGGCTGTAAAGATCCAAAAGCGGAAGCGAACTGTCGTCGTCCTTCTTGTGTATTCCCGGGCATCTGTAACAAGCTAAACACAGACCACAAACACACGATCGATTTATACCGCGAAGCGCGTAAAGTTGAAGGCGTGAAGAAAGTGATGGTTGCATCTGGCGTACGTTACGACCTTGCGATTGAATCACCAGAATACGTGAAAGAGCTCGTGACTCACCACGTAGGCGGTTACTTGAAGATTGCACCGGAACATACAGAGAAAGGTCCTCTTGATCTAATGATGAAGCCAGGCATGGGTACGTACGATCGCTTTAAAGAGATGTTCGAGAAATACAGTGCAGAAGCAGGCAAGAAGCAGTACTTAATCCCTTATTTTATCTCTGCGCACCCAGGCACAGAAGACGAAGACATGCTGAACCTTGCTCTGTGGCTGAAAAAGAACAACTTCGAATGTGACCAAGTACAAAACTTCTACCCTTCGCCAATGTGTAACGCAACGTCGATGTACTACTCAGAGACAAACCCTCTGAAACGCGTGAAGTACAAAAAACGTGAAGATGTACCTGTAGCAAAAGGTGAACGTCAACGTCGCCTACATAAAGCGCTGTTGCGTTACCACGATCCAGCAAACTGGCCAATGATCCGTGAAGCCCTAGTCAGTATGGGTAAAAAACATTTGATTGGTGACAAACAAGGCTGTCTCGTTCCTGCAGAAGACATTGAAGCACAAACACCTGCGCAACGTCGTAAATCTGGTCGTCACGGGGCAAACCGCTTTGCAACCAAACATACCAAAAATCAACCAGGCTTCGGTGGTCATTTGAACAAACGCTCTGAAAGCGGTTCAAAAGATGGTAAGCCATCTGGTAACCGTAACGGTTCTGGCAAAGCTACAGGTGGTCAACGCCCTGCAAGCAACGGCCAACGTCCTAGCGGCAACGGTGCAAACCGCCCGGCAGGTAGCAAGCCGCAAGGCCAAGGTCGCCCGCAAGGACAAGGCAAACCAGCTGGTCAACGTAAACCAAAGCGTCGCTAATTATTTAGAGCTTAAATACTAGAAAGGGCTCCAGAGTTAACTCTGGAGCCCTTTTGTTTTGTCGGCTCATTGAGGCATCACTCACAACTCAAACTTTGATTCAATCAATACAAAAAATGGTAAACACCAACCAACTTATTGGAAAAACAAACAATTATTTGATTGAAGCAAAACCATAAAAATCTAACTCATTGATTTTTAATTGCTTTATTTTGGTGCGATATTTGCGTAATAGAATAAAACTCTTAAACATGGGCTAACGATGAATAATCCACTTCCCCCAAAAACTTCTATGTTCTGGTATGACAACAGCTATACCTATGAGGAGGCCGTTCAGGCATTTGAAAGCGATGGTACACTGAAATCGCTGAATATCGTTCCAACCACGGAATCCGATGATCTTGCTGGCTCACCCCCAGAGCGCAGTATGTTTTGGGAGGGAGAAACAAAAAAAATCGATCCGCCACCGCCGTCTGAACCAGAGCCTCTCAATTTAAAAACTGAGAAGGAAGCAACGGAAGCATCACCTGCGCACTTTATCCCAGTCCGCTATGCCATCGATCAGCTAGAAACAGAAGAGACACAACCTTTTGGTTTGCCTGAAGAATGGAAAGGCCAAGGCCCAGCCAAACTCAATACCGTTGGTTACACCCTGCGTCAACTGCGCGACGGTTGGCTGTATGTGTATGATGCAATCAACAAAAGCTTAGACGAATACGAAATCAAAGGAACGCAATTCACGCTCTATAAGTTGGGAGAATCAGAAAGCCCAAAATCAGAGCAGCGTGGGACACCACAAGATGCAAAGCCCTTCCTTACTTACGTCAACGGAAGCGTACTATCAATTTGCTTCTCTGAGCACCGGTGGACATGGCACACGTTCATGCGCGTACTTAACAATCCGAGTAATCATATCGATCGCATGCAAACCATTGTTCTGTCCTCAAACGAGAATCAGCACAACATTGCACCAATAGATAAGTTAACCCAAGTCGCTGATATTGAATCTTCTGCCGTCGATGATGGTCGCTTTGCGGATTCTGGCATCGCCACCAAAGCAGATGAAGATGGTTCTGTCTTTAAACCTGTCGCAGTCGAAAGCGATTTAACCTCTGCGATTCCAGAAGAAGAATCAGGCTACTTCGTCGCGATAAAAGATTACGCCGCAGACATTCAAGATATGTCACTGCATTTTGTTGGTGCCGCAAGCCCTTACCGCCTTTTCACTGACCAGTTTTCAAACCAGTGGAACTTGATGCAGACTGCCATGCAACTGTGTATGTTTGGATCAAGTGACGAGATAGACATGCCAGCTAGCGTTAAGCGTAACGGCGAAGAGCTGTCGTTTTATACCGACATGGCTGACTATTATGACTCCTCTCACCAACTTAATTTGGCAGAGCAGAACAAAAGCTCAGTTCAGTCCGGCTATCCTGCTAAATTTTCCGCTGGAGCGATTGAATCACACCAACATACCCAAAGTGACATTGCTAAAGCGATACAGGACAAATATCGAATTTCTGCGAGCCGTTTTGGTAAATACGAACAATGGATAGCGACTGAACGCTGGCGTCAGCAGCTCAACTGGAAGCAAATGCTGAGCGAGATGCAAGAGCTGTCAGAACAAAAAGAAACCATGCTAGCCCAAGTGGTTTCGGTCAAACGCGACTTTATTGCTGTAATGGAATCTTTGACACCTCATCATCTTGAGAGAACCTTCGACCTATACAGCGAAGACACGCAGTACAGCTTGTATCAACTGCACAAGCAAGCCGTTGAGTCATTTACTCTGGTGATGCAAGAAGAAGACCGACAGTGGGCTGAAAGCCAATGGGAAAAACCAACCAGTTTACTTGCTCTCTATGCCTCAGGGTTTAGTCGTAGTTTATTTAAAGTGATGGAGAAGAATATTACAGAGGCGCTTGATGAACAGTCGATCGTCTCAGACAATCCTGAACCTGATAATCAGTTGATGGACCAGATATCTGATACAAGCAACCGCGTGAATATGTACTCTAAGATCATGGACTTTGTTTCCAACCCAAACACTGCGGAAACGGACTTTCTCAAGGATATCGCCAAAGGTTTCCAAGAGCTGGACATTATCTTTAAATCTGCAATAGGTGCACTTGCAAAAGGAGTTTTAGAGTTTGGCGTTAGCATGACTTCACAAGCATCGATTTTACTGATGCCTGTTTTCGCTAAACCTCTGAACCGTCAGAGCTATTATTTGTTAGCCGTTATTGCAGAGCATATGGCACACAATATGCCGGTGACTGTAAATGAAAGCTACGCTCGCGATTTTAAAAAATGGAAAACACGCGTAAATGATTACCTAAGTGAGCTCAAGAAAAACGATGCGGTCATTGCTGACTTCCAGAAAAACAACCGCAAAGCCGACTCTAAATACACAACAGCTTTAAAAAATAAAAAGAGAATTAAGAAGGCACTCGCTGTAACTACATTGGAGTACCCACAATATATTGAATTACCCGATGATCTACCGCAAAGAACCGTCGAGCTTAGAACTCGGATCGCTATGAATAAGCTCGATGATTTGAATAAACTGTTCGAGAATGCAGGTGGCCTAGGCTTTTTAGCACTAATATTCAACTGCATCGCGCTTGGTGATGCCATGAGTAGTATCCAAGACACGGGGTTAATGTCCTCAGATGAATTTTTGGATATTCAGCAAAAGCTTTTTTATACAGTAAACGCTTGGACGGGAATTCGCACCGGTAAGCTATGGGATAGCGTGAAAGGTGAAGCCCAACTCAGAGCACACTCACGGATAAGGCTTAAAAAGCTAATTGCAGATCAAGCCGATGGTTTCGAGCACCTAATAATAGACGACATAAAAACCTTCAATAAATGGCTTGCAGTTACTGGGATCATAGGTGCACTAGCGTCAGGAATAGAGGCTTATCGTGTTTTAAATAGCATCGATGACCTAGAAAGAGATGCAAGAATCGCTGGGTATTTTAACTTTTCTTCGTTGGTCGGATTAACGGTCGTTGGTGCCTTTCAGGCCATTGGTGGAATAACAGGTATATGGTCGGCAAACGTTCTCTTTGGAGGACCAGTAATGTTTGTCATTATGGGACTCACTGCGGTTTACCTTCTTAGTAATCATATCATGAGTAAACTTAAACAAGACGATTATCAAAAATGGTTAGATAAACTTCCTTGGGGCTATCACCCAGATAAAGCACGTTGGAGTCAATCCTCAAGCTTGGTAAAGAGAGAAAAGCATAATTCTTCTTTAGTACAAGAGGCCCTTTTTGAGTTAAAAACCATAATGGATAAACCTTTAATCTGCCAAACACCAATGATGCGTACCGTTCCGAATTCATCAACACAGTACCCAGCAGCAAAACAAGAATTGTTTGGTATTGAGCTACATATCCAAGTTCCCACCAATAATGCAAGAGATGGCATAAAACTTCGGACAAATACTTCTGTAACAGAGGAGGGACTGATGTCGGGAGCTTGGTACACTGGAGTAAATCTAGAAACGTTGAATAGTTCAACGGATTCCTCAGATTCTCAAAGCGTCTATAAATTAACTTTACCAATGAAAGACTCAGCTAACTATCTAGCATTTGAGATTGAATACATCCTTGATGATAAAAACGAATTAAGCCGTAAGTACTGGTTCCAAAATAATGCAAAACAGCGTGCAACTTATACGGCGATTTCAGACAATACTAAACAAGCAACGATCAGAAGTTCATTAACTTCTGATGCTAGTGAACTTAGCTTACAGGAGTAACCCTTGGCTTATTTACCTTTTTACATCACGCCAGACGAACTTTCGGCCTACCAAGAAGAACAAGAGCAACAAATTCTAAAGGGGAAAGATCTTGCAACCTGGCACAAGCACGATATTGAGGAACCTTTTCGATACTTATATTTATCGATTGCTATAGCCGCAGTTAGCCCATTATTTTTCCTTACCTATTTCCTACATGATAGTAGTGAAATGATCTTAACTTACATTTTATCGGGTCTGACGATAATCATGTCTGGAGTGTCCTATTTGACTTTTGGTTTAGACAATCGCTATGACTACACCTTGTCCGACAACGGCTTAGTGATAAAAAAGCGACGTGATTTACCTAATTGGGTAAACTCAGCAACGCAGGTCATGGGCTGGGTTGGTGCTATAGTTTGTGTAGTAATGGTAGGTATTGCTGGGCCCATGGTTCTTGTCGGTGCTGGAGGGTTTATACTGGTTTCATTTCGTATGCTAAATCGTCAGCCTGACGAACCTACGGAAGTTCGAGTAGCAGAGACAGAAGATTGGCTGTTCGCCTACTACAACAAAAAGCGTAAAGTGATTCGCTTCTACCACAAGTATGACGAGTGTTCTAAATGGAGCCTAGAGAAGCATACCATCTTCAGAGCTCAAACTCGTGGTTATAGCTACATATTCTTTAGGACTGTTCAAGACCTAGATGCAATGCTAGAGACCCTTTCAAACAAATACGACATTGAATGTATTGATTTTCCAGACCATAAAGCGTTTTTTGAAGGAAGACCTGAACCTCGAATTGAAGATATCCCTTCTCGCAGCCTTGAATTTCCGGTAGCCGATACCTTTGACCTGAGAGCTAAAAACGCCCCACTTCCTGAATGGCGACGTATTTACAACGGCAAGTGGCAAACGGAATCTGAAATCGAACGCTTAAAAGCGGCAGGTGAACAGCAAGCTACTTCCGTTTTATAGTTCACAACAAGCACTACAAAAAGGGCTCCAGGTATCAACCTGCCCCCGTACCTTATGTTTTTGAGAATGCAAAAACATGAGGTACACAAACCAAGCCTAAACTTCTGGTTAGTCAATTTATGTATTTAAGTGGTTTATTGCTCCTTGCTGGCTTAACGAGCTTCTGTTTTTACTTTGGATATCAAAAAATCTCAGCGCTAACTTCCCAAATTGGAGACGTTGCGGTTTACTCAAGGTTTGACTTAGCGATGATTCCATTTGGCTTCGTATTACTTGGAGGGTTAATCAGTGCTTTGTTTTTTGCATTTAAAAAGAAACGCTGGGATCAAGTATATGGAAACGGCTTACAATATTTGATCTTAGGTTCTCTTGCTGTTTCTATCGTATTGACTCTAATTACCCCTTGGATTTATCAAACACGATATGACAATGCTGGACTGAAAGAGTGCTCTCGTTCCCCCGAAGGCTACCTACCATTCTTCGCAACTAAGTTTGCTAGAGAAGAATCTCTTTGCATCACACCAAAAACATTACAGCAACTAGAAGACTCGGATAATCTTTATCCACTTATAAATAAGGATTAGTTCTTGGCATATTCACCATTTTACGTCACCCCAGAAGAGTTGGCAGTTTATCAAGAGGCACAAGAGCAAGAAATACTCGCAGGCGATAACGTCAGAACATGGCATAAGTATGATGTAGAGGAACCATTTCGCTATTACTTTAAACTTTTTGCGTTTCCATTTGTGATCGCCCCATTCCTATTAACTTTGTTTATACATACGAGTGACACGGTTGACGTAACTATTTTTTCTTTTATTTTATCGGTGATGGTGTCTGGAGCCTTTTACCTTACGATTGGCCTCGACTATCGCTATGACTATATTTTTTCTGACAAAGGCTTTGTGATGAAGAAACGTCGCAACATGCCTAAGTGGGTGAATACCGCCATGCAAGCCGTTGGCTGGATAGGTGCAGTGGTATGTGTGGTGATGGTAGCGATGGTTGGCCCGATGGCGTTAGCAGGTGCAGGTGCTTTTATATTAGTCTCCTTTAAAATGCTTAAACGCCAACCAGATGAACCAACAGAAGTGAGAATCGGAGAGCGTGAGGATTGGCTGTTTGCGGACTACAATAAAAAAAGGAAAGTGATCCAGTTCTATTTTAAGCATGACATATGCAGATATCGAGATACTGCTCATAAGACTATCTTTCGCTCACAAGATAGATCAGATTGTTATGTTTTCTTTAAAACTGAAGCGGATTTAGAATCCATGGTCACGCAACTGTCAGAGGTCTACAAACTGGATTGTAAAGAGGTCGATGATCATAAAAAGCTGTTTGAAGCAAAGCCAGAATCAAGGCTCTTTAGTATTCCAGTTTGTAGTAGAGAATATCAAACCGAAGAGGTATTTGATTTAAGGGCGTCAAATGCCCCACTTCCTGAGCGTGAATACCTTTACAACGGCAAGTGGCAAACGGAATCTGAAATCGAACAATCAAAATCTGAACTAACGGCAGCCAAGGTATAAACCTTGGCTTATTTACCTTTTTACATCCCCCATGAAAAGCTTTAGGTTTACTCTGATGTACAAAAAGAAAAATTGGTTCAAATAACGAATTTTTAACTCGAGGATAGGAGAGTAAGCCCGAACCTTTCTATCCTCTACTAAACACCCATTTTGCACTGAGCAAATAATTACTCATCATGCCTGCCAATATGCCTAAGCTCAAAGCCAAATAGACCATCATTCCTTGCGTTCCTAGCGCGAGCGTTACGCCTTTAAACACAATAAAATTCGGCAAAGCACTGATACAGGCACTCATCATAGACTTTTTCCATTGAGCGAAAGGGTTGGTTTTTTCTGCTTGAGAGAAAGTCAGCCAACGATTACCAAGCCAAGTCGTGGTTGCCGCAAATAAAAATGCTATCCCACGAGCCAACATCAGATCCAGACCAAACCAATGGAACAACACAGAAAAGATAAGGGTGTCGACCATAAAGCCGACACCACCTACCAGAGCAAACCTTGTTAACGAAGCATACCTTTCTGACGAAGCAAACTTTGGTAATTTGCGCATTCCGCTATCCAACCACACAGGTGTAGAGTGAGCGTTTCGATTTTGCTGTGAACTCGTTGGTACAACTCAACGCATTTTCATGAATCATGCTATCCACTTGCTGCGATTTACCAATCAGGTGGAATTTCTTCAGATTGTTTAAGTCATTCTTATGTTTAAGCTTTTTCGCCTGACCATGACTATAGAACTGGCCTGAAAACGGGCGCTTACCAATGTAGAAGACCGGAGCATTATCATTAATTTGCGCGAAGATTATGCGGTCGCTGCGGCTATCTGCTTTGCCCATATTCAAAACCAACATCGCAATCATAAGCAGGGCTGGCAACACCGCTGCCGTTCCGGTCAGCCATTTGAAATCGTGTTTATCCACCAGCATTGCAATCAAGATACCCAATGCAGGCACACCCGGTAGCACGTAAGCAGGCAAAATATTCCCAGCCATGGTGAACAAGATCATTGGTGAAATCAGCCAACACATCAGGAAGCTAAATAGACCTTGATGATCGGTTTCAATGGCTTTGAGCACCTTACGACGTTTCCACGCCAAGATAGGCAATACGATTGACCAAGGCGCAGCCGACTGCAGCCAGAATACCCAGATCATCCCACGTGGTTGATCATGAGCAGAGCCATACAGGTCCCCTTCCCAACCGCTGACAACAAAACGCTTAAAGTGCTCGCCAACAATGAAGTAATCAATAAATCCAGGCGTCGCCATTTCTGCCATGATGTACCACGGTAGAGCAATCGCCAGCATGAGCGCCAACCCCGACACAATTGGAAAACGCTGCCACAAGGCTTTGAAGGCACCAAAGAAACCATGCTGAATCACGAGCCAAGGAAATACTGCGATGCCCATGATCACGATCGCCACTGGACCTTTTGCTAACAGCCCACAAGCCAAGCCAAAGAAACCGAGGTAACCCCACAATCGGTCGTGTTTGTCTTTACCAAGCCAGCAATAGTAAAAACCGACCATCGCCATGGTCATTGCCAACGTCAGTGCCATGTCTGTCATCACCGCGCCCGCCGCGATTGAAAAGATGCCACACGTCGCCAATACCAACGCTGCGATGACAGCATTAAAGCCTGCGCGATGCGCCATGAAAGCAACAAAAACAATTGTCGCAACCCCCGCCAACCAATGAGGTGCGCGCACTGCAAATTCATTCAATCCAAACAGCTCAATGCCATAAGCACTCATCCAAGTGAACAGGGGGGGCTTCCCCCAGAAAGGCACGCCGTAATCAAACTGTGGGGTAAGCCAATTGCCGGTTTCCACCATTAAGCGCGCCATTTCGCCGTAGCGGGCTTCCGTGGTGTCCATCAAAGGGTAAGCGGCAAGTGAAATAAGACGGAGTAAAAGAGCAAACGCCAACAACAACCACAGATGGGTTTTATTAATACTCATGATTACGCGGTTTCTCCCAATTTAAACTTCATGGTTTGGATGGATTGATGTTTTGCAGGCTGCTCGTAAACAGACTGAACAAGATAAAGAGGACGTTGCTTGGTCTCGACAAAAATGCGGCCAATGTATTCGCCCAAAAGGCCAATCGACAGCAGTTGCACACCGCCCAATGCAAGTTGGACGACCATCATGGATGGGTACCCAGTGACAGGCTCACCAAACACAACGGTTTTCATCACAATGAATGCGCCATAGATAAAGGCACTGAACGCCACTAGCGCACCAGCAAGTGTCGCTAAGCGCAAAGGACGAATGGAAAACGAGGTAATGCCATCCATTGCAAGGCCAATCAGCTTGAGGTAGTTCCATTTGGTTTCACCACAGAAACGAGCGTCACGCTCAAACTGAACCGTCACTTGCTTGAAACCCGGCCAAGAGAAAATGCCTTTCATGTATCGGTTACGCTCTGGCAGCGCATTGATGTGTTTGACCACTTTTGCGCTCAGTAGACGGAAATCGCCCACATTCTCCGGCACATCCAATTTCGCCATGCTATTAAGCACTTTGTAAAAGCAAGCGGCCGAGAAGCGTTTGAACCAAGTTTCGCCGTGGCGTTCACTGCGCTGCATGTTCACCACGTCATACCCTTCACGCCATTTTGATACCATTTGCGGGATTAACTCCGGCGGGTCTTGCAAGTCAGCATCAATCACGATCACCGCTTCACCTTGGCAGTGTTCCAGCCCCGCACTCATGGCGGACTCTTTGCCGAAGTTACGGCTTAGTGCAATACAACGAACGTCGCTAGAAGATTGAGAAAAGTTTTGCGCGATCATTAGGCTGTCGTCTTTGCTACCGTCGTCCACATAAACGATTTCGCAACGCTCTGGCATTTCATCCAAAACGGTGGCTAAACGACGATGAAATTCAAGCAAGACTTCTTGCTCGTTAAAGAATGGCACCACAACAGACAAAACTGTTTTAGGCTCAGTGTGTTGGCTCACCTTTGAAAAGGTTGCAGAGTGAATGTTAAAGGTTGACATGCTACTCTTCCACTAAATCCGATGAATGAATCCAGTCTACAAACATCAATGTGAAAGAGATGTTGTTGACATCTTTTTCACGTTCTTAGTGAATAATGTTCGGTTAAGACGAAGTCTTATTTTCGAAAACCCGCCCACTTGGAGAGAAATACATGAAACGCGTACTTTTAGTCGAAGATAATCGAGAAATCGCAGGCATGCTGTTCGATTATTTTGAGTGTGCAGGTATGGAACTCGATTATGCAGACAACGGCGAGCTCGGCCTGAAGCTGGCGATGGAAAACACCTTCGACATCATCTTGCTCGACCTCATGCTGCCACGCATGGATGGCCTGACCATGTGTAATAAACTTCGCGACGCGGGCAACAACACACCGGTACTTATGCTGACGGCGCTCGATAGCCGTGACGATATGCTCAAAGGCTTCCAACACGGTGCCGATGACTATCTGACCAAACCCTTCGATCTGGATATTCTAGAAGCGCGTATGATGGCACTGATCCGCCGTTACCGTGGCACTGTCGCATCGAGTAAGTTGGAATACGGTGAAGTTTCTATCGACCAAAAAACACGTAAAGCTTACCGCCAAGATAAACTGCTAGCGCTAAACCCAACCACTTACACCATTCTGGAAATGCTTGTGAAAAGCGCGCCAGACGTAGTGACACGCGAAGAAATCGCCTTCCAACTTTGGCAAGAGAACGAGCCGAACAACGACGTTCTGCGCAGCCACATTTACCAACTTCGCAACCAACTTGATAAGCCATTTGAACAACATGTGCTGATCACCGTACCGAAAGTTGGCTTCCGCTTGGAGACAGGTGCATGATAAATCGCTTACTTGCCAGCACGCAAAGCACACAAAGTATGACAGGGCGACTCGCTCTGTTTTTCTCTTTTGTGTCGGTCGTGATTGGCATCTTCTGCTTTTTGTTGATTACCGGCTCCCTGCTTTGGTCTGAAGACCGCGTGGGCGAGCGTCGTATTATGGTCGACAAAAAAGAAGCGATTGAACATTTCCAGTCCCACCCAGAGCAAGGCAGTATTCAGCTTGACCTGCTCACCACCGCATACAACGACATCTCATTGGTTGCCGAGCGCTACCAAAAATACTTGATTGGTCAAAAGCACTTTCTTGATGAAGTAGAAGACGGTGAATACTCGCGCATGGTTTACATGAGCACTTACACCTATAAAGGCGTTGAGCATCCGGTGATTCTGGTTTCCTTGATTGATGAAATCGAGATCACCTCAGAGGAATTCATTCTCGTCGTCGCAATGGTGCTGTCCATTGTCGCCGTGCTGGTGTTCCTGTTTGGTAGCCTGCTGCTGCGTTTATCACAGCGCCTGATTGAACCCGTCAATGCGCTTAAAATCCAACTCGATCATCACCAAGGCGATGCCACGCAGACCTTTAGTGTGCCTGAGGGCTCAGCCAAAGAGTTCCAAACCCTTGCGGATGAGTTGAATGAGTACCGCCACAAAATCAACCAAGTCATCAAGCGCGAGCAAGCCTTTGCACGATACGCGAGTCATGAACTGCGTACACCGTTAACCGTGATGAAAGGCTCAAGCAGCTTACTGGCGAGAAGTGCGAACACGGATTTCCAAACCCGCCAAGTGCACCGAATTCAGGATGCAACGCAGCAGATGTCGACCATGGTGGATGCCCTACTCGGCTTAGTACGTTACGAGCGTAATGCAGATGATTCACCAGTGCGCAGCATCACCGAAGAAGAACTCAACCAAATCATCTTCCAAAGCCAAGCTCAGGCGGATGAGAAAGCACTCAGCTTTGATGTACAGATCGACGGCAACCCTAGAACGCGCGCGACCAATGCCGTGTTGACCATTATTCTTGGCAACCTGATTCGCAACGGCATCGCTGCGACACCTTCGGGATCAATTCATATCAATATGGATGAAAACACCATCTCGGTGCGCGATGAAGGTGAAGGCTTTTCGACCATTCCACATTCTGATGGGCACGGATTAGGTTTGATGATTGTGGACGATTTGTGCCAACGCTATGGCTGGCAATTTAAGATTGGTACACATCCAGAAGGTGGTTGTGAGGCGGTGATTAATCTTGCGTCAGAGCATCAAGAGGCTTGATCAGAGTAACTTCCTCAGCGCCTAATTCAATTGAGAGGTATCTACTTTGCTAAGTATCAAACGAGCAATTCGATACCTCTTTTTAATTTCGATTGAATGAAATCTTATGCTGCAAGCGCTGCTAGTCGATTGAATGCTTGCGATGCCGATTCCGACGCCTCACACACAGAAAACATATCTTCGATAAAGTACTTCAACGCTCTAGATTCAATGGTTCGGATTGCCGCTTGCTGTTCGTCCGATAAGTAACCGTAAATGCTCGCCGCACCAAAATCGCCGAAGATCATCTCACCTTGCTCATTAACCAAAGTATTGTGCGCATACAAATCGCCATGGCACACCTTGTTGTCGTGCAGGTGATTAAACACGTCCACCATCTGCTCAACAATGGAATTGACTTGCTCGACCGTCAACGTAAAACCTTGTGGGAATGTATCTCGGGTGCAAGTTTCCAACGTTGGTGGCAAACCCAAGTTGTAGTAACAGTTTGGGATCAGCTCCATCACCAAAGCAAGCTCATTACCGTCATCCACTTGCGCGATGGATTTCACCAAGTTGTTGTGATGCCCGGCTTGCAAACATGCTTCAAGTTCATCATGTGGATAGCCGTCGCTGGTCACTTCGCCCTTGAACACTTTCACCGCCACTTCATTCGGGAAGTCGTATTGAGCGTCAGTCCAGTTAGCATGAGAAATCACACCACTCGCACCTTGGCCAAGAACATGATTAAGCGAGTAACTGTTTGTCGTCACTTTCGGCACACTGTCTAACGAAGATGGGTGTTTGCAGAATGGGTTACCTGCGAAAGCAAACCATGCCAATTTAGGCAGCTTCATCAACACATCCGGGAAGTGCTCTAACTGGTTCGCAGATAAACGAATCAATTCTAAATTGACCAAGTTTTCCATGCTGTTTGGCAGTTGTTTGATGCGATTGCCCGCCAATGCAAGCTTTCTTAGGCGTGGTCTTTCACCCAGACTGTTTGGCAGAACTTCAATCTCGTTGTCGGTCAGAATCAACCAACGTAACTGAGTTGGTAGTGAGGCTTCACTCACCACTTTAATCTTGTTGGTTTTAAACCCAACCATCTCAAGGTTTGGCAATTTACCCAAGACCTCTGGCAGATGGGTGAACTGGTTGTTGGAAGCAAAGATGATTTTTAGCTTGGTCAACTGTTCCAACTCTGGTGGTAAATCTGACAGTGCGTTACCAGACAAATCTAACACTTCAAGCGTTTCTGCAAGCTCTAAAATTTCCATAGGAAACTCAGTTAGCCCTTCTGCCAACTTCAGTTGTTTCGTTCCTACTAATTGTCCTGTTTTTAATTGTTCTAGAGTTTGCAAAACCAAGCCTTCTGATTGAGTTGAAATAAGCGGCGTAGTTTACGTGGCTTGAAGCAGAAAGGCGAGCCATTGCATTACAGCCCCAGTAAAAGCGCGTCAAAACATCAGGAATAACCGAAATGGTTGTACTGAAACCCAGACTTTTTATCTGGGTTTAATGGCGTTACACTACGCGCCCTTTTTAAATGGCAAAGGTGACACGGTTTATTCCGTCAGCATCGACATGAAACTCTCAGAAAGTCCTATCACCCAACATAGCTTTAATGGGCACAAATTTTTCCTTAAACGTGACGACATGCTCCACTCCCACTTTTCTGGGAACAAAGCACGTAAGTTTATGACGTTAATGGAAGAGCACAATCCCGACATCACCACGTTAATAAGCTTTGGCTCCGCTCAATCTAATGCCATGTACTCGCTAGCGGCTCTCGCCCAGATTAAAGATTGGGCATTTGAGTTTTATGTTCATCACATTCCATCTTGGCTAAAAAGCTCCCCCATCGGAAACTATCGCGGCGCTCTCGATTTGGGTATGAAAATCACCGCCATGCAAGACATCGGTAGCGAACTCCACCCTAGTGAGTACATCCACCAGGTACGAAGATTAGATGAATCGACATTGCTTATTCCAGAAGGTGGACGTTCCCACCTCGCTGAAGCTGGCATCAAACAGTTAGCACGAGAAATTCTTGATTGGACGCGATTGAGAGGTAAAGAGCAGTTTGCGGTCGCCCTGCCATCAGGCACTGGCACGACGTCTTTATATCTTCATAAACATTTAAGTCCACACGGCATTGAAGTGCTAACTTGCCCTTGCGTAGGCGATGCAGATTACTTAACTGAGCAGTTCAACCAGCTCGGTGAAAACAGCCACCCAACCATTTTAACTATCCGCAACAAACACCATTTTGGTCGCTTGTACGAAGAAGATTACATCACATGGAAAGCACTCTTTGAGCAAACCGACCTCGAATTTGACCTGTTATACGACCCGTATATGTGGCAATGCCTCACCCCTTGGTTGGAAGAGAACACAGATAAAATGGTGATTTATATTCACCAAGGCGGGTTACTTGGCAACGAGTCGATGTTGCCAAGATATCAACGAGAATTTGAATAGCGTGTTCAGATAAAGTTGTTGTTGATTCCAGTGATTACTCTATTTGATGAGCGCCAGAATTTCTTTGAATTCAGGTGCTCGGCAATCTTCGACCATTTCATACAAACACATTTCTAGCCCAGTGAGCACCACACCGTTAGCGGTTAACTTCGCAAGAGCGAGCGCTTTATTGGCAGCGGTTCGGGAAGATACACAATCCGTGACTAATTCAACGCGATAACCGGACTGGCGCAGAGAAACCGCGGTTTGATAGACGCAAATGTGGGATTCAATACCGCAAACCAACCAGGTATCAACTTTCGCGTTCTCCACCGCGACCTTAAACGTCGCCTCTTTGCAACCATCAAACGTGTACTTGGTAATAGGTAAATGCGTGCTTTCAAGCACTTCACGAATCGGCTCCGCGGTTGGGCCCAACCTTTCTCGATTCTGTTCTAGCCACAGAATAGGCAAATCTAGTGCTTTGGCACCCTTTACCAGTTTCGTGATATTTTCAATCAGTGCGTCGCTTTCATGCATTAATGTAGCGAGTTTGCCCTGAACATCCACCACAATCAGGCCCGTGTTTCCTTTCGATAACATTTCCATCTCCTATCTTGTGCGACCACAAACCATACTCAATAAGTTGAGCAACAGTTAATGTATCAGAACCCTTTCATGTTAGAGCAATAAAACCTAGAAAGATGACCTTCGCTCACACATTTGCCCTTAGGTAAGTGTGGTTTGAACTGACTATTTAAATTTCTCTCGAATTAGCTCAATCAAGGCTTTGACTTTATTGGGCAGAAATAAGGCCGAGGGATAAATCAGAGTAAGATGCTGCTTCGGATGCGCGAATTGAGGCAGCACCTCGACCAACAAACCGTCTCTCAGTGCAGGCTTGGAATGAATTTGAGGAATAAACGCGATGCCGTTTCCTGCTATCGCCATCGAGCGCAGCAAGTTGAGGTCATCCGAACGCAACGCCACATGCAGATCTGAATCGAGCAAATCGGCATTGTAACGATTAGTTAAAAGGCGATGCTGCTTAAGATCTTCCACCGTTTTTACTGGCGGATGCGATTCTAGATAGGCTTTTGACGCAACAAAGTGACTACGATAAGGCAAAAGACTGAACTGCACATAGCTGTCATCGGTGACTTTGACCACGCTCGGAAGAAGCTGTAAATCAAACGATTGACGCTTAAGATCGACACTCTCTTGATGGTTTTCAATCTCGACCGAAATCTCCGGATACCGCGTTGTGTACTCGGTGATGATCGCGTTAAACGCGGCAGAGCTCATCAATGCGGAAGGAATGGCTAAACGCACCTTGCCCGTCAGCTCTTGTTGATATTCGTGCATGGCATTTAAACCTTGCTGAATATGGTCAATAGGCTGCCCCACCAACTCAAACAAGCGTTTCCCGTGCTCCGTCAACTCAATGCTGCGTGTTGTGCGGATCAAAAGCTGTACCCCGAGCGATTTCTCTAATTCTTGCAGGCGACGACTCACTTTTGAGCGTTGTAGTTGATTCGCCTCTGCCGCTGCACTTATACCGCCGTGAACCACCGTCTGAGTGAATAGGTAAATATCATCAAAACTAACGTTCATTGTCCTATTTTTAGGTCATTTATGTTCGTATTATCATTCTACTGAATTGTGAGTGACTTCTCTATAATTCGCTATCCAATATGTTTAACGGAACTTGTAATGACGGCTGACCAAAAATTCAAACACTGGATGCGAACTTTGATTGTCCTGTTCATCGTACTATTTTTGTACATTATCATTGCTGACCGCCACGCCCCCTTAACGACCGAAGGACGAGTGCAAGGATACGTTGTCCAAGTCGCACCCGAGGTATCTGGTAAAGTGACCGACGTTCTCATCGAGAATAACCAGTCCGTTCAAAAAGGCGATGTGTTGTTTACGATTGATGATCGTAAATACAAGATAGCGCTTGAACAGGCGGAGCTGTCTCTGCAATCCGCCTATGAAAAAGAAGCAACGCTGTATTCTCAACGCGAAGCCGCTCTTGCCAATATTGCCCGCGCACGAGCGACATTTGATAATGCACACCGCGAGTACAACCGCTTACTGACACTATCGAAGCAGAAAGTCATCTCTCAATCGACACTCGATAATGCCTTTGCCCAAAATCAGGTATCACGTGCAGCGCTTAAAGCGGAACGACAAAACTTAAAAGTCATTGAGGCGCAATTAGGCGACCAAAAAGGTCAAAGCACCGCCGTTCGAATTGCCAAAAACGGCATCGAAAAGGCGCAACTTGATTTGACAAATACCGCGGTACTCGCTCCCAGTGATGGTGTCGTGACCAACCTGCAACTAGAAGTTGGCACGATGGCAAACACCAACATGCCATTGCTGACGTTTGTACCAACAGGATCACTCTGGGTAGCCGCTGATTTTCGTGAAAAATCCGTCGCGAACGTAGACAAGACTTTCCACGCCTTGGTCACATTTGATGCCAACCCAGGTTCGGTGTACGACTTTGATTTAGCTAGCCGCGATTACGGTGTAGCAGCCGCACAACAAACGCCTAATGGCGCACTGACCAAAGTGGAAGTGAACAACCGCTGGGTACGTGATGCGCAGCGTACACGAGTGAACCTAACCAGCAGCGAAGAGTTACCACCAGCACTGTTTGTCGGCTCTCGCGCTACCATTGTTTTGTACCCAGACAACAGCATTTTCTGGCAGTTGATGGCGCAAGCACAGATTCACCTCGCAAGCTGGTTCCACTTCATTTACTAGGCGGCGACAATGAAAACCTTACGAATTTGGTTCGGCTGCTCTTTAGGGCTCGCGCTAAGCATGATCTTCGGTTGGTCTTACGGATTTTTTGCCATCATGATGCCGCTGTTTATATTGGGCAAAATGGACAACTTTAATATTTCGGCTTTATTGATCGTGTTTTTCTCTGCGGTGTGGACAACCATACAAGCCACATTTTTGCTGGAATGCTTGCAGTTTCATCCAACATTAATGACCGTTGCCGTCGGAATTATGATGCTGTTCAAGTGCATTGCAATGATGAACCAGAAAACCTATTTGTTTGGTTACATGGGGCTGTTGGTGGGTTCAATTGTGTTGAATTTTGCCAGCTATAACTTCATGGATATTGAAGAGTTCAACGTCAACATGTGGGTGATGGCGTTCAGCAATATTTTTGTTTGCGCATTCGCGTATTGGTTGTTCCCGGAGCCAAAATCCCCCGCCGAGCACCTTGAGATGTCGACCCCAGTAAAAAGCGATATTGACTACATCAGCCAAGTTGCTATGGGTTGGGTAGTGGCGATGGCTGCGTTTATCGTATTCCAAGTAGCGGACTTATATGACTCGCTATCCGCACAAGCTTCCATTTTGATCATCCTAACCCCAATGACTTTAGCGGGCTCGCTCGCCATGGCAAAAATTCGCATCATCGGCACCGCACTAGGCTGCATCGCAGGGATGGCTGTTCAGCTGATATTGGGCAGTTGGTATGGGCATGGGCTACTCTTTTGGCTCGCCTTTACCATTGCAATGGGGCCATTCTGCTTGTGGCTCACCAAGGGGCAAATTAAAGCGGCTATCGCGTTTTCTGCCATGTCTGCCCTATCGGTTCCGCTGACGACCTCGTTGGTGCCAGAACAAAAAGACGCGTTCTTTTCGATCTTGTACCGTTTCAGCTCGATTTTCGTTGCGGTTCTGCTCACCGCGATGGTGATGTGGGTGGTGCATCACTGGATTCGTGTGATGTTGCTAAAGCATCCTGAGATTAAGAACGTAGAGTTGAATTAAATCTGGCCGAGGCTGGAAACGGGAAATGTATGCCGCTCACTTTACTGTGAGCGGCATTTTTATTTAAAACGGTCACCCTGAACATCGAGGAACGAGCGTGGTTCAGGATCTACCCACCGAGTGCTTTGAAGTGCGAAAGTTATCGCTATTTCCTAGCGTGCTGTAATCAGATTCCTAGTCTCGTCTAGACTCGCTGGAATGACCCTACCTTAGAGCTGCTCTAATACCTGAGGGATGGCGAGCAATGTATCTTCCAACATCCATCATCCTGAACAGTGAGGGACGAGCGTGATTCAGGATCTACTCACCGACTGCTTTGAAGTGCGAAAGTTATCGTCATTTCCTAGCGAGCAGTAAACCGATTCCTAGTCTCATTTAAACTCGCTAGAATGACCCTAATTTTAGTTCATGGTGCGGAGCCTAAGTATTAATATCAACCCACCAACTCTTTACGAATGATCTCCGCACCCGCACTTAACGCATTGAGCTTAGCGGTCGATACTTCACGAGACAAAGGCGCCATACCGCAGTTGGTACATGGGTAAAGCTTGTCGGCATCAACGTACTTCAACGCCTCTCGCAGTGTGTTCGCCACTTCTTCTGGCGTTTCAATTTCGTTGGTAGCGACGTCAATCGCACCAACCATCACCTTCTTACCGCGAATCAACTCAAGTAACTCAATAGGCACTCGTGAGTTATGACACTCAAGCGAGATAATATCGATATTTGACTGCTGCAATTTAGGGAATATTTCTTCGTATTGTCGCCATTCAGTGCCTAGCGTTTGCTTCCAATCCGTGTTCGCTTTGATGCCGTAGCCATAGCAGATGTGCACTGCAGTTTCACATTTCAGCCCTTCAATCGCACGCTCTAAACACGCAATGCCCCATTCGTTCACATCATCGAAGAACACATTGAACGCAGGTTCATCGAATTGAATAATGTCGACACCCTCCGCTTCAAGCTCTTTCGCTTCTTGGTTGAGGATCTTCGCAAATTCCCAAGCCAGCTTTTCACGGCTACCGTAATGATCATCATAAAGTGTGTCGATCATCGTCATAGGGCCTGGCAGCGCCCACTTGATAGGTTGCTTAGTTTGCTGACGCAAGAACTTGGCATCTTCAACAAACACGGGCTTTGTGCGGCTTACTGGGCCAACCACAGTCGGAACATTTGCTTCATAACGGTTGCGAATGGTCACCGTTTTGCGGTTTTCAAAATCTACGCCGCTTAAATGCTCAATAAAGGTCGTCACAAAATGTTGGCGAGTTTGCTCGCCATCACTGACGATATCAACGCCTGCCAGTTCTTGTTCTTGCAAAGCGACACGTAGCGCATCGCGTTTGCCATCAATCAGTTCTTCACCTTGCAGTTTCCACGGTGACCAAAGTTTTTCTGGTTCGGCCAGCCAAGAAGGTTTCGGTAAGCTGCCAGCCGTTGAAGTCGGTAATAGTGTTTTCATCGTCATTCCTTTCTAGATTCTCGTTGTCGATTACGCGTAGTTTGCAGACCATTGTTCAAGCACAGATTGATAAGGTTTGATGAAATGCTCCTCGGCAAATTTCCCTTGTTCAATCGCCAGTTGGCTGCGCTCTTCTCGGTCGTAAACGATTTGAGTTAGCGAGTGGTCTAGGTTTTTTAGGTTTGGCTGGTAGCAATTACCGGCAACCGCGTTGGCATTGTAAATCTCAGGTCGGTAAATCTTCTGGAATGTCTCCATCGTGCTTATCGTGCTGATAAGCTCTAGGTTTGAGTAGTCGTTCAGCAAGTCACCGAAGAAATAGAATGCCAATGGTGCGACACTGTTTGGTGGCATAAAGTAGCGCACCTGTAAGCCCATCTTTTTGAAGTACTGCTCCGTCAACGAAGATTCGTTCGGCTGATATTCAAAGCCCAAAACAGGATGTTGGTTTTCGGTGCGTCGATATACCTTGTTGTCCGATACGCTCAGACAAATCACTGGCAGCTTTTTGAAATGCTGTTTGTAAGACTCAGAATTAACGAAAGCTTTGAACAGTTTGCCATGCAAATCACCGAAGTTCGCTGGGATACTGAACTGTGGCTGGTTTTTGTTGTGGTCCAACAGCAAAACGCTAAAGTCGTAATCACGCACGTATGAAGAGAAGTTGTTGCCCACAATGCCTTCGATACGCTCGTTAGTGTTGTGGTCAACAATGTTAGTTTTGAGCACTTCAATCGATGGGAATGCTTCTCCACTACCTTGGATATCCATATCAACAGAGATGATTTCAAGTTCAACTGAGTAGCGGTCACCTTGCGCGTTATCCCAATATGCCAACGCATTAAAACGATTATCGATCATTCGGAGCGCATTGCGCAGATTCTCTCGACGGTAGTTTCCGCGAGCCAGATTAGCAAAGTTGGTAGTGATTCGCGTGTTGTCTGATGGTTGGTAATTCTCATCAAAGCGAATGCTTTTGATAGCAAATGTGAAATCGTTATTCATCGTGAGTTGGTATCCTATTTCCTTAGATAAAGCAGACTTTTCCTAACTCTGTGCATGGGGACATTTTTTGTTTTTTGGTTTTCCCAATCGTTAGGTTGCACAGCACTTACGACGAACGGTTCGTACAAAAAACGACCGTCGCAGTGCCTAACACCAGAGCAGTCCTTTTTTTATACTTGCTTCACGAGTTGAGTAATATTGGTATTGTTTCACATTGAACATGAAGGAAATTCATAGTGGCAGTTCCAACCCTGAGAGAGCTATCGTAGATACTGTTTTTCATTGACACCAATACACGTAACTTGGCGAGCATATTGCCAATATGTGTAATTAAGAAACGGATAAGAGATTAGCAGTACGTAAACCAGTTTAAGCCGAGAAAACGCATTGTATGAACAAGGCACCAACTGGAATATAGGGCAGCGTAACTTAAATAGCACTTTTCACACTCCATCGTTTATTCAAGCATTCGTTTAATTAGAAGTACGTTACATTTTATATTCTCGAAACATGATTATTTAATAATCTTATTTATTTCTTTTTCTATCTTTACCATCTTAAACGTAAAGTTTAATTTCCTGCTGTAAAAGCACATATAACTTCATACACGAACATGGCAACTTCATTGACGGACTTTATCACTAAACTATTACATTAAGCTCTAAAAAATAATAACAAAAAAACATAAGCCACTGTTTTAATTTGAATTAAACCCATAAACCCGAGATAACCACATAACGATACTTTACTTAATTTGGTATAACAAAAACCCTAAAAATAACATGGCTAACATTTATAAAATTCACTTTTATCAATAGAAAATCTCAACACAACATTAGAAAATTAAAATTAAGCAATAACTTAAAAAGACAAGACTTAATAACCAAATTCTTATTTATTATAGTTGAGTGGTGAATTTAAAAACTATGAGACATTAATCCCACGAATCTATCCTTTTTCTTTTTTTAATAAAAAACAAGATGCACTATTTCACCGCTCATTTATTGAGCTTGAATTTATAACCTGTCCATAATTATAAAGTGCCCATCAAGATGGTTTAAAACAAAAGTCTTTATGGGCTGACTAATAGGAAAAAATAATGGAAAAGCAGCATCTTTCCGCGAGTATTATCGCACTCGCTTTACTTGGTTCTTTAGCACCAGCACATGCTGAAGATACATTGAAATCTTACACTTCGACATTGCTTCAGCTTGATGATGGTGATGCACGCTCGAAAAAAATCCGCTTAATTTATTCTTTAGAAAATGTCTGGAACCAATCTTTGCTACCAAATGGCGCTAAAGAAGCCAAGTTGATCCTAAATGGCGGTTCTGGCTTCGACATGACTAATGTTCCAAACAAAGAACAAATCTATGGTTTTGCTACTGGGGGAGATTACCGTTACACCGTTCCAACGGCTTTTAAGCTGGCACTGAGCTATTTAAATGGCGCCCCTTTACGCCACATGAGCCATGCTCCAGAAAACACCATTGCAACGGCATCTGTCAGTGAGTCGCTAGATTTTAACCTTGGATTCAGTGCTTCTACTTCTCCAAATATTAGTGGGGGAATCTCCTGGAGCAACCGTGTAACGTACGACCAGCCAGAGTTTCAAACGGTTGCCGATTTTAACCAAGCTAACGAAAGCATTAATTGGTTAATTGAAAACAAGACTATCCGCCATAATACGCCAGCTAAAGACTGGTTATTGTATCGTTGGACCAGTTGTGACATGGGTAATTTGATTGATTACAATGAGTTACCTGTCGTTATGCGTTCAGACTTTAAACCACAAGTCGGCGTCGTATATAGAAAAAATGACATTCAAGATGGCCTAGATACATCAGAGGTCAAGCTGGTTGCTGGTTGGCGAAAAACCAATTACTACTTTGGTCGCGACTGGTGTAGCTGGTATACCACTCCAGAAAATACCTGGAAGAAAAATCGTGATAGCAGTCAATGGACAGAGACTAGCCGAGCCGTAACTATCTCTTGGAATGACGATCTCTACCACTAACTTATTAGCCTGCGGCCACGGAATAAATAAGTGGCCGCCGTATTTACTAATGAAATAAACGGTAAGACATGACACATGACAAGTAACAAAAACCTCTTGACTGGATCGGCGCTAGCACTTGGTGCAGTACTCGCCATATTTCTGATTAATTCAAATAACAAGAATGCCCAGACCGAACCTGTTGCAAGCCTTGACGAGCAAATCAAGACAGAAGACGCTGCTACAATAAGTGTAACGCCTCCTGAGAGCGATGCTGCTCAAAAGGTGGTTACCACTCCAACACCACAAAGTGGCAATGATGATACTTCCGACGTCATTCCAGCTACACCTTGGATATCTGCCCCATTAAATGAACTGAGCAATGAACTGTACGATTTTATTGAAGCTGAACAGGTAAGTTACATCAGTACGACCAACTATCCATTCGACGAGCAAAAGCAAAAACAATTGCGAACATTAGCCAAGCAAGGGGTTCCTATCTTGTTTGACAATACGGAGTCATCCTATTTGGATAGCTACGGTGTCAGCGAAACCAAAATCGTATCAGAGTATTTTGGTACGGCGTCTGAAGGTGATGTCATCATCGCTACCGGAGTACAGAATGCAGATGGCAGCATTCATTATCTAGTTTTGCCTTTGAAGAGCAAAGATCTCAACGATAACAGTAAATTGATTGAGGACACTAAGCTCGCAATCACTCTACTTAAAGAACAAAAGCATGACTTGATAAAAGAGAGACAAAACGAACATCGCCAATAAAAAGTAAAGGGAGATAGCCTCTGTATCGCTATTTCCCTTAAAACTCAGTTTCTCAATTAAGAAAAGCTCATTTCTCCCTACTTACCGGCACCCTATCCGAAATTACCTTGCCGTCTTTGATAATGATGATGCGTTTAGTGCGCTCTGCCAGAGCGTTATCGTGCGTCACGATGATCAATGTTCTACCTTCGGCGTGGAGTTGGTTGAACAGAGCTTCGATCTCAGCACCAGATTTTGAATCGAGCGCGCCAGTTGGCTCGTCAGCTAGGATGATTTGCGGATCGTTGACCAAGGCTCTTGCAATCGCAACTCTCTGCTTTTGACCACCAGAAAGCTGGTTTGGTTTATGGTCTAAACGATCCCCTAGCCCGACTTGCTCTAGCAATTTAGCTGCGCGCTGGCGACGTTCTTTGGCTTTGATACCAGAGTAAACCAACGGCAGTGCCACGTTATCAAGCGCCGTCGCGTATTCCAATAAGTTAAAGCTTTGGAAGACAAATCCGATCTTTTGGTTACGAATGCCAGCCAGCTCATTCGCACTTAAACTTGCGACGTTTTGGCCGCCAAGTTGGTACTCGCCATCGGTGGGCTTATCTAAACAGCCGAGCATGTTCATCAACGTTGATTTGCCTGAACCGGACGGGCCAAGAATCGAAAGAAACTCGCCTTGATTAATGGTTAAGTCAACGCTGTCTAGCGCGCGAACTTCCGCCTCCCCGCTTGAGTAGTATTTACAGATGTTGGTCAGCTCAACAAGCGGCTTGTTCGACATGTTCTCTCCAGAGTTATTGTTGTTATTCACTTTGTAGCGCCTCCAACGGGCTGACTTTTGCGGCTCGGTTTGCAGGTAGCCATGCAGATGCCACACCAATGATCACTAAGGTGAGGATGACAATCGCGACAACGACCCACGACAACTCCGGGACAGGTTTACCCAGTTGTTCATAAAAGGCATTGCCCTCTAAAGGAATGGAACTGATGGCAGACACCAGCGCGTACGTCACGCCTAAGCCAAGCGCGCCCCCCATCATCATTGTCAATAAAGACTGCACTAAATAGTGCATGCGAATGGCCATTGGAGTTGCACCGACTGCCATGCGCACGCCGATATCACGCGTAGATCGCTTTACGGTGGCATACATCACATTGGCGATGCCAACGCCAGCAACAGCTAACGTCACGAAGCCGATAATGCCAAGGAAACTCTGCAAACCTATCAGAAACTGCTGCATACTCTTTTGCTTAAGGAACATATCATCGACTTGGACGACCTGTTCATCACTGACACTTGCCCCGTGTTTACGGGCAATCACTTGCCTGATCGTCTTTGCTAAGGCTTCTCGGTCTACATCCGCTTGTGGCTGCACATTGATGCCACCAATTTCACCGTTGACATGAAATCGCTTCCACGTCGCTAACGGCACAAAGCTGGAATAGTTGATAAGATCCCCCAGTTCTATTTGGGCGCTGTTTTTCTCCAATACGCCCACAACAGTGAACTCCTCATTGCCGATTTTTACCTTTTTCCCCACAGGGTTGACTTGCAATGTGACTGTCGCAAACCAACTAAAGTCCTCATTCGGGTTGAATAAGTCGGCTGCCAGTTCATAACCCAGTACAACGACTTTGCGCGTCTCTTTTTGATCGAGTGGGTTTAACCATCGTCCCCCCGCCATCGGCACCAAATTGGTCATGGATTGAAACTCGCTCGTGACCGCTAACGGCTCTTGCCACGAGCTTCTGTCACCAACGGTGATGCGCTCTTTCCACTTCGCCGTTGGCGCAACGCTTTTTACATCGGGTAACGTTCGAACAACCTCTGAATCGTCCATTTTTAGTGTCAGAAACTTACCTTGGTGAAAAGCACCGTGGTCGACGGTGGCCATCCCTCCGGTCAAATAAATCAAGTTGCCGTTACCATTTTGTGCGGTTTTCAATACCCCCTGACGAATGCCCTCACCTACCGCCAACATAGCAGCGATACAGAGGGTCGCCCACGCTACTGCCAGAATGGTCAAACCCAATCTCAGCTTTTCTGCGGCCATTTCTTGGAAAATTTGTCTCATCGGTAACAACATGACTAAGCCCTCGCACTCAAAGCAATGACTGGCGTGAGACGCGATGCTCGCCTTGCTGGGAAATACGACGCCATCAAGGCCAAGATAAGCGTCACAAGTAAAGACCAAGCAATGGAATCTGGCGTGATCACAGGTAAACCAATCCATTCCGGTAATGCCATGCTGCTTAGGACAGATACCACTGCATACGAAAACATCAGACCTAATGCCGTGCCCACAGCTACCAAAATAAGCCCTTCAAGAATAAACTGACTGAGTATGGATTTTTGAGTCGCCCCTATCGCCAAACGCACACCGATTTCACGCGTGCGCTCCGTGACAGATAAAAACATGATGTTGGCAACGCCAAGCGCACCGACCGCCATGGTCATCGCGCCGCTCGCTCCAAGAAAAATCTGAATGCCACGCAAAATTCCACTGATGACCGCTGCACCTTCACTAAAATCGGGTAGTTCGACCGCATCTTTATCACTTGGGTCAAAATGAAGCTGCTTGGCGAAAAAGTTCACGATATTTTGTCGAAATGACGATGCATCCATCCCTTCTCTCGGCTTCATCAATACCATCCAAGGTTTCGCATCCCACAAATCGCGGTACGTTGTTTGAGGAATGAAAACCGTGCGGCTATCGCCGAATGAAATGCCAGTGTCCTCACCAACGGTTATCCCAATCACCAAAAACGGAATGCCGTTGACTTTGAGCCTATCCCCGATTTGGATTCCGCCCATTTGCGCAATTTGATCGCCTAACACCGCCACGCGAGTGTGGTTGTCCATATCACTTGGTGACAGGTTTCTCGAACCGGATTGCAGCTTGCGTTGCATTAAAGGAAAGTAAGACGTATCAATACCGCTGACCGTACTCGATAAATTCTGTCCTTTGAGATTGGTGATATTCGCATCCCATTTGGCGTAAACGCTTGACGCCTGTTGCACGAAGCCCGACTGTTTGATCATGTCGACTTTTTCTTGTGGTATATCAATTTGGCGTCTTGAAGGTAACCCTTGCCACGGTTTACTGGTACTCGACGGAAACACCACTTGCACATTGTTGATCATAAATGAAAACGACTGAGTCTGATGGCGATAAAAGCCTTCGCCAAGTGCGATTAACACCACCACAGAGATCACGCCCCAAGCAATCGCGATAATGGCTAGCACGCTCTTCATGCGATGCGCCATCAACGTTTGCCAAGTTTGCTGCAACAGGCTGCTCATGAATGAAAAGCCCGAGAGATCAACGCCATGGTATCGTCATCGAGTTTCCCTGCGGTTTGCAGTAAGCCGATTCTCTTACGCCAGTAGCTGTACAAGTTGGTTTGCAGACTGTTTTTCGCCTCAAACAAGCTGTTGTGTGCGCTGATAACTTCCGACACTTCAAGCAGACCAGCGTCGTAAAGTTTCTCTT
Organism: Vibrio sp. sp1; assembly: GCF_016920955.1. Lineage (NCBI taxonomy): Bacteria > Pseudomonadati > Pseudomonadota > Gammaproteobacteria > Vibrionales > Vibrionaceae > Vibrio > Vibrio sp. sp1. The sequence continues at coordinate 255,349 of NZ_CP060589.1, forward strand.
TGCTTTGCAACACTCTGGCGCGCGACTCAACTAGCTCGTTCGCTATCAAAACTTGATTCCAGTTGATATCGACCTGCGTAAACTGCTGAATAACTCGTTTCTGAATATCAATTTCCACTCTACGCATATCTTGCTTGGCGCTTAAAATGTTCAACGATGCTTCGTCCACTTTCGCTCGCACTGCACCATTGAGGTCAATCGGCAAACTCAAACTAATCCCAGCGTTAAACTCGCCGTTTGAACGATTGTCACCATCGCTGTAGCCCACACTGCCTTTGACGGTTGGGTAGTATCCACCTTTAGCTGAATCTTTCGCGAACTCGCTCGCTTTCACCATCTGCGCCGCCACCAACAGCTCTGGACTGCTGTCTTTAGCCAGCTTTAGCCATTGCTCCTGAGAGTCCACCAGCATCGGCGGCTGAATCAAAGAATCCGTTCGAATTTGGTCGACACTCTCCGGCATTTGATTGATTAACGCCGCAAGCTCTGCTTTTTTCACTTCGAGATCGGCTTTTGCATTGAGGATACTTGCTTGCTCAGAGACTTGATTCGCTCTCATCTCTTCGACATCAACCGACTTCACTTTGCCTGCTCGATAGCGTTTCTCAATGATGTTGAGAAGTTCTTTCCCCTCCTCCAGCTTGGACTGTGCCAATTTGAGGTCGCCCTGTGCGCTTGCCACATCTAGGTAAGCGGTGAGCAACTTCTGCGCAAGCTCGTTATGTGATTGAGATAGCTCTAACTGTGCTTTGAGATAATTGGCATTCGCTTGATCCAGTTCCGACCACAAGCTGCTATCCCAAATAGTTTGAGATAAGGTAGCGCCGTAACTGTTCGAATGGCTTGAGGACTCATTCCAATCCGCTGACACACTGGCACTTAAACCCGGCAATAACGCACTGCGGCTACTCTGTACGCCAACCTCGCCAAGCTGGACGCCGATTTTCGCTTTTTCGTAATTTGGATCGTTCTGCTTTGCTTGTTGCCAAGCTTGTTCAATAGAAATTGCGTAGGTCGGCAAACTGAGCGTGGCAGCCAACAATGCAAAGGCGATTGTTGATCGTTGCAGCTTAACCATGCGCCGCTCCCATCATACTGTTGTCGATAACCTCTTCATCAAGCTCCACGCCGTCAAGCACTTCGACATTGATGCCATCTGACAGACCGAGTTTCACAGGTTGTTTATGAAACCCTTGTTCTGAGCTATCGGGGATCAGAACATTCGGTGCGTCACCATCAAATTGCAGAGCGCGCTCCGGTAGAGTGAGCACGTTTTCAGACTTCTTCAGAATGATTTGAGCCGTCGATGAAAAACCAGAACGAAGCAACACATCTTGTGGGATCTTGAGTTCTCCCACTTCAACCTCAAAACCGTTATCAAAACTTTTTGCAGAAGCATTGCCCTCTGGTGAGTTAAGGTTCTCAGATTGAATCGCCACTTTGGTTAGCACACCAGAAATCGCCACATCAGGATAAGGCGCAACCGTCAACATAACGGGCATTCCCGGAGACAACTGCGCAGCATCATGCTCACTGACGCTACCTTTAAAAATCAGACTGTTCATGTCGGCCAATGACATCATTTCAGTCGCGGCTTGGCTTGATTGAGTCGAGATGATCGGCTCTCCGACCTCAACTTTCTGGTTGAGTACCGTGCCATCAATTGGCGCGTAGATCGTCGACGTTAAACGCGCATCACCGATAGACGCCTCACCACTGCGGATGAGTTCGAGATTCTGGCGCTTTTGCAATACGTCCGCTTGCGCAGATTTGACTGCCGAGCGCGCACTTACGTATTCGTCGTAGTTACTTGGAATAATGTCCTGCTTGACCAAGCTTTCTAAGTTGGACAGTTTTTGTTTGGCGGATTCCAGATCGGCTTCGCTACGCATGAGTTCTGCCGATGCATCCGTTAATGCTTGGGGAGTTGGGTTTGGACGCACTTTGATCAGCGGCTGGCCTTGCTTCACTTTTTCACCAACTTTCGCATAAATTTCACCGACGATACCGTCGATTTGTGACTTGATAGACACGGAGTGTGCAGGGACAATTTTACCAACAGCCACCGCTTGTTTTTCAATCGTGCCTTTTTCCACAATCAATGTAGGCAGCAATTCTGGTTGAGCAGCAGATTGGAGATAGAAATACGTACCACCGCCGAGCAGCGCGAAGCTCACAGCGGAGACAAACCAACGTTTCGTCATTATTTATTCCAACAATTATTGGGTAGTCTAATGACTACTCCTAAAACACAAAGTTGAAGGAATAATATCCTGCTTTAATAGCGGTTTGGTTGTCACAGTTGGTATGGTTTTGTCAGTCGGCTCTGACAATCAAAGACCAAAAAACCTCGACGAATCATTCAGCAAAGACGCTATCTACGATGGCGACTAACATGCTCTGTAACCGCTCGTTTCAACCACCACCCTTTTCATTCTGAACAATGTGCAAAATGGCGCTGATCTGTATCCTCCAATCGCATATCCATACAGTCTTGCGCCTCACGTCCTAAAGCAGGAAAAACCACATGCGCTTTTAAAATGCCTTGGCTGATAAAGCCGCATTTCTCCAACACACGGATACTCGCGTGGTTGCCAATATGCGGGGCGGTGCGAATGCGCGTTATACCCAAGCTTTGCAGGTAGACAACGCCAAGTTTGCAGGCTTGGGTTGCATAGCCTTTTCCCCGATAGCGAGCAGAAATACCAAAATGGATTTCACTGCTGTCTTGCTCAGGTATCAGCACCAGACAACCAATAGGAGTTTGAGAAGTGAGTTCTTCAATAGCGAAGACTAAGAGATTGGGAGACTTTTGATCATATTGAGCACGCCATCTTTCGATAGCTTCAAGGGTTTGATTAACATTTTGGTGGACTTGGCGATTGAGGAAGCGGCATGCTTGCTCATCGCCTAAATAGTTTTCAAACAGGGGAGCAGCGTCTGTTGTTTTGAGGTGTCTGATTGCCACTTGTTGAGATTCAACTCTCATCATGATTTAGCTCTGATAAACATTCGGTTTCCAGATTTGCATGAAGTTTTCTACTGGAGCAATAGGAGTGAACCCAAACTGTTCGTACAACCCATGAGCATCGCGGGTTGCAAGCATCATACGGCGTAAGCCTTGTAGTTCTGGATGAGCAACAATTTCTGAGATCAACCACTTACTGATGCCTTTACCACGGTGTACCTCCATAACAAACACATCGGCAAGGTACGCAAACGTGGTACGATCGGTAATTAACCGAGCAAAAGCAACGAGTTGATTTTCATCATCCAAAACCGCGAAACAGAACGAATGGCGCAATGACTTCTCAAGGCGTTCTCTTGGAATGCCCTTTCCCCAGTAACTGTTTGAAATGAACTCGTAGATAACGTCTAAATCCATGTCATCTAACGACGTAGTAATTTGAAATCCTTGCATTGTATCCCTCAACATTGATTTATATTTTCTTAGCCACACAGACAAGCGAGTTGGCATTCGCCTCAAATGCTTGCGCTGACCAAGACTGGTACTTCTCTATGATTCTGAATCCCGCTTGTTCAAGGAAAACCTCTATGTCTTCCAGCGGACGATATTTTAAATCAATGCTGGAATACTCAATCGTTCCACCTTCAAAATGGCGCTCTTTCTTCAAATACATGATGGATGTTTGCAAGTCATACTCGGCCTTCATACCGAAATAATTCACTTCACCATAGGTTGGAGAAACATAGGTTTGCCACAGTGCCATCTCATTATCCAGTTCTAGATTCTCTGGCGTTGGTAACCGCGTATCGAAGACAAATCGCCCACCTTTTTCGAGGTGTCTTGATATTGAGCTCAGTGCACCTGCTAGCATCTCATCACTTAAAAAGGCTTGGAATGCATTCCCTGTCATTATGGCTAGGTCAAACTTCTTACCTAACGAAAACTGGGTTGCGTCGAGATGAAGAAAACGCAAGTTACTCCTGCTTTTGGCTTTGTCCTTTGCGTGTTTGAGCATCCCTTCAGAAATATCAATGCCAATGGCTTCGTTGAGTTGCTCAGAGACTGGAATCGTGACAATGCCGGAACCACAACAGACATCCAGTACACTTCGAGCATTGGTTTCTTCGATTAACCTTGTGATAAAAGCAATGTCGTGATGGTAATGCTGGTCGTATTGAGCATCGTATTCAATGCCAGACCCGAACTCGGTTAAATCTTGTGTTTTCAAAAACAATCCTTGTTTGTTACTTATTTCATCGGTGTGACTTTTTCAGCTCTAGCATCAAGTATCGACACACATAACCAACACCAGATACGTAACCAATCACATTTTCTAGGGAAACCACTTCCAACCCCGCTTGCTGACAGAGTTGCTCAACTTCACTTTCGGTATATGCCGTATGCACGACCGATCCACTATAAGTATTTCGAGGCAAATCTTGTCCATCCGGATCGTGGTATTGAAAGCTGATAAAACATCGTCCATTCGCAGTTAGCTTATGCGAAATGCACTCCAGAAGTTGTTGAGGCTCTGCTAGAAACTCAGTAAAACCAAGTGCGGTGATAAGGTCGAAGGTTTGTTCAAACAAAAGGGAAAATGGCTCATCGAGATTATGAACCGCGACGCTTTGATAGAGGTTAGTTTGGCGCGCTTTATCAACCATTTTGGACGAGATGTCTAAGCCATGGATGGCGAGTTCTGGATAGTGACTTTTTACGACATGGCCGATACTGCCAGTCGCACAGGCTAGGTCGAGAACCGAGCCTTGCTCGATGGGAAAGGTTTTTAACTTCTCAGAAATCCAACGTGGACCGACGTAGTGACTGTCATCCACCAACTTTTGATAACGATCCGACACATCATCATACATTTTTGCTACGTTCATCGTTTCCTCCTTGATAACCAGAACGATGCTCGAATGTAGCACGCAATAAGCATCTAGACACTTATTGGTTAACTAGTTCTTTATGGTATGTGACCGACTGGTTGTTTAGGACAACAAAAAAATCCGATACTCAATATTTTGAATATCGGATTTTTATAGCGTTATCGAGCTAACCAAATTCTCGCTAGTATTCCTATCGGAGTGGTAACGCCAGTTGTGACAGAGGAAATTTCACCATTTCTTAAAACATAAATGGTTGGGGTCACGCTAATTTTCCATTCGCGCATAATATCGCTTGAAGGATCGTTTATGTTTTCGAAACGATATTCTTTTGCCTGCATAAACTGCGCCACACGCTCATTTGGCCCTGATGAGCCAGAAACACCAACTAAGGCATAGTCATCACTCAGCCAGCTCACGCTTGGGCTTACAAATTTACAAGCGGGACACCAAGTCGCCCAAAAATAAACAACGACAGGTTGTTCATAACTTTGCGCGATTGCATCGAAGTGTTCACCATCGCTCAATACGGAGCTCAATGGTGGTGACTCCTGCTTAGGAATATCTTTAGTGCGATACCAATCCATCGCGATGGAAATGACGGTGACAATGAGCACCATCTGTACGATTTGAACGAGCCAATATCGGAATGTTCTACGCCGCTTTGTCGAACTCATTGAATAGATCCCCCACTCGCTTGCTTCACCGCACTTAAAACAACATCATCAGTCAGAATCACAGGTAACGGGATACCTTGTGGCGCTGCCGGGCCATAGACGATGTTAAACGGCACACCGTAACGCCCATGAGCTCGTAAAAAGTCAGTTACCGAGCCGTCCGGATGTGTCCAATCCCCTTTTAACGTCGCCACATTAGGGCTTCGCAGCAATGAGTAGACAGGATCTTGCCAGATCACACCGATCTTGTTCGCTTTACACGTGACACACCAATCCGCAGTGACATCCACAAACACCACTCGCCCATTATTGACGTTATCTTCAATCGCCGAGTTAGAAAGCTTCTGCCACGCTAAGTCCTCAGGAAGCGGTGTCGCCCATTGGTCGGCAGTGACACTACCAAGTACCAGGCCACCAGCTATCAACACTAATGACGCAGTTCCGGATACAGCAAGCGCTTTCTCACCATACACTTTCTTAACTCTTGCCATCATTACAACAAAAGCAGCCACAGCGATAAGTGCAATCCATAACATCGGTACATGATTTGCCATTAATGAAAGTAGCCAAACGCTGGTTGCCAACATCATTATGCCAAACACTATTTTAACGACATTCATCCACGAGCCAGGCTTTGGTAGTTTCAGCGCGATATTTGGAAACACAGCGACTAAGAGCCAAGGCAGTGCCATACCCAATGCTAATGCTGTAAAAGTTGCAAATAACGTTAATACGTCGGCACCCAAAGCAAACGCCACGGCCGTTCCTAGGAAAGGCGCAGAACACGGCGTAGCAAGCAAGGTTGCAAACATCCCTTGCACATAGTGTCCAGCTAACGAGTTGTCGCCTTTCGAGGCCAGCCATGTATTGGTACCCGATGATAGACGGATTTCAAACAGCCCCAGCATATTGGCCCCAAACAAAGTGGTGACCAACACCATCAAACCTAAGAACCAGGGGCTTTGAAATTGCACGCCCCAACCAATGGCATTACCTGTTAGCTTGAGCACCAAAATAAAACCAGCGAGAATCCAGAACGACGTTAATATACCAAGTGACGAGGCAACAAACTGAGCGCGAATTTGACGACGCTCGATACCTTGAGCGGCAACAATACTACTTAGCTTCATCCCCAAAACCGGAAGAACGCAAGGCATAATGTTAAGAATTAAACCGCCGAGCAACGCGAATAGAAAAACACTCGTTAGAGACGTGCTCGGCAGCGGTTCAACTATTGCCTCAGCAGTTGCTTGAGTGGTTTCTTCTGCTAGTAAATTGGTGTCTTTGATGGTCACAAACAGCGACTGTTCATCTAACGCCACATCGCCCAGCCAAGTATCAACGATATAGCTCGCGGTGACGATGTTTCCTTCTTGATGCATTCCTTCAAGCTTGAAGCTATAGTCTCGCGTTGCTTCATCGACGCCATCCACCAGCACTTGTGGTTGTTGCCAACCCTGACTGTTCTTTAGCTTGATTTGCAGTTTCGATTGGTTCGCATCCCAACTCGCCTGAGTAACATCAATAAACGGCGATGGCTGCGGCACATTGCTCACCGCTTGGGCGTAACTGAACATCACCTGCTCGTCGATTCGCAGCTCAGAAGGCAGGAAGGTCAGTTGAATTTGATAGTCCGTCAACACACAGATGGTGGTGCAGGAAGATAGCGTGAGCACTGCATCAATCGCGACGGGTTTCGACATATTGTCGATATGCAGCGTCATTGGGAACAAAGTGTCACCTTTGTAACCGAGAGTCTCAATGCCCAATAACTCGAACTTTTGCGGATATGGCCATTGCCAATCAACCTTGCTCAGGTTTTGCGAGTTTTGCCAATCTATCGATGGCGCGACACCACCCTCGCCCGGCGATCGCCAGTAAGTTTTCCAGTCTCCGGTTAACTTGACATCCAAATAACCTGTAAGTGTTTTGGCTTGCGGATCTTGTTGACCAGTGAGCACAAAGCGCGTTTGCACTGGAGGATGTTGTGGGTTGGTTAGCCAACCTGTATCAGTAGTTTGAGCTGAAATACTCAGAGAGAGCAAACTCAAAGCAAGCGTCATAAAAAACATGAACGCAAACTGAGTCAGTTTAGTAATTTGATTCATAGTGATTCCTAGTTAAAAGACAAAGGTGCTAAATAACTGACGCTAGTGGTCAGAAAGCACGCTTTTATTCTCGGAACACACAGAAAGTCAGATGGACTCGATACTTACGGCCTATCGGTTCCGTCCAATGTTGCGCACCAATATAGGCACTGCACAACCAAATTGCCGAAGCAAAAAGACCGACAAACAGAACAACAATAAATACATCGAGTTGATGTTGAGAAAACTGAATTAACTTTTCAGACAATTCGCACTTGCTAGTTTCTTTAGTATCAATCGACTTGACGCTCGAACGCTCATCAGCAAGTGAAACCGCGGGCGATTCCGTCTCATATTTCATAGAGCATGACGATGCAAAGCCTGAATTTTGCATCAGACACACAACGACCACCCAGCCAATAATCGCCAGTAGCCATTTTGCCCGCTTATGTGGCGTGTGATGTCGTTTAGTCAACAAACTCATAAGAATTCAGATAAAGTAAGAACGAAGAAGATAATACGCGAGTCGTCATAAAGCTCAAGTTGTATCCTCTAAATAACCTTAAGAGGCTTCACTCGGTAACCTTTAATCTAGCTTGCCATAAATATATGCCAACTCTGCGACGGTTTTTGCCGAGAACTTCTTCAATAGATTAGCTCGGTGTACTTCAACCGTTCGCATTGCTATGCAAAGTTCGTCAGCAATACGAATGTTGCGCTTTCCTTCAATAATCAAACGTAAAATGTCTTTTTCTCTAGGTGTGAGCGATTCATAAGCCGATTTAGCTGCTGCCATATCGAGGTTTGTGGCAGACTGCGCCTGTCCCTGCAAAATGGCTCGTGCCAGTTCATCGCCTTTGACTGGTTTTTGGAAGAAATTGACCGCCCCAGCTTGCAATGCATCGACCGCCATCGGAACATCACCATGCCCTGTCAGATAAATAACGGCTAACGGGCTGTTGGCTTTATTTAAAATTTGGTGCACTTGCTGACCACGAAGGTTGGGCATTCGGCTATCAAGGATCACGCATCCGGCCTGATGAATGTCCACTTTATCGAGAAAAGATTGCCCATCAGCAAAAGTCGTCACGTTGAAGTCATGCTCTTCCAGCATAAAAGCGAGCGAGTCACGCACCGATTCATCATCATCGACTACAAAAACAGGTAGCTGCTTTTCACCGCTGCTCATTGAATGCTCCTATGCCTAGTTCAGATTAGTTTTGATATGGAAACACAAGCTCAACCAAACAACCATGTGGTGCTGTCGAGCTGATGACAAACTCGCCACCATGCATTTCCATCACATCGCGACAAATGGCTAACCCCAGCCCAAGCCCTTCTTCTTTGCTACTCACAAACGCTTGAGTCGGATTCTCTTGCTGCAACCCTGTACCATTGTCTAACACTCGAATGGAAAGTTGATTGACTTGGTAGTCACTATGCAGGGCAATTTTACCTTGATAACCTGACGAGTGATATTTCTCTTGGAACAAAGTACACGCATCAATCGCGTTACTGATCACATTAACTAAAACCTGTTGAACGCCCACAGCGTCGACAAGTACCGGACGGACGTTCCCTTCTATACTGGTCACAATCGAAATATTTTGCTTCTTCATTCGAAAATGGAGCAACTCAATCGTGTCATCAATGAGTACTTGAGGATCGCACGGCGCTTTGTCGACACTACGCTTGCGGATCAACGTTCTTAAGCGCTGAATAATTGCATCGGCTCGTTCAACTTGGCCCTGTATTTTCTCAAGCACTGGGACAATATCTTCATGAGGGCGCTTTTTGGCCAAGCGAAGTAAACCGCCTTCACTATAGTTGCGAATGGCTGCCAGTGGCTGATTGAGTTCATGGGCAAGACTAGTGCCGATTTCTCCGACAATCGCGACCCTTTGTGAATGTTCTAACTGTTCACTTTTCTCTTTTAATCGTAACGATGTCTGCTCCAACGCTTGCTTACTCTTGCTAAATCGATACTCAAGCCAAAAGTGGTACGCGTTCAACACAATCACAAACATGAACAGCGCCCATGCCCATTCTTGATGACTACGCAGCCAGCGTAGAGCCTCACTCCACCAGGGTTGTTGCAACGGATGGAGATCCAACGCCTGATAAAGTTTGTCGATGCTCAGCAAGCTGACGGGGGACGTCCAACCTGACGCGCCTGCCGCAATAACCGCAGGGTGTTCAGGTGGCATCGCTAACAATACTTGCGCAATCTGTTTGGCGATCTGAGCTGAGCCGCGCTCTGTTTTGGCAAATGACCAGTTAGGATAAAGCGGTGTGGAAACAGCGCATAACGAGTGCTCATTCGGCTGTTGATTTAAAACTCGGTAATTACCCGGTTGTAAAAGCCCTTCACTTAACATCTGTTCCAATAAACAAGCAGGGACGACGGCCGCTTCCACATTACCATCACGTAATTGATACAGGTTGGCATCAATAGGAAAACCAAGATAGCGGACATCGGAAAAGAAATCGTTTGGATTAAGCCCCATTTTGACTATTTGATAGCGCATCGTGAGATAACCACCAAAGGCTTTTTCTGATACCGCCGCAACGGGACGTCCTGAGACATCTTGCACCGTTTGATAACTTGAATTGGCTCGAACCACAAGCGCCGAACCAATGCCATAATTCGAGTTTTGTGGGGCTCTGCTGGTTAGCGTTGCCATCCACGACAGCGCGTATTGCCTGCCCAATCGCACTGCCTGACCTGGGTTGGTTAAGATGAAATCCATCTTCTGAAACTTCACCGCTTCGCCCATTTCATCCAAGTTAAGGGGATGAAGGACAAAATGCACATCGGAAATTTGCTGATTGAGCCAATCAATGGTCGGTTGCCATCTCTGCTCGGCATAAAGATGACCGCGTATCGCTAACACGCCCACTTCGACTTTTTTCTTGACCTGTGGCTGCTCTGCTTTTTGCTCTTGCAGATCTGCTTGTTCAGAAACTGCGCCGTGAGCCAAAGATGCAAAGGCAACTAAGCAAAGAATCCAAAGCTGAAGCCACAGTGCTTTTTTCATGATGAGTCGAATCGTTCCGTCAAGAGAGTACGACAAGAATAACAGCTACCTTCCCTAAACCACATTTGTTTTAGATCAAGTTTGATCTGAGTATGTGGAAATCCACAATATAAGCCTCGCAGTGCATTTCTCACAATGGAATCAGTCAATTCAAATACAACAAAAAAAGCAGGTGAGTTATGGATTCCACCAAACGTCGCTTTCTCAGCGCGGTCACAGCCGGAGCCGCGTTAATTCCAGTCGCAGGCATTGGCACGGCAACTGCGGGAAACATTATTCGAAATAACCAGTCCGCTGACCGAAAAGGACAAGTCGGCAAGCGTTATGCCATGGTGATAGATTTGCGTAAATGTGTCGGATGCCAGGCTTGCACTGTGGGTTGCAGCATCGAGAACCAAGCGCCTATCGGTCAATTCCGAACCACCGTAAAGCAATACGAAGTTACGTTAGATGATGGCTCTACCACGCGAGAAGCAAAAGCCTTTATGCTACCGCGCCTTTGTAACCACTGCGATAACCCACCTTGCGTGGCAGTGTGTCCGGTTCAAGCAACCTTTCAGCGCAAAGATGGCATTGTCATGGTGGATAACAGCCGCTGCGTCGCCTGCGCGTACTGCGTACAAGCTTGCCCTTACGATGCTCGCTTTATCAATGAAGACACCCTCACCGCAGATAAATGTACCTTCTGTGCTCACCGTCTAGAACAAGGTCTATTGCCTGCCTGCGTGGAAACCTGTGTTGGCGGAGCACGTGTAATTGGTGATTTGAATGATCCATCAAGTGAAGTCCGCCGCTTAATTGCGAAGCACCAAGACGATATCAAAGTGCTAAAACCCAATGAAGGCACCAAGCCACACGTGTTTTACATCGGCATGGATGAACGCTTCACCAGCCACATCGACGGACAACCTGCTATTTACGACCCACAGGGAGAGCGCGCATGAACATCACCGAAGTGTTAGTCCAACCTCAAGCGATGGCTTGGCTCCCGTGGGCAGTGCAGTATTTCTTTTACATCGGCTCGGCTTATGCGGCTGCTGTTTTATTCCTAATCGCCCTATTATTTGAAAAACACACCAGTCACAGACTGCGCGCTGCGCTTGTGCTGACGCTGGCCATCGGCGCCATCGTGGGGCCATTGGCGTTAACTGGCGACCTTCACCAACCGGGACGCGCATGGCATTTTTACGCACACATCACTCCGTGGTCATGGATGTCTTTGGGGTCGCTTTTCTTGCCTGTTTTCTCAGGTTTAGCGGTAGTGACTGCATGGCTGTATCTCCGCGAGGATCTGATCAACTTACGTAATCAATCAGGGAAAGTACTGCCTCTAATTTCAAAGCTGTCACTGGGTGACTGGGCGCTCTCTCGTAGAGTCATGCTTATGGTATCTGTTATCACGGTGCTATCAGGCATCACCATTGCAGTCTACACAGGCGCTGAAATTGCAGTCGTTAAATCGCGCTCTTTATGGCACCAACCCGCGTCGCCGGTTCTTTGGTTTGTCACTGCATTTATGGGCGCGGTCGGGTTGTCTCTGCTGATTTGGTTACTGCTGCCTAGTCAGTCAAAGACGCTGACATCTGGCGATACTAATTTACTGAAAAAATCAGTGGTTACCAGCGGTGTATTAACGCTGATACTGCTACCGATTTGGGCATCCAACAATTCCGCATTTTCGCTCTATTCTAGCGAACAATGGATGCACAACATTGCCCTGATCACTTTTGTCGTTTTAGGTTGTGTTTTGCTCGCTTTCATCTTCTTGCGCGATACCAAAAAGTCCGCATCAGCCAGATTTCGTCACGTCATAGGGCTCAGTTTTGTGTCTGCTGCCGCACTGGCAAGTGCATGGCTGATTCGCTGGTTTACCATCATGGAAGTGCAAACCATCGCCAAGTTCGATGCAGGGCTGTATCCATACCAACTCACTATGGATGGAAATGGCTGGATAGGCATTATCGGCATGCTCGGATTATGGCTTGCACTGGCACTGCTCGGCTCAGAGCTGGTTCAACCCAAACAAAATATCGAAGTAAAAGCCTCATCACTCACCTTAACTGAACGCTAATCAAAGAGGATTTCATCATGGATAACAAACGCCGTCAGTTTTTGAAATCAGGCATTGCAGTGGGTGGGCTTGGCGCATTCGCTGCGGGTTACGCCACCACCACCAAACACATGGTCGAGGGTGCGCTCGAAGGCACTGCGGGAGAAAAAACGCGTGATATTCACCACGGTAACTCGCTTGAACCAGAGTACACGGTCAACAGCAAAGGCAACCTAATCCCTAATCCAAATCAGCGCGTTGCGCCATCGATGTGCTTTGGTTGTTGGTCACTGTGCGGATTGCGTGTACGCATTGATAACCGCAGCGACGATATTTTGCGTATTACTGGCAACCCATATCACCCACTCTCTCATCAGCAACACATTCCGTTCGAAACGCCAGTCAAAGATGCTTATTTAAGTTTGGCAGGAGAAGCGGGCCTTGACGGTCGTTCAACAGCATGCGCACGTGGCAATGGGATGCTAGAAATTCGCAACAGCCCGTACCGCATTACTCAGCCACTGAAACGAGTTGGAAAACGCGGCGAAGGAAAATGGATTCCGATCAGCTACGAGCAATTGATAGAAGAAGTCGTAGAAGGTGGTGATTTATTTGGTGAAGGCCATGTTGATGGCTTACGCGACATTCGCGATTTAACAACGCCCGTTGATCCTGAAAACCCAGAATATGGACCGAAAGCCAACCAATTGTTAATGACCAACGCCGGTAACGAAGGCCGAGACGACATATTCAAACGCTTCGCGTTCAACAGCTATGGTACACGTAACTTTGGGCATCACGGCTCTTACTGCGGCTACGCATTTCGTGCTGGCAGCGGCGCATTTATGAACGATTTAGATAAGAACGCGCACTTGAAGCCAGACTTTGATAACGCGGAATACATCATCTTCATCGGTATGTCACCAGCTCAAGCGGGTAACCCTTTTAAGCGTCAGGCGCGCCAACTCGCCAATGCGCGAACAGAAGGTAGCTTGGAATACACCATCATCACACCAAGTTTGCCTGCTGGTTCATCGAGCTTGGCTGCCGGTGACAACAACCGCTGGGTACCAATCAAACCAGGCACCGACTCTGCCCTCGTGCTTGGCATGATCCAGTGGATCATCGAAAACCAACGCTACAACAAAACCTTCTTAACCCAACCGGGGGTGAACGCAATGAAACGAGCTGGCACCGCGCACTGGTGTAATGCTACGCATCTCGTGATAAGCGATAATCAGCACCCGAGAAACGGCACGTTTTTACGCGCGTCGGACTTGAATCTGCCATTCGAGGGCGAAGCGTTGTCTGACTCCGACCCGTACGTCATCGTGGATGAGCAAAGCGGCGAATTTGGTGTTCATACCCAAGCTGAGGAAGCGGCACTGTTTGTCGATAAAACGGTTTCGCTTGCATCGGGCGAAGTGCGCGTAAAATCGTCTCTACATAGACTCAAAGAAGAGGCGTTCAAATACAGCCTTGCGTTCTACAGCCAACAATGTGAAATCCCTGTCGAACAAATTGTTGAACTAGCAAAGCGCTTCACCAGTCACGGAACAAAAGCGGTGGTCGATACCCACGGTGGCAACATGCACACCAATGGGTTCTATAACTCGTTTACCATCATGATGCTCAATGCGTTGATTGGTAACATAAATATGAAAGGCGGCGCGATGGCCAAAGCGGGTGGCTACCCGACTTCCGCTGCGGGTCCTCGTTACGACTTCACCAAATTTACTGGCAAAGTCGGCCCGAAAGGCGTCTTTTTGTCGCGCAGTAAATTCCCCTACCACAAAACCAGCGAATACAAACGTCGCGTTGAGGTAGGAAAATCCCCTTATCCAACTCGCGCGCCTTGGTATCCGTTTGCCGCGCCACTGCTGACAGAGCACCTATCTGCGGCTATTGATGGTTATCCATACCGCGTTAAAGCGTGGATCAATCACATGGCGAACCCAATGTATGGTGTACCCGGTTTGAAAGCGCTGCTGGAAGACAAGCTTAAAGATCCAAAACAACTCGGTTTGATTGTGTCTGTTGATGCCTTCATTAACGAAACCACCGCGTTGTCGGATTATATTGTGCCGGACACGGTCACCTACGAAAGCTGGGGTATGGCAACGCCTTGGCACGACGTTCCGGTGAAAACCGTCACCGCTCGTTGGCCGATTGTGGAAGCGCGAACAGAGAAAACCGCCGATGGTCGTTCGATTTGCTTAGAAAACTTTTTGATTGATGTCGCCAAGAAAATGCAACTAGGCGGCTTTGGTGACAACGCGATTCAAGATGCGCAAGGGAATTGGCACGCTCTCCACAGCGCTGAAGATTTCTACTTACGTTCCGCGGCAAACTTGGCTTATGTGAAAGGCGGGGTGCCTGAAGTTTCGGCAGAAGACATTGCGTGGTCCGGCCTAGAGCGTTTAATGCCAGCCATGCAGAAGACGCTGACAGCGGATGAGACGAAACGTGTGGCGTTTATTTTTGCTCGCGGTGGACGCTTTGAAAATGCAACCGAAGCGTATCAAGGTGAGCAAATGAAGCACAAATGGACACGACCTGTTGCGATATGGAATGAACGTGTCGGCAGCGCGAGAAACACCATGACCGGTGATTTCTACACCGGTTGCCCGACATGGCATCCGCAAAAGCTGGCCGACGGCACACCAATGGAAGACCAGTTCCCAAGCTCGGAGTGGCCATTTAGCTTGACGAACTTTAAATCCAACATTCACAGTGCGGTGTCCAACCTATCGCCAAGGTTGAACTCGATTAAAGGCGTAAACCCAGTGTACATCCATCCAATCGATGCCGAGCGCGCAGGCATTAAAACGGGTGATGAGTTTGTTATCGAGACACCATCTGCAAGCACCAAAGCACTTGCGATGATAGTCAGCGGGATTCGCCCTGGCACACTCGGATTTGAACATGGGTTTGGTCATACCGAGCTAGGACAACGCTCGCACTGGATCGGCGATAAACAACAACCCGTAAAAACACGCAGCCAAGATGGCGTCAATATTAACGACATTGGCTTAATTGACCCTACTCGAGAAGGCAAAGGCGTGTTGTTGGATTGGGTAGTGGGCGCGGCGGCACGTCAGTCCCTGCCAGCCAAAATCCGCAAAGCGTAACGCCGCACGTTAAGACGTCTCTACCACTTAGAGCTGCCGATTTGTGCAGCTCTTCACCACTTTGTTTTTATCGCTTATAGAACAACCAATAAAAACAAATACGGCCATTTACACTTATTAAATATGTGGAAATCCACAATACCTTTCATTATTGACAAGGCCGACAATATCGTCCATGTGACTACCAAGTAGCACTTAGACATATTAATAAAAATTAAAGTGAGTCAGCATGTCAAAAATTCTTCCAGTGGTGGTGGCCTGTTTGTTAGCAACCACTATGGGCGCAAGCGCCTCGTCTATTCCGGAAAAAGCCAGCGTATGTAGCGGTTGTCACGGCCAAGATGGCATGGGACAGCCAAATATCGCGCCGATGATCGCTGGTTTAAACGCGAATTATCTCAACACTCAAATCGAACTATTCCTTAGTGGCGAACGCCAAAATGTGGTCATGCAAGGCATGGCGAAGGAACTCAGCGATCCCGCAGACCGTAAGGAAGTTATGGAGTACTTTGCTAACCTCCCGAGCTATGAGTTCACGAATCCAGAACAACGCGGCGACCAAGCTGATATTCGTAACCCGTATCGTAAATTAATTTTCCAAGGCGATTGGGATAGAAATATTCCAGCTTGCGCAACTTGTCATGGAGCCAGCGGTATGGGCGTCGACAAGTTCCCTCGCCTCGCAAGCCAACATGCTGATTACTTAAAAACGCAATTGATGGCATGGAAAAACGGCACTCGCAGTGGCGACCCGCTCAATATGATGGGGACCATCGCAAAAAATCTCACTGACAAAGAGATCGAAAATCTTGCTTACTACTTTGCCTCATTACGTTACTAGGAGCAGTCATGAAACGTTTCTATTCTTTGTTCGCACTGCCTTTCATTTCTACGCTCGTACTAGCTAGCGATCCATTACCGGACCGCCAGAAAGAGCTACCTGCGATAGAAAAAGAAAATCACGGTGAATACTTAAAACCGCGTGATCTCAGCACAATCCCAAACACCGCATTTGGTGAGCAAGTAAAACGCGGTTACTCGCTCTTTGTTAACTCACAACAAATGCGCGGAAAATACGTTGGCAACGAACAAAACTGTGTGAACTGCCATATGGAGGCAGGACGAAAAGCAAACGCTGCGCCACTGTGGGCAGCTTACATGGCATACCCGGCATATCGTAAGAAAAACGATCGCGTAAACAGCTATGCTGACCGTATCCAAGGTTGTTTCGAGTATTCCATGAACGGTAAAGCGCCCGCTTACGATTCGACAGAAATTGTTGCCCTTAGTGCTTACGCCTACTGGTTAGCGATGGGCGGCTTGCTTGACAAACATGGTATGGCGGATGAACCCATTCCAGAACTAGACGCAAAAACGTTGCAAATTGGTGGAAAAGCAAAAGACTTCCCGTTGCCCGAAGCCATCGCACAAGCATTACCAATTGAAAAGCGGGGTAATCTCTCTGGGCGTGGCTACCCAAAAATCGCCGCCCCTGAGCAAGAACTATCAATAGAGCGAGGCGCATTGGTCTACGAAAAGAACTGTGAAACTTGCCATCGCGCCGACGGTTCAGGCATCAAAGACACCAACGACCATTCATACATTCCACCACTTTGGGGCGAATATGCGTATAACTGGGGCGCAGGTATGCACCGGATTAACACAGCGGCCTATTTTATTTACGAAAACATGCCGCTTGGGAAAAGTGTGCAGCTGACAGAGCAAGAAGCTTGGGATGTCGCAGCATACGTCAACAGCCATGAGCGTCCACAAGATCCTCGATTCAAAGGCAATGTCACCGCAAACGCGGAGAAATATCACCAGCACCAAGGCTATTACGGCAAAACGCTCAACGGTACGCAAGTCGGCTCCAATGCCTTTAAGAGCGGAACGGTCAAGTAAAGTACAACTAAGTACCTTAAATAAAATGCTCTTTTTCCCTGCTCTGATTATCTGGGCAGGGTTACTTACCCTTAAAAACAAGTAATTACCCCCCTCCACAGACAAGCAATATCACATTATTTTCGACTTCCAACATACTCATCTTCGCCGTAAAATCTTGTACCAAACGCGACTTCGTTTATGTCTTAGATCTCCCATATCCTCTAATGCCAAAAGTAAGAAACTCGTAAACTCCTGAATCAAAACAAGCGTGCCTAGTGAAAAAAGAGTATTCTTAAAGCAAATGAATCTAAAACCTACCCGATGAGTATTCAACCTAATTCCCGTCAGTTAATTTCATGCGAAGAGTGCGGCCTTGTTGTTCGCATTCCCGATATCGAACAGGGGCAAAAAGCACAATGTCCTCGATGTTCGCATTCGCTGACTAAAGTGAATGCCAAGCCTTACCAAAGCGTGATCGCCATATCATCGGCATGTTTGATCATGTTAGTGCTAAGCATTTCTTTCCCTTTTATGTCGTTCAGCGTGCAAGGGTTGTCGCAAGAAATCACCTTGTTGCACGCTGCCAAAATGCTGGCTGAGTTTCAAAATGTGCTTTTGGGTGTGCTGCTACTCGCAACAGTTATCGTTTTGCCTGCAATCTATGTTGGTCTCATTCTCTTTCTTCACCTTGAAGCATTAAAAGCACGTAAACATACCCCCTCTAAAAAGCAGCAACGAATGGCAAAAGTTTTATGCCGTCTTCTGTTTCGAGTCGAACCTTGGTTAATGGTGGATGTATTTTTGATTGGCGTGTTGGTCAGCTTAATTAAAATCGCTTCCCTCGCAGACATAGGAATGGGCACTTCATTCTGGGCGTTTTGTGTATATACCGTTCTGGTAGTCAAATGCATATCAATGGTCGACAAAAGCTGGCTCTGGGGGCACTTTATTCCAGCTATCGAGCTACCTGATGTAAAAGAGGGTGATACGCACCATAACCACAACCATATTGGTTGTCATACGTGCCACCAGCTCAACCCTATTGAAGCTAACAAACACCAACACTGCATTCGTTGTAAAAGCCCTATTCACAAATACAACCCCGCAGACAATTTACAAAAAGCTTGGGCGCTTTTGTTTGCTTCAATCATTTTCTATATCCCTGCGAACCTCTACCCTATGATGTACACCGTAAGCCTTGGACATGCAGAAGGTTCGACTATCATGGAGGGGGTAATATTGCTTTGGCATTTAGGTTCTTACCCTATTGCGATGGTAATTTTCTTTGCTAGCGTATTTATTCCAATGGCGAAAATGCTGGCACTCGCGTGGCTGTATTACAATGCGCAAAAAGCGCGATATCTTCCGCACGAAGAGAGTATTTCACGCTTAAAGATCTACCGCATAACTGAGTTTATTGGCCGTTGGTCCATGATCGATATCTTCGTCGTCGCGATCTTAGTTGCACTGGTTCAGCTGCAAAACTTAATGGCGATTTATCCAGGTCCTGCTGCGCTCTCTTTCGCGGCAGTGGTCATTTTTACTATGCTTTCTGCAATGATATTTGACTCACGTTTGTTGTGGCAATTGCCACAAAACGAAGTGCAGGAGCCGATTTCTGACAACTTAAACGAGAAAGCCAAATATGAGTGATGAGAACAACGTAACCGCTCAAATAAAACCGCAAAAGCAGATTTCTGCGATATGGATTGTCCCGATCCTTGCGCTAGCCATGGGAGCGTGGATGCTGTTCCAATATATCAACAGTACAGGCCCACAAATTACTCTCCAACTGCCAACCGCAGATGGGATTGAGGTTGGCAAAACCGAAATCCGAGCATTGAATGTAAAAGTCGGACTGATTACTGAAGTCACTCTCAGTGAAAATTACGATCACATCATCGCTAAGGCACAAATGAACAAGGATGCAGAACGCATGCTGCGAGATGACACCATGTTTTGGGTTGTGAAGCCTCGTATTGGCCGTGATGGCGTTTCAGGTTTAGAGACCTTGCTCTCTGGCGCTTATATCCAACTTCAGCCGGGTAAATCTAAGATAGAGAAAGAGCGCTTTACGGTCTTAGATGTTCCCCCAGTCGCCTCTCCTGATGCAGAGGGGTTACGCCTTGTGTTAACACACCGCGAGGCTGGTAAGCTAGGCGTTGGTGACCCCGTCATTTATAAAGGCTTTACGGTTGGTCGTGTAGAGAAAACCAGCTTTGATGTTGACACTCGCAAAGCGTTATACCAACTCTTTATTTTCAAGCCTTATGACAGCTTAGTGCGCACTCGTACCAAGTTCTGGCTGAATTCTGGCGTAGATTTACAGCTCAACGCTGAAGGGTTCGAAGTCAAGTTTGGCTCATTAGAGAGCATGCTAACGGGTGGTGTTACCTTCGATACCGTTCCAGGTCTTGAATCCGGTGAACAGCTCACTGAAAATATGGTCAACTTCCGCTTGTACGATGATATTAAACAACTTCGAGAAGGCATGTACGATGATTATATTGAATTCGTTATGCTTTTTGATGAATCGGTACGAGGACTTAAACGTAAGGCACCTGTCGAATATCGAGGCTTGAGAATTGGTACTGTGATGCGTGTACCAATGCGACTTCCAACCCCAGAAGAGAACTTTTCTGCGAAAAAAATCCCTGTATTGGTACGTATCGAGCTCGGCCGTGTTTATGGCGATTTCCAATCCCAATCTTTACCAATGTTAAAAGATAAATTGAAGAGTGAGTTTGCTAAAGGCCTACGTGGTACTTTAAAAACAGGTAACTTATTAACAGGCGCACTGTATGTTGACGCCGACTTCTATCCAAATGACGAGCCTTACGTACCGAGTAAGTTTGCTGATTTAGATGTTTTCCCAACTATGCGTGGTGGTTTTGCGCAGGTTCAGCGCCAAGTGAACGACTTCCTAAATAAGATTAATAACTTACCGATGGAAGAAACGCTAGATTCTCTCAATTCAACGTTAAAAACGTCTGAAAAAACGTTAGCTTCAGCAGAACGCGTGGCGGACAGTATTGATAAACTTTTGAATCAAAAAGAGACGCAAGAGATCCCAACAGATATTCGCCGAAGCTTACAGCAATTACAAAAAACACTCGATGGTTATGGGCCCAACTCAACCATGTACAGCGAAATGGAAGCCACGCTAAAAGAATTAGAAAGCGTGATGACAGAGTTTAAACCCGTACTTAAACAGCTAAACGAAAAGCCAAACTCTCTCGTGTTTGGAGAAGATGAAATCAGTGACCCAATACCAGTTAAAGGCCAAAACTAATGAAACGAGTATTCTTTCTGTCTATCGCGCTATTTGTCGGTCTAACGGGTTGCAGTAGCGCTCCGCAAACTAAAGGAGCTATGTACCTTCTACCTAAGGCGGAACCAGTGACGCTGAGCTCTTCTGATATCGCTCAGCGCCCAACTTTAGTTGTTCGTCCAGTGACATTGGCGAGTTATTTGAATGATAATGGCATTGTTTATCGAACCTCTGAGACCCAAGTTATTCAGGCAAAACACAATCAATGGGCGCACAGTATTTCTGAGCAAATCACTCAGAGAGTTGTCGCGGAACTACGTCAAAAGCAAAGTCATTACTGGCCGACTGAAATGAATAATCTGTTGGATCAAAGCGGTGAAGCCAAACTACAGCTTACGTTAAATAAATTTAATGGCAGCTACAAAGGTAATATCGAAATTGAGGGAGAATGGTTACTCATTAATGCCGAAGGTAAGGTCGAAAACAGTGCGCCAATACAAATCTCAAAGCCGCTTCAAGATGAAGGCTATGAAGCGCTCGTCAACGCTTTATCCATAGGCTTAGAAAGCCTAACCTCAGACATTGCCAAACAACTCTAAGTCAATGTTAATTACAGGGAAGCAAGTTGCTTCCCTTTTTTATGCAGAGTGTAGCGACTTCTACTAAGCTGAAAGCTGACGAAAAGCCGAAAAGCCGAAAAGGAAATTGGATGAAACCATGTAACCTGCTATCACTCTCCTCACTCATTCTTGTATTACCTACATCAGTAGCGCTCTCAGCCGAGACACAAGAATCTCGTTGGCGAAATAGCATAGAAGTGTACATGCTAGGACTGAATATCCACGGGGATACCAGTATTGGTCGCTTTTCATCAGAGGTGGATGTCGATCCTAAGTTCATCGTAGACCACCTCGATATTGGGGCGATGTTGCGATTCGAGAGTATTTACCAAAGTAAGTGGGGCTACTACATAGATTATAGTTTCATGAACTTAAGTGGTGATGTTAATAATATCAAGGGCGCTCTGCCTAACGCTCGTTATCGTGCGGACATCGAAATACGGCAAGGTGTTCTAGAAGCAAAGGCATTCCAACGCGAACAATATTCATTTGGTAAACTGGATTATATGTTTGGATTACGTTGGTGGGACAATGACATCACCGGCAAGCTGTATCGTAATGACAACCGGGTACTAGAAGATAGACTGTCATTACAAGAAGATTGGGTCGATTTTTTAGTTGGCTTGCGACTCATTGATGAATTGAGCGAAAACTGGCGATTTCATGCCAGCATCGACGCCGGACTTGGCAACGATACTCACTTCACTTATGCCATTCAAACTGGTGTTCGTTATAGCTTTAACGAGTGGTCTGATCTCAACTTAGCTTACAAGTCGACCTGGGTTGATTACAAAAATGAGGGAGTATTTGAATATGATACAGCTTCTCAAGGGCTTTTAGTCGGACTTGGCTTTTACTTTTGATCAGGTGAAACCCTAGCCTATATTCAAGCGTTGTAACGTGTACTAGCTCTAGGTACACGTCTAGTGTCGCGTTACAGATGCTTAAATAAGGCAAATTGATCTTCATCAGACTATAAATTGCTCTTCGGTGTTACTCTCTGTCGCAAAATGTAAAACCCCACTCTATGACCTCATATAGGTCTTATTGATAAGGTTCCCGAGTAGCAATGTCGATTAACATTTCCGATTTAACCACCGCCCTAAATAAGGTGGAGCATATTCATAAAGTTCAGCTTGAAAACGTACATCAGTTCTTCAAAGCAAACGAAGCTTTTTCGTTGCAAACATTCAGCCAGCTGATATCCAGCGACTCGCTTGATGATCGATTTAAAACCATCGATAGAGCGTTCTCTTTGCTTGGTGATGCAAAAACCTACCTTTTAGAAGTGTCTTACCTTATTAAGTAAAAAAGAAAGCCCCGATAAAATTCATTATCGGGGCTATCATTTTCTATCTAAACTACTGATTTACAATTTGTAACGATCATCAATTACCGTTAGTTCTGGGAAGGTTTTACCCTCGTCCATCGCTTCTTCTGTCTCTTCTTTTACTTGGTTATCAATCCAGAAATTACCGATATCCATTGGATGAAGCACCCATTCTGTCGCTTTTGTCATGCCGTTTTTAGGAATTTTAACCCAGCGCCAATGAGCAACTCGAGAATAAGGCACCATGTAGCCAGGAACGATGATATTTGCTTTGCTGACATAGTTTTGGATTTGATGCGACAAGTCGTAACGCTTCTCCTGATCAAACTCAGAGTCATACGCTTCAATTAACTTGTCTAGCTCAGGGCTGCTGTAGTTGGTGTGAGCATTCGTTTGTGGTCGATTTGCATTATCCGAGTGTAGGTATTCCCAATACGCAGGGATCTCACCAGAGCCCATATTCAAAAACGCTAGCTGATGCTTTTTCTCAAGAATGTATTTAAACGCAGATGAGCCATCCACCAAGTTTAAGGTGAACTCAAGACCAGCAAGTTTCGCTTGCTCTTTCAGGTATGCAATACGCGGTGTCCAAGAGTTGTATCCGTAGGTGATGGCAAAGCTCAAGCGTTGGCCCTTGTCGTTAACACGAATACCATCTGCGCCCACTCTGTCAAAGCCCGCTTTTTCGAAGTGTTTAACCGCCGCATCAGCATCAAACTTTGGCGGTGTATTGTTAGGATCATCGTATTCGCCATGACCAAAGCCGAGTCCATGCGGTTTACGTGAATAATCTCCACGCATGATGTTTTCAATCATGCCGTCATAGTCAGTGGCTGCCATAACACCTTTACGCACTTCTAGGTTATCCAACATCGGCATCGCTGTGTTCATCCAAAGACCACCAGCTCCTTGCGGTGCTTCGTTAAAGCCCCAGTACTTTTGGATATAGCCTTTTTTGTACACATCACTATTGGTTTTGTCATGCCAAAAGCTTGGTAGCACCATCTCAAAGTAGTCTAAGTTGCCTTTCTCAAAGTGCTTCATGGCAATATCAGGATCGCGAATTACCTTAATGCGAACCTTTTCAACGTTATAACGGTTTTTATAGTAGCGGTTGTTGTATCCCCACCAATCTTCACCGACATGTTTGAATGTCACGCTCTTACCTTTCTTCACTTGATCAATGTAGTAAGGCGCTGCGGTTGGCTCAGATTTAAAGTTAAACTTTCTGACGAAGTTATCAGGCATGCCATCGTTATTTGCGTCCTTTTCTCCTTCAAAGAAGTGTTCAGGACGAGGCTGAAAACCATTACTTGGCATGTTAATCATAACCATAAGTGAGTCATGACTTTGAGCTACAGCAAGATTGACTTTGATCGTGTAGTCATCAATTTTTTCAACACTCACAATACTGTTTGTGAAGAAGTCGTTATACCACGGGTCGATAATGTCTTTTGACGTGTAGTACTTCATCATAAAGACGTAATCATCTGCTGTAATTTTTTCACCATCTGACCACTCGGCCGTTTCGTCGAGTTTAAAGAATACGGTTTTGTTGTCCTCTCCAAATGCCCATGACTTAGCAAGTTGAGGGATCCATTTGCCAGTATTTGGATGACGCTGAGCCAGTTTTGGTGAACCATCCATTAAGTATTGGCGCAAACCTGAGTTCGCATCTGGACCAACACTTCGTAATGTTTGCGGAAAGCTCTGAATGTAAGTGCGATAGGTGCCACCTCGTACCGCCTCTTCAGAGGCAAATAGAGGTTCGTTGTTGTTTGAAATCCATTCGATATCAGCTGGCAATTCTGCCGCACTCAGTTGAAAACTGGCAGCGGTCAGTGTTGCTAGTACTGAAAATGGCAGTTTTTTAGTCATGTTTCTTCCTTGTTGTGTTTGCGCACTAAGGTCGTAACAAGGAAGACAGCGTGTGAAAGCTCACAGAAAGCTGCGATTTAAAATACGCAGATAGGAAATAATAGGAACGTAATATGAAGTGACGTCCTGCCAGCTTCTATATTAATTTCAAAGAGTTTCACTAGGTCATCCTAGACCTTACAACGCAGTGAATGCATCTTCGCCATAGTATTCTTTAGATATTTGTAACGCAAGCCATCAATAACACATGATTGCATTTTCGAGGCATCACAGTGAGTTATGTTACAAAAGTGTGATCAGCATAGTACCAAGCCCTACTTTACTCAGAATAAACCGCAGAACCTTTATCTCAATTGGCCCCGATATACCAGTTACAGCGAGTAAGTGATCAGACATAGCTGGTTAAAAGGAATGGTTGTTTACCGCGATCAGTATTTTCATTCGATATAAAAAGTGAGGCATCTTAGCCTCACTTTTCTCCATACAATCGAGACAGTGCTTACATTTTAGATAAGCTCTCATTGATCGACTTCAGCACTTCTGCAGGATTTGACGCTTGAGTGATAGGGCGACCAATCACAAGATAATCTGAACCTGATTGGATAGCGTCTACTGGCGTCATGATACGGCGTTGGTCACCTTGTTCTGAACCAGCAGGTCGAATACCAGGGGTCACTAATTTAAATTCTTGGCCTAGTTCGCTCTTCAGTAGTGAGGACTCTTGCGCTGAACATACGACACCATCTAAGCCCGCGTTTTTGGTCAAGGTTGCTAGACGAATCACTTGCTCCTGAGGCGCAACATTCAAACCAATACCAGCTAAATCACTTTGTTCCATACTGGTTAGTACCGTTACACCGATAAGAAGTGGACGATCTTTACCATATGGCTCAAGAATTTCACGTGATGCCGTCATCATACGCTCACCACCGCTCGCGTGTACGTTCACCATCCATACACCCATTTCAGCCGCAGCGCGAACTGCTTTCGAACAGGTGTTTGGAATATCGTGAAATTTTAAATCTAGGAATACCGAGAAACCACGTTTATGGAGTTCACGTACAAAATCAGGACCAAATAGCGTAAACATCTCCTTGCCAACTTTTAGTCGGCATGACGCAGGATCAATTCTATCTACAAACGCAAGTGCATCTGCTTGGTTATCATAATCCAGTGCGACAATAACTTTTTGGTCGATCATTTCATCTCCTAACTGTTTTGGTTCTTATTAAATAAAAAGTTAAAAAAATGCAGCGGACAGAAACTCTGCCAGCTGCATTAAGAATTATTCACCATCCAATCCGCGGATTGGCTTGATCGTCCCCCATCCTTTACAGGACGGACAATGCCAATAAAGGGAATGGGTAGAAAATCCACACTTCCGGCATCGGTAATGTGGTTTCACTTTTAACTGTTCACCCACCATCGCTTGTAGTGTTGATAGGCTGTCTTTCGCTCGACCATCTTCTGCTTCTGCAATGTGGTAGTCAATTAAACGGTAGAAGCCCTTCATGGTTGGGTTTTTCAGCAATTGTTTCGTCAGTAACTCTTGAGCAGCCCCAACGTTCTCGTGATGAGCAACTAATTGAGCCAACATCAACTCGGCTGATACGCCTGCTTTCTTATCAATACAAGCTCGCAGAAACTCGACAAGTTCATCTTCCTGACCCAGATGATGATAGCATTCTGCAATAGTTGGCAAGACATCACTGATAAAGTCTTTATCTTGCTCAAGTACCCCTGTCAGATATTTGATGGTGTGCTTATAGTCTTCAGACTCTAGATAAATTCGTCCCAAAGCAATACTTGCTCGAACACACTTCGGGTCTTCCGCTAACGCTTTTTTAAAATGCTGTATTGCCTTATTAGTATTCCCATCAGCTTGGTCGAGCATGGCTATTTCACACCAAAAATGGGCAATATTTGCACGCATCCTTGAGCGTTTATTACCTAACTTAGCCAATTGGTTCGCGTAATAAATCGCCTTTTCCCATTCTCGTGTTTGCTGATAAATGGTCACTAATTGTTGAAGAGCCGCCTCTTTGTAATCTGGCTCTTCGACTAACTGTTCAAAGATTTTCTCTGCACGATCAAGAAAACCAGAGACCATGTAGTCTTTCGCTAACTGTTGAAGGGCGAGGTTCTTTTGGTCCAGTGTTAAGCCTGAACGAGAAATAAGATTTTGGTGAATTCTGATTGCGCGGTCGACTTCACCACGAGACCGGAACAGGTTACCCAACGCAAGGTGAGTATCGATGGTCTCGTTATCAACTTGGAGCAATTCAATAAAGTGATCGACAGCCTTATCTGATTGGTCAGAGAGCAGCAGATTAAGACCCGTCATATACTGACGAGAGATTTGATGAGATTGCTTCTGCTTGTCTTGCTGAGCGCTGCGATGCCCCATATACCAGCCATACGCAGCAGCTATAGGCAACAACAAGAAGAGTAGTTCAAGCATTAAAGTTAAGCCTTATCCTTATGCCTGTTTTTCAATGGCTGGCTTATCAGCAGCGTTGTTTGATTCAGTTGGTTCGTACTTTTTCAGTTTTTTCTTTAAACGACGGACCTGTAGCTGAGTTTTCAGTTGGATGCTACCAAAGATAACCCACGCTAAAGCAAAGCCAACCACAAATACTACACCTAATAGCGTAGATAAGTGGAACTCTCCTTTTGCTAGAAGATAGTTAAAAGTCACGAGCTCTTGGTTTTGGGAACCTAACGCCAATGCAATTAAAAAGAGAGCTAAAACAGCAACGATTTTTATAATTTTCATGTTACATCACCCTTCTAGGAGTAAGTCGGTAAGATTATGCAGGAAAATGCTTCTTCAGACTACGTATATTAGCAATAATCTATACCCAAGTAACCTCAAGATGCTTAGTTTGTAGACATGCTTAGAAGTTAAAGTTATTTGGGTATAGAAAGCAGCAAGGAAAACGGCTGAATCCACAATTAGATTAGTAAACGATCTTGGATGTATGACTAACTTGGATACATTACAAAAAAGCGGCATACACAAACGTATGCCGCTTTTTTCAAACTAATAAGAGTGCATTAACCAATATTTACACGCTCACGAAGTTCTTTACCAGGTTTGAAATGTGGAACGTATTTACCTTCCAATTCCACTTTATCGCCCGTTTTAGGGTTACGACCTACGCGAGGCTCGCGGTAATGAAGAGAAAAACTACCAAAGCCACGGATCTCGATACGGTCACCGCTCTCTAGTGTAGAGGCCATGTGCTCTAAAATATCTTTTACAGCATCCTCTACCTCTTTCGCTGATAAGTGTGTTTGCTCAGCGCAGAGTCTTTCAATCAGTTCAGACTTAGTCATAGTTGCCCTCTTTGAGTATCTTTATCACTTATTATAGTAAGTAATACTAATTCCAACAAACACTTGCTGACAATTCTAGACAAATTTTATGCAAAATGCGCAATGAAGAAATGCCTTTTATTAAGATAGTTTACTGTCATTAGTATTACTACTTAAATATGACCAAATATAAAAAAGGAGCCTTGCGGCTCCTTTTTTGCTTAAGCGAGTATATTATTCGCCTTTAGCAGCTTTGAAAGCGTCAGCCATTGCGTTACCGAATGCATTGTCATCTTGCTTGTTGATAGATGCCATTGCTTCTTGCTCGTCAGCTTCGTCTTTAGCTTTGATAGATAGGTTGATTACGCGGTTCTTACGGTCTACACCAGTGAACTTCGCTTCAACAACATCACCAGCGCTTAGGATTAGAGAAGCATCTTCTACGCGATCGCGTGATACTTCAGAAGCACGGATGTAACCTTCAACGCCTTCTGCGATTTCAACAGTAGCGCCTTTAGCGTCAACAGCAGTTACAGTAGCGTTAACTAGAACACCTTTCTTGTTGTCAGCAACGTAAGCATTGAATGGGTCATTTTCCATTTGCTTGATGCCTAGAGAGATGCGCTCACGCTCAGCGTCTACTGCTAGAACAACTGCAGAGATCTCGTCGCCTTTCTTGTACTCACGTACAGCTTCTTCGCCAGCAACATTCCAAGAAATGTCAGATAGGTGAACTAGACCGTCGATGCCGCCTTCTAGACCGATGAAGATACCGAAGTCAGTGATAGACTTGATCTTACCAGTAACTTTGTCGCCTTTAGCTTGTGCTTCAGCGAATGACTGCCATGGGTTAGCTTTACACTGTTTCAGACCTAGAGAGATACGACGACGTTCTTCGTCGATTTCAAGAACCATAACCTCAACTTCGTCGCCAACATTAACAACTTTAGAAGGGTGGATGTTCTTGTTAGTCCAATCCATTTCTGAAACGTGAACTAGACCTTCAACGCCTTCTTCGATTTCAACGAAGCAGCCGTAGTCAGTTAGGTTAGTTACGCGACCAGTTAGTTTGTGACCTTCTGGGTAACGCTTAGCGATTGCTACCCATGGATCTTCGCCTAGTTGCTTAAGACCTAGTGATACGCGAGTACGCTCACGGTCGAACTTAAGAACTTTAACTTGGATCTCGTCACCAACGTTAACGATTTCAGATGGGTGCTTAACGCGCTTCCAAGCCATATCAGTGATATGTAGAAGACCGTCAACGCCACCTAGGTCAACGAACGCACCGTAGTCAGTAAGGTTCTTAACGATACCTTTAACTTCAGAACCTTCTTGTAGAGTTTCTAGAAGCTCGTCACGCTCAACGCTGTTCTCTGATTCGATAACTGCACGACGTGAAACAACTACGTTGTTACGTTTTTGGTCAAGTTTGATAACTTTGAACTCTAGCTCTTTGTTTTCTAGGTGAGCAGTGTCGCGGATTGGACGTACGTCTACTAGAGAGCCAGGAAGGAAAGCACGGATACCGTTTAGTTCAACAGTGAAACCGCCTTTAACTTTACCGTTGATGATACCAACAACAGTTTCAGCTTCTTCGTAAGCTTTCTCAAGTACGATCCAAGCTTCGTGACGCTTAGCTTTCTCACGAGAAAGTTGAGTTTCACCGAAACCATCTTCAACAGCGTCTAGAGCTACGTCTACTTCAGCGCCAACTTCTACTTCAAGTTCGCCAGCAGCGTTCTTGAACTGTTCAGCAGGGATAGCAGATTCAGACTTAAGACCAGCGTCAACAAGAACGAAACCGTTCTCGATAGCTACTACAGTACCTTTAACGATGCTGCCTTGTTGGAATTCTGTTTCGTTTAGAAACTCTTCAAAGAGTTGAGCAAAAGATTCAGTCATTTAATTAATCTTCAATAAATTAAACTTCCACGGGTATCCTACCGCATGGGGTTATTAAATTCGCCAGTCATCATCCTTGCGACCAACGCTCTTAGCCTAGTCGAGTATTATTACTCAGCTAGCTTCGATTCGATATATTGTAGTGCCTTTTCTACTACTTCGTCGATACTCATCAACGTAGAATCTAGCACAAGCGCATCCTCAGCAGGGCGTAATGGCGCCACTGGGCGGTTACGATCTCGGTCGTCACGCTCTTGGATCTCGCTTAAAAGGTCAGCAAATCTAACATCTAACCCTTTCTCTTGCAACTGTTTAAGGCGTCGATTTGCACGCTCTTCAGCACTCGCATCAAGGAAGATTTTTGCTTGCGCACTCGGGAATACAATTGTGCCCATATCACGACCATCAGCAACCAGACCCGGAGCGGTCTCAAATGCACGCTGACGACGTAGTAATGCTTCACGAACACGTGGCAAAGCCGCAACTTTAGATGCTGCCATGCCTGTTTCTTCTTTGCGAAGCTCCCCTGACACGTCTTCGCCTTCTAGAATGACCTTAACTAAGTCACCTTCCGCGATAAATTGAACGTCTAGGTGGGTTGCTAGTGGGACAAGAGCATCTTCTGACTCGGTGTCGACACCGTGGTGAATCGCAGCGAGTGCAAGTACACGATAAATTGCGCCAGAATCTAAGAGTTGGAAACCCAACTTTTTCGCCAGCAACATACATAAAGTGCCTTTACCTGCACCACTAGGTCCATCTACGGTTACAACCGGAGTTTGAGAGGACATGTTCTTCTCCACCAATAGTTTCTTTTCAGCAATTTGCTCGGTTTTCGAGGCGCACATTATACGGGTAATCAGTCTTTGGAGCGAGGAAAAATGTCGTGTAAAGCATTACACCTAATGCGTAATTGGATTCATCAATAAACATAAAGTTCAACAAAAACGGCGAGGGCTTCCGCCCTCGCCGTTTTAAATGTCATGAACTTAAGCTCGATTAAACAATCGGCTTTTGACCACGCTCAGCTAACTTTAAAATCACACTATCAGCGACTTTACCCGCCACACCTGCTAGCTTGTCGGCCAGTTTTTTCTTTTGTACATAATGCACAGAAAGTACAGTTTTATCTTTGCATGCTGCAACAACGATATCATCAGATGTACTAATGTCATCCACCAAACCAAGCTCTTTCGCTTGTGTACCGAACCAGTGCTCACCAGTGGCTACTTTGTCTAGGTCCAAACTAGGACGACGCTCACGGATGAAGTCTTTAAACAAGACATGTGTTTCTTCAAGTTCTTGCTTAAACTTATCGCGCGCTTTATCGGTATTCTCACCGAACATCGTTAGCGTGCGTTTATATTCACCCGCTGTTAGTTGTTCGTACTCAATGTCATGTTTCTTCAACAGTTTGTTGAAGTTAGGAATTTGTGCGATAACGCCAATAGACCCCACAATTGCAAATGGTGCAGAAACAATCTTATCTGCTACACATGCCATCATGTAACCGCCACTTGCCGCAACTTTGTCAACAGAGATGATCAGAGGAAGACCCGCAGCTTTGATTCGGTCCAGTTGAGAAGAGGCAAGGCCGTAACCATGAACCATACCACCGCCAGACTCTAAGCGAAGTAACACTTCATCACCTTCACGTGCGACAGCCAAAATAGCGGTGATTTCTTCACGTAGAGACGCGACTTCTTTTGCGTCTATGCTACCGTTGAAATCAAGAACAAATAGGTGTGGTTCACGCTTGCTATCTAATGAACCGTCTTTGCTCGCTTGTTTGATTTCTTTCTCGCGAGATTTGTTCTTCTCTTTTTCTTCTTTCTTGACGGCTTTATCTCGAGCCTTGATGAAAGCATCGTCATGCAAATGATGCTCTAACTGCTCAACAGATTGTTTGTGTTGCTCTGAAAGGTTGGTAATCTCTAACTCCCCTTTCGCCGCACCCGATTTGCCACCAGCCGATTTTGCAATAATGAGCAGAACAATTATCGCAGCAACCACCGTGATAATTTTGGCCAGAAACAGACCATAATCTAATAAAAATTCCAACGAGAGCTCCTTTATCTCATTTCAGATGACGTTAGTATGTTACGCAGAAACATCAGCGAGAAGGCAGCGCGGTTTGTAACCACTTGTTCTGATTGATAGCATACCTAACGAAAGTTCTGGAATTGGTATAACACATGAATTGGTGTATTGTAACCATCTTGTCACGATTACCAAGATTTTCCATTGAGAAACAGGCGTTTTTTAGCGTCAATTAACTATCATGGACCCTCTTACAATAATAAGGATTTATCGCCGTGAACTACTCCGTTTCAGCTGATGCTCTAAAAGGTAAAGTCATTCTTGTTACTGGCGCTGGTAATGGCATCGGCCGTCAAGCCGCGCTTTCTTATGCCGAGCACGGTGCAACTGTTATTCTCTTGGGTAGAAATGTGCAAAACCTTGAATCTATCTATGATGAGATTGAAGCTGCTGGCTATCCACAAGCTGCTATCATTCCATTGGATCTCAAGGGTGCAACTCAGCAGAATTACATTGATATGGCAGAGACAATCGAAGGACAGTTTGGTCGCTTGGATGGTCTATTACACAACGCAGGTGTCTTGAGTTCGCTGTGTCCATTTGATCAAATCAAAGAGGAAGACTTCGACGATATCATGCAGATCAACGTGAAAGCCGAAGTGCTAATGACTCAAGCACTACTGCCTGTGATGCGTAAATCAGAAGCTGGGCGTATTATCTTTACCTCTTCAACCGTCGGCCACTCTGGCCGCGCATTCTGGGGGCCATACGCTATCTCTAAATTTGCCGTAGAAGGCATGATGCAAGTTTTGGCTGACGAGCTGAGTGATACACCGATCCGCGTTAACGCAATTAACCCTGGTGCCACTCGTACTCGCATGCGTGAAAAAGCATATCCGGGTGAAGATGCGAATACTCTCAAAACGCCACTGGATATCATGCCGCTATATTTGCACTTAATGGATCCTGCGGTTACCGATGTGAACGGTCAGTGCATCGACGCTCAACCGAAGCGTAAATAACTCATTCAGGTTACCTCACATAATCGATTGAAAAGGCAGCAAACGCTGCCTTTTTTCATTTCTCTCTTCATAAAAATCTTGCGACTTTCTCCCACAGAAATATACTGTATATATATACAGGTATTTATTATGCAAGATATTATTCAGAACTTAAAAAGCCAACACCTTGTTTGGCAAGCAAATTTAACGAAAGCAGATCCTCAGCAGTTGCAGACTAGTTCCGGTTTTTCTGAATTAGATGATTTGCTCGGCGGAGGCTTTCCACCTCATGGCGTAGTGGAGATGGAATCTATTGGTAGTATTGGTGAATTGCGTTTGCTCGCTCCCTATTTAAAAGCCACTCAGACCAATGGTGTGACCGCATTTATTCAACCACCTGCGCTAGTGAATTCTCTGTTTTTACACTACATCGGGTTGGATATAAACCAAGTGTGGGTCGTTACTCCAACTCACCCCAAAGACGCTCTTTGGGCTGCAGAGCAATGTCTGAAAAGTGGGGTATGCAGTAATGTTTTGTTATGGCAAGAAGAGCTTGAAATACATCAAGTGAAACGCTTACAGGTAGCAAGTGAACAAGGGAGTTGCCCTCTCTTTATGCTTAAAACAGATACTATCAACCGCTTGTCTTTGCCTGTGTCACTCAGTTTAAAACTGAAAGGCGACGAGCAAGGGATTCATGTTGAAGTGCTGAAAAGGAAAGGAGGCTGGAATAGAGGTAGCGTTAGTATCGGATTCCAACACCATTACCCGCAACTGGTGAAACCATCATCTGAAACTGTGCACTCGACTGTGGTCAACTTCCCACTGGCGAACCAAGGTTAGTGATATGTCTCTGTGGATTTACTTGCACTTCCCTCGCCTGCAGCTAGACGCACTCTTTGGTGATAACCAAGAACAACCCGTGGTGATTGTCGAAAGCCAACGTTGCCAGATTATTCAATACAACGAGATTGCCGAACAACAAGGCATTAAGCCTGGTATGGGCTTAGGCAGTGCTGCGTCCTTGTGTCGAGATTTACAAGTGCATCCTTATCATCCACAAACCGAATTAAATAAATTACAAGAGGTAGCTCAGTGGTTGTATTTGATCACATCTGACGTTGTGTTGATGCCAAACCAAGGTATTTTACTGCGTGCTACTCCAATGCTCGCTCTGTATGAAGGGCTTGAAAACTATTGGAATAAAGTCAGAGCTCACTTATCGGAGCTGAAACTGAGTTTTCAATTCGGATGTGGTTTTTCGCCTTTTGCTGCCAAATTGATGGCAATATCAGGAGCGAACGTCATCAGTGAAGACAAATCTACCATACAAAAAGTCCTATCACCATTACCGTTAACACTGGCAGATTTATCAAGCGCTACAGTAGAGAAGTTACAACGTGTAGGCGTCACCACATTGCAAAACCTGCTTGAACTGCCATTGCAAGACATCGCACGACGCTTTGATATCGATTTGGTGAACTACGTTGGTCGACTGACTGGGCAGTTTAAACACCCTGTCGACCTTTATCACCCTACCGAATCCTTCCGAGTTTATTTAGAGCTGTTGTTTGAGATCGAAAACGTTCAGTGGATTGAAAAACCGTTGGCCAAATTACTTCGTCAACTCGAAACCTTTCTTAAATTAAGAGATAAGGTCGCTTTTGAACTGTGTTTAACACTCCACCAGCGTGAGAAACAAGAGCAACACCTTCAACTCACTTCTGCGCAAGGTGATTACCTATGTCAGCGTTGGCAACAGTTAGCGAGTTTAAGCTTAGAATCACTCTCGCTTAATGGCCCAGTCACAGGGCTAACGTTAAAAGTCATCCGTCAAGGTGAGCCTCTTAGTGCATCACGCGATCTCTTTGCTGGGCAGAAAGGAAACATGAATGCTTTAGAGCTGCTCTCTTTACTGCAAGCTAAATTGGGAAAAAGTGCCGTTTTAAAACCCAATATTGCTTGCGATCCTAGACCAGAAAAGGCCAGTCAGTATCGCCCTGCTGATGCTCCGGATGAAAAGGGGCACGCCATACCATCCATACTACGCCCCGCAATGCAATTACCGACTCCCATTGTATTGCAAGAGCAAGTTTCTTTGGTCCACGGACCTGAGCGAATAGTTTCTGGGTGGTGGGATGGTGATGAGATCATGCGTGATTACTACATTGCACACACCAAGCAAGGCCGCTGGTTATGGATATTTCGCGATCAGCACAAGCACTGGTTTCTTCATGGCTATTTTTGTTAAATCGACAGTTATTTTTGTTGGGTCATTATGAGTTACGCGGAACTATTTTGTCAGTCTAACTTCTCTTTTTTGACTGGGGCTTCTCATGCAGAAGAGCTGGTACTCCAAGCTGCTTTCTATCGCTATCAAGCTCTAGCTATAACGGATGAATGTTCAGTCGCGGGCGTTGTCAAAGCCCATGCGACCATCGAACAACATAAACTCGATATCAAACAAATCGTTGGAAGTATGTTTTGGTTAAATGATGAATGCCAAATCGTACTGCTTTGCCCTTGTCGCAAGGCTTATGCCGAGTTGTGTCGTATCATCACAAACGCAAGGAGACGCAGTGAAAAAGGCAACTATCAACTGTTCGAATGGGATTTGATGTCGGTTCGACATTGTTTGGTATTGTGGCTGCCCACACATCAAGAGAGTGATCACTATTGGGGGCGCTGGCTCAATCAACACCACGCTAATCGTTTGTGGGTAGCGATTCAGCGCCATTTGAGTAACAACGATACTGAGTACATTGCGCACTGCGAGCAGTTAGCACATGAATTTCAATTACCTATAACTGCCTGCGGAGGCGTTCTCATGCATGATGTTGAACGCTTGCCATTACAGCATGTACTTACTGCTATAAAGCATGGGTGTAGCGTCGATAAACTCGGTTTTGACCGTATTTCGAATACTGAGCGAGCGCTTCGTCCTTTTAAAAAGTTGATTCGGATTTACAAACCAGAATGGCTGGAAGAAAGTACTTACATCGCCGATTTATGCGAGTTTAAGCTCTCCGATTTAAAATACGAATATCCTACCGAGCTGATCCCAGATGGTTATACACCCGACTCTTACTTACGTATGTTGGTCGAACGCGGTAAAAAGCTGCGTTTTCCTGAAGGCGTGCCAGCAGAAGTCAATCAAACCATCGAGAATGAACTGGCGCTTATTCAAGAGCTGAAATACCACTACTACTTCCTTACTATTCACGACATCGTAATGTTCGCGAAACAGCAAGGCATTCTTTACCAAGGGCGAGGTTCCGCTGCAAACTCTGTGGTGTGTTATTGCCTGGAAATTACCGCCGTCGATCCTCGACAAATCGCTGTCTTATTCGAACGATTTATCAGTAAAGAACGTAAGGAACCGCCGGATATTGATGTGGACTTTGAACACGAGCGCCGTGAAGAAGTTATCCAGTATATTTACAAAAAATATGGCCGTGAGCGTGCAGCACTTGCTGCAACAGTGATCAGCTATCGCTTTAAAAGTGCCGTGCGTGAAGTCGGTAAAGCACTAGGGATTGAAGAGACCCAATTAGATTTTTTCATTAAGAACGTTAATCGCCGAGATCGCAGCCAAGGCTGGCAAGCTCAAATTATTGAACTTGGCTTACAACCAGAATCTCTCAAAGGGCAGCAGTTTATCCAATTGGTCAACGAGATCATTGGCTTCCCACGCCATTTATCTCAGCACGTAGGTGGCTTTGTAATTTCATCTGGCCCTTTATATGAGTTGGTACCTGTTGAAAATGCCTCGATGGAAGATCGCACTATCATTCAATGGGATAAAGACGATTTAGAAAGCTTGAAGCTACTAAAAGTCGATGTACTCGCACTCGGCATGTTAAACGCCATCAAAAAGTGCTTTCAACTGGTCGAGAAACATCACCAGCGATCCCTCTCGATTTCCGAGATCACTCGCCGACAAGATGATCCACACGTGTACCGCATGATCCAAAAAGCTGACACGATAGGCGTATTCCAAATTGAATCTCGTGCACAAATGAGCATGCTTCCTCGCCTAAAGCCTGCTTGTTATTACGACTTAGTGATTCAAATTGCAATTGTTCGTCCAGGCCCTATTCAGGGTGATATGGTGCATCCTTTTTTAAAACGACGAGATCACAAAGAGCCTGTCAGTTATCCATCGGAAGAAGTAAAAAGCGTTCTGGAGCGGACTATGGGCGTCCCTATTTTCCAAGAGCAAGTCATCAAGCTAGCCATGGTAGCCGCAGGGTTTAGCGGCGGCGAGGCCGATCAACTCCGTCGAGCGATGGCATCATGGAAAAAGAATGGCGATCTCGCTAAATTCAGACCAAAACTGATCAATGGTATGCAAGAGAGAGGTTATGACTTAGCGTTTGCTGAGCGCATTTTCGATCAGATTTGCGGCTTTGGTGAGTACGGCTTCCCTGAAAGTCATTCAGCGTCTTTCGCAGTGCTGGCATATTGTTCTGCATGGTTAAAATATTATTACCCAGCCGAATTTTACACTGCATTATTGAACAGCCAACCAATGGGATTTTATAGCCCATCGCAATTAGTACAAGATGCTCGCCGACATGGCGTCGAAGTATTGCCGGTGTGCGTCAATCATTCAAAATATCAACATCATCTCGTCTCACGTCCGAATGGCAGGCTCGGCGTGCAACTTGGTTTTCGCTTGGTGAAAGGCTTTAACGCAGAAAGCGCACAAAGGCTTATTGAGCGCAAACCACTTAATGGTTACCGATCGATTCAAGAAGTAAAGCAGATATTAAGAAGCCGAAGTGACATTGAATTATTGGCTTCAGCCAATGCATTTCAGGCCTTATCGGGAAATCGTTATAACGCTCGCTGGGCAGCAATGGATTCCTTATCTGACCTACCATTGTTTCACAAGGTCGAAGAACCCAATGTTAGCTACCAGACTCAACCCTCTGAATATGAAAATTTAATTGAGGATTACGCAAGCACGGGACTATCTCTTAGCCGCCATCCAATTAAATTATTAGAAGAAACGGGCAAACTCCCTCACTTTACCCGCATGAGGCAACTGACAGAGAAACCGCATAAGTCACTGGTCACAGTGGTAGGTGTGGTAACAGGAAGACAATCTCCAGGCACCGCCGCTGGCGTGACATTTTTTACGTTAGAAGATGACACGGGCAACATTAATGTGGTCGTTTGGCAAGCGACAGCACGAGCCCAAAAGCAAGCGTATTTAGGCGCTAAAGTATTAATGGTGAAAGGCATTCTTGAAAAAGAGGGAGAAGTCACACACGTTATTGCTGGCAAGTTGATGGATTGCACGCACTACTTGAACAATCTACAAAGTAAATCTCGGGATTTCCATTAGTACAGAGGAATTAAGGAGAGAAATGTTAAAAATCAGAGAGAGGTGCGCTCCCTCTGATTTCACTAGATCTAATCATGCACTTTTAGAAAGCATCTGGCGTAATCGGTCTTGAGCAACTTCAACCAGCAGATCCGGTTGGAATTTAGATATAAAGCGATCACAGCCTACTTTTTGTACCATGGCTTCATTAAAACTACCGCTCAGAGAAGTGTTCAATGTGATAAACAACTTAGACATACGTGGATCTTGGCGCACTTCATGGGTCAGTTTATAACCGTCCATTTCAGGCATTTCAGCATCCGTAATCATCATCAACAGCTCTTTTTCTACATCTTTACCTTCATCACACCAACGTTTTAAAACCGTTAACGCTTCTAGCCCGTCACGGCACTCGATGATATTCATACCCAATTGAGAAAGCGTATCGCGAACTTGATTACGAGCTGTAGAGGAATCATCCACAATCAGAACATTACGCCCGACCATTGCTTGGGCCAATTCTTGATCGAGAATGTCCTCCGAGATAGTCACGTCGTAATGTACGATCTCTGCTAAAACTTTTTCAACGTCAATAATTTCGACAATTTGAGAGGCATCCCCCTCTTTGATTTGCGTGATAGCCGTGAGGTAATTCGAGCGACCAGACGTGGAAGGAGGCGGCTGAATTTCAGTCCATGCCGTATTAATAATGTTTTTAACCGGACCGACTAAGAAGCCCTGCACCGTGCGGTTGTACTCTGTCACGATCAAATTTTCTTCTTCCGCTTCACCACGTAAAGCAGGAAAACCAATTGCGCCTCGTAAATCA
Organism: Vibrio sp. sp1; assembly: GCF_016920955.1. NCBI lineage: Bacteria > Pseudomonadati > Pseudomonadota > Gammaproteobacteria > Vibrionales > Vibrionaceae > Vibrio > Vibrio sp. sp1. The sequence continues at coordinate 294,594 of NZ_CP060589.1, forward strand.
ATCACTGGTACCGCTTCACCTCGTAGAGAAGCAACCCCACGAATATTGTAGTGCGATCCAGGGAGCTTGGTTAACGGTGGAAGCTTGATGACCTCTTTCACTTTGAACACATTAATCGCAAATAATTGGCGACTATTTAAAGTGAACAGCAGAAGCTCTAGTCGATTTTCACCAACCAAGTTTGTACGCTGGTCAACCGTATTTAACACTCCGGACATACTACTACCTAAATTATGGATAATTCTTATTTTACTCGAAATCAGTACAGACACAGCAAGGTTATATAACCAAATAACCTTAAAATATTTGGCTTTTCGAGCACAGCTTTAAAGTACAACAGTTTTAGCGTATTACTTCTCTTTGCATCAGACGCAAAGTCACGCAGCACATTGAAAGCCATTTTGTTTATTTACTTGAGCTTTTTAGGAAATTACATGAATGGCGCAGATATAGCAATGCAACATAACTCAAATTCCCATTCTAGTAATAGGCGATCAAAAAGGGTGAGCCGTTAAGTCTCACCCTAAATCACCTACAAATGTAGTCTCAACAGCCAGGCACATCATCATGTTAAAAAGTACTTAACCTTCCACAACCTTCATCAATAGTTGACCATCGTACAACGCTTGCTTAATCAACGCGGCACCAGGCATTGTGGCTTGCTTATAGAAACGAGACTCCACCAGCTCAAGATCTTGGTGATAAACAGGTAAACTCTGCTCTTCGATACAGCGACGAACCGCAGGATAAAGCACATCTTTTGCTTGGTTAATCACACCACCGATCAAGATTTTCTCAGGGTTAAATAAGTTGATCACAATAGCAATTGCAGAGCCTAAGTAGCCTCCAAGTTTTTCAATCACATCGACGGCCAAAGGATCACCGTTTGCAGCGGCTTCACAAATGCTCTCAATACTCATTTCTTCTTGTTTAGCAAGAATAGAGTCTTCGCCATCAGCGATTCGTCTTACGACTTCTTCACGAATTGCCTGAGAACTGGCAACGGTTTCCAAACAGCCAATATTGCCGCAATGACAACGTTTTCCATTTGGGTCAATTTGAATATGCCCGAGTTCACCAATGTTACCGTGACGGCCTTGCAAAACGCGCCCATCCAGAATGATGCCCGCACCTAAACCGTGGTGGATAGAGATAAGAACGGAGTTGTCATTATCTTGAGAATGACCAAAAAGCTTTTCTGCTAATGCCCAAGCTCGCGTGTCATTGGCAATGAAAACTGGCAAGCCTGTTGCTTTGTATATCTCTGGTCCAAGAGCAAGATTTTCGACATTGTAATGAGGCATCTGCAAAACGACACCTTGCTCTGAGTTCACGAGACCAGGCAGCGTAAGGGCAATACTGGTAACACGATCAAGTTGATCCGCGTAAGTCTGAAAGAATTCATCAATTTCGTAAAGCAGGCGCTCAAGCACATCGTCTTGATCAAGCTCGTGTAGCTCGATTTTAGTATCGATCAGTACATCACCGCCTAACTCATGCAAAGCAATGGTTAAATAACCTCGCCCCAAACGCATTGACAAAAATTGCCAGCCTTCATTATTGACCTGCAAACCGACAGCAGGTCGACCACGACTCGTCGCTTCTTGTACTGTCGTTTCATGAATCAAGTGCGCTTCAATTAATTCTCGAGTGATTTTGGTGATACTAGCAGGAGCAAGCTCACTCTGCTTGGACAAATCAATTCGAGAAATAGGACCTTTTAGGTCAATTAGTTTATATACACGACCAGCATTGACCTGTTTGATATGATCAATATGGCCCGGTTGAGCCATGTACATCTTGCACTCCGAAATTCTATAACGGGACAATTTTTTTACTTTGCGAACTAATTGTGAAGTGAATTAATAAATCCCCGTGACAAGCATCACGTATAAACCTGTTTGTTTGTGTATTCAATCAAATAACGAAGAATCTACTCCTGTTAAATTGTTTGAAAAATAACTTATTTTTATTCACTAAATTATGAAGTAATGCCTTTAAAGCAGCGTATTTTTATCAATAAGGCCATTGCCTGTCGAATATCTGTCTGTTTTACCGGGGTTACTCTTAATGTAAACATTCTGTGCATATACTTATATTCAAGTAGCTTTAAGGTGTGGGCTCAGCAACGAGGCTAACCTTGAGAGCGATTGCGTAAAGTAAGGATAGAGTTCAAGTTACCTTTACACACACATTCATCGGAGAATCTATGACTTCCAAATTAAGACGAACAAAAATTGTCACTACGCTGGGTCCTTCAACGGATAAGGACAATATACTTGAGGAGATCATCAAAGCCGGTGCAAACGTTGTCCGTATGAATTTTTCACATGGAACCAGTGAAGACCACATTCAACGTGCGAACAAAGTCCGTACCATTGCAGCAAGACTTGGGCGTCAGGTTGCAATTCTTGGTGATTTACAAGGCCCTAAAATCCGTGTATCAACGTTTAAAGACGGCCAAGTCATTTTGAATGTGGGCGATAAATTCACATTAGATAGTGATTTACCAAAAGGTGAAGGCAATCAAGAATCTGTAGGGTTAGATTATAAAGAACTACCGCAAGATGTTTCACCAAATGACATTTTATTACTCGATGATGGACGCGTTCAGCTGCAAGTTACCAAAGTAGAGGGTAATAAAGTTCATACTCGTGTGATTGTCGGTGGTCCACTGTCCAACAATAAAGGGATCAACAAAAAAGGCGGCGGATTGTCAGCCGATGCGCTCACAGAGAAAGATAAAGCCGACATTCTTACCGCCGCAGCAATTCAAGTAGACTACCTTGCTATTTCATTCCCACGTAACGGCGAAGACATGCATTACGCTCGACGCTTAGCCAGAGATGCAGGCCTTGAAGCTATGTTAGTGGCTAAAGTCGAACGAGCAGAAACCGTCGCGACCAATGAGTCTATTGACGACATTATTCTCGCATCCGATGTGGTGATGGTTGCACGTGGTGACCTTGGTGTAGAAATCGGTGACCCTGAGCTCATAGGTGTCCAGAAAAAACTGATTCGCCGCGCACGCAGTTTAAACCGTATCGTGATTACTGCGACACAAATGATGGAGTCCATGATTACTAGCCCAATGCCAACGCGTGCTGAAGTGATGGATGTGGCCAATGCGGTTCTAGACGGCACTGACGCGGTGATGCTTTCTGGAGAGACCGCTGCAGGTAAATATCCTGTAGAAACGGTCAAATCCATGGCCGAAGTATGTGTGGGGGCAGAAAAAATGTCGGAGGCAAGTCTATCAACCTATCGCTTAGATAGAACCTTCGAAACCGCTGAAGAAACCATCGCAATGGCAACCATGTACTCTGCGAATCACATGGAAGGAATTAAAGCGATGATCTCGTTAACTGAGTCCGGCAGGACTGCGTTGATGATGTCTCGCTTAAGCTCTGGCTTGCCAATATTTGCCTTATCACGGAATGAATCGACACTAAATCGAGCAGCATTATACCGAGGCGTGACACCTGTATATTTCGAGTCAAAAAGTGATGCGGGTTTACCAACGGCTCAAGCAGCGATTACTAGCCTTAAAGAGCAAGGGTTCTTGCACAAAGGTGATTTAGTCATTATTACTCAAGGCGATGTAATGGATGTTGTGGGCTCAACCAACTGCATGCGCATTCTACAAGCGTAGTCGTTATACCTAACCGGAGTTAACCACAAGAACCGCAAATAAGGCTCCGAAAATGGAGCCTTATTTATATGCTTTGTATATTGCGCACATCGTGAACGTAAGAAGGTTTATGCACTCTCTCTACCATCAATTTCAACATCCAGCTGGTCATAGAGTTGAACTAGGTTAAACCCAGCTTGAAGCCCAAATTGATAGTCATGCTCTAGTGACTCTTGGTCACTTAACAAAGAAGAAGAACGAAGTCCCTCTTTAGGCGCAACTTGTAAAATAAAAGTGTCGTCAGGTGGAGCAGATATAAAGGCCTGAGTGAGCTCAAATGTTTGATAATGAATCATCAGCATGTCGGCTAAACCTGAATCAAAATTCTCACCAATCAGATGACTTAAACGATACAAGTTATCGGCACCGAACAACCAACGACCTCCATTTAACAGCATTTTCCCTGCAAGCTTCGATTGATGTGCTGCATTAATTTTTTGTTGGAAGAACGACGCCCAATCCAGCTTCCACTGATTCACTTTTTGCTGCCATGATTGCTGTACTGAGTTGATAGACTCCCGATACCATTCGACAGGCACATCCCCCACTTCACTTTGGGCTCTCGCTTCAATCTCTGAAAACGGCTCTGTGCGAATGACAATAATGTTGCGAGCATTCTGACGCCACGCTTCTTGTACAGGGATAGAGGCAGACACGCCGCCATCCACAAACTTATTGCCATTTACGTCGACAGGTCCGTGGTACAACTTGGGAATCGCACATGTCGCTAGCATAGTGTTAAACCACGAGTCATCCAAGATTGGTAGATATTGATCTGATAGCGTCTCTATATTCGTTACCGCAGCAAACGCTCCTCGTTTTCCCAATGCACTGCGACCTAAATCAAGGTCAAGCTTGTATGGGAAATCTTGAATCCGTTCTAATGCCCACTCTAAACCTAAGTACTGCTGCTTTCGGATATAGCGAAACAGATTAAAAAATTCAGGAGACGTTGTCAGCTCGGTAATAAAAGCTTTGCCCATGCCATGTTGACGACACAAGTAAGAACATAAGTTGAGTGCTCCGGCAGAGGTGCCATAGAATTCATCGAAAGGATCGAAGTTGGAAAGTAAAAAGGCGTCTAAAACGCCAGCGGTAAAAATCCCTCTCTGCCCTCCACCTTGCGTGACTAAAGCAGTTTTACCATGCCTAAAGTGCTCATAAACTTTTACATCAAGCTCTGCATGGCTTTCTGTGATTATACCGCTGTTACGTATCATAGGCTCACGCCATTTTGTTAAAACGTTTGGTAAAAGTGGTTATCTTAAGCTGTTGTAATAGCAATGATGCCAAATGACAAAAGCACTGCAAAAACAGTCACCACAATGATTAATGCGGATTTTAGATCGTGTTCCATAAACACCTCCTTAATATGTAACAAATTAATAACACCGGTGTGAAATATGTTCAAGATTTGCTTAATTTAGTCGCGCAATTTTGACTAACCCATCACAATTAGCTTAGTCATAATAAGGAGATAGGGCATGAACCAAAAACTCAGCTGGCTAGTAGGAATCATGATGATGAGTACTGCTATCAATGCACAAGCGAATATCATCGTTACGCCATACATAGGCTATACAGGAGGCGGCCAAGTAGAGGATGAAAGTGGTAATACATACGCTCTCGACCCCGCAGTGAATTACGCTCTTTCAGTCGAGACTCCCTTAGAAAAAGGAAGGATCGGATTGTTTTACTCCAATCAATCGACGGAACTTGAAAAGCTGTCCAACTCGGCAGATATACATTATCTGCACTTCCAAAGCAGCATGTACTATCCTGTCGCAGAAAATTGGCAAACCTATATCGGTGTAGGTTTGGGCGCTTCTTATGCCGATGTGGATTGGGTAGACAAAAAATACGGATTTTCGGCTAGCGCTTTTGCAGGGCTGGAATATGAATTTTCAAAGAACTTTGCATTAACGGCCCAACTGAGATGGTTAGGAACGGTCGTTGATAACGATACATCTGGCGCCTGTACTCTACCTAATGACGGCTCAAACTGTATCATTAAGTTCGATACTGATTGGATGAACCAATTCCAATCAAATGTCGGTTTTAGTTTCCGCTTCTAATTTTTATGCATGTTCCTTTGTAGGACTCGTCACAAAGAACGCTGAACGAGTCCTGCACAGAGCCGATAAAGGATATCGTCTAAACACCATTGTTTGGCAAAGTAACGAAGCATCATCTAGATAGGTGCACAAAAGATAGCCGTACGCCCTAATTCATCAAAATAGTCTTAAACACCAAAGCAATTATTAGATCCCAGTTATTTATTCCAGACAAACAACCAACCACCCACACAAAACCACAATCAAACTCAAATTTAACAAGATTAAAACCAGACAACGCATCTGAATTAACATTTAGATTCTATTGCGCTAAGTATTATTAGAAGTTAGTCTGATCAGTGAAAACAGATAAATATTTCAGTTTTATCAAACACACATCAAAATTTTAAGATTAATAATCTACTTTCTCTTACAGTAGCCAGAATATAGCTCTATAAAATTATAAAAAGTTAGAATTAAGGATAGAAAAGCTGATGGATAACAGCGGTCCTTTCTTCCAACTGTTTGCGCAATTATTACTGTGTTACGTAGAGAGCTTCATTCCTCAGGGAGTCTTATAGGAGTCAAATATGAAGCGAGAACAATGGGGATCCCGGGCGGGATTCATCTTAGCAGCAGTTGGGTCTGCTATCGGTTTGGGAAACATTTGGCGTTTCCCATACATGGCCTATGAAAACGGTGGCGGCGCATTTTTTATTCCTTACATTTTTGCCATGATCACTGCCGGTATTCCATTTATGATCCTTGAGTTCAGTATGGGACAAAAATACCGAGGCTCGGCACCAAAAACACTAGCGAAAATTCATTCTAAATTTGAATGGCTTGGCTGGTTCCAAGTTGGTGTGGCTGCAGTTATTGCCGTTTACTATGTGGCTGTTATCGGTTGGTCGATTTCTTACTTTGGGTTGTCGTTCACTCAAGGTTGGGGAACCGATACCAACGCATTTTTCTTTAGTGAATACCTAAAGCTAGGTGACAACTCACCAACAGACTTAGGCAGTATTCAATGGAAGATTGCTTTATCCATGGTAATTGCTTGGGCAATTACTTACACCGCTATTGCCAAAGGCGTGAAATCAGGAATTGAACGAGCATCTAAAATTATGATGCCAATCCTATTCTTGATGGTGATTTTCTTAATCGGACGTATGATTTTCTTGCCAGGAGCTCTAGATGGCGTGAACTACATGTTCGAACCCGATTTCAGCAAAATTTGGGATGTGAAAGTATGGGCAGCGGCATATGGTCAGATCTTCTTTACGTTAAGTATCGGCTTCGCCATCATGCTAGCTTACTCTAGCTACCTACCAGAAAAGTCGGACATAACGAATAACGCGTTTATGACCGTGTTGATCAACTGTGGCTTCTCGATCCTAGCCGGCATCATGATCTTCTCAGTATTGGGTTACATGGCTCAAGAGCAAGGTAAGCCGTTAACAGAGGTGGTATCTGCAGGCGTTGGCTTGGCTTTTGTTACTTTACCTGCGGCAATTAACCTACTACCTGCCCCATATATTCTTGGTCCACTGTTCTTCTTTGCACTGGTGGTTGCTGGTCTAAGTTCGCATATTTCAATTATGGAAGCCGTAACTTCAGCCATTATCGACAAGCTGAAGTGGAGCCGTAAAAAAGCTGCAAATGTTGTGATTGGTATTGGCTTCGTTGTCTCTATGGCGTTTGCTACCAATGGCGGTCTGCTGCTACTCGATCTAGTAGACCACTTTGCAAACAACGTTGGCATCATGGTTGGTGGTCTGGTTGAGATTGTCTTGATGGCGTGGCTATTGAAGCGCGTGCCAGAAGTACGTAATTACGTTAACGAGCGCTCTGATTTCTCTGTTGGTCAATGGTTCGAGATCTGCTTACGCTTCGTTACACCAATCATGCTCGCCATTATCTTAGCGACCAAGCTATACGCCCTAATTACTGAAGGCTACGGTGGCTATGATCTAACTTTAGGCTGGGCACTTATCGCCGCACTCTTTATCTTTGGTCTAGTGATCAACGCAGTGAACCGCAAGGAGACAGCAAAATGACAATCAGCGCAATTATTATGATGGTTATTGGTTTAGGTATCACTTGGGGCGGCGCTGCCGTTTGCATCAAGCGAGCCATGGATAAACAATAACAGTATTGCATTCCAAACAAAAAACGCCGGTATTTACCGGCGTTTTTTTATGTTTCTTTTATTCTAGAAACTGTACTTGATGCCAACGGCGCCGCCAAGTTGCAAGTCAGCACCTTTGTAAAGATCTAGCTCTGGGTGTATTTGACCATAAAGGTCCCAGCCGCGTGATAAATCCCAGTTCACACCAAGTGGTACTCTCACACCAAACTCGTCATCCCATTCATACCAGCCACCAACGCCGACATACCAAGTCACAGGCATGTTTTGATCGAATGTTCCACGCTTAGCGATGTAATCAAACGCCATACCATCGTTTCCGATAATGCCACGATATTTGTTATCTAACTCTACAACAACACTTAATTGTTGATCGACAGCCATACCAACTGATAGATCCGTTGGTTCGCTTGCCGCCATTGCCGTACTAGAAACTAGTCCCAAAACTAAAATGAATTTGTTCTTCATACACGTTATCAATTATTCAAAAAAACATTATTCGCTATTCAAACATAATGGCATATCAATATGTCAACGATGGGTAAGCTCGATGTATGAAAAAGCTGACAAAAGTAAAGATGAGTTTAGGATCACACTAAAAAGGAACTGTCAGTTAATAAAATAGGAACTAAAAAAGGAGGCCGAAGCCTCCTTTTATGCATTACTATGAATGACTGCGATTAACCGTGGTTACGAATCCACTCATCCATTTCAGTTTTTAGGTTATCAGACTTAGTACCGAAGATAGCCTGTACACCACCAGCTACAACTACAACACCAGCAGCGCCTAGTTGTTTTAGCTTGTCTTGGTCAACAGCTGCTGTATCTGCAACTGCTACACGTAGACGTGTGATACATGCATCTAGACCAGTAATGTTAGCTTTACCGCCAAACGCTGCAACCAGTTCACCGCCCATATCAGAGCCAGAAGTTACAGCTGCACTTTCCGTTTCATCTTCACGGCCAGGTGTTTTTAGGTCAAGCGCTGTGATTACACCACGGAACACTACGTAGTAAATTACTGCGTAAACTAGACCAACGGCAATCATTAGCACCATCTTCTGAGCGTTACCAGATAGAACTAGGAAGTCGATCAGACCGTGAGAGAAAGAAGTACCGTGTACAAAGCCTAGAGTGTTCGAAACGATGTATGCAGAACCAGCTAGTAGAGCGTGGATACCGTATAGTAGTGGAGCAACGAATAGGAATGAGAATTCGATTGGCTCAGTAATACCAGTTAGGAATGAAGTCAGTGCAGCTGACGCCATGATACCCATTACTTTTGCACGGTTTTCTGGTTTAGCACAATGAGCAATTGCGATTGCTGCAGCTGGTAGACCGAACATCTTGAACATGTAACCACCCGCTAGCTGACCGAAGCCATTACCAGCAGCACGAGATGCTTCATCAGCAACTAGGTAACAAGTTAGTACACCATTTTGAGCTTCACCGGCAGCGTTAACACAAGAACCTGCTTCGAAGAAGAACGGTACGTTCCATACGTGGTGTAGACCGAATGGGATTAGAGAACGCTCAACAACACCGTAGATACCGAATGCTAGCTGTGGGTTTTGGTGTGCAGCCCAATCAGAGAATGCAGAAATTGCACCGCCAATTGGTGGCCAGATAACAGAAAGGATAACACCTAGGATGATCGCAGCAAAACCAGTGATGATTGGCACTGCGCGCTTACCAGCGAAGAAGCCAAGGTACTCTGGAAGTTGGATTTTGAAGAAACGGTTGAATGCCCAAGCAGCCACACCACCGACAAGGATACCACCTAGTACACCTGTATCGATTTTCTCAACACCCATAACGCCCGCCATTACACCTAGCGTTGCCGTCATGATGCCGTAACCAACGATAGCTGCAAGACCTGCAACACCGTCGTTGTTAGTGAAGCCTAGAGCTACACCTACTGCAAATAGAAGTGCCATTTGGCCGAATACTGAACCACCAGCTTGTTCCATAAGATTAGAAACGATTTCTGGAATAAAGCTTAGATGGGCAGCACCCACACCTAATAAAATACCTGCAACTGGTAAAACTGATACTGGAAGCATCAGAGCCTTACCAACTTTTTGCAGGTTAGCAAAAAGGTTCTTAAACATGTTTATGCTCCTGATAAATTTATAAGTATTATTTGGGCACTAACGGCACACCCCCGTAGCCTAAAGGTTAGCACCCAATGAAAATGTAACCACAACTGCATTATATTTTCCGGCTCTAAATATATATTGATGACCCTCAAACTTTCCACACAGTTACGAAATTTAGTTTCAAAACAAGTCTTGGATCACACCCAAAAACAGCCGATGAAAAGGTTTGCATTGCATTTATGTTACTGTTTTATAAGGAATTAATTATTTATATAATTAATTTTAAGGCGTAAATAAAATACGCCTCAATGTTATTTTTAGTAACAAAATTACATTTGTGATTTTTGAATGTTATTAAATCAACATTTTTAGTAAACATTAAACTCGTGAGCGTATCTGTTGTTTTTATCAACAAAAAAGGAGCCTAAGCTCCTTTTTTATGCTCTTATTATTTTTTTATCGCAAAAAAAGATTTCGGAAGTTTTCGGTGGTTTTTTGTGCCACTTCAGAAAGAGAGCACGATTTGAGTTGCGCAATATAAGAAGCGACTTCGACAACGTAAGCGGGTTGATTCTCTTTGCCACGATGAGGGACAGGAGCCAAGTAAGGAGAATCTGTCTCAATAAGAAGCTTCTCTAAAGGTAGAGTCTTCACCACTTCTTTTAACTCTGTAGCTTGACGGAAAGTAACAATCCCCGAGATAGAAATATAAAACCCCAGCTCCAGTGCAGCTTCAGCAAATGGAAGATCTTCTGTAAAACAGTGGATAACACCACCACATTTCTCTGCCCCACCCTTACGCAAAATATCTAGAGTATCCGCACGTGCGTTTCTGGTATGGATAATTAAAGGTTTGTTGAGCTCCACTGCAAGATCAACGTGTTGCTCAAAGCGCTCTTTCTGTAACGCGGCCGTTTCGGGCTTGTAATGATAATCTAAACCCGTTTCGCCAATAGCGACGACTTTTGCATTCGACGCATGGTGGCGCAATACGTCCATCGAAAAGTCGCTTTCAACATCAAGTGGGTGCACACCGCACGAAGCATAAACATTGTCATAAGGCTCGATCATTTCCATCATTTTCGGGAAAGAATCCAGCGTTACTCCAACAGAAAGTAGTTCAGTTACGTTTGCTTGTTTAGCTTTGTTAATAACGTCTTCCACATTGATGTGGAGATCGTCGTAATTCAATTTGTCTAAATGACAATGAGAATCTACGAACATAATGCCTCTCGTGATTCAATTAACCAATTCATTGATAGTAGCTCAAGGTTCAGGCCAGGAAAGGCTTGCACCTGAGCTTTTAGGTTCATCAGCGCCTTCGCTGATGAGTACAAACCGTTATAGTTGTCCGGTTGAAACTTTGTCGCGCCCGGAAGCATTTGAGCTTCTGATACACCAAACTGCGCTTTCTGAGCATCTGTCAGTAAATACCATGCCCAGTCTAGTGATTGCTCTGAGTGTTTAGCGATTAAAGAAGCACACTCAGAAACGTCTGAAACAGGCGAAGACATTGCCTTAATAAAACTGCGTTCAAAAGCCAAGTAAGCTTCGAGCTCACCATTATTTAACGCATCCAATGTTTTTATTGGAGAGCCCATATTCAGTTTTAAGGCATAAGCAGGAACTTGCTTCGCCCCTTGTTCGTGCATCCATTTCATCGCTTGTTCCGCTGACGGAGGCGCAACAACCCAGTGTTGGCAACGGCTACGAATCGTTGGGAGCAGACGCTCCTGATTGTGGGTAACGAGCAAAAACAAGCACTTTGCCCCAGGCTCTTCTAGCGTCTTTAACAGCGCATTCGATGCCGACTCGTTCATAGAGTCCGCCGGTTCTATTACAAATAGGCGGCAACCATTAAGCTGAGATGATTCCTGAGCAAGACGGTTACAAGCGCGAATTTGGTCCACCGTTATCGCCTTTCCTTCTTTCTCTGGCTTGATCCAGTGTAAATCAGGGTGGTTTTGAGATTGATTTAGCTGGCAGCTATGACAAAAACCGCATGCTTCACTCGCGTAATTTTGGCAAAGAAGTGCTTGGCTAAAAAACTCGATAAGTTTTTCGATGCCCAAGCCCTGCTCGCTTTGTAATAAAAGCGCACCTGGTATTCTGTCCGACTCTAACCCTACTTTGAGGTTATCCCATATTGGCTGTAGCCATGGATAATCATTTAACATGAGTCACCTAAATTTACGTTTCACTTATTGACGAGCTAGCCACTCGTTTAGAGCGTCCCGAATATCACGCGACACGCCTTCAATCGTCTGTTCTGCGTTAATGATAACGATGGAAGGATCGGCATGAGCAATCTCCAAATAACGCTCACGTGTACGCTCGAAGAAACTAATATCCATCTTCTCTATACGATCTAACTCACCACGCCCACGTGCACGCTCAAGCCCAACACGAGGGTCAATATCCATATAGAGAGTGAGAGCAGGTTTAAAATCACCAAGCGTTGTATCCCGGAGATTTTTCATTAACGATGCGTCAATCTGACGGCCACCACCTTGATAAGCTTGCGACGACATATCGTGTCGGTCACCAACCACCCACTGACCGTTTTCCAAAGCTGGTTTGATCACGTTCTCAACCAACTGAACACGTGCAGCGTACAGAAGAAGCAACTCCGTCATGTCCTTAAGTTCTTCGCCTTCGTGCTCTTCTTTCACCAGAGCGCGCATTTTTTCTGCTAGCGGTGTGCCTCCTGGCTCACGGGTATTTACGATATCCTCAATACCGGCCGCTTTTAGCGTATCTAAAACGGTTTTAATCGCAGTGCTTTTACCCGCGCCTTCTAGGCCTTCAACGACAATAAAGTTTGCTTTCATCATTTGTTCTTTCTTAGTTCTCTTAAATAGGCACGAACAGCACGGTTGTGCTCAGCAAGGGATTTCGAAAATACATGTCCGCCCTTTCCACTTGCTACAAAATATAAATAGTTGCTGCTTTCTGGATTCAAAGCCGCTTCAATGGAAGCTTCACCAGCCATCGCAATCGGTGTTGGTGGCAAACCATTGATGGTATAGGTGTTATATGGTGTCGGCGTACGCAAATCTTTCTTACGAATGTTGCCATCGTAGGCGTCACCCATACCATAAATAACTGTCGGATCAGTTTGTAACCGCATGCGTTTGTTCAATCGGTTGATAAACACAGAAGCGACGCGCTCACGCTCAGAATCAATAGCCGTCTCTTTCTCGATGATAGACGCGAGAATCAAGGCTTCATATTTGTCCTGTAATGGCAGCTTTTCTTGACGCGCTTCCCAGTTAGCATCCAGTATTTTATTGAGTTTTCGATGCGCTCGTTTTAATAACTGGCTTTCACTCGCACCCGCTGTGTAATGGTAGGTTTCTGCTAAAAACAACCCTTCTAGCTTTTCTCTCTCAATTCCGAGCTTCGCAGCCATTTCTTTTTCTGAAAGATCGGTTAAATCATGCTTTAAATAAGGAGCACTTTTTAGTTGATCTACCCATTCAGAAAAGCGGCTGCCTTCAACAAAAGTGATCGCAAACTGGTATTCTTTTCCAGTATTCAGATGCTCCAATGTTTGCGAAAGTGACATACCAGGCTCAAGTTGGTAAGTACCCGCTCGCACTTGCAACAATTCTGGATATAAGTGAGGAATTAAACGGATGTACTCCGATGTTTCAATCACCTCATCTTCAACTAAGGCGCGCATGACATGATGAAAGCTTGTACCACTTTCTACAGTAAACAGCTGAGGTTGTTCCAATAGAATAGGCTTTTCAACGTATTGTTTAGCCTGTGAAATTATATAAAAAACAGCTGCTGCGCCTATCACTGCGATCAGCACAACAAAAGCCAACAGTTTTTTAATCACGTAGTTAAATTCCCTTGCAGTCGTTGAGTCAATTTTCCTATCGGAAATATAGTCTTAGAGTTCGATGTCACTATGCTGCGAATAGGTGCGACACCTAATATTGAGTTACACATGAAAGCCTCGTCAGCACTCAGCAAATCTGGAAGTATAAAACGCCCCTCGATGACTTCAATATGACTTACTTTAAGTAACTCAAGCACCTTACGACGCATTACGCCCGTAACGCCTGATAAGGTCAGCTCCGGCGTAAATACTTTATTACCTTTAACCCAAAAAAGGTTGGCCATTGTAGTTTCAATGACATGGTTTTGCACATTTAACGTTATTGCATCTGCAAACTCTGTATTGTCGATTTCAGCCTTGGCGAGAATCTGCTCTAAACGGTTGTTGTGCTTATGTCCCGCAAGTAAAGGTTGAATCCCTAGACGAGTATTACAAACGCCCAAGTCCACACCTTGTTCTTGCCAAGATGAATAATGAGAAGGAAATGCAAAATTGGAAATCGTCACGATAGGGCCTTTAATCCCATTAGGGCTATACCCTCGCCCGCCAATACCGCGGCTAACGTGAATCTTCACCCCCGCTCGTGCGTCAGATAAAACCGCTTTGCTTGCCCAACCATGCACAACTTTCCAGTCAGGTGAAGAGATCTTCAAAGCGTCAAGGCAAGCACTCATGCGCTCAGTATGTTCCTGCCAGTAAACCAACTCTCCATTTTGGGTCAGGATGGTGGTAAAGCCTCCATCACCGTATTGGAATGAGCGATCACCTAGCTCTACATGCGTTTGCGGAACTCCATTTACCCAAAACATTCACGTACCTTCAAATTAGCAGACAACAAATAAAACAAAACGGCTCAATGCTAAGCATCGAGCCGTTAGAATACAAGTTTCGCTTATCTAAATTAGGTTAGATAGTGTTACTCAGCGAACTTCTTGAAGATCAAAGAACCGTTTGTACCACCAAAGCCAAACGAGTTACAGATAGCGTACTCCATACCTTCAACTTTGCGCGCTGTATGCGGCACAAGGTCGATGTCTAGACCTTCTTCTGGATCATCAAGGTTAATGGTTGGCGGAACAATTTGGTCAACCAAAGACATAACCGTGATAATTGCTTCAACAGAGCCAGCAGCACCTAATAGGTGACCCGTCATCGACTTAGTTGAAGATACAAGAACTTGCTTCGCACCTTCTTCACCAAGAGCACGTTTCACGCCTTTGATTTCTGCAACATCACCAGCTGGAGTAGAAGTACCGTGAGCATTCACATAACCTACTTGAGTACCTGTGATGTTAGCGTCACGCATCGCCGCTTCCATCGCAAGTGCACCACCAGAGCCATCTTCGCTTGGAGATGTCATGTGGTAAGCATCACCAGACATACCAAAACCAACCAGTTCTGCGTAAATCTTCGCGCCACGTGCTTTCGCGTGTTCGTACTCTTCAAGCACCATCATGCCAGCACCATCACCTAGAACAAAACCATCACGGCCTTTATCCCATGGGCGAGACGCTTTTTGAGGCTCGTCATTACGAGTAGATAGCGCTTTAGCTGCACCGAAGCCAGCCATGCCAAGAGGCGTAGAAGCTTTTTCTGCACCACCAGCAACCATCGCATCTGCATCGCCGTAGGCAATCATACGTGCTGCATGGCCGATATTATGCAGGCCAGTAGTACATGCGGTAGAAATCGCGATATTTGGACCACGAAGACCACGCATGATAGATAGGTTACCTGCAACCATGTTTACAATGGTCGAAGGAACAAAAAATGGGCTAACTTTGCGAGGGCCTTTGTCTACTAATGCGGTATGGCCAGTTTCGATAAGGTCAAGACCGCCAATGCCTGAGCCGATAGCAACACCAACTCGAGCCGCATTTTCTTCGGTAATTTGTAAGCCAGAGTTATCAAGAGCTTGAATACCCGCTGCAATGCCGTACTGGATGAAAAGGTCCATCTTACGAGCATCTTTTTTAGACATGTACTCTGTGCAATCGAAATCTTTAACAAGACCTGCAAAACGAGTTGAGAAGTTCGTAGTATCAAAGTGCTCGATATTTACGATACCACTTTGACCTTCTAGCAGGGCTTTCCAAGATGATTCTACTGTGTTGCCTACCGGTGACAACATACCCATGCCAGTGACAACTACACGACGCTTGGACACGATATAATTCTCCGGGAATTGAATATTTCTATGAGAGGATAGAAGAAGTTAGAAAGAACACAGGCGGTCTAGGAGACCGCCTGGGAGAGCTAATTACTGAGCGCTGTTTACGTAGTCGATTGCAGCTTGAACAGTAGTGATCTTCTCAGCTTCTTCGTCAGGAATCTCAGTGTCGAATTCCTCTTCTAGAGCCATAACTAGTTCTACAGTGTCTAGAGAATCAGCACCTAGATCGTCAACGAAAGAAGCTTCGTTTTTAACTTCTGCTTCGTCTACACCTAGCTGTTCAACAATGATTTTCTTTACGCGTTCTTCGATGTTGCTCATTTTTCTTTTCCTTTACAGATTTCGCCTAATGCGATGATTCCGTAGTTTATTCGAACTATTGAAAGTTGCAAGGGGGTCCTTGCTGGTCAAACCACAAAATTAGCGAATTTAACCGAATTTCAATACATTTTTGACTTAAATCATGCACAAATCTTGCGCATAAGCATGACAAGTTCATGACAGTTAACTGCAACTATAGGCTATTTTTCACAATGTAAAATAGCTTATTTTGCATAAACTGTCGCATTAAACCATGTACATGCCACCATTTACATGCAAAGTTTCACCAGTAATGTACGCTGCTTCAGGAGAAGCAAGGAAAACTACTGCTGATGCAATTTCACGTGGGTCACCTAAACGACCTGCTGGCACGTTCGACAAAGTTGCCGCACGTTGGTCATCATTTAGCGCCTTAGTCATGTCAGTTTCGATGAAACCAGGAGCAACAGTGTTCACTGTTACACCACGAGACGCAACTTCACGAGCCATTGATTTAGTAAAACCAATCACGCCCGCTTTCGCTGCTGCGTAGTTAGTTTGACCAGCATTACCCATGGTACCAACAACAGAGCCTACGTTGATGATACGACCCGCACGTTTTTTCATCATACCGCGTAAAACCGCTTTAGACATGCGGTAGATAGGCGTTAGGTTGGTATCGATGATGTCGTTCCACTCATCATCTTTCATGCGCATCAATAGGTTGTCACGAGTAATACCAGCGTTATTCACCAGAATATCGATCACACCAAATTCTTCGTTGATCGTTTTTAATGTCGCTTCTATAGACTCGACATCAGTCACGTTAAGCGCTAAGCCTTTACCGTTATCACCAAGATACTCGCTGATAGCAGCCGCACCACTTTCAGAAGTAGCAGTACCGATAACCGTAGCACCTCGCTCGACAAGAAGTTCCGCGATCGCGCGGCCAATACCACGGCTTGCGCCGGTAACTAGCGCGATCTTACCTTCTAGATTCATCATGTTGTGTTTCCTTTTCTTATCGCAAATTTATCGCTTTATGGATTACTTCGCAGCGTCTAGCGATGCGATATCATTCACTGCTGCTGCAGTTAGCGTTTTCACGATACGTTTTGTTAGACCTGTTAAAACTTTACCAGGACCAAGCTCAAGAAGATTTTCTACGCCTTGTTCGTGCATCAGTTCAACTGTTTCAGTCCAACGAACTGGGCTATGTAGCTGACGAACAAGCGCATCTTTGATTTTTGCAGGATCTGTCTCAGCAATCACATCAACGTTGTTGATAACTGGCAGCTGTGGTGAGTTAAATTCGATAGACTCAAGAGCTACAGCAAGTTTTTCCGCTGCTGGCTTCATAAGTGCACAGTGTGAAGGTACTGAAACAGGAAGAGGAAGCGCACGCTTCGCACCAGCTTCTTTACATAGCGCACCAGCTCGCTCTACTGCGTCTTTGCTACCAGCGATAACGACTTGACCAGGCGAGTTAAAGTTTACTGGAGAGACCACTTCGCCTTGCGCTGCGTCTTCACACGCTTTTGCAATCGCATCAGCAGCCAAACCGATAATCGCGTACATTGCGCCAGTACCAGCTGGTACTGCTTCTTGCATAAGTTGACCACGTAATTCAACCAGCTTGATGGCTTCTTTAAAGTCAATAACACCCGCACATACAAGTGCTGAGTACTCACCTAGGCTGTGACCGGCTAGGTTTGCTGGTTGCTCTAAGCCAAGTTCTTGCCATACACGCCAGATTGCAACAGATGAAGCTAGCAAAGCTGGTTGAGTACGGAAAGTCTCGTTTAAATCTTCTGCAGGTCCATTTTGAACAAGCGCCCATAGATCGTAACCTAGTGCGTCAGATGCTTCTGCAAATGTTTGTTTTACTACGTCATATTGTTCGCCTAGTTCTGCAAGCATACCTACAGCTTGAGAACCTTGACCTGGAAATACGATAGCAAACTTGCTCATGTTGTTTTCCTTTAAGCAAAGTAAAAAGAAATAAGATGCACCAAGTGCACCTTAAATTTTGAATTCTTGTGAAACTTAGAACTTCACAAGGGCCGAGCCCCAAGTGAATCCGCCGCCAAACGCTTCAAGAAGCAGAGTTTGACCGCGTTTAATACGACCATCACGTACCGCTTCATCTAGTGCTGTTGGCACAGTTGCAGCTGATGTGTTGCCGTGTTTATCAAGTGTAATCACGACTTGGTCTAGTGACATCGAAAGTTTCTTCGCTGTCGCTGAAATAATGCGGTAGTTCGCTTGGTGCGGCACTAGCCAGTCTAGTTCAGACTTATGCATGTTGTTGGCTTCAAGCGTATCTTTTACTAGTTTCGATAGCTGAGTTACAGCGACTTTGAATACTTCGTTCCCAGCCATATGAAGCCATTTATCCGCATCTTGCCCCCGCACAGGTACAGGTAGGCTTAGAAGCTCTCCGAATTGACCATCCGAGTATATGTGGGTAGAGATAATGCCAGGCTCTTGGCTAGCGCCTACGACAACGGCTCCGGCACCATCACCAAATAGGATAATGGTTGAACGGTCTGTCGGATCACACGTTTTAGACAAAGCATCTGAACCAATCACAAGTACGTTTTTGCACATACCAGATTTGATATGTTGGTCTGCAACAGATAATGCGTACACAAAACCAGAACAAGCAGCGGCTAAGTCAAAAGCTGGACAACCTTTAATGCCAAGCTTTGCCTGCACCTGACACGCAGATGAAGGGAAAGTATGGCTACTGCTCGTTGTGGCTACGATAATCAGGTCGATATCGTTTTTATCAATACCCGCCATATCGATAGCGTTTTCAGCTGCGTAGAATGCCATGTCTGCTACAGTTTCGTTTTCTGCAGCAATTCGACGCTCTTTAATACCCGTGCGAGCAACGATCCACTCATCACTTGTATCTACCATTTTCTCTAGATCTGCGTTTGTACGCACCTGAGATGGCAGGTAGCTGCCAGTACCTAAAATTTTGCTATACATGAAGACTAATAATGCCTCTCGAGTAAAACCGCTTCCAAACGATCGCTAATACGGCTTGGTACTTGTCGTTTGACCTCGTGTACTGCCTCGCCAAGTGCATTGACAATCGCAGATACATCCGCACTTCCATGGCTTTTTATGACAATGCCGCGCAATCCTAGCAAACTTGCGCCGTTATACTGGTCGGGGTTCAGTGTTTTTAGTTCATTAAACAGCCTAGAAAACAACTTTCTAGCTATCCAACCCTTTATCGTTGATGCCATTATGCTGGTTTTAATTTTTTCGATAAAAAGTTGAGCTGTTCCCTCACTGGCTTTTAAGCATACGTTGCCGACAAATCCATCACAAACAATGACGTCCGCAACATCATGCAAAATTTGATTACCTTCGATATAACCGACAAAGTTAATCGCATCGGTCTGAGAAAGCATTTCTGCGCAACGTTTGACTAAATCGTTACCTTTAATCTCTTCTGCGCCAATATTGAGTACAGCAACGCGAGGAGGACGACCCAAGTGTTCTTCAGCTAATGCACTGCCCATTACAGCAAATTGGAACAAGCTATCAGCATCGCACGATACATTCGCCCCCAGATCTAGCATCCAAGTACGCTTTCCGGTAATCGTCGGTAAAGCGGAAACTAAAGCAGGACGTTCAATGCCAGGAAGTAACTTAAGAATGAAACGCGATAGTGCCATTAATGCACCGGTGTTGCCACCACTAACACAAGCATCCGCTTTCTGCTCAGAAACCAAATCGATAGCTATACGCATAGAACTATTTTGGCTATTACGTAACGCCAATGAAGGTTTTTCTGAGTTCGAGATAACTTTCTCGCTGTGAAGAATAGTCAAGCGGGAACTGGTCGAGGTACCGAGTTGAGATAATTGAGACGTGATCAGAGATTGATCACCAATAAGAATCACTTTTAGCTCTGGGAAATGAGACAGTGCCTGCACGGCGGCAGGCACTGTTACGCGTGGACCGAAATCCCCGCCCATTGCATCAAGTGCAACGGTAATACTTTGCAAAGGTTCAACCTTACTTGTTGATAACCTTTTGACCACGGTAGTAACCTTCAGCAGTTACGTTGTGGCGTAGGTGAGTTTCACCAGAAGTCGCGTCTACAGATAGAGCAGCTGTAGTTAGCGCATCGTGTGAACGACGCATACCGCGCTTAGAACGAGTTTTACGGTTTTTCTGTACGGCCATTGACCCTACTCCTATACTATTGGGTTAAAAACCTGAAGAAGAATCGGCTACCACACCTATTACTTTTTCAGACTTTTCAAAACGTCGAATGGATTCGGTTTTTCTTCCTCAATTTCTTCAGGAATCTCACCAAAAACCATGTTATTTGAATCAACGCTACAATCCGCTTCATCGTGCATCGCAATTTGAGGTAATGCTAAGATGAACTCGTCTTCAACAAGTTGTATGAGGTCTAATTCACCATATTCATTTAGATCTACCAAATCATAAATTTCTGGTGCTTCCTGTTCTGTTTTCTCACCGTAGTAAGGAGTAGAAAGGAATTCAACTTCGCACTCATGTGCGAATACCTCATTACAACGCTGACACTCTAAATCGACTTCGATGTTAGCTTTACCAGAGATAACAACGAGTCGCTGTTCATCCATCCCAAATGACAATGAGACTTCTGCGTCGCGTTTTACGCCTTCAGTTGTTTCCACTAAGCGCTTGAAAAGACTAGCTTGGATGATGCCATCGTAATCCAATCGTTTCTGTGCAGCTTTAGCTGGGTCAACCGTTCGCGGTATTTTTACCTTTTGCATAGGGCGCGAATATTATCTTCCAAATCAAAATTAGTCAAAGAAAAAGGCAAAAAAGTTGTACTTTTTTGCGCTTAACATACAGAGCATTAGCCAGAATCATTTTTGATCGATTATCCTATTGGAAATGCTCCCACGAATTGTAATTCAAAATGAAAAATTACCAACTGGTTTTAGCCTCAACTTCCCCTTTTCGTAAACAACTGCTTGAAAAGCTCTCACTACCATTCGTTTGTTTATCACCTGATTGCGATGAAACACCTTTTGACCAAGAAACGCCAACTGAACTTGTGCAGAGACTGGCCCAAGAGAAAGCAATATCTTGCCAGACGGATAAAGCAAGTTTAGTTATCGGCAGTGACCAAGTTTGTGTCATTAATGGTGAAATCGTTGGCAAGCCTTTAAATAGAGATAACGCGATAAATCAACTTTTGGCTCAAAGTGGAAAAGTCATCACTTTCTATACTGGTCTTGCGGTACATAACACCGTCACAAACCATACAGAAGTCGGCTTTGATTCTTTCGAGGTGCACTTTAGAGATTTAACGCTTGAACAAATCGAACGCTACGTCGACAGGGAAGAACCTTTTTACTGCGCAGGCAGCTTTAAAAGCGAAGGCATGGGAATTTGCTTGTTTACGAAATTAGTTGGTAAAGACCCGAACACACTTGTCGGACTACCATTGATTGATTTGATTGATATGTTGCATGTTCAAGGACTCGATGTCCTTTAACCCAAATACGATAAAAGGGAGCCTGTGGCTCCCTTTTGCATCCGCGAGGAAAACATGGTTACGCGTTTCTTAAACCCGCCAACACTTTTTCTAGTTTCGGTTCCATCGGTGCGTTGATTTCCATCCACTCATCATTTGATGGGTGTTGGAACTTGATGTTTGCCGCGTGTAGGAACAAACGATCTAAACCAACTTGACCTGTATAAGCATCAAAGCGGCGATCACCGTAGCGATCATCCCAAGCGATTGGGTGACCAGTGTATTGCGTATGAACTCGGATTTGGTGAGTTCGACCAGTAATCGGACTCGCCTGAATCAATGTAGCTTGTTCGAACTTTTCCAAAATCTTAAAACGCGTTTCTGACGGCTTACCATTAGGGTTAACACGAACAATACTGTTCACTTCGTTTTTGAGCAGTGGCGCGTTCACAACCTTACAACTGCTTTTCCATTGCCCCATGACAAGAGCTAAGTAAAACTTCTTTACTGTCTTTTCACGAAACTGGGCTTGCAAGTGACGAAGTGCAGAACGCTTCTTAGCAACCAGCAAAATCCCTGAAGTATCACGGTCAATACGATGCACAAGTTCAAGAAAGCGAGCTTGAGGACGCAGAGCCCTAAGCGCTTCAATCGCACCAAACTTTAAACCACTGCCACCATGCACAGCGGTGCCAGATGGTTTGTTTAGAATCAACATATGATCATCTTCGAAGATAATCATATTTTCCAACTCAGCGACTTTGTTAAGTTTCGTACTTGGTGCGACATCGTCATCTTTTTTCTCGACGGTAACCGGTGGAATACGAACGAGATCGCCTGCTTTTAACTTGTACTCTGCTTTTATACGCTTTTTATTTACGCGCACTTCGCCCTTACGCACAATTCTGTAAATCATGCTTTTAGGAATGTCTTTTAATTGGTTGCGCAAAAAATTATCAATGCGCTGACCCGCCATATCTTCGTCAATGTCGACGAACTGGACTTTTGTTCTTATTTCGTTCATGAGCCGTATTGTAAACTCAATTTCGTGCGACTTCACATTATTCTTGTCGTAAAAGAAACACTCGGTGGCACATACTGGTCTAAATTTCGCCAAGCTTTTGTTTAAATTATTAAAACTCTCAATCAAGTTCTCAATTTGTTTTCTGTCTTGAACAGTTTGCACATCTCAATTGCTTATGAAACAGCCAGTTATAAAATAGAAATTTTGAGTTTAGCGGCAAATTTTCTATCGTTTGCGTGAAAGCAGATTGCTGATAGCCACGCGCACTGCTATAGTTCACAGCTGCTAAGGAAGGTTTGGTTACATTTTATTCATTACCAATCATTTATCCTCAAGCAATGTGAGTAGATCGTTGAAGGTCGAGTGCAGCATTGGCGTGAGACACATCGAATTCAACACTCTTGCCACCCTACTCCTCGCATATTCACGTTGAGTACCTACCGCCCAAATAGCGGGTCACAAGTCTACGTTTCCAACAGAAACTACAAGAGGCTTGTGATGACTGAAGTGCCCGAGAGCATCCCCTTCCAGCCGGGAGGCTGCAAAATACAAGCCATGGGATCAGGCACCGTGAAAGAGCGAAAAAACAGTGGCAAGTCGACAAGAAAGATATAAAAGAAAAGACAACGAGAATTTTCAATGAAAAGAATGTTAATTAACGCAACTCAAAAAGAAGAGTTGCGTGTCGCTCTGGTTGATGGCCAGCGACTTTTCGATCTTGATATCGAGAGTCCAGGTCATGAATCTAAAAAAGCGAATATCTACAAAGGACGTATCACACGTATCGAACCAAGCTTAGAAGCCGCATTTGTTGATTACGGCGCCGAGCGTCACGGTTTCCTCCCTCTCAAAGAAATTGCCCGCGAATATTTCCCTGAAGGTTACACCTACCAAGGTCGTCCAAGCATCAAAGAAGTGCTAACGGAAGGCCAAGAAGTTATCGTTCAAGTGGAAAAAGAAGAACGTGGAAGCAAGGGCGCAGCTCTTACTACTTTCATTTCTCTTGCTGGTAGTTACCTTGTTCTGATGCCTAACAACCCTCGTGCTGGCGGTATTTCTCGTCGAATCGAAGGTGACGAGCGTACTCAACTAAAAGCCGCATTAAGTACTTTGGAACTGCCTCAGGGCATGGGCCTAATCGTACGTACTGCTGGCGTTGGCAAGAGTGCTGAAGAGCTTGAGTGGGATTTGAATGTACTACTTAACCACTGGGGTGCAATCAAAGGTGCAGCGGACTCTAACCCTGCTCCATTCTTAATCCACCAAGAAAGTAACGTTATCGTTCGTGCAATCCGTGACTATTTGCGTCGTGATATTGGCGAAATCTTAATTGATAGCAACACCATCTACGAACGTGCAAAAGAGCACATTCAATTGGTGCGCCCTGATTTCCTTAACCGCGTTAAGAAATATGAAGGCGAAGTTCCACTATTCAGCCACTACCAAATCGAAAGCCAAATTGAATCGGCTTTCCAACGTGAAGTGCGTCTGCCATCTGGTGGTTCTATTGTTATTGACCCGACTGAAGCACTAACGTCTATCGATATCAACTCTGCTCGTGCAACCAAGGGCGGCGATATTGAAGAAACAGCTCTAAACACGAACCTAGAAGCAGCCGACGAAATTGCTCGCCAATTGCGTCTACGTGACTTAGGTGGCTTAGTGGTTATCGACTTTATCGATATGACCCCAGTTCGTCACCAACGAGAAGTAGAAAACCGTCTACGTGAAGCCGTTCGCCTTGACCGCGCTCGTGTACAAATCGGTCGTATTTCTCGCTTTGGTTTGTTGGAGATGTCACGCCAGCGCTTGAGCCCTTCTCTTGCAGAAGCAAGCCATCACATCTGTCCTCGCTGTAGCGGAACTGGTGTCGTTCGCGACAACGAATCTCTAGCACTTTCTGTACTTCGTTTAATTGAAGAGGAAGCGCTAAAAGACAACACAGCACAAGTACTTGCAGTCGTACCTGTGCCAATCGCCTCTTACTTATTGAACGAAAAACGTCGTTCAGTAAACCATATCGAACGCATTCAAGAAGTGAAAATTACGGTTGTTCCTAACTCTGATATGGAAACACCGCACTTTGAAGTTATCCGTGTTCGTGAAGGCGAAGAGTTCGATCTGATTTCTTACTTACTTCCTAAGAAACTGGAAGCAATGAAAGAAGCAGAAGGTAAAGAGCCAGCGGAAGTTGACGTAAAACCAAAACGAATTGAAGAGCCAGTTCTTAAAGGCTTTGCGGCTCCGTCTCAAACCGCACCTGCACCAGCAGCTAAACCAGCTCCTGAGGCGAAGAAGAAAGAACAAAACGTTGAACAAGAAGAGAAACCTGGATTGTTCAGCCGTCTGTTTAAAGCACTTGGTAGCTTCCTATTCGGTGGTTCTGAAGAAATAAAAGAAGAACAGAAACCTCAGGAAGAGAAAAAACCAAATCGCGATAATCGACGTAACAAACGTGATCGTAACGATCGTCGTCGCAATAGCAACCAGCGCGATAATCGTGATAACCGCGACAATCGCGATAACCGACGTCGTCGTAAGCCTCGTGATGAGCAGGCTAATGAGCAAAACGAAGCTCAACAACAAACAAATAAACCGCAAAACCGTAACCAAAAGCGTAAACCTAAAGCTCAACAGGCAGATAAAGCCCAAGAGCAGAAAGCAAACGCAAAAGTAGCGGAAAAAGGTCTGCAGCTAGCAGCGGAAGCTCGTACTGAAACAAAACCAGAAGAGAGCAAACCGAAGCAGCAAAATGCGAAAGCAGAAAAAGTGAAAGAGCGCCGCCAACGTCGCAAATTGAACAAGTCTGTACGCGTTAAGGACCAAGAAGCTATTGAGAAGAAAGCCGAAGAAACAGCGGTTAAGACTCAAGAAACGGTTGAAGCTAAAGTTGAAAAGCCAACAGAAGCAGCGGTAGAGGCACAGCAAGACAACAAGCAAGCAGAGTCTAAGCAACGTCGTAATCGTCGTTCGCCACGTCACCTGCGTGCAAGCGGCCAGCGTCGTCGCCGTGGCCGTGATCGCCGCCCTAACCCGTTCCGCCTACGTAAGGGAGGTGTCGCTTCTCCTGAAATGGCTATGGGTAAAGTAATGCCACGTTACATTCCGAAACCAGCACCTAAGAAGGAAGAGCGAGTTAAGGAAGAAGCTGTAGCAGCAGTACCTACAATCCAAGGTGGCTTTGCGTGTCCAGAAATGGCAATGGGTAAAGTGATTATTCGTCGCGAGCAGCCTGTCGTAACAGATGCGCCAGTTGTTGAACACAAGGTTCAAGAAACCGTTGAAGCGAAAGTGGAAGCTCCAGTAGTAGAAGCACCCGTTGTGGAAGCACCTGCTGTGGAAACAGTAATCACAGAAAAAGCTGAATCAGCAGTAATAGAAACAGCCTCGGTAGAGCCTATCGTTGAAACTCCTGTAACTGAACATGCTGAACCGGTTGATGCCATTGTAGAAACGGCACCTGCTGAAGAGCCTATCGTTGAAGCAGAAAAAGAGATTGCGGCCGAAGCGCCAGTAGATAAACCAGAGCCTAAAGTCGAAGCCATTAAAGTTGCGGCTAAGCTAAACGCTAGCGCACCGATGACAAAAGCACCTGGCCCTCAAGAGCTACGCGAAATCACGGTTGCAGCAGCACCGTTCAAAACCGAACGTTACCAAGCTAAAGGTGCTGGTAGCCAAGTGGCTAAAAACCGTGCATCGGCAGAGATGACAAAGCCTAACTTTAACTAGGCTAAATCATTACGTTCAACTGCTTAACGGCATAAATAAATTAAAGGCTACCATCTGGTAGCCTTTTTTATCTTCATATTTGCCCAAAAAATTGTTCATATAAATACCAATTCGTGATCACATTTGTACGCCATTATTCGTATCATTCTTGAACTTAATCACACTTTTCGGTAGCATGCGCCGACTCAAGTTTTCGACACCATTCTGATGCTGCTCTTTTAATACTACGGTTTACACTGCAATGTTTGATTAAAATTCAACCTTCCAGTGGCTTGTGCAAATACGAATATGTGTCGGGTTTAACTCATTGCAAAGAGAACTTAAAAACAAACATGTTCGAATTTCCCCAATTTTCTAAGCACTCCGTAAAAAATGATGTGCTATCAGGCTTAACCGTTGCGCTAGCATTGGTTCCTGAAGCTGTCGCATTTGCGTTCGTCGCAGGCGTAGATCCGATGGTCGGTCTTTACGCTGCATTCATCGTTGGTCTTATTACTTCCATTTTCGGTGGTCGTCCTGGCATGATCTCTGGTGCAACAGGTGCCATGGCAGTCGTAATGGTTTCGCTTGTCGCGACTCACGGTGTCCAGTACCTATTCGCAGCCATCATGCTCGCTGGTATTCTTCAAATTGCCTCTGGTATGTTTAAATTGGGTAAGTTCATCCGTATCGTACCTCACCCTGTGATGATCGGTTTTGTGAACGGTCTGGCTATTGTTATCTTCCTAGCTCAGTTGGGTCAGTTTAAAGCGCCAGACATCAACGGCATGCTTACTTGGCTACCACAAGACCAGATGCTGCTAATGCTTGGTTTGGTTGCGCTGACTATGGCAATCATTCACTTTCTACCAAAAATCACAACAGCTGTACCCTCTTCACTTGTTGCGATCGTAACGGTGACGGCTTTAGTGGTTGGCTTGGATCTGGAAACTCGCACTGTTGTTGACTTCCTGCGTACAATGTCTGGTGATGAAGCTGCAACACTCGCAGGTTCACTACCAACCTTCTCTATTCCTGCGGTACCATTTACACTAGAGACACTACAAATCATTCTTCCATACGCGATCATTCTCGCGGCCATTGGTCTAATTGAATCTCTACTAACACTGACAGTTTTAGATGAGATGACGAATACTCGTGGTCAATCTAACCGCGAATGTATCGGTCAAGGTATGGCAAACATGACGTGTTCTGTGTTTGGCGCAATGGGTGGTTGTGCGATGATTGGTCAGTCGATGATCAACGTAAACTCAGGTGGTCGCGGCCGTCTATCTGGTATCGTTGCGGCTATCGCTCTATTGATGTTTATCTTATTCGCTTCTTCGCTAATTGAAATGATCCCACTCGCTGCTCTGGTTGGTGTGATGTTCATGGTTGTCATTGGTACATTCGAATGGGCAACATTTAAGCTAGCACGCCGCGTACCGAAGCAAGACTTCTTCGTTATTGTTCTTGTGACCGTTGTTACTGTTCTTACTGACCTTGCTGTTGCCGTAGCGGTTGGTGTTATCGTTTCTGCATTAATGTTTGCATGGCAACACGCTAAGCACATCTATGCCGACACGTGCTTAAACGAGGAAGGTTCAAAAGAGTACAAGATTCACGGCCCTATTTTCTTTGGCTCTGCGGCTAACTTCCTGGAGTTGTTTAACGCGCCTGAAGATCCAAAAGATGTGATTGTCGATTTTGCAGACTCTCGCGTGACAGATCACTCTGCAATTGAAGCCATTGAAACACTGGCTGAGCGTTACAATGCTCAAGGTAAAACGCTGCACCTTCGTCACCTAAGCCCAGATTGTCGTAAACTTTTGGACAAAGCTGGCAGCTTGGTTGAAATTAACGTGAAGGAAGACCCAAGCTACAAAGTCGCAACCGACATACTAGCGGGTTAACACGAATAAAAAGGGATGAGCTGAGCTCATCCCTTTTTCTATTGTCTTTGTGCCGTCCTAAATAAGGTTGACACTTTCTACCCCCAAAATTGGAGAGTGTTATGAAATCAACAACTAAAAGAACTCAGCGCGATTACTCCCTCGCTTTTAAACTCACTGTAGTTGATGAGGTTGAAAAAGGAAGCCTCACTTACAAACAAGCCCAAGAGAAGTATGGCATCCAAGGTTGCTCTACGGTTTTGGTTTGGCTTCGTAAGCATGGTCGACTAGATTGGTCTAAAGGGACACCTAACTTTATGTCCAAAGGAGACTCTATGGCCGAGTTCAATTTACCTCCTACACCAGAGCAACGTATTAAAGAGCTTGAGAAGCAGCTCGAAGATGCTCAACTCAAAGCCGACTTCTTTGAAGCTGTCGTGAACGTTATGGAACGTGACTATGGTGTTAGAGTGACAAAAAAGCACAAAGAAGCGTTGTCCAAGAGAAAACCATAGTAGGTTTGAGCGTTACGAAGTTTTGTCAGTTAGTACAAATCTCTCGCCAAGCTTATTATAAGCAATGCCAAACTCAATCTCGTTGTGAACATCATGAGCATGCTGTCATTGGCTTTGTCCGTGAAGTCAGGCTGAAGCAGCCACGCATTGGCACGCGTAAACTGAAGTTCTTAGCAGCAACAAAGGGCATTCAAATAGGTCGCGATAAGCTCTTTGAACTTCTCAGAAAGCATCGGCTGTTAGTGAGAGCAAGACGAGCCTATCACCGAACGACTGACAGCCGTCATCGATTTTTCTGTCACCCAAACAAAGTGAAAGATGGGCTGACACCAACGAAGCCAGAACAACTGTGGGTTGCTGATATTACTTACTTGCCAACTCAAAATGGAGAGAGTTATCTCAGCTTGGTTACAGACGCTTATTCAAGGAAGATTGTTGGTTTTTATGTGGATGACAACATGAAAACTCAATCAGTTAAGCGGGCATTTATCTCAGCTCTCAGGCAACGGCAGAGTGAAGAAAAGCTAATACACCACTCAGATAGAGGCTCACAATACTGTTCGAAGGAATATCAAGATATCCATAAGAAACATAGAGTGACTTGCTCAATGACAGACGGGTATGACTGTTATCAGAATGCTTTAGCTGAGCGTGTAAATGGGATACTCAAAATGGAGCTCTTGCTGAAGAAACCGAAAGATCTGAAAGAAGCAAGGACGATGGTAGCAGAGTCCGTAGATATCTATAATCAAATGAGGCCTCATACGGCTTTAAAATACAAAACGCCCGATGAAGTACATCGAGCGTTTTAGTTAAAAAGTGTCAACCCATATCAGGACGGGTCACTTCAAGCACGGCGATTATAGCTTCTTCAAAATTGCGTCTGATGCCTCTTCGATTAAATCAAGCACCAGTTCAAAGCCATCTTCCCCACCATAATATGGGTCCGGGACTTCGTCGTAAACTGACTCAGAATGACTTAAAAATAACGATACTTTGTGTCGATACTTCAACGGACAAATATCCAATAAATCGGCCAAATTTGCTTTATCTGCGGCTAATATAAGGTCAAACTTTTCAAAGTCATCAATGGTGACTTGGCGCGCTTGCATTCCTTTAAAAGAATAGCCTCGCTGCTTTCCTGCTGCCATCGCTCTTGAATCCGGTCGGTTTCCTGCGTGGTAGCCAATTGTACCTGCCGACTCAACCTCTACTTCAACGCCTAGCTTTTGAGCTTTCACTCTTAACACTGCCTCTCCAGTTGGTGACCGACAAATGTTTCCCATACAAACAACAAGTATTTTCTTCATTTTATTCCCTGAATTATCGGTGGTTTTTCTTCACGATATGTTGGTCTATCATAGCGAGATAAATCAATGAACCCAAATTAGCTTGGGCACAGCACGAAAAGGAATTGAGGAAGTATTATGTCTATCGAAGAAAATAAAGAAGCACGCCATAAAGCTCGCCAACAAAAAGTCAAAGAACAGGTAGACGCAAAAATCGCTGCTGCTCAAGAGGAAAAAGGTCTGCTACTGATCATTACCGGAAATGGTAAAGGTAAATCGACATCAGGATTCGGTACGATCGCACGCGCAGTGGGTCATGGTTTGAATTGTGCTGTCGCGCAGTTTATTAAAGGTACTTGGGACAACGGTGAGCGCAACCTACTTGAGAAACTCGGCGTTGAATTCCAAGTAATGGCGACCGGCTTTACATGGGAAACTCAAAACAAAGCCGCTGATACCGAAGCAGCGCAAGGCGTATGGCAAGAATGTAAACGCATGCTGCAAGACGACTCTATCGATGTCATCTTGTTTGACGAGCTAACTTATATGGTGAGCTACGGCTACATCGACTTAGACGAAGTGGTCGAAGCGCTGAGCAACCGACCTAAAATGCAGTCGGTTATTATTACTGGGCGTGGCGCACATCGAACCCTGATTGAAATGGCCGATACCGTTTCTGAAGTGAAAAATGTAAAGCACGCATTTGAATCTGGCGTAAAAGCCCTCAAAGGCGTCGATTGGTAACACTCGCAGAGTAATTTAAAAAGGGTTGGCAAAATGCCAACCCTTTTGGTTTTCACGCACGGTTAGTTGAAAAGATTCTTCAATAAACCATCGACCGCATCTTTGGTTTTCTCGTCTTTGATTTTGTCCGTTAGCTTCTCTACGCCACGATCGATTTCTTTTTGAGCTTTCTGCTTCAGAACATCATCGAATACGAGCTTGAATTTAGGTTCTGCCCACTTACCAGACACATTGATTGGAATCGTGATGTCTTTCAGCTCATCTATATCTTTACCGCCCTGGCCTTCTAGGCTGCCTACAACTGACGTGCTGATAGTAAAGTCGACTGTTTCATTGATGTAGTTTGCGGTACCTTTACCACGAACACGTAACAATGGAGACTGAGCTTGCATATTATCCGTTGATACTACACCTTTGTTGAGTTTCAATGTCGCCGTCATCGCACTGAAGTCTGTTTTCTTAGCTTCATTGGTGCCTTCAACTTTTTGCCCTTTAAATTTCGCATAGTTTTCACGAATCAACTGAGCAACGTTGATGCCATTCACCGCACCGTCAGCAAAATTGATAACAACCGTACCAGATAGATTCTTCTTGATACCGGTAGGCGTTAGACTCTTACCTGTAACATTCACATCAATGTTACCTGTCCCTTCAAGTTTGTCGTTTTCAGCAACGTCTATAAGTAGCGGTTGAACTTTCACGCCTTTGATTGACTTTTTAACACTGTAAGTCGCTGGTGATTGGCGTGCATCTAACTTCGCTGTCGCTGAGATTGAGCCTTGGTACAACTTCGAACTAAAAGATGTAAGCTCAAACACGCCACGATTTACAGTGAAGCTCGTTTTTACCGCTTCCATCTTCGCATTTGCCGCTTTGAATTTGTCGATGGTAATGTCACCCTTTACATCTAACGTTTTCAACGCAGACAAATCAGGCTCAACCTCAGGTCCGGCAGGAGCACTCTCGCCACCAGAAGCAGGCTTATTACCTTCGGCAGCTTGCTTATCTAACCCTAAAAACTCATCAAGATCGATATTGGGGCTATGGAGAGCAAAGCGTACTTTAGGAACATCACCGAGTGTCACATCTGCCTTACCATCTAGGGCGATAGCATTCGCTGTTAACTTCTCTAGAACAAAACTCAGATGGTTTTTCGTTAGGTCGAAAGACAGATCAGACACCATGTCGACTTTCATCGGGGACTGAGGTAAAGCATCACCCTCAAAAGTCGATTTAAGAGTTAACTTATCCAACTGTACTTTGCTGATAGCCTTGTCCACACTAAGTTGACCAGCACCCTGCATATCTAACTTCATACCACCAGCGACACCCTTAATGGCATAAGTCAGGTTATTTACTTTATCGAATTCAAACGTGTCTAAACCGATCGTTGCCGATTCAATTTTATTGGCAGGGTCAGAGTATGTCGCATCAAAGTTGATGTTCTTTAGCGCGTAGTTTGCCAAACCTTTTTCTAGCTTAAAGTCTGCCTGACCTTTCGCGGTGAACTTTTGGTCGTTCATTTCGCCCTTCACGCCAAAATCAGCCGTTGTCCAGTTGTCAAAAGCGAATTCGGAAAGGTTTAATGAAATATCATAAAGTTTGGTGTAACTACCGGCTTGCTTATCCTGCATTCCTAATGAACCGTTAGAAACCGTAACGCCAGCAAGATTAATACTCCAATCAGAACCAGAAGTTTGCGTTTCACCATTTTGCGTAGGCGCAGCATTGCTCTCTTGTTCTGCTTGTTGTGTTTGGGCTTTCGTCAATGCATCAATATTCTTGCTGCCATCTTTCTTGGTTTCAATGTAGAACTCAGCACCATCAAGCGTGACGTTTCCAATTTCAAGCTGTTGACTAAAAAGTGGCATAACAGAGATGTCTACACCAACGGTATCAACTTTGAATAAATTGGGTTTACTAAAGCCTTGTGGGTTTCGCAATTCTGTATGTCCCAACTCAAAGCCAATCGATGGGAAAAATTGCCAACTGATATCCCCTTCAATCACCAACTCTAATCCCGTTTGCTTTTGCGCTTGCTCAACAATAAGGGGTTTAAACTGATTCGGATTGACGAAGATGGTTAACGCTAAAATTGCGACCAAAATGACCACAATCGGTATTGCTAGAATTAAGAGCAGTTTCTTCATTTGTTTTTCCTTGCTCGAGTGTTTTTACAATTATAAGCGCAGACTCCATTTACCGCTGACAGTTCCACAAAAGCGTGAAAAGTGTCTGGTTTTAACCTGCAACTGACTAATTTAAAAACAAAAAAAGAAGTGGCACTTAAGGTGCCACTTCTTCTCTTAAAAATAAAGCGATATAGCCGTCTATAGGCTTAAGCTTTCAAAAGTCTTGCAATGTGAGCTTTTAATACATCAATTGCGATACGGTTTTTACCACCGCGAGGAACAATAATGTCCGCATATTGCTTAGAAGGTTCGATAAACTGCATGAACATCGGACGTACTGTTTGTTGGTATTGCTTAAGAACAGACTCCATAGTTCGGCCTCGTTCTTCCACATCACGCTTAACACGGCGAAGCAAGCAAATATCTAACGGTGTGTCCATAAATACTGTCGCATGCATCAAATCACGAAGACGAGGGTCTGTAAGAAGAAGGATACCTTCTAGAATGATCACCTTTTTAGGTGTCATTGTGGTGGTGTTAATTGTTCTTGTGTGCTCAGTGTAGCTGTACTCAGGCACTTCTACTGCTTCACCACGTACCAATTTTTCTAGGTGCTCACACAGTAGGTCGTGGTCCAACGCACTCGGGTGATCGTAGTTCGTCTTTACTCGCTCTTCCATGCTTAAGTGGCTTTGGTCGTTGTAGTAGCAATCTTCCGTGATGACACCGATTTGATGATCGCCTACTTTCGCGCGAAGCTCATTATAAATAGTGCTCGCGATCAGACTTTTTCCAGAAGCAGAAGCGCCAGCAATACCTACGATGACGCATTGATTATTATCAGACATTAGTTTGCACCCGATGATGATTTCTAGTCACATAAAAAGATAAACTGCCTGATTATAGGGAGTTCACCCCATAGTTACTAGTTGGAATTAGGGTTTAGTCATAAGTTTCTGCCTGCTCAGAGGATTAACCTCCGAGCAAACGTTAAAATGTGCAATTATCAACCAACAGGCATAGTAAACTTAGTTCACCATTGTAAAGCTAATCGCATCTGGTTTTGCTTTGCCTTGCCAAAACATCGTGCTACATACGCGATCGGCAAGTTGCGTATAATACCCTGCATGCTCACTTTCTGGGCGTCTTGCTACCGTTGGCACGCCAGCGTCAATATCTTCTCGCATAGAGATATGAAGCGGAATTTGTCCTAACAATGCTAAGCCAAATTCTTGCGACATTTTTTCAGCTCCGCCCATACCAAAAATATGCTCTTTCGCGCCACATTGACTACAAATGTGATAACTCATGTTTTCCACAACACCAATAACCGGGACATGGACTTTGTTAAACATTGCCGCTCCCTTCCTTGCATCGGCAAGGGCTAAATCTTGCGGTGTTGTGACTAGCACGCTACCTGTTACCGGAATTTGTTGTGACAGAGTCAATTGAATATCCCCCGTACCTGGCGGCATATCAATCACCAAATAATCCAAATCTGGCCAATCTGTTTCAGTTAATAACTGCGACAACGCTTTTGAAGCCATTGGACCGCGCCATATCGCCGCTTCTGATTTATCCACCAAATAACCGATAGAATGAGTATAGATGCCGTGAGCAAAAATGGGTTCCATCCACTTGCCATCACGAACTTCTGGTTTAGCATCTTCTTGCCCCAACATCATAGGTACAGACGGACCATAGATATCTGCATCCAACAATCCCACTTTCGCCCCAGATTGAGCAATCGCCAACGCTAAGTTAACTGCGGTAGTAGATTTACCAACGCCACCTTTCGCAGAACTGACGGCAACGATGTTCTTAACACCCTTAACCGAGTTAGCCACTTGAGTTTCTAAAGCTTTAACTCCAAGGCGAATATTAAATGGGAATTCAGCCACTTTACCCGAGGCTTGCTGCTGTTTAATCCAGTCATGCAGTACGGTTTGAAGCTCATTACTTGCGAATGGCAACGTTATATCAATAGAACCCTGTGTCGTAATCGAAATTGCGCCATGAATATCTGCCCAGTTTTCCACCAACTGTGGATGTTGGAATTGGTTAAACCAGTGACAAAAATCTTGTTTTGAAGTGAACTGATGCATAAGCCCTCCTTTTAGATGTCATGCTACCACCGTCCAGGCTCAACCAGAACCCCAAAAAAACTAAGGCATTCCGCAGTTTGACACCTTGGAGTTAGTCAGTTCATGGGGTAGTATTATCCATCAAAATTTATTTATACCTATCAAGAAAAGCGAATATTAAGTATGGCAAACGATCCAAAAAACTTTCCGTCAAGGAAAATGCTGGTAACTTGTGCCCTTCCGTACGCTAACGGTTCGATCCACCTTGGTCATATGCTTGAGCATATCCAAGCGGACATTTGGGTTCGTTACCAACGCCTACGCGGCAACACTGTAAACTTCATCTGTGCTGACGATGCTCACGGCACGCCAATCATGCTTAAAGCGCAACAGATGGGTATTACTCCTGAAGAAATGATTGCCGCAGTTAGCGAAGAGCACCAAAAAGACTTCGCTGGATTTGATATCAGCTTTGATAACTACCACAGCACACACTCAGATGAGAACCGTGAGCTAGCGTCACACATTTATCTTGAGTTGAAGAAAAATGGCTTTATCTCTAGCCGCACTATCTCTCAGCTGTTCGATCCAGAAAAAGAGATGTTCTTACCGGACCGTTTCGTAAAAGGTACCTGTCCAAAATGTAAGTCTGAAGACCAGTACGGTGACAACTGTGACAACTGTGGTGAGACTTACAGCCCAACAGAACTGATCAATCCTAAATCTGCGGTTTCTGGTGCGACGCCAGTAATGAAAGATTCAGAGCACTTCTTCTTCGACCTGCCTCAGTTTGAAAGCATGCTAAAAGAGTGGACTCGCTCTGGCTCGCTACAAGCTGAAACAGCGAACAAAATGCAAGAATGGTTCGAATCTGGTTTGCAGCAATGGGATATCTCACGTGACGCACCATACTTTGGCTTCGAGATCCCTGGTGAGAAAAACAAATTCTTCTACGTGTGGCTAGACGCGCCTATCGGCTACATGGGCTCTTTCAAAAATCTATGTGACAAGCGCGACGATCTAGATTTCGACGAGTATTGGAAAAAAGACAGCTCAGCAGAGCTGTACCACTTCATCGGTAAAGACATCGTTTACTTCCACAGCCTATTTTGGCCAGCAATGCTAGAAGGTTCTGGCTTCCGCAAGCCTAACAACGTATTCGTACACGGTTACGTAACCGTAAACGGCGCGAAAATGTCGAAGTCTAAAGGTACGTTCGTAAAAGCAAGCACTTACCTAGAGCACCTAGACCCTGAGTGTCTACGTTACTACTACGCTGCGAAGCTAAACAGCCGTATCGATGATCTAGATCTTAACCTTGAAGACTTCACTCAGCGCGTAAACGCTGACGTTGTTAACAAGATCGTTAACCTGGCATCTCGTAACGCAGGTTTCATCGCGAAACGTTTTGAAGGCAAACTGTCTGACAACTTTGCAGAGCCTGAACTTTACAACGAATTTGTTGCTGCTGCTGACCGTATCGCTGAGCTTTACGAAACGCGTGAGTTTGGTCGTGCAATCCGTGAAATCACGGCATTGGCAGACAAAGCTAACCAATACGTTGATGAAAAAGCACCGTGGGTTGTAGCAAAAGAAGAAGGCAAAGATCAGGAACTACAAGACATCTGTTCTGTCGGTATCAACCTGTTCCGCGTACTGATGACTTACCTGAAACCAGTAATGCCATCGCTAGCTGCGCGTACTGAAGCGTTTCTAAACCAAGAGCTAACTTGGGAAAACATCGCTGCTCCACTAACAGGCCACGAGATCACTAAGTTCAAAGCACTGTTCAACCGTATCGATCCGAAGAATGTTGAAGCGATGATCGAAGCATCTAAAGAAGATGCGGCGGCAGAAATGGCGGCGAAAGAGAAAGCAGAAGCGGAAAAGAACAAGGCTAGCGAAACTGAGCTAGACAAAGAGCCAATCGCTGAAGAGATTGAGTTCGATGCTTTTGCTGCAGTAGATATGCGTATCGCTCGTATCATCTCTTGTGAAGAAGTACCAAAAGCCAACAAACTGCTTAAGTTCCAATTGGACATCGGTGGTGAAACTCGTCAGGTATTCTCTGGCATCAAGTCAGCTTACAAACCTGAAGAGCTAGAAGGCAAACTAACGGTAATGGTTGCAAACCTAAAACCTCGTAAGATGAAGTTTGGTATGTCTGAAGGTATGATCCTAGCGGCAGGCCCTGGTGGTAGTGACCTGTGGATCCTTGAGCCACACGAAGGCGCTCAACCTGGTATGCGCGTAATGTAAGTATCTTTATTGAAAAGGCTTAACTAAATCAGTTAAGCCTTTTCTCGCAGTTAAGCTTATCGATTAAGCTTGATTGTACTACAAAGAGAATTCTTCTGGACCCCAAGTAATAATCGCGCCACATGCAAGGAAAAGTACAAAGCTGATCGTGACTACAAAAGCGAGAACTCGATCAAATGTCGTTGCGTATTTTAGTATTAACTGATCATCTACAAGTGATACTTTCGCAGGTTTACCTCGCATCAACACTGAGGCGTACATGGGAAATCTAAAACCCCACCCATTTCTGTCCCAGCCAATTGGATCATGACCATCCTGCAATATTTTTGTCTCAATCCGCTTTGCTGATACACGAATAAAAACCAATGTGCTCAGTAACCATGTCCAACCAACAATCATCAGTATAAGATCGAAACAAAACACAACTACTCCTTTAAAACCAATTTACTTTAGAGCTAGTTTCATAGGTTTTTTCTGCTAAACCTTGCCCAAACCAATCACCCATTTTTGCAGCCGCATAACCAGCCCCTAAACCAACACCTATTAATACTACTACTCCAAATGGGCCAGCAGCCAAAGCGACTCCCATTCCAGATACAATCACTTTGGATGTAGTCCAAACGCCAGCAGCGTTGCTCGCACCAAACCCTGCAACTTCCATTGCTGCTCTTTTTTGCCAATTTTCTCCGTTATTCTTGGCATTTCGAACATTGTTAAAGCGAACACCAGCATCAATCATGATGATCTTTTTACCCACAATACTAGAGCTTTGTTCAAGAAATCGAATTGAGCGGATGTTAGCTATAGATGTTAAATGTAACTTAGTTATATCCCTGCCACTTCGCGCGATATTGACAGCCCTATTCGGGTTGCTCCAAATGTTTCCACGGCTACTTTTAACTCGTCCTGCATAATGGGCAAGCTCTTTTGTAAATTTGGCATTCAAAGAACTGTGAGCTTCTTTAACTCTATATCCAAGCTTCACAAGCTCCTTTTTCTGCGCACCACTTCGTGAGGCTGTACGTACATCTAGTAAGGCGTTTTGATATTTGAGCGAAGCTTTCCCGAAATTACTCAATCTGACTTGCTTTTCATTAACAGCAGTAGCGGCAGCACCTACTGCAGTATACTCATCGATTCCCCCCTCCCCATAGTATGATTAGTAGCATCTAAAAAGGCTTAATCTCTTTTTCATAGAGGAGGGCTACCGCTTGTTAGTTTTCATCGCCAAACTCACGTGTTAGATTGGCTACATTTCTTTTGGTTTCTTGTGACCAACTTTTTACAGTATCAAGAGCACAAGCTATATCAGGTCTCTCGCTACGCAACTTAGCTATGTTGTTCACAGAGCCTTCGTTCAGTATGAAAGGAGTACCTGCGGGAATAAAACTACCAAATATATGTGGGTTGTCCTTACGAAACTGAAGGTACCTATCCTCATCATTTGTATCGATAGGGAGCGTTATCTTTGAGTGAGTACTGAAGCATAGGTCGAATTTATTAGACAAATTAATTACCTCGAACAATCAACAAAATAGACAACTTATATCATATGAAGTGTTCGAGTATTTTAATTTCTAAACATTGTGACTTGAATCAGACTACAAAAAGTAATCAATATGTAACTCACAAAGAATAACGCGTACACCAAGCATCGACACCGAATAATCAACCATATTCACAAATTTGGTGAATCCATGCACCAACAACGACCATTCAAAAAGAACATTCAATATAACCAATTGTTTAAATTGAGTTTTTGTTTGGCATCAAAACTGCAATCTTCCTTGTTAGGTCCAAACACTAACAAGGAGTTGGTTATGTTTGTTTTGATTTCCACACTATTGTCCATCGCTATTTTAGCCGGAATATATCACTTATCTTCTAAACGAGAGCAGCAACATGCGCGCAAATATCAGCTGTTAACATTGTTGCGAGATGTTGTTCACCTTCTGAGACACCACCGAGCTGCTACTCACTACTCGCTTCAATTCCAACAAAACGATCAACAAAAATTGGACGCTCTTCATGATGCTCTGACTAACAAGCTGCATCTTTTAGTCGAAACATCACGGTTTGAAAACAAACCCATGTATCGCGTATTACAGATTAAAGTAGGGAAACTACTTGAACAATGGAATGACCATAGTGTTGCAAGAAACCAGATGGAGCATGGTAAGTTAATTCGTCATTGCTTGTTTTTGATGGATGAAGTAACCATCGCATGGCTAGCGGTTGAGCAAAGAGATGACTTGCATAATGAGTATCACATGAACTGGCAAAACATTATGGATAGCTTGGAGACCCTGACTCAGTTACGAATCAGCATTCAAGATTTAGGAGAACAAGGCGGAAATGAGCGTTTCAAAAACTATGCATCGGTCATGATGCGTAAGCTAAACCAACTAGCGGTTATCGCTCCACTTAGCATTACCTCTCCTGCTTCCACGCGCTCAATACAGACGCTAAATGAATACGTGACAGGGAGTCATGTCGACTTAACAGAAGCAGAGCTTTATGGCGTCACATCGGACTTGTCATTGACCATCTTCAATACTTACGACCATGTCCTTTCAGATGTCGTAGAGTCATTATATCTACCGTTACCCAGACTCTCGCTAGCAGGATAAACGTTCCATGCCTTATTATTGGTGCTAGGTCCGTCGCCGACTTATAAATAAAAACAAAAAAACCGCAGGCCTAAGGCACTGCGGTTTTCGTTTATCCAACTTGTCAGCGCTTAGCTGTCGTCTTCCGTGAAGTTCGTTGGTAATTGCTTTTTCATTTCGTTCCAGATCAACGCACTTTCCATACCATAATGACGAATCACTACTGGTAGTTGCTCACGCTGGCCACTTTCACAAGTTTCGAGCAATTGATAGTAAAACTTCAGAGCTAGCTCACGAGAAGCTGGATTTGAGAAGTAGTAGCTACCGACACGATCGTAAAGCTTCTTCAAACCATTAAAGATCAAACCGTAAATTTGATTTCCTGAATGGAATGCTAGGCGCTGGAAAAGCATATAATCGTAAAAGTTGAACGTTTTAGCAATCAAGATTTCTTGACGCTTCGCTTCATCTTTCTCGTTATCTTCTTTCACATTCTGCAGAACTTTTTCAGCATACGGCGAAGAAGCGATGAATTCGTCCCAGGAAGCCGCATTCATTAAAGCTTCACAAGATTCGATTACGTTCTTAATTGTACGCTCAGAGCTCTCTTTGTTCGCTTTAAATGCATAGCGCATAAAGATAGGACTGATGTTGGTACGTGCCGCAAGCAGATCTTCTACAATGTTTGTCGCATTATCAACGTCTAGCGTCATTAAAGTATCCAAAATATGCAGACCAGAGGTCTCCATAAATTGGTTAACTTTCGTAGGTTTGCCGTGCTGGATAGTCAGCCATCCATCACGGGCTAGTCGTTGAAGAACCTCTCTTAAAGTCGTTCGAGTAACACCAATCAGTTCGGACAGCTCGCGCTCAGCAGGTAAAATTGAGCCTGGAGGAAAACGGCCGTTCCAAATGCTCTCGATAATATATTTTTCTGCGAATCCCGCAGGGCTTTTCGCCTTTATGACCATTCTACTTTTTATCCAATATTGATTTCTGAGGGTCGATACTACTCATCATACCACTACTTAGCGGTTTGAGAAAATTTACGATCAATAGTGGAAACGACTACATAACATAGAGTTAATACTCTATATGTTGTGTCAATTTAAGAGGCTCTAACATGCGAGCGAAAGCAGTAAAATATGAATTTTCATTTAATTAAACAGCTCACAAATCTCGGAGAAATAAAGACAACCGTGTCACATTTTTATATTCAAAATATGAAAAATTACTTTGTATATCACAGTTAATATTCTTTCTTAATTTGCCTTTTCTCGTCACTGACCGTCATTTAAAATCCAAGAGGATTTTTTTAAGACTTTCATGGTATAGTAACGCTGTTTTGATCGCGTTATTACATTTAAAAAGTCATTTTAGTCGGTAGCATCACGTTTTGTTATTGACTAATAAATGCCTGAGTGTAGAGTTTGCGGTCGAAAGTGAGCGGTGCTTGAGTTCAGGGGAAGTAACTTGGCAAGACTACAATAAACAAAGGATTGTTGTTTTACTAAGTTATTGTTTTTAAAGACTAGTTAATAAGTCTAACAAACAGATACTTAAGCACTATTGTAGTGTCTATTCATAATTTTGTTATAAAGAGAATTATCATGCCGATATCGCTCGGAAACGCTTTTATCAAGAACTTCCTTGGTAAAGCGCCTGATTGGTACAAAGTTGCCATTATAGCCTTCTTAATAATTAACCCGATTGTATTCTTCCTAATAAACCCATTTGTAGCTGGATGGTTGTTGGTCGCTGAATTTATTTTCACGCTAGCAATGGCATTAAAATGCTACCCATTACAACCTGGCGGTTTACTTGCTATTGAAGCCATTGCTATCGGCATGACTAGCCCTGCGCAAGTTAAGCACGAATTAGTAGCAAATATCGAAGTACTGCTACTTCTGGTATTTATGGTTGCGGGCATCTACTTCATGAAGCAGCTATTGCTGTTCATTTTTACCAAAATTTTACTTGGCATTCGCTCTAAAACCCTACTATCACTCGCGTTCTGCTTTGCTGCGGCATTTTTGTCTGCATTTTTGGATGCCTTGACGGTTATCGCCGTTGTTATCAGCGTGGCGATCGGCTTTTACTCTATCTATCACAAAGTAGCGTCTGGTAACCCTATCGGTGACCATGACCATACACAAGATGACACGATCACTGAACTAACGCGTGATGACTTAGAAAACTATCGTGCCTTTTTGCGCTCTTTGTTGATGCATGCTGGTGTAGGTACTGCCTTAGGTGGCGTAACCACGATGGTTGGTGAACCTCAAAACTTAATTATTGCAGACCAAGCGGGTTGGTTATTTGGTGAATTCCTAATCCGTATGTCTCCAGTGACACTACCTGTATTTTTCTGTGGTCTCATCACTTGTGCTTTAGTTGAAAAGCTTAAAGTGTTTGGCTACGGCGCAAAGCTTCCTAACAACGTTCGTCAGATCCTCGTCGATTTTGATCGTGAAGAGCGTAAAACGCGAACAAATCAAGATGTCGCAAAACTCTGGGTTCAAGGTCTTATTGCGGTTTGGTTGATCGTCGCACTCGCTTTGCACTTAGCGGCTGTCGGCTTAATTGGCCTTTCTGTGATCATTTTAGCGACCGCATTTACTGGTGTCATTGAAGAGCACTCCATGGGGAAAGCGTTTGAAGAGGCCCTGCCCTTCACTGCACTGCTTGCAGTATTTTTCTCGATCGTTGCTGTAATCATTGACCAAGAGCTGTTTAAACCAGTCATCGATGCGGTGCTTGCCGTTGAAGATAAAGGTACTCAGCTAGCTCTGTTCTATGTGGCGAATGGCTTATTATCTATGGTGTCGGATAACGTGTTCGTTGGTACGGTTTACATCAATGAAGTAAAAACTGCACTCATTGAGGGTCTCATTACTCGTGATCAGTTCGACTTACTGGCGGTGGCAATCAATACTGGTACTAACCTGCCTTCTGTTGCTACGCCAAACGGTCAAGCGGCATTCCTATTCTTACTCACATCGGCTCTCGCTCCATTAATTCGTCTGTCTTACGGGCGAATGGTTATCATGGCGCTGCCTTACACCGTCGTTCTTGCGATTGTCGGTCTAATGGGAATCATGTTCTTCCTAGAGCCTGCAACCGCTTCTTTCTACGAAGCTGGTTGGATTTTACCTCATAGTGGTGATCTGACTCCCGTAGTATCCGGTGGTCACTAAAATTTGAGTTGATTAGGAAACTTATCCACGATAAAAAGCTCTGAGTATTCAGAGCTTTTTCTATTTCAGACAGGAACAAAAACGTGACTATTTTAAATTCACTTAACCAGTTTTCAAAGGGACGTTTATCGTGGCTACTGCTTCTGCTATTCGTCGTTTTCTTTGAAGCATGTGCCCTCTATTTTCAGCACGTCATGATGCTTGCACCATGTGTCATGTGTATTTATGAAAGAGTCGCGATGATGGGAGTGGGCGTCGCTGCAATGGTTGGTATATTGGCACCCAAGAACCCAATTTTCCGCTGGCTAGGTTTGATAGGCTGGGGATTAAGTGCTTACAAGGGTTTGTTACTTGCGATGCAGCACGTTGACTACCAGTTTAATCCATCACCATTCGCGACTTGCGATTTATTCGTCACATTCCCTAGCTGGGCTCCGCTCAATCAGTGGGTTCCTTGGATGTTTGAAGCATATGGTGATTGCTCTAAGGTTGTATGGCAGTTCCTTGATTTATCAATGC
The DNA here is from genome assembly GCF_016920955.1 of Vibrio sp. sp1. NCBI lineage: Bacteria > Pseudomonadati > Pseudomonadota > Gammaproteobacteria > Vibrionales > Vibrionaceae > Vibrio > Vibrio sp. sp1. The sequence continues at coordinate 338,382 of NZ_CP060589.1, forward strand.
CACAATGGTTAGTCGTAATTTTTGCAGGCAATTTAATCGCTTTGGCATTAATTGTAATTGCACAATTCTTCCCTGCAAAACGCGTTAATCCAATTCGTTAATCCTACTGACGCGTAAAAATTAACAAAAAGCCGACCATCTGGTCGGCTTTTTGTTAAGTGGATAGCGCGGCGATTCGACTTAGCCACGTTATTGACCACAGCACTGCTTGAATTTTTTTCCGCTCTCACAAGGACAGAGATCATTGCGCCCGATACCTTTGAATGGGTTTAGGCTTTGAGCTTTATTGCCTACCATCAACTCATCCGCGCCCAGCGCGACTTCACCGACCATTAAATCAAGCTGGTCGACTAAATCTGTCAGGGCCGGTGGCGTTTCAATACCTGCGTCGCGCATCTGTTGCTGCGTTGCTGGCTCATCGATCGCCAGCATCAAAGTGGTCAGTAATGCTTGCAGCATACGCTGTAATCCATCATTGAGCTCAACGTCTTGCCACTGTTCTTCAATCATTGGCCAAACAGACATAAAGCCTTCGGCAAAATCAGCAAGTTGTTCAGGTTCTTTGCCTGTTAGCTCTAGCACGGAATATTCGTTTCGTTGAATTCGGTTATGCTGCTTGTGAATTTGCTCTTCCACAGCTGGTTGAATCGCTTTGAATCCCTCACCTAATAGCGGCTCTAACCACTTTTCAGGAGCGAGTGGTTTTGTCGTCAGATTCGCAGCTAACACTGCGCCTTCGATAAATAGGCAAGATTCATCGACGTGAACTTCACCTTTTTCAATCAATGTGTATTGCATGACATCTGGTTTCCCATAAATTTGGCGGCATTATACCTCAGAGCTCAAAAGCACGTAACCTAACGTTGTGTGTTTGACGGCATTGGGCGCTTCGACTCTTTTAATGACAAACTTGACTTACATCGCTACAATCGCCCTCCTTTTTACCACCAAACTGTATTAGGCAAGCTATGCGAGTTGTACTAGGCCCAATGGAAGGCGTTTTAGATCATTTGATGCGCCAAATCCTGACCGAGATAAACGACTATGACCTGTGTGTTACGGAGTTTGTTCGCGTAATCGACCAGCTATTACCCGATCATGTGTTTCACCGTTTATGCCCAGAGCTGTTGCAAGGTTCTCAGACTGCATCTGGTGTGCCAGTACATGTGCAATTGTTGGGACAAGAACCGAACTGGATGGCTGAGAACGCAATTAAAGCGGCAAACCTTGGCGCAAGAGGCATTGATATAAACTTTGGTTGCCCAGCCAAAATGGTCAACAAAAGTAAAGGTGGAGCAGCGCTACTCCAACATCCAGAGCTAATTCACCGTGTGGTTAAAGCTTGTCGAGAAGCCGTTCCAGAAGCCATTCCCGTAACTGCAAAAATTCGTCTTGGCTGGGAGAACCCTGAAGATTGCTTTGAAATTGTCGATGCCATTCAGTCTGCTGGCGCAAATGAATTGACCGTACACGCACGTACTAAACAAGGTGGTTATAAAGCTTCTGAGATAAAATGGGATTACATCAACCAAATTCGCGAACGTTTTGATATCTCACTGATAGCGAATGGTGAAATTTGGAATTATGAAGACGGTCAACGTTGCATTGAAACGACTGGCGTTAACTCTTTGATGGTGTGCCGAGGCGCTTTCAATATCCCTAACTTAGGCAATATGGTGAAACATAACCACCAGCCAATGTCATGGCCCGAGGTGGTTGAGTTGCTCATCTATTACTCCAAGTTCGAGATGAAAGGCGATAAAGGCTTGTATTACCCAAACCGCGTAAAACAATGGTTCTCTTACTTACGTCAGGCTTATCCTGAAGCAAAAGACCTATTTAGAGAAATCAGAACGTTCAACAAAGCCGCACCAATTGTTGAGCATATTCAACGCTACCGCGATGACTTAAACTCTCAGGTTGCATAATTCCCGAACACAAAAAGGACGAATATCTCGTCCTTTTTAGTACCTAAATCCTAGTAACAAATCTTATTTTTTCCGGTACTTTTGGCTTGATATAACTTTTCATCCGCCGCTTTAAACAACTCATCAAAGTTTTCTACTCGGCTCTCTTTACTAAACACCACACCGCCAGAGATCGTAAAGCCTTCTTTCGTTACGCGTATCGAGCGCTCATCTATGGCTTTTTTTACTCTGTTTAAAATGAGTTTAATGCCTTCTGAATCTTCGTCATAAATAGCTAAAACGAACTCTTCGCCACCAAACCTTGAGGCAACATCGGTATGGCGAATATTTTCACGTATACATTTTGCAACAAGCTGAATTGCAGAATCACCGACATCATGACCATAGGTGTCGTTGATCTTCTTGAAGTTATCAATATCGAACACTGCCAAAGCAACCTGTTTTTTTGTCATCTTATTACGCCACACGGTTTGCATACCTCGACGATTCAATAAGCTGGTCATTGGGTCTCTTGCTGCCAGTTCTTTAAAGTAACGTCGCTCGCTATGCATATTCACATAGAACAAGACGACGGTACTCAGCACGTAAATAAATAGTGCGACAATAAGGCTGTATTTTTCAAAAACCGCTAGGTTCTTAGCTTCATCCCAAAGGTTGTACTCGTAGTACATGCTGTGATTCGCACTCAATCGCTCTAATTCGACTGGTTTGATTCGTGTACTGTTTGAAGGAATGGATTGTAAATTGGAAACCAAATGAAACTGACCTACAAGACCTAGCGATGAAGCCATGAGCGTATTGATATCAAAATCAATAGACAAAACACCTTGGTGTTCTCCTTTCTCATAGACGGGTACCGTCATACTAATGACTTGACCTTCCATCGAGTCCAACACAGGCCCTGGTCCAGCCAAGGTAATGTTCACTTTATCTTGCGCGGTTTTTTGCCAAAAAGGTCGGGCTTTTAGCGTTGACAAAAGCTCTCTTGTGAAATTTTTTGCGTAGGTATCGGGTGAGGAGATAACGTAACCGCGCTTGTCAATGTAATGGATTCCAACAATGTGCGATTCAATATCGTGCAGAAATGACAATGACGGCGCAAAACCCGCCTTTTGTTCAGCTAACTGGTTAATCGTTGAACCTTGCTGACATAAGCTTTCGTCCCCTACGATCATATAATCAAGGTCAACCGCAGGTAACCCTTCACTATAAACACTTTCGAGTAATAACACATCTATAGGCCAAAGATAACAAAGCCCTTCTTTGACTAAAGAATTATGTTCTTCAAACAGTGGGTTAGCGTAATTGGTATAGTTGGTGAAGCTGTAATCTAAAGCCGTGAGTACTTTAATACCGCGAGACATTGCACGCTCGATACGCGAATACTCAGAATCGATATAGCGGTTAACCGCATCATAGTAATTTTTCGTTGTCACGAGTAAAACCACTACAAATAACGCCAGAGGAAAAAAGATGACAAATGAGAGGCTAAATCGCCTTTGGTTTACCATTGAGTACCATGCATATGAAAGGTCAATAGTCTCTTATGACTGCTATTAAATTGATACTCGTTATCTGGTGACGCATGCAATGCAGCACCAGATAACAAGAGACCAAACAAATGTGTGCGCGCTGTTTGAGACCGTTTATATATTAAAGGAGTTTAATCAATATAGAGTGTGGTGTCACTTTAGTCGCCATAATTTGCAGCTCTGTGCCGACATATTGACAGAGATATGACCTTTATAATCAACCTGTTCTGTGTCATCTAACAACGATATAACTTGGCTAACCTCCAAGCCCAGTTGCCACATAGGTAAATCGATTGAACATTCATTACCACTGAGATTAATCATTACAACGACTGCTTCACGACCCAGTACACGTGCGTACGCCAACTGGTTGTTAGTACAATGAAGCCATTGAATACAGCCCGACTGTAAAGGCTTACATTGTTTACGTATCTTGATCCATTGTTGGTAAAGCGATAGCCATTGTGAACTTTCAATTTCATTCCAAGGAAAACAACGACGATTATCCGGGTCTAGCCCTCCTTCTAGACCGACTTCACTCCCATAGTAAATACAAGGCGTGCCAACGTAAGTCATAAGCATTGCTAGCGCGATGTTCATTTTACGCTTATCACCATCAACCAATGTGATAAACCGAGCAGTATCGTGACTATCGAGTTGATTTAGCTGCGATAGCTGATTAGAAAATGGGATTTTTGCTCTGGCTTCGTCCAACCATGCTTTAAACTCCAAACCATCAATGTTGATTGGATCGTACATAATGTCTTGTCGTGCGATAAAAGCTCGGACTGGATGAGCGAAACCGTAGTAGTTCATCGCCCCATCCTCTTGATCACCTTGCAACCACTGCGTTGCTTCAAAAAAGTGCTCACCTAACACATAAGCATTCGGGTTTACTGACTTAGTTGCATGACGAAACGCTGCCACATAATGAGCATTGTTTTTCGCGCCGTCCCCTTCGCCAAGCATATGGATTACATCAAACCGCCAGCCATCAACCAAGTACGGTGGCTTCAGCCAATACTTGATGACAGACTCTTCACTTTGGTAGATGTAGTCGCGCACCTGTTCATTTTCAAAGTTCAGAACCGGTAAGTTACCAATGCCTTTCCAACCAATGTAGTGATTGGTTTCGCCTTCGAAAAAGTAGTAATCACGGAACTTTGACTGCGGATTGCCATACGCTCCTTCTCCTTTTTGTTGGATATCAAACCAAGGATGATGCACTGACGTGTGGTTAAACACCGCGTCTAAGACAATCTTCATATTCTTACCACGGATTTTCTCACACAGTTCAGCAAACTGATCGTTGGTGCCGAACATAGGGTCAACAGTGAAGTAATCGGTGGTGTCGTATTTATGATTACTTGGTGAAGAAAAGATCGGATTAAAATAAAGCGCAGTAACGCCGAGCTGTTCAAGATAGTCCAACTTTTGCTCCACACCTTTGAGGTCGCCGCCAAAGAATTCACGCGCCCCGGTATTTTGGTGAGAGCCTACCGCGTCTCCCCACGCCTTAACGATCGATGCAGAATCATACTGAGCATAAGCGTGGCGAATATCAGACTCACTTTTACTAGCAGAAAAACGGTCAGGAAAGATTTGATAGAAAACTTGCTGTTGGACCCAGCTTGGTGGTTGATGCTCTACATTCAACTTAAAGTGGAACTCTTTGGGTGGAATACGCTTTTGTACGCCTCGTGCATCGAGCCAGTATTGCTGTCCGTCTTTGAGGATCTTAAACACATAATGTGTGACATCTCGATCTCGATTTGGTCGAAACGATGCCTCCCATAGTAACAATTCCCCAGCTGTTCCAATTTGAGCCATGTCGACCAGATATTCTTCATTGTCCGGCTCAATACGCACATAGACGGAATCAAAATCCAATGTCTCGGTTTTCAGTCTGACTGTAATTTGCTCGTCATTAAAAGCTAAACCATCAATAGTTTGACTATGAAAAATAAATGGCAGGTTCATTATGGGCACTCCTCGTCATCGGATATGCCACTATGTTATTGAAGAATTAGAGACAAGAAATCCTCCTTGCGAGTTGACATATCAGCCAATTTTCTCAAGGAGGATCACACTTAGTAGGCGTAGTGACTTGTCGGATACCGCTTAGTTCAACAAGAGACTGTCATCTGCCAGCTCTTCACCACGCACTTTGGAGAACATATCCAACAAGTCTGGTACTTGCATGTTAGCGCGCTGCTCTCCAGCCACATCAAGCACAATTTCACCTTGGTGAAGCATTACGGTCCTATCGCCACATGCTAATGCGTCTTTCATCGAATGCGTCACCATCATCACGGTTAAATCGAACTCATCGACAATACGTTTAGTTAAGTCGATAACAAACGCCGCCATACGAGGATCAAGCGCAGCCGTGTGTTCATCAAGCAACAACAACTTACTCTCCGATAACGTCGCCATCACAAGGCTAACGGCTTGTCGTTGTCCACCAGACAGCAACCCAATGCTATCGCCCAAGCGGTCTTCTAAACCAAGACCGAGGATGCTAATTCGCTCTTGGAACAGCTTGCGACGTTTGGTAGAGAGCGCCAACCCCCAGCTGCGTTTTTTACCACGCATGTGCGCTAGAGCCATGTTCTCTTCTATCGTCAGTTCACCACAAGTCCCGGCCAATGGATCTTGAAACACTCGGGCGCATTGCGTTGCACGTTGGGCAACCGTCTGCTTGGTGACGTCTTTGCCATCAATGATCACCTGACCACCTATCATCGGCGTCTCACCTGTCACCGCACCAAGCAACGTCGATTTTCCTGCGCCATTAGAACCAATCACGGTAAGAAATTGATGCTCTGGAACCTCTAAAGAGACGCCTTTCAATGCACGATTTTCCAAAATCGTCCCTGGGTTGAACGTGACCTGAATGTTATTTAGTTCGATCATAATGCCTCCCCAGAACCATTTTTTGATGCCGCTTGTTTAGCATCAGTAACGCGTTGTTTCGCTCTCATGCTCTGTTTTAGCTTTGGAGCAATAAGCGCCACAGCCACCAATACTGCGGTAACCAGGTTGAGGTCTGAAGCTTGTAAACCAAACATGCCAGAGCTCAAAGCGAAAGCCACTGCAAGGCGATAAAGTACCGAACCGATGATGACCGCAAATACCGCAACCCAAATCTTGCGCCCGGGAATAAGGGTCTGCCCCAAAATCACAGCTGCCAAACCAACGACAATGGTGCCCACGCCAGAGGTCACATCCGCAAAGCTGTTCGTTTGTGCAAACAACGCGCCTGCGAATCCCACAAACCCGTTGGATAAAGCCAAGCCAAAGTAGGTATAAAAGCCAGTGCTCGCCCCTTGCGCAGAAACCATACGCGCATTCACACCCGTGGCTCGTAAACCAAGACCAAAGTCGCTGTTCAGCAGGCGAATGACAAAGAAAGCGGACAGAAGAACTAAGACCCCAACAACCAGAGGGCGAATAAACATCGCATCGCCCAATGCTTCAAACGGAGTGAGAATAGTATCCTCTCCAAGCAACGCCATATTAGGTTTGCCCATAATACGAATATTAATTGAAAATGCAGCGATCATGGTAAGAATGGAAGCTAACAGGTGTAAAATACCACACCGAACAGCCAGAAAAGCGGTTACCCACCCCGTCATACTACCAGCTATCATCGCCATTATTGTCGCAAGCCAAGGATTAATACCTGCGACAATCGCCGTTGCAGCTACCGCAGCTCCCATTGGAAAGCTGCCATCCACACTCAAATCGGGGAAATCGAGAACACGGAACGTAAGATACACACCCAGAGCGACTAGGCCATAAATCAAGCCAATTTCGAGTGCACCAAAAAAAGCAAATGCAGACATAACTGCTCCTTTCTGCATGCTCAGGCTGGCTAATACCAACCTGAACTTAAGACTTCTAACGTATACTCCCCTTCTTCTCTAGCAGAATGCTTTACACGAGAAATCTGGCGAGTATCAATTTTGGGGCAAGCCTCTATCAACCAACGTGACAGGCTTAACCCCAAAAAGCGTTACTTATTGCATGCTTGTCGCACGTTCAATCACAGAACTTGGCAGCTTGATACCGAGCTTAGATGCTGCGCTTTCATTAATTACAAGGTCAGAGCCCGTCGCGACTTTTACATCCAGCTTGCCTGGTTCTTGACCATCAAGAATCGCCGCCACGTAATCCGCGGTTTGTACACCAACCTGGTAGTAGTCAAAACCTAAGCCTGCAATTGCACCCTTTTCGACATACGACGTCGCGCCACCAAATACAGGTTTCTTCGCTTGATTCGCTGCCACAATCATCCCTTCAATCGCACTTGCAACTGTATTGTCTGTTGGGGCGTAAAGAATGTCTGATTTCGCTGCAATCGCTTGAGTCGCAGACTGAACATCAGCACTTTTTAGTGCGGTCGCTTCAACCACTTGTATGCCTTTTGCTTTTGCGCTTTCTTTTAGTAATTCAACTAAAGTCACGGCATTAGCTTCACCGGGATTAAATACAACCCCGATGCTTTTCACCTGAGGAAGAATTTCTTGGATGAGATCGACATGCTGAGCAACGGGTGAAAGATCAGACAGGCCAGTTACGTTTTTGCCTGGTTGTTCCATCGACTTAACCAATTTCGCACCAACCGGATCTGTTACCGCAGTAAAGACAACAGGAATAGAGCGAGTAGCCGACACCAAAGCTTGTGCCGAAGGTGTCGCGATGCCAACTAACACATCAGGATTTTCACCGACGTACTGACGGGCAATTTGCACCGCAATCGCTGGATTACCCTGTGCGGTCTTATAATCAAATTCTAGATTTTTGCCTTCTTCGTAGCCTTTCGCTTTCAAACCATCAAGTAACCCTTGGCGCGTCGCGTCTAACGCCGGGTGTTCGACAATCTGTGAAACTGCGACAGTTGCAGTGGCGGCCAGTACATTGGTAGAAGAGAAAATAGCAGTAGCTGATAGAACGGCGGTGGCTAATAAACGTTTCGTTTTCATCATAACTCCTTGATGTGACTTCGTCCTTGTTTCACGAGCTTTCAATATGTGTATCGACTCGTGAATTCAAATGTTTGAAGGCGGTATTGTTGTGTTCGTATAACTGTGCACTTCTTGCGCATCTTGTTTTTATTATTACTACTAAGTCTTAGTAAAGAAAAGAAAGATTTAACACTAAAGCAACATTTGTGATCGGGGGGACTTCTTCATCCGGAAAGAATCTTTGGCAAACAAAGCTTCGCTCGCTTCATCAACGACCGTCAAAGTAGGTAATAGAGGCAGGATCAAAAATGGAGCGGCCAGTGCACACTCCATTTCAAACAATTTAAATTAGAACCAACGCTCTAATGACGATTTATCGAGCTGGCGAAACGCTCGGTTCAATATTATCGCAAGCTCTTTGTAACGAGGGCGAGCTTTGACAGGCTCTAATGCAAAACCTGTTTCCACAATTTTTTGATGCAACTCCCGATACCAAGAGGCCAAAGAAGGCGGCAATTTCGTGTTGGACCGAGCACCAAGCCACCAAATGCCTTGAAGTGGCAAGCTAATCGCAAACAAGGCGACAACAATGGATTGAGGTAAAGCGTGGTAATTGTTGAATGCCATTTGAGTGAGTACGCTGATCGCAGCAACAGCTGGCATGACTTTAATGCCAAAGCGAGTCGCCTTAATGATACGCTGTTCCGGAAATATGGCGCTTAGCTCTTTACGAACCGGCCAGATCTCCATGTAATTCTGGCCATCTTTCAGGCTATGGATCAATCCGACTTTATTACTCATACCGCTCTCTCACTAAAAAATAGTTGAACATTTCAACTGAAGGTACAAAAAATTGATGAAAGTTAATATTCTTTCAAATTTTTTTTGTTATCATTGCTTATTATCGCTATCCTTTGCAGACCCTCAATCTCATTGTTGCTGTTATTTACAATTTAAGCAACTCCGAGATATCTATCTGCACGGATCGCATCATAGTGATGGAAGGGTTCATCACTATTTCTTTATATGGAATTAGAACAATTTTTGACCAGGATTAGTACGCAGCCTTCTGGGTATCGGCTATTCTTGTGATTAATTTTTCATTCTTTAACTGATTTTTTATCAGACGAATAACAGGTAGTCATACATGTCTAAGCTAGTTTTAGTTTTAAACTGCGGTAGTTCTTCTCTTAAATTTGCCGTTGTTGATGCCGAGAACGGCGACGAGCACTTGTCAGGTCTTGCTGAGTGTCTTCACCTTCCTGAAGCTCGCATCAAGTGGAAACTTGATGGCAAGCACGAAGCTCAACTAGGCAATGGTGCAGCTCACGAAGAAGCACTAGCGTTTATGGTAGAAACTATTCTTGCTTCTAAGCCAGAGCTTAAAGCTAACCTAGGCGCAATCGGTCACCGTATCGTTCACGGCGGCGAGCAGTTCACTCAATCTGCACTAATTACTGATGAAGTTCTAAAAGGTATTCAAGACGCTGCAACATTTGCACCTCTTCATAACCCTGCTCACATCATCGGTATCGAAGCGGCTAAGAAAAACTTCCCAGAGCTGAAAAACGTTGCTGTATTTGACACTGCGTTCCACCAAACTATGCCTGAAGAGTCTTACCTATACGCTCTTCCATACAACCTATACAAAGAACACGGTATCCGTCGTTACGGCATGCACGGTACTTCTCACTTGTTCATCACTCGTGAAGTTGCAGGCCTACTAAACAAACCAGTTGAAGAAGTAAACATCATCAACTGTCACCTAGGTAACGGCGCATCTGTATGTGCGATCAAGAACGGTCAATCTGTAGACACTTCTATGGGTCTTACTCCACTTGAAGGTCTGGTAATGGGTACTCGCTGTGGCGACATCGACCCTGCTATCGTCTTCCACCTACACGACGCTCTAGGTTACTCTGTTGATCAAATCAACACGATGCTAACTAAAGAGTCTGGTCTTCAAGGTCTAACTGAAGTGACTTCTGACTGTCGTTTCGTTGAAGACAACTACGGTCAAAAAGAAGAAGCAACACGCGCAATGGACGTGTTCTGCCACCGTCTAGCTAAATACGTTGCTGGCTACACTGCTTCAATGGAAGGCCGTCTAGACGCAATCACTTTCACTGGCGGTATCGGCGAGAACTCTGGCCCTATCCGTGAAATGGTTCTAAACCGTCTTGGCATCTTCGGTATCGAAGTAGATAGCGAAGCTAACCTTAAAGCTCGCTTCGGCGGCGAAGGCGTTATCACGACTGAAAACAGCCGTATCCCTGCAATGGTTATCTCTACTAACGAAGAGCTAGTCATCGCTGAAGACACTGCTCGCCTGACAGGTCTTTAATTGAATTCCTGGCTAGCCACTCGGCTAGCCAGATTTTCATTCAAACGAATTTCTTAGGGGCTCAACTCCTATTCTTCGAGCTTCATGGAATAAGAGTTGAGCTTTTATCCCCCAAATAGCTAAAGGTACTCTACGAATGTCTCGTACTATTATGCTTATCCCTACTAGCGCAGGCGTTGGCCTAACAAGCGTTAGCATGGGTGTTCTTCGCGCTATGGAGCGTAAAGGCGTTAAAGTTTCTTTCTATAAGCCAATCTGTCAGCCACGTTCAGGTGGTGATCAGCCAGATCTGACTTCAACTATCGTTGGTCGTAACAGCGATATGAAGATCGGTGAACCAATGGCGATGTCTGTTGCTGAAAGCCTAATCGGTAACGACAACATGGACGAGCTGCTAGAAACCGTTGTTGAACGTTACAACCAAATCAACAAAGACGCAGACGTTACGCTAATCGAAGGTCTTGTACCTACTCGTAAGCACTCATTTGCAAACCAAGTAAACGCGGAAATCGCGGCAACACTTGGTGCAGAAATCGTGCTAGTTGCGACTCCAGGTACTGATAACCCTGCGCAACTGAAAGAGCGTATCGAAGTAGCATGTTCTAACTTCGGCGGCACTAAAAACAAAAACATCTCTGGTGTTATCATCAACAAGCTAAACGCTCCTGTTGACGAAGCTGGCCGTACTCGCCCTGACCTATCTGAAATCTTTGACGATGCAGACAGCGCGAAACAAAACGAATTGAAAGTGATGGAAATTTTTAACACTTCTCCAATTCGTGTACTAGGTTGTGTGCCATGGAGCATTGATCTGATTGCGACTCGTGCAATCGACATGGCTAAGCACCTGAAAGCAGATATCATCAACGAAGGTGACATCAACACTCGCCGCATCAAGAGCATCACTTTCTGTGCACGTTCTCTGCCAAACATGATTGAGCACTTCAAACCGGGCTCTCTACTTGTTACTTCTGCAGACCGTCCTGATGTTATCGTTGCTGCTTCTCTTGCTGCAATGAACGGTGTGGATATTGGTGCAGTACTGCTAACTGGCGGTTACGATATCCCTAGCGAAATCGAAGGCCTATGTAAACCAGCATTCGACACTGGTCTACCTATCTTCAAAGCACAAGGTAACACTTGGCAAACGTCTCTAAACCTACAGAGCTTCAGCATCGAAGTACCTGCAGACGATAAAGAGCGTATCGAGTTCATCAACGAACACGTTGCTGGCCACATCGACGGTAACTGGATCGAGTCTATGACTGAAGGCACTCAGAAGTCTCGTCGTCTAAGCCCACCAGCGTTCCGTTACCAGCTAACTGAACTTGCTCGTAAAGCAGGTAAGCGTATCGTTCTTCCAGAAGGTGACGAACCACGCACAGTTAAAGCAGCGGCAATCTGTGCTGAACGCGGCATTGCAGACTGTGTACTTCTAGGTAACCCAGATGAAATCCGTCGCGTAGCGGCTCAACAAGGCGTTGAGCTAGGTACTGGTGTAACCATCATTGATGCAGATGCTGTTCGTGAAAACTACGTTGCTCGCCTAGTTGAGTTGCGCGGTGCTAAAGGCATGACTGAAGTTGTGGCTCGTGAGAAGCTACAAGATTCAGTATTCCTAGGCACAATGATGCTTGAGAACGACGAAGTTGACGGCCTAGTTTCTGGTGCTGTTCACACTACGGCGAACACTATCGTTCCTCCGTTCCAAATCATCAAGACGGCACCAAATGCGTCTATCGTATCTTCAGTATTCTTCATGCTTCTGCCTGATCAAGTACTGGTTTACGGTGACTGTGCAATCAACCCAGATCCAACTGCTGAACAGCTTGCTGAAATCGCTATCCAATCTGCTGACTCTGCAGCAGCATTCGGTATCGAACCACGCGTTGCAATGATCTCTTACTCTACTGGTGAATCTGGTAAGGGTGCAGACGTTGATAAAGTACGTGAAGCAACAAAACTGGCTCAAGAGAAACGTCCTGATCTTATCATTGACGGTCCTCTACAGTACGACGCTGCTATTATGGAAAACGTTGCTGCTTCTAAAGCACCAAACTCTCCAGTTGCAGGTAAAGCGACAGTATTTGTATTCCCAGACCTAAACACGGGTAACACAACTTATAAAGCGGTACAACGTTCAGCTGACCTAGTATCTATCGGTCCAATGCTGCAAGGTATGCGTAAGCCTGTAAACGACTTGTCTCGTGGCGCGCTAGTAGACGACATCGTGTACACCATCGCTCTAACAGCTATCCAAGCAGACCAAGAAGCTAAATAATCGCTTCTGACATCTAGTTGGATATAGATACAAAGCCCTCGATTCATCGAGGGCTTTTTCTATTGCTGGCCAGAACACTTATTTGTTTTTTATACCAATCACTGCACAACCTATAATTACTGGTGCGCAAAGCTTTTCTCCCTATCGCCCCACCACACCTAATCGACAATGCTCGCGCTTGTTCTTACACCGATTGACCCATTCCCCAAAATACATTGGCTCCAAGGCAGCACGGCCCCTGTTCAATTTATCGGCATTATTTACGTTTTAGCTAAACTTTTTTGCTAGGAAATACGTAAAAGCTACTGCAATGCACAAACTCATTGACTGCTAAGGAATATATATGAAGGATTTCATCAATACATCACTGATAAAGTTTGGTTTAGCTGCGTTTCTGATTAGTTTTTCTTCATTCAGCTTTTCCGCCTCGAGTATTAAAGGCGTCGATCAAGATATGTCCGGAGGAACGGTGACCGCTGAAATGGCTCATGCTGATGACAATGGGTGGATGGTTGTCCACCGAACAGACGAATCAATGAAGCCTGGTCCTGTTATCGGCTACGCTCCGTTAAAAATGGGAAAGAATGAAAACGTAAATGCAATTTTGATGGAACCAGTAGAATCAGGCGATATGCTGATGTTAATGGTCCACGGAGAGAAAGGTGGCATGAAGACTGGTGTGTTTGAGTATACGCTCGGCGCTAAAGAGGACGGTCCTGTAAAAGTGGACGGAAAGCTAGTGATGGACATCGTACGCGCTAAGTAAGGTGACGATGAATGAAAAAGTAAACTTCCTACTCCCGGTATTTAGATGACACAAAAGTACTTAACGGCATTGCTAACCGTTAAGTACTTTTTCATTTGCGATGGAAGCAGCAAACTAGCCAATCCTTTCTCTTCCATGAGGAGTATTTAGGTCTAAATCAGGCCCTTTTGGTACAACTTGCGTCGGATTAATCCCTGTGTGGCTGAAGTAGTAGTGGCGTTTAATGTGATAGAAATCCGTCGTGTCTTCGACGCCTTCAACTTGATACAACTCTTTTAAGTAGCCTTGTATATTTTCGTAGTCTGCGATGCGCTGCTTGTTACACTTGAAATGCCCCACATACACCGCATCAAAACGAATAAGAGTCGTAAACAAACGCCAATCCGCCTCAGTAATTGTGTTCCCTGCTAAGTAACGATGCGTCGCTAGGTGAGCATCGATTTTATCTAACGCATTAAACAAAGAATCAAACGCTTCTTCATACGCCTCTTGCGTAGTCGCGAAGCCACAACGATACACTCCGTTGTTGACATTCGGATAAACAAAATCGTTCCACTCATCAATAACGTGTTTTAGATGTTCTGGATAGTAGTCGTCGTGATTCCCTGTTAACGCATTGAACTCCGAGTTAAACATACGAATGATCTCTGACGACTCGTTCGACACAATAGTATTGGTCTTTTTATCCCAAAGTACAGGCACGGTTACGCGGCCCGTGTAATCGGGTTTGGCCTGCGTGTAAATTTGATACATGCGCGTGTGACCAAACAATGGCTCAGGAAGCCCCATTTGCCAACCTTGGCTGAGCATATCAGGGCAAACGACCGTGACATCAATATGTGGTTCTAAACCTTTCAGCTTGCGGAAAATGAGGGTTCGATGTGCCCAAGGACAAGCAAGAGAGACATACAAATGGTATCGACCGGACTCTGGCGTAAACTCCGCATCAGGGTCGTTTTTAACCCAGTTACGGAATCCGGCATCTTCGCGCACAAATTTGCCACCATTTGATTTTGTGTCATACCAGACATCTTGCCAAACACCTTCAACCAACTTACCCATGATTGCTCTCCTCTCGTTCTGTTTGTGTCTATATTAGCGTTTCCTATCAAACAGAGAATCATCGAACTTAGGACATCATGTTCAAGAAATTCGAATGTATAAATCAGACACATAAAAAAAGCGCGACCCGATGAAGGTGTCGCGCTTAAGCCCGTCACAGGCTGAATTTATACACTAACGTGTAAACAAGATACCGCGTGAACGTCATTACCTAAAATGGTTGGCTTCGTCTTCGCACACTCTTCGGTTGCTTGTGGGCAACGAGTGCGGAATACACAACCCGACGGTGGGTTGATAGGTGAAGGAAGATCACCCTCTAGCATTTGGATTTTCTTATTGCGCTCAATATCCGGGTCCGGGATCGGAACCGCAGACATCAGCGCACGCGTATATGGGTGCTTAGGATCAGCAAACAGAGCCTCGGCCTCGCCAAGTTCCACGGCATTACCTAAATACATAACTAAAACGCGATCTGAAATGTGTTTAACGACAGACAAGTCATGCGCAATGAATACCAGAGAAAGCCCTAACTCTTTTTGAATCTCTTTAAGTAGGTTAACCACCTGAGCTTGAATAGATACATCAAGCGCCGATACTGGCTCGTCACAAATGATCATCTTAGGCTTAAGGATAAGCGCACGCGCTATCCCGATACGCTGACACTGACCACCCGAGAACTCGTGTGGGTAACGGTTAATCACGTTAGGTAATAGGCCAACTTTCGCCATCATCTCTTTAACGCGATCTTTCACTTCCTGCTTAGACAGTTCTGGATAGAATGTCTCAAGAGGTTCAGCAATGATATCACCAACAGTCATACGCGGATTCAGCGATGCCAATGGGTCTTGGAAAATCATCTGAATTTCTTTACGCGTCTCACGGCGCTGAACGCTTTTCATTTTAGTAAGGTCTTGACCCAACCAAACTACTTGGCCGTCAGTAGCTTCAACCAGACCAATGATGGCACGAGCAAACGTCGATTTACCACAACCTGACTCACCTACTACACCAAGCGTTTCCCCTTCGTATAGTCGAACGTTCACGCCATCTACCGCTTTCAGGCTCGAAGGCTTTGACCACGGCCATGCCGACTTTGAGGCAATGCTGAAGTGAACTTTCAGCTCAGAAATGTCCAGAATTAGTTTTTTGTCTACTGCGTTCATTTGTTCCAAGCCTCCCATTCAGAAAAACATGCACGCTGACGACCATCACCAAATGGTGTCAGAATTGGCGCCTCGCGCTTACAACGATCCATCACACGGTGACAGCGCTCTTGATAAGGGCAGCCCGGCGGTAGACGAAGCAAGTTTGGTGGATTACCAGGAATGGTCGGCAGAATTTCACCCTCAGTATCGAGGCGAGGAATCGCCTTCAGCAGCCCCTCCGCATAAGGATGGCTTGGATTGTAGAAAATTTCGTTTACGTTGCCGTACTCCATAGTACGGCCTGCATACATCACCAGCACCTTGTCACACGAACCTGCAACCACACCAAGGTCGTGCGTGATCATGATGATCGCTGTGTTGAACTCAGATTTCAGCTCATTCAACAAGTCCATGATCTGTGCTTGTACCGTCACATCAAGTGCTGTTGTTGGCTCATCGGCAATAAGCAGTTTAGGACGACATAACAACGCCATCGCGATCATTACACGCTGACGCATACCGCCTGAAAACTCATGCGGGTACATCGTGATACGCTTACGCGCTTCAGGGATTTTTACCGCTTCCAGCATGCGTACTGATTCTTCAAATGCTTCCGCTTTGCCCATGCCTTTGTGCAGCATAAGCACTTCCATCAACTGATCACTCACTTTCATGTAAGGGTTCAGTGATGTCATTGGGTCTTGGAAGATCATTGCGATCTGTTCCGCACGCACTTTGTTCAGTTCTTTTTCCGGTAAGTTTAGGATTTCTTTGCCTTCAAACTTTGCGCTACCAGAAATAATACCGTTCTTAGCCAAAAGGCCCATGATTGCGAATACGGTTTGAGATTTACCTGATCCCGACTCTCCAACGATACCTAAGGTTTCGCCTTGGTTGAGAGAGAAGTTCAAATCGTTTACTGCGGTTACGATACCATCTTGCGTGGTGAATTCGACGCGCAGATCTTTGACATCTAATAAGCTCATCATTGCTTCCTTAATCTTATCTTTTAATTATCTGTCTTTTGGATCCAGCGCATCGCGCAGGCCGTCACCAACGTAGTTGAAGCAGAATAGCGTCACAACCATGAACACTGCTGGGAATGCCAGCTGCCAGATTGCTACTTCCATTGTCTGTGCACCTTCTTGTAGAAGAGCGCCCCAACTTGTCATTGGTTCCTGAACACCAAGACCAAGGAATGATAGGAATGATTCCGTTAGAATCATATTTGGGATAAGCAGCGTAGAGTATACCGCTACAATACCCAGTACGTTCGGTACGATATGACGAGTAATGATTTTCCAGTTGCTTACACCACACACATGTGCCGCTTCGATAAACTCCTTGCTACGTAGACTAAGAGTCTGACCACGTACGATACGCGCCATATCTAGCCATGCGATAGCACCAATCGCAACGAAGATCAGCATGATGTTACGACCGAAGAATGTTACCAGTACAATCACCAGGAACATAAACGGTACCGCGTATAAAATTTCTAGAATACGCATCATTACGCGGTCAACTTTACCGCCGATGAAACCAGATGCTGCGCCGTAGAGCGTACCAATCAGTACCGCTACAAATGCACCCATAACACCTACCATCAACGAAATACGACCTCCAATTAGCGTACGCACGTATAAATCACGGCCTAAGCTGTCAGTACCAAACCAATGGTCAGCATTCGGTGCAACGTGCATCGCGTACCAGTCAGTATCATCAAATGTGTACGGTGCGATCATTGGCAGGATAATAACCGCCAACGTCATTAGAACAAGAAGGAATAAGCTCACCATCGCCGCTTTGTTGCGCATGAAACGGATACGAGCATCTTGCCAAAGACTGCGACCTTCAATCTCCAAGTTTTCGGAGAATTTCTCAATCGCTTCTAGGTTTTCTTTTTTCGTTAACATAACCAAACGTCCCTGTTAGTAGCGAATTTTCGGGTCAATCATTGCAAGTAAAATATCTACAATCGCGTTGAATAGAATGAATAGGAAACCAATCAGAATGGTTACCCCCATTACTAGCGAGTAGTCACGGTTAAACGCAGCGTTAACGAATAGTTTACCAATACCAGGCAGACCAAAAATGGTTTCGATAACAACGGAACCGGTGATGATACCTACGAAAGCTGGGCCCATGTAAGAAACAACAGGGAGAAGTGCCGGCTTAAGAGCGTGTTTGATAATGATATAACGGTAACTTAGACCTTTAGCACGTGCCGTACGAATAAAGTTACTGTTTAGGGTTTCGATCATCGAACCACGCGTGATACGAGCAAAGGTAGCAACATACAGTAGCGACATACCAATAACAGGAAGCACTAAATACTGCCAGCTACCATCTTGCCAACCGCCCGCAGGGAAGATATTCCAATGAAGCGAGAATATGTAGATAAGCGCAGGCGCTAATACAAAGGATGGCATTACGACACCAAGCATCGCAGTCGACATAATGGTGTAATCAATCCAAGTATTTTGCTTGAGCGCAGCAATGGTACCGACGGTAACCCCCATTATCAAAGTAAAGATAAAGGCGATGAAGCCCACTTTAGCCGAAACAGGTAAGGCAACCGCGATCAGCTCGTTTACTGAGTAATCAAGGTATTTAAATGACGGTCCGAAATCACCTTGGATAACATTGGTCAAATACGTGGTGTATTGTTCAAATACAGGTTTATCCAAGCCATATTTAGCTTCGATGTTTGCCATTACTTCGGGTGGCAATGGACGCTCTGTCGAGAAAGGGTTTCCCGGTGCAAAGCGCATAAGAAAGAAAGATACGGTGATCAAAACCAACATTGTTGGGATCGCCTCAAATATCCTTTTTGCGATGAATTTAAGCATAAACTCACTCTTTCAGTCTGTGACAGTTAAATTAAAGAAGTCGTCCAATTCTTTTGGACTAAAGATAGGCGCTACATGCAATTTCTCACATGTAGGGCCTCATTTTTATAGTTCTATCGAGTTACGAATTACTCTGTGATGTAGAGATCTTTAGAGTAAATCTTGTCTTCCGCGTTATTTACTGGGAAGCCACCAACTTTCGGTGATAGTAGACGTGATTTCACGTACTGGTAGATAGGTGCGATTGGCATATCTTTTGCCATCAACTTCTCTGCTTCTAGGTAAAGTGCTTGGCGCTCTTCGTCAGAAGTTGAAGCAAATGCTTTGTTCATGATCGCATCGTACTCTTTGCTGTCGTAGTGAATACCACCAGTAGTGTTATTACTCATCATCAGCGTTAGGAAAGATGAAGCTTCGTTGTAGTCGCCACACCAACCTGCACGAGCAACCTCAAAGTTGCCAGAATCTTTGGTAGATAGGTAAGTTTTCCACTCTTGGTTTTCTAGCGTAACGTCTAGACCAAGTGTCTTCTTCCACATTGAACCCAGTGCAACCGCAAGTTTCTTGTGGTTCTCTGATGTATTGTATAGAAGGTTAAATTCAAGAGGGTTGTCTGCGCCGTAACCCGCTTCTTCCAATAGACGCGCAGCTTCTGCGTTACGCTCTTCTTGCGTCATTTTGCCGTATGCAGGAATTTCTGGGTTGAAACCTGCCGTAATTTCAGGTGTTAGGAAGTAAGCTGGCTTTTGACCTTGACCTAAAATCGCATCGGTCACAATGTTACGGTCAATCGCATAAGAAATCGCTTTACGCACACGAACATCATCAAACGGCTTTTTCTTCGTATTGAAGATGTAGTAGTAAGTACATAAGTTACCGGTTACAGACACTTCTTGTGGGTGCTCTTTCTTCAGACGCTTGAAGTGCTCTGTAGGCAGCTCGTTCGTGAAGTCGATTTCACCCGCTAGGAAGCGGTTCATTTCCGCTACTTGGTTCTCGATTGGTAGGAAAGTAACTTGGTCAAGCGTCGTGTTTTCGTTGTCCCAGTACTGTTCGTTACGTTTTAGAACCAAACGCTCGTTTACAACCCAGTTGTCAACAACATAAGCACCGTTACCTACAAAGTTCTCTGGCTTCGTCCATTGATCGCCGAACTTTTCAACAGTTGCTTGATGAACAGGTTTCACTGTCGTGTGGCCCATCATCATTACAAAATATGGTACTGCAGTATCTAACTCAACCACTAACGTGTGATCGTCAACCGCTTTAACACCTAACTCGCTCTTATCTTTTTTACCCGCAACAATGTCTTTTGCGTTCTTCATCTTGGTGTATTCCATGTACCAAGCATATGGAGAGGCGGTTGCTGGATCGACTGCGCGTTGGAAGCTGTAAACGAAATCACCTGCAGTGACAGGATCACCGTTTGACCATTTTGCGTCTTCACGTAAGTGGAAAGTGTATGTTTTGTTGTCTTCAGTTTCCCAAGATTCTGCAACACCAGGGATAGTGTTACCGTCCGCATCTTGGTTTACAAGGCCTTCAAGAAGATCGCGAATCACGTGGGATTCTGGAACACCTTGAGATTTATGAGGGTCTATTGTCGCAACTTCTGTACCGTTACCACGCACCAATTCTTGAACAGCAGCAAGTTTTGGCTCTTTAGAATCAGATTTAGCTTCAGGGGCTGGAGCCGGAGCAGGCTCAGCAGCTTGTTTCTCCGCAGGCTTTTCACCACAACCAGCTAGAGCGAGAGAAAGACCAGCACCAATAAATAAAGCGCGCGTGATTTTATTCTTATACATGCGTAAAACTCCAAATTTTTTCGTTAGCATCCATGACTTCTTTGTAAGGGCCTGGAACGGTCAGAGTTTTAGATTTTTTTAGTGCACTTTCTGAGCACAAAAGTCTAAAACCTTACAAAGACTGCGGCACACATTAGCAATCATTGAAGTAATTTGCCATAAAAATGTAGCAAAAAAACCAATAATGCTGACTAAACCACACATATCTAGCAGTAAACTCTAACCCCAAAGCATTCACCAGCCAAATAAAGACCAGAAGCGACATTTAACAGGCGAAACTTTCGATTAATCTGAGTTTAAACCATTTACTAGCATCTTATGCTAGATATTTACACATCATTTAACATTTATGACAAATCAAGTCTAACAAATAATTGTTTATATATTGGGCAAAAAACTTTTATTGTGAAGAATATCACCAGACAAAAGATAGGAAATATTGAAACAAAGTGAGCAATACAATGAAGATAAATACAAAAAAAGCTAAGTACCATTAGCACTTAGCTTTTTTCACTAGAATGCGGGTTAGTTCTATTTTTCCCAACGCTGTGCAGCTTGATGATCGGTGTCGCGCGACTCAACCCAACGATCTTCATTCGTCGTACGCTCTTTTTTCCAAAATGGAGCTTGGGTTTTCAGATAATCCATGATGAACTCGCACGCATCAAATGCCGCGCCGCGGTGCGCACTGGAAACGCCCACAAATACAATTTGATCACCGCTATCCATGTCTCCGACGCGATGAATCACGCGTACACCTAATAGTGGCCAGCGAGACTCAGCTTGATCGCAAATGTCGCTCAAGCTCTTCTCTGTCATCCCCGGATAGTGCTCTAGATGTAAACCAATCACATTATCCCCAAGGTTCATATCTCGAACTTTACCAACGAATGTAACGACAGCGCCGGCAGCCGTCCCTTCAGATAGACGTTGATATTCTTGCTCAACCGAAAAGTCTTCAATTTGTACAGAAACACGAGAATCCATCTTAACCCCCAGTTACCGGCGGGAAAAACGCAACTTCATCACCTGCTTTTACTTGTGTATCCAGAGGGACGATAGATTGGTTCACTGCAGCAAGTAGCTTTCCTGACTCGAGTGCTAAATCCCACTTGCCATCTTTCTTAGTGCCTTCTTCCACTAGATGTGCACGAATTGATTCAACCGTTTCAAACGGCCCGTCTAACTCAACACTGTCGATGCCAATCAGCTCGCGAGTTTGAGCAAAGAAAAGTACTTTAATCATGATTCCACCTTAAAGTGACCAGATTTACCACCCGTTTTCTCTAATAGACGAACTTGACCAATGACCATGTCTTTTTGTACTGCTTTACACATATCGTAAATCGTTAGAGCAGCAACGGAAGCTGCCGTGAGCGCTTCCATTTCCACACCAGTTTTACCCGCAAGTTTACATACTGATTCGATGCGAACTTTGTTCTCTGCTTCGATAGCTTCCAGTTGAACTTCAACTTTAGAGAGTAGTAGCGGATGACAAAGTGGAATCAAATCCCAGGTTTTCTTCGCAGCTTGAATACCAGCAATACGAGCCGTCGCAAATACATCACCTTTATGGTGCTGGCCAGAGACAATCAGTTGAAGTGTTTCTGGGGCCATGTGAACAAATGCTTCAGCACGAGCTTCACGAACCGTCTCCGTTTTTGCTGACACGTCAACCATGTTTGCTTCGCCAGAAGCATTGATATGTGTAAATTGGGTCATTGTTTTTCCTTCGCTTTTAGGAAAGGTTATACAGATAGGTGTGGCATGAAGTTACAAGGGCGATGACTTGCATCCAACTGCTGTTTAATAATTTTTGTCCAGCCTGTGCGGCACGCACCAGTTGAACCTGGCATTGCGAAGATCACGGTGTGGTTAGCAAAACCAGCAATCGCACGAGACTGAATCGTAGACGTACCGATCTCTTCGTACGACACCATACGGAACAACTCACCAAAACCTTCAACTTCTTTATCAAATAGAGGCTTAAGTGCTTCTGGCGTGCTATCACGTGAGGTGAAACCTGTACCGCCAGTAATCATGATCGCTTGTACGCTTTCATCAGCAATCCATTGAGAAACAATCGCGCGGATCTTGTACATGTCATCAATAACAATTTGCTTGTCTACTACGTTGTGACCCGCTTCTTGAGCATGCTCAGCTAGGTAACGACCAGAGGTATCGTTTTCTTCAGTACGAGTGTCAGATACCGTTAGAACGGCAATATTTGCAGGTTGGAATTTGCTTTCAGCGTGACCCATTTGTTCACCTATTCTCTTAATTAGCTTTGATACGCTTGGTATCGATTCGGAAAAAGTTAGAGCCAGCTTATCACTAAGCTCGCTCTAAAAGTTGAATGAAGTTAGCCGCCGATAGACGCGAGGTGTGGCGTCATACCAGTATTGCCATCATGCAAGAAATGGCTTACCGACTTGGTTTGTAACTGCGCCTGGATACGTTCAATAAGCTCACTCTCTTGCTCATCACGTTCCAAAAGATCACGCAATTCTACACCGTAGTCTCCAAACAGACATAGGTGCAGCTTACCCATCGCAGAAACGCGCAGTCGGTTGCAGCTTTCACAAAAGTCTTTTTCATAAGGCATGATAAGACCTATTTCACCCTTGTAACCAGGATGAACAAATACTTGCGCAGGACCATCATTATGCGAGCGTACTTTCAGCAACCAACCATTTGCAATTAGCTGGTTACGAATTGCCACTCCGGATACATGGTGCTTATTAAATAGCTCATCCATCTCACCCGTTTGCATCAACTCAATGAAACGCAGTTGGATTGGACGATCTTTTATCCAGTTAAGAAACGCTGGCAGCTCGTGATGGTTCAGATCTTTCATCAACACCACATTAACTTTTACTTGCTCATAACCGACCTCGAACGCACGTTCGATACCATTCATGACTTCAGTAAACTTATTTTCACCTGTGATTTGATGAAACATACGCGGGTCAAGGCTATCCACACTGACATTAATGTGGGTTAAACCCGCTTCACGCCAATCTGCGACTTGTTTTGCCATGCGATAGCCATTGGTTGTCGTTGCAACTTTTTGAATGCCAGGCGTCGCCGCTACTGAATGGATAATGTCGGTAAAATCTTTGCGTAAGCTAGGCTCACCACCAGTAATGCGCACTTTTGACGTGCCACAATCAGCGAATGCTTTTACGACCCGTTTGATTTCAGGGAGAGATAAAAAAGACGAGTTTTTATTGCCCGAAGGCTTATAGCCATCAGGAAGGCAATAGGTACATTTGAAATTACATACGTCGGTCACAGACAGACGCAAGTAATAAAACTTACGATGAAATTTGTCTTCGAATTGTTGCGCCACGGAACACCTTTCCAAACACGGGAGGCATGGCCATTTCCAATCATGCCCTTGTGACAGTATGCCACTGGCTCAAAACGCTTATCCAAGGACTTAGCAATAGTGAGCTCGGAGTTATGGCAACCAGAGATATGAAATCTCTGATAGCTTTGCGGTGTAAAATACTTAATATTTGTAATGGAATCCAGACTTGAGTGATAAAAAACTCTCTAGAGACACAATTTACCGCTAAGTGAGTACCTTTAAGACACTCCTTAAGATAAATTGTAGCCGTTTTTTATTAGATTATTAGAAGAACATAATGAATATCTACACAGATAAAAAAGTGGTCGCTGTTGGCGGTGGTCATGGCTTAGGTCGAATGCTGGCCGCATTACGAGATTTTGGCAGCAATGCAACTGGGATTGTTGCCACGACTGACAATGGTGGTTCAACAGGAAGAATTCGTCACTGCCAAGGAGGAATCGCTTGGGGAGACACACGTAACTGTATTAATCAGCTCATTACAGAGCCTTCGATCAGTTCTATGATGTTTGAATATCGCTTCAAAGGCACTGGCGAACTTGATGGTCATAATCTTGGTAATTTGATGCTTACTGCACTCGATAACTTATCGGTCAGACCTTTAGATGCCATTAATCTGATTCGCAATATGTTAAAAGTCGACGTTAACATCCTTCCTATGTCCGAACACCCTTCGGATCTTTCCGCGTTATCCGTAGATGGGAAGTGGGTTACGGGAGAAACAAATGTCGACGAAATGAAAGCAGACTTGCGACGTTTGGATCTTTCACCAGAAGTGCCTGCTACCAAAGAAGCCATCACAGCTTTGGCGGAAGCGGACGCGATTATTCTTGGCCCTGGCAGTTTTTTAACTAGTATCATGCCTCCTTTATTGCTGCCTGAACTCGGCAAAGCGATTGCAGCAAACACAAAAGCAAAAGTCATTTTTGTTGCTAACCTGAGTCCAGAATACGGCCCAGCAGGAAGAATGACGATGGCTCAAAAATTAGAATGGTGTGAACGTGCCTGCCAAGGAAGAAAAATAGACGTGGTTCTAACAGAGAAAACCGAGCAAGACGTCTTAAGTCAATGGAATGTAGTGACGGAGTCACTCGCCTCCTCTAACCGAGACTGGCGTCACGATAGAAACAAGCTCAAACTAGCGATTGAAAATCAGCTACAACTTTCTATCTAGGAGCACGTTACCTGACTAGCGCCCTCTTTTAAGTTGTTTATTGATAATGAAAACCCTTCTGTCATCGAAGGGTTTTAGTTCAGGCATCCAGTAAGAACAGATGTTTACTAAGAAAAATGGTTAATAGGAATAAATAGCTACTGTCGCCAAGAGCGATAAGCATCTCGAGTTTCGTGCAAAAGATCGAACATAACCTCTAACACCTCAGACTCCGCAGTTAACTCACCGGCTTTCGCTTTTTTGTCTATGGACATCGCCAGTTCACAAAGGCGATCTGCCCCAAAGCTCGCAGCACTACTTTTCAACGCGTGGCTGATTTCTTTTGAGTAAGCTAATCGCTCTGCCCCCTGTAGTTGGGATAAGTTCTCGATATAGGTATCCATTTCTCCTAGGAAGATATCGAACAGTACAGGTACGTTGTCACTGCCAATTTCCATCGACAGTTCATCTATTTTTTGCTGATTTAATACATTTACACTCATACTTTTTGCCGCTCTTCCTTGCCGTTCCATGCCTGTAACTTGCGGTAAATCGTCGACGGACTGACATCAAGGTATCCCGCCGCTCGAGGAATATTGCCATCACATGCTTCAATCGCTTGCTCGATTGCCATTTTTTCCGTCATCCATAATGGCATAATCTCAGATGCGGTCATCGCTTTCGGCTCAATTAATTTAGCCACAGACGACGGACGGTCAAGCGGTTGATTCAACGGTGGCGGTAACATGTCCAACGTAATCTCTTTACCGTTGTTTAGAACAACGATATTGCGTAGCACGTTTTGTAACTGACGAACGTTACCCGGCCAC
Organism: Vibrio sp. sp1; assembly: GCF_016920955.1. Lineage (NCBI taxonomy): Bacteria > Pseudomonadati > Pseudomonadota > Gammaproteobacteria > Vibrionales > Vibrionaceae > Vibrio > Vibrio sp. sp1. Next base: position 364,423 of record NZ_CP060589.1, read on the forward strand.
TCATAGCTGTTGAATCGCTCGATGACATCAGGCGCAAAACGTATGAAGCTTTTTCCTTCTTCGTGTGACATGTAACCTAACAGTGAGTATGCAATTTCAATAACATCTTCGCCTCGTTCGCGTAAAGGCGGTAAATGCAAAGGAATGACATACAAACGATAGTACAAATCTTCACGGAATCGACCTTCTTGTACCTCTTTCCAGGGATCACGGTTAGTGGCACAAACAAAGCGCACATCCACGCTCTTCATTTTTGAGGAACCCACTTTTTGGAATGTGCCCGTTTGAATAAATCGTAGCAACTTGGTTTGTAAATCCAAGTCCATCTCACAAAGCTCATCTAGAAAAAGTGTGCCGCCATCCGCTAACTCAGCAGCACCTTGACGATCATTCGCAGCGCCAGTAAAGGCCCCTTTTACGTGACCAAACAGTTCACTCTCAATCAAATCTTTTGGAATTGCAGCACAGTTAATTGCAATAAAAGGTTTGTCACCACGTTTACTTGCTGCGTGAATAGCCTCGGCACATACCTCTTTACCAGTACCACTTTCACCTGTGATAAAAATACTCGCTTTACTGCTCGCCGCTGAATCTATCGTACGGTAAACCTGCTGCATGGTTTGGCTACTGCCGATAAACCCCTGATAGCTCTGATTGCCTGGATTATCGGCTTCATTTTTTAGCTTGGTCGCTTTACGAATGGCATTGTTAACCGTGACACGTAAACGGTCTGCTTCACACGGTTTGATTAAAAAGTCTTGTGAGCCATGACGCATGGCCTCGACAGCGGTATCGATAGAACCATGCGCCGTCATAAAGATTATAGGTACGTCGGGATGACTCTTTTTAACGGCATGTAAAACGTCCATCCCCGTCATATCTGGCAGACGGAGATCGAGTAAAATAAGATCTGGAATTCGATGATTTAGGCTCTCAATGGCATCCCTACCTGTGCCGACAATATTGATATCTATGCCAAGCGGTGTCAGGTATGAGCGGTACAGAGCCGCAACAGATGCGGTGTCCTCGACCATTAAAAGGTAACGAGACTTTGGGCCTTCGGGTTTTTGTTGCATAACCTAGCTATTATTTTGTTGTGTTTTAAACAATAATCGCATTACGCTTTGCATTTTGCAAATAACATTAGCTAAATTATGGGCAAAGGAAAAAATTCAAAAATAATATCAATTATTTAAAAAGTGGCACAAACCATGCTGTAACGATAGTGACCCCTCGGGTCACCTAGCCAACTGACGTTGTTAGTGAACGATATGTTCACAAAACAAGCCAATAGACCCGACTGCCTATTGGCTTCTTTTTTTTACAAGCGACCTAAAATGCTTGGATAGTTAAATCGGTAAGTTTGTTCAACTATTTGCGATGAACTGCGCTCGTAGTTTTTCAATCTCGTCACGCTTTTGTGCCGCTAACTCAAATTCTAAATCTTGCGCATGCTGATACATCGCTGCCTCCAGTCGACTGATTTCTTTTTCTAGCTGCTGAGGGGACAGTGCCTCGTAAGTTTGCGAAGGCTCCGCCACTTTCGATAATGGTACCTGTTTAGTGTTACGCTGGCGTTTAGACTTAGTGATATCGCCAAGTTCCATGATGTCTTTGATATTTCGTTTGAGCGCTTGTGGCGAAATACCCATTTCTTCGTTGTACGCTTCCTGCTTCTCGCGACGACGGTTAGTTTCATCCATCGCCTTTTTCATTGAGTTGGTGATTCGGTCAGCGTATAAAATCGCCTTACCTTCGATGTTTCGTGCAGCACGACCAATGGTCTGAATGAGTGAGCGTTCAGACCGCAAGAAGCCCTCTTTATCCGCATCCAAAATTGCAACTAACGAGACCTCTGGCATATCCAGGCCCTCTCTCAATAAGTTTATTCCCACCAGCACGTCAAATTCCCCAAGACGAAGGTCACGGATAATTTCCACACGCTCAACAGTATCAATGTCTGAGTGTAAATAACGTACCTTAACATCATGTTCGTGAAGGTATTCGGTGAGATCTTCAGCCATTCGTTTGGTCAGTGTTGTAACCAGAACTCGTTCATCTTTAGCAGCGCGAATACGGATCTCAGACAATAGGTCGTCGACTTGGGTCGCTACTGGGCGAACTTCCAACTCAGGGTCAAGCAAGCCTGTTGGACGAACGACTTGATCCGCCACATCACCCGCCGATTTTTCTAGTTCGTAATTTCCGGGCGTAGCAGAGACGAAAATCGTTTGTGGCGCTAGTGCTTCAAACTCCTCAAACTTCAGTGGACGATTATCCAAAGCTGAAGGTAACCGGAAACCAAACTCCACCAGCGTTTCTTTACGCGAACGGTCACCTTTATACATGGCACCTATCTGCGGTACTGTCACGTGAGATTCATCGATGATCAACAAGCCATCATGAGGTAAGTAGTCAAACAGGGTTGGTGGCGGCTCACCTTCCGAGCGTCCACTGAGATAACGAGAATAGTTTTCGATACCGGAGCAAAAGCCCAACTCATTCATCATTTCGATATCGAATTGAGTGCGCTGGCTAATTCGCTGCTCTTCCAGTAGCTTGTTGTTATCTAGAAGCTGCTTTTTGCGCACTTCTAGTTCGACTTTAATATTTTCAATCGCTTCAAGAATGCGATCTCTTGGCGTGACATAGTGCGTCTTGGGATAGATGGTATAGCGCGGCAAGTCTCGTTGTTTGACCACGCCTGTCAATGGGTCGAACACACTGATGCAATCCACCTCATCGTCAAACATCTCAACGCGCACAGCGTCTTGGTCTGATTCGGCTGGGAAGATGTCAATCACTTCACCTCGAACACGGAATTGGCCACGCTCAAATGCAACGTCATTGCGCGAGTATTGGAGCTCCGCTAGGCGACGAAGCATATCACGCTGATCAATCACATCTCCACGTCGCAAATGAAGCATCATTTGTAAGTAGGATTCCGGATCACCCAAACCATAGATAGCTGAAACCGAAGCAACGATAATAGCGTCTTTCCGTTCCAATAAAGCTTTAGTGGCAGACAGTCGCATTTGCTCAATGTGGGCGTTAACCGAAGCGTCCTTTTCAATGAAAGTATCTGTTGTGGGAACGTATGCTTCAGGTTGGTAGTAATCATAGTAAGAAACAAAATACTCAACCGCATTATTAGGAAAGAATGACTTCATCTCACCATATAACTGAGCAGCAAGCGTTTTGTTTGGCGCAAGTAATATTGCAGGTCGTTGGGCTTGAGCAATCACATTCGCTAGTGTGAAGGTTTTACCTGAGCCTGTGACCCCCAACAATGTTTGATGTGCTAGCCCAGCATCGAGCCCCTCAAGCAACTGATTGATCGCTCCTGGTTGATCGCCCGACGGCTGATAATCGGAGACCAATTCATAGACTTTACTCATACCCTTCCTCAATTTTACTGCGCTTTGGCTGTATATATATACACCTTAGCTAATGAAATCTACGTCTATCGAGAATTTAACCATCATTGTTAATAAATTTTCTTGTTTGTCTAGAATGCTATAGCCATACAAAAGTGACTCTGATATAGTACTTCGCCCTAGTTGAAGAGCTACACACATTCTTCACATTATAGTTTCCACAACTTTTCCCCAAAAATTAGCTTAAAACTTTCTTATCCCCAAAAGATTGATTTTTATCCACTTTGAATACCTTTTGATTAACATCGATAAATCTCTGTTTTATTTGCTTATTTTACGCATAACTCTGACTAAAGATTCATTAAATAAAAACTTAGTTGCATATCAATTTTCTTTACCCAGATCTCATCAACATACTTATCCACAAATTTAGTGGATAACTAACCTCGAGCCTTTACTGGCAAGCCATACAGAAAAGTAAAGCCCTTAACTCAATATTTTTTTCTAAAAATGTATTTTTTTACTGTTGACAGTAGTTTGAGTGCTCGGTAAGATTCGTCCCGCTTTCAAGCAAAGCAATTCCTCCTTAGCTCAGTTGGTAGAGCGACGGACTGTTAATCCGCAGGTCGCTGGTTCGAGCCCAGCAGGAGGAGCCAGATTATAGAAAAGCCGTGTCGCAAGACACGGCTTTTTTTGTATCTTAATCGCCATGAAATCTAAGCCAATCTAGGCGTCATAAAATCACACCGAAATAAGTTCAAATTACAGAACTCATAACATTGTCATAGATAGTGTTCTCACAGTACCACACATTTAATTCTGTCTCTTTTCTAGCAAAAAACAATCATAACCAATTGAATCTATTATTAATGCAATTTAATCATTGAAAAAATGAAAAGCATTCATTTTACTCATACCAAATAAATCCATACGATTAAAAGGGTTAAGAATGGTTCCGTCCTACTCGTCGCCTCCATTCTAATTATCAATAACTCAGGGATTTACTTATGACTATTCCGACAACTGACATGCTAGATGCATGGGCTGGATTTACTGCTGGTGAATGGCAAAACTCTGTCAACACTCGTGACTTCATCCAAAAAAACTATACACCCTATGAGGGAGACGAGACTTTCTTAGCTGAAGTTAGCGAATCCACTTCAGCATTATGGAACCAAGTGCTTGAAGGCATAAAACAAGAAAGCCGCACACACGCCCCTATTGATTTTGACACAGACTTGCCCTCAACAATCACTTCCCACGATGCAGGCTACATCAACAAAGATCTGGAAAAGATCGTTGGCTTACAAACTGATCAACCGCTAAAACGTGCAATCATCGCCAATGGCGGGATTCGCATGGTAAAAAACTCGTGCGAAGTTTATGGCCGCGAGCTAGATCCAACGGTTGAAAAAATCTTCACTGAATACCGTAAAACTCACAACAAAGCGTGTTTCGACCTTTACACCCAAGAAATTCTGGCGTGTCGTAAATCAGGCATCATCACGGGCCTTCCTGATGCCTATGGCCGTGGTCGTATCATTGGTGACTATCGTCGTCTCGCCCTATACGGTATCGACTTCTTAAAAGCAGACAAAAAAGAGCAATACAACTCAACACAAACGTTCTTAGAACAAGGCAACGATCTTGAGAAAACACTTCGTCTGCGCGAAGAAATAGCCGATCAAGTTCAAGCGCTTGAAGACATTCGTCAAATGGGTCTGAAATACGGCATTGATATGTCGCTACCTGCAAAAACTGCACAAGAAGCGATCCAATTTACCTACTTTGGCTACCTAGCGGCGGTTAAATCGCAAAACGGCGCAGCAATGTCACTGGGCCGTACTTCGACTTTCCTAGACGTCTATCTAGAACGCGATATAGCAAACGGTTTGATTGATGAATCACAAGCGCAAGAAATGATTGACCACTTCATCATGAAGCTACGCATGGTTCGCTTCCTACGCACACCAGAATACGATTCATTGTTCTCTGGCGACCCAATCTGGGCAACCGAAGCCATGGCTGGTATGGGCGTTGATGGCCGTACGCTAGTATCTAAAACGACATTCCGGTACTTACATACTCTACATACTATGGGCCCTGCTCCTGAGCCAAACATGACGATTCTTTGGTCAGAGCAATTACCTGAAGCGTTCAAACAATATGCTGCAAAAGTGTCGATTGATACCTCTTCGGTTCAATACGAAAACGACGATCTAATGCGTCCTGATTTCGACAATGACGACTACGCGATTGCCTGTTGTGTGAGCCCGCAGGTTGTTGGTCAGCACATGCAATTCTTTGGTGCACGTGCCAACCTTGCAAAAGCACTGCTTTACACCATCAATGGTGGTATCGATGAAAAATCGAAAGCGCAAGTGGGTCCGGTAGTGGACAAAGTTCAAGATGAAATTCTCGACTTTGACGCTTTGATGCCTCGTTTCGACAATATGTTGGAGTGGCTAGCAACGCAATACGTCACAGCGTTGAACATCATCCATTACTCACATGACCGTTACAGCTACGAAGCATCACTGATGGCACTGATGGATCGCGACGTGCACCGCACGATGGCGTGTGGTATTGCAGGTCTGTCTGTTGTCGCTGACTCTTTGGCGGCAATTAAATACGCGACCGTGAAACCTGTTCGTGATGAAGATGGCATCGCCGTTGATTTTGAAATCGAAGGTGATTATCCAAAATTTGGTAACAACGATGCCCGTGTTGATGACATCGCTTGTGATCTAGTTGAGCGCTTCATGAAGAAAATTCAGAAGATGCACACCTACCGCGAAGCAGTGCCAACTCAATCGATTTTAACAATCACATCTAACGTGGTTTACGGTAAAAAAACGGGTAATACACCTGATGGCCGTCTCGCAGGTATGCCTTTTGGACCGGGTGCAAACCCAATGCACGGTCGTGATGAAAAAGGGGCGGTTGCGTCTCTGGCATCGGTTTCTAAATTACCGTTTGCTTACGCTAAAGATGGTATTTCTTACACTTTCTCAATTGTGCCGAGCGCATTGGGTAAAGATGACTTGAGTCAGAAGAAGAACCTAGCTGCGCTAATGGATGGTTACTTCCATCACGAAGCAAGCAACGAGGGCATTGCGATTGAAGGTGGTCAACACCTTAACGTCAACGTTCTAGACCGAGAGATGTTATTGGATGCGGTTGAACATCCAGAGAAATACCCTCAGTTGACGATTCGAGTGTCTGGTTATGCGGTACGTTTTAACTCTCTAACGACAGAGCAACAGCAAGACGTCATCACTCGTACCTTCACGAATAAGATATAAACACAGTCCATCAAGCACTCAGAAAGTTTAAATAATTAGCTTGTAAATATGCATTGCCCGCCTCTCTTTTCTACCTGGGAGAGGCGGGCTTTTTTTAAAATCACACATTAGATGAAAATTAATAGGTAGTATCCTCTCGCTAACAATACATTCAGCAAACGATTCAATTTCTTATTGATTCATCAAAATAGATCAAATAGACGACTATTTTTCCATCGTGTATGTAAAACCACATCGTTCACTGGTTGTTATTGGTGTCACAAAACACGATAATATCAAGATCGGATTTTAAGAACGTAATAACTATGACCGAATATGTTTTGTTGTTGGTCGGCACTGTGCTGGTGAACAACTTTGTACTGGTGAAGTTTTTGGGCCTATGTCCTTTCATGGGCGTGTCCAAAAAACTGGAAACAGCAATAGGTATGGGCTTAGCGACAACTTTTGTGCTAACGCTCGCGTCAGTGTGTGCGTATTTAGTGGAAAGCTACATCCTTCGTCCACTGGGTATTGAGTACCTTCGAACCATGAGTTTTATTTTGGTGATAGCCGTTGTGGTGCAGTTCACCGAAATGGTTGTGCACAAAACCAGCCCGACGCTTTATCGCTTGCTTGGCATTTTCTTACCGCTGATCACAACAAACTGCGCAGTATTGGGCGTGGCACTTCTTAACATTAATGAAAACCATAACTTTATTGAATCGATCATCTACGGCTTCGGCGCCGCTGTTGGTTTCTCATTGGTGTTGATACTTTTTGCATCCATGCGAGAACGCATAGCCGCCGCCGACGTTCCTGTACCTTTTAAAGGTGCATCAATAGCAATGATTACAGCAGGTTTAATGTCACTCGCCTTTATGGGCTTTACAGGTTTGGTGAAGTAAGCGATGAGTACGATTTTAATTGCGATTATCGCGTTAGCGGTTCTGGCTGCGATTTTCGGCGCGATACTTGGTTTTGCTTCTATTCGCTTTAAAGTTGAAGCGGACCCTATTGTGGATCAAATCGACGCCATTTTACCGCAAACTCAATGCGGTCAATGTGGCTACCCTGGTTGCCGCCCTTATGCTGAAGCAATTGCAAATGGCGACCACATAAACAAATGTCCCCCTGGTGGTCAGGCAACAATCGAAAAGCTCGCCGACTTAATGGGTGTTGAGCCAGAAGAATCTGCGCACGATCTCGACAGCAAAATTCCAACCGTTGCGTTTATTCATGAAGACATGTGTATTGGCTGCACTAAGTGTATTCAGGCGTGTCCGGTGGATGCAATTGTAGGCGGAACAAAGGCGGTCCATACCGTAATCAAAGACGAATGTACGGGCTGTGACTTGTGTGTTGCCCCATGTCCGACTGATTGTATTGAAATGATTCCTGTGGCAACGACCACAGAAAGCTGGAAGTGGCAACTTCACGCCATTCCGGTACTTAACATTACGGATGCTGCCGACAATGCAGCGAACGTGAAAGATTCAATTAAGTAAGGTTTCACATGTTGTCTTTGATTGAACAAATTCGTACAGGCGCGCTTTGGGATTTCCCAGGTGGTGTGCATCCGGCAGAAAATAAAAAGCAGTCCAACAAAACTGAACTCGCTCATGCGGCTATCCCGTCAGAAATTGTATTGCCGCTAAAACAGCACATTGGTAAAGCGGGTAACCTACTGGTTGCCGAAGGTGACTACGTATTAAAAGGTCAGCCATTAACGCAATCGGAGACCGGCTTTACGGTTCCAGTGCATGCTCCAACATCAGGTACGCTCACCGCGATTGAGCCACGAACTGTCGCGCACCCTTCTGGGTTAAGTGAGTTGTGCGCAGTCATCACGCCTGATGGGAAAGATGCATGGTGTGAAAGAAACCCCGTCGCAGATTACCAACAAGAAACCCCTGACGCACTGATTGATATTATTCGTCTCGCTGGTATTTCTGGTATGGGTGGCGCAGGCTTCCCTACTGCAAAAAAAATCCAATCAGGTTTTGCTCGTACCGAGATTCTTATCGTTAATGCAGCAGAGTGCGAGCCATACATCACGTCTGATGACAAGCTCATGCAAGAACATGCCGAAGAGCTTATTCAAGGTATCGAAATTGTCGAACATATCCTGACACCAAAGCTCACGATTATTGGCATTGAAGACAACAAACCAGAAGCAATCAAAGCGCTAGAAGCTGCGGCTATAAACAAAGATATCGTTATTCGCGTTATCCCAACTAAATACCCTTCTGGCGGTGAAAAACAGCTGATCAAAATTTTAACCAATAAAGAAGTACCAAGTGGCGCGATTCCAGCCGATATTGGTATTTTGGTTCAGAATGTTGGTTCTCTTTACGCTATAAAACGCGCAGTCATCGACGGTGAGCCGATGATAAAGCGCATCGTGACTCTCACTGGTAAAACCTTCAAACAACCACGCAACGTTTGGGCATTGTTAGGGACACCAGTACAAGCACTGTTGGATGAGTTTGGCTATAAAGCAGATAAGAAGTTACAGCGTTTAATTATGGGTGGGCCAATGATGGGCTTTACCCTTCCTCACTCCCAAGTGCCGATTACCAAGACAGCAAACTGTATCCTTGCTCCGACTCGTCGTGAGATCTCTCCGCACCAGTATGAGATGGAATGTATTCGCTGTAGCCAATGTGCCGAAGCGTGCCCTGCTTCGCTGCTGCCTCAACAACTGCAATGGCATGCGAAAGCTGAAGAATATGACAAACTCGATGAATTAAACTTAAAGGATTGTATCGAGTGCGGCGCTTGTGCGTTTGTATGTCCAAGTGAAATTCCGCTCGTACAGTACTACCGCCAAGCGAAAGCAGAAATTCGAACTAGAACACAAGAAGCGGAAGCTGCAGAGCGAGCAAAACTGCGTTTTGAAGAGAAAAAAGCGCGTATGGAACGCGAAAAAGCAGAACGTGAAAATCGCTTCAAGAAAGCTGCCGATCAGCGCCGTAAAGAGATGAAGTCTTCTGGCGGCGATGATGCGATAGCAGCAGCAATCGCACGAGTGAAAGCTCAAAAGACAGAAACCACAGAAAAAACAGAGCCAGCAGTAAAACCAGCCGTAGCGGCAGCCATTGCCAAAGCGAAGGCGAAACAAGCGGCAGCAGCTAAAGCAGGCTCTAGTGAACCTGATAACTCAGAAATGGCAAAACTGCGCGAAGAGCGCAAACGTCTTGCTCGCGAACGGAAAGCGCAAAAAGAACAAGGCGAAACGCCAGACAATAACGCTGATGATAAAAAGTCGGCAGTTGCGGCCGCCATCGCCCGAGCTAAAGCGAAAAAAGCACAACAAGAAGATTCAACTGAATCTGTAGAATCGGAAACGTCTGCACAGCAAGACAGCGATCCGAAGAAAGCCGCGGTTGCTGCTGCCATTGCACGTGCCAAAGCACGTAAAGCGAAGCAAGCAGACTCAACTGAAGCGGAAGAAGCTGACGCACCTGCTGAGCAAACCGACGATCCGAAAAAAGCCGCAGTTGCCGCTGCAATTGCTCGAGCCAAAGCGCGCAAAGCGAAGCAAGCAGACTCAATTGAAGCGGAAGAAGCTGACGCACCTGCCGAGCAAACCGAAGATCCGAAAAAAGCCGCCGTGGCTGCTGCGATTGCACGTGCCAAAGCACGTAAAGCGAAGCAAGCAGACTCAACTGAAGCGGAAGAAGCTGAAGCACCTACTGAGCAAACCGACGATCCGAAAAAAGCCGCCGTGGCTGCCGCGATTGCACGTGCCAAAGCACGTAAAGCGAAACAAGCAGACTCAACTGAAGCGGAAGAAGCTGAAGCACCTGCTGAGCAAACCGACGATCCGAAGAAAGCCGCGGTGGCTGCTGCCATTGCTCGTGCCAAAGCGCGTAAAGCGAAACAAGCAGACTCAACTGAAGCGGAAGAAGCTGACGCACCTGCCGAGCAAACCGAAGATCCGAAAAAAGCCGCCGTGGCTGCTGCGATTGCACGTGCCAAAGCACGTAAAGCGAAGCAAGCAGACTCAACTGAAGCGGAAGAAGCTGAAGCACCTACTGAGCAAACCGACGATCCGAAAAAAGCCGCCGTGGCTGCCGCGATTGCACGTGCCAAAGCACGTAAAGCGAAACAAGCAGACTCAACTGAAGCGGAAGAAGCTGAAGCACCTGCTGAGCAAACCGACGATCCGAAGAAAGCCGCGGTGGCTGCTGCCATTGCTCGTGCCAAAGCGCGTAAAGCGAAACAAGCAGACTCAACTGAAGCGGAAGAAGCTGACGCACCTGCCGAGCAAACCGAAGATCCGAAAAAAGCCGCCGTGGCTGCTGCCATCGCTCGAGCCAAAGCGCGCAAAGCGAAGCAAGAAACGCAAACAGAGCCTGTTGAAGAAGCAACCTCCGAAGAACCAGAAGTGGATCCGAAGAAAGCCGCGGTTGCCGCAGCAATTGCGCGCGCGAAGGCACGCAAAGCGCAACAAGAAGCTAATAAAAATAATACTGAGGAGAACGAGTAGTGTCGTTTTTTATTGCCAGTTCACCGCATACCCACAGTCGTCGTAGTACGCCAGACTTAATGAAATGGGTGGCACTTTGCGCACTTCCAGGTTTAGTAGCTCAAACCTACTTCTTTGGCTGGGGTACGCTTATTCAGCTGATTTTTGCCATTGCAGTCGCTGTATCCCTTGAAGCCTTAGTCATGATCTGTCGTAAACGCTCACCAATGAGAGCGCTACGTGATAACAGTGCAATAGTTACCGCTTGGTTATTAGCCGTTGCTATACCACCATGGTCTCCGTGGTGGATTATGGTGATCGGGCTTATTTTTGCGATAGTAATCGCTAAACACCTCTATGGTGGCCTTGGACAAAACTTATTCAACCCTGCAATGGTCGCTTATGTGGTCTTGTTGATCTCTTTCCCAGTACAAATGACGAGTTGGAGTGCACCGACATCACTCATACCTGATCATGTAAATTTTGCAGATACACTCTCTTTAATTTTTACGGGCTATGATTACGACGGCTTATCACTTCAGCAAGTTCGCTCAGGTGTTGACGGCGTGACAATGGCGACACCACTTGATGCATTTAAGACTGGCATTCTTACAGGTGCCACTCCAAGCGAAGTAATGTCGCAGCCAATATTTGATGGCTTAGGTGGTATTGGTTGGCAATGGGTAAACCTTGCTTACCTTCTTGGCGGCATAGTCATGATCAAAAAGCGTATCATCCAATGGTATATTCCAGCAGGTTTCCTTGCGAGTCTGACTCTGTTTAGCCTAGTGTTCACGTTGCTGACGCCAGGGGAAACTGCGTCGCCAGTTTTACACTTGTTATCTGGTGCAACCATGCTTGGCGCATTCTTTATTGCAACCGATCCCGTTTCGGCGTCTACCACCGTCAAAGGACGTTTAATCTTCGGTGCGCTTATTGGTGCTTTGGTTTTTATCATTCGCAGTTGGGGCGGTTTCCCAGATGGTGTTGCATTTGCAGTGTTGCTTGCAAATATGTGTGTGCCACTGATCGATTACTACACCAAACCTAGAACTTACGGTCACTGAGGTAAACATGTTAACCGCTATTAGAAAAAATGGTCTGACACTCGCGATGTTTGCATGTGCAACAACCGGATTAGTCGCCCTTACTCAGTACCTAACAAAAGACCAAATCAAGGTACAAGAGCAAAAACAATTACTTTCTGTTTTGAATCAAGTCATTCCAGAAAACATGCATGACAACGCACTCACGCAAGCTTGTACAATGGTCACGTCTCCAGATCTGGGGACATTACGTGCGATGCCAGCCTACCTCGCCACGAAGAATGGTGAACCAACAGCAATCGCAATAGAATCTATCGCGCCAGATGGCTACAATGGTGAGATAAAAGTGATTACTGGGATTGATAATCAGGGCAATATTTTGGGGACACGCGTCCTAAACCACCAAGAAACCCCTGGTCTGGGCGATAAAATCGATCTTCGTGTCACCGACTGGATCCTGAGCTTTACGGGCAAACAAGTCACGGAAAGTAACTGGAACTCATGGAAAGTTCGTAAAGATGGTGGTGATTTCGATCAATTTACTGGTGCAACGATCACGCCTAGAGCCGTCGTAAAAGTGGTGCGAAATACCGTTAACTACGTAAACCAATCTCGTGAAGACATTCTTAGCCAGCCTTTGGGCTGTGAAGGAGAGCAGTAATGAGTGAAAATAAATTGCTGATGAAAAACGGTATGTGGAGCAATAACCCTGCTCTCGTACAGCTGCTGGGTCTGTGTCCACTACTAGCGGTTTCTTCCACGATAACTAATGCCTTAGGTCTTGGTATTGCAACCTTATTAGTGCTGGTCGGCTCCAACGTCACGGTTTCTCTTATTCGTAATTACGTACCAAAAGAGATCCGCATTCCTGTGTTCGTGATGATCATTGCCTCTCTCGTTACCTGTGTTCAGTTATTGATGAATGCCTATGCGTATGGTTTATACCTATCTCTTGGTATCTTTATTCCTCTGATTGTAACCAACTGCATCATTATTGGTCGAGCTGAAGCATATGCTTCAAAAAATGATGTTGCGCCTGCAGCATTAGACGGTTTATGGATGGGGCTTGGTATGACAAGCGTTTTGGTCGTGCTAGGTGCCATGCGTGAGTTAATTGGTAATGGCACACTATTCGACGGGGCAGATCTGCTATTAGGAGACTGGGCATCCGCTCTCCGCATTCAAGTTTTCCAATTTGACAACAGCTTTCTGCTAGCGCTTCTTCCACCCGGTGCATTTATCGGTGTTGGTCTGTTGATAGCGCTTAAAAATGTCATCGATAATTCAGTCCAGGCACGTCAACCTAAAGAAGAAAAACCAACCATAGAACGTGCTCGCGTCACCAACGCATAACAAGATAAGGCTCTGTCATAGGAGCCTTTTTCATAAACCGCAGAGACGGTATTGGAAGTCAGCAATGAACAAAATAAAAAGAATCGAAATTCTTGAGCGATTACGAGAAAACAATCCGAATCCTCAAACTGAGCTTAACTGGAGCTCCCCTTTTGAACTGCTAATCGCGGTATTACTATCAGCGCAAGCAACCGATGTAAGTGTCAATAAAGCCACCGACAAGCTTTTCCCTGTCGCTAATACACCACAAAGTATTCTCGATTTGGGAGTCGATGGCTTAAAAGAATACATAAAGACCATCGGTTTGTTTAACTCAAAGGCAGAAAACACAATCAAGACTTGTAAGATCTTGTTGGAAAAACACAATGGTGAAGTTCCTGAAGATCGTGCCGCGTTAGAAGCGCTACCAGGCGTAGGTCGCAAGACCGCAAACGTCGTGCTCAACACCGCTTTTGGTTGGCCAACTATTGCCGTCGATACGCACATTTATCGCGTGTCGAATCGCACTAAATTTGCGATGGGAAAAACGGTTGATGATGTCGAGCAGAAGCTATTAAAAGTTGTGCCAAAAGAGTTCAAACTCGATGTGCACCACTGGCTCATTCTTCATGGTCGTTATACGTGCGTAGCAAGAAAGCCTCGCTGCGGTAGCTGTATTATCGAAGATTTGTGCGAATATAAAGAGAAAGTATACCCAGATAGCTAATGCTATTTGTAAATCAAAGCTAGGAGCAAAAAATGTCAAACGGTCGAATTCTCCACACTATGCTTCGCGTAGGTGATCTAGACAAATCCATCAAGTTTTACACTGAAGTTATGGGCATGCAGCTGCTTCGTACTAACGAAAATAAAGAGTACGAATACACGCTAGCGTTTCTTGGTTATGGTGACGAATCCCAAGGTGCAGTGATCGAACTGACTTACAACTGGGGTAAAACTGAGTATGACTTAGGTACCGCTTTTGGTCATATCGCCATTGGTGTTGACGATATCTACACAACTTGCGACGCTATCAAAGCGGCGGGCGGTAATGTGACGCGTGAGCCAGGTCCAGTAAAAGGCGGAAGCACGCACATTGCATTCGTAAAAGACCCAGATGGTTATATGATTGAGCTTATTCAAAACAAGCAAGCTTCAGCAGGTCTTGAAGGCTAAGCGGCACTTCTAATAATCACTTGTACTGCAAGTTGAACTCCGATTACAGGCAGGTCTGCGATCTGCCTGTCCTTTTATAAACAAAACTCTTTACTTGATAATAATTATCGTTTAGATTTATCCGCAACTTCGATATGCGGGATTACGATAATGATCAGTGAATGGGAAAAACACACACTTCTAGCCGATACGGCACTTCAACTAGATGACCCTGTTCGCAGCATTCTTCATTACCAGCAAGCCCTAAGCCTGAGTGAAGATATCAGCGAATGTGTGGAAATTGAGGCGGACGAGCGATTATTAATTTCTGTGATTTCTTGTCATAACTTAGCTCAGTTCTGGCGTTGGGCTGGAGATACTGACTATGAACTCAAATACCTTCAACTGGCCTCTGAAAAGGTCTTAACACTTATCCCACAATGCCCAAATAAAGAGTGTGCAAGCTTTATCGACTCGATAGGATGCTGTACTAAGGCGTTGATAGACTTTATGAAGCGTCACCCTAATCCGGCTATTGCCAAACAGGTTGAAAAAATCGATACCGCCACCAATTGCGAAGTCATTGCCAAATTCCGCTTAAACTAACATTCAAATTATACAGCAGGAATCACCGAAACGTGCTTGGCAAAATACCACTAAAATATTATTAACAACGTCAGTAAATCAAAAACGCCGAAGCTTTCAGCTTCGGCGTTTTTATAAGCATCACACTTGGGTTCGCCCTAGAGATATCACGACTCGGCGGTTTTTGTCTTTTCCTATTGGCGAACCGTTATCTGCAATAGGACGACGCTTGCCGTACCCTTGCACTTGAATTCGATCTTCCGGTAGCCCTAGAGACTGAAAGTAATCACGAAGTGACTCTGCACGTCGCTCTGATAAACTTTGACTCGCACTTTTACCATCGGTTGAATCTGTGTACGTCGCCACCAGCACGAGATCGATATCTTGATTATGTCGGATATAATCTGCAATTTGTGATAAACGCTTTTTAGAAGCCTTGGTTAACTGATCACCTTGTCTTTCGTAGTGCAAAATCGTAAAAGCAATGTCCTCGAAACTGTATTTCAATAAGTTGGAAATACAGTCGCTAAACGCGTTGTACTTGTTTTGAAATAGTACTGATGACAATGCGACTTCAATTCTCTGATCTCGGCTCTGCCAATCTTGGTAACTAAAAGTCGGATAACGGCCTTTTTCCAGCTCAGACAAAATGCCCCATGCTGTTTGCCCTCCGACATAACCATCAAACTGTTTAAAAAACTTTAGGTTTGTAATTCGATCGGCGTGTTCACCTGGTCGCCAAGGTGGCGGCATAGAAATGAGACTGACGTTACGTGTTTCTCCCATCGGACGACGCATTTTTAACTCAAAGTCTAAATTAATTTTTTTATTCGCACGAGATGAAAACACCGCATCTCCAAAGCTTGGAATGGGGTGTACAAGCTGACATTCTAATGGTGTATTGACCACCATTTCCCATTGAGATTGCTGTGGAGTTGCAGCATAACGTTTGCCCATCAAAGCGAAGCTGCTTGTGCTAAACAACGAAAATACAACACCACTGGTAATCAGCCATTTCTTCATCTAATACTGTCTCTTAAACGGCAGTCTGTTGCCGTCAATTTGCATCAATAAAACCACCTCAACCGGCATGCAAAAATCTCGCCAATATAGGGCTATCTGTCACACTGACATTAATGTGAGCCACCGTGTTCCAATCACCTTAACCGCCACTTAGCGTTTTACTTCCTCATGTTTTATCGGTTTACACGATGCAAAGTATAGCGAATGAACGTCTACATAATATGCAATACAAACTTATTGATTGGATGCAAAATAGAATTCCGGTTTTCTCTTAAATTGCGGTTTTTCTCATCGGTAGAATCTGCAATAATGCAGCCTTCGTCACACAAATATAAGCCAACATGACAATAGAAAATGAAGCTCTGACCCTGAAAAAACGTTTTCGTGGTTATTTTCCAGTGGTAGTTGATGTTGAGACCGCAGGTTTCAATGCTCAAACTGATGCACTTTTAGAAATCTGCGCCGTTACCCTTAGCATGGATGAAAATGGCGATTTGCATCCTGCCTCGACCATTCATTTTCATATCGAACCTTTCGAAGGCGCGAACTTAGAAAAAGAAGCCCTTGAATTCAATGGTATTCGTGACCCATTCAGCCCTTTACGTGGAGCAGTTTCAGAACAAGAAGCACTCAAAGAAATCTACAAGCTGATCCGTAAAGAGCAAAAAGCGGCCGATTGTTCACGCGCCATCATGGTGGCACACAACGCTGCTTTCGACTTAAGTTTTGTTAATGCAGCTAACGAGCGCTGCAAACTAAAAAGAGTCCCTTTCCATCCATTTGCCACTTTTGATACCGCAACATTAAGTGGGCTTGCTTATGGTCAAACTGTTCTCGCTAAAGCATGTAAAGCTGCAGGGATGGAATTCGACAATCGTGAGGCACATTCTGCCCTTTACGATACACAACAAACTGCAGAGTTATTCTGTGGCATCGTCAACAAATGGAAGGCCCTAGGCGGTTGGCCTCTTGTCGACGAAGAATAATAAATAAACACAACATATTAGGAAAAGTATGAATCCTGTCGTTATATCTGTGTGCGTCATGCTCGTGTTAGCATTGATGCGCGTAAACGTGGTGGTTGCCCTCACGTTTAGTGCCATCGTTGGTGGCCTTGTTGCAGGCATGAGCCTTGGGGATACGGTTGCTGCATTCGAAAGTGGTCTGGGTGGCGGTGCGACTATCGCGCTGAGCTACGCAATGCTAGGTACTTTCGCTGTTGCGATTTCTCGTTCTGGCATCACTGACCTTCTGGCAAAAAGCGTTATCAAACGCCTAAATGGTAAAGAGAGCTCTGCGTCGACTACAGGTCTAAAATACGCAGTATTGGTTGCTCTTGTACTTGTTACCATGTCATCTCAAAACGTGATTCCGGTACATATCGCCTTCATTCCAATTTTGATTCCACCTCTTTTGGGCGTATTCGCTAAGCTGAAGCTGGACCGTCGTTTGGTTGCTTGTGTGCTTACCTTTGGTTTGATCACGCCATACATGGTTCTACCAATCGGTTTTGGTGGCATCTTCCTAAACAACATCCTATTGAAGAACTTGCATGACAATGGTCTAACAGACGTTGTGGCAAGCCAAGTACCGACAGCAATGCTGTTGCCGGGCGCAGGTATGTTGTTTGGTCTTCTAACTGCGATCTTCTTTAGCTACCGTAAACCTCGTGAATACAAAGAGACTGAGCTGACCGTTGTTCAAGAATCTGAAGAGAAGCTAAACAAAAAGCATATCGTGGTTGCAGGCTTAGGTATTCTTGCTGCGCTAAGCGTACAGCTATACACGGGCTCAATGATCATCGGTGCACTAGCAGGCTTCATGGTGTTCACTTTCGGTGGTGTTATCGCATGGAAAGAAACGCACGACGTGTTCACTAAAGGTGTACACATGATGGCAATGATTGGCTTCATCATGATTGCGGCGGCAGGTTTCGCTGCAGTAATGAAGCAAACTGGCGGTGTTGAGACGCTTGTACAATCGCTATCAACCAGCATCGGTGACAACAAGCCTCTTGCAGCACTACTAATGCTTATCGTTGGTCTGTTGGTAACAATGGGTATCGGCTCATCGTTCTCTACGATTCCAATCCTTGCAACTATCTATGTGCCGCTTTCGCTAGCATTTGGTTTCTCACCGATGGCGACAATCGCACTAGTAGGTACAGCAGCAGCTCTAGGTGACGCGGGTTCTCCTGCTTCTGACTCAACGTTAGGTCCAACATCGGGTCTAAACGCCGATGGTCAGCACGAGCACATTTGGGAAACCGTAGTACCAACATTTATCCACTACAACATCCCTCTGATCATCTTCGGTTGGATTGCTGCAATGGTGCTGTAATCGCGTCATTAAATGGATACAATTCGTTACGAAAAAGCCGCTCATTGAGCGGCTTTTTGTTGTTTTGGCTTTGAAAACCGGTTTCGGATTATTGCGCTGGCATGTTGTCGATAATGCGCTCGCGAATCAGCTTCAACGTGTTTTCTGTCGACACATAATCCACTTCAATCGGGAAGTAAGCGTCGTTAATTTGCAGTACCAAACTCGGGTAAGAATTTACACCAAGACTCTTAGCAAGGCTCAATTGATCTTCGAACACACCTTCTAAGAAAGAGCCATCCATGTCATTCTTGAATTGCTGAACATTCAAGCCAATTTCTCTCGCTAGTTGCAAGTGAGTGGCTTCTTCATGAGGAGGCATCGCACGTAAGTAATACGCATGCTGAATCGCTTCTAGCATCTGCTCATAAGAGTCTTGAAAGCCCGCTGCAATAACCGCACGACAAGATTGGTAAGTGCTTCTAACTGGCGTACAAAGCTTCCAGAAATCGTAGTTAAACTTAGTGCCTAACTGGCGCTCAATCTGCTTCCAAATACCTTCGAGTTTTTGTTGCATCTCGGGCGGCATCGGTAAATTAGTATCTGGCGCAAGACCACCAACCACATACTCAAACTGAATCACACCTGGCAGTTGCTGTTTTAGTTTATCCAGCGTTGGTTTGTAACCCCAACACCAACTGCACATTGGGTCATGCACGTAGTAAAGCTTTATATCCACTTTAATAATTAAACCTTTAAAATCATCTCAAAATCTCAGAGTAATTATACAGTCTCATAAGTTGAAAAACTGCTTTATCTTAATAATTCGCTCTAAAGCCAGTCTATACGAGGCGTGTTAAGTTTCATTGTAGATCTTAGGTTAGATAAACAAGTCTGTCAGCTGAGAACTCTAGCCCACCTAGCTCATTTTGTTCGCACAAACTCTTAAAATGTTCAGTACAATACAGAAAGCTCGCTCCTAGCATCTTTGACTTGAAAACAACCTTTTCTGCAACGTCGCTTTCATTAAATACTAACACCTCTACACCTGCTAAGCTGCCATATTCAATTTTTTGGACGCACTTATCTTCATCTTCTTGCCCAAACTCCAACGGTGTATACAGGTACCATTCCTCTTCTTTATAGCGAATCGATAAGAACTCGCCTACTTTGCTCAATGGCTCTTTTAAAGATGCATAAGCTTTAGGGCAAAGCACTAAGAAAACCCGTAACCATAAACTGATATCAGGAAGTAATGAGTCTTTCTTGAGAACATCTTCAAACTCAATATCTACCTCACCCCATATACTTTTGAAAGAAAAGTTTTCTAATGGCTGCACAAAGATTTTTTCTATTAAATCCATGTCACCTAACTGCCTAGCTACAGAACTAGGCGTAGTGCTCACGATTTTATATTCATTGTGACAGTCGAAAATTTTATAAACCGTCATTAATCTATCAACTCCTCATGTTTTACTACCAAGTGCTACCTATGGGTAAGTTACTTTTCAAATCATTTTTCATGAAGGAAACAGGCCTAAAAAAGCTGCGTTTTAGAGGAGAAAGCTAATTTTCTCGTCGACCATTACAGTGCTTACAAACCTCAAAATCAGAGAAATAGTATTTTCATATTAATAAAAATCACTAATTAAATGGATCTGTCAAATTAGAAGAAAACATGATGCCATTGAGCTGATTTTGTTCACACAAAGCCTTAAACTTATCTGTACAGTACAAGGTGCCCGCTCCTTCTAACCGAGACTTGAAAACCATTTTGTCTTTAACATCATCGTCAATAAAAACAAGGGTATCTAACCCATCTCGGCTCCCATATGCGATTTTTTCTACACACTTTCTCTTGTTTTCCTGTCCAAAAGTCAGTGATGCATATAAATACCATTGCCCACCTTGGTAGTTAGCAGGTAAAAACTCCCCGTGTTCACTTAGATAAGCATTCAATATTTCATATGCCCTCGGAGATAAAACAAGGTATGTTCGCGCCCATAAACTAATATCAGGCAATAGAGAATTGTACTTAAATACATCTTGAAACTTTACCTCCACAGGCTTCCAAATATCTTGCAGAGATTGGTTTTTAATAGCCTGTAATAAGATCCTCTCAAAATAGTCGAAGTCACCTAACTGGCTAGCGATTTCATCGGGACCAGAGCAGACCGTTTGAAATTCTCTTAAATTATCTATTATCTTGTAAACTGTCATAATTCTCCCAAAACTTGGTTCTTAGCGTCCAATGCTGATTTATGATGGGGCTTACTCTTCGAGTGCATTTTGTGCCGAAATAAGTTGGCCTAAAAATTCTGGGGAGTTAAATTGCCTTTAGTGTAATTCCTTAACCAAATACCATTTGTAGCAACTCCCTTATCAAAGACGTGTAAGCAATGATGTTTGAAAACGACTTTACGAAATAGATGGCAGCATACATCGTAATTACACGCCAATATACATCAAAATTCATACTGGAATTTTTGTATACACTAGGCGGGATTAACATGGCTTCGCGAGGTTTACGAGATAGGCAGTTAGAACAAAGCTTTATGTTCATTCCACTAACCTAAAAAGAAAAAGGAGCCAGTACGGCTCCTTCGTATTCTATCGCTAAATGTGAGTATTTACGAATTACTCAGCTTGATCTTCAGCGCGCGCTGCTGCTTCTTTGATTAGAGGCTGCAGTTCACCTTTTTGGAACATTTCTAGAATAATGTCACAACCGCCGATAAGCTCACCTTCAACCCATAGTTGAGGGAAAGTTGGCCATTGCGCGTACTTTGGTAACTCAGCACGGATATCTGGGTTTTGCAGAATGTCTACGTAAGCGAACTTCTCACCACATGCCATTAGTGCCTGTGACGCTTGAGAAGAGAAACCACAGCTAGGTAGTTTCGGTGATCCTTTCATGTACAGCAGGATTGAGTTTTCAGAGATCTGCTGTTTGATTTTGTCGATAGTTTCCATCGCTTCCTCATTCATGGGTTTGAACTTTATTTATTTGCCACATTCTACTCAATAACGACAGAATAAAAACCATATAATTAATAAGGCTTAATTTTAGGTTGCTCATTGGCGAGCAATGCAGCACTTCACCACTGCTAACCTCTTAAAATATTTTCATATCGGGGTTTTAATAAAGTAAAAACTTGCTAAAATACTTAGCAAGTCAGCCTTAAAGGCGACATAGCTATAAAAAAACACTAGAAGCAATCGAAAGGTCATCCTTTCAAATCAATGGAGAATCGAGTAATGGCATTTGAACTACCAGCTCTTCCTTACGCGAAAGACGCACTAGAACCACACATCTCAGCAGAGACTCTAGACTACCACCACGGTAAGCACCACAACACTTACGTTGTTAAGCTTAACGGTCTTATCCCTGGTACTGAGTTCGAAGGCAAAACTCTAGAAGAGATCATCAAGACTTCTACTGGTGGCGTATTCAACAACGCAGCGCAAATCTGGAACCACACGTTCTACTGGCACTGTCTTGCTCCAAATGCGGGCGGCGAGCCAACTGGCGCAGTTGCAGACGCAATCAACGCAGCATTCGGTTCTTTTGAAGAATTCAAAGCGAAGTTTACTGATTCAGCAATCAACAACTTCGGTTCTTCATGGACTTGGCTTGTTAAGAAAGCTGATGGCTCTCTAGAGATCGTTAACACTTCTAACGCTGCTACTCCTCTAACAGAAGAAGGTACAACACCACTTCTAACTGTTGACCTATGGGAACACGCGTACTACATCGATTACCGCAACGTACGTCCTGATTACATGAACGGCTTCTGGGCTCTAGTAAACTGGGACTTCGTAGCTGAGAACCTAGCGAAGTAATATACTTCCCCCTAAGTTCAATTTAGTCTTATTCAAAAGCTCGCTATTTAGCGGGCTTTTTTGTTTCGCCTTCCCTAGCACCTTTAAATAATTCCCTCTTTTACTAAAGTTCTTCTTATTCACGCCGTTAAAAGAGCATCGAGCGAGGAACATCATGCAAATTCATACGTTAGACAAAGCTGCAATTATCAACGAACTTCAGTTCGGTAATGGTATTAACCATGCCGTACACGAAGGTCGTCGTGCGGATTTCTCGCTGATTCTGTCTATGTTCTCTAATGATGTTCGCGATGTGGTCCCAGTTGAAGAGGTCCAGGAAGTCATCACCAGTGACAGTATTCTTCGCCAACAATTGGGTTTATCGCAACCTCAAGCTCTTCGTTCTGATAGCAGCAGCTATGAACTCGCAGCTGAACAAGCGAAACAGTTTCACGATGCAGGATTGCCTTCCGCAAAGCTGAGCCATTACCTAAAACCAGATGCGCTGACTTACCTGCCTGAAGACACATTCAACCTACCAGAGGAGGTTTATCACAACCTATCTGGTCATGAGCGACGCAGATTGGGCGAACGCAACAAACAACTGATCCCAGATGCTGGGCTATATAATCAGCTAGTGACGGCTCAACGTCAGCATCAAATTCAAGCTAAAGCATAGAGATCCGCTTTTTATCCAATAGCTTGCAATACCTACACGTCAGAAATGTGACATCTTACAAATTACCGCACAATAGTCCTCACTCGAAAGCGTTAGTTTGAAGCCTTTCACACTGAACCCAACGAATTTCAACCATGCTATTAGCACAAACCACTGGTGTATTGTTTTTCACATATGGATACAGTGAAGGTGCTATGGATATCAAAGAATCAATTATTCTCGTCACGTCTGCAGGTTCGGTTATAGGAAGAACCTGTGCAAATCACTTTGCTCACCTTGGAGCAACGTTGATTCTTTGTGACCAAAATTCTAGCGCTTTGAGAGCGAGCTATGAGCAAATCAGCGCTTTCACTGACAAAGTGTATGCTATGAATGTGTGTAGTGATAACACAACGTCCATTAACTTATTGTTTGACCAGATAGAATCACAGCTACGTGCGACACCAGATGTGATTGTTAATTGCTGGACCAGCTCCCCTATGCCTGGCTTAATGGCGCCAGAACCAATGAGTACTTACATTGATCACTTGTCGTCTGCGGCACGCTTCCTTTATACCTACGGCCAAGTAGGAGCAGAGCGCTTTCGAGCCAGAAACAAGAAAGGCGTCATTGTTAACGTCATTTCTCATGACAACCATGAAGACTTTACGGGAGTTGAAAGCATGGCGGCGTTGGTGTCAGGTTTTACTCACAGCTGGGCAAAAGAACTCACACCATTCAACATTCGAGTGGGCGGCGTTATTCCCTCGGTAAATCATACAAAAGAAGAGCTCAACGAGAGGCACTGGGCTGAGATCCAAGACGAACTAGTCCGCAACACAGCATACATCGTCGCGAATGAATACTTCAGTGGCCGAGTAGTTGCGACCGAAGTGTAAGCATACACAGCAACTCTGTTTTCCCAAGCCAGATGTAACTCCTGCACCAAAATAAAAAAAGCCCCAGTCATTTGACTGGGGCTTTAACCTTTTCCCGATTAAGGTTCCGTGCTAGCGAAAACCTTGCTCACTCGATTTTTTAATTACGCGTCAGCTTTTTCTTTCTTTGCTTTAGGTGCTGCTTTTGCTGCTTCTTGGTCTGCTTTCTTCTTGATAACAGTTGTACCTTCGAAAGTTTCGCCTTCAACAAATGCTTTACCGTAGTAAGAAGCCATCAACACATCTTTAAGTTCGCTGATTAGAGGGTAACGTGGGTTCGCACCAGTACATTGGTCATCGAACGCTTCTACCGCTAGCTCATCCAGTTTCGCTACGAAATCTGATTCAGCAACACCTGCCGCTTGGATAGACATTGGGATGTCTAGGTTAACTTTTAGTTCATCCAACCATGCTAGTAGACGTTCAATCTTCTGAGCAGTACGGTCACCTTCTTGGCTTAGGCCTAGGTGGTCAGCAACTTCAGCGTAACGACGACGTGCTTGTGGACGGTCGTATTGAGAGAACGCAGTTTGTTTAGTTGGATTGTCGTTCGCGTTGTAACGTACCACGTTAGAGATAAGTAGTGCGTTAGCTAGGCCGTGTGGCAAGTGGAACTCAGCACCCAGTTTGTGAGCCATTGAGTGACAAACACCTAGGAATGCGTTCGCAAATGCAACACCAGCGATAGTAGCTGCGTTGTGTACTTTCTCACGAGCGATTGGGTCATTTGCACCGTTCGCATAGCTTGATGGTAGGTACTCTTTTAGCATCTTAAGTGCTTGAAGAGCTTGGCCATCTGAGTATTCGTTAGCAAGAACTGATACGTAAGCTTCTAGAGCGTGAGTTACTGCATCGTAACCACCAAATGCTGTTAGAGACTTAGGCATGTTCATTACTAGGTTCGCATCAACGATTGCCATGTTTGGCGTGATTTCGTAGTCAGCTAGTGGGTATTTCGCACCAGTCTTGTCGTCAGTAACAACCGCGAATGGAGTAACTTCTGAGCCAGTACCTGAAGTTGTAGTGATACATACAAGCTCAGCTTTTTTACCCATTTTAGGGAACTTGTAGATACGTTTACGGATGTCCATAAAGCGCATTGCTAGTTCTTCAAAGTGAGTTTCTGGGTGTTCGTACATTACCCACATGATTTTCGCTGCATCCATTGGTGAACCACCGCCTAGCGCTAGGATAACGTCAGGTTGGTAGCTAGCCATTTGAGCCGCACCTTTTTCTACTACAGACAGTGTTGGGTCAGCTTCAACATCGAAGAATGTTTGAACTTCCATGCCTTGAGCTTTCAGTAGGCTTACTACGTCATCTGCATAACCGTTGTTGAATAGGAAACGGTCAGTTACTAGGAATGCACGTTTCTTACCTTCTAGGTCGCCCAGTGCGATTGGAAGGCTACCACGACGGAAGTAGATTGACTTAGGTAGTTTATGCCACAACATGTTTTCAGCTCGCTTCGCTACAGTTTTCTTGTTGATTAGGTGTTTAGGACCTACGTTCTCAGAGATAGAGTTACCACCCCAAGAACCACAACCTAGCGTTAGAGATGGCGCAACGTTGAAGTTGTACAAGTCACCGATACCGCCGTGAGTAGTCGGGATGTTGATTAGGATACGAGCTGTCTTCATCTTGTCACCGAAGTAACGGATACGGTCAGCGTTAGTATCTTGGTTAGTGTAAAGACCAGATGTGTGGCCGATACCACCAATCTCAACCATAGTTACCGCTTGAGCAACCGCGTCTTCGAAGTTGTCAGCACGGAATAGACCTAGAGTTGGAGATAGTTTCTCGTGAGCGAATGCGTCATCGTGAGATACTTTGCCCAGACCTTCACCAACAAGAACTTTAGTGTCTGCTGGAACTTTAACGCCTGCCATTTCAGCGATTGCTGCTGCTGGCTGACCTACGATTTTCGCGTTTAGCGCGCCATCGATAAGAAGCACTTTACGAACTTTATCAGCTTCTGCTTTGCTTAGGACATAAGCTTTGTGAGAAGCAAAACGCTCTTTCACTTCGTCGTATACTTCGTCAACTACGATTGCAGCTTGCTCAGAAGCACATACTACACCGTTGTCGAAAGTCTTAGACATAAGGATAGAAGCAACAGCACGTTTGATGTCTGCTGTTTCATCGATAACAACCGGAACGTTACCTGCACCTACACCGATTGCTGGCTTACCAGAAGAGTAAGCGGCTTTAACCATGCCTGGACCACCAGTTGCAAGGATAAGAGCGATGTCATCGTGTTTCATTAGAGCGTTTGAAAGCTCAACAGAAGGCTGGTCGATCCAACCGATGATGTCTTTTGGTGCGCCTGCTGCTACTGCTGCATCTAGAACGAGTTTAGCTGCATCGTTAGTTGAGTTTTTCGCACGTGGGTGTGGTGAGAAGATGATACCGTTACGAGTCTTCAAAGAGATTAGAGATTTGAAGATCGCTGTAGAAGTTGGGTTAGTCGTTGGTACGATACCGCAGATGATGCCTACAGGCTCAGCGATAGTCATAGTACCTAGGTTGTCATCCTCTTCTAAGATGCCACACGTTTGTTCGTCTTTGTATTTGTTGTAGATAAACTCAGAGGCGAAGTGGTTCTTGATTACTTTATCTTCAACAATACCCATACCAGATTCTTCTACCGCTTGTTGAGCTAGCGGGATACGGGCCTGGTTAGCTGCAAGCGATGCTGCACGAAAGATTTTATCTACTTGCTCTTGAGAGTAAGTAGCGAACTCTTCTTGCGCTTTCTTAACGCGAGCAACCATTGCATCTAGTTCAGCCATATTAGTTACAGGCATAGGGAATCTCCTAAAATTAACAAATATTAAAAACTTTTTACTAAGGCTATTACTTATCGTTTTTACTGTTTATCAGTCACTTAGAAAACAAACGTCTTAGTAAATTGCTTTCAGGACTGAGTATAATATTTCATAGTGTGAAAAAAATTGACTTGGATCAGTTCTCACCACCTAAATACTACCAAAGTGGTGCCTCATCACACCAAAATGACATAAATCACTGATAAACAAATAAATTAACTTTCATTTTTTATTGAGTAAAAAAGAAGCAAATGGACAAATAAATAAAAGAAACTACAACAACCTGTAAAAAAGTTTCATTTTTGACCAACAAAATTACATGTAGGCCCAATTCTTTGTGCTACTGAGAGTATATCGAACCGAATACATCTCTCTACAAACCACCTTGGTTTTTATCAAAAATGTGCGAATGTTAACGTTTATGTAAAACAGCGCAATTTATCAGCAACTTTATACGTAACATTTCCTTTCCAGATTAGATACAGTTTATTAAAGAATTAGTTTTTCTCACTTAAATGGCAGGGAATGCGTTAGTTTTTTTCATTTCTTACAACCTAACTTTTGCCTTACATTACGCCCAAATTACCCCTTCTCCTTTTCACTAATGTGAACTTTGATGAGTACGCAACATGCAAACTTTTGAACTTGCTATCTTCTTGCAGTTTTTTCTCGGTTTGGTCGCCGCAGTAAACCCTGTTGGTATCATGCCTGTGTTTGTGTCACTAACCGGGCATATGACTCCAGACGAAAAGCGCAATACGGCAACAACAGCAAATGTGGCTGTTGCGATCATCCTGATCATTTCGCTTTTTGCTGGTCAGTTACTGTTAGACATGTTCAGTATTTCTCTGGATTCGTTTCGTGTCGCTGGCGGGTTGCTATTACTTAGCATCGCATTCTCGATGATGAGCGGTAAACTGGGGGAAGATAAGCAGAACAAACAAGAGAAAACGGAATACGTCAGTCGTGAACAGATTGGTGTGGTCCCTCTTGCAATGCCTTTAATGGCAGGTCCTGGTGCAATCAGTTCGACTATTGTTTATGGTGCACGCTACCCAAGCATGTTCGATACCGTGGGCATTAGTATTACGATTGGTTTGTTCTGCCTTTGTTCATGGCTATTATTCCGTTCTGCCCCATTGATCGTACGATTTTTAGGTCAAACTGGAATCAACGTCATTACTCGTATCATGGGTTTGATATTGGGCGCGCTTGGCATAGAGTTCATTGCGAATGGCTTACGCAACTTATTTCCAGGATTAGCCTGAGTTTCTATAAAATTGTATGATAGAGCGATTCAACAATGGATCGCTTTGTCATGACGACTGACTCTCTTAAACATACTCTATATGTCACCATTTTTGGTACTCATACCAAAGCTGGTAAAACGTTCGATATTGCTCTCATTATCGCGATCATCAGTTCGTTAATCGTACTGGTGTTAGATTCGATACCCTCCGTTCGGGCCGAGTGGGAAAAAGAGCTGAAGTTTATTGAATACACATTTACTGGCCTATTCACGATTGAATACCTTCTAAGGCTTTATTGCTCTCCTAAACCTGCCGCCTACGCAAAGAGTTTTTATGGTGTCGTCGATTTACTTGCGATTTTGCCCACCTATTTAGCACTCTTCTTCCCATCCGCTTCGTTTATGGGTGTGATCAGGGCGCTGCGAGTGATGCGAATATTCCGCATACTCAAGTTAGTCCGATACCTCCAAGAGTCCAATATCCTCTTACGTTCACTGCTTATGGCGCGCAGAAAGATTTTTATCTTCTTTAGTTCCGTCGCCATTATGGTAACGATTTTCGGCTCGTTGATTTTTATCATTGAAGGACCTGAAAACGGATTTACTAGCATTCCTAAGAGTATTTATTGGGCGATCGTGACCATCACAACGGTTGGGTATGGTGACTTGGTCCCTCAAACAGACCTAGGTAAAGGGCTTGCATCACTCACCATGTTACTGGGTTATTCCATTTTGGCGGTACCTACAGGTATTTTCACTGCCGAACTGCACCAAGAGATGCAATCGCACAAAGTATTGGTGAAATGCCCAAACTGCTCCCACGCAGGGCACGACTCTGACGCAATTTACTGTAAACATTGTGGTAGTGAACTGGCCGATCCAGACAAAAGAGTCGTTCGAACGGAAGACGACGCATGAAAAAAGAGCTCCCTACGGAGCTCTTTTATTTTGTCATCAAATAAAGGATTGATGTGATTATGCTTTCTCAGACAGAATAATTCTCAGAGTACGACGCAATGGCTCCGCAGCACCCCAAAGCAGTTGGTCACCAACAGTGAAAGCATTTAGGAAATCATCACCCATCGCCATCTTACGTAGACGACCCACTGGTACAGACATTGTGCCCGTAACTTTTGCCGGTGTTAGCTCTTGAGCAGTGATGTCACGGTCGTTAGGAATCACTTTCACCCAATCGTTATGAGTGGCGATGATTTCTTCGATTTCGTCCATTGGTACATTTTGTTTAAGCTTGATAGTAAGTGCTTGAGAGTGACAACGCATCGCGCCAATACGCACACAAGTACCGTCAATTGGGACAGGTGAACTTTGAGAACCCAAAATTTTATTCGCCTCGGCGCCCGCTTTCCACTCTTCTTTACTCTGACCATTATCGCGCTTCACATCGATCCATGGGATCAACGAACCAGCTAGTGGCACACCGAATTTATCGGTAGGGAAAGAGCCGCTGCGCATTGTATCCGCGACTTTCTTATCGATATCTAGGATAGAGCTTGATGGGTTTGCAAGTTCAGAGCTAACAGAGTCATTGATAACGCCCATTTGCGAGATCAATTCACGCATATTTTGCGCACCAGCACCAGATGCGGCTTGGTAAGTCATTGCGCTTGTCCACTCAACAAGACCTTTCTCAAATAGACCACCTAGCCCCATTAGCATTAAACTAACCGTACAGTTACCACCGACAAATGTGTTCGTGCCACCGTGGATGCCTTGTTGGATTTGCTTTAAGTTCACTGGATCAAGTGTGATGATCGAATCTTCAGCCATACGTAGCGTAGAGGCCGCGTCAATCCAGTAGCCTTTCCAACCAGCCTGACGAAGTGCAGGGAAAACTTTTTCTGTGTAGCTACCACCTTGACAGGTGATTACCGCATCAAGCTGTTTTAAGCTTTCAATATCATATGCGTCTTGCAGTAAGCCTGCGTCTTTTCCTAAGTTAGGAGCAGGAATACCAACTTGAGAAGTACTGTAGAATACTGGTTCGATTAGGTCGAAGTCTTTCTCTTCAACCATACGCTGCATAAGGACTGAACCAACCATACCGCGCCAACCAACTAAACCAACTCTCATCGTATTAACTCTCCATGTATTAAAAAACCTACCCCATAGTTAATTTTTCACAGCAAAATCTCAACCCCTATTTTGTAAATAAGCGCGTTTTTTAACCTTTTCCTCTGAAAAACAGGGTTACACGAGATTTTTTAGTGTTTGGTTTGCGGTTTTAACCATTTTTCAAGTAGGGAAAGCACTTTAGCCCCCTAATTGGTCTTACCACTCAATGAGAAAATAACACATGAAGCACAATAATTTCACATCACACAACATTTAAAACCAAAAAAGTTAAAATAAACTAACAGTTAATTTCACAAGCAAACGTTTTTACCGACGAACATCAAGATAAAACACCAAATGTTCGAAATATAATTTTTGTTAATGTATGTTATG
Organism: Vibrio sp. sp1; assembly: GCF_016920955.1. NCBI lineage: Bacteria > Pseudomonadati > Pseudomonadota > Gammaproteobacteria > Vibrionales > Vibrionaceae > Vibrio > Vibrio sp. sp1. The sequence goes on from NZ_CP060589.1 coordinate 394,976, forward strand.
CGCGATTACAACAAGGAGCGCCTTCCTCTATTGCTCCAAGATTGACAGAGGCACATATGAAGCAAGTTACACCACGCCTACCAAGCTTGATACAGGTATTTATCTCGCTCGGTTTATTTCTCCTGCTGGCATTTTCGTTCACAGCCAAGCTAGACCTACCGATTCAGCTAGCGCTATACATCGGTTGGTTCATTGTCATGATATTGGGCATAAAGCTTGGCCACCAGTATAAAGATCTGGAAAAAGCAGCACTAAATGGCATTTCCAATGGACTTGGAGCCGTTTTAATCCTTTTGGCCGTTGGCGCGCTTGTAGGTACTTGGATCTCTGGTGGTATTGTTCCAACCATTATTTACTACGGCCTTAAAGCCATCCACCCTTCCATCTTTTTGCTCGCGACCATGATCATCTGTTCATTGACTGCGCTAGCGACTGGCACATCTTGGGGGGCGGCTGGCACGGCAGGTATTGCAATGATGGGTATCGGTCAAGGTCTTGGTGTTCCTGCGCCAATCACTGCAGGTGCCGTACTTTCAGGCTGTTACTTTGGTGACAAAATGTCGCCTCTATCGGATTCAGTAATCCTTGCTTCATCTATGTCTAACGTTGAAGTGATGGAACATATTAAAGGCATGTTGCCGATAGCACTCATTAGCTACATTATTACAGGCATTATGTTTACTGCATTTGGCTTCCACTACGCAGGTCAAGTTGACATGAGCCAGGTAGACTCTGTCATTAAAGCGATGGAACAGCAGTTCTACATCACCCCTTACTCATTTGTTCCTGTGATCATCGTATTGTCACTTCTAGCGATGCGTATGCCTTCATTCCCAGTGATCAGTTTTGGTTCTCTGCTAGGTATTATTTGGGCAGTGATGATCCAAGATGTCGATTTCCTAACCGCGTTCAACACGGCTTGGGCTCCATTTGCAATCTCATCTGGCGTAGATTTCATTGACTCAATCCTTAACCGTGGCGGCATGTCTTCAATGCTTGGGTCGGTAGCGGTTATCGTATTCGGCCTTGGTTTTGGCGGTCTACTAGATAAAGTAGGCGTGCTAGAGACTATCGCGAAGCTGTTTGAAAAACGCGTTCAAAGTGCAGGTTCATTGGCAACAAGCACAATTGGTACGGCCTTTATGGGCAACGTATTTGGTTCAGCGATGTACGTTTCACTTATTCTGACCCCAAAAATCTGTGCGAAGAACTATGACCGTCTAGGCTACAAACGTAAGAATTTGTCTCGTAACGCAGAATTTGGCGGCACGCTAACCTCAGGTATGGTCCCTTGGAGTGACAACGGTATCTACATGGCCAGTATTTTGGGTGTTGCTACACTGTCTTATGCCCCGTTCATGTGGCTGAGTTTTGTATGTATCATCGTAACGATCTTCACTTCTTACATGGGTTGGTTTGTTGATAAGTGCGAACCAACAGCAGAAGCAGTTGAAGAAGCTGAAGGCGAATTAAAGCAGCAAACCGCTTAACTTCGCAGAGATAGAAAGAACCTCCCTTCCGAATTCAATACTAAAAAAGAGCGCTTTAAAGCGCTCTTTTTTATTTCCAAAACAAATCGTTAGCTTTGTTTGACTGACGTTTTCACGGCTGTACGCTTCCCAAACCAATAGCCCAAGCTAAGCGGTGCAAAGAATATAACGGCAATGAACAGAATAAAGTAGATGATGGTACTTTTGACAAGTTCAATCAGCTTAGTCATTGCGAGATTCACAACCTCTTGCGACACTCGATCCATATCTTGAGCAAACTTCTCGCGCTCATGGGTAATGATCTGTGCGATTTCTTGGCGCTCTCTGGCAACCATCAGCTCTATAGCTTGGCGTTCTTCACCCAACTGAGATAAACGCGCCTCCGTCCTTTGATCGATATCGTCAACCAAAGGTTGTAACTCCAGCGCCATTTGTTCTGCCAAATAACGCATGTACTCTGGGTTGTTATCGATAAAATCCCTCATCGAATCAGCGGTAACTTGCAAACTATTGAGCGCCGCATTGACTTTTTCGATACTGGCAGAGCTATTCAAGGCCAACAACTGCGCTTTCCACGTCATAATTTTTGGTGTCTGCTCTGATACCAGACTTAGACGATCAGAGACATCCCCAAGTGCTTCTGGCATCGTGCCTAGCGTTGTAACGGCTTCCTCTTCGCTAATTTGGTTTGCATCTAACCACCTACGGTAAGCCGGAGTCCTAATCATGCTTAAATCAGCGAATGGATGCTGCTTGGCGAACTCTGCAACAAACGTTTGTGTCTTGATGTATGCTTCTTTCTTCAATAAAGATTGAGCCAGTTTATCTACCTCTTTCGCTAAATAAACGGAAACTAACTTGGCCTCATCAGACGCAAAGAGCTCATTACCAGAAGCGGTAGTAAAGAACTGTTCCATTTGTAGCGTGAAAGTCCATGTATCAATCAGTGCAGCCATTGGGGACACTTGGTATGCAGAAGCTTGGATGCCTTCTTCAGCATTTATCTTCCAAAGTAAAATATAAGATTGATGAACTTTATCATGAGGCTCATATTGTTCGTGTAGTGCGTCTGCTGCTTGCTCAACCTGAGCAAAAAACTGCTGCGCATACTCACGAGTCAAAAGACGCATATTGAGCTCTTGTTTGGTAAGAGGGACGGTTTGACTCTCGATCTTGACTTCGAGCAGGGAGCACCCTGAAAGCATCATAACCAGCCCTATCAACATCATTGAAGACATTCGGCGAACGGACATGAAAACACCTTTAACAAATTGTATAGAACAGGAATAAAGCGAACTAAGTCATATAGTTCGAGCCTTTATTACCTCAACTCTTATGACATTAAGTCAGAGCAATATCAATCTGTTAGCGCTTCTGTTATCTTTTCACTATTGAGAACATTATTAGCAAAAAGTATGGTTTGTTTTAGGACATCATCTAAACATGCCAACTTCTCTTCCGGCACTTTTTGCCCTTGTTTAATCAACAGTTCAATATCACCCGAAATACAGTGCAATGGCATTGCACCTAAACTCCCTGAGACCCCTTTAAGACTGTGTGCGGCTCTTTGCGCTTGCTCTTTATCCTCTTCTAACAGCTGATACATTTTAGTGCCATCGCCAGAGTGATCCTGAATAAAGACCTCCAGTAACATCCGCACAGCGCCCTCGTCACCAGACAGAGAATCTAACATTTTATTGATATCTATGTACGGCTCACGTTCCACTACTTCCACTTGTGATGAATTCACCTCATTACAACTTTTTTCGTTCATTTGGACGTTTTGAAAATTTTCTGACTGAGCTGAGGGAACAGTGTTAGCTCCATTTTCATCATCGCCAACTTGCTCTGACTTTTTATCATCGGTTCTGGGTAGTGGTATCGGTTGAATCGTTTTTGGGGAGAAGGCTCCCCATGAAATGAGGAAAAGGAGCAAACCACTGATTACAGACAACCAAACAATAAAAGTCATTAGCTTCTGTTCCAACTGATCATTTATCGAAGTTAACTGGTTCGGGAAATCTGGATTAAGCAGTTGATTAGATAAATAACTGCCCTGTGCCTGAGCAGATAGTGCGCTTGAGGTTTGAGCAAGCTGGCGCTGAAGAGCGCTTCGCTCTTCGGGAGAGAGCGTCTCTGATTCAATAAAAAGTCGGTCTAAGTCACGGTAAGTATCGCTATTCGTTGCAGAGTCACTAAAGACAGACTCAAAAACAAGCGCACCTAAGCGATAGTACATTGCCTGAATTTTCTCAGAGTTTTCTGTTCGAGCACGGCTGCTTCGTAACTGTTCTGCTAACGAAACCAATTCACTGTCACTTCTTACAAAAGCTCGAGCACTTTCTAAAAATCGGTCGGTCGTATAAAGCAATTGAGTGATGTCTGGTGTGATTTTCCCTTCAGAAAACTCACTTTCAAGCTGTAAGCGAACTGCATAAGCCAACTGAAGTTTCAGTGAAATTTGGTCGACGTGTTTAACACGGTAAGGCAGATCGAAGTTAAAAAAGTGCCTGACTTCTTCAACTTTACTTCCTAACTCATTTACAGTCGAAATCGTTTGAATCGTTTGTTTGGCTTGCAGCCAAATGCCAAGTGCTAAAACACACCACAAAACGAACCAGAACCAAACAAACCGCCGTATTCCTTCTTTTAGCTTCAGCAACACTTGCCCCTCGCATATCTCCATTAATTACAAGCATATACTATGGATGTTTCTTATTCACATAAAAAAAGAGAGCCGTTTGCTCTCTTTATTTAACGATATGATTTTAATTGCGACTTAACTGATCTTTTAGATTTGGAGGCGTCCCTTTAATCGTTAAGGTATCCGTCTCTGGATCATAAAAAATACGCTCGCCAAGTAAGAGACTATCGAAGCTAATATTCAAACCACCACCAGCTCCAACAAATTTAGTCAGTTTGCGAACCGTCGCACGATCACCTGGGAAAGACTCTTCAAGCTCGTACCCTTGCTCTTTGGTAAAATCCATAAAGCTTGTGCCATCTTGGCTTGGAGGAAGTTCTCCAGAAAGCTCTGAGATTTGAACTTCATCACCGGATTTAATTTGCTCATTGCAGTAGTCGTAAACTTGTTTCTTGTACTCGTTCACTTCTTGCTTTTCTAGCTTCGAGTCAGCACAAAAATCATCCACCGCCTGCATCAACACTAAGTTTTGTTGTTTAGTATCTAAGCCAATATCCGCTTGCAGAAAATCTAGGAAGAAGTCCGCCACTTTACGGCCAACACGTCCTTTAATGTATTGCAGATAACGATTGGATTCCTTGTCGGTCTCGTAGCTCGACAGGTCGATGCGTGCGGCAATATCCATTTTGGTGATATCTAAGTAATCTGTCGCACTGATGTCCAAACCTTCGGTCACTTTTAAACTCTGATTCATTGGTAAGATACCGATGAACAAGTAGTCCGTTGCTAAACTCTGATACTCAGCGAAAACCAAGATACCTTCATCCGCAAATGGGTACTTAATCAACTCTTCTTTCAAGCGATTTGCACTAATTTGTGAGAAGTCGTAAAAATCTCGCTCTCCTTTGCGCATTTCTTGAAGCCAAAATTGAAATTCGCTGTCTGACTGGAAAGCGCCAAAACCTTTACCAGCTTTAGAATGGAATACTCGGTGAAGCTCAGCGACTAAGTTTTCTGTAGATGCATCGTTCTCTAATGATGCTGGACGAAAGTTTACAACCAGCTCGTCCTGATCGTTTTTGCACAGTTGATGCAGAATAACGTTTGAAAGATGAAGACTCATAGTGATTTTATCTTGCTACAAGGTTTTAGTTGATGGGCATTGTAGGTTATCATAAGCCGCTTTTACTATCATTATTAGAGTCTTTATGCCGATTACATCTAAATATACTGACGAGCAAGTAGAAAAAATTCTTGCTGAAGTAGCAACAGTTCTTGAAAAACATGCTGCTTCTCCTGAGTTGACGCTAATGATTGCCGGAAATATCGCAACCAATGTCTTAAATCAACGTGTTGCTGCTTCACAACGCAAAGCGATTGCTGAAAAATTTGCTCAGGCGCTGATGTCTTCTTTAGAAACACCAAAAACACACTAATCACGGACAATAGAACACATACATGGTAGACAGCGGAAACTCATACGGCGAACGTGTATCTCGACTAGTTGGTTGGGGTCACTGGTTTGCATTCTTCAATATCGTTGCATCGATGTTGATAGGCACACGCTACATTGTTCAGTCTCCTTGGCCCGAGACGTTACTTGGTCAGTTTTATCTGGCGGTTTCTTGGGTTGGTCACTTTGGCTTTCTAGTTTTCGCACTTTACTTGCTTGTTCTATTCCCGTTGACGTTTATCCTGCCATCGCGGAAATTGTTCCGTTTGGTGGCAGTGATTTTCGCAACCGTTGGGCAAACCATATTATTAATTGATACCCAAGCGTATCAGTCGATCAATTTGCACTTAACTCCCGTTGTCTGGGAGTTACTATTCAGCGAAGACAAAAGTGCACTCAGCACTGACCTACAACATTTATTTGTTGTGATGCCGCTGATCTTCCTTATTCAACTCGCACTATCCGAATGGGTATGGCGAAAACAGCGCAAACTATCTCATAAGCACGTAGGACGCCCTCTCGCGGCCGTCTTTTTCCTCAACTTTATGACCAGCCATTTGGTTTACATTTGGGCAGATGCGTATTTTTACAACCCAATTACTAGCCAGCGTTCAAACTTCCCGTTGTCTTACCCGATGACAGCGAAGAGTTTTATGGAAAAACATGGTCTACTTGACCGTGAGGAATACCTAAAACGTTTAGCAGAAAACGAAGGCAACGTAGAGTTAGTCAACTACCCTCTTGAAAAGCTTGAGTTTAACCGCCGAGTTAATAAGCTCAATGTGTTGATGATAAGCATAAACAATTTACGAGCGGATGCGCTGAACCAAGAAGAGATGCCTAACCTCTATGAGTTTGCTGAAAACAATCAGAACTTCCGTAATCATTACAGCTCAAGTAATGATACATACGGGGCCTTTGGTTTGTTCTATGGCTTACCGACCAGTTATGCATCAAGCATCAAGGCGCAAGGTGCTTCCCCAGTATTGCTCGATGTACTGAAAGATCAGGGCTACAACTTTGGTTTATTCAGTGGCAGTGGGTTTGAAGATGATCTCTACTCAGAAATTATTTTCCGCGACTTGAACTTAGCGGAAGACCTAGATGGCACGCAAGCTCATACCGATAAACAATCTATCGCAAACTGGAATACATGGTTAGCAGAGAAAGCAAGTCAGCCATGGTTTAGTTACATCGAAGTCACCACCGTTGATAATTTTGAATCGATTCCTTCAAATAATGACGAAGAAATGCCCGCAAGTGAGCGATTCAAAAAAGCTTATGAATATGCAGTGAAGTCGGCGGATAGAACTATCGCCGGTATTATTGATGAACTAGAAACGACGGGACAACTGACAAACACCATCGTAATCATCACTTCTAATCACGGTAGTGAATTTAACGAAACCAATACGAACAGCTGGGGAGCAAACAGCAACTACAGCCGTTATCAATTACAAGTTCCGATGGTGATCCATTGGCCTGGAATGCTGGCTGGCGAATTTAATCACAGCACAAGCCACCTGGACCTCTCGGTTACACTATTGCAAGATATGCTCGGCGTATCTTCCAACCCATATGATTACAGTAGTGGTCGCAACCTATTCGATGAAAGTCGTCGTCGCTGGATCTTGGCGGGCGATACTCGCGAGCTTGCCTTAATTACTAGCTCACAAACCACAGTGATCGATAAGTTTGGCAACTACAAGCTGTATGACAAAAACTACAAACGACTTCGAGATGATGCACCGAAGTTGCCAGTTTTGATGCAAGGTTTAACTGAGTTACAGCGTTTTTATTCTAAAAACGATTAATACCTAGCAATCCATATACTATTCAAACTCCCCTTTTTGGGGAGTTTTTGTTTATTTAAACAACACAAACCACAAATTTGCGCAGTAAACATCCAATCAGTTCAACTAGGGGTTTACAACATTTTCAAAGCCTTATATTATGCGCCTCAACAACGGAGAGATGGCTGAGTGGTTGAAAGCACCGGTCTTGAAAACCGGCATACGTTAATAGCGTATCTAGGGTTCAAATCCCTATCTCTCCGCCACTTTTAGAAAAAGCCCGCTAAGAAATTAGCGGGCTTTTTCGCATCTCCAGACTTAAAAAGATTTGTACAAATCGCTTATCACTTCTTGAACGCAACTAAGCACTCCGCCACTCTCAGAAAGAACCCACAAAAAATTAATGCCCTTTTCGTTCGTTTCAGTGTTGAATCAATTTGATATTTACGTCTAGTTGTATCTACTCATCAATAAAGACTTCTTTAGCGGCATTGATAAGCTGCAAATGAATTGGGACGAGGTCAACATGATTCGTTCGATATCCACCTCCAACGACAGCTGCGACAGGGATACCTCGAGATTTCACTGTTTGCATTAAAAATCTATCACGTTCTAAAATCCCTTGCGTCGACACATCAAAATATCCAAGCTCATCGTCTTGATGTATATCGACACCAGCATCGTAGATAACCAAATCAGGGCGATGAAGATTAAGTGCCATATCGACCACTTCTTTAAACGCCATTAAAAAATCCTCATCACCTGTTCCTCGCACCATAGGCACATCGAGGTCAGACTGAGGCTTCCTCGCTGGGAAGTTTTTATCACAGTGGAAAGAAAGCGTGATTATATCTGGCTCATCGTCACATAAAGTTGCTGTTCCATCCCCATGATGAACATCACTGTCAATGATCAATACTTTATCGACATGCTCGACTTCGAGCGCTTGCCTGGCCGCGATCACTAAGTCATTAAATAAACAAAAACCACTGCCAAACTCTTTGTGTGCGTGGTGATACCCACCACTCAAATGAATGGCCACACCGTACTCAAGTGCCTTTTTTGCGGTCAGAGCCGTGCCCGCTGCTGAAGTTAGCGTTCTGGTAATGAGAGACTCACTCCAAGGAAAACCTATTCGGCGCATCTTCGCAGCTGGCATGTTTCCACTAACAAGTAACTCGACGTATTCCTCGTCATGAACACGTTTTACTTCCCCAACAGTTAATGCTTCGGGCTGGAAAAACTGCGTGTGCTCTTTCCAGTTATCTTTCTCCATATGCACCAATACCGATTCATAGAGGTACTGGTATTTCATAATTGGGTAACGATGCCCCTCTGGCAACTCAAGTTGAGAATAAATCGGGTGGTAGATAAATGGCAGCATGAGAAATTCTTAATAACAATGGTAACGAAATAGTATCAACTTAAAGGGTTGAATAAAACGCAATTTAATTGATAATGATTTTCAATATCAATTAAATTTAATATACATATGAATTCTACTTTCTTTGCTATTCTCGGCGCACTGTTTGGCTCTCTTTGTGCCCTATCCCTATTTTCATCTCTTGTTGTTGGTGCGTGGTGGTTGGTTGATTTTATTGTGCTTAACTAACACAATGACTTTCAACTGAAATCAAAAAAACATAGGTGTTTGTATGAGTCAAACCGTCTTTATTACCGGAGCAAATCGCGGCATTGGCCTTAGCTTAACTGAGCTGTACCTGAAGCAAGGCCACCAAGTACATGCTACTAGCCGTTCCTTAGAGAACAGTTCAGAACTACAAACTCTAGCCTCACAATTCAGTAATCTGGTTTTGCACGAACTGGATGTCACTCATTACGAACAAGTCGCTAAGCTTGCCGATAAACTCCCTGCCATCGACTTACTCATCAATAATGCAGGATATTACGGCCCCAAGGGATATGGCTTTGGAAACACTGACGTAGAAGAATGGCGTAAAGCCTTCGAAGTAAACACCATTGCACCGTTAAAACTGGTTGAGCACTGTTACCCTCGCTTACAACAAGGCAAGATAAAAAAGATTGCTTGTATCTCATCAAAAGTGGGGAGCATGACCGAAAATACGTCCGGTGGCGGTTATATTTATCGCTCATCGAAAGCGGCGCTTAACTCGGTTGTGAAAAGCTTAAGTAATGATTTAACACCTGAAGGATTTACCGTTTTAGCGCTTCACCCTGGTTGGGTAAAAACGGCGATGGGTGGGCCAAATGCTTTGATAGATACGCAAACCTCCGCGCAAGGCCTAGCGAACGTGATAGAGCTGAGCACACCGCAGCTTTCAGGTCGATTTATTAACTACGATGGTACTGAGTTACCTTGGTAGCAGCATTAAGACACAACCATCACTAAACCAAATACCATCAAAGCCAGGCTTCATAATCGTGACTTGGTTGGCAAACATAATGTTCATCAGTGATCCACCAGCATAATTCACGCAATCTAACTTGAATTTATCTACATCCAATCCAGACTTAGGAAAAAGTAGAACAAATAAGGAGAAAGCACGATGGCAGCAGATAGGGATTTGGTTAATTTTAGCGAAGAGCACGAACTAAATTACTGCTTGAGAAGTGCTGGTAAACGCCAAACTCAAGCGAATCGAGATACATTAGTTGACTTGGGCAACCAGGTGAAAGAGGTACTGGACAAACGCGTGTTAACTCAAGGTGAAGTAAGAGGCGCGATCCAAAACCACGGTGATCTGTTCGAGTAATCTATTTTCAAGCATGCGCGGAGTTTAATTACGCCGCGCTTGTCCTATGCCTGCTTACCTTTGGTTGCACGAGATTTAGTCGCGCCACCATTCTTTGAATAACTGCGCTTTTTACGTTTAAACGCAGGACGTTCCACCTTGGGTAGATGACGTAATGAATCAGGGATAGGCCCTGCTTTTACTTGTGCCATCAAGCTATCAATGCGTTGTTCCAGTGCTTGCATGAACGGCTGATATGCTTGATTTCTCTCTGCCATACCTTGTAACTGGTGCTCCCAATGAGCCGTCATATCAGGGTATGTTGAATCTTCTGGCAAGGCATGAATGAGACCTCTTCCAGCAGGAGAACTGAGAATTGACTTACCTTGACGCGTAAGCAGTTGGCGTTTGAACAGCGTGTCCAAAATACCAGCGCGAGTCGCTTCCGTGCCTAGCCCATCAGTGTCACGAAGGATTTTTTTCAGTTCTTTATCCGCAACGTAACGGGCGATCCCGGTCATCGCTTGCAACAGCGATGCCTCGGTAAAATGCTTTGGTGGCTCGGTTTTTCGGTCTTTTATTTCCCCTTCACGACAAGTTAACACGGTGCCTTCGGGTAGCGGTGGCACGGCATCAATACCTTCATCTTCCTTGTCAGTTTTGCCCATTAGCGCTTTCCAACCCGGCGAAACTAACTGACGACCTTTCGCGACAAACGTACCACCAGCGATATCGAAAACCAATTTCGCTTCTGCGTAAACCGCCGCCGGATAGAACTGCATGAGGTACTGGCGCGCAATCAATTGATACACTTTCATCTCATTGCCGGAAAGCGCATTCACATTAGCTTGCTTCGGTGTAGGGATAATCGCATGGTGCGCATCCACTTTTTTATCGTTCCAGGCTTTGGACTTTAATGTTAAGTCTGCTCCCTGAACGGCAACTTGCAACTCTTTTGCGTTATTCGCAATAGCAGTTGTCACCGTCCCTGCTTGTGAGTAGTGTTCCATCGGTAAATAGCGACAATCTGAACGCGGGTAAGTGATCAGCTTGTGCTTTTCATACAATGCCTGACAAGTATCTAGTACTTGTTGCGCACTCATACCATAGCGCTTCGCGGCATCGATCTGTAAAGCAGATAACGAATAAGGTAATGGTGCTGATTGCTTGGTTTGCTTTTGTTCCGACTCTGTCACTTTTGCGGGTTGATTTGCAATACGGTTTGCAACATTTTCTACCAACTTACGGTTTAATACTCGACCTTCTTCGTCCTGCCAAGGCTTACATGCCTCACTTGGCTTCCAACGAGCACGAATATCAAAAGTACCATTGGCATCTTGATATGGGATCAGAGCATGTAGGGTAAAATAGTCCTTCGGGACAAAGTTTTCGATTTCTTCATCACGACGCACCACTAAGCCAAGAACTGGCGTTTGCACTCGCCCTACCGAGAGAACACCTTGATACCCTGCTTTTTGACCAAGCAAGGTATAAGCACGAGACATGTTCATACCATACAGCCAATCAGCCCGAGAGCGGGCCAATGCTGAAACTGAAAGTGGGATAAACTCGCGATTACTGCGCATAGAACTGAGAGCACGTTTAACCGCAGGTAAGTTCAAGTCGGAAATCAACAAACGCTGTGTAGATTCCTTCTTGGTTTTAGATAACTTGCAATAGTCCAGAACTTCATCAACTAACAGCTGACCCTCTCGATCTGGGTCTCCTGCATGAATGACTTCGTTAGCTTCTTTGAGCAATTTACGAATCACTGTTAATTGCTTACTTGCGCTTTTCCTCGGTCTGAGCTGCCATTGCTGCGGAACAATTGGTAAATCTGCCATATTCCACTTTTTATAACGCTCATCGTAAGCGTCAGGTTCGACTTGTTCGAGCAAATGGCCGATACACCAAGTAACGATATCCCCGTTCCCACAGCGGATGAATCCTTGATCTTTCTTTTGAGGGTTTGCCAGTGCAGCGGCAATCGCACGGCCTAAGCTTGGTTTTTCAGCAATAAACAGACGAGACATAACGTTTTGGAAATAAATATAATTAGGGCCACATTAACGAATGTAGCCCTAATAAATCAAGAAAAACTGTATAAATAAACAGTCAGTTTATTTAAGTTTTTAGTTATAGGAATTCAACAAACTGAGAAAGGTCACGCTCAGGAACTTTCATCGGTGTACAACCAGGCGTGCCTAAGTACAAGAAACCAACAATCTCATCGTCACCCTCTAAACCAAATGCTTGATGAACTTCTGGATGGAACATCCACTTACCTGAGCGCCAAAACCCTTGAAAGCCTTGCGCTACAGCTGCCATTTGCATCGCTTGTACAGCGCATCCCGCAGATAAGTGTTGCTCTAGTGCTGGTACTTTCTCATGTTCTGTTACTTTAGCAATCACCGTGATCACCATTGGTGCGCGAAATGGGGCATTCTTTACCTTTTCGACCACCGCTTCATCACTATTTTCAGCTTCTGCCGCTTTTACCAATATATCTGACAGTTTTTTCAAACCATCGCCCTGTGCGATAACGAAACGCCAAGGGGTTAATCCCGCATGGTCAGGCGCACGAAGGCCAGCACGAATGATGTTCTCAAGTGCTTTACCTTCTGGAGCAGGCGCGGATAACTTCGCGATAGATCGGCGATTGAGCAAAAGATCGAGAGCGTCCATGAAAGAATCCTTATTGAATATCGTTGTTATTTTGTTTACGCCACTTTAGCACAATCTGCTCCTGCGAATAACAACCGGTTTTCTGTGGGCTTGATAACGTGCTTCACTTAACATCAATCTGGGTTTAATGTTAATTTATTCGCGAAATGAATAAGTTGAACATAGGCAGGTTGATGAACAAGGACAAACAAAACAGCATTTACGAAAAGATCGTTAATGACGAAGATGCCCGTGCCTGTAAGGCGATTCCTGAATCAGCTTGTCATCAAGTTCCCGGCAACTTTCTTAAAATAATTCTCGCTCAGTTTTTAACGAAAGTCGGCGATGCGTTAATCAATCCTAAAGTCACGTTGCCGTGGATACTACAAAGTCTCGGGGCACCGGTTTACTTAATTGGTTGGCTCGTTCCTATTCGTGAATCAGGTTCCCTTATCCCACAACTTAGCATCGCGCACTACATCCGACGCATTCCAGTAAGAAAATGGGTCTGGGTAATTGGCAGCATCTTGCAGGCTCTTTCCATATTTGCAATCGGAGTGGTCGCATTAACTCTGACAGGAGCTGCTGCGGGTTATGGTGTAATTGCATGTCTTGTGATCTTCAGCCTCTCACGCGGTTTAAATTCCGTCGCATCAAAAGATGTATTGGGCAAAACCATCCCTAAAAACCAACGAGGTCAAGTCAACGGCTGGTCTTCAAGTGCTGCTGGCCTGGTTACGCTGCTTTTCGCGAGCCTTCTGGCACTAGCCTGGTTATGGGACGTAGAGCCGACAGAGCGCTTTTACGGTCTGAGTTTAGGCTTAGCGGGCGTCATATGGCTCATCGCGGCATTCGTCTATGCGCGAATTAATGAGTATGCCGGTGAGGTAGACGGTGGTCGAAATGGCGTCCTCGAAGCATTTAAACAACTCGCGTTACTTAAGACAGACGTGACCTTTCGTCGATTCGTTATCACGCGGACACTATTTTTATGTTCTGCGCTGAGTGCACCGTACTACGTTGTGCTGGCACAGCAATCTCTGGGTGGACAGCTCTGGGTGCTAGCTCTCTTTATGTTTGCGAGTGGCTTAGCCTCCTTTGTGTCAGGTCCTTTCTGGGGAAGAATGTCCGATCGCTCTAGCCGCAGTGTGATGGTCATAGGCGCAATGATGAGCGCGCTACTTGGTGTTGTGTTATTTGTTTACGATACATGGGTCACCGCTAGCCAAAGCTTCCTATTCGTGATTCCTCTGCTTTACTTTTGTGTTTGTATTGCCCACGACGGAATACGAGTCGGACGAAAAACCTATTTAGTTGATATCGCAGAAGGTGACAAACGGACGAGCTATGTAGCCGTGAGTAACACAGTGGTTGGGATAATGCTGCTTCTAATGAGCTCTCTTGGTGTTATGTCGAACTTCTTGAGCCTTTCAGCTGTGGTGTTAGTGTTCTCTTTTATTACTTTTGCTGGCGTGGTAATGGCCAAACAACTGCCAGATATCAGTGACTAGTTCTATACAAAAAAGCTGCGCTCAAAGCGCAGCTTTTATGGTAAACACACATTAAAAGGCTAGAGTTTTACCGCCAATTTAACACCTTGACGAATCGCACGCACAGCATCAAGTTCACCCGCATGGTCAGCTCCGCCAATGATATGAATCTTCTCTCCAAGTTCAGACCATTTATCTTCAAACGGACGTACAGACTCTTGCCCAGCACAAATGATAACTTTGTCTGCATTAAGTACCTGCGCGCTTCCGTCTACATGAATGTGCAAACCTTGATCATCAATTTTATCGTAAGACACGCCGCCGACTAAATGTACGCCCCGTTTTTCAAGGGTACGTTTATGGATCCAACCTGTCGTTTTACCCGGGCCTTTACCTACACGACCTTTACGACGCTGAAGTACCCAGACTTCTTTATCGCTGACCGCATCAGGGTAAGGGTATAAACCACCCGGCTGAGACATCTCCTTGTCGATTCCCCATTCATGCAACCAGTCATCCAACGTTTGTCCAACTGGCTCAGTGAGCATGGTCGCGACATCTACGCCAATGCCACCAGCACCAACGATAGCCACTTTCTCACCGACTGGCGTTTTGTCTCGAATGAGAGTTTGATAGTCGACGACTTTCTCTGGGTTATCAATTCCATCAATATTGACTTTACGTGGCTCAACACCCGATGCCATCACTATCTCATCGTATTCTGTGAGTAAGTCATAGTTCGCTTCCGTCGATAAGTGCAGATTCACGCCTGTTTCATCAATACGGTTAGCGAAATATCGTATCGTCTCTCGAAACTCTTCCTTACCAGGGATCTGCATCGCAAGACGGAACTGACCACCGATGCGGTCGTTCTTTTCGAACAAATCAACCTTATGGCCACGTTCAGCCAGTGTGGTCGCACAAGCCAAGCCCGCAGGTCCAGCACCAACAACTGCAATGTTTTTCTTTTTAAAGGCTGGTTCAACAACAATTTCGGTTTCATAGCACGCTAGAGGGTTCACTAAGCAACTGGCGCGCTTACCTTTAAACACGTTATCTAGACACGCCTGATTACAACCAATACACGTATTAATAAGCTGCGCTTTTTCCTGTTCGGCTTTAGCAACAAAGTAAGGATCGGCCAAGAATGGGCGCGCCATCGAAACCATGTCGGCATGACCTGAAGATAAAATACGTTCTGCTTCATCTGGCGTATTTATACGGTTGCAAGTGATAATAGGAACCGAAACGTGAGGTTTAACTTTTTCCGTAACCCATGTAAACGCACCGCGTGGTACTTGAGTCGCAATTGTCGGAATTCGAGCCTCATGCCAACCGATACCCGTATTAATAATCGTGACGCCAGCCTCTTCAAGTGCTTTCGCCAATTCGATAACGTCTTCAAAAGTGCTGCCCTGCTCGACAAGATCCAGCATAGAAAGACGGAAGATGATGATGAACTTGTCACCTACCGCCTTGCGTACCGCTTTAACAATTTCTAGCGGAAAACGCATACGTTTTTTATAGCTGCCACCCCATTCGTCGTAACGCATATTAGTACGTTTACATAAGAATTGGTTTATCAAGTAACCTTCCGAGCCCATTAACTCGACGCCATCATAACCAGCAAGCTGTGCTAACTCCGCACTATTAGCAAACGCGTCGATGGTTTTCTTTATCTGGCGGTCGCTCATTTCACTCGGAGCAAACTTTGCAATTGGCGCTTTAATGCCAGATGCACTTTGCGAGAATGGATGCATTGCATAACGCCCAGCATGGAGAATTTGCAACGCAATTTTACCACCGTGCTTGTGCACCGCTTCTGTCACAACTTTATGGGCTTTAGCATGTTTTGGCTTGCTGAATTCAGCACTCAACGGGTGTAAACGACCGCGTAAGTTAGGAGAAAAACCTCCGGTTACAATCAGTCCGACACCGCCTTTCGCGCGTTCTTCATAAAAAGCCGCGAGCTTCTGTAATCCTTCTTTGTGCTCTTCTAAGCCCGTGTGCATTGATCCCATCAGAACTCGGTTTCGTAATTGTGTGAAACCGAGGTCCAGTGGCTTTAATAGGTTTGGGTACATGGCAGACATCACTTAACATCCATTGTTATTATCATGGTCTGACCAGATTAAGCCTGCTCAACCAAAAAATCAAACAAGCGTTTACATTTTTGTAACACCGATCAATCTCGTGTGAAAATATGCCAATTGTTGAGTGGTCGTGATAAGCTAAAAAAATGTTATCTTTTGAGATCTTAGAGATAAGAACCCATACTTTGTTAGACTCGGCGTAACTATCTCGTTATGGAGACAAGATGAAAAAACTCTTCAAATTTATTGGTTTGATATTTAAAGGGATATGGAAAAGTATCACTTTCATCAGACTCGCACTGGCAAACCTAATTTTCTTGCTGATGATTGCCGTTTTCTACTTTGCCTTTACTTATACCGGAGACGGTCAACCTGTCGTCGAAAAAGAATCGGCATTGGTGATGAACCTTTCAGGCCCAATTGTCGAACAAAGACGTTATGTAAACCCAATGGACTCTTTTGCTGGTTCCCTTTTGGGTAATGAGCTACCGAAAGAAAACGTCCTTTTCGATATCGTTGATACTATTCGCTACGCGAAAGACGATCCTAAAGTATCTGGATTAGTGCTAGCACTGCGAGACATGCCAGAAACAAATCTCACGAAACTACGTTACATCGCGAAAGCGTTGAACGAATTTAAAGCGTCAGGCAAACCCGTTTACGCCGTAGGTGATTTCTACAACCAAAGCCAATATTACTTGGCAAGTTACGCTGACAAAGTTTATCTGGCACCTGATGGTGGTGTATTGATTAAAGGTTACAGCGCTTACTCAATGTACTACAAAACGTTACTTGAAAAGCTTGACGTTTCCACTCATGTTTTTCGCGTAGGTACTTATAAATCCGCTATCGAACCGTTTATTCGTGATGACATGTCCGATGCGGCGAAAGAGTCAGCAACACGCTGGGTTACTCAATTGTGGAGTGCTTTTGTTGATGACGTAACAACAAACCGAAACATTGATGCGAAAGTGCTTAATCCAACCATGGATGAGCTGATTAACGAGATGAAGTCTGTAAATGGCGATATTGCTCAGCTCGCAGTCAAATTGGGGCTAGTGGATGAACTTGCTACACGCCAAGACATTCGCACTCTATTTGCAAAACAGTTTGGCAGTGACGGCAAAGACAGCTACAACGCGATTGGTTACTACGACTACCTTGCAACGATTCGTCCCGATTACACACTACCTCAGCACGACATCGCCGTTGTTCTAGCAAGTGGCGCGATTATGGACGGTCAACAACCTCGCGGAACTGTTGGTGGTGACACAGTCGCAAGCTTGCTGCGTCAAGCACGCAATGATGAAAAAGTGAAAGCGGTCGTATTACGAGTAGATAGTCCAGGAGGCAGTGCCTTTGCTTCTGAAGTGATTCGTAACGAAGTAGAAGCTCTGAAGCAAGCAGGTAAGCCGGTTGTTGTATCCATGTCGAGTTTGGCTGCTTCTGGTGGTTATTGGATTTCAATGAGCGCAGACAAAATCGTTGCTCAGCCAACAACCCTGACGGGCTCCATTGGTATATTTAGTGTCATCACCACGTTTGAAAAAGGCTTTAGCAAGTTAGGTATTAACACTGATGGCGTTGGCACATCGCCGTTCTCAGGTGACGGTATTACCACTGGCCTTTCTGAGGGCGCGTCTCAAGTGTTCCAATTAGGTATCGAACACGGTTACAAGCGCTTTATTTCTCTAGTTGGCGAGAATCGCGATATGTCTCTAGAGGAAGTTGACAAAGTTGCTCAAGGTCGAGTTTGGACTGGCCAAGATGCACTATCCTTTGGTCTTGTCGATCAAATGGGTGACTTTGATGATGCTGTAGAGCTAGCGGCGAAACTAGCGAACGTGACCGATTATGGCATTTACTGGGTAGAAGAGCCTCTTTCACCTACTGAACTATTTCTACAAGAGTTTATGAAACAGGTGAAAGTCTCTCTAGGTATTGATGCAACAAGCTTGCTACCAAAAAGTCTTCAACCCGTAGCTCAACAATTCGAACAAGACGCAAGCTTGCTCCAAAGCTTCAACGATCCTAAAGGTCAATACGCATTTTGTTTGAACTGCCAAGTGCAGTAGTTTTTCCATCAATATTACAAAGGGCACTTCTACTTGAAGTGCCCTTTTTATTAGGCTTTGCATCTCCTCAGATGACTTTCTGATGCTGTGCGTATAGCCTCGCATCTCAAGGTTATTTAGGTATATAATCCCCGCCTCTGTTCCCCTACACGAAAGAAAAAACGATGACTAGAAAACACATCTACATCGCTTACACCGGTGGTACCATCGGAATGCAAAAATCCGACCACGGCTATGTGCCTGTTGCTGGCTTTATGGAAAAGCAATTAGCAAGCATGCCCGAATTCCATCGTCCTGAAATGCCGGATTACACCATCCACGAATACGACCCTCTGATTGACTCATCAGATATGACACCTGCTGACTGGCAGCAGATTGCGAATGATATTCGTGACAACTATGACAAATACGATGGTTTCGTTATCCTACATGGTACTGACACCATGGCGTACACAGCGTCCGCATTGTCTTTCATGCTTGAAAACCTTGGTAAGCCAGTGATTGTAACGGGTTCACAAATCCCTCTCGCAGAGCTGCGTTCTGACGGCCAAGCAAACCTATTAAACGCGCTACATATTGCGGCAAACTACCCGATCAACGAAGTAACTTTGTTCTTCAATAATCAATTGATGCGTGGTAACCGCAGTACAAAATCTCATGCAGACGGTTTTAATGCCTTTACTTCACCAAACCTTCCTCCACTATTGGAAGCTGGGATCAATATTCAAGTTAGCAACAGCGTAACCGTTGGTGCACAACCAGAAGGTGAGTTTAAGGTTCACAACATCACGCCACAACCAATCGGTGTGATCACCATGTACCCTGGTATTTCACACGAAGTTATCCGCAACACGCTTCGTCAGCCCGTGAATGCGATGATTCTTCTGACTTTTGGTGTCGGTAATGCTCCTCAGAACCCTGAGCTGCTTGGTCACCTGAAAGAAGCCTCTGAGCGCGGCGTTATTGTCGTAAACCTAACTCAGTGTTTGGCAGGTAAAGTGAATATGGGCGGATATGCCACAGGTTGTGCTCTCGCAGACTCTGGTGTTATCAGTGGCTTTGACATGACGCCCGAAGCGGCGCTGGCAAAACTACACTACCTTCTAAGCCAAAACCTTTCTTACGAAGAAGTAAAAGAGAGAATGCAACAAGTACTGCGTGGTGAAATGAGCCTGTAAGTTCAAGCTTTCTACGATCTAAAAAGCCCAATACAATTTGGGCTTTTTTCTTTCAAAATCAAAATAATAAAATTTTGAGAAATAAGGCGTAAGGATTAATCAATGTTCGGATTGACACGAACAATATCGCTCTCTTCTCCGCTGAATTGTTTTTTAAGCTCTTGTTTTGATTTAAAACTGATTTCACCACCGGCTGCAACCGTCATATGCTGCGCATCAGTATTATGTTTTGATTGATACAACATCACAGCTTGCATACACGAATCTCGCTGCTCTTTAGAAAGTGTTGTACCCTCAGGCCATCTTCCCGTTTCTACTGCATAGACTAAGCGATCATAAACTTCTGGAGTCATCGCTTGTAATAGTTGTTCTGCGTCCATAGTGTACCTTCTTATTACATTCTATTTACAGAACATAACGGGTTAAGAAACTGAGTCAAGAATACGAAAATGAATTGGTGTAACGGATCACAAGCAAAGCCATGAAAAGAACAAACTGGTTACTTCTCAGCCTCGCATGTTTTGCGCTATCGGGCTGTTTTGAAGGTAACGTGACAACCGAAGAGTTGTGCCAAAAAACACCAGAGCTGCGTTGCGAGCAGCTCAATATGGATGACGGCCAATGTCGAATTCCAAGAACAAATTTGGTTTGGCATCGGTTTGAGCAATTGAAAAACCCATCAGAGGCCAACCAAATCATCGAATACGGTCTGGTCGCTGAATATAGGAAATGCTTAGAACTCGCCTCCCAGATCACCCCTATTGATCAAAGTGCTCTCAAAAGACAACGCTTTAATGCATTGGTACACAGTATTGATGAGCTAGAGCGCATCGTAAACGAGTTAAAAGGCTCAGAAGACCCGGCTACTTTGTATTTCTTATGGTCTCAAACGGGAGATACTCAAGCTCGGCGCGCATTTTTACAAATGGAAGGGTCTCCCCAATTAAATAATGCTGAGATGCAATATGCATTAGCCACTTTTTATACCAACCGAGATACCAAGAAAACCCTGGAGCTTCTTAATAACGCGTTGTCTTTATCTGATGAAGACAACATCAATCCGGTCATTCTCAAGTCAATGGCAAGTATTCATCAGGGGCTTGGAGACAAAGAGCAAGCGTATCTATGGGCAATGGTCGCGAAGAGATTCGACGTACCGCTTGCTGATGAAAAGCAGCTCCAACGTATGTTCAATTTCAGTCATCCAGAGCGATATAAGCAGTTGGATGAATTAGCCGAATCGGTGGCGAAAGCCATAGAGAAAGGTATCTATTCCCCAGCAATGATACCCAGTGAGATATAAACGAAAAACTCCCGCAATGAGCGGGAGTTTTTATTTAAGTCGAGCGACACTCAGATCACTGTTGAGCATGAATCATCCTGAAAGGATAAAACAATCTCGAGCACAATTTTGTCGTTATTATTCTGATTTGTTGAAAATTAACGACACAGAATTAACACAAAAACGCTCTCCTGTGGTCTGTGGGCCATCTTCAAAAACGTGCCCTAGATGGCTATCACACGTTGCACAACGAATCTCTGTACGTACCATTCCGTGACTTAGATCTTCTAAATAACGCACCGCTTGATCGTTGATAGGCGCATCAAAACTTGGCCATCCGCAGCCAGAGTCATACTTGTTATCAGAGACAAAGAGAGGGGCATTACAACAAGTACAAGCATAAACACCAGTTTCCTTATTATGCAGTAGCTTACCGCTGAAAGGAGGCTCTGTACCTTGCTCTCGGCAAACACGGAACTCTTCATCAGACAGTTGCTCACGCCACTGTTCATCTGACTTCGTCACTTTTTTCCCGCTTTGTTCCACGACTTTCGGCTCCTTA
Organism: Vibrio sp. sp1; assembly: GCF_016920955.1. Classification (NCBI taxonomy): domain Bacteria; kingdom Pseudomonadati; phylum Pseudomonadota; class Gammaproteobacteria; order Vibrionales; family Vibrionaceae; genus Vibrio; species Vibrio sp. sp1. The sequence continues at coordinate 416,414 of NZ_CP060589.1, forward strand.
TTTACTGTTCTTGGTATTGACTTTTTTAGCAAAAAACTTGCTTCTCTTAACAGTTGTAGCACATACTTTCTCACCAGGACACCATGCGTAATTAATTTGATAAGAGCACTTATCTCACCAGTTATATTACGCCAACTGGGCTACAGAAGAATCAGTTAAAAGTTTAAAAAACGTACATTTGCAAAGAATTGTTAAAAAAAGCGTCGCTTTTTTTTGACTTTAAACAAGTTAAGTCCGATTATCACTTGCAGATGTTTACTGGATTCTGTAATTTTACTACCAGTTATCTTTAATCAGAAATTAAGTTGTGGAGCAACTATAATGACTATCAAAGTAGGTATTAACGGTTTTGGCCGTATCGGTCGTTTCGTATTCCGTGCAGCGCAAGAGCGCAACGACATCGAAGTAGTAGGTATTAACGACCTTATCGATGTAGATTACATGGCATACATGCTTAAGTATGACTCAACTCACGGCCGTTTCAACGGTACTGTTGAAGTTGAAGGCGGTAACCTAATCGTTAACGGTAAAACTGTACGTGTTACTGCAGAGCGCAACCCTGAAGACCTAAAATGGGACGAAATCGGTGTTGACGTTGTAGCTGAAGCAACTGGTCTTTTCCTAACTGACGAGACTGCACGTAAGCACATCACTGCTGGCGCGAAAAAAGTTGTACTAACTGGTCCTTCTAAAGACGCTACTCCAATGTTCGTTAACGGCGTAAACTTCGACACTTACGCTGGTCAAGACATCGTTTCTAACGCTTCTTGTACTACTAACTGTCTAGCGCCTATCGCTAAAGTTCTTAACGACAAGTTCGGTATCGAATCTGGTCTTATGACTACAGTTCACGCAACTACAGCAACTCAAAAAACTGTAGATGGTCCTTCTGCTAAAGACTGGCGCGGTGGTCGTGGTGCTTCTCAAAACATCATCCCATCTTCAACTGGTGCTGCTAAAGCTGTAGGCGTTGTACTTCCAGAAGTAAACGGCAAACTAACTGGTATGGCTTTCCGCGTACCAACTGCTAACGTTTCTGTAGTTGACCTAACTGTTAACCTAGTTAACGGTGCTTCTTACGAAGACATCTGTAAAGCGATGAAAGAAGCTTCTGAAGGCGAACTAAAAGGCGTTCTAGGCTACACTGAAGATGCAGTTGTATCTCAAGACTTCATCGGCGAAGTTTGCACTTCAGTATTCGATGCTAAAGCTGGTATCGCGCTAACTGACAAATTCGTTAAGGTTGTATCTTGGTACGACAACGAAATCGGTTACTCAAACAAAGTTCTAGACCTAATCGCTCACATCTCTAAGTAATTAGAAAGTTAGCAATTAGCGAATAACTTCGTTAAAGAAAAGGCGGCTCTAGAGTCGCCTTTTTTGTATCTGGAATTTGAGAGAATGCAGGCTCGATGTTGCATTTAATGTGCGAAGCGCGTCTAAAAGCTCTCCCCCAGCGATAGGAAACTACACATGGATTTAAAAACTCTCCCAGCCCTAACGGTGCTATCTGATAACGTCACTATCGTTGAAGTTGATCAGATAAAAATCGTCCGCGTGATTCATGACAAAGCAACGGCAGGCATCTCGCTACACGGTGGTCATGTCGTGTCGTTCACGCCTAAAGGTCAAGAAGATCTGATCTGGATGAGCGAAAAAGCTGTCTTCGATGGTAAAGCTGCTCTTCGCGGTGGTATTCCGGTTTGTTGGCCTTGGTTTGGGCGTATTGCTGCTCCAGCTCACGGCTTTGCCCGCACCGCAGAATGGGAGTTGGTTGAACATCGTGAGAACCATAACGGTGTGATTGTTGAACTTGCTCTGTTCCCGACAGAAGAAATCCACGATATTTGGCCCCATATGTTTGACGCTCGTTTGGTGATTGAAGTGGGCGATGAGCTAAAAGTGACGCTCAAAGTCATGAACATTGATGACGAGGCTTGGACCTTCTCTGGCGCATTACATACTTACCTAAACGTTGGAGACATTAAGCAAGCACAAACGACAGGCATGGGTGCCGAGTACATTGATAGCTTGAAAGCTGATGCGGTATGCCAAGGTGGTAATGTTCTACAACTAACTGACACCATTGACCGCGTTTACACGCAACCAGAAGCGAAAATTTTGGTAAAAGACCCGGTATTGGATCGTACGCTAAGCGTACACAACCAAGGCCACAACTCAGCAGTATTATGGAACCCTTGGGCAGAAGGTGCGCAAAGCATGGGTGACATGGCTGACGATGGTTATCAAACCATGTTGTGTGTGGAGTCTACTGTTCATGCACCAAGTATTGAGCAAGGTCAAACCCTCCAACCAGGTGAGACACATGAACTTGTCACTGTCATTTCAGCGCAGTAAGAATCACCATATAAAGGCCGGGATACCCGGCTTTTTTTGTAATAAAAGCTCTGCTTAGATGGTCCTATCTTTACTAACTTATTGGTTACTGGTCACTTTTGACGGTTTCATTAATAAATATCAAAAAAATTGATCATATAAACCGATAGCATACCGATACAAAACTCATAAATAATAAAAATATCAGGAATTAGTCTATGTTAGAGAGATACCGAAATCAAAGTGTCGGATTCCAGTTGAAACTGGTGATCACTTTGTGTCTATTCATTGCTTTCAGCAGTATTGCAGCGCTTGTTTACCGCAACGCTTCCGATGTTCTATTGGAAAGCACACTGAAAGAACACCAATCTAAAGTAGAATCAATGGCAAAAACCATTGCTGGCCAATTCGATGCTTACCTGCACACCGCTAAAGTCCTCGAATCTACTTTTCGCAATGGCTACCTTGCCGGTGTCTATGTCGAAAATTACACGGTTGACTTCATGGGACATGAAGTACCAAACATCACTCAATACAGTGAAAGCTTAATTAATGACACCAAGTTGGTCGACAGTTTCACACGTGATACCGGCGCTATAGCAACGCTATTCGCACCATTGGGTGACGACTTTATTCGGGTGTCCACCTCCCTAAAAGATCCACAAGGTCAGCGAGCGGTCGGAACCACGCTAGGCATCAACCATCCTGGTTATCAGCAGCTTAAAGCAGGACAACCGTATTACGCTCAAATTAAATTGTATGGCGAGCGCTACATTACCTACTATGCCCCAATCAAAGATGCGACAGGAAAGGTAGTAGGCCTATCGTTTATTGGCTTACCAGTAGACCAAGCGACACAAACCTTATTCGATGCACTCGAAGAGATAAAATGGGGCGACACTGGTTACACCATTATCGTTGATAACGACGAAAACAATCTTGGTAAATACCTACTTCATCCAGCAAAAAGCGGCTCAGATTCGTCAATACTAGAAGTCGCCGACTACAATGGTCACAAGCCTTTTGGTCAGATTTTCGAACAATCTAGTGGATTAATTCGCTACCCTTTCGAGTACCAAGGTAACGTAGGCGAAAAGTATCTTGTCTACACAGAGGTTCCAGGTTGGAACTGGAAACTGCTAGGCGGTACGTTTATCAAAGAAGTTACAAAAGGTAGCGACACGCTTCTCACACTCATTGCCATCATTTCTTCGGTAGCGGCAATCATTACTTTTGTTGTACTGACACTTTTCTTGAATCACAGCTTACAACCTCTCACGACTCTAAACTCATACATGACTCGCTTAGCCGGCGGCGAAGTCAGCTTGAACATCCCAGCGTCTCGTAAAGCATCAAAGAATGAAATTACGAACCTGAGCTCGGGTGTCGCCAGTATGGCAAGTCAGCTCAATGAACTTGTCGGTAAGATCCGTTCAACAAGCGACTTAGTGGAGAGCAACTCCACCAGCGTTGCCAACGATGCACATAGCAATTTGACCCAAGCCGACCGACAACAACAAGAAGTCGAGCAAGTTGTGACAGCGATTGAAGAAATGGCCTCTTCCGCTCAATCTGTCGCACAACAAGTCGAAAGCATTGCGGAAAACGTACGCTCAGCAAATACCGATAGCCAGTCTGGTCTCGCGATTGTTGAAGGCGTATGTATCGACGTTGCTCAACTTAACGATCAATTGGATCAATCAGCAACGGCTATCGAGCAAGTAAATCGCGATAGCGAGAGTATTCAAACCGTCACTAAAATGATTGATGAAATTGCTGAGCAAACCAATTTACTTGCCTTGAATGCCGCCATTGAAGCAGCACGAGCAGGTGAACAAGGTCGTGGCTTCGCAGTTGTAGCAGATGAAGTGCGCACACTTGCGCACCGAACCCAAAGCTCAGTTCAGGATGTCGTGGAAATTATCGAGAAACTAAAAGGGTCGACTCATAATGCAGTTAATATGATGACAGACAGCCAACGCAGTGCAAACCAGGTCTTGGACAAAGCACAAGACGCGGGCACAGCATTAGAAGCCATCGCAGTACAAGTGCAGTCGATAGCCTCTCAAGCCGACGCCATTGCAGCGACTTCAGAAGAACAAGCTCAAGTTTCACAAGAAATTGCAGCAAATGCCCATTCTATCAGTGAACTTAACCGAGAAAGCCGCAACACGAGCGCAAAAACCTCGCAAAGTGCCATTGAACTTCAACAACAAGCACGAAACTTGAAAGAGCAAGTCGACTTCTTCCACTAATACTTAATAAGAGCCGACCCAGTCGGCTCTTTTTGTTTCACTTGATACCACGCTTTTTGATAGAATTTGCCGCCCTACTTTCTGTTCGAGATCGTCATGAACTATCAATGCCCTCTATGCCACCAAGCTCTAGCGTTAAATGAAAAAACGTTTAAGTGCGAAAACAATCATCAGTTTGACTTAGCAAAAGAAGGCTACGTTAACTTGATGCCAGCGCACCACAAACGTTCTAAAGATCCTGGTGACAACAAAGAGATGATGCAAGCTCGTCGTCGATTCCTCGAAGGAGATTACTACAACCCAATGCGCCAAGAAGTGGCGCAGCTGTGTGCAACATACACTGAGGGGAGCACCCATCAATTATTAGATATTGGTTGTGGTGAAGGTTACTACACAGATCAAGTACAAAAGACGATAGAAACACAAGCGAACCATGCCACGATTTATGGCTTAGACATTTCCAAAGTTGCCATTCGTTACGCGGCGAAGCGTTACACGCACTGCAACTTTAGTGTGGCTTCTAGTCACCGACTTCCCTTCGCAAATGAATCCTTAGATGCCATTTTGCGCATTTATGCCCCGTGTAAAGCTGAGGAGCTGCAGCGCGTTGTAAAAAACGACGGCGTTGTTGTCACGGTTACTCCTGCTAGCCGCCACTTATACCAACTGCGTGAGCGCATTTATCAAGAAGTTCGTCTTCACAATGAAGAACCAGAACATATTGAAGGGTTTGAATTAGAGCACCAGCAGCATCTTAACTATGTTATGGACTTGAAAAACGGAGCCGCAATCGATTTATTGCAAATGACGCCATTCGCATGGAAAGCAACCGATGCTCTTCGTGAAGAGTTGAAATCCGCTACACTTTTCCAATGTGAGGCTGATTTTATGTTGCGTGTATATCGCAAAAAAACACTCAATTAATAAGTCAAAAAAACAACAAACGCAAATAGTTATCATTTATATTGATTCGTTGCTCAGCCTCCATTAATATCATCCGGACATTTTTGGAGGCTTTTCAATGCGCTTTTCTACTTTGAGCTTGCTCTTTGCAGGCTTACTTACTGGTTGCTCTTCATATACGCACACCAACTCTCACGCAACCTCAGCGGAAGTCACTAGTTTTTACGACTACCAACTATACACCCCTTCTGGCGAGCACATCGCTCTAAGCAAACTGCCAATTGAGCTGCAACAAGCAGATGTCATTCTTATTGGTGAATGGCACACACACGCCGGCGTTCATCGCTTTCAAACCGATATGCTCAAACAACTTACGTCCTACGACCGCTCACTCGCGTTATCTATGGAACAATTTACCCGCGACAAACAACCTGTTGTTGACGCTTACCTACGTGGGGAGATCGGCGAACAGTACTTAATGAAACAAGCCAACGCTTGGCCCAATTATGAAAGCGACTATCGCCCTCTCGTGGAGTTTGCTAAGCAGAAAAATCTCCCGGTCATTGCAGCAAATGCACCAAAGAGCATTGTCCGATGCATTGGTCGACAAGGGCTAGATTACATTAACAAGCTCGATGATGATCAGCGGATGTTCATTGCACAAGCCATCAACACTGGTAGTAGTCCGTACAAAGAAAAGTTCATGGCATCCATGCATCACGGTAAGCCAGAGCAGACGGAAAAACAGTTTGCAGCTCAAGTTACTTGGGATGAAACTATGGCGGAATCTATCGTTAGCTACCTAGACGACAACCCAGGCGCTCAGGTTGTCCATGTTGCAGGCAAGTTTCACACCGAGCAAGGGTTGGGTACGGCAGCATCAATCTTAAGCCGCAACTCGAGCTTAAAAGTGGTTGTAATTAGCCCAACAGATAACGTGCTTTCCGATAATACTGACTATCAGTTAGAGGTCCTCGCACCACCAGTACGGTATGTACAAGATGCTCACCGCATGGCGGCATATCAACATCTAACTAAACGCAATAACGATCTTCAATGTAAGTAGCTGGTCTTCAATTTAAGTTACTACCTTGCGTTGCGTTGCATCATCACACCGCTCCGAATTCATAGGGTGACAACGGTCTGCTTCCTGCTGGTCTATTTTTTGCTAATGATCACCAATAGAAACTAGAAGCGGCAAAAGCAGACCTGTTTTTATCCAAATAGCTTCAGAAATAAACTTTGCCGCCGATAAAAATATAACTGCTTTTTGCCCGCACTCAGTGACCGAGTGTCGATGTTCCAAGGAGTATTCGATGAATCCAGTAGGAAGCACTTCTGTTAATAGCTATGCCAAACAATCTGTCGCCTCTAAACAAGCAAGTATTGCACAAGAAGAAACTAGTGCTTCGCCTCTGAAAGTCGAACACAATAAGGTGACGCTTTCGACCGAGGGCAAAGCGCTACTTGCCGCTCTGCAACAAATCGAGCACGACAGCAAGAAAATAGAAGCAGAAGATAAATCTGTTGGTGAAAAGGTCGAATCTTTCACGCATGGTGCGCTTGGCATGGATCACCCTGATAAAATCGAGAAAGAAGAGGATGGCTCATATTCTGCGGGTCAATACCTGTCTGCGGCACTTACCGTTGGTGGCATCATATTGGCATTAGTCTGATAACCAGTCTGATAATCGTCACGACAACAAATCCTATTTGAACCAAACACTTACTGCAGCCCATAATTTAATAAGCCAAAGAACGATATGATGCAAACGTAAGTGAATTCGACCGCTCTTGTGGCCCGATAATACATGCTCGTTTATTGCTCCCTAAACTAGGTTTCTTGTGAAGGCACTGAATGGATAACTTTAGTCCATGCTTTCAACTCCTAAGCGTAATCCAAGCCCACGTTTGTGGGCTTTCTTCTTTCCAAACTAACGAACGTTAGAGAGCGACTCATTTTTTCTGCAAAACCAAACAAAAACGACAATTTGGTTAAACTTTTATTACCGACACAAAACCTTCATAAATCATTGCTTTAATGCCTGCGCTTTCAATAAACAAGGAAAATATAATGAAGCGCTTAGTATCTCCAATCGTTACGGCAGTGGCTGCATCTACCCTCTCTTTCAATGCACTCTCAGCTGAAATCAAAAACGTCATTTTGATGATCGGCGACGGCATGGGTCCTCAACAAGTTGGTTTACTCGAGACCTACGCAAAACACGCACCTAACTCGGTTTACAAAGGCGAAAGCACAGCGTTATACAAACTCGCTCAAGAAGGTGTGATTGGATCATCACTGACCAATCCAGAAGACGCAATTGTCGTCGACTCTGCGTGCTCAGCTACGATGCTAGCGACAGGAATCCCTACCGCTTCTGAAGTCATTGGCATTGATAGCCAAGGCAACCATGTCGAAACTATTTTAGAAAAAGCCAAAAGTAAAGGTAAAGCAACTGGGCTCGTCTCTGATACGCGTATGACCCACGCAACGCCAGCAGCATTTGCCGCTCATCAACCACATCGCTCCCTAGAAAACAGTATTGCGGCGGATATGCTCGAAACAGGCGTAGACGTGATGATGTCTGGTGGACTTCGTCATTGGATTCCAAAGTCGACAAACGACAAGGGAGAGACATACGAGCAGCTTGAAAAGCTCACTGAAGGAAATGTCTACCTAAAATCGAAACGCAAAGACGAACGCAACTTGCTTACTGAGGCGCAAGACCAAGGTTACAACCTGGCTTTCAGCCGCGATATGCTCACACAAGCTAAAGGTGACAAATTACTTGGACTTTTTGCTTACTCGGGCATGAACGATGGTATTGCCTACAGTCAAAGCAAAAACGATCCAAAACGCACGCAGCCATCGCTGAAAGAAATGACCACCAAAGCAATCGACATTCTTTCAAAAGACAAAGACGGTTTTTTCTTGATGGTTGAAGGCGGCCAAATTGACTGGGCTGGCCACAGTAACGATGCAGGTACGATGCTGCATGAAATGCTTAAATTCGATGAAGCGGTAAACTCAGTTTATGAGTGGGCAAAAGGCCGTGATGACACCCTGATCATTGTTACTGCTGACCACGAAACCGGCTCTTTTGGCTTTAGCTACTCATCAGCAAACTTGCCTAAACCACAAAAACGCGACGGCGAAGCATTCAAAAATCAGGATTACGCGCCAAACTTCAACTTTGGTCAGTTCGAGATCCTCGATGGTTTATACAACCAAAAGAAAAGTTACTACGGCATGATCAGTGAATTCCAAGCGCTTGATAAGAAAGAGCAAACTCCAGAGAAGTTTGCGGAAGTCGTGAACGCAAATAGCGATTTTTCGATTACGCCTGAGCAAGCAGAACGCGTATTAGCAAGTAAACCAAATCCATACCGACTCGCTGGACACAAATACTTAAGCGAAGAGAACGTACCGACAATCAATGACTTTGATGCTTTCTTTCCTTACAACGACCGTAGCAACTTGCTAGCGCGTGAGCATGCAACAAAGCAAAACACAGTATGGGGGACGGGTACTCATACGCATACTCCTGTCAACGTATTTGCTTGGGGACCTGCAGAAACTATCCTTCCAGTATCAAAAATCATGCACCACTCGCAACTAGGCGAGTACTTGAAGCAACAAATTAAATAATCAACTTGCACTTACTTCACAACTCGTGATGTTTCAACGCTCTCGCAAGGGAGCGTTTTTTTATGCATGAAAACAGTTGACGTTTTAAATCGTACACCACAATAATTATGGGTCTTTAATTATATGAATAAAGAAAATGTGCGAAATCTTTGCTAAGCAACCCCAAGACAACTATCAGTTCATCACCCGCTCTATCCGTATTGATGGTCACGCGACCAGTGTAAAACTTGAAGCGAGCTTTTGGACAATTCTTGAGGAAATCGCTAGTGCTCAAAACATGACGGTTCCTAAATTCATAAGCACTGTTTATCAAGAAGCACTCGAATACAATGGTGAAGTGAACAACTTTGCCTCCTTACTTCGATGCGCTTGCCTCACTTACGCCCGCCAACCTCAAGAGACCACTCGTCAAGCACTTGCGCAACTTAACAGTTAATAGCAACCAACCGACCAATAACCATCCTAGGCTATGCATCCGTATTATAAACCCTTGAGCATCTTCTAATTTGTCGTACTAGAGTACTACCCAGACTCCTTTTGAAATCGCTAACCTGTGCGGACTATCAAGGAGTACCTATGACAAAAATGATTCACACCATGATCCGAGTAAGTGATCTGGACCGCTCTCTACAATTTTACTGTGACATACTTGAACTAGAAGTCGCTGATCAATACATCTTTGATGGCTTTTCTCTAACCTATCTAGCCAACCAAGAAACTGGCTTTGAATTGGAACTGACGCACAATCACGACCAAAGTGAGCCCTACACTCACGGCTCAGGTTACGGCCACCTTGCCGTCAGCGTGGAGGACATTGAACAAGCCCACAAACGCATTAAATCTCTCGGCATTGAAACTGGTGACATCAAAGCCTTTGACCATCAACAAAAGCATTTAGCAACGTTCTTTTTTGTAACCGACCCTGATGGTTACAAAATTGAGTTCCTGCAACGCCAAGGGCGTTACCTATAACAAAAAGAGTAAACATTATGATTCACTTGACGGCTACCTTTCATGCACAACCGGGAAAAGAACAAGAGTTGAAAGAGGTACTTACCCGAGCGCTTGAACCTACTCGCAATGAAGAAGGTTGTGTTCGTTATCAATTGTTCCAAGATAAAGACAATGCATGCCACTTCGTTTTTCAGGAGCAATTTAAAGACCAACAAGCATTTGAGCTTCATGGTAAAACAGAACACTTTGCTCTTTTGATTAGCCAGATCGACAACTTGTTAGAATGCGAGCCGAAACTGGTGTTCTTCGACGAACTGTAACTATAGCGCTAACCGAAGATCAAAAAAGGCACTCTATCTAGAGTGCCTTTCACTAGTTGGGATCTGTGATTAAGCGTCTTGCTTCTCCACCATATGCAAATGCACATCTTGTTGTGGGAAAGGAATCGAAATACCTTCTCGGTCGAAGCGTAGTTTCACTTCTTTAGTCACATCCCAATATACATCCCAGTAATCATCCGTTTTTACCCAAGGGCGCACAATAAAATCTACAGAAGACGTATTTAATGTATGAACTTTGATCATTGGCTCTGGAGTGCGAAGTACCGACGGGTGAGAGGTAATGATATCAGACAATACTGACTCCGCTTTTAAGAGGTCATCCGCATAGCCAATGCCAAACACCATATCCACGCGGCGAATGCGTTCATGCGTGACGTTCTTAATAACATCTCCCCAGATTTTGCTGTTAGGAACAATAATAATTTGGTTATCAAACGTACGGATTGTGGTGTTCACCAAACTCATATGGCTTACCTTGCCATCCACACCGCCAGCATACACAAAATCACCAACATCAAATGGGCGATAAATAAGCAGCATCATACCCGCCGCGAAGTTGGATAACGTGTCTTGCAACGCGAAACCAATAATCACACCAGCAATACCGAAACCGGTTAGGATTGGCGCTAGGTTCAAACCAAGCTGAGATAAGCCCACCATGATACCGATCACCCACACGAATTTGCCGGACATCGAGATAAAGAAGTCCTGCATCAAGTGGGAAAGTTTTAAGTTTTTCGATGCAACTGCTTTACGGACGACTTTGCGAGTTAACTTAGCCAGTCCGCGAGCGATCAATAAAATCAGCGCAAAAACAAACAACTGGAAGATATGCTGCGGTGCATTCTCGGCAAACCAATCCAGTGCCGAGTTGGACCAGTGACTCAGTATTGACCACACAACTTTGGTATTCAGTAAATCATGGGTGATATTACCCGTCACTTCAAAAATTTGGCGCTTGTATTCAGACGTTTCTAAACCGACTTTATCACCAATTGAAATCAGGTTGCGTAAGCTTTCTGTCGCAATATTTAGCCTTTGTTTAGTAATGAGCTGACTAAGTTGCAACGACGCTTTTTCCGACTCTGGGCTAGACGAAAGTTGGGAGCCAATGATCTCACTTTGCTGACTCAAGTACTCAATTGAAGCAGACAGTAAGCGCATACGTTTATCAATTTTATCTTTTAATTCCGCTTCTGCGCGCTCGTTTTGGGCCCCTAGCTCCTTCAACCAAGCGAGATTTTGCCAGCTCGAATCGAAGCTAACATCAAGATAACGCTGTAGCTCTCGATAATCATTAACAAGAGCAAGCTTCTCTTCATCCTTAGCCTTATTTAAATCCTCGACGACTTTCTTTATTTTTTCCGATAGATAGTTCGTCGCGTCCTCAGAGTATTGTTCTTGTTTTTTAACTAGCAAGATCAGCTTGTCGCGAGAGATAGTTTCACGTTCAATCGCTGACGCTAACTGGCTTCTTAATTCTTCATTCTTTTGGAATAGTTGCAGTTGAAGGGCATCACGCTCGTCGCCACTCGCTTGCGAGAGGCTTTGGGATAAATCCACAATCTCTCGGTTCAAGTTGTCAATCGAGATTTCGGCAGCAGAAGGCTCTTGGATGTCGTCAGTAGCAGTCGCATGAACAGCCATTGGGGAGAACATAATGACGGCAAGTGCGAATAATGTCACCCAAGATGTCAGGCGCAGTTTCTGGGGGAAATGAAACGTCATGTTTACCTCATAGGGAACAATCCTGATCAAAACAATCAGAAATAGAAGTGTAAAGCGTTGAAATCATACTCCTAAGTTTACAACACTAAATAATAAACTGAGCAGCATTTCGTTAGCGAGACGTCAAAGTTGGGAGCCCCAATAGCAAACAAGCCTTTCATTTAATCAATGAAAGGCTTGTTTTTATTCGACTAAGGACGGTTGGGATGATTTAAAATATGGTCTTCCCAATCCACCACATCAATCTCGTAAACGACTTTGTTACGGACACTTTCCCCTGCCGCATGCATTGCGGACTTAGAGCCTGTAATCAACGGATGCCATTCTGGTAAAGGCTGCTTTTCAGCCAACAGACGGTAAGCGCACGTGTGTGGCAGCCAAGTAAAATCGTCGATGTCTTCTCGGGTCAGCTTGGTGCACTCTTCACCCGAAGTGAAACGGTTTGGGTAATCCTTACATGAACACGTTTTACTGTTCAGCCAGCTACAAGCCACATTGGTATAGTAGATTTCATCGGTATCTTCATCCATCAGCTTATGCAAACAACATTTGCCACAACCATCACAGAGAGATTCCCATTCCTCTTCTGTCATCTGCTCTAACGATTTACTTTGCCAAAATGGAGTGCTCATACTTCAGGTCTCACCAAGGGAATTTAGGGGGCGATTTATACTCTTCTCAACGCAAAAGTTCAAGTTTTGAGAAGATCTTGCATCCTTCCCACATAACGGTGGAGATATTCAACTACTTTCGTTTTACTGTTCTATCCTTAAACAAGTTTCCATTACTCAATTGATCAAGAAGGCATTAAGGAGTTTTCATGGGTATTATTTCTTGGATTATTTTGGGCTTAATCGCCGGCGCACTTGCTAAATGGCTCATGCCAGGAAAAGATGGGGGCGGTTGGATTGCAACAATGTTACTTGGTATTGCAGGGGCATTTGTAGGTGGCTTCCTTGGCGGCATTCTCGGTTTCGGCGGAGCAACTGGCGTCAACATTGGTAGTATCATTACCGCAACACTAGGCGCATTTATTCTGTTGTTTGTTTATAACCGTTTCTTAAAATAATCACGATGATTTAAAAGCAAAAAACCAAAAAGGGAGCGTAATGTTAAGCGCGCCCTTTTATTTTTTTCTTTCTTCACTCTTCCAATCCACGTCAAAATGACCATAATTGCCCCCTTAATTTTTAAGAGGTTTACATTATGGATTGTCGATTAGGATGTGGAGCGTGCTGTATTGCGCCAAGTATCTCTTCACCAATACCTGGAATGCCCAAGGGCAAACCTGCAGGTGTTCGTTGTGTGCAACTCAACGACGACAATTTGTGCAAGCTATTTGGTAAGCCTGAACGCCCTAAAGTCTGTCACGATTTTAAACCGTGTCCGATTGTATGCGGCAACACCAATCAAGAAGCACTCGACAACATCACTGAATTAGAACAATTGACGTAATGCGACTCTAGACCACACGTTTAAAGTTAGTACCTCGGTTGTTTCTCTCCGAGGCAGTAATCAAAGCCAACTCAAGATTTAGCACTCCCCCCTCAGCCTTTTATCTCACCCTTGAGAACTCTTGCCACATAGCGTCCCATTTGCGGTTTTCGCGCGATCTCCCTCACAATTTATTGACAATTCTCGACTATGTTCAGCGGGTCATTTAATTAAAGATCAGGAAAGAACATGAATAAGTATTTGGCTGAGGCTTTTGGCACGTTCTGGCTAGTGTTAGGCGGCTGTGGTAGCGCGGTGTTGGCTGCGGTTTTCCCTGAAGTGGGTATTGGTCTGTTGGGCGTTTCTTTGGCATTCGGTTTAACCGTTCTGACGATGGCATTTGCTATCGGTCATATTTCAGGTTGTCACTTGAACCCTGCAGTGACAGTTGGCCTTTGGGCTGGCGGTCGTTTTGAGACAAAAGACGTTGCTCCCTACATCATCTCACAGGTGATCGGCGGGCTTATCGCAGGTGGCGTGCTTTACGTTATTGCATCTGGACAAGCAGGATTCGATGTTGTGGGTTCTCGCTTTGCCGCCAATGGTTATGGTGAACACTCTCCAGGCCAATACTCGATGATCGCTGCACTTGTGACTGAAGTTGTCATGACGATGATGTTCCTGATTGTCATTATGGGTGCAACAGACAAACGTGCGCCACAAGGCTTTGCACCTATCGCAATTGGCCTGTGTTTGACTCTCATTCACCTGATCAGCATTCCTGTCACCAATACGTCAGTAAACCCTGCTCGTAGCACGGCAGTCGCAGTATATGTGGGTGACTGGGCGGTTTCTCAGCTATGGCTGTTCTGGATTGCTCCTATTGTGGGTGGCGTGCTTGGTGCAGTTATCTACAAAAATCTTCTTGGTAAAGAATCGAACGATTAATCGTTCCTAACTCCCAAAATCAAAAAAGCCGCTGAATTCAGCGGCTTTTTATTAAATTCTGTGTCGACCTAATAGCGAATGTGACAACGTCGTGCCATCAACAAGCTCTAGCTCCCCACCGACAGGCACACCATGCGCGATGCGGCTGGCATCAACTTGGTGCTCTTTACATAGCTCTGCGATGTAGTGGGCAGTGGCTTCACCTTCAACTGTTGGGTTTGTCGCCAAAATCACTTCGGTAACATCACCGCGACGTAAGCGGTAATCAAGGACATCCAACCCAATATCACTTGGACCAATACCATCTAATGGCGACAAATGCCCCATAAGAACAAAATACCGACCAGAATATTGGCCTGTTGCTTCAACGGCTGCGATGTCTGCCGGGCTTTCTACCACACAAATTTGACCATTTTCTTGGCGTTTTGGGTTGGTACAAATGTGACAGACTTCTTCTTCGGTGAAGGTTCGACACTCAGTACAATGACCTATTTCTGTCATTGCCTGACTAAGCGCATCTGCAAGCTGCAAACCGCCTTTTCTATCGCGCTGTAACAAATGAAAGGCCATACGCTGCGCTGACTTGGGGCCAACCCCAGGTAGACAACGTAAGGCCTCCATCAATTGTTCCAGCATATGACTGGTACGCATTAAAAGTCCGCTTAATTAAATATCAGCAGATTAGAATGGCATTTTCATGCCTGGTGGTAGTTGCATACCGCCAGTTACAGAAGCCATTTTCTCTTTTTGAGTTTCTTCAACACGACGGGCTGCATCGTTGAACGCCGCAGCGATAAGATCTTCAAGCATTTCTTTGTCGTCTTCCATCAAACTTTCATCGATGTCAACACGACGTACGCTGTGACTACCAGTGATAGTAACTTTAACTAGGCCAGCACCAGACTCGCCAGTTACTTCCATATTCGCGATTTCTTCTTGAAGCTTTTGCATGCGATCTTGCATTTGCTGGGCTTGCTTCATTAGGTTGCCCATACCGCCTTTACCAAACATGTTTATCTCTCTGGTTTAATGAGGTGTTGCATCAATTAATGGGGTTATACCTTTGGGTTTTCAACCCCATTCCATTCGATTATTAGATAGGGCGCACACTATCTTTATCAAGCTCTGCAGCAAAACGACGTTCAATAAATTGAACATTTGGATCGTTTTCTAAACTGTTCAGCGCTTGCTGTAATTTCTCTTGGTAGAGCCTATCTCTCAGTTCAAGTGGTGTTTCTCCACTCTCCCCTATTTCGATGCTCATGTGGCACTCTTCACCCAACACGGTATTAAGTGCTTTAAGCAATTCGGCTTGAGCTCTATCAGTATTCAAATGAGCTTGGCTGCTTCTCAATAGTAACGAAACGGTTGTTCCTTCCTTACTATAATGAGAGTTTAGCGCAAGTTGCTCTACCAGCTTAGGGATCTCCATTAAGCTGATTAGCTTCGCCCATTCATTATGTTCTAATGACTCATCGATGAGCTTTTGTGCCATTTCAGGCGTTTTCTCATGCTCAAGTGCCTGCTTGAGCTGCGTAGGTGTCAGTTTTGTATTTACTTTTGTCTCAACAGGCTTGCTTGGACGCCAGCGATACGCTTCCTCAACTTGTGGCTCCGTCGACTTCGGAGCTAAGTTTGGCGACACCTGCGCGGAATTGCCATGCAATTGCGCTACTCGGTCGATAACCGATTCTGGTTGTGCAGATGCCGCTTTAGGCTTTTTTGAGCCACCATTTTGAGGAGTATTCTGTTGTAGGCCTTGACGCTGAGAACGTAATTGGTGACGTAAACCGCTTAGACCACCGCGCGCTGGTGTTGAAACGCTCTCTTGCATTTGTTGAGGTGGCGTTTCATGCTGCGGCGCTGGGTTTTCACTCATCGGCGGCGCCATATCATACTGTGGTGGAACCGTCTCATATCCACTCGCTTGATACTCAGGTTGCGAACTGGATGAAGGTTGAGGCGCCACTTGTGGTGTGCTTTGTGCTGGACTCGGCTGTTGAGCTCGAGGGGCAGCTGCGGTCTGAGCTGGCGCAGCCTTTGATTGACTGGCACTTTGAACTGGGGCTGAAGCTGATTCGCAGTTACTGGAAACAACATTTGCCCCACTGTTACTTGATGGGCGGAACGCCATCATACGCAGCACAATCATTTCCAGACCGACTCGCCCATTTGGCGAGAGAGTCAAATCTTCACGACCTTTCAATGCAATTTGGTAGTAAAGCTGAACGTCTTGCGGACTTAGTGCTTTACTCAACAACTCGATTTTTTCTGCATCTGGCTGCGCTCGGTCTAGCGACGCTGGCAGCGCTTGATACATCGCAATTCGATGAAGCTGTGTTGCGACTTGCTGCAACAAACCATCCCACTCAACACCATTTGCTGCTAATTGCTGGATTTTATCCATGGCTTGTTGAGGTTGCTTGCTGCTGATTGACTCTAGTAAGTGAATCGCTTGGTCGGTATCAATCGTCCCCAACATGTGGCTGACAATATCGGTTTGCACCGCACCGTTACCTAATGCAATTGCTTGATCAGTCAAGCTGAGAGCATCACGCATACTGCCATCTGCAGCATGTGAGATCATACCCAACGCTTTTGGCTCTGCTGAAACTTGCTCTTGACCTAGGATGTAATCAAGTTGCTGGTGAATCTCATCAACGCTGATTGGTTTCAGATGAAACTGAAGACAACGCGACAATATAGTGACAGGCAGCTTTTGTGGATCAGTTGTTGCGAGTAAGAACTTCACATACTCTGGCGGCTCTTCCAGGGTTTTCAACAACGCGTTGAAAGAGTGACGCGATAGCATGTGCACCTCATCGATGAGGTACACTTTAAAACGTCCACGAGCAGGTTTGTATTGAACGTTGTCTAACAGTTCACGAGTGTCTTCAACTTTAGTACGTGATGCTGCGTCGATTTCAAGAAGATCGACAAAGCGACCTTCATCAATTTCACGACAAGTATCACACTTACCACAAGGTGTCGCGGTAATGCCGGTTTCGCAGTTCAAGCCTTTGGCAAACAGCCTACCGATACTCGTTTTACCCACACCACGAGTCCCGCTGAACAGATAAGCATGGTGTAAACGGTTTTGCGCCAGTGCGTTTTCCAACGCCGTCAGGACATGTTTTTGTCCGACAACTTGGTCAAACTGATTAGGACGCCATTTTCGCGCTAAAGCTAAATAACTCATTGAATGTATTAATGTCCTTCAAAATCGCAGATGCTGTACACGTTTAGACCTAGTGCTTCTAAACGTTTATCGCCACCGATTTCTGGTAGGTTGATAACGAACGCAGCGTGCTCAACTTCACCACCCAGTTGGCGAATCAGCTTAGTCGTCGCTTCAATAGTACCGCCCGTTGCCAATAAATCGTCGACAACCAGTACTTTGTCGCCTTCAACGATGGCATCTGTATGGATTTCTAGTGTATCAACGCCGTATTCAAGCTCATAAGATTGAGCAACAGTAGGGCGTGGTAGCTTGCCTGGTTTACGCACTGGTACAAAACCAACACCTAGCTCAAGCGCTAAAGGCGCGCCAAATAGAAAGCCACGAGCTTCCGTACCCACAACCTTGGTAAAGCCCATATCTTTGTAACGTTCAACAAGTAAGTTGATCGTCGCTTGGTATGCTTTTGCGTCTTCAAGAAGGCTCGTCACATCACGAAATAGAATGCCTGGCTTTGGGTAGTCTTGGATGCTTTTGATGCTAGATTTGATCAGTGAAATTGTTTCTGTAGTCATAATACCGATTTACTTAGATTGGCTCATCGCCCTCTCTAATCGCAGTATCACGAGGGCAACGAACAATAGGTTTTCACCACTATGTGCTTATTTTCGTAAAAGTCACAGGCGCTGAAAATACAAACGCCCACTCGAAGAGCGGGCACACTATTCTCTACAATCTTAGTGATTTTCTTCTCGGTCAGCAACCAACTCAATCACAGGCAGACGCATAAACCAGCTGAGTAAAACGATTAGCATCACTAAAAGACCAATTTTTACCCAAACGAGGGGGACAACAACGATTGAAACCATGAAACTAAGCGCAATAAAAATCGCACCACGCTTTTTTACTTTTGAAGTAACAGCCCGATGCTTATGCCAATTGTCGAGAATGGGTCCAAACGTTTTGTGGTTATGTAACCATTGATGAAATGCGGGGCTACCACGCATAAAACATGCGCTAGCAAGCAAAATAAAAGGTGTGGTGGGTAACAGTGGAAGGGCTATGCCGGCTATGCCGAGCACAATACAGAGTCCACCAACAGTATTGAAAAAGTAACGCTTAATACGAATGGTGAACTCCGGTACAAAATAGCTAGATTAAAAGCCTGCGTAACCATTCATTACACGAAGCCAGGTTAGCGTTGCAGGAAGTGTTGGGATCAAAAGAACTGCAATAAAACCTAAAAAGTAAAAAATATTATAAGGCTCTTTAAAATCTTTGTCTGCCATGATGTGTCTTCTCACTAGTTGACTTTGCTTCTCCCAAGGCACAGCGTTAAATTATCGTTGCACAAATGGGTCATTATTGTTTTAAGCGCTGACTATACATTAAACAGCCAAATCTAAACACCAGTAAAAAGTAAGGTTATTAAACTAAACGTATGTTGTGTTGGTGGTTCTAAAAAGATAATAAGCAGCGTAAGGACGCTGCTTATTGGTTTGCAAGTCATAATTATACTAGTCGGGATTTCCGGGTAATACTTAAACTAAAACTTGAAGAACCTAAACACCCGATAGATAACTGTCCTGCAACACTAAGCGGTAAATCGCGGGTGATGAAGTTTTTCATACTTCCTCCCCCTAAACGGTTACCTGCTGCGATGTGTTGATTCGTATTTCCGTCAGACCAATGGCTATCTAAACCCGCAGGCAATATAGAGACCGAGGATGAAGCGAGGTCGGCGACACCAAACACAGCATTGACTGCACCCGCACACTCCGAACACTCAATTCCTTTTTCAATGATCCCTACCATGTCCTTGAGATCAGCACTGAAACTTTTCAAGTTACGGAGATAGTCGTCAAACAATGCCCTAACGAGCAATGTCGTCGCAACTCCATCATTAGCTTGAGAAGCAGAATCAACGAGATAAAACGCAAATTGACCATTCATTAACCAACGATAATCGAAAACCAAGGGCATCACATCCGTTGATTGCAATAAACGGTACGAGCAGCGCCAATCTCCCTGAGCAGCATCCTTCTCTGGCAATAGCGCTTGCAGTAAATCTCTTGCCGCACTCGGATTCTGTTGTAAATATTCCAGATGCCAATATAGCTCTTGTTCATCTGGGATTTCACCACCATCATCAACCCTGAACCACTGACTTGAAAAGTCACGTTGTTCTGAGAAGTGGCTATCGGTATCTTCTAGCGTATTCTCTATCGCCTGAGATAGGTGCTCATAATTACCTATCGGTTTAGGAAGAAAATCTTTAATACCAAATCGCAACGCTTTCGCGACATCGGACATTTCATCCGTGCCTGATACCACGATAAGCGGCATATATGGGTATTCGAGACTAACTTCTTCGACGAACTCGATACCATCTAAGACCGGCATCGATAAATCACATAAGATAAGATCGGGTTGGCATTCCCTGAGTTGTTGAAGCGCTTCTAGGCCGTTTTCTGCTTCTACTACTTTAAAACCCTGACTTTCTAAATAGGCATTGGTTACTTTACGAAATATTGGATCATCGTCCACCAACATTATTAGTTTTTGATTAATCACTTCCTGTGCCGAGACCATTGCCGTTTGACTGTGAGTCTTAAACATACCTTTATCCCTCACAAAGCTCAGTCAAAAAAACAGATTTATTATTAAGTCATTATTTTTGTTGTGTTTACTTCCAGCAAAACGTGTCACAGCAAGACCTGAGGCCGCTTTGCCTTGTTATAAAACTTAGCTCGGAAACTGCATTAATACAAATATTACGGCGTATAACAGTATTTACTCAAACAGGGTTGCTGTGTTCAAATGATGCAACATGTTGACTTAAAGCAAGCTTTGATCACAAAGTTAATTATAAATTAACCGTAATCGGTAATTTAATGTGTCTGGAAATATGAAATTAGATGACTTAAACCTGTTTCGACTGGTTGTCGAAAATGGGAGCTACACCGCAACTTCGCGAAAAACCATGATCCCGGTTGCGACCATCACCCGACGCATTCAAGCGCTAGAAGACTCTGTCAATCTTCGACTATTGAACCGTCATGCTCGCAAACTCTCGCTCACTGAAGCAGGGGAACGTTTTTACCATGAGTGCTCTCCTTTACTACAAAGGCTAACAACCGCAGCAGAGGAAATCACTGACGACTGCCGAGGAGCATCCGGCAAGATTAAGATATCCGCGCCTTATAACTTAACTAAACGAATGATGATGCCGATGTTCAACAGCTTTATGAAGCAGTACCCGGACATCAACATTGAGCTAACGACAGAGAATAATGCGGACAAGCTTGACCCTACTGAATGGGATGTAATTTTTCGAGTGGGACCGCAACGCGACTCTAGCCTCATCGCGCGTAAGATTGGCGAAGTGAAGGATATTCTCGTTGCAAGCCCTGACTATCTAACCTCGAATCCTGCGCCACATCATGCAGAAGAGCTCTCTAACCATTCATTGCTAAAAGGGTACCCACTTATTAAGTGGACCTTGATTAATAGCAAAGGCGAGTCTGTGGTGAATGTTGATCGTGGTCGTTTTCAAGCAAACGCGCTCAATGTGGTGCGCAGCGCTTGTTCCGAAGGTTTAGGCATCACACTAATGCCAGATGTCATGATCAAAGAGTACATCGAGAGCGGCGATTTGGTACGCGTACTGCCAGATTGGAGTGCAAACCCGCGCGACATTTATATGCTTTACAACCACAAAGACCACCTGCCAGAGAAAGTTCGCCTCTTTATTGACTTTGTGATCGCTTATAACATTCACTAATTAAGTAGCGAAAACAAAAAACCAGAGCCGAAGCTCTGGTTTTTTTACGACTTAAGAAAACGCACCCTATGCGCCTTCGTTATGAAGCTCTAGGTTTGCTAAATCCTGTTGGATTTCAAGTTGTGTTTTCGCATCATCATTACGAAGACCATCCAAAAAGTCTAGGTATTGTTGGTCAATATCACCCGTTACGTATTCGCCGTTAAACACGGATGTATCGAACTGAGTAATATCTTGGTTTCCAAGACCGACCGCCTCTACCAAATCTTCTAGACGTTGATAAATAAGCGCATCGGCACCAATCTGCTTACAAATTGTATCGTTGTCACGGCCATGGGCAATAAGCTCTGTAGCACTTGGCATATCAATGCCGTATACGTTCGGGAAACGAACTTCAGGAGCCGCTGAGACCATGTACACTTTCTTGGCACCAGAATCACGAGCCATCTCAATAATCTGCTCTGACGTTGTACCTCGAACAATAGAGTCATCCACCAGCAACACATTCTTACCTTTGAATTCCGAACGAATAGCATTCAACTTGCGACGTACTGATTTCTTACGTTGTTGCTGGCCAGGCATGATAAACGTACGTCCAACATAACGGTTTTTCACGAAACCCTGGCGATAAGGGATATCGATCGCTTGAGCGATTTGCAGTGCAATGTCGCAAGACGTTTCAGGGATAGGAATGACAACATCGATATCAAGGTTTGCGTAATCTTCACGAATACGTTCGCCCAGCTTTTTACCCATTTCAACGCGAGCACTGTATACCGAAATTTTATCGATGAACGAATCTGGACGAGCAAAGTACACGAACTCGAAAATACAAGGGTTCAGCTTAGGATTATCTGCACACTGCTTCGTGTAAAGCTCACCGTCAAACGTTGCGTAAATCGCTTCACCAGGTGCAACATCACGGACGAAATCAAAACCGACCGCATCCAATGCCACCGATTCAGACGCAACCATGTACTCTGCTCTGCCGTTAACTTCACGCTTACCTAAACAGAGCGGGCGAATACCGTGTGGGTCACGAAATGCAATCATACCATGACCAATGATCATGGCGGTCACAGCATAAGCACCGCGAATTGTGCGATGAACATTGGTAACTGCGCGGAATACGTCTTCGGTCGTGACATTTCCTTTTACTGAGTCAATTTCGTGCGCCAGTACATTTAGTAATACTTCAGAGTCTGAAGTGGTATTGATATGACGGCGATCTTTTTCAAACAGCTTCTGACGAACTTCGTTAGCGTTAGTCAAGTTACCGTTGTGGGCAAGTGTAATACCGAAAGGAGAGTTTACGTAGAAAGGTTGAGCTTCTGAAGCGCTTGAACTGCCTGCTGTAGGGTAACGAACATGACCAATTCCGACCTCGCCTTGCAGGCGTTGCATGTGTCTTGCTTCAAATACATCCTTGACTAAACCGTTCGCCTTACGCAGACGAAAACGATTGCTTTCTATGGTACAAATACCAGCGGCATCTTGGCCACGATGCTGTAACACCGTTAACGCGTCATAAATAGACTGGTTTACAGGCGTTGTGCCCACGATTCCAACAATACCACACATGTCCTAATCCTCGATTTGCGACAGTAGCTGGCACTACTAGATAGTGCCAGACAGAAAACTTGATGTTGCTTGTAAATGCTCGAAGAATGGGGCGATGATACGGCTGAACTCAGGGATCAACTGTGAATCTTTCCACCAATCCGAGCTTGGGAATGCAGTAAACGCATCCATAAAAAACAGCACCGCAGAAACAATTAAGACTCCGCGTAGACCACCAAATACAATCCCGAGAATTCGGTCCGTACCTGATAGCCCTGTTTTTTGTACCAGTTGACCAATGACGTAATTCACCACTGCACCAACTACCAAGGTTGCGACAAATAACGCCGCAATCGCCGCTCCGTTACGAAACATATCATCTTCGATGTTGGTGAAGTACACCGCCAATTTGGCATAGTAATTACTGGAGATAAAAAACGCTCCGAACCAAATCACCAAAGACAAAGCTTCTTTAGCAAAACCGCGAACTAAACTGATCAGAGCTGAAAATCCGATCACACCTAAAATGATAAAATCTATCCAATTCATCTTTTCTTCATCTTAAGTTGGCGCGCATTTTAACAGAAAAAATGCTGACGCAAACGTTTTCTTATGGATTTAATGGCTTAAATTTAAGCAATTGGCCTTTTGAACCTGTAATTTTTTGTAATTCTTGAACTTGTCGTTCAAGTTTACTTTTTGACACATCAGGGCCAACAATCACTCTCGTAAACTCGTTTTCTTTCTTTGTGTGAGCTTGATAACCACGCTTTTGCAAATCCGCGACAAGCGCGACAGCATTTTCGTGATTCTTAAGTGCCATCAACTGAATGATCCAAGCTGAATCTTCATATTGATTTTTCTCTTGAACAGGACGAGTGACGACCTCAACTTGCTCTGGTTGTTTGATGACCTCAGGTTTAGATGTTGGCGCTGGCTCGGGCTCAGAAACGGCTACTTGAGCATCCTCACGTTCTTGCACTTCAGCTTCAACCGGAGAATCCGGTAACGTAATGTCGTCTTCCACTGGCTCTAATATTTCGAAGTTTTCCACATCACTATCAAGTTCTGGTTTGATAGGAATACTGGCAAATTCTTCTTTGTAGTGCAGTTTCTTACCATCTAGCACATCGGGAAGAACAATGACTCCGACTGCGACTAGAATGATGGTGCCGACTAAACGACTTTGGAATTTACTTGCCATCAAAATACCTTTGCTTATTTATTATTTGATTGCCAATGTTCCAATACCTCTCCGACGGTATGGAATGAGCCAACCACCAGAATAACGTCTCCTGCCTTTGCGTGGCTTCTCGCACTCTCGAAGGCGTCAACAGGGTTTTCAAAATGAACTTGCCCATCAGGTAAGTATTGGCACAATTCATCAGCGGTCGCCGCTCTCGGTCCAGTAAGCGACGCTGGATACCATTGTGTTGCAACTGGAGTTAGCGCTTCAATGGTTGCTTTAATGTCCTTGTCATGCAGCATTGCAACCACAATATGGATATTCTTACCCAGATATTGTTGCTTCACTCTTTCTACCAAATACTCAGCAGAGTGCGGGTTATGAGCGACATCAAGGACTATTTCAGGTTCGTGATGCAGTACTTGCATACGCCCCGCCAAACGAGCATTATTCAAGCCATTGACAATATTTATGTCAGTGATTTGCAATTCCGAAGCCCCTAGTGCCATCAGTGCAGTGGCTGCATTTTGTAATGGTAGCGATGGGATTGGTAAATCCTCTAACTCAAATGCCCCACTGCTCCATTTCCAACCATTATCAGTTAGTTGGTAATCGTACTGAATACCTACTTGGAAGAACTCAGAACCAATATCGTCAGCATGAGCCGCCACGGTCGCTGGTGGCGTCGGTTGACCACAAATTGCTGGCTTCCCTGAACGGTAAATGCCCGCTTTTTCAAAACCAATAACATTGATGTCATCACCAAGCCAATCCACATGATCGATCGCTAAGCTCGTAATAACAGAAACATCATGGTCAACAACGTTAGTGGCGTCTAGACGGCCGCCAAGTCCTACTTCAAGTAAGACAACGTCAACTTTCTCTACTTGGAAAATACGTAGCGCAGCAAGCGTACCGAATTCAAAGAGGCTAAGGCTAACATCACCACGCTGCTTTTCTACATAATCGAATGCTTCACAGTGCTTTGAATCTACAACGTCAACGCCATTAATGCGTACACGCTCGTTGTAACGAATCAGGTGCGGAGAACTGTAAACACCGACTGAATAGCCAGCATCAAGTAAAATGGCTTCCATTAACGCACACGTTGAGCCTTTGCCATTGGTTCCGGCAACGGTGATTACGGTTGGAGCTGGTTTGGTAAGATTGGCTTTGTTTGCTACCGCTTGGACACGGTCTAAGCCTAGATCAATTGCTGAGGAATGAATATTTGCTAAATAATCAAGCCACATCTCTAATGAAGATGTGGCTTGAGGAATAGGGTTTTGGGTCATCTAACTTTAACCATTAAATTCTTTGGTTTTTATGTTAGTTGATACTTTACCCTTTTTCGTCCGCTTCTGGTACAGAATATGGCTCTTCATTTGGAGATTCGTTAACCGAAACCACCAAAGGAGACTTGTGGTTAGTCATCTTAGCGATAAGACCACCCACACGCTGACGCATTTCACGACGGTCAACGATCATATCAATAGCACCGTGATCAAGTAGGAACTCACTACGCTGGAAACCTTCAGGAAGATCTTCACGCACTGTTTGCTCGATTACACGACGACCAGCAAAGCCAATCAGGGCCTTAGGTTCACCGATGTTGATATCACCCAACATAGCCAAACTTGCTGATACACCACCCATTGTAGGGTCAGTTAGAACCGAAATAAACGGCAGACCTTTTTCTGATAAACGCTCAAGCGCAGCACTGGTTTTTGCCATTTGCATAAGAGACATTAATGCCTCTTGCATACGAGCACCACCACTTGCTGAGAAACAAACAAGCGCACAGTTATTTTCAATGGCTGCATCCACGGCTTTCACAAAGCGAGCACCAACGACTGAACCCATTGAACCACCCATAAAGGAGAATTCAAACGCACACGCCACAAGCGGCAGACCAAGCAATTCACCCTGCATAACAACTAGCGCATCTTTCTCGCCGCTGTTTTTTTGTGCAGCAGAGATACGCTCTTTGTATCGCTTAGAATCTTTAAATTTCAGTTTATCCTGTGGCTCAAGTTCAGAACCTAATTCAACTCGATTACCTTCATCTAAAAATGTTTCCAAACGACGACGCGCTTTCATACGCATGTGATGGTTACACTTTGGACAAACTTCTAAGTTACGCTCTAGTTCAGCATGGTATAAAACCTGTTCACAAGAGGTACATTTAGTCCACACACCTTCTGGGATAGAAGCTTTGCGTGAACTTACTAGATTACTTTTCTCTAAAATCTTTTCAAGCCAACTCATGGAAGACCTTTTCTCTCAACTCTTCCGCTTCATTGCGAAAGATATAAATTCGACATAATACCGACGGATTAAACCATATCTTGCAGCTACTGTAGATAAAAAACTGGTTGTACCTATTTTTGATATCGTAAATAGCGTATGTTTTCCGTTCACATTCAATGTAAACACTACCGATATTTTGAAATAAGTTTGTAAAATTAGTTCAAATTATCTGGTAAAAACAGTGGACCGATCGGCACTTCAGGTAACCCAAACTCTTCTGGGTAGTCTACATCTACCAGGTACAGACCTTCCGCTTTCGCTGTCGCACCCGCTAGTTTGCGATCTTTGGCGTCTAATAACCACTTGATCCATTCAGGACTCTCTTCGCCACGTCCAACTTTTATCAAGCTACCCGTGATATTACGAACCATATGATGCACGAACGCATTGGCTTTAATATCAATAACCACATAGTTTCCATGGCGCGTAACGTTCAGATGCATCAAGTTTCGAAATGGACTGCGAGACTGACAATGCGCCGCGCGAAACGACGTAAAATCATTTTCGCCGAGTAGGAACTGCCCTGCTTCATGCATTTTTTTCTCGTCGAGCTCACCATGATAGTGACTAACCCCCGAGTTTAAGATGCCTGGACGTAAAGCATGATTGAAAATAATGTAACGATAACGGCGCGCTGTCGCTGAGAATCTTGCATGGAAATCATCTGAAACTTCTTGAGCCCAACGAACCGCTATATCGCTCGGCATGTTCGCGTTTGCGCCCATGGTCCAAGCTACCATTTTTCGAGTAACGTTGGTATCAAAGTGCACAACTTGTCCCGTGCCATGCACGCCTGCGTCTGTCCGACCAGCACACTGAACTTCAACTGGGTGATTAGCGACGACGGACAATGCTTTCTCTAGCTCTTCTTGGACACTTTTCACTTCTCTTTGGCGCTGCCAACCAAAGTAGTTTGTACCGTTGTACTCGATACCTAATGCGATTCTCATCTTAACCTTCGAACTCTAAAATGGGGCGGGAAGTATATACTCAAGTCACCTCAAGTTGCCAGTTTCACCAAGGGTGACATAAAGGTAGCATCCTACTAACGGGACACAAAAAGGGTAGCAAACGCTACCCTTTTGTTTCGGTTTATCGGCCATTAATGGCGTCAATCAGGCTTTTTGCTTCGCGGCGAATATCATCCTCACCGTAAACAATCGCCTCTTCTAGTAGTTTAATCGCCCCTTGAGAATCGTTCATCTCGAGATAGATTTTAGCCAAATCCAGTTTCCCAGCCGCTTCAGCATTGCTATCTACGTCAATATCGCCGATCTCACCGATAACATCTGGAAACTCGTTCAATCCGACATCGAGCTTAAGGTCTTCTTCTTCGAACTCACCACCTTCTCTGTCGACCTGAGCCATCAATTCATCAATCGTCATAAATTGATTTTTCTTCGGGTCGAAGTCATCCAAGTCGCTTTGCTCTGCCCAGTTTTCTTGCGCGATCTCTGGCTGACTTAGTGCATCACTCGAATTCCAAACATCACGCTGGTCCTCAGGCACTTCTTCAGTAGAACTTACGTTATCAGCAGCGGGTTTAAAGCCATCCCAATCATCTCCAACATCAAGCATGGTTTCAAAATCCATACCTGCACTTGCGATGGTGTCACTGTCTAGTTTACCTTCAAATACTTCTGAGTTTGCGTCTTCCGCAAGAAGGTTAGCCATTGATGATTCATCATCCAAATTACTGAGCGGCTCACCCTCTGTCGCTGTTGACTGCACTTCTGGGTCAGTATCAAAGCCGTTTTGCTGCGCAAATACTTCAAACAAAGCATCATGATCGTTATCGGCTTGAATAGCTGGTCTCGATGTCTCTGCTTCAACCTTAGGGCTCTCTGGCGCACCCTCGTTCATTGACGCGAGAACATCTTCCTCATTGAACTCTGGAAGATCTTGGTCGTCAAAACTTAACTCTTCATCCTCACCGGAGATTGGTTCTATATCTGCAGTCTCAGAGCTCGGTAATTCTGGCTCTTCTTCCATCGACGCCAAGGCATCTTCTTCGCTGAACTCTGGCAAATCGAGCTCATCAAAATTGAACTCTTCTTCGGACTCAGCTGGCAAGTCGGCTTCAACCTGTTCTGGCTCAACGGACTCGGACGTTTCTAACGCAGGTCCGCCAGCCATAGACGCCAGTGCATCTTCTTCACTGAACTCTGGCAAATCGAGCTCATCAAAATTGAACTCTTCTTCGGACTCAGTTGGCAAGTCGGCTTCAACTTGTTCTGGCTTAACGGACTCGGACGTTTCTAACGCAGGTTCGCCAGCCATAGACACCAATGCGTCTTCTTCGCTGAACTCTGGCAAATCGAGCTCATCAAAATTGAACTCTTCTTCGGACTCAGCTGACAAGTCGGCTTCAACTTGTTCTGGCTTAACGGACTCGGACGTTTCTAACTCCGGCTCATCCGCCATAGACGCCAATGCGTCTTCTTCACTGAATTCTGGAAGATCCAGCTCGTCAAAATTGAACTCATCTTCTGATTCAGTTGGTAAGCCTGCTTCAACTTGTTCTGACTCAACGGACTCGGACGTTTCTAACGCAGGTTCGCCAGCCATAGATGCTAGAGCATCTTCTTCACTGAATTCTGGCAAATCTAGCTCATCAAAATTGAATTCTTCTTCTGAATCGTTGGTCGACTCAGTTTCCGGCTCCAATTCAGGCTCATCCAGTAGCCAATCTTCTTCTTGTGGAACACCGAATTCATTTTCTATTGTATTTGGTGTCGGCGTGAAGGCTGGAATGTCTTCCTCTTGCTCAACGTGAGGCTGTACCTCAGCATCGGACTCCACGGATGGTTCTTGTGTTGAATCAGTATCGGTAGCCTCTTGTTGTAGTGATGAAGCTTCCTCTATCTCCGTTTGTGTTTTTTCAACTTGCTGCGGTAAATCGTCTTCACTATCAAATAGAGCGTCAAGTTCAGCAGAAAAATCCGCTTTTTCTTGTTCTGTTGGCAGAAGTTCTTCACTGTCTGACTCAAATAGGTCGTCTAGCTCGCTCATTAAAGGATCATTCTCTGGTGAGAGGTCCTCTAAATCACCAAGAAATTCATCGCTGCTAAATGGCTCTGAGGCAGCCTCTGGCTCGGTTAATGGTTGATCTTCTACAGCTTGTTGCGTGTCTGGCTGGCTTTCACTTAATAAAGCGTCGATGTCCAACCCAGACTCAATGTCCTGATCTTCATGAGTTTGTTCTGACCCAACTACGGGAGATGGCTTTTCGTCGGCGTCTGGCTCACCAAAACCAAGTGATTTCAGTAACTCTTCCTCTTCCGATTTATTCTGCTCTGGGCTCTCGTCCTCTCGAATCAGATCATCAAACGGATCTAAATCAGCTTCAGTCTCTTCATCAAGTTCAGAGGTAACATCATCAATGAGTTCGTCCAGTAAGTCTGTGCTATCTGCGTCTAACTCTTCGATCGAGTCATCACCTTCAAAACCAGAGATTGCTTCTAGCTCGTTTAGTGGATCAAACTCGTCTGTGTCATCTTCATCAAAATCAATGAGTTCATCGAGTAGCTCTGTACTGTTTTCATCTAGAACAGGACCTTCATTGGCGTCAGCTTCTCGAACTTCCGATTCACTAGCCGGTTGTTCATACTGGGCCAATAGCTTATCGATATCGTCGTCAGATGCCTCTCCTACACTAAAGTCATCATCCGAAACGGGCTGTTTTAACTCAGGCTCATCAGTATCTAAATCGAAGTCATCGTTGCCAAGTTCAGCAAACAAGTCATCAAGCATATCCTGGTCGACAGTGTCACTTGGTAACTCTTCTGACGGCTCATCGGCTGCAAGTAACTCGGCAAATGCGTCGTCTGAAAGCGAGTCTGATTTCTCATTCGCATCATCCGAAAGATCGAAGCCAGACTCATCGTCATCGAGCACTTCTAGTTCTGGAGCAACCTCATCTAAGGCTCGCTCCATTTCTTCTAAACCAAGCGCCTTTTCTTCGCCGTTGACTTGGATACCATTGTTCGATGACTCAAACTCATCCAGACCAACATCTAGGTCACCGTCATCGCCAATATCTGCAAATGGGTCATCGTCCCCTTCCAGATTGAAATCAAGTTCTTCATCCTCGAGGTTAGCA
Organism: Vibrio sp. sp1; assembly: GCF_016920955.1. Taxonomy (NCBI): domain Bacteria; kingdom Pseudomonadati; phylum Pseudomonadota; class Gammaproteobacteria; order Vibrionales; family Vibrionaceae; genus Vibrio; species Vibrio sp. sp1. The sequence goes on from NZ_CP060589.1 coordinate 447,086, forward strand.
AAGACGTCTTCTTCTAAATCTGACTTCTCTTCTTGTAAAGACTGTGCGTTGATATCTTCATCTGCAAACAATTCATCATCAAGCGTGAGCTCTTCATCCAGCTCATCCGCCGCCGCTAAACCGATTGGCGCCGCAAGAGGATCAACGTTTTGCTGTTCCTGCGCAGCCGCTTCTTCCTCTTTCGCTTTAGAGCGTCGGCCAAGAAGCATAACAACTAGCAACGCAATCAAAGCACCAGGAATTAATGCCGCAAGACCAACGAGCCAACCATTAGACAAAATTTTGTCCATGGTGCTTGGTTGCATGCGCTGTTGTTCAGCAAGGCGTTGGCGCTCTTCAGCAAGCAGCTTCTCGACTTCTGAGCGAATGCGTTCTTCGTCATTCAACTCGCTTTTCAAAGTTTCGACTTCGCTTTGCACTTCTGACAGCATCAATCGAAGACGATGGTTCTTCTCTTCTAATGAGTCTAATTCACTTTGTGAGCCTTGAAGTTTGTCCTTTAGCGCACTGACCTGCTTTTCACCCTGCGGAGAGGTGGTTACTGGTGGCGCAGGGATGACGGGTATTGTTTTCGGAGTTGGTTTTGGCTCCGTTGCTGCCACTGTCTCTGGCTTAGTCGCAGGCTTGGGTTCTACTTTAATTTGTGGCTTTGGTTGCTCGGTGACTCGTTGTGCTGGCGTCGCTCTATTTGTCGGCTTCGGCTGTTTTAACTTAGCTTCATGCGCCTTCATAATCGCAACAGCTTGCGCTGTGGTCGCGCTTTGCACTTGCTCTAGAGAAGGTACTCGTAGCCGACTCCCTGGGATCAATTCATGAATGTTTTGGTTCTCAAACGCTTGAGGGTTAATTCGGTAAATGGCAAGAAGCGTTTGTTGAACGGTAACACCGCGTGAAGGTCGTAATTCTGAAGCGATCGACCATAGTGTTTGATTTTCACCAGTCGGACCAAAGAAACGTGACGGTTGAGTATTCGCAGGAGGAGCAGGTAATGCTCGCTCAATATCTTCAGCATAGCTCGGAGATGATTGCACTTCACCAGACGGTCCAACAAGACGAATTCCTTCGGCTTGAACCACTGATGATGTCTGAGTCGCGCTCATCAACACAAGGGCTGCTAACAAACGCTTATAATTTTGACGCATAGAAGGCTCAGTTTTGTGCTAAATACAATTTGAAATGGTGATCGGTTAAATATATCGGATATCGCATGCAAAACTATAGCGTTGAGAATAAAAAATGTGTGGCTCTCGCCATATTCGTACTAATCTCACACTATTTTGTTTCGTTCGTACAAAAAAGCCTCGCACTGTGCGAGGCTTTGAAACGAATTGTAAACGACTTAGTAGTAATCGCGGATCAGAACTTCTGCGATTTGCACCGCGTTAGTTGCCGCGCCTTTACGCACGTTATCAGCAACAACCCACAGATTTACGCCACTATGATGACTGATATCGTTACGGATACGGCCAACCATTACATGGTCTTTACCGCCCGCATCGCGAACTTGTGTAGGGAAGTCTTCACCGTGGAACACTTCGATACCGTCAGTTTGTTCAAGCAAGTTAACGACTTCTTGTGCATCGATAGGTGAACGAGTCTCAATGTGAAGTGCTTCTGCGTGACCGTAGAATACAGGAACACGTACACACGTTGGATTGACTGTGATTGATGGATCGTTAAAGATCTTCTGTGTTTCCCACACCATTTTCATTTCTTCTTTGGTGTAGCCGTTTTCCATCATCTGATCGATTTGTGGAATGCAGTTAAACGCGATCTGTTGAGAGAATTGCTTCTTGTCTGCAGGCAGACCGTTTAGCAGCTTCGCCGTTTGACCTGCTAGCTCATCGATACCCGCTTTGCCTGCACCAGACACCGATTGGTAAGTTGATACGTTAATACGCTCAATGCCCACCGCATCGTGAATTGGTTTTAGTGCCACCAGCATTTGGATGGTTGAACAGTTCGGGTTCGCGATAATGTTACGGTTACGAAACTCTGCAATCGCTTCTGGGTTTACTTCTGGCACAACAAGAGGAATGTCGTACTCGTAACGGAAGTGTGATGTATTGTCGATAACAATCACGCCTTCATCAGCGGCAATTGGAGCCCACTTGGCTGATAGCTCACCACCAGCAGAAAACAGTGCGATATGCGCTTGAGACCAATCGAACTCTTCTACGTTTTGAACGCGTACCGTTTTACCATTGAAGCGGTAAGTCTTGCCTTCGCTGCGCTCACTCGCGAGTAGGAAGATTTCGCCTACTGGGAATTTGCGCTCTTGAAGCACATCCAAAATTGTTTCACCGACCGCACCGGTCGCACCTAAAATGGCAACATTATATTGCTGGCTCATTGACTTACCTCAATCTGAAAACCTAGTTCTGCTAATGGAGCAAGGTTACATGTTTTGTTACCCACTAGCGTGACAGCGCTGTATTCACGGCGATCCCAGTAGTTTTTACGCATCAGGTCAAAAGCGCCTGGCTTACTGATTTCGCGGCGGAAAAGAGCGTCATCTCTACGCACATCATAGATTAACTGCGTGATGTTATGCAGTGTTGCTTCGTCCCAAGCTCTGTCCAATACCATAGTAGGAACAGGCGCGGTTGGCAGTAAATCACTGGCATGCGCACGTAATTCGTTATTTAAGAACTCACAATAGCTGTTGAAAATCATCGTCGTACCGCGAGCTTTCCCTTCCAGACCATAGCCTGCAACGTGAGGGGTTGCGAATGCTAGCAGAGGCAGAAGCTCCATATCAACCTCTGGTTCAAATTCAAATACGTCAAGTGCCGCTGTAAAGCCATCGTTTTTCAAAAGACGTTGCTTCAAAGCAGCGTTGTCAACGATGGGACCTCGAGCCGCATTAATCAAAATTTGATCGCTGCGGAGACCATTTAATACCTTCTCATCAATCAAATGATGCGTTGGGTATGGGCCATCTTTGGTGATTGGCGTATGTAGTGTAATGATGTCTGAGCTTTCAATCAGTTCTGTCAATGGAGTAAAGCTACGAGGATCACCAACCTCTTGTTTGAATGGGTCATTGATCAGAACTTTAATACCCATGCCTTTCAAACATTTCTCTAGGTAGCTACCTACTTGGCCTGCACCAATAATACCTACCGTCTTGTCAAATACCGAGAAACCTTGTTGCTGAGCGAGCACCATCATCACGCTGAACGCGTATTCCGCCACACCCACTTTGTTACACCCTGGCGCCGCAGTGAAGAAAATGCCTTTCTCTTTTAAGAGTGCTTGGTCAACATGATCCATGCCTGCCGTGGCCGTACCAACAAACTTCAGCTTGTTTGCTTTGCTGATCAGGTCAGCATTCACTTTGGTGACTGAGCGAATCATTAGGGCATCAACATCCACTAAATCATCGGCGGTCAGTGTACGACCTGGTTTTAGAATTACGTTACCGAGTTGGCTGAATAGTTCTTCAGCATACGGCATATTTTCATCAACAATAATTTTCATAGCGCCAGCGTTCTAACATCCATTTGTATGAGTTCGTTTATTCGCAAGATGCGAAACTAAAGCGATTGTGCCCTTTTCCCGAAAAATCTCAAGATATAACACCAATAAACCTCAAGGAGGTAACTCCTATAGAATCGATTGACGGGAAGCCTAGAGAAAAGCAGAAACAGAGAAAAGAAAAAGCCCGGCTAAATAGCCGGGCAAAGTTCCAGAACAAAAGGATCCTATCCCGCTCTCCATGGGATAGAGTCTGCGTCTGTTCGATCAGTGTGACTGATCAAGCTCTGGAAACTGGATTGTTGGCGTTTACAGTACTCTCGCAAGGCGCCAACAAATTCAGTTAACCTTGGTACTTTTTAATAACCAAAGTTGCGTTTGTGCCGCCAAAGCCAAAGCTGTTTGACATTACGGTCGTTAGCTCTGCATCACGTGCTTCTGTCACGATGTCCAGACCTTGTGCTGCTTCGTCCAAGTTTGAAATATTGATGCTTGGAGCAATGAAGTTTTTGTCTAGCATAAGTGTTGAGTAAATCGCTTCGTGCACGCCCGCTGCGCCGAGTGCGTGGCCAGTCATTGCTTTTGTTGCAGAGATTGCAGGGCTGTTCTCACCAAACAATTGTTGGATAGCACCAAGCTCTTTCACGTCACCAACTGGTGTCGATGTGCCGTGCGTGTTGATGTAATCCACACCATCAACGTCTTGCATCGCCATCTTCATACAACGAATTGCGCCTTCACCTGATGGCGCTACCATGTCGTAGCCATCTGATGTCGCACCGTAACCTACGATTTCACCGTAGATTTTCGCACCACGTGCCAGTGCGTGCTCTAGTTCTTCAATAACCAGCATGCCGCCGCCGCCCGAGATAACAAAACCGTCACGGTCTGCATCGTATGTACGAGATGCTTTGTCTGGCGTGTCATTGTATTTGGTTGACAGTGCGCCCATCGCATCAAACATCATAGTTTGAGACCAATCTAGCTCTTCGCCGCCACCAGCAAAAACAATATCTTGTTTGCCTAGTTGAATAAGCTCCATAGCATGGCCGATACAGTGTGCAGATGTTGCACATGCAGAGCTCATTGAGTAGTTCACGCCACGAATCTTAAATGGCGTAGCAAGACAAGCAGAAACAGTAGAAGACATAGTACGAGGAACCATGTAAGGACCAACTCGCTTTACGCCTTTGGCGCGCATCGTGTCTGTCGCTACCGTTTGGTTGTATGCAGAAGCACCGCCAGAACCTGCAACGATACCGGTACGGTCGTTTGAAACCTGCTCTTCTGTAAGACCAGCGTCTGCGATTGCCTGCTCCATTGATAGGTATGCATAAGCAGCCGCATCACCCATAAAGCGCATCTGCTTACGGTCGATGTGTTCCGCCGGGTTGATTTTTAGGTCACCCCATACTTGCGAACGAAGACCGTGTTCTTTGAACTGCTCAGATGCAGTGATGCCAGATTTGCCCGCTTTAAGAGACGCTAGAACTTCTTCGACGTTGTTACCGATACTTGAAACAATACCCATACCGGTGATTACGACTCGTTTCATTATGACATTCCTATAATTCAAAAATCCGCTAGATGATAACTAAGATAGTCAACAAAAGTGGTCAGCTTTCCCATAAATTCGTACAATCGCCCCATTCTTACCGCGCCAAATCACAAATTTGCACCATTATGACTTCAATAAAAAACGCAGAACTTGGTTGGAACGAAGCTGGTACTCCGGTTTCAGACCAATTTGATGATGTTTACTTCTCTAACGTAAACGGTCTTGAAGAGACACGCTACGTTTTCTTAAAACAAAATCATCTCCCAGAAAGATGGCAGGAATTTGACCAAAGACGTTTTGTCATTGGTGAAACAGGATTTGGCACGGGATTAAACTTCTTAGCAGTATGCCAGTGGTTTAGTGAGTTTCGTCGTCAGCATCCGGACGCAACATTGAAAGAGCTGCATTTTATTAGCTTTGAAAAATACCCATTAAGCAAAGCCGATTTAAAGAAGGCGCATGAAGCTTGGCCTGAGCTAGCTGAGTACGCGGAAAAGTTACAAAAGCACTACCCTGCCGCTGTGCCGGAGTGTCATCGCATTGTTTTAGAAGACGGCGCAATCACACTCGACCTTTGGTTTGGTGACATTAAAGACTGCATGCCGCAAGTTCCATACAACGAACAAGGTTTGATTGATACTTGGTTCTTAGATGGATTCGCGCCAAGCAAAAACCCAGAAATGTGGAACCAAGGCCTGTTCAACAACATGGCAAAGCTAGCCAAGCAAGATTGTACAGTTGCCACGTTTACCGCAGCAGGCTTTGTACGTCGTGGTTTGAACGAAGCTGGCTTTACAATGAAAAAGGTGAAAGGTTTCGGCACTAAGCGAGAAATGATCGCCGGCTCTATGGAGCAACGTGAAAAGCAGTCGAACCATCTCCCTTGGTTCAATCGCTCAGCATCTAGCAATCTTGATTCGATTGCCATCATTGGTGGTGGTATAGCCAGCGCGGCGTTAGCGAAAACGTTAGTTCGTCGTGGCCAAAACGTCACCCTTTACTGTAAAGACAAACAACCAGCCAAAGGAGCTTCAGGCAATCGACAAGGAGCCGTTTATCCACTGCTTAATGGCCCGCACACGGGTGTTTCACGAGTGTTTGCTCCTGCATTTTTGTTCGCACGTCAGTTTGTTGAACAAGCAGCACAAGAGATCGATTTTGATCATGGATGGTGTGGCGTAACTCAGTTGATGTGGGATGACAAATCCACAGACAAACTGGAGAAAATACTTGCGGGTAACTTCACTCCAGAGCTCATTCAAAAGCTGTCCGCCGAGGAAACTGCGAACACTATCGGGTTACCTATTGATATGGCGTCTGTGCACTACCCAATGGGAGGGTGGCTGTGCCCTGCCGAGTTAACGCGTGGGTTAATTAAACAATTGGAGAAGACGTCGTTACTCTCAACGAAGTTTGAACATCTTGTTGAGGCATTAGATTGGGATGAAAAGCGTCAGCTCTGGCTACTAACGGCGAGTGGTCAAACATTTGAGCACTCAACGGTTGTGATTGCGAACGGCCATGAGTTCCAGGCATTGAGTCAAACCGCTTCCCTCCCAATGGGGCAAGTGAAAGGACAAGTCAGTCATGCGCCAGCAACCGAAACGCTGAGTCAGCTGAAAACGGTGTTGTGTTACGACGGTTACATGACACCTGTTAACCCAAGTAATCAACACTTGTGTATCGGTGCAAGCTACGACCGCAGTCACCTTGACTACGAATTTGATGAAAACGCCCAAAAAGATAATGCGGAAAAGCTAGTGAAATGTGTACCGAATCAAACATGGGCAAAAGAGGTAGATATCACTGGTAATCAATCTCGCCAAGGTATTCGTTGCGTTAGCCGAGATCACTTACCATTTGTCGGAAATGTGGGCGACTTTGAGACGATCAAAACGCAATACGCCAACTTACAAAATCACAAAGCAGAAGAGGTAGAAACCATTCATCAGTACCCTAACCTATTCTGCTTCTTAGGTTTAGGATCTCGTGGACTGAGCTCTGCACCATTATTAGCTGAAGTGTTGGCCTCCCAGATCTGTGGGGACCCGCTGCCATTACCTGTTGATGTATTGACCGAACTTCACCCAAGTCGAATGTGGGTTCGTAAACTAAGAAAAGGCAAAGCCATTACCGAGCTGTAAGAGTATTCTCTCGTTTTAGTTCCCGACACAGATACGTGTCGGGAATCGCTAACTCACTAAGTTGCTCGTACTGAGATTACTTCAGCAGTGCAACTGCCTGTTTCACTTGCTCTGCCACTTCTGGGTTTACAACCTTACCCGATTCCACGTCAAAATTTTCGTAGAAGCTCGGCACAGATAACGATGCCTTTACATCCGCGCCAAAAAATTGTGCAGAACCTGTCGCCGCCGCAAGAACACTTTGCGCACCACCGGGACCTGGGGAAGTTGCTAAATAAACGACAGGCTTGTTTTGAAATACATTACGCTCAATGCGCGTCGCCCAATCGAACAAGTTTTTATAGGCCGCTGGGTACGAACCGTTGTGCTCTGCGAAGGAAACAACGAGAGCGTCAGCCTCCGCCAAGTCACGTAAAAACGCGACAGCCCCTTCAGCTTGACCTATTTCTTTCTCTTTGTCCTCGCTAAACATTGGCGCTTGATAATCGTTTAAGTCTAGAACATTCACTTGAGCGCCTTCGACTTGATTTGCTGCGTATGTAGCAAGTAGTTTGTTGATTGAGGTAGAGCTGGTAGATGCACCAAATGCGACAATTTTCATGGTTGTAATCCTTTGTTCACGTTTTATGCTGATCAGAATAAAAGTTGAACAGTTTCGCTACAACCACAAAAATTTTATGGAGAGGTTCGAATTTTTCGAAGTAGTAAATGACTAGGATTAAATAAAGGGAGAACGCTGCTTAGGGACTAAGCCTGAGCCTGGAGCTCCTGCCACAAATCACTGACAATCACGCGATCGGCCGGGCTTAACTCGGTACGCGCATTTTCTAAGCTGCTCTCAATGCGTGACTTCAGCTCAGTAATATCGCTAATCCCTTCTTCTTCACAAGACGCCGCGGATAAAGAGATGTGACCACGTAAATAACCACCAGCAAACAATTCATCGTCAGATGCTGTTTCAATTCGAGCATCAATCAGTTCCAGTAGTTTTTCTTCAAATTCAATAATCATGGTGTATCTCTGAGGTTATTAGTGGTTATTTAACGCAAAAGTCCGACGCTTCCAGTGGCTTAGTTTGATAAAATGCGCGCAGGGCATCAGAAAGCATTTTCACTCGCAAAGGCAAGCCAACGTCCAAAATACCTAGCACTTCTTTATGCACTTTTTTCATAAAGCCGAGCCTATCTGGTTCAAAATCGCCGTGTAGATTGTCACAACTCACCGTAAAAGGGAAGCCAGCGCTTTGTGCCAGAATCCATTCATAAGCTTGAGGTCGCACTTCAACTTTCTCAAACTCCGCTTGAACTTCTGCTGTTCGCCCATCGGGTTCATACCAATAACCAAAATCTTCCAGCAAACGACGCTCTGGACCAGCCACACACCAATGCGAGATCTCGTGTAAAGCAGAGGCGTAAAAACCCCGAGCAAAAATAATCCGATGATGAGGGTGTTCATCATCAGCAGGAAGATAAATAGGCTCATCACCACCTAACTCTAATTTCGTATTAAATTGTTCTAAAAAGGTGTCATTAAAAATGGTGATTAAGTCTTGGTATTCGTGGGTCATCGTCGAGTTTGTACTTCAGTTTGACATGCGCTGCATATTGTCGCTGTTTTTAGCTATGAGGTAAAGGCAACCCCACATTTTTGGTTATTAGTTGAATTTATCTGAACATCGCTTTCTCCATACAATTTCTCATTCGTCAGCGTACTTATTTACCACTACACTCTCGCCTTATTTTGATGCCGTTCAAACCGCTATTTTTAAGCCGTTTGATTACAAGCATGTTGCTGGTTTTAATCACTTTTTAAGAGAGATAGAACCGTTTGTAAGTGTTGTTACTTCGCCTACGCTGATTCTCGTAGAACGTAGTGACTTTTTACGTTGAGTGTTTCCCTATGTTGCTAAGTGTGTTGTATATCATTGGTATCACGGCTGAAGCCATGACAGGTGCGTTAAGTGCTGGTAGAAGAAAGATGGACTGGTTTGGTGTTATGTTGGTGGCCAGCGCAACGGCCATTGGTGGTGGCACCGTACGTGACATTCTATTAGGCCACTACCCTCTTGGTTGGGTAAAAAACCCAGAGTTCCTTGCAATTACGTGTGTTGCAGGTGTGCTAACAACAGGTTTAGCGAAATGGGTGATTAAGCTAAAAGGCCTGTTCATTCGCCTTGATGCGTTAGGTCTAATCGTATTCAGCATCATCGGAACAAAAATTGCGATGGGCATGGGCTTGCACCCTGGTATTTGTATGGTTTCAGCGTTAGTAACGGGTGTATTCGGTGGGCTACTTCGCGACTTAATCTGTCGCCAAACACCATTGGTACTGCATGAAGAGCTTTACGCTTCTGTCGCTCTTATCGCATCAGGAATGTACTTAGCGCTATTAGAATTCAATGTTCCCGAAGTCACTGCCACTATTATTACACTGGTTACTGGTTACATGTTGCGTATGGCTGCGGTACGCTTTAAGTGGCGTCTGCCTTCTTTCCATTTGGAAACCGAAGGCTCGATTCATTAAGCAAAAACTACTTAAACAAAAAAGGTTGCCTGATAAAATTGTGCCACCCGCGATTCAGTGAGTGGCATAATTTTATATTCAGTCATCCTGAACAGCGACGAAGGAGCATGATTCAGGATCTATTATCCGAGCACTCTGTTGTCAGAGATGTTTCTTTCTCTTTTCATCGTGCTGAAATTAGATTCCTAGTCTCGCTATAGCTCGCTAGAATGACACAAAGCTCTTAAATCTTCGGTGTTTCAGTTGTTACGCCATGGTTTTGACCACGGTGGCGTAGTAAATGATCCATCACCACAATTGCCAGCATCGCTTCTGCGATAGGCACAGCACGAATACCCACACATGGGTCATGACGACCTTTGGTGATCAACTGAGTTGGTTCACCTTCTTTTGTGATGGTCTCACCCGGCACAGTGATACTTGATGTTGGCTTAAGCGCAATGTTTGCGACAATGTCTTGACCAGTCGAGATACCACCAAGAATGCCACCCGCATGATTACTACCAAAACCTTCAGGAGCAAGCGTATCACGGTGCTGACTGCCTTTTTGGTTTACCACCTCGAAACCGTCTCCGATTTCTACGCCTTTCACCGCGTTGATGCTCATTAGTGCGTGCGCGATGTCTGCATCCAAACGGTCAAATACGGGTTCCCCAAGACCAACAGGCACGTTAGTTGCCACAACCTGGATTTTTGCGCCAATAGAGTCGCCTTCTTTTTTCAGGTCACGGATAAGTTGGTCAAATGCTTCTACTTTGTCAGCATCAGGGCAGAAGAATGCATTGTTCTCGATTTCGTTCCAATCTACCTTGTCGATAGATACATCACCCATTTGTGACAAGTAAGCACGAATCTCAACACCAAACTCATCTTTTAAGTATTTCTTCGCGATTGCACCAGCAGCCACACGCATTGCGGTTTCACGAGCTGAAGAACGGCCGCCACCGCGATAGTCGCGGATGCCGTATTTTTGGTGGTAAGTGTAATCAGCATGACCCGGTCTGAACTTATCTTTGATGTCAGAGTAGTCTTTTGAGCGCTGATCGGTGTTTTCAATTAGCAAACCGATCGATGTGCCCGTGGTTTTGCCTTCAAAAACGCCAGAAAGAATTTTAACTTCATCCGGTTCACGACGTTGTGTGGTGTAACGTGATGTGCCTGGACGACGGCGGTCGAGATCGATTTGTAGATCTGCTTCTGTAATTTCCAACCCCGGAGGACATCCGTCTACGATACATCCCAGTGCGATACCGTGACTTTCCCCGAATGTCGTCACTCGGAAATGTTGTCCGATACTGTTTCCTGCCATTACTTCCTCAAGTTTTTATCGCCACGCTCTCTCAAAACAGAGCATAGCTGCTTTCCAATTCTTCGTGGATTCATAGTGGCTTTATTACGTTTTGATGTAAAGAGTTAATATCGGCGAGGTATGCATAAAAAAAACACCGAGCATAAAGCTCGGTGTTTTGATGTTTAGTGCAAGACTCTATTAGTCTTTGTACAGTTTAAACTCTTCTGCACACTCAACCAGCTGGTCACGCGTTAGCATAAATACACCATGACCGCCGTTCTCGAACTCAATCCAAGTAAATGGAATCTCTGGGTACTGTTCCATCATATGAATCATTGAGTTTCCGACTTCACAAATAAGAATGCCGTTATCTGTTAGATAATCTGGCGCGTTAGCTAGAATACGACGCACAAGTTTTAGACCATCCGTACCCGCAGCTAAACCAAGCTCAGGCTCATGCGTGAACTCATCTGGCAGGCTGTTCATGTCTTCTTCATCCACATATGGTGGGTTAGACACGATTAGATTGTATTTCTCTTTTGGAAGATCACGGAACAAATCAGAGCGAATTGGGAACACTTGCTGCTCCATACCGTGATCTTGTACGTTTTGCTCAGCCACTTGTAGAGCATCTGTAGAGATGTCGATCGCATCCACTTCTGCTTCAGGGAAAGCGTGCGCACAAGCAATCGCGATACAACCAGAACCCGTACATAGGTCCATGATGCGCGTAGGTTCTTCCACCAACCAAGGTTGGAATTCCGCTTGAATCAATTCGCCGATAGGAGAACGTGGCACAAGTACACGCTCATCGACGAAGAACTCAAGACCGCAGAACCATGCTTTGTTTGTTAGGTATGCTGTTGGCGTACGCTCGTTGATGCGTTTTACTACGCGCTCAACAATACGCAGACGCTCGCTTGTCGTTAGGCGAGAGTTCAATACGTGCGGAGGCACATCAATCGGCAAGTATAAGGTTGGCAGGATAAGCTGAACAGCTTCATCCCACGCATTATCAGTACCATGACCGTAAAACAGGTTCGCTGCATTAAAGCGGCTTACCGTCCAACGAATCATATCTTGAAGGGTATGCAGTTCCGATACCGCTTCTTCTACAAAAATCTTATCCAAAATTGCCTCCGAAAAGCGCTACAATACTGCCAATAAAGTTTATTAATGAAATTGTTTACCTAATGAGCAAAAAAGACACCGAGAACGATGACGATTTCGCCTTGTTTCAGGAAGCAGTACAGGGCGTAAAAAAGTTGCGACAGGATACCATAATCCAGCAACCAAAAAAAAATACTAAGCAAAAAGAAATCAAGCGCTCCAACCGTGAAGCGAGTGACTCTGAATTTTACTTTTCAGACGAGTTTGTCCCTCTATTAAACGATGAAGGTCCAACTCGTTATGCACGTGACGACGTCTCCACTTATGAAGTCAAACGTCTACGTCGTGGCGTGTATGTACCGGACGTGTTCCTCGATATGCACGGCATGACACAGCAAGAAGCAAAACGCGAGCTTGGTGCGATGATAGCCTATTGCATCAAAAACGAGATTCATTGTGCGTGTGTGCAACATGGTATTGGGAAACACATCCTGAAACAGAAAGCCCCACTTTGGTTAGCACAGCATCCTGACGTTATGGCTTTTCACCAAGCGCCACTAGAATTTGGTGGTGATGGTGCGTTGTTAGTGTTGCTTTCAATTCCTGAAAAGTAACAAGCTTGCTGTAGACACGACGAAACGAAAAGGCAGGGATCTCCTGCCTTTCTTATTCGGTCTCTAATTTGCAAACGCTTATTTTGGTTTAGACACTTATGGCGTAATATGCCATAGCACTTCACCATTTTGTGTTTGTAAATCATATTCAATGCACACTAGGCCTGATGTAGGAAACATCGGAGGTGTCATGTCTTTTACAAACTCTGAAGTCAGATAACCGACCAAAGGCAAATGCGATACGAACAAAAGCGAGTCCAATTGTTCGACTTCGATTAACGCACTTGCGAAATCGAAGACATGCTCGGACTGGCCATAAGGTGTAATATCTTCACAAGTTTCAATGCTTTTTGCAGAGAAATACGCACTGATCTCTTGCCAAGTTTGTTGAGCTCTAATGTACGGACTCACCAACACTTTATCGAATTGCGCAAAACCCTGTTCTTTACAGGCTCTAGCAACCGCTTCTGATTCGACTCTGCCTCTTGGGGTCAATTGTCGTGCTGCGTCTGAATCTGCAAAATGCTCGGCTTCACCGTGACGCATGATGAATATTTTCATGTTATTTCCTAGGGATAGCTAACGCTACCAAAAGGTTGACTGCTATCTTTATTAGATAGACGGGGCTAACTTTAACAATGACGAAACAAAAATACTGATATAATTATCTGTTCATTATACCAATTCGCTTGTTAAAGATAGCGACTTTCTTAACAATCTATTAAAAGAATGTACTCAGTTCATCACACTATTTAACTGTGCAATGAGTTCAGAGCATTCACTCAAACAGTTCTTCCCCATACGCAAACGCGATGGGCCTGTGCAGAAGTCTACGAATAACAAAAATACGGCAAGCAGTATTTGTCGAAACGCAAACTTTGCGCCCCCCGCGAGGGGAGCCTAAATTACTGTAATGCGAAATCTGGAGACGCATCGTGCATCTAAGTCCTAACGATTCAAATCAATACCGCTACATTACCTTGAGCAATGAACTGCGTGTACTGCTGATTCATTCCGATACAGCTCAACAGTCGGCAGCTGCTCTGGCAGTGAACGTTGGACACTTCGACGACCCAAACGATCGCCAAGGTCTGGCACACTATTTAGAACACATGCTTTTTTTGGGTACGGAAAAATACCCTAAAGTGGGCGAGTTTCAAAGCTATATTAGCCAACACGGTGGAACAAACAACGCTTGGACTGGTACAGAGCACACTTGTTTCTTTTTCAATATTGCTCCAAATGCCTTTGAAAGTGCCTTAGATCGATTTAGCCAATTTTTTACCGCACCTTTGTTTAACGAAGAAGCATTAGACAAAGAACGCCAGGCTGTCGACTCCGAATACAAGCTCAAACTCAATGATGATTCTCGTCGCCTGTATCAAGTTAACAAAGAAGTCATCAATCCAGAGCACCCGTTTTCAAAATTCTCTGTCGGAAACTTAGATACTCTTGGCGACCGAGATGGTAAATCCATCCGCGACGAAATTGTGGAGTTTCACCACTCTCAGTATTCCGCCGATTTGATGACACTGACTCTATTTGGGCCACAGCCGCTCGATGAACAGCAAGCTTGGGTAGAAGCCATGTTTGCCGACATCCCAAATCACCATCTTCGTGGAAAATCGATTGATGTACCGATCGGCACTGAGGAAAGCACGGGCATTTTGGTTCAAGTCGAGCCGCTCAAAGAGTTCCGTAAACTGATTCTCACATTCCCCATGCCAGGAATGGATGCGCATTATAGCGTGAAGCCACTCTCCTACTTTGCTCACCTGTTGGGTTATGAAGGAGAAGGCAGTTTGATGCTTCAACTCAAAGAAAAAGGCTGGATTACTTCTCTCTCAGCGGGCGGCGGCGCGAGTGGCAGTAACTACCGAGACTTTACCGTAAGCTGCACCCTGACGCCAAACGGCTTAGATCATGTTGATGATATCGTTCAAGCAGTTTTTCAATACCTCTCGATGATCAAACAAGACGGGTTAGATGAATGGCGCTATCTCGAAAAACAAGCGGTATTAGAATCGGCTTTTCGCTTCCAAGAGCCATCGCGCCCAATGGATCTCGTCAGCCATCTGGTGATCAACATGCAGCACTATCAACCGGAAGATACGGTTTATGGTGACTACAAAATGGCGGGCTACGATGAGGAGTTACAGCGTTCATTGCTGCGATACTTAACCATCGATAATGTACGCGTCACTTTGATTGCTAAAGGCCTGGAATACAACCGTACTGCCGAATGGTACTTTACCCCGTACTCCGTCACACCTTTTAGTGAAGACCAACGTCGTTTCTATCAACAAATCGATCCAAGCTGGCAATTCGTCTTACCGGAAAAGAACCCTTATATTTGCTACGATCTCGACCCCATGCCACTCGAAAATGGTGATTCACTGCCAGAGTTGATTGAGGATCTCGAAGGGTTTCGGCTGTGGCATTTGCAAGATGACGAATTTCGCGTGCCCAAAGGTGTCGTTTATGTCGCTATCGACAGCTCTCATGCCGTTGCATCACCAAAGAACATCGTCAAAACGCGCTTATGTGTAGAGATGTTCCTCGATTCGCTAGCAAAAGAAACCTATCAAGCAGAAATCGCAGGGATGGGTTACAACATGTATGCTCACCAAGGTGGCGTGACCTTAACCCTCTCAGGGTTCAGTCAAAAGCTGCCTCAGTTGCTAGAAATGATTCTGCACCGTTTTGCTTCTCGAGATTTCAGCCCTGCTCGCTTTGAAACCATCAAACAACAATTGTTACGAAACTGGAGAAATGCTTCACAAGATCGCCCTATTTCGCAGCTGTTTAACGCACTTACTGGGTTACTTCAACCCAATAACCCGCCTTTCGCAACCTTAGTCGAAGCGCTAGAAGAAATCGAAGTCGATGAACTCTCGGTATTCGTAGAATCCATTCTTGCAGAACTGCACGTTGAAATGTTTGTTTACGGAGACTGGCAACGCCAGCAAGCCCATGACATGGCTACGACCTTGAAGGATGCTCTAAGAGTTAACGAGCAACGTTATGAAGAGGCACTTCGTCCGCTCATTATGCTAGGTAAAAATGGCAGTTTTCAACGTGAGGTGCATTGTAATCAGCAAGATTCAGCAGTCGTTATTTACCACCAGTGCGAGGATATTGAGCCTCGCAGTATCGCGCTATACTCATTGGCCAATCACCTTATGTCGGCAACGTTTTTCCACGAAATCCGTACCAAGCAGCAATTAGGTTACATGGTAGGCACTGGCAATATGCCGCTAAATCGTCACCCTGGTATTGTACTGTATGTACAGTCACCTAATGCAGCACCTGCCGAGCTGGTTACCTCAATCGATGAGTTTTTAAATGCCTTTTATATGGTGCTGTTAGAGTTAAACGATTACCAATGGCACAGCAGTAAGCGCGGCTTGTGGAACCAAATAGCAACGCCGGACACCACACTTCGAGGACGGGCTCAACGTCTTTGGGTTGCGATAGGAAATAAGGACACTGAGTTTAACCAACGTGACAAGGTACTGGCGGAGTTGAAGAAGCTGACGCGCGCAGACATGATTCGCTTCGTTGTGAACGAATTGAAACCTCGTACTGCAAATCGTTTGATCATGCACTCTCAAGGTCAAGCGCATTCGGAGGCTCCGCGCATCCATCTAGGACAAGAAATAGGATCGATTGAAGAGTTCCAACTTCGGCCAAAAGATTGCGGCTTGGGGTGATCTAGTTGCGCAGAAATAAAATTGTCGATTACTAGAATGAACCTACAAACCCATGAGGTTGTCGGTCTCATAGATTGAATCGGCACCATAATTGGCAGAAAATTGAAATTGCGCCATTGCGGCTTATGCTCTAATTACCAAACTAAAAATAACTTAATGAGGTAATCATGAAAAAAGCACTTTTACTTGTGGCTCTTATACTGCCATTGGCATCTGCTCACGCTGAAATCTCAGTCAAAGGCGATGGTTTCGAACTAAGTGACGACTGTGTGCGCCTTAGTGGAGACAATGTATCCATCAAATCAGATGATTGCTCTTCAAAGCAGTGGAATGATAAAGACAAAAAAGGTAATAGCAGCATTCATGGGGACGACAACCCTGGTAAAGGCCACAATAAAGATAAGAAAGACAAGAAGAAGTAACCATTTCTTCTTTATGAAAAAGGCTTGCCACTGGCAAGCCTTTTTCTCTACCGAAGCAACGTTTAATAGAACGTTGTCCCTTCACCAGCTCGAGTAAGCAAACCATCACATGGCGCGTAACGATCGCCATATTTCGATGCAAACTCATTCATTTTCTCTACGAGCTCCTTAATACCAAATTGGTCCATGTAACGGAACGGGCCACCCAAGAACGGTGGGAAACCAATACCAAATATCGCGCCAATATCACCGTCACGTGGCGAGCGAATGATGCCATCATCCAAACAACGTACCGCTTCATTCAGCATTGGCAGCACACAGCGCAACGCAATATCGTTATCGCTTAGCTTAGATTCAGGGTCGAGCTTAAGCAGTTTGTAAACCGATTTGTCGACATCTTTCTTCTTGCCCTTGTAAGTGTAAAACCCCTTACCACTCTTGCGTCCTTTACGTCCATCATTTAACAAGATATCAAACACATCCGGCCCTTTGAATCGGTCACCTAACTCATTAACCAGGATCGGCATAATTTTCGCGCCAATGTCGACACCAACTTCATCCAACAAGGTAATCGGGCCAACAGGGAAACCAAAATCAAGCAACGCCGTATCAATCTTTTCGATCGGTTCGTTAGCCAACAAAATATGCGCCGCTTCGTTCATGTATGGAGCAAGAATGCGGTTCACGTAAAAGCCCGCTTTGTCTTTCACTACGATCGGGGTTTTACCTTGCTTCTTAGCAAGTGCAACAACTGTTGAAACGGTTTCATCTGACGTCGTTTCATGCGGAATCACTTCCACCAACGGCATTTTTTCTACCGGGCTGAAGTAATGCAAACCCACTACGTTTTCTGGACGCTCCGCTTTTTCTGCAATTTTGTGGATAGGCAACGAAGAAGTATTGGTCGCAAAGATAGTTTCTGTCTTAGCGTTCGCTTCAATGTCCGCCACCATTTTTTGCTTAAGATCTAGGTCTTCAAAAACGGCTTCAATTACGACATCAATATGATTAAAACTGGTAAAGTCGACACCACCAGACAGTTGCAGCATTTTCGCTTGCAGGTCGGCCTTGGATAGAATGCGACGTTTGCGCTGTTTCTCAAATAACTTGTAGTTGTAGTTGAGCGCGTTTAAAACGCCATCGTTGCTAACGTCTTTGATGCGAACAGGTACTTTTGCTTTTGCAACAGACACATGGCTGATTCCGGCGCCCATCAGACCACCACCAAGCACACCAACTTTATGAACTGGTGCTGGTTTCGCATCCGTGCCATTTTCTTTCTTCATTTCTGTTGTGGCAAAGAAGATCGAACGGAGCGCTTTTGACTCTGAGCTCATCACAAGCTCACCGAAGCGCTTCGCTTCAAGTTCTTGACCTTTAGCGAAGCCTTTCTCTAAGCCATGTTGAATAACTTCTAGAATTGCAACCGTTGCTGGATAGTTACCACGGGTTTTTTGATTCGTTTTCTTCGCAGCTTGCTCAAATACAAACTTGCGCCCTAGCCCGCTACCAGACATCACCTTTTCTTTCGTCGATAGCTTTTTCGTACCCTTGTTTTTACCTTTGTCGATAAACTGTTTTGCTACGTCGAGCAAAATGGTGTCCGGCACACAGGCGTCCACAACGCCCAGTTTTTTAGCTTTCTTCGCACGAAGTTGTTTACCCGTCAGGATCAAGTCCAACGATGGTAACAGGCCAATCAAACGTGGCAGACGCTGAGTACCACCAGAACCTGGCAATAAACCAAGTTGTACTTCTGGCAGACCTAAACGCGTTTTGTCAGAATCCGTACAAACACGATAATCACATGCAAGAGCCAGTTCTAAACCACCGCCCAAACATGGGCCATGAATAGCCGCAACGACAGGATAAGGTAAGTCCGATAGCTGCTGGAATAAATCCTGACCTTGCCTTGCTAAGGCTTCCGCTTCACTTGCTGTGGTGCATGCTTCTAGCATTCGAACATCAGCACCCGCAACAAAATTGTCCGGTTTTAGGGAGTGGATGATCATCCCTTTAATACCACTGGAGTCTTTTAGCTGAGCAAAAATTTCTTTCATTTCGTCAGCAAAAGCCGCCTGCAGCGTATTCATTTTTTCATTAGGAACATCGATGGCTAACCAAGCAATATTTTGCTCATCAACCTTTAGACTAAATGCTTTTTGCTCGCTCATTACTCAACCTCCAGAATCATTGCCGCACCAAGACCACCAGCAGCACATGCGGTATTCAATGCAATACCACCGCCACGGCGTTTTAGCTCTCGTAGGGTTTGCGTCATCATACGCGCACCAGTCGCAGCAAATGGGTGACCATAAGCAATTGATCCGCCAAGCACGTTGAACTTATCCATATCAATTTCACCAATCGCTTTTGAGCGACCAAGGTTTTCTTGAGCAAACTTATCGGAAGCAAACATCTTCACATTCGCCAATGCTTGAGCAGCAAAGGCCTCGTGCATGTCGATCAACGTCAGGTCTGACAGTTCCAAGCCTGTATTTTCAAGCACTTTCGCTGTGGCATAAGTCGGCCCCATCAGCATGTCCTTTTCCACGCCGATAGCAGAGAATGCATAACCTCGGATGTAACCAAGGATCTCCATTCCGAGCTCTTTCGCTTTACCTTCTCGCATCAACATCACTGCCGCACCACCATCAGTCAATGGCGTACTGTTCGCTGCCGTAACACTGCCATACTGATGATCAAACGCAGGTCGCAATTTCGCGTATCCCTCAACCGTTGAGTCATGACGGATATTGTTGTCTTCCGAAATCCATTTTTTGTATGGTTCAGGGAAAGCCGTCATCACTTCATCTTGGATTTTTCCTTCTTTCCAAGCCTGAGAAGCCAGCGTATGAGAACGATGTGCAAGCGCATCCTGTTCTGCGCGAGAAATACCATGTGTTTTAGCCATTTGCTCTGCAGTTTGTCCCATGGATAAACCCGTAGAGTACTCTGCTACTGCTGGTGGCACTGGCATCAGGTCTTTAAAGCTCAAGTTTTTGAGGATACTAAGCTTCTGACCCATTGTTTTTGTCTTACTAAGAGCAAGCAGATTAGCGGCCAGTTTCTTTGATACGCCAATAGGCAGGACGGAAGAAGAGTCTGCACCGCCAGCAATACCAATATCGATGGTTCCCGCCATGATGCTTTCTGCGACATTAACCGCCGCTTGAAAACTCGTCGCACACGCTCGAGTCACACTGTAAGCATCAGTATGGATGTTCATACCGGTGCCTAACACGATTTCTCGTGCGATGTTTGGCGCTTCAGGCATTTGTACTACTTGTCCAAATACCACTTGTTCGATTAGCTTCGGATCAATATCTGTTCGAGCAAGCATTTCGCTTACTACCATTTTCCCTAAATCGACCGCTGGCACTTGGCTAAATTCCGTGCTTTGACGAGCAAAGGGAGTTCGAAGCCCCGCGACAATAGCGACACGCTCACCATTGCGTGTTTTTACTTCCTGCTTGCCCATTGTTTCTCCTTAAATACAAGAGGTCTGACCTGAGGCATTGTAATGAATTTGTTAAATTTATCAAACGTGCGTTTAAATAAACGTGAAGCAAGTAGTTCAATTACTCTACTTCTTTGATTCTTATGCGATTACTAATGGTTAACTATAGAGAGTTAAAACGGTAAGAGGTATACGGAAAGTAAAATCGAAGCAAAAAAAAACCACACATAACTGTGTGGTCGGAATATCTATAAAACAATTAACTTACGCCAATTGAAAAGTAATCAGTTTCCTGATTAGGAGAAAGTAAAGTCAGCCTTCAAAAGGAAGTGTCATCTTGCTCAACATGTTAGTCGCAATGACTAACGAGATGACAAGGTGTACTATAACCCCTTCACTGCTTGATATTTTGAAATAGATCAATTTTATAGTGATTTTACGAGTTTTAAGCTCACCTAGAGCGATTATTGATTCAAAACAATTCAAGAATCCACCATCAGAAGTCCCTTTTAATGCTCCATCGAGTGAACTTATCCAAGCCATTGATTACTAATGATGATATTGTTAACAATATATATCAATTCGTGTTCGATGATATCTGACATTTGCGTATACACTTTTAGGTAACCACATGGCTTATTGTGTCAAAGGGGTTGCATGACAAATCCTGCAACCAAAACCGCTAGGCGATGAAGCAAGTAAAGTCATGCTCAGAACAAATAAGAAACTCACAGAGCGAGGATGGAGGCTCCTGTGGCCATATTAAAAATGTTTGGAAAGAAAAATTCCAACAGTCCGGTCAACTCTGATATGGACAAGCAAAGAAAATACGAAGCGCTCGTCCGAGGGTATCATCGTGACTTGTACCGCTACGCATATTGGTTGTGCAAAGATAAAGCGGTCGCGGAAGATCTAGTTCAGGAAACCTGTCTTAGAGCTTGGAAGTCACTCGATAGCCTCCAGGACGAAAAAGCTGCCAAGTCTTGGCTCATCACAATATTGAGACGAGAAAACGCGCGCCGCTTCGAACGTAAACAATTTGATTTAGTTGATATCGATGATTACGGCAATGATGCTAAAGTCAGCGATGAACCACATCATCAGCAAGAATGGCTGCAGGCACAGATCATGAAGCTCGATGTTGAATACCGTGAGCCTTTATTTCTCCAAGTTGTTGGTGGTTTCAGTGGAGAAGAAATTGGTGACATTCTTGATTTAAATAAAAACACAGTGATGACTCGACTATTTCGCGCTCGTAATCAACTTAAAGAGATGTTGGATTCTCAAGATACCAAGAGAGGACAAAAGAATGGATGATTTAGAATTTCGTCGTCGTATTTTGTCGGATCCAAAACAAAAGGATGAAGAGATTCTGCAAGCTTTAGCTGGTAGCGACGCCAACAATAAGTTTGTTGATGACGTTTTGGATCTCGATGTAAAAATTAAACAAGCCATGAATGTGGATGTACCCGAAGATCTCGCAGATAAGATTTTATTTAGCCAGACGTCGAGTGCACTTGATGAAGAGAAGGTCGTAAGACCAAACTTTGTCCGCAAAGCAATGGCACTTGCCGCTTCTATTGCGTTCACCGCAGGGTTATTAGTTGGCCAAGTAAACTGGGGAAATGTTTTGGTGTCTCCAGCACAAGCCAGTTTAGCGGATACCGCGATGAAACACGTTATTCATGAAGAACCGTTTGTTCGTCATCTTGATGAGGATGTACCGAGCTCGCAAATTAATGCGAAAATGTCGCCATTTCATTACCAGTTTAGTGAAAACTTTCCATATCACGTTTACTACCTAAACCACTGCGGTTTTGGCGAATCCAATGCGGTGCATATGGTGTTCCAAGGTCCAAAAGGTAAAGTAACGTTATTTATTACTGGTATTCCAAGCGAACAAAGTACCGACTTTAGTAAGGATGGCATGACCGGAATCGTTCAGCCCGTCGGGAGTTCAAGCCTGATTTTAGTCGGGGAAGAAGGTGAAAATATTGATGCGCTCGCTACGACTCTTGCATCAATGATTAAGCCGATGTAACAACTTCGACGATTTCCAGCCTTCAAAAGGTTAAATGCCGCTAAATGATCTTATTTAGCGGCATTTTTGTATAAATAGAACACAAAACATTCACCACCCCTATCGCATTTAGAGCTTAAACTCTAAATTATGCATTTTAAGTGCAATTTCCCGTCTTTTAGACATCACTTCTGCAATTTTTATTCAATTTTATCCAATGGTCGGATTTGTCCAAGCAACTATTGATACTACTATCTGCGCCACTGAGCAAAAGCTCAATTTATCGTCCAAAGAGACGAATCTAATAAGGAAAAACAAATGACTCAGAACACGCGTCTGTTTAAAAAGACTCTCCTAGCAGTAACGGTAGCTTTTGCCTCAGGTCAATCGATGGCAGCGGGTTTCCAAATCAACGCTCAATCAGCAACTGGCATCGGCCGTGCATTTGCTGGTGATGCGGTAATCGCAGATAATGCAGCAGTAATGGCTCGTAACCCAGCAGCAATGGCTCTGTTTGATAAAATGGAACTGTCGCTAGGTTTCGAAAGCATTACTTCAATGATTGAAGTGAAAGATGCGAAATATAACGTTAATACTCCTTTGGGCTCCAATACTGTAAGTGTTGCTGATACTGATGATGTGGGTGATACGTCAATAGCTCCAAACATTCACCTAATCGTTCCAGTAAATGACAAGTTTGCATGGGGCGTAAACGCATACTCTAATTTCGGCACTAAAACTGAATTTTCAGATAACTACACTGCAACAGAGTACGGTGGTCTTACGGATGTAAAAAGCTTCAACTTTGGATTGGCGGGTTCTTACCGTTTAAACGAACAATGGAGCTTTGGTGCTGGTTTAGATTTAATCTACGGCCAAGGCACAATGAAGCGTACAACTAGCTCTTCAGTCCCAAGGGTTGGCGGTCAAAAAATTCTGGACGTAGATAAAGCTGATGGTTGGGCTGTTGGTTTTAACGTAGGTACTGTGTACGAACTAGATGAAAACAACCGTTTTGGTCTAGCGTATCGTTACAGCCCTGAATTTACGGCGAAAGACGACAAAGGTCAGGAAATCACGCTACCTCTACCAGATATGGCCGAGTTTTCCGGTTTCCACAAAATCCAAGACACTAAATTTGCTGTACACTACAGCATCCAATACATCGGCTGGAAAGATTTCGACCAAATTGATTTTGAGAACCTAAATCAGGGTTTACTTAAAGGTGGTTACTCGAAAGACTATCAATGGCAAGATGGCTGGCACTACGCAATTGGTGGTACTTACTACCTAAACAACAACTGGACACTTCGTGCTGGTTACATGTACGACACAAGCGCTCAAGATAAAGTAACGTCTATCTCGGTACCAGACTCGGATCGCCAGTGGTTCTCCACAGGTTTCTCTTACCATATTGATAATAGCTCAAACATCGATTTTGGCTTCACGTACTTGTTAGGTGAAGATGTAAAAGTTAATGAGAATACTCAATTAGCTCCTGGTCTTTCTACCGGTGTAACAGCAACAACTCATGCTGATGCAATTCTATTCGGCTTACAATACAGCCGTAGCTTCTAAACGCTTCGCTGTTAGTTAGTAGAAAAATACTTTATATAAAAGGCTGGATTTCCAGCCTTTTTTCATATCTGCGATTTATTTCCCACTCAATTTGAGTGAACACGTGTATCTAAATCTCACAATTAGGACGCACAGCTGTTCGCTGAATTCCGTTTACAAGCCTTTCACAGTTAGATTATTAAACCGCACAAATAACATTTGAAAGGATAATATTCCAAATGACCACTTACGCTGGATTTTCATTTCTAAAGTAAAAACTCTACCTTTAAACTTTCGTCCCACGTTATAAACAAATCAGCGAACATTCGAATGAAAACCAACAAGACTCTTCTATCAACAGCAGTGGCATTAAGCCTACTTGGCACAACGGGCATGGCTAACGCAGCAGGTTTCCAACTTGCTGAATATTCTGCAACAGGCCTAGGTCGAGCATATGCTGGTGAAGCTGCAATGGCTGACAACGCAAGTGCACAATGGCGTAACCCAGCAATGCTAACTTATTTGGAAGGCACTCAAGTGTCCGTTGGTGCAATCTATGTGAACCCAAATATTGATATTGAAGGTGATGTAAACTTCCACGGTAGCACTTCTTCTGCATCTTCAGATGACTTCGCACATGATGCAATCATTCCAAACTTCTACCTATCACACCAATATAATGAGAAATTCGCGATTGGTTTGGCATTTGGCACCAACTACGGCATGGAAACCGATTTAGGTAAAGGCTTTGGTGCCTCGCACTTCGGTAATGAAGCAAGCGTAACGACAATGGAAGCGAACTTAAACGCAGCTTACAAAGTCAATGAATCGATCAGCGTTGGTGGTGGTATCCGTTACATCATCGGCGAAGGCAGCTTTGGCGCAGCAGCTCCTAAGAATAACGTTGTAGGGTTAAACCCTGAAACTAATCAACCAATCAGTGTTCCTCAAGGTACCGCTCTAAAATACATGGAAGGTGACGATACCGCTTGGGGCTGGCAAGTTGGTACAGCATGGCAGATCAATGAAAATAACCGTATCGGATTCGCGTACAAATCTGAAGTTGAACTGAAGCTTGAAGGCCATGCTGAAGGTCTTGGTTTTGGCTTCGGTACTTCTGAACGCGACAACGGCTACATGTATCTAAACCTGCCTGCAACAGCTGAGTTGGCAAGCTTCCACCAAGTAACAGACCAACTTGCATTACACGCAAGCGTTAACTGGACGGATTGGAGCTCTTTCGAGAAATTGGAAGCACGTCTAGATACTGCTGGCACGCATATGGTTAAAGTAGAAAACTGGGAAGACAACTATCGCTTTGCTGTTGGTGCCACTTACCAGCTTGATCCTAAGCTAGCGCTACGCACTGGTATTGCATACGATACTTCAGCGGTAAGCGACAAAAACCGTACGATCACTATTCCAGAAACTGACCGCACTTGGCTAAGTATTGGCGCAACGTACGATTGGACGAAAGACTTCAGCCTAGACGCTGGCTTCACCTATATTTTTGCGAAAGACGCACCAATCGTTGAGTCTCGTGGTTACAAGTCAGACGACACTGCAGAACAAGTCGGTGGCCAATTTGTAGGCGAAACTACGGGTAATGTTTGGCTAATCGGTGTTCAAGCAAACTACCGTTTCTAACCAAGCTGCAAAATACAAAAAAGGCTTAGCATCAGCTAAGCCTTTTTTCATTTCTCTGTGCCGTCCTAAATAAGGTTGACACTTTCCACCCCCAAAATTGGAGAGTGTTATGAAATCAACAACTAAAAGAACTCAGCGCGATTACTCCCTCGCTTTTAAACTCACTGTAGTTGATGAGGTTGAAAAAGGAAGCCTCACTTACAAACAAGCCCAAGAGAAGTATGGCATCCAAGGTTGCTCTACGGTTTTGGTTTGGCTTCGTAAGCATGGTCGACTAGATTGGTCTAAAGGGACACCTAACTTTATGTCCAAAGGAGACTCTATGACCGAGTTCAACTCACCTCCTACACCAGAGCAACGTATTAAAGAGCTTGAAAAGCAGCTCGAAGATGCTCAACTCAAAGCCGACTTCTTTGAAGCTGTCGTGAACGTTATGGAACGTGACTATGGTGTTAGAGTGACAAAAAAGCACAAAGAAGCGTTGTCCAAGAGAAAACCATAGTAGGTTTGAGCGTTACGAAGTTTTGTCAGTTAGTACAAATCTCTCGCCAAGCTTATTATAAGCAATGCCAAACTCAATCTCGTTGTGAACATCATGAGCATACTGTCATTGGCTTTGTCCGTGAAGTCAGGCTGAAGCAGCCACGCATTGGCACGCGTAAACTGAAGTTCTTAGCAGCAACAAAGGGCATTCAAATAGGTCGCGATAAGCTCTTTGAACTTCTCAGAAAGCATCGGCTGTTAGTGAGAGCAAGACGAGCCTATCACCGAACGACTGACAGCCGTCATCGATTTTTCTGTCACCCAAACAAAGTGAAAGATGGGCTGACACCAACGAAGCCAGAACAACTGTGGGTTGCTGATATTACTTACTTGCCAACTCAAAATGGAGAGAGTTATCTCAGCTTGGTTACAGACGCTTATTCAAGGAAGATTGTTGGTTTTTATGTGGATGACAACATGAAAACTCAATCAGTTAAGCGGGCATTTATCTCAGCTCTCAGGCAACGGCAGAGTGAAGAAAAGCTAATACACCACTCAGATAGAGGCTCACAATACTGTTCGAAGGAATATCAAGATATCCATAAGAAACATAGAGTGACTTGCTCAATGACAGACGGGTATGACTGTTATCAGAATGCTTTAGCTGAGCGTGTAAATGGGATACTCAAAATGGAGCTCTTGCTGAAGAAACCGAAAGATCTGAAAGAAGCAAGGACGATGGTAGCAGAGTCCGTAGATATCTATAATCAAATGAGGCCTCATACGGCTTTAAAATACAAAACGCCCGATGAAGTACATCGAGCGTTTTAGTTAAAAAGTGTCAACCCATATCAGGACGGGTCACTCTATTGTGAAGAACAACGCTTAAAAGTCTTCTAGATATTCATCTAAATACTCTTCTTCTTCGATGTTAACTTCTTCTACCGTTTCAACTTCTGCTTTAAAGTTTTGACGCTGGATATAAACATCGCGAGTTAGAATATATGGATCCGGCGACGAGTCTAGCTGCGCTTCTTGCGGTACTAATAAAGCACGCTTCTCCATTCCTTCAAACGCCCACTTTCCCAAACTCGCCCAGAAGTTGAGATAAGAGAGGGGTAAATACGTACTATCTACGGTATCTGTCACTTCACGTAAGGTATACGGACCATAACCTGGAACCATGAAGTAAGGACCATTTCCAACACCATAGTGGCCTACTGCATCACTGAACGCTTTCTCGTCGTACTTCGTAATACCCGCGGCACTTGCAATATCGAATAAACCGAAAATACCGAACGTCGAGTTAATCCAAAAACGGTTAAAGTGGTCCACGGCTTTCGTACCATTACCCATGATTAAGTTATTAACCATGCTTGCTGGCTCATCTAAGTTCGATAAGAAGTTAGCGATACCAGAACGAATAGGAACTGGCGTGTATTCTACATACGCAAGTGATACAGGACGAACCAAATACGGATCTAAATATTCGTAGTTGAGTTCCCACATGGTTCGGTTAAAGCCTTCCAACGGGTCATACACATCAGAAGTCGTTTGATTTGTTTCTTGTCCTGTTACTGCTTCATCAGGCGCACTTGAACAGCCAACCAGTCCAACGGCTAACAGCAACAAGAAGGTAGATTTACCCTTGTTATACATTTTATTTTCCATAACGACTATTAATGTACCTAAGTCACCCCGATTAACCATTGTACGTATGTTGAGCAGGATACATAGTAAAGATGACTCAGATATGGGAATAAATAAAGGCCAGCAATCGCTGGCCTTCGGTATTCTACTCGATCGTTTAGAGTCATACCACTAAAGGCAACTGACTCTACCTCGTTGTCATGTTTCAGAGACAGATGTTAACAATTAATACTGCTGATCAATGGTCACTTCTACTGGTGCGCCAAATTCAACGACGTCACTTTCTCCGTGCCAATCTTGATCACGCGTTGCTACGTTACCGTCAGAATCTACACGCACACGGACGATTAGCTTATCGAGTGAAGATAACTTTTGCCCTTGCATCATGGCATTGCCATCATCTAATACGACTGTGCGAGGGAAAGTACCTAGCGGATAACGAGCAGCAGCCACAGGCATTGGAGAGCCATCTGAACGATGTACTGACACAATCAGAACTGCGTTTGGATCCAACTGAGCATTTGGTGCCACATTAATTGTCACAGCTACACTCTTATCCGGTAAAACCGCTTCGCCCATTTGCTTACGAGCACTCTCAATACTGCGTGACAACATCTCGTAGCGGCTATCTTCTGGACCAATCATTTGCTGCATGATTCCCCAGTACTTGATGGCTGCCGGGAAGTCTTGACGCTCAAACGCATCGAACGCTAACAAAGAAAACACACGCAGATCGACATAGTCTTGCTGCATCAGCTTGCCGAGTAATGAGCGAGCCGTCGCTTGATCCATTTCCTCTTGAGACAGCATCAGAGCTTGTGCATAACCCAACATCACATCAGGATCTTTGGGCTCTAGGCGGTATGATTTTTCCATCGCATCGATAGCTGTGGTGACATCACGATTTGCTAACGCAATACGACCTAGCAGTAACCAACCTGTCGAATCTTCCGGCTGGTAATGTAAGCGAGTTCGAAGGGCAAGGGTCAAATCCGCCATTTCATCGTCACTCAGCGGCTCAGAAGAAGCCGACATCAGCTTTTTCGATAACTCAGGTAGATTTGCAGACACTTCTTGCCATTGAACAATATCGTCTGACGCGCCAAATTTATAATACAAACCATAGCTCAGCACCACCGTCAGAATTACCGATGGAACTAAAACTGCGATTGGAGAAACCTTGGTTTCTTTTTGCGCTCTATCACCAGGGATATCGTCAAGCAGTGATTGCTTTAGATCAGAAATCAGTTCGTCTTCACTTTCAACCAGACCTTCGTCAGTTTCTTCTGCAAGCTCAGATAGTCGGTCTTTATAAAATGCCTTGTTGAGCTCATCGCGTAACACATCATCATTGTTCGCTTTTTGTTTAAGCAGCGGCAAAGCCACCAGCGCACAAGCAATAAGCGTGAGAGCAACGGTGGAAATCCAAAATAGTGTCATTACTTCTTATCTCCGTTGTTCTCTTCTTCAAGCAATGCTTTTAAACGAGCTTCTTTTTGCTCATCCCATTGCTCGTCACTGCTCGCTTTTGCCTTAACTTTAGATTTACGGCTACGCAGCACAATCAAACCAAAACCACCCAGTACTACAGCGAGTGGCCCTAGCCACAAAATCGCAGTCGCGACCGTAAATGGTGGGTTGTAAGTCACGAAGTTACCGTAACGGGCGATCATGTAATCAACAATCTCATCTTTGGACTTACCTTCTTTGGTCATTTCGTACACCTTATGGCGTAAGTCCTGAGCAAGTTCAGCGTTAGAATCCGAGATCGTGTTGTTCTGACATTTAGGGCAACGGAGCGTATGGCTTAACTCTTTGAACTGCTGTTCTTGTTCCAAATTATCAAACTCGTACACTTCAATGGCCGCATGAGCAGCAAGAGATAATGTCATCGCAGCAAAAACGGCAAGAATTAGCTTTCTCATTGCTTCGCCTCCTCAACCAATTTGTTGTAAAGCGGCTCCAGTGTTTCTGACCAATTACGTGGGTTTACATCCCCTACATGGCGATAGCGAATCACACCATTTGCATCAATAATGAATGTTTCTGGAGCACCATAAACGCCAAGGTCAAGGCCAAGCATACCACTGCCATCAAATAGGCTGATCAAGTACGGGTTGCCGAGATCATTCAGCCAACCTATTGCTTTATTGCGATCATCTTTGTAATTCATACCGATGATCTTAACGCCCTTACCCGCCAATTCGTTTAGGTATTTATGCTCTGCATAACACGTTGGGCACCACGTTGCCCAAACGTTCAAGAGCAACGGTTCACCTTTAAAAATTGATTGGTCGTACTGTTTTCCAGGCTCAGCCAGGTCTTCTAAATGAAATTCAGGAACTGGCTTGCCAACCAAAACCGACTCCAATTTAGTTGGATCATCGCCCTCTTGGTTACGCATTAATTGGGTTGCGAAAATGCCCGCTAGAATCATGAAAGCGACAAGCGGAATAAATAAGATTTTCTTATTCATGTTATGCCTCCTGCTCTTTTGACTTCGCATTTTTCTTCGGCGATTTACGGAAGCGGTAGCGTTTATCAGAAATCGCTAGTGCGCCGCCTAATGCCATAATCAAAGAGCCAGCCCAAATCCAACGAACGAACGGTTTATAGTAAATACGAACAGCCCAAGATCGGTTGTCGTCTAAACGTTCACCCATTGCAATGTATAAGTCGCGGCTAATACCACGGTCAATGGCTGCTTCAGTCATCATAGACTTAGCCGTACGGTAGAAGCGCTTCTCTGCGTGAAGCGTATTCACGTATTTGCCATCGTGTGTGATCTCAAAGTCTGCGATGTAGCCATCGTAGTTTGGACCATCTTTATCACGCAAGCCTGAGAAGTAGAAATCATAGCCTTGAATTTGGAAGTGTTCGCCAGGTGCTAAACGTACATCACGCTCGATGCTGTAGTTCTGTACCATCGCAATACCGATAACAGATACCGCCAGACCAACATGACCCAACATCATTGCCCAGTGGCTACGTTGCAGCTTGCGAACACCTTCACTAAAGCTATGACGGTGCGTTGCGCGCTCGTACAGTTCAAAGCCATGCATCGCAATAATCCAAATCGCCATCACCCAACCAATGTAAGCCATGGTTGAGAAGAAATCGGCAAACAGGTACACGCATAGCGCGGCCAAGGCGAAAGCAAGCACACCTGAAACGAGCATTGGTTTCACAAGTTTAGATAAATTGTCTCGCTTCCAACGAATAAGAGGACCAATACCAAGCAGGAAAGCGAATGGCATCATTAACCACGCAAACAGCATGTCAAAGAATGGCGCACCGATAGAAACCGACCCCAAACCAAGCTGCTTGTGTACGAGCGGCAACAGTGTCCCCACTAACACCACAACAAGAGCGGCGATAAGTAATACGTTGTTGGCTAAGAGCGCATTTTCACGTGAGACTAAGTCGAAGTTACCTCGTACACGCACTGCTGCCCCTTTTACGGCAAACAGCAATAAAGAGCCACCGATAACGAAAACGAGGAAGCCTAGAATAAACATACCGCGCGACGGGTCAGACGCGAACGCGTGCACCGATACTAAAATACCGGAACGGACTAAGAAGGTGCCCAACAAACTCAACGAAAATGCAGAGATTGCCAATAGTACCGTCCACGCTTTAAATGTGCCGCGTTTTTCTGTCACGGCAAGAGAGTGCATTAATGCGGTACCCGCTAACCAAGGCATGAATGATGCGTTTTCTACTGGGTCCCAGAACCACCAGCCACCCCAGCCAAGTTCGTAGTAAGCCCACCAAGAACCTAGTGCGATACCAAGTGTTAAAAATACCCATGCAGCGGTTGTCCAAGGACGAGACCAACGAGCCCAAGCCGTGTCAAGGCGTCCAGTCATTAGGGATGCGATCGCAAAAGAGAACGCAACCGAGAAACCAACATAGCCCATGTAAAGCATTGGCGGGTGAACAATTAAACCAGGGTCTTGAAGCAAAGGGTTCAAGTCACGTCCGTCAACCGGGAAGAACGGTAACGTACGTAGGAATGGATTTGACGTTAGGATGATAAACAGTAGGAAACCCACTGAGATCATGCCCATAACAGCAAGTACACGTGCAACCGACTCTTGCGGCATACCACGACTAAACGTCGCTACAGCGACAGTCCAAGCAGCTTGGATTAACACCCATAGCAACAGTGAACCTTCGTGTGCACCCCATACTGCGGTTAAACGGTAGTACCAAGGAAGCTGACTATTCGAGTTGCTCGCTACATACTGTAACGTGAAGTCGTTGGTATAAAATCCCCAACATAAAATGGCGAAAGAGAACAACAGCATCAGGAACATAGACCAAGATAGCGGTCGCGCTGTGTTCATGAGCATGGTGTTATTATTCGATGCTCCCCACAATGGCAATACGCTCAACAGCACTGCCATTGCAAGCGAAAGAATGAGAGCAAAGTGACCGATTTCAGCAATCATTGGCCGCTTCCTTGTTTCTGTTCGGTGCTGTATTGAAGCGGTTCATGCGTTTTCTTCATCGCTTCTGCAATTTCTGGTGGCATGTATTCTTCATCGTGCTTCGCTAGGACCTCAAATGCCTCAACTGTCGTGGCATCTTTCAGTACACCTTGAGCAACAATACCCTGCCCTTCACGGAACAAGTCAGGAAGAATACCGTCATAGGTAATCGTCACTTTCGGACCGACATCGTGCAGGTCAAAACTCACTTTCAAAGAATTAGGATCTCGACGAACTGAGCCCACAACCACCATTCCACCGATACGCAGACGCTGGCCTACTTCTGGCTTGGTGCCATCTGGCTTACCATTAACCAATTCCGTTGGAGTGTAGAAAAGGTCCATATTTTGGTTAAGCGCATAAAGTATCAAACCAATGGTGGCACTAATACCGATAAAGATCGCTAGTACAATACCTAGCCTCTTTTTACGTCTCGGGTTCATAAGGTGTTCTCCATGTTCTTCGCTGCGTCGATACGAGCTTGACGGTCAATTTTTGCTTTCACTTCTTTCAATAATGCATCACCGCGGCGAAGGCTAGTGATCAGAAGAATCAGCATGGATAAGAAAGTAATACCAAACGCACTCCATACGTATGATGCGTAGCCACCCATGGCAAAAAAGTCGCTCAGAGATTCAAAATGCATAATCAGTTACCTCACTGAGTTTGTTCTGTTGCGAGTTTGCGCACCCAAGGGCGGTGACTTTCTTTACTGATGATTTCGTTACGAAAACGGACCATCGTCACGGCACCAAAGAAGAACGCAAAGCCAAAGATGTTCAGCAATAACGGCCAAAGCATGTCGGATGAAATAGAAGGTTGCTCAAATTTCGTGATCGTCGCACCTTGATGAAGCGTGTTCCACCATTCCACGGAAAAGTGAATGATAGGTAGGTTTACTACGCCTACGATCGCTAAGATACCAGCGGCTTTTGCAGCGGTTTTTTGATCGTCAAACGCATGGTAGAGCGCAATCACACCAAGGTAGAGAAATAGCAGAATCAATTCAGATGTAAGACGGGCATCCCATACCCACCAAGTGCCCCACATAGGCTTGCCCCAAACAGCACCTGTAAGTAGAGCAATAAAAGTAAATACTGCACCAATCGGAGCCATCGCAAGTGCCGCCATATCAGATAGGCGAACTTGCCATACTAGGCCAATAAATGCAGCGATCGCCATCGACATATAAACGCCCATAGACCAAATAGCTGATGGGACATGAATGTAGATGATTCGGAAACTGTCACCTTGTTGGTAATCTGAAGGCGCAAATGCAAGCCCCCAAACCGTACCAACCGATAAGCATACGAGGGCCAATACAGAAAACCAAGGCAGAAACTTACCACTCAAACGATAAGCTGCTTCTGGCTTGGCATAAGGATGTAGCCATTTCCACATGTTTTGTTCTCACTCTTACTTCAGGGACACTGTCTAAAGGGTTGAGACCGTAGCAGTGCTTTAATAATAATTCTTTGATCAAGCGCCGCTTCATTGGCACTTTATTGAGTTAGTTAACACTAACTCGCAATGCGGCACTGATGGCAAAAGGCGTTAATGTCATCGCCCCCATTAGCATCGCACCTAAAATCGCTAGTTGACCGTTATACGCCATACCGAGTGCGGCAGCATCAATTGCCGATGTTGCGAAAATCAAAATTGGGATGTAGAGCGGAAGAATAAGCAAACTCAAAAGAACGCCACCCTTTTGCAACCCAACAGTCAACGCCACACCAATGGCGCCAATAAAACTTAGTGTTGGTGTACCGATCATCAAGGTTAATACAACCGATAGCCAAGTATTGAAGTCGAGCGAAAGTAAAACCGCCAATAATGGGCTAATTAAAATCAGAGGTAACCCTGTTAACAACCAATGTGCTATGACCTTTGAAACCACTACAAGTTGCAATGGAATCGGCATTAGCATCATTTGTTCTAGTGCACCGTCTTGAAAATCATCACGAAATAGACGCTCTAATGATAATAAGGCGGACAGCAATGCGGCAACCCAAACGATGCCCGCTGCAATACGTGCTAACAAATTAGGTTCTGGTCCAATACTCAGAGGAAAGAGAGTAATGACAATAATAAAGAACCACAGCGGGTTTAGAATGTCTGCCTGACGGCGAAATGCGATTAGGAGCTCACGACGAATGATGGTGGTCATCGAGGAAATCATATCAGTCACCCAGCTTTATTTTTCTAAGTTTCGGGCTGTCCGCAAACATATCTTGATGCGTCGTCAACACAACAATACCGCCATTATCAGCATGACTTGCGAACAAAGATTCAAGCACCTTGACGCCTTGCTTATCAATGGCAGTCAACGGCTCATCTAAAATCCATAAAATTTGCTTACTGAGCCATAACCTTGCCAATGCGACTCGTCGTTGCTGACCTGCGGAAAGTTGTGCTACAGGCACATCTTCTCGACCAGCTAATCCTACTTGAGTCAAAGCGATAAAGATTTCTTCGTCTGAAGAGCGATTATTTTGAATAGATTGATAAAAACGTAAGTTTTCTAATGCGGTAAGCTCTCGTTTCACTCCTGTTTGATGTCCTAAGAAAAGCAGATCTTGATGGAAAACATCACGAGATTTTTCAACCTCTTCGCCTTTCCATTTAATTACACCTTCTTCTCTATCACCTAACCCTGTCACAATCCGTAGCAATGTAGTTTTACCAGTACCATTACGCCCTTCGATCTGGACCAATTCACCAGGCTTAATTTCAAACTGCAGGTTTTCAAACAGAACCCTTTCATCACGGATTGCTGTCAGGTTAGACACTTCTAACATAGAGCTTCAACTAAAAAATGAACGAGCCGCTATATTAGCACAGCTTAGTTATGACAAAACAGGATAAGAGGGCTAGGTTACATGTAAGTTCATGTATTTTTGTTAATTAATCATCACACTTTAATAAAATTAACTATAAGTAGTTATAAGCGCTCATTTTGAATTTGAGAGGCCAGAGCTAAGAGCAAGAACGACTGAAGGTTATCTAGGGTTGTATTGAAGAAGAGCATTAGCGGCTAAAAACAAAAAAAGAGGCGTAATAACGCCTCTTTTTTATCGCTTGATAACCTTTAGCGTCGACGACGTCCACGCGTTGGATATTCTGCGTCATCTGATGGCTGACCACTTAATGGTGGAATCTTCTCTTTCCCCGCCAGTTTCTTCTGCAGTGAAAGCATCAACTCAGCTTCGGCTTTTGGTAGTTCGCACTCTTCAATCAGCTCGTTGATATCAGCGCCAAGCTGTACCATTTTAGAAGCACGACTATACAAGCGACCATCAGTATCAGCGTGTTCGAGTTCGCGAATTCTCTCGTTTAAGTGCTGAATAATGTCTTGTTGCTCCGTCACTTTTTGTCCAAGACCAACGACAACCGAGCGCACTTCGAGTAACTGCTTACTCAACTTTTGCACTTCTTTATCTGCGTGTCGAGATTGAGCTCGTTGTTGGTCTAACTGCTTTTGTAACCCCGAGCGAATCCGCAGTTGCAAAACAACCAATACTAACACGATAAAAGCGACGCCACCCGCAAGGAATGGAGCAGATAAAAGAGTCTCTTCAGCCATCATCATTCAGCCATTAAAGGTGAGCCATCTCGTCCCACTCGTCATCTGTTAGCAGCTTGTTCAAATCCACAAGGATAAGAAGCTTGCCGTCACGGTTGCTCACACCCTGGATGAACTTCGCACTCTCGTCGGTACCAACTGAAGGCGTCGTATCAATTTCAGAAGAACGCAGATAAACGACTTCTGCCACGCTATCTACTAAGATACCAATCACTTGACGCTCAGACTCGATCACAATAATACGAGTGTTGTCGGTGACTTCGCCTTCCATCAGGCCAAAACGTGAACGTGTATCGATAACAGTAACTACATTACCGCGTAGGTTGATGATACCAAGTACATAATCTGGTGCACCTGGAACAGGGGCAATTTCAGTATAACGAAGTACTTCACGAACTTGCATTACGTTGATGCCGTACGTTTCTTCTTCTAGCTGGAACGTCACCCACTGAAGAACTTCGTCATTCGATGCATCTTTCTTCACTTCTACTTCAAAAGCTTGAGACATAGTTAATCCTCGTTAATGTCGTTCCCGACTTAAATCTAATTCAGTGATTTGACATCTAAACCGGCGTTTAGCATGTCAATGAGCGCCTGGACATGAATTAAGGCACACATTTTTTCTTTTACCATGCCCGCTAGCCAAGGGCGTTTACCCGCCTGCTCACGCCAGCGAACCTTGTCGATATTAAGCGTTTCAGTCCCCATTAATTGGTTACTGGCCAACCCCCACATGCTCTCACCAAGCATGACGACATATTGGTAGTTATCTTTATAGCTATCATCACGAAGCTTATCTGCCATCACCCATTTCGCGGTATCGACGACATCAAACTGTTGCTCGCGATTTGTTTGTAGCCCCAAATACCAGGCGGGTTTTCCTATCAAATGGTTAAGCTCGCTAATGCGATGAATACCACCTAACTCATCAAGAGGTACAGCAAACGTGACACCATTCACATCAAAGTAAAGAACTTGGAAGTCCTCACTTCGCTTCGTGCTTTCCCAGACCGTTGGTATATCGGAATCTGCTTGTGTTTCGAGTTCAGTATCGACGTTCGATTCTATATTGATACTTTGTTCGATCACTGCGTGAGGTTCATCCACCTCTGGTTGAGCTTCCTCAAAAACTGGCTCATCAATCACCCAGTCCTGTATTTCCTCAACACCCTGAAGCTCAGGCACCTCACTAAAGGTTTGTACCTCAGGCTCAGCCGCTTTTATCTCTGCTGCAATATCAATCGTATTTTGTTCAAGAATACTATCAATATCCAACTCAGCCACTGGGTTGCTTGCTTCAAGCTGACTTAATAGCCTTTGAACATCTTCCAGGTTTGGAGCTTCCAACTCTGGCGGATATGTTTCTTGAAACTGGTACGTTTCTGGCTCCGAGTATTGTAGCTGCAATTCTGGCTCTGGCTCTGGCTCTGGCTCTGGCTCTGGCTCTGGCTCTGGCTCTGGCTCTGGCTCTGGCTCTGGCTCTGGCTCTGGCTCTGGCTCTGGCTCTGGCTCTGCAGATGATACCTCTTGAGCCAACAGGTCAAGGTCTTCCTCAAGAGTCGTTATTTCAGTTTCATCATCCAGTAATGCATTAAAGTAGTCATCAAGTGCTTGTTCACTGGACAGCACATCATTACTGCTCATCGAACGCCAACCTCTCCAGGTAAATCAGTAGCTGTTTATAGGCAAACACACCACGGCTACCAGATGCAAAATGCGAAGCTGGCAAGTGCTTTAAACTGGCATCGCGGAACTTGGTATCAATAGGCACCGCTGAGGTCCACACTTGATTTGGGTAATCTTTTTTCAGTTGCATCAATGTCTGCAATGACGCTTTCGTGCGCTTATCGTACATGGTTGGGACGATAGTCACTTTGAAACCGCCCGGGCGAGATTTTTGCATAATGGTTAGCGTACGCATCATGCGCTCTAGACCTTTCATCGCCAAAAACTCTGTTTGAACAGGAATCAAAATTCGGTCACTGGCTGCCAACGCGTTCACCATCATCACGCCAAGGATTGGCGGACAGTCAATCAACACATAGTCATAGTCTTGTGAGACAGTTTGCAGCGCCCGTTTTAAGATTAATCCCATACCACTGCGATTACCCATTACGCGATCAAGCGTGGCAAGGGACATATGCGCGGGAATGATATCCATTCCTTCCAGCTCTGTTTCTAAAATCAACGGCTTAACCGTCTCACGAGAAAACGTCTTCAACTGGAATAAATCAAATAGGCTCGAAGTTACTGCATCAGGATCATAACCGAGATAAGTAGTCAGTGAGGCGTGAGGATCAGTATCAACCATCAATACTCGATGGCCTTTCTGGCTCAATAAGCCCGCCAATGTCACTGTTGAGGTGGTTTTACCCACGCCTCCTTTCTGGTTAGCTACACTCCAAACAATCATGATGAATCCTA
Organism: Vibrio sp. sp1; assembly: GCF_016920955.1. Classification (NCBI taxonomy): domain Bacteria; kingdom Pseudomonadati; phylum Pseudomonadota; class Gammaproteobacteria; order Vibrionales; family Vibrionaceae; genus Vibrio; species Vibrio sp. sp1. The sequence goes on from NZ_CP060589.1 coordinate 485,258, forward strand.
AGCTAGGCCAACTTCCACCAACATGCGTTCAGCAATGCGGTCAAGCGGTAAATCTTCTGAAGAAATGCCTGCTTTAGCAACCGCTTGGGGCATGCCATAAACAACACAACTTTCTTCATCTTGTGCCCAAATTGTTGAGCCTGAAGACTTCAACATGCGAGCGCCCTCACGACCGTCTGCACCCATGCCTGTCAACACTAAAGAGAGCACTTTGTCGCCATATACTTTTGCGGCAGAACCAAAAGTCACATCCACACATGGTTTGTAGTTCATGCGGTCGCCGCCATCAATAATGCGAAGACGAGCAGCGCCCGCTCGTCCATCCACCATCATTTGTTTCCCACCTGGTGCAAGGTATGCCACACCGGGCTGTAACACATCGCCATCTTGTGCTTCTTTCACTTGAATCTTACACAAGGTGTTCAAACGACTGGCAAACGCAGCAGTAAACGTTGCTGGCATGTGTTGAATCAATACAATCGGATGCGGATAGTTCATCGGCAAACGCGTCAGAATTTTTTGTAGAGCAACGGGGCCACCTGTTGATGTTCCAATTGCCGTCAGTTGATACTTCTTACCAGAAGCACGGTACTTTGTCGCAGCAGGTCGAGTTGGTGTTGGAGTCACAGGTGAAGCCGTTCTTGAACCTAATGGTCGAGTAGTCGTGCTGGTACTCGCTGTTGGGCGAGCGATAGGTCGACGCATGAAAGCGCGCTTCGAGGCAATCTGAATCACACGCTGTTGAAGTAATGACACCGCTTCTTCACGGTTACGCGCAATGTCCTCAAACTTTTTCGGTAAGAAGTCCAATGCGCCCGCATCTAGCGCATCAAGCGTAGCTTTCGCCCCGTCGTGGGTCAGGGACGAAAACATTAGAATTGGCGTTGGAGCAGCGGCCATTATTTCACGTACAGCTGTAATGCCATCCATCACTGGCATTTCAATATCCATCGTGATGACGTCAGGTTTGAGAGATTTGGCTTTCTCAACCGCCTCTCTACCATTTACCGCAACGTCAATCACTTCTAGGCGCGATTCTGAGTTGATGATTTCGCTCACGCGACGTCGGAAAAAACTCGAATCATCAACGACTAGTACTTTAATCGCCATCTTATTCCTTTTAATAACGTCAGCTTTGCTTAAAGGCGTGAAGCCGCAGCATATCGCTTAAGTAAATCAGGCACATCTAGAATTAATGCAATATGGCCATCGCTAGTAATTGTCGCACCAGCCATACCTGGAGTGCCCTGTAATAGATTATCGAGTGGCTTAATAACCACTTCTTCTTGACCAATAAGCGTATCCACAACAAAACCAACGCGCTGGTTACCAATCTGTACAATCACCACGTGACCGTGACCAGTACGCTCTTGGACGTTTTGCGATTTGGATGCCAACCAGTTTTGTAAGTAAAATAGTGGGATAGATTTCTCACGCACAATAATCGTCAGCTGACCATCTACCACGTTTGTACGACTAAGATCCAAGTGGAAAATTTCACTCACCGAAGCCAGTGGTAGAGCAAAAGGATGACCGCCAACACCAACCATCAGAGTCGGTAAAATCGCTAACGTTAGTGGTACTTTGATCGTAATCTTAGTGCCCTTGCCTAGCTCAGAATCGATATCGATTGAACCGTTTAAGGTATTGATCGCCGTCTTAACCACATCCATACCCACACCACGACCAGAGATGTCAGAAATTTTATCTTTACTTGAGAAACCAGGTGCGAAGATAAGGTTGAAGCACTCTTTATCTGTTAAACGTGCCGCCGCATCTTCATCCATCATGCCACGCTTCACCGCGATGCCACGCAGTTTGTTCGGGTCCATACCGCCACCATCATCTACGATGGATAGTTCAATATGGTCCCCTTCTTGCGATGCTGACAAAATCACTTTACCTGTGCGTGATTTGCCGGCCTTCGCGCGTGCGTCTGGCATTTCAATACCGTGATCAACCGAGTTACGTACCAAGTGAATCAACGGATCGGCCAATGCTTCTACAAGGTTCTTATCGAGATCGGTTTCTTCACCGCGCATTTCTAGCACGATGTCTTTATTTAGGTTACGAGCCAAGTCACGAACAACGCGTGGGAAGCGGCCAAACACTTTCTTAATTGGCTGCATACGCGTTTTCATTACCGCGCCTTGTAGATCCGCAGTTACCACGTCAAGGTTAGCGACCGCTTTGGACATCTCTTCGTTGTCGCTATTCAAACCAAGGCTTAATAGGCGGTTTCGAACCAATACGAGCTCACCCACCATGTTCATGATGGTATCAAGTGTCGAGGTATCAACACGAACGGTTGCTTCAGCCTGAGGTTTTTTAACCGCTGGTGCTTTGGCTTCTTCTTTTACCGCGACTGGTTTAGATTCTGGTTTTGGTGCTGGCGCTGCTTGAACGGGTGCTGGCTTAGCAACAGGCTCAGGTTTCGCAGGGCTTTGCTCTACGTTTGCTGACGCTGGCTTCGTTGCCATATCCAATTCTTCTAGCGTTGGACCTTTACCTGAACCATGTAGCTCATCGAGTAACTTTTCGAACTCTTCGTCCGTCATTAAGTCACTGTCTTGATTTGATGAAGATGCCACTGGAGCGGAAGGCTCTGCCGCTTTAGGTGGCTCTACTGGTACGGATGCAGATGCAGCAGCCTCTGCCGTAGAAGGGCTTTTTCCTACACCGTGCAGTTCATCGAGTAAACGTTCAAACTCATCATCAGTGATATCACCACTTTCAACTGATGGTGCACTCGATTGAGGCGGTTCAGATGGCGTTGTAGGTGTCGCAGACATTGAGGTGCCTGGCGCTGAACCTTTACCATGAAGCTCATCAAGTAGCTTTTCGAATTCGTCTTGGGTAATTTCATCAACAGAGCCGACACTTGATGGTGCTGACGGCGCAGCAGGTTCTTCGATGATAGGCTCGGGAATAATAGGCTCTGGAGTAGCCACTGGTTCTTCAACTACGGTTGCCGCTACTTCATCTTCTGACTCAGGTTTGCATAGACGATGAAGTTCTTCAAGAAGCTCAGGGTCCGCAGCTTCTAACGGCTCACGATCTTGAACAGCCTGGAACTGGGTATTAACCGTATCCAAGGCTTTTAGCATCGTATCCATTAAGTTTTGCGTTACCGTGCGTTGACCGTTTCGTAAAACGTCGAACACGTTCTCCGCACCATGACAAGTATCGACTAGCTCTGCCAATGAAAGGAAGCCGGCACCGCCTTTTACGGTATGAAACCCGCGGAAAATAGCATTAAGTAAGTCTTTGTCTTCTGGGTTATTTTCCAATTCAACCAACTGCTCAGAAAGCAGCTCGAGAATTTCCCCAGCCTCAATGAGAAAGTCCTGAAGAATATCTTCGTCTAAATCGTAGCTCATACGTTACCTTTAAAATCCAAGACTGGACAACAAGTCATCGACTTCGTCCTGCGATGAAACCGCATCTTCTCTCAGTTCTGGATGAAGAATCGGGCCTTCGGCTTCGCTTGTTTGTGTATTCTTTTTATCTGCCGGTTCTGACAAAACTTGAATGTGTTCTTCAAGTTTATTTCCAGAGAATACGGTTAGGATTTCCACTAAGCGGCCTTCAACTTCATTAACCAACGTAATTACGCGGCGAATGATTTGGCCAGTTAGGTCTTGGAAGTCTTGCGCCATGAGAATTTCGGTCAATTGGCCGCGCAATTCAGTGCTGTCACCTTCGACTTGCACTAATAGCCCGTCAATTCGGTGGCACAGTGCTTTAAATTCGCTTAATTCTATGCGCCCGTGCATGAGTTCATTCCATTGAGGACGAACTTTTAGAAGGCAATCATGCAGGTTATCAGCGATAGGAAGGCAGCAGTCGACCGCATCCATTGTTTTGTTGGCTGCAAGCTCTGTCTTCTCGATCACATAATTGAGACGATCCCTAGCGTTAGGGATTTCGTCTTTCGCAATTTCGGTCATGCGCTGATCGAGACTGAACTGCTTGAGTGATTCGTGAAGGTCTCGAGTTAACGCTCCAATTTCTTGCAGCATTGGGTTATCGGCACCTTCGTAGATCGAGGCAACAAGCATATTGGCTTGGTCTTGTTCCCCGTTTTCTAGCATTTGAACGAGTGACTTCGCCTGCTCTAGTGAGATCATTCTGAATAGACCCTTTTACGTTTAGTTCTTCTTATCACTTTGAAAACGCTAAACGAGTCATTTAATAGGTATTTAATAATTGGTATGAATGACTCGAATAACAAAGAGAAAGAGAGAGTTATAAACGCTCGAAAATTTTATCTAATTTTTCTTTTAATGTTGCAGCAGTAAATGGCTTAACAATGTAGCCGTTTACACCTGCTTGAGCAGCTTCAATGATCTGCTCACGCTTCGCTTCAGCCGTGATCATTAGAACTGGCAGATGCTTAAGTTCTGCATCCGCGCGGATGTGTTTAAGCAAATCGATGCCTTGCATACCTGGCATGTTCCAGTCAGTTACAACAAAATCGAAGTCACCTTTTTTCAGCATTGGTAATGCGGTTAAACCATCGTCCGCTTCTTGAGTGTTATTGAAACCCAAGTCACGAAGCAGGTTTTTAACAATACGGCGCATTGTTGAGAAATCATCAACAATAAGGATCTTCATGTTTTTATTCAAAATTGCCTCCACTGAATCGTAAAATCAGTGTTTTTAGTCATTTTGTGTCCACGCACTGAGCTTGGTACGTAAACGTTGCATCGCTTGACTCAGTATTTGACTTACGCGAGATTCGCTTACGCCTAACACATCGCCAATTTCTTTCAAATTGAGTTCTTCATCATAATAAAGCGAAAGAACCAAAGCTTCACGCTCTGGAAGCTGTTTTATTGATTCAACCAGTGCTTTTCGAAATGATTCATCAACTACCCCTTTGAATGGGTTGCTGTCATCGGTTTCATCCGCCGGTGAAATCACATCATCAGAAACGCCTAAATCTTCAATACCGACTAATTTTGAGCAGTTGATATCGGTAAGAGCACTATGATATTGATCCAGTGTCATACCGAGATGCGTGGCTACTTCAGAATCAGTAGGATCTCGATTTAATTCGCCTTCCAGCTCCGCAATCGCTTGGTTAATCTCTCGATTATTTTTATGAACAGAACGCGGTACCCAATCGCCTTTACGCATGTCATCTAACATTGCGCCACGAATACGGATACCTGCATAAGTTTCAAAGCTCGCACCTTTAGAACCATCATAATTCTGCTGAGCTTCGATAAGACCGATCATGCCGGCCTGAATTAAATCCTCTACCTGAACACTCGGCGGTAAACGGCCTAGTAGGTGGTGAGCAATGCGCTTAACCAACACTGAATAACGTTCAATGAACGCCTGCTGGCTATTAAATTTGCCATGTTGGTCATAGGTTATCGCTTTATTCACCAAAAGGGTCCTCTGCGAATTCGGTACGATTTAGCAACCTTTCCACAAAAAATTCCAAGTGTCCACTTGGTGTTTTCGGTAGTGGCCACGTCAACGCTTTGTTTGCTAGTGAGCTGATAGCTAAAGCGGCAGGCGAGCGTGGGAACGCATCAACGACAATTTTTTGTCTTTTTACAGCCTGTCGTACTTTATCATCTAATGGAATACATGCTACGAGTTCAAGGCTAACATTCAAGAATCGCTCTGTGACTAGTGTCAACTTTGCAAACAATTCTCGCCCTTCACGGTAGCTTCTGACCATATTTGCTACAACTTTAAAGCGTTGAACTTGGTGTTCTTTACTCAACAGCTTGATTAATGCATAGGCATCTGTGATTGACGTCGGTTCATCACACACAACTACAACCACATCTTGAGCTGCTCGCGAAAAACTGATTACCATGTCAGAGATACCAGCAGCGGTATCAATCAGCAGGACATCCATTTCGTCTTCAAGACTACCAAATGCTCGAATGAGTCCAGCATGCTGAGCGTGAGAAAGCTCTGTCATGCTCTGTGTGCCAGAAGTTGCAGGAATTATCTTTATACCATAAGGCCCTTCGACAATCGCATCTTTTAGCTCACATTCACCCGCTAAGACATGTCCTAGATTACGTTTTGCACGAATTCCGAGCATCACGTCCACATTGGCCAGACCTAAATCAGCGTCGAGAACCATCACCTTCTTGCCTTGGCGAGCCATACAAATCGCCAGACCCAGTGTTACGTTTGATTTCCCCACACCACCTTTGCCGCCAGTAACAGCAATCACTTTGGTCAACGATGGTTGTGTTAAGCGACGGAGGCCGCTTGCTTGATCGTGTATCATATTCTCAGTCATAGTAGTCCGCCGCCTTAGAGTCCTTCACTGTCACTGTTCCAAAAGTGAGGTTCGTTCTCTGTCGACTTCTCTAACAGTTCATTTGCTTTCGCAAGCATATATTTTGGTTGCGCTATCACAATGTCTTCTGGTACGCGCTGACCATTAGCGATGTAAGCTACTGGCATTGCGTTTTGAATCACTACACTGATGAATTCGCCTAGGCTTAATGACTCATCAAGCTTCGTCATAATACAACCCGAAAGTGGTATACGTCGGAAGTGATCCAGCGTTTCTTGTAGAACACGACGTTGTGCGGTAGCCGGCAAAACAAGGTAGCTGTGAATCACTTCTCCGCTCTCTTGCATTAGAGTGTCGAGCTGCTCGGAAAGCCTCACATCTCGTTGCCCCATCCCTGCCGTATCGACCAAAATCAGTCTTCTGTTTCTTAGCTGATATATAACATCGGCTAACTCGTTAGAATCTTTAGCAACTCTTACGGGACAACCCATGATTCTTCCGTAAATTGAGAGTTGCTCATGTGCACCTATGCGATATGTATCTGTTGTCACAAGGGCCACATTGTCGGCACCGTATTCCATGGCTGCGCGTGCTGCGAGTTTCGCTACGGTTGTTGTTTTCCCAACCCCCGTCGGACCCAACAATGCGACTACGCCACCACGTTTTAAAATGTCCTGTTTAGGAATATTGATTTGATCCGCCACCAGCGACAATAACGCTTTCCACGCTCGCGCTGGCTTTGTATCTTCCGGGATATAACAGGCCATCTGGTCTGCTAACTCCGGAGAAACGCCCATTCGCTCTAAGCGCTTAATCAGCATAGCTCTTAGCGGCTCACGGCGTTCTACTTCTTGCCACATCAGGCCAGAAACTTGGTGCTCCAACAGACGACGAATTGACGTCATCTCTTCGCGCATGCTTTCTAGCTCATCGGCCGATTCGTCACGCTCATCACTTGGGCGACGTCGGTCATAGCGCGTCGGGTCCAGCTTGGGCGTCGGACGTTCAAATCGATTGTCCTGTGCGATTAGCTTCGCCAAAGGTGAATCTGGTTGATATGGCGCTGGCTTTTCTTGGTTGTAGCCGTCGCGATGCTTATTTTGGCGTTGCAGCAAAGCAGAGAGCGAATCTTCATTTTCTGCTACGTGATCGTCAGCATCTGCTGCACCACCGCTATATTGCTTAAGCATATTAGCGAATCGCTGCGTCATTGAGCCTGTTTTTTCATTGTTACTGTTATTACTGTTCAGGCTAATTTTATCTTCATCTAAATGACGATCTTGGTAACGATCAGCAGAAGACGATGACATTTGACGATGTTCGTTATAGCGATTCGATTGAGAAGCACCGCGATTTTGCTGTGACGCTGCGCTTGCTTGAGACGGATTAGATTCACTATCTATCGCCGCAACAATCGCTACTCCACCAGCCACTTTCTTGTTTGACATGATCACCGCTTCCGCGCCTAAGTCCTCTTTCACTTGGAGCAGCGCCGTTCTCATGTCTTTGGCAAAAAATCGCTTTATTTTCAAACTATGAATCCATTAATGATGCGTGAGATCAGTTACCCACGGCTTGCACAATTCTGATCTGTTTTTCATCCGGGATTTCTTGGTAAGACAGTACCCGGAGATTAGGTATTGTGTTCTTCACAAATTTCGCCAACGTCGAGCGTAATACACCGGAAGTAAGCAGAACGGCAGGTTCGCCTTTCAGTTCTTGTTCCTGTGTCGCTTGGCTTAGTGAAGACTGCAATCGCTCAGCGAGTCCCGGTTCAATCCCCGCGGATTCGCCTCCTGATGCTTGCATAGTTTGATGCAATATTTGTTCCAGTTCGGGTATCAAGGTGATCACTGGTAACTCAGGCTCTATACCATTGATTTCTTGAACAATTAGACGTTTAAGACTAATTCGAACTGCTGCCGTCAATATGTCAGCTTCTTGACTCTTACTTGAGTACTCAGCCAAAGTTTGAACAATCGTGCGAATATCGCGGATTGGAATGGCCTCGTTTAACAAGTTTTGTAGGACTTTCACCACCACACCTAATGGTAATTGGTCAGGAACAAAGTTCTCGACCAACTTAGGCGCGCTGCGTCCCAACATTTCTAATAAATTCTCTACTTCTTCATGGCCAATTAGCTGTGACGCGTTGTTGGTCAATAGCTGGCTTAGGTGCGTCGCTAATACCGTTGATGAATCAACAACCGTATAACCCAGAGCCTGCGCGTGCTCACGCTGATCTTCTCGGATCCATACGGCTTCCAGTCCAAAAGCAGGGTCAATGGTTGGTTCACCATCAATCATGCCATACACCTGACCTGGGTTAATCGCTAGCTCTTGATCCGGACGAATCTCTGCTTCGCCCACCGCAACCCCCATCAATGTAATTCGGTAACTGTTTGGGGTCAGCTCAAGATTGTCACGAATATGAACCGCTGGAATTAGGAACCCAAAATCTTGCGATAACTTTTTACGCACGCCTTTTACGCGCTCTAGCAGTTCCCCACCTTGGTCTCTGTCCACCAAAGGGATTAAGCGATAACCGACTTCCAAGCCAATAATATCGACTGGCTGGACGTCATCCCAAGACAGTTCGCGCTGTGAGGAAGGTTCTGTACCTTCGTCTGCTGTTGCTGGTAAAGCGGGCTCTTTCGCTTTATGCTTCTGCCGTTTGTCGATGAAATATGCCGCTGCACCGGCCGCGACTGCCAGGCTCAAAAACGCAAAGTGTGGCATGCCCGGTACGATGCCCATCACACCAAGAATAGCCGCAGTAATCATCAGCGCTTTTGGGTTGTCGAACATCTGGAAGACCAGTTGTTCCCCCATGTCTTCATCGGTGTTTTGGCGCGTCACCATCATTGCCGCTGCAATCGACAGCAATAGCGATGGGATTTGTGCGACCAAACCATCACCGATTGTCAGTAAGGTATAGATTTCAATCGCTTCACCGAAACCCAATCCATACTGCGCCATACCGATCGACAGACCGCCGACGATGTTGATAAACAGAATCAAAATACCGGCAATCGCGTCACCTTTTACGAACTTCGAGGCACCATCCATCGAGCCATAGAAATCCGCTTCTTTGGTCACTTCAAAACGACGAACTCTTGCCTGCTCTTGGTCTATCAATCCGGCATTCAAGTCGGCATCAATCGCCATTTGCTTACCCGGCAACGCATCAAGCGTAAAGCGAGCACTTACCTCAGAGATACGACCCGCACCTTTGGTCACCACCATAAAGTTGATGATCATTAAGATGAGGAAAACCACTAGGCCGACCGCGTAGTTACCACCAATAACGACGTTACCGAACGCCTCAATTACGTTACCTGCCGCATTACCGCCTTCATGACCATGCAGTAAGACGACACGAGTCGAGGCAACGTTCAAAGCCAAGCGGAGCAACGTGGCGATCAGCAATACCGTTGGAAAAGCAGCGAAGTCCAAAGGGCGACGTGTGTAAACGGTCACTAACAACACCACCATCGACAGCGCGATGTTAAAGGTGAAGAACATATCCAGCAAAAATGCTGGAATCGGCAGTACCACCATCGCTAGGGTGGCCAAAACCATCACCGGAGCACCAATAGCTGGCATTTCACGTTGAGGGATTCGTGGCAATTTATCTGCAAACGGCAGGCTTAACTTCATACTGCGAGAGATCTCAATCGATTGAAGCGTCACGTAAGCTCTTACTATTAATACGCGACCGCTTTAGCCTAAAAGTTTAGGTAGGGTTGATAATTAAAGCGTTTTAAGCAATCTATGTACCATAATTAGCGCCAAAATAATGACTAAACACTCAAATAGAGCTTAGCTTTTGATCAAACGAGCTTTTTTAAGGCTTTACCGCTTTTCGTATCAATGACGGTGCTCGGGCGGGATTGGCAAATCATAATCTTGAATTTTCGGGCGCTGTCCACCTCGTTTTCGGTATTGCTTCAATTGGAATACAAATGCCAAAACCTGAGCGACGGCAGTAAATAACCCATCGGGGATCTCTTGCTCGAGCTCTGTCGTGTGGTACAACGCACGAGCCAAAGGTGGTGCGGGCACAATCGTAATGTCATGTTCGCGGGCGACTTCTCGAATCTTCATCGCCATGTGGTCAGTACCTTTAGCGATCACGACTGGCGCACGGTCTGTCTTCTGTTTATAACGAAGCGCTACCGAGAAGTGCTCTGGGTTAGTAACAATAACATCAGCTTGAGGAACGTCCGCCATCATTCGACGTTGAGCCGCTTCCCTTTGCAACATACGAATACGGCCTTTCACTTCCGGCTTACCTTCAGTCTCTTTGTATTCGTCTTTGACTTCTTGCTTGGTCATTTTTAACTGATCGGCGTGCTGCCAAATTTGAAATGGAATATCGATGGCAACCACAATCAATAGCGAGCAACTGATCAGCAAAATAAAGTTCAGCAAAATATCTAAAGCATGGAAGATGTTTTGCGGATACACATCCATGCTCAATTGAATCAGATCGGCCTGCGATGCTTGGATCAAATAGATGGCGACACCAGTGACCAGAACCACTTTAAGGATTGATTTGATCAACTCTACCCAGCTTTGCATGCCAACCATTCGCTTTAAGCCGCTAAGTGGATTCATTTTCGACAGCTTGGGCATGGCCGCTTGGGCAGAAAAACTGATTCCTCCCACACCTGCTGCTCCAATCATGGCGGCGGTAAACAATGTCGCTAACACCAAAAATAGTGGGAACAACAAATCACTCATCGCGCCCAAAGCGATATCAAACAGTTTTGCAGTATCGAAAATCTCTTCTCGTTGAAGATCAAATAAACGGCTCATGATGGAAAACAATGAACGTGCTAACGCCTCGCCAAACCACATCAATGAAATGGCGCCAACGATCAGCACAGATGCTGATGCAAGCTCTTTAGATCGAGCGACCTGCCCCTTTTCTCTGGCTTGTTGTAACCGTCGGGGCGTGGCTTCTTCGGTGCGTTCCTGACCGTCTGATTCTGCCAAATCTTAGCACTCCAAGCGAATGAGCCGACAAATCTGCGCCTCACCCACTGTCCAGAACATTTCATAATGACTGTATAGACCAGCCAGTATGTACCAACAAAGTAATAGACCCACCATCAAAGCAAAAGCAAAACCAAGCGAGAAGATATTCAGCTGTGGTGCGGCACGGGTCATTACACCAAACGACAAGTTAATGGTCAGTAGTGCAATAATGCCGGATAGAGACATACTCAATGCAGTTTGGAACATAATACCAAGCCAGCCTGCCATTTCACGGAAATCAACCGCGTTGAGCGAGCCGGAGCCAATCGGCAAAGTTTTAAAACTGAACACCACCAATTGCAGCATTTTTAAGTGTCCATCGGTGGCAAGGAAAAACATTGTCGTTAAGAACATGAATAACTGGCCAAGCAATGGCGTGTTCTGACCATTTGCGGGATCAACCATAGAAGCAAAGCCCAAACTTGATTGCATACCCAATATTTGACCAAGTAGGACAAAGGTTTGAATCATAAATTGAGTAACCATACCCATCGCTATGCCGATGATCATTTGCTCGGCAATGGTCATGAAGCCACGAAACGAGAGTAGCTCAATGTCCTGAGGTACGGCGGGGATGGCTGGCATGACAGCGAAAGTGATGGCTAAACCGAGGTAAAGGCGGATTCTTGGCGAAACAAATCGGGCCCCGGTTACTGTCATCACCATCAACATGGATGAGATACGAACATAGGGCCAGAAGTAGTTTGCGATCCAATCTAAGACAACGCTAGTGGGGTACTCCATAGGCGCCTCTAATAAAGCACCTGAGGTAAGCGTTCAATCAAGCCATAGAAATATTCCATCAACATTTGCGTCATCCAATGCCCAAACAGCATCAGGGCCAAAAGCGTGACAATCAAACGCGGTAAGAAGCTCAATGTTTGTTCGTTGATGGATGTCGCAGCTTGAAAAATCGCAACTACAAGGCCGATAAGCAAGCTTGGGATGATAATAGCGCAGACCATGATAAGCACCATCCAAAGTGCTTCACGGAAAAGCTCGACAAACATTTCTGGTGTCATGTCTTATCCTCTATCTGCGCTTATCTAAAGGGCAAAGCTGCCCGCAAGTGTCGAGAGTATCAAGTTCCAACCATCGACCAATACGAACAACATCAACTTGAACGGCAACGAAACAATCATTGGTGACAACATCATCATACCCATTGCCATCAGTACCGAAGCGACTACAAGGTCAATAATCAAAAACGGCAAGAAGAGCATAAAGCCAATTTGGAATGCAGTTTTTAGCTCTGAGGTGATAAAAGCCGGAATCAACACCGCCATCGACACATCTTCTGGATTCTCGACTTGCTCTCCTGACATGGTTACGAACGTCTCCAAATCTTTGATTCGGGTCTGCTTAAGCATAAATGCTTTCATTGGCGCTTGTGCAGCATCAAACGCTTCTCGCGCCGTAACTTGCTCGTTCAAATAAGGCTGAACAGCTTTGTCGTTGATTTCGTTCAGGACAGGAGACATAACAAAAAAGGTCAAAAACAGCGCAATACCAATAATAACCTGATTAGAAGGCGTTTGTTGCAAACCCATTGCCTGACGCAATATCGACATCACCACCACAATTCGAGTGAACGAGGTCATCAGAATCACCATGGCAGGCAAGAAGCCAAGCATGGTCATTAACGCTAAAATTTGTAGTGTAACCGAGTAGTCTTCACTGCCATCAGGGTTCGTGGTCATGGTGAATGCTGGAATACCACCGCCACTAGAAACGGACATAGCACGGCTAGCACCAGTATCACTTTGCATAGCCTGAACTGTAACACCACTTCCATCGGCTAAGTTATCTGGCAGCGCTGACTCCTCTGCTTCAGCAAAGGTAAATGAAGAAAACAGCACGCCGACAAAAAGTAACAACGTACTCAGGAGCAAACGAATTGGATTACCCTTTGTCATGTTTTTTGATCAGCTGGCTAAATTGAGTCGCAAAAGCATTGGTCGCCAACTCTTCCTCTTTCAGTGGCTTATCTAACTTGGCTAAAGTTTGGATCGATTGGCTAGTAATCCCAACCAAAAACTGTTCTTCACCCACTTGAACTACTGCGATTCTTTCTTTTGTACCCACTGGCAACTGACTCACTATACGCAAGCCCTTTTGTTGTCCCATCGCTGGCACTTGCATACGTTTCAGCAACCAAGCCAGCAAAAGAATCACGCCGATTACAAGCACAAGCGAGCCAAGTGTCGTCGCAAGATCCAGATTATTTGGTGCGGCAGCAAATGCATAAGGAGCACTTAGCATTAAGCTCAGTGCTCCAGTGATTTGCTTCAATCGCATTTTGATTGAACGACTCATCTTAACGCAGCTTCTTAATTCGTTCAGTTTGGCTGATCACATCCGTCAAACGGATACCAAACTTATCGTTGACGACCACGACTTCGCCGTGAGCAATCAAAGTACCGTTAACCAATACGTCGAGCGACTCACCGGCTAGACGATCCAACTCAACAACCGAACCTTGGTTAAGCTGCAACAGGTTCCGAATGCTAATTTGAGAACGACCGACTTCCATCGAAATCGTCACCGGGATATCCATAATAGTGTCGAGTTTACGACGCTCATCTTCGCTAATTGGGCTTGAAGTGTCTTTTAGCTCTTCCAGTGGCGCAGCCAATACTTCATCTACGTCTACAGAAGGGGCAGACGGGTCTTCGCCAAGAGCGGCTGCCCATTCGTCTGCTAGCTTTTGATCGTCACTTGGTTCCATTTTTCTATCCTGTGTTACGCCTTACTCATGCCATAGCATGTCTGTTTAATAAGGTATCTTAATGGTCTATATCGTCTTCATTCTCAAGCTCGGACATGATGTCTTTACCTAAGAAAGCTAAATCTGTTTTGACGACATGTGGGCGCTCAATTTCCTCAGAAATTTGCACCGCTAATTTGTCTTCCGAACGACCCATTTTTACGCGATAGGTCGGTAGGTCTTCTACAAACATCGTCGCATGTTCTGGCATTTCAATCGGGATGATGTCGCCCGGTTGCAGCTCCATGAGATCACGCAAAGAAATGTCTTTTTCGAGCAAGTTCACGCGGAAGTTAACCGGACAATCCATGATCTCTTCACGTAGTGCTGAGCTCCAGCGAACGTCCGTTTCCATCTTGTCGGACTGAACACCTGCATCCAATAGTTCACGGATAGGCTCAACCATGGAGTAAGGCATAACGACATGAAAATCGCCGCCACCGCCGTCAACTTCTATATGGAATGAACTCACGACAATCACTTCTGTCGGGCTGACAATGTTTGCCATGCTTGGGTTTACTTCAGAGTCGAGATATTCGAACTCTACCCCCATCACTGGCGACCACGCTTCTTTATAATCTTCAAATACAATTTTCAGTAACAACTGAATGATGCGGCGTTCCGTTGGGGTAAATTCGCGGCCTTCGATTTTGGCGTGGAATCGACCATCACCGCCAAAGAAGTTTTCTACCAGAATAAAGACTAAACGAGCCTCCATGGTGATCAACGCAGTGCCTTTTAACGGACGAAAACGCACCATGTTCAAACTGGTTGGCACGTACAATGTGTTCTGGTATTCACCAAACTTCATCATCTGCACGCCATTGATCGACACCTCTGCCGTTTTACGCAGCATATTAAACAGACTAATACGCATGTGCCGTGCAAAGCGCTCGTTGATAAGTTCGAGCGTCGGCATTCGACCACGTACGATTCTGTCTTGCGACGAGAAATCAAAATTGACGGCACCCTCAGTGTCGTTTTCTATCGGTTCATCGACGTCATCAACATCGTCAACCCCATGCAATAGCGCATCAATTTCGTCTTGGCTTAATAGATCGGTCACGTTTTACCTATTGAATAACAAAATCTGTAAACAGTACTTTTTCAATCACTGGCTTACCGACCGCAGCATTCAGCGCTGCTTTGATATCTTCGGAAGCACGATCGCGCAATTCCACTCGTCCTGTAGGAGAGCGCAATTGATCAACCGTCGCGGAAGCAAACGTTGATAGCATAGAGCTTTCAATCAGTGGCGAATGATACCGCGCCAACTCTTCATTTTCTGCACCGCGAACCATTAACTGCGCTTTAATTTGAACCAACCTATCGCGGCTATCCCCAGTAACGTTAAATACAAATGCCTGAGGAAGATTCACATACGCGATGGGCGCAGCATCCGATGCCTTCACTTGAGCCTGTTGAGACGATTCAGCCTGAGCAGGTTCATCAGAGCCCATTAGAAAAAATGCCGCTGCCCCGCCACCAAGTAGTAATACTACAACAGCGATGATGATGATAAGTAACTTGCTTTTTCCTTTCGGCGCATCGGCCCCTTGTAACTGTTCTTCTGCCATTCTTGTCTCTTATTGTTCTTTTGAGTTACCAAGACGTTTTAGTGAGTTGCTTGGTAACCGTATGCCATTGCCGTTAAACGGCCTTTTATGCGTAAAAACTAATTCCATCACGCTTTGAAGCGACATTCAAATCCAGATTGACATCAGATTCAAAACCCTCTTCGGACTGTCCAGAAAAACCGCCACTTTGCGCGCTTTGACCATGTTGTTCAGCAGTATACCTACCTTGCTGTTGCCCGCTGTTTTGTTGCTGGACGGAAGAATCAGCCAGCTGCATACCTTGTTGCGCTAGCATTTCTCTCAAACGAGGGAGCGTCTGTTCAATAATGTCACGAGCTTGCGGGTTGTTCACTGTAAAATGTACATTGGCAACGTCGTTATTCATGGTCATACGAATTTGCATACGACCTAACTCTGGTGGATCAAGACGAATATCGAGATTTTTCAGATTCTTCGACATCATCATTTGCACTTTTTCCGCAACTTGCTCGTTGGCTAGCTCTTTAGTTAGTTGCAACGGAAGCTGAGCTTGTTGTGCAGCATCAATACGCGCTTGTTGCTGTACATTAATCCCTTGCTGACCTGCCATAGCCTGAAGCTGTCCAGCGAAACCGTGTTGGAGGTCCGGCTTATCTTGTTTATCAGCAGTCGCCTTTAGCGCACCAGTCGCCAATGCTGCGTTCATCACTTTCTGGCTAATCTCTCCGTCTTTCACACCTTGAAGCGACGTCGGCACTTGCGCGGCTATCAACGTATCAGGCGTTGGAGATAATGCGACTTTATCTCCACTATGAGCAGTTTGTGGCTGGGGTACTTGAGCCGCTGTATGCTGGATTTGCTGAGACACTGCCATAGGTCCAGCCTGGCGAGTTAAATTATGTTGTACTTGTTGCTCTGCGAGAATCTGTTTAATGTCATTAGGGAGCGCAACAAATTGGGCAAGGTCTTGATCAGGAATATCCGCCGTGATCCTTCCTTGTTTCAACCCTTCAATGATCTGAGCTTCTTGCTGAGTCAGTGGTTTTCCTTGCGCCAACTTAGTATCTATAACTTCAAGCTCATCCAAGGAGACTCGTGGAAGCGCGTCGATGTTGGAACCATCAACGTCTGTTAACAACGGCGACAGATCATTAGCTACTTCACCACTGACTGCGCTCTTATCCGTCGGATGGCTGGCTTGTTTCGCTAGCTCTTGCCAAGCAGCAAACTCAGGCGAAAGTTTGTCGACATCGATAGGTTGACCATTCTTATCTAAAATTGGCTCTAAGTCTTGTCCTGGGATCATCTGTGCTTGTTCAAGCGAATGAACTGATGGCGTTTCATTCAAAGCCAGCTCATCAAGGTGTGTCGAAACGGTTGCTTGCTCGTGGAACGAATGCACTAAATTCGCGCTCTGAGGCAAAACTTTGCCACTATCGATGGATGCATTACTCGCATTCAGGGTTTGATTCGCTTGTTCAATTCGACCAAGAAGCTGTTGTCCTTCGCCCATCGTGCTTTTTACGTCCACTGTATTTGATGGGTTGCTCGTATCGATTGATGTTGATTTCACTTTTTCAATAGCTTCAACATCATTCTCCAAAGGTGTGCTGTTACTCGCCTTTTGTAAACTTGCTTCTTCACTTAAGGTTGCATTCGGTTTGTTTGCTGATATTTCATCAAAACCATGGGTCTCGTCACTGACGGATTCTTGGCTTTCTTGCGCCAACAATTCGTCCGAGACGTTAGCAGAAGAAGTACTGCCTACATCCGCTCTTTCTTTTTCTTCAACCACTGTCGATTCTGTTGCTACTTTTTCGGGCTTTTGTTTACCAGCAAACGCATCGGTTAACGTTTCTAAAAATCCCTTGCTCTCAGTGCTCTCTGCGGACGCTTTAGCGGACACATCAGAAACTGGCGTCTTGGTAGTCGCAGATACATGGGACAAATTCACACTCATTTAGAAACTCTCGTTCTCGTGGCTCTGAGTATATCGCTGGCAGGCAGCAATACTGGCGGCAAACTAAGGTCAAAAAGACCCGACACTGACAGCTAAAATGCAAAAATCACACCACAATATTGGGCCAATTCTCGGCAAGCTAATAGATGGCATGTTTATGGAACAAACATCAACAATACTATCCGATAACCTGGTTCCTAACATGATGTACAGCTACTTGATTGACTTTGAAAAACGATAAGCGTAAACAGACATTTGACTTAACAATTAAGGAATCACTTTGAAGATCACAGAATTACGCCAATATAGAATCAGAGCAGGCAAAACAGAACAGTGGCTAAGTTGGATGAAGGAAGAACTGTTGCCCTATCAACGCTCACAAGGCATGCGTGTACTGAATACTTACGTCCACACTGGTGATGATGGACATGACTATTTTGTTTGGCTTAGAGAGTTCGACAATGAACAAGCACGCCAGGCTCTCTACGAAAAAACATACAACGAGTGGTGGGTTCGCGAGATTCGACCGAAGGTATTTGAGCTAATTGAACAAGACTCAATCAAAGTTACCTTACTTGAATCGGTAGAGATGTAGTCAACTGCAACACCGTAATGCAATATCGAACCGATAACCTTTAGAAACGATGTGGTTTTCGACTGTAAAGTAAGGTGGAAAACTCGTCCATTTGCTTTTGTTCGCGCTTAGCTTCAGCAAGTTGTTTCTCTTTTTCGCGTTTGTCTATCATCCACTCATAGGATTTGCGTTCTTTACGCACGGTTAACCAATATTCTTTACAGTTTTCAACCTGCTCTTTGAAATGACTTTCTGCTTGCTTTTGCTTAGATAAAGTTTCATCTAGCTGGGTAAGGAATCGATTTAGGTGTCCATATTGACTTGCCGTTAGGCCCGCCTGACCACGGTCGACGAGTTGCTGGCAATAATCAAGCCGATACTTTTCAATTTGTTCAACCTGACGGTAATAATCTTCGAGTTCAGAACGCGCTTTGTTCAGTGCAAGCACAGCTTGGTCTTCACGATCCTTAGTTTGCTCAAGTAGAAACTCCATCGCATTATTCACGCGCTATCACCCACCCAAAATGTTTCTAAGCATATTGACGCACATATCGTATGGCACCGATTCTTTCATGCTCTGCTGCAAGTATTCGTCTAACTTCGGTTTCAAAGTAAATGCGCCATCAATAGCAGGATCGGTACCCGGTTTGTACGCTCCAATCGAGACCAAATCTTGATTCTTGCGACAAATAGACAAGACCTGTCGCACCGCTTTTGACATCAGAACGTGCTCTTCGGTCGTGATTTGCGGCATAACACGGCTCACCGACTTCTCGACATCAATCGCCGGATAATGGCCAGCATCCGCCATTTCACGAGAAAGTACAATATGGCCATCAAGAATGGCTCGCGATGCGTCCGCTATCGGATCTTGCAAATCATCCCCTTCGGTCAACACGGTAAAGAACGCCGTAATCGAGCCTTGTTCGGCACTTCCATTACCCGCTCGCTCAACCAGCGCTGGCAGCTTGGCAAATACAGAAGGCGGGTAGCCTTTCGTCGCTGGCGGCTCACCAACAGAAAGTGCGATTTCACGCTGTGCTTGTGCAAAACGAGTCAACGAGTCCATCAATAGCAGAACATCTAACCCTTGGTCCCGGAAGTATTCAGCAATCGTTAATGCCGTTTGGCACCCCTTTAAGCGCATTAGAGGTGAAGCATCGGCAGGCGCCGCGACCACCACTGAGCGGCGACGACCGTCCTCACCCAAGATCTCTTCGATGAATTCTTTAACTTCACGTCCACGCTCACCTATCAGACCGACGACCACAACCTGTGCGGTGGTACCTCGCGTCATCATGCCAAGCGTGACCGATTTACCCACACCAGAACCTGCAAACAGACCGATACGCTGACCTTTACCAACCGTCAACAAACCATTGATGGCTTTTAGGCCAACATCGAGCGGTTCAGAAATTGGTTTTCGAGCCAACGGGTTGATCGGCTCGGCATTAAAAGAGGCACGGTGATCGGTATACAAAGGGCCAAGTCCATCAAGTGGATTCCCAACCCCGTCTATCACGCGCCCAAGTAACTCCATGCCGACAGGCAAACCAGCGTCACTGGTTAAAGGGGTGACTCTCGCGCCAGGTAAAATGCCCGTAATTTGTTCGCTTGGCATTAAAAATAGGTTGTCACCTGAAAAGCCGACAACCTCGGCTTCCATCTGACCTGACATGGTTTCCACTAAGCATAAACTGCCAATTGGTGCGCGACAGCCGGTCGCTTCCAACGTTAACCCAACCACACGCACCAGTTTGCCAGAGGCGACAGGGCGCGTCGTAAGGCCTTCAACTTTGTAGCTTTTTAAGCGGTCAGCGAGTGCTTGCATGGATTACTCACCCTCTTGATGACGGTTTGCGCCACAAAAGCTGTGCAATACGCTTTTGACGCGTTCTTCCATGCGATAATTAATGCTTGATTCACCGGCTTCAATCTGGACGTCACCTCGATTGAGCGATGGTTCAGCAACTAACGTCCAGTTGCGACAATCAAGGTCTTCTTCACCATAAGCTGAACGAATAATCGCGACATCTTCTGGATTCAGGTGCAAGGTAATAGGGTGGCCTGATATTGGTAGCGCTTCAACCGACTGCTTCACTGTATCTAAAATAATTTGAGGGTTGGTTTGTACTTCAACGTGCACCACTTCTTTAACTAAGCAGAGCACCATATCCACCAGCTGCTTTTCAACCTGAGCATTCATCAACTCCAAAGGTTGAGCAAACTGATTGGCCAAGTTCATAAAAGTTTCAACTTGCTGCTGAATGTATTCTTGCCCTGCAGTTACCCCTTCAGCTTTTCCGAGCTCGAGACCTTCAGCATGGCCGGCTTGCAACCCTTCTTCTTTACCTTTGTCGTAACCTTGCTTAAAGCCAGCTTCCTGACCTTGATGTAAGCCTTCTTGATAAGCACCTTGCTTAATCAGTTCAATTTGCTCTTCAGTTAGCGCAAGTGGCTGCTCTTCTTC
Source organism: Vibrio sp. sp1 (assembly GCF_016920955.1). Classification (NCBI taxonomy): domain Bacteria; kingdom Pseudomonadati; phylum Pseudomonadota; class Gammaproteobacteria; order Vibrionales; family Vibrionaceae; genus Vibrio; species Vibrio sp. sp1. The sequence continues at coordinate 505,905 of NZ_CP060589.1, forward strand.
AGGCTCATCAAAATTCGGCACCCATCCCGGGTCATAGTTGAACGCGGTTTGTTTTGCTTGTTTGGCTTTAGGCTCGCCATAATCAGGCAGCCCCCAACGTTGAGGTTCGATCATCGAATCATCTTCATCAGGACGGATAAATCCACGTTTTCTATCGCCAGCCATGGGTTACCTATTGTGTGTTCGATTAAGAAGTGAGGGTGCTCCGCAATAGGATAATTGCGAAGCAATAGAAATTATAAGAATTCGTCAGCACCGCCAGACAACATGAGCTCACCAGCATCCGCCATTCGACGGGCAATTGCTAAGATTTCTTTCTGAGCGGCTTCTACATCTGCCACTCGTACTGGCGGCATCGCTTCTATATCATCACGCATCATATCAGCAGCACGTTTAGACATGTTCTTGAAGACTTTCTCACGTAACGAGTCATCTGCACCTTTGAGTGCTTTTTGCAACACGTCTTGTGGTACGTCACGCAGCAACTTCTGAATACCTTGGTCGTCCACTTCGACTAAGTTTTCGAAGACAAACATTAGGTCTTGGATTTGCGTCGCCATGTCTTCGTCCTGATCGCGAATTTGTTCCATTAACAAACCTTCGACGTTGTTGTCTAGGTAGTTCATGATCTCCGCTGCTGCTTTCAGGCCGCCAATTTTGGCTGCTTGTGCACCCGCTTGACCCGCGAACTGTTTCTCCATGATTTCGTTCAACTCTGCCAATGCTGATGGCTGAACTTCTTCAAGGTTGGCAATACGCATCATCAGATCCAAACGCACGCGCTCAGGGAACTGAGACAAAATCTCTGCAGATTGGTCTGCTTCTAAATAAGACAGTACGATAGTTTGAATCTGTGGGTGTTCATTGACGATAATGCTCGCCACTTGGCGTGGGTCCATCCATTTCAAAGAATCCAAGCCTTTTGAGCCCGTACCAAGTAGGATCTGGTCAACTAAGTTGTTGGCTTTGTCTTCACCAAGAGCGGCAACCAGTGCATTACGCATAAAGTCTTCGCTGCCCATACCAATGTTGGTGTATTTCTGGATATCCTCCAAAAACGCACGATGAACAGCAGATACCTTGTCTTGGCTGAGATCCTTCGCGCGAGCCATCGCACTACCAACACGCTGAACCTGTTTTGGTTCTAGGTGACGGATAATGCCAGCTGCATCTTGTTCATTAAGGCTCAGTAGCAAAATTGCCGCTTTTTCTTCGCCAGTAATGGTTGAAACATCCAGCTCTACTGGCATTCCCGCGGCGTTGTCATCTTTAGGTACGATATCGTTAGCCATTGTCATTCATCCAGTTTTTCACTACTTGAGCAGCCAGTTCAGGTTCATTCGCAACCAGAGCGCGAACCGCTTTCAATACATCTTCATCTTTATGAAGGTTTGGCAAATCAATACTTGAGCCAAACTCGAACAGTTCGCTGCTTTCGATGTCACTGCCAATCAAGCTAGTTTCACCATCCGCACCAATCGGCAAGCCGTCTGGTCCGTACATTTCGTCTTCATCATCGCTGGTAGGGTTAAGCAATTTCTTCATTGCTGGGCGAACCAGAACCAACACAACCACAATAATCACTAATGCACTTGCGAACCAACGAACCCAATCACTGAAGTTAGGGTGCTCCCAAATTGGTGGTTCTTCTAGCTGCTCAGCCTCTGGCTCAGCAAACTTTACACTCAATACATTCAGTAAATCGCCACGACCTTGATCAAAGCCAACGGTACCAATTAATACTTGGCGAATGGCATTGATTTCAGATTCGGACATTGGGGTATAAGTCACTTCACCCGTATCAGGGTTAACTTGACGACGGTCTTTAATCGCAACAGAAACGGTCTGACGAGCCACCGTCCCGGTCTGCTTTCGCTCGTGGCTGATGGTGGTATCTAGCTCAAAGTTACGCGTGGACTCTTTACGAACTGACCCCTGCCCCATGACAGAACCATCTTTCATTTGAGCCACATCTTGCGGAATTGAGGCATCCGCTGGAGGCTGATTACTCAACGCACCCGGAATACCCGCTACCATGTTACCGTTATTGTAATCTTCGAGTGCGTACTCACTGCGGGTCGCAGGGGTGTTCGGATCAAAGCGTTTGCGAGTTTGTTCAACCGCACTGAAATCCATTTGGATATCAACCTGCGCCGTATAGTTGCCATAACCTAAAATCGGTAATAGTACGGAATCAATTTTTTCGCGCAGCGCTTGCTCTTGGCTGCGTTCTAATTCTTGTTCTTTGCGTCGTGCCGCAGAAGCAGGATCTTGGGAGCCTGAGCTGAGTAAGCGGCCATGCTGATCTGTGACGGTAATTCGAGAAGTTTTCATTCCCGGCACGGCACTCGCTACCATGTCGACAATAGAATCCACTTCTTGCTGCTTAAGGTTAGTGCCTGTCGACAATGTCAAAAATACCGACGCAGACGCTTCTTGGTTATGACGCACAAACACGCTGTGCTTTGGCAGTGCCAATAACACTCGTGCTTTGCGAACTTGCTTCATCTCTTCAATTGCTTGAGCTAATTGGCGCTCTCGACTGAGTTTCAGACGCTCTTGCTCAAGACGTTGTGAAACACCAAAGCCCATGTCTTGCAGCAAAATATCATCGCCTGCTTCTGTAGCTTGGTTAACGCCGGAACGAACCATGCCAAGTTTGATCGAGTTGTACTCACTCGATTCAACAGAAACAGTATTGCCATCAAGCTTATAATTGATTTTCTGCTGGTCCAGATAATCCAGAACGGGGATCAATTCTTCGGTCTCATACGCACCAAGTGGGCGCATTTCCGGTTCTTTGACCCAAAAGAACAGCATCACGATCAATGCAACACAGATGGATATCGACAGCACAAGCACAACCTGACGAAGTAAATCGAGGTCGCCCACTGCCATATCGAATTTTGACGCACTGCGCTCCTCTAGATCTGGATTTTGACTCTCCACATCCACATCGGAACTTGCTACCAGTGCACCATCTGAGCCGCCTTCAGTGACGGTTAAATCTGTAGACTTGTCTGCCACACTTATTACCTAAATTACACTGGCATGTTCATGAGGTCTTTATATGCCTCAACGAGTTTATTGCGAATTTGAACCGTCGCATCAAAAGCGACACTAGACTTGTTACGAGCGATCATAACGTCAGAAAGGGATACATCGGCATCACCACGATCAAAACGGGTTTGTAAATCACCAGATGCTTTTTGAAGTGTGTTCACGTTATTGATGGCTTTAGTTAGGAGATCGTTAAAATCCGCTCCAACTTTCGCCCCACTTGCAGTAGGAGCCGTATTGGTTGCTTCTACCATCATGGCGCGCATTTCTGCCTGAATACCATCAATTTTCATTAGCACCTCTAAGCCAAAAGATTGACTATTAACAAAACTGATTATTGACACAGCAATTAACGTGCCATAAGACATTAGCAATCAATTTACTTACACTTTTTGTCTTATGGCCGTTGTCTGTGTTAATTCGGGATATCTATACCAGCATCACGCATTTTGGCAAGCTTATAGCGCAAGGTTCGAGGGCTTATACCCAGTTTCTCCGCCATTTCTTTGCGTCGACCATTACACTCAACCAAAGTCTCCAAAATAATGGCGTATTCTTGATCGCGCAGCTCGCTGCCTAAGCCTTCTCCACCAGTTACTGGGCGGCTGACACTCTCAGCTTGAGCAACTGGCTTAACATTGGGCACGACCATATCTGCATTTTGCACCACGTGTTGCAAGCTATTGGCATCTTGCCAATCTACGCCCTCGAGCAAAATGTGCTCTGCATCGATGTCGCCATTTTCACTTAATATCAGCGCTCGTTGAACCACGTTATCCAATTCACGAACATTACCCGGCCAAGGGTATTGCAATAGTTTTTCTAACGCAACGGTCGAGAATTGAGGCACTGGCATGCCCATTTTGCTGCAATGACGCTCAGCAAGATGCTTGGCAAGCGGTGCAATATCGCCTTTACGTTCTTTAAGCGCAGGCCACGCAATTGGGAATACATTCAGGCGGTAATATAAGTCCTCTCTGAAGTTTCCTTCTGACACGTATTGCTTAAGATCACGGTTACTCGTCGCTAACACACGAACATCTAACTTGATGCTTTTGCGACTGCCTAGGCGCTCTACTTCTCGCTCTTGCAAAACACGCAATAACTTCGCTTGCAGGTTCAAGTCCATTTCGCTGATTTCATCAAGCAAGATTGTGCCACCTTGTGCTTGTTCAAACTTTCCTGGGCATGCCTGAACAGCACCAGTAAATGCGCCCTTTTCATAGCCAAACAGTGTTGCTTCGAGCATATTGTCAGGAATCGCGGCACAGTTAATTGCGACAAAAGGACCATTTTTACGATTTGACGCGTTGTGAATATAGCGCGACATCACTTCTTTACCTGAGCCACTCGGACCTAGCACCATAACATTCGCATCTGTACGTGCCACTTTATCGGCCAACGCGAGTAAACGTAGACTTTTCTCATCAGCAACGATAGCGTCACCGTTGTCATCACTTTTTATCGGTGCATAACGACTGACCATATTTAGCAACACTTCTGGTGCAAATGGTTTCGCCATGTAGTCGATCGCGCCATCTTTCATTGCAGACACGGCATCTTCAATGTTGGCGTACGCCGTCATTAGCAATACTGGTAAGTTAGGCCAATTCTGCTTGATGCTTTTGAGCAGAGCTAAGCCACCCATACCCGCCATTTGCACATCAGAAACGACGATATCAACCGTATTCGATTTCAGCTTTAACAGTGCATCTTCAGCACAGTCCGCTTCCAACCACTCATACCCTGCCAGAGCCAGAGTATCGACTAGGGCTTCACGAAGACCTTCATCGTCTTCTACGATCAGCACTTTGCTTTGCGCCATTATGATTCTCCAGAAATTGTTATTACCAAAAGCCGCTTATTGCGCTTCTGTTTGCACTCGCTCTAGCGGAATGCACATGGTGAAGCAGGCTCCATCACCCTGCTCTGAAATAAGTTCCAATCGACCGTCATGGGCACGGCAAACCATTTGAACAACTGCCAACCCTAATCCAGTTCCTTGAGAACGTGTGGTAAAAAATGGCTCCATGATTTTGGCTTGCAGTTCTTCGGGCACACCCGGTCCGCTGTCTTGCACAGAAATGCGTAACTCACCATTTACCGGGCGGAAAAAAATATCGACTTGCGATTCTTTACCAGACATTTGAATCGCATTCATGACCAGATTACTTAATGCAGATGCAATGGCGTTCGCATTGCCTAGTAGCTCAGTTTGTTCTTCTTCAACTTCTAGGCAGTAATCAATACTGTTGTTTTTTAGCGCGGTTTCGACCATCGGCTGATATTCCGCTACCAACTGGGCAATCGTGAATGGCTTAATGACTTTATTATCACCACCTTTAGCAAAAAGCAGCATATCATTAACCTGCTTTTCCAAATCGTGCAGTCGATCCATTAATTTGGTTTGGAAGCGATCTTTTGTCGCTGGAGGAAGATTTGGCGCTCCCAAATTGGATGCATATAACATAGCGCTCGACAGCGGCGTTCTTACTTGGTGAGCAAGCGACGCAACCATACGTCCTAACGACGATAAGCGCTGTAAATCACTGACACGAGCTTGAAGTAAACGGGTTTCGGTTAAATCGGTAATCAGGATCAATTGACCTGTTGTGGACGCCGAGATGGCGAGTCGAACTTTACGGCCATTCCGCAGGGAAACTTCATGGCCATCATCTTCACGTGGGTCAAACACCGCCTGAATAACGTTGAACCATTTTTCGTTAACCAGTGGAATCTCAAGAATTCGGTGCGCTTCTGGATTTGCTTCACGCACTACTCCGTACGTATCGAGCAAAATCACTCCAGCAGGCATCACATCGAGCACCTGTTTGTAGCGCTCAACCTGATTCTCTACGGAATCTAAATGGGATTGATTGGTGTTGTTATCCATTACTGCCTGTCGAAATATCGCCGCTAAAACTAAAATAGCTTGGTAAGCAATTAGCGTACCAAGCTATTTTTTATATTTATCAGGACGTTAAGCCATCGACAATAAGTTGACACTCAGAGGTAACGGTTTTGGATGCCAGAAAAACGATGTTAACTAGCACAAGTGATAATTCAGATATCGTCTTAAAAAACTTCACTTTACCTAGCGCTGTAAGTTGTACTTACGCATTTTTTCCACCAGCGTAGTACGTCGCATACCCAGCATGTCGGCCGCTCTTGCTACAACACCACCCTGCGCTTCTAATGCTTGGCTGATCATATTAACTTCTAAATCAGCCAGCAGCTCTTTCAAATTAACCCCTTCCGGTGGCAGCGCTTGCGGGGCGTTCATGCTGTGATCAAGGTCGTCTTGATCTTCAAAGCTAAAATCTTCAGAGAAGATATCTTGGAATACATCACGCTCTTGCTCTTCCACCGAAACAAATGGATTGCTCTCTGGTTGGAACTCTGGGATGTCACTGTAGCGATATTTGGTTGGTAGATGGTTTACATCCACCAAGCTATTTGGATACAGAATAATCATTCGCTCAACAAGATTAGCCAACTCGCGTACGTTGCCCGGCCAGTTATGCTCCATCAGTGAGTTGATTGCACGAGGTGTAAAGCAGATAGGTTGTCCGCCTTCCGCCTCTAAACGTGTCATCAGTTCTTGCAGCAGCAATGGTATATCTTGTTTGCGCTCTTTCAGCGCTGGCATCTCAATTGGAAACACGTTCAGACGATAGAACAAGTCTTCTCGGAACGTACCTTCTTCAATCATATTTTCTAGATTACGGTGTGTCGCCGCCACAACTCGAACATTTACCTTGATGGTACTATTGCCACCTACACGTTCAAAGCAGCGTTCTTGCAATACACGAAGCAACTTTACTTGCATCGACATTGGCATATCGCCAATCTCATCAAGAAAGATAGTGCCACCGTCTGCGAGCTCAAATCGACCTTTACGGGCAGTTAACGCACCAGTAAACGCGCCTTTTTCGTGACCAAATAATTCGCTTTCTAGGAGCTCAGGCGGTATTGCACCACAGTTAATAGGTACAAATGCGCCATCGCGGTATGAAGAATGATAGTGGATGTTACGCGCAACAACTTCTTTACCTGTACCGGACTCACCTAAGATCAACACGTTTGCTTCCGTGTTTGATACTTGTTCAATCAGGTGTCGAACTTCTTGAATACCTCTACTTTGACCAACTAAGCTGCGAAAAAGCGTGTTTTTGCGTGCACTAGCAACAACATTCACTCCTTTTCGCCCCAGAAAATCTTTGCAGTGGCGTAACGCTTCACTAAGCTGTGGGTAATTAAGCGGCAGCTCTAGTTCACCAACAAAATTTGGAAGATCATCAACAGGCAAAGGAAAACGGCCCATGACTAGAAGAGGGATGTGGTAAGCGCTGTTTAAATGAGAGATAACCGTACTCGCCGCTTGACCTGCTGGAATATTACCAACAATACAGCACGACCATACGCTAGACCAATCAACATCGCTGAGCTGATCAGAACTGACCGCTTCGCAATTTTCTCCAACAAATTCCAATATATTGCTTAAATTTAAACGACTTGATGCGTCATCATCAATTACAAGCAGCTTTGCCAAACCATGCATAAGTAAGAATGATTGCCTTTATTTTAGGTGCGTTGCGGCCAAACCTTGATTTGCGCAATTGGGTGCTAAAGAAGGCAGAACCACCACACTCAATTTACGATAGACAAAATAGGAAAATCAGCAACAAAAAAGCCATTAGGGCTACTAATGGCTTCTATTTTATTTGAATATAAAAATAAGGCAACCAAGCAATGGAGAGGTGTGAGCTTGATAGAAACTTTGCTACACAACTCGTTGCGCAATTGACAAATATATTCGTCTAGTATCTTAACGCATTGTTTTGACTATTAAATACCAACTTCAGCAGCGGTAAGATTATGAAACTCTGTTGGGATTTGGTCCCAAGCGGACTTGATCTCACGGATAATGTCGATAACGTCGTCGATCAGCTGAGGCTCATTTTGATGGTTAGCAGCAGAAATTTGCGTGATCATAAACTCATACAGTGAATCTAAGTTTGAAGCAATATCACCACCGTCATCCATAGATAGACAGCTGCGTAGCGCGATAATGATGTCTAACGCTTTACCCAAGCGCTCACCTTTTGCTGGAATATTGCCTGCTTGCATGGCTGCTTTACCTTGAATAAGGCGCTCAATCGCACCAGCCATAAGCATTTGAATGACTTTGTGCGGAGAAGCCGCGCTAAGCTGGCTGTCGACTGATACCTTTTTGTATGCTTGCAAAGAACCGCGCATAGTAATCCTCTTTTAAATAAATTTTTTGTACTGCTGAAGTGAACGCTGGCCATAACGAAACTTATGGAGCTCTTTTCCGACCTTTGACGTTTCCGATTGCATCAGCTCGACAATTCTTTTGGTACGAGTTAGCAATGCTTGCCACTCTGCATCCTGCTTAACCAAAGGATTTTGATGAATAATTGGTAACAGGTTTTGCAATAACCGTTCCCTGATATCGACCAAGCGAAGAATTTCTTCAGCATTAAAATCAATTTTTTCTAATTCTTGCGTAATTAGTTGATCTATATCACTAATTTCCATGAGTTCTTTTTGCATTTATTAACCCAACGCACTCATCAAAGCGCCTAACTGGCCTTGCATTTTACCGGTCGCATCTTGCATCGCGGTAAACTTCGCATGAGTACGCTTCTCTAGGCTTTCCATGCGGCGATCTAATGCCGCTTGATCGTCACTCAAACGGTAGTTTTGTTCTGTGAGACTTTTTTCTCGAGTACGAATACTGCCTGTAATACCTGTGATACCGTGAATCGCATCTTCTACTCGTTTAGCAAAACCTGTGTTGCCACCGAAGAACTTTTCTAACTCGTTGAAGTTATTGTTCAACTGGCGATCTAGCATGTCATAGTTGATTTCTAGGGTGCCTTGACGTGTGGTCGTAATGCCAAATTCTGTTAAGGACTTTAGGTTTTCAGGCGCCTTATCGATTCGAGTAGAAAAGACCGATTTTAATCGTGAATCTGCACTGCGTACGGTGCTGTCACCTGACAACGGCCCTTTTTGACCAGTTACCGGATCCACACTCGCCAACGCTTGGGAGGTTTGATAAAACGAGTTATACGCTGCCACAAAGTTTTCGATATCGTTGCGTACACTTTGACGGTCGTACTCGACACCAATTTCAGCAGGCGGTTTATTCGGTTCTGATTTGCCTTTTAGTGTTAAATCAACACCTTCGATCGCATCTTCAATCACATTGTTGTGGCTAGATAGCTTTGCCACGCCATCAAGCAGAACTTCTGAATCTTGCCCTGCTTGTACTTCTGTCATTCCAAGGTATTGTTCAAAAGCAGATTGTGCCTTTGCGATTTTCGCTTCTGCTTCATCAATTTTTTCCAGACGCTCACGTTCTTGAGGATCAAGTTTAGCGCGATGAATTTGCTTAGCTTGCGCTTCGGAAAGTTCACCACGTGCCACTTTTTCGTCTAACGCTTGCTTTTCACTCGCAATTTTTTGCTCGATTTCCGCTTTTTCTTGCTCAAGAAGCTGCTTAGCCTCTTTCGTCGTAACGTAAGAATCGGTTAGGGTGCCCGATGCGGCATTATTCCAGCCTGGTACATCTGGTGCCTTCTCTATTGCCTTTTCGTCGAGTTCGAGCTCTGGTTCTTCATAAGAGTCCAACAAAGTACCTGACGCAGTTTCTGTCCACCCTGGAATTCTGTCTTCAGGGCGTAAACTCGCGCGTCGGTTGGCTTCATCAATGGCTTCTTGACCAGCTTTGGCTGCTTCTGCACCCGCCGCAGAGATTGGCGCTTGCGATGCATCATCTTGTACATCGTCTGCCGCTTTTTGCTCTTCTGGAGGTAGAGGATTGCCGTTTGCATCCAGCTCTTCTGCTGGTTGTTCCGGAAATTTAAGAGGACCTAAGACATCTTCCGCCGCTGAACGAGCTTCTTCAAGCGCGTTGACGCGGTCTTCAAGTGTTTGGTATTCGAAATATTTAAGAGGGTTGCCTTTTTCTGCCTCCACACTGACTCTGATTTGATGATCCTTACCAGAGAGGTTAGAAGCAAGGATAAGGCGTGGACCTTCGACGTCGTTAATAAGAGATGCACGAACGCCAGGGTTATCTTTAGCGCCATTGATGCCACGTACGACATCGATGAGCTTAGATCGGGAACGAACATCGATATTAAAACGCTCATCACCAAGCGAAATCTGCAGCTTACCAGGGCCAAATTTTGCGTCTTCTGGCAATACGTCAGAAGCGACTTTATGGCTCTGAGCAAGCTGCAACACATCGATAGCATATTTGCCAGCGATAGCATCTGTGGTTGCCGTGGCAGATACAATATTGTCATTGGTCGTTTCGACGGTGCGAACGGCAAATGCTTTCTCCTGACGAAAGTTCGCCATGAGATTTTTCATCGTATCCAATGATTCTCTGAGTCGCCCGTAAGCACTGATACTGGCATTAATTGTCGTGCGTTCGTTGTCGATGCGTTGCTGCTTTGGTACGCGTTCGGCATCCACAATTTTGCTGACCATGGAATTAATATCCATGCCGCCAGACATCCCCAAAGGGCCTAAACTCATCAAATCACCTCTAAAAACGACTTACACTTTTTCAGTCAACAACCCGCTGTTGGCTGTGTGCTCAGCTAGGCGACGCAATACCACTAGCATTTCTTCATCAGGAATTTGACGAATCACGTCACCGGTATTGGCTTCATAAATCGTCACCACATCTCGTCCGGATTCTTCATCCACTCGAAATGCGACTCCTTTGTTTATGGACGTGACAAATTCATTCATTTGCGCGACCAATTTTTCACGTTCTTCTTTGTTCAGTTCTTGACGGCTTTCAGCCATCTCGAGCGCAGCTTGAACAGAGAAGTCGTATTCGGTGTTTTTCGCTTTTTGCGGCGAAATCTCACCATTTGAATTTGCTGGGCTAGACGTGCCTATATCATTGCCATTTTTATTTGCAAACTTTGTGCCATTTGGCGTGCCGTAAGGCTGGATGTTCGATGCGTAGGAGGATATATCCATTACAATCTCCCTTCCACCTTATGGGCTAACGATAGAATCTATCGCTTTGGTGCCCCAGCACTAAGGTGTTGACCTCAGGCTGGGTTTACCACTTAGCCCAACAAGCTTAGCGCTGCAGATGGAGACTGCTTCGCTTGAGCCAGGATTGAAGTACTTGCTTGCTGAAGAATTTGCGACTTAGTCATCGCAGTGGTTTCCTTCGCGTAATCAGTATCTTTAATACGGCTTTTAGACGCGTTAACGTTCTCGTTAATGTTGTCTAGGTTGCTGATTGCGTGGTTGAAGCGGTTTTGGAAAGCACCGAGTGAAGCTCGTTGGCTGTCTACGGACTTAAGAGCACCGTCGATAACCGCTACTGCTTCTTGAGAGCCAGCTACTGTGGTTACGTCGATGTCTTTCACTGTTACGTCTTTCGGGCCACCAAAGCCGATCTCGTCTGCTAGGTTGCCAGAAAACTCAACATCACCTTCAACTTTTTGAGAAGAAGCAAATACTTGTAGTTTGCCATCTTCGCCAACAGAGGCTTTTACATCATCGTTTTGACCGTTGATGTATGTCGCTAGCTGCTCAATATCATCGCCTTGCTTAGCGCTGATTGATAGCTCTTTCTCTTCACCCTGCTTGTTGGTGTAGCTCATTTTGAACTCTGTTTTCTCACCAACAGTCCAAGATGCGTCTTTACCCTCTTCTGCTGCGTAGCTCTTACCACCCATTGCTGAAGTGTCTGAGCGTAGGTTACCCATAGAAAGCATCACTGCTTCACCTGAGTCCGCACCGATTTGGAAAGATTGAGTACCGTAAGTACCGTTTAGAAGCTTGTTACCACCGAAAGAGGTAGTTTCAGCAATACGGTTTAGCTCGTCGTTTAGCGCTGTTACTTCTTCTTGGATCGCTACACGTTCTGCTTTTGAGTTAGAACCGTTCGCAGATTGAAGCGAAAGATCACGCATACGTTGTAGGATGTTGGTAGATTCATTCATTGCACCTTCAGCAACCTGTGCAATAGAAATACCGTCGTTTGCGTTTTTCACTGCCATGTCTAGGCCACGGCTTTGTGCATTCAAGCGGTTTGAAATCTGTAGACCTGCAGCATCGTCTTTCGCGCTATTGATTTTATAACCCGAAGACAAACGCTCCATTGATTTTTGTTGACCGTCAGCTGCCTGGTTTAGGTAACGCTGTGCAGTCATCGCAGAAACGTTAGTATTAACGTTAATCGCCATAATTGATCTCCTTAAGGCTTTAGTGAATGTACCGTCGTGTCTCTCACCTCACTTAGGTACATCTCATTTCTCTCAGTCCCTTTAACGGCGACCGATGAATATCCTTTAGAAGAAATTTTCAATTTTTTGCGATTATTTTCTTTGGCTTACTGAAATGTGATGAAGCTCTAATGTCGTGATTCGCAGAAATCCTGGGGCCCCAAAAGACAGAAAAAAACCCAGCCGAAGCTGGGTTTACTCGCTCATCTCTCACCACGAGCCAATGAGGTTCTCGTCTTAGGTTTGAAATTAACCTAGCAGACTTAGCGCTGAGTTTGGCGCTTGTTTCGCTTGCGCAAGGATTGAGCTTGACGCTTGCGATAGAATTTGTGACTTGGTCATTGCCGTCGTTTCTTTCGCGAAATCTGTATCTTTGATACGGCTCTTCGACGCATTCACGTTCTCGTTAATGTTGTCCAAGTTGCTGATTGCGTGGTTGAAACGGTTCTGGAATGCACCTAGCTCTGCGCGGTGGCTGTCTACGTATTTCAGTGCTGCATCGATGATAGCAACAGATTCTTGTGCGCCACCAACTGAGGTTACGTCGATAGTATCTACCGTTACTTTTTTACCTTCGCCCAAACCTAGTTCACCAGATAGACCGCCTGAAAACTCGACCTCGCCCTCAACTTTGTTGTTGCCAGCGAAGATTTGCAGTTTACCGTCTTGGTCTACAGAGGCTTTCACTAGGTCAGTTTGGCCGTTAATGTAAGTCGCAAGCTCTTCGATATCGTCACCCGCTTTTGCGCTGATGTTGATTTCTTGCTCTTGGCCGTAGCTGTCCGTTAGGTTGATTTTTAGGTCGTTCTTACCTTCAGCAACGTTCCAGTCTTTACCTTTACCACTTTCAGCTTGGTAGCTCACACCGCCCATCATTTTGTTGTCTGAACGCATGTCTTTTAGCTCAAGCATCACTGCTTCACCGTTATCTGCACCGATTTGGAACGATTTCGCACCGTGTGTGCCGTTTAGTAGCTTGTTACCACCGAAAGAAGTGGTTTCTGCGATACGGTTTAGTTCGTCGTTTAGCGCGGTCACTTCTTCTTGAATCGCCACACGTTCTGCTTTCGAGTTTGAACCGTTTGCTGATTGTAGAGACAAATCACGCATACGTTGAAGAATGTTAGTGGTCTCGTTCATTGCACCTTCAGCAGTTTGTGCAATCGAGATACCGTCGTTCGCGTTGCGAACCGCTACATCCAAACCACGGCTTTGTACGTTCAAACGGTTCGAGATTTGTAGACCCGCAGCGTCATCTTTTGCGCTGTTGATTTTAAAACCTGAAGACAAACGCTCCATAGAAGTTTGTTGAGCTGAGTTTGCGTTGTTTAGGTAACGCTGAGCGGTCATCGCTGATACGTTAGTGTTTACATTCACTGCCATGGTGATTTCTCCAATTGATTTTCCGGTGTAGCGGTTTCCGACGTCTCGGAAAACCAAGTAGTTCTCTCAAAGTTACTTTTATTAACGGCGCATGCCCTGTTTTCTTTAGAGAAAATTTTGGATTTTTTTGAAAATAATTCGTTTGGAGGGGTAATCGTGACAAAGCGGATAAAAAAGCAAAAAAACTTTCATTTTTCGCTAAAGCTTCTTTTCGAATTGTCGATACAGGCAGGTTTTACGTTAAATTCGGGCAAGGCCGTTCATCAGCCAAGTAAAGTTAATGCTAGGTTGGGCGCTTGTTTTGCTTGTGCAAGAATAGAAGTACTGACCTGCTGTAAAATCTGCTGCTTCACCATTTGCGTGGTTTCTTTCGCGTAGTCAGTGTCTTGGATACGACTGTTGGAAGCAGCTAAGTTTTCGTGGATGTTATCGAGATTATTGATCGCGTGATTAAAGCGGTTTTGATACGCGCCTAACTCCGCACGACTGCCATCTACCGTTTTCAAAGCATCATCTAAAATGCCGACCGCCATCTGAGCGCCACCGACCGTGCTAATATCAATACTATCTACCGTTCTATTTACGGTGACATACTTGCCAAGTTCTAACTCATCAGCCAGGCCACCACTGAAGGTTGGTCCAGGGTATTTTATGGCGTCCTTGTGGGACATGAGTAACTGCAGTTGCCCCTCCTCATTAACAGACGCTTTCACTTTATCGGTTTGCCCATTAATGTAAGTCGCGAGTTCTTCTATATCGTCGCCAGCTTTAGCTTCAATACGGATCTCCTGCTCTTCAAAATTGTTATCACGGTAGCTGATAACAATTTCATTATTTCCGTTTTGAACCGTCCAATCTGAACTGACTCTTTGATATGAGCTCATTGAAAAGCTACCTAAAGATTCCGGCTGCATGGTCCGCAGGCCAATTTGTACCGCTTCACCAGCCGTTGCTCCGATTTGAAAAGACGATGTACCGAATGTGCCATTCAGCAATTTACGTCCGCCAAAGGAGGTCGTTTCTGCAATACGACTTAACTCATCATTTAAAGCAGAAACTTCTTCTTGCAGTGCAGTGCGCTCCGCTTTGCTGTTTGAACCATTGGCTGACTGTAGCGACAAATCACGCATACGTTGCATGATATTGGTCACCTCATTCATCGCGCCTTCCGCAGTTTGCATGATGGAAATGCCGTCATTCGCGTTGCGAACCGCAACATCTAAACCACGCATTTGCGATTGCAAGCGGTTGGAGATTTGCAGACCCGCAGCGTCATCCTTTGCGCTGTTAATACGCTTCCCTGAAGACAAACGCTCCATGGATTGGTTCAGCATGTCAGTTGCACTGGTCAAATGACGCTGTGCGACGAGTGCTGCCACATTGGTATTAACGGTGATCGCCACGAGACACAGACTCCAAATAAATTAAGGCTTTGGATACTTATCGACCAAGTAACAGAAAAGTTTAGTGTTTTTTGAAAAGAGATTGGAATAGAAATAGAAAACAAAAGCCCTCTAATTGGAGGGCTTAAGAAATAAAGTCTGAGAACTTACTTGATGGCTAGCTCTGCGAGCATTTCTTGTGAAGGAGCGAAGAAGTACGCACCAGTTACCGCTTTTGTGAAACGAAGCATTTGGTCTGTTTTACCATCTGTCACGCCGTACATACTTTCTAGCATCACTTTAATGTTATGAAGTGTATTGCAGTAAGAAATAAACAGCAGGCCATGAGGCCCTGTTACCGTCCCGTATGGCAAGCTATGACGGACAATCTTGAGACCTTTTCCTTCTTCTTTAATATCAACGCGACCAACGTGTGATGCAGCAGGAACGTCTTCTAGCTCTATAGAGTCTGGTTTGGTACGACCAATCACTTTTTCTTGCGCTTTGACATTCAAGCGATTCCAAGCGGCAAGGTTATGTTCGAAGCGTTGAGCCATGACATAACTACCTCCAGCAAATGGGCCCTCTTTTACTAGAGCCACATCAGCGCGAGCCTCCCCTTTCGGGTTTTCTGTGCCATCAATGAAGTCTGTCATATCACGAGCATCAAGGTAACGGTACCCATATGTTTCGTCCACAATGGTGACATCTTGTGCCGTCTCTTCTAGGAACTTACGCAACACGTAAAAATGCAAGTCGTGACGAGTCGAGTGACAGTGAATCAGTACATCTACGTCTGTTGCTGGAGCAACGATGTCACCTTCGCCAAGTTGAGTAAAATCAATAAGCTCTTCTGGCGCGTCTACATTAAGGTGTTCCCAAAACGATTTTGTGAATGCGATAGAAAGCGTCAGCGCTGCACCCGGCTGGGTAATGTTTAACTCTTCCACCAACTTTGGCAGTGCTTTCAGTTTTTCTAATACGTTTTCACGGTTTTGGTTCACTTTGAGTTGAGTGTACAGTGCAAATGGCCCGGCTTCTGGCACGATCGCCGTTTGAGCTTGTGACATTGAGGTTTCCTCTATTACTTTGCCCCAGAGTGGGAAGTTATTGTTTTTAATTCTTTGAATGCTGCTGTTCATCGTGCGCTAATTGTGGCACATGAAAACAGTCTTTTACCCATCTTCCATTTAGAAGATAGATCATAAACCAAGCTAATAAGGTAATGGTAAGGGCGTTTGCCCAATTAAACACTCCATGTTCTAGGTACACATGATACATGGTCTGAGCAAGTTGAATACCGCACAAGATCAAAGTGATCTCGCGACCATAGCGAGTAATTCTGTTTACCCATCCTCTGTCGGGATGACGAAGCCCCATTAACCACATAAGAAGCAAACTTGGAATGCCCATCGCCAAACCTAAATACAACGTACTTGAATCTGGGTAAACAATAGCGAGTAGCTTGCTGCCACTATCACGACTTACACCAGCCATGGCAAACACCATCCATGAACGCACAAGAAACATCCATCCCACCCATAAAATGATCGGCGCCTTTAAAAATCCATGAGCGTCATATTGGTCAAACGAATAGCGCACAACATCTTCTTCTTTATGTGATAAAAACGTCACTTTAACCTATCGTTTCAGAGTTGCAAGCCAACAAAGATGAGAACTGAAGTTCATTTCAGCACCTTACACAGGTAAACTAAACAAAGATTTACAGCGACGTTGATGAGAAACATGAAAAAAAGAACTCCTGCCACCCCTGTGCCTTCTCAAGAAACACAAGCCGAAGCGATGAGAATTGCTAAATCCACGCAAAAGCCCGGCCAAACCAAAGAGCAAACCAAGCTCATCGCTCAAGGTATCGAAAAAGGCATCGCGCAATATAAGAAACAACAAAAAGAGCGCAACCGCCAAGCCGATAAAGCGAAGAAAAAACAGCAACGTGAAAAGCAACGTCAGCATGAAGAGATTATCGAACAAGACAATATCACCGACGATGCGCCAAACCATTCATCAAGCAAACTGCCTTGGACACTACTTGTCCTGAGCTGGATTGGCTTTGCTGCTTACATAGTATTGGGGAAATAGCTAATGAAACGCCTGTTACTTGGACTTTTTGTCGTGCTTCTAATGGGTTGCACGATGCCATCTCACCTTACTCATGCTCAAAGTCAAAATGTTCATATTCGCATTGACGCGCAATTCGACCCTGAGCGATGCGAATACAAAGGCGAAGTCACCGGAAGTGAAGGCCATTGGTATAACTACATTTTCATGACTAATGACGCGATGATGCAAGGCGCGATGAACGATTTAAAAAACAATGCAGCGGCTATCGATGCGGACACCGTTTTTATGGTTTCCCCACAAGATTTTATCACTTCATTTAGCGTACTGGGTTCCGCCTACCGCTGCAATGGATGAGGCCTGAATATGAAAAAAGCCAGCAATTGCTGGCTTATGCACGAAATCCAAGACTGCTAGCGATATCGCTCTCCCGCTCTAGAACCCATTGGCTATCAAAAGGCCCCCAATCTGAAAGTTGATAATAGCCGTCATTATGACGTCGGCCATCTTGAACGAATATGAGTTCAATGCCGATCCCAGGTAACGCCTTGAGTACATCTTGAATAGTACGACGAGGCCACCCCGTTTTTTCGATCAACTTTGGCACATTCGGCCTTTCTAGGTTTTCCACCAACAAGGCCAAATATAGCCGCCTTGCAAAAACAGGACTCAATTCCATTGACACCTCCTAAAATTGTGCTGATTCATTATTTCGTTTTTGCTCAGCGAGGTGTTGCGTTTGATCAATAACTCGACTTTTCCATTTGATTTAGACGAATTTTTATTCGATTTATAGCGCATTCATCGTAAATAAGTTATGTGACATTAGTTATCTCAATCTATCTGAAAATATTTTCCACCGCATTTTGTCAGTTTGATTGCTTCTTGATAGGATGCTTTAACAGCCCAAATCACTTAAGTGCGTCTTAACCGCGCCAGTGAAAAATAGAACAAAGAAAAAGGAAACACTATGTCGATTACCATGTTTGGTATTCCCAACTGCGATACGATCAAAAAAGCCAAGAAATGGTTAGAAGCCGAGGATATTGCTTACGACTTCCATGACTACCGTAAGCAAGGCATTGATGCAGAAATGGTAAGTGAATTTTGTCGCGCTTTAGGTTGGGAACAGGTGCTCAATAAACGTGGCACAACCTACCGCCAATTAGCGCAAGAGCAGAAAGACACACTTAACGAGGAAAACGCCATCGCTCTTTTGGTAGAAAACCCTGCGATGATTAAACGCCCAATTTTAAAAGTGAATGATCAACTTCATATCGGTTTTAAAGCTGATCAATACGCTAGCATTTTCAACTCTTAAATAAAGGAATACTCAAGGATGACAGACAGTCCAGTATTGGCACTTGCTAAAGATCTGATCAGTAGACAGTCCGTAACGCCGGAAGACGTAGGTTGTCAGGATTTGATGATCGAGCGCTTAAAAGCACTCGGGTTTGAAATTGAAGTGATGGTATTTGAAGACACCACGAACTTCTGGGCTCGACGTGGTTCAGAAGCGCCGCTATTTGCGTTTGCTGGCCACACCGATGTGGTACCAGCTGGCAAATTGGAACACTGGAATACACATCCGTTTGAACCGACCATTATTGATGGTTACTTGCATGGCCGAGGCGCAGCTGACATGAAAGGGTCACTCGCCGCTATGGTTGTTGCAGTTGAACGCTTTATCGCCGAAAACCCAGATCACAAAGGCTCAATTGGCTTCTTAATTACGTCGGATGAAGAAGGGCCATTTATCAATGGTACCGTTCGCGTTGTAGAAACGTTGATGGAACGTGGTGAGAACATCGATATGTGTATTGTTGGTGAGCCATCCAGCACCGACGTGGTTGGCGATGTAGTGAAAAATGGACGCCGTGGATCCATCACTGGTGATTTAACGGTAAAAGGAACACAAGGTCACGTGGCCTACCCTCACCTAGCCAGCAATCCAGTGCACGAGTCTCTACTCGCGATTCATGAACTCGCGACGACAGAATGGGACAAAGGGAATGATTACTTCCCACCGACTAGTTTCCAGATCCCGAATGTATCGGCTGGCACTGGTGCGTCTAACGTTATTCCTGGCGAGTTCCATGTTCAGTTCAACCTACGTTTTAGTACTGAGCTTAACAATGACGCAATTGTTCAGCGTGTTACCGAAACATTGGACAAGCATGAGCTGGACTACGACCTAAAATGGACATTCAACGGAGACCCATTCCTGACCGATACGGGCGCACTGCTAGACGCGGTTGTAGCTGCTGTGGCCGAAGTCAATGATACGAAGCCAGCGCTACTTACAACTGGCGGTACGTCTGATGGTCGTTTTATTGCTCGAATGGGAGGTCAAGTCGTAGAGTTAGGCCCTGTTAACGCTACGATTCATAAAGTGAACGAGTGTGTGAAAGTCGACGATCTTGAAAAGTTGACGGACATGTACGAAAACACGTTGAAACACCTATTGGCGAAGTAATCAGCGAGAACACAATGACACCAGAGCAACTCACCGGAATCACTGATTCCCATCTTCAATCCACACTAGTGGGGCAAAAGGCATTTATGCTTCACCCTAAAGTAATCAATGACTTATTGAAGATGATTAATGCCGCAACCGAAGCAGGTTTCAAAATGGAAATCGCCAGTGGTTTTCGTGACTTTAATCGCCAAAAAGCCATCTGGAACGGGAAGTTTTCTGGTGAGTTGCCAATTCTCGACATAAACTCCCGCCCTTTGAGTAAAGCAGAGTTAAATGACGAAGAGAAATTGATGGCCATTTTGCGCTGGTCGGCATTGCCCGGAGGAAGTCGTCATCATTGGGGTTGTGATTTTGATGTCTATGCGCGCAATTTATTGCCTGCTGACACCAAACTCAAGTTGGAACCTTGGGAGTATCTTGAAGGCCACCAGCAAGCGTTCTACCAATGGTTAAAAGCCAACCTTGGTCGGTTCGGTTTCTTCTTCCCTTATCAGCATGATTTAGGTGGCGTTTCGATTGAGCCTTGGCACATTAGTCACCGCGCTGTCGGGCAGCAATGCCTCGAGCAGTTGACGCTTGATGTACTCAGAAGCCAGTTGATTAAACAAAATCAGACCGACAACATTGCAGGGATTGACGTCATACTGAATAATTTGGATAACGTCGTTGCCAAATTTATTCACAATATCACGCCGCCGGAGGCTCTATGATAGAAATACTAACCAATCCTTGGGTCATTATTATTGTAGTGTTGAGCGTGGTCATTGGTAATATTGCCGCACTCAAATATACCGCAAAAATGAAGTTTGGTCAGATGGATAAAAGCCGTAAGAACGATTTAGATAAGCTGAACACATTGGATAAACAGCGCTACGCTGAAGAAGATAAAAACAAAAACGAGCCTCGTTAGTTACTCACCAGCTTCATCTCGACACATTTAATCTAAACATCAAAAAAGGGACCACTAGGTCCCTTTTCTATCATTAAGTAAACACGCCGCGTTAAGCTCGCTTTGTTTACTGCTTCACTGTTGCAGCCAATACAGGCGCTAGTGATTTCAAAAACTCTTCTTCTACTGGCTTGCCAGAGGAGTCGGTGATATTGATAGACGTACGGTTGCCTAAATCACCAAGTAAGAATGTGTACTTACCAGCGGCTAACTCCACTGGTTTAACGCCGATATCGTTCCAGAATTCATCATCCGGAGACGCATATTTCGCAGTGATTGTGCCCTGCGACTGGCTACGCTCTTCAATCTTAAAGCCCATCTTAGGTAGAATATTAGGCAGACGTTGCCAAAGCATGTTGTATTGCGCACGCGCGATAATCACTGGAAGTCCGCTGCGGTCTTTACCCATTGTGATTGGGATCTGTTTAACCAACTCTTGCGCTTTACGCTGTGCTTCTTCACGCACTTCTTGGTCGTAGCGAGCGGTGACCAAGTTCGTCATGAATACATTGTAGCGCTCACGGTTGGTCGCCGTTACTTCTTTCACTTGATTGCCTTCACGCCAGTCAATAAGGCTCACCTTAAAGCCGTGTCGACCATTTGCTTCAGCGCGTACGATTTCATATCGGCTGCCAATTTCTAGCTCTTCATCTGGCGAATCCCAAGTCACCCATCCTGTCTCGATGCGAGAGTCTGTTTGGCTTTCAACTGGAATCTCGTTAGCCGCGACCATGTTTTGCACCGTTTGCCAAACTTTATCTAGTTCATCTTTACGAAGTAGCCAAAGTGTCACTTCACCATCACTACTGCGGTCCAAACGTGCACCGGGAATAAGCTCTAGGACTTGTTGAGGTGGACGAATGTCGACATCTTTACCTACACCACCAGCGTAGTTACCCTGAGGGATCTCGTAGTTAGGGTAAAACTGAGGCTGTGCACCCTGTGGGACATTCCACTCACCCAAATTTGGGGAGTTCAAATACTCGAAGTCATCTTTTGCTTGACGACGTTGATTGGCACCACCTGAACAGGCAGTCAATACGAATACAGCTAATGAACTTAACACTAACTGGCTTGAAAGCTTCATCTATACTCCTAAAACACCGAGGGCGCTTTGGCCCCCAGTATGAACTTCAATCCTAGTAACTCAATCTTAATAGCTCAATCTTAATAAATATGGGCGTCTGTTAGCGCCTGCTCGACGATCGGCTGCGATTTTTCAGAAAGCGTAGTTAAAGGAAGACGCAAACCACCTTCTTCAATCAAACCAAGCTTTTGCGCTGCCCATTTTACTGGGATAGGGCTTGCTTCGATGAAAAGGTTTTTATGTAGAGTCATCAAGCGTTGGTTAATCGCTTCTGCTTCTTCGTACTTACCTTCACTTGCCAAATGGAACATGTCTGCCATGTCTTTAGCTGCAATATTGTTCGTTACCGAGATAACACCATTGCCGCCAAGTTTCACAAAATCCAGCCCTGTCGCATCATCGCCACTTAGTAAGATAAAATCTTCGCCACAAAGTTCACGATGAATTGCAATTCGTTCCAAATCGCCCGTTGCATCTTTTAGAGCTACGATATTATCAAGCTTTGACAAGCGTGCCACTGTTTCTGGCTGCATATCAACAGCAGTACGGCCTGGTACGTTGTACAAAATTAGAGGCACATCACTCGCTTCGGCAATTGCCTTGTAATGTAAAAACAAACCCTCTTGAGTTGGTTTGTTGTAATACGGTGTCACACTCAGGAAGCCAGCAATACCAGAATCAGCCAGTAATTTGCTAAATGTTACTGCCTCATGGGTAGCATTTGCACCCGTGCCAGCAATCACAGGGATGCGACCGTCGGCAAACTCAACAGTTTTATTAACGACCTTTACATGCTCTTCAATGGTCAGTGTCGCTGACTCACCTGTTGTGCCTACTGCCACAATACCGTCTGTACCCGCTTCAACGTGGTACTCTACTAGCTTTTGCAGACCGTCAAAGTCTACTTCGCCATCTGCTTTGAATGGCGTAATCAGCGCTACGATACTTCCTGAAAACATGTTTATCTCCCTCATTTAACTCTTTCTGCATGGTACTGTAATGCGATTGAAAAACACAAGAGCGTAAACTCGCTTACAAAGTACAAATGAATGAATAATTATCAGTTGTTAGAGGTCTAGCAACTTAATTGCTCTATTTGGTTTGATTAACGGCAATATTGATAATCGTGTTGGGCTTTCGAGTGACTTTAGAATCTATCAGTGATTTGGAAAATACTGAAGAGCACAAGCAAGGAAAATATACTCTCTGGTCTTGTTAGCCAAGTCAGATCTAAGTGAATAAAACGGCCAGACAATAGGCAAGCACATCATGCAAACGTTTTGTTTATCCTATAGCCTGCATTTACTGTTTATTTCCCACCACTCCCCTCAAGCTCCGACTGCTTTTTTATGGACTAAAAAAGAACTGGCTCGATATTTCTTCGCAATATCTGTGCTAACATCTCTCTATTGAAGAAAGGACAAGAAGCTCATTTATGAAGCAACATCTGGTACTTACAGCAGTTGGAACGGACCGTCCAGGCATTTGTAACCAAGTCGTACAGCTCGTTACTCAAGCTGGTTGTAACATAGTCGATAGCCGTATCGCTATCTTTGGCAGCGAATTTACGCTGATCATGCTCCTGACTGGGAACGCCAGCAGCGTGACTCGAGTTGAAACGCAATTGCCCCTGCTTGGCCAAGAACATGACCTTATTACGATCATGAAACGCACAGCGGCGCACGAACTGCTCGATAACAGCTACACCATGGAAGTGTTTATTGAGTCTGAAGACCGCCCTGGGTTAACTGAAAAATTTACTAAGTTCTTCGCTGATCAGCAGATTGGTTTAGACTCTCTTAGCGCGCAAACCATCAGCAAGTCGAAAATTCAACTCGATTCTGACCAGTTTCACATTGCGATTACTGCATCTGTAAGCGCGGATTTTAATTTGATGCAGTTACAAGAAGACTTCGATGAACTTTGTAAGTCGCTCAACGTACAAGGTTCTCTGAATTTCATTAAAAACACACTATAAAGTAAAGGAAATCAAAATGAATACGCTGACAGCAGGCTCGCCAGCGCCAGCCTTCTCTTTGCTCGACCAAGACGGAAATACCGTTTCTCTTGAAGACTTTAAAGGCAAGAAAGTACTTTTCTACTTTTACCCTAAGGCGATGACGCCGGGTTGTACTACACAAGCAAAAGGCCTTCGTGACATCAAAGCTGAACTCGATGCACATAACGTGGTGGTACTCGGCGTAAGCATCGACCCTGTAAAGCGCCTAGGCAAGTTCATCGAGCGCGATGATTTAAACTTCACTCTGCTTTCTGATGAAGACCATGCCGTTGCTGACCAGTTCGGCGTTTGGGGCGAAAAGAAATTCATGGGCAAAGTATACGACGGTCTTCACCGCATTAGCTTTCTGATCAATGAAGAAGGCGTGATCGAACATGTGTTCAACAAGTTCAAAACCAAAGATCACCACGAAGTCGTATTAAACTACTTAAACGAAAACGCTTAAACGCTATTGTTTTTCTACAAACAAAAAGCCCAGCAAACTGCTGGGCTTTCTTTTAACCATCGTACCTTTGGTAACAACTACTCTTGTTCGACAGGTTCGTTTTCTTCCGTGCTTGGTAATGCATGCCATACGGCTTTGACTAATGTCGCTAAAGGAATGGCGAAGAACACCCCCCAAAAACCCCACAGCCCACCAAAGACTAATACAGCCACAATGATAGCAACTGGGTGTAAGTTTACTGCCTCGGAAAACAGAACAGGAACCAACACATTACCATCCAGCGCCTGGATAATACCGTAAGCAAGCAACAACCAATAAAACGGAGGCGTTAAACCCCATTGGAACAAACCAACGATAGCAACAGGTACAGTAACAGCCGCCGCACCGATATAAGGAATCAAAACCGACAGACCAACGGCTACGGCAAGCAACGCCGAGTAACGAAGATCTAAAAGGGCAAAAGTCACGTAGCTCACACCGCCCACGATTAAAATCTCTAACACTTTACCGCGAATGTAATTTGATATCTGCTCGTTCATTTCATGCCAAACTTTATTCGCCAATTTACGGTTTTTCGGCAGAATACCGCTTGCGATTCGCAGCATTTCTTCTTTGTCTTTAAGCAAAAAGAAGATAAGGAGTGGCACTAAGATCAAATATACCGCTAGCGTTGCAATGCTAACTAATGAAGCAAGCGACCCTTTGACGACACTTTCACCCAGCCCCAGTGCTTGGTTTTTGGCGTTCGTCACCACGGTTTCTACTATTTCTAAATTGGCTAGTTCAGGATGGCGCTCTGGCAATGTGACAATAAACTTTTGTAGCCCGTTGTACATGTTCGGAATATCGTTAATTAGATTACCGACCTGAGTCCAAATCGTCGGAACCAAGCCAAACAACGCAATTAACATTAACCCGACAAAGACCAAGATCACGATAATAACCGACAAAGTGCGCGGCACGCCCATACGACACATTTTGACAACTGGCCATTCAAGTAGATAAGCCAAAACGATCGCGACAAGTAATGGCGCAATCAAGTGTCCAAAGAAGTAAATGGTGATAAAGCCAAACAGCAAGATCGCGACGAGACTTACTGCGTGAGGGTCAGAGAAACGTCGTTTATACCAACGACTAACCATTTCAAACATCTTATGCGGATTCCTTATTGAAGACAGTCAATGTGTAGTGCTCTGATGTAGATTGGCAATCAACCGAGTACCCTTGGGCACTAAGATAGTTCACAATGTCTCGTTTAGAGCTGTTGTCCACTACTTGAATGACAAGTTGATGATACTGCTTTGCTTCTCCTTGAAAGACCTCAGCAGCATGACGCTTTGCAAGTAACAGTGCCATAGGACAACGTTGCTCACGCAAATCAAGTAACATGGATTCCATTGTATTGCTCTGCACTTATGATAGGGTTGTATTGTAACGGCTTTTTGAGCTGGTGCTAGCACTTCTGACATGATTTAACCACATGCTGAAATAGCTCGGATGTAAAATAATTTACGAAACCAATTCATTTATTTCCGGTCTTACTGTTAGCTTATATCCTCACGGATAACCAAAACGTATGTGGCGCTGTTAATAGGCTCTCGACCTGTAACCACATGCTTATGTATTTTGGAGAACCTTTTAAACGTATGTTAAAACGCACTCGCTCGCTAGTTTGCTTATGTCTTGCTGCTGCCATCAGTTCGCCGACAACTTATGCCAATAGCATTGACTTGCCAGACATTGGCACAGCTGCTGGTGGCACGCTTTCAATAGACCAAGAGTTGATTTATGGCGACGCCTATATGCGTATGCTCAGAGCCAGTAAACCTATCGTTAATGACCCTGTCATCAATGAATATATTGACTCTCTTGGGCACAAATTAGTGGCCAATGCGAATGATGTAAAAACGCCGTTCCACTTCTTTATGATTCGCGACCGTAATATCAACGCGTTCGCATTTTTTGGTGGCTATGTAGCGCTGCATTCTGGGTTGTTTCTTCATGCTCGTTCAGAAAGTGAGCTGGCCTCTGTTGTCGCTCACGAGATAGCGCACGTCACACAACGTCATCTTGCTCGGAGTATGGAAGAACAAGCACGCCGCTCTCCGGCCACATTAGCCGCACTTGCGGGGGCACTACTGCTTTCAATTGCCTCACCCGAAGCGGGGATGGCTGCAATTACAGCAGCAACCGCGGGCAACATGCAAAGTCAAATCAACTACACTCGTGCAAACGAAAAAGAAGCGGATCGCTTTGGTATTTCGACACTAGCAAAAGCCGGTTTTGATGTTCAAGCAATGCCAAGGTTTTTTGGCCGTCTTGCTGATGAGTATCGTTATGCGAGTAAACCGCCACCAATGCTCCTGACTCACCCTCTGCCTGAAGATCGAATTACCGATAGCCGTGCGCGAGCAAGAACCTATCCTCCAATGCGTGTTGTGCCTTCAATAGACTATCATCTAGCTCGCGCGCGCATTGTGGCTTGTTACGCTGGCATTGATGGACAAGCCGCCCTGAGCTGGTTTGAGCGAACTCAAAAGAAAGCCTCTGCGGACATTACACCTGCTTTTGATTATGGTCGAGCACTCGTGCATTTAGACAATAAACGCCTATCTCAAGCGGAACCAATTTTGAAAAAGTTACTGGAACAAGACCCAAGTAACCCGTTTTACTTGGACGCTATGACGGATTTATATATCGAGAAGAAGCAGCCAGAAAAAGCGACCGAGATGCTCCGTAAAGCGTTATCTCGTAACCCTCAAAATAAAGTATTAACCATTAACTACGCCAATGCGCTACTTGAGGACAATAAAAACGATCAAGCCACGCGAGTTCTTCAAAGATACACTCATGACTATCCTGAAGATACAAATGGCTGGCACCTAATATCGAAGAGCTACCACGCGCTAGGGCGTAGCGATGAAGAATTGGCTGCTCGAGCGGAAATTTTGGCATTGCGAGCAAATTGGAATAAAGCGATTCAATATTATAGTGAAGCAAGTAAAATGGCCAAGTTGGGCAGCTTAGAGCAAGCGCGATACGATGCCCGTATCGACCAACTCATGATCCAAAGAGATCGATTCATGGCATTACAATAACGAAATGGAGAAAACCATGTCAGTCGTGATTTATCACAACCCTCGTTGCTCAAAGAGCCGTCAAACACTTGAACTGCTTGAGCAAAATGGTGTTACACCGGAAGTCGTCAAATACCTAGACACACCACTTAACGTGGATGAACTAAAAGCGCTGTACGCCCAGCTTGGCTTTTCATCTGTACGTGAAATGATGCGCACTAAAGAAACTGAATATAAAGAGCTTGGCTTAGGCGAAGACTCCGTCAGCGATGAGCAATTATTCGAAGCAATGGCGAAAAATCCAAAGTTGTTTGAGCGTCCGGTAGTCGTTGCCAACGGCAAAGCAAAAATTGGTCGCCCACCAGAGCAAGTGTTGGATATTTTATAAATGGATTGCCAGATCCTTATTTTGTATTTCAGCCGTCATGGCTCGACAAAACAACTGGCAAGACAAATAGCAAGAGGAGTCGAATCGACTCCTCAATGCCAAGCAATTTTGCGTACAGTTGAAGAATTGTCACCTCACTCACACTCCCCTTCTGATCCAATTGTTACTCTAGAGGAACTGAAAACGTGCGACGGTCTAGCGTTTGGCAGTCCCGTCTGGTTTGGCAACATGGCTGCGCCTTTAAAGCACTTCTGGGATCAGACTACATCTTTATGGGTCAGTGGTGACTTAATCGATAAGCCTGCTTGTGTCTTTACCTCTTCGTCCTCGATGCATGGTGGTCAAGAAACAACGTTACAAAGCATGATGACCCCTTTATTGCATCACGGGATGATGGTTTTGGGCATTCCTTATTCCGAGCCAGAGTTACACACTACGCAGTCCGGAGGCACTCCGTATGGCGCCAGCAGTGTAGGCCATGAGGCGACCCTGAGCAGTGAAGAGATTCGCCTGGCACAACAATTAGGCAAAAGGCTGGCAACTGCAGCGTTAAAACTAAAAGTCTGTTAGTAAAATCAAGGATAGTTAATCGATGTCTGACTCTTTAGACCAAACACCACTCGGTACACAGGCTAAAACCTATCGTTACCTGGCTTTATTTGGCAACTTAGCCTTATTAGCCTGGGTCGCTATTTGGCAGCTTGCGTTATCCCCTCACCCTCACCTCAGCAGCACAACACTTGCTATTGCTTGGTGTATTCCGCTACTACTTCCGTTGCCTGGTATTTTAGCTGGTAAGCCTTACACTCATGCTTGGGCTAACTTTGTTCTTATGCTGTATTTCTTGCATGCGCTGACCATCCTTTATGTGGATGGGGGTGAACGCTGGCTTGCGGCAGTGGAACTGATACTGACTTCACTCGGTTTCGCTGGTAATATTTTGTTTGCTAGAGCGAGAGGCAAAGAGCTAGGTCTTAAGTTGAAACGCCTCTCTCAAGTAGAAAAAGAAGAAAAAGCGAAATTCAATAAATAACGCCAATCGCAGTCAATCACTGATCATTGGTTCGAATACGAATTTAGAAAACAAAAAGAGTCGCTATTGCGACTCTTTTTTATGCTTACCACATTGGTGTTTGATCCTTGCGTTTCACGCCTGGAACGCTACCAAGGAGATTACGATGCCGAGCGCCACTCGTAGATCAAGTCATACTGTTCTCGGACAGGCTCCACAATCATCGGCTGAGTTGGTTGTGTTTCGTCACTTGCTTCTGCCACAACATTTACTGGTACTTCAGGCTGCGCTTCTTTTGGCGTCGCGGCGTCTTTTGCTTCATTACTCTGAACCAATGGCTCTTCTTCTTGAGTTGAAGCTGGGGCATCAACTTCACCTAAAGGATCTTCAAAAACCATTAATTGAGAAATAGAAGAAGCTTCTTTCTCAAAAGCTTGTTGTGATGCCAAAAGGTGGATGTTGAGCGTTAACTCGTCCCCTTGAACACGCTTAATCTCTGTACCCGCAACCGAATTAAGTTGTTTTAGCGCATTCTCTAAACGGAAGAAGTCCGTGGCAGAGGTTACATTAAGGACTTTCACTGCTAGCGCTTTTGAAGACTTTCCTGAAACCACAACTGCACTCTTACTTGCATAGTAGTCTGCGATGCCATCCACCATTTCTGCAATAGCATTAGCACCTGATGCAGACCCGCTACGCGGAGAACGTTGCGCCTCTACAATTCTCGTTGGCGACTGGTCGTAGAGTGTCCAACGAATTTGTTCACCTTGAGCTCGTACAACCAAAACGGCGTCAGCTGGGTAGCGCTGGCTAGCTTGACCAATTGGCTCAATAAAGCCGCCCCAAAGATCAGAGACATTAACACCGGTTACATCATCAAAATCCCCAACCGGGATAGTGATTGGTAGGCCTCTTAGTTTCGCTGCGCTACGAAGTGCTGCAACATTTGAAGATTCAGAATGCTCCCACGCAATGTTACGATCGTAACCCTGTTCTTCAACCATCCAAACTAAAATATTGGCACGATTTGGCGACCAAGATGGCAATTGTGCTTGTGTTAAAAGAGAGCTGATTTGGTCGTTGTTAAACAACATTTTTAAGCTCGCTTTTCCATCAACCTGCCCATAGCTCAGTTGAGAAATGTAACGCGCACTTGAGCTAAGTGCCTTTTTAATCACTGGATTGCTTAAAGAGGATTGAGAACCGGTCGCTCGAACAATCACATCCTGCATACCTTGTTGACGAGCCAAAGACTCACCGTCGTTCTGCTCACTGTCGATAACCACTTCGGCACGATAGATATCCACCTGAGTTAATGCATATACTGGTAGGGACAACCAACCTATCAGTAAGAGAGCTAAATAGCGCATAGTTTTTATAATCCTCTGAACAAGAACCCGAATAATAAGCAACTATCAAATCTTGAGCAAGGTAAGTACTGAGTAAATTGTCTGTATTATGACCAGCTTTGTTAACTCGGGCCTCAACCAGCGCTTCAGTGCTATTTTTTATAATAAACTCATTGCTTATTAAGCTATCTCAACAAGTTAGGCTGTCCATTTTTCATCTTCACGCAAGACACGTAAAAGAGGACAATTTGCAAGCAAGCAACTCTCAAAAGTGCTATTTATGGGAAAAATTCAATCGAAAGTTTGATCTATGCAACATTGCAAACGATTGCAGGATGATAGTATTCGCCGGATTTGTCTGCGTATCTTGAAAATAGGGAATTATTATGAAAAACGCGTTACAAGGCGCTCAAATGCTCTTTGTCGCTTTTGGTGCTTTGGTGCTTGTGCCGCTCCTAACTGGCCTTGATCCAAACGTAGCCCTCTTTGGTGCCGGTGTCGGTACTCTCCTCTTCCAGTTAATGACTAAACGTTCTGTTCCCATCTTCCTTGCCTCTTCTTTTGCGTTTATTGCTCCTATTATGTTCGGTATCCAAACTTGGGGTATCGGTGCAACGATGGGCGGCTTGATGGCAGCGGGCTTAGTTTATGTGGCTCTAGGGGCGATGATCAAAGTGCGTGGTGTTGGATTTATCCATAAAATTCTCCCGCCCGTTGTCGTTGGCCCTGTGATCATGGTTATCGGCCTTGGCCTTGCCCCAACGGCAGTGAACATGGCGGTAGGTAAAACTGGTGATGGAGCTGCACAGCTAGTTAATGGTGATGCTGCGATCATTATCTCGGCGGTCTCACTGCTCACAACCATTGTACTCAGCGTTTTTGCAAAAGGCTTTTTGAAGCTCGTTCCTATTGTTGGTGGTATTCTTGCTGGTTACTCTGTTTCTCTATTCTACGGTGTGGTTGATTTCACTCCCGTAGAGCAAGCGGCTTGGCTAGCCATGCCAAACTTCACCGCGCCAGAGTTCAATATCAACGCAATTTTGTTCATGATTCCTGTCGCTATCGCACCTGCGGTTGAGCACGTAGGTGACATGCTTGCTATCTCAAACGTTACAGGAAAAAACTACCTGAAAAAACCAGGCCTTCACCGCACAATCGCAGGTGACGGGGTGGCAACTATCGCAGCTTCGATGGTGGGTGCTCCACCAAACACCACTTACAGTGAAGTAACAGGAGCGGTAATGCTAACCAAAGCATTTAACCCTGTGATCATGACTTGGGCAGCAATCACCGCAATCGTACTTGCATTGGTAGGTAAGCTAGGTGCGGTTCTTCAAACGATTCCAGTTCCTGTCATGGGCGGCATCATGATTCTGCTGTTCGGCTCCATCGCAACGGTAGGCCTCAACACACTGATCAAGAATAACGTTGATTTACATAAGTCTCGTAACCTAGTGATTGTTGCCGTAACACTTGTGTTTGGCATTGGTGGTATGGCTTTCGGTATTGGTGAGTTCAGTCTACAGGGTGTGAGCCTATGCGGTATCGTGGCAATTATTCTTAACCTTGTGCTACCAAACGATTTAGGTGAAAACCACGTTGTGGATAACGCACAAATGGAAGAAGAAAGCGCGAAATAGTTCGTTTGCGCCGCTTTATTAGGTGGCGTGTCTTACTCTTCTCCTCTTGTATGACCCGTCCTGATATGGGTTGACACTTTTTAACTAAAACGCTCGATGTACTTCATCGGGCGTTTTGTATTTTAAAGCCGTATGAGGCCTCATTTGATTATAGATATCTACGGACTCTGCTACCATCGTCCTTGCTTCTTTCAGATCTTTCGGTTTCTTCAGCAAGAGCTCCATTTTGAGTATCCCATTTACACGCTCAGCTAAAGCATTCTGATAACAGTCATACCCGTCTGTCATTGAGCAAGTCACTCTATGTTTCTTATGGATATCTTGATATTCCTTCGAACAGTATTGTGAGCCTCTATCTGAGTGGTGTATTAGCTTTTCTTCACTCTGCCGTTGCCTGAGAGCTGAGATAAATGCCCGCTTAACTGATTGAGTTTTCATGTTGTCATCCACATAAAAACCAACAATCTTCCTTGAATAAGCGTCTGTAACCAAGCTGAGATAACTCTCTCCATTTTGAGTTGGCAAGTAAGTAATATCAGCAACCCACAGTTGTTCTGGCTTCGTTGGTGTCAGCCCATCTTTCACTTTGTTTGGGTGACAGAAAAATCGATGACGGCTGTCAGTCGTTCGGTGATAGGCTCGTCTTGCTCTCACTAACAGCCGATGCTTTCTGAGAAGTTCAAAGAGCTTATCGCGACCTATTTGAATGCCCTTTGTTGCTGCTAAGAACTTCAGTTTACGCGTGCCAATGCGTGGCTGCTTCAGCCTGACTTCACGGACAAAGCCAATGACAGTATGCTCATGATGTTCACAACGAGATTGAGTTTGGCATTGCTTATAATAAGCTTGGCGAGAGATTTGTACTAACTGACAAAACTTCGTAACGCTCAAACCTACTATGGTTTTCTCTTGGACAACGCTTCTTTGTGCTTTTTTGTCACTCTAACACCATAGTCACGTTCCATAACGTTCACGACAGCTTCAAAGAAGTCGGCTTTGAGTTGAGCATCTTCGAGCTGCTTTTCAAGCTCTTTAATACGTTGCTCTGGTGTAGGAGGTGAATTGAACTCGGTCATAGAGTCTCCTTTGGACATAAAGTTAGGTGTCCCTTTAGACCAATCTAGTCGACCATGCTTACGAAGCCAAACCAAAACCGTAGAGCAACCTTGGATGCCATACTTCTCTTGGGCTTGTTTGTAAGTGAGGCTTCCTTTTTCAACCTCATCAACTACAGTGAGTTTAAAAGCGAGGGAGTAATCGCGCTGAGTTCTTTTAGTTTTTGATTTCATAACACTCTCCAATTTTGGGGGTGGAAAGTGTCAACCTTATTTAGGACGGCACAGTAGATACAAAAAAGGCTTGGTTTTCACCAAGCCTTTTTCTGTTCAGTCATAGTAATACATCAAAGAATTACTTAGTACCGAAGATCTTATCACCAGCATCGCCTAGACCCGGAACGATGTAGCCTTTGTCATTAAGCTTCTCATCGATTGCCGCAGTGTATAGCTCAACATCTGGGTGTGCTTTTTCTAGCGCTTCAATACCTTCTGGTGCAGCAACAAGTACCAGCACTTTGATTTGGTTACAACCTTTCTCTTTTAGGAGATCGATCGTAGCAATCATAGAACCACCTGTTGCAAGCATTGGGTCAACAACAAGCGCAATACGCTCCTCGATGTTTGAAGCAAGCTTGTTGAAGTAAGGAACTGGCTCAAGCGTTTCTTCATCACGGTAAATACCCACAACACTGATACGTGCGCTTGGCATGTGCTCAAGAACTCCATCCATCATGCCTAGACCTGCACGTAGGATTGGCACTACGGTTACTTTTTTACCTTTAATCTGGTCTACTTCTACCGGACCGTTCCAACCATCAATGGTCACTTTTTCTGTTTCAAAGTCTGACGTTGCTTCGTAAGTAAGTAGGCTACCGACCTCAGTCGCTAACTCACGAAAACGTTTTGTGCTGATGTCACCTTCTCTCATTAGACCAATTTTATGTTTTACTAGAGGGTGCTTTACTTCAACAACTTTCATGTCCATCTCCGGCTATAGTTGGCAATATTTAAACAAACCTTCAGATTATACATGATTTTCACAGGGATATCAGGATAAATCACTAAAGAAAAAAACAGACGCAAACGTTTGCTATCTATGTTTAAGCACTGTTAGAATAGCGCCGTTTTCATATCCAACTTAATACCGAGGACTTCCCTGTGAGTGGTAACAACTCTTCTCTTAGCTATAAAGACGCTGGTGTAGATATTGATGCAGGCAACGCGCTTGTGGATCGTATTAAGGGTGCGGTAAAACGTACTCGTCGCCCTGAAGTTATGGGTGGTATCGGTGGTTTTGGCGCGCTATGCGAATTGCCAACTAAATACAAACAACCTGTACTGGTTTCTGGTACTGATGGCGTTGGCACAAAACTTCGCCTAGCACTGGATATGAACAAGCACGACACGATTGGCATCGACCTAGTGGCAATGTGTGTAAATGATCTTATCGTGCAAGGCGCAGAGCCACTGTTTTTCCTAGATTACTACGCAACAGGCAAACTAGACGTTGATACCGCAGCGGATGTTGTTTCAGGTATCGCAGAAGGGTGTGTTCAAGCAGGTTGTGCCCTAATTGGTGGCGAAACTGCGGAGATGCCTGGCATGTATGAAGGCGAAGACTACGACGTAGCTGGTTTCTGTGTTGGCGTAGTAGAAAAAGAAGACGTGATTGACGGCACGAAAGTCGCTGCTGGTGATGCACTTATCGCTGTTGGTTCAAGCGGCCCACACTCAAACGGTTACTCCCTTATCCGTAAGATCCTAGAAGTATCTGGTGCAGATAAGAGCGAAGAGCTAGCAGGCCGCACTATTGGTGAGCACCTACTAGAACCAACAAAAATTTACATCAAGTCAGCACTTAAGATGATTGAGAAACACGACATCCATGCGATTTCTCATATCACTGGTGGTGGTTTCTGGGAAAACATCCCACGCGTACTGCCTGAAGGCACGAAAGCAGTTATCGATGGTAACAGTTGGGAATGGCCAGTTATCTTCAAGTGGCTACAAGAGAAAGGCAACGTCGACACACACGAAATGTACCGCACATTCAACTGTGGTGTAGGTCTAATCGTCGCACTACCGAAAGACCAGGCAGATGCAGCAGTTGCTCTTCTTAAAGAAGAAGGCGAAAACGCGTGGGTGATTGGTCAAATCGCACAAGCAGACGCGAACGAAGAGCAAGTTGAAATCCAATAATTTGCAAATCGAGCTCAAAAGATAAGAAGAATGAGGACACTAGATGACTAGGTCCTCATTTTGCTATCTAGAACACTAAAAACCATTCTATTAGTAGGTAGTTTAGAAGCTACATAACTCCAACCTACAATACCAAGGCGCTCTCGACATCATGAAAAACCATACCCTAAAAAACATTGTGGTCCTCATCTCGGGTAACGGAAGTAACCTGCAAGCTATCTTGGAAGCTTGCGAAGACAGCATGCCAAACGCACGAGTGGCAGCCGTGTTCTCTAACAAAGCAGATGCTTTTGGTTTAGAACGTGCAAAAAAGTTTGATGTGGACGGTCACTTTGTCGACCCTAAAGCATTCAGCTCGCGTGAAAGCTTTGATGCAGAGCTAATGAGTCAAATAGATGAATACCAACCAGACGTGATTATTCTTGCTGGTTACATGCGCATTCTGAGCAGCGCATTTGTTTCTCATTACATGGGTAAGATGATCAATATCCACCCTTCTCTTCTACCAAAATATCCTGGGCTACACACACACCAGAGAGCAATTGATGCTGGCGATAAAGAACATGGTACGAGTGTGCACTTTGTAACGGAAGAGCTTGATGGTGGCCCTGTCATACTGCAAGCAAAAGTTCCTGTGTTCGAAGACGATGATGCTAGTGTACTTGCGGCACGTGTTCAGGCGCAGGAGCACCGAATCTACCCTATGGTGGCTAAGTGGCTGGTAGACGAGCGGTTGATCATGAAGGATGGTAAAGCCTATTTAGATGGCGCAGAGCTTGGCGTACATGGGTACGCCTCAGATGAGTAGCCCTGAATAATAAACTCCAAGCACAAAAGAGCAGCCTGAGGGCTGCTCTTGGTTGTTTTAATACTTATAAACTTGATTCAAGAAAACCATGGTGAGACTAGAAACCTAAAACCCAGCATTCTAAAAAATCCCATAACCACTTGAGTAACATAACACTCGGAAAGTAGATTCTGCATCTGGTTCGTTCTTCACCGTTCAGACTGACGAGGTGTTTTATGAGAAATTTCTATCAGTTACGTCTTTACAGCAAGCCTTAGCGAGACTAGGACTCTACTACCAGCACTCTAGAAAGTAAGAATGCTCATCCGTATCCGCCCTCGGTTTAAAACGCATAAAAATAAAGCTCGCGATTAAGCGAGCTTTATTTTTACATTCTGTGCCGTCCTAAATAAGGTTGACACTTTCTACCCCCAAAATTGGAGAGTGTTATGAAATCAACAACTAAAAGAACTCAGCGCGATTACTCCCTCGCTTTTAAACTCACTGTAGTTGATGAGGTTGAAAAAGGAAGCCTCACTTACAAACAAGCCCAAGAGAAGTATGGCATCCAAGGTTGCTCTACGGTTTTGGTTTGGCTTCGTAAGCATGGTCGACTAGATTGGTCTAAAGGGACACCTAACTTTATGTCCAAAGGAGACTCTATGACCGAGTTCAATTCACCTCCTACACCAGAGCAACGTATTAAAGAGCTTGAAAAGCAGCTCGAAGATGCTCAACTCAAAGCCGACTTCTTTGAAGCTGTCGTGAACGTTATGGAACGTGACTATGGTGTTAGAGTGACAAAAAAGCACAAAGAAGCGTTGTCCAAGAGAAAACCATAGTAGGTTTGAGCGTTACGAAGTTTTGTCAGTTAGTACAAATCTCTCGCCAAGCTTATTATAAGCAATGCCAAACTCAATCTCGTTGTGAACATCATGAGCATACTGTCATTGGCTTTGTCCGTGAAGTCAGGCTGAAGCAGCCACGCATTGGCACGCGTAAACTGAAGTTCTTAGCAGCAACAAAGGGCATTCAAATAGGTCGCGATAAGCTCTTTGAACTTCTCAGAAAGCATCGGCTGTTAGTGAGAGCAAGACGAGCCTATCACCGAACGACTGACAGCCGTCATCGATTTTTCTGTCACCCAAACAAAGTGAAAGATGGGCTGACACCAACGAAGCCAGAACAACTGTGGGTTGCTGATATTACTTACTTGCCAACTCAAAATGGAGAGAGTTATCTCAGCTTGGTTACAGACGCTTATTCAAGGAAGATTGTTGGTTTTTATGTGGATGACAACATGAAAACTCAATCAGTTAAGCGGGCATTTATCTCAGCTCTCAGGCAACGGCAGAGTGAAGAAAAGCTAATACACCACTCAGATAGAGGCTCACAATACTGTTCGAAGGAATATCAAGATATCCATAAGAAACATAGAGTGACTTGCTCAATGACAGACGGGTATGACTGTTATCAGAATGCTTTAGCTGAGCGTGTAAATGGGATACTCAAAATGGAGCTCTTGCTGAAGAAACCGAAAGATCTGAAAGAAGCAAGGACGATGGTAGCAGAGTCCGTAGATATCTATAATCAAATGAGGCCTCATACGGCTTTAAAATACAAAACGCCCGATGAAGTACATCGAGCGTTTTAGTTAAAAAGTGTCAACCCATATCAGGACGGGTCATTCAGAGTAAGAGACCATCACTCTAACGGTTCGGTTGGCGCTTGATTGCCTGGCTTAGCCGCCGCAAACGGCACATTTACCAGTTCAGAGGCATTATTTTTGACTAGTTCACCTAGGTGAAACAAGCCGTATTCGCCAGGTTTCATACGCTGCCAAGCTTCGTTGCCCGTCAAAGGTTGAGTTGCGATCACAGAAACGATGTCGTGTGGCGTTGTTTCTTCTTGGAAGTTAATTTCCACATCTTCATCAAGCAACGCGGCTTTTCCAAACGGTGCGCGTCTTGTGATCCAATACAAATGATTGGTGCAATACGTCATTACATACTCACCATCACTCAGAAGCATGTTAAATACACCCTTCTCTTTTAGCTCATCACAACATTTAGCAACATATAAGAATACCGACTCCATATCCTTTGGTGGCTCAGGATATCGATCTTCCATTTGCTTCAACAACCAGCAAAATGCCAGTTCACTATCTGTCTCACCGACAGGTCGATGTCGACCTGTATGCAAGTCTTGGTAGCCAGAGAGCTGACCGTTATGCGCAAACGTCCAATACCTACCCCACAGCTCACGTGTAAAGGGATGAGTATTTTCTAAATTAACACCACCACGATTCGCCTGTCGGATATGACTAACGACCGCACGACTTTTGATGGGATAATTTTGTACCAACTCTGCTATTTTAGACTCACAACTTGGTTTGGGATCTTTGAAGGTTCGAAAGCCCTTCCCTTCGTAGAAGGTGATCCCCCATCCGTCACGGTGTGGGCCGGTTCGACCTCCACGCTGCATGAGCCCAGTAAAACTGAAACAAATATCCGTTGGAACATTAGCGCTCATACCGAGCAATTCACACATGGCTTAAAAAACTCCCTAACAACACAGCTCGAAACGGTGGCCGTAAAACGGTTATTCCATCTCTTTTTCAATCAACTGGATGATGATATGAATA
The DNA here is from genome assembly GCF_016920955.1 of Vibrio sp. sp1. Taxonomy (NCBI): domain Bacteria; kingdom Pseudomonadati; phylum Pseudomonadota; class Gammaproteobacteria; order Vibrionales; family Vibrionaceae; genus Vibrio; species Vibrio sp. sp1. The sequence goes on from NZ_CP060589.1 coordinate 544,236, forward strand.
ATCTTAATATGAACTTCCTGAATGCGGTCTGCATAACCAAAGTGTGGCACGCGGATTTCAATATCTGCAAGGCCTGCCATTTTGCCGCCATCTTTGCCTGTTAGCGCAATCGTCTTCATGCCTTTAGCTTGCGCTGCCTCAATCGCTTTCAGGATGTTACCTGAGTTACCTGACGTCGACAGACCAAACAGTACGTCACCTTTTCGACCAACCGCTTCTACATAACGTGAAAACACGAAGTCATAACCAAAGTCATTACTCACACAAGAAAGGTGGCTTGGATCTGAAATAGCAATACCAGCATAGCCAGGACGATTTTCTCGGTAACGGCCTGTTAGCTCTTCGGCAAAGTGCATTGAATCACAGTGAGAACCACCGTTACCACATGACAATACTTTACCATCTTGCTTGAATGAGTCAGCAATCATTTTCGCCGCTGCTTCGATTTGCGCAATGTTATGGTCATCGCTTAAAAATTTGTTGAGCACTTCAGCAGCTTCGTTTAATTCACTTCTAATCAGATCATGGTACATAAGACGTTCTCTTTATTATTTCGGCTTCAGTCAGCTCTTGACTCACTGAGCAAATTGTTCTGATACCAATTTGGTATCGGACATTTCATAAACCTGAACTCGGGTTTGATTACTCTGAGTTTACCCACAAACGAGAATTAGTGTCGATAGTGAACCAACAGATTTAGATTAGTGATGGTAATAAACTTGTCAACTTGCTCATGAAACCATCACTCAAATCTCAACTTTAGAATTTTAACTCTACTTAGATCACTTTTTATCCAATCTTATGTTTTACATTTCCTTAATATTTTGATTACACTTAAACCAACTGGTTAGACCTCTTACCTAACATACAGACGTACAAAACTTATAAAGTCTGAAAAGGAAAATACATATGGACATCTTGCTCTCAATCATCACGATGGCGATCGTGCTAGGCATTACGCTCTACCACCGCATGTCTCTCGTGAAATCTATTAGCTTACTCACCGCAGCCATGCTGGCTCTTACAGTAGCTGGTACTGTCGGCGTTATTGGTTGGGCTATTTACGTTCTCGCCGCAGCTGTGCTCGCGGTTCCTGGCGTACGTCAGTCTTTAATTAGCCGCAAAGCGTTAGTGCTTTTCAAGAAAGTGCTGCCAGCTATGTCTCAAACCGAAAAAGAAGCGTTAGACGCAGGTACCGTCTGGTGGGAAGCCGAACTATTTAAAGGCAAACCAGAGTGGCAAAAGCTACACGCAATTCAAGCACCTAAGTTAAGTGCGGAAGAACAAGCCTTTTTAGACGGCCCTGTGAATGAAGTGTGCGCCATGGTGAGTGATTTCCAAGTGACCCATGAACTCGCGGACTTACCGCCAGAAGTTTGGCAATACCTGAAAGATCATAAGTTCTTCGCCATGATCATTAAGAAAAAGTACGGTGGTCTTGAGTTCTCAGCATACGCGCAATCACTAGTACTACAAAAACTAACGGGTGTTTCTGGCGTTCTATCGTCTACCGTTGGTGTTCCTAACTCTTTGGGCCCAGGTGAGCTACTGCAACACTACGGTACTGAAGATCAAAAAAATCATTACTTACCGCGTCTAGCTGAAGGTAAGGAAATCCCTTGTTTCGCCCTAACAAGTCCAGAAGCGGGTTCTGACGCTGGATCTATTCCAGATTACGGTGTGGTCTGTAAAGGCGAATGGGAAGGAAAAGAAGTACTGGGTATGCGCCTGACTTGGAACAAGCGCTACATCACCCTAGCGCCAGTCGCAACGGTACTAGGCTTAGCATTTAAACTTCGCGATCCTGAAGGTTTGCTAGGCGACAAAGAAGATCTTGGCATCACTTGTGCGCTTATCCCAACTGATGTCAAAGGTGTTGAGATTGGTAACCGACACTTCCCGCTCAATGTACCATTCCAAAATGGTCCAACGCGCGGTAAAGACATCTTTGTTCCTATCGATTTCATTATCGGTGGTGAAAAAATGGCGGGCCAAGGTTGGCGTATGCTGGTTGAGTGTCTGTCGGTTGGACGTGGTATCACGCTACCTTCAAATTCAACAGGTGGCATCAAAACTGCGGCAATGGCAACCGGTGCTTACTCACGTATTCGCCGTCAGTTCAAACAGCCGATCGGCCATATGGAAGGAGTTGAAGAACCATTAGCACGCTTGGGTGGTAATGCTTACGTGATGGATGCAGCAAGCAACTTAACCGTTGCGGGTATCGACTTAGGTGAAAAACCTTCAGTTATCTCAGCTATCGTGAAGTATCACTGTACGCACCGCGGCCAGCAAAGCATCATCGATGCAATGGACATCGTAGGCGGTAAAGGTATCTGTATGGGACCTTCTAACTTCCTAGCTCGTGGTTACCAAGGTGCGCCAATCGCAGTAACGGTTGAGGGTGCTAACATTCTAACACGCTCAATGATCATCTTTGGCCAAGGCGCAATCCGTTGCCATCCGTACGTTCTTGAAGAAATGAACGCGGCGTATTCTGAAGCAAGTAATGCTGTCGAGAAATTTGATAAAGCGCTTGCTGGTCACGTGAGCTTTACAATGAGTAACCTAGTGCGCAGTATCTGGTTTGGTTTGAGCGACGGTCTGGGCTCTTCATCGCCAACCAAAGATGCAACCAAGCGTTACTACCAACAATTGAACCGCTACAGTGCAAACCTTGCCTTACTATCGGATATCTCGATGGCAGTGCTAGGTGGCTCTTTGAAGCGTAAAGAGCGTCTATCAGCGCGTCTTGGTGACATTCTAAGCCAGCTATATTTGAGCTCTGCGACGTTGAAACGTTTTGAGCAAGATGGCCGCCCAGTCGAAGATTTACCATTAGTACACTGGGGTCTACAAGACAGTTTGAAACAAGCGGAAGTGGCGGTAGACGAATTCTTAGCAAACTTCCCGAACAAAGTGATTGGTCGTGCACTGCGCGTGTTAATCATGCCATTCGGTCGTGTACGCAAAGCGCCAAGCGATAAACTAGACAGTAAAGTGGCGCGCATTCTACAAACGCCAAGTGCAACGCGCTCACGCATTGGTCGCGGTCAATACCTTGAACCAACCGAGCACAACGCAGCAGGTAAGATTGAGCTTGCGCTGTCAGTCATTCTTCAAGCTGAACCTGTGTTTGACAAAGTATGTAAAGCGCAGGGTAAGCGTCGCCCATTCTTACGTTTGGATATGATTGCTCAGGAAGGGCTAGAGCAAGGCTTTATCACGCAAGAAGAAGCCGATCTACTCAGAGAAGCGGAACAGCATCGTCTAGATACAATCAACGTTGACGATTTTGAGCCGGAACTGCTTGCCGCAAAGCCGCTATACCCTCAGATGGATAGTGTCGCGTAACTCTAGAATCTGAGATCACAAACGGGAGTATCAGCTCCCGTTTTTTATTGCTTCCAGAATCGGATTCATAACACCTCACACTACAAAGCCCCCCTGCGCAATAAAATCCTCGCACTCCAATCTTTTCCCCGATTTCCAGTGATAACTAACTCACAGACGTTCCAACTAAGCGGTGTATACTTTAAGTAACTCACTCACATATATGGTAAATCCGTTGGCTAAAATATTACTCGCACAGTGGTTCCCAGGGCTTGTTCAGCTTAAGCATTATCAAAAAGAATGGTTTGTTAACGACTTTAGAGCCGCCTTTTCTGTTGTCGCGGTTGCACTGCCAGTTGCCATAGCTTACGCACAATTAACTGGTGTATCCGCAATTGTCGGTCTGTATTCGTGTGTACTGCCAATGTTGGTTTACGCCATGATGGGCACATCTCGACAACTCATTGTCGGACCCGATGCAGCAACCTGTGCAGTGATTGCTGCTGTTGTGACACCACTTGCCGCAGGTGACCCCACAAAACATTGGCAGTTGGTTATGACCATGACAGCGATGACGGGGATTTGGTGTGTACTGGCAAGTCGTTTCAAGCTAGGGGTATTTGCAGATTTCCTTTCTCGTCCGATTCTTTTGGGTCTACTCAACGGTGTTGCTCTCACAATTATCGTTGGTCAGTTTGCGAAAGTAGTCGGTTTGAAATACGAGCAACGTTATTTACTGGAACGTTTATGGGAAGCTCCACAACGATTAACCGATCTTCATTGGCCTACTGTAACTCTGAGTATCGTGACAGTTGTCGTTTATTTGCTCACCAAACGCTACCGACCAACTTGGCCTGCTGCCATGCTGGCGATCCTCGTAACTACTGCGTCAGTTTGGTTTTTCCATTTACAAGAGATGGGCGTATCGGTTGTCGGACTCACTCAAGGTGGCTTCCCTCAGTTTCAAACACCGGAATTTGAGCTAGGTGAAGTTCGTGAACTAGTAGTCCCGGCGCTCAACCTTGCGATTGTCAGTTTTGTTAGCATGATGCTCACCGCCCGCAGTTTCGCGGCTAAAAACGGTTATGATATTGATGCAAATAAAGAGTTTCAGGCGTTGGGTTTTGCCAACATTGCCTCAGCGTTTTCACAAGGTTTCGCGATAAGCGGCGCTGACTCACGCACAGCCGTTAATGATGCAAATGGTGGTAAATCTCAATTAGTTTCGATTGTCGCTGCAATCACCATTGCCATTATTGCGGTATTTATTTATGAGCCTTTACAGTTCATCCCTATCGCTTCACTTGGTGTTGTATTGATCATTGCGTCCCTATCGCTGCTCGATCTTAAAGCAATTTGGAAATTAAAATCTCGTGACAAAGATGCATTTTATCTGGCCATCATTACTTTTATTTCTGTGTTGATCGTGGGTGTAATACCGGGGATCACTTTGGCGGTATTGCTAGGGCTGTTTCAATTTTTACGTATTGTCATGCGGCCGAGTGATCAGCTACTTGGCTTGGATGAAAAAGGCACCATTCGGACCATCGACGACTCAGGAAAAGCTTCGCCTATTCCTGGAATGGTGATTTACCGCTTTAACTCACCGCTAACTTACTTCAATGCTCCTTACTTTAAACGTAGAGTGTTAGAGCAGGCAGAGCATCACAAAGACGCAAGTTGCGTTGTCATCGACGCCGTGTCGAGCTTTACTCACTTGGATCTTAGTGTGATGGCAACACTGGCAGATATTCACAATACTTTGAAAAAGAGAGGCGTACGCTTAATCCTCGCAGGAAGGAAACGACGTCTTCGTCAATGGTGTGAGCTTACTGGTATCAGCACCAGTGAAGGAGGCATCTTACTGCGAGCTGATATGTACCTTGCCATTAAACTTAGTGGCTGTTACATCAGTGCTGTGGGTGAGGGACAAATTCCTACTGTTCAAAAAGAGCCTGATTTAGAGCAGCCACCCAAACCAATTCCAGAAGTGGCTTAAATACAAATTTAATATAGAAAACAGGAAATTAAACTCCTGTTTTCTAGTGCTTATCTTCACAGCTGAATACGTGTTACGCCTTTGGCTTAAACTTTTTTGTCATCCCTTGGCTTTTAGGAGCCACCAGCCTATAACCAAGCTTTTCGTAAAAGACCGGTTCATCAGCAATCATAGAAACGTAAGAGCCTTCAAGTGCAACAGATGAAAGATAACCGTCGATGTATTCCATGACTTTTCTACCTAAACCGTTGCCTTGATAATCAGAATCAACGGCAACGTCGACAATTTCGAAGTTACACGCCCCGTCACCAACAACCCGACCCATTGCAATGAGCTTTCCTTCATCCCGAACAGATACGCCATATAACGAATTGGGTAGACCAATTTCAGCAGCTTTCAACGATTTGGGTGATAGCCCGGCTTTGACACGCATATCATAGTATTCTTTCGGGCTTGGCACATGCTCTTCATATCTTATTGTCATTATGTACTACTCCTTTGTATCACCTTGGAGCTTACATAACTAAACTGTATAAATAAACAGTTAAACGTTGGAAAGATGTTCCCATTAAGCACACAAAGTATCAGGTCTAGAAAAGAAGCCACCGACAACTCTGACGCCATAATAGATATAAGTTGCTCTGAAGCTAGACATTCCTTTTTCTAAACATGTTTCTCTCAACAACGTATCCGCATGCTTTCGAGCACTTTGTGGCAACACCTCTTCCCTCATGAGTTGGTAAAGAGCATCATGCACTAAAGAAGCTTTCATAATGTTTTTTGTGTCTAACGCTGGCCCACTCGCTCCATCCCATGCATAGCCCTTTTTAATCGTTAACACGCCTTGTTTGGACAAACTAAGAAAAGGGCTGTCATACGCGTTACTCACTGAAATTTGAGTCTCAATCTTTTCTTCAGAATGGAGAGTGTATTTATACTTCTGACGCTTTTTGTATTTCATAACCTAACCGCCTAGCTAACTTCAGTGGGAGGAACGGAGATGACTCTCAAATTAGAGTTTCTCAGAGAGTTTTTTCAAATAGGACTTAGCAAGCTCATGGTTATCTCTGCTCAACCACTTAATACAATCAAAGAGTTCCCAGATCAGGCCTTGATCACCACTGGTATAAACTGGGAAATCTTCATGCTTTGGCGCAGGTTCATCAGTAACCATGCCCCCAATCACATCAGCTTTATCAAATAAAGTCTTAAATGGCTTAGAAAGTTTGAAGGGCTCACAGAGATCTAAACAATGAATCTCTGCACTGGTTAGGTCATTAAAAATGTATTTTTTGAAACACGCATTTTCGTTGTGCTCTCCCTCAAGGCGATAAAAAATATCTTTATTAGCTTCAAACTGGGTAAAGCAAGGCTCTGAGGCTTTATGGAAGTTGTTTTGAGTAAATACAACAACATCAGCGTCCGAAATACGGTCACCTTGTCCTGATGACAAGGAGCCAAGCAATACCGCGGCAACAACGTCTTTTTCAGAACAAAAGGCATCATAAGCTGACTCAACCAAGGCCTTTTGTCGTGGTAAATGTTCTAGTCCTAACTCTCCAATTGTCATAACTCACTCCGTCGATACGCACTAAAATCAAGTCGAAACGTAAAGAGTATCATGCGAGCTTTATTATGATTAATCAACGTTAAATCATGGTGTTACTTTAAAATAAAATGATTAATGACCATGAGAAGCATCAAACTCTGTCTCAAACTTAAACTGAAAAAACGGAGCCGATTGGCTCCGTTTCTCGCTTTATGTGTTACTACTATTTCTTTGGTACTTCTAATTGCATCTCTGGCATGGCATCGCGCTTCGCTTTAATTTTGCGCCAGACTATCCATGCAATGATCACAATCAGCAGCATTATCAAATTACCCACCGCGATAATAATCATGCTGCGCTTACGCTCAGCCTCTCGCTCAGCGATAATTTGCTTTTCCATTTCAATACGGCGCTGTTCGGCTAATTCAGCTTCTTTTGCAATTCGAGCAGCTTCTAGATCAACTTCATCAACAACACTGAAGGTTTGCTCTGGGATAGGAAACACCAACGAGCGCTGAGTTGCAAAATCAGTGGCAAAGATCTCGCCGCGCCATGCGTACTTACCAAGCTCAGCATCGTTATTGAGGTTCAACGTAACTCTCATTCCATCTTTAGAGACCTGTCCTTGGCTGTAACTAATGAAACCATCGGGAGCGTCCTTTTTCACTGTGACTGCAATAGAGCCTGGTGCAATCATACCTTGCTCGCCACTCACCACTAATTGGTGTGGCTTATCGGGATTACGAGCCTGAATAAAAGTACGAGAGATTGGGTTCGGATAAACCAAGATGACTTGCTCTTGCGCTCGTAAGAATACGCCATTGCCAGACGTGATGCGCGCACGGTACTTACCAGGCTCAACGTCTATTGGGAGCTGAACCGTGAACACTCCATCCCCTGCTTTTTCATCCAAGCCTCGGCCGTCATCAGAAAACTCACCCACAACCATCGGCACTGGACGTGCTTCTTTGATCAGCTCATCTTCATTTTCGACAAACTTGGTAAATGTCACGCGCAGATTCACGCGATCAAGGAAGTCGCGCAGTACAAGAGGTTTGCCGTCGGAGGTCAGGCGAGCTGTAAACTTAAGCGCTTCCCCATTATATAATCGGTTTGGGAACAGATCCGTACTGAGCTTTAGGTGAGAAATTAAGCGGATGTTATTTTTAGGCGTAACTTTCCCCACAGCCTGCCATGGACCTGGCATAGGGTTATCAACGGAAATAATATCGAGTGAGGCTTCTTGATACCAACGTACATTGTCGTAAGAGCCCCAAGCATAGTATTTTTTACCGTCAGGACGGACTAAAACAACTGGCTGAGAACTTTGCTCACGATAAACCAAAAACGTGATCTGCTCGATGGTTGGATCAACTCGAAAGCGATTGTCTAACAAAGACATTGTAGATTCACTCGCAGCACTCGAGAGACTACTCCATATCGCTAAAAACGCGACCAACAAAGCCCTCAACATAGCTTCTCCTATTGATGCCAAATACAGTTGTTCACCAACTCTAATCTTTTTTGGTGAGCTTCTAGTTCATCGGCACTTGCGCGCAAAACCTTTAGCGCTTTTCTTCCTTCAATACGACGAATGGTTTCTACCCCACCCTCTTGTTTATTCGCGTTAAATTCTAGACTCGTTTGACCACCCGTCATAAAGAGGTAAACGTCGGCTAGAATCTCCGCATCGAGCAAAGCTCCGTGGAGTGTACGGTGCGAGTTATCAATACCGTAACGTTCACATAAGATATCAAGGTTGTTTCGCTTACCAGGGAAGATTTTCTTCGCCATAGCAAGAGTATCGGTCACCTTGCAGTAGTCGTCCGTTTTGCCGATGTTAGGATCGAGCATGCCAAACTCGTAATCCATAAAGCCGGTATCGAAGGGCGCGTTGTGGGCAACAAGTTCTGCGCCTTTAATAAACTCAAGAAACTCTTGGTGCACGCTCGCGTATTCCGGTTTATCAACCAAGAATTCATCCGTAATACCGTGAACTTCAACCGCTTCTGGTTGGATTTCACGATCGGGTTTTAAATAAACGTGGAAGTGACGACCAGTCAGCTTACGGTTGATGATCTCCACGGCACCGATTTCAATAATGCGGTGTCCCATGTAGTGAGGACCACCCTCGCGGTTCATACCTGTGGTTTCGGTATCGAGAACGACAATGCGGTTATATTCAGAATTGCTGCTGGTATTCATAAGGTTATGTATGTCAGACTATGCTTTATTAAATGTTTCGGCTAATAGTACCAAAAAATATGACCAAACACGTTGAGATTTTCACTGACGGTTCTTGTTTAGGTAACCCAGGACCAGGTGGTTACGGCATAGTATTGCGTTACAAAGACGTAGAAAAGACACTTTCCAAAGGCTATACGTTAACTACCAACAACCGCATGGAAATGTTGGCGGCTGTCGTCGCGCTACAGACGTTAAAACAACCTTGTAAAGTCACTTTAACGACTGACAGCCAATATGTGCGCCAAGGTATTACTCAGTGGATCCATAACTGGAAGAAGCGTGGTTGGAAAACAGCGGATAAAAAACCCGTGAAGAATGCCGATTTATGGCAAGCTCTAGACAAAGAAACCGCACGCCATCAAGTTGAATGGCATTGGGTAAAAGGCCACGCGGGCCATCGTGAGAACGAAATGTGTGATGAGCTAGCCCGGACTGCTGCAGAAAACCCAACTGAGGAAGATACAGGTTACCAACCCTCTTAGCGAGATTCTTTCCTCATAGTGTTACCCTCTCGATTCATCACCCCAAGTGGTGTGAGCTTTTTCTTCAAGCGCCAATGCGGTTTGATAGGCTTGAGAGGGTATGTCCGTTTCCGTGCGACTATGTAATACAAACTCCCAGCGGGTGATGCCCAATCACCAAGACTATTTTCCAACCATGTCCACATCGTACGGTAACGTTTCATCGGAAACAGCGCATAACGATCACAATGAATCACTTGATAATTAAGTAACCCTAACCAATCTTTGATGCGGTTCGACGTAAACATTCGTCCACTCCAAGGCAAATTATGTTTACGCCATGGAAGCAAACTCGCTAATCCAGTCAAGCTTAATGGGTTGAATCCAGTAATAATTACATAGCCATCATCCATCATCACTCTATCGACTTCACGCAACAAACGGTGTGGATCGCTTGCATAGTCGAGCTGATGAGCGAGTATCACAACATCAAAGCTTTTTTCCAAAAAGGGTAATTCGTAACCATCTGCAATCACATTATGCAACGGGTTCTGGATATCTACGTTGACTTGGTGTTGAATGTTACAATTACAGCTGGTTAGCTCACAGCTCAACCCGCCCAGTTTGAGCATATGGTAGCCGAAGAGTTTCGGGCACCATTCATCAAGTCGGGTCTGGATTGACTCAAGCACCCACGGACCGTTGTTCATTGCTGACCAAGTCGACGGGTGTGGTATAGTTTTGTTGCTGAGTGCTGGTTTCATTAACCACCTGACTAAAATGGGTGACGGAGAACGAATCGTGTTAGAGATCAAAAGCATACCCGCATTTAATGATAATTACATCTGGCTGATACAAAATAACGATAAGCGCTGCGCAGTCGTTGATCCGGGCGATGCGAAGCCAGTATTAGAATTTCTGCAGGCTAACGAATTAACTTTAGAAGCGATTTTAATTACGCACCACCACAACGATCACATTGGTGGCGTTCCAGACTTAGTGCGTGCCTTTCCCGAAGTCGCCGTTGTGGGCCCAAAATCAGAGCCAATTCCAACCCTAACAACACCAATGGAAGAAGGCGACAAACTGGAGTTGTTTGGTGAGATTTTCTTAGTACTTGGGTTACCAGGCCATACTTTGGGCCATATCGGTTACGTTGGAGACGGAAAACTGTTTTGCGGTGATGTGCTCTTTTCCGCTGGCTGTGGTCGTATTTTTGAAGGTACGCCTGAGCAAATGTTTGAATCACTGAGTAAACTAACGTCTCTACCAGAAGAAACTCAAGTCTTCTGCGCACATGAATACACGGCGAGTAACGTGGCGTTTGCTCTAGCGGTTGAACCTGACAATGAGCAACTTCGCCAATATCGCGACGATGTAAACCGACTGCGAGCACTCAACATTCCGACACTTCCAACAACAATACGCAAAGAAAAGTGGATTAATCCGTTCTTGCGAACCTCTAACCCTGACGTGGTTCAATCTGTTGCTAGTCGCATTAAAAATAGCGATCCATGCTCGGTTTTTACTGCTTTACGCGAGTGGAAGAACGAATTTTAACCATTTTCTGCTTGTAAGTTTGCAAGACCCCAGTATTATCAGGGGCTGATTTTTCGAGAAGCGCCACTGGCGCTTCTCTTACGTTTGGGGTTGATATAAATCTATTTGAATTTCTCCCCATTGCATAATTAGAAGCTCTTTGCCTCTATAAATTAGTTAGTGTTTAAAAGATGTCTATTATCTTGCGACTGCCACGCACATTACGTTGCGCGACAGGCAGGTGAAGATAAACAGGCCCTAAATAGGCTGAATCCATGCGTTTGAAGTATACTTGGGCGTTGGCGTTGTTATTATCTGGCTGTCAATTGACTCAGTCAGATTCAACGTCTTCTACACCAGAAACCAATAAATCTGAGCAGACTGCAAAGCAAAATGCAGTAAAAGCTCAACCGGGCAATAAATCGTCACTAGCAAAAAAATCCGCTAACGACGCGCCTAAAGTTCTCTCCCCCCAAGAACAAGAAGATGTGTGGCAACGTATCGCCATGCAGCTGGACATGGATATCCCAAACCACAAGAAAGTGGACTACTACCGTACGTGGTATTTAAAGCACCCAAATCACCTTTACACGGTATCTAAGCGTGCGACTCCTTTTCTATACATGATCACAAAACGTATCGAAGAGCGCGGACTCCCAATGGAGCTTGCATTACTTCCTGTAGTGGAAAGTTCATTCGATGCCTTTGCCTACTCACATGGTAGCGCGGCTGGGTTGTGGCAATTTGTCCCAGGCACCGGAAAAATGATGGGATTAGAGCAAAACTACTGGTATGACGGTCGCAGAGATGTGGCAGCAGCAACGGATGCAGCGCTGGACTACCTAGTACAACTAAACGAGCGTTTTGATGGTAACTGGGAACATGCAATCGCCGCTTATAACAGCGGTGGAGGCCGAGTTTCTAGCGCAATTCGTAAGAATAAAAAGCTCGGTAAACCTATCGATTTCTTCTCATTAGACTTACCAAAAGAGACCAGCAGTTACGTTCCTAAGCTATTGGCCTTGGCTGACGTTATCGCAAACCAAGACAAGTACGGACTTAATATTCCTGCAATTCCAAACAAGCCTGTTCTAACGCTTGTTGATCCAGAAGAGCAGTTAGATCTGGCTATTGCCGCAGATTATGCCGGCATTAGCGTAAAAGAGTTGCAGAGTTACAACCCAGCATACAACCAGTGGTCGACAGCGCCTGAGGGGCCGCACCAACTTTTGATTCCCGTAGAGAAAAAAGAGACTTTTCTCACCAAGGTGGAGAAAAATCGCGGTAAAGGGATGAAGGTCGCTCGCTACAAGGTGAAATCTGGCGACTCTTTAAGCGTGCTAGCTAATAAATACGGCACAACCACGAAAGTCATTCGACGTGCCAACGGCCTATCGAATAACAATATTCGTATTGGTCAATACCTGTTGATTCCGACATCAACAAAAGACGATGCAAAATACGCATTAACGGCACAAAACCGATTAAACAAGACTCAATCTCGTGCTCGTGGTCAACTCAAGCTCACCCATGTCGTTCAGTCTGGAGAAAGTTTGTGGTCAATCGCACGTAACAATAAAGTGTCGTATAAATCGTTAGCTAAATGGAATGGTATGAGCCCTAAAGATCCATTGCGTGTGGGTCAAAAGCTAGTGATATGGAAGGACTCAGACAAAGGTTCTGTGATCCGTACCGTTTTCTACAACGTTCGCTCTGGCGACACCATTAGCGGCATTGCAAGCAAGTTCAAAGTAAAAACAAACGACATCGTGAAATGGAACTCGCTACACAAGAAAAAATACTTACAACCAGGTCAAAAGCTTAAGTTGTACGTTGACGTAACGAAGGTAAGTGTATGAACCCATCAAGCAATCCACTTGTGATGCTGTTGGACATTTTTCGTTCTCCAACATCTTGTTTTCTCGCGCTTTATCAACGCGGTGGATGGGGATGGCAACCGTTCATCTTCCTGATGCTTAGTCCGTTTTTATTCTGGGGTGCTTACTTTTCGAATGTCGATTTCACGTGGCTCAGTGACCAACTTGCTGCGCAATTTCAGCAAATCGACCCGAAGCAGATTGAGCTATTAGAACCAAACACGCTAATGGCAAGCGCGATCATCAATGATGTATTCAACCGCTTTGCCACCTTAATATTGCTCGCGCTTTGGTTCTTTCTTGCAACAAAGGCAAGCAAACAACAATACGGTTACTGGAAATGGTTTGCCGCATCGTGTGCTATCTTATTCCCAGCAGTATTGGGCGATGTAGCAAGCTACGCGAGCTTGCTACTCAAGCATGGTCAGGTAATGACTTACGCTGCCGATTTAAATAGCCTCAATGGTCTATTAAAGCTGCCTCTTACTAACGAATGGTCTCATTTCGCTAGCTCGTTACCTTTGCTTCTGCCTTGGTACATTGTGCTCGGCTACGGCGTTGTACTGACGTGGACGGAGTTTGAACGTGGCCAAGCTTTGGTGATTGCAAGCCTGCCATGGGTATTCTTCTACGTTATTTGGGCACTTTATATTGTGGTAACCTAAGCTAGTCATTTAACGTAAATGACAATAACAATGGGTTATGATCGGAAGCGTCGCTCTGCGGCGCTTTTGCGTACTTAAGCGTCAGACCTCGGTAAAACACATGGTCCAGTGGTAACCCTGTTATAAATTGGACTCGATGATCCGGCAAGAACGTCACCTCTTGTAAGTCCGCAGCCTTTAAGGCCTGCCTCATCGCATTAACGCGAGATTCACTCCAGCTATTGAAGTCTCCAGCAAATAGAATTGGCCCCACATGATGCTTTAAAAGCATTTCAAGCGCCGTTAACTGAGATACATACTCTTTTGTACCCACGGTGAAGTTAATCGCATGTACATTCACCACTGCGAGTTTCTCGCCATTACTCAAGTGATACTGGCTATATAATGCAGACTTAGGTAAGCGAAGCCACGGCTCTTTAGAGGTGTAAGCGCAGGCTTTTTCTGGTTGCCCTTGAGCAATACTAATTACACCGGCACCGCTACCCAGCGCCTTAAAAGCACTCACTTGATTACTAACCCAGCGACCATCCACCAACCACTGTTTAAATGATGGTGTCATGCTGGCTTCTTGCAATAACAGTAACTGCTTATCAGCAGAAAACTCATCGAGTGCACGTTGCCAATTCGTTCGGTTCTGTTTGTAGATATTCCAGACAAGTACATTGATTTCACCGCCCTGATCCAAAGCTTTTGAGCCGCTAAATTCGATACACCTAATATCCTGCGTCAACTCTGAGCCTGTTTGAGTAATGATTTGCGGCTGATCTGGTACGGTGAAAATAACTTGGAAGCCGACCAATACCGCCATAATAAGAAAAGCTAACGCCAGAAAAAAACGCTTAAACATACGACAAACCTGAATGTAGGCACCCGAAATCTAGAACAACCAATCTCGGGTTAAATGATTTCACTAATAAGCAAACAACAAAAAAGGAGCCACTTGGCTCCCTTTTAGCATAATAAATACGAAACAAGTGACAAGAAACCTTAGATCGCGTCTTCGTCTTCTTCACCAGTACGAATACGAACCACACGCTCAATATCAGTGACGAATATTTTACCATCACCAATCTTACCAGTTTGCGCGGTTTCAATGATTGTCTCTACGCATTTATCAGCCACATCTTCCGTTACAACGATTTCGAGCTTCACTTTAGGTAGAAAGTCCACCATGTACTCTGCACCACGGTAAAGCTCGGTGTGACCTTTTTGGCGACCAAAGCCTTTCACTTCAGAGACGGTCATCCCTGTAATGCCAACTTCAGCTAGCGCTTCTCGAACATCATCCAGTTTAAATGGCTTGATAATCGCTTCAATTTTTTTCATGTTCATCCCTTAAGCTTCAATCGATTGCGCTTATTATCGTTTAGCGTTTCGCAACATTCAATGTTTGTCTCTGATCCACCAGCGAAAATCCAGGCTGAGCAAATTAACATAGCGAATATCGTGAGTTGATAAAACCCAATGAGGACTGCTCAATGCCCAATCGTCCAAGCTTTTTCAGACTCGCGTTTACTTCAAACTTGCGTAGTAAGCCGCTAGGTTAGCGATATCTTCATCAGACAACAATGAAGCTTGAGCTTGCATCACAGCAGCAAGCCCACCTGTTCGCTCTTTATTTTTATAAGCTTTAATTGAACTGATAATATATTGCTCATTTTGCCCTTTCAGATTTGGGTAACCCGGAATGACAGCAATACCATCAGCGCCATGACACGCCGCGCATACTCCCGACTTTGCTTGACCTGCTGCAGCATCTCCCGCAGCTAGAGCCTGCCCACTGAACATGGTTAACGCCACCATTGCACCCATGATTGTTTTCTTCATTGCTTCACCTAATCAATTATTATTTAAGGATTTTTATATTTTATAATCGACATTGTGGCATGAATTTTCATTACCTGCGCCAAATAAGTTCACAATCTTGACCATTAAACGCCTGATCAACGAACAGATCTGCCACAGCAACGACTCGGTCTTGGTACATTAAAATCGGAATTTGACGACGCAGCCAGCTTGGCACATTGTATTCTTGGAATAACTTCTTCAGTTTTCGACTGTGATTACGCGTGGTTGGATGCGCTGATAAGCCTTCCGGATTGAAGGTCACGCGAAGCAATTCTGGCTGACTCGGTAGCGCAATCGTTGCGTTACTAGAACTCGTCGTTAAGGTCAGCTCCCCGAGTCCCTCAGGCAGCGACAAAGTCGCATCAACTTGAATCGTACTTTGCCACTTAGTGACATCAGCCGTTTCCGTTACCCAATAGAGACGATTTCGAAAACGGCGCACTTCACCTTGTTTAAGTTGTAGTTTGGGGTTGGCATCTTGCTGAGCTAATGCGACTTCATTCCAGATAAGATTGAGTTGTACCTGAGTCGGCATACTAGTATTAAGCTTAGCCAGCCACATACGAATCAAGCGCGCACGCGCTAATCCACTGTGCTTAGCCAGTTCTTCAATACTCAAACTTAGATCCGTTTGTAAAGCGCGTTCAAACACCGCGCTCAATAGTTCATCCAATAGCGCTTCTTGTTGAGCACATAAACTTGCACTGCGCTGAACCGCTTGATGGATACTCGGCCAGCGACCAGACAATTCAGGAATAACACAATGACGAAGAAAGTTACGATCATAACGGGTATCTTGATTGCTTTCGTCTTCCACCCACTCCAAGCCTAATTTAGTAGCGGCTTCTTCGATGGTCTTCCGCTTGATAGTAAGCAATGGTCGAACTAGAGATCCGCAAGAAAACGGCATACTCTCCGCCATCGAAGATAACCCTTTTGGCCCGCTGCCTCGCTTAAGAGCAAGGAGAAAAGTCTCTAGTTGATCATCAGCATGTTGGCCGGTCAACAGTATATCGCCTTCTTGAACGTACTTAGTTAAGGCTTGATAGCGAGCTTCACGAGCAAGAAGTTCAATACTTTCACCATTGCTGATGTCTAAGCTCACTCGCTCAATCGAGCATGATATCCCCACTTGTTTTGCCCACAGTAGGCATTTATCAGCCCAATCATCGGCATTCGAGCTCAAACCATGGTGCACATATACGGCGTGGCACTCTATCGAATGCGCTTGTTGATAGCGACTGAGTAATTCGAGTAAAAGACGTGAATCCACTCCTCCGCTAAACGCCAAGACAACCTTAGTGCCTGATTGATAGTAGCGGCCGAGAACTTGAGCAAAATGCAGGTAAAGCGATTCCATAAGCGATCCGATAGGTACAAAAAAGGGCTGGACTCTCATCCAACCCTTTCTATTTTAACTGTTATCACTTGAGATATCAGCTAACGCTTAATAGCAATCACCGAAATTAACAGTAACCGTAGCTCATTAGGCGCTGGTAACGACGTTCACGTAGCGTCTCTTCATCCAATTGTTCTAGATCTTCTAGCTGACGAAGTAGTGTTGCTTTCATATTCGCTGCCATTTGAACATGATCGCGATGAGCGCCACCTAGTGGCTCTTCAATGATTTCGTCGATCAGTTCAAGCTCTTTAAGACGAGGAGCAGTTAGACCCATTGCCTCTGCCGCTTGTGGCGCTTTGTCTGAATCACGCCATAAGATTGAAGCACAACCCTCAGGAGAAATTACTGAGTACGTAGAGTACTGAAGCATGTTCACGTAGTCGCCTACACCGATTGCTAGAGCACCACCAGAACCGCCTTCACCAACAACGTTACAGATTACTGGCACTTTAAGACCAGACATCACTTTTAGGTTTTTCGCGATAGCTTCAGATTGACCACGCTCTTCTGCGCCCACACCTGGGTATGCACCAGCCGTGTCAATAAATGTGATGATCGGCATGTTGAAACGCTCTGCCATTTCCATCAAGCGTAGAGCCTTACGGTAGCCTTCTGGTTTCGGCATACCAAAGTTACGTTTCACCTTTTCTTTGGTCTCACGACCTTTTTGGTGACCAATGATCATCACAGGGCGGCCTTCAAGGCGAGCCATACCACCCACAATCGCTTTGTCGTCTGCAAACGCGCGGTCACCGGCTAATTCATCAAACTCCTCAAAAGCGTGTTGGATGTAATCCAGCGTGTAAGGACGTAGTGGGTGACGAGCCAGTTGAGCTGTTTCCCATGCACCTAGGTCACTGAAGGTTTTTTTCTTCAGCTCTAAGCTTTTCTTCTCAAGCTGTTCGATTTCTTTATCCAGGTCAATCGCAGAATCACCACCGTGACGAGAGACATCACGTAATGCTTCAATTTTCGCTTCTAGTTCTGCAATTGGCTTTTCAAATTCAAGAAAGTTTAGGCTCATCTATGAATCCTTGTTTACTCAGCGTCTAACATATTGCGCTGAATTTTTAGTTAAATTCGAGTTCTACCTGGCTTTTGCCAAGCAACTGTTTTAAATCGTCGAGTAATGTATCACTTGGCGTAACTCGCCACTCGGTGCCCAATGTTAACCGCGCTCTGGCGTCGGCACGCTGGTAGTATACATTGACGGGTACGGTTCCGGCTTTGTGCGGTTCTAAAATACGGCTGAACTGCTCAAAAAACTGATCGTTGATCTGATTTGCATCTATCGATACCGACAAACCACGAGCGTATTTCTCGCGCGCACTGCCGAGATCCATAACTTCACGCGCCGACATTTTAAGGCCACCGTTGAAGTCATCAAAGCTGACCTGTCCAGAAACGACCAAAATTCTGTCTTTTTCGAGAAGTTCAGCGTATCGATCCAGCGCATCTGAGAACAACATCACTTCCATGCGGCCACTTCGGTCATCCAGTGTCATAATACCAATTCGTGTACCACGCTTGGTCGTCATTACACGAGCGGCAATAACCAGGCCGGCTACCGTGACAGATTGATCGCGGCGAGTGGGCGTTGCGTCTTTTAGTCGACAACTGGTGTATTTGTTTAGTTCCTTTACGTAGGCGTTAATTGGGTGCCCTGTCAAATATAGACCTAGGGTATCACGCTCGCCCTCTAACCACACTTTTTCTGGCCAAGGCGGAACCTGCGTATACTTATGCTCTACTTCTTCAGGTGCATCCGTTAGCACACCAAACATATCCGTTTGACCAAACGCCTCAGCTTGGTGATGTTGACTTGCTGCTTTTACCGCATCATTGAGTGACGCCATCATCGCCGCGCGGTGTGGGCCTAGTCGATCCAACGCGCCCGCGTAAATCAGCTTCTCTATCACTCGTTTATTGACACGTTTTAGATCAACTCGAGCACAGAAATCAAATAGGTCTTTAAAGTGACCACCTTTATTTCTCGCCTCAAGAATCGCATCGATAGGGCCCTCACCAACCCCTTTTATCGCACCAATACCGTAAACAATTGCGCCATTTTCATCAACATTAAAGCGATATAGGCCAGAGTTGATGTCTGGTGGCAGCACGGTAAGCTTCATACGGAAACACTCATCGACCAAGCCAACGACTTTTTCCGTGTTATCCATATCGGCTGTCATTACCGCAGCCATAAATTCGGCAGGATAATGTGTTTTCAGCCAAAGAGTTTGATAAGAAACCAATGCATAAGCAGCAGAGTGCGATTTGTTAAAACCATAACCGGCGAACTTCTCTACCAAGTCGAAGATTTTCATCGCCAACTCGCCATCGATACCGTTCTTTATCGCACCTTCTTCAAAGATAGCACGTTGTTTTGCCATCTCTTCTGGCTTTTTCTTACCCATTGCACGACGAAGCATGTCCGCACCACCTAGCGTATAACCCGCTAAGATCTGCGCAATCTGCATTACCTGCTCTTGGTACAGGATGATGCCGTAGGTTGGATCAAGCGTCTCTTTTAGCGACTCGTGTTGCCACTTTTCATCTGGATAAGAGATCGCTTCTCGACCATGTTTACGGTCGATAAAGTTATCTACCATGCCCGATTGCAAAGGACCCGGACGGAAGAGTGCTACCAATGCGATAATGTCTTCGAAACAGTCTGGCTGAAGTCGTTTGATCAGCTCTTTCATGCCTCGAGATTCAAGCTGGAATACTGCTGTCGTTTCAGAGTTTTGCAACAAACGGAAAGAGGCAGGGTCTTCTAACGGTATGGATTCAATTTGAACCGGTTCTTTCCCTTCTCGCTCTAGGCGTGGGTTAATCAGCCCTAACGCCCAGTCAATAATGGTTAAGGTACGTAAACCTAAGAAGTCAAACTTAACTAGGCCAGCGGTCTCAACATCGTTTTTATCAAATTGAGTAACCGGAAAGTGACCTTCAGCGTCTGCATAAATTGGCGCAAAATCGGTAATTGTTGTAGGTGAAATTACAACACCACCAGCGTGTTTACCGGCGTTTCGCGTACAGCCTTCCAAAATATGACACATGTCGATGAGTTCTTTAACTTCCTCATCGGCCTCATACAATTCAGGTAGTGCAGGTTCAGCTTTAAACGCTTTATCTAGCGTCATACCTGGATCGGGCGGGATCAGCTTTGAAATACGATCAACAAAACCAAATGGGTGGCCCAATACGCGGCCAACGTCACGGATTACCGCTTTTGCCGCCATGGTACCAAACGTGATGATCTGAGACACCGCGTCACGACCGTACATTTCCGCAACGTGGTCAATAACCTGGTCACGTTTATCCATACAGAAATCGACGTCGAAATCGGGCATCGAAACACGTTCTGGGTTCAAGAAACGTTCGAACAGCAAGTCGTATTCTAGTGGATCCAGATCGGTGATTTTTAGTGCGTAAGCCACCAAAGAACCAGCACCGGAACCACGTCCAGGACCGACAGGAATTCCATTATCTTTTGACCACTGGATGAACTCCATTACGATCAAGAAGTAACCAGGAAATCCCATTTGGTTGATAACATCTAGCTCTATCTGAAGACGTTCATCATATTCAGGGCGGCGACGTTTTCTCTCTTCCTCATCTGGAAATAGGAACTCTAAACGCTCTTCCAACCCCTCTCGGGATTTCATGACTAGGAACTCAGTTTCTTTCATCCCTTCGGTTGGGAAAGCTGGTAGGAAGTACTCACCTAAGCGCACAGTCACGTTACAACGCTTCGCTATCTCGACACTGTTTTCTAACGCTTCAGGAATATCAGCAAACAGCTCACACATTTCTTCTTCTGTACGAAGATATTGCTGCGGACTGTAGTTTTTTGGCCTACGCGGATCTTCTAATGTGTAACCATCGTGAATCGCTACGCGTATATCATGAGCATCAAATAGGTCTGGACTCAGGAATACAACTTCATTGGTCGCCACTACTGGCAAGTCTTGCTGCTCTGCCAATTCAACCGCAAAGTGAAGATAAGTTTCTTCATCTGGACGACCGGTACGAAGTAGCTCAAGATAAAAGCGATCTGGAAAATGCTGTTTATAAAAATCAACACACCCCTGCACTATTTGACGGTTGCCTTTCAAAAGGCCGCGACCAATTTCCCCGCTTTTACCGCCGGATAATACAATCAAGCCTTCAGACATTTCAGCCAACCAGGCTTTATCAATCACAGGGTGGTGTTGAACATGTCCACGTAAGTACGCTTTTGATATCAATAACGTCAGGTTCTTATAACCCACATTATCCGCCGCAAGCAAAGTCACTTGAGTCAGCTCTTCACCAAACTCGTCCGACTGCATTTTAAAGTCAGCACCGATGATCGGTTTAACACCACTGCCATGCGCCGTACCGTAAAACTTCACCAAACCACATAGGTTGGTAAAGTCGGTCAACGCCATTGCGGGCATACCGAGCTCAGCAACTTTCTTTACGATTGGCGGAACTTTGTTGAGGCCATCCACCATCGAGAAGTCACTATGAACACGCAGGTGGATGAATTTGGGATCTGACATTAACAGGTACCGTGTAACTCTATTTTGTTGGGGATTCTAACCTAAAGAGGTTGGGTTTATAACAACAATTAGATCGTTTGATTATTCTATGCCTAACGCTTTTTTTACTGGCTTGAAACTCTTGCGGTGTTCACTGATCACTCCGTGTTGCTCAATCGCTTCAAAGTGCGCTTTAGTTGGGTAACCTTTGTGCTTCGCGAAGCCAAATTGTGGATGAAGTTTATCCAACTCTTCCATCTCTTGGTCACGCACGACTTTGGCAATAATTGAAGCCGCACTGATTTCGGCAACACGTAGATCGCCTTTTACTACAGCTTGAGCATCCATTGGCAGCTCCGGACAACGGTTACCATCAATCAACACCAAATCAGGTTGAACCTGTAACCCCGCCACTGCACGCTGCATCGCAACCATAGTCGCCTGTAAAATATTCAGTTGATCAATTTCTTCAGGAGAACAACGCCCGACCGCCCACGCCAATGCTTTTTCTTTGATTTCAGGAAGCAACGCCATGCGTTTCTTTTCGGTCAATTTTTTCGAATCGTTCAACCCTTCGATAGGATTGTTAGGATCAAGGATAACCGCAGCGGTGACGACGTCTCCCACCAAAGGGCCACGTCCGACCTCGTCGACTCCGGCCACAAGCTGGTAACCTTGCGGATATTCAAACGGAGGGAGTTCAACTTTGGTTTTGGTCGCTTTTGGTTTAACAGCCATGATAAATCTCTATTTTTCAATCAGTTTTAGAACCGCGTTTGCGGCTTGTTGATCCGCATCTTTACGGATCCAATGATGCATTTCCGTAAACTTATCTAACATCGGTTTATTGTCGCTTTCCAATAAGCGAGAAACCTCAGTAAACAAATTGTCTGGTGTGCACTCATCTTGTAGATATTCTTTGACGAGCTCATCATCCGCCAAGATATTCGGCAATGAAACATACTTCGTTTTCAATAGACGTTTAGCTAAGAAAGCAGTAAATGCATTCACACGATAACCCACCACCATTGGACGCTTGAGAAGCATACACTCCAACGCTACGGTACCGGAGGCCAACATCACAGCATCGGATGCGGTGATGACGTTGCGTGCGGTATCATCAACTAACTTGAAGTCCAACTCTGGCGCTAGCTCTTTCCATGCTTGTTCAAACTGCTCACGGCGTTTTTGATTAACAAGCGCGACAACAAACCCCAGTTCTGGAAATTTTTTATGGAGTAACTTGCAGGTTTCAATAAATGGCTCTGAGAGCATTTTTAACTCGCTACCACGACTGCCTGGCAGGACAGCAAGCCACTTTTTATCTTGTTCTAAACCAAGCAACTCACGTGCAGGCGCTTGTTCTGATTCTAGTGGGATGGCATCAGCCAAGGTATGACCAATGAACTCGCAAGGTACATTAAATTTGTCGTAGAACGCTTTCTCAAACGGAAGAAATGCTAGCACCAAGTTCGTTGCCGCTTCTATTTTAAAGATGCGCTTCTGACGCCAAGCCCAAACAGACGGACTCACGTAATGAACGGTTTTAATGCCCGCTTGCTTGAGGTCAAGCTCCAGGCGTAAGTTGAAGTCAGGAGCATCGATCCCGATGAAAACATCAGGCGGATTCTGAGTAAAATACTGAACGAGCTCAGCTTTCACTTTAAGAAGTCTCGGTAAGCGGCCTAAAACCTCGACTAATCCCATCACCGCAAGCTCTTCCATATCAAACAGAGACTCGCAACCTTGGGCTATCATTTTCGGACCACCAATGCCTACGAACTCTGCGTCTGGATATTGTTGCTTTACTGCTTTGATAAAGCCTTCACCTAGCGTATCGCCAGACAATTCTCCGGCAATGATGCCAATACGTAATGGTCTTTCCATATCTACTTCGCTATTTTTCCTGTGCGCTATGGATAACGGTTTGCCTTATCCATAAAACACAAAAAGATCGTAACCTCAAATTCGGTCACGATCTTTTTATTTATTGGTTCATTCGCCAATTAACGAATAATGCCACGTTCCGTCGTTTCCAGAATATCTGAGAAACGCTTCACAGCCGGCCACTCTTGAGCCATTTCAGCTAGAATAGGCTTCACTTCTTCTAGCGTCTTACCTGAACGGTAGATTTCTTTATACGCTTTTTGTAGCGCACGAATCTCTGGTTTCTCAAAGCCATTACGCTTCAAGCCAACAAGGTTCAAGCCGAATGGAGTAGCGTGGTTACCTTGCGCGAGTACATAAGCTGGGACATCTTGCACCACAGCTGAACAGCCGCCAATGTATGCGTAAGCGCCCACTGTACAAAACGGATGAATCGCAGACAGTGCCATCACACCGGCATAGTCATCAACAGTAACGTGACCACCAAGAATCGAGTTATTACCGATATGAGTGTGGTTACCAATAACAACATCATGCGCAACGTGTGCATTCACACACAATAAGTTGTCATCACCAATGATCGTGGTTGCTTTGTCTTGCACTGTGCCGCGGTGAACTTGGACCGCTTCACGAATGACGTTACGGTCACCGATAACCACAGTTGTGTCTTCACCACCGTATTTTTTGTCTTGGTTTTCTTCACCAATGACAGCATGTGGGAAAATACGGTTATCTTTGCCAATAGTTGTGTGACCTTTGATCACAACGTGAGACATCACTTCTGTGCCTTCACCAATTTCAACCGTAGAGGTGATGTACGTAAAAGGACCTACTGTTACGTTAGCACCAATTTTGGCGCCCTCTTCTACCACCGCTGCCGGGTGGATTTTAGCGGTTTCATGAATCATATTAAAACTCTCGACGAGCACACTTCAGTTCTGCAGAACATACCACTTCACCGTCAACTTTTGCTACACCGCTAAATGCAGCAATGCCGCGACGTTCTTTCAGAAATTCTACCTCAATAACCAATTGGTCGCCCGGAACCACTGGTTTACGGAATTTCGCGCCGTCTACGCTTGCAAAGTAGTACAGTTCATTTTCTGTTGGTGCACCAAATGATTTAAATGCAAGTAAGCCTGTTGCCTGAGCCATTGCTTCTAAAATCAAAACACCTGGGAATACTGGTAGTTGAGGAAAGTGACCTGTGAACTGAGGTTCGTTAACCGACACGTTTTTAATCGCGTGAAGGTACTTCTCTTCTTGGAAGTCTATCACTCGGTCGATCAATAAGAATGGGTAGCGATGAGGTAGTAGCTCTTGAATTTCAGAGATGTTCATCGTTTTCTTTTCAGTAGTCAAAGTCGTCTTCCTATATCAATTTTTTGCCGCCAAGATGGCAAACGTGGCAACAGGTCGTAAAGCCGAATCGCTTTGCAATATACTAGCAAAATACGCACCATCTTGGAGTTAAATCTACTTAGAGCGCGTCATTATAGAAGAAAAAGACCCGCATTTCGCGAGTCTTCTTACAGAATATGGAACTAGAGCTTGTTAGCCTTCGTGTTAAATACAGAGCGAAAGATAACTTGTTCTAAATTTCTTCTTTCTGTTCCAGCTGTTTTTCAACCGCTTTTAGGCGCTTATTCATCTCATCAATACGGTGAACTCGAGTCGCGGTCTTACGCCACTCTCTGTTCGTTTGTAGTGGGATACCTGATGAGTAAAGGCCTTTTTCTTCGATACTGCGCATTACCATGCCCATACCTGTAATAGCCACACCATCTGCGATAGTGATATGGCCATTCAGAACAGACGCGCCGCCAATCTGGCAGTACTTACCAATTTTTGTACTGCCCGCGACAATAGTACCACCAGGCATCACGGTACCATATCCGATCTGCACGTTGTGCGCGATTTGAAGTTGGTTATCCAGAATGACATTGTCTTCAATGATAGTATCTTCGAGTGCACCGCGGTCAATCGTAGTACAAGCACCAATCTCAACGCGGTTACCGATACGCACTGAACCAAGCTGAGGAATTTTGATCCACTCGCCTTTGTCATTCGCATAACCGAAGCCATCAGAGCCAATGACGGTACCCGATTGAACGAGACAGTCATCACCCAATGACACTTCATGATAGATAGTGACATTAGCCCAAAGCTTGGTGTTATTCCCTAGCTTGGCGTTCTTACCGATAAAACAACCAGCTCCAACGCTTACGTTATCGCCGAGTTCTACGCCCGTTTCAATCACAGCGTTAGCACCGATTGTAACGTTCTCACCCATCTTAACGTCAGCGGCAATCACAGCACTTGGTGCAATATCGTTTGCCGGCTTTGGTGTGGTATCCATCGCTTGAACCACACGAGCAAATGCGACATAAGGGTCTGAAACCACTAACGCATTTCCAACGCATTGATCTTTATGCTCAGCCTTTACCATAACAACGGTAGCTTGGCACTCAGAAAGGTGTTTTGCGTATTTTGGGTTAGACAAGAAGGTTACATCACCTTCTTGTGCTTTATCCATTGGGGCAACACGGCTTACAACGAGAGACTCGTCACCAAACAGTTCACCCCCGGTAATTGTCGCCAATTCGGCTAATGTTAATGTCTTCATAACTTCTTATTTTAGAGCTTTAATTACGTCTTCAGAGATATTGTATTCTGGCTTGCCGTACTGCAAAGCAGAGATATCAATCACAAGATCGTAACCATTTTTGTCTGCGACTTTCTTAACTGCATCTTGAATCGTTTTGAAAAGCTTCGCTTTTTCTTCAGCTTCACGACGCGCACTTGCTTTTTCAAGTGCTTGTGCTTTCACTTTGTACTCGCTGTCTAGCTTCGCGATATCGATACGTAGCTTTTCAACGTCGTCTTGACCCAAAAGCTCGCCGTCACGTTGTAGCTTCTCAATCTTTGTTTTAGCTTGTGCTTGGATTGACTTCAGTTCATCAGCTTTGCTTTTGAAGTCTTTCTGCATTTTTTGTAGTACAACTTCACGTTGAGGAAGAGCTTGGAAAACTTGAGCTGTATTTACATAAGCAATTTTTTGTGCAGCTTCTGCCGCATTTGCAAACATTGAAGAGCTCAGTACAAGAAGGCCAATCCCAGCCGCTTTGATCATTTTATTCAAAATATTTTCCTCTTTAGAAAGTTCTACCGATAGTGAATGTGAAGAACTCTTCATCATCGCCATCAAATTTCTTAATTGGTTTCGCTAGTGAGAATACTAGTGGCCCCATTGGAGACATCCACTGCAACGCCGCACCGTAAGAAGAGCGGTAGTTGGTTGGATCTGAGTAATCGTAGTAGTAACGGTCACCATATTCCGCACCTGAATCGCGGTAGTCAAACTCCGTATCCCAAACACTTGCCATATCAAAGAAGATACTGGTACGAATTTGGTTTTGTACTTCTTCTGATGCAAATGGTGTTGGGACAATCAACTCAACACTTGCTAGCGCTACGGCGTTACCACCAACAGAGTCATCTGTTGCTGTATCTGCGCCATTGTTTGAACCAGATGTATCACGGTAAACCGCTTTAGGACCAACAGAGTTTGAGCCAAAGCCACGAAGCGATGTAAAGCCACCTGCGTAGTAGTTTTCGTAGAATGGGAACAAGTTATCGTTGCCATCCGTTTGACCGTAACCATTACCGTAACCTAAGCGGCCACGGAACAAGAGGGTAAACTCGTGCTTTTTAGTCAATGGCACATACTGACGAACATCGTACTGCATTTTGAAGTATTGAACGTCAGAGCCAGGTACGGTCATTTTATAGAATGCACGCTGATGGTTACCTGCCGTAGGGAAGTAGCCACGGTTTAAGTTATTACGTGTCCAAGAGATATTGAAGTCGAAGTCGTTTGTGTTCAACGCTCCACTAGAATCAATGTTGTCTGCTTGTGCTCGTAAGAACTGCTCTACCTGTAAGTAAGGCGATAAGTTACCGATCTTGTTGTGCGTATAACCGACACCGAATTCAAAACGGTTCAACTCATCGAATGGGAAACCCCACGTTAAGCTCGCGCCATAGCTTTCGTTGGTATAGTCAACGATATTGGCTTCTTTCGCTTCAAATTCGTTATAGAAAACCTTACCACCTAAGCTTACACCGTCTAAGTTCCAGTACGGATCACGGTAATCTAGACTGATGTTTTTCTGGTAGTCATTCATCATCGCGTTGATACCAACACGGTTACCACTACCAATGAAGTTATCTTGTTGCAGGCCAACCTGGAAGCTCACACCCGATTCTGTGCCGTAGCCAACACCGAAGTTAACGCTACCAGAGTTCGCTTCTTTGACAGAGTAAACTAGGTCAACTTGATCATCACTACCAGGAACTCGAACCGTCTGTACTTCAACATTTTCAAAGTAGCCCAAACGATTTAGACGAGTTTTACCCGTTTCAATCGATTTCGAGTTCAACCAACTGCCTTCCATCTGACGCATTTCACGACGAAGGACTTCATCTTTGGTTGAGTTATTACCCGTGAAGCGAATGTCACGAACATAAATTCGGTTACCCGGTTCTACGTTAACGACCAAAGAAACTTCTTGATTCTCGTCGTCAAACTCTGGAATGGTATTCACTTGAGGATAAGCATAACCGGACTCACCAAGCACACGCTTAATCCCTTCTTCCATTGAAGTAACCAACGAGCCGTTGTATGTCTCATTGTCTTCAAATGGCACAAGTCTTTCGAACGTCGCTTCCTCGCCAATCAAATCACCACGGAACTTCACGTTCTTAACGGTGTAAACCTCGCCCTCTTCTAGACCAAGAGTAATGTATACCCCTTTCTTGTCAGGAGAGATTGCAACTTGTGTCGAATCAACGTTAAATTTTAAGTAACCACGATCTAGGTAGAATGATTTGAGTGCTTCAATATCACCTGCAAGAACTTGCTTTTGATACTTTTCATCAGAAAGGAAATTCCACCACGGCACATCAACATTTAAGTTAAAGCGCGAAAGCAGCTCTTCATCACTGAACACTTCATTACCGATAAAGTTGATTTGCTGAATTTTTGCCGACACACCTTCAGTAAAGACAAACTTAAGATCAGAACGATTACGTGGTAGTGGAGTAACCACCGCTTTTACTGTTGCGTTGTATTTACCTACGCTGTAGTAAAAGTCTTCTAAGCCTTTTTCAATGTTGCTTAGCGTGGTGCGGTCAAGCGCTTCACCTTCACGAACGCCAGACGCGTTCAGGTTTTCTTGTAGCTGCTCGTCCTTGATTGCTTTGTTACCTGAAAAAGAGATGCTTGCAATGGTAGGACGTTCTTTGACTTGAACCATCAGAACACCACCGTCACGCAACACTTTCACATCTTCAAAGTTACCAGATGCATACAGGGCGCGGATAATTTCTGCAACATCGCCTTGGCCAATGGTATCACCGACACGTACAGGCATTTTCAACAATGCAGCACCCAGTGCTACACGCTGCAATCCATCGATTTCAATATCTTGAACTACGAAGTTCTCTGCTCCATTTGCAGATACACTGGTCGCCAGTAAACTTGCAAATAGAATTCGCTTAATCGCCATACTTGTTCTAATTATTCCTTGCTACTGCTTTTGTCTCTGAACTATCACAGACGAGTAAAATCATTAAATAGCGCTAACGCCATGAGCGAGAAGATAATCGCACCACCAATTCTAAAGCCCATTTCCTGCACTTTCTCAGGAACAGGACGTCGAATGACTGCTTCAATTGCAAAAAACAACAAATGACCGCCATCCAACATTGGTAAAGGAACGAGGTTAATAATACCTAGGTTAACACTAATTAGAGCGAGAAAACCTAAAAAGTAGACCAAACCATAATCTGCTGTCGCGCCTGCGCCTTTGGCTATTGATATTGGTCCACTCAGATTATTCAGACCAACGTCTCCAACAATCAGCTTCTTAAGCATGCTGATTGTCAAACCAATGACTTGGCCAGTTTTGTCTACTGCTTTACCTATTGACTCGAATACACCAAACTGAAGATCGAAGCGATAACTTTCTGGCCATTCTGCGACTTTAGGTGCAATACCTGCAAAACCAACGACTTCTTTGTTAGCTAGCTCACGGCTACCGGGCGTCAGCGTCAATGTTTGCTCATAACCCTGACGTAACACCGTCAATTCAAGCGGTGTATCAGGATTAGAACGAACCGCTTCAACCACTTGCTTCCATTCGGTTACGCGTTGTTGACCAATTGCGACAACCTCATCACCTGGAAGCACACCGGCTTTTTCCGCCGCTCCACCTTGCGAGACCTGCTCGATAACTCGATACACCTCCGGTGTATACGGAGCAAAACCTAACGACTGCGTCGCTGACTGAGTTTCTGGGTCGAACTTCCACTCACGTAAATCGAGCGTTTTCGTTACTTCTGAACCAACTTCATTCGCTGACGTTAGTGTTACCGTCATCAAATCATCGCCAATATGAGAAATCAATCCCATATTTACTGATTCCCAATCCGGAGTTTTGATACCAGATATCGATTTAAGTTCCATTCCAGATTCAATTCCAGCTTCCGCAACAATCGAATTGGGCGTAACTTCACCAATTACAGGCTTAACAGCCGGGATACCAATTAGAAATACCAGCCAATAGGCAAAAATTGCGAAAAGAAAATTAAAGATGGGGCCAGCCGCAACAATAGAGGTTCGCTTCCATAACGGCTTCTTATCAAACGCTAGGTGCTTCTCATGTTCCGGCACCTCATCGACACGGCTATCAACCATTTTCACATAGCCGCCGAGAGGGATCATTGAGATGCTGAACTCCGTTCCGTCTTTGCCTACTTTACTCCAAATAGACTTGCCGAAACCGATTGAAAACTTTTCAACTTTAACGCCGCAACGGCGAGCAACCCAAAAATGCCCAAATTCGTGCACGGCAACAAGAATGCCCAGTGCGACGATAAAAGAAATGAGATTCCACAATATACCAGTCATCAGCTACGCTCGCGTATGGTTTCTAGGGCAATAGTTCGTGCCATTCTATCTAGCTCGAGCAAGCTTTCCAAGCTATTCGCATTCTCAGCTTTGCAGCTTGCGTTGATTTTATTCAACACAGACTCATTGATGCGAGCAATATCGGTAAAACCTAGTCTGTTATTTAAAAATGCATCAACAGCGACTTCATTAGCTGCGTTCAATGCTGTTGTTGCGTGTTGACCTTCATAACAGGCATCAATTGCGAGTTTTAAACATGGGTAACGAGCAAAATCAGGCTGCAAAAACGTCAGCTCACCAACTTTCGTGAAGTCTAGCGGCTTAACCCCAGCTTCCACTCTTGACGGGTATGACATGGTGAGCGCAATTGGCGTCGCCATATCCGCTTCTCCCATTTGTGCCAAGACCGAACCATCACGATACTGAACCATAGAATGAATTACCGATTGAGGATGAATAACCACCTTCAGTTGTTCGCGAGCAGCATTAAATAGCCACTTAGCTTCGATATACTCAAGGCCTTTGTTCATCATCGTGGCAGAATCAACAGAAATTTTTGGCCCCATCGACCAGTTTGGATGAGCAATCGCCTGCGCGGGTGTCACCTGCTCCAGTTCTGCGATGTCAGTGTAACGGAAAGGACCACCAGATCCAGTCAACAAAATATGAGAAATGCCATGTTCTTGTAAATTGCAACGACCTAGATTGGTTTGTACTTGCTGTGGTAAACATTGGAAAATGGCGTTGTGTTCACTGTCGACGGGAAGTAGCTCTGCGCCAAATTCTTCTACAGCATCAATAAATAGCTGGCCTGACATTACAAGTGCTTCTTTATTTGCCAACAAGACTCGCTTACCTGCTTTCACGGCAGCCATAGTAGGCAATAAGCCGGCTGCTCCTACAATAGCAGCCATTACACTGTCGACCTCGTCCAGCGAAGCAATATGGCATAGCGCATCAACACCACCTAGCACTTCGGTACTTGGTGAAACCGAGTGTAGCTCAGCTTGAAGTTGAGATGCCGCAGCTTTATCTGCCATGACCGCATACTTAGGTTGCCACTGACGACATAGACCGATCATCTTTTCAACGTTAGTGCTTGCCGCTAAGGCAACGACAGAAAACAGATCTGGGTTTTGTTCGACCACTTTAAGCGTGCTTGCACCAATTGATCCAGTAGCACCAAGAATCGTTAACTTTTGCATGTTGTAAGACCGTTAGAAAGCTCAGGAGCGACGACGCCGCTCCTGATAAATTAGAATACGTAGTAAAGAAGAGCAAAAACTGGGAATGCTGCGGTTAGGCTGTCGATACGATCTAGCACACCACCGTGCCCTGGGATAATGTTACTGCTGTCTTTAATGCCTGAGACACGTTTGAACATACTTTCAACCAGATCACCAAGCACTGAAATAACGACAGTCACTAGCGTAATCAGCACCATATGGACAGGGCTAGTGAACTGGATGTCGAACCAATCAGCAAATGCCCACGCTACGATTAATGCCGTGATAATGCCACCAATTAGCCCTTCAATAGTTTTATTGGGGCTTACATGAGGAGCCATCTTACGTTTGCCTAAGCTTTTGCCTGCAAAGTAGGCGCCGCTATCTGCAGCCCATACCAAGAAACAAACGTACAACACAAGCTTTGCGCCGTGGTATGGATCTACAGTGATGTCATACGCTCTGAGAATAATCACACTCCAAAGGAATGGGATTAATGTCAGAAAACCAAATACATGACGTAAAACAAAATTACTTTGCCAAGATTTCGTCGTTTTGGGGTAAGTAATCGCCATTAAGCTAGCAATAATCCACCAAACAAAACCAATACCCAAGACGACATAATGAGGTGTCGTTAAGTGATTGAGACTATATGCATCAGGCGAGATGTATAGAAAACTAAGTCCGGTAATAATGATTGCCGGCACAAGGGCAGCAATGCGAGAGTTGCTTCCTGTAAACTGAGTCCACTCCCAAAAACCTAATAGCGTTATTGCAGTTAAAGCGGCAATAAAGCCCATTAGCGGTAATTTAAAAATGCCTAAAATAACCAGGGGAGCTAAAATTAGTGCTGTTATTATTCTCTGTTTCAAACTAACTAGTCCTTATTGAGCTGCCATCAATGCCTTTATTTGTTCACCTGTACAGCCAAAACGACGTTCTCGGTTGATAAACCAAGTCACAGCTTCTACCAAACTGTCTTCATCGAATTCTGGCCAGTACTCTGGTGTAAAGTACATTTCTGCATAAGCCATTTGCCACAACATAAAGTTGCTGATGCGGCACTCTCCACTGGTGCGAATTAAAAGATCCACTTCCGGTAGGTCTGCCATGGTCAAATGCTCACTGATTAGCTGCTCATTGATATCCTCTACACGAATTTCACCGTTACGTGCTTTTAGCGCTAACGTTTTAGCAGCTTCTGTGATGTCCCATTTACCGCCATAGTTGGCTGCAATGTTGATCACCATACCCGTGTTATCTGCCGTTAGGTTTTCTGCTTCTACAATTTTCTTTTGTAGACGCTCACTAAATCGACTGGTATCACCGATCACGCGCAACCGTAAGTTATTTTTGTGTAGTTTTTTTACTTCACTAGACAGGACCGTGATAAACAGTTCCATCAAAAGACCCACTTCTTCCTCCGGACGACGCCAGTTTTCACTACTA
Organism: Vibrio sp. sp1; assembly: GCF_016920955.1. NCBI lineage: Bacteria > Pseudomonadati > Pseudomonadota > Gammaproteobacteria > Vibrionales > Vibrionaceae > Vibrio > Vibrio sp. sp1. Next base: position 577,220 of record NZ_CP060589.1, read on the forward strand.
AAAGCAAACAGCGTCATGGCTCTAATGCCTAGTTTTGAAGCAGCAGCCACGGTCTTACGAACGGCACTAACGCCTTTTTTATGACCAAATACGCGAGGTTTTCCTTTGGACTTAGCCCAACGGCCATTACCGTCCATAATGATGGCAATATGCTTAGGAAGGGAATCAGAGAAGGCTTGAGAATTTTGCATAGGGAGTTAATTGAGTTCCATCAGTTGGATAGACTAACATAAAAAAACGCTGAGCTGTGAGCACAGCGTTTTCCAACAGTGATGTGTGTGGGAGTATTAAACTTCCATCAACTCTTTTTCTTTTGCAGCAAGAACTTCATCGATCTTCTTAACTGCAACGTCAGTTAGCTTTTGAATTTCGTCTTGTGCTTTACGGTCTTCATCTTCAGAGATTTCTTTATCTTTTAGAAGCGCTTTAAGATCGTTGTTTGCGTCACGACGGATGTTACGAACAGCAACACGACCACCCTCAGCTTCACCACGGACGATCTTAACTAGGTCTTTACGACGTTCTTCCGTTAGCGGTGGAAGTGGAACGCGGATGATAGTGCCAGCTGACATAGGGTTTAGACCAAGGTCAGACGTCATGATCGCTTTTTCTACTTTCGGCGTCAGCTCTTTATCAAAAACCGTGATTGCAAGTGTACGTGCATCTTCAGCAATAACGTTTGCTACTTGGTTTAGAGGTGTTGCTGCACCGTAGTATTCTACAGAAATACCAGATAGTAGGCTTGGGTGTGCACGACCTGTACGAATTTTAGAAAGGTTGTTCTTAAGCGCTTCAACGCTTTTATCCATGCGCTCTTGCGCGTCTTTTTTGATTTCGTTAATCACAGTTTCACCTTAAAAATGTCATCTTTCCTGAAGAAAGCCTAAAACGGTTGAGCAAAGCAAGCACCACCCTAACGCTTTGGAGTGGCACCTTAAGCCAAGCTTATTCGTTGATGAGCGTACCTTCTGCTTCGCCCATTACCACGCGACGTAGTGCGCCTGGCTTGTTCATATTAAATACGCGGATTGGCATTTTGTGGTCACGAGCTAGCGTAAACGCCGCCAAGTCCATAACTTTCAGCTCTTTATCCAGAACTTCTGCATAAGATAGCTTATCATACAGCTCTGCGTCTGGGTTTGCTACAGGGTCAGCAGTAAATACACCATCAACTTTCGTCGCTTTTAGTACGACATCCGCTTCAATTTCGATACCACGTAAACAAGCAGCAGAATCCGTTGTAAAGAACGGGTTACCAGTACCAGCAGAGAAGATGACAACTCGGCCTTGGCGAAGCTCACGGATCGCATCAGCCCAATTATAGTCGTCACATACGCCTTTTAGAGGGATTGCAGACATAACGCGCGCATTTACGTATGCACGGTGAAGAGCATCACGCATCGCTAGGCCATTCATTACTGTAGCAAGCATACCCATGTGGTCACCAACTACGCGGTTCATACCAGCTTCAGCTAGGCCTGCACCACGGAACAAGTTACCGCCACCGATAACTACACCAACCTGAACACCCAGTTCAACCAGTTCTTTAACTTCTTGTGCCATACGATCAAGGACCGCAGGATCAATACCAAAACCGTCTTCACCTTGAAGAGCTTCACCACTCAGTTTTAATAGAATACGTTGATACGCTGGTTTAGGGTTCGTAGTCATGGAGTTTACCTTCCAAAGAGAGTTGTTGATTAACAGTCATGAATAGACACAACTTCAGTTATGGCTATTCATCACGGCTAATCGTTCACTGCTCATAAAAAGACCGCAGCCTTGGCTACGGTCTAATCTTTATACAGTCTCTAAGGATTAACCTTTTTGAGCTGCTGCAACTTCTTCAGCGAAGCTCATTTCTTCTTTCTTCTCGATACCTTCACCTACTTCTAGGCGAACGAACGTAGAAACTGAAGCGCCTTTTTCTTTCAGCATTTCGCCTACAGTTTTCTTAGGCTCCATGATGAAAGCTTGACCTGTTAGAGAGATCTCGCCAGTGAATTTCTTCATTCGGCCAACAACCATCTTCTCAGCGATTTCAGCAGGCTTGCCTTCGTTCATTGCGATTTCAACTTGAACCGCTTTCTCTTTTTCTACTACGTCAGCTGGTACGTCTTCTGGGTTAACGAACTCTGGCTTAGAAGCAGCAACGTGCATTGCAACGTGCTTAAGAGTTTCTGCGTCGCCTTCACCAGCAACAACAACACCGATTTTCTCACCGTGACGGTAAGAAGCGATTGCAGTGCCTTGAACGTATTCTACGCGACGGATAGTGATGTTTTCACCGATTTTAGCTACTAGAGCTACACGTGCGTCTTCGAATTGTGCTTGTAGTTCTTCAACAGAAGCTTTTGAAGCTAGAGCTGCAGCTGCAACTTCTTCTGCGAATGCAGTGAAGTTACCGTCTTTAGCAACGAAGTCAGTTTGGCAGTTAACTTCAAGAAGAACAGCAACGCCGTTTTCTTCTTTGATGATGATTGCGCCTTCAGCTGCAACGTTACCAGCTTTCTTAGCTGCTTTCGCTGCGCCAGATTTACGCATGTTTTCAATTGCTAGTTCGATGTCAGCGTTTGCTTCTACAAGCGCTTTCTTACATTCCATCATGCCAGCGCCAGTACGCTCGCGAAGTTCTTTAACTAGAGCAGCAGTTACAGTTGCCATTCTGTCTTCCTCGTTTGATTCGAAATAAGGTAAAAAACAGGGGCCTAACATTGTCGGCCCCCATTGCTAACTATAACTTAGTTTATGCTACACAAAGGTTTCACATAGACCAAGTGTGACACAGAGCCGCTATTATTCAGCTTCTACGAAACCGTCTTTTTCAGCAACTGCAGCTACGTCTTTGTTACGACCTTCAGATACTGCTGAAGCAGCAGCGTTCAGGTATAGCTGTACAGCGCGGATCGCGTCGTCGTTACCTGGGATTACGTAGTCAACGCCGTCTGGGTTAGAGTTAGTATCTACCACAGCGTATACTGGAATACCTAGGTTGTTAGCTTCTTTAATTGCAATGTGTTCGTGATCAGCGTCGATTACGAATAGAGCGTCTGGTAGGCCGCCCATGTCTTTGATACCACCAAGAGATTTCTCTAGCTTCTCCATTTCGCGAGTACGCATTAGAGCTTCTTTCTTAGTTAGTTTGTCAAAAGTACCGTCTTGAGATTGAGTCTCTAGTTCTTTTAGACGCTTGATAGACTGACGAACTGTTTTGTAGTTTGTAAGCATACCGCCTAACCAGCGGTTGTTTACGTAAAACTGGTTGCTTGCGATTGCAGCTTCTTTAACAGCTTCAGATGCAGCGCGCTTAGTACCTACGAATAGAACCTTACCTTTCTTCTCGCCAACTTTAGCTAGTTCAGCTAGAGCGTCGTTGAACATTGGTACAGTTTTTTCTAGGTTGATGATATGAACTTTGTTACGAGCGCCAAAGATGAATGGCTTCATTTTTGGGTTCCAGTAACGAGTCTGGTGACCGAAGTGAACACCAGCTTTTAGCATATCGCGCATTGATACAGTTGCCATTTTAAAATCCTCTATGGGGTTAGGCCTCCACATTCCCCATAACTCCGACCAAGCTTCTGCTCAGCACCCCGGAATATGTGACGGAATGTGTGTGATTTAAAGATAAAAGGTTATTCGGATGAAGCTTGCTTCGCCGCTTAACTTTGCTAAACGAAGAGAACAGTCCTCTATTCCGGCGCGCTTTATACCATATTTTAGCTCACTGTGGCTAGTAAAAATTATTTCTTCACCGAGCCACTTTCTCCTATTTATAAGCAAAACTTTAAACATATGATCGAATTAAGAATGATGCATATTCCTATCTAACTTGGGTTAACGCCCCGATGTCTGATAGAATGCGGCCATTCGCACGTTTACGTGCTTAGGAATAAGTAGAGAAAGCCAATGTCAATCAAGATTAAAACTGCTGAAGAAATAGAACGCATGCGCATTGCGGGCAAGCTAGCCGCAGAGATTCTAGAAATGATCGAACCACACATCAAAGTTGGTGTGACGACAGAAGAGTTAAACAAAATCTGTCATGAGTACGCTCTAGAAAAAGGCGCATACTCTGCTCCGCTTGATTACCATGGTTTCCCTAAGTCGATCTGTACTTCAATCAACCATATCGTATGCCACGGTATTCCAGCGGAAAAAGACGAAATCGGTAGCAACGGCCAAATGAAGCCGGCGGTACTAAAAGATGGTGACATCTTAAACGTTGATATTACCGTAATCGTTCCAAATGATGAGAATGCCGATCTGAGCGTGCGTCCTCAGGGGTACCATGGTGACACTTCTAAGATGTTCCTAGTCGGTGATGTTTCGCCTGCAAACAAACGTCTGTGCATGGTAGCTCAAGAAGCACTGTATGTTGGTATGCGTACCGTTAAGCCAGGTTCAACGGTTGGTGACATCGGTACAGCTATCGAGAAGTACATCAAAGAGAACAACAAGAACAATCCTCGCAACAAGTTTTCTATTGTGAAAGACTTCTGTGGTCACGGTATCGGCGATGAGTTCCATGAAGAACCACAAGTGGTTCATTACAAGAACAAAGACCGCCGCGTATTAAAAGAAGGCATGTGCTTTACTATTGAGCCGATGATTAACGCTGGTAAATTTGGTTGCTCTGTTGATGCACAAGATGACTGGACTGTTTACACGGGCGACGGCAAGAACTCTGCGCAATGGGAACATACCATTGTAGTAACAAAAGAAGGTTGTGAAGTACTAACGCTTCGTAGCGACGATACGATTCCTCGCCTAATGAAAAACGCGTAAAGCTGACGACCACTCGTTGTTTACTATATCCCTGCTTCGGCGGGGATATTTTTTATCTGCCGCAAATTTGTTAGATTGTTATTAGATTAGCTTGCACGGATGGCAAATATGACACTTCAGTCCCCTCTTACCTTTTCCGATGAACAAATCAATATCGGTGAACTCAAACGAGAATTAGAGAAGTTTAGCTCTAATCAAAACCAAGAGTTTCTCAATCATCATCCGGTAACAAGCTTGGTTTTAGCCAGAGCTGAATATATGGATCTGCTTCTCAATCGTTTGTGGCAACATTTTGGTTTCAAGGATATTTACAACATTTCCCTGGTTGCCGTTGGTGGCTACGGACGCGGTGAGCTGCATCCACTCTCCGATATCGATATTTTGATTCTGTCGAACAATAAACTGCCAACCGCGTTAGAAGCAAAAATCAGCGAATTCATTACGCTGTTGTGGGATTTAAAACTCGAGGTCGGACACGCTGTTCGCACCGTTACTGAATGTGCTGAAATTGGTAAAGCCGATCTAACGGTCGCGACAAACCTGCAAGAAGCGCGACTGCTGTGTGGAAGCGAGGACACCTTTCAGGCACTGAAGAAAGTCGTGTTATCAGACTCCTTCTGGCCAAGTGAGACGTTTTACCGCGCTAAAATTCAAGAGCAGCGCGAACGCCATGCACGTTACCACGACACGACCTACAACTTAGAACCGGACATTAAATCAACCCCCGGCGGGCTACGCGATATTCATACATTAAGCTGGGTCGCTCGACGTCACTTTGGTGCGACTTCATTGTTGGAAATGAGCCGATACGGATTTTTAACTGACGCAGAATACCGAGAATTGGTTGAATGTCAGGACTTCCTTTGGCGAGTACGTTTCGCTCTGCACATGGAGCTTCGCCGCTATGACAACCGCTTGACCTTTGCTCATCAAGCACAAGTTGCGGAAAATCTAGGCTACGTCGGAGAAGGCAACCGAGGCGTAGAAATGATGATGAAAGAGTTCTACCGCACGCTTCGTCGTGTGGCAGAGCTCAATAAAATGCTACTCAAACTCTTTGACCAAGCGATCATTAATGGTGGGGCGACAGAAAGTGCCGAGATTCTCGATACGGACTTTCAACGTCGCGGTTCTTTAATTGAAGCGCGGAAACCCGCATTGTTCCAAGCTCGCCCAGAAACTATTCTGGATATGTTCTTACATATTGCTAACGACTCAACTATTGAAGGGGTGAGCCCACCAACGCTGCGTCAACTGCGCACCGCTCGCCGTCGGCTCAACAAGTTTTTGCACACCATTCCTGCTGCGCGTGAAAAGTTCATGGCGTTATGTCGTCACCCTAATGCTCTGCACAAAGCATTCAGTCTCATGCACCGATTAGGAGTTATGGCGGCCTATTTGCCGCAATGGAGTCAGATTGTTGGTCAAATGCAGTTTGACTTATTCCATGCCTACACAGTTGATGAACACAGTATTCGCTTACTTAAACACATCAACACTTTTAGTGACCCAGAAAATCATGCGAAGCACCCAATTTGCTGTGACGTCTACCCACGGATGCAAAAGAAAGAGCTGCTGATTATTGCCGCTATTTTCCATGACATCGGGAAAGGTCGTGGCGGCGATCACTCGATTATCGGTGAAGGAGAAGCGTACGACTTCTGCATTGAGCATGGCTTATCGAAGCCCGAGGCCAAACTTGTCGCTTGGTTGGTAAGACATCATCTATTAATGTCTGTCACCGCACAGCGCCGAGACATTTATGATCCCGATGTCATTACCGAATTTGCCAAAAAAGTCAGAGACGAAGAATCTCTCGATTATCTTGTATGCCTGACAGTTGCAGATATTTGTGCAACCAACCCAGAACTTTGGAATGCTTGGAAACGAACTTTACTTGCGGAGCTGTATTACTCCACACAACGTGCTTTACGTAGAGGCCTAGAGAACCCTGTCGATGTGCGTGAGCGAATTCGCCACAATCAACAAATGGCCTCCGCAATGCTGCGCAAAGAGGGGTTTGCCGCGCGCGAAATTGAAGTATTGTGGCAACGCTTCAAAGCTGACTACTTCCTTCGTCATACCCATACGCAAATCGCGTGGCACTGCGAACACTTACTTCGCATGGAAGATCCGACTAAGCCTTTGGTGTTGATCAGTAAAAAAGCCACTCGTGGCGGCACTGAGGTGTTTGTATATACGAAAGACCAGCCTGCTTTATTTGCGACGGTCGTGGCGGAGTTAGATAGGCGTAATTTTAATGTACACGACGCGCAAATCATGACCAGCAAAGATGGGCACGTGATTGATACCTTTATGGTACTCGATCAACATGGCGAAGCGATCGATGAGTCTCGTCACGCCGCGGTGATTAAACACCTCACTCATGTACTGGAGGCAGGCCGACCAACCAAGATTAAAACGCGCCGTACTCCGAACAAACTTCAGCACTTTAACGTGAAAACCAAAGTCGACTTCTTACCAACCAAAGGTAAAAAACACACTTTAATGGAGTTTGTCGCGCTAGACACACCAGGGCTGTTGGCCAAAGTAGGCCGTACGTTTGCTGATTTAAATATCAACCTTCATGGTGCAAAAATCACCACCATTGGTGAGCGAGCAGAAGACTTGTTTATTTTAACCAGTGATGCAGGGGGAAGATTAAGTGAAGAACAACAGGATGAGCTAAGAGAGAGATTGATCGAAAAGTTATCTGATGAGGTCGCAGCTTAGATCAAACCTGCCAATCTTTTCGGTTCAGGGCGAGAGCGATCTTGCCCACAAGTTAAGCATTTTGGCTAAATATCAGCTATCTAGCTCATACATAGGCTGCTACAGTTATATCAATATCAATTCGATGTAATAGAGGTAGCCTATGTATCCCCACCTCACTGGTTTGGGTATTCACGACCCTAAGCAGATTGAACGTTATTCCCTACGCCAAGAAGCACACAAAGACGTACTCAAGATCTATTTCCACAAGCAAAAAGGCGAACTGTTCGCTAAAAGCGTTAAATTCAAATACCCGCGCCAAATCAAAAATGTTCTTGTGGACAGTGGCAGTCACAAATATAAAGAAGTAACGGAAATCAACCGTAACCTCACATTAGTCATTGATGAACTGAATAAAATCACTAAGCCAACGAAACAACCTGAGGTTGATGTAAAAGAGAAAATTCTTTCAGACCTTCGTCATTTAGAAAAAGTCGTTTCGAGCAAGATCGCAGAGATCGAAGCGGATCTTGAAAAACTAAAGTAAAACGTTAAGTCTTAAATATTAAAAAGGGTTAGCATTGATGCTAACCCTTTTTATTTGTACTCAATCATTATCTAGATCTAACTGCGCCGATTATCGGTTCATCCCACTCAAATCGAGTAAACAATTGCTGCCAAGTTTCATCAAGATTGGCCGTCATGACAATCTCTTGATCGGTAAATGGATGGACAAACCGTAACTCTGAAGCATGCAGTAGCAAACGATGAGAATCAAACTCTGTGCGATACAGCTTGTTGTGCTTTCCATCCCCGTGCGTTGTATCACCCACGATCGGATGGCGTAGATGTGCCATATGACGACGAAGTTGGTGCTTACGCCCCGTTTTAGGTTTCATCTCAACTAAGCAATAACGCGTTGTAGGAAATTTACCCGTCGAATAGGGAACCTCCACTTTAGCCAACGGCTTATATTCCGTCACCGCTTCTTGCGCTTCTTTTTCTTGTGAAGCGAACTTATCCGCAATCTTGTCTAACTCGACTTTGAGCGCGTAATCCAAGACGCCCTCTTCCTCAATCCAACCGCGTACTACTGCGTGGTATGTCTTTTCCATTTTATGTTCAGCAAACATCGGCATGACTTGTGATGCGACTTCACTCGACAACGCAAACACGAGCACACCAGATGTTGGACGATCCAGACGATGCAATGGGAACACATGCTGACCAATTTGGTCGCGCAAAGTTTGCATGACAAACTGAGTTTCGTGTTTATCTAACCAACTGCGATGCACTAACATGCCTGCAGGCTTGTTGACCGCTACAAAATATTCATCCTGATAAACGATCTCCAGCTCAACTGGTTCTGAAGATCGCGCTATTTCTTGTTCTAGCATTCGTTTACTTACACAGTTCGTCAATGGTTCGGATTGTAACAAGCAGCTCTGCGAACTGCGGTTCCTGCTTCCACGCTTCTGAAAAATAGGGCTCGAGAGAAAACCCTCTTGGCAATGGTTGGTTGTTTTCCACTAGCACGTGCATTCTGTCTATAAAGATCCACTGCAACCACTCATGAGGATGCAATGTATCAATCGCAAATGGCTCCACGCTTTGTAAGGCTTGCTCTGAAGGCCTAGTGTGTTGCCACAACTTATGTTCTTTAAGCTGCGTTTCAAGTTGGTGAAGTAAGTCGACCAATTGAGTATTTGTTACCATTAATTCTATCTCGAACCTTGAATTAGCCGAGAATGATACCATTTCTTGTGAAAAGAACGTTAGGACGTCGTATTTAATGGAAAACATTCAAACCCTCACTCAACTGTTGAACAACAGCCGCTGTGATTATCAAATCTTCGATCTTGGTCGTCGTATCAAAACCATCGCTAAGAAAGAGTTTGCCGATGTAGAAAAAGGTCAAGCACCGTACCCATTCCCAATGCAGCGTAAAGCACACCTTGCCATCGCTTATTGGAATGAACAAAAGCAGCCTTGGATTTGGTTTCTAAAGTTTGAATTGGACGAGCGCGGTTTGTTAAAGCAATCAGATATCGGCAATTTCATTAAATACGTAGTGGAAGCCATGGGAACACGCCTCAATGGTGATATCTCTGAAGAGCAACAGCAAAAGCTGTCTAATAACCCATATACGTTCAAACCTTCCGAAGACAAAATGGCCGTGTTTCATAGCCAGGTCCGCGCGAACCTCGATCTTCCTACCAGCCAATATTATGAGCACACTCAGCATTACTTTTCAGGTGGTTTAGGCTGGGATAATTGGCAAACCGTAGGTCTGCAAGGGATCACCGACATGGCCGCTCGTTTGGACAAAGAGCAAAACGGGGTAATGATACGCAAAGCGTTGAACCACCTACCAAATGAGCCACTTTATGCCCTATTAGGTGCGCTTGAGCATGTAGAGCTTCAAGAGCGTTTAGCAGAACGTATTGCGGAAAAGGCACAGCAAGAAATCGCAAGTAGCGAACCTGATCTCTTCCTACTTTCAGCACTTATCCGAGCCCTTGCTGGTGCACCAACAGAAGTCGCCTCTCCAGTATTAGATGCGATATTGCATAGCCCTCGTTTAAGCCATCAGGAGGTTTTGATTGGTGTGGCGGGTCGCGCTTGGCACTTACTCGCCAATGAAAAGGTAGCAGAACAGTTTTTGCTGCGTTTAGCTCAAACCGGTAATCAAGCCCTATTTAATCAGTTATTTGCCGATTTAGTGATGCTGCCAGAGTTAAGAATGGTGTTATTGCCTTTGCTGCATTCAAACCCATCAGAGGAACTAGCAAATGCGCTAGTAAGCTTACAACAAGCAACAAAAAGCTAAGAAAGGTTCAGGAATGATTGGTGATCTTTTAGCAATTTTAGGGCTCTGCTTTTTCTGTTACCTGTTTTGGCAACAGCGTCGCCAAGCCGAACTCGCAAAAGCGGCCATCACGCGTAAATGTGAGCAATTGGATCTCCAATTAATCAGCATCGCCTTTGGTGCCCATAAACTAAAAACGCCAGACGGAGTCTGGCGTTGGCATACGGTGTATCAATTTGAGTTTTCATCTCTTGGTGACGATTGCTACCAAGGAGAGTTAACCATGGTCGGCTTCAGGCCGCAGAACTTTCACCTACCACCGCATCGCTTGTAAATTCCATTTCAAAGTAAGGACCATATATATCCTTACTTTCTTTTGTTTTAACAAATCCCAGCTTTTTCAGTACCGCCATAGAAGCTTGATGATTGCTATTCACGTTAGCTTTCACCTTATTCAAGCCCAACTCATGGCACGCTTTGGGGAAAAATGCTTTTAGTGCTTCTGTTGCTAACCCTTTACCCCAATATGATTTATCAAAAATAAACCCTAATTCAGGTTCGGAATCGAGATTAGCAATAAACACGTGCCCCATATAGTCACGACTGGTGCTCTCTAGCACTGCCATACTATAAATGTTCTCATCATCCAGTATTTTCTCAAACATCTGTTTGGCAGACGCAACTGTATACGGACCATTCAATTCAGCACGGTTTTTCGCACAGCAATTCAGCATGACGAATTCTAGTTGCAACGACTCATTGTAGGGTAGAAGAAGCATTCTTCTGGTTACTATGGCCACATCTGTTCCTTGATTACAACAAACTTAATCTATCCGCAGATCACAAACTCGATGAGCTGAACATGCTCAATGATTGCGGGCATAACACCTTGTAGAGAAGCCGAAAGTTAAACCAACTGGTTGGAAAGGATATTGATCTGAGTTGTTTTTTATTAAGTGTTATTAGGAATTTATATATTTTGTGATATTGATATCCCCAAGCAACATCGAGATGCTTAATTCAATGAGAACACTGGATATCGTTTTTATATAAGAAAGACCCCGACACATAAGTATCGGGGTCATGGTCTTACTCGCAGCAGTCCGGCTACTAAAAGTGCTCCATGCATCATCCATAATAGTGGCTGATTCCGTCAGCTTATTCCTTACGTCGCCGTCCTAGCGGTGTCCTTATCATCCTGACTGCTAACATTCCTCGTTAGCACACGTCACTTGTTCCTTGAGCGGTGTCCCTTGCATCTTCCTGATGCTGTCCATAACCTCGATCCTAGAGGGTCCATTGTCTATCCTTAGTCATCAACATCCTATTGATGATCGTATCCTTACAATGTCCTACGCTCCATGCTTGATTAATCATCCTGACCAACCAAATCGTCTTCCTGACGATAACCAAATCCTTGGTGCTTTCCTGTTCCATGTCTGCTTCCTGCTGACAACTCTCAATTTACGCCTTTTCCAAAAATAGACAATCTATCCAAGATAAATATTTGGCTCTCACATTGGTTAACAAGTTGTTAAATCATTATTTATCATAAACTTAAGCTCTTTATCTTCTCTTTTCCCGCTTACGAAATCGTTTTCTCTCACAACCTATGTAAGAGATCTCTCACACTACACTCTCCAAAATGCCATTCGCCAAATTAGCGCACTCAACGTATGATGATAGATATATCGTTGTTAAGGATTAAAAATGTTAACTCAAGACGTTACTAAAGAATTAGAAGCGGTAATGGAACAACTGCAACAACAAGGAAAAGAACCAACCGTAGCGTTAGTGAAAGCACGCTTGAAAACGCCCGTCCCAATGCCTGCATTAATCACCGCAATAAAAAGTTGGAAAAGTGCTCAGCGTGTTCCCAAGGTTGAAGTCGCAGCACAAGCGCACACCGATAATGATCGTCTTGCAGCGCTAGAAAGCACGGTGAAAAAATTAGTGGCTCGTATTGAAGAGCTAGAAGCCAAGCTAAATGAGAAATCATCATGAAGTTATGGGTAGATGCAGACGCGTGTCCAAAAGTTATTCGCGAAACCATTGTGCGTGCCGCCGAGCGTACGGGGATTGAATGTACGTTTGTCGCTAACCACGTTGTCCCTGTGCCGAAAAGAGACAACATCCATTCGCTACAAGTCCCTGCGGGATTTGACATCGCAGACAACGAAATCGTCAAGCGTGTAGAAGCCAACGATTTGGTGATCACGTCAGATATTCCGCTTGCAGATGAGGTTATCTCTAAAGGCGCTCAAGCCCTCAGTTCTCGTGGCGAGCTCTATACAAAAGACACCATCAAAGCTCGCCTAAATATCCGCGACTTTATGGAAACCATGCGTTCAAGCGGAATTCAGACAGGTGGGCCCGCCGCGCTTTCTCAAACCGATCGACGCGAATTTGCAAACCATTTGGATCGTATTTTGGCGAAATTTAAGAAGTAACCCTCACTCTATTCAAATTGAGCCAGCAAATAAAAGCCTGGCTCATTCCTGAAAATTCATTCTCAGCATTGCACCCAAAGCGTGCTCTTACTCCCATTTGTTTTGTTCTGTTTATTTTTCATCTCGCTCACCATAGCTTCAATATGCAACGTGGTTTATTTTGAACGACGTTTTTAATAAGTGTAGAGAGAATAATGGGCTTTAACATCGTTTCCAGTGGAAGCTACCTGCCAACGAATCAATGGTCTGATCGAGAGATGGATCACTTCCTAAAATTAGCGCCAGGGACCTGCCGAAATAAATTCGACGTTGAATATCGTCATGTAGCCAATACAAAAGAGACCGCTATTTACATGGCGGTGCAGGCAATAGAGCAGTGTTTAGGAAACACACATACCTTAAGCTCCGTTGATCTCCTTATCTACGCTAGCGGTACACACCACCAGTCTCTACCCTACGACGCTTCAGCGGTTCTCGCCGCGTTAGACGCTCCAACATGGCTAGAAAGCTTTGATTTGAACAGCACCTGTTTATCCTTTCTCTCTGCGCTTGATCTTGCTCAGAGTCTATTCTTAGCAAAACGGTACCGTCGGATTCTTATTGTCACCAGCGAACTCGCCACTGGCATCACACTGAATCGAAATTTTACGCTCAAACCAGAAGTTGCAACCTTATTCGCGGACGGTGCCGCCGCATTTTTGCTCGAAGAACACAACGATGATGGATTGCTCACCAGTCACTTTGAAACGCATCATACCGGGTATTCATTTTGTCAAATTAAGGGCGGAGGTAGTCATATCAATCCGCATACCTCCGAGCATCAAGCCTATTTAAAAAGTTGCCAGTTTGAGATGGAGGGCAAAGCACTCTTTAAACATGTGCGTAAAGCCTTACCAGCGTTTCTAAAAAAAGGGTTTGACGCCTCTCCGGTAACACTCGGCGATATTGATTATTTTCTTCCTCATCAAGCCAGCGCGCATGGATTAAAAAAACTGCCTTCACTCACCGGGCTACCAACAGAGAAAACCGTTAATCACTTTTCGACTTTGGGAAACCAAGTCGCCGCCTCACTCCCAATTAACTTACACTGGCTGCGTAATCAGCCAGAAACCGCAGGAAAACATGTGTTATTAGCTGGCACCGCCGCAGGGTTGTCGCTAGGGATGGGAGTGCTAAAACTATGAAGATATTGGTCACTGGTGGCAGCGGGATGTTGGGTAGCGCAATTCTGAGAATGTTTCACCAGCAGCATGAACTGCATTTTATAGCACGAAATACAGTCATCGCTAAACAACTCGCCGAGCAATTCGATGTTATCCCCCATATAGTCGATTTAAGAGACCACTCAGCAGTTCATGCGGTATGCCAAGGTATGGATGCAGTCATCCATTGTGCCGCTCTCTCAAGCCCATGGGGAAAGTGGCAGGCGTTTTATCAAGCCAATGTAGATGCCACCAAAAACCTCGTCAATGCGGCTAATACGCATCAAATCTCGCGTTTTATCCATATTTCGTCCACCAGCGTCTACTTTGACCATCAAGACCGTTGGAATATTCGAGAAACCGACGCCATAGCTTCATACTGGTGTAATGATTACGCACACACAAAATACCTATCGGAAATTGAAGCCGTAAAAGGCCAAAGCAAAGCGATCATTTTAAGACCGCGTGGCATTTTTGGACCCAATGATCGCGCGATTATCCCAAGAGTGCTTAAGGCGATAAAAAACAACACTCTGCTTCTGCCATCGGGTAGAAATCCTGTGGTTGATCTGACCTATGTAGACAACGTTGCCCATGCAGCGATGCTCGCTTGCACTCAGGCAGGCCAACTTCAGCATGGTGATGTGTTCAACATTTCCAACAACGAACCAATGCCAATTGAGACTGTTCTGCAAGCTTTATGTGAGGGGTTAAACCTAAAAGTAACGTTACAATCATTACCATACGGTGTGGTATCACCATTATTAAAGCTCAGTGAGCAAATACGAAGGCACTTACCACATCAGCCAGAACCAAGGCTCACCTCATACAGCGCAGGATTGTTTAACTATCATCAAACTCTGGATATCAGCAAGGCGAAACAAACACTGAATTACCAACCGCTTTTTTCAATTCAAGAAGGAATACAGCAGTATGCAAACTGGTCTAAAAATAAAAATCTTTGAGGCTGGACACTGCGTACACCCAGGCTTTGTTGTCAAACCAGGTTCTGGTATCAAGCCTAGAGCATTTCCGGCAGCCGTTGCGTTAATTCAGCACCCAACACAAGGCAACATCCTGTTTGACACGGGATATCACGAGCATTTTTTTAGCGCGACTCGCCCCTTCCCTGAACGTTTTTATGCTTGGACAACACCTTGTCGCTATAAAAAAGAACACGGAATTGTTGCGCAGTTAGCAAAAGAAAGTCTCAAACCTCATGATATTGAACACTTAGTACTTTCCCACTTCCATGCTGATCACATTGCTGCCGTGTCTGAGTTTTCCCACTCTCAATTGCATTGCCAACAAAAAGGGGTGGATGCAATTACTAAAAGTGGTCGAATTGGAGGCGTAAGAAAAGGATACCTAAAAGCTCTACTTCCTCCACAACTTGAATCTAACTTATTCATTCATAGTGACTTTTCTGTATCAATCAGCCAAATTCTTCCTCAGTGCCAAGGTGTTAATTTGCTCTGTAAAGACATGTTCGACGATGGATTTATTTATATGGTTAGCTTGCCAGGCCATGCAGCTGGCCAAGTGGGCTTGCTGGTTAAAAGAGACCAAGGTTGGCTGTTCTTACTCGCCGATGCATGCTGGTTAATCGAGAGCTTGAGTGAAAATATCGATCAACATTGGCTGGCGAACATGCTTTGCGATGATACAAAAGCCTATAAAAACACCCTCTCCGAGTTGAGAAGTTGCTACCAACAAACCCACCACTTTGTTCGCTTCGTGCCTTCACATTGTCAGGAAACTATCCAGCAGCTAATCAAAGAAGGATGGATGAAGTGAGAACGCTTATCTCAGAATTCTGGCGAACCCGCTACCGCCCCTTCGGCTCAAGGGAACAAGTCGAAACATGGCAGCAACAACACTTAACGCAACACTTGGATTGGGTATGCCGTCATTCACCGTATTACCGCTCACTTCAAGGTGCACCACTCAGTGATTTCCCTATCATGAATAAGCAAACCATGATGGAGAACCTCTCGGAGTTGAGTACGAAAGGCTTAGATGCTGAACAGCTAATGCAACAAGCACTCGACGCAGAACAGTCACGCAACTTCGCCGCTTCGAAAGTTGGCGATGTTACTGTTGGGCTTTCTTCGGGCACATCAGGCATGCGCGGGTTGTTTCTTGCTGACAAACAGGAAACACAACTATGGGCTGGCAATATATTGGCTCGCCTGTTGCCCAACCTATGGCAAAAACACCGAATTGCTCTAGCCTTGCGCGCCAACAGCCCACTGTATAAATCCGTCGCGAAAGGGCCTGTAACATTTTTTTATGCCGATTTATCCAAACCTTACCAAGAATGGATAAAAGAGCTGGATGAGTTCCAACCCACGCTTTTGGTTGGTAGTGCGCAAGCTCTTCAGCTCTGCGCCCAGTTCAGCGGTCAATTTGGTCAACCCGCAATTCAACCACAGCGGATCATTTCTGGTGCAGAAGTCCTAACCGAGAGTGACCGTCACTTTATTTCTCAACGGTTCGACAGCGAACTCCATGAAGTCTATCAATGTACTGAAGGTTTTCTTGCATGTACGGATCAGCATGGACAAATGCGCTGGAATCAAGATGTTGTTTACATCGAAAAACATTGGCTGAATACCGAACGTACTCATTACAGCCCAATCATTACCGATTTTCGTCGTAAAACTCAGCCAATTATTCGTTATCAGCTCGACGATATTATTGAGAATAAACAGGATAATGGCGTATTTGAACCTCTTGGCGCAATTGCCGGACGATGTGGTGATCGCCTCACGCTAAACGCAAACCACGTCCCAGTGACGGTGTTACCAGATCTCATCTACCGCGCTATAACACTATCCGCCCAAAGTCGCGTGGATTACCGAATCACCCAAACAGGGTCACAAACCATTCAAATTGAAGCGGATGTTCACCACCATCGGGTTATACATCAAGCCTTGATAAAGTTGTTTGACCAATTGCGGCTTGATCCTGTCAGATTTAGTTACCGCCCTGCGCCTATTTGGACGCCAATGAATAAACAACGACGTGTGGTGAACATATGCGGGTCTTAATCACCGGAGCCCGATCACCAGTTGCACTAGAGTGGGCAACCATGTGTATGCATCATGGACATGACGTAACTCTCACCGATTCGCTAAAAAAACCTCTAGGATCGTTTTTGCGAGGCATCGAGTCTTATATCCCCACCGCTTCGCCTCGATTTGCGTTTCCCACCTATCAACAACAGATCCTAAAAATCATTACTCAGATGCGTATTGATATAGTGATACCCACTTGTGAAGAAGTGTATTACTTGGCTCATGTTGCCAAACAATGCCCAGAAGTAGATTTTTTTCTGCCCAATGTGGGACTACTCAATGCCCTGCACAACAAGTTGACCGTCTTTGAACAGCTTCAAAGTTTGCCAGAAATCACACTTCCAAAAACTCGTTTGGTCGCTGATAAAAGTGAGATTGAAATTAATAAGAGAACCGTTCTAAAGCCCGTTTACTCTCGGTTTGGCGGGCAAGTCATAAGAGATGTGACGACTCAGTCTATTTCTGCCGCCACGATATCGCCCCTTTACCCTTGGGTTCAGCAACAAAAAATCCATGGGACTCCGGTGTGTAACTATGCCATTTTTGAACATGGTGACCTTAAAGCACACCAAGCTTATGTGCCGAAATACTGTGTAAACGGCTCGGCCGCCAGTGCTTTTCAGCCGATCTCGTGCGAACGACTAGATACATTTATCGCAGCTTTTGGTAAACGTCATACTTATCATGGGCAAGTGTCGTTTGACTTCATCAAATCACAAGATGAACTCTACGTGATTGAATGTAACCCAAGAGCCACCAGTGGTTTGCACCTACTCTCGTCTCGATGCAACCAACTGCTTCCTAATATGGAGTTTACCAGTCCTTCCAAGCAGCGATTGCATCATTTAGGTCCAATAACACTCATCGCTGAAGGCGGGTTATCCCTGTTCAAGGCTCGAACTTGGCAAGATTGGTGGTCTGGAGTGAATGTGATGCAACAGCATAACTTACCGGTCGGGAGCCAAATCCGGAGTATGTTTGAATTACTCCGGTTAGCTAGGCAGAACAAGACGAAGTGGAGCGACGCTTCTACCGTTGATATTGAGTGGAATGGAGAGGCATTGAACTCATGACACTTTCCTCTCAAGAATGGCATCAAACCTTTATCACTCTTATGCAGTCAAATCCTATTGATGAATGCACAGCAAGCTTTGGTTGCTACTATATCGATGATGTTGCCATTCCTTACTCCGTAACACCACAAATACCAAACAACTGTTATGCAGTCTCCCCTATGACACTGCTTAGTGGCTACGCCGAAGAAGAGCTTCACAAAGTCAAAAATGTGGCTGTTCGATGGGTATGTAAGTTACTTATTAATATGACTAAACCAATCTTATCATTGGCTGGATTGGATCAAGTCCAAACGCTCAACAATCAGTGCTTGTCCACCAATATGTATAGCGAACAATGGGCAGCCTTAAATCTCGATGAACTGCGTCGCGTCGCACTCGATCAATACCCCACCTTTCCCTTGGTGCTTCGCTCCCTCAACCAGCGTCAGCATTCACACTTAATTCAGCGATTGAAGCAGCCAAAATGGCAAAGCTTGGTAACACGACAAGTGTATTTACTTGATGATTGGCAAGCGTTCAGCTTCAACCGAGATTTAACGAAAGACTTCAAACTGCTTAATGATAAAGATTGGCAGTTTAGGCCACTGACCACTGATGAAGAGTTTCAGCGTGCCAAAGAGTTATATGACATGCTTTACCTTGATAAATACAGCCTCAATAACATCCAGTTTTCAACCCAATATTTAAAACAGGCGAGCCAGAACAAATTAGTAAAGTTAGTGGGACTGTTTTATCAAGAAGAGATGCTGGCTACGTTAGGCATTGTAGAAATTGATAATGATATGACTTGCCCAATTTTTGGCTACGATACCAATAAGCCACAACGCCTCGCATTGTATCGTCGAATATCGGCCTATACCATCCGCCACGCAATGATATTCCAGCGTCGTTTTAATATGAGCTCAGGTGCTCCGGCTTTTAAACGCAACAGAAAAGCCCGGCCAGAAATTGAATTTAGCTATGTTTATATTGCGCACTTACCTTGGTACAAACGCATAATTTGGAAAAGCTTATGCTGGCTCACTCAGCACTTTTATCGCCCTTTGTTGATGCGTTTTCAGCTATAAACCGACATCTATAATCAGGTAAGCCTGCGTACACAGTCTCAATCGATAAAAAAGCCTGCGACGTTCGCAGGCTTTTTATAATGGAGCTGTGTGAGGTAACCGTTTTCTACGGTGTGTAGTATGTTGCTGCGCCAGGGCCTACTGGTAAACCAAATACGAATACCCATAGGTAGAAGAGCACACTCCAACCTACTATGAAGCAGATTGAGTAAGGTAGCATGGTCGCGATCAGCGTACCGATACCTAAGTTCTTCATGTAACGAGTCGCTACGGCAAGAATCAGACCAAAGTAGCTCATCATTGGAGTAATGATGTTTGTCGTCGAGTCACCAATTCGGTAAGCAGCCTGAATCGTTTCCGGTGCATAACCAACAAGCATCAACATAGGAACAAAAATCGGAGCCGTTACTGCCCACTGTGCCGATGCCGAACCAATCATTAGGTTGATAAAGCCACACATCAGGATGAAGGCAAAGAACAACATTGGACCAGTTAAGCCAATTTCTTGCAGGAAGCTAGCGCCAGCAACCGCGAATACCTGACCGAAGTTAGTCCATTTAAAGAAAGCAACGAACTGAGCCGCAAAGAAAACTAATACAATGTACATGCCCATAGAAGACATAGATTTCGCCATTGCATCAATTACATCGCGATCCGTCTTCATCGTGCCAACAACTTTACCAAACACAAAGCCTGGAATAGCAAAGAACACAAAGATGAATGCCACGATACTTTTCAGGAATGGTGAACCTGCAATTGTACCTGCATCAGAACGTAGAATGCCGTCTTCTGGAACAACCGTCCAAGCAAGCAGCGCTGAAACAACCAGTACAGCAACACCTGCTAGTTTTAGGCCTTTCTTCTCAATGTCTGTTAAGCCACCCATTTTGTCGTTCGACAAATCTTCTGAAGCTTCTTCTTCACTGTATTTGCCAAGCTTTGGCTCAACAATTTTTTCAGTAACAAACGCACCTGTGATTGCAATGAAGAATGTCGACACAAACATGAAGTACCAGTTAACTTCTGGACCAACAGTGTAAGTTGGGTCGATCATTTGCGCCGCCGTTTCAGTAATGCCTGACAACAGCGGGTCAACCGTACCAATAAGTAGGTTTGCTGAGTAACCACCAGATACACCAGCGAACGCCGCAGCAAGACCGGCAAGTGGGTGACGACCTAAAGAATGGAACAGCATTGCAGCCAGTGGAATAAGTACCACATAGCCAAGCTCTGATGCCGTATTTGAAATGATACCCGCGAAAACGACCGTCACTGTTACCATGCGTTGAGATGCACCCATTACTAAGCCACGCATTGCTGCAGATAGCAAGCCTGAGTATTCAGCAATAGCAACACCCAACATCGCAACCAATACCGTACCCAAAGGTGCAAAGCCGACAAAGTTTTTCACTAGATTGGTAACGATTAGTTCAAGGCCATCAGCGTTAAGCAAGCTAACGACATGAATCATGCCATCCGCGGCACGACCTTTTGCACCCTCAGGACGAGGATCAACTACGGAAACTTCGAAGTATCCTGCAATACCCGACATCACCAGAATGGCTAAACAGAAAATGGCAAATAGTGTGATCGGGTGGGGTAATAAGTTCCCCAAATATTCGACAGTATCCAAAAAGCGCGTAAACAGCGGCTTCTTAGGCGAGTTTTGTTTAATTGAATCAGATGAACTCATCTGTTCCCTCCTTGTTTTTATTCCTATGCAAATGTGACAAAAATGTCAAAAAGCGTGCGAAGGGTACTTGAGTAGAAGGTCAAATAAAAGCCCTAAATGTTACAAACTGTGACAAACAGAGGCATTTATAACCAACATTGAATAAAAATGTAGATATTTCATCCATGTAAGATAATTAACTCAACATTATCAATTAAACAAAACCATAAGTTAGATATATGCAGGTTGATTACTTTTGCACAGCTTTGAATCTCGGGTTCGTTTTACAAATGACATAAAGACGCCCTCTCCGTTTTACAATCTGGCAATCCGGATGACGACTTTTTGCACTTTTTAATGATTTTACTACCTTCATGATTTATTCCTTTTCGCTCTTAAATTGACCAAAACGACGGTTGAAGTTCGCAATGCGACCTTCGGTTTGTACAACGCGCTGTTTACCGGTGTAGTACGGGTGAGAAGCTGACGACACATCTAACGTAAAGTAAGGGTAAGTTTTGCCATCTTTCCATTCTATGGTTCTCTCCGTTTTCAACGTAGAACCAACGACAAAGTACTTATCTACACTGGTGTCGTGGAACACCACAGGACGATATTCAGGGTGGATTCCTGGTTTCATAATACTTTTCCTTTTAATTTAATTGTTATGTTATAACATTTTAATTAATAATCATTATCAACAAGAAAAGCAAGAGAAATTTGTGATACTTTTCATCTCAATGAATTCTTAAAGATGTCCACCATGTATTCCATCGAACCCATCGGCGTCATTGAGACACCGTACAAAGAAAAGTTTGCAGTTCCGCGCCAACCACGCTTAGTACCAGAGGCTAAAGCACGCGTAAAACTGTTAGGTGCAGCAAATAGCCCTGAAGCAGTGCGTGGGCTAGAACAGTTCTCTCACGTTTGGTTGTTGTTTCTATTTGATCAGAATCTGGAAGCTGGTTGGAAACCAACTGTACGTCCGCCACGATTAGGCGGCAATGAACGAATTGGTGTCTTTGCCTCGCGCTCGACTTTCCGTCCAAACGGAATCGGAATGTCAGCCGTTGAAGTGAAAGGAGTCACTAAGCAAGGCGATCAAATCTATCTTGATTTAGGCAGTGTAGATCTCGTGGATGGGACACCGATTGTGGATATTAAGCCTTATATTCCCTATTCGGATTCTATTTCGGAAGCACAAGGCGGATACGCAGACCAAGAACCAGAAAAGTCACAAGTCACCTTTTCTGCTCAAGCATTAGCAACGATAGAAAATCGACCCGATACTGACTATGTAAGATCAGTCATTGAACAAGTTCTGGCACAAGATCCTCGCCCTGCATATAAGAAAAACAAGCCGGACGACAAAGAATATGCGGTAAATTTGTTCGACTTGAACGTAAAGTTCACAGCAACAAGCAACTTAATAACGGTTACCGCTATTGAAAGCTTTTGACAAACGCAATTGGCTGATATTATAGACGGCTAACAAATTTCCCTTTAGGGAACTCCCATACTCCTGCTTATTCAAGCTTGAGTATCTAACTTAAATAAACGGATAAATTTAATGCGTACCAGTAATTATCTTCTTTCTACTCTGAAGGAGACTCCAAACGACGCAGAAGTAGTGAGCCACCAGCTCATGCTACGTGCAGGTATGATCCGTAAGCTGGCTTCAGGTTTATACACCTGGCTACCTACTGGTCTACGTGTACTGCGTAAAGTCGAAAACATCGTTCGTCAAGAAATCGACAATGCAGGCGCAGTCGAAACTTTGATGCCCGTTGTTCAGCCGTTTGAACTATGGGAAGAGACAGGCCGCAGCGAAAAGATGGGTCCTGAGCTACTTCGCTTTACTGACCGTCATGTTCGTCCGTTTGTACTTAGCCCAACCGCTGAAGAAGTGATCACTAGCCTTGTTCGCAATGAAGTGAGCTCTTACAAACAGCTTCCGCTAAACCTGTACCAAATCCAAACCAAATTCCGTGACGAACGTCGTCCACGCTTCGGTGTAATGCGTTCACGTGAATTCTCAATGATGGATGCGTACAGCTTTGACATTGATAAAGACGGCCTACAAAAGTCATACGACGCAATGCACGATGCTTACTGTAAAGCATTCGATCGCATGGGTCTGGATTACCGTCCTGTACTTGCAGATAGCGGTGCTATCGGTGGTAGCGGCTCTCAAGAGTTCCACGTACTGGCTGAAAGCGGCGAAGATATCATCGCATTTTCTAGCGAGTCAGATTACGCGGCAAACATTGAAAAAGCAGAAGCACTAGCTCCAGCCTCTGAGGCTGCGGCACCAACACAAGAAATGACGTTGGTTGATACGCCAAACGCGAAAACAATCGCTGAATTGGTTGAGCAGTTCGAACTACCAATTGAAAAAACAGTGAAAACACTGTTTGTGAAAGCATCTGACGAAGTTGATGCGCCAATCATCGCGCTTATTATTCGTGGTGATCATGAACTGAACGAAGTGAAAGCAGAAAACCTTCCTCAGGTTGCAGCTCCACTGGAAATGGCACCTGAAGAAGAAATTCGTGCGCTTATCGGTGCAGGCCCAGGGTCACTTGGCCCTGTTGGCCTTAAACTGCCGTTCATTGTTGACCGCAGCGTTGCGGTAATGAGCGACTTCGGTGCGGGCGCGAACATCGATGGCAAACACTACTTCGGTATTAACTGGGGTCGTGATGTAGAGCTTGGCCAAGTTGAAGACCTACGTAACGTTGTGGAAGGTGACCCAAGCCCATGTGGCAAGGGCATTATCCAGCTTAAGCGTGGTATCGAAGTTGGCCATATCTTCCAACTAGGTAACGCTTACTCCGCAGCGATGAACTGTGGTGTACTGGGTCCTGATGGTAAGAACGTCATCCTAGAAATGGGTTGTTACGGTATCGGTATCACTCGCGTAGTAGCGGCTGCTATTGAACAAAACCACGACAAATACGGCATCATCTGGCCAGATGCAATCGCACCATTCCAGGTAGCGATCGTTCCAATGAACATGCACAAGTCAGAAGAAGTGAAAGAAGCCGCTGAGAAATTGTACGCTGAGCTAACAGCAATGGGCATCGAAGTGCTATTTGACGACCGTAAAGAACGCCCAGGCGTAATGTTCTCTGACATGGAGCTTATTGGTGTACCGCATACCATTATTATCGGTGACCGCTCAATGAAAGAAGGCAACTTCGAATACAAGAACCGTGCTACTGGTGAGAAAACAGCAGTCGCAATGACTGACATTGTTGAGCACGTAAAAGCTCAACTAAAGTAAGCACTAGACGAGTTCGCATTTGAAGTAGTTTCAAATAGTTAAAAAGGGTTGGCTTCGGTCAGCCCTTTTTATTACAGCTCAACATCCTCCCTCCACCTTTTTCGAACTATTCACTTTGTTAATCTTTGGTTCAGCTTCTTGCTATTAAACTGATTTCATCATCTAAAGGAGGTCAGTTATGGATTTAAAAAGTCTTCTAAACCAAGCACTCAAATCAGACTTACTTAAGCAAGGTGCAGATGCATTGGGCAAACAAACCAACAACATCAAATCCTCATCAAATTCAAGTAGTCTAAAAACGCTAGGAGCAGGTGCTGTAGGCGGAGGCCTCATCGGTATGCTGATGGGCTCAAAGAAAAGTAAAAAAATGACTAAAAAAATAGGGTCAAACGCATTAAAAGTCGGTGGCGCAGCTGCGCTTGGAGCCTTGGCCTACAAAGTGTATAACGACTGGCAAGCCAAGCAATCCGGTCAAGGTGTTCAAGAAACCTTTGACCCCGATGACAGTAAACACAGTGTCTTAATTTTAAAAGCAATGATTGGATCTGCAAAAGCTGATGGTCACGTTGATGAAGAGGAAATGGCGCGCATTGAACAAGCTCTCGCGGATATGGGCGCAGATGAGCACGTTCGTCACCTCGTTCAGCAAGAGTTAAACAAACCGCTTGATCCTGCTGAAATTGCTAATCAGGCGACCTCTCCTCAACAAGCGTCAGAAATTTACCTAGCGTCTTTGATCGTCGCTGATGAACAAAACTTTATGGAAAAAGCGTATCTGCAAGAACTAGCAAAACAACTTCAACTTTCACCAGAAGTCACTCAGAAGTTAGAAGCACAAATGCAGTGATTAAATCTCGCTCAAGCAAACCTTCAACTTGAGCCAAAACAACTCTGTACTTTGAGTTTCAAATCCGCTGTGTGTATATTGAGATAAGTTATCATTTAGTGGAAAGAAAACATGCAAGTATACGGCTGTTGTGAACTGGTTCGTGAGCTTTATGCTCAGATTGGTAGTGGCGATCAAGCTTATATTCCCCAAGCAATTTCATGTGCAGTTAAAGCACTGAACGATGTTGCAGCGGATGAATCGCTACCAAAAGAAGTGCGTGAAAAAGCGGCATTTGCTGCGGCAAACCTACTGATTTCAGATTTTGAGGATAAGTCATGAATCTAACGAACTTTGAATCCATGGACCCTGTCATGCTGATGAGCATTGTGAATATGAAGCTACGCGATGACTTCGGAGGTGATCTGGACAAACTGGTGGCTTTCTTCGATATCGAGCGCACAGCACTGGAGACAAAACTGGCTTCTGCTGGTTTTGACTTTCTTCCAGAAGCAGGACAATTCCGTTAATCCACACCATGCTTGGCGGATAACCGAAACGAGAATAACCAATATGAAAAAGGGCTTGATGAGTTACCATCAAGCCCTTTTCTTTTATTCGATAGGCGTCTCGGTTAGCCAAATGAAGCCCAGATGACTGTCGCCACAAGAATTGGACATACAAACTTCACATACGCAGGCCATAACTTACCAAACCAACCTTGCGTAAACTCCGGGCAACCTTGCTCAAGCTCTTTGATTTTTGAGTTGCGATTCCATACCCAACCACCAAATAAGCAGAATAAGAGCGCAGCGGTTGGTTGTAGATACTGAGTAGCAACCGTCGCGACCATACCAAACAGAGCGCCAAAGTTATAAACAATCACCACACTGAACAAGGCAATGAGACCACCTAAAACCCAGCTCGTTGCGCTGCGCTTAGTATTGAAGCGCTCACTCACTAAAGCCACTGGACACTCTAACATTGAAATGGAGGACGTTAGCGCCGCAATCGTCAGCAATAAGAAGAACACAATAGAGAACAATTGACCAAGCAAACCTAAGCTATCAAACATCAATGGCAATACGGTAAATACCAACGTATCAGAGCTTAATAGAGAGCCATCTTCTGCATAGATCTGAACGCCTTTTTGCATTGCCACAAACATCGCTGGCATCACCACTAATCCTGCAATGAAAGCAACGGCAGTATCTACCATGGTCACGTTCATCGCCATCTTTGGTAGGTTCTCTTTCTTACTCAAGTAAGAGCCATAAATCAGCATTGAACAGCCACCGATCGTAAGCGAGAAGAAGCCCTGTCCCATTGCAGCAAGAATCAACTTGCGGTCCCATACCTTTTCAAAATCCGGCACTAGGTAATGTTTCAGACCTTCCATCGCACCGTTTTGCGTCATGATGTAAGCAAATAGCAGAGCAAACAGAACAAACAATGCTGGCATCAAACGTGTGGACCACTTCTCAATACCTTGTTTTACGCCACCTTGTACGATGAGAATCGTCAGTACATAAAAAGTAATGGTTCCGAACAAGTTACGTTCAACACTAAAGCCCTTTAGCCATTGAGTTGCAGCTTCTAACCCCATTAGATCTGTGATTGCACCCAGTAAAAAGCAGATCAACCAACCACCAACAATTGAATAAAACGCTAAGACAGCGCTTGGTACGCTTAAACCAATCCAACCCACAATGCCGCCGAGTTTTTTACCGGTAGGGTTATCTGTGATTGCACGCATACTGTCTACAGGGTTGGCTTGACCATGGCGACCAATCGCCATTTCAACCACCAGCATCGGAAATGCGACGATAAGAATCATCACCAAATAAACTAACAGGAAAGCACCGCCACCATTACTGGCTGCTTGAGTTGGGAAGCCCCAAATATTGCCAAGGCCAACTGCGGCACCTGCGGCAGCTAAGATGAACCCGAGACGAGAGCCAAAATGCTCGCGAGGCTGAGAAGAGGTTTGCTGTGTCATACTACTCACACAAAAATATCATTGAACTAGCTAACTAGTACACTATAGCAATATTCACTATTCAACAAGAGCACCTCGGTTAAATCCTCGACAGTTGAAACAATTTGTAGTCATTCAGCTTGTAAATTTTAACGTACATCTCATATTCATCGCTCAAAAGCCTCGCGACTGTTGTTCGTTTTACGTGGCTGAATTTTACCAATCCTTCTGCCGTGAAGTGAGCCGAAAAATAATGAGCTCTGGTGTAAGGGACGAACTGTTCCTCGTGATACTGTGTCGAAAAGCAGAATATTGTGCTTCGCTTTTTCCCCCTAATGTCTATTTATCAGCTAGTTATTACTCTGTTCTCATTTATACCCATGATTCAAGGAGAGGAAAATGAAGGTCACCCTACTTCACGGAGCGATGGTTGTAGCACTCAGCGCCAGCTACCAAGCTCAAGCCTATAACTGTCAAAGTTTACCCGACTGGGACAGCACTGCGACTTATACATCGGGCGCTTTAGTAAAAACGCAAGGAGCCGCTTATGAGGCTGCATATTGGACGCAAGGCAATGATCCCGTGACCAACTCAGGATCTTGGGAAGCATGGAAAGCGTTAGGGCAATGTGATGGTGGAAGCAACAATTTATCACCAACGGTGTCGTTCTCCTCTCCAATAAACAACGCACAAATTCCCGAAGGCAGTGCGATCACTTTGTTAGCCAACGCAACTGACGAAGATGGCCAAGTCACACAAATTGAGTTTGTTGCAGGCAACCAAACCGTTGCTGTGGTAACTCAAGCACCATTCGAAGCTTCTTGGACAGCTATTGAAGGGATCTCGCAATTGACCGCAATTGCGACAGATAATGAGGGAGCTGTTAGCACCACGACGATTTCTATCCAAGTTCAACCACAAGTCGAATTACCGCCACCAAGCATTTCATTGACAAGCCCAGTAGGCACAGAAGTGCTTAATGTAGGCGATAACCTAACCGTAGCCGCTCAAGCTGACGATATTGATGGTGTGGTCACACAAGTTGAGTTCTTCGTAAACAATCAATCTGTCGCCATTGATACTAGCGCACCTTACGAATATCAATGGACCGCTAGTCCAGGTACATACTCGTTCAAAGCACAAGCGACTGATGATACAAACCTCGCAACGATGAGCCAAGAAGTAGCGCTGGTTATTAGTAATTCAGAAACCGGAACGGGCGGATGTGCAGATGCAGTACCTTATGTGGCAGGCACAAGTTATCAAGCTGGCGACCTGATTTCTCACTTCAACCAAAAATATCGTTGTGATGTTGCTGGTTGGTGCTCCTCGGATGCGACATGGGCTTACGAGCCTGGTGAAGGGCTATACTGGCAAGATGCTTGGAGTGGCCTAGGTGCTTGTTCGACACCACCGCAAGTTACCATTACGGCACCAACGGATGGACAAGTCGTGCTCGCTGGCAGCAATAACGAAATCACGGCAAACGCAAGCGATGCTGATGGCACAGTCACGCAAGTTGAGTTTTTTGCGAACAACACCAGCTTAGGGGTCACCACTCAAGCGCCATATTCCGTTACTTGGAACGCCACACTTATTGGCGCTAACCAGCTTAAAGCCGTCGCAACCGATAATGATAACAACACGTCAGAGTCCCTGGTTGGTGTGGAAGTCAGCGATAAAGATTTGGTCGTCTCTCTGACTTCACCAAGCAGCGGTCAAACCGTCGGATTAGGCAAAAGTCTCGCATTAAGCGCCGATGCAACGTCTTTAACTTCAGGCATTAAACACGTTGATTTCATGATCAACGGCTCTATTGTTGCAACCGATACCACAGCACCTTACACAGCCAACTGGACACCAACTGCACTTGGTAACTTTACAGTTAGCGCCCAAGCTGTGGATTTGTCAGGAAGCAATGCACTGTCTGACGCCGCAGCAATAACGGTGGTTGAGCAAGTAGAGAAACGCCATAACCTCATCGGTTACTGGCACAATTTTGTAAATGGTGCGGGCTGTCCAATTCGTCTAGCAGATATGGCAGATGCTTGGGATGTGATTGATATTGCCTTTGCTGAAAATGATCGCAACAGTGATGGCACTGTGCACTTTAATCTATATTCAGGCGATATTTACAGCGATTGTCCAGCACTCGATCCAACACAATTCAAGCAGGACATGGCAGCGCTTCAAGCTAAAGGTAAGAAGTTTGTTCTCTCTCTTGGCGGCGCAGAAGGCACGATTACGCTGAATACCGACCAAGATGAAGCCAACTTTGTCTCTAGCCTAACAGGTCTTATCGCTGAGTGGGGCTTTGATGGTCTAGATGTGGATTTAGAGAGTGGTTCTAACTTAGTTCATGGCTCGCAAATTCAAGCTCGCCTTGGTCGTGCTTTGCTTCAAATAGAGCAAAACATGGGTGGAGATATGTACCTAACCATGGCGCCTGAGCACCCTTATGTTCAAGGCGGCTATGTGGCTTACAGCGGTATTTGGGGAGCTTACATTCCTGTGATAAACGAGACACGCAGCACGCTCGACTTGCTTCACGTCCAGTTATATAACAACGGCGGTTTGCCAAACCCATACCTGCCAGGCAGTGCACCAGAAGGCTCTGTGGATATGATGGTAGCGCAATCTAAAATGCTTATCGAAGGTTTTGAGTTGGCCGACGGCACTCAATTTGCACCATTGCGCGATGATCAAGTCGCAATCGGTTTACCTTCAGGTCCTAGCTCGGCAAATTCAGGGCAGGCTCCAACACAGAATATTATCAACGCACTAGATTGTTTAACCAAAGGCACTTCATGTGGCACCGTAAAACCAGCGTACCATTACCCGAATTATGCAGGAGTAATGACATGGTCTATCAACTGGGATCAGCATGATGGCTTTAACTTCTCAAAACCTGTCGGCGATAAACTCACCGAGATGAATGCGCAAT
The DNA here is from genome assembly GCF_016920955.1 of Vibrio sp. sp1. NCBI lineage: Bacteria > Pseudomonadati > Pseudomonadota > Gammaproteobacteria > Vibrionales > Vibrionaceae > Vibrio > Vibrio sp. sp1. The sequence goes on from NZ_CP060589.1 coordinate 607,110, forward strand.
AAGCTATCAAAGAATAAGCGAGTAAAACGCAAAGAGAGCACAATAGTGCTCTCTTTCTTTATCTCATCGAGTTTTTGCTTTTTAATGAGTAATTAAATCGTAAATACTCGGTAATCTTTTAGCTCAGGGATTTTCTTCAACAGATCGTTTTCTTGCCCTGCCATGTCATCCAGCGAATCGCACAAGTCTTCTGCTTGTTGTTCTACCTCTTTTGAATGCTCGGCTAAACGCTCTTCTACTTTCGCGCTGAGTTCAGCCATACTCTCTGATAATGCAGTGAGGTTTATCCCTCCCTCTTCCTTCATTTTTTTCGATAAAGCATCCAACGAACTGGCTAAAAACTCTTTATTGAAGATCTCTTGTGCTTTTGCAAAGTCTTCAGTCCACCCTTGTGTCATAGACTCAAAACTCTCCGCAGGCAGGATGAAATCACCATCTTTGTAGTAACGTGATTCAACATCAGCGAAAAAGTCCTTTACTGCGACTTTTACATTATCAAACGCACCAGGTGCATCGAGGCTTTCCGCAACATCATCAATAATATCATTCGCAAGCGCTAAACCATCACTCGCCAATTGCTTTGCTTGTGGAATATACGCGTTCATTTTTTCGCGATAGTCTTCAATTGCCGCTTTTTGGTCGGCATTGAGTTCAATTAGCTCACCTTTGATGAAGAGGTTGTTATCCTCATCCACGACAGCTTTATCACCTGTCGTTTGGCGAATTTCCAAGCTTTGCCCATCCATACGGACTTCATTATTGATGTCCACACGACACTGCGCTGCATAACCAGTAGCACTGACCATCAGCAATGAGAGTGTAAAAAGCTTTTTCATGTCATTCTCTTTTATTTAACATTACTCGTGTTAAACATAACACTGAGTGATACATGAGATGTCAGCAAATCGTCACGACTTCGTAACAAGTTGTTTTATCTCCTATTTTCACGTCAACCTCATCACCCTCTTCTTTCCCGAACAACGCTCGACCCAGAGGAGATTTGGCTGTTAAGACAAAGACTTCCAGAGTCTGATATTGAACAGTCAAACCACCAGAGCAAGGGCCTACAAAGAAGTGCTTTTCGATCAAATTCTCATCTGCGAGAACAACGTAAGCACCAACACCAACAGGCGCATTCTTAAAGTTACGAGTCACTAAAGAACGATATTGACGCAACTCCTCTTCACTATCTTGAATTCGCATGGCTTGTCCATGAGCAAGATACGCGGCTTCAAGTGCCAATGTATCGTACTTATGCTCGGGAACAGTTTCTTCATCTGTCGCGGCATCGATAGCTCGCTGAGCCGATGCATGGGCAACTTGAAGTTTTTCTTCCAGATGTTGGATGATAATTTGGACTAAGTCGGCTTTGTTCATACTTTTAGGACGCGCGTTTAGTATTCGGGGTGTGTTAATGTAGCCAAGTTTACCATCAAAGAAAGGTTTCCCTATTATGCAAAGTGACTCGCTGCATCAAACACTTCAATCCGTATTTGGTTTTGGCTCATTACGCCAAGGTCAGCAACCTGTTATTGAAGCCGTTATGAATGGTTACTCTGCTGCGGCAATCTTTCCTACAGGCTCGGGGAAGTCACTCTGTTATCAACTACCTGCAACCATATTACCCAACCTTACGTTGGTGATCTCTCCGTTGTTGGCGTTAATGAAGGATCAACTGAGCTTTTTACAAAGTAAAGGAATCGCTGCCGCTTCTATCGATAGCAGTCAAAGTAGAGAAGAAGCACAACAGGTCATGGCTGGCGTGAAGAATGGACAAATCAAAATCTTGATGATTTCTGTTGAGCGGCTAAAAAATGAGCGTTTTCGTGAATTCATTCGCCAAGTACCGATTTCTTTGATGGTCATTGATGAAGCGCACTGTATTTCCGAATGGGGGCATAACTTTCGTCCAGATTATCTCAAACTACCGCAATATCAACGTGAACTGAACATCCCACAGTCTTTACTTCTCACCGCAACGGCAACGCCTGCAGTTATTGAAGACATGCAAAAAAAGTTCGATATTGCCAGTGAACATATTACCGTTACAGGCTTCTACCGCTCTAATCTGGATATCTCGGTGATCCCGTGTGAGGAAACAAAGAAACAAGAACAGCTCAGTGAGATCATCGCCTCTTCACCTAAGCTTCCGACCATCGTATACGTGACGCAGCAGCAAACAGCAGAACGAGTAGCAAAGTCATTAATCCATATTGGCATTAACGCTCACGCATACCACGCTGGCATGAAAAGCGACGTTCGTGAACAAATCCAACAGCAGTTCATGGATGGCCAAATTGACTGTATTGTTGCAACGATTGCATTTGGTATGGGGGTCGATAAATCTGATATTCGCCGCGTCATTCACTTCGACTTACCCAAATCAATCGAGAACTACGCACAAGAGATTGGACGTGCAGGCAGGGACGGGCAACGCTCTGAGTGCATTCTGCTAGGCAATACGTCCGGCTTAACGGTGTTGGAGAACTTTGTCTATGGCGACACACCAGAATTTACGTCAATTAACTATGTAGTCGAGCAAGCGAAAGAACATGCTCCACAATGGGAGGTAGTGCCACTGCGTTTGTCGCGTGAAAGTAATATCCGCCAATTGCCACTCAAAACCTTGTTGGTTTATTTGGAGCTACATAACGTCATTGAAGCAAAGTACAGTTACTTTGCGGAATATCGTTTTAAGTTTTTGCACGATCAGCAATTTATTGTGAATCAATTTCAAGGCGAGCGACGTCAATTTGTGGAGGCTATTTTTTCCTGCTCACAAAAAGCCAAAGTGTGGTGCCAAGTTGATCTAGAAGCGCTATGGATGAACTATCAATCGGAACGCAGCCGAGTTGTCGCAGCGCTCGACTATTTTCACCAGAACGGCTGGATAGAACTAGAGAGCAAACAACTGACGGACGTGTACTCAGTTATGCCAACCAAACAGAGCTCGGATGTTTTAATCCAACAACTGTATGAACTGTTCCAATCCAAAGAAAGCAAAGATATCGAAAGAATCCACACCATGCTGCACTTGTTCCAGTCCGAGCACTGTTTGAGCTCACAATTGGCGAACTACTTTGCGGATCACGATGCACCAAAGCAATGTGGTCACTGCTCCGTGTGTCGTGGTCACGTCGCCACATTCACAGCACCAGAACCTGAAGATATTGAACAATCTCAAGTATCGATATGGGCGCGGGAGTTTATTCAGCTTTCCCCATCGGCCATCAGTAATGATGCCGTTGCTCGCTTCTTGTGCGGAATCAGCACTCCTTTGATTAGCCAGCTAAAAGCCTCAAAGCTAGCAGGTTATGGTGCAATGGCAAATGTAAGTTTTGAGCAGGTATTAACGCAGGTAGAAACGGTAAGGGCCTAAAAAAAGCTCAATTGACGCGCTTGGTCTTCGGGCTTGAGCATCACGTTCAAGCCTAAAAGGCGAATTTCCCGTCCATTTTGGCGTTTAAGAATATCTCTTAGCAAGATCTTGAAGTCCTCAAGCTCTAATTGCGGATGGATGTGCTCAATTGTTGTCAGTTGAAAGTCGGCAAATTTGACTTTAATACCTTGTTTAATAATCGACTTATCTGGGCTTGCACGCTCTAAACGTTTCTCGAGTTCGGGATAAAGTTTCTCCTCAATCACTTGCCAACATTCATCATAGGTTGCGATGTTCTGGCTGAATGTCCTTTCCACACCGACGGACTTTCTCTCGCGCTCAACAACGACTTCTCGATTATCAATTCCATGGCTTCGCTGCCATAAGGAGGCACCCTGACGACCAAACTGCCTCAACAACTCTCGATAGTCACTGTTTTTAATGTCCTCACATCGATAAAAACCGGCTTGGTGGAGCTTCTCAAGACTCACCTTCCCCACACCAGGAATGTTCTCTAGCGGAAGACTATCGATAACCTCTTGGACTTTCTCTGGCGGAATCACAAACTGACCGTTGGGCTTGTTCATGTCTGACGCGACCTTGGCAAGAAACTTTATCGGAGCAATGCCCGCCGATGCCGTCAACCCAAGTTCACTCCAGATATCGCGGCGAATTGACTCTGCGATCAACGTAGCGGAGCCACGGCAAGCTGTCGAGTCCGTGACATCGAGGTATGCTTCATCCAATGAGAGAGGTTCAATGATAGGCGTATAACGCTCAAAAATAGCACGAATCTGCTGAGAGACTTGCTTATATACATGCATTCTACCGGGCACAACCAACAAATGAGGACAGAGTTGCAGCGCGCGCGCCGTTGACATTGCACTGCGAACACCATATTTACGCGCATCATAATTACAGGTGCTAATCACTCCACGCTGCTTTTCATGTCCGCCAACAGCGAGTGCAATGCCACGGTAACTGGGGTTATCTCTCATCTCTACGGCAGCATAAAAACAATCCATATCGACATGAATAATTTTTCTAATTCGATCTGACATAGCCATCAAAGCACTGTTCAAAAAAACAGTATAAATCAAATCTACCTGAAGAGAAATGGGCGTGTTTAAGCGAACGTCAATCTCGAAGCATTACGTCCAATTGATCGACTAATTCGGCCCAATCTGCATCTTCTTCGATGGCTTGTTTTAGAAAGTTCGCCTGTGACATCGTCCAAAAGCTAGCTTCATGTAAAGGCGCAGAATCTCGTTTGTGTCGATGTTGATTAATAAAATCTTTCATTTCTTGAGGAGAGCTACCGAGGCCCAGTTGTTGAAATAGCTCAGCCATACCATGTTGATGCATTTCCATACTACTTTCTCCCTACGTTAGCTAAACATAATTATATAACTAAGACAGGAATAATGATGTGATGTTAACGGATGCGTGTCAAACATTTGAGTAGTTGTTCTACTTTTGGTTGACATGTGTTTTTTGATGGCGATAAGTTTAATTTTAGTTATCATTGATTTTAAACAATTAATTTTGGGGACTGCGCTTGAGTAATAAGATTCTGGTTGTTGAAGATAGTCGTGCATTTAAAAACTTTCTTTGCCAAACAATAAGCCAAGCTGGTTATGAGGTCATCGCAGCGGAAAGCTACGCGGAGGCAAAGAACTTGTTATCTTCAGCACAGGACCTCTTCTGTGCGGTTTTAGACTATTGTTTACCGGATGCTCAAGATGGCGAGATTATTGACCTCGTTTTGGAACATGGTCATCGTGTCATTGTTTTAACGGCTCGATTTCAAGAAGACACTCGCGAAAAGATGCTTGCAAAAGGTGTCCTCGACTATATTTTGAAAGACAGCATGGCGTCCGTTTCCTATCTATTACCACTCCTCAAGCGACTAACCAACAATCAACAACACAAATGTTTAGTCGTTGATGATTCACACACCGTAAGAAGACACATTGCCCAACTTTTGGAGCATCAATATATTCAGACGTTGGAAGCTGACAATGGGCAAAAAGCCCTAGAGCTTGTCGAGCAAAATCCAGATATCACTCTCGTTTTAACCGACCATGATATGCCCGTTAAAGATGGTATTACTATGGTGCGTGAATTACGTCGGAAGTGGGATAAAAATCAATTAGCCATTCTCGGCTTGTCGGGTAGTAACTCTAAGACCATGACGGCTAGGTTTCTAAAAGCAGGGGCCAATGACTTTTTATACAAGCCATTTAATCAAGAAGAATTTTTTTGCCGTATTCACCAACTGTTAGATATCAAAGACGCAACATCTGAACTGTTTAAAATGGCAAATCAAGATGCGCTAACGGGCTTATGGAACCGCCGCTTTCTGTTTGAGCAACCCCATGTAGAAAACGCTCAAAGAAACATCGCGATGCTTGATATCGATTTCTTTAAGCAAGTAAATGATACACACGGACATGAGGGCGGCGATGCAGTGTTAGTCATGATAGCGAATATTCTAAAAATCTATTTTCCAAATGATATTGTCGCTAGGCTTGGTGGCGAGGAGTTTTGTATTCAAGCCAGTGGCGACTATGACGGCTTTCTAACACGCTTAGAACAAATGAGACAGCGCATAGAAAAAACGCCAATAACTTATTTGGACAAAAACATTCTTGTGACCGCGAGTATTGGTGTAAGCAACATCGAGGGGGAGCTGGAACAACAAATAAAAGTGGCGGATGAGCGACTTTACATGGCCAAAGAGAACGGACGTAACCAAATCATTTCTTCGTCCTAATGACTATCAGTGTGGTCTTGCTCTGTAACATGAGAGAAAGAAACAACAAAACACGGTATTGGGCTCTTTCTCGGACATCTGAGCTTTGGTTAGCTGCCTAAAAATAAAGCTCAGCAGAACGCTGAGCTTTATCACTTTCTTAGTACGATTAACCAATACTAAGCAATTCTATCTTTTTCCCACGCCGCCAATTTCTCAGCACGCGCAGCCTCGCGCGCTTCACGTTTTTTACGCGCATCGCAGGGTTCTGGACAATTACACACTTTTTCGATGCCAACTGCCCCTAAGCCACCACAGCTACCTTTCACGACTTTCTTTTGGAAAATGTATCCGACAGCCATTGCAGTGATTACCGCGACAAACACAGCAAAGGTAATTAGAAATGTATTCATAAAAACATGCTCACTTCTGTTGTTATTTCTTCATGAATGGCTTGTATGCTTCCGAAGCCAACTCTTTAAAACCATCTTCCGTTTTCACAATCATGAAAACAGGAATATTATTTTCGTTCGCAATTGCCATGCCTTTGTCTTCACCTAGCACCATAAGACCAGTTGCAAGACCATCAGCAGTCATCGACGATTTATCTAATACCGTTACAGACACCACTTTATGATGAATTGGTTTGCCTGTTCGTGGATTAATAATATGAGAGTATCTCACACCATTACTCTCAAAGTAATTACGATAGTCACCACTTGTTGCAATTGCCATGTCGCCTGGTTCAATAATTTCTTGAATTGAACGTTCATCAACGGTCGGTTTTTCAATTGCGATACGCCAAGGCACACCTTCACGATTGACACCTTTGAGACGCATTTCACCGCCAACTTCGACCATAAAGTTCTGTACCCCTTCAGATTGAAGGTAGTCAGCAACCACGTCAACCCCCCAACCTTTCGCAATCGTCGATAGGTCGACGTACAAGTTAGGAAGGTCTTTGGACAGTGTATTACCATCAACAGATAGGTGGTGAATACCGGTATTTGCTTTGCGAGCAGCGAGTTCTTCATCGGTTGGAACTACATCTGGACGAGCTTCTGGACCAAACCCCCACAGGTTAACTAGAGGGCCGACCGTCACATCCAATGCACCTAAAGTAAGACCGTTAAGGCGAATTGCTTCTTTCACTACCGTTGCAGTTTGTGTCGAAACTGTAAATGGCTCGCTCGTTTGATGCTGATTAAAACGACTTAACTCTGAGTCGTCACGATAGGTCGACATTTGGTCATTAACCTCTTCCAATAAGCGATCAATTTCTGTCTGCATCGCTTTTGGCGTTGGAATACCATCTTGCTCGATATACTTGATGTTGTAAGAAGTCCCCATGGTAGGGCCACTTAAATGAATTTGATCGGCAGGCTGCTCACAGCCAGCCAAAATCAATAGAGAAGCAAATGCAACAAGCCACTTTTTCACTTGTTAACTCCCAATGTTGTTGAATTGATATGGGAAATAGGATCAATCCTTTCAATCCGATTACCTATATCAACTGTTGAGTATCAGTTTTATGTCTATAAAAAATAATGGCTAGCTCTCTTGGAGAGCTAGCCATAGATTCAATCACTTGGAGGAATTAACCACCGAAGTCATCTAGTAGGATGTTTTCATCCTCTACACCTAGATCTTTTAGCATGCCGATTACAGCAGCGTTCATCATAGGTGGACCACACATGTAGTATTCACAGTCTTCTGGCGCTTCGTGATCACGTAGGTAGTTCTCGTAAAGAACGTTGTGAATAAAGCCAGTGTAACCATCCCAGTTATCTTCTGGAAGTGGATCAGACAGTGCACAGTGCCATACGAAGTTGTCATTCTCAGCTTGTAGCATATCGAAGTCTTCTACGTAGAACATTTCACGCTTAGAACGTGCGCCGTACCAGAAAGACATCTTACGCTTAGAGTGCAGACGCTTAAGTTGGTCGAAGATGTGTGAGCGCATTGGAGCCATACCAGCACCACCACCAACGAATACCATTTCTGCATCTGTATCTTTCGCAAAGAACTCACCAAATGGACCAGAAATAGTACACTTGTCGCCTTCTTTTAGAGACCAGATGTACGAAGACATGATGCCTGGTGGTACGTCTGGGTTGTTCGGCGGCGGAGTTGCGATACGAACGTTAAGCATGATGATACCGTGCTCTTCTGGGTAGTTAGCCATAGAGTATGCACGAATGGTCTCTTCATTAACTTTAGACTCGTAACGGAAAAGGTTGAACTTCTCCCAGTCTTCACGGTATTCCTCAGGAATATCGTAGTCTGCGTATTTCACGTGGTGAGCAGGAGCTTCAATCTGGATGTAACCACCAGCACGGAAAGGTACTGATTCGCCATCTGGAATTTGTAGCTTAAGCTCTTTGATGAATGTCGCTTTGTTATCGTTAGAGATAACAGTACATTCCCACTTCTTAACGCCGAAGATTTCTTCAGGAAGCTCGATATCCATGTCAGTTTTCATTGCAACCTGACACGCTAGACGCTCACCTTCACGCGCTTCACCTTTAGTAATATGGTCAAGCTCGGTTGGTAGGATGTCGCCACCACCTGATTTAACTTTTACGCGACACTGACCACATGAGCCACCGCCACCACAAGCAGAAGATACGAATACGCCAGCACCTGCTAGAGCACTCAGTAGCTTACCACCTGGTTGTGTAACGATCGCCAGAGAAGGGTCATCGTTCACAGAAATTGTAATGTCACCTGTTGGTACAAGCTTAGACTTAGCGAAAAGAATCACTAGTACTAGTGCTAGTACGATCAGAGTAAACATCACTACACCAAGAATAATGTCCATTGACTATTCCTTAATTGTTGCGGTTTACCCGACTTACAGTTGAACACCAGAGAAAGACATAAAGCCTAACGCCATAAGACCTACAGTGATAAATGTGATACCAAGACCACGTAGACCTGGAGGTACGTCAGAGTACTTCATCTTCTCACGGATACCTGCAAGAGCAACGATTGCTAGCATCCAGCCCACACCAGAGCCGAAACCGTAAACGATCGATTCAGCAAAGTTGTAGTCACGTTGTACCATGAAAGATACACCACCGAAGATTGCACAGTTTACTGTGATCAGCGGTAGGAAGATGCCTAGCGCGTTGTACAAAGGTGGGAAGAAACGGTCTAGGACCATCTCTAGAATCTGTACAAGTGCTGCAATTACACCGATAAAGGTGATGAAGTTTAGGAAGCTAAGGTCCACGCCCTCAACTAACGCGTTCTCTCTCAGAACTAGGTTGTATACCAGGTTGTTCACAGGAACAGCGATAGTCAGAACTACCACAACTGCAACACCTAGGCCGAAAGAGGTCTTAACCTTCTTAGATACGGCAAGGAAAGTACACATACCTAGGAAGAAAGACAGAGCCATGTTTTCGATGAAAATCGATTTAACTAACAGACTAATGTAATGTTCCATGACGTCCTTACTCCTTCGCTTCTACTTGTTCTGGTTTCAGAATACGGATTACCCAGATAAGGAAGCCGATTAGGAAGAATGCTGATGGTGCTAGTAGCATTAGGCCGTTAGGCTGGTACCAACCACCGTTGCTCACTAGAGGTAGAACTTCTAGACCAAATAGTTTGCCTGAGCCAAATAGCTCACGGAAGAAACCTACAGTGATAAGAACGAAGCCGTAACCTAGACCGTTACCAATACCGTCAATAAGAGATGGTACTGGCGCAGACTTCATTGCGAATGCTTCAGCACGACCCATTACGATACAGTTAGTGATAATCAGACCAACGAATACAGATAGCTGTTTAGAGATATCGTATAGGTAAGCTTTTAGCACTTGGTCTACCACGATTACTAACGATGCGATGATTGCCATCTGAACGATGATACGCACACTGTTAGGAATGTGGTTACGGATCAATGAAACAGAGAAGTTAGACAACGCAGTTACAAATGTTACCGCTAGTGTCATTACAAAAGCTGTTTCTAGTTTAGTTGTTACTGCAAGAGCAGAACATACACCAAGAACTTGTAGCGCGATTGGGTTGTTATCCAACACTGGCGCTAGGATGCTCTTTTTAACGTTTTGTGCACTAGACATTAGTTAAGTTCTCCGTCACGAACTTTTGCTAGGAAAGGACCAAAGCCCATATCACCTAACCAGAAGTCAAATGTGTGTTGAACACCATTACTAGTGAGCGTCGCTCCTGATAGGCCATCAACACCGTGCTCAGAACCTTGCGGTGCGCCGCCTTTCACGACCTTAATCGCTGGCTGGTGATCTTCATTGTACAATTTCTTGCCAATGAATTGATCGCGCCATGAAGGGTTCTCTACTTCACCACCAAGTCCAGGAGTTTCACCTTGCTCGTAGTAAGTAATAGCAGACACAGTGTTACCATCAGTTTCAACGGCTACAAAGGCATACATCATCGACCATAGTCCTTTACCGTGCATAGGCAGGATAACTTTTTGGACTTCATCTTGATCTTTTACAAGGTACACCACTGCTGTATTCGCGCGACGACGGATATCAGCTACGTCTTCTTCTGGTGTCAATGCGATTGAACGTTCTGCATCTTTTGATGCTTCACGTTGATCGTACGTAGATGCATTACCCTCAGTAAAGTTACCTGTTTCAAGGTCTACTAGACGAGGTTCGATGTACTCAGCAAATAGCTCTGGTACTTTCTTACCGTTTGCGTCAATGCCTGCAACTTCAACGATCTTTGATTGCTTATCTAGGACAGCGTTAGCTTTTTGCTTATCACGCAGACCTACTGCTGCTGTTGATACGATGATTGAACAAACAAGGCTCAACCCGATAACAACACCCAGCGTCTTTTTAATGCTGTCGTTATTACTTGCCATAGCGTGCTAGTCTCCGCTTGATGTTCTTCTCAATCACTACATGGTCGAACAGAGGTGCGAATAGGTTCGCGAATAGAATCGCCAGCATCATACCTTCTGGGTACGCTGGGTTAACTACACGGATCATCACACACATTGCACCAATCAGGATGCCGTACCACCATTTACCTTTGCTAGTAAATGACGCTGATACTGGGTCCGTTGCCATGAAGAACATACCGAATGCAAAACCACCTAGAACTAGGTGCCAGTGCCATGGCATATTAAACATTGGATTAGTGTCAGAACCGATCACGTTAAACAGAGTCGATACTGCGATCATACCGATCATCACACCCGCAATGATGCGCCATGAAGCGATTCGCATGTAAACGATCATCGCTGCACCGATCATTAGAGCTAGAGTCGATACTTCACCAATAGAGCCAGGGATGTTACCGATGAACGCGTCCATCCAAGTGATAGGAGCGCCAGTTACTGTGTTAACTAGAGCACCGTTACCACCTTGAGCCCATTGGCTAAGAGCAGTTGCACCAGAGAAGCCGTCAGCTGCAGTCCATACTACGTCACCCGAAATTTGTGCTGGGTAAGCGAAGAATAGAAATGCACGACCTGCAAGTGCAGGGTTAAGGAAGTTACGACCTGTACCACCGAAGATCTCTTTTGCTACAACAACACCAAATGTGATACCTAGTGCCGCTTGCCATAGAGGTAGCGTTGGTGGAACGATAAGTGCGAATAAGATAGAAGTTACAAAGAAACCTTCGTTAACTTCGTGTTTACGCACCATACAGAACAACACTTCCCAGAAGCCACCAACAATAAATACTGTTGCGTAGATTGGCAGGAAGTAAGTCGCACCTAGTAGCATCTTACTGCCAACACCCGCTTCCGCACCGATAGTGCCGCCAAGCATTTCTGTTAGCCAGTAGTGCCAGTTACCTGCGATAACTGTCGCTAGTTGGTCACCAGCGTACATGTGGTTAAGTGCTGCAATAGCTTGGCCACCTGCGTTGTACATACCCCAGAACATTGCTGGGAATACCGCAAACCAAACCATGATCATGATACGTTTTAGGTCAACGCTATCACGAACGTGCGAGCTTTTATTTGTTACGATACCTGGGGTGTAAAAAACTGTTGCTACAGCTTCGTACAGGGCAAACCATTTTTCGTGTTTGCCACCAGGCTCAAAATGATGCTCGATGTCTTCAAGAAACTTTTTAAGAGCCATGAAAATTACCCTTCCTTCTCGATAGTATCTAGGCATTCACGAAGTAACGTACCGTACTCGTACTTACCTGGACATACAAAGGTACACAATGCTAGATCTTCTTCATCCAGTTCAAGCGCACCCAGTGCTTGAGCACTGTCTGTGTCGCCGGCACATAGATCACGAAGCAGCAAAGTAGGCTCCATATCTAGAGGCATTACGCGTTCGTAGTTGCCAATTGGAACCATTGAACGATCACTACCATTGGTCGTCGTTGTCATATTGAACAACTGACCTTTGAATACGTGACCAAGGAAAGAGCGAGTTACCGAGAACTTATTCTTACCAGGCATTGCCCAGCCAAATAGTTCTTTTTCACGGCCTTCACGTAATACAGAAACCTGTTGATGGTAACGGCCAAGGTATGCGTGTGGACCAGTTGCATGTGTACCTGTTAGTACTGAACCAGAGATCACACGAACTTCGCCAGGCATCAGCTCGTTATCTGTTAGGTCATCTAAGCTTGCACCCATTACGGTACGGACTAGACGAGGGTTATTCACAACTGGGCCAGCTAGAGACACAACACGATCTGTGCATAGCTCACCAGTTAGGAACAGCTTACCGAACGCGATAACGTCTTGGTAGTTGATGCTCCATGCCACATTCTCTGCATTTACTGGGTATAGGAAATGCATGTGGGTGCCAGCAAGACCTGCTGGGTGAGGGCCATCGAAGACGTGTTCTTCTACGTTAGACTGTGAAGAGCGTGGCAAGCTAGTGCCAGATTTACATACGTAAACCTTGCCTTCTGTCAGGGCTGAAAGAATGTCTAGACCAGCAATGAATGCTTCTTGTTGCTCATTAATGATCAACTCAGGCTTAGCTGCTAGTGGATTAGTATCCATTGCAGTTACGAAAATAGCCTTAGTAGAAGACTCGATTGCAGGAACCTTGCTAAACGGACGAGTACGTAAAGCGGTCCATAAGCCAGAGTCAACCAACTGAGTCTTGATCACTTCACGATCTAGACCTGAAAGTTGAGCGGCTTCGAACTTATCAAATGTCACCTGCTCTTCACCTGCCACTTCAATCACTACAGATTGAAGGACACGTTTAGCGCCACGGTTAACTTCGATCACTTTACCGGCTGCTGGTGCAGTAAATTTCACGCCTGGGTTCTTTTTATCTTCAAAAAGAACTTGCGCTTTTTTCACTTCATCACCAACGCGGACATGCATGGTAGGTCGCATGCCAACGTACTCTTCGCCAAGCAAGGCGACTTTTTTGATGGTCTTACCATCATTAATCACCTGGGATGGAGTTCCTGCGATAGGAAGATCCAAGCCCTTCTTTATTGTAATCATACGCACTTGCACTACTTTTATCGGGAAAAAGATTCTTTTGATTGCGTAACTTTTAGACACGACATCAGTGTCCGGTTTTGATGTTGTTTTAAACATCAAAATCGCAACATCCTATTAAAAATCTCGTCACAAGGAATACGCGAGATTTATCAGGTGCCGTAGTCTAGCATTTTTTAGGAACTTGATGCCATGATCAATCATTAGAATAGAGGGGTTATTTCGGTAGAATCAGGTCTAAAAGGTCAAAGAATAGTCATAACTTTGACCCATCGCACAAATGCCATATTCCATACATATCTTATGGAAAAGTGATATTCATCGCCTGAAATATTCTGCAATTTCCATTCATTTGTTGAAACACTGTTAACACATTTTTTAACCAGAATTTGTGCCACGTTAACGTCCCTAAAGAATGTAAAACGAAAAAAGATGGCCTTAAGCCACCTTTCTCTGCACCTTTATATCTTGCGTTTTTAGTGACCACCACCCATACACATCGGGCTATCAGGGGCGCCATCTTGTTCACGCTTCCACTCTTCATCAGTATATGTATGAATAGCTAATGCATGAATGTGGTTGTCCAGTTCATCTGCCAAAATTTGATGAACTTGACGATGGCGCCCAATCAAACGCTGTCCCGCGAACGAATCACTCACAACAATCACTTTGAAATGACTCTCTGAGCCTGGTGGCACATTATGCATGTAGCTCTCATTAATGACTTTGAGATAGCTGGGTTGCAGCTCACTGTGTAGTTTCTTCTCTATGATTTCTTGGATCATATTCGTTCCTCATTGATGCGAATTCCATAAGTATATACCTAAGTAAAGCAGACATGCATCACTCAAACGTCACTCTCATTATTGACGCACTTTGTAGACATATTGTCTCAAGGCGCTCGACTCCATGAGCATGCCTAGAGAGCAGCCATCACTGAACTCGTAAAATTTGACAGCTTTTTGTATCTCGACACGTCATCATTTGCGACAATAACACTTAATTTCTAAATCAACTTACATTTAGCTATGAAAACCGAACTGAACCTTCACGAGCGAAGCTTAACACTTCATCGTTTCCCAAAACGTAGTAACGAAACGCTACAAGCGTGGGATGCCGGTGATGAGTATCTTATTAATCATGTTGAAGAGCTTGCTTTGCCAGACAATCAAAACATCCTCGTGATTAATGACAGCTTTGGTGCCCTCTCCTGCTGGTTTTCGGAAAAGCACCATGTAACGCTAATGAGTGATTCATTCATCTCACATAAAGGTGCACAGCAAAATCTCGAGCAAAACCAGTGCAATAAAGTAGCGTTTGCCACCACGATGGACCTCGTTCCTGCCAATATTGATCTCGTCTTGCTGCAACTGCCCAAAAGTAACCGCCATCTAGTGTGGATACTAAGCCAATTAAGAAAGGCGCTACCGGCTTCCTGCCCCGTCATTGCAGTCAATAAAGCGAAAGACATTCATACTTCGACGCTAAAACTGTTTGAAAAATACTTAGGCGAAACAAAAACATCTTTGGCCTGGAAAAAGCACAGATTGGTGTTTTCTCAAGCAACAGTTGAGCCTCCGATTGAAGTAATGCCTTTCACGACTTGGCGCGTTGATGGCGAGGATATCGAACTCAAGAACATGCCAAATGTCTATTCAGGAGAAAGTTTAGATTTAGGTGCACGCTTTATGCTGCAGCACCTGCCTCAAGACCCTTCGATAGACAATGTCATCGACCTCGGCTGCGGCAATGGTGTTTTGTCTGTTAAATTTGGTCAGTTGAATCCAAATGCTCGGCTAACATGTGTTGATGAAAGCTTTATGGCGCTTGAGTCGGCAAAACAGAACCTACGCGACAACCTTGGTGAAAATAGAGACATACAGTGCATAGCGAACAATTGCTTGGACGGTTTTAAACACAGCAGCAACTCTATGGTTATGTGTAATCCACCGTTTCATCAACAACAGGCAATCACCGATCATATTGCTTGGCAAATGTTCTGCGATGCTAAACAAGTATTAAGTGAAAATGGCCGTTTACTGGTTATCGGAAATCGTCACCTCGGGTACGACGCAAAACTCAAACGTCTGTTTGGCGATAAAAATGTGAAACTTATCGCTTCCAACAATAAGTTTGTGATTTTACAGGCTACAAAAAATCCTGCTAAATTAAGCGCAATATAAGCTTTAGCAAAATAGTTAAAAGGAATAATAAAATGAGAAAATTGGTACTTGCGGCTTCGGTTGCGTTGCTTGCTGCGTGTTCAGCCCCTCAACAACCTCAGCTGAACCTGATGCCAGAAAGCACATTGAGCACCAATCCAATTGTTCAAGGCAAGACTTACAGTTTGACCAGCAAAGATGTACGTGCAGCGCAGTACGTGGCGTTGGTGGATAACGGCCGTTCGAACATTCTTCCTCTTCATGCTAAACAGAATTTACGTATTGCGTTAGAAGAAGCATTAGAGAAGCAATTCTCATCTCAAGGTTTCCATGCGGATCTAAACAGCAACAACGCGATTGAATTGAGCGTTCAAGAAGCGTTGGTCAACGTGAAGCATTCGGTGATGGAAAATGAGATGGACGCTAAAGTTGTGCTGGAAATCACAGCAGAGACACCTGAGGGCAAGCTCGTCAAAACTTATACAGGTACAGCAAAGCGCTCTGGCACATTGAGTGCTTCTGATGCCGATATTGAAGAGACATTGAATGATGTGGTGACATTGACGCTTAAAGAGATTGCCAATGACCCTGAGCTTCGTCAATACATGCAGGAGCGTTTCTAATGTTACGCAAAGCGATTCTGTCTTTAGCATTACTCAGCTGCAGCGTTTGGGCTGGGCCAAAAGTAGCGTTTGAAACGACCCTTGGTTCATTTACGGTTGAGTTAAACGAAGAGAAAGCACCTATCACTGTCGCTAATTTTCTGAAATATGTAGAAGATGGGAGCTACGAAGGTACTATTTTTCATCGTATTATCCCAGGCTTTATGGCGCAAGGTGGCGGCTTTAACCAAGATATGCAGATGGTGAAAACATACGCGCCAATCAAAAACGAAGGAAATAATGGTCTAAACAATGACCGTGCTACCATCGCCATGGCACGAACTAATGCACCAAACTCTGCAACTCGTCAGTTTTTCGTCAACTTAGTCGACAATGACTTTCTCAACTATGGCGCTCGACCACCAGGTTATGCTGTATTTGGTGAGGTTACTGAGGGGTTCGACGTTATCCAGAAAATGGCTCAGCAGCCGACCACGACAGTAGGCCGAATGCGTGATGTACCAGAGACGCAAATCGTCATCACCAAAACTACACTACTTAAATAGCCAAAACGATAAGCCCTTTGAATAATCGAAGGGCTTTCTCTTTCAACGGCTTCATTTTATTGGATTGATTTATGTCTTCATTACCTTCCATCACTTGGTTGGAAACGGTAAAAAGTTACCTCGATAAACGACTCATGTGGGTTTTCATGCTGGGCTGCTCTAGCGGCTTTCCGTGGGTTCTTATCGGTTCAAACATGTCAGGTTGGCTAAAAGATGCCGGCTTGACCCTCTCCGCAATTGGCTATTTTGGTAGCGTTTTTGCGGTCTATGCGATCAACTTCCTGTGGGCACCTCTGGTTGACCGCGTGAAGCTGCCAGTCCTCTTTAGACTACTGGGGCAAAGACGTAGCTGGATTTTCTTTTGTCAAAGTATCGTACTCGTCGCTACCCTATTTATTGCCGGCGTTAATCCAGCGGAAAACTTGGTGTTTGCGTCACTACTCGCCTTGTGTATTGCAACGGCTTCAGCGACACAAGACATCGCAATTGATGCTTTTCGTATTGATACTTTCCCAAAGTCAGAAGAGTCTAAACTGCCTCAAGCTTCTGCAATGGCGGTCATTGGCTGGTGGACAGGTTATTCACTACCGGGTTATTTAGCGTTTGTTAATGCTGACAGTGTCGGTTGGAATGGTGTGTATTACGGGATGGCGGTGATAGTCGGCATTCTAATGGTCTTTACGATTTTAGTCGGTGAACCGAAGACTCAACGCGAACAACTTCAGTCTGCCGCTGAACAACGACACAAAGAAGTGGTTGGTTCAAAAGTCGTAGCTTGGTTTACCGTGACTGTTGTAGAACCTTTCCTTGATTTCTTTAATCGCAATGGCGTCCGTGTCGCGATTACTCTGTTGCTGTTCGTTTTCCTATTTAAAATTGGCGAAGCGTTTTTGGGCAGGATGTCGATCGCGTTCTATAAAGATATTGGTTTTAGCAATGAACAAATTGGCTATTACTCCAAACTGATCGGTTGGGGAGCCACCATCTTCTTTACTTTTGTCGGAAGCATGTTCAACGTTAGGTTTGGTATTGTACGTGGATTAATGATCGGCGGTATTGCTATGTCTGCCAGTAACTTGATGTTTGCTTTGATTGCTTCGGTAGGCCCAAACGAGCACTTGTACTTAGCCACGATTATTGTCGATAACTTTACGACTGCTTTCTCAACTGTCGCTTTTGTTTCATTTTTGACGATTCTAACCGGGCAAGCATTTTCGGCAACTCAGTATGCGTTGCTTGCCTCTCTAGGAAACTTCGGACGGACGACTCTTGCTTCTTTCAGTGGCGAGCTAGTGGATTATCTTAATGATTGGAGCACATTCTTCGTGCTTACCGCTGTCATGGTCGTGCCAAGCTTGATTATGTTGTACTCGCTACGACATTACTTTGATGCTCTATTGGAAAAAGCACGTCACAAACATTAACGAAACATATAAAAAACCACCGAATTCGGTGGTTTTTGTTTTGCGAGATATAAGATAAGAGGTCTATGGGTATAACCCTTTACCAAACATATTAAATATACGTGCCACGCCTTGAGTAAAGATCATCGGCTCAGTCAATACGGTTAAACACAAGCAGTCTTCTCCGGCCTTAGTGTAAGGGCTGTGCTTCACTGATGCGTCTCTAATCATCAAATCGCCTTCTTCATATTGGCCATCCTCGTCACTAAATCCACCATGTAGGATCAATGTAGACTCCAGGCCTTTGTGCGTATGTTGAGGAATTTGCACATCTTCCCCGATGTACATTAAGCTGACACGAGCGTCTTCCCCTAGGTCAATCTGAGCACTGAAAACCTTGCCTCCGTAACTTCTCCATGACCCTACGAGGTCAGAGAAACGCGCTAGAGTTTTAGGAAGAGCGAAACTTTTTCCTGCCACATTAACAGCAGCAGAGTCGCGGATCACGATATTATCAGTCGCTGGCTCCGCGTTGATGATGTCATTGAACATGTCGTCAAATTCAGAAACATACTCAGAAGGTATGTCACTTACGATGTTCGCTTGACTTGCTTCGACTTGGTTCACATAAGCTCGGCACTTGGTGCATGTTTCTAAATGGGTTGCGACCACAAGACCAGAAACTGCATCAATGCTTCCCGAAGCGTATGCTTCTAACAAGCTGTTATCTGGGTGTTTATTCATAGTTGCTCCGTATGCATTGAATGCCTTAGCTTTTCTACTGCAAGCCTCAGCCTGGATTTTACGGTACCGAGGGGTATATCAAATAATTCCGCGACCTGTTGATGAGGTAACTCTTCAAGATATACCGCTTGTAAAACATCTCTCTGGTTTTTCGGTAATATATCTAAAAACTTAACCACCTGTTCTTTCAACATATCTTGTTCTGGTGAATAGTGATCAACAAGATCAGGTGGATAATACTCTGACGGCCAAATGTCATCAGAATGAATGTGTAATTCCTTACCTTTCTGTTTTCTCAGCAGATCAAAACAAAGGTTTCGGATTATGGTATATATCCAAGTCGATAACGCGCTCTTTTCACCATCATAGAGGTGCGCTTTCTGCCAAACTGTCGCCATGGTCTCTTGCACCATCTCCATAGCAACTTGCTCATTACCAACATGTTTGTAAGCGAATTGCTTCAGCTTGGGTGCGTAAAAACGGAATACAAAAGCGAACGCATCTTTGTCTCGATCCTTCACTTTATCCATGTAATCGTTCCAATCACTGCGCCCCAGTTTTTTCGGGCTATCACTCATCATAATCGGCCTTAATTTGTGGGAGGAGTCTCCTCCTCCCATTCGTCCTAATCGGTCACGTCATCGACCAACAAGTTGAAACCACCGTTGTTCCCATCATCAATGGCAACGACTTGGTACACAACACCGTTCATTACATTGACTGGTGCTGAGTCAACCGCAACAATACTTGGGTTACCAGCCACTGTTACCGTTACATAATATGTACCTTCAGCGACATATAATCCTTGTACGCTATTTTTATACGCAAAATTAGCAATAGTTGGATCACTTCCATCTATTCCTGCACTCGTAGTGAGGTAAATATCCACCATTTCCGCTATAGGATTAGCCGCCGCGTGTGTCACATTCAATGTCGCGCTAGTCGCCACAGCGCGTCTCATATCTTCAACAACCAGAGCTTCGATATCAATCGCTGGGCTAACAACACCGACTGCATAAACACTGTAATCCACTCCACCTGCAACCATTAACCCGTCAACATCTATGATCGGATTGGTTGTTGTGCCATCCACGTAAACGTCAATATCGTAAGCGCTAGCAGCAAGATCCAAATAACCACGAATCTCTTTGAACGCTAAGTCGGCAAGAGGAGCGAAGGCCGCCCCGTTAACGTTAACATCGACGACTGGCGCTCCATCGACAAGGTGTCCGACTCTTACTTCAGCTTGGCTGCCCATATCTTCAATTATAGAAGAGCCCGAACCGTCCAACACCAAGAGTTTGACAGGTGACGTGCTATTCGAATCTCCTGTGCCGATAGCGGCAATCGTCAAGTTGGAGTTAGCCGCAAGAGATACTTTGCCCGAGTCAAAAGCAACGCTGTCTCCTACGGCAAGTCGAACTTGATACTCACCAGCTGGGATGTTCAATACGTCGGTAGAAGCTTTGTAAGCAAGGTTAGTTATTGGAGTCGCGCTAGCAAGAGCAACACCTGGCTCAGTGACATAAAGATCAACAGCAGGAACGCCTGAAGCTGCATGAACAACTTGAACATCTAGACTATTGGCATCAGCCATTGAATCGGCGCTGCGAGTCACAACTAAAGGCTCAACTGGGTTTGGCGAACCATCGGCATCGCCAACAACGAACACGTTATAATTGAGGTCGGAATCAAGATCTAGTTCTGTTTTAGGTACTACGGTCGCGGTTTCATTACCTGGGAGCTGTACATCGACCTGAATCGAATTCATCCCCTCTCGCAATTTAACGTAGCCAGATCCCACACCATAATCAACATTCGTTAAAGATGGTTTATCGTTGATCCACACATTTGCAAGCGGCGCATCAGAAGAAGCGTGCACTGCTTGTAAATTGGAATACTCGATAGTGTCACTGTCGGAGCCACACGCCGCCAGTCCTAATGTCGCAACAATAGTTAGCGCAGCTTTATTAAATCCTTTCATATCCTTGCCTCTTTGTTAGTCGGGGCTTCTATGGCTTCTGTCAGAAATTGCAACGCAGGAATACAGTCCTCTGCGCCGACTAGCTGTTCGAACAGATTGCAGTCTAGGGGTAGTAACTCAAGCCAACGCTGAGTAACCCAAGCAGAGTCATCGTAAAAACGATGCTGGTAGAGGCTTCCAAGTTGAGGAAACTCTTCATAAACATGGGATAACTGCTGGCTTAAAAAGAAGAAATCTGGTGAGTTGTCTAGATGTTGCCAATTGTCTAACCATTCAACCTCTGCATGACGTAAGCCATCCGCATCTGCACGGACGCGTTTGACAATAAAGCGTTGCTCACCAGCAACTGTAATACCAAGAAGGCCATCACTGAGTGTTTCAAAATCAACGATCCTGACCAAAGTTCCGATAGATGAAACGTTACCCACGTCTTTAGGGTCACCTTCACTTCCTACCAGGCAAACTCCAAAGCCCACATTTTGTATGCTGCATTCCTTTACCATTCGCTTATATCGTGGCTCAAAAATGCGCAGATTCATTTTACCCTCAGGGAGTACAACTGAAGTGAGTGGGAATAACATGACTTCTTTCATTCAAACGTCCTCTTTGATTCACGGATACATACGAATCCCTTATCACTCCGATCACTAACGATTTATGTTGGTTAATCGACTGGCTTAAAAAGTCATAAAATCGCTTACGCAAACGATCCAAATCACACATTTATTGCAATCAAATGCAACAAACAAAAAGTTCCGTAAATAAAGATAATTTCGTGACATAACTCACCAAA
Source organism: Vibrio sp. sp1 (assembly GCF_016920955.1). Lineage (NCBI taxonomy): Bacteria > Pseudomonadati > Pseudomonadota > Gammaproteobacteria > Vibrionales > Vibrionaceae > Vibrio > Vibrio sp. sp1. Next base: position 628,936 of record NZ_CP060589.1, read on the forward strand.
AACGTTCAATTTTGCACCCTTTATCACTTTCATTTGGGATTTTTATCGCTATTATTCCCGCCAATTGGAAAGCGCAGCACAGATTGCGTGTTCTGAATCATTACAAACATAGAGAGTCCCCTTATGCGTAAATCACTTTTAGCTCTTAGCCTTCTAGCGGCTACTTCAGCTCCAGTTATGGCTGCTGACTACTCAGATGGCGATATCCACAAGAACGATTACAAGTGGATGCAGTTCAACATCATGGGCGCAATAAATGAGAAAGGTCCTTACGAATCAACTCACGATTACCTAGAAATGGAATTTGGCGGTCGCTCTGGTATTTTCGACCTTTACGGCTACGTTGACGTATTCAACCTAACTTCCGACAGCAGCAGTGATAAAGCTGATAAAGATGGTAAAATCTTTATGAAGTTCGCCCCTCGTATGTCTCTAGACGCTATTACTGGTAAAGACTTATCTTTCGGTCCAGTACAAGAGCTTTACTTGTCTACTCTTTTTGAATGGGACGGTAACAATGGCGGTGTTAACACTCAGAAAGTAGGTCTTGGTTCTGACGTAATGGTTCCTTGGTTTGGTAAAATGGGTCTAAACCTTTACGGCACTTACGACTCAAACCAAAAAGATTGGAACGGTTTCCAAATCTCGACTAACTGGTTCAAACCATTCTACTTCTTCGAGAACGGTTCATTCATCTCTTACCAAGGTTACATCGATTACCAATTTGGTATGAAAGACGAGTATTCTCAAGTTAGTAATGGCGGTGCTATGTTCAACGGTATCTACTGGCACTCTGACCGCTTCGCGGTAGGTTACGGTCTGAAGCTATACCATGACGTATATGGTTTCGAAGATGGTACTGGTCTACCATGGGATTCTTCGACAAAATCTGAGTCTTCAGGCGTAGGTCACTACGTAGCTGTAACTTACAAGTTCTAATTGAACCACTAAGTTTCATCAAAAATGGCGCCTTTCGGCGCCATTTTTATTTGCTTTCCTTTTTTCCCTCATTATCCTTGCAGCAAACCTTTTTAATGAGAGCGTTTGGTGAATATCCTTATCCTCGGTCCAGGTGCGGTGGGCTCACTCTGGGCAACAAAATTTCAGCTTGCCGGGCACAATGTTTCATTGTGGGGAAGAAGTTCAGAGAGACAACAATCACTTCAGTTGGATGACACACCCGCAATCGTATTCAGTAATCAAGATATTTCCTCCGTAAATCAAGCGGATCTCATTTTGATCACGGTAAAAGCTTGGCAAGTGGAAGACGCCATTCAGCCTTTGCTCCCTCATATCAATACAGACACGATTATCATGCTGATGCACAATGGTATGGGTACTGCCTCTGGCGTGGAGAAGGTTGTGCAAAACAATCCGATAGTGCTCGCAACAACGACGCACGGCGCATACAAACCAGATAACCAACACGTACTGCATACCGGTCACGGAACAACGCAAGTGGGTGGTTATAATGACAAAGGAATGCAGTGCGCTTTTCTGCAAGATGTTATGCTTCATGCTCTTCCAGAGGTCATTTGGAATCCACACATCCAATCTGCGTTATGGACTAAGTTAGCAATTAACTGCGCGATTAACCCACTGACTGCGATTCAGCAGTGTAAGAATGGTGAGCTTGCGCAGCCCGAGTTTAAGATACAACTCGAAAGCATCACTCAAGAACTGGTTGAAGTAATGAGTAAAGAAGGTATTGCTATCGAGTTTCGCTCTCTTTTCGATACGGTAATGCAAGTGGTGAACGCCACAGCTGAGAACTATTCTTCAATGAGACAAGACGTATTCCATCAGCGTCGAACGGAAATTGATTTTATAACCGGATACTTTTTAAAGGCTGCCGAGAAACATCGCATCAATACGCCTGAGAATTTAAAACTTTACCAACGCATCAAACAAATAGAACAAAGCTGGACAGAACAATGAGTAAGAAAATCTTAGTGCCAATAGCTCCAGGCACCGAAGAAATGGAAGCCGTCACCGTTATCGACATGATGGTTCGCGCGGGTTATGACGTTACAGTAGCGAGTGCTGCTTTTGATGGCTCATTGACGATGAAAGCTTCTCGCGGAGTCACATTAACGGCAGATTGTAAGCTAGTCGATATCGCTGATGATGAGTTTGATGCCATAGCACTGTCTGGTGGTGTTGGTGGTGCAGAAATTTTCCGTGATAGTACGGTGATGATAGAAATCCTTAAGCAGCACATCTACGAGGGAAAATTGGTTGCTGCTATCTGCGCATCACCGGCGTTGGTATTGCAACACCATGATCTTTTCCCACAATCACTGATGACCTGTCACCCGAGCTTTCAGTCACATATCCCGGAAGAGAAGTGGCGCAGCAAACGCGTGACCTTTGATATCAACCACAACCTGATCACTAGTCAAGGTCCGGGTACAGCTTTAGAGTTCGCGATGGAAGTAATCATTCAACTCTCAGGTAAAAAACACGCATGGTCAGTTGCTGAACCAATGCTCCCTCTGCCTACTCTGCACTACCACAAGCTTGGTGAAGAATAATGTTTGACGTAAATGCTGTACGTGAGCAATTTCCCGCTCTAAATCAATCCGTCAACGATACGCCCTTAGTGTATCTAGATAGCGCAGCGACAACGCAAAAACCGCAATGTGTGATTGATGTCATCAGTCATTACTACAGTGCGCAAAATGCCAATGTTCACCGTGGCAGTCATAGTTTAACGGCTAATGCTACCAGCCAATTTGAAGCGGCACGAGAACGAGTGGCAAGCTTTATTGGTGCAAACAGCTCTAAGGAAATCATTTGGACACGGGGCGCAACCGAAGCACTGAACTTAATTGCTCAAACCTACGCCCGTAGCACGTTACAACCAGGTGATGAGATCTTAATTAGCGAGATGGAGCACCACGCCAACATCGTGCCCTGGCAAATCGTGGCAGAGCAAACGGGGGCTAAAGTCATTAAAGTTCCGATGACATCAGATTGTCAGTTCGACATCAGTGCATTTGAGGCGCTTCTGTCTGACCGCTGTAAAATTGTTACTTGCGGACAAATAACCAACGTAACAGGCACACGCCAACCTATCGAAAAAATCACTGAACTGGCGCACAACGTTGGCGCGGTTATTGTAGTTGATGGCGCGCAAGGCATCGTACATGAGCAACTTGATTTATCGGCATCAGATATCGATTTCTACGTTTTCTCAGGTCACAAACTTTATGCACCAGCAGGCATTGGGGTTTTATACGGCAAGCTTGAACTTTTGGAAGCCATGCCACCATGGCACGGCGGCGGTAAAATGGTTGAACGCGTTTCTTTCGAAAAAACGACGTTTTCTGCACTTCCTGGAAAATTTGAAGCGGGCACACCAAACGTTGCGGGCGCGATTGCTCTAGCGAAAGCCATTGAGTGGTACCAAGGTTTTGACCATCACGAAGTAGAGACTCATCTCCATGCGCTTCAGGATAAGGCCTACCAAGCACTAAGCGCTTTGGATGACATCCATATTCTAGGCTATCAACCGAATGCCTCTGTACTGACCTTCGTAATGGACGGCGTTCATCACCAAGATATTGCGACGCTGCTCGATCAACAAGGCATTGCGGTACGAGCAGGACACCACTGCGCTCACCCATTGATGGATGCGCTAAATGTGAAAGGCACGGTACGCGTCTCTTTTGGTATTTATAACACGACGAGCGATGTGGAAAGACTCATCGCCGCCGTTGAAAAAGCCGTCGACATGCTATAACGCCAACGGTTTGATTTGGAGTAACCAACAAGGTTACTCCATCTGCCTATCCAGAGTCGCCACGCAATTTCTGCCATTTCTTTTCGCAGCATAAAGCGCTTTATCTGCATGCGCATACAAACGTTTGGTGGTTTCATTTCTGCCTATTTCCACCACGCCTACACTCACCGTGACCGGAATTTCAATCTTTTCAAATTCGAACTGACAATTTTGAATGTGGGAACGTACTTCCTCTCCTACCTCTTTCGCCGCCGACAGAGAAGTTTCTGGCAAAATAATCGCAAACTCCTCCCCTCCGACTCTTGCGAAAATTTCATCTTTGACGAGTAAGTGAGAAACCAAATCAGCTAACGTTTCTAAGACATGGTCTCCCGCATCATGACCACGTTTATCATTAATGACTTTAAAAAAGTCCAAATCAAACAATAACAACGCGGAGTGATAGTTCGGCTCTTGAGCTTTAATGACCTCTTCTGTGAGCTTTTCGAAAAAAACACGTCGGTTGTAGATATTGGTGAGAGCATCTATTTGGCTTTGATGGCGAAGAAGGGTTTCAACTCGGTGGCGATTGGAGATGTTGCGTGTAAGAATAAGGACAACGCGACGACCCCGGTATTTTATAGCGAGTGGGCAGATCTTGCCTTCGTAGTATAGGTCGCCTCTTGGCCCACTGTTAGCATCTATTCCCTGAATGCTGTCGGCGCACATCTTGTACTCGATCGTCACAATACTGTCTTGTTTCAGTGACCGATTTATCTGTTCGATAAACCAGTCAGCTTTATCTTTCTCGAGTACGCTGTGCAGCGTCTCACCTATCAAATTACTTCCATCGTGATAGGCTTTTTTATCTGTTCCTCCAAAAACATCAATATAGATACCATCTTCACTCAGAATAAAAGTGGGGTCTGGCATTCCGGATAACACGTCTTGCGCATGTTCCAAGGTGAATTGCATATAGGGAGGTTCCTAGCATTTGTATCTAAGTAACCCAATCGCTTCCAAGTGTGTTTCCACATTGGGGAATAGGAGCGAATGGGGCATATGTCTATTATCTAATATAGACAAATTTTAAATACAATTGAGTTTATAAAAACCAAGTGGGCAATATAATGAACCAGGATCAATAGAATGGTTAATTAACGCTAAAATAGTCGACCATTTGCATACTTTTTATCCATATGCAAAAAATATCTCAACTCAGATACAAAAAACGCCAAACAGTTAGGCTATTCGGCGTTTTTTAAGAGTTGGGAAAATGACTCGTTACACGGCGATTTGCTTAATCTGCTCTACAATAGCTTTCAAGCCATTACCACGTGACGGGCTTAAATGGGAGACAAGCCCCAGCTGATCAAAATAAGCATCAATATCAAATGCTTGAATTTGATCGGCCGTTTTACCGTCATAAGCTGCCATCACCAAGGCAATCAACCCACGGACGATACGCGCATCGGAGTCCGCACAAAAATGCCAAACGCCATCTTGCTCTTTGCTCACTAACCACACCAAGCTTTCACAACCCGAAACGGTAACTTGTTCTGATTTCAGCTCTTCTGGCATTTGTGGCAGCTTTTTACCCCACTGAATAACCTGACGGTAGCGATCTTCCCAGCCTTGAAATTGCTGCATAGTCGCTACAATGTCTTCGCTGGTGATATCTGTACCAAATGGAGAAACGGGAAAATCTGTCATGATGCGCTCTTCTTCTAGTTTACTTCTTATATTTTGAAATCAACTTCTCAACGATTCGCGATACCGCGACAAAGCCAAACGTTGCAGTTACCACAGTCGCCGCACCAAAACCGCTAGCACAATCCATACGTTTTGGGCCTTCCGCTGTCGACTTCACACCACACACTGAACCGTCTGCTTGAGGGTACTTCAGCTGCTCGGTTGAAAACACGCAATCAATACCAAACTTACGAGCCGGATTCTTAGGGAAGTTATGATGACGACGCAAGGTGTCTTTGATTTTCTTCGCTAGAGGATCTTGGATCGTTTTCGTTAAATCAGCGACCATGATCTGCGTTGGGTCAACCTGACCACCAGCGCCCCCCGTAGTGATCACTTTGATCTTGTTGCTGCGGCAATACGCCAACAAAGACGCCTTCGCTTTTACGCTGTCAATCGCATCTAGCACGTAATCAAACTCTTTGCTTAAGTACTCATGTTGATTGTCTGGCGTGATGAAATCATCAATCAGATTGACTTTACACTCTGGGTTGATCAATTTGACACGCTCGGCCATAACTTCAATTTTGCTTTGGCCAACGGTGCCCGTCATCGCATGAATTTGGCGGTTAATATTCGTGACACAAACATCGTCCATATCAATCAGAGTCAACTCACCGATCCCCGTACGAGCCAGCGCTTCCACCGCCCATGAACCTACGCCACCAATACCAATCACACAAACGTGTGCAGCGCGAAGAATGTCTACTTCGCTGTTGCCATAAAGACGACGAGTGCCGCCAAAGCGTTGATTGTAGCTGTCAGATGCTGGGGTATCGAGTTCACGCATATTGAAGTCCAGATGATCGATAGAAAAACAAAGAGTGCGATTTATACGCACTCTTTGATGAAATGTCTAGATAAGAGAGTGTTCCTCTCTCTTGGACGACTATTGTAGCTTTTCTGGCGGTAAAGCCCAAGGCGCTTGAGTTGGTGAGTTTTCCAGCCCAAGTTTCCAAACTCGACCAAAATGCTTGTAGTGCCCTGCTTCCGTTCCTGCTCTCGCACCAATGCCATGATACAGATCCAAATGGTTCTGTTTTACCGCACCACCAGTGTCTAAAACGATCAGCATTCGCAGTTGATGCGCACCGCTCCACGTACCATCCGCATTCAGCAATGGTACTTCCGCCAAGATTGGTGTCCCCATTGGTAAGATAGAACGGTCACCCGCGACCGCCGCCATTGGCAACAAAGGAATACCAGCCGACCCCGTTACTGGCGCTTCCTCTTTTGGCGCAAAGAAGACGTAAGAAGGGTTTTGCTCCAACAACTCGCGCACTGTCGCATCGTCGTTGTCCATCACCCACTCTTTGATTGCTTTGAGGGACATTTTTTCACGCGGCACTTCACCACGTTCAATCAAAATGCGGCCAATACTAACGTAAGCTTTATTATTTTTCCCTGCGTACGCGAAGTACTCCAACGTATCATCATCTTCAAAATGCACATAGCCACTGCCCTGCACTTCCATCATAAACGGGTCAATACGATTAGGCGCATAACCTAGCACTAAACCTTGGCCATCTAATGCCCCGTTGTAGATCTCCGCGCGAGTCGGACAATCTGATGAGCAGTTTGGCTTGCCATAAACTGGGTACTTAAAAATGTCGTTTGGTGTATGACGCAGCTCCATCACGGGAGAAAAGTATCCGGTAAACAGTACATTACCTTTTTGATCACCACCGCCTAATTGCGCAGCTTGAATGCCAAACGCACTCAACGCGCTGGTATCTCCGCTTTGTTGCGCCCACTCACTTAATCGTTGATATAGCGGTTGGTAAATCTTCGCCATGGATGGTGACTTTATCACCACTTGCTCTGCTTGCTTGTTAAATTCAGTAAAATCGCGTGGTTTGTTAGACTCAACCACATCCACTTGATTGAGGATCTGAGGAAACTCACCATCAAGATATTGCTGAGCACGATCATTTTGTTGAGCACAGCCAAAGAGTAGGCTCAAAGAGATAATAGGAAGGAGTTTTTTTAACACGTGTCTTTTCCGTAAAAGAGAATAGCAAAAGGATGGCAAACAAATGCATACGGTGCAATTGAAAAGCAACGACAAAATGTTTCAACGCTAAGCCAATCCGTTTACTCGTTGTGAATTCATTCAGTTAATACAACATGATAGCAGCGGAAGAATTACGGAATTGTCCGGATTATGTTTGAAAGTAAGATTTACTGATTGAGAGATGAAATTGTGATCATCCATGTGACTCACAGACGCAAGAGATCTCTGCTTAACAGACAAAGATAAAAACGACTATCTTACCGCAATCCTTGCACGCCCCTCTAAACGGAATACAGGTAGATAATGTGCATTGGCATCCAGCTTCATTTCTGCATGCTGCTTACCCACAAAATTGAAGTGCCGCTCATTTGAACCCACTCGATACGAAAACGAATCCCCATCGAATTCAAAACTGGTCGCCACTGTAGAACCATTTACGGTAACACCGCGCTCACTCAACACAAATTCTTCACGAGCATAAGGCGCAACATCTTGCTCAACCCAGCGACCATAAATTGTCGATTTGGGAATGGGCGGATTAATGGTTCGAGTAATCAAATCACTATACAGCATGCACACGACAACGGTTCCAACTATCGCTATAAGCATGAGAGAACGCTCTAGCCACTTACGAAGCATTGATTTAGATGACGTTTTTGACAGATTTGAAGCAGTGATCGCAGCATTCTTATTAACAGCAGAAGACATGAGGTTCACGTATTGAGGAAAGACGCCACCATTGTAACCTTCCCTCTTAACGGGACCAAGAACCTACCTCAATATGTTTGTGCTTTATTCCAAAATTTCACCTTGCCACCGAGTGAATAAAAAGGCATTATTTTAACATAGTTAAACAAAGGGATGGCTGTAGTGAAAATTCGTAGTACTGCTCTCGTAAAAGGATTCCGTCAATCAACACCTTATGTCAATGCTCACCGCGGAAAAACCATGGTGATCATGCTGGGCGGAGAAGCCGTCGCACACAAAAATTTTGGCAATATTATTAATGATATCGCACTCATGCACAGCCTCGGAATTAAAGTCGTGGTGGTGTATGGTGCACGTCCTCAAATTAATCAGCTGCTAGAAAAACAAGACCTCACTACGCCTTACCACAAAAATATCCGCATTACGGATGAATCGGCTTTATCTGTTGTTATGCAAGCTGCCGGACAACTTCAACTTGCGATTACTGCGCGCCTATCAATGAGCCTCAACAACACTCCGATGGCAGGCACCCAGCTCAATGTCGTTAGCGGAAACTACATCATTGCTCAGCCACTCGGCGTTGATGACGGGGTGGATTATTGCCATAGTGGACGTATTCGCCGCATTGACACCGATGCTATCAACCGCACTCTTGATCAAGGCTCTATTGTGCTACTTGGCCCCATTGCGAGCTCTGTGACTGGCGAGTGTTTTAACTTACTTTCTGAAGAAGTTGCGACACAACTGGCGATCAAATTAGGCGCAGACAAACTGATTGGTTTCTGTTCAGAACAAGGTGTCATTGATGACAACGGTAATGCTGTCGCCGAGTTGCTGCCAATTGAGGCGGAGCATGTCATCAAAACGCTCTCTGAAAATACGTCTCCTGACCTAGATTACAACACTGGGACACTGCGCTTTCTTAAAGGGTCTATTGCCGCTTGCCGTGCCGGAGTACCTCGCAGCCACTTGATCAGTTATAAAGTAGATGGAGCCCTAATTCAGGAGTTGTTCTCTTTCGACGGTATCGGAACCCAAGTCGTTATGGCGAGCGCTGAACAAGTGAGGCAAGCCAATATTGACGATATTGGCGGTATCTTAGACCTCATTCGTCCTTTAGAAGAACAAGGTGTACTCGTTAGGCGCTCTCGAGAGCAGCTAGAGCAAGAGATTGGAAAGTTTACCATTATCGAAAAGGACGGTCTGATTATTGGCTGTGCAGCCCTTTATCCATACCCAGAAGAGCGCAAAGCAGAGATGGCTTGCGTAGCGATTCACCCTGACTATCGTGATGGGAACCGAGGTTTGTTACTGCTCAACTACATGAAACATCGTTCTAAATCCGAAACCATTGATCAGATTTTTGTCCTCACGACACACAGTCTGCATTGGTTCAGAGAGCAAGGTTTTTACGAAGTCAGTGTCGACTATTTGCCCGGAGCCAAACAAGGGCTATATAACTTCCAGCGTAAGTCAAAAATCTTAGCGCTAGATTTGTAGCTTAACCTTAAATCAGGAAGAGAAATTTAAGGTCCCGCTATACCAACACCTCAAGGTGCGGGATTCAGCTCATTGACGCTCAATCCCACACATCAAGTTTGTTTTGGAGTAAAGCCTCACATAAATCCTGCTTCGAGCTAGTGAGTCATCATGTAAACACCAACTTAGAAATGCGCAAACCATTGCTTAATTTTCGTTCCAATTTTATCTTTTAAATATACATTTGGTTGGCTATACTCTGCTCGCTAGTGATTGGTTTTTAACCAATACGAATGGATCTAGGTGATGTAATGTAGCCTTCACCCTAAAATACTGGGCAATTGAAAAACTAGTTAGCTCCGTATTGCACACCAAGGACAGTTGTTAATCTGACTTTAAATAAGCCGAGACGAGCACTGTTATGAGAACAATCATTTGTAATTCGCTTCAAAGCTTCTGGGATATGGCTGACAATCAGTTTTTAGAAGGCCTAGACGTCCACTGTGTTTTCCCCGTAAATGACGCTGTCCGAGATTTTATTCTTGCTTATCAACAGCAATACAAAATACGCAGCGTGTCTTTTACCAATGCGTTTGCAAAACATGCATAAAAGAAGACCGAGCCATAAGCTCGGTCTTCTTTTACGTACGTAATCAATTCAAAAAAAAATCATAGCCAACAAAGATGCAAAAATAGTGACTACGATAAAGATTAAAATAGTCCAGTACACTACCCCAATACTTATGAACCACTTTGGGCAAACTCTACGAATATCTGTTAGCTTTCTTTTTTTGGCCAACTTAGGAAATGCAACTGCGGCAACAAGGGCTAATCCATGTATTAAGGCCCCAAAGTGACATCCAGAAACTAAAGCAAGCTCAATATCTGTATAATGCTCACTAGTGTACGCATAGCGCTTTACTTTTTGCGGCGTGATAACAATAAGCAAAATACCTACTATCAGGTACCAAAAAACTAACAAAGCACCTGCAACAAAAAATGTAATAAAAGAAACTTCTAATAACTGCAAACTTCACCGACCTTCTATTCCAGCTCTCAAGTAATAGACATCCAAACCACCATTGAGCCTAAAGTGATCATAGCTAGAAGCAATAAAACGCTTATATAAATACGGCAAATTCCGATGAATAGACCGGAGCAAACTTGATGAATATCAGCAAAGCCCCTTCTCCTCGCTAAAGTTGGTAAAGCGACCGCCGCAACTAAGCCTACACCATGTACTAAAGCACCAAAGTGAAAACCCGAGACTAAGGCTAACTCTACTTCTGAATAATGTTTCGGATTAAAAGCAAACCGCTTCACCTTTGGCGGTATAAAAAATATAAAAATTGCTCCGATAATAACGAACCATAAAAACGCGACTCCTCCGGCGATAAAGAAGGTTAGAAAGGACCAATCTAATAACTGCATATATTACCTACACCTGTCGATTCAACTACGTCTAAGTGAGAATAGTGCTCTTTATATACCGCTGCAGCTTGTTTTCCTGAATAATAACTTCCGACAGATGAAGCAACTCCCAATACCAGAGCTCCCACCCAACCAACGGGTGTAGCAACAACAAATAATGATATTGCAATACCAGACATAGTACCTACAACTGTACTTGCTGCAGTTTCCACCAATATTTCGTTTTTCTTTGCCTTAGAGTCTGCTCTAGCTATCTGATCGCAGGCAATACCAATATTAACTGCAGTCAATACAGTGCCACCTTTAGCTGCTACTTTTGATAACTTTGCTAACCTATCAGTATTCTTCTGAAGCGCCGCGGTAGTCATAACCCCGCCGTTTCGAGATATCCTCATAGCCTCTCGAGCTTTCTTACCATTAAAGAGAAGCTTCTCAGTTGGTCCAAGGTTTTTTGCTACATTCTCTAATAGTTTTTTCCTGCGGTAATCATATTGCCCTTTCGAAAACTTTCCTGATTTATAATCTCTATATAAACCATCAAGCTTTTTTAGCTCTGCGACATTTCCTTTTTCACTATCTCCTAATAAAGCCCCCATGGACGCAAAAGTAGCACCGATACCTGCGCTCGCAGGCCCCCAATTGTCATCAAGCCAAGAAAGAGCCCAAAATGCTTCCTTTTCGTTTTGCGACATAGATTTCATCGTTGATTCAAATTGCGCTTGATCATGATCTGAAATGGCAATTTTAGAAGAAAACTCAGATTGCTTGGTGTTTGAAACGTTCAACTTTCTCAAGTAAATAGATTGACCAGATTTAATCGAATTAGGGTCTGAAATTTTTGGGTTGTCTTTTTTTATTTGAGCAACAGCAAAATTATAGCCATCTGTTCCAAACTTAAAATGATAAAACTTCCATATAATTCTCGTAAGAGTATCACCAGGCTTAACACTATATATGTAGCTATACCTATTAACGCTGTTAAAATAAGTTGTATTCATTCCATTCAAATCCTTATGCTCACAATTGCGCATAATGTTAACGTTTCAGATTCAAAAACATCAATTGAAATGACTTTTCTTTCAGAAAGAGAATTGTTAAAACACAACTCATCACCAAGTTTGACATGTAACAAAGGTAAAACTGACTGTAAACTAAGTCCATAATCAGTTAGTAAGCCGCTGTACTAACCCACTCGCGCGAGTCGTTTTCACCTTAATACCTCGCTTCAGAACGTTGAGTTCGGCGTAAAGAGCTAAACGCTTTTTCGCGCGGGTAATGCCTGTGTAAATCAACTCACGAGTTAATATCGGGCTAAAGTCTGGTGGCAAAATCATCAGGGTGTAATCAAATTCACTGCCTTGCGATTTATGGATGGTCATGGCGTAAGCCGTTTCATGTTCAGGCACTCGGCTTGGCAAGACCGATTTCACACTGCCGTCAGGTAACTCGAAAAAGACTTTCAAACGCGGTTCTTCTTCACTGTCATCTCGCATGCAAATACCAATATCACCGTTATACAAACCTAGACCATGATCATTACGCGTAACCATGACAGGTCTACCGTGATACCAAATTTCATCCTGCACCTGAATGAACTTGCGCGCCGCGAGCGCTTTCTCGATGCGCTGGTTTAGCCCAGCAACACCAAAGTCACCTTCACGAATCGCGCAAAGCAGTCGGCATTGGTTGAAGGTATCTAATACCGCTTTGGCTTTACGCGTTAGCGACTCTGGCTCTCCGGTTTCAGGATCGGTTTCCTGTTGTCCAATGCGTTTGAGGTAACGACCGTATTCCTGCACCAACGTCTGCATCATTTGGTTGTAGTGCTGACTACTTAGCGCGAAATGTTCGATATCAGAAAAGTCACGCGCCCAGACGTTATCTACGCTCGCTGCAGAACCTGAGTTAACCGCTTTTGCCAACTGACCAATGCCTGAGCGAGCGTCAAATCGGTAACTCTTTTGCAGCATACATAAACTATCGGCAATGCTAGATGCACTGTTACCCGTATGGGCTAAAGTATCGAACCCCGTCAGTTTTGCAATGGCTGACGCCTGCTCTTTTCCATAACCCAATGCGTGGAACGAACAGATATCACCCAACACGGCCCCTGCTTCAACTGAAGCAAGTTGATCTTTATCACCTAGCAAAATCAGCCGCGCATGTTTCGGTAAGGCATCGACCACTTTATACATCATTGGCAAATCGACCATCGACGCTTCATCGATAACCAAAATATCCAAATGCAGTGGATTTTGCTTGTTGTGACGAAATTCTGCGCTATTAGGAATCGCGCCCAGCAACCTATGTAAGGTACTCGATTCAGTCGGAATTTTGGCTTTTAGCTCCGGAGAAACTGGCAGTTCTTGCACTGCTTTACCAATGGACTCGGTTAATCGCGCCGCCGCTTTCCCCGTCGGGGCCACCAGCTTAATGGTCAGATTTTTCTCGTGCGTTGCCTGTTCAATCAAAGCAGCAAGCAATTTGGTTACTGTCGTCGTTTTACCCGTACCTGGGCCACCAGAAATCACAGCAAATCGACGGGTTAACGCAACTGCCGCCGCAATTTTTTGCCAGTTCACGCAAGCCGAGAGTGGCACGAGTTCATCCAGTGTTTGTAAATCCTGAACCTTGCGCGCATTGCTAAGCACGGAATCAATGGCGTGCCAATCCAACGATTCGCTTGCGACCACATCAAGGTGGTCACACACCAATTGTTGACGCAACACTTGGTTGCTGCTTCCCGCTTCTACTGCTTTGCCTAACGCGTTAAACAGAAAATGGTATTGGCGTGCAAATAAATGGTTGAGCAACTTGGATAATCGCGCAAACTCTTGTGGTTGCAAGTTAACTGCGGCGCCCAACTGATTGAGCTTTTCCGCCAGTGTCACTTCATAATGCCAATAGCGGTGCAGATACAGACGCTCGCCATCGAACATCAGCGGTAAGGCTTCTCCTTGCGCGCCGACCAAGCTGGAATTTTGTAATACTTGAATCCAATCTATGCCTTGCAACTGTGTATTGAGCGCCAATGCCGACTCACCAAACAGCCCTAGCTTACTGGCTAAATCCGTAGATTGCCCTTGTGCATCGAACAGAGACAGACAGATATGTCCTTTGCCGAGCTCACTACTGACAACACCCGCGATAAACGCCAGTGCTTGGCTATCCGACTGTTCATCATGCGTTTGAGAATCAATAAAACAGGCGAATTGGTAGTCGAGCTGACGAATAGCACCTTTGTGCGCCAAGCGTTCCAGCACTACCAATAGACTATCTTGGTCAGAATGAAGATTGCGATTTGTCGTCATTAAAGTAGCTCCATCTGCCCGGCTTGAGTTGAGCGCGTTTCAAGTGCTTGACCATCAATCAAACGATCCATCTCTTGTAAGAAGTCTAAGGTTGGTTTCGCGGCAAAAATGCCGTGGTCACTCTGCCCGTCCATGCCGCGCAAGAACAAGTAATACACGCCACCGAAGTGCTGTTCATAATCATAATTGGCCAATCGGCTACGTAGGAAACGATGCAGTGCTAACGCATAAATCTGATACTGCAAATCGTAGCGGTGATCCGCCATCGCCGATTTCAGAGCCTCACCATGGTAGCTCGTCACATCGTCGCCAAGATGATTCGATTTCCAGTCAAGCACGTAGTATTTACCTTGATGTTCAAACACCAAGTCGATAAAACCTTTGAGCATACCTTGCACGGTTTGGAAACCTAAATCCCCCGCTTTCGCCGACAACGGATCGTGACGTTGAATGACTCGGTTTAACGCCGGTGCAGACAACACTTCAATCGGCAGCAAAAATTCCATCTCCACCAAACGTTGCGACGGTGCATTTTGATTCAGCAGCAAAGACTTACCATCCAACGGCGTTGCGAGTACGGTATCAATCAATTGCTGTAAAATGGGCAACCACTCTTCATCGAGCTGTTCGCTTTCCATCAAGCCAAGGATGATTTGTGTATTCTCTTCCGTCGTGGCTGGCTGAGTAAATTCAATTTCCTCAAACAGGCTGTGCAGGAACGTACCCGGACGCGCACCACGAGGGAAGGTAAAAATCGAACGCTCTGGCTCCACCAAATCCGCTTCGTCTTGTTCTTCAGATGAGTCGATATCAAAACCTGTAATCTCAATCGTGGCATCATGCTCGGCGTGATGAGAGCCTTGCTTGACCAAGCCAGAATAACTGGTGATGCGCCAGTTTCTGTCGATAGGGTTTTGCAGTTCTTTCGCACTAAGATCGTGTATTTCTTCTTGTGGCGCTACGTACTTATCTTCGAGTTGCTGCGGCGGATCGGCCACAACGACACAATCAAGCTCGTCTTGTTGCTTTGTTAAACCTTGGTGCAAATCGTTAATGCCACCTTCTTGACCATTTTGAATCAAATAGCCAATCGCACTGCGGTGTACACCAGTTGGCTCTTTGGTCGAACGGCCATTGCGCAACGGTGAGGCACCGATAAAACACGCATAAACAGCACGCGTTAGTGCCACGTATATCAAGCGTAAGTCTTCCGCCAAACGCTCTTTGTCCGCTTGCTTCATGGACGCATCGTTGCCAGTGATATCCAGTACCGTGCGGTCATTGGCTGCATCGTAATATTTGGCTTCACTGGCTTCTCGATAGCTGAACACAAACGGCAGAAATACGAGGTCATACTCCAAGCCTTTTGATTTGTGAATAGTTACGATCTGCACTAAGTTACGTTCCGATTCTAAACGTTGGATTTGGTCATCACTGCCACCCAAACCGTTTTCCGCATCACTGATAGACTGAGCGAGCCAACGCAGCAGACCGTGATCGCTATCCAGTTCATTACTGGCGTGTTGAAGCAGTTCACCAATGTGCATTAAATCGGTAAGTACTCGCTCACCATTTTCACCCTGTGAACTCGCACCTTCTTCTAGTAATCGCTCGGCAATATGGCGTTTGCTGATCACCGCGCGCAACATCGGCAGCACACCACGTTGAATCCAAAGTTTGCGATATTCTTTGAATTCGTTTACGGCGTTTTCCCACACCACTTCATCGTTATTAAGTGCATCCAAACTTGCTGCGTCGAGGGCAAACAGCTCAGAAGCAAGACTTGCACGCAGCGCACGGTCATTTTCTGGAGTCAGCACCGCTTGCAGCAAACGCTGTAGATCCTGCGCCACTGAACTGGTAAACACACTGTCTCGGTTAGACAGGTACACGCTGGCAATGCCTTGTTCAGCCAGCGCTTGTTTGATCATTCGACCTTCACTACCTGTTCGAACCAACACCGCGATATCGCCCGCTTGAACCGCTTTCTGTTTTTCGCCATTCACCAGACACGCTTGCCCCTGTTGAGCCTGCGTCAAAATAGTTTGGATTTGGCTTGCAGTCGCCTCTGCCATTCGAGTCAAATACTCGCCTTTTGGTAGCGGTTTATCGTCCGCTTCTTGCAACCAATAGGTCAGCGCGGGTTGCTTTTGGCCACCCATAGTCCAAATGCGTTTTTCGGCATTGGGACTGTACCTAACGGGTAAGAACGGAATATCCGAATCATAGATAAATGGACTGTCTGGCAAAGCAAATACTTGGTTTACCGCCTGCACCATATCTGCGCTAGAACGCCAGTTGGTTCCTAACGTGTAGTGGGCACTTACTTGGTTACGCGCTTTGATATAAGTGAAAATGTCTGCGCCACGAAAGCCATAAATCGCCTGCTTGGGGTCCCCGATCATAAACAAACCACATTCCGGGTTGTTCAGATAAATACGGCTGAAAATACTGTATTGAAGCGGGTCGGTATCTTGGAACTCGTCAATCATTGCGACAGGATACAAAGTACGAATACGCGCAGCTAAAAGCTTGCTTTCGTCCGTATCGATAGAAGCAGAAAGTTGTGTCAGCAAATCATCGAAAGAGAGCCACTGTTTTTGATTTTTCGCGTTAGCCAGCATCACACGACAATGTTCAATCGCATGAGCAAGCAGTGGCGCTTTTAAGCTGATTGGGTTGGCAAGAAATGTTTCAATGACTTCAAATACCGCATGCTGCGGCGCACTGCCTTTCGGTGTTTTTTCCAACAAGACGTTTTGCGCGAATTTCTCCAGCTTGTCTGGATAATCGTAACCTGTAGTTTCCGTTGCCGCCCAAGCGTTTACCGCCTCCAACCACGTCGGCAGAGACTTTTTGGTATAGCTACGTTTGTTAATATCTGAATCTGAAATTAGCGTTAAGAAGTCATCTTGGCTTTCTCGCCACTGTGCTTTTAATTCATCAATTTTTTTCAAATTTTCAGTATGAAGATCAGCCAAACTGCCTTTCATTGCTGGAACAGAAAGGCTTAACGGCGCACCAGTTAAGTAATTGCTGATGTCAGACAACAACGCAGATGGAGAGCCCCATAGCTGGCGAATTTCTCCAGCCAACGTAAATGGCAACGGGTAGAAATTGCGACGCCAGTAATCGGCTACAACTTGCGCTTTTAGGTGACTTTCATCGGTCACAAACTCGTTATTAAATCGGCTGCCAGATTCAAACGCATTTTGCGTTAGCATACGTTGGCAAAAACCGTGAATGGTGTAGACCGCCGCCTCGTCCATCTGACGCTCTGCCTGCAATAAAATTTCTGCGGCTTGCTTGTGATCGTCAAACTCATTAAGCAAAGGTTGGATCACCGGGTCGGAACTCTGTCCACGCGCAAACGCGATTCGCGCATCATGGATTCTTGCCCTGATACGATCGCGTAATTCCGCAGTTGCCGCTTCGGTAAAGGTTACAACCAGAATTTGGTCGACCGTAAGCGGTACGCGATGCCGAGTTTCCGCGCTGCCGTGACCAAGCAAAAGGCGCAGATATAAACCTGCAATAGTGAAGGTTTTACCTGTACCTGCTGATGCCTCGATTAACCTCGCGCCATGCAGAGGAAACGTCATCGGTTCTAGTGGCGTTGGTTGAGGTTGCTCTGTGCGGTCTAACGTATGTAGAGGGCACTCTGCACCTGACATTTGATCCATAACGCTGAATCTCTCCGGATTATTTACTAGGACGTATCACCTAATAAATGTGATCTATAGTTAAAAATTCTATTAATATGTTTAACAAGTTGGATCATTTAGAGCTTTGTGAGATCTTTCTCACGGTTATCCATAAGACGTACCGTTAGTATGCGCCCCACGAGATAAGCCAAACCTTTTTGGCGGCACAACTCAAATGAATTAAACAAAAGTATCATGGTCCCTCTGACCTTGTGGCCGTACAGCGAACGCCCTACAAAAAATAATGATTTTCTGGCGGCCACCCTACTCTTCCTTCTCTTTATCCAACTTTCTTTATCACGCTTTTACATCATCAGCGTCTTGAACCGCTAAGCGCGCACCTTGCAGTACTAATGCTGTCAGCAAACGAACTTCTGAGGCCAACTCATCATTCCAAGCAGGCCAAATTCGAGAGATGTACGAATTATTGCCTTCGCCCGGGCTCATGAAGCCATCATTGAATGCGTTAGCCATTTTCTTCAAAGATTTCTCTTCGTCATCGACCCACTGACCACGGCTAAAGCCCGCTTCAACACAAGCCAACGCCGTTTTCGGGAAATAAGGCAAAGGCTTAGTCATGCCTTCGAAGAATAAGCGAACTAATTCAGTCAGTAGATGTTTGGCATACTGCACATCGGCAATTTCTGGGTAGATCAAATGCAGCGCGCCTTCTTTACGATCGTAACCAATGATGTGAGTTTTCTTAGCATGACCCGACGCCGACATGGCAAGGTGATCGATCCACGCAGCAAGGTAATCCTGCGAGCGAATCTTACCGCTTCTATAGCGAATCAAACCGGATTGGTAGCATTGAGTCAGCCAACCTGTTAGGCGAACGTTTTTCTCTTCGCCTTCATTTCGCTCAAACAAGGAATCAAACGTCAGGTCGATTTCCAAATCGTCTTGAGGCGCACCAGATAAAAACGCCAGTTTATCCACCAGCTCTTCCGCCTGAACTCGGTTGGTTTCAAACTCGATATCACCAAACGCCCCCACCGGCAGTTTGCCTTGCGCGCGCTGTTGACTCATAAAGTGTTTAAGCACCTCTGTTTTTTTCTCTGGCTGCATCAATGTCGTTTCAAGCAAGGTTTCTAACAGCTCATCACGCATTTGATAACTTTCCAAACCACCTAAAACAAAGGGTTCGTCGTCTTCCATCACCGGCAGTGGCGGCTCAAAGATTACTTTTAAGCGACGATTGAAAAAATACTGCACCGGTAAGCGCCAGAAACGTTGCAACTCGACTAAGTCGAGCTCAAGTGGGAACGTCGCTCCTAACAGATAGTCGTCTAATGCCCGATTAAAATCACGACGAACATAGCCTTGCGATTGACTACTTTGAGTCAATGCTGCTGGAATCCACTCTTTCGCGTAGCTGGCGTGCATGCCTTGGAACGCACTTGGGCTAAACGGCACCATGGCGTGGGTATTCACCAACGCATTTAATAAGTTGTCGCCAGACTCATCAACGGGCAACGCTTCATCACCACTTAAACAATAGTTTTGGTGGCAGTATTCCATCAGCTCAGAAACCAGAACCGAAGGCACTCGCTCGGTATTGTCTTGGATTGAACGGCCAACATAACTGATGTATAGCGTTTGCTGTGCCGATAGCATTGCTTCGAGGAATAGGTAACGGTCATCATCTCGGCGCGAACGGTCGCCCGGTTTGGTTCTTCCGGTCATCAAGTCAAAGCCTTCTGGCGGCATGGAACGCGGATACACGCCGTCATTCATCCCCAACAGACAAACGGTTCTAAACGGAATAGAGCGCATCGGCATCAGGGTACAAAAGTTCACTTGACCAGCCAGGAAGCGCTGGCTGACTCTTGTGCCAGATAATTTGTTTTGAAGGTATTGGCTGATGATCGACGGCGATAACGCATCATCAAATGCGGCATCAGCTAATTGCTCTTTGAGTTGGCTGAGCGTATCGCGAATGGATTTGAGCGCCATTTCGCCTTCTAACTCAACCGAGAAGAAGTCATCCAGCAGTGAAACCAAAGTCTCTCGCCAACCATCGATAGTTTGAACATGAGAAAGTTTGCTTCGATAAGTGCTAATTTGTTGGATAAAGTGTGCCAACTTGCCCGCCAGCTCTGCGCCCATGCCTTGCACTTCGTTGTACGGAGACAAACTGCCTTGCTCGGTTTCAAACAAGCCTGCGGATTCTGGCATCGCGTAGCCAAGCAACATGCGTTGAATACCAAATTGCCATGTGTTTTGACGGGTTTCCGGCAGTTCAAATTCGCGTCCGGTATTGGCGTCCAACCCCCAGCGAATTCCCGATTCCTCAACCCATTGTTTAGCCTGTAAGAAATCACCTTCGCTGAGTTCAAAACGCTTTAATATCGCCGGAGTTTCCAGAAGTTCGAGTAGTTCTGATGCCAAACAGCGCGTATTGGGTAAGTTCACCAACTGCATAAATGCGGCCAGAATTGGGCTCTCTTGATCGGCGGTTCGGTCAGAAATCGAATATGGAATAAAACGCTCACCCGGCGCGTTACCAAAGACCGCCTGAATCGCAGGGCTGTAAGCGTTGATGTCCGCGACCATCACGATAATATCGCGCGGTTTTAACGTTGGGTCAGCATCGAACATCGCCAACAGTTGATCATGCAGCACTTCCACTTCACGCATCGGGCTGTGACAAGCGTGTAGGCTCAGTGATTTATCACCCAAGCTAACCACTTGTTTGTGATGACTGTTTTCAATCTGTTGGTCATCTTGATGTTCTTCAAGATTGAGAATATCCGCTTGCAATTGATGGAGCAGACTGTCGCGCTCAACATCAACAAAGGCTTCAACTTCATGAGATTCCAGCTGAGACAACAGATACATATTGTCGCGCCCGAGTTTACCCATGGATGCCAACAGACTGTTTCCGACCACATCGGTGTGCAGCTCATCGATCACATTATCTTCCAGTGATCCTTTCAGTTGCTCAGTTTCACCTTGCACTTCCGAGTGATCGTCCTGCCACACAACGTGCTGACGATGTTTCGCCGCCAAACGAGCCAGATATTTGCGATCTCGAACTTCACCCCAGTAATAACGACACGGGTTGGTGAACATCAGATGCACGTCGATGTGTTCACCAATTGCTTTTAGCGCATCCATATAGCGAGGCGGCAACGAAGAAATGCCAAAAACAAACAAACGCTTGGGTAAATGGTCAAAATTGCCGTTAAAACTCTCTAACGTGTCGATAAAGTGCTCATAAAGGTTGGCACGGTGATATGGAGACTGTCCTAATGACACAGTGTGATCATACAACGCTTGCCATAAGATCGGCTGCCACGGATGCTCATCTTCCAGCTCTGGCACACTCTGCCCAGCTTCCCAACTTGCGATCCATTCCGGACGATACACCAAGTAACCATCGAAAATATCGGCAATTTTCTCAGCCAGCTGATACAGCTTAGAGTGGTCAATGTCATCTTTGAGGTACTGCGCTAACGGCGAAAACACCTCTTGGTTGAGAAGCCCCGGAAGCAAATGCATCAACTTCCACGTCATCGCTTCTTTGTTAAACGCACTGCGTTTTGGCACGTCTGGCAATACCTGCGTAAACATTTCCCAAATGAAAGTCGCAGGGAGCGGAAAATCAATGTTCGCGGCAACACCAAACTCTTTGGCCAATTCCATTTTTAGCCACTGGGACATGCCTGGACTTTGAACCAGAATTTGTTCTTTTTCGAACGGGTTTTCCAGCGGACTGATTCGAATCAGTTCGACAAGGAGTGATTTAAGAACGTCAACTTGGTTGGAGTGATAAACAGTAAACAAATTGGGAATACCGAGCGCCGATTGAAACTGTTAGCTAGCTTAGCACAGCCCCATTTAAACCCGCAGTGATCTCGCGTTCGGAAAAAACAAAAGGTTATATATCACTCAAATAGAGTATGAATCTTCTGAATTTTCACATGTCAATCAAGTCTGACATTTCCATACAAAATGTGACATTCGTCGCAACTATTCCATAATAAAAAACACTGTTTTATACTCCCTCTACCCATAATTTATAAACAAACAAAAAGTATGTTTCGCAAACTGTCTTCCAACAGCGCTTGGCTGATTGCTTTTTTTGCTTGCTTTGCAGTGTACCTGTCGATCGCTTGTTATCCTTTTGTGTTGTCTAACAATCAGAATGAACCGCTAACCTTGTTGCAAGGTTACTATTTGGTTTCGACTCAATATGGCTGGCTGGGCTTGATCGCTCTTCCATTTATGTTGTTGAGTTTATTGCTCTCTTTTCTACCGACTCGAGCATTCAAAGGTATCGTGATCGCTATCGCGATCTGTCTATTGATCATGTTTAAAGTCGATATCCTCGTTTTTCAGCAATACAAACTTCACATCAACGCCCTATTAATCCGTATGTTTTTCGAAGGTGGCGGTGATGTCTTCGATATTTCTTGGATGAGTTGGCTTATCTTCGTCAGTGAAGTTGCCGTTCTGGTGATCGGGCTTGCCTGTACCGTTTGGGTAAGTAATAAACTGGCACAAAGCCGAGCTAAGTTCGTTTTGATCAGCGTTTGGTTTGCTGTATTGCTTAGCACGCAGATGATTCATGCGTACAAAAACGCACTTTACGACGATGAAGTCAGTCAGTTTTCGAATAACTGGCCACTTTACTACCCGCTGACGGCTCGTAAATTTATTTACAAACACGACCTAGTGGATGAGAACATTGCATCGAAGAACCGCGTAGAGTTAACCAACATTGAACGTAGCTCACTCAACTATCCGCTTGCGCCGATTCAAGTGCAAAGCAAAGAGAAACAACCCAATGTCTTGTTTATCTTGGTTGATGCGTGGCGCTACAGTGATGCGACGCCGGAAGTCATGCCAAATGTCAGCAAGTTCGCCGAAAAAACAGTGAATTTCACACAACATATGAGCGGCGGCAACTCAACTCAAGCGGGTATTTTCAGCCTGTTTTACAGCTTGCCAGCGACCTACTGGGAAAGCTTTTACGCAAGTCAACGCTCTCCTGTTTTTATGGATACGCTGCAAGCAGAAGGCTACCGCATGGGCATTTTTGGCTCGGCACCGCTCACCAGCCCGCCACTTTCTCGCACGGTATTCAAAAAAGTGTCGGACTTGACCCTGAAACAAACTGGGGAAACAGCTGTCGAGCGCGATCAGCAGATAACAGACAAGTTCATCGAGTTCCAAAAGCAGGATAGCGACAAACCGTACTTTGGTTTTCTGTTCTACGATGCCGCCCATGGCACAGTATTTCCCGAACCTGAATTTGCGAAATTCAAACCATACTGGGAACGCGTTGACCACATTTTGCTCAACAACGATTTTGACGCTTCGCTTTACCATAATCGATACAAGAACTCGTTGTACTACATCGATAGCTTGATTGGTGATGTGCTGAAAAACGTCGACTTAGACAATACCATTGTGGTGATTTCATCAGATCATGGTGAAGAGTTTAATGACCATAAGATGAACTATTGGGGCCACACGGGTAACTACAGTGACGTTCAAGTACATGTGCCTCTTTACGTGTACATGCCAAATCGTCAGCCAGAGCAAATTGATTACCGCACGACCCATTTTGACGTCGTGCCAACCATGATGAATACGCTGTTTGACGTTCAAGGCACAACGAGTTCATACAGCGTTGGTCATAACTTGTTTGATAGCTCAGCCTCTCGCGATTGGTATATTGCAGGCAGCTACTACAACTATGCATTGGTCGGCAAAGAACTGATGCTTGTGGTCAACCCTGGCGGGCACTCTCAGCAACTGAATCGCCAGTTAAAAGTCGAGAAAGAACAGAAAGTTCCTGTCGATATCATTCGTCATTCTCTGGATGAGATGTCGCGATTTTACAAAAAAGGCTAGCGTTCAACATCGACGCCGATTGAAATAAAAAAGCCTCTTGGTTGTAAGACCAAGAGGCTTTTTCCTATCTGCTATTTAAGCGTGATGAGCGTGCATCAAGCGTGGCTGAATCAACAAGTTGTTGATGTATTGTAAGGCCACATAAGAGACAACAAATGTTGCCACAATCAACTCAAGACTAGCTAAGCCTCGCACTTGTTGAACATAGTGCGCAGCCAATCCTTGCAACTCCATCCAATTCGCCATTTTAAACAGCGCCGTCGCACCGATCACCATCGGGAAAGTGAACGCCGCATAGCCTGGGCTAAATGGCAGTCTAAGCAATTTAAAGAATGCGAGGTAAATGATGGCTGTCATCAATACCGCGATACCAAATAGCATAGCGATGATCACTGGTGATGGTGTCGCAGTGACCGTTAAGTACCCTGCCAATGATAGACTTGCTGGTGCCGCCATAATTGCCATTGTTGGTTTCGCTGCATCCGGAATTTCATGGGTAAACATGAAACGGTAAATCATCATCGGCAACATGATCGCGTACGCCACCATACCAAACATCAATGCACCTTGTGCCACTGGTGCTAACATCGGGTTGCCAGAGAAAGACACATCCGCAACGATGATACCCACAGGCGGTACAAACCAACTAGGAACCATGTGGTGCAATTCAAAATCTTTGGCGCGATGGTAAACAAAGCTCACCAAGAATACGATGTGCAAAACCACCGCAATCAGCCAAAGCGCATCGCCAGCTAATGGGTAAAAATGGCCGAGAGAGTTCGATACCACCATAGTGCCCATCGCAAATGTCGGAACCACGCTGCCCACAACCGGATGAGCAAGATCTTGTCTCAATAGATGATTATGTAGCAAAAACTTGGTTGCCAATATAGCCAACAATATGCTCGCGATACCCGCACTAATCCACTGTCCGTAGCCATGTAATTCGGCGAAGTTCTCCCAACTCCAGCCCAAGCTTGCAATACCAAGAGCCAAACCCGCCATTGGAGTTGGTGCTCCCATTACTTTTGCTTTTGTTCTTTGAATCATGATGACCTCAACCAGACTCACTCTTGATGGGACGTATAATACGCTTGCACTTCGTTCCGATATATCTAATTATTTAAAACAAACGTTCAGAATTACTTAACGGTGGGGTATGGCAAGTCACATTTCTCTTAAACAACTGAAAGTGTTTACGACGATCACGCAGCACAAAACGCTCACAGCGGCTTCTGATAGTCTCTTTTTATCGAAAGCCGCAGTGAGCATGGCACTCTCAGAATTAGAAAAGCAGATCGGCCATCACTTATTTGATCGTGTTAATAACCGACTGATTTTGAACCAAGAAGGTCAAAAACTACTGCCACTGGCGGATGAATTACTCAACCGAGCCAAGGACATCGAGAGCATTTTCGATGGTGACCAAGCGCTATCGGGCCAACTTCGCATTGGTGCCAGCGACACCATTGGCAACCAAGTCGCGCCCTATTTGCTTAGCGAATTTCGTCAGCAAACGAACCATCGTTCTCAAAGTCTGTTCATTTCTAACTCCGCACAAATCTGCGACATGCTGACCGATTACGAGTTAGACATAGCCCTCATTGAAGGCAAAACACTTCACCCTGAATTGCAGTCTACCCAGTTTAGCGAAGATGAAATGTGCGTGATTTGCGCGCCCAATTCCCCAGCCGCGCACGAAGGGCCAGTAAACTTAACCGAGCTAGAAAACAGTGAATGGATATTGCGAGAGGCAGGATCTGGTTCACGCGAATTTTTTATGCGCGTTGTCGCGCCGCGCTTGGAACATTGGCATGAAGCTTTTCAGCTCAATACCACCGAAGCGTTGATCAACTCAGTATCGGCAGGGTTAGGCTTGGGCTGCTTGTCACGTTTGTCTGCAGAACCTGCTATTCGTGACGGCCGCGTAAAACTGCTCGACATGCCTTTAGATATGAAACGTCGCTTCTGGTTACTGGTTCATAAAGAGAAATATCAAAGCCCATTGCTCAAAACGTTTATCGAATTTTGCCAAGATTGGGAGCGACCAACAAACCTTCCTTTGACGGACAAACCCGCAAAGTGAAACCAAGATAGTTTAAATGCTAGTCAGTTAGTTGTACGTGTCTCTCATTCTGAGGCTTGTCGCTAGACTTGATTGGTCAAAAACTGTATAAAAAGCCAGTATCAATACACCAAATTAGGGGACCAACCATGGCTGTAATCGTCAAGTACGTGGTAGAACGCAATGGAGAAGAGAAAATGACTTTTACCTCTAAAGCGGAAGCTGACGCATACGACAAAATGCTGGATATGGCAGACGAGTTATTCTCACTGCTGGGTAAAAGTGAACTTCTAGAAGACGAAGGTAAGCAAGAAGATCTTGCAATGTACCTTGCGCAAAACAAAGAAGAAGTGCTTTACGCTCTGGGTGCAAAACGTAAACCTGCACCAAAAAAAGCAAAGAAGCTTGAAGCTGTTGAAGAAGATAGCGAGCAAGAAGACGCTGCATAAGCCTCTCATTTGTTTAGAAAAAACGTCGCATTATGCGGCGTTTTTTTATTCCTGAAGTTAAACACTCTCTATTTCATAAAAACTAACCCCGGTAAACTCGTTTTTAGTCACTAGATTTAAAAAGCTATTGTCGATATTTGAAGTATAGATGCTTATTGGAGAACCACTTAATTTGAAGAGCCTCGGGGTTGAAACTTTAGCACGATCAATAACAAAACGCTTATATGGTCTAGTTCTATGAACTCTGCCATTTGGCTTGTAGTTTATCTCGCACAGTTCAGTATGTAATGCATCCAATTTAGAAGTCACATTAAGTGCATACCAAATGGAGTTATCCACATTTACAGGTAGGAATTCACAACAATCTCCGAGCGTATCTTTGAACAAGCTCGCAATATCATGGCGAACTACGTACGTACAGCTACCCCAGGCAGCAATCATTGGTTTTATTAAGTCATCGGAATCATCATGCCGGAGCCAATCAAGTGTCAATGGTTGCCAAGTTGATATTTTTGAAGCTCCATTGAATATTGGTAAAACTTCATTATTCACGTCGTCTAAACCCAATAGGCTCGTGTGCTCTAGATATAAATATTTATCCACATCTGGCTGAATACCAAATACCTTAGTAAAAGTTTGTTTTTTAAACTGCAATTTCATTCGCCCTTATTTTTCTGGTTATTGGAAACATGCCCATTTTCAAGTCGTCTCCAATATCCTCTAAAACCTCAACGATATCTTCTCTATCTGCATCCTGAGCAATCGTATTTTCAAGTAAATGTTCAACGTTCAAATAGTAAAATGAAGTATGGATACAGGAGTGAGAATAAGCTTCAACCATTTGCGAATGGGGCACATGTTTATTCCATCTTGGTAAAAATACACCATTTTCCGCACTATCTATATCGATTCGAAATGCTGATAGCCTCATTCTGGACTTTGCAGCTCTAATGTCTTTCCATGATACAATATGATGAGCAGCTACATTCTTAGGACGACATTGCCCTGTTTTTTTAAGGATGTTTTTGGCCAAGCGATAACTATGGGCCTTATTATGCTCCCACCTTATATGTTGATTAAGTAAAAGATCATCTTTGGATATCACCCCTCTCTTATACTTAATAGAATCTATCACTGAACCTGCATAAAATATTTGAAATTGCGAAGCTTGCTTGGAAGCGAATAACTTATCACCAGTCACATTAAACAAATCTCTTTCCAGCTCAGACGTTGTAACCGTAACGACTTTTTTACCCATACTGATCTCATTGAAAATGCTTAAAAACGTAGATCAACCTTAATATGAATCAATATGAATATAAAGGATTATTTATCTCAAAACCGAGCCGCCTCAAGCTTGCGCCAAATTTATTTGAACTTATACGACACCTTGTTCTAAACAATTAAAAACATACCTCTGTATCTCGAAAGAACTCGCCAGAATAGGAAAACGCCCTTTCTTTCTAGAGCCGAGACAAGAAACTGCCTTCTATCGTTTCAGCAAAACTCCCCCAATAGACCACCTCGTAGCCACATTTCTCATCAGACAAACATATCTCTAAAAAGACAAAAGGTATCCATCTACGGACTTTCTCCATTTCCCCTCTTTAAACTCCCCAACACTCTCTTTATGATGACTGACAACTTAATTATTTCTTGTCAGTGAACAGACGAGACACAAGACTCAACACATGGAGATCAACTATGGCTTTCTTCTCTCTAGCCTTTGGTACGGCAACTAAAAACCGCGACGGCAAAATCATCGAAGCGTTTTTCCCAAACCCAGTTCTTAACCCAAGCGAAGCGCTTGTTAACGCACTAGCAGCAGTAGCAGGTTACGAGCAAGGCAACCAAGCTATCGAGATCTCTGCAGCACAAAGCGCAGAACTGGCAGCAGCATTTGAAGCAAACGGCGATGCGGCAAACGCTTCTTTCGCAGCAAAAGCAGCAGAATCAGCACAACCACTTGTACTGGTTATCCTTGCAACTGACGAGCAGCCACAAAGCGTTGCTGAAGGCTTCCTAAAACTTCAACTTATCTCTAACCGCCTAGTTCAACCGCACGGCACGGTACTAGACGGTATCTTCGGTCTACTACACAACATCGCATGGACTAACGAAGGTCCAATCGACCTACCTGAACTGGCAGAGCGTCAAATCGAAGCTCGCCTAGCGGGTCGTGCACTAAGCGTAGATTGCGTAGACAAGTTCCCTAAAATGGTGGACTACGTGGTACCAACTGGCGTTCGTATCGCTGACACTTCTCGCGTACGTCTTGGCGCACACGTTGGCGAAGGCACAACGGTAATGCACGAAGGCTTCATCAACTTCAACGCAGGTACAACTGGCGTGAGCATGGTTGAAGGTCGCATCTCTGCTGGTGTAGTGGTTGGTAACGGCTCTGACATCGGCGGCGGCGCATCTATCATGGGTACGCTATCTGGCGGCGGTAAAGTTGTGGTTTCTATAGGTGAAAACTCGCTACTAGGCGCGAACGCAGGTCTTGGCTTCCCAATGGGTGACCGTTGTACTATCGAATCAGGTCTATACGTAACTGCTGGTTCTAAAGTACGCATGCTAGATTCTGACGGTCAAGAAGTCGAAGTGGTGAAAGCACGCGATCTTGCTGGAGTTTCTGACCTACTGTTCCGTCGTAACTCTGTAACAGGTCAAATCGAATGTCTTGCTAACAAGAGCGCGGTTGAACTGAACAGCGAACTGCATAAAAACAACTAATAAATAGTTAAGAAAAATCCCCCAGCAGGAAACTGTTGGGGGATTTTTTAGCTTAAAGAAAAATGCGTGATTACTGATTTAAAAAGCTGACCGCTTTATCTGGGAAATCAGTAAACAAACCATCCACTTTTACTTGGTTGTAGTACACATCCATCATGCCTTCAAAGCTGTCAGTGTACGCTGGAATGCGTCCTGGATCGGCGCGGAACGTGTATGGATGCACTTGCAAGCCAGCGTCTTTTGCAGCCTTCATCAACGGCTTGATGATGATATTGTCTTTGGTTGACTTATCATCCACCAGCATCGGCTTCCAAGGTCCAATTCCTTCCGCGTAACTCGCTACTTTCTTCATTCCGTCGGCTTCGAACATCCAGTCATAACTGTATGGTGTTGCCTTGTCGCCTTTGTACACCATAGTTTCGTTCCAGTCCGTGTAAGCCATAAGCTGAACGAGCTTTAAGTCCATGTCCATTGCAGGCATGAGTTCACTGTTGATGCGTTGAAGTTCATTCGCATCAAAACACTGAAGGTAGACTTTGTCGTCTTGAGAGCCGTAACCGTACTGCTTCAAGACTTTAAGTACTGCTTTAGAAATGTCCTTACCTTCATGACGATGGAACCAAGGCGCTTTAATTTCTGGGTAAATACCGATGTCATAACCCAGCGTTTTGTTTAAGCCTTGGATCAGCTCAATCTCTTCAGCAAACGTCGGCACGGTGAAGTCAGATTTCCACATAGGGAATCGGGTTGGATAGCCCGCTACTTTGTTGCCTTTCTCATCGATGTTGAACCCTTCGGTAGCTCGCAAGGATTTGATTTCCGCCAGAGTGAAATCAATCGCGTAATAACGACCATCTTTACGTGCACGATCAGGAAAACGCTCCGCAACATCCGTTACGCGATCGAGATAATGGTCATGCAACACGACCAACTGGTCGTCTTTCGTCATTACCACATCTTGTTCTATGTAGTCAGGTTTCATTGCGTAAGCAAGTGCTTTGGCTTCTAGCGTGTGCTCAGGCAAGTAGCCCGATGCGCCACGGTGCGCAATGACAAGCGGCTTCGCAATCGCACCAGCAGAGAGGCTAAGTGCTAAAAAAGTAAGACATACTGACTTTGTTTTCATTGTTATTTCCTTGATAAAGCGAAGAGGCAGTATTCCACTGCCTCTTTAAATAAATATTACGCTAGCGCTTCCTTCTCGCGCTCTTTTTGCTCGTGGTGCGCACGTTCACCTAAGAAGGCGTACATCAAACACACGATAGAAGTAATACAAGAACCCACTAAGATGATAAAGCCACCATCCCAGCCAAAGTGGTCTACGGTGTAGCCCAAAATCGCGTTTGCGGCAACTGCCCCACCCAGGTATCCAAACAAACCAGTAAGACCAGCGGCAGTACCTGCGGCTTTCTTCGGAGCGAGTTCAAGTGCGTACAAACCGATCAGCATAACCGGACCATAGATTAGGAAGCCAATTGCAATAAGCGCCATCATATCTACTGTTGGGTTGCCCGCAGGGTTAAACCAATAAACCATCACTGCAACTGTCACTAGAACCATAAATAAGATACCAGCAGGTGCACGACGACCTTTGAACAATTTGTCAGAGATCCAACCACACAATAGTGTTCCTGGAATGCCAGCCCATTCGTATAAGAAATAAGCCCATGACGATTTATCTACCGAGAAATCCTTCGCTTCTTTTAGGTAAACCGGTGCCCAGTCCAGTACGCCGTAACGAATTAGGTAAACAAATGCGTTTGCAATTGCAATCGACCAAAGAAGTTTGTTGTTGAAGACGTATTTGAAGAAGATTTCCTTCGCTGTCATTTCTTGTTCATGGGACTTGTCATAGTCATCTGGGTAATCGTCTTTGTACTCTTCAATCGGAGGCAGACCACAAGACTGAGGGGTATCGCGAACCGTCATCCAAACAAACACAGCAACCAACGTGGCGAAAAATGCAGGAACATAAAATGCAGTGCGCCAATCATCGTTAAATGCCCATAGGCCAAGAATAAATAGTGGACCAATCAAGCCGCCACCCACGTTGTGCGCCACGTTCCAAACCGAAACGATCTCACCACGCTCTTTACGTGACCACCAGTGCACCATGGTTCGGCCACAAGCAGGCCACCCCATCCCTTGGAACCAACCGTTTAAGAAAAGCAAAATGAACATCGCAGTGACGCTACCAGTCGCCCATGGCATAAAGCCAAAGCAAAACATCACTAATGCAGACATCAATAGGCCGCCACTAAGGAAATAGCGAGGGTTGGAGCGGTCTGAAACGCTGCCCATTAGAAACTTAGAGAGACCATATGCAATGGAAACAGCTGCCAAGGCGACACCTAAGTCTCCGCGGCTAAAGCCTTGCTCGATAAGATAAGGCATCGCCAAACTGAAGTTTTTACGAACTAGATAGTAACCGGCGTAGCCAACAAAGATACCGATAAAGAGTTGCCAACGGAGGCGAGAGTAGGTGCTATCGATGCTGCCAGGGGACAGACGATCAATGTGCGCCTTAGGTTTGAATATTCCAAACATAGGAACCTCATTATTTTGTATGCGATGGTAAAAACACAAAAGGAGCGAACGAAACAAAATAAATCTTCGTTCGAAAGTTCATGAATTGTATGGAGTTAGGATTTTATTTCTGTGACAAATGTTGCACATGGATTAAATATAAGTAAATACAGTAAATTATATGAGCATTAATTAGATCATCGTTCAACTTTACTCAAGATTCGTTAATATGAAACTGACATTCAAACCTCTCACTTGAGCATTCCAATTCGAAACCTTTGAAACAAAGGCTCGAATTAGAACATAAACTAACCGTAAAAAGGGCGATTTACGCCTGCCCTACTCGCTCCGAACCAACTAATAACTAAAAAGCTGAAAAACGATCACGTTTAGCATCAAACGAAATAAAAAAAACAATTTTTATTTGAATACAAGCCGAAGCAATGATTCACAAACACAAGACATTAACAGCGTTTATTCTCTTCTCAACTCATCCTATTGGTATCAATGGGATGACGATTTTTCTAAAAGTCCAAACATGACAGCGTATTTTTTTATATCACTGCTAGCCCTTGATACATTTGACATTCTCCTACTCCTTTAGGGTTAACTGCTGCACAAGTTCTGTGTAATAAATCTCCAAGCACGTAGCAGCTTCACAAAACTCCTCTTACCAGTTGTGCATTCTTTTTCACATCGGTAATTTGAGCGCTCTCATCACTGGCCTCGTGACAAATAAATTATTTTCGTTGTGTTCTTTTCCGGTTAAAAGATGCGCCATTTAACAAAAACGAAGACTTTGATTAACAAATTTATGCTCAAACGCTCATTTTTAACGCTCGTTTGTTTTCGCAAACGTTTATATATGCACAATAGTATCGTGCTAGACAGGCAAAAATGATCAAAGGACTTTTAACATGACAACGAACAAACACCCCTCTCTGCTTGGAGAATGTTTGGCCGAGTTTATCGGTACAGGACTACTTATTTTCTTCGGCGTAGGCTGTGTTGCAGCCTTAGTTCTAACAGGCGCATCATTTGGACAATGGGAAATCAGTATTGTATGGGGCTTCGGTGTCGCCATCGCGATTTACTGTACGGCTGGCGTCTCTGGTGCACACATCAACCCTGCCGTTACCATCGCACTTGCTATGTTCCATGGTTTTGATAAGGCGAAAGTGGTGCCATACATTATCGCTCAAATGCTTGGGGCATTCTGTTCTGCTGCATTGGTATACAGCTTATACAGCAACCTTTTCACCGACTACGAAATCGCTCATAACTTCGTTCGCAGCAGCCAAGATGCACTAGCAACTGCTGGTATCTTCTCAACCTATCCGCATGCCTCCCTCTCTTTCTTTGGTGCTTTTGCTGTGGAATTCGTTATCACTGCTGTGCTGATGTTTGCGATTCTGGCTCTGGGCGATGAAAATAACGGCGCGGCTCGTGGCGCAATGAACCCTCTATTGATCGGTATTTTGATTGCCGTCATCGGTGGTTCACTTGGCCCACTAACAGGCTTTGCGATGAACCCTGCTCGTGACTTTGGACCGAAGCTGTTCGCTTACTTCGCAGGTTGGGATTACGCTCTGACAGGTGCAAAAGACATTCCTTACTTTATCGTGCCTTTACTTGCTCCGATTGCAGGTGCGTGTTTTGGTGGTTGGTTGTATCCAAAAGCGATTGCAGCTTACCTTCCACAACAAGGCCACGGTTGCACGATTCCAAACCAATGTGAGACGGAAGAAGAAACAGAAGAAGCTAGAGCTTAAAACTGACGTAACTCGAACATTTACTAAAATATAAATAACGAAACAAAAGGATTCTTACCATGACTGAGCAAAAATACATTGTTGCCCTAGACCAAGGTACAACAAGCTCTCGCGCAGTGATTCTTGATCACGATGCGAACATCGTAAGCGTCGCGCAACGCGAATTTACTCAGATTTATCCAGAAGCTGGTTGGGTTGAACATGATCCAATGGAGATCTGGGCAACACAAAGCTCTACCTTAGTAGAAGCTCTAGCTAAGTCTGGTATCCGTAGCGACCAATTAGCGGCTATCGGTATTACTAACCAGCGTGAAACGACCATCGTCTGGAATAAAGAAACAGGTAAACCCGTTTACAATGCGATCGTATGGCAATGTCGCCGTACTGCTGATATCTGTGAAGATTTAAAAGCACGCGGTCTCGAAAACTATGTACGTGACAACACTGGTTTGGTGCTTGACCCTTACTTCTCAGGTACCAAAGTTAAATGGATTCTGGACAATGTTGAAGGCGCACGAGAAGACGCAGAAGCAGGTAAGCTGTTGTTTGGTACTGTCGATACTTGGTTAGTTTGGAAGATGACTCAAGGTCGCGTTCACGTAACCGACTACACTAACGCATCGCGTACCATGCTGTTTAACATCAACGATCTATGTTGGGATCAAAAAATGTTAGATGAGCTTGGCATCCCAGCATCTATGATGCCAGAAGTGAAGCGCTCATCGGAAATTTACGGTAAAACCAACATCGGTGGTAAAGGCGGTACTCGTATTCCTATTTCTGGAATAGCAGGTGACCAACAAGCGGCGCTTTACGGCCAAATGTGTGTTGAAGCGGGTCAAGCGAAAAACACTTACGGTACGGGTTGTTTCTTGCTAATGAATACGGGCCAAGAAAAAGTCACTTCGACACATGGTCTTCTAACAACTTTGGCTTGTGGTCCTGCAGGCGAACCAGCTTATGCACTTGAAGGTGCCGTATTCATGGGTGGAGCTTCTATCCAATGGCTACGCGATGAATTGAAAATCCTAAACGGTGCAGAAGACTCTGAATACTTCGCGACAAAAGTGGATACATCAAACGGCGTTTATGTCGTGCCTGCATTTACTGGTTTAGGCGCTCCATACTGGGATGCCTACGCACGTGGCACGATTGTCGGCCTTACTCGCGGTGTGAATTCAAACCATATCATCCGTGCAACATTGGAAGGCATCGCTTATCAAACTCGTGACGTACTGGATGCGATGCAAGCTGACTCAGGCATTAAGCTTGCGAACCTTCGAGTCGATGGTGGTGCAGTAGCGAACAACTTCCTAATGCAATTCCAATCCGATGTATTGAACACAGAAGTACACCGCCCTCAAGTAACTGAGGTTACCGCTCTTGGTGCAGCCTACCTTGCCGGCCTTGCCGTTGGTTACTGGGATAGCATTGATGAGTTGCAGAATAAAGCGGTACTTGATCGCACCTTTGAGCCACACGATGATGAAGAAAAACGCAATCGTCGTTACAAGGGCTGGAAACGTGCAGTGAAATGTGCACAAACCTGGTCTGAACTTCACGACGAAGAAGATTAATCTCATCTCCATACGAAAAAAAGAGCGCCATTTGTGCGCTCTTTTTGCGCTTTATCCCCGATTCCTGAACTCGCTTACTTCTCACAACGAGCAAATTCGAGCACAATAGAGCTTCGAATTTGAAGCATTGGCCGTTACCAATGCACAAGGGAGTGGTAAGTGAAGCAAATACCTCGACACCAGCAGATTGTTGAGCTGGTGAAAAAACAAGGCTATGTCAGCACGGATGAGTTGGTAGAAAGATTCAATGTCAGCCCACAAACCATCCGACGCGATCTCAATGAACTCGCCGATGACAACAAAATTCGTCGTTATCACGGTGGAGCCACTATTCCTCTCAGTTCTGAAAACACATCTTACAACACGCGTAAAGCGCTCAACTTCAATGAAAAAGATGTCATTGCAGACGAGGTAGTCAAACACATTCCAGATGGTGCCACACTATTCATCGATATCGGCACCACACCAGAAGCAGTTGCGCGAGCGCTCAATAAAAATCATAAACAGTTGCGTGTTGTCACCAACAACATCAATGTTGCGACCATTCTTTTCCCTAACCCTGAAATCAAAGTCATCTTAGCGGGTGGAGAAGTCCGCAGCAGAGACGGCGGTATTGTTGGCGAGGCTACCCTCGATTTCGTTAAACAGTTCCGTCTCGACTTTGGTATTCTCGGCATTAGCGGTATCGACTTCGATGGCTCGCTATTAGACTTTGATTACCACGAAGTCCGGGTAAAACAAGCGATCATTGACAATAGCCGTAGTGTATTTCTTGCCGTAGACCACACCAAGTTCGGGCGCAATGCTATGGTGAAACTAGGCAATATTGCACAGCTCAACATGATCTTTACCAATAAGCAGCCACCAGAAGAAATCTTGTCAATTTTGAAGGAAGCTTCTATCCCACTTGAAGTGGTTGAAGCTAACGAATCAAACTCCGAAAACGAGTAACGTCAATCGTATAACTCCCCCTCAAATGACCTCTGTCTTAATTAGACAGAGGTTTTTTTGTGTCTAAATCACACAAAACGCTCACAAACGAAAATAATAGATGATCACAAACGAAACCTGAGCTAGGATTACATTATGTTCTAAAATGCTCGTTCGCTCACCAAGAGGTCAAATTTATGAGTATACAAAATAATGCTTCCACTACTAGCTCATCCACTACCTTAGACTTGATCGTAATCGGTGGCGGCATTAACGGAGCTGGTATTGCAGCAGACGCAGCTGGCCGAGGTTTGAGTGTTGGCTTATACGAAGCAAATGACTTCGCATCTGCGACTTCTTCAGCAAGTTCTAAACTGATACACGGCGGTTTACGCTACCTTGAACACTACGAGTTTCGTTTAGTTTCGGAAGCGCTCGCAGAGCGTGAGGTTATTCTTCGTAAAGCACCACACGTCGCACTACCAATGCGTTTCCGTTTACCGCACCGCCCATTCCTACGCCCAGCTTGGATGATTCGTTGTGGCCTTTTCCTTTACGATAACTTGGGTAAACGTACGACGCTGCAAGGCAGTAAAACCGTCAACCTTGCGAAATCTGGCTTGCTAAAACCAGAAATGAAAACGGGTTTCGAATACTCTGACTGTTGGGTTGATGATGCACGTTTAGTATTACTGAACGTTCTTGCGGCTCGCGAAAACCATGCTGAAGTGCGTAACTACTGCCGCGTGGAAAAAGCACACCGTGAAGGTGGTATCTGGCATGTTACTATTCACGATGTGATGACAGACCAACGTTTCGAACGTAAAGCGAAAGCGTTAGTCAATGCTGCGGGGCCTTGGGTAAAACAGTTCTTTGATGATGGATTAGAGCAAGCCTCTCCTCGTAACATTCGCTTAATCAAAGGCTCGCACATCGTTGTTCCTCGTATCCACAACGAACCGCAAGCCTACATTCTTCAAAACAAAGACAATCGCATCGTATTTATGATTCCTTACTTAGATAAGTTCTCAATCATTGGTACAACAGATGTGGAATACAAAGGTGACCCACGTGAAGTGTCGATCTCAGATGACGAAGTCGATTACCTCATTGATATCGTAAACCAACACTTTGTCCACCAGTTGACTCGCGAAGATGTAGTTTGGACATACAGCGGTGTTCGTCCTTTATGTGACGATGAATCTGACTCTCCGCAAGCAATCACACGAGACTACACGCTAGAGCTCGATGCGGAATACGACCATGCACCTCTGCTTTCTGTTTTTGGTGGTAAGTTAACGACCTACCGTAAGTTAGGTGAAGCAGCAATGAAGAAACTTGCTCCGTTCCTACCTGAAATGGGTAAAGACTGGACGGCCAACCAAACCCTTCCTGGTGGTAACTTCAGCTGTAGTCGTGAACAATTAGCGAAACAAATTCATGCTAAATACACTTGGGCGCCAGAAGCATTGATTCTTCGTTATGTCACTCAGTTTGGTACCCAAACGTGGAACTTAATGGAAGGTACAACAAGTGAAGCTGACTTAGGACAAACGTTCTCGACACAAGCCGGTGGTGTTTACCAACGTGAGATCGATTACTTAATGAACCATGAAATGGCAATGACCGATGAAGACATTTTATGGCGCCGTACTAAGCTTGGTCTTTACATGAACGAGGAAGAAAAACAGGCCTTAACGGACTATTTAAAGAAAAAGCTACAACAGAAAGTGGTTAATCTTTCTCAAGTTGGCTAACAGCTCCCCTCCCTCCCCCCACAATAAAGCCTGCTTAGTTGCAGGCTTTATTGTTTTGTTGTTTAAGCACAACACCTTGGTGCGCTCCACTCGATTGCAAATAAGAACAACTATTCATAGACATTTGGCGTTAAATACAATCATACTCATTTGAAAAATAATGCATCAATGACTTCAGAGTACCGTACTCAGAGCATTGCCTCTGTATGGCAATGCAATTCTCGCGAAAGAAGTATCTTGAGGTTATTTTGGTATCGGCTCAAACAAGGAAAAGAAAATGGGTTTTATGATTGAACATTGGGACTTCTCAACCCCAGAAGCAACTCAACAATCCACCACGGCAGAGCAAATTCAAGCTAAGCATTGGTACCATTGCGAACGGCTGCATCCTGATATTCGTGGTTGGCTGGAGCAAAACCAAGTACCTCGAGCTACGGTTGATCATCTATTAGCCGACGAAAGCCGACCATCTTTCCATCCTTTAGATGACGAGAACTTCATGTTGATTTTACGAGGCGTCAATATGAACGGCAATGCATCACCAGAAGATATGCTTAGTATTCGAATTCTCTACTTTCAAGGCGCACTCATTTCAACTCGTAAAATTCCATCACGCGCGATCATGGAGATTCGCCAAGCATTAGCGGAACACAAAGGCCCAAAAAGTCTTGCTAGTTTACTTCATCAGATCATTGAAGGATTAAACAGTAAAATAGACATTTACCTTGATACAATTGAAGAAACACTAAACCAGTTCGACGTGAATGATGAATCGACGTACAAACATATGGCGACTCAAAAAGCACTGATTTCTATCAAGCGTTTTATTCGCCCTCAGCAGTACGCTATCCGTGATCTTGTGGAGTCAGAATCAGAATTGATTGCTTTGAGACCTCATCAATATCGCTTCGCACACAATAATATTACGCGCATAAATGAAACACTTGAGTTTTATCTTGGAGAAGTGGCGCTTTTCCAAGAAGAGATCAAACATCATCGTGATGAGAAAACCAATAAAAACAGTTACCTGTTTACTTTGGTAGCAACGATTTTTCTACCAACCAGCTTCTTAACAGGTTTACTCGGTATCAATGTTGGTGGAATGCCAGGCGTGGAATCCACCATGGCATTCACCTGGTTCTGCATCGCCTTAATTGTCATTTTTGGTCTAGAGTGGTGGCTATTTAAACGCTTGGGGCTCACGAATAAAGCGGACGACGAAGACGAATAAACACTAAACCTATAAAGAACAAAAACCAAAAGAGGAGCACGCGGCTCCTCTTTTCTCTACTCACATTAGAATCTTATCCGGGGTGACCATCCACACGAGGGGTCACAAGCATCACACCAAAGCGCCACACAAACAGCCCAAACGCAACAATCCATAATCCGCCGCTGATATCAATCCACAGCATCATGTTCGCCGGGTCAAAGATCACGGCGAAACTGCGAACCAAAGCTGCCGCGGTAATCGCTGTAAACGCAAGGCTCATGTTTGGCCCTTTGTAGATCATGCGACCAGTATGTCCCATCGTCACCCGTGCAATCATCGCTAAAATCAAACCGCCTAACGCACCTATCGCAAACAGGTGAATGAGGTTATGGCTGGCAAATGCATCTCCCCAGACGCCTCGCAAAATTAAGCTTAGTGGTAAACACAAATACGCAGCATGCAGCGACCACACTAAAGGCTCGCTCAGGGTTAACCAAGGTTTCCAGCGAACAAAACGCACCAACTGAGCAACACCTGCAAATAGCATCAAAGGACTACCTAGTTCTGCAAACGTCACAGGGAAAAAGCTCAGCACAAATAGCATTACCAATGGCAAGTTCGCGAACCACTCTAACCAAGCCAATGGTTGCACTTTTTCGAAATTAAATCGACGCGCAGTAAAAAATGGAATCACACGTCCGCCCATCACTGACAACAGCAAGGTAAACCACCACAGCATTGCTTGCCACACCGCTGAAGAGCTAAAGGGCGGCATACCTTTTATCGTTGCGTAGCTTGCAAAGTTCGCAAAGATGGCCAAAAGAAACAGTGGAACGAAAAACAAATTACGCCAACCTTTGGCTCGATACACACGAATGCCCACCTCATAGGCGATAAACAGTAAAAATACCGCTTCGATACTGCTGGTTAACCATAACGGTGCTTGTGTCCAAAGCAATATGCGGGGCACTAACCACAAGCCAAATAAAGCCAGAAGCATGTAATGCTTGGTACCATTAATGCCAGTCCAGTTTTGTACCGCGGTCAGTACAAAGCCAACTACGATTGCCATCGAAAAACCGAACAACATTTCATGTACGTGCCACCATAATGCCGGTACAGCTAATGCGTTTGGCTGTCCGCTCTGGAACATCCACACCCACAACGCGATCGCAACAATGGCGTAAATCGACCCAAACAGAAAAAACGGCCGAAAGCCTAATCGCAGCCATGCGGGGATTTTTTCTTCCACTTTTTTATCGGTGATATTCAGCATTATCTTGCCCTCAAGCGTCTCTTGATGCTGGTTGACTCAACTACAATATTGATGCTACCACAAACATGCATAAAAAATACATGTTTATAATTAAGATTATACTTAAGAGGTAAAGTTGTGCTTCAGAGGCGGGTTAGGTATAAACGGTGAGAGACACAACCATCAGTTAAGGGATGCAACGAAGATGTACATATTTGGCTATGGCAGTTTGATTAATTCTGCGTCACGTAAGTTAACCGGACAAACGGGAGAAGCCATTCCCGTCATTGCTCATGGACTGGTGCGCTACTGGGGGAAGATTGACGACAGCTACAGCCTCTCTCCATTAGTGGTGAACCAAGGCGATGGACAGGTTAATGGCGTTTTACTCGAAGTGAATAAAGAAGCGCTCGCAGAATTCGATCGCCGTGAGCGAGGTTATCATCGTATTCAACTGCAGCCAGATCAAATCGAAACAGATGCGAGTTTTAACCAAGAACACGACATTTGGGTTTACGTAAAAGACGAGCCACTACCACCATGCGCAAAGAGCCCAATCATGCAAAGTTATGTTGATACCGTACTGGCAGGTTGCTTGGAAGTTTCCCACGCGTTTGCAGAGCATTTTGTGCGTCACACCATTGGCTGGCAACACGCGAAAGAAAATGACCGCCACCAACCCAAATATGGCAACCTTGCAGGCGTACAAGATCACCATTATGAGTTGATTGATAATCTAATAAAAAAAGGAGCCTAACGGCTCCTTTTTAGTATCTATGTTTTGCTTACGCGAGCTTAAAACTTGTAATCAACACCAACGTACAGGCTGTCAAAATCAAAATCTTCGCTGCCACCGTTTTCGGCATCAATACTTACCGAAGAAGCACGGTAGCCACCAGATACAACCAAACCTGAAGCGAACTCATAACCAGCCTCAACACCGTAGTTAAAGCCTACATCACGACCATCATCGGTAACAGTGCTAGATGATTTCACTTCATAAGAAACACTCATTACACCAAGGCCAGCAATCGCACCAACATAGAAGCCTGTACCTGCAAATTGGTATTTAGGCTTCGCATTGAAATTGAACGCAGAAGCATCAACACTAAATTTAACCGGCCACCCCATGTAAGAAAATGTTTCTTCAAAGTCGCCAAAGTATATGTACTCACCTTCAAAAGCTAGTTTGAAGTTTTCTGAATATTGAAGCTCTTTACCTACAGCAAGGCTAAGACCTGTCGCAGAAAGATCTTTTGACAAGCTTTTAACTTTAAGATCTGAATTTACCAAATCAGCACCAACATACCAGTTACCTTTTGCTTGAACTGATGCTGAAGCAACCACTGCACCTAAAGCCAATAATGGCAATACTTTTTTCATTATAATTTCCTAATTTTTCATACTGTTAGACAGCTTTTAAAAGCGCGGAGATTATAAATAGAGTTGAATACTTTCCTATTGATTTGTTTATAAAATGAGACACAAAACATAAACATGAACAATAAAACGTTTGCTTGATTAAACTCTAAACAGCTCGAGTCCTATTAAGTACTAGAGTTACCACAAGTAGCAAGTTTCCAAACCAGTCGCGTTTTTCAGTATTTTTACAGCAATATAATCCTTACGTTTACGGCTTTATTTATTACTCAATAGAGTCTATTTCATGAAAACAATTTGGCTTGATATGATGATTTAAAGTGTTTAGGACTGTCTTACTAAAGGTTTGTGCATATCTAAGTAGCTGTTTAAAATAGTCAGATTATTGAGCTCACACTTGGGCAGTGCCAACGGGAAATTTACATGGCAAAGCTAAAAGATATCGCCATTGAAGCAGGCGTCTCACTTGCAACCGTATCGCGGGTTTTGAACAACGACCCAACGTTGAGCGTTAAAGAAGAAACCAAATACCGCATTTTGGAAATTGCAGAAAAACTGGAGTACCGCACCAGTAGCTCGAAGAAAGGCATCAAAGAAGCTAAGCAAAAACATCACTTTTTAGCCTTATATAACTACAAACAAGAAACAGAGGTGAATGACCCTTACTACTTATCAATTCGTCATGGGATTGAAACGCAATGCGACAAATTAGGTATTACGCTAACCAATTGCTATAACAGTGAAATTGATGTTGAAACGAAAAAGATAACAGGTGTCCTTTTAGTCGGAAATGTCGACCAAAAGGTAGTAGATAAATTACCTAAACGTCTAGCCGATAGCATTTGCTACATAAACTTTTCAGATCCAACCTGCCCTTATGATTGCGTTGATGTCGACCTTATTCGAATCAGTAGGCAAGTAGTTGATTTCTTTGTACAACGAGGCCACCGCCGCATCGGTTATATTGGCGGTCAAGACAAGCACGACGCAGCTGACACTCGTGAAAATGTGTTTTTGGACTATGGCTATCTAAAAGGCGTGGTCGCAGAACATGATATACACTATTGTGCCTGCTCTAGTTTGTCCGGTTATAACTTAGCGAAAGAGATGCTAGCCAAAGGTGACTTCCCGAAAGCAGTATTCATTGATTCAGACTCCATCGCGATTGGCATA
This sequence comes from Vibrio sp. sp1, assembly GCF_016920955.1. Classification (NCBI taxonomy): domain Bacteria; kingdom Pseudomonadati; phylum Pseudomonadota; class Gammaproteobacteria; order Vibrionales; family Vibrionaceae; genus Vibrio; species Vibrio sp. sp1. The sequence continues at coordinate 671,757 of NZ_CP060589.1, forward strand.
GTACGTGCAATCCATGAATTTGGCTTAAAGATACCAGAGGATATTACGCTGATTAGTATGAATGATATTCCTACTGCTCGCTTTACCTTTCCGCCGTTGTCTACAATTCGTATTCACTCTGAGTTGATGGGAACTCAGGGAGTGAACTTACTAGTGGAAAAATACCGAGATGGACGCTTACTCCCTCTTCATGTATACGTTCAAACAGAGCTTAAACTACGTGGTACAACTCAATGATACCTTTTCCATTAATTTCTTTTATGAATTAAATCTGGAACATCCCCCCCTAACCCAAGATATTCATTTTGCACAATCAGTACTGTTTCGGCGTAACGCCGATAACTCAGCGGGTAGTAAGAAGTTCAACAACAAATCACTCTAAGCACCATGAGTGCCCCAAATGTTTATCATTTAGAGGTGATGGTCGAAGAAACCAACTCGCGTAGCCAAATGCCTTTGTCTTCATTGTTTCGGCTGGAATGCCACAGCATGGCAATATCAAAATCCGCAACGGCGATCGGCGGCTTAACAGTAATGAGATCGTCCGAAAAGCCCTCCGCCAACGCCATTTTTTCTGGCACGATGGCAATGAGATCGCGCTTTTTCAATAGATGCCGAATAGTGAGAAAGTTGCGCGACGCCACGGTGACTTTGCGGCTCAAGCCATGTTCTGCGAGCTTTTGGTCTACTTGTGTCTTTAAGCTCCCATCGGGACTTACCAGAGCTTGCTCGATGTTCGCGAACGCTTCCAGAGACAGCAGTGTTTCCCCTTTCAACACCTGTTTATCACACATGCACACGTGTTTTTCGGTGTACAAGTACAAGCTCTCAAAGTTGTCATCCAACACCGGCATGCTGCCAATAATGACATCGAGCTTTTCGTGCTCAGTTAATGCCACGTAGTTGCTACGATTGACGTTAATAAAACTGATCTGCGCCTCTGGGGCGCGCTGGCGTATTTCGTCATAAAGCCGAGGAGCAAAGATAAACTCGGCATAATCCGTTAACCCGATGCGACATACACCCGCGTAATTTTCAGGTTGGAAGGCAGACTTAGTGAGCAAGTCTTTGGCGATAGAATCCAACAAGTGATGCACAGTTGGCGCGATGTGGTGAGCGTGCTCGGTGGGCTCCATATTGTGCCCTTTTCGCTCAAAAAGCGGGTCGTCAAACAACAACCTTAAACGAGACAAACTATGACTCATCGCCGACTGGCTAACGTAACTTTTCTCTGCCGCGACGCTAACGCTTCGATAGCGATACAAGTAGGAAAACGTCACCAATAAGTTCAAGTCAATGTTGCGCCACTGAATGTCCTCTTTCACTCCAACATCCTCATCCCATTTCATTCATAGATGAAATTAAAATCATCAATTTGAGTCATTTTAGAGCATTCGATAAATTAGCAACAATGCTTTTTAGATAAACAGGCTCGACATGTTCACCATATTCAAAACTTTTTTCTGGCTGGGTTGGTTCAGCTTCGGCGGCCCGGCGGCTCATATTGGTTATTTTCGCCAAACCTTTGTTGAGAAACTGAAATGGCTTGATGACAGCGAGTACGCGCAAATTGTCGCACTCAGTCAGTTTTTGCCGGGACCGGGCTCAAGCCAAGTTGGCTTTGCTTTAGGTTATAAACGCGGCGGTTTAGGTGGCGCATGCGCAGCATTTGTCGGATTCACTCTTCCTTCGGTGATCATCATGTTGGCGCTGGCGATGGTGAGCAGCCAAATCACCGACACCGCAGTGTTCCAAAACATCGTTCACGGCCTAAAACTGCTCGCAGTCGTCGTCGTGGCGGATGCGACTTGGGGCATGTACAAAAACTTCTGCCAAAGTAAACTGACCGCGGGTTTGTGCGTCGCGACTGCGATTGCGTTGCTGGTGGCACCAAGCATCATGACGCAAATGTTCGTGTTGATCGCAGCAGGTTTTGTCGGTACGCGATATCTGAAGAAAGACTCCGCGTCATCAGCCGAGCCGTTTAAACCGTCTATCGCGCCATTGGCTCTATTTGCGGTGCTTTTACTCGGCTTACCATTAGTGGCTCATACGTTACCTTTGCTTGGGCTGTTTAGTGATTTTTTCCAAGCTGGTAGTTTAGTGTTTGGTGGCGGTCATGTGGTGCTGCCGCTTCTGCAAAACATTGTTGGCGACCAGCTCAGCCAAGATGCATTTTTAACAGGCTACGCCGCTGCACAAGCTGTACCGGGGCCAATGTTCACCTTTGCGACTTTTATCGGTTATGAGCTTTCGGATACGCCAATTTTAGGCGCTCTGATCGCAACGCTTGGCGTATTCCTCCCAGGGTTTCTTTTACTGCTTGGCGTTCTTAAAAACTGGCAAGCACTGGCAGGCAAACCGCTGGTCTCCGGCGCCATCAACGGTGTAAATGCCTCGGTAGTAGGGTTGCTACTCGCGGCACTTTACCAGCCAGTATTTAGCAGCGCAGTTGTTGCTCCCATCGACATGGCGTTAGTGATTGCGGGTTTCTATCTACACAAAAAGCTCAACCTTTCGGTACTATGGATGATCGTGTTTTTTGTGGCAGCAGGCCTTGTCACGGGCATGATGTAGCCTGCTGATACGCCAACTATTGAATCTAGATAAACCACGGGCACTCAAATACGAGTGCCCTTGCTTAGATTAGATAGTGAAAACGGAACAGACCCCGATAAAAAGAGCATCACAAATTGTGACTTAACTTCTCTCGGTTAAGCCATTGTTCATTCTTACCAACTTAACCGCATCATGACGAGAATGGACATCGAGTTTTTTGTACAACTTGTATATATGGCTTTTCACTGTACTTTCAGATAAAAAAAGTCTTGAAGCAATTTGTTGATTTGAAATGCCGTACACAAGTAGCTCTAGAATCTGTTTTTCTCTGCATGTTAACTCATCATGCTGCTGTTCTTCGGACAAATTTGCATGCCGATAATTGAGGACTAACTTCTCTAGGTACATTCTTGGTAGCCACAACCCACCTTTCAGTACGTATTCCGCGCCATCACATATATGTGTCACTGATGCACTTCGGAGCAAAATTCCTTTTAACAACTTCCAATGCAGTAAGTCCGTTTGTACTTTTTCACAAGGGACGTTGTGAAGCATAAAGGACCACCCAAATAGATCAAAATCTGGTAACTTTCCTTGTACTTCAAGCTGACGCATAAAATCGTAATCAATAAACATCAAATCGATACTGAGTGAGTGACTTCTGAACACCACTTCATCTGGTTGCATTATCTTTACATCGACATCATGAATGGAAGACAGCTGTTTTTTTATTAAGTTACTTTGTAAATTACTCTCAGCTAGCAGTATCAAGTGCTTCTTTTCCATAGTCCCACCACATTAACTTACCTGTTTCACCAACCCCCGTTAGAAAATTAATTGGGGATAGCAAAGAGAATTTATCTTCATTTTAAGTAGAAAATATAGCACTTCAGAATGATATCGCATTGCTTTTCAGCACCGAAAAAGACTTAAAAAGTATGAACATGTTATATTTTTATCCATACTTTTCAACCTGTGTTAGCATAAGGATATGATTTATAATATTAAATAATAAAGATAATAATTGGATAAAATACCATTTATAAAAAATGGATGACTGCTCCGCTCAGTGCAATAGAACGAATTACTTCTTTATATTGGCTTCATTTCATACTTGATGAGTACTTAAAGTAAATACAAAAAATAACATTATGATTATGTTATTTTTTTCTTTAACACCTTAAAGAGACGCACCTAAATACTCCCTTCCAGCCTGAATCATTCTCAATAATGAGAACAGCTTTCACTGATCCTTTCTTATAATTTCATCGCTTCCCACAACATTTGAAGGAAGCAGCAAGAAGTTAAGTGCAGTCATTTTTAATCAGGAATAACAGGAAATGGAGTAATCGTTATGACTCTAAACAAAACAGGGCTTGCTTTAGCAATGTCAGCAATTTTATTTAGTGGCTCTCTAATCGCGAATGAGATCGATGATGGAGACGACAACATGCAATGGACTGACAGCGCTAATACCGATATCGGTTTATCTGGCAGCTTCAATGATAACAGTGACAATAGCGCATCTCTCGGTGTTGGTGATAGCTTCAACGACAACAGCGATAATAGTGCGTCACTAGGTATTGGTCATAGCTTCAACGACAACAGCGACACTGACAACAGTGCAACTCTTGGTGTTGATGACAGCTTTAATAACAACAGCGACAACTCAAACTCGAGCACTAACACAGCTCAAAGCCACAACGACAATAGTACGTCTAACGCTAACGACAACAGTACCAGTGCTGATCTTGATGTGAGCCTAAATAGTGATAGTAGTGACTCAAGTACTAACACAAATAGAAGCCACAACGACAACAGCGACTCTAGTACTACTGTAAGACGTAGCAACAACGACAACAGTGACTCTAGTATCAACAGTAGCTTTAACGATAACAGCGATAATCGTAATCAAAGCGACAACCGTAACCAGAGTGATAACCGTAGCTACGCTGATTCAAGCACAACAAACTCGAACAGCTTTAACGACAATAGTAACTATCAAAGTGACTCGAGCTCAACAAATGTTGATAGCTTCAATCAAGTCCATATGGATACAGATATGGTTGTTGCGAGCTCAAGCCTAATGGGTGGTGTTACAGGTGCATCAGTTATTTATGCAACTAACGCGGATGATACTCGAGTTCGAGTTGAAAACATGAACACCCTTGGTGGTCTTGGTGGTGCAGCTGGTATTACTACCGTTGGTCAAAATGCTGGTTCAAATTCACTTGTACAACAATCTGTTACAACTAATGCAAGTGTGTTTACTGGGGGTGAGTAACCGACTAGTAGGAGAAAGCGATGCGTTTGGCAATCTGTACTTTGAGTATGATAGTTGCCTGCACTGCACTCGCTGATGACATTGCATTATCTGGCGGAGAAGTTAGCTTGGATATCATGAATGAATCAAGAGGTGGACAAAATGTTGAACTCGACTTGGTTTATGCAGAATCAGATATCAATGGTATTTCGTCAGATAATGTCGCGTCAAACACCGTGAGTGGTAACAATATACTATCAAGTGGAGCGTTCGCAGACAGTTCGGGTATATCCAACGTAATTCAGAACAGCGGAAACAACGTTTTAATCCAGAACTCTACCGTCGTTAACCTGACACTCAAGTAAACAATATGAAAGTATTAAATAACTTAATTTGGCTGATGCTCGTTTATTCAGCATCAGCCATTTCATTAGAACTGCTACCTTACCGAGCACATTACTCTGTTCCTGTTAAAAGCTACAAAGAAATAGTGTTCGGTGATGTTTTTCGCCAACAGTATGACTTCAGCTGTGGCTCTGCCGCCCTGGCTTCTCTTCTCACTTTTCATTATGCAACAGAGTCATCTGAACAAGATATCTTCAAAAGCATGTTTGAAAAAGGTGATAAAGAAAAAATCAAAGAGAAAGGTTTTTCTTTGTTGGATATGAAGTTTTACTTGGATTCCATAGGGTTACGTTCTGACGGCTTTCAAGTAGGATTGGAGAAAATTAAAGAAGTCGGCGTCCCTGGGATTACTCTCGTTAATTTCGATGGGTATATGCATTTTGTTGTCATCAGAGGTATAAACAATCACTCAGTTATTCTAGGAGACCCTTCTAGAGGAACCATGATAATGAAACTGGATGAGTTTGAAAAATATTACCAAGGAATTGTGTTACTGGTCCGTAACGAAGCGGAAATGGGAAGGTCTAGCTTTATAACCAATGATAATTTCACCGTATATCAAAGATCACCATTAAAAACAGGAGTGTCTAGAGATTCCTTAGGGGTATTTAGCATTACTCTCCCAGTTTCCGGTGAAAATTAATATACCATTGTTTTAAATAACTTTAAGAACTAAACAACCTGAAAGGCCTGCATTATGAACTACAATAAATTTTTGTTAGTGCTTTGTATGCTAATACCTCATTTTAATGTGAATGCTAAAGATGTTGGCCTGCAAGAACTTACTCCTCTTTCAAATTCATCTTTAGAAGAATATCGAGGTGGTTTCCAAATTACGGACGAGTATATTATTAATATTGGATTAAGCATTACTACGACTATAAATGGCGATGATATTTTGAACACAAACATTGCCAACTTAGTAATTGAAAATGGTAATTTAAAAAACATTAGCGCAAATAGTGAAAATCAAAGTGGAGATGTTTTCAACCAGGGTATTGTTAACATCATACAATTTGGTGAAGGCAATATTATTGGAGATGATTCTATAGATTCACCCAAAATGCCTTCGTCTCAAAATCCTAATATAATAAGTTCAGACTTTATAAATTCAAGTATTATCAATATTATTCAAAACACGAAAGATAACAGTATTATTGGACTTAGCACGCTCGTAGACATTGATGCTCAAGTAAATGGGGTAATACGGGAAATCAAAGCAAACCAACAATTAGAAGACGCCTTATTGAACCACCTTCAATGAGCATTTCCATTTTTATCTGAAAAATTGTCACGTTAAGCTTCTTTGATATTAGAAACGACTGATATCTATGATTACATACCAAAAGAAAGTTCGATATATCAATCGGCCACCATCATTTAAAGAATATATACCTACTTTATCCAATATAATCCAATCAATTTATAATGCGAACACTAGGCGCTAACGATAAATTAGGCCCAAGACTCAAGGGCCTAGGCCTAATATCCATTTTACAAATTAAAAGGTACTCGTACTGTTAATTGAAAGTCGGGAGTATCTTCTGTAAGACCAGCTTGAGCACTAACATTGATAGATGAGCGTTCACTAAAGGCATAGTTTATACCAAAAGTTAATGCATCTAATTGAAGCAACTTAGCATCATCTGCCGATCTGCCATTTACTTTGCTTTTTAAAATAGTTTTATGGCTAAGTCCTAAAGAGAATGAAAGATCGGGATTCACCGCAAACCCCATTCCCCCTGAAAGAGAAATAGTGTCTCCAAGTTCAACATCAGCTTTTGTGTCGCCAACTGTAACAGTATCCTCTAAGTTATAAATATAACTTAGACTAGCGAACAAGACCGCAGGATCAACAGGGTGAATAAGAGATAAATTAGGCTCAAAACTCCAAAAACCCGAACCTGTAGGGACATCACTAAATGAGTTGCTTCCATCTTCAATAGAAACATCATAAGGCGATCGTCCTGTATCCGACTTTACTCTAAGGCCACCTACCCAGTATGGCGCAGACTCAAAGTTAAACTGGTGCCTCAATGCGAACTCTACATCACCAAGCCCTCCGCCATCCACCGTTGTGTTTACTACTTCACTGTTTGAACCATCTTGAATGGGGCGCGTAGAAACTTGGTCATTACGATACACATACGGCACTCTAACTTCTAACTCTGTGGCGTTTGTTAAACCGTACCGAGCAGTTAATCCAACGGTTACTGTAGTCCTATCCGAATCACTCACTTCAATTCGCCCAACAATCAGAGTTGGTAAGACTGTATACCCAACAACAGATACTTTGTTTGAAGAGTTTTGTGTATAGCTTAAAGACGAATCAAATGACCATTTACCTTTAGGTGTGAGAACGCCTGGGCGCTCAATAACATCACCAACCGTTTGGGCGCGCTGAGGAATATCATCTCCTTCAGCACCATATGCATTCCCCGCAATGAATAAACTACAAAGATAGGTACCCAGTAAAGTCTTCCGTAACATCACATCTTTCCTTTTGCTGATGATCGTACCCAAGTAATCTCAGGCAATAGCTTGAGGTGAAGCTCCTAACTTTCCAAAGTAAGATTAGTATAGCTACTTCAAAACCACGACATACCTTTAAGTTTGGCGCTTTGAAGAAATTAGGAGACATTTATACTTATCTTCAACACTAAGCCACTAGTTAATAAATAATTAGGATAGATTCTATGTTTTCGCAATATTATTAATAAAATAAATTGCTTACCTGTGCTCTTAGTATGAAGTCGGTATGACATAACAGCTGAAAAGCCTGTTCTCTTTTGCGTAGCATCAATCACATTGCTTTTTAGATCGAGTCGCTCCGACTTCAACCATAACTAACGCTATCTTCCCCACATATTTCATCAAAATGCATTCCCGTGTCGCGATTTAACATGCTAAAGTTAACAATGCGTTAACAATTATAAATACAATGAGAAGACATGGAGTCACTTAAAATGAATCAGCCGAATCTAAATAGCGCTGCTGGTTGCGCTCTCCCACCACCAAATGAAATGATCCTCAAATGGGCTCAAGAGCGTCCAAATGAGGTCTACCTAAAACAAATTATTAACCGACAATTTGTTGAGTACACATTCTCTGATGTTGCAGATCAAGCCTTAAAACTTGTCAGCGCACTACGCTCACTTGGTGTAAAGCCTGGCGACAAAGTCGCATTAGTATCTAAAAACTGTGCAGAATGGTTTATTTGCGATCTTGCTATGATGCTTGGTGACTATGTCAGTGTGCCAATCTTTCCTACCGCCGGTGCAGACACCATCGAATACTGTGTGACTCATAGTGAAAGTAAAGCGATCATTGGCGGAAAACTCGATGATCCCAAAGCAACTCAGCAAGTCATTGATGCTATGCCTGAACTCATTAGCATCGCTCTACCTTATGACACGGCACCAAAGTGTAAGCACGAATACCAAGCGCTCATTGCTGATGCAGTGCCAAGTAAAGAGCGTCCGCAGCATTACGATGACAAGCTAATGTCGTTGGTGTATACCTCAGGCACATCAGGGTTACCGAAAGGCGCGATGCTAACTTACGGCGCATTCAGTTGGTCTGTTCAGCAACTGATCAATCATATTGGTATCCAAGAAAACGACCGATTGTTCTCTTATTTACCGCTCGCTCATATTACAGAGCGTGTTTATATCTTCGGTTCATCGATTATGGGTGGCGTGCCAACAGCATTTCCAGAGTCACTGGACACTTTTATCGAAGATGTGAAGATGCACCGACCAACTCTGTTTATCTCCGTCCCACGATTATGGACGCTATTCCAGCAACGTATTCAAGACAAACTTCCACAGAAGAAGCTCAATATTCTGTTGAAAATCCCATTCGTCAATTCTTTGATCAAGAAAAAGCTAGCAGATGGTCTAGGTTTAGATCAGGCTCGAGTATTAGGCTGTGGCTCTGCACCTGTCTCGCCAGCGCTGTTGGAATGGTACCACTCAGTGGGCCTTGATATCACAGAGGCTTGGGGGATGACGGAATCATTTGCCTACAGCACGCTCAACTACCCATTTAGAGCTGACAAAATCGGTAGTGTCGGTAATGCAGGACCAGGCATTGAGTTAAAAATCGCAGCTGATGATGAAATCATGGTGCGTGGCAAAGGGCTATTTTCTGGCTACTACAAAAATGACATTGCCACCCAAGAGTCTTTTGATTCAGAGGGCTGGCTACACACAGGCGATATCGGCGCTATCGACTCAGATGGTTATCTAACGATTCAAGGCCGTAAAAAAGATAACTTCAAAACCGCCAAAGGTAAATTTGTCTCTCCGGTTCCTATCGAGAAAAAGCTTTTCGAGTACAGTCGCGTAGAGATGATGTGTCTCATCGGTTTAGGGCTACCCGCTCCGATTCTTTTGGTTGTGCCACATGACTTCCCTAACTTTGATCGAGAGCGATACGCACGTACCACACGTAAAGTTATTGCCAGGATGAATCAAGAACTCGCCTCTCATGAGCAAATCAAAGGTGTGTTAATGATTAAAGAACCTTGGAGTATAGAAAATGGCGTACTGACGCCAACGCTTAAAATTAAACGTCATGTGCTCGAACAAAAGTATCATGAGATAGGCCACAATTGGCCAAAAGATGAATTGGTCGTGTGGGAAGAAGACTTGTAATTTTGCTTGCACTCCTCAACACCATTGGGGAGTGCAACTTAACTTTGAGCTTGAATCAAACTCATAAACTACTCTCTCCAGAATGGCTTACTCACTTCACAACTAATCTCCCTTTCACCTAACCCAATATCGTCCCAAAGGTGCTTTGGTAACTCTCTCAAGTGACGACGTGTCTTATAGTTCCTTCTCCAAGCCGCCAGTTTAGAATAAATTAACTGTAACCCGCTCTGATGGGCAGTAGGTATAGTACGCTCACAAGTGTGTGTCATGTTTTCCATTTCAAAGATCCCTATACAATGTTGACCACTTAATAATCAGCGACTACGCTGATATCCTCAAACGATAGAATCTGCCATAGAGTTAAGGAAAACTAATGTGAAAGATCGAATGCCTCCCTTACAGGGCTTGTATTACTTTTTCGTTGCAGCAAAGGAAGGAAGCTTTAAAACGGCAGCAAAAGAACTCTTTGTTACGCCAGCGGCCATTAGTCAGCAAATTCGTCATTTAGAAGAGTTCTTAGGCACGGACCTATTTGTTCGTCAGCACAGAAAAATCGTGCTCACACCTGAGGGAGAGCTACTGTTTAGTCAGGCAGAAAGAGGGTTTGCTCATTTGCAGCAAGGGGTTAGATTAGTCAATCAAGATCCAAACCCGAACCACCTTTCGATATCAACACTCCCCTCTTTCGCTCATCATTGGTTAGTCCCGAAAATTACGGCTTTTCGTCAGCGTCACCCTGATATCGCCTTGCTATTAGAACCAACCAATGATTTGGTGTCTTTTCAAGATAGCCAGATAGATTTATGTGTTCGTTACGGTTTAGGAAAGTACCCCAATTTAGAATCACAATGGCTAATGGACGAAGCTTTTTATCCAGCTTGTCATCCGGTGTACCAGAAAGAGCACGGGATCTATAACATCGAGGATTTAAGCAAAGCTGAGCTGATTGAAGATGTTTGGCCTGATCTTGATTGGAATATGTGGTTAGCAACCTTGGGTCACTGCGCAGCAAAGCCTACCTTAAAATACAGTGGATCACATCTCGTGCTTGAGGCTGCACTATCACTTCAAGGCGTGGCATTAGTAAAACACAGTTTAGCTCATCAATATTTTCGTTCTGGCAAATTGGTCCGAATTGGAGATATCGCTATCAAGCCCAACTTTGCGTATTACTTGTGTGCGCCAAAAGGCTACTTAAAAAGACCTAAAGCTCAATTGTTTGCGCAATGGTTGAAGGAAGAAATAGAAATATTTGAAAAGTCAGTGGTACCAGACTTTAAGACCATTGACCTAAAAGGCAACAGCACTAGAACGGCATCATAACAATCGTCAAAACAAACGCTAAATAGGAATAAAACAAAAACGCTCTGCGTATAAGACTGCTAGATACAAAAAGCCCCGCACTAAGCGGGGCTTTCAAGTTATAGAGTTAACTTAAGAATTACTTCTTAGCGTTACGCTCTTTAACGTCAGCAATTACTTGCTCTGCAACGTTTGTTGGACATGGTGCGTAGTGTGAGAACTCCATAGAGAACTGACCACGACCAGAAGTCATAGTACGTAGAGTACCGATGTAACCAAACATTTCTGATAGAGGTACATCACCCTTGATACGTACGCCAGTAGACGCTGCTTGTTGGTCTTTGATCATACCACGACGACGGTTAAGGTCACCGATTACGTCACCAACGTGATCTTCTGGAGTGAACACGTCAACTTTCATGATTGGCTCAAGAAGTTGCGCGCCAGCTTTAGGCATAGACTGACGGAATGCACCTTTCGCTGCGATTTCGTAAGCGATAGCTGAAGAGTCAACTGCGTGGAAACCACCGTCGAATAGTTCAACTTCAACGTCTAGAGTAGGGAAGCCAGCTAGAACACCGTGCTCCATCATTGACGCAAAGCCTTTCTCAACTGCAGGCCAGAATTCTTTAGGTACGTTACCACCAACAACTGTTGATTTGAACGTGAAGCCAGAGTTTGGCTCACCTGGTTTGATGCGGTAATCGATCTTACCGAACTGACCAGAACCACCAGACTGTTTCTTGTGCGTGTAACTATCTTCGATTGCTTGAGTGATAGTTTCACGGTAAGCAACCTGTGGAGCACCAACTTCTAGCTCAACGCCGTAAGTACGCTTAAGGATATCTACCTTGATGTCTAGGTGAAGTTCACCCATACCTTTCAGGATAGTTTCGCCTGAATCTTCATCAGTCTCAACTTGGAATGATGGATCTTCTGCAACCATTTTACCGATCGCAATACCCATCTTCTCAGAACCGCCTTTATCTTTAGGCTTAACTGCGATAGAGATTACTGGATCTGGGAAGATCATTGGCTCAAGAGTACATTCGTGCTTAGGATCACATAGAGTGTGACCAGTTTGAACGTTCTTCATACCAACTACAGCGATGATGTCACCAGCTTGTGCTGAATCGATCTCGTTACGCTCGTCCGCGTGCATCTCAACCATACGGCCGATACGCTCTGTTTTACCAGTTGCAGAGTTAAGGATTGTATCACCTTTCTTCATCTTACCAGAGTAGATGCGGATAAAGGTTAGAGCACCGAAGCGGTCATCCATAATCTTAAATGCAAGAGCACGTAGTGGCTCGTCTGCAGATACAGTCGCAACTTCACCAGTTGGCTCACCAGTCTCTGAATCAGTTAGAGGCTGTGGATCAACTTCTGTTGGAGATGGTAGGTAATCAATTACCGCGTCAAGAATAAGTTGGATACCTTTGTTCTTGTACGCTGAACCACAGTAAGTTGGGAAGAATGCTAGATCACGAGTACCTTTACGGATACAACGTTTGATGTCTTCTAGAGATGGCTCTTCGCCTTCTTCTAGGTAAGCCATCATTAGATCTTCGTCTTGCTCTAGAGCAGTTTCGATTAGCATTTCACGGTATTCAGCAGCTTTCTCTACCATGTCTGCTGGAATATCTTGAACTTCGTAGTTCTCTGGTTGGCCAGACTCATCCCATACGTAAGCTTGTTGGCTTAGTACGTCTACAACACCTACGAAATCTTCTTCGATACCGATAGGTAGAGTCATAACTAGAGGTGTAGCACCTAGTACGTTCTGTACTTGATCTACAACTTTGTAGAAATCTGCGCCCATACGGTCTAGTTTGTTAACGAAGATCAGACGTGATACGTGTGATTCGTCAGCGTAACGCCAGTTAGTTTCTGACTGAGGCTCAACACCACCAGAACCACAGAATACACCGATACCACCGTCAAGTACTTTTAGAGAACGGTAAACTTCGATAGTGAAGTCAACGTGTCCAGGAGTATCGATGATGTTTAGACGGTGATCGTTCCAGAAACAAGTTGTTGCTGCAGACTGGATTGTGATACCACGCTCAGCTTCCTGCTCCATGAAGTCAGTAGTAGTTGAACCGTCGTGAGTGTCACCGATCTTATGGATCTTACCAGTTAGCTTTAGGATACGCTCTGTAGAGGTAGTTTTACCCGCGTCTACGTGAGCAAAAATACCAATGTTTCTGTATTTTGATAAATCAGTCATTGTCTTACTCTGTTAATAAGGTATAAAGTGCGCGCAGAGTATATCACATTCTGTCAATACTGATACCCTTGCGTGCGGATGGAAGAAAAAAAATTTTAACGTGAAATTTCCGTCCCCAAAGCATAGTCAAACACAGCAATTTATGTACTTTATTCGCATTTTATTGAGGACGGATAGAACAGTTTGTGATTGCACAAATACCATTCTTATGAGCATTACAGCTCGTCAAAAGCCTCTATAGCTTCCGACAATTTCTTAACGCCGTGAATTTGCATGCCAGGGATGCCACCTTTCGGCATGTTGGCTGCTGGCACGATGGCTTTCTTGAAACCATGTTTGAACGCTTCATTCAAACGCTCTTGCCCACTTGGCACAGGACGGATTTCGCCCGCAAGCCCTACCTCACCAAAAATCACCACATCTTTAGGGAGTGGACGGTCACGAAAACTCGATAAAAGCGCCATAACTAAAGCAAGATCAGCGCTCGTCTCCGTCACCTTAACACCGCCAACCACATTAACAAAGACATCTTGGTCTGCCATTTGTAAGCCACCATGCTTATGCAATACAGCGAGCAAAAGTGATAGGCGGTTCTGCTCCAAGCCGACCGCAACACGACGAGGGTTGGCTAACTGCGAGTAATCCACCAGCGCTTGAATCTCTACTAGTAGAGGGCGCGTGCCTTCCCAAACAACCATGACGGAAGAGCCTGATGTTTCTTCTTCACCACGAGAAAGGAAGATCGCTGATGGGTTACTCACTTCTTTCAATCCTTGGCCTGTCATTGCAAAGACACCAAGCTCATTCACAGCGCCAAAACGGTTTTTATGACTACGCAAAGTGCGGAATCGGCTATCCGTTCCACCATCGAGTAGTACCGAACAGTCGATAATGTGTTCAAGAACTTTGGGGCCCGCAAGGGTACCATCTTTTGTTACGTGACCAACAATAAATACCGCAACATTATTCTGTTTTGCGTATCGTGTCAGAGCCGTCGCAGATTCACGTACCTGAGCAACACTGCCAGGCGACGATTGAACATCAGAAACGTGCATCACCTGAATCGAGTCTATTACCATTATACGAGGCTGCTCTTTTTCGGCGATTTGGCAAATTTTGTCGACGTTCGTTTCCGATAGCATTTTTAAATGATCTTTCGGCAAGCCCAATCGGGAAGCACGCATTGCCACCTGCTGTAACGACTCTTCACCGGTTACGTAAAGCGTTGGCATTTGCGCAGATAAACTACACATGGTTTGCAACAGAAGTGTTGATTTACCTGCACCAGGGTTACCACCAATCAAAATTGCGGCACCTGGCACAACCCCACCACCCAACACACGGTCAAGCTCTTTAAACCCACTGGTGAAGCGAGGTACTTCTTGCAGATCAATTTCGGATAGCGTTTGAACCGTAGCTTCTGTTGCGGAACCAGCGTAGCCGCTTAAGCGTTCATTGCGAGCAACGGTTGGCGATGCAGCGATACGTACTTCTGTTATCGTATTCCATGCACCACATGCGTTACACTGCCCCTGCCAACGGGGAAAGTCCGCGCCACAATCATTACAAACATACGCTCGTTTTGCTTTCGCCATGATGCCTCAATTTTTTCTACAAATGTGACTAAGCACAGCCAAGTCAGACCTGAACTGAAATGAACTATTGATATACTTAAGTATTACTTCGCTTAGCCGATACAATTTAAAGTAACGACATACTCTAACAGAAATAATGCAGCAATCTGAAATTCTCTCGCTCGCAGAACGACTCATTCCCGTTTACGGTACGAATGACTTTGACTTTGTCCTTGGCCAACTGACCGAGGAAGAGCCGCCTTCGGCCAAAATTTTGGTTAAAATGGAACTTAACCGCTTAATGGCTCCATGCAAAAAAAGCATTGATTTGCGAGGTCGCGTTCAAGGCGAATGTCGCGAGTATATTTTGGATGGCATTCCACATTGGTTGGATGATGTTGCTTTCAACGCTTACCATAAAAACATCAAAAAGTTTGGCTGCTACACGGAAGGAATGTGGGAAGCATTGGTCAACACGCGAAATAACTTTCGCGTAATGAGCAAGCGCCTTACTCAGCAAAAAACGCAATCGTTAACGGATCCTAAAAGCCCGTTCTTAGCAGAACCCGTTCACCTAGGCTACGATTTAAAGCGCCAAGAAAAACGCTTGAAAGTCCAATCTCAAGTTGAAATTTGCCATTCTAAAGGACAGCTTCTTCATGGATTAAGCATTGATTTATCTAGCTCTGGCGCAAAGTTCAAAGTCCCTAGCGCATTTAAATATAACCTTGGGGAAATTATTCAGGTCACGTTTACTGAATTTGCCAGCAAATCTAACGTTGCAGGTATAGAGAAACCGCTTGCATACCGCATACTCGCGGTTGATGACTGTTACGAAAATGATTCAGTTCGATACCTCAGAACCATACGCTTAACTGACACCAATGTCGTCACCCGAGTGATAGATGAAGCGCTCAACAGTGCTGCTAAAAGGGCTCGTCACGACAATCAAGACAAGATTATTCGAGCTCGAACTCGCGGTTATGAGCACATCGCACTAAAGCACACCAGCAGCTTGCCTCTATTCTTTGATGGTAGTGACCTAAAATTAGCAATGTTAACGCCAAACAATCAAAAGCTTTGGCAATACTGGCACGATGAGAGAAACCAGCAAATGTTTGGTTCCTTATTCAACGAGCAACGCATCGCGTCACTCATTAAGCCTGGTGTTAAAGGAACAACCAATGTCCTTTATTCATTTACTCACGAGCACGAGAATCGAACCTATTTCTATTCGATGTTTCGCCCAGAAGCAACTCGCGAACAGCGCCAGCTATTTTGGCATTTAGGTGGCAAACGAGAGAGTTGGCGCGCCTTTAGAATTTCAATCTTTGAACTATCAGAGCAAGAGCAGGAAGACCTAGCAACTTTCTCTCCAGAGTTGGCAGAAACGTCTCAATCACTGACTCATATTGGTATTTTGCAAGAAATTGCTGACGAAAAATCAGGGCAAGATTACCTGCTAACTGAAAAGCCGCGCTTACCCGCTAATACGTTAAACGCGTTTCGTCATCCGAGAAGAGTTATCGGCAATCCAAAGGGCATTTATTTTGATGCAAAGTCTCGTCGTAAAGAGCCTCGTTATCGTTTTAAAACACCTTTAGAGTTGTACTCAGGACAAACTAAAACAGGCGGCTGTACTGTTGACCTTTCCAAAAGAGGACTCGGAATTAGGCTAAGTGAGCCCACGATGTTACGTTCTGGGCAAGAGGTAAGAATCAACTTTCGAGAATTACAACTCTACGATAAAAAATTGCCGTTAATGTCGGTGCCATACCGAGTAATTCGTGTAAGCCCAGATGGTTGTAGCGTGCAGCTAGTTATTGATGAAAGCAGCCAAACCATGAAGGTAATCGCTTTTTTCAATAGCATTATCGAGCACAATCAAGACAAGCTAATCCCGCAAAAAGAGACGCTACCAAGTAATGCTCTACTTGAAAGGCTGCACTGCATGTTGCTCTCGCGTACGCTGAGCACGCCCATTTTTATCAGTAAGAGCACGTCATCTTCAATCAAAACCCCCGTTATCGGGGTGAACTTGCCGCTACCTAAACACATTGAGCTTTTTGCCCGTCTTGGGCATGACCAACTGTTGTCACTTGAACCTATCTTTAAAGGCCGGACAAGCACATTAATCGCAGAGCCAATAAAACGTGTAGAAGGTGCTCAAGCCAGACATCAGGATATCTACATAAGCGCCGCAAAAGTAGGCAATAAAATTACAGGCATTGAGTCAAAGCTTCATCAAGAGTTCAACAGCGTAAAAGAGCGGATTCAATTTATAAAGAAAGCGCGAATGATGGGTGACTTTTACGTGATTCGCCTTTCTACTGCGCCAATTTTCGATCCGATGACATCATTACTGCAACAAGATTTAAGTGACTTAACCCAATTTGGCGTACATCAAGCGAGCAAGTTAGAAAAAGAGTTAACAGCGCTCGTTGGTTACAGTGAATTTGAAGACATTACTGAAGAGGTTGTAATTAGATTGGAGTTAACCGAGTAAATTCAAAGTCATACCAAATTGAAAAAAAACACCGCCTTTCTGGCGGTGTTTTTGAATGGATGGTTAAGGTTTAGCTTTCCAGCTGACCTTTTGCTGCTTCACCAATGCGCCAGATAAAATACAGAGCACACCGCCCAACCCTGCAAAGCGAATCGCTGATTGCGCTTGAGCTTCCACTTTTGGTTTTGCGTGATACGCAATCCCTAATCCTGCCACCGACATCATCACAAGATCATTAGCGCCATCACCGACAGCAACCGTGTTGTGCTGCTCAATTTCATATTCATCCGCCAGTTCCACTAGAATGTCAGACTTCATCTGCGCCGTTACCACATCGCCAAGTACTTTACCCGTGAGTTTGCCGTCAATAATTTCTAATTGATTGGAGCGAGCAAAGTCTAAGTCGACTTTATCTTTGATGTAATCAGAGAAGTAAGTAAAACCACCGGAGGCAATCGCTGTTTTCCAGCCCAAGGCTTTCAACGTCGCAATTAGCGCTTCAAAGTCCGGCATGAATGGTAACTGGGAACGAACTTGTTCAAGAATTGATTCATCGGCACCTTTGAGCTTACCAACTCGCTGACGTAAACTTTGCTCAAAATCCAGCTCACCTTGCATGGCACGTTCAGTGACTTCAGCGACCTCATCCCCTACTCCTGCCAGTTTCGCGATTTCATCAATACACTCTATCTGGATCGCCGTTGAATCCATATCAAATACAATCAACCCTTGGGTTGATAGATCGGGCACTTCATTAAGCGAGGCGTAATCTAGGTTGAGACTTTGTAAGATCGTTTCATGTTGAGGAGTCAACTCTCCGGCCATCAGGGCTACTTCATATTGGCCAACTTTCCACGTTTCTAGTATTGGGTTGTAAAAGCCGGTGAAGAAATCAATGTCTTCGAAGTGACTTGGCGAAAGGTACTCAGCAAATACGATCCAGTTTGCTTTTGCTTTATCTAATTGGGAGGCAAATCGAGTCTCGGGTAATCGTTTTAAAAGTGTCGTATGTTTTCTGATAGGCAAGCTTTTTGACGCGTCCATGTATATAATCCCTTATGACTTTGCTAAAACGTTACCTCAACAAACTAAAAAGGCAAGTCTTTGTTTTATTTTAAATGGATGAGTAAAGAGCATGAGTGAATCTTTGTTCTCAGTAAGGAATGCCCTAAGAATTCTGGCACTAATCCTACTGTGTGTGATGTTGTTTATCACAATAAAAAACAGTGTTGTGATCAGTAAGGGTAATGAGAAAATTCAAGCACAACAGCTTGAAACGCTCACCAAAGTTTTGATTTCACAGGCGTCTCTTTCTGCCAGTGAGATGATTTTAACTAAAGATCAAGAACGATTACTTCAGCTAACAAACCAGCTAGCACAAGACCGTTTAGTGTTTGATGCAACAATCTACGATGCACAGGGTGTACGTTTAGCGTCTAGTGAAGAGGCATTATCGGTACGCGAAGTTCTTGGCCTGGATACGCCTTTGGCAACAGCTTCCATTGGTCGCCAGCAGTTGGTTGAACCAGTTTTTGCAGATGGTGCGCTTATCGGTTTTGTTCGCGTGACCTTTGAGACGGGCCGGGTGACGGCTATTTCTGACCACCACTATCGCAAGAGCGATCGTTATATGTACATGATGGTCTTAATGAGCTTTGTCTGTGGTATGTTGTTCATCTTGATTTTACGTCGACAACCGATACGTCGTAAAAAAGCGCCAAACCTGCTGCTAACCAAGTAACTAGGTAGCGCTAACAACTCATATAAAAACAGCCCGCAATGTGCGGGCTGTTTTTTTAGCTCTTGAGAGCGAAAAATAGAATGACTCTTCGTCGCTTACTCTTCGTCACCAAGCAATACTGAATCTAGTGCGATTAGCATCATGTCGTTGAATGTCGTTTGACGCTCGTCAGATGTAGTCTGTTCGCCAGTCTTGATATGATCAGAAACCGTACAGATTGTCAGAGCTTTTGCACCGTATTCTGCCGCAACACCGTAAATACCAGCCGCTTCCATTTCAACACCAACAATGCCGTACTTGTCCATTACATCGAACATTTCTGGATCTGGCGTGTAGAAAAGCTCTGCTGAGAATAGGTTACCAACTTTAACGTCAATACCGCGAGCTTTTGCAGCGTCTTCTGCCGCACGAACCATGTTGTAGTCTGCGATTGCCGCGAAGTCATGACCTTTAAAGCGGATACGGTTCACTTTAGAGTCAGTACATGCACCCATGCCGATCACAACATCTCGCACTTTGATGTCTTCATTCACTGCGCCACAGCTGCCAACACGGATGATTTTCTTCACGCCGAAGTCTTTGATTAGTTCAGTCGCGTAAATCGAGCATGATGGGATACCCATACCGTGGCCCATTACCGAGATCTTACGGCCTTTGTATGTGCCTGTGTAACCAAACATATTACGAACGTCACACACTTGAACGACATCTTCAAGGAAAGTCTCTGCGATGTATTTTGCACGTAGTGGATCGCCAGGCATCAGTACGACGTCTGCAAATGCACCCATTTCAGCATTGATATGTGGAGTTGCCATTTTCTTTTCCTTAACCTTTCTCTAGCGCTCCGCGCTTAAGGCGATATAAGCCAGAGTATTCTCATTTCCGACAAGCAGCATTTACATACTGCAAACATAAAACTAGGAGCTATCAAGCTCCTAGTTTTCAAAAACCTAACTAATTATAGGAAGTTCTTACCGTAATCCATTGGAGAAGTACCGAAGTAACTTGCCAATGTTTGACCGATATCTGCGAATGTTTCGCGGCGGCCAAGAGAACCAGCTGGTACTTTTTGACCATAAACCAATACTGGGATGTGCTCACGAGTATGGTCAGTACCTGGCCATGTTGGGTCACAGCCGTGGTCTGCCGTTAGGATAAGCACATCGTCTTCTTCCATAATCTCTAGCACTTCGTTGATACGATCATCGAAGTACTCAAGTGCCGCTGCGTAACCCGCTACGTCACGACGGTGACCGTAAGCTGAGTCGAAGTCTACAAAGTTAGTGAATACGATCGTGTTGTCGCCCGCTTCTTTGATTTGCTCTAGCGTTGCTTCGAACAATGCAGGGATACCTGTCGCTTTCACTTTCTTAGTGATGCCGCAGTTTGCGTAGATATCAGCAATCTTACCAATAGAAACCACGTTGCCTTGCTTCTCTTCAACAAGTTTCTGTAGAACCGTTGCTGATGGTGGCTCAACAGAAAGATCACGACGATTACCTGTACGCTCAAATTGACCTTTACCAGCACCAACAAATGGACGCGCGATAACACGACCAATGTTGTAATCTTCTAGCTCTTCACGTGCGATTTGGCAAAGCTCTAGTAGACGGTCTAGACCGAAAGTCTCTTCGTGACATGCGATTTGGAATACAGAGTCCGCAGAGGTGTAGAAGATTGGTTTGCCAGTCTTCATGTGCTCTTCACCAAGATCGTCAAGAACTTGAGTACCAGATGCGTGGCAGTTACCTAGGAAACCGTCAAGACCTGCACGCTCAAGAATGCGGTCAGTCAGTTCTTTCGGGAAGCTGTTTGCTTTGTCAGTGAAGTAACCCCAGTCAAACAGAACAGGAACACCTGCGATTTCCCAGTGACCAGACGGCGTGTCTTTACCTGAAGAAAGCTCTGCTGCATGACCGTATGCACCAATGATTTCAGCGTCTGCGTCTAGTCCAGGTGCGAAGCGACCTGTCGATTCTTTATGCGCCATTGCCAAACCAAGTTTCGATAGATTTGGAAGGCGAAGTGCACCTTGGCGATTGTCGTTATCTGCTAAGCCTTTTTCACATTGGTCAGCGATGTGACCTAGTGTGTCTGAACCTACATCACCAAATTCTTTAGCGTCGGCAGTTGCACCGATACCGAATGAGTCTAGTACTAAAATAAATGCTCTTTTCATTGCTCGTTCCTTAGGCCCACTCGGCTTTTTATTATGGTTGAGTAGGCCTTGTGTAATTGCTTGTTCTATTAGATATCTTCTGCACGAATTTGGCGGTAAACCTCTGGAGTTGGTGTGTATTCACCACCTACTTTGATTGCACTGCGCAGTGCTTTTGCCGCTTCTTCCCATTGCTCTTCAGTGCGAGCGTGGATGACCGCAAGAGGTTTATCACTGTCTGCGACCTCACCTAGGCGGATGAACTCGTCGAAACCAACTGCGTAGTCGATTTCATCAGTAGCAACACGACGACCACCACCCATAGCAACCACAGCCATGCCGATAGCACGTGTATCCATTGCAGAGACAATGCCCGTTTCTGTTGCGTAAACTGGCTTGATGATTTCTGCTTTTTCTAAGTAGTTGTTGTAGTTTTCTACGAAGTCCGCAGGGCCGCCTAAGCCAGCAACCATCTTGCCGAAGCACTCAGCCGCTTTGCCGTTATCCAGCACTTCCATCAGTTTTGCGCGTGCGTCTTCTGTGTTCTCAGCAAGCTTGCCAAGTACTAACATTTCAGCACATGAAGCCATGGTCACTTCAAGTAGACGAGGGTTACGGTATTCACCTGTTAAGAAACGAACCGCTTCACGAACTTCTACTGCGTTACCCGCTGAAGACGCCAATACTTGGTTCATGTCCGTAAGAATTGCCGTAGTCTTAGTGCCAGCACCGTTTGCTACCGCAACGATTGATTTTGCTAGCTCTTCAGACGCTTCGTAAGTTGGCATAAATGCACCTGAACCCACTTTTACGTCCATCACTAGCGATTCCAGACCCGCCGCCAGTTTCTTAGAAAGGATCGACGCCGTAATCAGGGAGATATTGTCTACCGTTGCGGTAATATCACGAGTAGCGTAAACACGCTTATCCGCAGGAGCAAGGTCACCAGTTTGACCGATAATCGCCACACCAGCGTCTTTGGTTACTTGACCAAAAACATCGTTGCTCGGCGTAATGTTGTAACCAGGGATAGATTCAAGTTTATCCAGCGTACCGCCTGTATGACCAAGACCGCGGCCAGAGATCATAGGTACGAAACCGCCACACGCTGCCACCATTGGGCCAAGCATTAAAGAAGTTACGTCACCCACACCACCGGTTGAGTGTTTGTCGACAATTGGACCACCGAAGTTCATGTGGCTCCAGTCGATAACCATGCCCGAATCACGCATTGCACACGTTAAGGCGATGCGCTCATCCATGGTCATTTCATTAAAGAAAATCGTCATAGCAAACGCCGCAATCTGACCTTCAGATACCGTGTTGTTCGCTACGCCTTGAATAAAGAAGTTGATTTCGTCTGCGGTAAGTACTTCACCGTCACGTTTTTTACGAATGATTTCTTGTGGTAAATACATTAGTGCCTCCCAAGCTCTTTTGAGCCATGGTTGTAGTAGGATAGAAGAGGTTTGGTAGCACCCGTTTAGGTGCTACCGTTCAGACGTATTATTGGAATTAGTACGCTGTTGGATCAGCGACGTCGTCCGATACTTCTAATGTATTTAGTAGGTTGGTTAGCAGGCTAGACGCACCAAAACGGTAGTGACGAGCATCAACCCAGTTGTCACCTAGGATTTCGTCAGCCATTGCTAGGTATGCTGCTGCGTCTTCAGCAGTGCGCACACCACCTGCTGGTTTGAAACCAACAGTTTCTGCAACACCCATGTCGCGAATAACTTCAAGCATCATGCGAGCGTATTCTGGTGTTGCGTTTACTGGCACTTTACCAGTTGAAGTTTTAATGAAGTCAGCACCTGCTTCAATACAGATTTGAGATGCTTTCTTGATTAGTGCTTCTTCTTTTAGTTCACCTGTTTCGATGATCACTTTAAGAAGAATGTCACCACAAGCTTCTTTACATTGCTTAACTAGTTCGAAGCCTACTTTCTCATCACCCGCCATTAGCGCGCGGTAAGGAAAAACTACGTCAACTTCGTCTGCACCGTAAGCAACCGCCGCTTTTGTTTCAGCAACTGCGATTTCAATGTCGTCGTTACCATGTGGGAAGTTCGTTACTGTTGCAATACGAACCTCTGGCGTACCTTGCTCACGAAGTGTCTTCTTAGCAATAGGAATAAAGCGAGGGTAAATACAAATTGCAGCTGTGTTGCCTACTGCTGTTTTCGCGTCATGACATAGTGAGATCACTTTTGCATCAGTGTCATCGTCATTCAACGTAGTTAGGTCCATAAGTTTAAGTGCACGTAGCGCTGCTGCTTTTAAATCGCTCATTTCTATCTCCGATCAATATTCAAAAAATTCACTACTCAGCCTTACATCACGTCTTTAACTATAATCAACAAGTCGAGACAATGTGAGTAAATGGCTAAACAGTCTATTAATGAACGGACTTGGTTCCCTGAAGACTCGGCATATACAGCGAAAATTTATCATATGCCAATTGCTATCCTTGTCACCGCACAGTACCAGTTTGGCCTATGGCACAACAATCTATGATTGCGGTGTCTTTAATATCACATCACAAAGCAAAACGCCTATTAGATCTGATATTGCAGGGCAATTCATTTGCCCATCGATTATGTAATATTCATTACGTGATTAAGAATCAAGCTTAACCACTATCCTGTGATTAATACATTATAGAGTTTCACCGCAAAACTGTAGCACCAAATAGAGCGCAAACGGTTTGTATCTCAAAATTTCCTAGCCCCTATTCCATTGACTGCGTAATACCTCGACTAAGGCAAACACCCGATGAAATTTTGGAGCCCGAAAAACGAAAAATGCCCCGCAGCAATCTCTTGCTACAGGGCATGATGTAAAACGGCGTCTATATATTAAGAACCGATTCTAATTATAGTGCTGCAAGGCTTAAGCAGAAGCCTGCAATTGTCGCTGCCATAAGGTTAGACAACGTACCTGCAAGAACTGCTTTAACACCCATGCGAGCGATGTCACTACGACGGTTTGGTGCAAGGCTACCTAGACCACCAAGTAGAATCGCGATAGAAGAAAGGTTCGCGAAACCACATAGTGCGAATGAGATGATAGCTGTTGTCTTCTCAGACATTACTTCACCAGTTGCCGCGATTACTTGAGCGTTTTCACCTAGATATGGTGTGAAGTTCAAGTAAGCAACGAATTCGTTCACTACGATTTTCTGACCGATGAATGAACCAGCTGTTACAGCTTCTGCCCATGGAACACCGATTAGGAATGCTAGTGGAGAGAACGCGTAACCTAGGATTAGCTCTAGTGTTAGTTCTGGCATGCCGAACCAACCACCGATGCCACCTAGCATACCGTTGATTAGCGCGATTAGACCAACGAATGCGATTAGCATTGCACCTACGTTAAGCGCAAGTTGTAGACCAGAAGCCGCACCGCCCGCAGCTGCGTCGATTACGTTAACTGGTTTGTCGTCACCGCCGTCCATCGCTTCTTCGATACTTTCGTGAGGCTGGTCAGTCTCTGGGTGAAGGATTTTAGCGAACAGTAGACCACCTGGTGCTGCCATGAATGATGCCGCAACTAGGTACTCTAGTGGAACACCCATAGATGCGTAACCTGCTAGTACACCACCAGCAACAGAAGCTAGACCACCACACATTACCGCGAATAGCTCTGATTGAGTCATTTTTGGAACGAATGGGCGAACAACTAGAGGTGCCTCAGTTTGACCTACGAAAATGTTAGCTGCAGCTGACATTGATTCCGCACGAGAAGTGCCTAGCGCTTTTTGTAGTGCGCCACCAAGAATCTTGATAACCCATTGCATAACGCCAATGTAGTAAAGAACTGAAATCAGTGCAGAGAAGAAGATCAGTGTAGGAAGAACACGGAATGCGAAGATGAAACCGCCGCCGCCGAATACTTCGAACATCTTGTCAGAAACAAGACCACCGAACAGGAATGATGAACCATCGTTACCGTAGTTGATAACGTTAGAAACACCTGAAGAGAAACCGTTTAGTAGATCACGGCCCCAAGGTACATACAGAACAAATGCACCTAATGCGAATTGGATAGCGAATGCGCCACCCACAGTTCTAAAGTTGATAGCTTTTCGGTTGTTAGAAAATGCCACTGCAATCGCAAGAAGCACTACCATACCGATTAGGCTCATAAACAGGCTCATAGTTTATGACTTCCTTATAAGTTATTTATTGGCGTGTTACAAAATGGAGCTATAAAGCGGGGGCAATTATACTCATGCAGAATCAATTAAAGTAATGCCAGCCTCACACTTTCCTATAAGATTCATGATTGATTCAACCAGCTTTGTGAGTTAATTCACAATAAGCAGGAAAACGTTTTCGATTTCAAACCACATCTTTAGATTTTATTCACATATCGAGAAAGCAAAATTGCTATTTTTCCACAGTTGAGAGGCAATCGATTGCTTTCGGCCGTTATGCAACTCTACGAGCTCATTAAAGACGTG
The DNA here is from genome assembly GCF_016920955.1 of Vibrio sp. sp1. Lineage (NCBI taxonomy): Bacteria > Pseudomonadati > Pseudomonadota > Gammaproteobacteria > Vibrionales > Vibrionaceae > Vibrio > Vibrio sp. sp1. The sequence goes on from NZ_CP060589.1 coordinate 697,618, forward strand.
AATGAGTTTGGCTGGGTGATTTGACTCCCCTTGATATCCAAGTATAGGCATATCTGGTGCGTCTGTTTCGATTACTAGGTTTTCGAGTGGTAATTTTTGAATTGCGTCGCGTGTTTTCTTGGCTCTTGGGTAGGTAATCGTTCCTCCTACACCGATAAAAAAACCTAATTTGACCCACTCCATGGCTTGCTGATAACTCCCAGAAAAAGCGTGTAGCACACCACCTCTAGGGAGATTCGCCGCTTTCACCATTTGAATGAGGCGATTGTGCGCTTTTCGGCTATGTAAAATAACTGGGAGTTCGAAGCGTCTAGCCAGCTCAAATTGAACTTCAAGTATCTTTTCTTGCAACTGTGGATCAACATCAATGGCAAAATCTAAACCACACTCTCCTATTGCCACGCACTGCTGCCCTTTTTGATTTAGATAGCCTTCTAGCTCTGTAAGGTGCTGCTCAACGTTATCTTCAAGAAAATACGGATGAAAGCCGAGAGCATAATACAAATTGGCATGTTGCTCTGCCAAAGTTTGAATACGAGCCCAATTTTGCGGACCGACGGAAGGAATCAAAATTCTTGCGACGCCTTGCGTTTGAGCAAGCTCAAGTTGATGCGCAAAGTCATCTTGAAACACATCAAAATCAAAGTGGCAGTGCGTATCAAAGAGCTTCATCTTGACGCTTTTTATCTGTATCTGCGGGCAGAAAATCAGAGGATGGTTGGGCTTCACTCTTCTCTTTAGTTTGATGGGCAGGGTCTTTTCGATATGGGACGCAACTGCGTTTCTGGTCGGGGGTTAACCCCATTTCTTTACACCAATTGTCGTAACGCTTTAGCCCACGTTTAAACCAGTTCATATCTTATCCTTATATAAAAACGCCCTTGGCTAAGTTTATAGCCAAGGGCGTTTTAAAATCTAGTTTGCGTTAAGGCTTACCCTAACCGCACAAATTAGTGCTCGCGCGTCGCACGGAAATCAACGTCAGGGAAACGCTCTTTCGCTAAGTTTAAGTTAACCATTGTTGGAGCGATATACGTTAGGTTATCACCCCCATCCAATGCTAAGTTCGCTTGATTCTTGCGTTGGAACTCATCCAGTTTCTTCGCATCACCACACTCAACCCAACGCGCAGTTGCAACGTTAATGCCTTCATAAATCGCTTCAACGTTATACTCAGACTTCAAACGAGCCACAACAACATCAAACTGAAGTACACCAACGGCACCAACGATCAGATCGTTGTTCTGTAGAGGACGGAATACCTGTACCGCACCTTCTTCTGATAGCTGAACCAAACCTTTGAGAAGCTGCTTCTGCTTTAGTGGATCTTTCAGGCGAATACGACGGAATAGTTCCGGAGCGAAGTTCGGAATACCAGAGAACTTCAGTGATTCACCTTGCGTAAAGGTATCACCAATCTGAATAGTGCCGTGGTTGTGTAGACCAATGATGTCTCCGGCGTAAGCGTGTTCTGCACGTGCACGGTCACCAGCCATAAAGGTTACTGCATCAGAGATACTCACTTGCTTGCCAAGACGAACGTGGTTCATCTTCATACCTTGCGTGTAAGTGCCAGATACAATACGCATGAATGCGATACGGTCGCGGTGTTTTGGGTCCATGTTCGCTTGGATCTTAAATACGAAACCAGAGAACTTCTCTTCAGTCGCTTCAACTTCACGTTCAACCGCTTGACGAGTTTTCGGCGCTGGAGCCCATTCAGTTAGACCGTCTAGCATATGATCCACACCAAAGTTACCTAATGCAGTACCGAAGTAAACTGGCGTAAGATCACCTGTTAGGAACATTTCCAAATCAAACTCAGGGCAAGCACCCATAACAAGCTCAAGCTCTTCTCGAACACTTTCCGCAAGGCCTGCACCAACTTTTTCATCAAGCTCTGGGTTATCGAGACCTTTGATGATTCGAACTTCTTGAATCTCATGACCGTGACCTGATTCGTATAAAATCGTTTCATCACGGTGAATGTGGTACACACCTTTAAATTCTTTACCACAGCCGATTGGCCATGTAATTGGCGCACACATCATGCCCAACTCGTTTTCTACCTCGTCCAATACTTCCATTGGATCACGAACGTCACGGTCAAGTTTGTTCATGAAGGTTACGATTGGCGTGTCACGCAGACGCGTTACTTCCATCAGCTTACGTGTACGATCCTCGACACCTTTCGCCGCATCGATAACCATCAAACACGAGTCTACTGCCGTTAACGTACGGTATGTATCTTCCGAGAAGTCTTCGTGTCCAGGCGTATCAAGTAGGTTTACCAGACAGTCATTGTAAGGGAACTGCATTACAGAAGTGGTTACCGAGATACCACGTTCTTTTTCCATTTCCATCCAGTCTGATTTTGCGTGCTGTGCGTTACCACGACCTTTAACCGTACCTGCTTTTTGGATCGCGTTTCCGAATAAAAGGACTTTTTCAGTAATGGTGGTTTTACCCGCATCCGGGTGAGAAATAATAGCGAACGTTCTGCGCTTAGACACTTCGCCTAAAAAAAGGGGATTTGACATTAGTTAATCTTCTAAATTACTTTCATGCTCACAAAATAGGCAAGCATATCTACTATTCGATATTGTGCGGTATTCTCGCTTATTATCGCTGTGCTAGCAAACTGGAAAGACATGAACTGAATTTACTCGGCTCACCAGCCTTTACCTGCAACTAACAAGGGAAAGCCAGCGCCACACAAAGAGATGTAAAAATTCAAAAAATTGTTATTACATATTCAAAAGCCTCGAATCCGGATACGCATTTAAAGCATAAGTGTTGATGAGGTAATTAGTAACGGCCTAAAACTAACTCAAAAATAAGTAACTCATGATAATGGCGTCTTCCTTACCATTTCCCGATTTAGCTGGGTAATAGTTGTAACGACGGTCCACTTCATTAAAACCTGCTTGCTCATAAATATGGATAGCTGGGTGATTACTTTCACGCACTTCTAACCAAGCACTCTCTGCTTTGGCTTGTTCACAGTATTCAATAAACGCGTCCAGCAATTTTTGCCCTAGCCCTCTGCCCTGTTGAGAAGGCGCTACTGCAATATTTAATAGTGTCACTTCTCCAACAATATTCTGTCCATAGAAGTAACCAACCACTTGAGAGCCTTCCAGCATCACATGATGGCAAGCACCGCGACTGGATAAGTCACGAACCAAAGATTCGGCCCAAGGGTGAGAATGTGCTTGCTGCTCGATTTGCCAAACTTGGTCGAGGTGCTCTGCACGCATCGGCGTAATTTCAATTGTCACGCATTAGCTCCGTTAAGAGTACGAACAGATTTGTTGCCACAATGCGCGGCGCTGTTCGTTATTACCATCAATATCTTGTAATAGTGGCGAGACCAGGTGCTTTGCCTTGATGCTTTGATCAGCCTCACAGCCTGCAAACCACACCCACTCTAGCTGATGTTCACCCAGCATGGATAAGCGCTCAGGCTCTAGGTGTAGCGCATCATCAAGCGTGAGCTTAATGCTTTTTAATACGCGCTCAAACATCAATGCCGTCTCGTTTTCTGGACATATTGGCGATACCAATAGGAGTTTACATGAACTTTGCAAATCCAATAATGGCGATTGATAGCCTTCCAGTCTTTCAGGGTGTACCAGCTCCCATGTGCTGATCCCCATTTCACGTAAATACTGTTTCTCGTTAATTGACATTTTCCGTCACCTATTTGAACGAGGGCAATCCTATCAAATTATCGCGATTATACCTAAAGGACTTCAAGGAACACCTGAACACAATGAGATGGTTTGGATATTCCTGAACATAGCGTTTTGCCAACGGCCACACATTGGGTATGACATATGAGGTACATTATGAAATTCTTAAATACGCTACTACTTTGCACACTGGTAGCCGCCACCAGCGTGAGTGTTTTTGCTAATAACAGCGATGAGTGGGAGCTGATTGCAACGAAAACCGTTAACTTTCATACAGAAACAGATACCGTGACACCAAATAGCCTATTCCGAAACCGAAGCTTCAGTAAAATAAAACTAAAATGTGTGCAAGGAACGGTAGACATTAATGGTTTAAAAGTCGTCATGACAGATGGTAGTGAGAAAAAGCTTTCCTCTATGGGCGTACTAACAAGCGGATTGTCGACTCGTGCCTGGAGCCTTCCAGGTACAAAAGAAGCCAAGCTAAAACGGATTGAAATGACTTACAGTAGCTGGGGAAGCACAAAACTTAGCCTGCTAGGGGTAAGTAAAAAAGCGAAAATAGAGGTCTGGGGCAAAAAGAAAAGTAACCAGTCATCCTAACCTCCCTATCTCAGTTTTCAGTGAATAAGAAAGAAGCCCACTTAGTCGTGGGCTTCTTTCATTTACAGTTCAGAGAACTCTGGCGCATAGTCTATGCGTCCGGAGCGTCCAGCACATTGACCTTCGACCAACTCTGCGACTCGAAATGCACCTTTAGGGACATCCCAAGCACATTCAAAGCCCATCTCGTCGCATGATTGAAAACCCTGGCGCGCGTAATAATCAGGATCGCCCAACACCACACACACTGGGTAGCCAAAATCACGCAGTGAATCAAAACCTTCTTTGATCAACTCTGCAGCGATGCCTTGGCGACGGTAATCTTCATGAACAGCTAATGGCGCTAGCCCTTGCCATGACAAATCTTCACCATTTAAGGTCACAGGGCTAAATAAAGCATGGCCTATCACCTCTCCCTCATCTGTACACGCGACTAAGGAAAGCGTGAATTTGCTGTTTTCGCGCAAACGCATCACAAGCTCAGCTTCAGCTTCCGTCGGGAAGGCGTGTTTCAATAAGCGGTCAATGGTAAGAATGTCCGCTGGGGCTTCAGTTCGAATAAGCATTCGCTACTCCGGTTGGTTGTGCAGGCGCTTGAACTCCTTTCTGAACAAAATCAGCCAATTGATTCAAAGCGACTTGCATTGCTTTCGGTAACTGCTCTAAGTCGACACTGTCCATTAAGTTTTTCACTTCTAAGCCAAGCTCAGTATCACCTTCAATTGAAAGGCGACGTTGGAAGAACAGTGTGTCAGGGTCTTCTTTACGACCAGCAATCAGTACTAGGTCGTTTAGATTACCACTAAAACTCACATCTTCCTGAACTGGTTTTTCAGCTACCACCAATTTTTCGTCTTGATAGCTGATGTACCATGCTAAGTTCAAGTCTTTAATCGCAACTTTTAACCACTTGTCTTCAAGGAACTCAAAGTCACCATCTTCCAAGGCTTCTTTAAACACCATTTTTAGCCCTTCCAGCAACGCTTTTTGCTGAATTGGCTGTGGTAATAACTGGACTGGAGAACGCAAAATATTAGCTGCGTTCTTTACTAGTTGACTGCGAATCTTGTTTAACACGTTCATTATCCGTTACTTTGTCATTAGGTTGCTTATATTAAGCAATCGTGGCGATGAGATTACTGTTATGTATCAATAAAGTGCTTATTTTAGATTGGTGGTTTATTGCTCACTAACGCTTCTTTTTTTGAACTTACGTGTATTATTGATGCGAACAGGTGGATAAACACTTTTACAACCGTATTTTCAAAGTTATAGTTATCTGAGCGTATCCATGTGATTGTCGACTGCACAGCTAAAACCGCGAGCCCTTTAATGGCAGGTAACACTTTAGCTTGGTGGTAGACCGCCGCAGGCTTATCAGGGTGTCGCTTTTTATACACGGACGAATAATCTGGCTCATTGGAGATCGGTAATACCCTAATGCCTTCCCAGCAATTAAAACATTGGTTTGCCACGCTAACCTCAAATAGCCCTTTCTTCTTTGCCATTCTTGATAAAAAACACAATTATCGAATGGTAAGTGACCGTTACTGCGATATCGCAGGTTTAAGTCATGAGGAAATCGTCGGCTTAAACGATTGCCAAGTGCTGGGTGAACAGTTTTATAAGAAGCTTGCACCATACTATCAGCGCGCGTTCAAAGGGGCACATGTCGAAGCCGAAATCACGCTCGATGAAACCGACCTTGAAACCAGTCTTCACTTTAGTCTTTCGCCAGTTTTTGAAGGTAACGACATTCGCTTTGTTGTTTTTCACGCTGTCGATACTTCAGAAAAGCAGATACTCGTTCGCTCCTTAGAAGAGTCCGAAAGTAAGTTTGCGAAGTTAACACAACTGCTACCAGACGGCTTACTGCTTATCGAAGATGATATTGTCATCTCTGCGAACCCCGCATCAGCGCGCCTTCTCGGACTTAACTCTCCTCATGAATTGTTGGGCGAAGAGCTAAGTCGTTTATTCATCGATGAAAACAGTAAAAAGGTATTTAGTCATCGATTGAGTACATTAATTTCTGACAAACCTTTTGTCTGCTTAACCAGTGCAAGATGCGGCTTTGAACGGAAAGTTCAGCTACACGCGGATTCCACGGCGATATTAGGTAGCGAATCTCAAATTATCCTAATCCAAGATGCTGATGATGCGCCCAAAAACCTGTCTTCTGCATCGAATGAAGACATACACATTGACTCGCTCACCAAACTCTACAACCGCTTTGGCTTCACCAAACGTTTGGAACAGCTGATCAAAAAGCAAACACCGCTTCTGGTGTTCTATTTGGATATCGATAACTTCAAAAACATTAATGACTCACTTGGTCACCATATTGGCGATAAAGTGATTCAAGAGGTATCGGCCCGTCTTAAACGGTTACTACCAAACCAAGCGATTATTGGTCATTTGGGTGGCGATGAGTTTGGCGTCATTCTGCCGGAGCCAGAAAACACCCGCATGGCTGAAATTTTGTCCGATCGCATTATCTCGTTGATCAACCAACCTTTCGACTTGCACCACTTCAGTAAACGCCTTGCCTGTTCAATTGGTAGCGTTCGATACCCTGAAGACGGACAAGATGCGCGAATCCTACTACAAAATGCCGATACTGCGATGTATGAAGCCAAAGATCGTGGTAGAAATCGTCTGATCAAATTTAACGATCAAATGAACAAAGAAGCGCGTATGCGTTTGTGGCTTGAAATCGAACTGCAAAAAGCATTGCAGCAGAACGGTTTGGAAGTGTGGTATCAACCTAAGGTTAACGCGCGAGACTTCAGTATCAACGGCGCAGAAGCGCTCGTTCGTTGGAAGCATCCAGTCGAAGGGTACATTAGTCCTGGCTCATTCATTCCTGTCGCCGAGCGCGCTGGGTTAATCGAACACCTTGGACGTGTCGTGATGCGTGATGTTTTCAATACGGTAAAACGTTGGAAACAACAGGGCATACTGCCAGGCCGTGTCGCCATCAACCTCTCTCCCGAGCAATTTGGCAACCCACAGCTGATCGACTTTATGGAAAAGTTGCTTCGCACTACCGAGCTTGATCCAAGCTGCATTACCTTCGAGCTAACCGAAAGTGCCGTGATGAGTGATAGCGAACATACACTGCAAATGTTGAATGCGATTAAAAAGCTTGGCTTCGCTCTCTCTATCGATGACTTTGGTACCGGCTACTCTTCTCTTTCCTACTTAGCGCGTTTCCCTATTGACGAGCTAAAAATCGACCGCGCTTTTATTAATGATATAGACACACTACCGAAACAAGTCACTGTGATTGAAAACATCATTAATCTGGGTAAGTCGCTCGACTTAACTGTCGTTGCCGAGGGGGTGGAAACCCACCAGCAAGCTACTTTGCTCTCTAACCTTCAATGTAATGCGATTCAAGGATTCCATTTTTATCGCCCACAGCCAAAACACGAAATTGAAGAGCTGTTTGTACAGAATCGTCGTCACAAGAACTAACCCCGACCCGATACCCTTACTCGCAAGGGGTAAATATCGACTTTATTGAGCTAAACCTAACTTAGGTCAATTTCGCTATTCATAATTCTTCATAAAATGCGGACACCTTTTTATTCTCAATGATTGTGAGCATATGGAACTCTTGTGTCCCGCGGGTAACCTGCCTGCGTTAAAAACTGCGATTGATTGCGGTGCCGATGCCGTCTACATTGGTTTCAAAGATGATACCAACGCCCGTCACTTTGCTGGCCTCAACTTTAACGGCAAAAAGTTAGAAAAAGCGGTGCAATACGTTCATGACCGCAATAAAAAAATTCATGTCGCGTTGAATACCTTCGCTCATCCCAATGGCTTCGAGCGCTGGACGAACGCAGTAGACAATGCAGCGGCACTGGGTGTAGACGCGCTGATTGTTGCAGACATTGCAGTGCTGGAGTACGCGGCTCGCAAATATCCCGATCTGGAACTACACCTTTCAGTGCAAGCATCAGCGACCAACGTCGCAGCCATTGATTTTTACAAACAAAACTTCAACGTAAAACGGGTAGTGCTACCCCGCGTTTTATCGATTCATCAGGTCAAACAGCTCTCACGCAACATCACTAGCGATGTCGAGTTAGAAGTCTTTGCTTTTGGTAGCCTTTGCATCATGTCTGAAGGTCGCTGCTACCTATCGTCATACATGACAGGCGAGTCTCCAAACACTGTGGGAGCATGCTCTCCAGCTAAGTACGTTCGCTGGCAAGAAACAGAAAATGGTCTGGAATCCCGCCTTAACGACATTTTGATCGATCGCTACAGCACCGGTGAAAATGCGGGCTACCCTACCTTGTGTAAAGGCCGTTTCGAAGCAGAAATCGAAGGCGAGAAAAAACGCTACCACGCACTGGAAGAACCAACCAGTTTGAACACCCTCTCTATGCTGCCAGAACTATTTGCTGCAAATGTGGCGTCTGTAAAAATTGAAGGTCGCCAACGTAGCCCAGCTTACGTAGAACAAGTCACTCGAACATGGCGAGCCGCGATTGACCGTTACCAAGCAAACCCAGAAGCTTATCAAGTCGAAGCGGCTTGGGATGCCGCATTGGCAAACGTGTCTGAAGGTACGCAGACCACACTTGGTGCTTATCACCGCAAATGGCAGTAGAGGTTAAGATGGATAATTCAATGAAATACGCGCTTGGCCCGCTGTTGTACTTCTGGCCAAAACAAGACATCGAAGCGTTTTATGAACAAGCGAAATCAAGCTCCGCGGACATCATCTATCTTGGGGAAACCGTATGCTCAAAACGTCGAGAAATGAAGCCTTCGCATTGGCTTGAAATAGCAAAAGAGCTGTCTGCATCTGGCAAGCAAGTGGTGCTATCAACAATGGCACTACTAGAAGCTCCGAGTGAAGTAAACATAATGAAGAAGTACATCGACAACGGTGACTTCGCGATTGAAGCAAATGACGTATCTGCTGTTCAATTGGCATCAGAGCATAAAGTGCCTTTCGTCGTTGGCCCTGCAATCAATACTTATAACGCACACACGCTCAACTTATTTTTGAAGCAAGGTATGATGCGTTGGTGCATGCCTGTCGAGCTCTCTCGCGAATGGTTAAACGATACTTTGGTTCAGTGTGACGAGCTTGGTATTCGTAACAAGTTTGAAGTTGAGGTATTTAGCCACGGTTATTTGCCTTTAGCATATTCCGCTCGCTGTTTCACAGCCCGAGCTGAAAACCTAGCGAAAGACGATTGCGAAACCTGCTGTATCAAATACCCTACGGGTATCCAGGTCAGCAGCCAAGAAGGACAAGAAGTCTTTAACCTTAACGGCATTCAAACGCAATCAGGGTATTGTTATAACCTGATCAATGACTTACCAAGTATGCAAGGCCTAGTTGATGTGGTCCGATTAAGCCCTCTCGGTGTGAGTACACTTTCTGAGTTAGAGCATTTTCGCTCAAACGAGCACGGCGACAACCCTGAAAAACTTGAAAGCCGCCAATGCAATGGCTATTGGCATCAGCTAGCTGGCTTAGAAGTAAAAAACATTTAGCTCCCCAAAAAAGAAAAGCGAGGCCCAACCTCGCTTTTCTCTATCAGCCATTGTTAACAGGCTTGCACTGTTGGCTCAGCCGAAGTTTCATTAAGCAGCTTTTTCACATCTCGCCACAACATACTGATCACGACCAAACTCAATGCAATGTTAGATAATGGGAAAGCTAACCAAATGCCTGTCACGCCGAAAAGTTTCGGCATAATGAATAAGAATGGCAACTGGACCAGCATGTTGCCTAGTGTTACAAACATAGCTTTGCTGCCTTTGTTTACTGATTGATAGTACGCGGCCGCCACAACTAAAAAACCATCTAAGAACAACGCAAACATGTGTAAACGAATCCCGATCACAGTGCTATCAATCAACTGTTGGTCAGCATTATTAAACACCGCAACCAGTTCGTACGGGAAAAGGTTCATCAAAACAACGAACGCCACCCCACCAAGCACAGATGTCCCCATCGCGACCTTTAATAACTTTCTGATGTTCTCCTGATTACGTGCACCGTGGTTGAAGCTCACTAAAGGCTGCATACCATTCGCAATTCCTTCGGCTATCAGATAGTAAACCGTCACGATGTACCCCAAAATGGCGTACGCTCCGATCAACATTGCACTTCCGTATTGAGCAAATAACGCGTTGTGCAGTGCCACCATCACAGAGCCGTAGGCGTACATAAAGAAACTTGATGTACCTATCATGATAATCTTTGGTGCAGCATCAACCTGAACTTTGAAGTCGCGGATACGAAGGCGTAATGTTGCTTTTGAAGTAAAGAAGTAACCAATACCGAGCACAGTGACCACTAATTGTGCAAGTGCAGTGGCAATAGCGGCTCCGGTTAACTCCCACTCCAACCAAGCAATAAATACGTAGTCTAATACGATGTTAATAACGGCACCGATGACCATCAAAATCGTTGCTAAGTTCGGGCTGTCGTCATTGCGTAACAGAAACGGAACTGCGATAGAACCCAACGTGAATACGCACGCGACAATCAGAATATGCAAATATTGCAGCGCAAGTTCAAACACTCGCCCTTCCGCACCTTGCCAGCGAATAAATTCATCCGAAAACAAGAACAATATTGTAGCAACGACCGGCATCAATGCCGCTAACAACGTCAATCCGGTCGTTAGGATTCGCTTAGCGCCTTCATGATCGTTCTCTCCTTGCTTGATCGAAGTCAGCGCGCCAGTCCCCACCCCAATCATTATTCCTATACCGAGGATCGAACCGATAATAGGCCACGCAACATTGATCCCAGCTAATCCGTCAGCGCCAACATAACGGCCAATAAAAATGCCATCAACTATTTGATACAAACCGTTTACGAGCATTGCTGCGACGGTTGGAATCGTATATTTCCAAAACTGTCTATAAATTGAGTTTTGCATGACTGTCACCAGTAGTTAGCAAAGCTAACCATTTAATTAGCAAGACTAACTAAATGGTTAAATTAAATAAAAGAAAGATGAAACAACAAAAACTAAACCATACAGCTGAGGCCTTTGCTTTAGTTTAAAATGACTTATTACTCAATGCTTTATTCAATAAAGCTTGTAACTGTTCAGCTTCTTGCTGATTTAATTGTTGCATCATTTGGTCAGAGATATCTTTGTACACTACCTGCTCCAAAGACATTTTTTCTGCGACTTCTTCCGTAAGCAACACACGCTTAGCACGAGCATCCTCATTACATGCGATGCGTTTCACCAAACCCTTTTTTTCCAAACGCACAACCATTGTCGATGCGGAAGGCTTAGTCACTTGCAGCTCTTCTGCAAGATCGGTTATTCGCACACCCTCAGGGTAAACCTGAATCACACGTAAATAATCGAACTCATTAAAGCTTAGATGTGATAATGGATCTTCTTTGGCATAGACACGCCAAGCTTTGGCGCAAAAACGCTCTAAATCAATCAAGCTTTCTTCTAATGCCATAAAAGCCACCACCACTTAGTTAGCAAGACTAACTATTTTAAATGAGTCACTCATCAAGTTCAATCATAAAAAAAGCCGCTCTCATCGAGCGGCTCTAAATCATTCAATTTCCAGCTTCTTGGCAGCCTTTAACTTGGCCAATCTATCTTGCTGTAATTGATCGTAAATTTGCGCCAACTCCAAGAAAGAATAGCGATGCTCAACATAATCGTAAACGTTGAACGAAATCGCGAGCTTATAAAGTGAGATGGCACTTGCGATATCACCTTCAAGCTGATTACGCTTTCCAAGGTAGAAATACGTTTCCGTCAATCGTTCAGCTAGGCGATAGTTCTCTCTCGTTCCATCCATAATTGCTTTAAGCGCGTCTTCGTCCGAGACGTCTCGTAGCATGATGGCAACAAGAACCCATCCCCACTCTTCACTACGATCTCGTAAATAACGCTGTTGAAGATTGGCTTTTGCTTGCTCTGGATTTTGCTCAGCTTCGATGATGTACAGCCATAATGAACGAAAAGGATCCGTTGGCATTTCTTGATAATGCTTGGTCATATCTTCTAAAGCGAGATCGATTCTGCCACCATAATACAGTGCAATCGCACGGTTGCGCTCAGCATAGGTATTATCAGGAGCCAACTCTATGGTCGAGTCAAACGCTTCATATGCCGCATCAAACTCTCCTACTTGGGTAAAGTATACTCCCAAAAGATTGAAGATGTCCGGCTGAGCAGGATTCAACTGCAAAGACTGGTTAAAGTCCAAACGGGCAAGATCACGTAAACCAACGCTGTCGTAGTAGCTACCGCGCTCATAATGCATTTTAGCGCGCACTTCATCACTAAGGTCGGGACGTTGTAGCAACTGCGAGAGACGCGCGATTTGTACTTCTTGTTGAACACTAGGCTGAAGTGGCACCGCCATCGGTGGATATAACCACTTTTGTGCTGATTGTTGAGAAGTATTTGCACAACCGGTCAGCGCGATAGCAACACATAAAATTGCGGTTTGAAACCATTTCACTAATTGATACTCCTGTTTGGACCGCTCAAGATTTATTTCTCTTAATGCAATATAGGCGATAACCTCGTTTGAGGTTAATACATCGAAACAAACCAAAAAAGGGGAGCGAAAATGCTCCCCTTTTATAACATGCTTTCAGGCCCTTAATCTAATAAAAGGCTGAAAGTCTCATTTTGTCTTACTCGTCTTTAGCAGCTGGTGCTTCAGCAGCAGCTTCTTCAGCTGGCTTTTCTACCGCTTCTTTCATGCTTAGACGTACACGGCCTTGGCGGTCGATTTCAAGAACTTTAACTTGAACTTCTTGACCTTCAGCTAGGTAGTCAGACACTTTCTCTACGCGTTTTTCTGCGATTTGAGAAATGTGTACAAGACCATCTTTGCCTGGAAGAACCGTTACGAATGCACCGAAGTCTGCTAGACGTGCAACTTTACCTGTGTAGATACGGCCCACTTCAACTTCAGCAGTGATCTCTTCGATACGGCGGATAGCTTCTTTCGCAGCAGTGCCTTCAGTTGCCGCAATCTTGATAGTACCGTCGTCTTCGATTTCGATAGTTGTACCAGTCTCTTCAGTTAGAGCACGGATAACTGCACCACCTTTACCGATAACGTCTTTGATCTTCTCAGCGCTGATCTTCATCGTGTGAATACGCGGAGCAAATTCAGAGATGTCTTCACGAGCACCAGAGATTGCTTCATCCATTACAGATAGGATGTGCTTACGTGCGCCTTGAGCTTGGTTAAGCGCAATTTGCATGATTTCTTTAGTGATGCCTTCGATCTTGATGTCCATTTGAAGTGCAGTGATACCAGTGTTAGTACCTGCTACTTTAAAGTCCATGTCACCTAGGTGGTCTTCATCGCCAAGGATGTCAGAAAGTACAACGAAATCGTCACCTTCTTTAACAAGACCCATTGCGATACCAGCAACAGATGCTTTGATTGGCACACCTGCGTCCATAAGTGCAAGAGAAGTACCACATACTGAAGCCATTGAAGATGAACCGTTAGATTCAGTGATTTCCGATACAACACGTACTGTGTATGGGAACTCATCAACAGAAGGCATTACTGCAGCAATACCACGCTTCGCCAGTTTACCGTGGCCGATTTCACGACGCTTAGGAGAACCTACAAAACCAGTTTCACCTACACAGTATGGAGGGAAGTTGTAGTGCAGTAGGAAGTGATCTTTACGCTCACCAGTTAGCTCATCGATGATTTGAGCATCACGCTGAGTACCTAGCGTTGCAGTAACGATCGCCTGAGTTTCACCACGAGTGAATAGCGCGCTACCGTGAGTACGAGGAAGAACACCAGTACGTACATCTAGTGCACGAACCATGTCTTTTTCACGGCCATCGATACGAGGGTTACCTGCAATAATACGGCTACGTACTACTGTCTTCTCTAGATCATGGAAGATAGTGTGGATTTCTTTTGTGTCTGCTTCAGGATCTTCAGCAAGAAGAACTTCATTTACTTCCGCAGCGATCTCATGGATGCGGTCGTAACGAGCCATTTTCTCAGTAATTTGGTAAGCTTCAACAAGTTTAGCTTCTGCTAGATCAGCAATCTTATTTTTAAGCGCTGTGTTCTCTTCAGGAGCAACCCAATCCCAAGCAGGAGTTGCAACTTCTGCTTTGAATTCGTTGATAGCTTGAATAGCAACTTGTTGTTGGTCATGACCATAAACAACCGCCGCTAGCATTTCTTCTTCAGTTAGGTTGTCCGCTTCTGACTCAACCATCAGTACTGCTGACTCTGTACCTGCAACAACAAGGTCAAGCTTAGAAGTTTCTAGTTCAGTTTGGCTAGGGTTAAGTACAAGCTGACCATCGATATGACCAACACGCGCCGCACCGATAGGGCCGTTGAATGGAATGCCAGAGATAGCAAGAGCAGCAGAAGTACCGATCATTGTAACGATATCTGGCTGAACATCTGGGTTTACAGACATTACTGTCGCGATAACCTGAACTTCGTTTTTAAACGCGTCTGGGAATAGCGGACGGATTGGACGGTCGATTAGACGAGCTGTTAGCGTTTCGCCTTCAGAAGGACGACCTTCACGTTTGAAGAAGCCGCCTGGGATTTTACCCGCAGCGTAAGTACGCTCTTGGTAGTTAACCGTTAGTGGGAAGAAGTCTTGACCTGCAACGGCTTCTTTTTTACCTACAACAGATACGAATACAGACGTATCATCCATTGTGACCATAACTGCTGCTGTAGCTTGACGTGCAATAACGCCAGTTTCTAAAGTAACTGTGTGGTTACCGTACTGGAACGTTTTAACAACTGGTTTTTCGAACATTGTTATTCCTTGTTTCTAATCTTCCTTTAGTGCTTAAAGAAATCTTAGATGTGTTAATTGACACTCAAGGCATTACGAATCGCGACTAGTAAAAAGAAACTCGGAAATTCCTTTTGAATAGTCGCGACCTTTTGGTCGACGTGGTTGACTGTAATGCTATGAGCTTTTGAGAAAACCTCTTACAAGGTTTAGCCGCCAGTATTATAACGGCATAAGTCTAATTTGGCTAAATTTAGGCAACAAAAAAGGGGCATAAAGCCCCTTTTTAGACAAACTGCTATGCAGTCGCTGATTAGCGACGTAGGCCTAGACGTTTGATTAGGTCTTGGTAGCGAGCTAGGTTTTTACCTTTTAGGTAATCTAGAAGCTTACGACGACGAGAAACCATGCGTAGAAGACCACGACGGCTGTGGTGATCGCCTTTGTGCGCTTTGAAGTGACCTTGTAGGTGGTTGATAGAAGCTGTAAGTAGAGCTACTTGAACTTCTGGTGAACCAGTGTCGCCTTCGCCTTGTGCGTATTCTGCAACGATTGCTGCTTTAGTTTCTGCATTCAGAGACATAATTCTCTCCTAATAAGAGTAGGTTTAAAGTTGTAGCAGCCAATCTCTGATTCAGCCGCTACGCGAAGCGAGGATTATAGGGAAATTTCCTATCTCGTGCAATATAAAAATACCGACACTCAGGTCGGTATTTTCAATCATTTACTTGGATGCAACGTCATCTCGGAACACGACCAATCGCTTAGGAGCGATTTTGCCATCTTCGTTCATTTCGCCAACGCCAATAAATAAGCGTTCTTCACCCATAGTAAGGCGAAGTGAGCCCTCTGTCGGAGCACCAAATACTTGAACGGGCTGCCCATGTTGGACCATATCCGCCAGTTCAGGCACCAAGTTGACTTCTGGTAAGTCTTCTACCGCTGTATCCATTGGCAAAAGTAGCGGGTCCAGTAGTTCTCGAGGCGCTCGTTCCTCGCGGTGAGCTTGCTCTAGCAACTCATTTAGTTGCTCAAGTGTTACCATATTCTCGTAAGGGTATTTAGCCACACCAGTACGACGAAGCATAGTTACGTGCGCACCACAACCTAACATTTCGCCCAGATCATCAACGATAGTACGAATATAGGTACCTTTAGAGCAGTGCACTTCCATCTCTACTTCATCGCCTTCAAAACGGTGAAGAACAATCTCATATACCGTGATCTTACGAGATTCACGCGGAACTTCGATGCCTTTACGAGCGTATTCATACAAGGGTTTACCTTGATACTTCAACGCAGAGAACATGGAAGGCACTTGATCAGATTCACCACGGAACTGATCGATGCACGCTTCTAGCTTGTCTAACGTAACATCGACTGGACGCGTCTCTACAACTTCACCATCCGAGTCAGACGTATTGGTACGTTCACCCAGCTTTGCGATCACGCGGTAGCGTTTATCAGAATCAAGAAGAAACTGAGAAAATTTTGTCGCTTCACCCAAGCAAATTGGCAGCATGCCTGTCGCTAATGGGTCCAAGGCTCCAGTGTGGCCTGCTTTCTCGGCAAAGTAGATTCGCTTTACTTTTTGCAGTGCATCATTGGAAGAGATACCTGTTGGTTTGTCCAACAGTATAACGCCATTAATTGGACGACCTTTACGACGACGAGCCATTATTCTTCGTCCTCACGACCAGAATCTTTTTGCTTTTGTTTGTCTGAACTAACGACTTCAGACACTAGGTTAGACATACGCATACCTTCAACAAGCGTATTGTCATAGTGGAAGCGGATTTCTGGCGTTAAACGTAGACGAATACGCTTACCTAACATCATGCGAATGTGCACTTCGTGCTCACGTAGCGCTGCTAGACATGATTCAGGTGTTTGCTCACCCACACATAGGAAGGTCACAAATACTTTTGCGTAAGCTAGGTCACGAGAGACTTCTACGTCTGAGATCGTCACCATGCCAAGGCGAGAGTCACGAACTTCACGTTGAAGGATCATCGCTAGTTCTTTTTGCAGCTGCTGTGCAACGCGCTGCGTGCGGCTAAATTCTTTTGACATATCTTTACTCTTATATAGAAAGAATGGGGGGTTGGTCAAAGCCAGCCCCCCATGGTGTATTCAACAACCAATTACTACTTATCTTTCAAAGACAATATTAGTAATTTTAGTCAATTAGTCTAGAGTACGTTTAATTTCAACGATTTCGAAGACTTCGATTTGGTCACCAACGCGAACATCATTGTAGTTCTTAACGCCGATACCACATTCGTAGCCATTCTTAACTTCTTGAACGTCATCTTTGAAACGACGCAGTGACTCTAGTTCACCTTCGTAAATAACAACGTTATCACGTAGTACACGGATTGGGTTGTTACGCTTGATCACACCTTCTGTAACCATACAACCAGCGATAGCGCCCAGTTTCGGTGACTTAAACACGTCACGAACTTCAGCAAGACCAATGATCTCTTGCTTGAATTCTGGAGCAAGCATACCGCCCATTGCTTGTTTCACTTCGTCAATCAATTGGTAAATGATTGAGTAGTAACGTAAGTCAACAGCTGCGGCTTCAACAGCACGACGAGCAGAAGCATCTGCACGAACGTTAAAGCCAAGGATGATTGCGTTTGAAGCTTCCGCTAGTACTACGTCAGTTTCCGTAATACCACCAACACCAGAACCAACGATGTTCACTTTAACTTCGTCAGTAGATAGCTTAACTAGTGAGTCTGCGATTGCTTCTACAGAACCTTGAACGTCTGCTTTAAGTACAACGTTAAGTTCAGCAACTTCACCAGCAGTCATGTTAGAGAACATGTTCTCTAGTTTAGATTTCTGCTGACGAGCAAGTTTCACTTCACGGAACTTACCAGCACGGTAGTTAGCTACTTCACGCGCTTTACGCTCGTCACGAACTACTGTTGCTTCATCACCTGAAGATGGTACACCTGAAAGACCTAGGATCTCTACAGGGATAGATGGGCCAGCCGAAGTAATTTCTTTACCTAGCTCATCACGCATTGCACGAACACGGCCGTATTCTTGACCACAAAGAACGATGTCGCCTTTGTTTAGTGTACCTGATTGAACAAGTACTGTTGCAACTGGACCACGACCTTTATCTAGGCGAGATTCAACAACAACACCAGATGCCATGCCTTCAGCTACAGCTGTAAGTTCAAGAACTTCAGACTGAAGAAGGATTGCTTCTAGAAGACCATCGATGTTTGTACCCTGTTTAGCAGAGATGTGAACGAACATGTTCTCACCGCCCCACTCTTCAGGAATAACGTCGTATTGAGCAAGCTCGTTCTTAACGTTATCTGGGTTCGCGTCTTCTTTATCGATCTTGTTCACAGCAACAATTAGAGGAACGCCTGCCGCTTTCGCGTGCTGAATCGCTTCTACTGTTTGTGGCATTACGCCATCGTCTGCTGCAACTACAAGAACAACGATATCTGTCGCTTGAGCACCACGAGCACGCATTGCAGTAAACGCTGCGTGTCCAGGAGTATCAAGGAACGTGATCATGCCGTTGTCTGTTTCAACGTGGTACGCACCAATGTGCTGAGTAATACCACCCGCTTCGCCAGAAGCAACGTGTGTGCGACGGATGTAGTCAAGTGTTGACGTTTTACCGTGGTCAACGTGACCCATGATAGTAACAACTGGAGCACGTGGAACTGCTTCCGCGTTAGTGTCACGGTCAGATAGTACCGCTTCTTCCAGTTCGTTCTCTTTACGAAGAACTACTTTATGGCCCATTTCTTCAGCAACAAGTTGTGCTGTTTCTTGGTCGATCACTTGGTTGATAGTCGCCATAGCGCCCATCTTCATCATTACTTTGATAACTTCTGTCGCTTTAACCGACATCTTGTTAGCAAGTTCTGATAGAACGATCGTTTCGCCAATTACAACGTCTTGCTTAGCAACCGTTGCTGACTTATCAAACCCGTGCTGCATTGAAGTCGGCTTAGCAAGTTTGCCCTTACGACCTCTACCGCCACGTTGGTTGTTACGGCCACCGCGAGCTTGGTCGTCTTTACCCGAAGCTGCTTTTTTCTTCTTACGACGACCGCCTTCTACTTTGCGATCTGCTTCATCTTCGGCTTCACGTGCGTATTGTGAAGTCGTTACATGGTAATCTGTATCTTCCATATCACCCTTTTTCTCTTCTGCAGCAGACCAACGCTCTTTATTCTTTTCAGCCAATTCGCGAGCTTCTTCAAGCTTGCGCTGACTTTCCTCTTCAGCCTTACGCTTAGCTTCTTCTTCCTGACGACGTTTAAGCTCGTCGGCCTCTTTTCGCGCTGCTTCTTGCTTAATTTTCTCTTCAGCATCACGCTTTGCTTTTTCTTCAGCATTACGTTGTGCATTCGTATCTACGTCTCGCTTCGCTTTTTCTTCAGC
The DNA here is from genome assembly GCF_016920955.1 of Vibrio sp. sp1. Classification (NCBI taxonomy): domain Bacteria; kingdom Pseudomonadati; phylum Pseudomonadota; class Gammaproteobacteria; order Vibrionales; family Vibrionaceae; genus Vibrio; species Vibrio sp. sp1. Next base: position 717,127 of record NZ_CP060589.1, read on the forward strand.
TTCACGTTTCGCTTTTTCTTCCGCTTCACGTTTTGCAGCTTCTTCAGCTTCACGTTTCGCAGCTTCTTCAGCTTCACGTTTTGCAGCTTCTTCTGCTGCACGTTTTGCTGCTTCTTCTGCTTCACGTTGTGCTGCTTCTTCAGCTTCACGTTTCGCTTCATCTTCAATTGTGCTGCGCTTCACGTATGTACGTTTTTTGCGCACCTCAACCTGAACATTCTTACTCTTACCACCACCCGCGTTCACACTAAGTGTACTACGAGTTTTACGCTGAAGCGTAAGGCGAGTCGGCTCTGAATCACCTGATTTATCACCGTGTTCTTTCTTTAAATGAGAGAGAAGCTTCTGCTTCTCTTCATCAGTAACATTGTCAGAGCTCGCCTTTTTAATGCCAGCGTCAGCAAGTTGTTCAATCAAGCGGTCGACTGGCGTACCAATCTCATCACTCAGTGCTTTAACTGTTAATTGTGTCATGCCGCTTCCTCCTTGCCGAAAATTATGCTTCTTCGCCGAACCAACAGATGTTACGTGCGGCCATAATTAGCTCACCTGCACGTTCTTCGGTCAGGCCTTCGATACCTTCTAAATCGTCAATACCTTGGTCAGCAAGATCTTCCAGTGTCGCTACACCTTTCGCTGCCAATTTAAATGCCATCTCACGCTCAAGACCTTCAAGTGCAAGTAGGTCCTCAGCTGGTTCTAGACCTTCAAAAGACTCTTCTTGTGCTAGTGCGATCGTCGTTAGTGCATCTTTTGCACGTCCACGAAGCTCTTCGATTAGTTCTTCATTCAAACCATCGATTTCTAGTAGCTCGTTAACTGGCACGTATGCGATTTCTTCTAGCGTTGAGAAACCTTCTTCAACAAGAAGTTGAGCGAAGTCTTCTTCAATATCTAGGTACTTCATGAAGTTTTCAATAGATGCTTGTGATTCTTCAGCGTGTTTCTTCTGAAGATCAGCAACTGTCATAACATTCAGTTCCCAACCTGTTAGTTGAGATGCTAGACGCACGTTTTGACCGTTACGACCGATAGCTTGCGCTAGGTTGTCAGCTTCAACTGCGATGTCCATTGAGTGTGCATCCTCATCAACGATGATAGAAGCAACATCAGCTGGCGCCATTGCGTTGATAACGAATTGAGCTGGGTTATCATCCCAAAGCACAATATCGATACGCTCCCCACCAAGTTCGCCAGAAACAGCTTGTACACGTGCACCACGCATACCAACACACGCACCTACAGGGTCGATACGTTTGTCATTTGTTTTGACAGCGATCTTAGCGCGAGAACCAGGATCACGTGCCGCGCCTTTCAACTCGATAATATCTTCTGCGATTTCAGGCACTTCAACACGGAACAGTTCTGCCAACATTTCTGGCTTAGAACGAGTGATGAACAATTGGAAACCACGTGCTTCAGGCGCGACTTTGTAAAGAAGGCCACGTACACGGTCGCCTGGACGGAAGTTTTCACGAGGAAGTTGGTCATCACGCAGGATTACCGCTTCAGCGTTATTACCAAGATCAAGCACGATTGTGTCACGGTTTACTTTTTTCACGACACCAGTGATTAGATCACCTTCATTGTCGATGAACTGTTCAACGATTTGTGCGCGCTCAGCTTCACGAACTTTTTGTACGATAACTTGCTTAGCAGTTTGAGTCGTAATACGGTCAAACGTTACTGATTCGATTTCGTCTTCTACGTAGTCGCCAAGCTCGATTGAGTCATCTTCGTATTGCGCTGCTTCTAGTGAGATCTCTTTTGTAGGGTTCTCAACGTCATCAACAACTAACCAACGGCGGTAAGTTACAAACTCACCGGTTTTACGGTCAATGGCAACACGTACGTCGATTTCGATTTCGTATTTTTTCTTTGTAGAAGTTGCTAGAGCAATCTCAAGAGCCTCAAAGATACGCTCACGAGGTACCGCTTTTTCGTTCGATACCGCTTCTGCTACCGCTAAAATTTCTTTACTCATTGTATTTAGCCTCTAAGCTTAAACTTTTTTAGGGAACTAAAATTTAGGGATCAGGTTAGCTTTGGAAATGTTACTTAGAGCAAACTCTTCTTGCTGACCGTCTACAGTAATTGTCACTGTTTCGCCATCAACACCGTGGATAATACCTTTCCACTTACGACGGTTTGCTACAGCCATTTTCAATACGATGCTGACCTCGTGACCAATAAATTGCTCGTAATGTGCTGCTTTAAAAAGTGGTCTTTCTAAACCTGGAGAAGACACTTCTAGGCTGTAAGCAACAGAAATTGGATCTTCAACGTCTAAAACTGCACTAACTTGGTGGCTAACTTCTGCACAGTCGTCTACGTTAATACCATTTTCATGGTCAATGTAGATACGTAACGTTGAGTGCGCGCCTGCACGAATGAATTCTAATCCAACTAACTCATAACCTGATGCCGCTACTGGCGCGTCAAGCATTTCAGTAAGTTGTCTTTCTAAACCAGTCATTTAACCACTCCAGAAACAAAAAAAGGGCTCAGAGCCCAATCAAAAAACCAAGCAGTATCTGAGCTATTTCAAAAAGCTCAGATAACAAAAAACCCCGATAGTCGGGGTTTTATGCTGCTGGACCCTGATACGTTAAGAATAGCCAACAATTGCTTTTCTTAACTCGTAGTGTGGTTAGCACTACGCAAACTTGCCAATCTACGATTTCCTTTTAAAGAAAGAGATTGGTTGCGGGGGCCGGATTTGAACCGACGACCTTCGGGTTATGAGCCCGACGAGCTACCAAGCTGCTCCACCCCGCGTCCGACTTGCTGAGCATTATACTCGCAAACAAGTGATTTACAAGTTTGTAAATACATGGTGCCGAGAGAGGGACTCGAACCCTCACACCTAAGGCACTAGCACCTCATGCTAGCGTGTCTACCAATTTCACCATCTCGGCATCAAAACCTTACAGCTTATTGAGGAATTTCATCACCCGCTGGGGCAGGAACTTCACTCGCTGCATCCTTAACTTGTTCAACAACTGGTTGACCTAACGTTGGGTCTACCCATTGTGATTCAGTCTGGTGCGTAGACATACGACCAAGTAACAAGCTAACGATAAAGAATACGGTTGCTAAAATAGCAGTTGTTCGGGTTAAGAAATTACCTGAGCCGCCAGCACCAAACACTGTGTTTGAAGCACCAGCACCGAACGAGGCTCCCATATCTGCGCCTTTACCTTGTTGAATCAACACAAGGCCAATCACACCAAGCGCTGCCAACAGGTAAATCACAAGTAGAACTGAAAACATTTTTTCCACCTATGTTCCAAATTGTTGAGCCAGCGCCGTTCAAAAGAATAAATCATTATGAACAAGGCTAGCGACCTCCTAACGGGAGGCGGAGCAATACTAGCGAAAGCCAGTAACGCTGACAAGGGAAAATTAGTAAAAAATCAATGCCAATGCGTTAAGCGCTCAAAAAAAGGGCAAAAGATGCCCTTTTCATTCAAGACATGCTTTAACGCAATGATTAACAACTTGCTTTAACAGCCTCAGCGATTTTCAATGCTGAGTGTTGAACTAGTTCACCATCTTCGCCTTCCACCATAACGCGGATCAAAGGCTCAGTGCCAGACTTACGCAGCAGTACACGCCCTTTATCACCAAGTGTCGCCTCTACTTCAGCGACAGCGTTTAATACAGCTGTAGCTTCAAGAGGGTTACTTTCTCCTGAGAAACGGACATTTTCTAAAACCTGAGGATATAGTGTCATTCCTTGCGATAGTTCATATAAAGACATATCGCTGCCAATTACAGAAGCAAGTACTTGAAGTGCAGCAACAATCGCATCGCCGGTTGTGACTTTATCTAATAAGATCACATGGCCTGAGTTTTCAGCACCAATTTTCCAACCTTTTTCTAGCAGTTGCTCCATGACATAACGGTCACCAACAGCGGCACGTACAAACGGAATGCCTAGCTGCTTTAAACCATTTTCCATACCCAAGTTAGTCATTAGTGTACCAACAACACCACCCTTTAGCTCACCACGACGAAGAGCATCACGAGCGATGATATAAGCAATTTGGTCACCATCAACTTTGTTACCTAGGTGATCGACCATAATGATGCGGTCACCATCACCATCAAATGCGAGACCAAGGTGCGCTTGCTCTTCAACAACACGCTGTTGAAGTGCTCGTACGTCTGTTGCGCCCACTTTTTCATTAATGTTGATGCCGTTAGGCTCTACGCCCATAGCGATAACTTCTGCCCCAAGTTCTTTGAAAACATTTGGAGCGATGTGGTACGTTGCACCGTGCGCACAGTCTACTACGATCTTAAAGTTCGCAAGGCTCAACTCAGATGGGAAAGTACTCTTACAGAATTCGATGTAACGACCAGCTGCATCATTTAGGCGGGTTGCTTTACCAAGCTCAGCAGACTCCACACATTCAATTTCTTTATCTAACTCAGCTTCGATCGCCAATTCGATATCGTCAGGTAGCTTAGTACCCTCAGAAGAAAAGAATTTAATGCCGTTGTCGTAATATGGGTTATGTGATGCAGAAATCACAATACCAGCCTCGGCACGGAAAGTCTGAGTTAAATATGCCACAGCTGGAGTTGGCATGGGACCAGTAAATGTTGCTTTAAGTCCCGCAGCTGCAAGGCCAGCCTCTAGTGCAGATTCAAGCATATAACCTGAAATACGTGTATCTTTACCTATGATAACTTTCTTTGTGCCTTGTTTCGCTAGTACACGACCAGCAGCCCAGCCAAGCTTAAGTACGAAGTCTGGAGTGATTGGGTATTGTCCTACTTTACCGCGCACACCGTCAGTACCAAAGTAACGTCTTTCATTCGACATAAACTTTCCTTTATTATTTTTAAATATTGTTTTTCGTCATCTCAACAACTTTCATCGCTTCGATTGTCTCTTCAAAGTCATGCACGCGAATGATCTGCGCGCCTTTCATCGCGGCAATCGTAGCACAAACGACACTTGCGTTCGTACACTCAGCCGCTGGCTTGTCTAACAGTTTGAAGATCATGGATTTACGAGACATGCCAGCCAAAATAGGCAGGCCGAATTCATGAAACTTTTCAAGATGAGCAAGCATATGATAATTGTGTTCGATTGTTTTGCCAAAGCCAAACCCAGGATCGAGAATCAGTTGAGATTTATCAATCCCTGCTGCTTCACACGCCGCGATACGTTCTTCTAGAAAAGCCGACACGTCCCCCATTAAATCATCATAATGAGGGTCAACTTGCATGGTCCTAGGCTGACCTTTCATATGCATCAGACAAATTGGAAGGTTTGCTTCTGCTGCGACTTCCAGAGCACCTGGCTCTTGCAGCGAGCGGATGTCATTGATCAAATCAGCCCCAGCATCAATTGCTTGACGCATCACTTCTGCTTTACTGGTGTCAACGGAAATCCATACATCATATTTTTCACGAATGGCTTTGATTACTGGGACAACACGCCTAAGCTCTTCTTCCAAAGACACATCCGGTGCACCAGGTCTTGTTGATTCACCACCAACATCAACAATACTTACACCAGCCTTTATCATTTTATCAACTTGAGCAAGAGCAAGTTCAATTGAGTTGTATTTACCGCCATCCGAAAAGGAATCCGGTGTCACATTTAGAATGGCCATGACATGTGGACGCGAAAGGTCCAAAGATTTGTTATTTGCTGTAATCATCATCATAAACACAAAAACCCCGAGATAACTCGGGGTTTAATATTATCGATACTCTTTATTCAGAGTCTTTCTTTTCAGGCGCTTCGTTAGAAGTTGTTTCAGAAGAGCTAGGCTGTTCTGCATCTTTCGCAGTCTCCGTTGCTTCTTCTTTAACTTCTTGCTTTGCTTGAGGCTTGTCGCTGTCTTCTGGTTTGCTTGCTGAGTTATCACTCCAGCCCGCAGGCTCACGAATTTCAGCTTTGCGCTCCATTAAGTCATCAATCTGGCGAGCATCAATGGTTTCATACTTCATCAGCGCATCTTTCATCGCATGCATGATATCCATGTTCTCTTGAAGAATCTTCTTCGCACGATCGTAGTTGCGGTCAATGATCTGACGAACTTCGTCATCAATCAACTTCGCTGTATCGTCAGACACATGTTTAGTCTGAGTTACACTACGCCCTAAGAACACTTCGCCTTCATCTTCTGCATACAGCAGAGGGCCAAGCTTTTCAGAGAAACCCCATTGAGTAACCATCTTACGAGCAATATCTGTTGCGCGCTCGATATCATTAGAAGCACCGGTTGATACTTTGTCAGCACCGTAGATAAGTTCTTCTGCTAAACGACCACCGTACAAGCTAGAAATCATTGATTCTAGGTGTTGGCGAGACATACTCACGCGGTCCTGCTCTGGAAGGTACATTGTTACACCCAACGCACGACCACGTGGAATGATAGACACTTTGTACACTGGATCGTGTTCAGGAACCAAGCGACCAACAATCGCGTGACCCGCTTCGTGGTATGCGGTTGACTCTTTCACTTCCTCAGACATCACCATTGAACGGCGCTCAGCACCCATCATGATTTTGTCTTTCGCCAGTTCAAACTCAACCATAGAAACGTTGCGCTTGTTACCGCGCGCAGCAAACAGGGCTGCTTCGTTAACTAAGTTTGCTAGGTCAGCACCAGAGAAGCCTGGAGTACCACGTGCGATGAGAGAAGGCTCTACATCACCCGCTAGAGGGACCTTACGCATGTGAACTTTTAGGATCTGTTCACGGCCACGTACATCTGGAAGACCAACTACCACTTGACGGTCAAAACGACCAGGACGCAGTAGCGCAGGGTCTAGCACGTCCGGACGGTTAGTCGCAGCGATAACGATAATACCTTCGTTACCTTCGAAACCATCCATCTCAACGAGCATTTGGTTTAGTGTTTGTTCACGTTCATCATGACCACCACCAACACCTGCGCCACGTTGACGACCTACCGCATCGATCTCATCGATAAAGATGATACAAGGTGCAGCTTTCTTTGCTTGTTCAAACATGTCACGCACACGAGATGCACCAACACCAACGAACATTTCTACGAAATCAGAACCAGAGATAGTAAAGAATGGTACTTTCGCCTCACCGGCAATGGCTTTCGCTAGAAGCGTTTTACCCGTACCAGGAGGACCAACCATTAGAACACCCGTTGGAATCTTACCGCCCAGTTTTTGGAAGCGGCTTGGATCGCGTAGGTAGTCCACCAGTTCTTTCACGTCTTCTTTTGCTTCGTCACAACCAGCAACGTCAGCAAAAGTTGTCTTGATTTGTTCTTCGCTCATCATTCGAGCTTTACTCTTACCAAAAGACATGGCGCCTTTACCACCGCCGCCTTGCATTTGACGCATGAAGAAAATCCATACACCAATCAGTAAGATCATTGGGAACCAAGAGATGAAGATAGTACCAAGCAAGCTTTGCTCTTCTGGAGGCGTGCCTTGTACTTTCACGTTTTGGTTAATTAGGTCATCTAGAAGCTTTTGGTCATACACTGGCATGTAAGTGACCATTTTGGCACCGCCGCCACGACGAACAAAGCTAATTTCACCGTCTTTAAAAGTTGCTTCTTGAATCTGGCCTTGGCCAACTTCCTGTACAAACGTGGTGTAATCCACGGTTCTGCCATTGCTTTCTCCAGGGCCAAAGCTCTGGAATACCGACATCAATACGACGGCGATAACAAGCCACAGAATTAAATTTTTTGCCATGTCACTCAAGGTGTAAGCCTCTCGATAACTAATTGTAATTAAAGGTAGGGTACTACAGTTCATTAACTGTAGCTATAGTGTTAACACGCTCTCAAGAGAGCAAAATGGTTAACCTTTGTAACCAGTGGCTACGACGAAGACCTCTCGAGAGCGAGCTCGCGATGAGTCTGGTTTTCTAATTTTTACGGCTTTAAACATGTCTCGGACTTCTTTCACATACTGATCGAAGCCTTCCCCTTGGAAAACCTTTACGACAAAGCTACCATTAGGCGCTAGAACTTGTCGACACATATCTAAAGCTAATTCAACTAAATACATAGCGCGAGGTTGATCAACAGAATTGTTTCCCGCGATGTTAGGCGCCATATCAGACATTACTACGTCTACCATGGAAGGTTGGATCCTTTCTAGCAAAGCTTCCAATACCGCATCATCACGAAAGTCGCCTTGTAAAAAGCTAACGCCAGCAATCGGGTCCATAGGAAGCAAGTCACACGCGATGATCTGACCGCTGTCCCCTACTATCTTAGCAGCATATTGAGACCATCCGCCCGGCGCAGCCCCCAAGTCGACGACTGTCATTCCAGGCTTTAACAATTTATCTTTCGTTTGAATCTCATCGATCTTGAAATAAGCACGTGAACGGTAGCCTTTTTTTCGGGCTTCATTCGCGTATTTATCATCAAAGTGTTCTTTCAACCAACGACCAGAACTAGCCGAATGTTTTTGTTTACTCATTTTAATCCCAACAAGGCACAAATTGGAGCTATTGTTTTAATAGGCGCTACCTATTACTCAATAAATTATAGTCTTCAGCAATAGATGGCGTTAAAATAGCTTTTTTCAACCCTTATTTTAAAGAAAATTGGCCGCGTAATGAACCTAAGCACCAAACAAAAGCAGCACCTTAAAGGCCTAGCTCACAGTTTAAAACCTGTTGTGCTAATGGGCGCAAATGGACTTACAGAAGCCGTGCTAGCAGAAATTGAAATCGCTCTTAACCATCACGAACTTATCAAAGTAAAAGTTGCTTCGGAAGATCGTGAAACAAAACAGCTAATCATCGACGCTATCGTACGTGAGACGGGCGCTGAAAAAGTTCAGACTATTGGTAAAGTGCTTGTGCTATACCGCCAGTCTGAAGAGCGTAAAATCGAAATCCCTCGTAAGTAACTCTACTTACGTTGCTGAAGAAAAAAGGTCGCCTGAGGCGACCTTTTTGCGTTTTATCAGAGTAATAATGCAACTCCAAACGACTTAGATATATTCTACTCGGTCAATTTCGAAGTCTTTCGCGCCACCCGGAGTTTGAATAGCAACTTCATCGCCTTCCATCTTACCAATCAGGCCACGAGCAATAGGTGAGCTCACTGAAATGCGACCTGCTTTGATATCGGCTTCGTCATCACCAACGATTTGGTACGTTTTTTCTTCTTCGGTGTCGATATCAATCAAGGTTACGGTTGAACCAAAAATAACTTTACCCGTGTTCTCCATCTTCGTTACATCAATAACTTGAGCAACTGACAGTTTGTATTCAATGTCACGGATTTGTGCTTCACAAATGCCCTGCTCTTCACGAGCGGCGTGATATTCAGCATTCTCTTTTAAATCACCTAGCTCACGAGCTTCAGCAATTGCCTCTGAGATCTGAGGACGTAGTTTAAGTAGACGATCGAGTTCTGCACGTAGCTTTTGCTCGCCACGTAGTGTCATTGGAACTTTTTCCATTTTATAACCTCAAGCCCAAATGGGTCTTTGGACAAAAAAAGCCCACCCTGTCATAGGACTGGGTAGTGCGCTTAAAGATGTATTTCGTTTAGTGTAAACAAACTCCCGGACGAAATCATCTTAATTCGAAAGACAGCAAGACTATGCCTTTTCGGCATAATGATATAACTCACTTTTAGAGCGGCTCTAGGGCGAATCACCTTCTCAATTTATTGAAAAACAACACTGTTCATTACACCAAAAACCTCAAAAAAGATAAAAACTAATCAATGTCAGGCCAATGTCATTGCCAATAATTTCAATCAAAAACAGTAATTTAAATAAAAACAACGCACAATTGAACAGTGTTCATCATTGGGATTTATATCATTTTACTAACTCATACGGAAACTTTAGCAGTAAAACATGTCCAGCGAGTTGTTAGATCAATGGCTTACAAGTGCGAACTATATCGCTCAATTAGCCAATTTTGGACCAACAACTTGTGAGAGATCACCTCTCCCCCATACAACAATGATTATGGACAGCTAACTAGGACAAATAAGATGAAAAAGACTCTAATTGCTCTTTCTGTATCTGCAGCAGCTATGGCAACTGGCGTAAACGCAGCTGAACTTTACAACCAAGACGGTACTTCTCTAGAAATGGGCGGCCGTGCTGAAGCACGTCTATCTATGAAAGATGGCGACGCTCAAGACAAATCTCGCATCCGTCTAAACTTCCTTGGTAAACAAGAAATCAATGACAACCTATACGGTGTTGGTTTCTGGGAAGGTGAATTTGAGACTGCTCAAAACGGTACTGTAGACGGCGACGACAAGAGCGATCTAGAAACTCGTCTTGCTTACGCTGGTCTTGGCGGTGCTTACGGTGAGTTCGCATACGGTAAAACTGAAGGTGCACTAGGCGTTATCACTGACTTCACAGATATCATGGCTTACCACGGTAACTCTGCAGCAGACAAACTAGCTGTATCAGACCGTACAGACAACATGATGGCTTACAAAGGCCAGTTTGAAAACCTAAGCGTAAAAGCAAGCTACCGCTTCGCTGATCGTATGGAAAACAAAAACACTGGTGAGTACTACGACAACAAACAAGACGGTTACTCTCTATCTGCAATCTACGCTCTAGCTGACACTGGTCTTGAGCTAGGTGCTGGTTACGCAGATCAAGACAAAGCTAACGAGTACATGCTAGCTGCATCTTACACAATGTCTGATCTTTACTTCGCTGGTGTATTCACTGACGGCGAGAAAATGGAAGATTCAAACAACAGTAACACAGTTGATTACACTGGTTACGAGCTAGCGGGTGCTTACACTCTAGGCCAAACAGTATTTACAACATCATACAACAATGCAGAAACTAACAACGAAACTTCTGCAAACAACTTCGCTGTTGATGCTTCTTACTACTTCAAGCCTAACTTCCGTGGTTACATTTCTTACAACTTCAACCTGATTGATGCAGGTGACAAGTTTGGTTCAACTGACACTAGCAAAACAGTTGCAACTAAGATCGATGCTGAAGACGAGCTAGCTCTAGGTCTACGTTACGACTTCTAATTCCGGTCTTTGACTAGAATATCGAATGCCCGCTTTAAGCGGGCATTTTTTATACTTCATTTTAAGCAGCGCGCCTTTCTCTCGTGTCTCATTCATGAAGACATTTGAAGCATTTCTTTAGTTACCTAGCATATTGAAAGGACTTGCGTATACTCAATCACATAACTCACCTTAGAAAGTACCATTATGCGTTTACGTTGGCCCTTGCTCATATTCTCTTCATTACTTTCTGCTTTTTCACAAGCGTACCCTCATCAAGAGGTGTTGCCTGAAGGCGCCCGCATCAGTTTAGTTGCGGAAAAACTCAGTGAAAATGCTGAGCTTGACGGTGTTCATCCTACCGAACAACTGTTCCCACCAGCGAGTACATTAAAAATCGTCACCGCATTAGCCGCAAAGCTAGAACTGGGTGATAATTTCCGGTTTCGAACCAAGCTGGAAACGTCGAACTCAGATGCAGTGATTTACTTTGTCGGCGACCCAACACTCCAAACCAACGACTTAAAATCACTTCTCACTCTAGCTAAGAAAAATGGCTTAAAACGGATTAACGGTGACCTATGGCTCGATAACAGCGCATTCACTGGTTATAACCGTGCGGTGGGCTGGCCGTGGGATATCTTGGGAGTTTGCTACAGCGCTCCGGCATCGACCATCACACTCAATAACAACTGTGTACAAGCCTCTATCTATACACAAAAAGATGGTGGAACGCGGGTCTACGTACCAGAGCATCAACCTATTCGTGTCACAAGTACCGTAGAAACAGTTTCTAAAACCATTAAGAAAAGTCGTCATTGTGACTTAGGTTTAGTTGCAAATCCCGATAACAACTACAAGCTAACAGGGTGCTTGGTTGAAAGAGACAAACCATTGCCACTGAAATTTGCGGTTCAAGACCCTGAGCGTTACACCAGTCAAAGGTTGGCGACTTTGCTCAAGGAGCTCAACATTGGGGTATCAGGAAAGATTAGGGTCGGTACGGCGCCAGAAAAGCAGCGAAAGCTCATCGCAATGCATCAATCAAAGGCCTTACCAGACATTCTTGAAGATATGCTCAAAAACTCTGACAACTTGATTGCCGACACATTAACCAAAACACTTGGCGCTAAATTTTTCGTTCAGCCAGGCAGTTTTACTAACGGGACAGAAGCGATCAAGCAGATCATTTTCGCCAACACTGGTATTGATATTCGTAATGCGCGCCTAGAAGACGGCTCAGGACTTTCGCGAAATAACCGGATCTCCGCGACCAAGATGGCTGAAATGCTGCGCTATATTTGGAAGCATGAAAACGAACTCAAATTGATTGCCATCATGCCGAAATCAGGTGAATCCGGCACATTAAAGTACCGACAAAGTATGCGAAAACTTCCAATTAAAGGACAGCTGATAGCGAAAAGTGGCTCTATCTACGGGACTTACAATATGGCTGGATATGGCTTGGATAAAAATGGTCAACCTAACACCATTTTTGTTCAGTTTGTTTCAGACTACTTCCCAGAAAAACGGGACGACAACACTCCTGTCATCGCCCCGATTACACATTTTGAGCAGCTTTTTTACAATGACATTGTGAACTTTAGTCAGGCAATACCTAAGAAATAGTTCACCACGTTAAAGTAAATCCACATTCCTGAAATATCGACGATAGACGCAAGAACTGGACTCACCAATACGGCAGGGTCCAACTTGCAAGCTCGTGCAATAATTGGCAACAGCCCGCCCAATGTTGTAGAAATGGTGACTTGAATGAACAGCGCAACTGCTATTGCCAGAGCGATATCGGTCAGTTCAAAGCCTCCTGTTGATTGTCCTGCACTAAATAACATAATGCGTCCAATCATCACGATAGCGATTGCTAGCGCAATAAATAGAGCGACTCGGCTCTCTTTCCACAAAACTTCTAACCATTGGCGTTTTTTTAACTCTCCAGTAGCAAGAGCACGAATCACCAAAGTTGCTGCTTGTGTTCCTGTGTTACCACCAGCAGCTGCAATCACTGGCATGTACACTGCAAGTAAAACAAGCTGACTAAGGGTGTCCTCATACTGAGCGATGATCAAGCCTGACACTATCCCTAAAAGAGCCAGCGCAATGATCCATCCAATACGCTGTTTTACATGCCCTAAAACACTAGTTGATAAATAACCATCGGGTGTATCAACTTCAGACATATGCAGACCCAGTTGGTGAGCATAATGACGTGCGCGTTTGTCATGACCTGCTTGCTCAAGTTGAGCAATAAGACTATTCACATAGCCGACAGAGCAATGCTGTAAAATACCTACAGCCTCATCAATCGGCATAACCGTAAGCAAATGGACTTGTTGCTCTTGCTCATACTGCAAGAATGCATTGCGAGCTGCACCAATTTCTACTTCAGAAAAGTTTGGTGTTGTTTCAATAAAAGTGTTGTTCATTACCGTCATGGCGAATCTCCCGATTGGCATTGGTAACGACCATCGACAAAGCATGAAAAAGCCACTCTCGCACGCTAAAAGTCAGACAACAAATAAGATGCACAGAGAAAACCAATGCGAATGCACTGTCTATTCAGAATGTATGAAGGAAATAACGAGAAAAAATTAGAAAAGATGCCTCACCACTTAGGTAAGGCGGAGATCGCCAATACCGAAGCGGGTTATTTCGCTCCCTTAATCTTACTCACCCAACGACTGGGAGGATGGTCGGTATTGTTCATGTAAATCTCCGATAGCGCTGCCATTATTGGCAGCGCAAGTATAGTAGCAAAGTTCATCAGGTATGGAAGTTTTACTTTGCCGTTTTTGCTAAATTTTCATACAAAAAAAGCGCCCTTCGGACGCTTTCATTTGCAGTCATTATGGATTACTGAATAGTAATACGAGCAAATTTACGTTTACCTACTTGGAACACGTAAGTACCCGCTTCTGGAGCAAATTTGCTGTCCGCAATTTTTTCACCATCAATCTTCACAGCGCCCTGCTTAACCATGCGCATCGCATCTGACGATGATGGACATAAACCTGCTTCTTTCAACAGATTACTCACTGGGCGACCTGCGTCAAAGTCAAACTCTGGCATTTCATCAGGAATTTGGTTCTTCGCAAAACGGTTTACGAATTCTTGCTCTGCTGCATCGGCATCGGCTTCACTGTGGAAACGAGCAATAATTTCTTTTGCTAGCAATACTTTGATGTCACGAGGGTTTTTGCCCGCTTCTACATCAGCTTTGAATTGAGCAATCTCTTCCAGAGGACGGAAAGAGAGCAGCTCGTAGTAGCTCCACATTAGGTCATCAGAAATAGACATGATTTTACCAAACATTTCGCTTGGCGCTTCGCTGATACCGATGTAGTTGTTTGCTGACTTAGACATCTTCTTCTCGCCATCAAGGCCCACTAGAAGCGGCATCATCAGTACAACCTGAGGTTTTTGACCGTGAGACTTTTGCAGTTCACGACCCATTAGAAGGTTGAACTTCTGGTCTGTACCACCTAATTCAACATCCGTTTCCATTGCTACTGAGTCCCAGCCTTGTAGAAGTGGGTACATGAACTCATGAATAGCAATTGGCTGACCACCCGCGTAACGCTTTTTAAAGTCGTCACGCTCTAGCATACGAGCAACGGTTTGGTTTGCCGCAAGGCGAATCATACCTTCTGCGCCCAGTTCAGACAGCCACTCAGAGTTAAACTGAATTTTAGTCTTTGCAGGATCGAGAATTTTGAACACTTGCTCTTTGTACGTTTCAGCGTTACGCAATACGTCTTCGCGACTTAGCGGTGGACGAGTTGTGTTTTTACCTGTTGGGTCACCAACCATTGCAGTGAAGTCACCGATTAGGAACGTCACTTCATGACCTAGTTCTTGGAACAAGCGAAGCTTATTGAAAATAACCGTATGGCCTAGGTGAATGTCAGGTGCTGTTGGATCAGCGCCCAATTTAATACGTAGAGGACGGTCTTCTTTTAGTTTTGCGATTAACTCTTCTTCTGGAATCAGCTCTTCAACACCGCGCTTAATCTCGGCTAGTGCAGCTTCAATGCTCGCCATTCTTGTTCACTCCCACAGATTTGGCAAAAATATAATAGCTGAACATATTACTTGAATAGCGATGCATTTTGAAACACGTTAGACTAGGTAGTTGTCACTTTTTCCGTTTAATTTAGCAATCAAGTACCTCATGCATTCGATTTTTGTCCGACTTCCACTCTTGCACAAAGTATTGATCGGTTTTTTTAGTGCGTTGATTATCTTCGCGCTCTTCTTTTTACCTGATCCGCAAGACCTAGACCCGCAGCAGAGCCGATTAAAAGTTGGTCAACATTATCCTGTGCCAGTTTCCCTCGAACTCAGTGCACTAAATAGTTCATCGCCTGCGGTTCCCGCCGTGCTGCGCTGGGAGACATACAAGGTAAAAAATGGCGAGAGTGCTGCCATCTTATTTAGTCGCGTAGGGCTTTCTGCTCGTCTATTACATGAACTGGTGTCATCAGACAAAGAAGTAGAAAAACAGTTAACTCGGCTTCGACCTGGTGACCGATTGCAATTTGGCTTTGACGAAAATAACGACTTGGTGCAGCTAAGAAGGACACTAAGCGCGTTCGAGACTTTTCGTATCACATTAAAAGACGGCAAGTACGTTTCTGAAGTTGATAAGAAAGAAGTCGACTTCCAGTACAACTACGCAGAAGCCACCATCAAATCAAACTTTTGGAATGCAGGAATATCTTCTGGATTAAATGGTAACCAAATCATGGAACTGGCTGGCATATTTGGTTGGGACATCGACTTTGCTTTAGATATTCGTAAAAACGATAGCTTCCGAGTACTTTACCAAGAGGAAGTGGTAGAAGGAGAAGTAATCGGCCGTGGAAAAATCATTGCTGCGATCTTTAAAAACCAAGGCGATACCTTTACCGCAATATTGGATCAGAAAAGTGGCAAGTATTACGACGAAAATGGGCGTGCAATGAAAAAAGCATTCTTACGCGCGCCGTTGGATTTCCGTCGAGTTTCGTCTAACTTCAACCCACGCCGCTTACATCCAGTGACGGGACGCGTTCGTCCTCATAGAGGCACGGACTATGCAGCACCAGTGGGCACCCCGATTTGGGCGGCTGGTGATGGTGTCGTTCAAAAATCGTCTTACAACAAATTTAATGGTAACTACGTTTTCATTAAACATAGTAATACTTACATTACCAAGTACCTGCACTTAACCAAACGTACTGTACGAGCTGGTCAACGCGTTAAGCAAGGCCAAACCATTGGTACGCTTGGCGGAACTGGCCGTGTAACAGGCCCCCACTTGCACTATGAGTTCCTTGTGAATGGTGTCCATAAAAACCCACGCACGGTGAATTTGCCACAATCTAAATCCCTGACAGGCAAAGCGAGACAAACTTTCATGGCAAACGCGAAAGTTAGCATGGACAAGCTTGAACGCTACAGCAAACTGTTAGCAATGAAGTAAGGCAAGGTATTGAAAAGGGCAGCTTCGCTGCCCTTTTTGTTTTGTCGATATCATCACGATAAAGCTTACTGTTCAGAGTGATGCTCTCTCCCGAGCATAAGCAAACACGGTGTCAGAACTAACGTTAGCAAAGTCGCAAATGCCAAACCACCCGCGACAGCGGTCGCAAGCTGAGACCACCATTGAGTGCTTGGTGCGCCAAACTCCACTTTCTGATTAACTAAGTCGATGTTCATTTCTAACACCATTGGCAATAAGCCTAATATGGTGGTCACCGTCGTGAGTAAAACGGGTCTTAAACGCTGCACACCCGTACGCAAAATAGCCTCAGATTTTTCTAAGCCACGTTTACGCATCTGATTATAAGTATCGATTAAAACAATATTGTTGTTTACCACGATACCAGCCAACGCAATCACTCCAATTCCCGACATAATGATGCCAAATGGCTTTTGGAAAATAAGTAACCCAGCGAAGACACCAACGGTAGAAAACAGCACTGCACTAAGGATTAAGAAAGCTTGATAAAAGCTATTAAACTGCGTAATTAAAATCAAAGCCATCACACCAAGCGCGACAATAAAAGCATTTTGCAAGAATGCTGATGAGTTTTCCTGCTCTTCATTTTGACCCCGAATCTTATATTCAATGCCTTCTGGTAAGTCGAGCTGTTCCATTCCAGCGGCAATCTTAGGTAACTCAAGCGCCAAATTGTAACCTTCCACCATATCCGCTTTAATATTGATAACTCGATGACCGTCGACCCGACGAATAGTGTCTTGCTTATGATCTGGTTTGATTTGAGCAAAATTCGTAATCGGAACCAGACCAGCTGCCGTTTTCACTCTCAGTTGATCAAATCGACCTATGTCGCGCTTATCTTGCGGATAGCGCACCAAAATATCGACTTCTTCATCCGCATCATCGGGCAAATAATCGCCTATTTTCAAGCCGTTCGTAACAAACTGGACGGTATTCCCGACTAAAGTAGCATCCGCTGCAAAGCGAGAGGCGTCATCTCGCTGGATATCAATTTGCCAATCAATCCCTTCCTTATTAGTGGTATCACTCAAGTTGGTCAGTGCAGGATTACCATCAGCCCAATGTCGTACTTTTTTGGCTGCTTCATCTAACGCACTAACACTCAAATTTCGTGATGACACTTCAATCACGAGATCATGCTCGACAGGCGGTCCTGCGTCCGGGAATTTATACTCAAGTTCAACACCATAAAAGCGGTCTGTCGTCTCTTTTAGTTCCTCAATAATGGTTTTCACTTTGCGTCGATACTGCCAATCCACAGGCGTTATTTGAATCTGGCCAATCTCGTCCCCATTATCGCTCGATCCTGTGCGCGTGTAGACACTTTCAAACTCGTCATGACCGAGCATCACCTTCTCGATTTCGCGCATAACAACATCTTTTTCGTGAATAGACAGGTCACCATAAGAACGAACTTTAACGGTAAAAAAGGCAGGGTCCACCTCAGGGAAAAACTCTGCACCCAAGCCAGCTTTGTTGTAAGTGAAGCCGACACCTGCCGCTAGCAGTATCGCGCTGAGTAAGACTTTCCATGGATGACGAATCGCTACCGACAGAGTCTGGTAATAAAGCTTGGTAATGCCTGTCGCTTTTTCAAAGTTGCCGTTATGCAGCTCCACCATTTCTCGCTGAGCTTTCTGATTGACTACTTGAGGCTTGCCAATGATCCCACCGATGACAGGAACGAACAATAAAGCCATCATCAGCGAAGCGGCCAAGGTAGCAATTAAAGTAAGTGGTAAGTACTTCATGAACTCACCAGTGATGTCTGGCCAGAAAAGTAACGGAGCAAACGCAGCCAATGTGGTTGCTGTGGATGCGGTAATAGGCCAGGCCATTCGCTTTGCTGCATCTCGATAGGCTTCTTTACGTGGCGTTCCTTCTTGCATGCGCCGATCTGCAAACTCTGTCACCACAATGGCACCATCCACCAACATGCCTACCGCCATAATTAAAGCAAACAGTACGACGATATTGACCGTCAGCCCAAATACCGATAACACCAACAACCCAGTCAAGAACGATCCTGGAATAGAAATCCCCACGAGAAGCGCGGTCCTAACCCCCAATATGGCAATAATGACGATAACTACGAGGATAATTGCGGATAAGATATTGTTTTGTAGATCACTGAGCATCAATTTGACATCGTCGGATTGATCCCAAGTATATTTAACTTGCAAATTGTCGGGCCACTCGGCGCGCTTCTGTCCCAGAGCCAGTACTTCTTTTACCAGCTCAACCGTTTCAATGATGTTTTCCCCTGCCCGTTTTTTTACGTCCAAAACGATGGCAGATTCGCCATCTAAACGAGCAAAACTTTCAGGATCGCGAAATGCACGTCGTACTGTCGCCACATCGCCAAAAGTGATCACCTCTTTGCCATTCACCTTGATCGGTAGTTCAAGCACATCTTTCAGTGAATCAAAAACCGATGGGACTTTTACCGAAAAGCGTCCATACCCAGTATCGACAAACCCCGCAGCCACAACTCGGTTATTCAAGGCAATTAAATTATAGATGTCCGCTTGATCGAGACCGTAGCTTTCCATCAATAGCGGATCGACAACTATCTCCACGATGTCTTCGCGATCTCCTGCGATTTCAACCTCAAGAACCTGACGGAAACTTTCCAAACGATCACGTAACGTTCTGGCAATCTGAACAATGGTTCGCTCTGGTACGGTGCCATAGAGCACAACGGTCAAAACAGGCTCTTCAGATGCAAACGTGACTTCGTTTACCGTCGGCTCATCACTGTCCTCTGGTAACTTTGGCTTCGCAAGATCAACTGCATCACGCACATCTGCCATCGCTTTATCAAGATCCACTCCGACACTAAATTCCAGCGTCACCGAAGCATGACCTTCTGATGCCACAGAGGTCATCTCTTTTACGCCTTCAATTGAACGCAGCTCTTGCTCTATTGGACGAACCAATAAACGCTCGGCATCGACAGGAGAAATGCCTTGATGCCCAACAGAAACGTAGATAATAGGAATGGTAATATCAGGGCTCGATTCCTTGGGGATTGTGACGTAAGTAATGACACCTGCAATTAATATCATCACCAACAATGTCAGCATAGTGCGAGCACGAGATAACGCAGCATCAATCAGAGTGTACATAGGTGCTCCTTACTGCTCATTAGCCGCTTCAATAACTACGTCATCAACTTTATTGGCCAGTACTTGATCACCATCTCGCACAAAACCTTGTCCCAGCACGATAATGTCTACACGCTCTCCTAACCCAGAGAGCCACACACCATCATCCTCGGCCTTAACGAGTTGAATTGGAACAAACTCAACATGCTCATTACGCAGTGTCTTGACACCTAAGTTACCTTCTTCATCTAGTGCTAACATGGCAGCCGTAATCTTTACTGCCAACACTTCACTCAACGGCAGCTGTACTTCTGCGCTCATACCGGCAGGAATTCTTGCGTCTTGATTATCAATTTCGATTTCAATTGGAAATGTATTAGTAGAAGCAGAAGAAACACGTCCAATGTAGCGCACACGACCTTGATGATGCTGTTGGTTAATGGTTCTTACGTCGGCTTCTAGGCCTTCCTTAAGGTATTGTATATGCCGTTCACTGACATCGGCTTCAATCACTAAAGTATCCAAATCAATGACCGTCGCAATAGGGTCGCCAATCCCGACAAAATCACCTAACTCAACAAAGTGGTGATCTACGATGCCATCAAATGGCGCTTTAACTTCAGTATTTCTTAAAGCCGTTTGCACGTTACTCAAATTCGCACGTGCATCTACCAACGCTGCTTGCGCTGTCGCAAATGCAACCTCACCTTGCAGTCCTCGACTTTTTAGCGATTTAGCTGCATTAAACTCTTTTTCTTTAACCAACAGCATCGCCTGGGCTCGTTTAAGTTGAATGCCAAGGTCGCGCTTATCGATGTTTGCGATCACTTGTCCCTGTTTGACCGCTTGGCCTTTCTTTATGTTAAGACTGACTATTTTACCGGCAACTTCAGCGCCAAGACGCGCTTGACGATTGGGCGCTGTTCGTCCATACAATTCAATGGTTTTACTAGTAGGTTCGGCAAGAAAAGTATCAAACATCACCTTTGCAAGTGGTGTCGTGTTCGTGGATGTTGAAGAGTTAGGATGATCATCTTGTGCTTTGAGTTGGCCGATGGTTAGCCATGCAACAAGAAGTAAGACGAGGATAAGAGATACTAGCCAAGGGCGCTCGACAATTCGGCGTCCAAAAGAAAGTCCAGACATATAAAGTCCTTTTTATTATTTCTCTGCATATCTGCGAGCGTGCGCTTTACGTGACATCCTTCTACATAAAGCACAGGCAGCCATTAGCTGCCTGTTAGGTGTTAATTACACACTGAACGATGCACCACAACCACATGTTGTCGTTGCATTTGGATTATTTACGAAGAAGCGCGCTCCTTCCAACCCTTCTGTGTAGTCAACAATACCGCCAACGAGATATTGCAGACTCATAGGGTCTACAACCAGTGTTACACCACTGTTTACGATTGTCGTATCGCCTTCGTTTACATTTTCATCAAAAGTAAAGCCGTATTGGAAGCCGCTGCAGCCGCCGCCAGTAATGTATACGCGCAGTTTCAATGCTGGGTTTTCTTCTTCAGCAATCAATGCTTTAACGCGAGATGCTGCTGCGTCAGAAAAAGATAATGGTACGTTTACTTCGCTCACGAAGACCTCTCTCACTCGTGTAATGCGTCAAGCCTGAAGCAAGACGTCAAATTTGTGCTAATTGAGACGATTATCCAATACCTGACAAACTCGTTCAAGTATTCGCCGCCGATTCTTTATAACAGATGCGGATATATAAGATTACACTGCGAAACAACACATAAATTAAGCAAAACGTTTCTAACTTGATTATAGCTAGGTACAATGCGCTCCACTTGGTCCGAGCAATCAAAAGAGGATAACCCCATGACCAAATCATCAGAGCTGTATCAAAAAGCTCAGCAAACCATCCCTGGCGGTGTCAATTCACCAGTTCGTGCATTCAACGGCGTTGGCGGCTCTCCGCTATTTATCGAACGAGCAGACGGTCCACTGATTTTTGATGCCGATGGTAAAGCGTATATTGATTACGTTGGCTCTTGGGGTCCAATGATTCTTGGCCACAACCACGCGGTTATCCGCGAGGCAGTAATTGATGCAGCGCAACGCGGTCTTAGCTTCGGTGCGCCAACAGAACTTGAAATCGCGATGGCAGAATTAGTTTCTGAGCTTGTTCCATCAATGGAGCAAATCCGCATGGTAAGTTCTGGTACTGAAGCTACGATGAGCGCGATTCGCCTTGCACGTGGCTTCACCGGTCGCGACAAGATCATGAAATTTGAAGGTTGTTACCACGGCCATGCTGACAGCTTGCTAGTAAAAGCAGGTTCTGGTGCACTAACACTAGGTCAACCAAGCTCTCCTGGCGTTCCTGCAGATTTTGCTAAGCACACGCTAACAGCAACATTCAACGACCTAGATTCTGTACGCGAGCTATTTGCTGCTAACAAAGGCGAAATTGCTTGTATCATCGTTGAGCCAGTAGCTGGCAACATGAACTGTATTCCACCAGTGGAAGGCTTCCACGAAGGGCTACGTGAAATCTGTGATCAAGAGGGCGCGCTACTAATTTTTGATGAAGTAATGACAGGCTTCCGTGTTGCTCTAGGCGGCGCGCAAGCACACTACAACATCAAACCCGACCTAACGACACTGGGTAAAGTGATTGGTGGCGGTATGCCAGTAGGTGCTTTCGGTGGCCGTAAAGAAGTGATGCAATACGTTGCACCTACAGGCCCAGTTTACCAAGCTGGTACCCTTTCCGGTAACCCTGTCGCAATGGCAGCAGGCTACGCATGTTTGAACCTTCTAAAAGAAGAAGGCAACGAAAAGCGCCTAGCTTCTAAAACGAAACAACTTGCTGAAGGTTTTAAGTCTCTAGCAGAAAAACACGGTATTCCGCTAGTTGTTAACCAAGTGGGCGGTATGTTCGGCTTCTTCTTCACTGACCAAGAAAAAGTAACTTGCTACGAAGACGTAACGAAGTGCGATGTAGAACGCTTCAAGCGTTTCTTCCACTTAATGCTAAAACACGGTGTCTACCTTGCGCCATCTGCGTTTGAAGCGAGCTTTACTTCACTCGCTCATGGTTCAAAAGAGATTGATGCCACACTAGAAGCGGCTGACCGCTGTTTTGCTGTTCTTGCAGAAGAAGCGAAATAATCGCTAAAAACGGCGATAACGCATTTAGAAAAGGACCGTAACGGTCCTTTTTTATTGCCAATTCAAAATAACCAATATCGCTAATACCCCAACGACAATGCCAAACCACGGTATTCGCTTAGCTTTTTTCTCGGTTTGACACTTTTTATCACCGTTGCAACAACCCATAGCTCATCTCTTGATTGATAACCGACTGATTTGTAGTCATTATAGCAAGGTACATCGCCCTGCTCTAATTCGGCATTGTCATAAGCTTGAAAGAGTTAAGAGTGCAAAGTAATAAAGGTTACACGCCATCATTGAAGGCATAAACCGTAAACGTCACCTGTAAGTTGGACTAATACCATGCCAAATAATGTAAAAATAACGTCGAGTCACCGAGTACTAATGGTTGCTTTACTCGCCGCTGCTTTTGCTTGCTACTTATTGGTTGAGCCATATATCAATTCCATTGTGATGGCTTTTATCATTTCTTTGCTCATGTTTCCGATACACGAATGGTTTGAGCAGAAAATTCCCAAGCACCCCAATATGGCGGCACTGCTGTCATGTGTCGTCTTGACGTTTATTATTGTTATCCCGCTTTTATTTGTGTTTGCCGCCATTGTTCAGCAAGGCTCTGTTTTCTCACAAAATACATATAATTGGGTTACCAATGGTGGTATCCAAGATATATTCCAACATCCTTTCGTTATCAAAGGCTTAGCGATTGTTAATGAGTACTTACCTTTTGATAAAATCGAGCCCAAAGCCATCGCTGAGAAAATTGGGCAATTTGCCACATCGTTTGGCTCTAACTTAGTTGCTATTAGCGCAAAGATTTTAGGAGACGCAACCAACTTCCTAATGAACTTCTTCCTAATGCTGTTTGTGTTGTTTTTTCTGCTTCGTGACCACGACAAAATTATCTCTGCGATTCGTCATATTCTGCCACTTTCACGTAGCCAAGAAGACCGAATATTGACAGAGATAGAGCAAGTTTCTAAATCAGCCGTAATGGGCTCATTCATGACGGCGATTGCTCAAGGTTTGGCTGGCGGCATCGGTATGTGGCTCGCCGGCTTCCCTGGGCTATTTTGGGGAACGATGATGGGCTTTGCATCATTCATTCCAGTGGTAGGAACCGCGCTAATCTGGATTCCTGCAGCAGCGTACTTGTTCTTAACAGGCGATATGACTTGGGCTATCTTTTTGACGGTGTGGAGTGTAGTTGTCGTTGGCTCTATAGATAACCTATTGCGCCCGTTGCTAATGCAAGGCAGCGCCGGCATGAATACCCTTATGATTTTCTTCTCATTACTGGGTGGTCTGCATCTGTTTGGTTTGATTGGTCTTATCTACGGCCCACTTATTTTTGCCGTGACCATGGTACTGTTTAATATCTACGAGGAAGAATTCAAAGACTTCCTTAACCAACAAGACAACAGCTAGTCACCGCTTAATCACTTCAAGCTTGGGGCAGATTGTGCGAAAATCTGCCCCAAATTATTTCTGATGAACCAAATTTATGTCTGCTTATATCGCTCCTAGCCAAATAGCTCAGCGCCAACTTGAATACTTCAACGGA
This sequence comes from Vibrio sp. sp1, assembly GCF_016920955.1. Lineage (NCBI taxonomy): Bacteria > Pseudomonadati > Pseudomonadota > Gammaproteobacteria > Vibrionales > Vibrionaceae > Vibrio > Vibrio sp. sp1. The sequence goes on from NZ_CP060589.1 coordinate 741,448, forward strand.
AAACACGTTTTAGTCGCTGGTGAAGTTGAAGACCTATTTCCTCTTGAGTTAGTAGCTCATTGTGAGTCTGTTGAAGTGTTTACTTCCAACTATAGCTACTACCGCCAAATTCAAACCTCTGACAAAGTGAAAAGTCATTTTGGCTCTGTGTTTGATGTTGAAACAAAAGCAGACATGGTCCTTTTATACTGGCCAAAAGCAAAAGCCGAAGCAGAATACTTGCTGGCGATGTTGATGGCGAAACTGGGCATTAACACCGAAATCGTCATCGTTGGTGAAAACCGCTCCGGCATCAAGAGCATCGAGAAGATGTTCCAAGAATACGGCCCTGTGAACAAGTACGACTCTGCTCGTCGCTGCTCATTTTACTGGGGTAATTGCCTCAATGAACCAAAACCTTTCAACCAAGCAGATTGGTTTAAGTCTTACACTGTTACACTCGGTGAGCAGTCGCTAGCGGTTAAGAGCCTACCTGGCGTATTCAGCCATGGCGAGTTCGACTTAGGTAGCCGATTGCTGCTTGAAACCTTACCTAAGCTGTCGGGCAAAGTGCTCGACTTTGGTTGTGGTGCAGGTGTGCTCGGTGCGTTTATGGCGAAAGCGAATCCAGAGATCGCGATTGAGATGTGTGACATTAATGCTTATGCGATCACTTCTAGCCAAGCCACATTAGAAGCGAATGGTTTATCCGGACGCGTATTTGCATCAGATATATACTCGGATACCGCAAAAGACTACCGCTTTATCGTCAGCAACCCGCCATTCCACAGTGGTTTAGACACAAATTACAACGCAGCGGAAACCTTGTTGGGCCAGGCACCACAATATCTAATCAAAGACGGTGAAATGGTGATTGTCGCGAATAGCTTCTTAAAATACCCACCAATTATCGAGCGGGCGTTTAATAATTGCGAGACGCTAAATAAGACCAATAAATTTTCTATCTACTACGCGAAAAAATCATAACTTCCCCCGCGCAGGCACAAACCTGCGCGATTTTTTCTCATAAATTCAACACTCATAAGAAAAACTGCGTCACCCTGCACGCTTTACAACTAACTTTCTTGTCAAAGAAAAAAAACTCGTTAATTTTGTTAATTCTATCTAGTTGAACATCTTATCCGTTTTTAACGAGAACCTCGGCAGCGAAGTATGTTTTAGAACTGCCCATTATGAGTTGTAATCTTATCCATGTTTAAATTCTACAAAAAACAGAAATTTAAGCGCCTTCAGAGTACACTGATGACCGCATTTCTGGTGCTCAGTATCACACCTCTTACCATTACTGCGATCTTTTTCTTGCAGTCCCACAGTAAAGATCTGCAAGAACAAAGCACCTCGCACTTACTGTCTGTTCGAGATACAAAACAGCAGCAAATCATCGACTACTTTGAGGCACGAGAAACCGAAGTCATGGGCTTTGTGCGCTCAGAGTTGGCTTACGCCAGTGGTGGCCGATTCTACGGTCTCGTCAATGCTTTTAGTCGTTTAGGCAATGATATTGAAGAGTCTCGTAAAAACGCCCAACAGCGCTACATCGAGGGCAGCGGAGACCAAATCAAAACCTCAACGTTACCCGAGTCATCCAACTATGTAGGAAGTGAACGTTACCGGCTTTTGCATAAACGCTATCATTGGGCCTACTTGGAGCTCCTCAAGCGCTCTGATTTTAATGACATTTTGCTGGTCGACATCAATGGTAACGTCACCTACTCGATCAACAAAGACGATAACTACGGAACGAACTTGTTATCAGGCCCCTACAAAGACTCGGCACTTGGCAAAACTTTCAAGCGTCTCGCCGATGATGTGACTGAACGTCGAAAAGTAAACGAAGACTACACTCCTGTGATTGTGTCTGACTTCGAGCTGGAAGGGGGTAAATCAGTCGCTTGGCTAGGTGCACCAATTGTTCAGCAAGGTTATCTACACAGCTATGCCATGTTCCGCTTGCCAAATAATGGCATCACTAAGTTAGCCGCAGACGCTAATCGAGAGTCATCCATTAACACCCTGCTGGTTGGAAATGATCACCAACCTCGCACAATTAACACGAAACAAGACGACATTAAGAACAGTTTAGAAGTGATCGATAAAGCACTCTCTGGTGCGTTTGGTGTCGGCACTTACACGAACGGCTTAGGTGAAGAAATCATCGCGGCTTATGCACCGATTGAAACTCGTGGTGTGATTTGGGCGCTCGTCGTACAGTTACCAGAAAACGAAGCTTTCGCTCGTATCCATCAACTCGAAAAACTATTCGTTATCGCTATGTTGATCGCCATTATCCTTGTGGTGATAGCTTCTCACTATTTATCAAACTTTATCACTTCTCCGTTGCTGAAATTGACTTGGGTTGCCGAAAAGGTCTCTGCAGGGGATCTTGATGACACGTCTTTTAATACGGTTCGTAAAGATGAAATTGGTCGGCTTGCGTTAAGCTTTGAACGAATGCAACGCTCTATTCGAGAGAAGATTCAAACCATTAAGAAGCAAAATGAAGAACTAGAAAGCAGCATACAGATCATTCAAAAACAGAATGAAGAACTGCAATTGGCCGATAAATTAAAAGATGAATTCTTAGCCACGACTTCTCATGAACTTCGTACACCGTTACACGGCATGGTCGGGATTGCTGAAACCTTAGCGTCCGGCGCCAATGGTGCGATCCCCGCTAGCCAGAAATATCAGCTTGATATCATCATTAAAAGTGGTCAGCGTCTCGCTAATCTAGTCGATGACTTGTTGGATTATCATAAAATGCGTTATGGAAGCATGGATATCCAGAAATCAGCAGTGAGTTTGGGCAGTGCAACACGATTGGTTTTAGAGCTTTCTAGCCATTTACTCGGAAGTAAAACCATCCGCATCATCAACCAAGTCCCAGCGGATTTAAAAGCAGTGTCAGCTGACCCGCAACGCCTTGAACAAGTGCTATATAACCTGATTGGCAATGCGATTAAATACACCTCAGAAGGTAAAATTGTTATCTCCGCTAATGTGGTAGATGATCATGTACGCGTACAAGTCGTGGATACTGGACAAGGAATTCCCGCAGAACAACTTGAACATATTTTTGAACCACTTATCCAAGCAGGGCAAGACGCGAGCCGTTATCGTCAAGGTGCAGGGCTTGGGCTCTCCATTAGCCGTCAATTGATCGAATTAATGGGAGGCTCGTTATACGTCAGTAGCCAACCAATGGTCGGAACTACCTTCAGTTTCACTTTACCGCTCGCCAGTGAAGAAGAAATCCAAGCAACCCAGACTCTAGCTGCGCACGGACACTTCCAAATCCCTGAAGTTAATGTAGAGAACCGCGAAGACTTATCACTTCCAGAGAACCCAGACGGCCCGTTACTGTATGTTGCTGACGATGAACCAGTAAACTTACGCGTGCTTGAAAGCTTTTTACGTTTAGAGGGCTATCGTGTGCGTACCGTCTCCGATGGGCCAGAAACGTTAGCGCTCGTCGAGCAAGAGAAGCCGGAACTTCTGTTATTGGATATCATGATGCCAGGCATGAGCGGCTACCAAGTTTGTAGTGAACTACGTGAAACCTATGATCATGCCGAGTTGCCAATCATTATGCTCACCGCACTCAGTCAAACAGAAGATCGTGTAAGAGGTTTTGAAGCAGGAGCCAACGACTATTTATCGAAACCATTTAATAAACAAGAGTTGGCGGCACGTATCCAAGCGCATTTAACGGCAAGTAAAGCAGAAATGCGCCATATGGAAAACAAAGTGCTAGAGTCTGAACTTAGACAGCGAGCAGTCGTTGAAGCAAGCTTACTTGAGACTCAAGGTCGTTTGTTGGAACAGCTAGAATCGGCTCCTGAAGCTATCATCTGTCTACGTGAAGACAAGCGTATTCGCTTTGCTAACGAAGCTGCTTGTAAGCTATTCAAGCGCAGCTTAGAACAGCTAAAGCGCTCATCTGCTGATGAGCTGATTGCCCCTAAATATCTAACCGTCAAACAACCTCATTACTGTGGCAAGATTGATATCTATATTGAAGATATTCGTCAGAACATCGAAGCAGACATTCTTAAGCTCCCTGAAGGTTCAGGGTTAGATATCATGTACATCTTTAATGTCGGCGGTGGAGCCAGTGCCGCTCGCATACATAATCTAGAAACCGCCGTAGAAGTGCTTTCAAGTTATGCATTTGATGGTGACAAAGACCAATTGCAAAAGCTAAAAGAGCTTGGCGGAGAATTTACGCGCCTTGCAGACAAAGCACTCGGTAATAAAAAGGACAAGCAAGAACTTATGCGGGAAGTTCTAGTCGACGCAATGACACATGCTTTAGAGTATTGGGAATCTGTAACGGGTGAAAGTAAATTCGCATTTGCAGAGCAAAGTGGCTTGTGGCGCGTTTATCTAGACCGAAGTACTTTACAAACACGCACCTTAGATAAATACATGCGTATAGAAACATTACCCAAAACACCACGTTGGAGAACGGTGCTAAGCTCGATAGAGTTCATTCTCGAACACTGCAAAGAACAGAGCCCCGAGAGAGCATACATAGAAGCACAACGAGATAAACTACAGCGACTATTGACCAGCTAATATTTATCAAAAAAACTAGCCCAGCGTGCATGCTGGGCTTTTTTGTTATTCGAGTATTCCCTTCCTAGAGATAAAAGAGACCGCCTCTTCCTACCCCATTACCATATTTCCAATAACGAACATTCGGTTAGACAACGCTATCTATTGTTGGTCTTCAAAACGTACGACCTTATCCATTTAACTTGTCTTAACTAGGTAAGTTCGAGCAACCGAAAAAACTTCATTCATATAATAAAAAAAGGACAACAAACGGAAGAAAACTGTCGATAAAAAAGGCCATTTTTCAGATAACAAGCGGATTTTGACGAACTATTGATAGAGATTGCGAACTTAATCACAACAGAACGGCAGATTAATTTTTAGCTGATTAATTAACACCATTTCTGCATGTGAGCGAGATCTCCGAACCTAGAAAACAAGCAGGAAACGTATATTTAAAAAGGACCAGCAGGTTAGTAATCACCAACACTTATTATTAACAAGGATATAAACTGCGACGCATATCAACGTTTATTTTTTGGCCCAATGCTGGTTAAAATTAGCCAAAATAACGTTTATAACGGAGAGCTCAGAGATTTTAACGTTTTTAACGGGAATCAAGTTTGATTATTTTATGGATAAGGTGTTTTCTTACTCCTACCTAAGGCCTACAGGCCACTCTTGGCGAAACTCAATGTTGTAATGAGTAAGGCATGTACAAGAGGTAGGTCTTAGAGAGTGTTTATCAATTGATGACATTCAATTCCATTTAGTGAAATGAAAGCAAATAGTAAGGAACAGCTATGCTTGCCAATATTAAAAAAACAGCACTAGCAACAGCAATTATTGCAACGGCTACTACAGGTTTTGCATCGGTAGCTACTGCGGCTGAACGCAGTGAACTGACTATCCACCCTAAAGAGTTTACAACTTTCGTTCGTAACTTTAACCCTTTCTTGGGTGCAACTAACCTGCACACAACAACCGACTTTATTTACGAGCCGCTCGTTGTTTTTAACGAAATGCACGGTAACACGCCTGTATTTCGTCTAGCAGAAAACTTTACCATGGCTGATGACCTGATGAGCGTAACCTTCGATATCCGTAAGGGCGTAAAATGGTCTGATGGCAAAGCGTTTACCGCTGATGATGTTGTTTATTCTTTCAACCTAGTTAAAGAGAAGCCAGAGCTAGACCAATCTGGTATCAACTCTTGGGTGACTGGCGTAGAAAAAGTTAACGACTACCAAGTTAAATTCCGTCTAAGCGAAGCAAACTCAAACGTTCCTTACGAAATTGCGAAAGTACCAGTCGTACCTAAGCACGTATGGAGCAAAGTAAAAGATCCAGCAACATTCACAAACGAAAATCCAGTAGGCAGTGGTCCATTTACTGAAATCGACACTTTCACACCGCAGCTATATATCCAGTGTGAGAACCCGAATTATTGGGATGCTGACAACCTAGATGTAGATTGTCTGCGTGTGCCACAAATCGCGAACAACGACCAATTCTTGGGCAAAATCGTTAACGGCGAAATGGACTGGACGTCTTCATTCGTACCAGACATCGACCGTACGTACGCTGCAGCAAGTCCGAATCACCACTACTGGTACCCACCAGCGGGTACTCAAGCATTTGTAGTGAACTTCAAAAACCCAGACGCTGCGAAAAACGAAGCACTAACTAACGTTGACTTCCGTCGTGCGTTCTCTATGGCGCTAGACCGTCAAACTATCATTGATATCGCTTTCTACGGCGGCGGTACAGTGAACGACTTCGCATCTGGCCTTGGCTACGCATTCGAAGCTTGGTCTGATGAAGAGACGCACAACAAGTACAAAGGCTACAACACATACAACGCGGAAGGTGCGAAAAAGCTTCTAGCTAAAGCTGGCTTCAAAGATGTAAACAAAGATGGCTTTGTGGATACACCATCTGGCAAGTCTTTCGAGCTTCTAATTCAATCACCAAACGGTTGGACTGACTTCAACAACACGGTACAACTAGCCGTTGAGCAACTAGCAGAAGTGGGCATTAAAGCTCGTGCTCGTACACCGGACTTCTCGGTATACAACCAAGCTATGCTAGAAGGTACTTACGACGTTGCTTACACCAACTACTTCCACGGTGCAGATCCACACTTGTACTGGGATAGTGGCTACAACTCGAAGCTACAAGCTGGTGACGGCATGCCTCGCTTTGCAATGCACTTCTACAAGAACGATAAGCTAGACGGTCTTCTTAACAGCTTCTACAAGACAGCAGATAAACAAGAACAACTAGAGATCGCTCATGGCATTCAGAAGATCATTGCTCAGGACCAAGTAACTATTCCTGTGCTATCTGGCGCGTACATGTACCAATACAACACAACTCGCTTCACTGGTTGGTGGAACGAAGAAAACCCTAAGGGCCGTCCAAACATTTGGGCAGGTATCCCAGAGCGTCTACTTCACGTACTGGACCTAAAACCAGTTAAATAAGTAGAAGTTCATTTCAAGCGGCATACATCCCGTGTGCCGCCTATAAAAATCCCTTGTTAACGAAACCAATATGTGGCGCTCGTCGTCAGGGGATTTTTCGCTCTAAATTTCGCTAGGAGCGACCTGAAACCAGAAACAGGGAAAAAATCTGGGTGAGTAAGGTGTGAGTTATGGGTTATTTTTTAAGACGTTTGTCGTTCTATCTTGTCGCGCTCTTAGTTGCAGCGACGTTAAACTTTATTATTCCGCGAGCAATGCCTGGTGACCCAGTTACCATGATGTTTGCTAATGCTTCAGTACAGGTGACTCCAGAACGAATCGCAGCAATGAAAGAACTGCTCGGTTTCGTTGATGGGCCAATTTACATTCAGTACTTCTCGTACATTAAAAACATTCTAAGTTGGGAATTGGGCACCTCAATCCAGTTCTACCCACTTTCAGTTAATTCTTTACTAGGTAGTGCATTTGGCTGGTCACTATTTCTAGCTGGTACTGCGGTTGTACTTTCTTTCTCCATCGCTTCTGTCCTTGGTATTTTTGCCGCCTGGAAGCGCGGTAGTAAGTACGATGCATTCGTAACGCCTGGCACATTGATCATTCAAGCTATTCCACAAATGGTTATCGCAATGTTAGCGCTGTTTACCTTTGCGATTGGCCTGAAATGGTTCCCATCTGGCTATGCTTACACGCCAGGTACTATTCCTGATTGGACAAGCTGGGAGTTCATCAAGAACGTGGGTTACCACGCTGTACTACCTCTATTCTGTGCAACCATCGTTCAAATTGGTGGCTTCTTAGTTAACATGCGTAACAACATGATCAACCTTCTCGCCGAAGACTATATCACGATGGCTAAAGGTAAAGGGCTGAGTGAAAACCGCGTCGTCTTTAATTACGCCGCACGTAACGCACTACTTCCAAGTGTTACCGCACTGTCTATGTCTTTAGGTATGGCCATTGGAGGTCAATTAATCATCGAGATGATTTTCAACTACCCAGGCCTAGGTACTGTTCTATTGAACGCAATTCACGCTCGTGACTACCAAGTACTTCAAGGTCAGTTAATTATCATGACGATGTTCATGCTGTGCTTCAACTTAATGGCTGACATGCTGTACATGATTCTAGACCCTCGCCTACGTACGGGAGGCAAATAATCATGAAAGAACTATTCAAACTTATTTTAGGTAACGCATTTGCTCGCATTGGTCTTGGCATTGTTACGCTGTTCGTGTTCGTTGCGATTGCCGCTCCTTTACTTACAAAGCATGCGCCAGACAAGCGAACCGGTAACCCACACGAATACCCAAGCTTTGTTGTAAAACAGGCACAAAACAACCCTGATGGTTGGGTCGCTAAAAACCTAGCAGACGATCGTCGTACACTGCTTATGTCTAAAAAGGCCGACCACGTATTAGGTACTAGCCGAATGGGTCGCGATATCTGGTCGCAGGTGGCTTACGGTGCACGAGTATCACTGGGTGTAGGCTTTGGTGCTGGCATCATCGTGTGTTTCTTAGCAACAGTCATTGGTATATCGGCAGGTTACTTCGGCGGTAAAGTGGATGACGTATTGAGTGCCGCGATGAACATCATGTTAGTAATCCCGCAGTATCCATTGCTATTCGTGTTGGCGGCCTTTATCGGTGAAGCAGGCCCACTCACCATTGCCTTGATTATCGCTGGTACTTCTTGGGCATGGGGTGCACGTGTTGTCCGCTCTCAAACTATGGCACTACGCGAGAAAGAGTTCGTTAAAGCTGCCGAAGTATTGGGAGAGTCTTCATTCCGCATCATCTTCGTTGAGATTTTACCAAACCTTATCCCAATTGTCGGTGCGAGCTTCATTGGCTCAGTAATGTTGGCGATCAACACTGAAGCGGTCATTTCGTTCCTAGGTTTGGGTGATGCCAACACGATCAGTTGGGGCATCATGCTTTACAACGTGCAAACCTCATCAGCCATGCTGATTGGCGCATGGTGGGAAGTACTAGCACCTTGTATTGCCCTAACACTACTGGTTACTGGTCTTGCTCTGTTGAACTTTGCCGTTGACGAAATTGCGAACCCTCAACTTCGTTCTCACAAAGGCATGAAACGCTGGAAAAAACTAGCAGCAAAAGACAAGAAAGAGCGTGAGCCTGAACTGGCACCACAAAATGCACTATGGAGCGGAGATAAATAATCATGACTGCACCACTAATTTCCATCCGTAACCTATGCGTAGACTACATCACAGACGCGGGCGATGTCCGCGCCTGTAACAACGTGAGCTTCGACATTGCACCAGGTGAAGTATTCGGTCTGGCTGGTGAATCTGGCTGTGGCAAATCCACTGTTGCCTTCTCACTAATGCGCCTTCATAAGCCACCAGCGTTTATCACAGGTGGTGAGGTTATCTTCAACGGTGAAGATATCCTTCAGTACAGCGATGATCGCATGCAAGCGTTCCGCTGGAGTGAAATGTCGATGGTATTCCAGAGTGCGATGAACGCTTTGAACCCTGTTCTAACCATGGAAGAGCAGTTCTGTGACGTCATCATGCGTCATACCAATATGACTCGCGCTCAAGCAAAAACACGCGCTGAAGGTCTGCTGGAAATCGTTGATATCCACCCTAGCCGATTGAGTGATTACCCGCACCAGTTCTCTGGTGGTATGCGTCAACGTCTAGTAATCGCAATCGCTTTGGCTCTGAACCCAAAAATGATCATCATGGACGAACCGACTACCGCATTGGATGTAGTGGTTCAACGTGAAATTCTACAAAAAATTTACGCGCTTAAAGAAGAGTTTGGTTTCTCAATTCTGTTCATCACACATGACTTGTCATTGATGGTCGAGTTCTCGGATCGTATCGGCATCATGTACTCAGGTGAGTTGATTGAAGTCGCGCCTTCTAAGCAAATTCTGGAAAGTCCTTACCACCCTTACACCAAAGGTTTGGGTAGCTCTTTCCCTCCACTAACTGGACCAAAGACCAAATTGACTGGTATTCCAGGTAACCCGTTGAACTTGCTAGAAGTACCACGGGGCTGCCGCTTCCAAGCTCGTTGCGATCGCGTACATGAAGCATGTACACGTGTACCAACCCAATTACGTCAAATTGAACCAGGTCGCCTCTCAAATTGCCATTTGTACGGCGACACCATTGCTCAAGCTAAGGTTTAACAACAAAAAAACGCTAGCTAAGAACAAAAATTACACTGGAGAGAATTATGAGCAAACAATTCGGCGAACTGCTGATTGAGGGTAAAAATGTCGTTAAGGACTTCCCTTTAAACAGTAACTCAATCAAACAATCTAAGATGCGCGCAATCAACGACGTCTCTTTCAAAATGTACAAGAGCCGCGGCTTGTCAGTGGTAGGTGAATCTGGTTCAGGTAAGTCTACTACTGCAAAAATGATTGCAAAAATGTACGCACCAACCGATGGCATCATTGAATACAAAGGTCGTGATATCCAAGACATCACCTCTCGTCACGATTTAATGACCTACCGTGAAGGTGTACAAATGGTGTGGCAAGACCCGTTTGGCTCGCTAAACCCAACGCACAATATCTTCCACCATATTGCGCGCCCGCTGCTGATTCATAAGAAAGTAGCACCGGGCAACAAGAAAGAACTGGAAGAGCGTGTGTACGACCTACTTGAACAAGTTGGTCTTATTCCACCAAAAGAAACGGCGCAAAAGTTCCCGCACCAGCTATCTGGCGGTCAGCGTCAACGTGTAAACCTAGCTCGTAACATCGCAGTTGGTGCTGAAGTGGTATTGGCGGATGAGCCAACATCGATGCTCGATGTATCAATCCGTGCCGGTGTTCTGAACTTGATGGAAGAGATGAAGTTCGAGAAACAAATGTCTCTGCTTTACATCACTCACGACATCGCAACAGCGCGTTACATTGCTGAAGATCTCGCGGTCATGTACGTAGGTCACATGGTTGAATGGGGCGATACTGAAGAAATCATTCACGATCCTCAACACCCATATACGCAACTGTTGGTATCTGCGGTTCCAGATCCATCGAAGTCTATTCACGAGAAACTGAAAGGCAACAAAGGGGAAATCCCACTTTGGACACCAGAATCTGTCGGCTGTCCATTTGCTGGACGTTGTGTACACGCTACCGACAAATGTCGCGAACGACTACCGGGCGTCACTCAACTGTCCGACAACCACTTTGTCCGCTGTTACTTATTTGAAGATTAATCATAACGAGGGTCAGGTTCAGCCTGACCCATTCCTGTTTTTATCGTTTCCCGGAGACATTGAATGCTGCTACTGACTAACCACATTGGTTATGAACGTCTGGGCCCAAAGAAAGCCATTATCCAGACCGAACAACCACACTTGTCTTCTTACACTGCTCAATTGATTTGTGCCACTAGCGAGCAAACCGTGGCAACTTTTGCGGTTGAAGAACAAGGTAAAGTGGCGAACTGGCATCAGGGCTATTTCTACCTCATCGACTTTTCCTCTTTCACAACGTCAGGTGACTATTTCTTGCAAGTAGAAGATACGCGCTCTTCCTCTTTCATCGTTGGCGAACACATTCTGTTGGATCAAACTTTGTCAGATGTGATCCACTACTTCAAATCGCAACGTTGCGGCGGGATCTTCGATAAACAAGATCGACAACTTCCAGTACTAAACTCCAATAAAAAGGTTGATGTACACGGCGGCTGGTACGACGCATCAGGAGACGTTAGCAAGTATTTAAGTCACCTTTCATACGCGAATTATTTGAATCCTCAACAAACCCCAATGGTGGTTTGGAACATCCTAAAAGGGGTTTCATTGCTTGAAGGAAGCGAAGACATTGCAGCTTTCACACGTACACGTCTGATTGAAGAAGCCCTGTTCGGTGCAGACTTTCTTGTGCGTATGCAAAACGAAAAAGGCTTTTTCTACATGACGGTCTTTGACAAGTGGAGCAAAGATACTGCGCAACGCGAGATTTGCGCGTACGAAACTCAACTTGGTCACAAATTTGACGACTATCAAGCAGGCTTTCGACAAGGTGGCGGTGTCGCCATTGCAGCGCTAGCGGCAGCGTCGCGTTTAAGTGTTCACGGTGAATACGATCAACAAAAATACCGCAACGCTGCCGAAAATGGTTACTGGCACTTAAAAGAGCACAATACGCAGTACCTCAATGATGGGGAAGAAAACATTATCGACGAATACTGTGCGCTACTGGCTTGTGTAGAACTGTTTAAAGCAACCAAAGAAACTCGCTACTTGGAAGAGAGCCGTTTGTGGGCGCAACGTTTAGTTGCACGCCAAATGAGCGACGAGCAGATTCAACACTTTTGGTCAGCAAACCAAGACGGCAGCCGTCCATATTTTCACGCAGCCGAAGCTGGTCTACCAGTTATTGCCCTATGCGAATATCTATCAATTGAAGACGACTCAGCACGAGCGGAATCGGTAAAACGTATCGTCAACCTAGCGTGTGAGTTTGAGATCACAATATCGAATAAAGTGATCAACCCATTCGGTTACCCTCGCCAATATGTTAAAGGCGTAAATGAGTCAAAACGCGAGGCATTTTTTGTCGCACACAACAATGAATCCGGCTATTGGTGGCAAGGCGAGAATGCTCGACTGGGCTCACTCGCGACCATGGCGTACCTTGCTCAACCGCATATAGCGTCGCAAGAAGTACAGCAACAACTTTCTGTGTTTGCTCAAGATGCATTGAACTGGGTTGTAGGCTTAAACCCATACGACATGTGCATGCTAGATGGCCATGGTCGTAACAACCCTGATTACCTCCCTCAATATGGTTTCTTCAACGCAAAAGGTGGCGTGTGTAACGGAATCACTGGCGGCTTTGAAGACGAGGAAGACATTGCATTTAACCCACCAGCACAAAAAGAAGACGTGTTACAAAACTGGCGCTGGGGCGAACAGTGGATCCCGCATGGCGCTTGGTACTTACTCGCGATAATGAGTCAAGCTCAGCATGTTTCTCAGTTGGCGACCTCTAAAAATATGAAGGAAGAATAATCATGGGAATGTATTTTGTCGGTATCGATGGTGGCGGCACGTCATGTCGAGCCAGGATTAAAGATTCACAAGGTAATTTTCTTGGCGAGGCCAAAAGCGGCAGTGCCAACATCATGCTAGGTGCTGAAATAGCAATGGCTTCGATTCTTGAATCCATCACTTCGGCTACCGAGCAAGGCGGTCTGACACAACAAGATTTCGCGTCGATGCACGTCGGCTTAGCCCTTGCTGGCGCAGAGCACAAAGCATCTTGGCAAGCCTTCATGTCTCTTCCTCATCCATTTGCCAGTATGACTCTGAATACCGATGCTTACGGTGCGTGCGTTGGTGCGCACAATGGCGAAGATGGCGCAATCATGATTGCGGGAACCGGTTCTTGTGGCATCTACCTTAACGGATTGGAGCAACATGTTGTCGGTGGTCGTGAGTTCCCTATTTCGGATCAAGGTGGCGGCGCAGTGATGGGGCTACGCCTAGTTCAGCAAGTTTTGTTAGCTGAAGATGGCATCAGAGAAAAAACGCCCCTAGCACAACACGTTATGACGCATTTCGAAAATGAGGTCGACAACGTGGTGGCGTGGTCAAAACAGGCGCTTCCTCGTGATTATGGGCAGTTTTCTCCGGCTATTTTCCAACATGCGGAACAAGGCGATGCACTTGCCATTGAAATGCTGAAGCAAACCGCAGCGGATATAGAAATGTTTCTCGTGGCATTAAACAAGCGCGGCGCAACACGTATTTGTTTAATGGGTAGCATTGCTGAACGCATTTTACGTTGGCTCTCACCACCAGTTCAGCAATGGATTGTTGAGCCACAGTTTGACGCGATTGAAGGCGCAATTATGTTTGCTGGCAAACCAGAACATAACCTTTACTCGCTCAGTGCGGCGTAGGAGTAGATATGGAATATCGTGTTGATCTCGTGGTCCTTTCTGAGCAGAAACAAAACTGCCGCTTTGGCCTCACCTTTCATAACTTGAGCGACCAAGACCTAAACAGCTGGAGCTTAACTTTCGCTTTCGATCGTTACATTCTTCCAGACAGCGTTTCAAATGGTCAACTGACTCAAATTGGTAGTTTTTGCACACTTAAGCCAGAAGGGGTGGTACTGGCTGCCAACCATCACTATTACTGTGAATTCAGTATTGGTTCGAACCCATTCCGTTATTACTCGGATGGCTTTAACGAAGCGATGATCAACTTTGTCGTTGATGGAAACCCACAGCGCGCACAAGTGGATGTCACGCCTATCGTATTAGCTTCACCATACCGTGAACGCAGTGAGATTCCTGCAAGTTTAACCCATGCACAGCCCTTGCTGCCAAAACCAAACCATATTGAGGTCAGCGATCACTATTTTAGCTTTGATCATCATGCTGGCGTCGCGGTTTATTCAAGCCTGGCCAATTCAGCTAAAGAATGGCTACTTGATGAGCTTAAGCGCATTCACCAATTTGAGTTCGCATCAGACAATGGCAGTCAGATCATCTTCAAAGGCAACCCAACCTTGGATGAAGGCGCTTACAAACTGAAAGTAGCCGAAGAGTCAATCAAAATTGAAGCAGGATCTTCGTCTGGTTTTACCCATGCTTGTGCAACGTTATTACAACTAATCAAAGTTGGCGATCAACCTAACTCAATGGAAGTAGTTTGCTGTTCAATCAAAGACAGGCCACGTTTTCGTTACCGCGGTATGATGCTGGATTGTGCTCGTCATTTTCACTCCGTTGAGCAAGTCAAACGCTTGATCAACCAACTGGCTCATTACAAGTTCAATACGTTCCATTGGCATCTTACCGACGATGAGGGTTGGCGAATTGAAATCAAATCACTGCCTCAACTGACCGATATTAGTGCTTGGCGCGGATTGGATGAGATCAATGAACCACAGTACACGCACTTTGATGAACGTTACGGCGGCTTCTACACACAAGAAGACATCAAAGACGTTATCGAATTTGCATCGCAACGCGGCATCACCATCATTCCTGAAATTGATGTACCTGGTCATTGCCGAGCCGCCATCAAGTCGTTACCACACCTATTGGTAGAAGCGGAAGATACCACCGAATACCGCAGTATTCAGCATTACAACGACAACGTCATTAACCCTGCTCTGCCGGGGAGTTATGAATTTATCGACAAAGTGCTAGAAGAAGTCTCTGCACTTTTTCCTGCGCCTTACGTTCATATTGGTGCCGACGAAGTACCTAACGGCGTATGGTCAAAAAGCCCAGCATGCCAAGCACTAATGGAACAACTGGGTTACAGCGACTACAAAGATTTGCAAGGACACTTCTTGCGTTATGCCGAAGACAAACTTCGTAAATTGGGCAAACGCATGCTGGGCTGGGAAGAAGCTCAACACGGCGACAAAGTCAGTAAAGATACGGTGATCTACTCATGGCTAAGCGAAGAAGCGGCCTTGAACTGTGCTCGCCAAGGCTTTGATGTGGTGCTGCAACCAGCACAAACCACTTACCTAGATATGACCCAAGACTACGCACCTGAAGAACCGGGCGTGGACTGGGCAAACCCACTGCCACTAGAAAAAGCTTACAACTACGAGCCGCTCGCTGAAGTGCCTGCTGACGACCCAATACGTAAGCGCATTTGGGGCATTCAAACAGCATTATGGTGCGAAATTATCAATAACCAACCTCGCATGGACTACATGATCTTCCCTCGCTTAACTGCAATGGCAGAAGCATGTTGGACAGACAAACAACACCGAGATTGGACCGACTATTTATCACGCTTGAAAGGCCATCTACCTCTGCTTGATTTGCAGGGAGTGAATTACCGTAAACCGTGGAAGTAATACAAAACTGATGTCGAAACATCACGCTTGAAGAGTTTTTAAATTTTGGCTGCTGATGCAGCTTCGTAAAAAGGAAAGACACAAATGAAATACGGCTATTTCGATAACGAGAATCGCGAATACGTCATCACTCGCCCTGACGTACCAGCACCATGGACCAACTACCTAGGTACTGAGAAGTTCTGTACGGTTATCTCGCACAACGCGGGTGGCTACTCGTTCTACAACTCTCCAGAATACAACCGTGTTACTAAATTCCGTCCAAATGCGACATTCGATCGCCCAGGACACTACGTTTACTTGCGTGATGATGAGACAGGTGATTACTGGTCAATCTCTTGGCAACCAGTTGCGAAGAGCCTAGACGAAGCAAACTACGAAGTTCGTCACGGCTTGTCTTACTCTAAGTTCAAATGTGAATACAGCGGTATTACCGCAACAAAAACTCTGTTCGTGCCAAAAGGCGAAGACGCTGAAATCTGGGATGTAGTGATTAAAAACACCTCTGACAAACCACGTACGATCAGTGCATTCTCATTTGTTGAGTTCTCATTCAGCCACATTCAATCTGATAACCAAAACCATCAGATGTCTCTGTACTCGGCAGGTACGGCTTACAACGAAGGCGTGATAGAGTACGACCTGTACTACAACACCAACGATTTCGAAGGCTTCTACTACCTAGCTTCAACATTTGCCCCAGATTCATACGACGGCCAACGTGACAGCTTCCTAGGCCTATACCGTGACGAAGCAAACCCGTTAGCGGTAGAACAAGGTAAGTGTTTCAATACAGCGCAAACTTGTTACAACCACTGTGGCTCTTTGCATAAGCAATTTACTATTCAGCCGGGTGAAGAAGTTCGCTTTGCTTACATTCTCGGTATCGGTAAAGGCAACGGAGAGCGTCTGCGTGCTAAGTACCAAGACCTTGCAGAAGTCGACAACGCATTTGCGGGTATCAAAGCACACTGGGATGAGCGTTGTGGCAAGTTCCAAGTGAAATCACCAAACGAAGGTCTAGATACCATGATCAACGCTTGGACGTTATACCAAGCGGAAACGTGTGTGGTGTGGTCTCGCTTTGCTTCATTCATCGAGGTGGGAGGCCGTACTGGTCTTGGTTACCGCGATACAGCGCAAGATGCAATCTCAGTTCCTCACGCTAACCCAGCAATGACGCGCAAACGTATCGTTGACCTACTGCGCGGCCAAGTAAAAGCGGGCTACGGTCTACACCTATTCGATCCAGATTGGTTTGATCCAGAAAAAGCGGATGTTAAACCATCTAAATCTCCAACCGTAGTTCCAACACCTTCTGATGAAGACAAAATTCACGGCATCGAAGACACCTGTTCTGATGATCACCTATGGCTAGTTCCAACCATCTGTAAGTACGTGATGGAAACCGGTGAGCACAGCTTCTTCGACGAAGTGATCCCTTACGCCGACGGTGGCGATGCAACGGTTTATGACCACATGAAAGCCGCGCTAGACTTCTCGGCTGAATACGTAGGTCAAACCGGTATCTGTAAAGGTCTGCGTGCAGACTGGAACGACTGTCTGAACCTAGGTGGCGGCGAATCTTCAATGGTGTCGTTCCTACATTTCTGGGCACTGCAGGAGTTCATCGACCTAGCGAAATACCTAGGTAAGGAAGCCGACGTTGAAAAATACACCGAGATGGCAGCAAACGTGCGTGAAGCGTGTGAAACACACCTTTGGGACGAAGAAGGCGGCTGGTATATCCGTGGTCTAACGAAAAACGGCGAAAAGATCGGTACAGCGCAACAAAAAGAAGGTCGTGTACACCTAGAGTCAAACACACTTGCGGTACTTTCTGGTGCGGTATCTCAAGAGCGCGGCGAAAAAGCGATGGACGCTGTCGATGAGAACCTATTCTCTGAATACGGCCTCCACCTAAACTCACCATCTTTTGCAACACCGAATGATGATATCGGCTTCGTAACTCGTGTTTACCAAGGCGTAAAAGAGAACGGTGCGATATTCTCGCATCCAAACCCATGGGCTTGGGTAGCTGAAGCGAAACTGGGTCGTGGTGATCGTGCAATGAAGTTCTACGATGCGCTAAACCCATACAACCAGAACGACATCATCGAAAAACGTATTGCAGAACCATACTCATACGTTCAGTTCATCATGGGTCGTGACCACCAAGACCACGGTCGTGCAAACCACCCATGGTTAACAGGTACGTCAGGCTGGGCTTACTTCGCTGTTACCAACTTTATTCTTGGTGTGCGTACAGGCTTCGATGGCCTAACTATCGATCCATGTATCCCAACGAACTGGCCTGGTTTCGAAGTGACTCGCCAATGGCTAGGAGCAACGTACAACATCAAAGTCGTTAACCCAGACTCAGTAAGCAAAGGCGTTAAGTCGATTACCGTGAACGGTGAAGCTGTAAATGGTGCATCTGTACCAGTTCAAGCGGAAGGTTCAGTAAACGAAGTTATCGTTACTCTAGGTTAATCATCTTTTGGGGGAGTCCTTCTCCCCTTTTGATTTATCCGGTGCATTTATGTTTTACAAGTGCATCGGTTCGCTAGCAAAGATTTAAGACGCGGTGGGATGCCGCTCTTATCGAGGATCGAATCATGATCAAATTTGGTACAGGCGGTTGGCGTGCATTTATTGGTGAGGAGTTCACCAAAGATAACGTACGCTTGGTTGCCCAAGCAGTTGCAAACATCACGAATAACGAATCGGTTGCTGATCGCGGTTTTGTGATTGGCTATGACCGTCGTTTTCTTTCCGATAAAGCAGGTCGTTGGTTCGCTGAAGTTCTAGCAGCAAACGGCATTATGGTTAGCTTTATCGACAAATTTGTCCCAACACCTATCGTAATGTTTAAAGCGAAAGAAATGGGCTGCGCATACTCGGCATGTATTACCGCATCACACAACCCTGCCGATTACAACGGCATTAAAGTCTTCATTGAAGGTGGTCGTGACGCAGATGAAATCATCACCCAAAAAATCGAATCACAAATAGACGCGCTCACTGCGCAAGATGTAAAAAGCGTCGACTTTGAACAAGCGGTTGAAGATAAGCTGATTGAAATCATCAATCCGATGAACGAATTCGTTGACTCAATCATCGACTTTATCGACATCGGAGCGATCAAGAAGGCGAATTTACGTGTTTTGATCGACCCAATGTTTGGTGTCGCGAAAAACGCACTGCAAACCGTATTAATCAACGGCCGCTGTGACGTTGATGTGATTAACGATGGCAAAAACCCAGACTTCGGTGGGTTAATGCCTTCGCCAAGCGCTGCAACACTCTACCGTTTGATGCACCTAGTGAAAGAGCAAGGTTACGATATTGGCATCGGTACTGATGGCGATGCGGACCGTCTTGGTATTATCGACGAAAAAGGTAACTTCATTCATCCAAATGAAGTTCTACTGCTGCTTTACTACTACCTACTTGAATACAAAGGCTGGAAAGGCTCCGTGGTACGTAACATCGCAACCACCCACCTTCTCGATAAAGTCGCCGAAGATCATGGCGAGAAATGCTTTGAGGTTCCTGTAGGCTTTAAGCACATCAGCTCCCAAATGGAAGCGGATGACTCACTGATTGGCGGGGAAAGCTCTGGTGGCCTAACCATTCGCGGCCACATCAAAGGTAAAGACGGCGTATTCGCATCAAGCCTATTGGTAGAAATGATTTCAGTAACCGGCAAGAAGCTGTCTGAGTTGCTGGATGAAATCTACGGCAAGTACGGCTATGCCTACATGGCAGAAGGCGATTGCAAGTTCAAACCAGCGCAAAAAGACGTACTGTTCAACAAGATTTATGTTGAAAAGCAGTTGCCTGAGTTCGAGTTTGAAATCGAAAAAGTCAGCTATGAAGATGGTGCGAAAGTCTACTTCAAGAACGGCGGTTGGATCATCGCTCGCTTCTCTGGCACTGAGCCACTGCTACGAATTTTTGCAGAGATGCAAGATAAGGACACTGCGGAACGTGTTCTTCAACAGTTTAAAGACTTCTTGTCTTTATAACTGAACCTTGTGCCCGCTTCGAGCACTATGATGAGAGTCAACGCTGTCTGAAAAGGCGCTCATCAACAGGAGAAGAGCACTTGCCCGGCTCCACAGCCGGGCTTTTTATTGTATGTTGGGAAGTCGTAAACGAGATAGAAAAGATACTCAGGAGCGTTAAGCAAATGCCAGGACGCCTTGCGTTTCAATTTTCACCGCGACGGACTCACCTATATTTAATGCTTGCGAAGCTGTAGCTAACAAACGGTCACCATTCGCGTTAATCACATAACGGCAGTGATCACCCATAAAATGCTGTTCCAATACGGTTACCGAACTATCTTCATCGGATTGAATTTGCACATGCTGCGGTCTTAGCAGTAAAGAGCACTCCGCCTGTACTGGAATATCTTGTTGAGCCGTGGCTTCAACCACGCCCAAGTGGGTTTCATATTCTGAATTCGAAACCCGTTTAGCAGCAAGGTAACTGCCACCACCTAAGAAATCAGCGACAAATTTACTTGAAGGCTGGTAGTAAAGCTCAGATGCTGTGCCATATTGCTCGATGACTCCATTGTTCATCACTGCCATTTTATCGGCGAAAGCAAAAGCCTCTTCACGGCTATGCGTAACAAAAATGGCAGTCACACCTTGGGCCTTAAAAATCTTACGGATCTCACTTATCAACTCATGGCGAACTTGCGTATCAATATTAGAAAACGGTTCATCAAGTAACAATAAGTCTGGGCTGTAAGCTAATGAGCGAGCAATCGCAACACGCTGCTGCTGTCCACCAGACAATTGATGAGGATAACGATCGCCATAACCTTGAAGATGCACGAGTTCTAACATCTCTTGAACTTTGGCATTTTTCTCTTTTGTCGAGCACTGCTTTAAGCCAAAGGCAATGTTTTGCTCCACCGTCAAGTGAGGAAAAAGTGCGTAATCTTGGAAAATCATCCCGATATTACGCTGTTCTGGCGGCAACCAGTTTTCCCCATCATCAATTGTGACGCAATTTAGACTCATTTCGCCTGACGTTAACGGCAATAATCCCGCAACGGCCTTTAATAGTGTTGTTTTCCCACAGCCACTGGCTCCTAGCAAACAGACAATCTGCCCTTGTTCTACCTCAAGAGACAATGATTCGAGTACAGTTTGATCGTCATATTGGCACGTTAGGTTTTTAATTGATAATGCACAGCTCATCAGTGATTTTGCTCCAGTGAACGGTTAACAACAACAAGCGGGATCAACCCAACAAGAACCAACAGAACCGCTGGCAAAGCGGCCAATTCTAAATGCTCATCCGAGGCGAAGTTATAAACGTATGTGGCTAGTGTTTCAAAGTTAAACGGACGAAGTAACAAAGCCGCATTAAGCTCTTTCATCGACTCGATAAACACTAATAAAGCCGCAATCAGTGCACCGCGCTTAACCAGCGGAAAGTGCACGCGCCACAGCATGGCATTGGGCTTACAACCCATAGTGCGCGATGCCATATCTAACGACGGAGAAATTTTATTTAAATTACTTTCGATACTACCAATCGCTACCGCGGAAAAGCGCACAACCATGGCAAATACTAGTGCGAACATGGAACCAGAAAAGATAAGTCCCGGCCTTCCCCACTCCATGGCTTTAGCAACATCGTTGACACGATGATCCATAAACAGCACAGCGACCATCACACCGATGGCTAGTACCGTTCCTGGTACTGCATAGCCCATAGAAGAAAGACGCATAAATGCCAAGCTTTCTCGTTTACCACTGACTCGATGGGTAAAGTTAACGATCAGTGCGACAGCAACACCAATAATCGCAGCAATAACAGACACAACTAAGCTATTCCATGCGTATTCACGAAACTCTGAGGTCCAACTCTGCGCAAAATAAGTGATCGCATAATCAATCAGCTGTAGTAGCGGCAAAATAAAAGCGACTGAAACCAAGCCCCAACACCAAACCAGTGCGGTCCACTTTTTCCAGCCCGTCAACTCGTAACGAAAATCTTCGTGACTGTTAAATTGGCTTTGAAAAAGCTTTTGTTTACGGCGGCTGTATCGTTCGGCACTAAGAAGCAGTACTACAATGACGAGCATCATGGCAGAAATCTTGGCTGCCGCATTAAGATTAGAGTACCCCAACCAAGTATCGTAGACCGCTGTGGTTAACGTATTCACCGCGAAGTAACTTACCGTACCAAAGTCACCGATGGTCTCCATTGCGACCAATGATAAACCTACTGCGATAGAGGGTCTTACTAACGGCATCGAGATGCGCCAAAAGCTTTCCCATGGAGAGCACTTGAGCAAACGCGCGCTTTGCAATAAAGAGACATTTTGCTCCATAAACGCAGCCCGGCACAATAAATACACGTAAGGATACAACACCAAAGCCAACACAAAGGTCGCACCAGGCAACGTACGAATGTCAGGGAACCAATACTCGCCAGGTCCCCATCCGGTTACATCACGCAAAAAGATCTGAATCGGGCCTGCAAAATCAAACCAATCAGTAAAAATATAACCAATGATATAACCTGGCATTGCAAGAGGTAGCACCAATGCCCACTGCAACCATTTTTCGGTCGGCAGTTTACACATGGCCATTATCCAAGCGCTTGGAATACCAAGAATTAAGGACAGCACCATTACGCCAACAGTTAGCGCAACCGTGTTAAAAATATAAGTCGGCATGACCGTTGCCATTAAATGAGCAAACAAATCATCCGTTTCACCAATTGCGGTGTAGAAGATCGCTAAGATCGGCAAAACCAGTAGCAGAGTTATTACCCCACTACTGGTTTTCCATAAAGAGTGTTTATCTTTCATCGCCTAATTACTGCAAGGCTGTATGAAATACAAATGCTGTTGCAAATACATCTCATATCCTTTAATCAAATGGGGGTACTGTTATACCCCCACAAGGAATTAAAGGTCAAATTTCACTTCATCTAATAGCTTAATTGCCGCTTCGTGGTTGGCTGCAATATCGTCTAGAGAAAGCTTGTCTGCTTTAAAGTCACCCCAAGATTCCACAAGCTCAGAACGCTTCACGCCTTCTTTAACTGGGTACTCGTAGTTAACTTCTGCGTACATTTGCTGCGCTTTGTCACCCGTTAGGAATTCCATTAGCTTCACAGCATTGTCTTTGTTTGGAGAGTACTTAGCCATCGCCATACCAGAGATATTCACGTGAGTGCCTGTAGTCTCTTGGTTAGGGAAGTTGATGTAAACTGCATCAGCCCAAGCTTTTTGCTCTTTGTCGTTAACCATTTTACCTAGGTAGTAGCTGTTACCCAGAGAAACATCACATAGGCCTTCTTTGATCGCTTTAACTTGTGCACGATCGTTGCCTTGTGGTTTGCGAGCAAGGTTTGCTTTCACGCCTTCTAACCACTCTTTGGTTTCTGCTTCGCCATTGTGAGCAATCATTGCTGAAACTAGAGAAACGTTGTACGGGTGCTTACCGCTACGAGTACAAATTTTACCTTTGAACTCTGGCTTAGCTAAGTCTGCGTAGTTGAAATCTGCGCCTAGTTTACCTACGCGATCACGTGATGAATAAACGCTACGAGAACGTAGAGTTAGAGCAAACCACTCATTCTCTTTATCTTGGTATTGAGCAGGTACGTTTTCTTCAATGATTTTGCTATCGACTTTCTGAACTAAACCTTTGTTTGTCAGTTCAGCTAGACGGCTGATGTCTGTCGTAAGAATAACGTCAGCAGGGCTGTACTCACCTTCTTGAGCTAGCTTTTCTGCTAAGCCTTTTTTAGCAAATTTTACGTTTACTTTGATACCAGTTTCTTTAGTGAACTCATTGAACATAGGTTCAACTAGGAAAGGTTGACGGTAAGAGTAGACGTTCACTTCTTCAGCAGCCATTGCTGTTGGAGCTAGAGTAGCGCAAGTTAGTGCTGAAAGAGTTAGCAGTTTTTTCATTGTTTAATCCTTTACCATGCTAATGATAACGTTTATCAGTTGCGTTATTATATGTATGTTCAATAAGAAGACAATGACGAATATTAAAAAACCTGCTCATCGGAGCAGGTTTTATTGTGTTAAGTGTGTAACCATTTATTACAAGCTAATGATTATTTCACCGTAACAAACTCTGGGTAAGCACCAACACCACAATCATGCATGTCCATACCTTCCATTTCTTCATCTTCTGTAACGCGAATCCCAACGGTCGCTTTCAAGATTGCCCACACAACTAGGCTAGCACCAAATACCCAAGCAAAGATAACTACGGCACCTAAAAGCTGTGCACCAAACGTTGCATCACCGTTGCTCAGTGGCACTACCATTAGGCCGAAGAAACCACACACACCGTGAACTGAGATAGCACCTACTGGATCGTCAATTTTAAGTTTATCTAGAGCAATGATACTGAATACTACTAGTGCACCCGACACCGCACCAATCGCAACCGCGTACAGTGGTGATGGCGATAGAGGGTCTGCAGTGATGGCAACCAAGCCAGCTAGCGCGCCATTGAGGATCATCGTTAAATCGGCTTTACCCCAAGTAGTTTTACAAACGAATAGCGCCGCAATTGCACCAGCAGCCGCTGCTGCGTTAGTGTTTAGAAAGATCTGACCTACCGCTGTAGCATTCTCAAAATCTGAAACCATCAACTGAGAACCACCGTTAAATCCAAACCAGCCAAACCAAAGGATAAAAGTACCCAACGTTGCCAAAGGCATGTTAGAACCTGGAATCGGATAGATTTCACCATTTTTACCGTACTTACCCTTACGCGCGCCAAGCAGTAACACACCAGCAAGAGCAGCAGAAGCACCTGCCATATGTACGATACCAGACCCCGCAAAGTCACTAAATCCAGCTTCTGCTAGGAAGCCTCCACCCCATGTCCAGTAGCCTTCCATTGGATAGATAAACGCAGTTAAAATCGCAGAGAAAATCAAGAAAGACCAAAGCTTCATGCGCTCAGCTACCGCACCAGAAACGACGGACATAGCAGTTGCAACGAAGACAACTTGGAAGAAGAAGTCAGACTCTAAAGAGTGGTCGGCCCCTTCACCTTGAGTACCAATTAGCGTACCAAATGAAGGTAACCAGCCTCCTTCTCCATTATCGACATACATGATGTTATAACCGACAATCAGAAACATCGTGCATGCGATGGCGTACAAACAGATGTTCTTCGTAAGAATTTCTGTTGTGTTTTTAGAGCGCACAAGGCCAGCCTCTAGCATCGCAAAGCCTGCTGCCATCCACATTACCAACGCACCGGAAATGAGGAAGAAAAAGGTGTCAAGTGCGTAACGTAACTCGGTTACTGTTGTTGTTAATTCCATAATAAGTATCTCCAATCCTTTGAATTCTTAAAGTGCTTCTGCGTCCATTTCGCCAGTTCGGATACGCACCGCTTGGTTCAGATCGTAAACAAAAATTTTACCGTCGCCGATTTTTCCGGTTTGCGCAGCTTTTGTAATTGCTTCAACAACGCGATCTACATTGTCTGCGTGAGTCGCGATTTCAATTTTCACCTTTGGTAGAAAATCGACTTGATACTCTGCACCGCGATACAATTCCGTGTGACCTTTTTGACGACCGAACCCTTTAACTTCTGATACTGTCATCCCTTCGATACCGACATCAGCCAATGCTTCTCGTACATCGTCTAATTTAAACGGCTTAATAATGGCATTGATTATTTTCATTGAGTTATCTCCGAAGCTTTCATCCTGAAACACTTCTTATAATCCAATCTACGTGCCAAGTTTTTAAGTTATTGAATAATAAAAACTAACCTCAATTTACATATCTATAAACAAAAAGGGCGCACCATATCGGTGCGCCCTTTTCACAAATTTAAAGCAACGGCAGAGAAGTTACCCAAAACTGTGCATTAAATGTTCAAAAAGTCTTTCCACTGTTCGATAAGTGCCATGAAATCCTCTATCCCACAACTTGCTGTACTTTCTGCATTGTAGAAGTCGAACTCACTTTCCATCTCGACATCATATTCATGGGCTAATGCGTTTTCTTGTACAAGAACTTCGTCGCCCTGAATCATCAAGCTAATTTCCGTGCCTGTAAGGTTATGCTCCTGAGAAGGCGCTGAAAATGACCGCTCAATTAGCTTTTCAACCTGTGCAATCTTCATCGGATCTTTACCAATTTCTTCTTGCAACCAGCGCCCTACAATCTCATGTCCCATGCTACATTTTACGTAGTACTCGCCCATCAACGTGTTACGAATGAATTCAAATTCCACCGAGATTGCCTATTTCGTATCAATTTGGTGCGAGTATAGCGAATTGCTCCCATAAAAAAAGCACCTCATGTGAGGTGCTTTTGAATTGTGCATTTCTGATTATGCCGGTTCTTGGAAGATCACTTCGTCCGCTTTCTTGGTGTATTGATCCATTTTATGGAAGTTCAAGTAGCGGTACGTATCCGTTGCCGTAGCGTCGATTTGCTTCGCGTATTCTAGGTATTCTTCTTTGGTTGGAATCTTACCTAGGATTGCACCTACTGCAGCTAGCTCAGCTGACGATAGGTAAACATTCGCACCAGTACCCAGACGGTTCGGGAAGTTACGCGTTGAAGTCGACATTACTGTTGATTTATCTGCAACACGCGCTTGGTTACCCATACAAAGTGAACACCCTGGCGTTTCAATACGAACCCCTGCACGTCCGAAGATACCGTAGTAGCCTTCTTCAATCAGTTGGTCTTTATCCATCTTTGTTGGTGGCGCTACCCAAAGGCGCGTCGCTAACTGGCCATTGAACTTATCAAGCAATTTACCTGCTGCGCGGAAGTGACCGATGTTCGTCATACAAGAACCGATGAACACTTCATCAATCGCTGTGCCTTGTACTTCAGACAACAAACGAGCGTCATCTGGGTCATTCGGTGCACATAGTACTGGCTCATTGATTTCAGCCATATCGATTTCAATCACATGTGCGTATTCAGCGTCTTTATCTGCTTGCATCAGCTCAGGGTTTGCTAGCCACTCTTGCATTGCAGTAATGCGGCGCTCGATAGTACGGCGATCACCGTAGCCTTCAGAGATCATCCACTTCAGCATCACGATGTTAGAGTTTAAGTACTCTTCGATCGACTCTTGAGACAATTTCACAGTACAACCTGCCGCAGAACGCTCTGCAGATGCATCAGAAAGCTCAAATGCTTGCTCAACCGTTAGCGTTTCTAAGCCTTCAATCTCAAGGATACGGCCAGAAAATTCGTTGATCTTGCCCGCTTTTTCTACCGTTAGTAGCCCTTGCTGAATCGCGTAGTAAGGGATGGCATGAACAAGATCACGCAGTGTAATACCCGGTTGCATTTCACCTTTAAAACGAACCAAGAT
Organism: Vibrio sp. sp1; assembly: GCF_016920955.1. Taxonomy (NCBI): domain Bacteria; kingdom Pseudomonadati; phylum Pseudomonadota; class Gammaproteobacteria; order Vibrionales; family Vibrionaceae; genus Vibrio; species Vibrio sp. sp1. The sequence goes on from NZ_CP060589.1 coordinate 768,695, forward strand.
TGACTCTGGCATGTCTAGCGGCATAACGCCTGTCGCAGCTGCAAAGGCAACCAAGCCCGAGCCAGCTGGGAATGAAATACCCAGAGGGAAACGAGTATGTGAGTCACCACCCGTACCAACAGTATCCGGCAGTAGCATACGGTTCAGCCATGAGTGGATAATACCGTCACCAGGACGAAGAGATACACCACCGCGGTTCATAATAAAGTCCGGAAGTGTATGGTGAGTGTTAACGTCTACTGGTTTTGGATAAGCCGATGTGTGACAGAAAGACTGCATGACAAGATCAGCAGAGAAGCCGAGACACGCCAAGTCTTTAAGTTCATCACGAGTCATAGGGCCAGTAGTATCTTGCGAACCTACTGTCGTCATTTTCGGCTCACAGTAGGTACCAGGGCGAATGCCTTCTACGCCACACGCTTTACCAACCATTTTCTGTGCAAGCGTGTAACCCTTGCCAGAATCTGCGATTTCACCAGGTTTACGGAATACGTCCGAAGGCTCAAGACCTAGAGACTGGCGCGCTTTGTCTGTCAAACCACGACCGATGATCAATGGGATACGACCACCAGCACGAACTTCATCAATCAGTACTTCTGTTTTTAGCGAGAACTCAGCTAGAACCTCACCAGTTTCGTGGTTGCAAACTTTACCTTCATATGGGTAAACATCGATAACATCGCCCATGTTGAGCTTAGTTACGTCAACTTCAATTGGTAGTGCGCCAGCATCTTCCATTGTGTTAAAGAAGATAGGGGCAATTTTGCCACCAAGCACATACCCACCAGCTCGTTTGTTTGGAACGTAAGGGATATCATCACCCATAAACCAAAGCACTGAGTTGGTTGCCGATTTACGTGAAGAGCCAGTACCAACAACATCACCAACGTAAACCAATTGATGACCTTTGTCTTTTAACTCTTCAATTTGCTTGATCGGGCCAATAGTACCCGGTTGATCAGGGTTTATTCCTTCACGCTCGTTTTTAAGCATCGCCAGTGCGTGTACTGGAATATCAGGGCGAGACCAAGCGTCAGGTGCAGGTGAAAGGTCATCCGTGTTCGTTTCACCTGTTACTTTAAATACGGTTAGAGTGACTTTTTCTTCAAGCTTAGGCTTAGAAAGGAACCACTCAGCATCAGCCCATGATTGAAGTACTTTCTGTGCATGCGCATTGCCTGCTTTCGCTTTCTCTTCTACGTCATAGAAAGCATCAAACATCAGCAGCGTATGAGACAGCGCTTTTACTGCGATCTCTGCCAGTGCTTCATCATCCAATAGCTCAACTAGCGGTTCGATGTTGTAACCACCTTGCATAGTGCCTAGCAGTTCAGCCGCTTTTTCACGACTCACTAATGGTGATTTAACTTCACCTTTTGCTACTGCTGTTAGGAAACCCGCTTTTACATAAGCAGCTTCATCAACACCTGGAGGGATACGGTTTTCAAGTAGGTCAAGAATGACTTCTTCTTCACCTTGCGGGGGATTTTTCAGAAGTTCTACAAGTCCAGCAACTTGTTCTGCGTCTAGCGGTTTAGGAACAACTCCTTCAGCAGCACGCTCTTCGACGTGTTTACGGTAGGCTTCAAGCACGACTTTTTCCTCTCATTGCGGTTCCTCCTCTATTATTACTATTGTTAAAGTAAAGGAGTGAACATCCTTGGAAACTTGGCTCTCCATTGCCCTTGTTTTCATTCAATTATGATTGAGAAACAGCGCCGTAGAGGCCAAACTGTGGGCAAAATAATAGCAAATTTAACCTTAAATTAAAATCTTATCATTTTGACCAACATAGCAACTTACGACTAAAGTTCTGCTAATTTTGACCAAATATGCCAAGTTTTTGCTTTCTCATACCCGATTAATTAAACGATGTTCCTACGATCAAATACACAGCATCCAAATCTTGCTCGGTACGACCGTATGCCAACATTATTGGTCCTATTGGTGAGTCAACACCAAAGAAGATGGAGCCAGCATTGTAAAGCGGCGCTTCGTTTAGTTTCAGATCATTATCAGACCAAACACCGCCATATTCGACCGATGCGCCCAGGTAGACTGGAGCTTCAAACAATCCGAAATCATTATCAAACCACTTATATCGGTACACCAAACTGCTGAAAAATAAGTTCTGTCCGATCAGGCTATTTCTTGGGATTCCAGATAGACTTAAAAAGCCGCCCAACTCTCTGGGATCAAGCGGTAAAGATGAGTTTTTACTCTCTACAAAACTATATTCAGCATGTCCGACTAAAGTATGACGCTGATGACTCACTGCACCTTTAAATCGTGCAGAGATTTCATAAACGGTATCTTCAATAATTTTGTCAGTTTCTAAAAGGCTAACGCCCTGAGGACTTTGATCATGAGACACTAAATATTCGAGATCGACTAAAAGCCCACGAGTCGGAAATGCGAAATCATCGAGTGTATCTAGGCGATAATTGGCAAACAGGCCACGACGTTCAAAATCCAATTTACCAGCAGAAGCCAAAGTAGAAAGCTCAATATCTCCGGTTGAGTAGCGAGCGCCAAATCGAAGTTCTTGCCACAATGTGGGTTGGATACCTATCGCTACCTCTGTTGTAAAATCATCGTAAGTGACCGGAAAAAAGTCATTTACTGACTCTAAATCTGGTGCTTGAGGCTCTGTTAAAGGTAAGTTTCGGCTCTCACTGCCATAGGAAATACGCCCCGATACAAAAAGTTCTTGGCTAGATAAAACAGGGGAATACAACTCAGCTTCAATCAGCTTATCCGTGCCCATTTCTACGTTGAACGCCAACTCCGCGCCATGAGAGTTCAAGTTGGTAAAGTTGGTTGATATCCCTATGCCGTACTGGCTATCTGTATCGAAGTCATCTTCAAGAAAAAATCGGAAGTTGAGATAATTAGGCCCCCACGACTTCTCGTTAACATCAAAAACCAACAATGTCTCACCATCAACCTCTTCAAAGTGATAAGTGATGAGCTCGAACCGATCTAACGCGTAGAGGTTTTCAACGGCTTTCTCAATTTCGGCCGTTGAAATACGACGTCCGGTTTCTAATTCAATACGATTCGTCAACAACACATCGCTGTAGTGCGTGTTATTTACAATCACAATGTCATCAACCACACGCTGATCGCCATAAATCAGAGTTTTACGAACTTCTTGTTTGCGGTCGATGTATTTTTGATAGTCCGCGTTGGACAAGCGTAACTCTTTCAGCTTGTCTTTTAATTGCTTGGTAATATCGTACCCAGCTTGAAAAGCCCAAGGCATTTTGTCGAACTCGACGGTTTCCATGGTGCCCACATTGGGACGAATATAGATATCTTGAGGTTCAAGCTCGTCCACTTGCTGTTGTGTACTACGACGAACGAGATAGTTAGAGAGTTGGTCCGCGACAGTAAACAGCCCCGTAAATTCATCTTCGGTTTTGTAGTCGGTGCTAATATCGACGGCAATAACGACATCAGCCCCCATGGCGCGAGCCACATCGACAGGCATGTTATTGACGACGCCGCCATCAACAAGCATATGGCCATTGAGCTTATAGGGAGGAAGCGCTCCTGGTACAGACATGCTAGCCATCATGGCGTCCACAAGGTAACCATTGCCCAGTACGACTTCTTCTAGGGCAAGAATATCAGTCGCAACAGAACGATAAGGAATGGCAAGATCATCAAAAGAATCGAATCGCCCTAAGTTCCCTGTAGTCTCACGCAATACTCGCAACATGTTCTGGCCTTGCACCACACCCGTTGGTGCTCGTACCTCACCGAACCTTAAGCCGAGATCGGTATTAATTTGATAGCGGTCTTCATACTCTTTGTCACGAACTCGACGTTGGCTACGGTCAACACGATCTCGATAACCGCTGCCCCAATCGACGGTGTAGATAAAACTCTCGATTTCATCAGCACTCATACCCGTGGCATAAAGCCCACCCACATAGGCGCCCATACTGGTACCGGTCACAATATCGACAGGGATCTGCATTTCTTCCAATGCTTTTAAAACCCCAATGTGTGCCGCCCCTTTCGCTCCTCCACCAGCGAGCACAACCGCCACCTTTGGTCGAGGTTCCAAGTCATCCGTTTTTGTTAGAGAGTTTGCGAGGGAAACAGAAGGAGTGATCATCAAAAAGGTACTAACCCAAAGCGCAAAGTTGCGAACCGATGGGCTTGATAACAGCTTTTTGAACATTCACTTCTTCCTTTATTGAATATCTGATCAAGTAGGGCGTGCTAGCAGTACTGTACTAACACGCCCTAATATGTACTAAGAATTAATCAGATAAACAAGCTAATGTTGTTGATTTGGCGATGCTACCAATCAAATATGCTATTTAACCAGTTTGATTTCTTCTCACACTGTTGCTTTATCTGACCGGTTTTATCCCAAACCGGCAGTTTGTAATCACTACGGCAGTTCATTTCTAAACCTCCATCAGATGTAGGCTTGAACCCTAATGTGGTGATTTCTCTTGGCCATGGGAGCTCTAAGCGCTCAGGAATACGCTGCTTCAAGTACTCTGCGTACACTCGTAATGCACCACTCGACCCCGTTAGATTCACGGGTTTATTATCGTCGCGGCCTAGCCAAATTGTCGTCACCTCACGACCATCAACACCGACAAACCAACTATCGCGGTTGTCATTACTGGTACCCGTTTTTCCTGCCAATGCAGCCCAACCAAACTGGCTTTGTAAGAAGCGGCCAGTGCCTTGAGCAACCCCTTGTTTCATCGCGTAGGTCGTTAGCCATGCAGCTTGTTCATCCACGGCTCTTGATGAACGAGGCAAGGATTGATACAGCACATTACCTTCCATATCCATGACTGAGCGCAGAGCGGTCAGTTTTGCACGCTTACCTGAATTCGTCAGAGTCTGATACATCTGTGCAACTTCGAATGGCGTCAAAGAAAACGAACCCAAAAACATCGAAGGCACTGGGCGAATTTCGTCTTTGTTCACGCCCAAACGCTCTAAAGTATTGGACACTTCAGGAATGCCAAGTGCCATACCTAAGCGCACGGTTGGTACGTTAAGTGATTTCGCTAAAGCAATGTAAAGTGGCACATCACCACGATATTTTCTATCGTAGTTGCGCGGCGTCCACACGTTACCTTTACTGCTCTTCAGACTTAACGGCGTGTCGTGTAGCGTCGTGCCTAGGTTGTATTTATCCGGTTGTTCTAGAGCCGTTAAGTAAATCGCTGGTTTCACTAAAGAACCAATTGGACGACTGGCATTGAGCGCTCGGTTAAAGCCTTCATAACCGACACGTTTACCACCAACCATCGCACGGATTTCACCACTATGGCGATCAACGGCCACAGCAGCGGCTTCTAACTCTTTACCACCCCGTTTAGCTAGTTCTGGGATCTTTTTCGCGATAGCTTGTTCCATTTTGCTTTGCGATACTGGGTCCAGAGACGTAAATACGCGCAGTCCGGTCTCTGCCTTAAATCGCTCCCCAACTTTTTCTTTTAATTCAATACTCAATTGTTGGAAATAAGCTGGCTGACGGCTCGCAATACGTGGCTTGCTTTGCGTATCGAGTGGACGACTTACAGCTTGTTCATACTGCTCTGAAGTCAACATGTTTTGCTGCATTAACAGGCGCAGAACGAGATCACGACGCTCTTTCGTTCTCTCAGGGTAACGAATTGGGTTGTAGTAAGACGGTCCTTTTACCATCCCAACTAACATCGCCAGCTGATCGATTCGCAACTCCTGAATTGGCTGCCCAAAATAGTAACGCGACGCCAAGCCAAACCCGTGGATCGCTTCACCTCCACTTTGACCTAGGTACACTTCGTTTAGGTAGGCTTCTAAGATACGATCTTTGCTGTAACGGTAATCCAAAATTAGCGCGATATACGCTTCTCGAACTTTACGCCACAGTGTTTTATCACGAGTCAAAAACAGGTTTTTTGCCAATTGCTGAGTCAGCGTACTACCACCTTGAACAGTACGACCCGCCTTAATGTTCGCAACCAATGCACGTGCAATCGCGAGCGGTGACACCCCGTCATGTTGATAAAAATCCCGGTCTTCGGTCGCAAGCAGTGCATCCACCAAAATTTCAGGGAACTGATCACGACGTAAGAAAAGGCGCTGTTCATCACGGTCTTTCTCCAGCATGCCCAACATCTTCGGTTCTAAGCGCAAGTAACCAAGGTCTCCTCGAGATTCTAAAGACTGAATACGTTGCAAGCCGGAATCAGAGAAATGCAGCATAATGTGACGATCCGGCTCGGGACCATCGGCAAACTCGAATGGACGACGAATCAATTCAATCCGAGTGGAAGAAGAGGAATATTCGCCTGGGTAACGAGGTTGACTCACTTTACGGTAATTCAACACATCTAGCTCGTTGCGCAGTTCTTGGATGGTGATATTCTCACCAGGGCTTAGATTCAAGATACGGGCATAAACCACCGTTGGCAGCTCAAACAGCTGACCTTCAAAGCGTTCTTTCACCACACTATCTAAGTAAATCCCAACAAACAGCAAAACAGCGGCAAGTGCAACGCCAGCTTTCCAGCTAAACGACCACAGAACTTTCAACCACGAACGTTTCTCGTTAGTCGGCTTTTTACTCGGCGTACGTCGAGTCTGTTTTGCGGCTCCTTTATTGGTTGTACTTTTCTTCGCTGGCGCTTTTTTCGCGCTAGGCTTCTTGCTGTCAGTCATTATTCAATTGTCTTTTTGTTTTCGTTGTTGCTACATGATTGGCAGGATCATCTGGCCAAACGTGTTTTGGGTAGCGCCCTTTCATCTCTTTTTGAACGTCTTTGTAGCTTCCGTTCCAGAAAGCCGCCAAGTCCGACGTTACTTGCAATGGACGTTGTGCCGGTGAAAGCAGTTCAAGCACCAAACGCTTGCGGCCAAGAGCCACCGTTGGGGAACCACTCTCCCCAAATACTTCTTGCATACGCACCGATAATATCGGCTCATGGCCATATTGGTAACGGATACGCTTCTTTGAACCTGTGGGCAGTTGGTAATGCTCAGGTAACCATTCATCCAGTTGTTGATTGAGTGGCCAACCTAATCGAGCATTAAGCGCTTCGACCAAGTTTATCTTGCTCAGGTCTTTAACCGAACTGACAGACGTCATGTATGGTTCTAACCACTCCTCTAATGAATCCAGCAAACTGACTTCATCAAACATTGGCCATGACTGCTCAGGTAACCATTCCACCGCACAACGAATCCGAGCTAACAAGCTCTCCGCTGCCGGTGTCCAGTTTAGACTCTGTAAGCCCTGGCGGCGGACATACGTGAGTAAAGCTTGTGTCATTTTTTCTTTGCCCGGGCTTGGCAACGGCTCGCGTTCAACGACCAGCAGACCGAGTTTTGTTTGTCGCTCAGCTATTAGGCGGCCTCTTTTTTCATCCCAGTCCACTACTTGTTCAGACGAAAATAGCGTATCAAAGGTCGTTCGCAATATATTGACATCCAATTCACATGCCGAATGAATTTGACTTGAATTAGAATGAGAACGCATTAAGTCAACGGCAACCAAATACTCACAGCCACCTAGCATGTCTTCCTGACGACATTCTGCACCATGACCATTAGCCAAAGTAAATCGCCCAAATTGATTTGTGCGCTGCTGTGCAATGCGATCTGGAAATGCCAAACTTAACACCAGCGGTAATGCATCTTCATCCACGCCTTTCAGGTCAAATACCATATCCAATTTGTACGCCAGAGATTGAGCACGCTTGAACAACATCGACTTTTTTGGATGAGTACCAACAAGCCAACGATGCAAGCTATAAGCGATATTGGTAACATTTCTCTCTGGCTCTTCAATCAGTGCGACCGCCGCCAAAGCAGCATTTAACATCTTATCACTGTAAGATTGCGCTTTAATTAGCATCGCAGCCGCACGAGGCTCAACGCCTAGTTCATGCGCCTGTTTTCCTTCGGACGTTAATTGCCCTTTTTCCGTCAGTAGTCCCAATGACACCAATAGCTGCTTCGCTTGTTCCAATGACGCATTAGCGGGAACATCAAGCCACTTTAGATCGTGGATATCACTCGCTCCCCAAAAGGCAAGCTCCATAACTAAACTAGCTAAATCGGAATGCAAAATTTCGGGTTGGGGAACCAGCGGTTGCTGCTTGAACTGGTTTTCAGAATAAAGACGAACACAAATGCCCTCTTCTATTCGTCCCGCTCGTCCTGCACGCTGAATCGCTGAAGACTGTGCAATGCGTGTTTGCTCTAAGCGTGTTAAACCGTTTTTCAAATCAAAGCGGGCAACACGCTCTAACCCAGAATCAACGACGAGGCGAATGCCTTCAATCGTTAGTGAAGTTTCTGCAATGTTGGTCGCTAGAACGACTTTACGCTTACCTTGTTCTGCTGGCGTAATCGCTTTTTGTTGTTCTGCAAAACTCAGTTGACCATAAAGTGGGCATACGTCGATATCATCCGCTAAATGAGACAACCGCTCTTCAACTTGTTTTATGGCACCAACACCCGGTAGGAAAGCTAACAAAGATCCAGACTCTTTGTTCATAAGACTTTCTATTGTTTTTGCCATACTCGTAGGTAAATGCTCGTTCACACCTAACGGCTGGTAGCGCATTGCCACATCAAAGCTCCGCCCTTCAGATTCAATGTAACTGGCTTCCGGCAACAACGATTGTAATGCTTGTTGGTCAAGCGTTGCCGACATTACCACCAGCTTGAGATCGTCTCGCAATGCCTCTTGAACTTCTAAACTGAATGCCAAAGCGGTATCAGCATGAATGCTGCGTTCATGAAACTCATCAAAGATCAGTAGATCAACCCCATCCAGTTCAGGGTCAGTTTGAATCATCCGAGTCATGATCCCTTCGGTTACGATCTCCAGCTGCGTTGCTGAGCTTACCTTTGCCTCACCACGGACTCGATAACCCACGCGTTGACCAACTTGTTCTCCCAATTGCTCAGCAAGATAACGGGCAATGTTACGCGCCGCGAGTCGTCTTGGCTCAAGCATGATGATTTTTCCAGCAACCGAATGATTTAAGAGTAACTGCAAAGGGAAGTAAGTCGACTTACCGGCACCAGGCGCCGCTTTTACGATCACTTGATGTTGATTTTTGACCGCCGTCAGCAACTCAGGCATCACGGCTTCAATCGGCAATTGTGACAAAGGAAATACCTTATGGTGTAATGATGGCAACATTGTACATAAAAAATTTTTTGTCTAAATAAGCAAATGCATTTCACACCCGCTTTAGAGTCCGCCACTCTACTCAAACGCTATAAACGCTTTCTTGCCGATATCGAGCTCGATACTGGTGAAATCCGTACAATCCACTGCGCAAATACAGGTGCAATGACGGGTTGTGCAACACCCGGAAACAAAGTTTGGTTTTCTACTTCCGACAACCCGAAACGAAAATACCCCAATAGTTGGGAGTTGAGTGAGACCGAACAAGGCCACCGTATTTGCATCAACACCGCGCGTGCCAATCAATTAGCCGTAGAGGCTATTGAAAATAATGTCATTTCAGAGCTTTATGGTTATGACACACTTCAAACTGAGGTGAAATACGGTAATGAAAATAGCCGAATTGATATCTTGCTCAGCGCAGACGACAAGCCAAAGTGCTATATAGAAGTGAAAAGCGTCACTCTTCTTGATGAGACCGACTCTACTGGACAAGGATACTTCCCAGATGCGGTCACGACTCGGGGACAAAAACACCTGAGAGAGCTCACAGAAATGGCACAAAATGGAAGTAGGGCCATACTTTTATTCACTGTTTTACATTCAGGTATTGAAAAAGTATCCGCGGCGCACCATATAGACGCGAAATATTCACTATTACTCAAACAAGCACAAGACGCTGGAGTGGAAGTTCTCTGCTACAAAGCTGAACTGAGCGATACTGGAATGAAGCTGATTTCCGCTATTGATTTTATCAATTAAGAGAAAAAATGATGTCGTCTTCACATTGACGATAACTTTGCGATTCAGTATTTGCTTGCACCGCCTCTTTTTGCTATAGATACCCGCCTTAAATTGACTGCGTAGCAGTTGACTAGGTGTAAGTAGGAGATGCTGTATGCCAGAATCAAAGAAGAAAACGATAGGCATCCTAGCCATTGCCGGCGTGGAGCCATATCAGGAAAAACCTGGTGAAGAGTACATGTCACCAGAGCAGGTTGAACACTTTACGAAAATCTTAACAGCTTGGCGCGACCAGCTAAGAGCTGAAGTGGATCGTACTGTTCACCACATGCAGGACGAAGCAGCAAACTTCCCAGATCCAGTTGACCGCGCCTCTCAAGAGGAGGAGTTCAGCCTAGAACTGCGTAACCGTGACCGCGAACGCCGTTTGATCAAGAAGATTGAAAAGACTTTGGATAAAATCAAAGAAGACGATTTTGGCTTCTGTGAGTCTTGTGGCGTAGAGATTGGCGTTCGCCGTCTTGAAGCACGTCCAACCGCTGACCTTTGTATTGACTGTAAAACACTTGCAGAAATCAAAGAGAAGCAAATGCAAGGTTAATCACCCAGCATTATGATTGTTGAAGGGAGCTCAGGCTCCCTTTTTGTTTTGGCTATCTTCGCACCCTATTTGTTTACTAAATTCGAGATACACGCATGACACGCTATGTAGGTCGATTCGCCCCATCTCCTTCTGGTCCACTGCATTTTGGTTCACTGATTGCCGCTCTTGGCAGTTATTTTCAAGCGAAAGCACAAAACGGAGCTTGGTTAGTACGTATTGAGGACTTAGACCCACCAAGAGAAATGCCAGGTGCAGCGCAACTTATCCTAGAGGCACTCAAGGCCTATCAGCTGCATTGGGATGGAGAAGTGGTATACCAGAGCGAACGTCACGACCTTTACCAAGCTCAAATAAACAAATGGCTCGAAAATGGAGAAGCCTATTATTGCCAATGTACTCGTAAGCAAATTAAAGAGCATGGCGGTTTTTATCCTGGCACTTGCCGCGATAAAAACTTGAAAGAAGGCGCGATTCGCCTAAAAATGACCAAGTCTGTCGCTCATTTCCTCGACCAAAAGCGGGGAACCATTACTATTCCAGAGCAACTCGTTAATGAAGATTTCATTATTAAACGTCGAGATGGATTATTTGCTTATAATCTTGCGGTAGTATTGGACGACATCGACCAAGGCGTCACAGAAGTCGTGCGAGGTGCAGACTTAATCGAGCCGACAGGGCGTCAAATTAGCCTGTACCAAATACTTGGTCAGCCTGAAGTTAGCTACTTGCATTTACCATTGGCGATGGACAACAACGGCAATAAATTGTCGAAACAAAATCACGCGACGGCTATTGATATAGATACACCAAAACCTACTCTATTGCGCGCCATGACATTTTTAGGTTTCGAGATACCTGAAACCGTAAGGGCGGCCAACATAGAAGATATTCTTCGTTGGGGCTGCGAAAACTGGCGGTTGGAACAGCTTCCAGCAGAGATCGAGATCACACCGTGATTCTCAAATGGCATTGTGTAGGCTATCATTAGCCGCAAATTAGGCCCTAGAGGCGTATAAAACTAACCAAAGCAAGATTGGATTAAACCCAGTTATTGCCAGATGCACATGAATACAAACGACTATACACCAAGCGAACCTGCCACAATTCCAGAGCTCGCTCTCAATGTAATAACTCGTGAAGAGCACAACATTTCGCGTAAGCAGATCAGTGATAATGCGCTGAAGGTACTGTACCGCCTAAATGGTGCTGGTTTCGATGCTTTTCTTGTGGGTGGCGGGGTTCGAGACTTACTGCTTGGACAAAAACCAAAAGATTTTGACATTGCGACCAACGCAACGCCGGAACAGATCAAACAGCTATTTCGTAACTGCCGTTTGATTGGTCGCCGCTTCCGCTTGGCTCATATTATGTTTGGCCGAGACATCATTGAGGTTGCGACATTCCGTGGTCACCACCAAGAGCAAAAGAATAAGAGCATTTCTCAGCAATCAAAAGAGGGTATGCTGCTGCGTGACAACGTCTACGGCACCATCGATGAAGATGCTGAGCGCCGTGATTTCACGATTAACTCGATGTACTACAACATCGCAGATTACTCGATTCACGACTACGCACGTGGTATTGAAGATTTAGAAGATCGCCTAATTCGACTTATTGGTGATCCAGAAACACGCTACCGTGAAGACCCTGTGCGCATGCTGCGTGCGGTTCGTTTCGCGGTAAAACTAGACTTTGATATTGAAGAAGACACCGCAGCGCCAATCGAACACATGGCACCGTTGCTCGGTGACATTCCGTCAGCGCGTCTTTTTGAAGAGTCACTCAAATTATTGCAATCCGGTCATGGCTTAGAAACCTACCACCTACTGCGTGAGTACAACCTATTCCAGCAACTATTCCCGACGATTGCAGCGCACTTTACAGAAGATTACTCCTCTCACACTGAGCAGATGTTGGATCTTGTCCTAGATTCTACCGACATGCGCATCGAAGATGGGAAACGCATCAATCCAGCATTTATGTTTGCTGCAATGCTGTGGTACCCACTGTGTGCGAAAGCCGATGAACTGATGGAAGAGCGCAACTTAGGCCATTACGACGCCATTATGGAAGCGAGCAACATCATTCTTGACGAGCAAGTTCGCACAATTGCCATTCCAAGACGCCACACCGCAACCATTCGCGAGATTTGGCAGTTACAGCTTCGTCTTCCACGACGTAACGGTAAACGTGCATTCCGTCTTATGGAGCTCAATAAATTTAGAGCTGGCTTTGATTTTCTTGAAATGCGCGGTGAAATTGAAGGTGGTGACACTCAGAAGCTTGCCAAGTGGTGGGAAACTTTTCAAAATGCAGGCCGAGAAATGCGTCAAGCAATGGCTGCCGACTTAGACGGTCAATCACCGAAAACAGGCCAGCGCCGCCGTAAAACTTATCGCAAGAAAAAGAGTAAGCCCAAATCATGATTACAGCGTACATTGCGGTAGGCAGTAACTTGGCTGATCCTGTCAGCCAAGCGAAGCAAGCGATTGAAGCATTAAAAACGCTGCCTAAATCAGAGTTTGTTCAAGCTTCTTCGCTATACAGCAGCACGCCAATGGGGCCACAAAACCAACCGGATTACATCAATGCGGTTGTGTCTATTAACACCAGTTTGACGCCTATTGAATTGCTCAATTGCACACAAGCTATAGAGCAAGAACAAGGGCGTGTCCGTAAAGACGAACGCTGGGGACCAAGAACCTTGGACCTCGACATTGTGCTTTATGGCAATGAGGTGATTAATTCCGAGAGGCTGATCGTTCCTCATTATGGAATGAAAGAGCGTGAATTCGTACTCTACCCTCTTGCGGAAATTGCACCAAGTTTACAACTCCCTGATGGGACCGAGGTCTCTAAACTACTGGAACAAGTAGATAGAAACGGCCTCAGTATCTGGCAGTCATAGCCAACTCCTAGTAAGGATAAAACCATGAAAAAAATGACCATCAACGACCTAATCAAGTGGAAGCAAGAAGGTCGTAAATTTGCTACTTCAACCGCTTATGATGCGAGCTTTGCCCAACTGTTTGAAAGCCAAGAAATGCCAGTACTTCTTGTCGGTGATTCTCTAGGTATGGTTTTGCAAGGTCACAACGATACTCTACCAGTAACGGTCGATGATATCGCTTACCATACTCGTTGCGTACGCGCTGGTAGCCCAAATTGTTTGTTGATGGCAGACATGCCATTCATGAGCTACACCACCCCAGAGCAAGCTTGCGAAAATGCGGCTAAACTGATGCGTGCTGGTGCCAATATGGTAAAAATTGAAGGTGGTGACTGGCTTGTCGACACGGTGAAAATGCTCACTGAACGATCAGTTCCAGTTTGTGCTCATCTTGGTTTAACTCCTCAAGCTGTTAATATTTTTGGTGGTTACAAAATCCAAGGTCGCGATCAAGAAAAAGCAGACCGCATGGTAAAAGACGCATTAGCGCTGCAAGAAGCAGGCGCTCAAATCGTCTTACTAGAATGCGTACCAGCTGAGCTTGCTGAACGTATTACGCAAGTGCTTGACGTTCCTGTTATCGGTATTGGTGCAGGTAACGTAACAGATGGTCAAATTCTCGTAATGCATGATATGTTTGGTATTTCTGCCAACTACATGCCGAAATTCTCCAAAAACTTTCTTGCTGAAACAGGTGATATGCGCAAAGCCGTTACTAAATACATTGAAGATGTAGCCAACGGTGTATTCCCAGACGACGCTCATACCATTGCCTAGAGGATAAATGCATGCAAACTTTTGCGGAAATCTCAGCAGTTCGTGAACACCTTAAAACCTTTAAACGTGAAGGTCGTAAAGTGGCGTTTGTCCCTACCATGGGCAACCTTCACGAAGGCCACTTAACTTTAGTGCGTAAAGCACGCGAATACGCTGATATCGTTGTCGTAAGCATCTTTGTTAATCCGATGCAGTTTGATCGTGCTGACGATTTAAATAATTACCCACGCACGCTAGAGGAAGACTTAAGCAAGTTAACCTCTGAAGGGGTCGATGTGGTATTTACGCCAACACCAGAAGTTATCTACCCAGAAGGTCTGGATAAGCAAACCTTCGTCGATGTCCCTGGCCTATCAACAATTCTCGAAGGCGCGTCTCGACCAGGTCATTTCCGTGGCGTGACGACGATTGTGAATAAGCTGTTTAACATCGTACAACCGGATGTCGCGTGCTTCGGCGAGAAGGACTTCCAACAACTTGCTGTTATCCGCAAGATGGTTGATGACCTAGCAATGGACATTGAAATCATCGGTGTACCAACCGTACGTGAAATGGACGGTTTAGCAATGAGTTCACGCAATGGCTTGCTTACGCTGGACGAGCGTCAACGTGCTCCTGTACTTGCTCGTACAATGCGTTGGATCAGTAGTGCCATTCGCGGTGGCCGCGATGACTACGCATCGATCATCGAAGATGCAAGCGACCAACTTCGAGCTGCAGGTCTGCACCCTGATGAGATCTTCATTCGTGATGCTCGTACATTACAAGTGATCACACCAGAAACGACACAAGCTGTCATTCTGATGTCTGCGTTCCTAGGCAAAGCTCGTCTTATCGATAACCAAACGGTAGATATGGTTGTCGAAACGAAGGAAGAAGCTGAATCTAACAATACAAACTCAGAGAGCGCAGAGTAAGCTCTGAGTCATAAAAGTAAAAAGGTCGACTCTTAGTCGACCTTTTTTATACTCTACGTATAGACGCAATCTAACCCTTCAGGGCGAGTTTTAAACCGCTTGTGCAGCCACATCCACGCTGGAATATCACGTTTTATCATTTTCTCAAGCTCTTGGTTCAAGATGCTTGCCGCTTTAACCGCATTACGTCTCTCGAAACGCTCGCTAATGTCTTTTCCAATGTACAGCGTGTATTGGTGATTTTTACTCACTGTAACGCCAGATATAACCGCGCACTTTGTTGCATCAATGAGAACACTAGACCCGACGGTACTCGCCGCTTGTTCAACAGCAAAAAACGGCGCAAAAACAGAATGGCTAACGCCATAATCATGGTCGGGCAAATACCAAAGTCGATGACCATTCTTCAGAACTTTGAGCATTGATTTCACGTCTTTTCGATCAATCATTTGATGTCCAAAACGAGTTCGACCTCGATGTTGAATAAACTCATAAGCTGGATTCGAATTTGGGCGATAAACGCCATAACCTTGGGCAAACTGGCTAAAAATACGAGCGGTTATCTCCAAGTTTAAATGGTGACTGCACACCACCAACACACCACGTCCATTCTTTTCCTCAGCGAGTAAACGATCTTTTCCAACAATAGAGGTTATCCGACGTATCCGCCAATCTGGCCAAAACCAGGCGATACCGGTTTCGATGATCGCCATTCCAGTATATTGAAAGTTTTTTCGTACTACGTCCTTACATTGCCAATCCGTAAAATCAGGGAAACACAGCTGGAGATTACGCAGAGCGATCTTGTGTCGGCGCTTCATTACATGCATCGCAATACAGCCGATGCTTCTACCTAAGATTCGTAATACTACGTATGGCAGTACATTAACAAGAATCGCTAAAGATCCAAATGCCAGCCATACAGACCAATATTTGGGCTTAAGTAATTGATAGGAGAAAGGCGGCGGCGGGACAATATTCATAGGATCACTCATTTATTACAAATGATTGAAACCTACCATGATAAAAACCGAAAAATTGTATGGGTATGTATTGTTATGCACGCGAAAGAGCAGCATGAATCGCTGCTCTTTGCTTTATGAGAATGGCTTAGCTTCTTAGGCCAATCCCTTTGGTTACTAGGTAATGCGCAATGGCATACAGTGCAACAACAAATACTGCAAGTACACTAAATGAAGTGACAATGCCCACATCCGAGACACCTAAAAAGCCGTAGCGAAACGCATTCACCATGTAGACGATTGGGTTGATCTTAGAAACGCCTTGCCAAAATTCAGGCAGCAGACTGATCGAATAAAAGACTCCTCCCAAGTAAGTTAAAGGAGTCAATACAAACGTAGGGATGATCGAAATATCGTCAAACGTTTTTGCGTAAACCGCATTGATCAAGCCACCGAGAGCAAATACAACCGACGTCATGAAGACAGTCGCGACAATAATGCCCCAGTGCTCCACTTGCAAATCAACGAACAAAAGTGACACACAAGTAACAATTGCACCGACCAACAAACCTCGAGTCACGCCGCCCATCACATAGCCAGCAATAATCACATAGTTTGGTACCGGTGCCACCAGCAGTTCTTCAATATTCTTCTGTAGCTTTGCACTAAAGAATGAAGACGCAACATTCGAGTATGAGTTGGTGATCACCGACATCATGATCAAACCTGGAACAATGTACTCCATGTAACTAAAGCCGCTCATCTCACCAATTCGAGAGCCAATAAGATTACCGAAAATGATGAAGTACAACGTCATCGTAATGGCTGGCGGCACTAAGGTTTGCACCCAAATACGTGTAAAACGAGTGACTTCTTTGCTCAGCAAGCTGCGAAATGCCGTCCAATATAAACCGTACATTTAATTACTCCCCTCTCTTACAATGCTGACAAACAACTCTTCAAGTCGGTTGGCTTTGTTACGCATTGAGAGAACTTTAATGCCATGCTCTGTTAACTGACTGAATACCGAATTCAATCCTTGGCTTTTATCTAGTTCTATCTCTAAAGAGCCATCAACAATACTTTGTCGATTAACACCTTCAAGCTCAGGCACCTCGACTTCTGACTCAATATCCAAGATAAATGTCTCGACGCTTAGCTTACCTAGTAACGCCTTCATGGTGGTATTTTCAATCAGCTCACCACGATTAATAATGCCGATATTTCGACACAGCATCTCCGCTTCTTCTAGGTAGTGTGTCGTTAAAATAATCGTAATTCCTTGCTCTTGGTTGATCTCTTTCAGAAACCCCCACATTGAGCGGCGTAGTTCAATATCCACTCCAGCCGTTGGTTCATCTAAAATGAGTAACTGCGGCTCGTGCATCAAAGCTCTTGCGATCATTAAACGACGCTTCATCCCACCGGATAGGTTACGAGCACGCTCTTGGCGTTTTTCCCATAAATCCAATTTTTTCAGGTATTTTTCTGCTCTTTCTTTGGCTAATACTTTAGACACACCGTAATAGCCAGCTTGCTGCATCACAATTTGCTCAACGGTTTCAAACTGGTTGAAGTTGAACTCTTGTGGCACCAAGCCTAAATTCTGCTTGGCCAATTCGAGGTCGGTATCAATGTCATAACCGAAAACTTTCGTCGTTCCGGAGGTTTTATTCACTAAGGAGGAAATGATGCCAATCGTGGTCGATTTTCCTGCACCATTGGGACCCAGAAGCGCGTAGAAGTCACCCTTTTTCACTTGGAGACTTATACCTTTTAACGCCTCAAAGCCACCTGCATACGTCTTGCGCAGTTGTTCAATTTCTAATGCGTACATAAGGTCTTGATTGCCGTTTGTTTGTGATTACTAATACCGACTCATATTTAGCAGCGGTTTACTACAAAATCGCCTTGGGTATCGTACTGGAGGTCCATCAGTTTATCGTTGAATAACGATGATTACAAATAAACCTTTCGATAATGTTGGAAATATAACCCTTACCTCGTAAAGGTTATCTCTAAGTAAGACAAAATAGAGCATAAAAAAACGCAACAGGACACTGTTGCGTTTTTAACTGTCAGAATGATTACGCCGTTATGCGCTGATACTGGTCTGCCTCAACATGTGCCACCGCCGCATTCAATGCTTCATAACGGAATTGGTACATATTTTCATCAGGCACAAGGTCAATCACATGGAATTTCTCTAGCTGTTCTCGTGTTCGCTCATTCGGGCATAATAAATACACGGCACAATTGGCATCGAGAGCATCCTTAATCGCATTCTCTAACGCCAAACCGACGGTCACATCAATCATTGGTACATCCGTAAGATCGAGAATCATCACGTCATAGTCCGAAATACTAGAGTGCTGACGTGAAATGGCTTTAGAAACACTAAAGATCATCGGACCGGAAAGATAAAAGAACAGCACTTTTCCATTCGCACGATCCAACAAACCACGCTCGCTGTCAGTCAGCGGCACATCATCTTCATCCGCGTCGCTGATCGCTTTTACTTGTCGCGCCTGCTCTCGGCTCAAACGCTCGATGATGATAATGTTCGAGATAAAGACGCCTAAACCCACCGCAACGATAAGATCAACGAATACTGTAAGCAACATAACGCCATACATCACCGCCATTCCGGAAAAGCTTACCTTATGTGCCCTCTGAATAAAGCTCCAGTCTAGGATGTTAAAGCCAACATACACCGCAATGCCTGCTAACACAGCCATCGGGATTGGCTCTGTTAACCCACCAGCAACCAGTACAACCAACGCCAACATTAGTGCGCGAATCACACCAGATAATGGCGAGCGAGCCCCTACTTGGATATTCGTTACCGTCCCCATAGTAGCTCCCGCCCCCGGCAGCGCACCAAACAAGCCTGAGATCATGTTAGCTAACCCTTGACCTCGCAGCTCTTTATCTGAGTCGTGTTCTTTACGAGTTAATGAGTCACCGATAACCGCCGTTAACAAAGTATCAATACAACCTAATGTGCCGAGCACTAATGCATCAATGACCATCTCGACAAACATATCTGTGTCAATATAAGGGGCGACGAGAGAAGGTAACCCAGCAGGAATTTCACCGATACGACGAATATCTTCTGTATCAAAGAGAATCACAGACAATAAAGTCACCGCGACCAATGCCACGAGCTGTGCAGGAACGTATTTACGATATTGCTTAGGGAAGAAAAAAAGAATCCCCAAAGTCAGTAGTCCCAAAAACAACTCACTGAACTTAAGGTTAGAAATGGTCTCCGGCAAAGCAGATAACGTTCCGAGTACTCCCCCTGAAGGCGCAGCATGTCCCATCAAAGGCGATAACTGCAGAATGATAAGAATCACACCAATGCCAGACATAAACCCGGAAATAACGCTGTAAGGCATCAAGGTAACATATTTACCCAGTTTTAATGTCCCCAATAGGATTTGGAACGCGCCAGCCATCATGACAACCGTGAAAGTCATAGCCATGCCCGTTTCTGGGTATTTCGCCATCATACTGGTTAATACTGCGGTCATGATTACCGTCATTGGCCCTGTCGGTTCTGATATTAACGTATTAGAACCACCAAATAACGAGGCAAACAAACCGACCATTATTGCCCCCCAAAGGCCGGCCTCAGCCCCGGCTCCGGATGCAACACCAAACGCTAACGCCAGAGGGAGAGAGATAATCGCCGTGGTTACCCCGCCAAATACATCCCCTTTGAAATTGATATCTTCAAAACGACTACCGAACACTGCTGATTTTCCCTGCATTCAATTTTAAAAAGTAAAATATCACTACTTTAACGAGCTAGGCGAAAATTTAAACCATAAATAGATTAAGGCTAAATTCACACCACAAATAGTTTCACCAGATTTTACTTTTTTCTTAATGAAAACTAGTCAGATGAGTCCTATCTGACGAATATTTAACGAGATCGAAATTGTAACATTGTGTATAGTTACAACACTGATCGCTTGCATGTGCACACAAACAGCGGCAGCGATTTTGTCTTTTAAGGGAAGTAGTTTGCAAAATGCCGGAAATAAAACAGTTATTTGAAAACAATTCGAAATGGTCTCAAGAGATCAAATCTGATCGACCTGAATACTTCGCAAAACTCGCTGAGGGGCAAAAGCCTGATTTTCTTTGGATTGGCTGCTCTGATAGCCGCGTTCCTGCCGAGCGACTAACCGGGCTATACTCAGGTGAACTCTTTGTTCATCGGAATGTTGCAAACCAAGTTATCCATACTGATCTCAACTGTCTATCGGTCGTCCAGTACGCTGTAGACGTTCTTAAGGTTAAACACATCATTGTCTGTGGACACTATGGATGTGGTGGCGTAAACGCAGCCATTGATAACCCTAAGCTAGGTCTTATTAATAATTGGCTGTTACATATCAGAGATATCTATTTCAAACACCGCACTTACCTAGATCAAATGCCGCAACAAGATCGAGCGGATAAACTAGGCGAGCTTAATGTTGCAGAGCAAGTGTACAACTTGGGTAACTCAACCATCCTGCAAAACGCTTGGGAGCGTGGGCAAGATGTTGAAATTCACGGTGTGGTATACGGAATTGAAGATGGTCGCTTAGAGTACTTAGGCATTCGTTCTAACTCTAAGGAAACCGTAGAAGCGTCTTACCAGAAAGCTCTTTCGACGATTCTAAATACAGACAACAAGCTCCTTTGTCGCTAAGTCATATCTAAAAGTTGAACGAAAAACGCCCATCTTAGATGGGCGTTTTTTTATATTTTTAATGCTGAACTCAATGATTATTCTTGAGGTACAACTTTACCGATGTATGGTAAGTGGCGGTATTTCTGTGCGTAATCAATGCCCACCCCAACGACAAATTCATCTGGAATTTCGAAACCAATCCAATCCACAGGAACATTCACTTCACGACGAGATGGCTTATCTAGGAGCGTACAAATAGCGATAGACTTCGGCTCACGTAGCGAAAGAATCTCACGGATTTTATTTAGTGTGTTACCAGTGTCAATGATGTCTTCAACAAGCAGAATGTCTTTACCTTTGATGTCATCATCCAAATCTTTCAAGATACGAACGTCACGTGAGCTTTCCATCGTATTGCCGTAGCTTGACGCAGTCATAAAATCAACTTGGTGAGTCAGTTCGATAGCACGTGCCAAGTCTGCCATAAATACAAATGAGCCACGCAATAAGCCTACCAACACAAGATCTTCACTACCTTGATAACGCTCTGTAATTTGTTTGCCTAATTCACGAACTCGCTCCTGAACTTCTTGCTCAGAAATCATGACTTCTATTGTATGTTTCATACTGTGCTCAATCTAAATTTGTGGGTTGAGGTAAGTCGCACGCAAACGATCACCTAATCTTACGGCGTGTAGTGTATCACCACGTTCATTGGGTTGAAAGTCGCATCCTGTTGCCAAAAAATCTTGGAAGAAGGTCTTAGTTTTATAAAGTTCATAGCTAAATTTATCAATAATAATGACATTACTGTATATAAATTGTTCTACAGATGTTGACCTTGTGCATATGCACCATTACACTCATCACTGCTTTAAGCAACTATTAAAATAATCAATTAGGGGGTTACCCCCAATATCAACTCAAATGGCAAGGAAAATGGATATGGACTCAATTGCAAAGAGACCTAGAACTAGGCTTTCTCCAATTAAGCGTAAGCAACAGTTAATGGAAATCGCATTGGAAGTATTTGCGCGCCGCGGCATCGGTCGTGGTGGTCACGCAGATATCGCAGAAATTGCTCAAGTTTCTGTAGCGACTGTTTTTAACTACTTCCCTACACGCGAAGACTTGGTGGATGAAGTTCTCAATCACGTCGTACGTCAGTTCTCAAACTTCCTATCGGATAACATAGACCTAGACTTACATGCACGTGAAAACATCGCCAATATTACTAATGCGATGATCGAGCTTGTCAGCCAAGATTGTCACTGGCTAAAAGTATGGTTCGAGTGGAGTGCTTCAACACGTGACGAAGTATGGCCATTGTTTGTTTCAACTAACCGTACTAACCAGTTGCTGGTACAAAACATGTTCATTAAAGCAATTGAACGTGGCGAAGTGTGTGACCAGCACGATTCAGAACACTTGGCAAACCTGTTCCACGGTATTTGTTACTCACTGTTTGTCCAAGCGAACCGCGCTAAAGGTGAAGCGGAGCTGAAACACCTAGTGAATTCATACTTAGATATGCTTTGCATTTACAACCGTGAACACTAAAGCTTAGCTCGTAATATATGTCAGCCCACCGTTTGGTGGGCTTTTTATTGTCTGCTGTCAGCTAAGCACACATTTATATTTCTATATAACAAGCATAAAAAAACCGCTGCAATGCAGCGGCTTCTATCATTCAGTCAGAAAAAGCTTACTTCTTCTTAACTGCTTTTTTGTTTGGCAGGTCAGTGATTGAACCTTCAAATACTTCAGCAGCTAGACCTACAGACTCGTGTAGAGTTGGGTGAGCGTGGATAGTCAGAGCGATATCTTCTGCATCACAGCCCATCTCAATTGCAAGGCCGATTTCACCAAGTAGTTCACCACCGTTAGTACCAACGATAGCACCACCGATTACGCGGTGAGTTTCTTTGTCGAAGATTAGCTTAGTCATACCGTCTGCACAGTCAGATGCAATTGCACGACCTGATGCTGCCCATGGGAATGTTGCTACTTCGTACTTGATGCCTTCTTCTTTCGCTTCTTTTTCAGTCTTACCAACCCAAGCCACTTCTGGCTCAGTGTACGCAATTGAAGGGATAACTTTAGGGTCAAAGTAGTGCTTCTTACCAGAGATAACTTCAGCAGCTACGTGACCTTCATGCACACCTTTGTGAGCAAGCATTGGTTGACCAACGATATCACCGATCGCGAAGATGTGAGGAACGTTAGTACGCATTTGCTTATCAACGTTGATGAAGCCGCGCTCGTCAATTTCTAGACCCGCTTTTTCACCGTCGATTAGCTTACCATTTGGTACACGACCGATAGCAACTAGAACCGCATCGTAACGCTCAGCTTCAGCTGGCGCTTTCTTGCCTTCCATTGAAACGTAGATACCGTCTTCTTTTGCTTCAACTGCTGTTACTTTCGTTTCTAGCATTAGCTTGAACTTGTCTTTGATACGCTTAGTAAATACTTTCACGATATCTTTGTCTGCTGCAGGAATTACCTGGTCAAACATTTCAACAACTTCAACTTTAGAACCTAGAGAGTGGTAAACCGTACCCATTTCTAGACCGATGATACCACCGCCCATGATAAGCAGTTTTTCTGGCACTTCTTTTAGTTCTAGAGCGTCAGTAGAGTCCCAAATACGTGGGTCTTCATGCGGGATAAATGGCAGTTTGATTGGACGAGAACCAGCCGCAACGATTGCGTTGTCAAAGTTAACAACTGTTGGCTCACCTTCACCTTCTACAAGGATAGAGTTAGGGCCAGTGAACTTACCGTAACCGTTAACTACTGTTACGTTACGCATCTTAGCCATACCGCTTAGGCCGCCAGTTAGTTGGTTAACAACTTTTTCTTTCCAGATGCGGATTTTGCTGATGTCTGTTTGAGGCTCACCGAACACAACGCCGTGGTCAGCCATCGCTTTCGCTTCTTCAATTACTTTAGAAACGTGAAGCAGTGCTTTAGATGGGATACAACCCACGTTCAGACATACACCGCCAAGCGTGCTGTAACGTTCAACTAGTACAGTTTCAAGACCTAAGTCCGCACAACGGAATGCAGCGGAGTAACCAGCAGGACCAGAACCAAGTACAACAACTTGGGCTTTAATTTCTTTGCTCATTTTGACCTCTTGTAGTCATTATCCCTAACAGGCTGAGTGGGTATCGATTTTTTATGTTTAAGAGAGATTTGTTTTAAACAGTTATTTTCAGACCGCTAACAGTTTACAGAGATGTTAATGGTGTGAAAAGTAAATCAATTTAGCCTGTGAGCTAGACAACAATTCGATTGTGAAAACCCTGAACGAAGCAAGGCTGATAACCAAATTGTCGGTAATTATGATTAGCAGAGGCGGCTAAGTTGCCGCCTCTCATTCATCTAATTTCTATTACAGAACTAGACGACGAATGTCAGATAGACATGAGTTTAAGTAAGTGATGAAGCGCGCACCTTCAGCACCATCGATCACACGGTGGTCGTATGATAGAGACAGTGGAAGTTGTAGACGCGGTTCGAACTCTTTACCGTTCCATACCGGTTTCATTTCTGACTTAGACACACCTAGGATACCAACTTCTGGTGCGTTTACGATTGGAGTAAACGCTGTACCGCCGATACCGCCTAGGCTAGAGATAGTGAAACAGCCACCTTGCATGTCAGCCGCAGTTAGCTTACCAGCACGTGCTTTCTTAGAAACCGCCATTAGCTCTTCAGATAGCTCGTAGATGCCTTTCTTGTTCACGTCTTTAAATACAGGAACAACTAGACCGTTTGGTGTATCTACCGCGATACCAACATTCACGTATTTCTTCAGAATTAGGCTCTCACCGTCTTCTGATAGAGAAGAGTTGAACGCTGGGAACGCTTCAAGCGCTTTAGCTACCGCTTTCATGATGAACACAAGTGGTGTGATCTTCATGCCAGTGTCTTTCTTCGCTTCAATCGCGTTTTGCTCTTTACGGAATGCTTCAAGAGCCGTGATGTCTGCGTTATCCCACTGTGTAACGTGCGGGATCATTACCCAGTTACGGTGTAGGTTTGCGCCAGAGATCTTCTTAATGCGAGATAGCGGTTGAACTTCTGTCTCACCAAACTTGCTGAAGTCCACTTTTGGCCATGGTAGTAGACCAAGAGCCGCGCCGTCGCCTTTGCCAGATGCTGCTGCACCTGCGCCAGACTCAAGACGCTTAAGTGCATCTTTCACGTAAGCTTGAACGTCTTCTTTTAAGATACGGCTCTTACGACCAGAACCTTTAACCTTAGAAAGATTAACGCCAAATTCACGCGCTAGACGACGAACAACTGGAGATGCGTGAGCGTACTCATCGTTTTCTTTGAAATCGCCAGTCGCTGCTGGAGCTGCTGCCGCTGGAGCTTCTGCTTTAGGAGCTGGAGCTGCAGGTGCTGCCGCTTGAGCTGGAGCTGCTGCAGGAGCAGGTGCTGCGCCCGCCACTTCGAATACCATGATTAGTGAGCCAGTAGACACTTTGTCGCCAGCTGCAATCTTGATTTCTTTAACTGTGCCAGCGAATGGTGCAGGAACTTCCATAGAAGCTTTGTCACCTTCAACAGTGATTAGAGATTGCTCTTCTTCCACTGTGTCGCCAACCGCAACCATGATCTCAGTAACTTCAACTTCGTCGCCGCCGATATCTGGAACGTTCACTTCTTTTGCCGCAGACGCTGCTGGAGCTGCTGCCGCAGGAGCTTCAGCTGCCGCTGGTGCTGCTGGAGCGCCTGAACCTGCTGTTTCGAATACCATGATAAGTGAGCCAGTCGATACTTTATCGCCTGTTGCAACTTTGATCTCTTTTAGAGTACCTGCGAATGGCGCTGGAACTTCCATAGAAGCTTTGTCGCCTTCAACAGTTAGAAGAGATTGCTCTTCTTCGATGCTGTCGCCAACGGCAACCATGATTTCAGTAACTTCTACTTCATCACCACCGATGTCTGGTACGTG
This sequence comes from Vibrio sp. sp1, assembly GCF_016920955.1. Taxonomy (NCBI): domain Bacteria; kingdom Pseudomonadati; phylum Pseudomonadota; class Gammaproteobacteria; order Vibrionales; family Vibrionaceae; genus Vibrio; species Vibrio sp. sp1. The sequence goes on from NZ_CP060589.1 coordinate 794,480, forward strand.
AACTTCTTTTAGTTCTGCCGCTGCTGCTGGAGCTGGAGCTGCTGCTGGAGCTGCTTCTGCCGCAGGAGCAGGTGCAGCGTCAGCTGCACCCTCGGCTTCGAAAATCATGATTAGAGAACCAGTAGAAACCTTGTCGCCTTCTGCAACTTTGATTTCTTTAACGATACCCGCTTGAGAAGCAGGAACTTCCATAGAAGCTTTATCGCCTTCAACTGTGATCAGAGACTGCTCTTCTTCAACCTTGTCGCCAACGCTTACAAGAATCTCAGTAACTTCAACCTCATCCGCACCGATGTCTGGTACATTAATTTCGATTGCCATTTCTTATCTACCTTCTTAATTAAGCGTATAGCGGGTTTGTTTTCTCTGTGTCGATGTCGAATTTCTTAATTGCTTCTGCAACTACAGATTTCTCAACTTCGCCACGTTTCGCTAGTTCAGTTAGCGCTGCTACTACTACGTAACCTGCGTTCACTTCGAAGTGACGACGTAGGTTTTCACGGCTGTCTGAACGACCGAAGCCATCAGTACCAAGAACTTTGAAAGACTCAGCAGGAATGTATGCACGAACCTGCTCTGCGTAGTTCTTCATGTAGTCAGTTGCTGCGATAGCAGGTTCAGTACCCATTACTGTTTGGATGTAAGGTACTTTCGCTTCCGCTTCTGGGTGAAGCATGTTGAAACGCTCTGCATCTTGGCCATCGCGAGTTAGTTCGTTGAATGACGTTACAGAGTAAACATCAGAAGCAACACCGTAATCTTCGCTTAGGATTTGAGCTGCTTTACGTACTTCATTCATGATAGTACCAGAGCTCATTAGCTGAACTTTCGCTTTGTCGCCCGTGTAAGTTTCTAGCTTGTAGATACCTTTACGGATGCCTTCTTCAGCGCCTTCTGGCATTGCTGGCATTGCGTAGTTTTCGTTCATTAGCGTTAGGTAGTAGAACACGTTTTCTTGTTCTGGACCGTACATGCGACGGATACCGTCTTGCATGATTACTGCTACTTCGTACGCGAATGTTGGGTCGTAAGAAATACAGTTAGGAACCGTACCCGCCAAAATGTGCGAGTGGCCGTCTTCGTGCTGTAGACCTTCACCGTTCAACGTTGTACGACCCGCAGTTGCACCTAGTAGGAAACCACGTGCTTGTTGGTCACCAGCCATCCACGCCATGTCGCCAACACGTTGGAAGCCGAACATTGAGTAGTAGATGTAGAACGGGATCATTGGTAGGTCGTTTGTCGAGTATGACGTCGCAGCAGCAACCCATGAAGACATAGCACCTAGCTCGTTGATACCTTCTTGTAGAACCTGACCTGAAGTCGCTTCTTTGTAGTAAGAAACAACGCCACGGTCTTCTGGTGTGTAAGTTTGGCCGTGCGGGTTGTAGATACCGATTTGACGGAACAGACCTTCCATCCCGAATGTACGTGCTTCGTCAGCAATGATAGGAACGATGTTCTTACCAATGTTCTTGTTCTTAAGTAGAACGTTTAGTGCACGTACGAATGCCATAGTAGAAGAGATATCACGCTTCTGTTCTTCTAATAGTGGCTTGAATTCTTCTAGCTCAGGAACGATGAATTCTTGAGTGAATTTTGGTAGACGCTGTGGCGTGTAGCCGTGTAGCGCTTTACGACGAGCGTGTAGGTATTCGTACTCTTTTGAACCTTCTTCAAGTTTCAGGTACGGAAGTTCTTTCACTGCTTCGTCAGTTAGGATGTCTTGAAGACCTAGACGATCACGTAGGTGTAGTACGTGAGTCATGTCCATCTTCTTAACTTGGTGCGCGATGTTCTTACCTTCAGCCGCTTCACCCATGCCGTAACCTTTAACAGTCTTAGCTAGGATTACTGTTGGACGACCTTTAGTTTCTGCCGCGTTTTTGTATGCCGCGTATAGCTTAGAAGACTCGTGACCACCACGCTTAAGTGCGAAGATTTCGTCATCAGTCATGTCAGCAACAAGTGCAGCTGTCTCTGGGTACTTACCAAAGAAGTGCTCACGTACGTACGCGCCGTCTTTTGATTTGAATGTTTGGTAGTCGCCGTCGATCGTTTCATTCATAAGCTGTAGAAGCTTACCAGTCGTATCTTTAGCTAGTAGTGAATCCCAGTTGTTACCCCAGATTACCTTCACTACGTTCCAACCAGCACCTTTGAACAGACCTTCAAGTTCTTGAATGATCTTACCGTTACCCATTACAGGGCCATCTAGACGCTGTAGGTTACAGTTGATTAGGAAGCATAGGTTGTCTAGTTTCTCACGCGCAGCGAAAGAGATCGCACCACGTGATTCTGGCTCATCCATCTCACCGTCACCTAGGAACGCGTAAACGCGCTGCTCTGAAGTATCTTTAAGACCACGGCCTTCTAGGTACTTAAGGAAACGAGCTTGGTAGATAGAAGCGATTGGACCTAGGCCCATCGATACTGTCGGGAACTGCCAGAATTCAGGCATCAGTTTAGGGTGCGGGTATGAAGGAATACCTTTGCCGTCTACTTCTTGACGGAAGTTGTCTAGCTGCTCTTCAGTTAGACGACCTTCAACGAATGCACGTGAGTAGATACCTGGTGAAATGTGACCTTGGTAGTAAACTAGGTCGCCACCATCCTTCTCGTTTGGTGCACGGAAGAAGTGGTTGAAACATGTCTCGTAGAACGCAGCAGAAGACTGGAAAGACGCCATGTGGCCGCCTAGCTCTAGGTCTTTCTTAGATGCACGTAGAACGATCATGATAGCGTTCCAACGAATAATTGAGCGAATACGACGCTCAAGTGTTGTGTCACCTGGGTATGCTGGTTCTTGGTCTGCAGGAATCGTGTTGATGTAGTTAGTTGTGATACCTGTTGGCATATCAACACCGTCTAGACGTGCTTTATCTAGAACTTGCTCTAATAGGAATTGAGCACGCTCTAGACCTTCTTCACGTACAACTGACTCAAGCGCTTGTAGCCATTCTTGAGTTTCCAGTGCATCTACGTCATGCTTCATATCAGACATGGCGATCTATCCTTCTGTTGGTTGGATCTACTTATTTAAGTAACGCTCTTACGAGTCATTACCCTGCTGAATTCGACGTAGAGAACGCTCTCGTCGAGACTCTTCTCGAGTCAAATCCAACAATGTTTCTTCGATGTAAGCCAAGTGCGAGTGGGACATTTCTCGCGCCTTTTCAGGCTGACCAGAAACAATCGCATCCACGATATTGGCTCGGTGTTTACTGACTTTCTCGACCGCTTCTGGGCGGCGACGTAGTAATTTAAAATTTTGTAGAATATTTTGCTCAAGCAAAGGTGCTAAGCTTCGAACAATGTGCAACAAAACCACGTTGTGCGCGGCTTCTGTCAAAGCGATCAAAAATTGCATTACTTCCGCAGATTCAGCTTCGATATCGTTGTTTGCTTGCTCTTGGCTAATGCGCTCAAGGCAACCTTGAATACGCGCAAAATCTTCTTCGGTACCACGTAAAGCTGCAAAGTAGGCTGAAATTCCTTCCATCGCATGACGAGACTCAAGCACATCAAGCTGGGTTTCAGAATGACTAGACAACAAATTCAACAAGGGATCTGAAAAGCTCTTCCAGATATTCTCACTTACGAATGTTCCGCCACCTTGGCGACGAGTCAACAAACGCTTCGCTTCCAAGCGTTGAATGGCTTCTCGGACTGAAGGACGAGACACATCGAACTGTTTTGCCAGTTCACGCTCTGGAGGCAGTTGTTGCCCCGGAGACAATGTTCCTTCCACTATCAACCTTTCTAACTCTTGTTCTATAACATCAGAGAGTTTTGGCTGACGAATCCTTTGATAAGCCATAATTTATTGTTCTTCTACTCTTGCAGGTAATTGGTAATACCAATTTTAAGTTGGTGCAGAAATTAACATAATTAAAACGCCACTGTCCAGCCGAAAATTGACCTAAATCATAGAACGAGCTTACTTCCAACACTCTGATAACAATCGACTGTTAAAACAGCAATAGAATTGGTATGACCAATTACATAAAGCATACAAATGGGAAGTCGACGTGCTAGCAGTTTTGGAAAAGAAATACAGAAAATGACAAAATTATCAGTCTATTTATTCACCAAAACGGCATGTACGAGCGTAAAAATGTAGTTAACTTTTAACAATCATTAATATTTCTGGTATCAAAAAAAGGCATACCTGATCGTATGCCTTATTTATTTCGCTTTTTTGAATTTACACTTTCGCTACAAATCAACGCTGTATAAGCAGTCTATATTTCACCCAATCAAAGCTTAGACCAGGATCGCTTTTTCTCAAGGGCGCAATATATTGATGACCGGTAATTCGTGGCGGGGTGATTTGAGGATAAGACTGCATAATCACCTCAGTGATCTCTGCAAGTGATTGATATTGCGCTTCTGTATAGGCAGTAAATTCTGTCCCTTCAAGCTCGATACCAATGGAATAGTCATTACAACGCTCCCTGCCCGCGAAACTGGATTGACCGGCATGCCATGCTCTATCGAGAAAAGAAACAAATTGAACAACCTCGCCGTTTCTTTTAATCAAGCAATGTGCAGAAACGCCCATTTTGTGAATAACTTCAAAAAATGGATGTTCATTTGGGTCTAGCTTGCCAGTGAAGAAGTCCTCTATATATGGTCCACCAAACTGCCCAGGAGGCAAACTGATGTTATGTACCACCAGCAGAGAGATGTCGTTTACATCAGAGCGTGCATCAAAAAATGGTGACGGAACATGCTTTGCCTGTGTCAGCCAGCCATTCTCGATAATTGGGCGCATATCAACCTCTCTACTTTTCAAATTAACTGCTGAAATTATTGACACCGGAGAGTATCATTCGTTGCCATCTCCCTTTCAAGACAAGATTTGCGATGAAGAACACACACAACATTCAAGAACGCCTAGAATACCTTAAACAACAACTCCCTTTAGAGATCACTCGCTCTGTCGCTGATACCTTAAAAGAAGATCTAGGTGGCAGTGTCAACGCAGATAACGACATTACTGCATCTTTGATCCCTGCCGATGCGGTTAATACCGCAACGATTATTACTCGTGAGCATGGTGTGTTCTGTGGTCAAGCATGGGCTGATGAAGTTTTTAAACAGCTCGGTGGCAAGGTCAGCATTGAATGGCACGTAAAGGACGGCGATAAAGTCGAACCTAACCAAACCCTTTGCACGCTGACAGGCCCTGCTCGTGACTTGTTGACTGGTGAGCGTAACGCAATGAACTTCATCCAAACGCTGTCTGGCTGCGCAACAGTTACCGCAGAGTACGCTGAAAAAATCGCGCATACTGAGTGTCGTCTACTCGACACACGCAAAACCATTCCTGGTCTGCGTAGCGCACTAAAATACGCCGTGACGTGTGGTGGTGGCTTTAACCATCGCATCGGCGTGTTCGACGCTTACCTCATTAAAGAAAACCACATTATTGCTTGTGGTGGCATCACTCAAGCCATCCAAAAAGCGAAAGAGCTTAACCCAGGCAAACCGGTAGAAGTCGAAACGGAAAGCTTAGAAGAGTTGAAACAAGCGATAGAGGCTGGTGCCGACATCATCATGCTCGATAACTTCACAAAAGAAATGATGCGTGAAGCCGTAGCGATTAACGCAGGTCGTGCCGCTTTAGAGAACTCCGGCAACATTACGCTAGAGACCATCGCAGAATACGCAGAAACCGGTGTCGATTACATTTCGGTAGGCGCGTTGACTAAGCATCTAAAAGCGATGGATCTTTCGATGCGCTTCAAATAATTAAAGCAACACAATCTCAATTACTTCAACTAACTCAGTGAGTTGTGAGTAACTCATCATTTAAAAGGGCCAATTGGCCCTTTCTTTTTATCCACTAAAAAAATAGTACTACTCGCAAAACTCTGCATGCGATATGCAACTTTTCACCAAAGAGTTTTATCTCACTCGAGAGCCCATCTCTTCCCCATTTTCAACCCACTTTAACTCTCCATAATCTTTCGCTAATGCAAGAGCATTATTAATTTTTTAGAAAGGGTTAAAAATGAAAAACAGTAAACAGAAAAAACAGCAAGGTTTTACCTTGATTGAATTAATGATTGTCGTCGCGATTATTGGTATTTTGGCCGCATTTGCTGTGCCTGCTTATCAAAACTACACAAAAAAAGCGACGCTGGCAGAGTTCCCAAAAGCAGCTTCTGCGATGAAGTTAGCCGTTGAGTTGTGTGCACATGAAAATGCATCAAACGCAGCTACTTTTAAAACGAACTGCTTATCTGGTAGTAATGGTGTACCTTCAAAAATTAACAACCTAAATGATATCTCTATTGAAGCAGTTGCTGGATCATCAGGCGTAAATGTCATTGCAAAAGCTGTAGCAGTAAAAGGGCCGATTGCTAGTGGAGAACAGTATACTATGGCATCTAACTACACGACTAGTGGTATTGAGTGGGCGGGCTCATGTCAAGATTCTAATGGTAATAACCAATCTGATTACTGTCCTGAATAATTCATGCAAACCAACCTCTCCACGATTCTTCGTCAAAAAGGACTATTGGCTTTTTCCCAAGAAGAATCGTTACTTGAGCAAGTCAAAGCTTCTGGCATTTCGATGCCAGAGGCTTTACTCAGTTCTGGATTATTTACATCAAGCGAACTCGCTGAGCACTTAAGTTCTCTCTTTGGTTTAAATCAGCCCGAGTTATCTCAGTACGAGTATGCTTCGCTTTGTCAGCAACTTGGCCTTAGGGAATTAATCACGCGGCATAACGCACTCCCACTCCAGCGTACGTCTTCAACGTTATTACTCGCCGTTGCCGACCCCACCAACCAACAAGCAGAAGATGATTTTCGCTTTGCCACTGGTTTACAGGTTGAATTGGTCTTGGGGGAATTTAGTCAACTCAGCGCGGCAATTCGACGCTTGTATGGTCGTTCATTGAGTCATGAGAAGTCCGGGTTAAAAGAGATCAACCAAGAAGAGTTAGCCAATCTGGTTGACGTGGGCGCAGATGAAATCGACAACATTGAAGACTTGAGCCAAGATGAGTCTCCTGTTAGCCGTTACATCAACCAAATTCTATTGGACGCTGTGCGCAAAGGCGCATCCGATATCCACTTTGAGCCTTATGAAAAGATGTACCGCGTGCGCCTGCGCTGTGATGGCATCTTAATTGAAACACAGCAGCCACCAAGCCACTTGAGTCGTCGCTTATCCGCTCGTATCAAAATCCTCTCTAAGCTTGATATTGCAGAGCGACGTTTACCACAAGATGGGCGTATTAAGCTCAAGTTGAATCAAGACACCGCAATTGATATGCGTGTATCCACGCTGCCTACTCTATTTGGAGAGAAAATTGTACTACGACTGCTCGACAGCAGCTCTGCGTCATTGGATATCGACAAGCTTGGTTATAGCGAACAACAAAAACAATTGTACTTGGATGCGCTGCGTCGCCCACAAGGCATGATTCTGATGACAGGTCCAACCGGGAGCGGAAAAACCGTTTCTCTGTACACCGGGCTGAGTATCCTCAATAAACCAGAAATCAACATTTCTACGGCAGAAGACCCAGTAGAAATTAACTTATCGGGCATTAACCAAGTTCAAGTTCAGCCTAAGATTGGTTTTGGTTTTGCCGAAGCCCTGCGCTCTTTCTTACGTCAAGACCCGGATGTGGTAATGGTCGGTGAGATTCGTGACTTAGACACTGCGGAGATCGCCATCAAAGCCTCGCAAACCGGTCACTTAGTACTTTCAACCTTGCATACCAACTCTGCGGCTGAAACGGTTATTCGTTTATCAAACATGGGCGTAGAAAGCTTTAACTTGGCCTCATCTCTTAGTTTGATTATTGCCCAGCGCTTAGCCCGTAAACTGTGCTCGCACTGTAAACAATCACAAGAGCTTACCGTTCAGCTACAACATCTTGGAATTCAAGCAAGCGACAACATTTTTAAAGCCAATCCCGATGGATGCAATGAGTGTACCCATGGTTATTCCGGCCGAACGGGGATTTATGAAGTGATGCGCTTTGATGAATTTCTTTCCGAAGCGCTTATTAAAGGCGCCTCGGTACATGAACTAGAAAAACTCGCCATCGCAAATGGTATGAGCACGTTACAAATGTCGGGCATAGAAAAACTCAAACAAGGAATCACAAGTTTTAGTGAACTACAGCGCGTACTTTATTTTTAATCCTTTAATCAGCAGTCACATCCATGAAAAGCACTACACCACAACTTAAAAACTTCCGCTGGAAAGGCATCAACAGTTCTGGCAAAAAGACGTCTGGACAAACCCTCGCGATGACAGAAATTGAAGTACGCGAGCGTCTAGACGCACAGCACATCAAGATCAAGAAGTTAAAGAAAAGCAGTATCTCGTTTCTCACTAAACTCAGCCATCGCGTGAAAGGCAGAGACATCACGGTGTTTACCCGTCAGATTTCGACGATGTTGATAACCGGTGTGCCCTTGGTTCAGGCTTTAAAATTGGTCTCAGAAAATCATAAAAAAGCAGAGATGAAATCCATTTTGATGAGCGTGACACGCGCCGTTGAAGCGGGGACACCCATGTCAAAAGCCATACGCACTGCAAGTGAACACTTTGACCCACTCTATACCGATCTTATCGCCACAGGTGAGCAATCCGGTAACTTAGCAGAAGTATTCGAGCGCTTAGCCACCTACCGAGAAAAAAATGAACAACTCCGTGCGAAAGTGATCAAAGCACTGATCTACCCAGCGATGGTAGTGCTAGTAGCGTTAGGCGTGTCGTTTATCATGCTCACCAAAGTCATTCCCGAGTTTGAAAAAATGTTTGTTGGTTTTGGTGCTGACTTACCGTGGTTTACCAGGCAAGTGTTAGATCTTTCCGCATGGACACAAAATTGGAGCCCATTTATAGCACTAGGCTCCATTAGTTTATTCATCTCGGCGAGAATCCTCTCTAAGCGTTCAGATTCTTTTCGCTTAACGCTCAATCGATCTGTGCTTAAATTTCCTGTCCTTGGGCCTGTATTATCAAAAGCAGCGATCGCCAAATTTAGTCGAACACTCGCCACAAGCTTTACAGCGGGCATTCCAATTCTAACCAGTTTAAAAACTACATCAAAAACATCAGGAAACTTGCACTATCAACTCGCCATAGAAGAAGTTTACCGTGATACCGCCGCAGGTATGCCAATGTATGTAGCCATGCGCAACTGTAATGTGTTCCCTGAATTGGTGTTACAAATGGTTATGATCGGTGAAGAGTCTGGTCGACTTGACGATATGCTCAATAAAGTTGCAACAATCTACGAGTTTGAAGTCGACAACACCGTCGACAACCTTAGTAAAATTCTAGAGCCACTAATTATCGTTTTTTTAGGTATCGTTGTTGGCGGATTAGTGACAGCAATGTACTTGCCAATCTTTAACTTAATGAGTGTATTGGGCTAGAATGAGCTGTTAACTCCTTTAAAACAGCATCTTGCTGATTTCACTCATCGCTCAAGAGACAAATATGGAAGTATTCCAGTACTACCCTTGGCTATTCGTTGTGTTTGCCACCATCTTCGGTCTTATCGTGGGTAGCTTCCTCAATGTGGTTATTTATCGACTACCTAAAATCATGGAACTAGAATGGCGACGCGAATGTGCCGAGTCATTTCCTGAATACAAAATAGAACCTCCTAAAGAAGTGCTGACCTTGAGCGTCCCACGCTCCTCCTGCCAGAAATGCGCAACACCGATACGTATTCGCGACAACATTCCTGTGATTAGCTGGCTGCTTTTAAAAGGCAAATGTCACAACTGTCAGGCAACCATTAGTGCACGCTATCCACTGATTGAACTGCTCACCGCGTTCTGTTCAGGCTTTATCGCTTATTACTTTGGTTTTAGTTACTTTACCGTTGCCCTACTCTTTTTTACTTTTATCTTAATCGCCGCAACATTTATCGATCTCGATACTATGTTGTTACCTGACCAATTAACATTACCATTAACTTGGGCTGGCATTGCCTTAGCATTAGTCGAAATAAGTCCTGTTACTCTACAAGATTCTGTCATTGGTGCTATTGCTGGTTACCTATGTCTCTGGTCCGTTTACTGGGGCTTTAAGCTACTTACTGGTAAAGAAGGAATGGGGTATGGTGATTTTAAACTACTGGCGGCACTAGGAGCTTGGCTAGGTTGGCAGTCACTGCCGATGATCATTCTACTTTCTTCTGTGGTTGGCATCGTATTTGGCATCATTCAACTACGCTTGCAAAAGCAGGGAATTGAAAAAGCTTTCCCTTTCGGTCCTTACTTAGCAATTGCTGGTTGGATAAGCTTAATTTGGGGCGACCAGATTTTAAACTGGTACTTTACTTCAGTTCTAGGAGTGTAAATGGCTTTGGTTATTGGTTTAACAGGCGGTATCGCTAGTGGAAAAACAACCGTCGCGAATCTGTTCAAACAACAATTTAAAATCGATATCGTCGATGCCGACATTGTAGCAAGAGAAGTTGTCGAGCCAGGTACTCCCGGCCTAAACGCGATTATTGAACACTTTGGTCACGATATCGTTCGTGAAGACCAAACTTTAGATCGCGCAAAGCTGAGAGAAAAAATCTTTTCGAATTCAGATGAAAAAGCATGGCTCAACGCACTGTTGCACCCGATAATTCGTGAAAAGATGATCGAAGATTTGCAGCAAGTCACTTCAGAGTATGCGTTACTTGTGGTGCCGTTGCTCGTAGAAAACAAGCTAGATAGTTTGTGTGATCGCGTTCTTGTCGTCGATGTAGAACCGAATACACAGATATCTCGCACGATGAAACGAGACAATGTGAGTGAAGATCAAGTTCGCGCCATCCTTGCCTCTCAAGCATCAAGAGAGCAAAGGCTCGCGCTTGCAGACGATGTGGTTAAGAATAATCCAAGTGACCCTGATCTTTTGCTTCAAATCACAGATTTGCACGAAAAGTACCTAGCCATGTGTAAGAAAAATCTGCGAAAATAGGAACGAAACTCACAAAGGCTTATGTCGATGACCACGCACAAATTTGAACATCCGTTAAATGAGAAAACTCGTATTTATCTAAGAGTGGAGTCTCTGCTGCGTCAGGCTCACTTGGCCTCTGGGTTTAGCGAAAATCATCAGTATCAACTGTTTTTCCGTGCGTTATTCGATATGGTTGAGATCTTCGAACAAATCCAACTGAAAAGTGAACTGGCTAAAGATCTTGAGAAGCAACGGCTGTCGTACCGCCATTGGCTCAATGTTGATGGTGTCGATCAAGACGCATTAAATACCTTGCTACAAGAGATAGATGTCGTTCATAGCCAACTAATGGGTGCTGAACGTTTTGGCCAAGCATTAAAAGAAGATCGCTTCCTAAGCTCTATCCGTCAACGCTTTAATCTACCGGGTGGTTCATGCTGTTTTGATCTGCCAGCATTACACTACTGGCTTCATCTACCTATTGAACGTAAAAAGCGTGATGCACAACAGTGGCAAGCAAGCTTAAAGCCCTTATCTGATGCGCTTTCGTTATGGTTAAAGCTCACTAGAGAGACCGGACATTTCAAAGCTCAAATCGGTCGTGCAGGTTTCTTCCAAAGTGACGCTGATGAAGCCAACATTCTAAGACTTCACATCCCAATGGAATATGGCGTGTATCCTATGATTTCAGGCCATAAAAACCGCTTTGCGATCAAGTTCATGTCGTTTGAAAACGGTCAAGCATGCACACAAGATATTGAATTTGAACTTGCTGTTTGCAGCTAAGACGACACTACGCCTCGCCTCCATAATCTAAAATTCAACGCTTTATTGCGCTTATATTTGATAAAATTTCGTAGCAGCAATAGCGCGTTGAATAAGCCATCTTTAATTCGTTTAGGTATACTACCCTTTAACACCAATTAGTAATGGGACGCTCAACTATGTCTAAAGTTACCATCGTTCAATGCCCACAATGTGGCGCCGACGTAGAATGGGGAGAACAAAGTCCTCATCGCCCTTTCTGCAGTAAACAATGCCAAATGATTGATTTTGGTGAATGGGCAGATGAAGAAAACACCATCCCAGGCGCACCCGATATGTCCGATAGTGATGGCTGGTCTGAAGACCAGTATTAAATTGAGACCTAGGGTAAAGGAATACCCTAGGTTCCTTCTTGGGGAACCTGAATCACGCTCCGTCGTCGCTGTCCAGAATGACGAATTTGAACCTCGGTGCTATATAATCTTTGACCATCATTTTCCGTCATTCCGAGGAGCCATAGCGACATCAGGAATCTATTCACAGCAAGGCAGAGGCGTGGAGTGTAAATCAGTGCATGAGCATCGACAGTTCAGTTAGGGTGAAAAGAAACGAGCAAGCTAATTACACAAATAAAAAAACGGAGCCCTAAAAGGACTCCGTTTAAGATGAGAACGCTAGTTATAGCATTACTTCTTAGCAAGCTTCTCTTTGATACGAGCAGACTTACCAGAACGCTCACGTAGGTAGTACAACTTGGCACGACGTACTGCACCACGGCGTTTAACTTCGATGCTATCAACGATTGGAGAGTGTGTTTGGAACGTACGCTCAACACCTTCACCGTTAGAGATCTTACGTACAGTGAAAGCAGAGTGTAGACCACGGTTACGGATTGCGATTACAACGCCTTCGAAAGCCTGTAGACGCTCACGGTCACCTTCTTTTACCTTAACTTGAACTACAACAGTGTCACCTGGTGCAAATTTAGGTAGGTCTGATTTCATTTGCTCTTCTTCAAGAGCTTTGATGATGTTACTCATTTTTTAAATTCCTAGAATAAACTGATACTAAATAAATTAGGTTACTTTGCGTTATGTTCTTTAATGGCTTTATGCTCATTAACAAACTCAGCAAGTAATTGTTCCTGTTCGTCAGTCAGAGCTAGGTTTTCCAGGAGCTCTGGTCTTCTTAGCCAAGTACGGCCCAACGACTGCTTGAGTCGCCATTGACGAATGTCCTTGTGATTGCCTGACATCAGTACCGCTGGTACCTCTTTGTCATCCAATACTTCTGGACGCGTATAGTGAGGGCAATCTAACAAGCCATTTGCAAAAGAGTCTTCTTCTGCTGACGCGAAATCCCCTAGTACACCCGGAACAAACCGAGAGACAGCGTCGATTAACGTCATGGCTGGTATCTCACCACCCGTCATCACAAAATCACCAATCGACCATTCTTCGTCGACTTCAGATTGAATGATGCGCTCATCTACCCCTTCATAACGACCACAAATCAGAAGCAAGTTCTCATTCGTTGCCAGTTCTTCCACTCCTTTCTGGTCGAGCTTGCGACCTTGAGGAGAAAGGTAGATGACTTTCGTCTTGCCCGGTGAGGCTGCTTTCGCGGTATAAATGGCATCGCGCAAAGGCTGAACCATCATTAACATACCAGGGCCACCACCGTAAGGTCGGTCATCGACTGTGCGATGTTTGTCGTGAGTGAAATCTCTAGGATTCCAAGTCTCAATCGACAAAAGACCTTTTTTAACCGCTTGACCTGTTACTCCAAAATCAGTAACAGAACGGAACATTTCTGGAAAAAGGCTAATAACGCCAACCCACATGTTTATCTCGCTCTGTAATTTTGGAGATTAGAATCCAGGATCCCAGTCAACTTCGATCCGTTGAGCTTCGCGATCAACATTAATGATCACTTGCTCTTCAAGGAACGGGATTAATCGTTCCTTCTGCCCGAAAGCATCTTTAAGATTTGCTTTAACAACCAGAACATCGTTTGAGCCAGTTTCTAGCATGTCAGTAACAACACCTAGATCGTAACCTTTAGTGGTTACAACTTGCATCCCAAACAATTCGCGCCAGTAGAACTCATCTTCTGACAATTCAGGAAGTACCGCAGGGTCAATAGCAATTTCAAAGTTCGTCATTAGATGCGCGTCTTCACGAACATCCATGCCTTCCAGCTTAGCCACCATACCTTTGTTATGGCGCTTCCAGCTTTCTACTTTGTACTCAACCCACTTGCCCTTTTGGTTAATGTACCAAGGGCTGTAATCGAAAATGCTTTCAGCATTGTCTGTGTAGGAAAAAACCTTAAGCCAACCACGAATGCCGTAAGTAGCACCAAACTTGCCTACAACAATCTTTTCGTTGCTCATTGTTTCTTTACCTTTCATCGACATAAACTAGTTTCTACTTTTCAAGTAAAAAATTAAGCCGCTTTTTGAGCGTCTTTAACTAGCTTAGCAACACGGTCAGATACTGACGCGCCTTGACCAACCCAGTGGTTAACGCGGTCTAGGTCTAGACGTAGACCTTCTTCTTGACCTTTAGCAGTTGGGTTGAAGAAACCAACTTTCTCGATGAAACGGCCAGTTGCAGCGTTGCGGCTGTCCGCTACTACGATTTGATAAAATGGACGCTTTTTAGCGCCGTGACGTGCCAAACGAATGGTTACCATGTCGTCCTCTTTGCTTTCTCAAAAATAAAATTAACCCCAAAAACCATTCAATAAATTAAACAGTTTGGGGTCTCGTGCCAAAATAAAGCTCCGGAATTTTACTCTTCTCCCGGAGCAATGCAAGGAGTTTAGTTACTTTTTCACCAACATAAATTGAATTTAAAGTTTGTGACGTACCTAACACCCTGAATCTATGCGTGATCGATTAATTAACGACCAAATGGATTGAAGCCACCGCCACCACCCATGCCGCCCATCATGCCTTGCATATTGCGCATCATGCCTTTCATGCCACCTTTTTGCATCTTTTTCATCATTTTCTGCATTTGGGTGAACTGTTTTAGTAAGCGGTTTACATCTTGAACCTGCACACCAGAACCAGCCGCGATACGCTTCTTGCGCGAGCCCTTGATAATTTCTGGGCGTTGACGTTCTTTCATTGTCATGGAGCTGATGATCGCTTCCATCTGTTTGAACATCTTGTCATCAACTTTGTCTTTTACATTGTCTGGTAGCTGGGACATTCCTGGAAGCTTATCCATCATCCCCATCATGCCGCCCATGTTTTGCATCTGGCCTAGCTGTTCACGGAAATCTTCAAGGTCGAAACCTTTCTTCTCTTTGAACTTCTTCGCTAACTTTTCTGCCTTTTCTTGGTCAACGTTGCGTTGTAGGTCTTCAATCAAAGACAGAACGTCACCCATGCCAAGAATACGTGAAGCAACACGATCTGGGTGGAACGGTTCTAGCGCGTCAGTTTTTTCACCGACACCCAAGAATTTGATTGGTTTGCCCGTTACATGGCGTACTGAAAGTGCCGCACCACCACGAGCATCACCATCAACCTTAGTTAGAACTACACCGGTAAGAGGTAGCGCATCGCCAAAGGCTTTTGCTGTATTTGCTGCGTCTTGACCCGTCATGGCGTCAACAACAAATAGCGTTTCTACTGGGTTGATAGCTGCGTGAAGATCTTTGATCTCCCCCATCATCTCTTCATCAATTGCCAAACGACCTGCGGTATCGACAATAAGTACGTCGTAGAATTTTTTCTTCGCATGGTCAATCGCTGCATTGGCGATATCAATAGGCTTTTGGTCTGGTGATGATGGGAAGAAGTCAACACCGATGTCTGATGCCAGTGTTTCAAGCTGCTTGATTGCCGCAGGACGGTAAACGTCGGCAGACACAACCAAAACTTTCTTCTTGTCACGTTCTTTTAGAAGCTTAGATAACTTACCTACCGATGTGGTTTTACCCGCACCTTGTAGACCTGCCATAAGAAGCACAGCAGGTGGTTGAGCGGCAAGGTTTAGCGCCTCATTCGACTCACCCATTACGGCTTCAAGTTCTGTTTGAACGATCTTGATAAATTCCTGACCTGGAGTCAGAGATTTAGAAACTTCTACGCCCACCGCTTTTTCTTTAACGCGGTTCACAAATTCACGAACGACCGGAAGCGCAACGTCAGCTTCAAGTAGAGCCATTCGGACTTCACGTAGGGTTTCTTTAATGTTGTCTTCGGTCAGACGACCTTTACCACTGATATTTTTCAGCGTTTTGGATAATCGATCCGTTAAATTCTCAAACATCTTTGTCTCTTCGCTAAAATGGCGATTAATTAGTGTGAGTATACATTAGCCAAGGTCTGAGTCATACCCGTACCGCTGTCCTATTCTTGTCTCTATTTATATATGGTGCGGTAACTTATTAATTTCAATATCTCATCTCTCACGATTGATGTCGGATATAACGTAGCCCCAAAGTGTAATGCAAGGTATAATTTCTCCATCGTGCACAATAATATTTAGGATTCATGGATAGCTTAATAGCCATCGCGGCCGCCATACTTTATGTCTTGGCGATTGCGACCATCATACCCGGACTCTCACAACAGTCAGGAATCAAAGCAAAAACAGTGTTTGCTAGTGCTGCCTGTGCGCTTGTTTTTCATGCGTGGATTTTGAGTGATCTGATTTTTGATGGTTCAGGTCAAAACCTGAGTATTCTCAACGTGGCTTCTTTGATCAGTTTTATTATTTCTCTGGTCATGAGCCTTGCTATGTTGAAAAACCGACTGTGGTTTTTATTGCCAGTTGTTTATAGCTTTGCTGCCATCAATTTATCTGCTGCCACATTTTTGCCAAGCACGTTTATAAAGCACCTAGAGAATGACCCTAAGCTACTCATTCATATTTCATTTGCGCTCTTCTCATACGCGACTTTAACTATCGGGGCACTCTATGCGCTTCAGTTGGCTTGGCTGGATCACAAACTGAAAGCAAAAAAATCTTTGGCGATTAACCCAAACCTGCCGCCTCTATTAATGGTGGAGCGTCAACTCTTCAAAATTATTTTGATCGGTAACTTATTGTTAACTGCCACGCTCATTACTGGCTTTGTCTTTGTGCAGGATATGTTTGCCCAAGGTAAGGCACATAAGGGCATTCTTTCTTTCATCGCTTGGGTGGTGTACTCAATACTGCTTTGGGGTCACTATCAAAAAGGCTGGCGTGGTAGAAAAGTCACATGGTTCGCTGTTGCAGGAGCAACACTGTTAACTCTGGCATATTTTGGCAGTCGCTTTGTAAAAGAAATCATCTTGAATTAAGGAGCTCTAGGGCTCCTATCCTTTATATTTTAGGCTAGATAAAATACAGTACGCCTTAACTCTTTGACTTAACGGACTTACTCAACCGTTATATAACCCAATACTTACAAGGAACAGCAACGTTTTGGACGACATCTCTACGGGTATCTTGTTTGCGCTACTCGCGTGTCTTATCGTCATATCAGGTTACTTTTCCGGTTCAGAAACAGGGATGATGTCTCTGAATCGTTATCGCTTAAAACACTTAGCCAAAAACGGGCATAAGGGTGCTAAGCGAGTCGAAAGACTATTAGACCGTCCAGATCGTTTGATTGGTCTTATTCTTATCGGCAACAACCTCGTTAATATTCTCGCGTCCGCGATCGCGACCATTATTGGTATGCGTTTGTATGGTGATTTAGGTGTCGCTATCGCAACCGGTGCACTAACTATGGTTGTATTGGTTTTTGCCGAGGTTACCCCTAAAACAATTGCAGCGCTTTACCCTGAACGTGTGTCCTACGCGAGCAGTATATTATTGACCATACTGATGAAGTTACTGTCGCCTTTAGTGATGCTTGTTAACTTTATTACGAATGGCTTTATCCGCTTACTTGGTGTAAGAGCGGATCACTCAGCAGAAGATCATCTTAGCTCCGATGAGCTGCGTACGGTGGTAAATGAAGCTGGCGGTTTGATCCCTCGCCGACACCAAGACATGCTAGTGTCTATTTTAGATCTTGAGCACGTCACCGTGAACGACATTATGGTCCCACGCAATGAAATTACCGGTATTGATATTAACGACGACTGGAAATCCATTGTTCGCCAGCTAACACACTCACCACATGGACGCATAGTTTTCTATCGTGACCAAATTGATGAAGTGGTTGGCATGCTGCGCTTGCGTGAAGCTTATCGTCTGATGTTGGAAAAGAACGAATTCAACAAAGAAACGCTATTACGTGCTGCTGATGAGGTCTATTACATCCCAGAAGGCACACCACTGAACGTGCAAATGTTGAAATTCCAACGCAACAAGCAACGTATCGGTCTGATCGTGGATGAGTACGGTGATATCATCGGTCTAATCACTCTTGAAGATATTCTGGAAGAGATCATTGGTGAGTTCACGACGTCAATTTCTCCAAGCCTCTCTGATGAAATCAGTCCTCAAGGTGACGGAAGCTTTCTTATTGAAGGCAGCACCAATATTCGAGATATTAACAAAGGCCTGAAATGGGATTTACCAACGGATGGCCCAAGAACGTTAAACGGTCTTATTTTGGAGCACCTGGAAGATATTCCAGAGAGCCATTTAAGCGTGAGAGTAGCGGGTCACCCAATGGAACTTGTTGAGATTGAAGAGAACCGAATCAAGCTCGTTCGTGTTTATCCGAAGAAGAAAAAATCGACATCCAAATAACCAAAAGAAAAGCCTGACTCATGTCAGGCTTTTTTACTTATTGGGGCAATATGCTTCTTAATGAGCACCTAGTCGATACGCAACTCTTTTAACATCGACTCAGGCAAAGCAAGTTCATCATTTTTGTTCACCGAAACACCAGCATCCAAAATGTTCTTTGCGATCTGTTGTGCTTCTTTTAAAGAGTGCATTGCTGCCGTGCCGCATTGGTATTCGTTAAGTTCAGGGATCTTATTCTGACTTTCTACCTTCAGCACGTCTTCCATTGCTGCAATCCAAGCATCTGCGACTTGCTGCTCTGATGGTGTGCCAATCAGACTCATGTAAAAACCTGTGCGGCAACCCATAGGCGAAATATCGATGATCTCAACAGAATCACCGTTTAGGTGATTACGCATAAAGCCTGCATAAAGGTGCTCTAGGGTGTGAATACCTTTTTCAGAAAGAATGTCTTTGTTTGGCGCAGTAAAGCGTAAGTCGAAAACAGTAATCGTATCCCCTTTTGGGGTCTGCATGGTTTTCGCCACTCGCACTGCCGGTGCATTCATACGAGTGTGGTCCACGGTAAAACTATCGAGTAAAGGCATTACATCTCTCCTGATTGTAACTCCAGTACCTTTCGGTAATGGATAAATGTCATTCATCCCTACAGCACATGAACTGACTGTGGGCTAAAAGAACCAGCTGCTGTTGTCTTCTAATTCCTCACGACATTGCTTCAGCTGCCAGCCATAAGTTTTCGCTGTTTGTTCAACACGTCGAGCGACTTTGATTAAACTAGGTTTTCGATTATAAGTGCCTCGCTTATATCCACCTCGCCCTTCATGATAAGCCAGATACTGGTTATAGGGATCCCATAATGAAATCCCTAGCTGACGCCGTGTTTCATGAGTGTACCAACCGACAAACATCATAGAATCATCGAAGTTGGTACGAGAGCCCCCCTGACCTGTCGCATCTTGGAAGTCTTCCCAAGCAGGGTCTTGAGCTTGAGCATAACCATACGCACTGCTGACTCGTCCCCAAGGAATAAACCCTAGCAAATAATCTTTAGGTGGTTTTGCATCGTGCCGAAAGCTGCTTTCTTGTTTAATGATGGCCATAGCGACATGAATAGGGGTACCCCATTCATCTTCCATATCTTTGGCATCATCGTACCAACCGGATTTCTCTCGGAATATCTCGCATAAGTTATTCTGCTGCTTTGGCGGTGCCGTAGCACAACCTGCAAGTAACACGCTTCCAAGTACCGCTACTACTAACGACTTAATGTTCAACCCCACCAATCCTTAGTTAGTCATTACTGCTTCAGGTAAGCAAAGTAATCTTCCAAAAAATCATCAAAAGAAAGCATGTCACTCTGCTCTGCTTGCTTTTGTTTTTCCACGGACGACGCAACTTCCGTTTCCATCGTATCTTGTGAATAGTACTGATAACCGTGAGCTAGGTTTTCATCACGGTACTTCATACCAAGAGTACAACCGACTTTACCTAGCCCACCCAGCTCTTTCGTTAGCTCTAATAGTTGACCAGAGATCGTTAGTTCTGGGTTATCAATCCATGTCTCGAGTTGATTACACACATCTTGGTATGCACAGCCACCAGCGGTCATATCCATTTGCTGTGCTATTTGACGTAACTCGACGAAAACTCGGTGTGCCCAATCTTGTAGAGATAGACGCTCACCTTGGCAACCAATTTGCAGCATTAGACCTTTTTCACGGCCTGAAACAATGACTTTATTCCAGTTATCGCGCCAACACTCTAATTCACAGTTATCCATAGGGTCTGAGTCTGACAAGGCCGCCCAGGTAAGGAAGAGATCCAAGAATCGTACTTGCTCTTCATTTAAGCCCACTGCGCTGAATGGGTTAACATCTAGAGAACGAACTTCAATGTATTCGACACCACCGCGTCGTAACGCATCTGAAGGCTTCTCACCACTTTTCGATACACGTTTTGGACGAATCGGAGCGTACAGTTCATTCTCAATTTGTAAGATATTGGAATTAAGCTGGCGGTATTCACCATCCACTTTTACCCCAATTTTCGCAAACTCTTCTGATGGGTGGCGAATCGCATCACTCAAACCATCGAGGTATTGGTCAATGCTGTTAAAACCAATTTTCAGCACACTTTGAGCACTATTGGTATAGCCAAGATCGCTCAAACGCAAAGACGTCGACTTCGGCAAATATAATGTCCCGCCAATCTTCTCGAATGGCAGATCGGTTTCACGACCTTGAATAAAAGAGCCACATAACGCTGGTGATGCACCAAAGAAGTAGGGAATCATCCAGCCAAAGCGGTAGTAATTACGGATCAACGCAAAGTACGCATCAGACTTAGCATCTTGGCGGGCTTGTTCATCTTGCTCGCCATAGAGCGCATCCCAAAATGTTTCAGGAAACGAGAAGTTAAAATGGACACCTGAAATAATTTGCATCAGGCTGCCATAGCGACGCTTTAGGCCTTCTCGGTACAGCGTTTTCATTTTCGCTGCATTCGAAGAGCCATACTGGGCTAACTGAATATCATCCTCTGAGCCTACGTAGCAAGGCATTGATAGTGGCCACATTTTCTCTTCACCCATTTTGGTTTGAGTGAAATGATGGATATCTTTCAGCTGTGCCATCAGTTCTGGAATTTCATGTGACACAGGCGTAATGAACTCTAACAATGATTCCGAAAAATCCGTTGTGATCCATTGATTTGTGAACGCAGAGCCTAACCCTTCAGGATGAGGAGTTGTAGCTAGATGTCCATCCTGACGATAGCGCAAAGTTTCTCGCTCAACACCGCGTCCAAACTGCTTAAATACTTCGGGGTTTGATGCAACTTTTTTTAGTCGCGCAGCAAAATCAGTCAAAATGAGGTTCGCTTATATTGGGAGCAGGACACTTGTTACATAACACAAGTGTAAGCTAAGTTATTGATAGTTAATGCATCTAGATAAATAACCCACGAAAAGTTGCTTATCTAGATGAATAGCGGAGAAACGTTTCTCCGCTATTAAATGTGTACTCTATCGAATGATTTCAAGCTCTTCTACGTCTTTCCCCAACTTTTCTAATTGAGGACGCAACGATTTAGCATCACCAACGACGATAATTTGATAGTCATTTGGATCAAACCATTTCTGAGCCAGCGCATTCAACGTCTGCTTATCGACTTTTTCTACGATAGCGTTTCTTTGCTGCAAGTAATCATGATCGAGGTTGTACTTAAGAATATCACTGATGAGCTCCGCTTTTTGTGTTGGCGTTTCATATTTCAGTGCATCTTTTTGACCGACCGCTTGACGCATAAATTTCATCTCTTCATCAGTAATACCTGACTGCGAGTATTCATTTAGCTCATTTTCCATCTCAATGATCGAAGCAACCGTTGCATCCGCTCGTACTTGCGCGGTGAAAACCACCGAGCCTGTTTCTGGATTACCAGAGAAGTAGCCGTAAGCACCGTATGTGTAACCCTTGTCTTCACGTAGATTTTGGTTAATGCGGCTATTGAAGTTCCCAGCTAAGTTGAAGTTTGCCAGTTGACTTAGGTAAAAATCGCCCGTTGCGTCGTAAGGCATACCTTGACGAACCATCATGACCACACTTTGCGGCGCTCCTGGTTTATCAACAAGATGGATCTTTTGCTCACCTAATGCAGCAATGCTTTGCGGTGCATACAATGGCGCAGCTTCATCTTGCCAGTTTTTCCAGAACGTCAGTTGCTGCTCAATTTCCTGTTTATTGATGTCACCAACAACGACGATTTGCGCACTTTGTGGCGTGTAATGCTTCGAGTAGAATTCACGGACATCATCCAACGTTAATGCACTGACACCTGCTTGCGTGCCGTCTTTTGGTCGAGCAAAAACCGAATCCCCATAGAGCACCTGGCGACTCGCTTGTGACGCCATCCAACTTGGATTTTGGTGCTCATACACCAGGCCTTCTAGCGCTTGCATTTTTACACGCTCGAAATCATCTTGATTAAATGCAGGAGACAGCAACATCTCTTCGACAATTTCTAACGTCGGCTCTAAGTTCTTTTCTAGAGCAGAAACACTGATGTTTGTTGTATAACCTGTGGCATTAACAGAGATAACACTACCCAGTTTATCAAGCTCAGCTTGAATCTCTTCGACACTGCGTTTCGTTGTACCTTCTTGCAACATCGCAGCGGTCAATTGGGCAAGACCTTCTTTACCCTTTTCAACAAAACGTGTCCCTGCAGGTAGACTAAATTGCATCATCACCGTCGGCGTTTCATCGCTAACTGCACCAAGCAGCTCTGAGCCATTCTTGAAATGTAACTCGTACAGCTCTGGCATCGTCGCTTTCACTGGTTCTCCTACTGGCGGTTGCACTGAGCGATCGAAGTTATCGGTCGCACGACGATACGCCAATTGGTCATCGGAAATCTTCTCATATTCTGGCAGCGTGCGCTTTGGCGTCACAAAGGTCGCAGGTTTTACGACAAGGTCTGTTTTTCCTTTTGGGACCACGCTTAGGGTCACTTTGTTCTTACCTTGGATAAAGTCCGTATACGCTTTTTCTACCGAAGTCGGCGTAACTGCACGGATTTGCTCAAGCTGTTGCTCAAGACGATCAGGATCGCCGAAAAATGTCTCGTTGGAAGCCAACTGAGTCACTTTACCTTTAACGCTTTCTAGCGCAAAAATAGCATCCGCTTCCGCTTTACCCTTCAACTGCTCAAGGCGATCTTCTGTCACGCCTTTTTCCGCAAACTGATTCAGTGATTGTAAAAGCTCGTCGTACAGTTTTGATAGGTCGCCTTTGTCTCCAGAATCACCCATTGCGTAAACGTAAAAGTTACACGCCAGTTCAGCACAATCATGGAATGAACCAGCATCGACCGCTTTTTGAGTCTTCACTAGGTCTTGATAGAGCACGCTGTTGGTACCGCCACCCAATACTTCTGATAATGTATCGAGAGACGCTTGGCTTTCTTCGCCGTTGTAGGTTGTTGGCCACGCGATCATCACCATAGGTTGTTGAATACGATCTTCTAGAGTGATGTATTTATCTTCTTGCAGTTTTGCAGGTTGTTTCGGCGCATTTTCAACCTCAGGACCACGAGGAATCGAACCGAAGTACTTATTTACCCACTCTAGAGTTTGTTCAACGTCTAAGTCACCACCGATCGTGATAGTCGCATTGTTTGGGCCATACCAACGCAAGAAAAACGCTTTGAGATCGTTCACATCAACACGATCAAGATCTTCAACATAACCAATGGTTTGCCACGAATACGGGTGACCTTCAGGATATAGCGCTTCGGACATGCGCTCCCAAATTAAGCCATAAGGACGATTATCGTAACGCTGAGCTCGCTCATTTTTTACAGTAGAACGCTGAATTTCAAATTTGCGTTGAGAAACCGCATCCAACAAAAAGCCCATACGGTCAGACTCTAACCACAGCATTTTCTCGAGCTGGTTAGCAGGGACCGTTTCAAAGTAGTTAGTACGATCGCGGTTTGTTGTACCATTTAACGTGCCGCCAGCCTCTGTGATGATTCTGAAGTGCTCTTGGTCACCAACGTTCTCTGAGCCTTGGAACATCATGTGCTCAAAGAAATGCGCAAAACCAGACTTACCCACTTCTTCACGAGCTGAACCAACATGGTAAGTCACATCCACATGGACCAATGGGTCAGAATCTTCAGGAGCTAAGATCACCGTTAAACCATTATCGAGTTTATACTTTTGGTATGGAATCTTAACTTTGCCTTCTTCAGCTTTCGATGACTCAACGAAAGTTACCCCTTTCGGCAGTGATGAAACTGGCGTATTTGATGCACAGCCCGTGATCACCAACAGTGAACACGCGCCAACCCAAAACATCTTCATGTACTTTCCTTAAAATAATCCGAGATAGATGGCCGCAAGTAAGCTATACCTAGCAGCCTTTCCTAAAAATATTAAAATCACGCAAGGCAGAAACTTCATTCTTAGCCACCCTGCGGCTAAACACAGCGGGTCTCCTATTACAGGTAACCAGCTAAAAAATAATCCCCAATAGCCATACTTAGAGAGCCACTTTAATGCGGTATGACCGTGCTTTTCCTCTTGTGCTTTGTTGGGAATCCACAAGCCAAGCCAATAATTTGTTAAGCCACCAAGCGTATTACCGATAGTAGCGACCATAACAATTGAAGAAACGGAGTATTGATTTAATGAGAGAGTGGCAACTAAGCCCGCCTCAGAACCACCAGGCAACAACGTGGCACTGAGAAAACCGGTCATGAAAAGCACCCATAATGCTGAATCTGAAAACCAAAGCGCTAAACTTTCAAAACTCGTGTTAAATGCTTCTAGCATGTCATATCAAGCAACACCTTGCCTCTGGTTCTTCCTGATTCGACCTGCTGGTGAGCACCAATGACATCACTCATAGGATAAACCTGTTGAATTTCAGTCTTCAGTAAGCCAACGCCGACCATGTACAACAAGGTATCTAACTGCGCAGGGTCTGGTTCAACCAACATGCCACTAGCCTCAAAGCCTAGGAGTTTGGCTTTTTCACAAATCAGCTCAGCAGTTATGGTTGGAACGGTGATGACTCTCGCATTGTCTTTCAGGCATTTAAGCGCATCTAACGCAGCATCTCCGCCTACTAAATCAATCAAAACATCAACATCTTCAACACGTTCTGACACTGGTGCAAATTGATAGTTCACTGCATGAGCACCGAGCGTCGCAAGGTAATCTAAATTTCGTTCACTGCAGGTTGTAAAGACTTCCGCTTTCGTCGCGATCGCAATTTGTACCGCGAGGTGTCCAACACCACCGGCACCAGCGAGGATAAGTACGCGATCGTTTTCCGTCACATTAGCCTTACTGAGAGCTTGTGCCGCAGTTTGTCCCGCCAACGGTAATGCAGCAGCTGCCTCTAAAGTGACAGAGCTAGGAACATGACTTAACTCAGTTTCTGGAACACATATGTATTGACTGTAACCACCGCCTCGAACTGGGAAACCAATAAATCCAGCCACCTCATCACCTTCATTAAAACGTGATGCCCCCTCTCCACAAGACATCACTTTTCCTGAGATGTCGTAACCTGGCACCCAAGGTAAATTATCCTTATTCTGCGCTGCTGCCCAACCGAGCCCAGCTCGAGTTTTGACATCAATAGGATTTACGCCTGAAAAAGCGACTTTTACTAAGACTTCACCAGGCTGTGGTGATGGTGTAGAAGCATGTTGAATCGCGAGTACGTTGGCATCACCAAACTCAGTGATAACGATCTGTTTGTGTTCCATAAACCATTCCCTGCAAGAAAACAAAAAGGGATGCGAAAGCATCCCTTTGACTATAAACCATTTTGTTAACCTAAGTTAATCGTGATTTTGTAAATTGGTTGATCATTCCATTTTCAATAATGTCTAACCAACAAGTGCTAACAATATACCAGCCGCAACGGCTGAACCCAGCACACCAGCAACGTTTGGTCCCATCGCATGCATTAACAAAAAGTTTTGCGGGTTAGCTTGTAAACCAACTTTGTTTACGACTCGCGCGGCCATTGGTACCGCAGAAACGCCAGCCGCACCAATAAGTGGGTTGATGTCTTCTTTCGAGAACTTGTTAAGCAGTTTCGCCATCAGGACGCCCGCACCAGTACCGATACTAAATGCAACTGCGCCTAACCCCAAGATACCTAACGTTTCTAGGTTCAAGAACTGCTCAGCTTGCAGCTTAGAACCAACACCAAGACCTAAAAAGATAGTCACTATGTTGATCAATTCATTTTGAGCAGTTTTCGATAAACGATCGACCACACCAGCTTCACGCATCAAGTTACCCAAACAGAACATACCAACCAATGGCGTAGCTGAAGGTAAGAACAGAATCGTCATCAGTAATACAGCAAGCGGGAAGATGACTTTCTCCCATTTACCAACATGACGAAGCTGAGCCATCTTGATTTGACGCTCTTCCTTGGTTGTCAGTGCTTTCATGATTGGTGGCTGGATGATCGGCACCAATGCCATATAGCTGTATGCCGCGACTGCAATCGCACCTAACAGATCTGGAGAGAGCTTACTCGCCAAGAAAATCGCTGTTGGCCCATCAGCACCACCGATGATCGCGATAGACGAAGCATCTGCCATGGAGAACTCCATGCCAGGTACATAGTTGAGCAAAATAGCGCCAAACAGTGTTGCAAAAATACCAAACTGCGCAGCCGCACCTAACCACAACGTTTTTGGGTTTGCGATCAAAGCACCAAAGTCAGTCATCGCGCCCACACCCATGAAGATCAATAGCGGGAACACACCCGATTCAATCCCAATGTAGTAAACGTAGTAGAGCAAGCCACCAGGCTCAGTAAAGCCAGCATTTGGAATATTCGCCAAAATAGCACCGAAACCAATCGGCAATAACAGTAAAGGTTCAAATCCTTTTTTAATTGCCAAAAACAGCAAGGTACAACCAACCAGCATCATACAGATTTGGCCGAACTCGAAGTTAGCGATCCCTGTTTCTGCCCAAAGGGTTAACAATCCGTCCATGATACTCCCTTACGCCAGGCTCAACAGAGGCGCACCTACTGTGACAGCATCGCCTTCTTTAACGTTCAGCTCTTGAACCACACCACCACGCGCCGCTCGTACTTCAGTTTCCATTTTCATCGCTTCAAGGATGAGCAATACATCGCCTTCAGCTACCTCAGCACCAGGTTGAACATTCACTTTGAAGATGTTACCTGCAAGAGGAGCAGGTACCGCTTCTGCTGAAGCATTAGAAGGTGCGCTAGGTGTAGCCGATTTTGCCGGTGCATTAGAAGGAGCAACAGATGTCAGTTCACCTTGAGGGCCAACTTCCACCTCATACACCTGCCCGTCAACACGTACACTATAAGTTTCTACACCACCAGTTGCTGGTTGAGCTACAGGTACAGCAGGCTTCTCAGCTTCTAGCGTTGGTGCAGGCTCAAATGCTTCTGGGTTTTCACGATTCTTAAGGAACTTAAGCCCAACTTGAGGGAAAAGTGCATAAGTGAGTACGTCATCAACACGCTCACTTGCTAGCTTAATGCCTTCTGATTTCGCTTTCTCCATCAGATCAACCGTAAGCGTCTCCATTTCAGGCTCAAGTAAATCGGCAGGACGACAGGTAATTGGCTCTTTACCATCAAGCACTTTCGCTTGCAGTTCTGCATTTAACTCGGCTGGCGCTTGACCGTACTCACCTTTCAATAGGCCAGCGGTTTCCTTGGTAATACTCTTATAGCGCTCGCCAGTAAGAACGTTAATCACCGCTTGCGTACCGACGATCTGTGAAGTTGGAGTCACCAATGGAATGAAACCAAGATCTTCACGTACACGAGGGATCTCTTCTAATACTTCATCAATGCGATCCGCAGCACCCTGCTCTTTCAACTGGCCTTCCATATTGGTCAGCATACCACCAGGCACTTGAGCAATCAGGATGCGTGAATCGACTCCTTTTAACTGGCCTTCCCACTTCGCATACTTCTTACGTACCTCACGGAAATATGCGGCGATAGATTCCAGTTGCTCGAGTTTCAAATTGGTATCTCGCTCGGTGCCTTCTAGCATAGCGACTACCGTTTCTGTCGGTGTATGACCGTAAGTACAACTCATTGAAGAAATCGCAGTATCGAGAATATCAATACCGGCTTCTACTGCTTTTACCGCTGTTGCTGTAGACAGCCCCGTTGTTGCATGACAATGAAGTGCCAATGGCACATCACAAGACGCTTTGATACGCGTGATAAGCTCTTCCGCTTCATAAGGCTTAAGTAAGCCAGACATATCTTTAATACACAGCGAATGACAACCTAAATCCTCTAGGCGTTTTGCCAAGTCAACCCAAGTGTCTGCGTTATGCACTGGGCTCGTTGTGTAAGACAACGTACCTTGAGCATGCGCACCAACATCAACCGTTGCTTTCACGGCTTTCTGGAAGTTTCGCACGTCATTCATTGCATCAAAAATACGGAATACATCCATGCCGTTAGCATGCGCGCGTTCAACAAACTTTTCTACTACGTCGTCGGCATAATGGCGGTATCCTAAAAGGTTTTGACCACGCAGTAGCATTTGCATTGGTGTATTAGGCATCGCTTTTTTTAGTTCACGTAAACGCTCCCAAGGGTCTTCCCCTAAGAATCGAATACAAGAATCAAATGTTGCACCACCCCAAGTCTCTAGAGACCAGTAACCAACCTTATCCAACTCAGCTGCGATAGGCAGCATATCCTCAATACGCATACGCGTAGCAAATAGTGATTGATGGGCATCACGAAGGACCACATCAGTAATAGCTAGTGGTTTAGACATGCTCTTAAACTCCTTTTTAATCCTAGTTCGGCTACTTCGCGAATGAGGCGCGATGTTTATGAATCGCAGCCGAGATCGCCGCCACTACTTGTGGACTAACAGCTGAAGAGGTTGATTGAATATTAGTGTTTGTTTTTGGTGCTGCGATCGGCTCTGGTACTTCTTCTGGTACCAATTTCGACATTAACCGAACGAGATAAACAAGAATAGTGAGGAAAATAAATACGACCGCCATCCCCGTTAGCATCAGGGTGGCCGCATCTACTAGCAGGCTTCCTATATTAGTCATGTTGCTTCCTTTCTTTGTCATCCTGACAACGTGCAGGACTTTAATAGTGTCAAATCCCGACCCATGGATTATCTCGATTGGTTAAATTTTGTCAATTTTGTTTAAGGAAGGTTTGTAGTAATCCTGATAAATGATTATTTATTCACTACCCAGATCACAGTTCATGACAAAATAATCACTTCAAATCGCTATCACCTTACGAACAGAGTAAAGGAGGACATAAATAAAAACTGCGATTTAGATTTCAAAATCAAATCGGGACTCACGCAGTAAAAACCAACAAAAACAAAAAGATGAACAAGATTAACAATAAATAAACAAATAACAAACAAAGTGACTACATGAGAGTGATTGAAATGAAAAATGGAAGTCAGTGTATAGGAGGGATAATCAGGATGATTTCACACGATGCGACAGAAGCTTGATAGCAAATTGCTTAGATACGCACATATTCGCTTTTAAAAAGAGGAACATAGGCTCTAGTGATCCTACGCCATATTTCAGATGTCTAGATACAAAAAAGCCTCGCAATTGCGAGGCTTTTTCAATAAGTGGCGCGTCCTGGAGGATTCGAACCTCCGACCGCCTGGTTCGTAGCCAGGTACTCTATCCAGCTGAGCTAAGGACGCGCAGTTTTCGATATCGAATTTCATCAATATCAGGGCATTACCCTTTAATAAGTGGCGCGTCCTGGAGGATTCGAACCTCCGACCGCCTGGTTCGTAGCCAGGTACTCTATCCAGCTGAGCTAAGGACGCGCAAGTTTTCGATATCGACTTTCGTCAACATCAGGGCATTACCCTTTAATAAGTGGCGCGTCCTGGAGGATTCGAACCTCCGACCGCCTGGTTCGTAGCCAGGTACTCTATCCAGCTGAGCTAAGGACGCGCAATTTTCGACATCGACTTTCGTCAACATCAGGGCATTACCCTTTAATAAGTGGCGCGTCCTGGAGGATTCGAACCTCCGACCGCCTGGTTCGTAGCCAGGTACTCTATCCAGCTGAGCTAAGGACGCGCAATTTTCGACATCGACTTTCGTCAACATCAGGGCATTACCCTTTAATAAGTGGCGCGTCCTGGAGGATTCGAACCTCCGACCGCCTGGTTCGTAGCCAGGTACTCTATCCAGCTGAGCTAAGGACGCGCAGTTTTCGATATCGACTTTCATCAACATCAGGGCATTACCCTTTAATAAGTGGCGCGTCCTGGAGGATTCGAACCTCCGACCGCCTGGTTCGTAGCCAGGTACTCTATCCAGCTGAGCTAAGGACGCGCAATAATCTTATTTTACTTTGTATAACCCGTTTATCAAACGAATTATTAAATAGTGGCGCGTCCTGGAGGATTCGAACCTCCGACCGCCTGGTTCGTAGCCAGGTACTCTATCCAGCTGAGCTAAGGACGCGCAGATCTTCTTGCTAAGAAGTTGTGAAGTAAATCACATTCATTTCTTACGAAACAAAAAAAAGGCCATCGGGCCAGTCAATGAATGGCGGTGAAGGAGGGATTCGAACCCTCGATACGGGATAAACCGTATACTCCCTTAGCAGGGGAGCGCCTTCAGCCTCTCGGCCACCTCACCGTTTTCATTGTTATATCTCAAAAGAGATATGGCGCGTCCTGGAGGATTCGAACCTCCGACCGCCTGGTTCGTAGCCAGGTACTCTATCCAGCTGAGCTAAGGACGCACTTTTTGTTGATAAA
This sequence comes from Vibrio sp. sp1, assembly GCF_016920955.1. Classification (NCBI taxonomy): domain Bacteria; kingdom Pseudomonadati; phylum Pseudomonadota; class Gammaproteobacteria; order Vibrionales; family Vibrionaceae; genus Vibrio; species Vibrio sp. sp1. Next base: position 825,236 of record NZ_CP060589.1, read on the forward strand.
TCAACGTTGCAAGAATGGCGGTGAAGGAGGGATTCGAACCCTCGATACGGGATAAACCGTATACTCCCTTAGCAGGGGAGCGCCTTCAGCCTCTCGGCCACCTCACCGTCTTGCGGAGGCACATATTACGTTTTACCGAAAATATGTCAAACACTTTCTTTGAAAAAATCTACGAAACTGGCTTAACCGTTGCTGATTTAATCAAAGTGACTATTAAACGAACTTTATCACTCTATTATGATGAAAAAAAGAGAGTCTTCTCTGAAAAAAAGACATTTATTTTCAAATAACTTTCTGAAGTTCGAATCAACATTATTGATGAATTCACAGCCATACTCAACACAATAGTTTCTGCAAATTTTCAAAAACAGTAAAAACTAAAAAGGCCAACCCTTCGGTTAGCCTTTTTCATTCAAACTAAGCTCTGTAAACAGGAGCGACTTAGTAGTTACCTGAAGCAACGTTGCCATTGCCTTTTTCAGCTTGAATGCGCATGTAGATTTCTTCACGGTGAACTGAAACCTCTTTCGGAGCGTTAACGCCGATACGCACTTGGTTACCTTTAACACCTAGTACAGTTACAGTCACTTCATCACCAATCATCAGTGTTTCGCCTACGCGGCGAGTCAAAATTAGCATTCTTTGCTCCTTGAGTAATCTCTAAATTTTCTTGCTACAAAGCTATTATCCAACAAAAGTTATATTTTCGTAAACTACCTTGTTAGCGAAAATCAGCCTAAAAAGGCATGTTTTTGTTGAATGTTTAATGCTTCACTAGACGTAATGTAAGCATCATGCAGAATGTTTGCTGCTGTATCCACACATTCGGGTGCTAAAACTAGCATCATAGTGAGTGCATTCGTTGCGCTGAAATTGATCTCAATATCTCGCTTTGCCAACAAATCGCATGCGTGCTCTACCATTCCATTGGCCTCAAGCCCCACTGCGGTCAACAGGCTTACCACTTCACTATTACGGATTTTGTCGCTGAACACCAGATCGAACTTGGCACATGCATCTTGTTTTATCATGATACCTGCCCGTTCTGTTTCCTCGATCACATTCCAAATGTCGATACCCAACATCTGACATTGTTTTGTAGCACTAGATAAATGTTCTTTATCGACTTCGATTATGGCAAGGTCACGTTGAATGGCTATACCAGAGACGGCTTGATTGCCTAACTCCCCCTTTACCAGACTGCCTTCATTAACATCAAATGTCGAAAGCACGCGCAGTGGCACATTATTCTTCCATGCAAATTGCACTGAAGGTAAATGTAATACTTTCGCGCCTCGGCTTGCCATCGCTTCCATGGAAGGAAAATCGATAACCGCCAATTTTCGCGCATTTTTCACTACACGTGGGTCACAAGTATAAATACCATCAACGTCGGTAAAGATTTGACACTCATCAGCGCGCAATGCGCCTGCCAGTGCCACTGCGCTCGTATCTGAGCCACCTCGACCTAATGTGGTGATATCCCCGTTCTCATTCACACCTTGAAAGCCTGCAACAATCACGATTTGGTCTTGCTCAAGCAACCCCAGAATTGTCTTAGTATCAATGTGTTTAATCGTTGCGTCATTGTGTTGATTATCCGTCACAATATTCGCCTGTGCTCCGGTAAGCGAGCGTGTAGCATGACCCAATTTATTGAGTGTCATTGCTAACAGTGCCATTGACACTTGCTCACCAGCAGAGAGCAAAACATCAAGTTCTCGAGCTGTAGGCACGCTATCTATCTGTTTAGCGAGGTCCATCAGTCTGTTTGTTTCGCCTGACATTGCAGACACGACAACAACAACTTGATTGCCATCATTTTTCGCCTTAATGATGTGTTCAGCAACTTGGTGGATTCTTTCAATTGAACCCACTGAGGTTCCGCCAAACTTTTGCACGATAAGGGGCTTTTTCACCAGTCTTCACCTTCCCAAGACCGAAGTCTCTTTAGAACTGCTTACATCTTCAGTATTTCCTTTTAGAAAAATTATATAAGCAGTAGTTACAACAAAAACCAAATAGCCTAAATGGCTCGGTTAACTTTTGGTCAATTAAACCACTTGGCTGCTAAAAAAAATTACGCTCAATCAAAGAAACTTGATTGAGCGTAATTTTAGTAGTTAAAAGCTTATAAGCGCTCTTCTAACCAAGGCTGAACTGTTTTAATTGCCTCTGGTAGTGCGGCTACATCAGTACCACCAGCTTGAGCCATGTCAGGACGACCACCGCCCTTACCACCGACTTGCTCAGCAATCATCTTAACTAGATCTCCGGCTTTTACTTTACCAGTTAGATCTTTAGTCACACCAGCAATCAAGCCAACCTTGTCACCTGTTACGTTGGCAAGCAGTACGATACCAGACCCCATTTGGTTCTTGATGTCATCAACCATAGTACGTAGGTTCTTGCTGTCAGCGCCTTCAAGAGCTGCGACTAGAACTTTTGTACCATTGACTTCAACCGCTTTGCCCATGATGTTAGCGCTTTCTGCTGCCGCCATCTTATCTTTTAGCTTCTGCACTTCTTTCTCTAGCGCTTTTGCTTTCTGTGCAGATTCTGCCAGTTTCTCTTCGTACTTCGCGTTTTGAGCTTCAATAGCGTCTAATGCAGCCTCGCCTGTTACCGCCTCAATACGTCGAATACCTGCAGCAATGCCGCTTTCTGAAGTGATTTTGAATAGGCCAATATCACCTGTGCTTGATGCGTGAATACCACCGCAAAGCTCTGTCGAGAAGTCACCCATAGACAATACGCGTACTTCGTCGTCGTACTTCTCGCCGAATAGAGCCATTGCGCCTTTCTTCTTAGCTGACTCAATGTCCATCACGTTGGTTTCAATCGTGTGGTTGCGACGAATTTGCGCGTTAACTAGGCGCTCAACTTCTTTCAACTCTGCTGCGGTTACGGCTTCTAGATGCGAGAAGTCGAAACGTAGGTTGTCTGCCTTCACCAATGAGCCTTTCTGCGTTACGTGCTCACCTAAAACTTGGCGTAGTGCTGCGTGTAGCAAGTGCGTTGCTGAGTGGTTTAGAGAGATAGCTGCGCGACGCTCTGCGTCAACGATAGTTGCTACTTCATCACCTTTCGCTAGAACGCCTTCTGCCATTACACCGTGGTGCGCGATTGCGTTACCTAGTTTTTGAGTGTCCTCAACGCGGAATACACCAGACTCAGTACGGATTTCACCAGCGTCACCACACTGACCGCCTGACTCTGCGTAGAATGGTGTTTCACCAAGTACGATGATTGCTTTGTCGCCCGCAGATAGCGAATCTACTTCGTTGCCTTCAACGAACATCGCTGCTACAGAACTAGAGCCTTTAGTACCTGTGTAACCACAGAATTCTGTTTGCGTATCAACTTTGATTGCTGCGTTGTAGTCAGTACCGAAGTTACCCGCTTCACGCGCACGTTGACGCTGCTCTTCCATCGCTTTCTCGAAACCTTCTTCGTCGATTGCGAACTCACGCTCACGTGCTACGTCGTTAGTTAAGTCAGCTGGGAAGCCGTAAGTATCGTAAAGTTTAAATACGGTTTCGCCGTCTAGTACTTTACCGTCTAGGTTATCTAGTGCTTCGTTTAGAATCGCCATACCGCGCTCAAGTGTACGACCAAAGTTTTCTTCTTCGATACGCAGTACTTTTTCAACCACAGCTTGTTGACGCTTCAGCTCTTCACCAGCCGTACCCATGATGTCAGCTAGAACGCCAACCAACTTGTGGAAGAATGCACCTTGTGCGCCCAGCTTGTTACCGTGACGAACTGCGCGACGGATGATACGGCGTAATACGTAACCACGACCTTCGTTTGAAGGCATAACGCCATCCACGATCAGGAATGAACATGAACGGATGTGGTCAGCGATAACGCGTAGTGATTGGTTTGATAGGTCTTCGTAACCGATCACTTCTGCTGCTGCTTTGATAAGAGCTTGGAATACATCAATTTCGTAGTTTGAGTGAACGCCCTGCATGATTGCAGAGATACGCTCGATACCCATACCAGTATCTACCGATGGTTTTGGTAGCGGTTCCATAGTGCCGTCTGCGTGACGGTTGAACTGCATGAATACGTTGTTCCAGATCTCGATGAAACGGTCACCATCTTCTTCAGGCGTGCCAGGACGGCCACCCCAGATGTGCTCACCGTGATCGTAGAAGATTTCAGTACATGGACCACAAGGGCCAGTGTCGCCCATTTGCCAGAAGTTATCAGACTCGTACGGCTTGCCGCCTTCTTTATCACCAATGCGAACAATACGATCAGCGGGTACGCCAACTTTCTTGTTCCAGATGTCAAACGCTTCGTCATCGGTTTCGTAAACAGTTACCAATAAACGATCCGCTGGCAGTTTAAGAACTTCGGTTAGGAATTCCCAAGCAAAGGAGATCGCATCTTCTTTGAAGTAATCGCCAAAGCTGAAGTTGCCTAACATTTCAAAGAATGTGTGGTGACGAGCAGTAAAGCCAACATTTTCTAGGTCGTTATGTTTACCACCAGCACGTACGCAACGCTGAGCCGTAGTCGCTCGAGTGTAGGCTCGTTTTTCTAAGCCTAAGAAACAATCTTTAAATTGGTTCATACCTGCGTTTGTGAACAGCAGGGTTGGGTCGTTATGTGGAACTAACGATGAACTTTCTACGATTTGGTGTCCTTTGCTCTCAAAGAACTTGAGGAACGCGTTACGAACCTCATCAGTGCTCATGTACATGCAGCTCTTCCTGAAAATAGTCGAGTTAGAATTTTGCCGTATTGTAGATCATGCAAACAGCTGAGACTAGTTTTCTTGAGGAAAAGAGGGAGTAGGAGAAAAAATTTGAAGCAAAACAAAAATCAGTGCGGACGACTGACCGTTAATCTTCGTCCTCAAAGCTCAGCGCGTAGCTGATTTGGTCAAAACTGTAGCCACGATATTGCAGAAAACGAACTTGTTTTGCGTACTCTTTTTGGTCTTTGGCTTTAATACCTTTGAATTTCTTTTCTGCCGCCTGTTTAGCCAGTTCAAACCAATCTTGCGGCTCTTCAGCCATAGCTTGCTCAATCACCGACTCCGCAACACGCTTCTGGTTTAACTCTTGACGAATTCGACGCTCTCCATGTCCTTTGTATACATGCTGTCTAATTTGACTCTTCGCGTAACGTAAATCATCTAAATAGTTATGGTCTAGGCAAAAATTAATTGCGATGTCGATGTCTGATTCTTCATAGCCCTTCATCGATAATTTTTGGTAAAGCTCATACTGACCATGATCGCGACGGCTAAGCAATTGTATAGCAGCCTCTTTGCTCGATAATGTTGGCGCCTGGCGTTTTTGGTACATGATGATCCTAAAAGTATTTTTGCTGTACAGGCTCTCAATGGCCTTTGTGATAATTCGATTTTTGATTTCAATAGATACAACAAAGCCCCGCATTGCAGGGCTTTGTCATTTATTAATCTATGAGAGATTAAAACTCTTCAGCTTGCTCTGGCGCTTCACCAGCTTCAGGCGCTTCCGCAAGTGCTGGCGCTAGCAACATTTCACGCAGTTTTGTATCGATAGTTTTAGCCACTTCAGGGTGCTCACGCAGGTAGTTACATGCATTCGCTTTACCTTGACCAATCTTATCGCCATTGTAGCTATACCAAGCACCGGCTTTTTCAACTAACTTGTGCTTCACACCTAGATCGACAAGTTCACCTTCGCGGTTAAAGCCTTGGCCGTACATGATTTGTGTGTTTGCTTCTTTAAATGGTGCTGCAATCTTATTCTTAACAACTTTGATGCGCGTTTCGTTACCTACGACTTCGTCACCTTCTTTGATTGCGCCAGTACGACGGATATCTAGACGAACAGAAGCGTAGAACTTAAGTGCGTTACCACCTGTTGTTGTTTCTGGGTTACCAAACATCACACCAATCTTCATACGGATTTGGTTGATGAAGATACACATACAGTTAGACTGCTTTAGGTTACCCGTTAGCTTACGCATTGCTTGAGAAAGCATACGTGCTTGCAGACCCATGTGGCTATCGCCCATTTCGCCTTCGATTTCTGCTTTCGGTGTTAGCGCTGCAACAGAGTCGACAACCATAACATCGATAGCACCAGAACGTGCAAGTGCGTCACAGATCTCTAGCGCTTGCTCACCTGTGTCTGGCTGAGAAACCAGCAATGCATCGATATCTACGCCAAGTTTCTTCGCGTATACAGGATCTAGAGCGTGCTCTGCATCGATAAACGCACACGTTTTGCCTTCACGTTGCGCAGCAGCAATAAGCTCAAGGGTTAATGTTGTTTTACCTGAAGATTCTGGGCCGTAGATTTCTACGATACGACCCATTGGTAGACCACCAGCACCCAAAGCGATATCAAGAGAAAGAGAACCCGTTGAGATGGTTTCTACGTCCATTGCGCGGTTATCACCAAGGCGCATGATAGAGCCTTTACCGAATTGCTTTTCAATTTGACCTAGCGCAGCGGCGAGCGCTTTCTGTTTGTTCTCGTCCATTACTTTCTCCGATTTATTCATCTTCTTTGGGCGACGAATAGTAATTCATTTTTCTTAAGCAGAAGAACTGCTCAGCAATGAAAGTTATTATACTGTTGATTCATACAGTGTCCATACCTGTATGAAAAAAATTTGGCTGACCTAAAGTCGTGATTTGCTCTAGCCCTTATCAATGCTGGGCTAAAACAATTTAAGAAATTCTAGAGTAGATGTTGATACAATTGAGTCAGCGCATGCTCGACCGCTTTTTTGCGAACTTCTGCACGGTCACCAGTAAAATGCATGGTTTCGACTTGCTGCCAACTTTGGTTATCAGCAAAAGCAAAGCAGACCATGCCGACTGGTTTCTCTTCACTGCCACCACCCGGCCCTGCAATACCACTGATGGACACACCGATGGTCGCATTGGAGTTTTTAATTGCACCCTGCACCATTTCAATCACAACTGGCTCACTCACTGCACCATGCGCTTCTAACGTTGAAGCTTGCACACCAAGCATCTCCATTTTCGCTTCATTACTGTAGGTGACAAACGCACGGTCAAGCCACGCTGAACTACCAGCAATGTCAGTAATGGCGGTTGCAACACCACCACCAGTGCATGATTCTGCGGTCGTTAAAAGATGCCCGTGTTTAGCCAATAATGCGCCTAAATCGGCACTCAATTTTGTTGTTTTTTCCATAGCCAAAATGCCCTTTGTCTCTTTTTACTTGATAGGGATTCACGTATCCTAAGCCGCTACGGAAATAAACAAAAGAACTTACCTGTGAAAGCTGAACAAAAACACACTCCTGATGCAAGAGTGTTATAATAACTAAAAAACAACAACTTATAGAGAAAAACTCAGAAGAGCTACACTTTTACCTACACTAAATACAATCTCTGCGGCAATTATTGTCCTTTCACAAGTCATATCAAAAAGAGCTAACTCTGATCTCGGCAAACAAAAGCCAATTTTCCTCAATAAACCCAACCTTTTCATAAGAAACAAGTGGCACAAACATTGCTTTAACTGCTTAATTATTTTTAATTTCCCAAGGAGTTGAGCATGGCTTTGAGCATCAATACTAATACTCTCGCTAATTCTGCACAGAACGGCTTAAAGAAAGCTAGCATGGCTCATAGAGAATCGATGGACAAGTTAAGCTCTGGCTCAAGTATTAATTCTGCAAAAGATGATGCTGCTGGGCTACAGATCTCCAATAGACTCCAAACTCAAAGCCGAGGACTTGAAGTAGCATTAAGAAACTCTAATGATGCAATATCTACGCTAGAAGTCGCTGATGGTGCTCTAAACGAATATACGAATATACTGTTCAAAGTTAGAGAACTGTCGCTCCAGTCTTTGAATGGTTCTCTTGATAAGGATGATAAAGAAGCTATTCGAAATGAAATAACTCAATTAGGAAAGGAGTTAACAAGAATTGCACAAACCACTGAGTTTGCAGGAAAGTCGTTATTTACCGGACATTCTTCGCATGAGCACAGTATGACGTTTCAAGTAGGAAGTGACTCAGGACAAGCTGTCACAGCAACCTTACCTGAATTAAGTGCTATTCAAAGTGGGCTAATGACTAGAACTAGCATCGATACATCTGCATTCGCAAATGGGGCAAATTTCGAGATTCCTTCAGATTGGAGAACTGAAACTGGTGATTTCATAGAGTTTATTTATTCACCACAAAAAAATGGACAGACATCATTAAGAGTTGATTTTGAATCTGGCAAGTCTGCCGAAGATATTATTCACACTCTAAACTCAGCTCTTGAAGGTAGTAAAGCAAAGTTTTTTCTTGCAGAAGAGGTTAATAGTAAAGGTGAAAGTGTCCACAAGATCGGCTATAGCAGGGAATATAATTATTTCAATTCAGTAAACCCCACGTTAGGCATCGGCATTCAAAATTTTAAATCAATGCCTAATAATAATTTGATATATACGACAAACCAATGGCATTTAGGTGAACATCATGTCTCTTATGACGAGTTAATTTCTTTTAAGCCAGAAGTTGCTACTAAATTCAATAATCACTATGAAAACGCTCTAGTTCATGCAACCGACCAAATGTTGACACTAGTTGATTCATATAGGTCTGGTATTGGAGCAACTAACAATAGGTTAGAGAATGCAATCAATAATCTAACAAGCCAAAATATCAATACAACCGAATCGAAAAGCAGGATAAAGGATACTGACTTCGCCAAAGAGACTACTGAGTTAACCAAGCAAAAGATCCTCAGTGACTCAACCACGAGCATATTGGCACAAACACAGAATATCCCTAAAAGTGTCTCTCAACTACTAGCTTGACGGTGGTATTCATAATGAACCCACCGTCTAGTGTATTACCTAATATGCAGCTATATAAGCCATAGAGTGATTAATCATAATGCTCTATTCGCTTAGTAGTGCATCTCTTACGTAAACTAGCCCACTTGTGATCTGATATCCCTAGGGTAAATTTAAACTCTGAGTAGTCGTGACTATCCATAAATAGTAGATATTCAGAAAGCTTTCTTTCTCTTAAAAAGTATCCTTTCTTATTACCACCTCGATCAATAGTTATCTCTTTGCCGTAAAGCTTATGTGTGTAGCTGAGAACTGTAACTGAATCAACAATATCAAATGGATCACGCTTATACGGTCTATTTTCAGTTCCTTCCAAAAACTGATTATTACAGTGAAAAACTCGTGATTTTTTCAACGCCTTGTATGCCACATCATTATTTTTTGTATCTGGTAAAACGATGTGGAAATGTGGCAACCATGCATCGGCATACGAGTGATAATCAATTTCCATCATCCCCCAGATCGGTCCAGCGAACCCAAAGTTACGCAACACACGTCCAAACCACTTCTTCATTGCCTTAACGTCAAAATACATAAAATCAGGTGCTGTAATGCTTTTCTCATATGGAACTACCGTTAGTAAGTGCCACTTATCAACACCTGACTCAACGACTGAACATATGACCGGATTTACCAACTCGATTCTCAAATCTCGATTGCAAAGCTTACACGCCAGACTGCCACACGGCTCTCCACCATCGATACAGTCTTGCAATCGAAAACGTAGTTCATCAAACAGCTTACCACTGCTCTTTAGTGCTCTAATTCTTCGTTGATTTTCTTCAATCGAGCGTTCTGTTGTCTCGAATTTATCCATTTCTTCGATGCGCATTTTCATTAGGCTTCCTCCAAGTAAAAATCCAAAACTCTTGGACGTGACAGAATCCACTCATCGACTTCAGACTCAAACCATCCAACTCGCCTCGTGTTTGAACTACTGTCACCATCATCAAGACGCACAGGTGAGGGAAATAAACCTTTTTCAATCTTTCTGTAGATGGTTGATTTGCTGATAGAAGTTTTCTTTATAACTTCAGTTAACTGGATAATTCGAAGAGTGCTCACAACTTTCTCCTTGTGTATTTAAGTCATAAGCGGATTTACAATTTTCCTAATTCACACCAAAAACTACTTTTTTTGTGAGCATCACAAATTAAAATCAATGTAAACTTAGCTAGAATGGGTAAACAAAGGATTTACTTATCATTTTGTGAGCATCACAAATTTAAAACTTATAGAGATATTGAATGGCTACAAAAAAAGCAACCGGATTAAAGAAGAGCGAACAGCCAAAAGAATTCGAAAGATTAGAAATCGAGGTAGTCAGCTTAAGCGAGCAAATAAAGGAGCTATTTGAGACTCTGAGTTCAAAAAATGAAAGCGATGTTACGGAAGAAGCAACTGTTAGGAAACGTAAAAGCTCAGCCAAGAAAAAAGCTTCAGGTTTTACATCAAAAACTATCCATCTATCAGAAAGTGCGCTTGAACGGATGGAAAATTTGGCTGACGACCTAGGACACAAAATTGGAGAAAAAGGACTTAGCAGTGAACAGCTATCGATGTTGGTTCACTTCCTTCTTGACAGCCACAAGCAACCTAAGAACATTGAAACTCCTCAAACAGCTAAGGGACAGTACATTTATCGTCTACATCAGATTCTAAAATACCGAAGTACAGAAATGAGTGACACTATGGGTGAAATCGTTAACTTCATGAAAGAGAAGAAGTTCGTACTTCCTAGGTTCTATGGAAGCTCTAGACAAATAGACAAAAGTCAAAAATATAACTGGAGCCAAAAACTGGTTAGGTCCATTCTAGATTCAGAACAACTGAACACGAAACTTAAGAATTTAAACGATAGAACCAATAGAAGCGGTAGAAAGGTCATTCGCAGAAAGGCATCAAAAACACAGCAATCTGAAGATTTTATTACCAATACAAAGGAATTGCCAACTCCTGCAAGTATTACTCTCCAAACGATTCAATCTCTTTTCGAGCAATCATCGCTCTATATGTTGGGACGAAAGCTTACCGATGATGAGATTCTAGACAAGTACGGGGTAGAAAAAAAAGTCCTTCTGAAAAAGATAATGAATCACTACAAGGATAATCCAAACATAGTGCTTGAACAGTTCCTAAATGAATTATTAGCAAGATCTCGGTGACTCAATAACAAGAACCAACGTACATAAATACATCAGTTGAATTAATCCTGATATAACCGTTTATTACTTGAGTTTCGGTGCTATCAGAGCAGATATCTTGTCCCAACTTGCTTCTGCCCCGTTACCGCTTAGAGTCATTACTCACAACATTCCTTGGTATTGATATTTGACCAAATTTTCCTAATGATTCAATATGGTTTTGGTTGAATAATAATGTAGACTGGTTTGTGTCTGTAACCCTCCCTGATTTGGTGGTAATTCATTAGCCGCCATCGTTGGACTTAGAACTAGAGGAATAAAATTGAGCTCACCAATATTAGAAGCTCTTCCTGCATTACATGTAACTGTGATTGGTGTAGTCGCAGCTTTCTTTTCTGCTTTTGCTATTTATGCGTATCAAAAAGTGAACGATGCGAAAGAAAAGCTAGATGAAGCTCTAAAGTGTCAGCGCCGATGTAAAAATGACCCACTAACGCCGATTTAAAATTGGCCCACCTGAGGCAAACTATCCGTTCGTAAATGGACAAAACGGCGGATTATGATCAATCAGGAGCAACTAGTGGAAATACACGTTTTACATCAGCAAGGGCGAAGCATCCGCCGCATCGCAAAGGATCTGGGTATCTCAAGGAATACAGTTCGCACTTATCTTCGAGATAAAAGCAAAGCGCCTGTGTATCCCGAGCGGCAATCTCGACCAACCAAACTGCAGCCTTACCATGACTACTTGCGCACCCGCATTGAAGCCGCAAAGCCTTATTGGATACCCGCAACTGTCTTACTACGTGAGCTGAAATCTCTCGGTTACGAAGGCGGTATAACGATGCTCAAAGAGCACATCAGGCAGTACAAACCGAGTACGCCAATCGACCCTGTCGTTCGATTCGAGACATTGCCAGGTGAGCAGATGCAAGTCGACTTTACGACCATCACCCATTACGGTGTACGTGTTAAAGCCTTCGTGGCAACGCTTGGTTATAGCAGAGCGACCTTCGTTCGCTTTAGTGAACGAGAGCGCCAAGAAGACTGGATACAAGGTCTTGAAGAAGCGTTTGAATACTTCGGCGGCGTCCCTAAAGAAGTTCTGTTCGATAATGCGAAAGCCATCATGATAGAGCGTGATGCTTATGGTGAAGGTGAACACCGCTGGAATCCAGCACTGCTCACCGCCGCCAAGAAATACAGTTTTAAACCAAGAGCCTGTCGTCCATATCGCGCAAAGACCAAAGGGAAAGTGGAGCGCTTTAACTCTTACTTGAAGAATAGCTTCGTCACTCCGCTTGCGGCGACACTCAAGCAGCACGGTCTTAAAATCACCGTCGATGTTCTTAATGGGCATATCGGCGCATGGCTAGAAACCGTCGCTCATCAACGAACTCATAGAACGACAGGTGCAAAGCCTCAAGTTCTCTTAGATGAAGAGCGCTTTATACTTCAGCTACTCCCATCGCCAACGCGCCCAGTCACAACCCTAACAATGAGTGATAATGTGGTGCCGCTGGAGAGCTTCCAGCACCCACTATCAACGTATGATGCACTGTTGGAGGTGCGACCATGAACCTTCAAATGAATCGCATTGAAGCTGCCTGTGCAGCGCTGAAGCTACAAGCTATCGGTCAGGAATGGCCGAGATTAGCAGAAGCCGCCAACCATCGTGAACTAAGTCTAGCCGATTACTTAGAGTCACTTCTGAACGCAGAGTTGGAAGCACGAGCGGAACGCACAAGAGCCACACTGACTAAGTTCGCCAGCTTTCCAATGAAAAAAACGTTCGATGACTACGACTTCAAGTTCGCAACAGGCGCTCCGAGAAAGCAGCTCAAAGAGCTAACAGGGTTGGCCTTCATCGAGCGAAAGGAAAACGTGGTGCTACTTGGGCCAAGTGGCGTTGGCAAAAGTCACCTTGCGGTAAGCTTGGGTCACATAGCGGTTCAAAAGGGTTTAAAGACAAGGTTCATCACGGCAGCAGACTTGATGCTTCAACTCTCCACTGCGAAAGCTCAAGGTAAACTTGAAAGCTACTTGAGACGCAGTGTTCTCGCTCCAAAGCTCCTTATCGTCGATGAAATCGGGTATCTACCGTTCGGCAGAGAGGAAGCGAACTTGTTCTTCAATGTCATCGCCAAGCGTTATGAGCAAGGCAGCATTATCGTGACTAGTAATCTGCCGTTCTCCCAATGGTCAAATGCGTTCGCCGACGATACGACCTTGACGGCAGCTTTACTCGATAGGCTTCTTCATCACTCGCACATCGTACAAATCAGCGGTGAAAGCTATCGATTAAAAGGAAAGAAGGCGGCTGGAACCATACCAACGGTTCTGGAAAACCTATCTGAAAGTAGAAGTTAATTACATGGGTGGGTCAGTTTTACTTCGGCGATAACGTCGATAAGTGGGTCAAATTTAAACTGGCGTTGACAAAAGCACAGTATGTCTGTTAGCACGCCCAATTCAATGTTGTTTAATGGTAACAATGCTTACTTGAATCAAGATGGAACTTTAAATTGGGACGAGAGAGGTAGGGAGACGTTACGCAGAGCGACAATGCTGTATTCATATTTAGACTACGAGGAAAAATATGGAGTGCCACGAAGCCCTTTCCAAAGAGAACCTAGCTCAGAAGAGGTGATTTCAGTATGCAATGAGCTTTTTTCTCTTTTCACAACAATCTTTACCACTTACCCATTTTGGAACAATAATCTTGTTCACATTCAGGGGCAAACGGACAAGGTTAACCAGTTGTGTTCAAAGGAATTTGATGCCAAGCGTATTCAGGAAATGCAAAGGATCGTCGGGTATTTGAATTGGACTTGGAGTACAAGTAATCGCCCTCTTATAACACTGGCAAATCGCGGCATGGAGTTTACTCGCGAGAAGCAGTTGAAAGAACAAAGAGAGGCGTTTGAAAAGCACATGGCCAATATGCCAGATCAAATGCCTAAAGGTGAGCAAGAGAGAGTCTGGAAGCAATTTCATCAACCTCATGTTGATAGCGTTACTGATTTTCAAGGTGTCTTCGTTAGTTACTTTGAAAAATCGCATGTTGTTGAAAGAGAAGTGATTCCGTTGCTTTCTTCTTCTATTTCTAGCTTCAATACTTACAATGAAACTTTTAGAGTTAAAGAAACAACGCTCAAAGTTATTATCTTGATTATGTTTAATATGGTGTTTGGTGTTCTACTTCCCTTAGTTACTTTAAATTTGCTAGTTGGCGTTAATTTTGACTGGACCAACTTTTGGTTTAGTGCGTTTGAGTACTTTGTTTTATTTTCAACAATGTGTCCATATCTATGGGCGTGTAAGTTTTTGTTTAACAAAGTGAAGAAGTTGAATTTTGCATAAACGGCTAACAACGTTCAAGTAATCAACATACTTTTTCTAATCTGACTACACGCTATAGAGCATTAGGCCTAAAACGTTTATGTCCAAAAATGAGTTTGGTGGGCGCGTTTATCCTTATCGTATAGGTTGAACCGCACCACCAGTTTTGTGAGGTTTAACCAACTAATACACGTCACATTAGTACAAATCTGCAACCTGAAAAACCATTTAGCTTCGTAAGAGTGCTTCCAATCAAGAAATAGGCTCACTCATTAGAGAATCTAAATGGTCAGCCCATTTTTGCAACCAAACTCTACACTCATCCTCATAAGAATGAAGGTCATAAGTCCCATTAATACCTTCCTTTGTATGTCCTAAAACGGCTTCAGCAACTTCTGAAGGACACTTTTTCCTAGCAAGTCCTGTTCTAACCGTTCTTCTTAAATCATGGGGAGTCCAATTGGGGATATCTAACATCATACCTTTCTGCTTCAAACTCCAGATTTTTTCAGATAAATGTTTTTGCTGAACAGGTCTGCGAGTCCTCTGAGATTGGAAAACGTAATCATTTTTATCTCGTTTTTGGTATTTGTTCTGTAGCCACTCAGCCGCTTGATTAGAAAGCATCACATGACGAACCAGACCAGTCTTAGTTTCTCTCAAAAATAGAGTTTTATTGTTCAAGTTGACATCAGACCAAGCTAAGGAACATACCTCACCTGTTCTACAACCAGTCCAGAGCGTCAGTCTCAAGATCCCCTTTTGGTTCTGACTAAAACCAGAGATTGGTAACCAGTTCAAAAACTGAACAATTTCTTCATCATTGAAATAGCGTCTTCCTTTACTACAAGTTAATTTCACTTTGGATATTTTTAAGCTATCTTTAGCTTGTAGCGCAGGGTTTACAAATTCATAAGGTAAGTAACCAGTTGAAATAGCATAACGATACGCTGAAGTTAGTTCTCTAAGGACATACCCAGCTTGAACATTTGCTCCGCGCTCAACGATCCCCATAACCAAATCAGATATATCTTTACGGGTTAGGTCAATAGCGAGCTTTGAACCAATAGGTTTTACGACGTCTTTATACAGCGTTCGGCGAGCTTCCTTTTGTCCTTTAGGTTTCCTATTACTTGAACCTTCAATGTAGCCTTTCAGGTAATTATCAACCAAGTTTTTAACGTTGATCTTAGCGTAGCGATCTGATTCTTTAGCTTGAGTCTCTAGGAGCTTCTGTTTTTCCAATTCTCTTTTAGGACACTTACCTGCATCTCTAATAGCTTTTAAGTGCTTAAGCTCAACTCTAGCTTGCTCCAAAGACATGTCTGGATAAGTGCCAAGCTTAGCTTGAGTTATCTTGTTGTTTACCGGAGAACGATAGCGGTAAGTAAATGTCTTACGTCCTGTTTTACCAACATTAACTCGCAACCCTCTATATTCACCAACATCAACCAAGGTTTTTCCATCAGCTTTATGGTTTCTAATTGCTCGATCACTAAGAGGTTTGTTACTCTTTCCCACGGTCATATTTGTATAATCCTTAACTAATACGCAAACAACACAATATGACTATCTTAGTGTAGGAAGAATCCAAAAGCTACACAAAAACCTACACTTAGTTATGGGATTCACTGACACTAAGTGGCACTCCATGAGACTAGAAACCACACATGGTTGGTCGTAAAACATTGAATATTATTATGAAAACATTAGAAGAAACCAATAAAAACAAAGCAACCAACCACAAACACACACCTATGATGCAGCAATACCTCAAGCTAAAAGCTGAGAACCCAGAGATTTTGCTGTTCTACCGCATGGGCGATTTCTACGAACTCTTTTACGATGATGCCAAGCGAGCTTCTCAGCTTCTTGATATTTCATTGACCAAACGTGGTGCGTCTGCAGGTGAACCTATCCCAATGGCGGGTGTGCCATTTCACGCCGTAGAGGGCTACCTGGCAAAACTTGTTCAGCTTGGTGAGTCTGTGGCGATCTGTGAACAGATTGGCGATCCGGCCACCAGCAAGGGCCCAGTAGAACGTAAAGTTGTGCGTATCGTGACACCAGGTACAGTGACGGATGAGGCGCTGCTTTCTGAGCGTGTCGATAACTTAATCGCAGCAATTTACCATCACAACGGTAAGTTCGGTTATGCGACGCTGGATGTCACCTCTGGTCGCTTCCAACTGACAGAACCAGAAACTGAAGAAGCGATGACAGCCGAGCTTCAACGTACCGCACCACGTGAGCTACTGTTCCCAGAAGATTTTGAACCTGTACATTTAATGGCGAGCCGCAATGGTAACCGTCGTCGCCCAGTCTGGGAGTTTGAGCTTGATACGGCTAAGCAACAACTCAATCAACAATTTGGCACAAAAGATCTGGTTGGTTTTGGTGTAGAACATGCGTCCTTAGGGTTATGTGCTGCTGGTTGTTTGATCCAGTACGTAAAAGATACTCAACGTACGGCTTTACCTCATATTCGCTCTTTAACGTTTGATCATCAGGATCAATCCGTCATCCTTGATGCTGCTACCCGACGTAATCTGGAAATTACTCAAAATCTAGCAGGCGGAACCGATAACACGCTCGCTGCAGTACTCGACCATTGTGCAACTCCGATGGGCAGCCGAATGCTGAAGCGTTGGTTGCATCAGCCTATGCGTTGCATTGAAACGTTAAACAATCGCCTTGATGCGATTGGTGAGATTAAAGAACAAGCTCTGTTTGCTGATCTTCAACCAACGTTAAAGCAAATTGGTGATATTGAACGTATCTTAGCGCGCCTTGCATTACGCTCTGCTCGCCCTCGCGATATGGCTAGACTTCGCAATGCCATGCAACAGCTACCAGAGCTAGAATCTGTCACCGCTTCTTTGACCCATCCGTACCTAACGAAATTGGCGAAGTATGCAGCTCCGATTGACGAAGTATGTGACCTGTTAGAGCGCGCGATTAAAGAAAATCCGCCGGTTGTTATTCGTGATGGTGGCGTCATCGCTGAAGGCTACAATGCGGAGCTCGATGAATGGCGAAAATTGGCAGACGGTGCAACAGAATATCTTGAGCAGCTTGAGCGAGATGAGCGTGAACGACACGGTATCGATACGCTTAAAGTAGGCTACAACAACGTTCATGGCTTCTTTATCCAAGTAAGCCGTGGCCAGAGCCATTTGGTTCCACCGCATTATGTACGTCGCCAAACACTCAAAAACGCTGAACGCTACATCATCCCAGAGCTTAAGGAACACGAAGACAAAGTACTTAACTCGAAATCTAAAGCGTTAGCACTTGAGAAACAGTTGTGGGAAGAACTGTTTGATCTATTGATGCCAAACCTTGAGAAGCTGCAAAACCTAGCTTCTGCCCTGTCTCAACTGGATGTATTACAAAACCTAGCAGAGCGTGCAGATTCGTTAGATTACTGCCGCCCAACGCTTGTGAAAGACGCAGGAATTCACATTCAAGCTGGTCGTCATCCAGTCGTAGAACAAGTAACAACAGAGCCGTTCATCGCGAACCCAATTGAGCTTAACCCAGCCCGTAAGATGTTGATCATCACCGGTCCAAACATGGGTGGTAAATCAACCTACATGCGTCAAACTGCGCTGATTGCATTGATGGCACATATCGGCTCTTATGTACCGGCAGAATCCGCACAGATTGGTTCTTTAGATCGTATATTTACTCGTATTGGTGCATCAGATGATCTTGCATCTGGCCGCTCGACCTTCATGGTAGAAATGACCGAAACAGCCAATATTCTTCACAACGCAACTAAGAACAGTTTGGTGCTAATGGATGAAATCGGACGCGGTACTAGTACTTACGACGGTCTGTCTTTAGCTTGGGCAAGTGCGGAATGGCTCGCAACACAAATTGGTGCGATGACCCTATTTGCAACTCACTACTTCGAATTAACAGAGTTACCGAACCAACTGCCAAACTTAGCGAACGTTCACTTGGATGCCGTAGAGCATGGAGACAGCATTGCCTTTATGCACGCAGTTCAAGAAGGTGCGGCAAGTAAGTCTTACGGCTTGGCTGTTGCGGGCTTAGCTGGCGTACCAAAAACGGTCATCAAAAATGCGCGTAACAAGCTATCTCAGCTAGAGCAACTGGGGCAAAACAGTGACACACCGCGTCCAAGTGCAGTAGATGTGGCTAACCAGTTGAGCCTGATTCCAGAGCCTAGCGAGGTCGAACAAGCTCTGTCAGGTATTGATCCTGACGACTTAACGCCACGCCAAGCTCTTGAAGAGCTGTATCGCTTGAAGAAGATGCTGTAAACAGACTCACACCGACGAGCAAAAAAGAAAAAAGGCTAGGGGGAACCATAGCCTTTTGTGTATCTAGTGAAATACGGATTACTTAATCGTCTTCTACGTTAAACAAGTTTTCCATATTCAAACCTTGTTTGATTAGGACTTCACGAAGACGACGTAAACCTTCCACTTGTATTTGACGTACTCGCTCACGTGTCAGACCAATCTCTCGACCAACTTCTTCCAGCGTCGAAGGCTCGTAGCCTAGTAGGCCGAAGCGACGTGCAAGCACTTCTTTCTGTTTCGGATTCAACTCTTCTAACCAATGAATCAACGATGATTTGATGTCGTCATCTTGAGTCGAAACTTCTGGATCAGAGTTGTTTGCATCAGGAATAATATCCAGCAGCGCTTTCTCACCGTCACCACCGATTGGCGTGTCGACAGAGCTAATACGCTCATTAAGGCGTAACATTTTGCTTACGTCTTCGACTGGAATATCTAATTGAGCAGCAATTTCTTCTGCGGTCGGTTCGTGATCGAGCTTTTGAGAAAGTTCACGCGCAGTACGCAGATAAATGTTCAGCTCTTTCACTACGTGGATAGGTAGACGGATCGTGCGAGTTTGGTTCATCAACGCTCGCTCTATCGTTTGTCGGATCCACCATGTTGCGTAAGTAGAGAAACGGAAACCACGTTCTGGGTCGAATTTTTCGACCGCTCGGATCAAGCCGAGGTTACCTTCTTCAATCAGATCGAGTAGTGCTAGACCACGGTTACTGTATCGACGAGAAATCTTAACAACCAAACGTAGGTTACTTTCGATCATACGTTTGCGTGCCGCTTCGTCGCCACGTAGGGCGCGTCTTGCGTAAAGCACTTCTTCTTCGGCAGTAAGTAAAGGTGAGAAGCCAATTTCGCCCAAATACAACTGAGTTGCATCTAAGCTTTTACTGCTCGCGTCAAATTCTTCACGCGCAGTCGCTTTGCTTTCTGTGGATGATGATCTTTCGAGTTCGTTATCAATGGTCTTCACTGACGCATTGTCAAATGCAAACTCTTCAACTTTGGTTACTGTGTTGCTGATACTCATAACGCCTCCCCCTGGCGAGTTAGCAAGACATGACAACTCAATATGTCGCTAAATGATGTCGCAAGTTGTTTTTCAAAGTTTTAAGGCAAATAGCGTTTTGGATTCACTGATTTACCTTGATAGCGAATTTCAAAGTGTAGTTTGACCGACTTTGCACCTGAACTACCCATGGTGGCGATTTTTTGTCCGCTTTTTACGCTTTGTCCTTCTGTGACCAGCAGTTTGTCATTATGTGCGTATGCGCTTAAATAATTGTCGTTATGCTTTACTATAATTAAGTTGCCATAACCTCGTAGCGCATTGCCTGAATAAACGACTGTGCCGGCTGCGGTTGAAACGATAGGTTGACCACGCTGTCCTGCGATGTCGATACCTTTATTTCCCTGTTCTCCCGCCGAAAAGTTCTTGATTACTCTCCCTTTTGTTGGCCACAACCACTTTGAGACTTTATCACTCTTTACTGTGGTAGTTGGCGATTTTTGCTTCACTTTTTGGTTGTCTTTTGAACCAACATACTCCTTTGTTTTCGATTGTTCAACCTTCTTTGGAGGCTGTTTTTGTACGACTTTAGGCTTAGTCTCTGTAGGTTTTTGACTAGAGTTTTTACTCGAAGGTTTAGGTTTAGAGGCTGTTGATGTTTTCGTCACTGGAGCTGGGGGTGTCGTAACAACAGGAGCCACAACGGGTTCAACTTTTTGACCATATTTAGGGGCGACATATTTCGGAGCCCAAAGTTTTAGCCTCTGTCCTGGGTAGATAGTGTAAGGCTGAGTTAACTCATTGTAACGAACAAGATCATTTACATCTTTATCTGTGACATAAGCTATGAAGTAAAGTGTATCGCCTTTTTTTACCTCATAATAACTCCCTCTGTAACTCCCTCTTTCAAGGCTTGAATAGTCTTTTTTTAGGCTAGAGACAGGTGCAGGGGAATGCGCTGCACAACCAACTAGTCCTGCAGCAAACACAAAGCTAATACCAATATGACGTAGTAACTTATTCACCTATCCCTAACCCTTAAGCTAAATCACCCGCAACCAGAGGTACGAACCGAACCATTTCTACAACGGTAGAGAGATATTCGTCTCCCTTACGCTCTATTTTTAATAACTGTTGTTCCGTATCTCCAACAGGAATGACCATTTTGCCGCCATCTCTTAATTGTGAGAGAAGAGCTTGGGGAATCACTTCAGCGGCAGCGGTAACGATAATAGCATCGAAAGGACCTCTCGCTTCCCAGCCCTGCCACCCATCAGCATGCTTAGTTGAAACATTGTAAATATCCAATTGCTTCAGGCGACGCTTTGCTTCCCATTGCAACGATTTAATTCGCTCAACGGAGTATACATGATCAACAATTTGCGCCAGTACCGCAGTTTGATAACCCGATCCCGTTCCGATTTCCAGAACACGACTCGCCGATTCTAGCTCAAGCAACTCGGTCATACGAGCAACGATATAAGGCTGAGAAATAGTTTGTCCCTGACCAATTGGTAACGCATTGTTATCATAGGCTTGGTGCATCATCGCTTGAGAAACAAAGCTTTCTCGTGGCAAGCGTTGGATAGCATCCAGAACTCTTTGGTCTTTGATGCCACTGGAGATAAGAAACGCTATCAACCTGTCAGCATGTGGGTTACTCATTACTTCTCTTCCTTTAACCAACTATCCATAGCACGCAGCGACTCGTGAGCGGTGAGATCAACTTGCAGAGGCGTCATTGAAACTCGGCCATGCTCAATTGCATAAAAGTCCGTGCCCTCTCCTGCATCTTGCTCCTTTCCTGGTGGCCCTAACCAATAAATGTCATGGCCTCTCGGATCTTTCTGCTTGATCATATTCTCTGCGTGATGACGTGCACCTAAACGCGTAACTTCAATTTCACCTAAATTCTCTGATGGTAAGTCAGGCACGTTTACGTTCAGTAGACGATTCGTTGGAATCGGCGACGCTAAATGCTGTTGTACAATTTGACGTGCAATTTTAGCGGCGGATTCGAAATGTCGCTTACCCACTAGTGAAAAAGCCACCGACTGAACGCCAAGGAAATGACCTTCCATGGCGGCTGCTACTGTTCCAGAATAAAGAACATCATCACCCAAATTAGCGCCATGGTTGATTCCTGACAGAACAAGATCAGGCAAATCATCTTTCATTAGCTCATTCAGCGCGAAATGCACACAATCCGTGGGCGTGCCTTGCACTGAGTAGATATTTGGGGCAATTTCAGTCACGCGTAATGGTTGTTCTAATGTGAGTGAATTCGAAGCACCTGAACGATTTCGATCAGGTGCGACAATGGTCACTTCGGCGATATCTCTCAACTCATCAGCGAGGGCATGAATCCCTTGTGCATGAACACCATCATCATTGCTGATTAAGACTCTTAAGGGCTTCGGGTTTCGTGAATCCTGTTCCATTAGTATTCTCTTTCTACTTCAACCTCATTAACTAACTCACGAACAATAGAGGTCGCAAAAGATCCCGCATCCAGTGAGAAAGTCAGCGTAATGTTGTTACCTTCAACCGTCCAAGCTAAATCTTTTGGCTTCAGCGCAATATCGCGACGATCGTGGCGCATGCGATTACCACGAATCAGCGCCATGAGGTCAGGCTCTTCGTCTAAAAACGGTTGCTCTAATGCCAGAGCCTCGGCTTGAGTAGGCAGTGCATTATCGCCAGCAAGCGCAGCGGTAATTGCCGCTTCACCTTGTGCAAATTGCACTTGCAAATCAGTGATGTTGTTTGCATCAATCAACTGAGTGCCAGAATTCGTCTGTGCAATGTCACCATCAATGAACTTATCAAACACACCATTCTCTAGACGAGCTGAAACGATGCGGTTGAAAATCCACGAACGAGCCGCTGATAAATACATGCTTCGCTTGTTTTGATTGCGGGTACGAACGTTTTCGCGTCCCCATCGACGTGCTTCTTCAAGGTTGTTGCCATCGTTACCAAAACGCTGACTACCAAAGTAGTTTGGCACGCCAACTTGTTTCACTTTTTCAAGACGTTGCTCTACATCCGCTATATCTGTCACTTCAGACAAAGTAACCACGAACTCGTTCCCTACTAGGTCACCAGGACGCAGTTTTTTATTGTGACGATCTGTTGCAAGGATTTCGATACTTGGGTATTGAGCCAAAAACGCTGAAAAATCTGGCGTTTCACCTTTTGGTAAATGGACACTTAACCACTGTTCCGTCACCGCATGACGGTCTTTAAGACCCGCCCAGCTAACGTCTTTCGACTTAACACCACAGGCTTTTGCTAACTCGTTAGCAACGAAGCTGGTGTTCTCGCCCGTTTTACGGATACGAACCATTAAGTGCTCGCCTTCGCCCGTAAAGGCAAAACCTAAATCTTCGCGAACCTGAAAATGCTCTGGCTGCGCTTTAATTTTTGCCGATGCAACTGGCTTACCCGTTAGGTAAGCCAATGAAGATAAAATGTCTGACATGATGTGTTTCCGCTGATATCACAGCTTAGAGGAGCAAATTGCTAGTTATTGCTTAAACAGAAGTACAACGGCTTCCGTTGCAATGCCTTCTTTGCGTCCAGTAAAACCGAGACGTTCTGTCGTCGTCGCTTTTACGTTAATGTTACTAATGTCGGTTTCTAGGTCTTCGGCTATCGCCGCACACATTGCGTCAATGTGTGGTGCCATTTTAGGCGCTTGTGCCATGATGGTTACATCAGCATTGCCAAGACGGTAGCCTTGCTCTTTAACTCGACGGTAAACGTCTTTCAGTAATTCACGACTGTTTGCGCCTTTCCATTTATCATCCGTATCTGGGAAATGACGACCAATATCGCCGGCAGCAATCGCGCCCAGCAGAGCATCCGTTAACGCATGCAACGCTACATCGCCATCTGAGTGAGCAATCAAACCTTGCTCATAAGGGATTGCTACACCACCAATAATGACTGGGCCTTCACCACCGAATTTATGTACATCGAAACCATGACCAATTCGAATCATTTTCTATCCTTTCTTTATTCGCCGCGCTCACGGCTTAGATAAAACTCGGCTAACGCAAGATCTTCTGGCTGAGTGATTTTTATATTGTTCGCATTCCCTTGAACTAAGGCTGGCTTCTCGCCTAACCATTCCAAAGCCGAGGCTTCATCGGTAATGGTTACACCCTGTTCTAATGCGTCAGCCAGTGCTTGAGTAAGCTGCTGAGTTTTAAACATTTGTGGAGTAAGTGCATGCCACAATGCTTCTCTATCTACCGTATGATCGATATCTTGTACTGCGTTTGCTCGCTTCATTGTATCTCTCACAGGAGATGCGAGAATGCCACCCGTTGAGTGGGCGCAGCAAACATCAATCAAACGGTCAATGTCGGATGTTAATACACATGGCCTCGCAGCGTCGTGGACTAATACCCACTCGCTTTCCAGATGCTCATTGACATAGTTTAGCCCTGATAACACAGAGTCTGCTCTTTCTTTACCACCAGCTACACGAATCACATCTGGGTGCTTAGCAATGGACAATTCTGGGTAATATGGGTCGCCGTCAGTAATGGCAACGACAACCTTAGAAATATTTGGGTGGGAAAGCAGTTTCTCTACGGTATGTTCCAGTACCGCTTTACCTTCGATCAATAAATATTGCTTAGGGCGATCTGCCTTCATTCTGCTACCCACACCCGCAGCTGGCACAATTGCGATATGCGATGAGTTCATATCCAACATTTTAATGGTTTTCCTCACCTATAATGCGGTAAAAAGTCTCGCCATCTTTAACTAAACCGAGCTCATGACGCGCACGTTCTTCAATCGCATCAAGACCTTGCCTTAAGTCATCAATCTCAGCGAACATTTCATTGTTGCGAGCTTGTAGCTTGCTGTTCACTTGTTGCTGAACTTCAATTTCATCTTTTACTGTGTAGTAGTCAGACACTCCGTTTTTACCAAACCATAGAGTGTATTGAAGCAAGCCAAACAGTAGCGTAAGGGCTATAACAAAGATTCGCATATCGCTGCTAACATTCTGTACCGGAAGGAATTAGATAAGGTGACATATATAGCATAAATGCGAGGTTGCCTCTAGGGGAGAAAGGGAGACTCACACGCTCCTTACAAGAAATAAGCAGCAAAATGAAACAAGCTCATAGGAAGCGCTCCTTACCCATGACCAAAGTAAGAGCCAAAAATACAAACCTATAAATACAAAAAACCGCCGTAGCGATGGTTTCAAAAAGCTATTTAGCGAAACTTTACTCAATAAGAATTAAGCCTGACCTTTAACTTCTTTGAGACCACTTCCTTGAAACATGGAGGAGCGCGCTCACTTAGAGCTTCCGTCATATAAAAAACGCCCCGCAAGTGCGAGGCGTTTTCAAAAGCTTTAAGTTAAGCGGTTAATTCAATTAAGAATTAAGCTTGACCTTTAACTTCTTTAAGACCGTTGAAAGGAGCGCGCTCACCTAGAGCTTCCTCGATACGGATTAGCTGGTTGTACTTAGCAACACGGTCAGAACGGCTCATAGAACCAGTTTTGATTTGACCTGCAGCTGTACCTACCGCTAGGTCAGCGATAGTTGCATCTTCAGTTTCGCCAGAACGGTGAGAGATTACTGCTGTGTAACCTGCGTCTTTAGCCATCTTGATTGCAGCTAGAGTCTCAGTTAGAGAACCGATTTGGTTGAACTTGATAAGGATAGAGTTAGCTACGCCTTTCTCGATACCTTCAGCAAGGATCTTAGTGTTAGTAACGAATAGATCGTCACCTACTAGTTGAAGCTTGCCACCTAGTAGTTCAGTTTGGTGCTTGAAGCCATCCCAGTCAGACTCGTCTAGACCGTCTTCGATAGAAACGATTGGGAATTGGTTAGCTAGCTCAGCTAGGTAGTGGTTGAACTCTTCAGAAGTGAAAGTTTTACCTTCGCCTTTCATGTTGTAGATGCCAGCTTCTTTGTCGAAGAACTCAGATGCAGCACAGTCCATAGCTAGAGTAACGTCTTTACCTAGTTCATAACCAGCAGCTGCAACAGCTTCTGCGATAACTTCTAGAGCTTCAGCGTTAGATTTAAGGTTAGGAGCGAAACCACCTTCATCACCAACTGCAGTGCTGTAGCCTTTTGACTTAAGAACTTTAGCTAGGTTGTGGAATACTTCTGCACCGATACGTAGACCTTCTTTAAGAGTCTTAGCGCCAACTGGTTGGATCATGAACTCTTGGATGTCAACGTTGTTGTCTGCGTGCTCGCCACCGTTGATGATGTTCATCATTGGTAGAGGCATAGAGAACTGACCTGCAGTGCCGTTTAGCTCAGCGATGTGCTCGTATAGAGGCATGCCTTTCGCAGCAGCAGCAGCTTTAGCGTTTGCTAGAGAAACAGCTAGGATAGCGTTAGCACCGAATTTAGATTTGTTTTCAGTGCCGTCTAGTTCGATCATTACTGCGTCGATTGCAGCTTGGTCTTTAGCGTCTTTGCCAACTAGAGCTTCAGCGATTGGGCCGTTTACAGCTTCAACTGCTTTAAGAACACCTTTACCTAGGAAACGTGCTTTGTCACCGTCACGTAGCTCAAGAGCTTCGCGAGAACCAGTAGATGCGCCAGATGGAGCTGCCGCCATACCTACGAAACCGCCTTCTAGGTGTACTTCAGCTTCTACAGTTGGGTTACCACGTGAGTCGATGATTTCACGACCTAGAACTTTAACGATCTTAGACATTAATGTTTCCTCTCGTTTCAAATATAAATGTCAATCTTAAAGGGCAGCAGCACAACCTTCGCCGCCGCCCGTATCCTTTTACTTCTCGAATTCGCCGCGTGCGTTTTGGCCCGCAGCCTTAACAAAACCTGCAAACAATGGATGTCCATCGCGAGGAGTCGAGGTGAATTCTGGGTGGAACTGAGCCGCTACAAACCATGGGTGAGCTGGGTTCTCAATCATTTCCACTAACTTCTTGTCCGCAGATAGACCTGATACTTTTAGGCCTGCTTTTTCGATTTGCGGACGAAGCACGTTATTCACTTCGTAACGGTGACGGTGACGTTCATGGATCGTCGCGCTACCGTACAGTTCACGAGCTTTAGTCCCTTTCTCTAGGTGACACAGCTGTGAACCAAGACGCATCGTACCGCCTAGGTCAGACTTTTCAGTACGCTCTTCTACGCTACCTGATTCGTCTACCCACTCTGTGATCAAACCTACCACAGGGTACTTAGTCTCTTTGTTAAATTCTGTTGAATGTGCACCTTCCATACCCGCAACGTTACGCGCGTATTCGATTAGTGCAACTTGCATACCCAAACAAATACCTAGGTAAGGCACGTTATTTTCACGTGCATATTGAGCCGCACGGATCTTGCCTTCAATACCACGATCGCCGAAGCCACCTGGTACTAGGATCGCGTCCAAACCTTCTAGAAGTTCAACGCCTTTTGTTTCGATATCTTGTGAGTCTACATACTTAATTGTGACGCTTAGACGGTTTTTCAAGCCAGCGTGTTTAAGCGCTTCGTTCACAGATTTGTATGCATCTGGTAATTCAATGTATTTACCAACCATACCGATGGTTACTTCACCAGTAGGATTTGCTTCTTCGTAGATAACCTGTTCCCATTCAGAAAGGTCTGCTTCAGGAGCAGTAATACCAAAGCGAGCACACACAAGGTCATCTAGCCCTTGAGATTTAATCAACTGAGGGATCTTGTAGATAGAGTCTACATCCTTCATTGAAATTACTGCTTTTTCTGGAACATTACAGAACAGTGCGATTTTTTTACGCTCATTCGCAGGAATAACGCGATCGCTACGGCAAACTAGGATGTCTGGCTGAATACCGATAGATAGAAGTTCTTTTACAGAGTGTTGCGTCGGCTTAGTTTTCACTTCGCCCGCTGCCGCTAGGTAAGGAACAAGTGTTAGGTGCATGAACATTGCGCGCTCACGGCCTAGCTCAACAGCTAGCTGACGAATCGCTTCCATAAATGGTAGTGATTCGATATCACCAACAGTACCGCCAACTTCAACGATAGCCACATCATGGCCTTCAGAACCTGCAATAACGCGATCTTTGATCGCGTTAGTGATATGAGGGATAACTTGAATAGTTGCGCCTAGGTAGTCACCACGACGTTCTTTACGAAGTACGTCGGCATAAACACGACCTGCAGTGAAGTTGTTACGCTTGGTCATCTTGGTACGGATGAAACGCTCGTAGTGACCAAGGTCAAGGTCAGTCTCTGCGCCATCTTCTGTAACGAACACTTCACCGTGCTGAGTAGGGCTCATTGTGCCCGGGTCAACGTTGATGTAAGGGTCAAGCTTCATCATAGTCACTTTAAGACCACGAGCTTCTAGAATAGCCGCAAGAGATGCTGCTGCAATACCTTTACCTAGAGAGGATACAACCCCGCCAGTAACAAAAATGTAATTTGTCGTCATGTTTAACCTGAAATTGGTTGAATGAGGGAAATGGAGTGCTTCTGGACGGGAGATAAATATACCAGAAGCTCCTTACCGCCACAACGTGAAATCTATCACACCGTAATTTTTTATTTTTTGCTTCAAATCAAAGTGAGCAAAGACAAACCAAAGTCCGTTTTCGTGTAACCAAACAAGCTGACCTTATATTATGTATTCTGCCAGTTTACCTCTGCCTCGATTCTTCTTGTTTTACTTCATCCCAAAAATGGTCAAGTTCTGATAAAGAACAATCTGTAAGTACTTTGCCTGACTGCTGGACCTTGCCTTCAACTTGTTTAAAACGTCGCGCAAACTTTACGTTTGCTTTTCCTAGCGCGACTTCTGGGTTTTTATCAAGGTGGCGAGCCAAATTGACAGTCGCAAATAGCAAATCACCGAGCTCCAACTCAACTTTCTCTTCATCGGGCTGAACTTGCAGTGCCTCTTCCATGACTTCGTCAATTTCTTCTCGTACTTTATCGACAACCGGGCCAAGTGAATCCCAATCAAACCCAAATTTTGCACATTTTTTCTGAATTTTTGTAGCACGAGAAAGTGCCGGTAAAGAGTTTGGTATTGAGTCTAGGATACTTTCTTCCGCTTTGCCTACTAGGGCTTTTTCTTTTGCTTTTTCCGCTTCCCAGTTCGCGTTAATTTCCTCGTCAGATTCAAACTCAACATCTGAAAAAACATGCGGGTGGCGACGAGTCAGTTTTTCGTTCACGGTTTCGACGACATCCGAAAAGTCGAACAGCTCTTGCTCTTTCGCTAGCTGACTGTAAAAAATCACCTGAAACAACAAATCCCCTAGCTCTTCTTTTAGATTGAGCCAATCTCGATTTTGAATCGCGTCCACCACCTCGTAGGTTTCTTCTATTGTATGCGGAACGATGGTGTCAAAGGTTTGTTTTAAGTCCCAAGGGCAACCGTTTTCGGGGTCACGCAGCTTCGCCATGATTTGTTCTAACTGTTCAATTGGATGACTCATTTTTTGTTCCTTTAAACCTTTCTATTAAAGAAAAAGGTGAGCAGCCAAAACCACTCACCTTCTACATTATATTTTCTCAGCAGCTTTCACTAAGTAATTGTTACTTTGACAAGGCAACAAGTTTTCGCGACTCCTGAGCATAGCCTACTATGTGATGCCCCTGAGCCGGCACGTCGGAATAAGTGCAGCTAACGCAGATAAAAAGCCAAATATGACGCAAGTGTAACTCTGTAAATAGTTGAAGTTGTAGCTAGGCGACAAACAAACGAGACTCCTGAGCATGGTTCACCATGTGATGGAGCGAGTGCGTGCAGTCAACAACGCTACAACGATAACTATGACGAGAGTTTTAGCCGAGGCGTTTCACCGTCATGACATCCTTGATCTGTTCCACACGTTTCGAAACCCGCGAAAGCACCTCAATATTGGTGACTTCTAGGTCAAAGTCCATGATGGCAAGTTGACGTCTGTAGTCGACTCGGTTCTTCATACTGGTCACTTTGATCTTTTCATTGGCGAACAGTGTCGTAATGTCTTTGAGTAGACCACCTCGCTCCATCGCTTCAACACGCACGGTGAGGATGTATGACCCCACAAAGCCGCTGCCCCAGACTGTATCGATGATGCGCTCTGGCGCATGATGGCGCAGTTCTTCTAGCTGTTCACAGTCACTACGGTGTACTGAAATCCCACGACCTTGCGTTATGTAACCAGAGATATCGTCACCTGGAATTGGCTGACAGCAACGTGCTAGATGTGTCATTAGGTTATCGACGCCTTCTACTACAACTGCGTCTTTTTTCGGTCGGCTTTGCGCGGGTGATTTATGCTCAGCTTCTTGCAGTTTTTCCAGTGCTTGCTGATCTTCTTCCTCTGCCGTTGGCTTGTTAACTAACGCGTTGATATGATTAATTATTTGGTTGATACGCAAATCACCGCTACCTACACCAACATACAATTCATCTGGTGTTTTGACGTTAAACCGCTTGAGGGCGTAATGCTCTGCATCTTTTAACGTTGCGCCAATTTTGGCTAACTCATGCTCAAGGATTTCACGACCTGCTTCAAGGTTCTTCTCACGGCTTTGTTTTCGGAACCAGGCGTTAATTTTGGCACGCGCACGACCAGAATGAACGAAGCCTAATGATGGGTTTAACCAGTCACGTGATGGGTTAGGTTCTTTCTGAGTGATAATCTCGACTTGGTCACCCATATGTAATTTATGCGTGAATGGCACAATACGACCTCCGACTTTGGCACCGATACAACGGTGTCCCACTTCGGAGTGAATGTGATAGGCAAAATCTAGCGGCGTTGCCCCCATTGGCAAATCGACAACATCACCACGTGGTGTAAAGGCATAAACACGGTCATCAAAGACTTGGCTACGCAGCTCATCGAGCATTTCGCCAGAGTCAGACATTTCTTCTTGCCAATCCAGTAGCTTACGCAGCCACGTGATCTTCTCATCATAACCGCTTCGGCTGCTTGCCCCTTCTTTATATTTCCAGTGCGCGGCAACACCCAGCTCCGACTCTTCATGCATTTGCTTGGTACGAATCTGGATCTCGATGGTTTTGCCTTCTGGCCCTAGAATTACGGTGTGGATCGATTGATAACCGTTTGGTTTAGGGTTAGCAACGTAGTCATCAAACTCGCTCGGTAGGTGCTTGTATTTGGTGTGAACTACACCCAAAGCCGCGTAACAGTCTTGCAGTTTGTCTGCGATGATACGTACTGCTCGAACATCAAACAGCTCATCGAATGCCAAACTCTTCTTCTGCATTTTTCGCCAAATGCTGTAGATGTGCTTAGGTCGACCACTCACTTCGGCATTGATGCCCGACACTTCCATTTCGTGCGTGAGGTCTTCAACAAAGTCTTTGATGTACTGTTCACGAACGATGCGTCGCTCAGAAAGCTGCTTGGCAATTTGTTTGTAAGTTTCCGGCTGTTGGTAGCGGAAAGCGTAATCTTCAATTTCCCATTTCAGCTGACCGATGCCTAATCGGTTTGCTAGCGGCGCATAGATGTTGGCACACTCTTTTGCCGCCGCACGTCGAACTTCATCAGGCGCTTTTTTAACTTCAATAAGGTTACAAATTCGCTCCGCAAGCTTGATAACCACGCAGCGGAAGTCATCCACCATGGCAAGCAGCATGCGGCGTACGTTATCTACCTGAGATGACGCTGCACTGCCTTCCATGTTGACGTTGAGTTGGCCAATAGCAGCCATTTCTTCAACGCCGTCGATTAATTTTATGATTTCTTTGCTGTATTTCTCTTCCAGAATTTCTCTGTTAAAAGCACCACTTGAAACCAAAGGAAACAGTTGAGCAGCCACTAAAGTGGCTTGATCCATAGACAAGGTGATCAAAATTTCGATCATTTCTCGTCCACGCCACAACAACAGCTCCGCTTGCTCGTTATCAGCTAATACCGTCTGGCAATCTCGATATACTTCGATTAAGCGTGAGGCTGTGTTTTTCTCTTGTCCTAGGCTAGCCACCCAGTTTTCGAGTTCAAACTGTTCATCTTGGTTTAAATGCGCGCTTCTTACCGCAACCATCTCATCATCCTAATTATTATATTCGTGTGGTTTGACTAACACCGTCCAGGTTAGTTCTTTTTACCGCGCGTACACGCTGGCTTTATGACCACCCACCACAAATAAGGGGTCAAAGTCCTAAAGTTAGGACTTTTCAAACAATGCCATCGATTCTAGATGACTGGTATGAGGGAACATGTCCAGCATACCTAATTTCGTTAATTTATAGCCTTGCTCTATCAAGCTTTGACTATCCCTAGCAAGGGTAGCAGGATTACAAGAAACATAAACTACACGCTGTGCGCCAAGCTCAGAAACTTGATCGATGATCCCACTCGCTCCCGCGCGTGCCGGGTCTAATAATACTTTATCAAACCGCTCTGCGGCCCAGGCTTGGCCTTCAAAATCTTGCTCAAGGTTAGCGTGATAAAATTGCGCGTTATTGATTTGGTTCAAAGATGCATTGTTTGTGG
This sequence comes from Vibrio sp. sp1, assembly GCF_016920955.1. NCBI lineage: Bacteria > Pseudomonadati > Pseudomonadota > Gammaproteobacteria > Vibrionales > Vibrionaceae > Vibrio > Vibrio sp. sp1. The sequence goes on from NZ_CP060589.1 coordinate 857,368, forward strand.
CTTTTTCTACCATCTCTGCAACACCCTCTACTCCAACCACGTACTTAGCTAATTTCGCAACTGGTAAACTAAAGTTGCCTAAACCACAGAACAAATCTAACACTCGGTCACTCTTTTGTGGGTCTAACCACTCAACCGCTTGTTTGACCATTTGTTGGTTTACACCTTGGTTTACTTGAATAAAGTTATTTGGTGCAAAAGGGATTTTCACTCCAACTTCTTGATAAAAAGGCATATCGCCTTCGATAAGGTCTAATTGTTCTGTCGATGGCATTAAGTACAACGATGCGCCATGACGTTTTGCCAACTCCGTTAGAGATTGAGTTTCACTCGTTGTCAGAGCGCTCAAGTGGCGCAGCGTAATACACGGCCCATTATCACCAAGTACCAGCTCTACATGACCTAATTGTTCCGGCTTTTTGAACGCTTTTAGGGCTGAGTAAATCTCTGGCAGCAAAACATTCAGTTCCGGTGCCAGCACTGGGCAATCGGTCACTTGCGCAATTTGCTTACTCTGCTTTTTACGGAAACCAAAATGTAGCTGACGTGTTTTTTTATCAACAAACAAGCTCACTCTCGCACGGCGACGGTAGGCCTGCGAATATCCCAATAACGGGGCATCTAGTTCAATGTCACTGCCTGAAAATTTTCGCATTAGCTGACGCAACGTTTGCTGTTTGTACGTCAATTGTTGGTCATAATCTAGATGCTGCAAATCACAGCCACCGCACTCATGATAATGTGGGCAAAATGGCTCCACACGAGCTTCACTCGGCTTAAGGATTTTAATCAACTTACCGCGAGCGTATTTGCTCTTTTCTTCCACCAATTGAGTGACCACCTCCTCACCCGGCAGTGCTCCATCAATAAACAATGGCTTCTTTTTGAGGTAAGCAATGCCTGCGCCGTGGTGATCTAAACGCTCTACTTGCACTGCTTGGTGCCGAGTATTGAGTTGGGTTTTCTTTTTCGGTTGAAAGATGCGTGCCATGCTCTATGCCTGATTTATGTGTAATTGCTCTTCGGCTTCACTATTCTTGATTGCAGCCGTTGTGTGATTCGAGTGACTTGATTATGCTTACCGTTTATTCGGTGACGTCACTTCTTTGCTCAAGGCTTTATCGTGCGCTTGAGAAATAATGCGTTATTTTCCCATATCCAGACTCCGATGTAATTAGATAACATGACCAGATATGGCTTACGAGCACGTGTAATTACACTAACTCTCGCTCCCACTCTCATTATTGGTTTATTACTGAGCGGCTTTTTCTCATTTAACCGCTACCAAGACCTTGAGAAACAAGTTATCACCACTGGTAACAGCATTATTGAGCCGCTGGCGATTGCCAGTGAAACGCATCTACTATCAGAAAGCCGAGAGGCGGTACGTCGCTTGATAAGCTACGCGCACCGCAAAAACTCCAAACTGGTTCGTAGTATCGCGGTATTTGATGAACATCATGAGCTCTTTGTGACCTCTAACTTTCATCCTAATTTTGAAGCCTTGATGTTTCCCAAAGATAAACCGATCCCGCAACTGGGTAATTCGGAAATCTACGAAAACTCACTGATATTGCGTGTCCCCATTTTGTCAGAAGGTCACTACTTAGCGGAGTTGTCGAACGAAAGCCAAGGCACAAAAGCGATTGGTTACATCGCCGTCGAGTTAGATCTCTCCTCCTTGAGGCTGCAACAGTATCAAGAAGTCTTCTCTGCTTTTTTAGTTCTGGTTCTCGGTCTTGGCTTAGCAAGTGTGTTTGCTTCACGTCTAATGCACGATGTGACCCAACCTATCACCCACATGAAGAATGTCGTTGACCGCATTCGCCGTGGTCATCTGGATGTGCGTATCGAAGGCAAAATGCACGGTGAGTTAGACCAGCTAAAAAATGGCATCAACGCCATGGCGGTATCGTTATCAGAATATCACGTGGAGATGCAGCACAGTATAGACCAAGCCACGTCCGACTTACGTGAAACGCTTGAGCAGCTAGAAATTCAGAACGTTGAGTTGGATATCGCGAAGAAACGCGCGCAAGAAGCGGCCAGGGTTAAGTCAGAGTTCTTGGCGAACATGTCGCACGAGCTGCGTACTCCGCTCAATGGGGTGATTGGCTTTACTCGTCAAATGCTTAAAACGCAGCTTTCTAACAGCCAAACGGATTACCTACAGACGATTGAGAAATCGGCGAACAACCTGCTGAATATCATCAATGACATTCTCGACTTCTCGAAACTTGAAGCGGGTAAGCTGGCACTCGAAAACATTCCTTTTGATTTCCGAGAAAGCTTAGAAGAGGTAATTAACCTACAAGCCACAAGTGCACATGAGAAAGGGTTAGAAATCACCCTAAAAGTGGACCCTAAAATTCCACCAGGTTTAGTTGGGGATCCACTACGTATCCAGCAAATTTTGACGAACTTAGTCGGTAACTCAATCAAGTTTACCGAGCGAGGCAACATTGATGTTAGCGTAGAAATGCGCTCTCAATCAGGAGACTCCGTCGAACTGCAATTCATGGTGCGTGATACCGGTATTGGTATCTCTGAGCGTCAGCAAGCGCAGTTGTTCCAAGCCTTTAGCCAAGCAGATGCAAGTATTTCACGTCGTTACGGCGGTACTGGTCTTGGTCTGGTTATCACTCAGAAACTGGTGAGCCAGATGGGCGGCGAAATCAGTTTAACCAGCCGTCTACACCAAGGTTCAACCTTCTGGTTTACGGTGCGCTTGCACTCAACCGAGATGCCAATGAGCGAACTGATTGAAGTGGAACTTCTGACTGGGAAGCAGTTACTGCTGATTGAACCAAACATGCAAGCCGCGTCCGTAACCCAACAGATTCTAAGTCAGGAGGGTATTTTAGTAACCTACCGCTCTTCGCTACCAAACAACGAAGAACAATATGATTATGTACTGTTGAATTTAGCGGCCAACCAGACTCACGATGCGGAAGTTATTACACCTTGGATAGAACAAGCGAAACGCATGGCTCCGAGTGTTCTCCTAGGGACACCGAGTACCGAATTGGCGCTTGCGGACCAAATAATGACAGAGCATCACGTCCAGTGCCTGACGAAACCATTGTCTCGCCGTAAGTTGCTACAAAGCCTGATTAGCGAACATGTAGAATCGCCACCGGTATTAAGCGCTCCAATTACGCCAAGCGAAGGGGACCGTTTACCTCTCACTGTACTAGCAGTGGATGACAACCCTGCAAACTTGAAGCTGATCTCTGCACTGCTCCGCGAACGAGTAGAAACCGTCACCGCCTGTAGCAATGGCCAGCAAGCGGTGAACCTGGCGACAGAGAAAAAGTACGATTTAATCTTCATGGATATTCAAATGCCACAAATGGATGGGGTGACCGCTTGTAAGCACATTAAAGAGTTGGAGCTAAATAAAGACACGCCAGTGATTGCGGTAACGGCACATGCCATGGCAGGGGAACGAGACCGCTTGCTCTCGGCAGGAATGGATGACTACTTGACCAAACCTATTGAAGAGCATGTGCTACAACAGGTTTTGGTTCACTGGAACCCAAATGCTTGTACAGAGAGCATTGGCAAAGTCGCCCCTTCATACGTTGATGAACCTGAAGGAAGCGCACCACAATCCGTTTCTTCGCCTCAGCAGGATGTGATTATTGATTGGCAAGCAGCCTTGAAACAGAGCGCGAATAAAGAGGATCTCGCTAAAGACATGCTACGCATGTTGATTGAGTTCATCCCTGAAGTAGAAGCAGTCGTTGACCAAGCTCTGGAGCAAGAAGATATCTCTCGTGATGACCTAATTCATGTCATCCATAAGCTGCACGGCAGTAGTTCATATTGTGGCGTTCCAAGGCTGAAATCACTCTGTGCGACGCTTGAGCAAGCACTGCGCTCAGGGATCAGTCTTGAGGAGGTTGAGCCTGAAATGTTCGAGCTGCAAGATGAAATGATTAAAGTAACAACAACCGCAAAGTTATACCTTGAACAGTGATCTATTGAAGAGAAACAAAAGCCAGAGCAAATGCTCTGGCTTTTTAGTATTTTGTTTAAGACTTACAAGCTAGGATTCAAAAATGACCGTCGCCACAGCGTAATGACGCTCATCGGAAATGGACAGGTGAATGTGGTTAACACCCATCGCATCCGCTATTTGCTTGGCTGTGCCCGTCAATGCGAGTACTGGTTTTCCAAGCTCATCGTTCGAGATGGAAAAGTCGTGAAACGTGACCCCTTTTGCGATCCCTGTCCCCAATGCTTTTGAGGCAGCTTCTTTAACAGCAAAGCGCTTAGCAAGATAACGACCTTGCAGCTTAAGCTGTGAGAATTTGGCCATTTCTTCTTCTGAAAGAATCCGCTGAGCAAAAGGTTCACCACTACGAGCTAACGCTTTTTCAATACGCTCAATTTCTGCAATGTCGGTCCCTAACCCTATAATCGCCATCTAGATAGCCCTATGACTGGCGAGCCTCAATCATCAATGCTTTCATGTCAGCAACCGCTTTATTTAAACCATCAAATACCGCGCGACCAATGATTGAGTGACCAATGTTGAGTTCGTAAATTTCTGGTAATGCAGCAATTGGTGCGACATTGTGATAAGTCAGGCCATGCCCGGCATTAACAATAATACCTAGATCATGTGCATAACTAGCACCAGCGGCAATCTTCTTCAGTTCAGCTTGTTGCTCGTCTTCTGTCGTCGCATCTGCATAATGGCCAGTATGTAGCTCAATAAACGGAGCGCCACACTTTTTCGCAGCTTCAATCTGTTGACGGTCAGCATCAATAAAGAGCGAAACTTTGATGCCTGCATCTGTCAGCTTTTTCGTCGCAGCTTTAATTTTTTCAAGCTGCCCTACTACATCTAAGCCACCTTCCGTCGTCAGTTCTTCACGCTTTTCAGGCACTAAACACACAAACTCTGGTTTAGTTTGCAGCGCAATCTCAACCATTTCGTCCGTCACTGCCATCTCTAGATTCATACGCGTTTGAATGGTTTCACGCAGAATACGTACATCACGATCCAAAATATGGCGACGGTCTTCACGTAAGTGGATAGTGATACCGTCCGCGCCTGCACGCTCAGCAATTTCAGCAGCGTGAACAGGATCTGGGTATTTTGTACCACGTGCATTACGTAGAGTGGCAATATGGTCGATATTGACGCCTAAATAAATTGAGCTCATTTTCCGTTACTCCGTGCTCTGGGGGTCTGAATGAAAAATTCACGACTTTTTAAAGGTTTGCCGCCAAGATACGGCTTTAAGGCTATACGTGTAAAGCGTTTTGCCGCTTTTAGCTGCTCTTTAGTGACGAACCGCCGCTCACTGATAGCAATCAGTTCATTCCCTAAAAACGTGAGGTTATCGCGCCTAACCGAAGCAATAAACCCTTTCTGTTCCCGGTAACGATAGGTCATTTCTGGGTCGACGGGCTCGCCGGTACCTGCACAATGCAAAAAATCCACGCCATACCCCATAGCAGACAGCAAGGCTAACTCAAAACGACGCAGTGCAGGCTCAGGGTTCTCGTTGTGCGCCAACTCGGTTAACGCATGCAAATAATCATGAAATAGTGCTGGCATCGGCACTTCAGCCATCAAAATACGGCCAATCAGTTCATTGACGTACATGGCTGAGTAGAGATTAATGCCCGTTAACGGCAAACCTAGACTTATCGGCTCGGCTTGACGCAAAGTTTTCATCGAGCCTTTCCCCGACCATTTAAGTAATAGCGGGGTAAAAGGTTGCAATGCGCCTTTTAAGTTCGAACGCTTACTGCGCGCGCCTTTGGCCATTAAAGTCATTCGGCCATATTCCTCACTAAATACATCAAGGATTAAGCTCGATTCACTGTAAGGGCGTCGGTGCAATACAAAACAGCGCTGTAAACCTTCGGAAGACAGATTACTCATCTAAGTCATTGTGCCTAAAAAGTGTGAAATAAAAAATAAGGAGCCGAGCGGCTCCTTATTTTAATCGATACTGATTTTTCATCGATGTTGGAGCGAAGCACCTTCGCAGCCAAGATTATAAATCGTCTATATAACCCAACGAACGCAACGCTCGTTCGTCGTCTGCCCAGCCAGATTTCACTTTTACCCAGGTTTCTAGGTAAACTTTACGACCGAACAATTCTTCCATATCCAAACGCGCTTCGCGACCAATGGTTTTAATCTTCTCGCCGCCTTTGCCAATCACCATTTTCTTCTGACCATTACGCTCAACAAGAATCAAGGCATTGATGTGGAAACCGTCGGTTTCGGGGTTGTAATCAAAACGTTCAATTTCAACCGTTACTGAGTATGGCAGCTCTTCACCAGTAAAGCGCATCAGCTTTTCACGCACAATCTCAGACGCCATAAAACGCTGAGAACGGTCAGTCACGTATTCTTCTGGGAAGTGATGCGTTGCTTTAGGTAAGTGATTACGCACGTGCTTACGCAGTACGTCAATGTTCTTACCTTGCTTGGCAGAGATTGGCACAACATCCACGAAGTCCATCTTCTTCGACATCTCCGCCATGTGTAGCATCACGTCGTTACGATCTTGTACGTTGTCGACTTTGTTTACACAAAGCACAACTGGGAAGTTCGATTTTTGAAGTTTGGTCAGCACCATCTCATCGTCTTTAGTCCAATGCGTACCATCGACTAAGAAGAACACAAGGTTTACATCACTCAATGACGAGTTAGCTGCACGGTTCATCAAACGGTTGATCGCACGCTTTTCTTCAATGTGAAGTCCAGGCGTGTCGACGTAAATCGCTTGGTAATCGCCGTCCGTATCCACACCCATAATACGGTGGCGTGTCGTTTGCGGCTTACGAGAGGTGATCGAAATCTTCTGACCCAAAATCTTGTTCAAAAGTGTCGACTTACCTACGTTTGGACGACCAACAATAGCAATAAAGCCACAGTGTTGGTTTTCTGGCGAGCTTGGCTCACCTTGTGATGCGAAAAACGCATCGATATCGAATTCGTTATCAGCCATTTGTTAATTGCTCAAGTGCTGTTTCAGCAGCCGCTTGTTCTGCCTTGCGGCGGCTGGTGCCTTTACCGATTACAGGCTTATCCACACCTGCTACTTCGCACTCAACCGTGAACTCTTGGTTGTGCGCTTCACCTTTAATATTAGTCACTGTGTAGACAGGCAGCGGTTTTCTTCTGCCTTGTAGGAACTCTTGTAGGCGAGTTTTCGGATCTTTCTGTGAAACGCCTGGTTTAATGGCTTCAAGGCGTGACTGATACCAACTCAGTACAATGCCTCGCACAACTTCAAGATCACTGTCTAGGTAAATTGCGCCAATAATGGCTTCAACCGCATCGGCTAAAATAGAGTCTCGGCGAAAACCGCCACTCTTCAATTCACCTGGACCTAATTTTAAATAATCTCCTAGATCGAATTCACGACCCAGTTCCGCCAATGTATGTCCGCGAACCAAAGTAGCACGCATGCGGCTCATGTCACCTTCGTTCACTTTTGGGAAACGATGGTACAGATCATCAGCGATGACAAAACTTAAAATTGAATCGCCCAGAAACTCAAGACGTTCATTGTGCTTACTGTTGGCGCTGCGGTGCGTCAGCGCCAAATTGATAAGCCCGGCATCTTGAAACTGGTAGCCGAGCTTTCTCTCTAGTTTATCAATTGGAGAATTCATACTCTCTCGATATTTGAATGGTTAGTGAATGCCACCGATGCGGTTAAAACGCACACCAGTTGGAATCCATGAAGGTAGAACACTATCTGCGCCACGATCAAACTCGAAGCTGATCCAGATCGCGACAGCTTTACCGACTAAGTTTGCTTCTGGAACAAAGCCCCAGTAACGGCTGTCAGCACTGTTGTCACGGTTATCACCCATCACAAAATACTGACCTTGTGGTACAACCCACTCTGTCGTGCCGCTGCGTGGGAAATATTGCTCCACGCGGTTACGCACAAGAGGGTTAACCAAAATATTGTGCTCAACGTTACCCAATTTCTCATCCAGTTGGATCATTGGAATACCGTTCGAGCTAAACTGACTTTCTTCAACATTGCTCAGTTTAACTGGCTTACATGCCGATTCGCCTTGGCTTTGCACGCAAAGCTGCTTATCACTTGAATAACGCACGATATCACCAGGTAAACCAACTACACGCTTAATGTAGTCCACACTTGGTTGTGGTGGGTATTTGAAGACCACGATATCACCACGCTCAGGCTTACCAGTTTCCACTAGCTGAGTACGCCATACTGGGTCTTTTAGACCGTACGCGTACTTCTCAACTAAAATGAAATCGCCAACCAGCAAGGTAGGCATCATTGAGCCTGATGGGATTTGAAATGGTTCGTAGATAAAAGAACGTAATACTAAAACGAACGCGATCACAGGGAAAATAGAGACGCTATTTTCAACCCACCAAGGCTGACGCTCAACTTTTTGCAAGGTCACTGCATCCAAACCATTAGACGTCTGAGCTTGAATCTCAGCCAGTTTTTCCTGACGCTTTTTCGCGAAAACCAGCTTTTCCAATAGCCAAACCACGCCAGTTACCAAAGTCGCAATAACCAACATCAGTGAGAATGTATTCGCCATTAAATTCCCTTATCTAAAAATACGAAAGTGAAAGAGCCGAAACCCTTTCACTTATTTTAATATCTAACGTCTTAAGACCGACAAGTGTGAGACAAAGTTCAACTTTAGTCTTTACCTACGTGAAGGATGGCTAGGAACGCTTCTTGAGGCAGCTCAACGTTACCGATCTGCTTCATGCGTTTCTTACCTTCTTTCTGTTTCTTCAGAAGTTTCTTCTTACGACTTACGTCACCGCCGTAACATTTCGCAATAACGTTCTTACGCAACTGTTTTACCGTTGAACGAGCGATAATGTGGTTACCAATTGCCGCTTGGATTGCGATATCAAACATTTGGCGAGGGATGAATTCTTTCATCTTCTCTACCAACTGACGACCGCGAGTCTGAGACTGATCTTTGTGTGTGATCATCGCCAATGCATCAACAGTGTCACCGTTAAGAAGAACGTCTACACGTACCATGTTCGAAGCTTCAAAACGCTGGAAGTTGTAATCCAAAGATGCGTAACCGCGTGATGTTGATTTCAGACGATCGAAGAAATCCAGTACCACTTCAGCCATTGGAATATCGTAAGTCACAGCGACTTGGTTACCGTGGTAAACCATATCAACTTGACTGCCTCGCTTTTCAACACACAGAGTGATTACGTTACCTAGGTACTCTGAAGGCACAAGGATATTACAACGTGCAATCGGTTCACGAATTTCTTCAATGTCATTGATCGCTGGTAGTTTTGCTGGGCTATCAACATACAGCAGATCGCCATCTGTCTTCTCAACTTCGTAAACTACCGTTGGTGCTGTGGTAATAAGATCCAAGTCGTATTCACGCTCTAGACGCTCTTGGATGATTTCCATGTGCAACATGCCAAGGAAACCACAACGGAAACCAAAGCCAAGTGCCGCAGAGTTTTCTGGCTCGTAGAATAGCGATGCGTCGTTAAGGCTTAGTTTGCCTAGTGCGTCACGGAAGTTTTCGTAATCGTCGGAAGATACAGGGAACAGACCTGCGTAAACCTGAGGTTTAACTTTCTTAAAGCCAGGTAGCGGTTTATCACAACCATTCTTCGCTAGAGTCAGCGTATCACCAACAGGGGCACCAAGAATGTCTTTGATACCACAAACAACCCAACCTACTTCACCAGTACGAAGGGTATCGGTATCTACTTGTTTTGGCGTAAAGATACCAAGGCGGTCTACACCCCAAACTTGGCCCGTACTCATCACTTTGATCTTATCGTTCTTCTTCAGTTCGCCGTTTTTAATACGCACTAGAGAAACAACGCCAAGGTAGTTATCAAACCATGAGTCTATGATCAGCGCTTGTAGTGGCGCATCTGGATCACCTTCCGGTGCTGGAATCGCTGACACAATGTTCTCTAGAACGTCATCAACACCAATGCCTGTCTTCGCAGAACAGCGGGTTGCTTCCATTGCATCGATACCAACGATTTCTTCAATTTCTTCCGCTACACGCTCAGGATCGGCTGCTGGTAGGTCAATCTTGTTCAAGATTGGCACAACCTCTAGATCCATTTCGATCGCGGTGTAACAGTTAGCCAGTGTTTGAGCTTCAACACCTTGACCCGCATCCACAACCAATAGCGCACCTTCACAAGCCGCTAGAGAGCGTGATACTTCATATGCAAAGTCAACGTGCCCCGGAGTATCGATGAAGTTCAGCTGATACGTCTCACCGTCTTTAGCGGTGTAGTTTAGCGTCACACTCTGAGATTTGATGGTGATGCCACGCTCACGTTCAAGATCCATAGAATCCAGAACCTGTGCGGCCATTTCACGATCGGTTAACCCGCCACAAACTTGGATTAGACGGTCTGATAGGGTCGACTTACCATGGTCGATGTGGGCGATAATCGAAAAGTTACGAATGTGCTTCATAGATTTAGGGTGACTAACTCTTTACAAATAGGGACAGTAAGAAACGCCATCTACTGACGGCATTTCAATCAAGTTGGCAGATTCTACCGAATTTCGTTAACGGGCGCACGTAATTTAAAGTACATACCCAAATAACCTTTAGTGGAGGGGGACAGCACTTACTGGATTGGCTCTCCAAGTACCCGAACGAGGGTAACTTGGCGCTTGGATTCATCTTCTAACGGACGAGAAACACATTTTGCGATCCACATTCCACCAGCGGCAAACAATACCGATGCCAATATGATGATGCCTTCCCCGCCGGCTGTCAGCGGCGCTAATAGGAAGTGACCAAACATCGCACCGATAATCAAACCAAACAATGGCAGTAAATAAACCGCCATTGCTGATTTTATTAGGCTCGACTCAGGAAAACCAATCTCGACGACTTGACCTATTTTCACCGATTTATCCGTGCGCAGGTGCCAAGATAAACTCTTGTTACCAATAGCTTTAGTAACAACGCCCGTTCCACAGCTTTTCTGTGAAGAGCAACTACTGCAACTGGTCTGCTGTTCGCAACTTAAATCAATTTCGAATTGCTTGCCGCGACGATGCACGTCTGTCACGGTAGCCAACGCGGTCATCATTGTTATTTACTCTTTGTTACATTAAATGTGACAGATTGGGCTATACGCTGTGCTGTGGTCGGTGGAATGTCTCCTACAACAGAGATTTCATGTTGACCGCTCACAAAACTGTGTAGCGTTCTTCTGCCTTGGCGAACCAACTGCCCTTTTAACGAATGCTCATCTTTGTTTGCTACGTAAACAGAGAAGCTAAACAGACCATCAGAATACAGCTGGCTCTCCACCATTTGATTAGTAACGGCCATTCGATAGCGGTTGAGCTCGTTCGGCTCGAAACCCTCAGGGATCCAACCAACCTGCCAATTACTGGTCCCAATATCGCCTTTTGGCATGGTGAGAACAGCAGGTAATTGAACATCTTGCAGGCCACTCATTAACTCTGCGATTTTTGGGTTTACCGTGTAAGAAATAGTGCGATATTGTTCAAGCATCTCACCATCGCGGTCCACAAGGTCGGCACGTAACGGCAATTTACTCTTCTCATCGATCCATAGTACGTATGAATAACGCAGACCGTCTTTAGGAACAATACGCAGCACTTGTGTTGCAACACCAGCTTCACGAGCTCTACCCACTTTTACATAGTCGTAATACAAGTTTAGCTCATCGATATTGGTGTTGAGCATAGGCATAGTCGGAGCGACCATTTTACCTGACTCGATGGTGAACGGTTCTAAACCCGTTTCGATGTAACTTACTTCAGTTCCGCGACGAATCACTTCACGCACGGGGCCACTTAAGTAGACAAGATGAGCATATTGATCGTCACCATGCGTGGCATGACGATACAGCAACGGCTCAATGCTGTTCTTTTTGATAAGGATATAAGAGAGTTCGTAACTTAAATTCTTACTCGCCTCGCTCATTTGATGCAATAAAGCCTCCGCTGGCTTATCACCAGCAAAGGCTTGAGAAGACATCATACTGAACAGAGCGCAAGCGCTGATCAGAAATTTTTTCATTCAATATCCGGATTCAGATTTGCATCTTGTTGAGATGCATCACTGTTAATTCGTAACTGCAATTCGTAGTCTCGCAGCATAGCATGAACACGCTTGCGCTGCTCTTGCATATTTGCCTCGCCTACAGAACGTTCTACAGACTCACGAGTCAAACTCACTGGTTCTGCGCTGCCAGCAAACGGAACCGTCTGCAATACAGGTAATTGATCTGTTTGCGGCGACATTGAATCGCTACCACCGTACTGCTGTACACCTAAAATAACAACAAGCGATACACATGCAGCAACAGCAACTTGACCAAACTGCGTCAACCAACCTGGCAATTGACGTTTTGCTTTTTGCGGTTCTGGTTGCGACTCTTTTGGCGTATCCGCAATTGAGATAACATTTGCACTGTGCGAATCAAACGCACGGTGTGCAGGTTCATCTTCTAACGCTAACGCCACGCTTTCAGCAATATTCCACTCAGGTTTTGCTGGCGCTTCGCCTCGCATCACATCACCAATCAGGTGATAGTTCTGCCAAGCATCACGGCTCTCTTGGTCTTGCTCTAACTCTTGAATTAAAGCCTTATCGACCAATTCTCCATCCATGAGAGCTGAAAGTTTTTCTTTGTCAGCCATTATTTTCACCATAGTTATTACTTGTACTAGCGTTGCAAAAGAGGTCTGATTTTCTTTTCCACCGCCTCACGAGCACGGAAGATACGCGATCGTACCGTTCCTACCGGGCAATCCATCACTTCTGCAATTTCTTCATAACTCAAGCCATCGAGCTCTCGTAATGTCATTGCGGTTTTTAAATCTTCAGGTAAAGCTTCGATTGCACTGAACACCACCCGTTGCAATTCTTTGGACAACGTTAAGTTCTCAGGGTTCGATATTTCTTTAAGTGCACTACCTGTTTCGTAAAATTCAGCATCTTCAGCATCGACATCTGTCGCTGGAGGTCTACGCCCTTGAGCAACAATGTGATTTTTCGCAGTATTCACTGCAATGCGATACAGCCACGTATAAAACGCACTTTCCCCACGAAAGCTAGGGATAGCTCGGTAAGCTTTAATAAACGCTTCTTGTGCTACATCTGGTACATCGCCAGGATTACTAACGTATCTGGAAATAAGATTACATACCTTATTCTGGTACTTTGTTACCAACAGGTTGAATGCTTGCTTATCGCCATTCTGAACTCGCTCAATCAATACTTGATCGGTCAGCTGCTCGTTCATTCGAGCGGATACTCCTATTTGTTATGCCCCTACTCTTCTCAGATATGGGTACTAATTATGCAAAACGTAGTATTGACACCACTGCTTACTTGAGCACTATTGTGACCCTAACGTGAATGAGAAAGTTCCATGGTTTCTCAAGTTTTTTGTCATTGTTTTTCACAGTGTGATGTCTGTACCCAAATGACCACCGCTGCCTGACTTTAGTCTAAGTTTGACAAGCGAGCATCTTGGAGGGAAATGGGTATAATGAATGATCTCTGTCCCAGATTGTGCTGGGTCGAGCATGGAAAAGCAATGGCATTGACAAACTATTACTTTTCATTTGCATGGCTAATGGCTATCTGAACACCGCGTTACAAATTATAACTTAGGAAGCATGCTCATGCTCTGCATGAAAAAGAAGAGTGGCTCAGTCACCGCAGTAACACGGACGTCGATAGGTCTCCCAACTTAGCCCTTAGCGACAGATGTCGCGATAATGGAATGCACATGGTGTGCAAATAATACACAAGGTAACTTTGTTACCTTAGCTTGGGATTATAAAAGTTATATGAACACAAATCGTGAACATGAGTGTGATGTATTAGTGGTAGGGAGTGGCGCGGCAGGTTTGTCGTTGGCTTTGCGCGTTGCTAACCACTGTAAGGTGATGGTGCTGAGTAAAGGACCACGCAGCGAAGGGGCGACCTACTATGCTCAAGGCGGTATCGCTGCCGTATTTGATGAGTCAGACACCATTGATTCACACGTTGAAGACACGCAAATCGCCGGGGATGGTATTTGCGATGAGGAGACCGTAAGGTTCATTGCTGAGCATTCAAAAGAGTGTGTACAGTGGTTGATTGACGGTGGTGTCCCATTTGATCGTGAAGAAGATGACTCTGACGATGAACCTCGCTACCACTTAACTCGTGAAGGTGGTCATAGCCGTCGTCGTATTCTTCACGCGGCAGATGCGACAGGTATGGCGATGCAAACCTCCCTGCAAGATAACGCTCATAACCATCCAAACATTCATGTTCTCGAACGTCACAATGCTCTGGACTTAATCACCGAAGACAAAATTGGCGGTGATAAAAACAAAGTTATCGGTGCTTATATTTGGAACCGCAACGAAGAGCATGTCGAAACCGTGCGAGCCAAATTTGTGGTTCTCGCTACAGGTGGTGCTTCAAAGGTTTATCAATACACCTCTAACCCAGATGTGTCGTCTGGTGATGGTATTGCGATTGCTTGGCGTGCAGGGTGTCGTGTGGCTAATATGGAATTTAACCAGTTCCATCCGACGTGTTTATATCACCCAGAAGCACGTAACTTCTTGCTAACTGAAGCGTTACGTGGCGAAGGTGCTTACCTGCGTCGTCCAGATGGTTCTCGCTTTATGCCAGATTTCGATGAACGTAAAGAGCTTGCTCCGCGTGACGTCGTGGCTCGTGCTATCGACTTCGAAATGAAGCGTTTAGGTGCCGACTGTATGTATCTCGACATCAGCCATAAGCCTGCTGACTTTATTACGAAACACTTCCCAACCATTTATTCACGTTTGATGGACTTGGGCATTGACATGACTAAAGAGCCAATCCCAATCGTACCTGCTGCACACTACACTTGTGGCGGTGTCATGGTGGATAGAAATGGCTGCACCGATCTGAAAAATTTGTATGCGATTGGTGAAGTTAGCTACACCGGGCTGCATGGTGCTAACCGCATGGCATCAAACTCACTTCTCGAATGCGTGGTTTATGCTTGGTCTGCGGCAAAAGATATTCTAAAACATCACACTAACGTTGAGCTACCTTCACAGGTGCCATGTTGGGATGAAAGCAAAGTAACCAATAGTGATGAAGAAGTGATCATTCAGCACAACTGGCACGAGCTTCGTCTGTTTATGTGGGACTACATGGGCATTGTGCGAACTGACAAGCGTTTAGAGCGCGCCTTACGCCGTATCCAACTGTTGCAACAAGAAACGCACGAGTACTACAGCAATTTTCGAGTGTCGAACAACTTATTAGAACTGCGTAACCTTTTACAAGTAGCAGAGTTGATGGTTCGTTGTGCGATGCAGCGTAAAGAGAGTCGAGGTTTGCACTACACGCTTGATTATCCGAACCAACTGGAAAACAGCGGACCAACGATTTTGGTTCCAGCTAAACAGCTTTAACTCTACCAAGTAAACTATTACATCAGCAGGGAGCATTAGCTCCCTGTTTCATTTCCCATTGGCGTAATACCAAAGATAGTTGACGATACTGCTCATCGTCACAGCTATCACGCCAAATCGTAACACTACGGCCAGATTGCAATTGGAATGTTATCTTGAATGGTGATGCCGATGTATCGACTCGCTGTAAATGACCCTTTTCGGACTCAATATCTTCCGAGTATTCGCCATACTCAAGGGCATCAAACCTAACCGAGCCATCGCAGTGCACATACCAATGCCCATGACTTGTAGGTTGAACAAGGCCTTGGCTTGAGAGAGCCTTAACAATCAGTAATAACAAATAAGTCGATAATACGAGCGGAATGCTAGAGAAGATAACAGCCCAAGTCATCAATAAGAAAAGTACAACATTGAAGACTCGGGCAGTCAGAGAGGGAGAAGCAGTAAAATTAACGAACTTTGCTGAGGTTATGGGCGACAATTTTATCAACCATTGCTGCATGACCTAAATTTTCGCTACGGCCATGCCCCATTACCCAAGTAAACAGATCAGGATCATCGCATTCAAGTAAAGAAACAAAGTCACGCTGCTCTTGTTCACTCAGAGTATCAAAGCACTCTTCAAAAAACGGCATAATTACTACGTCAAGCTCAAGCATGCCTCGACGACAAGCCCATTTAATACGCGCTTTTTCTTCCGGAGTGTACATTCACTATTCCTTCATAGATGTCTTGTTGTTAGTGCGGAGTGTAACAAGGGATGTGCTACGTCACTAGTGTGCGGGTCACAATACGATAGTGAAAGCAGACAAATGTTGATTCGTAAATCGCTCCCCTAGTATCTCAAGGTTATTTGGGTATAACATAGCGGAAAAATATCTTCAAAAGGCATTGTAATTATGGAATGGCAAACTCGTTTTTCAGCATTACCTCTCTCAACTCAAGACGCACTTCCAGAGTTATCTATCTCACTGCTGGATAACTTCGGCATGATCACCATGATCGGTGATGATAAAAAATCATACTTACAAGGTCAGGTTACCTGCGATGTTGTTTCTTTAGAACAAGACCAATCAACACTGGGCGCACATTGTGATGCAAAAGGCAAAGTGTGGAGCGTGTTCCGGCTTTTCCATCATCATGATGGCTACGGCATGATCCAACCAAAATCGGCGATTGACGTAGAACTTAGTGAAATAAAGAAATACGCCATTTTCTCTAAAGTAACGATTGAAGCTTCTGATGACGTTATCTTAGGTGTTGCTGGCGTCAAAGCCGACGAATTCATTTCAACAATGAGCAAGACAACTGGCAGCGTTCGCCCAGTTGACGGTGGCACAGCAGTGCAAGTTGCACAAGATCGCTGGTTACTGATATTAAGTGCGCCAGAAGCACAGCAAATCGTTGAAACTACCGACGCTGTCTTTACGACAAATGAGCTTTGGAATCGTTTCGATATTGAGGCAGGTTTACCATTTGTCTCTGCATCCGCGCAGAATGCTCACATTCCACAAGCACTTAACGTGCAAGCTTTAGGAGGCATAAGCTTCACAAAGGGCTGCTACACGGGACAAGAAACGGTAGCACGAGCGAAGTATCGCGGTACCAATAAACGTGCGATGTATATCGTAAAAGGTGCAACTTCTGCTCCATTCAGTGACGAACCAATTGAGCTCGAACGCAGCGTAGGTGAAAACTGGCGTTCAGTAGGTGCTTTATTAAATCACTACCAGTTCAGTGACAATCACGCGATTGGCCTGATCGTGCTGCCTAATAATCTCGATGAGGACACTCGTCTTCGTTTGGTTGCGCAACCAGAATGTGAATGGACAATCGAATCACTGCCTTACAGTCTTGATGATGAGTAATACAATCAATACTCCTTTGATGCAATTTCTCACAGACCAACACATTCCGTTTCGTCTGTTACCGCATCAAAGACCAGCAACCACCATTGAGGATGCCGCGCACCAACGCGGCATTCGCCCCTCTCAAATGGTGAAAGCAATCTTGCTACGAGACATGGGTAATCAATATGCACTCGCCTGTGCGCCAGGTGATCGTAGCGTTGATCCCAAAAAAGTGCGCTCGTTACTGAAATGTCGCCGGATGACTTGTGTTGATCAAGCCGATGTTGAGTCCATCACTGGTTACAAAATTGGTACTGTCACTCCTCTGCTACTAAAACGTCATATGCCAATCGTGTTCGACCCTAGCTTACTAGAAGAACAGGAAGTCACGATCAGCAGTGGCGATCGCATGGCTGGACTGGCGCTTTCTATCCAAGATCTTATCCAATTGTGTCAGCCGACCGTAGCTGAGATCTGTCGTTAATCGTCTAAAAACAATGTAATGACACGTAGTGTTTCTATCACTGCGTGATCTCGCTCATATCTACAAAAATAGACATGAGAATTTTTAATCACATATAAAACATAAATAGTCACAAAGATAAAACTCGTATATGCTGAATTTGTTGGTTAAGTTTCAAACAAGCACTTAACCAATATAAAGTGAGTCAGCTAGCTGAGTGACAGCATTCATGCAGTTAGTTATCCACTTTTGTGTAATGCATCTGTGACTATTCGCCCGCTGAAGCGGGCTTTTTTTTACGTGGAACTTTTTCTCTTTCATTTCCTCTAATCGTTAGAACGTAAAGTGTGTTACGCGAAGCACGACCTTAATAGAAACAACTAGCAAACAACCGTTTTCGTTCTATTCTTAATTCTGTAACAAAACTATTGCTTAATGCGTCACGTAAAAAGGAGTGTATTGGGTAAGGGTTCCTTTAGAGAGGTTATTTTTGGGGTAATCCTCACGCTATTTAAGAGATGACACTGTCAAATTGTCTAAGACAACACAATTCTCTGACGCAACACCCTACATCTGTATTTAATACTATTGCTGTCACAATAATTTTCGCGTCCAGAACGTAGAATACCTAGGCTAGGTTAGATAAAAGGAAAGTAAATATGAGACTGTTTAAGCGCTATACACCAAGTATGATTGCTAAACATATAAGTCGTCTTTTTAAAGGAAGAATTTATATTTACGGGGTCGGTAGATTCGAGTTTGATAACGGTAAGTTAATACTGCCGGAGAAAGCAGAGCAACGCCATTTCCGAGCGGTCAAAGAGATCAATCAAGAAATAATGAAACTCCGATGCGCATATGCTTAGCAAAATGTTGATAAAACAAAGGCTGGATTAACCAGCCTTTTGTGTATTTGAAGTTCGCTTTGCACTTACTGACGCGCCAGATCCGGCAAGTGTCCCTTTAAACCAAGCGCGCGCTTCATGATCTCATCTTTCGCTCCCGGCAGTTGCCCCGCTAAACTTAAGCCAATGCCACGAACGAGCTTCTTAGCTGGGTTCTCGCCAGAGAACAAATCTCGAAACCCTTGCATAGTAGCGATCATCTTTGCCGCTTCCGCTTTTCGCCAACGCTCGTAGCTTCTTAGGTTGCGTTTACTACCGATATCTTGTCCCTGCTTCCAAAGTGCTAACACCTCTTGAGCAAGACTGGCCGCATCTAATAAACCCAAATTCACACCCTGCCCCGCTAATGGGTGAATGGTATGGGCCGCATCACCAACCAGCGCGACTCGCTCGACGACAAAATCTCGCGCATAGCGCATTTTCAAAGGAAACGCAGCACGCTCTCCCACTACTTCACATAGACCAAGTCGAGCATCAAACTCACTCGTCAACGCTTTATTGAAATCATGTTCACTCATCGCCACTAACTGCTCTGCTCGATTTGGCTCCGTGGACCAAACAATAGAGCACATATTTGGTTGCGACATTGGCAAAAATGCCAACGGTCCGTGAGGAGTAAATATCTGGCGCGCAATGCTGTTGTGTGGCATAGCAGTTTTGACATTCGCGACCAAAGCATGATGACCATAGTCCCAATGCGTTAATGGAATATCCATTTGATGGCGAAGCCACGAATTCGCCCCATCGGCTCCGACCACTAATTTAGCGGTCATGGCTTGGCCATTATCGAGCGTCAGCCAGCTTTCTTGCTCACCGACCGCGAGAGTCGCGCAACGTGCAGGCATAAACATAGTGACGTTATCGAGCTTTTGGACTTGTTCAAGCAGCGCAAGTTGAATCACACGATTCTCAACAATGTGCCCTAAATCAGGTTGTGCCATACTTTGTGCATTAAATTCAATACTGGCAAAGCTATCTTGTTCCCATACTTCCATGCCATGGTAAGGTGAAGCTCGGCGCTGTTCTATGCCCTGCCAAGCACCAAGTTTACGCAAAATCGTCTCACTAGAGCGGCTCAGCGCAGACACACGAACATCGGGCAATTCTTTCAACGAATCATCTGGCACTTTACCTTCAATAACGGCGACACGCAGATCACTGTCTTTGAACGCGGCAGCAAGTGCCAACCCAACCATCCCTCCGCCGATGATGGCGATATCTACACTTTGCATCATTGCTTTTTATTACCTAATTCAGTGCGGCCGTTCATCGTTTTACCAAGCCAAGTGTATGGCGTAGTAGCGGCTGCTTAAAAATAGAAAGGTTATCCATCGCTGCTAAGGCAGTATTTCGGCCAATTCGCATCGCGGGTAAATCATTTGAAAAAACATGCACCAAGGCACTGGTTAGCCAAATAGTTTCGCTTCGATCTGCTTCTCTACGTTGACTAAAGCGCATCAGGCCTTGATAAAGACCCACATCCTCACTTTGGTGCACAATTTCTTCTGCTAGTGAGACTACATCGCGAATACCGAGATTAAAGCCTTGTCCAGCTATCGGGTGCAGCGTTTGCGCCGCATTTCCAACAATCGCAAAGCGATGTGAAATATTTTGCTTTCGATGGCGAAGAAGCAATGGGTAACTTGCACGACGCCCCACTTTTTTCATCGCGCCTAAACGCCAACCAAAATCGTTCTGTAAATGCTGGAGAAATGCTTGATCAGATAACTCAAGAACGGCTTGGGCTTCTTCAGGGTGCAAACACCAAACTAAGGACATTCGATTGTCACTCATTGGCAATAAAGCAACAGGGCCATTTTCAGTAAAACGTTCAAAGGCTCTACCTTGATGAGGTTCTTGAGTCACAATATTGGCAATGACAGCCACTTGTTCAAAATCTTGCTCAGAAAGTTCTAGACCAATTTTCTGACAACAGGTCGAAACAGCACCATCTGCAGCCACCAGCAGTTTTGCTTCAAGTTGCTCACCACTTTTCAACGTCACATGGGTACAGTTTTGCTCGCGCTCGATATCGGTAACGGAGTCAGGACAAAACAGCGTAATTGATTCGCTGCTGTCTAATAATTCTTGATATACACGCCCAACATCGGCTAATTCTACAACATACCCTAGAGCTTCAACCCCAACCTCTTGCTTGGTAATCTCCGTCATCCCAGCATGAGAACGGTCAGAAACGTGGATATGTTCAATGGGTGTGACAAACGGTTCTACTGACGTCCAGAGCTGTAGTTGACGCAACAGATTGACAGTACCGTAAGACAATGCGATTGAGCGAGAGTCAAAACCAGGGTGCATATCTGATTGTGCTTTAAAAGGCTCAACGACGGCAATGCGGAGCTTTCCCTGAGACAAATGGTCAATCGCCAATGCTAACGTTGCACCAGCCATGGCACCACCAGCAATGACTAC
Source organism: Vibrio sp. sp1 (assembly GCF_016920955.1). Lineage (NCBI taxonomy): Bacteria > Pseudomonadati > Pseudomonadota > Gammaproteobacteria > Vibrionales > Vibrionaceae > Vibrio > Vibrio sp. sp1. The sequence continues at coordinate 878,477 of NZ_CP060589.1, forward strand.
ATCATATTGCTTCATACTAACCTCTGGACGGTCTACGATTAGTGAATAGTAGGTTTTTTGTCGCTGCTTTCAGGACGAACACCAAATTCAGCATGAATCGTTAGTACGCAAGCTTTGATGTGCTCAATCACTTGCTCTAGCAATTGCGCTTGTTCACCAAGATCGTCATCTTCATCGATGCCTAATTTGGCAATCTCTTCTAGGTCAGCCAGTGCTTCTTTAGCGTCATCAGATGCTTTATTAAGCGCAACGCCTGCTAGACCTAACCCAGAAATAAAGTGGTTTACAAAGTCGGACACACTGTCGGCTAATGCGAATAAGCCTTCTTCGCCCGGCTCATCTGGCAATAGTAAAGACAGCTCCATTGATGTGCCAGTAAGCTCATTAACAGTAACGTTGAATATGCTCTGAGCAAAAGTGAGTGCTGTCGAGGGCCACCCCATCCCATCATTGGTGTAGTCAAAAAGAATCGGCTGCCAAGTTTGATCATTGATCGCCAATCCACCACTTAACATGCCAACAAATAAGCCATGTAACTCCGCCGGTGTCACAGCCAGGCTTGCCGATTGCAGTTCAGCAGCAATAGATTGGTATTCAGGAAGGGTGATTTCACTCATAACTTGGCTCATTCTTGCGTAATAATGTATTGGTATATCCTACCATCAAGGTTAGTGGTCTGAAACGGCTATCAAATTCAATTTTGGACAGCATTTGTTCAATTTGCCCAATTCCTGTGTGATCTCGTCATCATTTCTCTTTCTGTGATGGGAAATGCTTGAATCTTAATAGCGGTTTTCCTATAGTTTGCTCCTCGGTAGTTGTATGAAGCAACACCTTAGATAGCGCGAATATAGAGTTTATTCATCATGAGCAATCAAGCGATCGACGTTGAAATATTAGGCAAACTTACACGTGTGAATTGTCCGACAGGACAAGAAGAGTCTCTTGTTGCAGCGGCAAAAGATCTGGATCGCCGATTGAAAGAAATGAGCGAACGTACTAAGGTAACCAATGAAATCCAACTGCTGACCTTTGCTGCATTGAATATTTGCTATGAGTTGCACACCAAGTCATACGAATCCAATGGTCAACAGCAAGAAATTACTGAGCGAATGGAAAAGCTCACCGCGTCTTTAGAGAACGCACTAAGCAAAGTTACGCAAGGACAGCAGTAAATACAAAATTTACCCTGGGGTGTGCGTCAGCAGGATTTAAGTCCCTGAGCCGATAAGCAATACCTAAGGGTTAGTATTTGGTAACTATTGAGCAAGCTCGGCATGCACCGAGAAGCCTACGGTTGTCATTGCTGATCCGCCTTGAACCAGCTGGTTCAAGGGCCACAATCCTCAACGGCACCCTGGGGTATTCTCTATGTCAGACCTCTCTCGACAAGACTTCCGCAAACTGATTCGTGAAAAGCGCAACGCTCTGTGCAGTGATACGCAATACCAAGCGGGAATCGACCTTATTACTCAATTTTCCCAACTTCCTGAAATCGATCAGGCGCAACATATTGCCATCTACCTTTCTGCAGACGGTGAGCTTGATACTAAACCGCTCATTGAATGGTTATGGCAACAGGGAAAATCGGTTTATCTGCCCGTCATCCATCCCTTTTCTAAAGGTCAGTTACTGTTTCTTCAGTATATAAGTGATGAACAGCTCGTCTACAACAAGTACGGCATCTTAGAGCCCAAGCTCGATATCAGACACCTCAAACCCGTTCGCCAGCTTGATTTAATCTGCACGCCTTTAGTTGGGTTCGACAGTATCGGACACCGCTTAGGCATGGGCGGAGGGTACTACGATCGTACTCTATCACGTTGGTTTATAACTGGAGAGGGAGCTAAACCTGTTGGTATCGCTCATGACTGCCAACATGTAGAACGCTTACCAATTGAAAGCTGGGATATTCCATTACCTAAGATCGTGACCCCAAGCCAAATATGGCAATGGGAAAGTGACAAGTAAGCCGCTATAATCACGCCCGCAAACGTTAACGAACATCTATTCAGGAGATTGGCATGACTCAAGATGAAATGAAAAAAGCGGCTGGTTGGGCAGCACTAAAATATGTTGAGAAAGGCAGCATTGTCGGTGTTGGTACTGGCTCTACCGTGAATCACTTCATCGATGCACTAGGCACTATCAAAGATGATATTAAAGGTGCAGTGTCTAGCTCTGTCGCTTCAACTGAGCGCCTTAAAGAGCTTGGTATTGAAGTATACGAGTGTAACGATGTAATGAAGCTGGATGTGTATGTTGATGGCGCAGATGAGATCAACCCAGCACGTGAAATGATCAAAGGCGGCGGCGCGGCTCTGACTCGTGAGAAAATTGTCGCAGCAATCTCTGATAAGTTCGTATGTATCGTTGACGGCACTAAAGCAGTTGACGTACTTGGCCAGTTCCCATTGCCTGTTGAAGTAATCCCAATGGCACGCTCTTACGTGGCTCGTGAATTGGTAAAACTAGGTGGTGACCCAGCTTACCGTGAAGGTGTTGTGACTGACAACGGCAACGTGATTCTGGATGTGCACAATATGCAAATTACCAACCCGAAAGAAATGGAAGACAAAATAAACGGCATCGCTGGTGTGGTGACTGTGGGTCTTTTCGCTCATCGTGGTGCAGACGTAGTGATCACCGGCACACCAGAAGGTGCAAAAATTGAAGAATAAATAACAGCCCAAAATGAACCTATCTGGTTCACTTTTCTGTTATTTCATTACATACGGTGCTGCAAGGCACCGTTTTTTATTCCTTTCTATAAGAAAATTATCTCTTATTCCGTAATTTTCTTACCCAAAGCAATTTTTTTTTGTTACTTTATTGAACAGAAGACGCACAGGGAAACGTTTGTCTTCCTACAAAACTGTTAATTATCCCCTTTTTAATAGTTTTGTCCAATGTGCGCCACATTAGCCCACCTTTCCATTTTAAGGACGAGAAAAAATGGCCAAAGTTTCACTGGAAAAAGAAAAGATTAAGATCCTCTTGTTAGAGGGACTCCACCCTTCTTCAGTTGAAGTTCTTCAAGCAGCTGGTTATACCAACATTGAATACCATAAAGGTTCCCTTCCGGAAGAAGAACTAATTGAAGCGGTAAAAGACGTGCACTTCATTGGTATCCGCTCCCGTACGAACCTATCCGAAGAGGTAATCAATGCGGCGAACAAGCTGGTTGCAATTGGCTGTTTTTGTATTGGTACTAACCAAGTAAACCTAGATGCAGCAGCAAAACGCGGTATTCCTGTCTTTAATGCACCATTCTCTAACACTCGAAGCGTGGCAGAGCTTGTACTTGGGCAAATCCTTTTACTAGTGCGTGGTATTCCTGAAAAGAATGCACTTGCACATCGCGGTATTTGGAAGAAAAGTGCAGACAACTCTTACGAAGCTCGTGGTAAGTGCCTTGGCATTATCGGATACGGTCACATTGGTACGCAGCTTGGTATTATTGCCGAAAACTTAGGTATGCGCGTTTACTACTACGATATTGAGAACAAACTGTCCCTTGGTAATGCGACGCAAGTACATACCATGAGTGAACTATTGAACAAATGTGATGTGATTTCTTTGCACGTTCCCGAAACACCGGAAACGAAAAACATGATGGGTGAAGCTGAATTTGCTCGAATGAAACCAGGTTCCATCTTTATCAACGCGGCACGTGGCACCGTTGTGGATATTCCTGCACTTTGCCATAGCTTAGAAGCTGGTCACCTTGCCGGCGCTGCAATTGATGTATTCCCAACTGAACCAAAAACAAATGCTGACCCGTTCGAGTCTCCTTTACAAAAATTCGATAACGTCATTCTCACTCCACACGTTGGTGGTTCAACGCAAGAAGCACAAGAGAATATCGGCTTAGAAGTGGCGGGCAAACTGGCTAAGTACTCTGATAACGGCTCGACACTTTCAAGCGTAAACTTCCCTGAAGTGTCATTGCCAGAACACAGTGGAGAGTGCTCTCGTCTGCTTCATATCCACAAGAACCGTCCTGGTATTCTAACTCAGATCAACACCATCTTTGCTGAAGAAGGCATTAACATTGCCGCGCAGTACCTACAAACAGCCGCTGAAATAGGCTACGTAGTGATCGACGTTGAAACTGAACGAGCAGAAGAAGCTCTAACAAAGCTCAAAAACATTGAAGGCACAATCCGTGCTCGTATCCTTCACTAAACAGTGAAACAGAAACGACAAAGGCAGGGGTTATGACTCCCTGCCTTTTGCTTTTTACTGTTTGCTAAGCCTTACTTTAGCTTATAAATGACATCGACTTGATCGCGAATGATCATAGTTGAATCTTGGTAGCTATTCGCTCCTTCTTTACTATCCATCGCCATTGAACGCATTAACACAGGCTGAACGTGCATCTGTCTGTAATTGATCTGCCATACATCGCCCAACTTTTTCTCAAAACCAGTCGCTAATGACCCTGCTTTTTCTCTTGCGTCCTTAATCGCCGCCATTCGTGCCTTTTGCTGATACTCGGCTTGGTTGCTTACCTTAAGTTGAATATTATCAACCTGATTAATTCCCGCTTCTAACGCCATATCTAGGTATTGGTTAAGGTTTTTCAGATCCGTCACCGTGACATCAATACTGCGAGATGCTCGATACCCAACAAGTTCTGCTTTTCCTGATTTAGGGTAGTGGTACTGAGGAGCAAGGTATAAATTCGAGCTAGTAATATTGTCTTTTGACAAGCCGGCATCCGACAAGCTTTTTAGAAACTCTTCAACGGTTTTATCTACGGACAATTTCGCTTGTTCAGCCGTCATTGTCGTATCGACTACTTTTACAGAAAACGTAGCCATATCAGGTGTAGCCGTCACTTCGCCATACCCCGTTGTCGTAACATGAGCAAACTCTGGCGTATTCGCCAAAACTGAAGCACTGGTAAGGCTGAGTGCTGAAGCCAGCAAAAATGAATACAATTTCATTCAATAAATCCATCCATACAAAATTAAGTACTTAATCTCAGATTCCAACATCACTATCATGGCTGAGAAAGCGTGTGGTTTCATAATAGAAACTTCCGCCGATTATCCAAGCACCCATAGTGACTTCTAACACAACTTTGACTATGTAACATTGGCGTAATTTTTAAACAAAACACACTAAGTTAACGATATGCAGCTCTGACAAACTTATTGAGGTAGATGCTGCTGCGCATACCCCACTATCGCATGTGAGATTTCTTGTAGTACCCCAGTTTCTAACTGCCAGTGGTGCCAATAAATCCGATGGGACATTAAAAAACCTGGAGTCACATCAACCAACACACCTCTGTCTAATTCGTCGGTAATTTGCAAGCGGGGGATCAAGCAATAAGCTACACCAGCTAACGCCACTTTTAGAAACGCTTCAGAACTACTGATGTTGTGATGAATAACGCTGTCAGGATTGACGTTAAAGTGCTCGGTAAGAAATGTTTTATGTAGATCATCATATTGGTCATATGAAACGGCCGGTGCTTTTGCCAATGTCTGATTATTTACGCCTTTAGAAAAATAACGCTGATAGAACTCTGGGCTCGCGACACAAACATAATCGATGCGACCTAAATAGTCTGAGCTGCATCCGGGGATTGGCTGGGACTCCAAGCTGATCGCTCCTGTCACTTCGCCACTTTTGAGTTTTTCAATAGAGCGGTATTCACCATAGATAGTCAGTTTTAGTTCAACTTGACGCTGCTTCATAACATTTTGCAGCGCTGGCAGTAGCCATGTTGCAAGGCTATCTGCATTAGTCGCTAAAGAGAGTTGCACAGGTCGCGTACTGGTATCATTTTTTAGTTCGGGGAGAATTTCATGCTCTAGCAAGCGTACTCGCCGATAAAGACCCAACAATTTTTTACCAATTAGCGTTGGCTTAGGTGGCTGGCTTCGAATTAAAACAGGCTGCGCGAGAAACTTCTCTAACTGCTTGATACGTTGAGAAATGGCGGATTGAGAAACAAATAAATGCTCGGCAGCACGCTCAAAGCTACCCTGATAAACTATAGCATCTAATGCCTCAATCCATTTGTAATCTAACCCTCGCATACCTTTCCTCTCACTCCTGATCAAACGCCTCCCGTTAAATTAGTCTATCTAATGTAAGATTAAAATCATTAATTATACTTATTTAGATAAACGCTTTATCTTTCCCTTTTCTGTAAATGTATTTGTTATTTTGAAGTGAGGTGAAGTGTGAGCTTGTGGGTTCTATTGCAAGGTTTTGGTTTAGGAGCATCAATGATCATTCCGATCGGCGCGCAAAATGCGTATGTTTTGAATCAAGGCATAAAGCGTAATCACCACCTAACAACCGCCACTATTTGTAGCGTGCTAGATATGATTTTCATCTCTCTAGGTATCTTTGGTGGTGGTGCAATTCTGTCTCAAAATGAAATCTTACTGATGTCGGTGACACTTGGTGGTATTGCTTTCTTGAGCTTCTATGGACTGCTCTCGCTAAAAAGTGCTTTTAAGCCAGAGAGTGAATCGGAATCAAAAGGGGAGATTGTAGCTCGAGGTCGTCGAACGGTTATTCTAGGTGCGCTAGCTGTCACTGTGCTTAATCCGCACTTATATTTAGATACAGTCGTTATTCTAGGTTCGATCGGTGGACAATTTGAAGGCCATGATCGCATTGCTTTTGCACTAGGTACGATTCTGGCTTCCTTTGTTTGGTTCTACACTTTATCGATAGGAGCAGCCAAACTAGGTCCAACACTCTCTAAACCAAAAGTGAAAAAAACCATCGACATTGCAATCGCAATGATGATGTTCACAATAGCGTATATCTTAGCGAGTGAGCTTATTGATAAGTATTGGTAATCATAAGGTAGTAAGGCAGCAAAGACATGGAGTCACTAAAACGTATTTATAACAACAATAGAGAGCGATTCAACGCGCTCTCTATTCCTTTTCGGGAATGGCAGCACGAAGCCATCTTAGACTTTGAGACAGATATACGCATTGCGAGAGAGCTTGGTTGGACGGGTACGCATACCAAAAGCCTCTTTTTAACACTCAAAGGACAAGGTTACGCGGTTTATCTGACAGATAAGGACTCGCGCCTCGATGCCAAGCAGATTAAAGCGATTACAGGTAAACGTCCCTCTATTTGTAATGACGATGAAATGGTCGAAGTGTTGGGTTGCGTACCCGGCGCGGTTTGCCCAATAGGCTTACCGGAATACATCACTATCATTGTTGATACCAATCTCTATCAACATCAAGAGTTGCTCTATACGCCTGGCTTACCTGAATTCACATTTGGATTTGCAGGTAAACATCTAAAACGCCTCTTACTTGCTGGTCATCACACCCTTTACGAAGTATAAAAAAGCGAGGCCTATTGGCCTCGCTTTTGAATATCGACTGCTTTTGATTAAGCGTCGACTTTGTTCAGGTGAACATCCATTTGTGGGAATGGAATCTCGATACCATTTTCATCCAATGCTTCTTTAATACCTTGCATTGCATCAAAGTATACGCCCCAGTAATCTGCAGTTTTCACCCATGGACGAACCACAAAGTTAACTGAAGAGTCTGCTAACGTAAGTACACCAATTGTGATATCTGGGTCTTTCAAGATACGTGGATCTTTCTCTAGCGTCTCACGAATCACTTTCTTCGTTAGTTTAAGGTCTGCTTTGTATGAAACACCAATCACTAGGTCGACACGTCGTGTCGCATGGCGAGAGTAGTTAGTAATGGCACCGCCGATAACTGAAGAGTTAGGCACAACAACCATTTTGTTGTCTGGTGTTTTTAGAACTGTTTGGAAGATTTGAATTGCTTCAACACTACCCGCTACACCACCGATTTCTACGTAGTCGCCTGATTTGAATGGACGGAACGCAACAATAAGTACGCCTGCTGCAAAGTTTGATAGTGAACCTTGTAGTGCAAGACCAACAGCAAGACCTGCCGCACCAATCACAGCAACAACAGAAGCGGTTTGAACTCCTAATCGACCAAGAGCCGCGATTAGCACGATTACAAATAGCAAGTAACGAACAAGACCGTGAATAAATTCAACGACGGCCTTATCCATGTTTTTCTTTTCTAGTACTTTAGAAACACTACCAGCGACTGCCTTAACGATAAGATTACCGATAAACAGAATAAGCAGCGCAGAGATAATGTTCACACCGTACTGAACCAGTAGATCTGAATTGTTTGTCAGCCAAGTTTCAGCCTGAGTTAGACCATCCGTTAAAGTGGTATCGATACCCACCGATTCACCTGCCATAATTCTTATCCTCAAAAATAAAGAGATATAAATCCAATTGCCGTTAATTTATGAACCTTGTTTTTAAAGGCTCTTTTCTAAAACAACATCCCTATTGCTCCACTGAACAGTGTCAGATTTTTGGCACAATATCCCAACTCTGACTTTTTTCAAAGTCAGAGTTTCGCAAAGATATGCAAAACAAGACTTTATCAGAGCTTTCTGACACTGACTTGTTACAGGTTACGCAATGCACTCTGATTTCGCCACTCTTAAGACTGATATTCCCATGTTTTCTTTAAAAAAACGTTAAAGGTGAGATATCTCACTAGCAAATACAACCTAACGCATAAAAATATCGGGAGAAAGCAGCGGGGAAGAAAGTGATAGACATAAAAAAACCCGCTCAAAGAGCGGGTTTTTAAGTAACTTAATCAGTAACGATTATAGTACGTCAACTGCGTTAAGGTCAGCAAATGCTTGCTCTAGGCGAGTAACCATTGAAGCTTGGCCTGCACGTAGCCATACGCGTGGATCGTAGTACTTCTTGTTTGGTGCATCTTCACCCGTTGGGTTACCGATCTGACCTTGTAGGTAATCGTGGTTTTCAGCTTCGAACTTACGGATACCATCCCAAGTAGCCCACTGTGTATCAGTATCGATGTTCATTTTGATTACACCGTAGCCGATAGATTCACGGATTTCTTCTAGAGAAGAACCTGAACCGCCGTGGAATACGAAGTTTAGAGAGTTCGCTGGAAGACCGAATTTCTCAGAAACGTGCGCTTGAGAATCACGTAGGATAGTTGGAGTTAGTACAACGTTACCTGGCTTGTATACGCCGTGTACGTTACCGAAAGATGCTGCGATAGTGAAACGGTGGCTGATTGCGCTTAGTTTCTCGTATGCGTATGCAACGTCTTCTGGAGAAGTGTATAGCTCAGACGCATCCATATCAGAGTTGTCAACGCCGTCTTCTTCACCACCAGTACAACCTAATTCGATTTCTAGAGTCATGTTCATTTTAGCCATGCGCTCTAGGTACTTAGCAGAAATTTCGATGTTCTCTTCTAGAGACTCTTCAGAAAGGTCGATCATGTGAGAAGAGAATAGTGGCTTACCAGTTTGCGCGAAGTACTCTTCACCAGCGTCTAGTAGACCGTCGATCCAAGGAAGTAGTTTCTTAGCTGCGTGGTCAGTGTGTAGGATTACTGGAACACCGTAAGCTTCAGCTACAGCGTGAACGTATTTCGCACCAGCAACAGCACCTAGGATTTGAGCTTCTTGACCTTCAAGTTTTAGACCTTTACCAGCAAAGAAAGCAGCGCCACCGTTAGAGAACTGAACGATAACTGGAGCTTTAACTTTTGCAGCTGCTTCAAGTACTGCGTTTACAGAGTCAGTACCCACACAGTTTACTGCTGGAAGTGCAAAGCTGTTTTCTTTTGCAACTTCAAATACTTTCTGAACGTCATCGCCAGAGATAACACCTGGTTTTACGAAGTCGAAGATCTTAGACATGGATGTAATCCTATTTATCTGTCGTTTTAAACAAAACTTGTTAAGTTGAAAATCTTGCAAACGTTTGCTCACAACTGAGGCTATTCTAGCAGAGTTCCTCACACGTTGCAGCAAACAAGAAAGCGGGAGAATCACTCCCCCGCTTTGCTTTAATTACTTAGCGCGTGCTTCTAGCATTTCTACTGCTGGAAGAACTTTACCTTCTACGAACTCAAGGAAAGCGCCGCCGCCAGTAGAGATGTAAGATACATCCGCTTTGATACCGAACTTGTCGATAGCTGCTAGCGTGTCACCACCGCCTGCAACAGAGAAGCCTTCAGAAGCTGCGATAGCTTCAGAGATACCTTTAGTACCTGCTTCGAAGTTCTTGAATTCGAATACGCCTACTGGACCATTCCATAGAATAGTCTTAGCGTTTTTAAGGATTTCAGCTAGTTCAGCTGTTGAATCTGGACCAAGATCGAAGATCATGTCGTCGTCTTGTACTTCAGAAACGTGCTTAATTTCAGCTTCTGCGTTCTCGTCGAATGCTTTCGCACATGCAACGTCAGTTGCTACTGGAATTGCACACTCGTCCATTAGCTTCTTAGCTGTTTCAACTAGGTCTGCTTCGTATAGAGACTTACCAACGTTGTGGCCAGCAGCTGCGATGAATGTGTTAGCAATACCACCACCAACAACTAGTTGGTCAGCGATTTTAGATAGAGACTCAAGAACAGTTAGCTTAGTAGAAACTTTTGAACCACCTACGATAGCAACCATTGGACGAGCAGGCTTGTCCATTGCTTTACCTAGAGCTTCTAGTTCGTTCGCTAGTAGAGGACCAGCACATGCTACGTCTGCGTGCATACCAACACCGTGAGTAGATGCTTGTGCACGGTGAGCTGTACCGAATGCGTCCATTACGAATACGTCACATAGTGCTGCGTATTTCTTAGATAGCTCTTCGTCGTTTTTCTTTTCGCCTTTGTTGAAGCGAACGTTTTCAAGAACAACAAGTTCACCCGCATTTAGCTCTAGGCCATCTAGGTAGTCTTTTGCTAGCTTCACTTCGCAATCTAGTGCGTCGTTTAGGTAGTTAACAACTGGTTGTAGAGAGAACTCTTCAGCGTATTCACCTTCAGTTGGGCGACCTAGGTGAGACGTAACCATTACTTTAGCGCCTGCTTCTAGGCAGTGCTTAATAGTTGGAAGAGATGCGATGATACGTGCATCCGAAGTTACTTTACCGTCTTTTACTGGCACGTTTAGGTCAGCACGGATAAATACACGTTTACCTGCAAGATCCAGGTCAGTCATCTTGATTACAGACATGATGTGTCCTCTCAAATATTTAGTAATTAAAGTTTTTGAAAACTCGGCAACCCTGCCAAGCCTGTTAATTCTTCAAACTGGTTATAGATATGGAGATATTATGGATTTATTTCAAGGCTAGAAATAAAAATTCTCCATCACTTCTTCGTCATTACTGTTCCACTTGCGAAGAAGCTTGCATTGCTAAGGCAGTATCCAGCATCCGGTTAGCAAAGCCCCATTCGTTGTCGCACCAAACGAGCATTTTTACGAGTTGCCCGTTACTCACTCTAGTCTGGCTTCCATCCACAATCGCACTATGGGGGTCGTGGTTAAAGTCGATGGAAACGAGTGGCGATTCAGTATAGTCAACAATGTTACGTAATGTACACTGAGATGCGTTAACAATGGTTTGATTTACGTCATTAACTTTCACATTTGTACTAATTGTGACACTTAAATCCATTGCAGTGACGTTAACCGTTGGAACACGAACAGAAATTGCTTCGAATTTGTTGGAAAATTTCGGGAAGATTCTTTCAATCCCCTTATGCAACTTAGTGTCCACCGGAATAATAGATTGGCTTGCAGCGCGGGTACGGCGTAAGTCGTTATGATACGCATCGATTACTTGTTGATCGTTCATGGACGAATGAATTGTCGTAATGGTGCCAGACTCTATGCCGAAGGCTTCGTCTAATACTTTAATGATGGGAACGATACAGTTGGTGGTGCAAGAGCCATTGGAGACAACACGGTGCTCGTCTTTCAGAGTTTCGTGGTTCACGCCATAGATAATCGTATTATCTAGGTCGTTTGCGCCCGGGTGCGAAAACAGTACTTTCTTCGCGCCAGTTTCTATATGCGCTAGCCCATCCGCTTGCGAACCAAATACGCCAGTGCAATCCAAGACGATATCAACTTCTAAATCACGCCAAGGAAGTAATTCGATTTCGGAGAGATGGAGAATGCGAATGGAATCATATTCACCGCTGTCATGATGAACATGCAAATGTTCTTGGTCATGGGAAATTTTTTTACCAAAGCGACCATGACTGGTGTCATATTGCAGTAGGTGTGCCATCGCCTCTGGCTGTGCTAGTTCGTTTACCGCCACAACCTTGATCTGCTGGTGTTTTCCGCTTTCATACACCGCTCGCAGAACATTACGACCTATACGTCCAAATCCATTGATCGCAACCTTTAGCATTTATCCTTCGCCCTACCAAAAATTTCGTGTCACAGATACTACCTGATCAGGCTGACAAACGCACCTGTTGAATCAAAGTAAAGCAGGATTAAAAAAGGTCGAGACTATGCTCGACCTTATTACAACGATAGATAATTAAAATGCGACGTCTAAACCTAACCAGTAGCGACGACCATCTTCAATATATCCATATTCTTCGTAACTGATTTCCTCGTCCAGCAAGTTATAGATAGCGCCTTTAATACGAGTATTGTCGGTTAACTGGTATGTCACACCGGCGTCCACAAAGGTATAAGCTGGTTCTACAATACTGTTTCTTGATGGGCCAGTAACCGGATCCATTTCTTTACCTCGGTACGTGACTTTCGCCCAGCTCTCTAGATCTGTTGTCGTTTGCCAAGTCACATCCACATTAAACAGATGCTTTGGTAACTGCTGCAGCGGCATGCCTTTGTATTCACCTGTTTTTTGCTCTGAGTCGGTAAATGTGTAGCTCGAGCTAAGGTAAATGGTTTCCGTTAACGGCGATGCTAAGGTCGCTTCAATACCTTGTGTGACGGCTTCATCCACGTTAATACGGTACGTTGGATCTGCGCCCCATTGGTTTGGACCATCAGTACAGATAGTGTCTGGACAAACAACACGTGTGATCTTGTCTTTGAATTCGTTATGGAACGCTGTCAAAGAGACATCTAAGCCAGAATCACCTTGATACAAGACGCTGATTTCTTTGTTTAGCGACGTTTCAGGGTCAAGATCTGGGTTACCGTAGATATTACCGCCACCACTGACTTGCGCCCAGCCAGGAGTAATTTCACGTAATTGTGGAGAACGGAAACCTGTTGCCACACCGCCTTTCACCGTCCAAGACGGATCAACTCGCCATACACCGTAAACACGCGGACTAAAATGCGCGCCATAGTTTTCGTCATGATCTAGACGGCCGCCAAGCGTAACGCTAAACGGATCAGCAATTCTCCATTCATCTTCAATGAAAACAGCCCACTGCGTATTCGATGTTTCAGTCTTCGATGACGCTTTGTTGGAGGTGAAATCCTCAAGCTCTGCATGAGTAGCGTCCACACCCGTCGTCAACGTATGGTTTCCAATACCAGTCACCAAGCTCGATTTGAACGTGGTGTTGGTGATCGTCATCTCACGAGATTTGTTCTCGCTCTCTTCTCGCTGTAAGTAAGTATCTGAAATTCCCACCGAATCCCAATCACCGTTGTGGCTTACCGTTACGTAATTACGACGATATTCATTCAGTGAATCTTCACACCCACCACGACACCCTGTGGTCGGCACTGAAAGGCCCACATTACCACGACGACTTTGTGCCGACGTGCCGCCCTCTAATTGCACCGAGTGGCGATCATTAATCTGGTAAGTCAGTTTTGAAGAGATACTCTGCATATCTTTATCTTCATAACCGTATTCGATGTCATCTTCTTCTCTGGTTGTGTACTGACCATATACTTGGAGAGATAAATTTTCAGCCAACGGACCATTAACGAAAAAGTTCGCGCTCTGCTCTCCCCCTGAGCGACTATTCTCTTGTAGTACCGTGCCCAGTTGAACATTACCCGTCCACTCTAGCGCATCTTTTCGTGTGATGACGTTAATCACACCACCAATCGCATCAGAACCGTAAAGCGTCGACATTGGGCCACGAATAACTTCGATTCGCTCAATCGCTTGAAGAGGAGGTAACCAACCTTGTTCGATACCAGGGCCGTCACTATTTGGACGAGTTTCACGCGTACTTTGACGTTTACCATCGACCAGTATCAAAGTGTATTTAGAACCCATACCACGGATACTAATGTCGGTGGTATCACCACCACCTGTCACGACAACACCTGGCACACTTTTTAGTGCATCAGTCACATCGCGGTAATAACGGGAGTCCAATTCCTCACGTGAAATCACACTAATACTTGCAGGCGCGTCCGCTTGAGATTGCTCATAACTTGATGCAGTTACAACCACTGTTTCCATTTTAGAAACTGCATCATTGGCAAAAACATGAGGGACACTGACGAAGGCTAAAATACCAGTTGCGGTAATAACTGGCAGTCTAAGAGTAGACATCTACATCTCCATAATTGATAATGATTATTATTTTCGAAAGTGAATTATTCACAAATAGAATGAGATGCATAGTGAGAGTTATGGAACGGTTCTTTCCATTTATGGAACTCGTACATAACGCAGTAAGGAGTAAAAGAAATATGCACGACTTAGCATCAATTAGAGCCTTTGATGCGCTCAATCAGCATAAAAGTTTGACAGCCGCTGCTAAAGCCCTTAATCAGCCAAAATCAACGCTAAGTCGTCGCTTGGCACAATTAGAAGAAGACTTCGGTCAGGCTCTAACCGCCAGACAAGGTAATCGATTAGTTCTGACAAGAGCTGGAGAAATCTTTGCCCACTACAGCCGCCAGATTCTTGAGTTAAGTGAAGAGAGTTATGATGCACTCCAAGGTTTAACGAACCAAGTTTCAGGGCCACTGCATATTGTTTGTCACACCGCCTTAGTTAGAAGCTGGCTCGGCGGCGTACTCAATCGTTTTCTTGCTGATAATCCTGACGTTAGGGTTCAACTTACCAGTGACTTTTCTGAAGCGCACCATGACCCAGATTTGTTCATCTGGCTCGGTGAACGTAAAGAGCTAGACTGGCGAAAAGAAGTGCTGGGGGTATTTCGCTATACGCCTTTTGCCTCTCCAAATTATCTAAAACAACATGGGCCTATACCGCACCCCAAAGAACTTGAAGCACATCCATGGATCGATTTTGGTTCAGTGCAAGAAAATGGATTGATGCTAGCACACCCTCAACACGGTGAGTTCTTTTTAGAACCCTTTGTTAGTCGCTTATACAGCGACAACATAGCAATGCAAATAGACAGTATCGCGAATGGTCATGGTATTGGACTGCTGCCGACTTGGACAGCATGCGGCTATGAGAAACATCACCCAGGGCGAATCACACCATGCTTAGAAGGTTGGCTTTCTGAGCCTATTTCCATTAACTGCTATACACCAGCAGGACGACCACCACTGCGCTTATCCGTACTTTTAGACTGCATTCACCAAAGCATTCCACAAGGTTGGAAAACCTGACAAAAATAAAAAGGCCATCATAATGATGGCCTTTCTAACTTTAGCATCTAACAGTTGTCGTTTACGTTCGACTGTTTAGATGGTCCTGCAATTACGCTAGCAATTCTTTTGCTGTGTTCACTACGTTTTCAGTCGTGAAGCCAAACATCTCGAATAGCTGACCAGCAGGTGCAGATTCACCGAATGTTGTCATACCAATGATGCGACCGTCAAAGCCAACGTACTTGTACCAGAAATCAGCAATGCCCGCTTCAATAGCGATACGTGCCGTTACGTCTGATGGCAGTACAGCTTCACGGTAAGCGGCGTCTTGTTTGTCGAATGTATCTGTTGATGGCATTGAAACAACGCGTACTTTCTTGCCTTCTGAAGTTAGTTGCTCAGCGGCTTTCACTGCAAGCTCAACCTCAGAACCTGTTGCGATAAGGATTAGCTCAGGCTTACCTTCGCTATCTTTCAGGATGTAAGCACCTTTCGCGATGTCTGCGACTTGTTCAGCAGTACGCTCTTGTTGCGCTAGGTTTTGACGAGAGAAGATAAGTGCAGTTGGTGCATCTTTACGTTCAATCGCTAGTTTCCATGCAACTGCAGACTCAACTTGGTCACATGGGCGCCATGTGCTCATGTTTGGAGTTACACGTAGAGACGCCATTTGCTCAACAGGTTGGTGAGTTGGACCATCTTCGCCAAGACCGATCGAATCATGCGTGTAAACTTGGATGTTCTGAATTTTCATCAGCGCAGCCATACGCATTGCGTTACGAGCGTATTCCATGAACATTAGGAATGTTGCGCCGTAAGGAACGAAACCACCGTGCAATGCGATACCGTTGATGATAGCAGTCATACCGAATTCGCGTACACCGTAGTGGATGTAGTTGCCAGAGAAGTCCTCCGTTTCTAGAGACTTAGAACCAGACCACATGGTCAGGTTAGAAGGCGCTAGGTCAGCAGAACCACCCATAAACTCAGGAAGCATTTGACCAAACGCTTCTAGTGCATTTTGCGATGCTTTACGTGATGCAATGTTCGCTGGGTTTGCTTGAAGATCAGCAATGATTTGGTTCGCTTTTTCTTCCCACTGTGCAGGAAGTTCGCCGTTTAGACGACGTTTAAGCTCTGCCGCTTCAGCAGGGTAAGCTGCAGCGTATGCTTCGAATTTTTCATTCCAAGCTGCTTCTTTCGCGGCGCCCGCTTCTTTTGCATCCCACTCAGCGTAAACATCTGCCGGGATCTCAAATGGGCCGTACTCCCAACCTAGGTATTCGCGAGCCGCTTGGATTTCATCGTGACCTAGTGGTGCACCGTGACAGTCGTGCGAACCAGACTTGTTAGGAGAACCGAAACCGATAATTGTTTTGGTACAGATAAGCGTAGGACGTGGGTCCGCTTTTGCTGCTTCAATTGCTGCGTTGATCGCGTCTGAGTCGTGACCATCGACTGCTGGGATTACATGCCAGCCGTACGCTTCAAAACGCTTAGGTGTATCGTCAGAGAACCAGCCTTCAACGTGACCGTCGATAGAAATGCCGTTGTCATCCCAAAACGCGATCAGTTTGCCTAGACCTAACGTCCCAGCAAGAGAGCATGCTTCATGCGAGATGCCTTCCATTAGACAGCCGTCACCCATGAACACATACGTAAAGTGGTCAACGATATCGTGACCTTCTTTGTTGAACTGTGCCGCTAGTGCTTTCTCTGCGATCGCCATACCAACAGCGTTAGTGATGCCTTGACCTAGAGGACCCGTTGTTGTCTCGATACCAGGCGCGTAGCCGTACTCTGGGTGACCTGGGGTTTTTGAGTGCAATTGACGGAAGTGTTTCAGATCGTCAATAGATAGCTCGTAACCGCTTAAGTGCAGTAGAGAGTAAATAAGCATTGACCCATGACCGTTTGACAGCACAAAGCGATCGCGGTCGGCCCACTCTGGGTTTGAAGGGTTATGGTTTAGGTGAGAGCGCCAAAGAACTTCAGCGATATCAGCCATACCCATTGGTGCGCCTGGGTGGCCTGAGTTAGCTTGTTGAACACCATCCATGCTTAGAGCACGAATTGCATTGGCAAGATGTTTACGAGACGACATGTCTGCTCCTGAGTACATTAAGCGAAACGAAAAGTAGGTCATAATTCTCTCAAAGCCCTGTTGGGTGTGCAAACGTTTTCCAGTCCAAAACCTCACAAATATTGCACCTTTCGCGCCAAATCGTTCGAAGTTCTTAAAATTATCAATAAATCAGGCAAACGTTTGGTTGTAACAAAAACCAAAAAAGAGCTTGTAATTCGAGCAATCAAATTTAGAATAGACGTCTAGATGTAGATACACCTACAAAAATTAGTATTAATTTGCGCTGGAGAGTTTATCATTCCCCAGTTTTAAACCAGATATAGTGGAGCTAACATGGCTAAGCACCTGTTTACTTCTGAGTCAGTATCAGAAGGTCATCCAGATAAAATTGCAGACCAGATTTCTGATGCGGTTCTTGACGCGATTCTAGAGCAAGATCCAAAGGCTCGTGTTGCATGTGAGACTTACGTTAAAACCGGTATGGTAATGGTGGGTGGTGAAATCACGACTTCAGCATGGGTAGACATCGAAGAGTTAACTCGTGAAACCGTTCGTGAAATCGGCTACGTACATTCAGATATGGGCTTTGACGCAGATTCTTGTGCGGTACTAAACACAATCGGTAAACAGTCGCCAGATATCAACCAAGGTGTTGATAAAGCTGACCCTAAAGAACAAGGTGCAGGCGACCAAGGCATCATGTTTGGTTACGCTTGTAACGAAACTGAAGTACTAATGCCAGCGCCAATTACTTACTCTCACCGTCTTGTTCAAAAGCAAGCAGAAGTTCGTAAAAACGGCACACTACCTTGGTTGCGTCCTGATGCAAAATCTCAGGTAACATTCCAATACGATCAAGGTAACATCGTTGGTATCGACGCGGTTGTTCTTTCAACTCAACACTGTGACTCAATCTCAACTTCAGACCTGCGTGAAGCGGTAATGGAAGAGATCATTAAGCCAGTGCTACCTTCTGAGTGGATCAACAAAGAAACAAACTTCTTCATTAATCCAACCGGTCGCTTCGTAATCGGTGGTCCTATGGGTGACTGTGGTCTAACTGGTCGTAAGATCATCGTAGATACCTACGGCGGCGCAGCTCGTCACGGTGGCGGTGCGTTTTCTGGTAAAGATCCATCAAAAGTTGACCGTAGTGCAGCATACGCAGCACGCTACGTAGCGAAAAACATCGTAGCGGCAGGCATGGCTGACCGTTGTGAGATCCAACTTTCTTACGCAATCGGTGTTGCTGATCCAACGTCTATCATGGTGGAAACGTTCGGTACTGAGAAAGTATCTCACGACATCATCATTGAAGCGGTTCGTCAATTCTTCGACCTACGTCCATACGGTCTACAAGAAATGCTTAACCTTCTTCAACCTATCTACAAGAAGACAGCGGCTTACGGTCACTTCGGTCGTGAAGAATTCCCGTGGGAAGCAACAGACAAAGCTGCACTTCTACGCGATTTCGCTGGCATCAAATAATCAAGCCATGCAAGAATCAATCAAGCCCTCGCCTATGGTGGGGGCTTTTTATTTTCAGCAACTTTTATCTAGTCATTTCGACTCATACCGCCCTGCGCCACAAAGCAGTCCTGTTTCTCCCTCATTTTTATACCGAATAAATTTTAAGCAATTATTTGTAAATTATCCCATCTCCGCCAATAGTTAAAATATTGTTAATTCCAATTTAAATAGAGACGTCGGATGCTGGCGACTGTGGAAGCAACACTTAAGTAAAGACATGAGTCAGGCATCTTTATGGCCGATACCAAACTAAGCCAATGCTCAGATGTAAACTTGAAAAAGTCGCTTCAAGTTTGACTGAACAAAAACCGCTGTCAGTTGGTATAAGCGGATAATGTGGGAATAAATCAAGGAGGAGTTATGCCTCGAACTGTTAATCCATCGGACTTCCACAACAAGCGAAAGGAAGTGCCAGACAACGAATACGCCAGAACCATACCGTGCAATACGGTCAATCTTTCTGCACCTTTTCATTGGCTAGCATTAGGTCTGCATGATTTCGTGCGAATGCCACTTATTAGTGCTTTCTATGGCATCTGTTTTATGGCAGCTGCGATAGGCATTGTTTTGCTCGTACAGTGGCAAGGCACACACTTGGTCGTCATGCCCAGTTTGATTGTTTACATGTTAATCGGTCCGTTTCTCGCGCTGGGCTTGTATGATGCCAGTTGGGAGAGAGAGCGCGGACACAAAGCAAGCTTGTTCCATTCAATGAAAGCGATCGGTCGTAACTCAACATCTCAATGGGCGTTCGCCGTGTTACTCGCAGTGTGTATGATATTTTGGATGCGCATTGCCGCTCTACTTCATGCGCTCTACCCTTCTGTTCAAGGGGCACCTTTAAGTGAGTTCCTACCCTTCCTTGTCATCGGCTCTTTAGTTGGCTTTGTTTTGGCTTGTGTGGTGTTTAGCATTTCAGCCTTTTCTATTCCGCTCATGATGGAGCGTCGCGTAGACATGATGACCGCTGTATTTACCAGCTTTAATGCCGTGAAATCCAACATTCCAGCAATGATTGTTTGGGCAGCGATCATCTGTGGCGGTATTCTTATCGGCTTTGCGACCTACGGGATCGGAATGTTGTTTACCATGCCAGTTCTAGGCTACGGTACATGGCACGCTTACCATGCCACCATCAAGAAAAAACACACACCATAATTAACTGATGCTATGATCTGGCCCTCGCAAATGCGGGGGCTTTTTTATTTGATTTATCGAGGTGAATTGTGGATATAGAACTCAGCTATAAAGCCAAGCAAGTGATGGCGGACTGTATCGCGATGGCGGAACAAGCTTTCAAACGTTCTTTCCCGATTCCAACAATCACCTTCGACGTTCGTGGGAAAGCGGCAGGAAAAGCCTACCTTCAATTAAATCAAGTACGCCTAAACTCTGTTTTATTTCGCGAAAACACCCAAGCATTCTTAGATGAAGTCATTCCTCATGAAGTAGCACACCTGATTACTTATCAGGTTTACGGGCGAGTTAGGCCTCACGGCAAAGAATGGAAAGGCGTCATGGAAGCCGTATTTAACGTACCAGCCAAAACCACTCACAGCTTTGAAGTAAAATCCGTTCAAGGTAAAACCTTTGAGTATCGTTGTGGTTGTATGACCTACCCTCTATCGATTCGCCGTCATAATAAAGTGCTGCGCAAAGAGGCGACGTACTCTTGTCAAAAATGCCGCCAACCACTTAACTTCACCGGTATTCAATTATCGTAGCCCTTACCTCATAGTGTTACTTGCGTTCCCAAAATAAAGATCGATTTGATCAAAACCTTCCCTTCGCCAACTATTGTTAACTTACTCATCACTAAAGCTATTTTATGCGTGTTATCATGAATAAAGTCATACTTTATAAAGACTTTTATCATGAAATACTTATTCTCTCTGTTGCTTATCGCGCTTTCTAGCACTGCGATTGCCGCGCCACCGAGCTCATTCTCTGCAGCCAAACGTGAGGCGGTCAAAATTTATCAAGACCATCCAACAAGCTTCTACTGTGGCTGTAACATTCAATGGCAAGGCAAGAAAGGCTTACCCGATTTAGCCTCTTGCGGCTACCAAGTCCGTAAACAAGAAAAACGGGCTGCACGAATCGAATGGGAGCATGTGGTTCCTGCGTGGCAATTTGGCCACCAGCGTCAATGCTGGCAAGATGGCGGACGTAAAAACTGTAAGAAAAAAGACAAAACTTTTCGTTTGATGGAAGCAGACTTGCACAACCTAACTCCTGCTATTGGTGAAGTAAACGGTGACCGTTCGAACTACAACTTCAGCCAATGGAACGGTATGGATGGCGTGAGTTATGGTCGCTGTGAGATGCAAGTGAACTTTAAGCAGCGTAAAGTCATGCCACCAGACCGTGCGCGTGGCTCAATTGCTCGTACCTATCTATACATGAGCAAAGAGTACGGTTTCAAACTGTCGAAGCAGCAAACGCAATTAATGAGTGCTTGGAACAAAACCTATCCTGTCGATAAATGGGAATGTGAGCGTGACGAGCGCATTGCAAAAGTACAGGGCAATCACAACCCATTTGTTCAAGAAGCCTGCCGCGCACTGTAACCTCCGACCTCGAAGCGTTTCAATTACTGATATTGAAACGCTTCTTGCCCCTTGTTTTTTCGGTGCAAAGCATCCATGTTAGGGTTTAAGTTTATTCTCTTGCTGGAAATCTCATGCGTACCCCTCGAATTTATCATCCAGAAACCATTCATCAACTTGGCTCACTTGCTTTAAGTGACGACGCAGCAGGCCATATCGGTCGTGTTTTGCGCATGAAAGAAGGCCAAGACGTTCTCCTTTTTGACGGCAGTGGCGCAGAGTTCCCAGCGGTTATCAGTGAAGTCAGCAAAAAATCAGTTTTGGTTAACATCACCGAGCGCGTAGAAAACAGTATTGAATCCCCTTTAGATCTGCACCTTGGTCAAGTCATTTCACGTGGCGATAAGATGGAGTTCACCATCCAAAAGTCTGTTGAACTTGGCGTCAATACCATCACTCCTCTGATTTCTGAACGTTGTGGTGTCAAGCTTGACCAAAAGCGTTTTGAGAAAAAACTCGCGCAATGGCAGAAAATCGCCATCAGTGCCTGTGAGCAATGTGGGCGTAATGTCGTGCCCGAAATTCGTCCAATTATGAGCTTGGAAGAGTGGTGTAAAGAAGAGTACGATGGTTTAAAGCTTAACCTTCACCCTCGTGCTAAATACTCAATCAACACTTTGCCAACCCCGGTTGAAAAAGTGCGCCTACTGATCGGTCCTGAAGGCGGTTTATCGTCTGAAGAAATCGAGATGACTCGAGAATACCAATTTGAAGAAACGCTACTCGGCCCTCGCGTTCTGCGTACCGAAACAGCGGCTCTGACAGCAATTACAGCCTTACAAGTTCGTTTCGGCGATCTTGGTTAAACGGAGAAAAATAATGATCAAACTCGGTATCGTAATGGACCCAATCTCGTCCATTAACATCAAAAAAGACTCTAGCTTTGCCATGATGCTTGAAGCGCAACGACGCGGCTATGAAATCCACTACATGGAAATGAATGATCTGCATCTCGATCAAGGCGTTGCCATTGCAGATACTAAAGTGGTAGAACTAAAAGAAGATCCAAACGGTTGGTACGAGTTCAAATCAGAGCAAACTATCGAACTGTCTGAGCTAGACGCGGTGCTAATGCGTAAAGATCCTCCGTTTGATACTGAATACATCTACGCGACTTACATCCTTGAGCGTGCAGAAGAACAGGGTGCACTGATCGTTAACAAGCCTCAAAGCTTACGTGATTGTAACGAAAAGCTGTTTACAGCATGGTTCCCAGAGCTGACACCTACAACGATCGTGACGCGAAAAGCAGAAAAAATTAAAGAATTTCGTGAAAAACATGGTGATGTCATCCTGAAACCGCTTGATGGTATGGGTGGCGCGTCCATCTTCCGTGTAAAAGAAAACGATCCAAACGTCTCTGTAATCATCGAGACATTGACTAACCACGGTCAAAACTACGCAATGGCACAAACCTTCGTGCCAGACATCAGCAACGGTGACAAACGTATCCTAGTGGTAGATGGCGAACCTATGCCTTACTGTCTAGCACGCATTCCTGCTAAAGGCGAAACGCGCGGCAACCTAGCCGCTGGTGGTACTGGTGAAGCTCGTCCGCTAAGCGAAACCGACCTCAAAATTGCGCAAACCGTTGCTCCGACACTGAAAGAAAAAGGCCTTATCTTTGTTGGCCTTGACGTAATTGGCGACAAGCTAACAGAAATCAACGTCACCAGCCCAACCTGTATTCGCGAAATTGAAGCAGCTTTTGATATCTCAATCACAGGCAAGCTGATGGATGCGATTGAGCGTCGAGTAAAAGGCGAATAACTCAAACTGTATTACAGTTAATAGAGAGCGTAGTACATTAACTTAAGCAAACTCATGCACATACCTAGATGTAAATTGTATGATGTTTGCTTAAGGGCATTTACGAGAGTTAAGGGTCAGTATGAGTATGAATCTCACAAATCACTTTTTGGTTGCCATGCCTGGGATGAAAGATCCGTACTTTCAAAACAGCGTGATCTACGTTTGTGAGCACAACGAAGACGGCGCTATGGGGCTGATGATCAATGCTCCTGTTGATATCACCGTCGGCAACATGCTCAAGCAGGTGGAAGTTCAGCCAGTACACCCGCGCCTATTTGAAGCCAGTCTAGATAGACCAGTTTATAATGGCGGCCCAATCTCGGAAGATCGTGGCTTTATTTTGCATAAACCCAAAGATTACTACGAGTCCAGCGTCCAAATGACCGATGACCTCGCGGTAACCACTTCGCGTGATATTCTGTCGGTGTTAGGAACAGAAGCAGAACCAAGTGATTACTTAGTGGCACTTGGCTACTCCGGTTGGAGTGCAGGCCAATTAGAAAGTGAGCTGGTCGAAAACTCTTGGCTCACCATTGAAGCGACGCCTGAAATTATCTTTAATACACCAATCAACGAGCGTTGGAAGAAAGCGGTCGAAAAGCTGGGTATCGACCCAAGTCACCTTTCAGCAGACTCTGGACATGCTTAGTCCAAATATACAGTTACATTAGATAGAGACACCTTATGTCACGCACAATTATGGCTTTTGACTTTGGAACCAAAAGCATTGGTAGCGCTATTGGCCAAGAAATTACTGGTACAGCTTCCCCATTAAAAGCCTTTAAAGCCAATGACGGTATTCCAAACTGGGACGATATCGAAAAGCAAATCAAAGAGTGGCAACCAGATTTGCTAGTGGTCGGTTTACCGACCGATCTGCATGGTAAAGACCTTGAGACCATAACCCCTCGTGCACGAAAATTTGCTAAGCGTCTGCAAGGCCGATACGGATTGCCTGTTGAGCTGCATGATGAGCGTTTATCTACTGCAGAAGCTCGTGCGGAGTTGTTCAGCATGGGCGGCTACAAAGCCCTATCGAAAGGTAATGTTGACTGCCAGTCAGCGGTGGTGATTCTAGAAAGCTGGTTTGAAGCCCTTTGGGGTGAGTAAACACTTCAAGCACAATGAAAAAAGGTTGGCTTCTGCCAACCTTTTTTGTTTCTGGATTGGATTAATCCATATCGATCTTAACGTTTGCCAAACTGCCCGTAGAGAATGCTTCACCACGCTGCGTTTTCAACATCAGGCGCAGATCATTCGCTGAGTCGGCACTATGTAGTGCATCCTCTTCGCTGATCTTACCTTGCATCACTAACTTATAAAGAGATTGATCGAACGTCAGCATACCAAACTCATTTGAGCGAGCCATGGTTGACTTCAACTCATGTAAATCTCCGCGACGAATCAAATCCGACACACGTGGGCTATTTAGCAAGATCTCAAATACACCATGACGTCCCTGCCCATTTTTATCTCGGATCAGCTGCTGACCAACCACGCCTTTTAGGTTCATCGACAAATCGAACAAGAATTGTTCTTTTTGATCTTTCGGTACCAAGTGAAGAATGCGCTCTAAAGCTTGGTTTGCATTGTTGGCGTGCAACGTTGCCATACACAGGTGACCCGTTTCGGCGAAGGTCATCGCGTATTCCATTGTTTCACGGCTACGGATCTCACCAATCAAAATCATATCTGGTGCTTGGCGCAGCGAGTTTTTAAGCGCAACTTCATAGCTTTCCGTATCTAACCCAACTTCACGTTGAGTCACGATACAGCGCTTGTGTTCATGCACGAACTCGATCGGATCTTCGACCGTCAAAATGTGCCCGGTTTTATTGCTGTTTCGATAGCCTGTCATCGCCGCCATGGTGGTCGATTTACCCGATCCAGTAGCACCGACCACCAGCACCAAACCACGCTTAGCTATCGCCAAATCTTGCAACACTAACGGTAACTTTAACTGCTCAAAAGTAGGAATATTAGTTTCAATACGACGAATCACTGCGCCTGGTAACTCGCGTTGAAAAAAGGCACTCACACGGAAGCGGCCACAATCTCTCACAATGGCAAAATTCGACTCGCGACTTTTACGAAATTCCTGACGCCGATCTGGTTCCATAGCGCTGTCGAGTAATGCAGCCACATCACTCTCGGTGAGTTTTTCCCCTTGCGGACGCAATTCGCCATCCACACGAAATAGAATTGGCGCTCCAACCGTGATGTAAAGATCCGACGCTTTCAGCGCCAACATGCCTTCGAGAAATTTATCTAGATCCATCTTCCGTATTCACCATTATCTGTATGAACGTTACGAGAATTGCTGCACTTCTAATCCGATCTTACTATCGACCTCTTCACGAGCAACCATGCCTTGCGCCATTAACTGACGAGCATTTTGCTCCATGGTTTGCATGCCGTGAGCCGCACCTGTTTGAATGACCGAATACATCTGCGCGACTTTGTCTTCGCGGATCAAGTTGCGAATCGCAGGCGTTGCCATCATAATTTCATGGCATGCAATACGGCCACCACCATTACGCTTCAGAAGCTTTTGCGCGATAACCGAACGAAGGGACTCAGATAGCATCGAGCGAACCATATCTTTATCACTACCAGGAAACACATCGATAATACGGTCAATGGTTTTTGCCGCCGAGCTGGTATGTAACGTGCCGAACACTAAGTGCCCCGTTTCCGCCGCCGTTAACGCAAGGCTGATGGTTTCTTTGTCACGCATCTCACCAACCAGAATGACATCCGGGTCTTCACGTAATGCGCTGCGCAGTGCGTTTTGGAAACTATGGGTGTCACGGTGAACTTCACGCTGGTTGATCAAACATTTATTGTTGTTGTGAACAAATTCAATCGGATCTTCAATTGTGAGTACGTGCTTATTGTGATTACAGTTAATGTAGTCAACAATGGCTGCTAAGGTCGTCGATTTACCTGAACCTGTTGGGCCAGTGACCAGAACTAAGCCTTTTTCAGCGTTCGCAATTTTTTTGAAGATCTCTGGCGCTTCTAGCTCTTCCAGAGTTGGAATGCTACTTGGAATGGTACGGAATACTGCCGCACAACCACGAGATTGGTTGAAAGCGTTGACACGGAAACGGCCAACGTTATGCAACTCAAAAGAGAAATCGACTTCGAGTTTTTCTTCGAACTCACTGCGTTGGGCATCGTTCATGATTTCGAAAACCAAACGATGCACTTCTTGGTGTGTAAACGCTGGAATGCCTAGTTTTCTCACATCCCCATCAATACGAACCATTGGTGGGACACCTGCAGAAAGATGTAGATCCGAGGCATTATGTTTTACACTAAAATCCAGTAACTCAGTGATATCCATTTAAAATCCTTAAGTCTAAAGTACAGCTATGAGTAGTATTCAACAAAATATTGAACATATCACCTCTCAAATTCGATATGACGAGCAAAAATGTGGTCGAACTCCAGAGTCAGTGCAACTTCTAGCGGTAAGCAAAACTAAACCTGTCGAGGCAATTCTCGAAGCCTACCAAGCGGGACAAACCGCCTTTGGTGAAAACTACGTTCAAGAGGGCGTCAGTAAAGTTCAGCACTTTGCCGAGCATTATCCAGATAATCGAATCGAATGGCACTTCATTGGTCCGATTCAATCCAATAAATCGCGACTTGTTGCTGAACATTTCGATTGGGTTCACACCATCGATCGAACCAAGATTGCTCAACGCCTGAATGATCAGCGGCCAAGCGAACTTAAACCGCTACAAGTTCTGATTCAGGTTAACACCAGTGGTGAGGCATCTAAGTCTGGTGTCACTGAAGCGGAAGTATTCGAGCTGGCGGAGTTGATTTCTCGCCTACCCAACCTCACTTTAAGAGGGTTGATGTCGATTCCTGCCAACGTGTCTGACTACGAATCACAACTCCGTGAATTTCAGAAGTTGGCTACGTTGAAGCAAACACTCGAAGCACAGTTCCCAGAAATCGATACATTATCAATGGGAATGAGTGGTGATATGACCGCTGCAATCGAAGCTGGTAGTACAATGGTTCGTATTGGAACCGCTATTTTCGGCGCACGAGACTACAGCTAAATCAACAAAACGCTCACTCGCGACATAAGTTATGTCGTCAATCGTTAGAGCGTAAATGCGCAATCATCTTACTCGCCAATAGGAGCAGTAAGTAACAGCGGCGCCATTATACACCTGGGCGCACAACAAATTCTAAATATCATGATGGAAATCAGACAAATGGAACATAAAAAAATCGCCTTCATTGGTGCTGGCAACATGGTGAGAGCCATTGTTTCAGGCTTGGTTGCTAACGGATACCCAGCGCAAAACATTACCGCGACAGCTCCTTCAGAGGCTCGCCGCCTTCTGCTAGAACAAGATTTTGGCATCCGTACCACCAGCGATAACATCCAAGCTGCGACCGAGGCGGATGTGGTGGTATTGTCTGTAAAACCGCAAATGATGGCTGATGTCTGTAAACCACTGCAATCGATCGATTTCACTAATAAACTGGTGATTTCTATTGCCGCAGGCATCAACTGTTCACGATTGGATGATATGCTAGCCACCAAATTGAACTTGGTTCGTGTTATGCCAAATACGCCATCACAACTTGGGTTGGGTATGAGTGGGTTATTCGCACCAACTCATGTAACCGAGCACGACAAAGCTTTTGCCGCAGAGTTAATGGAAGCGGTCGGTAAAGTATGTTGGGTTGAGCAAGAGTCTGGCATCAATAATGTGATTGCCGCAGCGGGCAGTGCTCCAGCATACTTCTTCCTGTTTATGGAAGCGATGCAAGCAGAAGCGATTGCGCAAGGCTTTGATAAAGAGACTGCTCGACTATTGGTTCAACAAGCTGCATTGGGCGCGGCCAGTATGGTGGCTAGCAACCCAGAAACTGAGCTATCGACCCTGCGTGAGAACGTGACATCGAAAGGTGGGACAACGGCAGAAGCACTGCGTACATTCAACGAACATCAACTTTCAGATATTGTCGCTAAAGCCATGCAAGCTGCTGTGGCTCGCGCGGAAGAAATGGAAAAACTGTTTTAATTATTTGGATGAACTCCGTTTAGTATCATCCATCACTTGTTAAGGGTACCTTATGAATTCAATGAGTTTTCTCATCTCAACCCTATTTGACCTGTACATCATGGTCGTAATTTTGCGAATTTGGTTGCAAGCTGCGCGCGCAGACTTCTACAACCCATTCTCGCAATTCATAGTAAAAGCGACTCAGCCGGTCATTGGTCCATTGCGCCGCGTTATCCCTTCCGTGGGGAATATTGACCTAGCAACCGTGTTGTTTGCCTACGTGTTGTGTGTGCTTAAATTTGTCGTGCTTATCCTAATAGCTTCGAACGGTTCCGTCTCTTTCAGCGCTGACTTCTTATTCTTGGGCTTATTATCATTAATCAAAGCCGCAGGTGGCCTATTGTTCTGGGTACTATTGATCCGTGCAATTTTGAGCTGGGTAAGCCAAGGCCGCAGCCCTATCGAGTACGTATTCCATCAACTGACCGAGCCAATGTGCGCTCCAATCCGTCGTATTCTTCCGGCTATTGGTGGTCTTGATTTAAGCGTACTGGTGTTATTTATCGGCTTGCAGTTCGCGAACTTCTTAATGGGCGATATCATTGGTCCAATTTGGTTCCAGCTATAATGTCAGCTGCAGTTTGGCAAGATGGTGAGGACATCATCCTGAAGCTCTATATTCAACCTAAAGCTAGCCGCGATAAAATCGTTGGCTTGCATGGTGAAGAGCTAAAAATCGCCATTACTGCTCCACCTGTCGATGGCAAAGCTAATGCACACCTAACTAAGTTCTTAGCCAAGCAGTTTAAAATCGCTAAGGGCTTGGTTCACATAGAAAAAGGTGAATTAGGACGGCACAAACAAATTCGGATAGAATCGCCTACCCAGATACCGACAGAAATTAAAGCCATCATATGATGGCTTTTTATTTACGATTTTGTACCACACTTACTAATACCAACGACTGAGTACGCATTTTTTACCCCCTGACCAAGGTAAAATTGCAGCTATGGTTGTTTTATAACAAGTGCTTTGAGGAAGTAACAATGAGCAAATGGATTACCGCATTACTGATTAGCCTGTTGTCGTTACCAAGCTTCGCCGATCAGTTTAAAAATATGAAAGATATCGAAGTACACTATGTCGCGTTTAACTCAACATTCCTAACACCCAAAGTCGCACGTAGCTACGATATCAAACGTAATGGATACCTCGCTGTGGTTAATATTAGCGTGTTAGATAGAGCTTCATTGGGTAAGCCAGCATTAGAAGCAAAAATTGCTGGACGCGCGAAGAACCTTATCGGCCAAACTCAGACCTTGACCTTTCGTGAAGTCAAAGAAGGCAATGCGATATACTATTTAGCCGAACTACCAATTACCCACGAAGAAACTTTTACTTTCGATATTGACGTAAAAGCTGGAAACAAAGGCTCAGGTAAGCTTAAATTCACCCAGAAGTTTTATGTTGAAGAGTAATTGGGTTGTGATGTTCCAAAAGCTTTTGGATCTAAGCAGGCTAAAAACCACTTATTAGTTAAAGAATATCTAGAGGAGAACGATTTGTTCTCCTCTATCACTATTAAAAGAGATTCCCATGAAAAAAATTGTGCTAGCAACTGGTAACCAAGGCAAAGTTCGTGAAATGGCAGATTTGTTGTCTGACTTCGGCTTTGAAGTATTAGCGCAAAGTGAATTCAATGTATCGGAAGTGCCTGAAACGGGTACAACTTTCATTGAAAACGCAATCATTAAAGCTCGCCATGCCGCACAAGAAACAGGGCTTCCTGCCATTGCAGACGACTCTGGATTAGAAGTCGATTTCTTAAAAGGCGCTCCGGGCATTTACTCTGCACGTTACGCAGGCGAGAGCGCATCTGATCAAGAGAATCTAGAAAAATTGCTAGCGGCAATGGAAGGCGTACCAGAAGCAGAGCGTACAGCACGTTTCCACTGTGTATTAGTCCTCATGCGTCACGAGAACGACCCAACGCCTATCGTCTGTCACGGTAAATGGGAAGGCCGAATTCTAACTGAAGCACACGGTGAAAATGGCTTTGGCTACGACCCAATCTTCTTTGTTCCTGAAGACAACTGTGCGTCAGCCGAACTTGAACCTGCACGTAAGAAACAACTGTCTCACCGCGGTAAAGCGCTCAAGTCGTTGTTTGCTCAACTGTCTGAGCAAGTGTCTCAGTAATCACGAGCGAATTAGACCATGTTAACGCCCCCAGCACTCAGCTTGTATGTACACATCCCTTGGTGTGTGCAAAAGTGCCCGTATTGCGACTTTAACTCTCACGCGCTCAAAACCGAGATTCCAGAAGAAGAGTACATCAGTGCCCTTTTAGAAGATTTGGATACCGACATTGAGAAATACCGACTTAACGAAGCGCCACGTCCACTGTATTCAATCTTCATTGGTGGTGGTACGCCGAGTTTGATTTCGGCAGAAGGCATCGAGCGTCTACTTAAGGGCATTGAAGCGCGTATTCCGTTCAAGCCTGAAATCGAAATAACCATGGAAGCGAACCCAGGCACCATCGAAGCAGAGCGTTTTGTTGGCTACCGTAAAGCCGGGGTAACGCGTATCTCTATCGGCGTGCAAAGCTTTGAGCAACAAAAGCTTGAGCGTTTGGGGCGTATTCACGGCCAAGACGAAGCCGTCAACGCTGCTCAGCTGGCGCACCAAATCGGTTTGAACAGCTTTAACCTCGATCTCATGCACGGCTTACCTGATCAAAGCATCGAACAAGCCTTGGCAGATTTGGACAAAGCGATTGAGTTGGCACCGCCGCACTTGTCTTGGTATCAGCTGACCATCGAACCAAACACCATGTTCTACTACAAGCCACCAACGCTACCTGACGATGATGACTTGTGGGATATTTTCGAGCTCGGACACCAAAAACTTGCAGCCGCGGGTTATGTGCAATATGAAATCTCCGGTTACAGCAAGCCGGGCTATCAGTGTCAGCACAACCTCAACTACTGGCGCTTTGGTGATTACCTTGGTATCGGTTGTGGCTCTCATGGCAAACTCAGTTTTACCGACGGACGTATTATTCGAACGACAAAGGTAAAACACCCGCGAGGCTATTTAGCGGCTTATCAAAATATGGTCAAACCTTATCTGCATACAGAACATGTCGTCGCGGATGAAGATCGTCCATTCGAGTTTTTTATGAACCGATTCCGCTTAATCGAAGCCTGTCCGAAGCAAGATTATGTGGACACCACGGGCTTACCGCTTAGTACGATTCAAGAAACCATCGACTGGGCGATAGAAATGGGCTACCTGAGTGAAACGGCTACCCATTGGCAAATTACTGAAAAAGGGAAGCTCTTCCTTAATGATTTGCTCGAAGCCTTTATGGCCGAAGAAAGCGAAGAGTAACGCAACCCCAAAACAAAAAAAGCCTCTCAATTGAGAGGCTTTTTATTTAGAAACTGTGCCGTCCTAAATAAGGTTGACACATTTCCAACATTAGAAAATTGAACGGCCAATTCGCTCTGAGAGCAGCTCAAGCGCCTTAGTACCCGCAAGCGAGTTACCTGAAGGATCAAGCTCTGGAGACCATACTGAAATGGTCATTTCACCAGGTACTACCGCGATAATGCCACCACCAACACCAGACTTACCAGGCATACCAACGCGATAAGCAAACTCGCCCGCGCCATCATACAAGCCACACGTTGCTAACAGTGCATTAAGTTGTTTGGTTTGCACAGGAGAAACTACAGGCTTACCCGTTTGTACCGATGTGCCCTTGTTTGCTAAATAGCTAAACGTTTTAGCCAAATCGACGCAACTCATCTTCAGCGCACAAGCGTGGAAGTAGTTTTGTAGTACTGGAATCACTTCATTTTCGAAGTTGCCAAACGAACGCATGAGATATGCAATCGCCGCATTACGATCACCATGCATCATTTCGGATGCCGCAACGACTTTGTCATACACAATATGGGTATCACCAGAAAGCTGACGCACAAATTCCAACAGGCGCTGACGAGGTGCAGATAAGCGAGTTTGTAACAAATCTGCCACTACTATCGCTCCAGCATTTATAAATGGATTACGAGGAATACCTTGCTCCATTTCTAGCTGGATTAGCGAATTAAATGCCTGCCCCGAAGGCTCTTTTCCCACTCGAGACCAAATTTCTTCTTGCTTGTACAAGCACATCGCTAACGTCAAGCTCAATGCTTTTGAAATAGATTGGATAGAGAAAGGTTCATCGGCATCACCCGCCTTAATAACCTCACCTTCGTTGGTGTATACCGCAATACCTAACTTGTTGCTGGGTACTTTTGCCAGAGCAGGAATGTAATCAGCCACTTTACCTTGGCCGATTAAAGGGCGTACTTCCGCCAAAATATCTGTCAAAATTTCCACTGTCGGTTTCATTCTCTACCTTCTATTTACAAGAGAACTCGTTGAGCTCAGAGGTAAAAAAAGCCAACGTGTCGTTGGCTTTTCCATAGGGTTCGTTCGACTCAAGTCGATTATGGTTTTACTGCCACAATAATATTGCGGTTGATAGATTGATCAACACGGTGAAGATAACCGATGTAAGGCTCTTCTGAAAGTACCTTCCAACCTTGCTCTTCAAATAATGCCGCGACATCTTTCCATTTCAATGTAAATTCATTGAAAGACAACACCACTGAACCTTGTTTTTTCAATACCACTTTCCATGCAGGCAGAGCCTCTTTTAAAAGCTCTAGTGGACTGCGGTTCAGTTTGCTGTCCTTGGCATTTTTGCTGCCGTGCTGCACGCCATAAGGCAAGTCAGACACCATCACATCAACTGAGTTCTTTTTCACGACTTGATCAGCGATACGAGTATCAGCCGAATACAGCTTCATAAACTGAAGATGGCCTTGGTTGTAATCTTCTTTATTTGCTGCAGCTTCAACCACGAAACCATCCGCCACTTTCTTGCCACCCGCAGTGCGCTTTTCTTTGCTCACTTTGTGCTTAAAGCGGCCATTCTTCATGAACTTAACAATAAAGGTCTGGATCTCTTGCACCCACTTGGCGTTGATCTCAACCCCTACCACGTTCAAACCGTGGATCAAGCCTTCAAATAAGGTTGTACCTTTACCACACATTGGATCCATTAAGGTCAGTTGTTCACTTCCCGTATTGGACGCACTAATGCCGATATTCACCATCAAACGGGTAAACTGCTCGTTTGTTTTCCCGGTGTAGCGCAAAATCTGGCTCATACTTTCCGGGAAAGTGTTAAATACGGGCGCTTGAACTGGTCGAAGTAAACCATCTTCGCGCACTTCAAATAGCGCATAGTAAATCGAAGAGGCTGCGATTCTTCGCGCCTGCTCATCGGTTAGCGCTTCCTGACAAGAAAACACCAACGCAGCAGGTAAGCCAACGTCTTTACTACCAATTTCTGTCACATCCACGCCTTGTGAAGCTAAAATTGCTTTTAGCTCAGAACAGGCAATGGTCATTGCGCTATCAAAGTAAATTCGGTTATGACCCGGATTCGCTAATATCGCGTAATGGTACATCCCATGAACTCCTCTGGTTACGCAATACGCTTATATTTGATATCCCAAACACCGTGACCAAGACGGTGACCACGAGCTTCAAACTTCGTTAGCGGGCGATCGTCTGGACGAGGAACGAAATCACCATCTTTAGCAATGTTTTCGAAACCTGGCGCTTGGTTCATCACTTCAATCATGTGCTCTGCGTAGTTTTCCCAGTCGGTCGCCATGTGGAAAATACCTTCATTAGGGATAAGCTTCTCACGCACCATTTCCGCAAAACCTAATTGAACAATACGACGCTTGTGGTGACGCTTCTTATGCCAAGGGTCTGGGAAGAACAATTGCAGTGTCGATAAGCTGCCATTTGGGATCATGTGTTCGAATACTTCTACCGCATCGTGACACATTACACGCAGGTTAGTAATTCCCGCTTCGCGAGCATCGGCAAGACAAGCACCAACGCCTGGGCTATGAACTTCGATACCGATGAAGTTTTTCTCTGGCGCGTTCTTTGCCATTTCAACCAATGAAGCACCCATACCAAAACCGATCTCAAGCACTACTGGGTTATCGTTGCCAAACACTTCTTTCCAATCGAGAAGTTCAGCTTTGAAGTCAATACCCATCGTAGGCCAGCATTCATTCATCGCGCTCTCTTGACCTTTAGTCAAACGCCCTTCACGGCGTACAAAGCTGCGGATTTTGCGGATCAGCTTTCCGTCTTCGTTGTATTCGTTAGTGGTTACTTCACTCATTGATTTTGCCTGCACATTGATTAATCAAAGCGGGGATTATCCAAAGAATTTACTTAGGTGCAAGTATTTGTTGAGCTCTTGGTCTATGGCAACCCAAAAGCAACGACACACCTCTTTATATCCCTACTGTTTATCCGTTGTACTTCTTGTCCATTATGTGGTGCAATTTTGCACCTAACCAATAATAGAATACAGAGCAAGTCGTGACACCTTTCGCCAGTGCCATCCTAGAATGGTATGACGCATATGGAAGAAAAGATCTTCCGTGGCAACAAAATAAGACCGCATACAGTGTCTGGTTGTCTGAAATTATGCTTCAGCAAACTCAGGTCACTACGGTTATTCCGTATTACCAACGTTTCTTGGAGCGCTTTCCAACCGTGATCGATCTTGCCAATGCTGAGCAAGATGAAGTCCTACACCTTTGGACTGGCTTAGGGTATTACGCCCGAGCCCGTAACCTTCACAAAGCAGCACAAGAGGTCGCCTCTAAATACAATGGTGAGTTTCCTCTTGATATAGAGAAAATGAACGCCCTACCGGGGATTGGTCGCTCTACTGCTGCCGCCATTTTATCGTCTGTGTATAAACAACCACACGCGATTCTTGATGGTAACGTGAAGCGCACTCTATCCCGCTGTTTCGCAGTCGAAGGATGGCCAGGACAAAAAAAGGTTGAAAACCAGCTGTGGGAAATTGCCGAAACGCATACCCCACAAACGGATGTAGATAAGTATAACCAGGCAATGATGGACATGGGCGCAATGGTCTGCACACGCAGCAAACCCAAATGTAGCCTCTGCCCTGTTGCTGATCTGTGTGTGGCAAAGCAACAAGGTAATGTGCTCGACTACCCGGGCAAAAAACCGAAGAAAGATAAACCAATCAAGCAAACTCGTTTCGTGATGCTTCACCACAACACCGAAAATGGTCATGAGGTGTGGTTGGAGCAAAGACCACAAACAGGCATTTGGGGTGGCTTATTCTGCTTCCCACAAACCGAACATGTGGATGCAGAAAGCGACATTGAATTGCTACTGGATCAACGCGGCATTCAAGCCAGCAATATCAAACAGCAGCAAACACTGATTACCTTTCGTCATACCTTTAGCCATTACCACCTAGATATCACGCCAATTTTGATTGATTTATCAAAGCAACCGGACGTGATAATGGAAGGCAACAAAGGTCTTTGGTATAACTTATCTAAACCTGAAGAAGTCGGTTTAGCCGCGCCAGTAAAACTATTGCTGGAAACGCTACCCCACGAACTTCGTTAATTGAATACAAGGAGTCATTATGAGCCGCACTGTATTTTGTGCTCGACTAAAGAAAGAAGGCGAAGGTCTAGACTTTCAACTTTACCCTGGTGAACTAGGTAAACGCATTTTCGACAACATCTCGAAAGAAGCGTGGGCTCAGTGGCAACACAAACAAACCATGTTGATCAACGAGAAGAAACTCAACATGATGGATCCAGAACACCGCAAACTGATCGAAACAGAAATGGTAAATTTCCTCTTTGAAGGAAAAGACGTTCATATCGAAGGTTACACACCGCCGAGCGAATAAAGTCGCTTGAGTTAAACAATGACATCACAACCATTTGTGGTGTCATTTTTCTATTACCTTCAATAACTCTGATACTTATGAAAAAAATTGTCTTTATCGCTGCCGCACTTTTAATGGCAGGCTGTAGCCGTGAATTCGTCGAAAAGATTTATGACGTCAACTACGAGCCAACAAACCGTTTTGCCAATAACTTAGCTGAGCTACCAGGACAATTTGAAAAAGATACTGCGGCGCTAGATGCCTTAATCAATAGCTTTTCAGGCAATATTCAAAAGCGCTGGGGTAAAAAAGAAATCAAGTACGCTGGCAAGAGTAATTACGTTAAGTACATCGATAACTACCTTAGCCGCGCCGAGGTCGACTTTCGCAAAGGCGTGATCACGATAGAGACCGTATCACCGACCGAGCCCCAAAAACACCTAAAAGACGCGATTGTCACCACCTTATTAACACCAGACGATCCCGCGCACGTCGACTTATTCTCCTCTAAAGGTATCACGTTAGAGGGGCAACCATTCCTGTATAAACAAGTTGTCGACCAAGACAATAAGCCAATTCAATGGTCTTGGCGGGCAAACCGATTTGCGGAATACCTCATCGCAAATAAAATAAAAACCAAAAATGTAGATTTCAAGAAAGCGTATTACGTCGAAATTCCCATGGTTGAAGACCACTTTTCAACTCGCAGCTACCAATACGCCGATATCGTGCGTCGAGCTTCCAAGAAATACGACATTCCAGAAGACTTGATATACGCCATTATTAAAACCGAGAGCAGTTTCAACCCATACGCGGTAAGTTGGGCAAATGCGTATGGCCTAATGCAAGTTGTACCTAAAACAGCGGGACGAGATGTGTTCAAACTCGTGAAAAAGCGCTCGGGCCAACCAAGCCCTGAATATTTGTTTAATCCAGAAAACAACATAGATACTGGTACTGCGTATTTCTATATCTTAAAAAATCGTTATTTAAGAGAAGTCCGCCA
The DNA here is from genome assembly GCF_016920955.1 of Vibrio sp. sp1. Lineage (NCBI taxonomy): Bacteria > Pseudomonadati > Pseudomonadota > Gammaproteobacteria > Vibrionales > Vibrionaceae > Vibrio > Vibrio sp. sp1. The sequence continues at coordinate 915,750 of NZ_CP060589.1, forward strand.
CCCTACCTCTCTCGAGTACAGCATGATTTCAGCTTACAATGGCGGTACTGGAGGAGTTTTAAACACATTTCATCGCAGTGATCGCAAACGCGCAATGCAAGATCTTAATTCATTGCAACCCAACCAAGTTTATTGGGCGTTAACCAAGAAACACCCGAACGCAGAAGCGCGTCGCTACCTAGAAAAAGTTACAAATTTCAAAAAGGAATTTAACTCGAAGCAAACTTTGTAGTGACAGTTGAATAAAAAGCGTTCGAACAACCACTTTTTTGAAATTATTTAAAAAAAGTGGTTGACGCAACGCGGGAAAATCCGTTTAATAGCGCTCCGTTGCCCGGATAGCTCAGTCGGTAGAGCAGAGGATTGAAAATCCTCGTGTCGGTGGTTCGATTCCGCCTCCGGGCACCACAATTTGATTTGTTGGTGTCTTAACGAAATGTTATAACACGGACAAAAGCACAAAGAATAAAGTGTGCCGACTTAGCTCAGTAGGTAGAGCAACTGACTTGTAATCAGTAGGTCACCAGTTCGATTCCGGTAGTCGGCACCATTCTTTTGCCTCGATAGCTCAGTCGGTAGAGCAGAGGATTGAAAATCCTCGTGTCGGTGGTTCGATTCCGCCTCGAGGCACCATATTTGGTGCACTTGCTTCATAAGCAAGACACAAAAAAGAATAGTTCCTCCTTAGCTCAGTTGGTAGAGCGACGGACTGTTAATCCGCAGGTCGCTGGTTCGAGCCCAGCAGGAGGAGCCAATTTCTAGAATCTTACTTAAGTGAGATTTTAAAAACTGAAGAGATAATCTCTTCTAGAAAGAATACAGTGTGCCGACTTAGCTCAGTAGGTAGAGCAACTGACTTGTAATCAGTAGGTCACCAGTTCGATTCCGGTAGTCGGCACCATTCTTTTGCCTCGATAGCTCAGTCGGTAGAGCAGAGGATTGAAAATCCTCGTGTCGGTGGTTCGATTCCGCCTCGAGGCACCATATCTGGTGCACTTGCTTCATAAGCAAGACACAAAAAAGAATAATTCCTCCTTAGCTCAGTTGGTAGAGCGACGGACTGTTAATCCGCAGGTCGCTGGTTCGAGCCCAGCAGGAGGAGCCACTTTTAAAGCCGCATCACTTGATGCGGCTTTTTTGTATCTGCTTTATACGTCATTTCTCACTTTCCCATTTATCTGCACTTCATTTCTAAACATCAGCGAACATTAAATCCTTTCTTCAAAAATACTTATTTCACGCTAAAAATTTAATCCTCATCGTAATTTCAATACGCATTAGTATCCGAGCATATTTATCTTCACTAAGATGCCCAAGTTATTACATTTCTTCTTTTAGCTATGCCTTGCATAGTGATAACACTTTATTTGTGAGCTAAATATGAAACTAAAAACTCAAGCCTATTTATTATCTGCGATCATATTGCTAGCTCTCCTAGCTCTGACCGCAACGGGCTTATGGACACTTCGCGTCGCAAGTAACCTTGATAACAAAGCTCGAGTTACTGAGCTATTTAAAAGTGCGTACAGCATACTTACCGAAGTAGAAAAGATGGCTATCGAAGGCAAAATGCCGGAAGACGAAGCGAAAGCATTAGCCACTCGCCTACTTCGTAACAATATCTACAAAGACAACGAATACGTTTATGTCGCAGATGAAAATATGATGTTCATCGCCGCACCACTAGACCCTCAACTGCACGGAACCAGCTTCCATGACTTTAGAGATGGCAGTGGTAATAGCGTAGGCCAACTCATTCTAGATGTATTGGGGCACAAAACAGGTCAGATCGTTGAATATACCTGGAGCCAAAAACAAGCTGATGGCAGCATTGAAGAAAAACACTCGATAGCAGAAAAAACACCACACTGGGGCTGGGTTGTCGGTACAGGTATTGGCTTTAATGAAGTTAACGCACGTTTTTGGTCGACAGCACAATGGCAGCTTGTGCTGTGTCTGATTATCGCGGGAAGTATTCTAAGTGGCCTGATCATTTCGATTCGCAAAATGCTTCATCTACTTGGTGGAGAGCCTAACGACGTGCGTAAAGCAGTTCAAGCTGTCGCTCAAGGAGACATTCAGACCAGTTTTGATACTGTGGCACCGAGAGGAAGTATCTATCGTGCCGTGCAAGATATGAGTCAATCACTAGCTACTATGGTGACAAACCTAGAGAAGTCTATGCATGCACTGCGCGCAGAGTTGTTTGCCGTAGAGGCTCGATCAAATACGATTGCCGATCTTACCGTATCTCAGCAGCAATCAACGGCGATGATTGCCACTGCGATGACTGAAATGGCATCTTCAGCCAACCATGTTGCCAATTCAGCAAGCGACACCGCAAACAATACGGACGAGGCTGACAAACAAAGCCAACATACTCAGAAACTCATTCATAACACGGTTGAAAACATTCAAGGTTTAGCTTCTCAATTAAATACTGCGAGTAAAGCGGTCGCCGATCTAGATCAGGATGTAAATAATATTGTAAAAGTGCTCGATGTGATTGGTGATATTGCAGAGCAAACAAACCTATTGGCACTCAATGCAGCCATTGAAGCAGCACGTGCTGGAGAACAAGGCCGAGGCTTCGCAGTCGTTGCTGATGAGGTACGCAACCTAGCAGGACGCACACAAGACAGCACAAAAGAGATTCAGTATATGATCTCCAATCTGCAAGAAGGCTCTCGCAATGCCATTCACACAATGGAAATATGTGCAGAAACCAGTGAAAGCACTGTTACAGAGTCTAAGAATGCCTCTGAAGCTCTACAGCAAATTGTAACGGCGTTAGAATCTATCACCACAATGAGCCAGCAGATCGCTACTGCTGCCGCTGAGCAGACGCAGGTTAGCGATGATATTGCGCTACGCATAAACCTTATCGAGGAAAGCGGAGGCCAACTCAACTCTGTCGTAACCGAGAGCCAATCAAATACTCAAAGTTTAGCTTCACTAGCGAATGAGCTAGAAGGTTGGGTAAACAAGTTCTCAGTAAAGCACTAGTTTAAAGTCAATTGTTCAATAAAAAGCACGTTTTCAGACGTGCTTTTTTGTTTTTATCGCCTTTATTTTGCAAGTGAACACACTATCAATGTTAAAACATCGCTTAAAGCATGGCGCATTGCTGCTAAAAACGCATAAAAACAGCCCACTCCGAGCACAAATTCATCAAACGATATTTTATTTTAATTTTATTGTTGACCTGAAAGCCGAAAAGCCTTTTAATACACCTCGTCGCCCGGATAGCTCAGTCGGTAGAGCAGAGGATTGAAAATCCTCGTGTCGGTGGTTCGATTCCGCCTCCGGGCACCACAATTTATTAATTGTTGGTGCTTAGCACGAACAATGTTAAAGAATAAAATGTGCCGACTTAGCTCAGTAGGTAGAGCAACTGACTTGTAATCAGTAGGTCACCAGTTCGATTCCGGTAGTCGGCACCATTTATTCTCTTAAAAAGACAATTCCTCCTTAGCTCAGTTGGTAGAGCGACGGACTGTTAATCCGCAGGTCGCTGGTTCGAGCCCAGCAGGAGGAGCCAATTTTCATTATTAAGTTAATAACTTATTAATGACATTGTGCCGACTTAGCTCAGTAGGTAGAGCAACTGACTTGTAATCAGTAGGTCACCAGTTCGATTCCGGTAGTCGGCACCACTTATTAAAATTTGTTCCTCCTTAGCTCAGTTGGTAGAGCGACGGACTGTTAATCCGCAGGTCGCTGGTTCGAGCCCAGCAGGAGGAGCCATATTAGAAGAAGCCGCATCACTTGATGCGGCTTTTTTGTATTAGTTTAAAGCTAAGCTCTCTCCTACTACCCACGAAATAACATAAGCGCTTTGATTATTAAAAACCGCTTACCGCAAGCTAACTATCGACTCACTAAGTAACCAGAAAATATTAACCACAAACGCGCGTGGCAAATGGTGTATCTTTCAACTAAAAAAAGCCAGGTAAAAACCTAGCTTTTTAATTCAATCGGCCATCTCTGAAATCAGCTTAAACCACCAAGACAAATATACTTTGTCTCCAGATATTCATCGAGTCCTTGCTTAGCACCTTCCCGTCCAACACCCGACTCTTTAACTCCACCAAATGGAGCCACTTCAGTAGAGATGATCCCTTCATTAACTCCAACCATGCCGTACTCTAAACCTTCACTAAAAGCCATAATACGCTTCAAGCTATTCGTATAGAAATAGCAAGCCAAACCATATTCTGTATCGTTCGCCATTTCGAGAACTTGATAATCATTTTCAAAGGTAACAATAGGCAACACAGGCCCGAATAGCTCTTGCTGAACAATCGACATATTCTGCGTCACACTATCCAAAAGAACGGGCTCCATAAAGCGACCAGGCCGTCTCTGTGGAGAGTTAGCAATAGAGGCTCCTTCTTGTACAGCTTGATCGATCACCGCCTCTAGTCGATGCTTAGAGGCCATCGTAATAACAGGACCTAATGTGACACCTTTCTCTAAACCATTTCCAAGCTTTAATTTGCTTAACTTCGACAATACTTTATCAATAAAAGCTTGTTTTACATTTTTATGAACATATAGCCGATTGGTACAAACACATGTTTGCCCTGCATTACGGAACTTCGACGCGACAAGCCCTTCCGCAGCCGCATCTAAGTCTGCATCTTCAAACACGATGAAAGGCGCATTACCACCCAACTCCATCGACACCGCCTTGACTGAATCACTGGCTTGCTTCATCAAAATTTTCCCAACGCGCGTAGACCCCGTAAAAGAGATCTTCTGAATCCTAGGATCAGTACTTAGTACTTGACCAAACTCAGCAGCCTGCTCCGACACCACGACAGAAAGCAGTTCTTTAGGGATACCAGCCTGATAAGCTAATTCAACAACAGCAATTGCAGTGAGAGGGGTAAGCTCTGATGGCTTGATCAACATGCCACAACCTGCCGCTAGGGCTGGTGCTGCTTTTCTTGTAATCATCGCAATAGGGAAGTTCCAAGGTGTAATTGCAGCGCATACTCCCACAGGCTGGCGAATTGCAGATAGACGTCTATCTGTCGTGGGGGCAGGAATAACTTCGCCATAAGCACGTTTTGCTTCTTCTGAGAACCACTCGACAAAAGAGGCACCATACATCACTTCCCCTTTGCTCTCAGCTAAAGGTTTACCCTGCTCTAAGGTAATAATCGTGGCTATGTCTTCTGCATTATCAAGAAGTAGTTGATACCACCCCCTCAAACGACGAGAGCGCTCTTTGGCACTTAATTTAGCCCAACGGACTTGCTCCGTTTTGCACTGACCAATGAGATCATCTAACTCATCAAGAGTACTGGGCTTTAACCGAATTAACTCTTGCTCAGTTGCAGGGTTGATGACCACAATTCCCTCTTCGGAAGACCATTGCTTAAATACAGATTTCAGCGTTTCATTTTTTATTTGTTGCATCATCAAACATACTCCTCAAGAACTCCTCTTAGGTTAATCGCTACTAGCAAGTTCAGCAAAGAAAACAAAGTTTTCTAAAAGGCATTAATTTTCGGAAGACTTAGATCTCTTCCTCACTATACTTCGGGAAATTGCGCAATACACGCAACGACGGCCCCGCTCTAAACATGGAAGCAATGAATGTTTGAGAAATAAGATGTAGAAAATTATTGTTTAAGAGAGACGCTAACAAAACACGCAGTGAGGAAGACTATTCATTCTACTACGGTTGAGGGCGAGTGTTATAAAGACTCATTGTTCAAATGACCAATCTTTCAACGAGGACATGATACAAACTCGGAGTAATTAGAAGTGCAGGCAGCAGGCTCATCTTCCTGAGAAACTCATGCGCCAATAGGGTAAAGAAAGTCGTATTGTCTCGCCTTCAATGTGTAAATGCATTTCTAGGGGACACGACCAAACGAAAAAGCCCCAGTCTTTCGACTAGGGCTTAATATAAGTGGCGGAGTGGACGGGACTCGAACCCGCGACCCCCGGCGTGACAGGCCGGTATTCTAACCAACTGAACTACCACTCCGCAGTGGTATCACTCGCTTTAATAAGCAAGCGTCCGCTTTTGTCTTCACTTTTCGAAAAGTGAAAATAAAACTAAAGCCTGGCGATGTCCTACTCTCACATGGGGAAACCCCACACTACCATCGGCGCTATTTCGTTTCACTTCTGAGTTCGGCATGGAAATCAGGTGGGTCCAAAATGCTATGGTCGCCAAGCAAAATTCTTTACATTTTGTTTTAGGCTTTAATTTAAAACATAAAACAAACAATAAATGGTGCTGATACCCAGAATCGAACTGGGGACCTCATCCTTACCAAGGATGCGCTCTACCGACTGAGCCATATCAGCACATTATTTGTGTCCGTGAGGACTAAAAAAGCCCGCTTTTACAAACGGGCTCTCTTAACTTTTGTCTTCGCCTTTTGAAAAAGGAAAAAACTAAATTTAAAGCCTGGCGATGTCCTACTCTCACATGGGGAAGCCCCACACTACCATCGGCGCTATTTCGTTTCACTTCTGAGTTCGGCATGGAATCAGGTGGGTCCAAAACGCTATGGTCGCCAAGCAAATTCTTTAATCTGGAAAGCTGTCTTTTAATTCTCGTTCTTACACATTCAATATTCTTTCATTGAGTCCATCAAAACCCCTTGGGTGTTGTATGGTTAAGCCTCACGGGCAATTAGTACAGGTTAGCTCAACGCCTCACAACGCTTACACACCCTGCCTATCAACGTCGTAGTCTACGACAACCCTTTAGGATACTTAAAGTATCAGGGAGAACTCATCTCAAGGCTCGCTTCCCGCTTAGATGCTTTCAGCGGTTATCGATCCCGAACTTAGCTACCGGGCAATGCGTCTGGCGACACAACCCGAACACCAGAGGTTCGTCCACTCCGGTCCTCTCGTACTAGGAGCAGCCCCTTTCAATTCTCCAACGCCCACGGCAGATAGGGACCGAACTGTCTCACGACGTTCTAAACCCAGCTCGCGTACCACTTTAAATGGCGAACAGCCATACCCTTGGGACCGACTTCAGCCCCAGGATGTGATGAGCCGACATCGAGGTGCCAAACACCGCCGTCGATATGAACTCTTGGGCGGTATCAGCCTGTTATCCCCGGAGTACCTTTTATCCGTTGAGCGATGGCCCTTCCATTCAGAACCACCGGATCACTATGACCTGCTTTCGCACCTGCTCGAATTGTCATTCTCGCAGTCAAGCGGGCTTATGCCATTGCACTAACCTCACGATGTCCAACCGTGATTAGCCCACCTTCGTGCTCCTCCGTTACGCTTTGGGAGGAGACCGCCCCAGTCAAACTACCCACCAGGCACTGTCCGCAACCCCGATAAGGGGTCAACGTTAGAACATCAACACTACAAGGGTGGTATTTCAAGGACGGCTCCACGCAATCTAGCGACTGCGCTTCAAAGCCTCCCACCTATCCTACACATGTAGGGTCAATGTTCAGTGCCAAGCTGTAGTAAAGGTTCACGGGGTCTTTCCGTCTAGCCGCGGGTACACTGCATCTTCACAGCGATTTCAATTTCACTGAGTCTCGGGTGGAGACAGCGTGGCCATCATTACGCCATTCGTGCAGGTCGGAACTTACCCGACAAGGAATTTCGCTACCTTAGGACCGTTATAGTTACGGCCGCCGTTTACCGGGGCTTCGATCAAGAGCTTCGACCGAAGTCTAACCCCATCAATTAACCTTCCGGCACCGGGCAGGCGTCACACCGTATACGTCATCTTACGATTTTGCACAGTGCTGTGTTTTTAATAAACAGTTGCAGCCACCTGGTATCTGCGACTCTCAATAGCTCCATCCGCGAGGGACTTCACCGTCGAGAGCGTACCTTCTCCCGAAGTTACGGTACCATTTTGCCTAGTTCCTTCACCCGAGTTCTCTCAAGCGCCTTGGTATTCTCTACCCGACCACCTGTGTCGGTTTGGGGTACGATTCCTTACAATCTGAAGCTTAGAGGCTTTTCCTGGAAGCATGGCATCAATGACTTCACATCCGTAGATGCTCGACGTCGTGTCTCAGCCTTAGAAAGAGCCGGATTTACCTAACTCTTCAGCCTACGCACTTGAACCTGGACAACCGTCGCCAGGCCCACCTAGCCTTCTCCGTCCCCCATCGCAATTGTAAGAAGTACGGGAATATTAACCCGTTTCCCATCGACTACGCCTTTCGGCCTCGCCTTAGGGGTCGACTTACCCTGCCCCGATTAACGTTGGACAGGAACCCTTGGTCTTCCGGCGAGGAGGTTTTTCACCCCCTTTATCGTTACTCATGTCAGCATTCGCACTTCTGATACGTCCAGCATGCGTTACCACACACCTTCAACCGCTTACAGAACGCTCCCCTACCCAATATACAAAAGTATATTGCCGCAGCTTCGGTTTACTACTTAGCCCCGTTACATCTTCCGCGCAGGCCGACTCGACCAGTGAGCTATTACGCTTTCTTTAAATGATGGCTGCTTCTAAGCCAACATCCTGGCTGTCTGAGCCTTCCCACATCGTTTCCCACTTAGTAGTAATTTGGGACCTTAGCTGGCGGTCTGGGTTGTTTCCCTCTCCACGACGGACGTTAGCACCCGCCGTGTGTCTCCCGGATAGTACTTACTGGTATTCGGAGTTTGCAAAGGGTTGGTAAGTCGGGATGACCCCCTAGCCTTAACAGTGCTCTACCCCCAGTAGTATTCGTCCGAGGCGCTACCTAAATAGCTTTCGGGGAGAACCAGCTATCTCCAGGTTTGATTGGCCTTTCACCCCTAGCCACAAGTCATCCGCTAATTTTTCAACATTAGTCGGTTCGGTCCTCCAGTTGATGTTACTCAACCTTCAACCTGCCCATGGCTAGATCACCTGGTTTCGGGTCTATATCCAGAGACTGAACGCCCAGTTAAGACTCGGTTTCCCTACGGCTCCCCTAGATGGTTAACCTTGCCACTGAATATAAGTCGCTGACCCATTATACAAAAGGTACGCAGTCACAGGACAAGCCTGCTCCTACTGCTTGTACGTACACGGTTTCAGGTTCTATTTCACTCCCCTCACAGGGGTTCTTTTCGCCTTTCCCTCACGGTACTGGTTCACTATCGGTCAGTCAGTAGTATTTAGCCTTGGAGGATGGTCCCCCATATTCAGACAGGATATCACGTGTCCCGCCCTACTCGATTTCACTGAACACACGTCGTCAACTACGGGACTATCACCCTGTATCGTCGGCCTTTCCAGGCTGTTCGTCTAACGCGTGTAAAGCTTAAGGGCTAGTCCAATTTCGCTCGCCGCTACTTTCGGAATCTCGGTTGATTTCTTTTCCTCGGGGTACTTAGATGTTTCAGTTCCCCGGTTCGCCCTGTTGAGCTATGTATTCACTCAACAGTAATACCTTATGGTATTGGGTTTCCCCATTCGGAAATCCCAGACTCAAATGGTTTTTACTACCTAATCTGGGCTTATCGCAAGTTAATACGTCCTTCATCGCCTCTGACTGCCAAGGCATCCACCGTGTACGCTTAGTCACTTAACCATACAACCCGAAGGAGTTTCGAGTTGATGTTCAAATCACCAAAGTTGTCTCTCATTATTTGAATGAGCGAGAGACATATCGATTTTGCCGGACTCAATTTCGAATAATCACTGTAAAAGTGATATTCCCAAGAACACTTGAATGTGTTTTTTGGTGTTTGTCATAAAGACAAACATTGAGAACTTTACAAACAATCTTAAAAGATTGTTTTGTCAGCTTTCCAAATTGTTAAAGAGCTAGATTTTCTGATGAAAACCATTTTTAAAGATTCTTTTTCAAGAACACTTAAAGATGGTGGAGCTATGCGGGATCGAACCGCAGACCTCCTGCGTGCAAGGCAGGCGCTCTCCCAGCTGAGCTATAGCCCCATCAAGGTGTCGATACTGTCGCCAATTCCTTGGGAAAGAAATTGGTGGGTCTGAGTGGACTCGAACCACCGACCTCTCGCTTATCAGGCGAACGCTCTAACCACCTGAGCTACAGACCCAGTATCGTCTCTATTACTTTATAAACCGTATCAATCTGTGTGAACACTCATCGCAATAATCATCGTTTAAGGAGGTGATCCAGCGCCAGGTTCCCCTAGCGCTACCTTGTTACGACTTCACCCCAGTCATGAACCACAAAGTGGTAAGCGTCCCCCCGAAGGTTAAACTACCTACTTCTTTTGCAGCCCACTCCCATGGTGTGACGGGCGGTGTGTACAAGGCCCGGGAACGTATTCACCGTGGCATTCTGATCCACGATTACTAGCGATTCCGACTTCATGGAGTCGAGTTGCAGACTCCAATCCGGACTACGACGCACTTTTTGGGATTCGCTCACTTTCGCAAGTTGGCCGCCCTCTGTATGCGCCATTGTAGCACGTGTGTAGCCCTACTCGTAAGGGCCATGATGACTTGACGTCGTCCCCACCTTCCTCCGGTTTATCACCGGCAGTCTCCCTGGAGTTCCCGACATTACTCGCTGGCAAACAAGGATAAGGGTTGCGCTCGTTGCGGGACTTAACCCAACATTTCACAACACGAGCTGACGACAGCCATGCAGCACCTGTCTCAGAGTTCCCGAAGGCACCAATCCATCTCTGGAAAGTTCTCTGGATGTCAAGAGTAGGTAAGGTTCTTCGCGTTGCATCGAATTAAACCACATGCTCCACCGCTTGTGCGGGCCCCCGTCAATTCATTTGAGTTTTAATCTTGCGACCGTACTCCCCAGGCGGTCTACTTAACGCGTTAGCTCCGAAAGCCACGGCTCAAGGCCACAACCTCCAAGTAGACATCGTTTACGGCGTGGACTACCAGGGTATCTAATCCTGTTTGCTCCCCACGCTTTCGCATCTGAGTGTCAGTATCTGTCCAGGGGGCCGCCTTCGCCACCGGTATTCCTTCAGATCTCTACGCATTTCACCGCTACACCTGAAATTCTACCCCCTCTACAGTACTCTAGTCTGCCAGTTTCAAATGCTATTCCGAGGTTGAGCCCCGGGCTTTCACATCTGACTTAACAAACCACCTGCATGCGCTTTACGCCCAGTAATTCCGATTAACGCTCGCACCCTCCGTATTACCGCGGCTGCTGGCACGGAGTTAGCCGGTGCTTCTTCTGTCGCTAACGTCAAATGATGCAGCTATTAACTACACCACCTTCCTCACGACTGAAAGTGCTTTACAACCCGAAGGCCTTCTTCACACACGCGGCATGGCTGCATCAGGCTTGCGCCCATTGTGCAATATTCCCCACTGCTGCCTCCCGTAGGAGTCTGGACCGTGTCTCAGTTCCAGTGTGGCTGATCATCCTCTCAGACCAGCTAGGGATCGTCGCCTTGGTGAGCCCTTACCTCACCAACTAGCTAATCCCACCTAGGCATATCCTGACGCGAGAGGCCCGAAGGTCCCCCTCTTTGGCCCGTAGGCATCATGCGGTATTAGCCATCGTTTCCAATGGTTATCCCCCACATCAGGGCAATTTCCTAGGCATTACTCACCCGTCCGCCGCTCGACGCCGTTATCGTTCCCCGAAGGTTCAGATAACTCGTTTCCGCTCGACTTGCATGTGTTAGGCCTGCCGCCAGCGTTCAATCTGAGCCATGATCAAACTCTTCAATTTAAGATTTTGTCGGCTCAATGAATACTGAACATTCCTTTCGCTAATAAATAGCAGAAGTAATGTTTGAATTGACTGTGCTCTTATTGGTTTTTACTTTTGAAAAAGTAAAACAAAACAGCTCAAGGCTGCTTCCCAATTCAAATGGTCACTTCGTTTCATTGAAACCTAATTTGATACCGAAGTATCGAATTGGATTATCATCAACGAGTGCCCACACAGATTGATAGGTCTATATTGTTAAAGAGCTTGCTTTGCGAGAAGTTTTTCTCTCAAAGCGGAGGTGCATTCTAGCGATTTAGTTGTTAGTGTCAAACACTTTTTTAAACTAATTTTTTGTAGAAGCTTTTTACCTCTTCGACCCTGCTGAAGCCTTGTGACGTCTGCTGTGTCGATGGATGCGCATTATAGGGAGAAGATTTTCTTTGGCAATACTAAAAATGCATTTTTTCTAAAAAAACATGCCAAATGGATACTTTCCATCCAACCCTAAAATTACCCAGAAATAACGCTCAGGATTTATACAATTTACCCACAAAAAGCTGTGGATAACTACTCATCACTATCAAAGAAATAAGAAATACGCGAACGCGGATTTAGATACTCTTTTACTTTATCCGGTAATTTTGACGGATGAATCGCGTTAACTATCTTTATATCTTTTGAGGCAAGATCAATGATTGGCGCTTGAGTCCTTGGTACTGATGGATCGTAAACCAAGACATTCGGGAATAATAAATGCGATGCATTCACTGAGATAACCAGGCCGACCATATTATTAGAAAGCTGAACTACGGTACCCGGAGGAAACACGCCCATAAACTTAATTAGGATGTTCAGGTTCTCTTCTTTATATAGGTGTTTACAGTTCTTATATAAATGAGAGAGTGCGGTATAAGGAATCTTTTGATCTGAGACTATCGGTGTATGACACAAGTTATCAAACGCATTGGCTACAGCAATAATTTGAGCAAACTCGTTGATCTCATCTCCTTTCAGGCCTTTAGGATAACCAGACCCATCTCTTAGCTCATGGTGCTGCGCAATCACAATTCTCGCGACTTCGGGAAAAGCCTCGATTTGACTCGCAAGATCGACGCCATATTTAGTGTGCAACTTTAAGTAGTTGGTTTCTGGCTCTGTTAGAGGTAGTTGCTTTCTTAATATTGCAGTCGGGATTTTTATTTTCCCGATATCATGGAATAGTGCGGAGAAGGAAAGCTCTTTCAACTGTGCTGCTGAGTACCCTTTAGCACGGCCAATCATCATCGAGATAACAGCCACGTTCAATGAGTGGAAATAAATATCTTCAAACTCATTTTTTCCGTTCATCAGATGTAACGTAACATTATCATCGCACATTAACTTCTCGACGATATCTTCAATAAGAAGCTTTGCTTCATCAACTGCTGCTGTCGGACGGTTACGGATTTTAGTCATGACTGAACGCATACGTGCCAGAGAGCGCTCAAACTCTTTTTCACACTGAATCACGCGTCGACGGTATGCACTTAACTTTTCTATGCGGTTCTGTTTTTCTTGCCACATTTTTTGAGTTTCATGATCTAACGACGCTTCATTTGTTACTCTGTCAGCTTGTCTTTGATCAACAGGGAGTGGAACGGCATCGCTTTGCTCTGGATTAAAGTAAACGAACTTTACGCCGAGGTGGCGGATCATCTCGACTTGCTCTTGGTCTTTAATCTTAAAGCTATTGAGTAGAAAGGGGTGATCGTTCCACTTTAGCGGAAGACGGATATGTAATCCGGGTTGAATACGATCGACCGTTAGTTTAATGGCTGCCACTTATTCACTACTGATTTATATTTCTTAAGAGAGTTAGAATACTAGTAAATTTTGTGAATAAATTCATCAGTAACTATCAAAACATCAAACCGTTATTTCTAAGCGACTCACTTAATTAGATAGAAGTAAGCTACTTTAAGGAGCGATCTGCTTTGCGTATTTTAAGCTTGGCCTCGAACACTGGCTTGTCTATTACTTCTTGATCTTTGACTAGCCCCATTAACGTTTGTACCGCTACACGGGCCATGTCACTGATAGGAAAGTGCACTGCTGATACTGTAGGGTAAAGACTTTCACAAAGATCAACACTGTCATAGCTAGTTAATGAGATTTGCTCTGGTACAGAAATACTGTGCTCGTGTAAGTACTGCATTGCGCCAACCGTCATTTCTTCACTGCACGAAAAGACAGCCGTCACATCAGGGTGTCGTTGTAAAATTGCAGCCATTGCATCATAACCACTTTGCCGACCATAATTCCCTTCTTCACACCAGCTTTCATCAATATCTATACCAGCATCCTTCATTGCATCAATATACCCAAGCTTTCTCAATACACTGTTATGACGTTGGGATGGACCGGCAATACAAGCAATCTTTCGATGACCACCAGCTAAAAGGTGCTCAACGGCAATACGGCTTGCATGATGATGGTTAAAGGTAACACAACGCTCTTCTATTCCTTCCACGTAGCGATCCAGGAGAACGAAAGGTGTTGGCTGTTTAGCTAATTCACGTAAGTCATCATCTGACAAATAACGACTATGAAGTACATAGCCGTCACAACGTAAATCATTAAAACGCTGAATTGCCTCTTTTTCACCTTGTGCAGAATGATGGCCTTGAGCTGTAATCAAAAACTTCTTATGAATATCCAGCTCGGTCTGAACCTGCTCCATCATCTCGCCAAAGAAGCCCCCCGTATAGTAAGTCACCAATAACCCAACCATATTACTGGATGAGGTTGCGAGTGAACGAGCAATTGCACTAGGACGATAATTCAATTGCGCCATAGCTTGCTCTACTTTTTTTCGAGTTTCCTCGCGAAATTTCCCCTCTCCATTAATAATTCGAGAAACGGTAGAGCGATTTACACCGGCGAGTTCGGCTACATCTTTAATCCTTGCCATAATGCTATTGGGTCCAACTGCAATTGTTATTAAATATTCGTTTGTGTAGAACGGCTGCCAGCAATTCGTAAGGTGCTATAGGGGGCGAAGCTGGCAGCCTTTAATCATACACCGACCATTTGATTGGTAGAAACAAGCTCAGAGTAATCCGTGACAGTTATGCCATGATGAGCTAACTGTTCTTTTAAAATGGGAGAGGTAAGAACTTGTAACTCTAGCTCTCGCTGAAGCGCATAACCACTCTTTAAGATAAGCGCCTGATCGGCCTCTGCCGGGTGGCACATCACCTCAACCAAGTCATAGTCAGCTTTTAAGCTCAATAGATGTGCCATTAAGCCATCCAAGCTCACTTTTTGATCATAAAACTCATCAGTAAAGATATACCTGATTGTCATCGATTCTTGACACAAGCCAGTGCCCCGCAGTGGCACTCTGTATTCATTCGCTACTTCTTTAATAACGGGCAAAATTTGAGGGTGAGTATGCGCGTGATGATGGCTATCTAAGTGGCTTAGCTCTAACCCAAGCGATAAAAAATGTTCCACCTGAGCTTTTGCTTCATCATAAATGACCTGAGTTTCGAAATCCTGCTTACTCCAAAGTTCGTCATAGTTGATAAAGTGCGCTCGGCCGTTGGTCAAGTTAGGATGCTTCGTTATAGGCACACCTGCTGTAAACCTAAGATGAACGCCAATTTTCAAGTCTGGATTATGGCGAGCTAGTTCTAAGGCATGTTGCTCAGCATCCATACCCACCATCATGGTGGTTGAATGAACCACACCTTGCTGATGAGCTTTAACGATGCCGCTATTTACACCTCTCGTTAAACCAAAATCATCAGCATTAAAAATGACTTTCATCGGCGCCCTTCCTTAGTCTTACAACGTCGTTAGTTTAAATTGAGGTAAATACGGAGCGTTCACCGCTAGGATATCATCCAGGATTGACTTGGCGCGGCCAATGTCAGGCACCAATGGGTTATTGGTTAATGCCATAAGCGCCTTGTCATAATTACCTTCGACAGCAGCTTCTATTGTTAGCTGCTCATACGCTTTAACTTGATGGAGTAATCCTTTGATATTGTTTGACAACTCGCCAACCGCAAGAGGTTTCGCCCCCCAGCTACCAATCACGGCACTACATTCAATCACAGCATCGTCAGGTAGGCCGTTGATCGCTCCATTATTTAAAACGTTAACAACATGAATACTATTACGATTGTTATAAATTGAATCAACTAGGTTCAGTGATGCATCAGAATAATAAGCACCACCCCGCTCCTCTAACTCTTTCGGCTTATGATCGAGGGTAGGATCTTGATAGAGCTTAAATAGCGCATTTTCTGTTTCCATTACCTGCTCAGCACGAGTGCCTTTTTCATCGGCACTTTGTTTCTCTTCAGCAAGCATGGCATCAGTTTGGTAGAAGTAACGATGATAAGGACATGGTATCGCCCCCAGTGCTTTTAGAAATGCCGGATCCCACGGCTCTTCCCAGATATTCTTCATACTGAAGTTGGCACCATCACCGACTTTCTCTAATACCGTTTGAGTAATATCTTCCCCATTGAGCCATGCTTTGTGTACCCACACGAGATGGTTTAACCCAGCAAACTCAAGTTGCAGCTCTTTTGGCTCGCACTCCATCATTTCTGCAATCATCATTTCCATTGAAACGGGCACATTGCATAAACCAATACTCTTTACTTTGGTGTACTTACTGACCGCTTCGGAAACTAAACCCGCTGGGTTGGTGAAATTGAGCATCCATGCGTTTGGAGCCAACTCTTCAATGTCTTTACAGATATCAAGAATGACCGGAATGGTTCGCAGTGCTTTAGCAAAACCACCAGGGCCCGTTGTTTCTTGGCCGATGACGTCGTACTTGATTGGGATTCGCTCATCGTTAGCGCGTGCAGCAAGGCCACCAACACGAAACTGCGTCATCACAAAATCCGCATCTTTTATCGCAGCACGGCGATCGAAACCGGCTTTTATCTCAATTTTTGCTCCGGCTTTATCGACCATTCGCTGAGCCAATCCTTTGATGATCTCAAGCTTCTCAGCTCCTGACTCAATGTCCACAAAATGGATTTTCTTAACGGGTAAATATTCTAAGCGCTTAATAACCCCTTCAACCAATTCCGGGGTATAGCTACTACCACCGCCAATAATGGCAAGCTTGATCGCCTCTCTAGACATTTTCATCCCCCTTTATTTGTTCGAGATTTTTTTGTTCAGTGCGACGATTTCTACAGCCATCTCTTGAGCCAAAATCGTAGTCATTAGGTGATCTTGAGCATGCACCATCACTAACGTCATCGGGACTTTCCCTTCTCCCTGATCTTCTTCAATAAGCTGAGTCTGTATTAAGTGGGCTTTATTAATGCACTCTCTTGCTTGAGAGAGCTTCTCATCAGCCGCTTCAAAATCTTGTTCTCGAGATAAACGCAATGCCTCGTAGCTTAAACTTCTGGCTTCACCAGCATTGCAAATGATCTCCATTACAACCAATTCTTGTTCCATCATTTTCTCTCCGAAAATCGGGCCGCGGTAATTGCGGCCCATTAAGCACAGTTAAGCAGTAACGCCTTCGCCTGACGGCTGCGTGTCACCTTTAGTTTCCTTCGTCGTTGGTAGTTCTTGCTCCAACATTTGCTTCTCAAACATTTTGAAGAATGGGAAGTAGATGATTAGATCAAGAATTAATAAACCAATGACGAGCAATACTGGCGCAAAGGTCCAACCGCTACCCCACGAAGCACCTATCAGTGCCGGTGTTGTCCAAGGTGTTGTAGCGACACCCATACCCACAAAGCCGACATGCACAGCAAAATACGCAATCGTAGCGTTGATGACTGGAGCGAAGACGAACGGGATAAACAAGGTCGGGTTCATCACAACTGGGCTACCGAAGATCACTGGTTCGTTGATTTGGAAAAAGCCAGGCACCGCACTCATTCGACCAATGCTCTTAAGGTGAACAGAACGGCTAAACGACATCAGCATAACAAGAGCAAGTGTTGCACCAGAGCCGCCAATAAAGATGTAAAAATCCCAGAACGGTTGAGTAAATACATTTGGAATCGGTTCACCTGCAACAAAGGCTTCAATGTTGGCACCAATGTTGGTCAAAAAGATTGGAGAAAGCAGTCCAACAACAATTGCAGCACCATGAATACCCGCAAACCAAAGCAGCTGGCAAAGCAATAAAGCGCCAATAATGGCAGGCAATGAGTTAGACGCACTAATTAGCGGTTTAAAGATAGCCATAACAGCATCTGGAATCAGCATGTCGTACTGGTTTTGTACGAAAAGGCTAAGTGGATATAAGGTAATGAATATCGCTAAGACTGGTAGCAATACTTCAAATGATCGCGCAATCGCCGGTGGCACCTGCTCTGGCATGCGAATCGTAATATTGTGCTTTTTCATAAAACGGTAGAGCTCCACCGAGAAAAATGCACACATCACTGCGGTGAAGATCCCGGTTCCGCCCATGTGAGACATAGACAACGCGCCATCTTTAGCTGGGGCCGCAATGAGTAAAAAAGACATTAGTGACAATACAGCACTCGTGATCCCATCCATCTTGTAAGCCTTCGCTAAACTATAAGCAACGCCCAGCGAAACAAAAATGGTCATGATCCCCATCGACATGTTGTAGGGCATCATTATGGTATCAAAATGTGTAGTGGCGAAATCGAGCCAAATTCGACCAAAAGTAAAGGTTGTATCTTCGGCAAATGGGGGGAATGCAAAAATCAAAATGAAACTACCGACAATAATAAACGGCATTGCGACAATAAAACCGTCTCTCATTGCGCGAACATGGGGCTGATTCCCCACTTTAGCTGCTATAGGGGCTATATGCTTTTCGACTGCGCCTATAATTGCGTCATAAAGCTTCATAGAATCCATCCTTATTTTAGACAAAAGAATCCCGCATCAAATATTTATATTTGATGTACAGTTATCTTTTTAATTTAAAACTATAGTTTAGTTAATTAATTCTAATGCTTGCTCTAGTACTTCTTCTCCCTTCATCATTCCATAATGCTGAGGAGAAATAGCATCAATGTTTTTACCATGCTCTTGCGCCGTTTTTCTTAGCTCTTCTAGCTGAAAACGTACTTGAGGCCCGAGAAGACAAACATCGTACTCTTTAATTACATCTTCAAACGCATTCACTGACATTGCATCAATTTTGCACTCAATTCCTTTATTTTCAGCAGCTTGCTCCATTTTCTTAACAAGCATACTGGTTGACATCCCTGCGCTACAGCATAAAAGGATCTTTTTCATAGCCTTACTCCCGTTGTGTAAATTTCAACCTGTAAAAACTGTAGCAAAAATAACCAAGACAAAAAAGCGCAACCGGTTGCATTATTCGTGAACACAATCCCAATTTAGAAAATACCACCTATTTTTTTGTAATTATTTAGGTCTAGGATAAAAGTCATAAAATAATTTAAGACATCACATTAAGTTTCAAATTATCAATATTTTACTACTGACAACGTCGTTATTAATTTCTTAAAAGGAATAGAGAATGAAATTTAATAAATTGGCTATTGCAGCGCTTGTAAGTGCCGCACTATCACAGCACTCATTTGCTCAAACCGACTCTAAAGGCACCATTTATCTAACGTTTGATGATGGACCAATCAATGCATCTATTGACGTTATTCAAGTACTTAACCAGGAAGATATCAAAGCGACGTTTTACTTTAATGCTTGGCATTTAGATGGAATTGGTGATGAGAATGAAGACCGTTCGCTAGAAGCCTTAAAGCTCGCATTAGACACTGGTCATATTGTCGCGAACCACAGTTACGATCATATGGTTCATAATTGCGTTGATGAGTTTGGACCGAACAGTGCTGCGGAGTGTAATGCGACCGGGGACCACCAGCTTAACTCGTATCAAGACCCTGTTTACGATGCCTCAATGTTTACGGAAAACTTATCTGTGTTAGCAAAGTATTTGCCGAACATTACAAGCTACCCGAACTACAAGGCAACAGAGTTTGCTAGACTGCCCTACACCAACGGTTGGCGCGTGACGAAAGACTTCAAAGCAGATGGGTTATGTGCCACGTCTGATGACCTGAAACCTTGGGAACCAGGATATGTATGCGATACATCCAACCCATCCAACAGTGTAAAAGCAGCTATCGAGGTTCAAAATATCCTAGCGAATAACGGCTATCAAACTCACGGTTGGGATGTGGACTGGGCACCTGAAAATTGGGGCATTGAAATGCCAGCAAACAGCCTTACAGACGCAGAAGCATTTCTTGGATATGTGGATTCCGCGTTAAACACTTGTGCACCAACAACGATTAACCCGATCAACTCCAAAGCTCAAGAGTTCCCATGTGGTACACCTTTACACGCCGATAAAGTTATCGTTTTAACTCACGAGTTCCTATTTGAAGATGGTAAGCGTGGCATGGGGGCAACGCAAAACTTACCTAAGCTCGCTAAGTTTATACAGTTAGCAAAACAAGCGGGTTATGACTTCGACACAATGGATAACTACACACCGAACTGGCAAGTTGGTCATAACTACGACGCTGGCGATTACGTCTTACACCTAGGTACTGTATACCAGGCTGTAACAAACCATACTGCACAACAAGATTGGGCACCGTCTCCAACCTCTAGCCTCTGGACAAATGCAGACCCAGCCACTAACTGGACTCAGAATGTTTCCTATAAACAAGGTGATGTGGTGACTTATCAAGGTTTGCGTTATCTAGTTGATGTACCGCACGTGTCCCAAGCAGACTGGACTCCGAACACTCAAAATACCTTGTTCACAGCTCTATAGGCTGTTCCTACTATCACCATGTAGTAGTTTGCGCGAGGCATACCCCTCGCGCTTTTTTGTTTTGAAGATCCAGATACAACAAAGCCCCGACTTTCATCGAGGCTCTGTCTTAAAATATGGTACCGGTGGACGGAGTTGATTGGACTGGCATTCCTGCCGTCACCGCGAAGGCAACGCTAACTTCCTTTTGATATTTACGAGCACCTAAAACGACGAAAGGCCGCTATAAAAGCGACCTTTCTATGTATGGTACCGGTGGGCGGACTTGAACCGCCACGCCCGAAGGCAACGGATTTTGAATCCGTCGTGTATACCAATTTCACCACACCGGCATCTTTGGGCTATTGCCCTTTGATGGTTGGCATTATACGTAAGCTTTTGACCTGCGCAAGCAGAAATACCTTAAATAACTATCGTTTGCTGATAATTTCGCCACAAAGTGTGACAAAGCTGTACTCATAAGAAACGTACGCTCCATTTTCTACTACTCTTCCAGATGAAAAAGAGTATACGAAACTCTTTTTAAGTTCTATTCACTGTAATATCAGAAACATAACCATTCCCAATGCTCGACAGCGCATTATGGAGCATCTCTGCGGCATCTTGTGCTTGCATGAAGTGACTCGTGTCCATCGTATTGCCGCTTGTTTTCCAGAATTCCGTATCCATTCCACCAGGATAAACCGCGATAATTTTCATAGGTTTTCCTTTTAGCTCCAAACGAACCGACTCAATTAATCCTTTGATGGCCCATTTCACTGCACAATACGTAGACTCTTGCGCTTTAGGTTGTTGCGCGGCTGTGGACATGATCATGACCACTTTTATTGGATGATCTTTGTAACGCTTTACTAACTCTCTTAGCACATGAATCGCAGAATTCAGGTTGTTATCAATCAACTTTTGAATCTCTTTCGGCTCCTGCTCTTCCAGTAAGCCAAAATAACCACTTCCCGCACTATGAATGACCATTTCAGGGGACTGTTTCACCCCATCAAAGAGCTGTTTCACATTTTGGTGCAATGAGAGGTTGCAAGCTTGATAACCAACGTTATGAGAGAGTTGTTTTGCTAGTGCGGATAGTTTTTCTGTATTTCTTCCTATTACATACGTCTCTTTGCCTTCCGCATCATAACGCTTTGCTAGTTCCGCCCCTAAGCCGCTACTTGCACCTGTAATTACAATCATGCGCTACCTCTTTTCAATCACATACTTTTAATTCATCTATCAATTAAGGTAACAGAATCGTGGTAATTCACACCTCAAGAGCACCATTCTTTGAAGCAAGCAGCTTTCTTACTTTCGTGATGCATGAAATATCAAGCAGAACGACGGGCATTTAACCTATGCTTAAGCAAGAATAACTTTCTGAATTTTCTATCGACTTTCTAGTGAGAACTGAATAGGAGCAAAGAATGACTGGGTCAAAATGGCAGTGGTTACTGAAACAGATGACGCGAAAACTGTGGGTCCGGACGTCACTCTACGCATTACTTGCTGTTGCTACCGCCTTAATGTCGATTGTTTTAAACCAGTTCATTACTCTGCCCCCTGCCATCAACGTCAGCAAGGATTTGTTGAACAACATATTAAATATCCTCGCAACCTCCATGCTTGCAGTGACTACATTCTCTCTCAATATTATGGTCTCAGCGTACAGTGCCGCTAGTGCAGGGGTAACGCCGCGAGCGACAAAACTGTTGATGGAAGACAGCACAACACAAAATGCCTTAGCAACCTTTCTTGGCTCTTTTCTATTTAGTTTGGTAGGAATTATCGCGCTAGGTATTGGGGCCTATCATCAACAAGCACAAATTTATCTGTTCATCGTGACTATCGCCGTAATCGTGATGATCATACTCACTCTGCTACGTTGGATTCAGCACCTTTCCGTACTAGGAAGGGTCAGTGAAACCACTTCATACGTGGAGCAAGCCTTGTTAGATGCGATAAGAAAACGGGGCAAAGAGCGTTGGCTAGGTGCTCACCCGTGGAGCCACCCAGAACATAAACCCAGAGGAAGTAAACCTATTTTGAGCCAAGAAATTGGCTACTTACAGCATGTTGATATGCATCATCTCGATAGTATTGCTGAAGCAAACCAATGCACCATCTACCTTGAGCGACAACCGGGAAGTTTTGTGTACGTAGGTCAACCATTGGCTTGGGTTTGTGGAGAATTGCCAGACGAAAGCGAAGTAACGGCAGCCTTCACGATTCGAACAGAGCGTTCATATGATCAGGACCCTCGCTTTGGTTTAGTCGTTATGGCGGAAATCGCCTCACGAGCACTATCTCCGGCTGTAAATGATAATGGCACCGCAATTGACGTTCTTGGGCGTTCTGTACGAGCACTTTCATTATGGGGAGACCTACTCAGTGAGCCGCCTACCAAAACTCGATATCCTAGACTATTTGTGCCCGCATTGAGCTGCCAGGATTTGTTTGATGATGTCTTTTTGCCGATAGCACACGATGGTGCAGCGCAACTCCAAATACAGATTCGCCTACAAAAGGCCTTGCTAGCTCTCTCTAGTATGCACCCTAAGTTATTTTTGTCACCAGCAATCAAGCTGTCAGAAAAAGCTTTAGAGCTTTCATTAAGCCAACATTATACCGAAGATGAGAAACACCAACTCTCTCAGCTATCTAATCTGGTCACAGACCAAAGAGCCAATGGTTAAGAGAATCGAATTCAGTTGAAACATATTGCTGCACGGCCTCGTGTATCATGACATGTGCTGATAACGTAGGGCAGAAAAGTCACTTAGTTTATACACAATTAAAGACTCTGTGCGTTAGGTCTCTTTTCTCTTGGTGAGGGAATCTATATTCTGACGCACAATTTTTAAGGTAAGTGATGGAATAATGACAACGTCTACAACTCTTCCACCTGCTGGTCTCTTTCGTCGACTTGCAGCGTTGATTTACGACACATTGATTATTATCGCAATTGAAATGATGGCCGCAGGTATTGTTATGGCCGTTGTGTTTGCACTAAATGCAGCAGGATTGTTGAGCTATGGCGAGTACGAAGATGCCGCAGATATGCTCGGAAAGCACCCTGTATTGAGCCCTCTATTTACACTTTATCTTGCGGGTGTGTGGATATATTTCTTTGTGTTCTTCTGGACGCGAGCAGGACAAACTCTTGGGATGCGCGCTTGGAAGCTTCGAGTTCGCAATGCCAAAGACGGAGCACCAATTACGGTAACTCAAGCTCTGATTCGTATTTCGACATCTGGCTTTGGCTTGGCAAATTTGACTGTACCGATTGATCCGAAGAAACGTGGTTTCCACGACATTTGGGCCAAAACAGAGGTTGTTGTATTACCTAAGGCAAATTAACTTGTCTAGGAACACAAAAAAGGAAGGCGTAATGCCTTCCTTTTACATTTGGTTCGGTAAAACTTGGTTTATTCGATGATGCTTCAGTTATAGCTTTCTTCGTAGCAGTGCAATCGCAATAGCTAAGAACACCAAACTCGGGGCCAAAGCACCAAACACTGGGGATATGCCATACACCAAGCTTAATGGACCAAAGAACTCACTGGATATGTAAAAAGTAAACCCGGCAACCACGCCCGACAATACCCTTGCCCCCATGGTCACGCTTCTGAGTGGACCGAAAACAAAAGATAGCGCCATTAACATCATCACAGCAATTGAAAGCGGCTGAGTCAACTTACGCCAAAACGCCAACTCATAGCGAGATGCATCTTGTTCCGATGCTTTCAGGTAAGTCACATAATCATACAAACCGCTCAGTGACAATTCTTCTGGCTTCACGGTCACCACAGCTAGCTTATCTGGTGCCAAAGAGGTGTGCCACTCCATCTGTTCGATGTCTTGCTTTGAAATTACGTTTTCATTTTCCATGTCCGTAATTTGTACGTAGCGCATCAGCCAGTTGTTATCTTGTTGGTAGTCGACTTCTTCGGCGAAAATAACTTTTTGTAGATTCTTATCATCATCAAAACGCCACATATTTAAAGCATAAAGCTTGTCGTCTTCGACTTTACCTATAAAGATAAAGTCGTTTGCGTCACGAGCCCACACACCTGAGCGCACAGACACAATGCTACCACCTGATATCGCAAACGCACGTAAGTCACGGGCCATCTTCTGGGCCTCAGGAGCGCCCCATTGACCTAACGCCATAACGACTATCATGAGCGGGACGGCCGTTTTGAGTACCGATAACCCGATATCTAGCTTAGAGAAACCAGCAGCTTGCATCACCACCAGCTCAGAGCTTGAAGCCAACATACCTAAGCCGATCAGGGCACCGAGTAATGCCGCCATTGGAAAGAACATTTCGATATCACGCGGCACACTGAGTAACACAAAGTACAACGCATGAGTGAGGTCGTACACACCTCGCCCTACTTTACGTAGCTGTTCTACATATTTGATGATGCCCGATAAGCCAACAAACGTCGCTAAAACCAAGGCAGTGGTAGAGATGATGGTTCTACCGATGTAAAGGTCTAAGATTTTGAACACAGCTTACGCGAGCCTCTTCTTGCGGAATTTGTCTTTTATTCGTCTAGCAGCAACGCTGTCCATCATATTCGCCATGATAGCAACAATCAGCAACATCGCATTGATTGGCCACATACCAATAGCAGCCGGGATGTCACCATCTTCTAATGCAGATTTGGTTGCACTGATCGCCAAGAAATACGCTAGGTAGATCAGAATCGCAGGCCCCATTTTGGCAAACCGTCCCTGACGCGGATTCACCGCAGACAAAGGAATAACAAGCATTGTTAAGAGTGGAATGCACACAAATAACGAAATTCGCCATTGTAGCTCCGCTTGCGCCTCTGGATCTGGGTGACCTATCAAGTCAACCGTTGGGTATGCTTCCCAGTCTCGCCCTTTCTTTTTGACCTCACGTTGGCCGATAACACCTTCGTATTCATCGAATTTCGTGATCATATATTCAACGCGAGTAGGCACACCTTCATAACGCGTACCTTCTTTCATAGTGATGATCTGACGACCGTCCGAAAGCTCTTTTACCTCACCAGAAGATGAGAACATCACACTCGGTAACACCGAATCTCGAGGGCGCATCTGCGCAACAAAAACGTTGCTCAAGGTATTGTCTTTAATGTCATCGATGAACACAACCGATGAACCGTCTGGTGTACCTTGGAACTGACCTTTTTTAAGTAGGTCAACGCTGTTTTCTGACGCTACCTGCTCATAAAGCTGCTCAACGCGGTCTTGAGACCACGGCGATAGCCACAACGCATTGAAAGCCGCCACCGCTGAAGTAATCAACGCTAGGTATAAGGCCGCTTGAACCAAGAATTTATTACCAATACCTGTCGCGTTCATTACGACAATTTCGCTCTCTGCATACAGACGACCAAATGTGATCAATATGCCGATATACAGACTTAAAGGCAGCATTAACAGACCCATTGCTGGCATGTTCAAACCAACAATCGAGAAAATCAATCCAGCAGGAATATCCCCATCAGAAGCATCAGCAAGAACACTTATGAATTTCTGGCTTACAAACACCAAAAAAAGTACGAAAAAAATCGCAAATTGGCTCTTGAGTGTTTCGCGGATCAAATATCTAACAATAATCACGCTGAAATTACCTATACAAAACTTGTTTTTTTGGTCGAATCACTATAGTTTCCCGTTGAACCATTTATTTTTTTAAAAATTATAAACTAGATGTTAGTCGCTTAATCAGCTCTGCATGTAAGCCTGGAGCTAAAATTCAACAAGTAAGCGATCATTATCTAACATTTAGAGCAATTTGTCTTCAGGATGTAGGAGTACGCATGGAGTTCAGTGTAAAAAGTGGCAGTCCAGAGAAACAACGTAGCGCATGTATCGTTGTTGGTGTGTTTGAACCACGTCGCCTTTCTCCAGTAGCCGAACAACTTGATAAAATCAGTGACGGTTACATCAGTTCACTACTTCGCCGTGGTGATCTAGAGGGTAAACCTGGTCAGATGCTGCTACTGCATCAAGTACCAGGTGTTTTGTCAGAGCGCGTTTTACTTGTCGGTTGCGGCAAAGAGCGTGAACTTGGCGAGCGCCAGTACAAGGAAATCATTCAAAAGACGATCAGCACACTTAACGAAACAGGCTCAATGGAAGCGGTATGTTTCCTAACTGAACTGCATGTTAAGGGTCGTGATACATACTGGAAAGTGCGCCAGGCTGTAGAAGCGACTAAAGATGGTCTATACACATTTAATCAATTCAAGAGCGTGAAACCTGAGACTCGCCGCCCACTGCGCAAGCTTGTTTTCAACGTACCAACGCGTCGTGAATTGAACTTGGGTGAAAAAGCAATCACTCATGGTCTTGCTATCGCATCAGGTGTCAAAGCCTCAAAAGACCTTGGCAACATGCCGCCAAACGTAGCTAATCCAGCTTACCTTGCTTCTCAAGCTCGTCGTCTAGCGGACGATTACGAAACTGTAACCACCAAAATTATTGGTGAGCAAGAGATGGAAAAGCTGGGTATGACCTCTTACCTAGCAGTAGGCCGTGGTTCTAAAAACGAATCTATGATGTCTATCATCGAGTACAAAGGTAACCCTGACTCAGATGCAAAACCGATTGTGCTCGTAGGTAAAGGGCTAACCTTCGATTCAGGCGGTATTTCTCTAAAACCGGGCGAAGGTATGGATGAGATGAAGTACGACATGTGTGGTGCGGCATCGGTATTCGGTACAATGAAAGCGCTGGCGAAGCTAAACCTACCAATCAACGTTATTGGTGTTCTAGCGGGCTGTGAAAACATGCCTGGCAGCAACGCTTACCGTCCAGGTGACATCCTAACGACCATGTCTGGTCAAACTGTAGAAGTTCTGAACACGGATGCTGAAGGCCGTCTTGTTCTTTGTGACGCACTGACTTACGTAGAGCGTTTCGAACCAGACTGCGTGGTTGACGTTGCAACGCTAACTGGTGCTTGTGTTATCGCACTAGGCCACCATATCAGCGGCGTAATCTCTAACCACAACCCTCTTTCTCACGAGCTAGTAAACGCTTCTGAGCAAGCGAGTGACCGTGCATGGCGTCTACCAATGGCAGACGAGTACCACGAACAGTTGAAAAGCCCGTTTGCGGATATGGCAAACATTGGTGGTCGCCCTGGTGGCACAATTACTGCGGGTTGCTTCTTATCTAAGTTCGCGAAGAAGTACAACTGGGCACACGTCGATATCGCAGGTACCGCGTGGAAATCAGGCGCAGCGAAAGGCTCAACGGGCCGTCCTGTCTCAATGCTTGTCCAATTCCTTTTGAACCGCAGCGGCCAAGAGACAGAAGAGTAATTTCTGAACAGAATCTAAAAGGGCCGCAAGGCCCTTTTTTATTTTCCTAATTTTCTAAAATGAAAGTGGGACTTAAGATGGTCTTAGGAAGAGACCCAAGGCAAGTGAGAGAATGATGCAAACTGCAACCTTCTACATCATTAACGAAGAGAGCCCGCAAGCAACGGTGGCTGGCTTTGAAGAATACATCGTGTTTTTGGCTCAGCACTTTGCTCGCCAAGGCGCTAAAGTGTATTTAAACTGCCAAGACAAACCACACGCCGAGCAGCTCGCTGAAGCCTTTTGGCAAGTTGATGCAGACAAGTTCATGGCACATAACCTCGTAGGCGAGGGACCGAAATACGCCACCAACATTGAAATCGGCCATGAAGGTGTAAAACCTAATTGGAACCGTCAGCTGGTAATTAATTTGGCGGAAAATGAGACAACCTTTGCGAACAAGTTTGCTCAAGTGGTAGACTTCGTGCCCTGCGAAGAAAAAGCTAAACAACTCGCAAGAGAAAGATATAAAATTTACCGTCAAGCAGGTTACCAGCTGCAAACGATCGAAATTCAATATCCTTAACGGTCAATCCTTATAGTTAAGGCGATCTTGTTAAGATCCCTCACTTATAAAGATTGACTAAGATTCAACCATCAACGTATCCATTAAAAGAGCGCTATGGAAAAGACATACAACCCAACTTCAATCGAACAAGCTCTGTATCAGACTTGGGAAGAGAAAGGCTACTTTAAGCCACACGGTGACACTACTAAAGAATCATACAGCATCATGATCCCGCCACCGAACGTCACTGGTAGCCTACACATGGGCCACGCGTTCCAAGATACGATCATGGATACGCTTATCCGTTGTGAACGTATGAAGGGTAAAAACACCCTTTGGCAAGTAGGTACTGACCACGCTGGTATCGCAACTCAGATGGTTGTTGAGCGTAAGATCGCTGCAGAAGAAGGCAAAACAAAACACGATTACGGTCGTGAAGCTTTCATCGACAAAATCTGGGAATGGAAAGGCGAATCTGGCGGCACTATCACTAAGCAGCTTCGTCGTCTTGGCGCATCAGTAGACTGGGACCGTGAGCGCTTTACGATGGACGATGGTCTATCTAACGCCGTTCAAGAAGTGTTCGTACGTCTATACGAAGACGATCTAATCTACCGCGGTAAGCGTCTAGTTAACTGGGATCCAAAGCTACACACAGCGATTTCAGATCTAGAAGTAGAGAACAAAGACACTAAAGGCCACATGTGGCACTTCCGCTACCCACTAGCAGATGGCGTTAAAACAGCGGATGGCAAAGACTACATCGTTGTTGCAACGACTCGTCCAGAGACCATGCTAGGCGATACGGGTGTTGCAGTTAACCCAGAAGATCCACGTTACAAAGATCTTATCGGTAAAGAAATCATCCTTCCTATCGTTGATCGTCGCATCCCAATCGTGGGCGATGAGCACGCAGATATGGAAAAAGGTACTGGCTGTGTGAAAATCACACCTGCGCACGACTTCAACGACTACGAAGTTGGTAAGCGCCACCAGCTACCAATGATCAACATTCTGACTTTCGACGCGAACATCCGCGACGCAGCAGAAGTATTCAACACTAACGGCGAAGCAAGCGACGCTTACAGCACTGAGCTACCAGCTAAATATCACGGTATGGAGCGTTTTGCCGCTCGTAAAGCTATCGTTGCTGAATTCGACGAGCTAGGTCTACTTGAAGAAGTGAAAGATCACGATCTACAAGTTCCTTACGGCGACCGTGGTGGCGTGGTTATCGAACCAATGCTAACTGACCAATGGTACGTACGTACTGCACCTCTAGCGAAAACAGCGGTTGAAGCAGTAGAAAACGGCGACATCCAATTCGTTCCTAAGCAATACGAAAACATGTACTTCTCTTGGATGCGTGACGTTCAAGACTGGTGTATCTCTCGTCAGCTATGGTGGGGTCACCGTATCCCAGCTTGGTACGACAACCAAGGTAATGTTTACGTAGGTCGCACTGAAGAAGAAGTTCGTAAGAACAACAACCTAGAGTCAGTCATTGAACTGCACCAAGACGAAGACGTACTGGATACGTGGTTCTCTTCTGCACTATGGACGTTCGGTACTCAAGGTTGGCCAGAGCAAACTGACGACCTGAAAGTATTCCACCCTTCAGACGTTCTAGTAACTGGTTTCGACATCATCTTCTTCTGGGTTGCGCGCATGATCATGATGACCATGCACTTCGTGAAAGACGAAAACGGCAAGCCACAAGTACCATTTAAAACGGTTTACGTTACTGGTCTAATCCGTGACGAAAACGGCGACAAGATGTCGAAGTCGAAAGGTAACGTACTTGACCCAATCGACATGATTGATGGTATCGACCTAGAGTCTCTCGTAGAGAAGCGTTGTGGCAACATGATGCAGCCTCAACTAGCGAAGAAGATCGAGAAGAACACTCGTAAGACGTTTGAAAACGGTATCGAAGCATACGGTACAGACGCACTGCGTTTCACTCTTGCAGCAATGGCATCAACAGGTCGTGATATCAACTGGGATATGAAACGTCTTGAGGGTTACCGTAACTTCTGTAACAAACTATGGAACGCAAGCCGTTACGTAATGATGAACACAGAAGAGCAAGATTGTGGCTTCAACGGTGGTGAGATTGAATATTCACTAGCAGACAAGTGGATTGAGTCTCAGTTTGAACTCGCAGCGAAAGCGTTTAACAACCATATCGACAACTTCCGTCTAGATATGGCTGCGAACACGCTTTACGAATTCATCTGGAACCAATTCTGTGACTGGTACCTAGAGCTAACTAAACCCGTTCTATGGAAAGGTACTGAAGCGCAACAGCGTGGTACTCGCCGTACACTCATCACGGTTCTTGAGAAGACGCTACGTCTAGCTCACCCAGTGATTCCTTACATCACTGAAACTATCTGGCAAAGCATCAAGCCATTAGTTGAAGGTGTAGAAGGCGAGACAATCATGCTGCAAGCACTGCCTCAATTCGACGAAGCAAACTTCAACCAAGAAGCGCTAGACGACATTGAATGGGTGAAAGCGTTCATTACCAGCATCCGTAACCTACGTGCTGAATACGACATCAACCCTGGTAAGCCGCTTGACGTTATGCTGAAAGCAGCAAATGCAGAAGATGCCTCTCGTCTAGAAGCAAGCAAGCAAGTACTGATGTCACTAGCGAAGCTAGAAGCAGTACGCGTGCTTGAAACTGGCGAACAAACTCCTGCATGTGCGACAGCACTGGTTGGTAAGTCTGAGTTGATGATCCCAATGGCAGGTCTGATCGACAAAGATGCTGAGCTTGCTCGTCTAGATGGCGAAATCAAGAAGACTCACGGCGAAATCAAGCGTATCGAAGGCAAACTAGGTAACGAAGGCTTCGTAGCGAAAGCACCTGAAGCAGTTGTTGCTAAAGAGCGTGAGAAGCTTGAAGGCTACAAAGAGACACTAGCTAAGCTAGAAGAGCAGAAGACAACGATCGCTGCGCTTTAAGCCTCAGTGAAAGAGAAGAATTAACACTTCTCACTTTTGGTTCAAAAGGTTGGTCATCATGGCCAACCTTTTTTGTATACATTTCACCAAAACCATCATCAATAGCTTCCCCCTATCACAACAATACTCATTACCCATTAGCATTAATGAGAATTATTATCGATAATGAACTCATCGAAACAAACACGATTGAGTAATTATCATGAAAAAGACACTAACTTTCGCAGCACTGCATTTTACTATCGCATTTAGTGTCGCTTACGTACTCACAGGCGACATTCTAATTGGTAGTTTAATTGCCATGATTGAGCCTTCAGTGAACACCGTAGCCTTCTACTTTCATGAAAAGGCATGGGCAAAAGTCCCAGCACTTAAAGCTCGTCAGTGGATGACCAAATTAAAAACCGCAAGCTTTGCGACCGTGCACTTCAGCGTCGCTTTTACCGTGGTTTACTTACTAACAGGTGATGCATTTGTCGGCGGCGTAATGGCGATGCTAGAGCCGAGTTTGAACACGGTGGCTTACTACTTCCACGAGAAAGTATGGATGCGTAAATCATCAGAAAAAGCTCCAGTACCGCAGTTTTGTTTACATCACCACGCTTAAACATGGAGGCTCACTACGTCTCCTAACGAGAAAAATGACATTTACCATTGACAAGGTTGCGCACCGCAATTAATTTAATTGCGGTGCGCAACTTTATTTTTAGAGGTAAGTGATAATGAACGCTCGTCAACTTCGACACTACTCCCGTCAAGCCGTCCGATTGCTTGGTATGCTTGATAAACAATGCGGCGATGTCGCTCTCACTCCAGTGCAAGCGCACGCATTGGGTGAAATCCAATTGCAGCCATTGACCATCAATCAGCTGGCACAGCAGCTTAATGTCGACAAGTCCAACGCGAGCCGAACCGTTACTGGTTTGATTAAATTAGGTTTGGTCGAGAGCATCGAAAACCCAAAAGACAAACGTAGTCAACTCGTAGCGATTACAGAGCAAGGCCAACAGGCGTTATCAGAACTGGACCAACAGCAAAACCACTTCTTTGAACAACTGCTTACCCAACTCGATGACAGCGAGCAAGAGCAACTCAAACTTGGTCTAGAGACTTACCTAAAAGGGCTAACAAAAGTGTGTCAGTCTGAGGAATACGTTCTTCGACCTCTTACTAAAGCAGACAACCCGCAAGTCGCAGATGTGATTCGTAAAGTCTCTGCAGAATACGGCTTAACCGCAGACAAAGGTTATGGTGTGGCCGATCCAACGCTTGATGATATGTATTCGGTTTACAATCAATTCGGGGCCGCCTATTGGGTCATTGAACATCGCGGAGAGATCGTTGGTGGCGGTGGCTTTGCCCCTTTAGCTGGCGAGCCAAATGTGTGTGAACTACAAAAGATGTACTTCTTACCTCAAACACGAGGGCACGGTTTAGCCAAACGCATCGTCGCATTGAGCTTACAATTGGCGAAACAATTTGGGTATCAGCAGTGCTATTTAGAGACAACTGAATGTCTGAGAGAAGCGGTAAGCTTGTATGAAAAGCTAGGCTTTGAGCATCTCGATACCCCGCTTGGACAAACAGGGCATGATGCATGTGAAGTAGTGATGCTTAAAACACTGTAATAAAGAGCATTACTAAGAGTTAAAGCACAACATGGGTAACACAAAGCTCCTGGCTCAAGGCAACAGTGAAGTTTTGGTGCTGCCCATCCAACTCAACAGACAACTGGTAGAGATCACTTGGATCAGGATCAGTAAGATCGGCATACTTTGGCGCTTCGATCTGGAATAAAGCGCTCGCATGCTCCGCTCGGACATCAATAGGAATATGGTAAGTCATACCATTAAACTTAACCGATGCAGAGACCAGACCCGGCGCAAAAGTTTGATAGTACAAGTCTACTTTAAACTCGCAACCACCACCGTGGTGCCAAATCTGCTCGGTTGCCACGCGGTCTAAACGTACATTGCGAATGAACTGCAGATACGGTTCTTGCCATACCCCTAAGCGCTCGTCACTCTTTTGGTATTCATGATCTGCAAGTGAACACAACTCCGGTTTATCCTCATCCAACAGAAGATCGTCTTCTTCCTCAAGGAATAGGATCTCAAAACGGTTACGCCCCATCTGCATGAACGGGCGAATGTCTTTCTTGTAGACATTTTGAGAACCGTCACAGTCGAACAATGCTACTCCGTTCAAACGCACTTCTGCATGGTAATCCACACCACCCAACACCATTTCTACCGCTGGGAATGCCATCATGGATTCGTCCACTTCAATGTCATGCATCAGGTGCCACTCTTGCTGACGAATTGCTTCTTCTGTCAGTTCAGCTGGCAATACCTGACTCAAAGGAGCAGGGAAAGTAATGTCATCCTGTGGGATAGAAAGGTCCGTCAGTGGAGAGACTTGCCATAAACCGGCGAGTGAGAGTTGCATATACACCTTGAGCTAGATCAATTTTCACGCATTATAGGGAGAAATCCCCTATAAACTCAATGTGAATTATTTATCGCCTCCACATTCGTCAGTTTTTCAAGGAATAAAAAAACCAGCGTTAAACGCTGGTTTTTCCAAAAGTAGTGAGCTTTGATTACTCGTCGTCTTCATCTTCTTCAGGGTAAAGCGCATCTTCGCCTTCGTAGTACGTACCCCAACCGTCATAGATGATGTCGTATTTTTCTGCCAAGTGAATCAATTTTTCAACTTGCGCATCAATCGCTTCTGCGTCTAGTGCGGACTCCATAGTCGCATCACAGCAAAGCAACTTGTTACCATCTTCATCTTCAGTTTCTTCTGCTTCAAGAACTTCAAAGCCCATCTTGAATGCTTCAACTACCGCTTTTTCTAGCGTGTCAAAATCTTCTGCAAACAGGTGGTGCTCAATTTCGTATAGCGAATCTGGATCGCTGCCATCTTCTAGCAATGCTGCAATGATATCGCGAGTCTCTTCCTTTTGAATCTCAATTAATTCTTCTACTGATAGATATTCATCTTCGTGAGACATGTTTTGGCTCCAGATTAGTTACTTGATGGAAACACAATACCCGATACTGAGTATGCTGATCCGGTGAAATATGGCATGGATTGCGATGAAAAGCCACAAACAAACATCATACCACTGCGATTCTTATCGGTTATTTGAATCTAAATATTAAACCAACCACACAAAGAAACAAAAAATTAACAAAGAATGGCATTTTTTAATATTCAGAACATCCTAATTGACACTTAATGTGGTTATTTTCTCTTTCTATGCGTGTTTATGATGCTTTCTTGAATACACTCACGTGTAAAACGAAGAAGCATAACGAATAAATTCACTTTAATAATGCATAATTTAGAATAAAAATGCACGTTTTATGCACTGTGCGTGTATTCTTTCTCAACGGGAAAATTAGAATAAAAACGCACGCACTCTAATTTTAGTAAAATAGCATTTATATCTAATAATAAATTTCATAAGAATCAAAATAAAAATAAAAAACTCACAAAACCAGAAACACCAGAGTATAAACAAAGCTTGATAACTTGCATCTTTCTAGGAAGCTTGTCATAACTAATGGCTGGAAAATTTGTAAGGATACAAAATGAGCAAGCTGTACGTTGGATCAGAAGTTGGTCAACTTCGACGAGTTCTATTAAATCGCCCTGAACGCGCCCTAACCCACTTAACTCCGTCAAACTGTCATGAGTTGCTATTTGATGACGTTCTTGCTGTAGAAGCGGCAGGTGAAGAGCACGATGCATTCGCACGTACGCTGCGCGAGCAAGACGTTGAAGTGCTTCTCCTCCACGATTTACTGGTCGAAACCCTCGCCGTTCCAGAAGCAAAACAATGGCTGCTGAACACTCAGATTTCTGACTTTCGCTACGGGCCAACATTTGCGCGAGACCTACGCCAATACTTTTCAGAAATGGATGATGAACATCTTGCCTGCATCTTTTTAGGTGGCTTAGCTTACTCAGAGCTGCCGATCTCCTCATCTTCTATGCTGCCAAAAATGAAGCGTCCTCTCGACTTTGTTATTGAGCCACTGCCTAATCACCTCTTTACTCGTGATACCTCATGTTGGGTTTATGGTGGTGTATCGCTCAACCCAATGATGATGCCTGCACGCCAACGTGAAACAAACCACTTACGTGCGATTTATCGTTGGCACCCAATTTTTGCTGGCCAAGATTTTATCAAATACTTCGGTGACGATGATCTGCATTATGATAATGCGAATGTCGAAGGCGGTGATGTGTTGGTTATTGGTAAAGGTGCAGTTCTTATCGGTATGTCTGAGCGTACGACTGCTCAAGGTGTAGAGAACCTTGCAGCGAGCCTATTTAAAGCAGGCCAAGCTACCGAAGTTATTGCAATTGATCTGCCTAAACACCGCTCATGTATGCATTTAGACACTGTGATGACCCATATGGATGTAGATACTTTCTCTGTCTACCCAGAGATCATGCGCAAAGATCTCGACACATGGCGCTTAACACCAAAAGGCAACGGTGAAATGCATGTTGAAGCCTCACATAACTATCTGCACGCGATTGAGTCCGCTCTTGGCTTAGATCAGCTGAAAATCATCACCACTGGTGGCGACAGCTATGAAGCGGAACGCGAACAATGGAATGACGCCAATAACGTTCTAACTGTAAAACCGGGCGTAGTAATTGGTTACGAACGCAATGTATACACCAACGAAAAATACGATAAAGCTGGCATCAAAGTACTGACAGTACCTGGTAATGAGCTTGGTCGTGGTCGCGGTGGCGCTCGCTGTATGAGCTGTCCAATAGAGCGAGACGATATATAACTTACTCGTCCCTTTACATTAGGTGAATCAAAACTAAGGTTGATGTGAATACATCAACCTTTTTTAGCTTTAGTTTAAAATAATTATTCACAATAAAAGCATTTGTATGTTTTAATGGATTCTATTAATCTAATCACATGTACTAAGGGACGAGCTATGGCTTTCAATTTACGTAACCGCAACTTTTTGAAGCTATTGGACTTCTCAACCAAAGAAATCCAGTTTTTGCTCGAACTGTCTGCAGAGCTAAAAAAAGCTAAATATGCAGGAACAGAGCAGAAGAAACTTCAAGGTAAAAACATCGCACTAATCTTTGAGAAATCTTCGACTCGTACCCGATGTGCGTTTGAAGTCGCTGCCTTTGACCAAGGTGCTCAAGTCTCTTACATCGGCCCTTCTGGCTCGCAAATCGGTCATAAGGAATCGATGAAAGACACTGCTCGTGTTCTTGGTCGTATGTACGACGGGATTGAATACCGAGGCTTTGGCCAATCCATTGTTGAAGAGCTTGGTACTTATGCTGGTGTTCCAGTGTGGAATGGTTTAACGGATGAGTTCCACCCAACCCAGATCCTTGCTGACTTCCTGACTATGCAAGAGCACGGCCGTGGTAAACAGCTACATGAAATAACCTTCGCTTACCTAGGTGATGCGCGCAACAACATGGGTAACTCACTTATGGTGGGCGCAGCGAAAATGGGCATGGATATTCGCCTTGTCGCGCCAAAAGCGTTCTGGCCTGAAGAAGAGCTCGTGGCAACTTGTCAAACTATCGCGCAACAAACTGGTGCAAAAATCACGTTAACAGAAAGCGTTGAGGAAAGTGTGAAAGGTTGTGACTTCCTATACACCGACGTTTGGGTGTCTATGGGTGAGTCTGCCGAGGCATGGGATGAGCGTGTAGCGTTAATGACACCTTATCAAATCAATATGGACGTGATTGAGCAAACGGGTAATCCACATGTGAAATTCATGCACTGCCTTCCAGCTTTCCACAATGATGAAACCACCGTCGGCAAAGAAGTCGCTGAAAAATACGGTATGAAAGGCCTTGAAGTAACAGAAGAGGTATTTGAATCGGAATACTCCATCGTATTCGACGAAGCAGAAAACCGTATGCATACCATCAAAGCCGTGATGGTTGCGACGCTAGGAAGCTAAACCAGTGCGCAAAAACAGCCGATAAAAACCATGATGTAATCGCTTGCGCTCACGAAAGTTAAGCGTATAATGCTCGGCAATTTGTCTGAGGATTAAGAAATGACCACGCTGATTGCTGACGTAAAAACGCGATTTGCTCTCGCTAAGCGACTACGCTTACGTGGTGTTATTTTCGTTAATTCTATTGAATTTTAAAACCTCCCCATTGGGGAGGTTTTTTTATGTCCAAAATTCCTTTCGGTTATTTGGATGTAGTCATCAATGTTATAGGGAAGAAGATCATGGCGAACTCGCTTTACCAGAAGCACATCATCTCTATTCCAGAGCTTTCACGCGAAGAACTGGAACTTATCGTAGAAACAGCAGGTAGCCTTAAAAAAGCACCTCGACCAGAACTGATTAAAAACAAAGTCGTTGCAAGTTGTTTCTTTGAACCATCAACACGTACACGTTTATCGTTTGAAACAGCGATTCAGCGCATTGGTGGTGACGTGATTGGCTTTGATAATGATGGTAATACCTCTCTGGCGAAGAAAGGCGAAACACTCGCAGATTCAGTACAAGTCATCTCTTCTTACGTCGATGCCTTTGTGATGCGTCATCCACAAGAAGGCGCCGCTCGCTTGGCATCTGAATTTTCAAATGGCGTGCCAGTGATCAACGCGGGCGACGGTGCAAACCAACACCCAACTCAAACGCTACTCGACCTATACACCATCGCGGAAACACAAGGGCGTCTAGACAACCTGAACGTCGCATTCGTAGGTGACCTAAAATATGGCCGCACAGTGCACTCACTGACTCAAGCCTTAGCAAAGTTTAACAACATCCGCTTCTTCTTTGTTGCACCAGATGCGCTGGCAATGCCAGATTACATCTGCGAAGAACTAGACGAAGCTGGCATTCAATATAGCCTACACACAGACATGGAAAGTGTGATTCCTGAACTGGATATTCTGTACATGACACGCGTACAGAAAGAACGCTTTGACGAATCGGAATACGCACATATTAAGTCGGCTTACATCCTAACAGCGGCACTACTAGAAGGCGCGCGCGAGAACTTGAAAGTACTGCACCCACTACCACGTGTGGATGAAATCACAACTGATGTTGATAAAACGCCTCATGCCTACTTCTTCCAGCAAGCTCAAAATGGCGTGTATGCTCGCCAAGCACTGCTGGCGCTTGTTCTAAACGAAACACTGTAATCGAGGGGAAAAATCATGGCTAAAGAAACTCAATTGCAGGTAGAAGCAATCAAAAATGGTACGGTCATCGACCACATCCCTGCGCAAATCGGCATCAAAGTATTAAGACTGTTCGATATGCACAATTCATCACAACGCGTAACGATTGGACTGAACTTGCCATCATCAGCACTCGGTCATAAAGATCTACTCAAAATCGAAAATGTGTTTATCAATGAAGAGCAAGCGAGCAAGCTAGCGTTGTATGCTCCTCACGCGACCGTGAATCAAATCGAGAATTATGAAGTGGTGAAAAAGCTAGCGTTAGAGCTTCCTGAGCGCATCAATGATGTATTTGAATGCCCGAATTCAAACTGTATTTCTCATAATGAACCAGTAGAAAGCAGCTTTAGCGTGTTCGAGAAGAAACAAGAAATCCGCCTAAAGTGTAAATACTGCGAGAAAGTGTTCTCACGCGAGATCGTAACCGAGCGATAAACACGCCGCACGACTAGGCTTTGATACGTTTAAAATACCCTGCAATGTCGGGGTATTTTGCTCTTTACCTACCGAGGGTTTAGAGGCAAACTGAGAACCTTTATTCCCTACAACTGATGGAAAAAATCAAATGACGAAAGTACTTCACACTGAGTCTGCACCAGCAGCAATCGGTCCTTACGTTCAAGGCGTAGATCTAGGTAACATGGTTCTTACTTCAGGCCAAATCCCAGTAAACCCAGCGACAGGTGAAGTGTCTGCTGATATCGCAGAACAAGCTCGTCAGTCTCTAGAAAACGTAAAGGCTGTAGTTGAATCTTCAGGTCTTAAAGTATCTGATATTGTAAAGCTAACGGTTTTTGTTAAAGACCTAAATGACTTTGGCACAGTGAACGAAGTTTACGGCAAGTTCTTTGATGAGCACGGCGTAGCAAACTACCCTGCACGCTCTTGTGTAGAAGTGGCTCGCCTACCAAAAGATGTTGGCATCGAGATTGAAGCAATCGCTGTTCGCAAATAATTGCACTTGCTGACAAACATAAAAAAACGGGTAGCTCAGGCTACCCGTTTTTTATTGTTTTCTCGTGATGATATCGCAGTAAAACTTAAGCAGCGTTGCGCTGTTTGACTTCTTCATCTAACGATTCAAGCTTCTCTTTCATCTGTTCACGACAGATATTCGCTAACTCGCGAATGCCCTCTTTACCATAGCCTTCAGTGCTGATTGGAGGTAGCATTTCAACAATCACATGACCATTGTTCCAACGGTTCAGCTTAATTTTATTCGTCGAGCTACATACGATAGGAATGATTGGCACACCTGCACCAATTGCCGCATGAAAAGCACCTGTTTTGAATGGCAGCAAACCACGCCCACGAGAACGCGTGCCTTCTGGGAACATCCACACCGAAACATCACTTTCTTTCATGCTGCTCACGACCTGATCGATAGTACCTTTTGCTTTAGAGCGATTCGCTCGGTCAATCAGAATGTTACCCGTAAGCCAGTAAAGCTGACCAAACAGTGGCATCCAAGCCAAGCTCTTTTTACCTACTGTCACAACTTTCGGAGTCACAGCCGCAGAAACAGTAAACATGTCCCAGTTGTTCTGGTGGTTAGCAATGTAAACATGTTGGCCGCGTGAATACGCATCTTCAGGGATACGCAACTCTAACTTAATCCCAAACACACGAGACATCTTGGCAAACAAACGGCCAAAAGTGAAAACGTGCTTAGGGTTTCTAGGGCTTAATAGGCAGTAACCACAACCACCAATAAACATAACAATCGCAAAGATAGCGACAGCAAATACACGTAACAGTGCAATCATTCTTGTTCTCCAGGAACCGGCTTTTGCCAGATACAGCTATTAATATCTCTCTTTCCATAAAGGGAAAATATGGTCATGAGAGTGATATAAAAAAGCCGAAACTCAGGTTTCGGCTCTCTTGATATCCAAGTTACCTGCGGTGCAGTTTAACTTGCCTAGCTCACTCGCTCAATATTTGCGCCAAGTGCAGCCAGTTTATTTTCGATTTTGTCGTAACCACGGTCGATATGGTAAATACGATCAACGACGGTTTCGCCTTTAGCAATGCAACCTGCAATAACCAAACTAGCCGAAGCTCGTAGATCGGTTGCCATCACTTGCGCACCGCTGAGTGACTCAACATCACCACAGATAACCGTATTGCCTTCGATCTCAGCTTTAGCGCCCATACGCATGAGTTCTGGTACGTGCATAAAGCGGTTTTCAAAGATAGTCTCTGTGATCACGCCGCCACCTTTCGCCATCATATTCAGAAGCGTAAATTGAGCTTGCATATCCGTCGGAAAACCAGGATGTGGCGCAGTACGTACACTTACCGCTTTTAGCTCGCGGTCGGTCATATCAACGGAGATCCAATCTTCACCCGTTTCGACAAGCGCGCCAGCTTCTTCCAGCTTGGCGAGAACCGCTTCAAGCAAATGAGCATTAGTGTTGCGACATACCACTTTACCGCCAGATACTGCTGCTGCGACAAGGAATGTTCCCGTCTCAATACGGTCAGCAACCACGTTGTGTTTACAACCGCCTAGGCGCTCAACACCTTCAATCGTAATGGTATCTGTGCCAGCGCCAGAGATTTTTGCGCCAAGCTTATTTAGGAAATCAGCGGTATCGACGATTTCAGGCTCACGCGCAGCGTTATCTAGTGTTGTTGTGCCTTCCGCCAGCGCTGCGGCACACATGATGGTAATCGTCGCGCCTACGCTGACTTTATCCATCACGATGTGCGCGCCTTTTAGACGACCATCCACTTCTGCTTTCACATAACCATCTTCTAATGTAATGGTTGCGCCAAGCTGCTCTAAACCAGAAATATGTAGATCCACAGGACGAGCGCCAATAGCACAACCGCCTGGTAAAGAAACCTGACCTTGACCAAAGCGCGCCACCAAAGGACCCAAAGCCCAAATAGAAGCACGCATGGTTTTCACCAAGTCATAAGGCGCACAGTATTCTGTAATACTGCTTGGATCAACATGAACAGAGCCATTGCGGCTTACTTTCGCGCCTAAACGCTTAAGCAATTCCATGGTTGTATCGATATCACGAAGGTGTGGTACGT
This sequence comes from Vibrio sp. sp1, assembly GCF_016920955.1. NCBI lineage: Bacteria > Pseudomonadati > Pseudomonadota > Gammaproteobacteria > Vibrionales > Vibrionaceae > Vibrio > Vibrio sp. sp1. The sequence continues at coordinate 957,271 of NZ_CP060589.1, forward strand.
TTGCCACTTCTACTGGCTCTTCCGCCAAGATAGACGCAAATAAAATCGGCAGTGCTGCGTTTTTTGCACCTGAAATGGTCACTTCACCAACTAGTGGTTTATCTGACCCAATAACTCGAAACTTTTCCATCAATAAACCTTAAAGCGACATCAATTTCTTATCACGAGCCCACTCTTCTGGTGTGAACGCTTTGATTGATAATGCGTGAATGTCGTTACGCTGGATGTATTCCATCAGAGGAGCATAAATTAGCTGCTGCTTCTTAACGCGGCTCATTCCATCGAAACAAGCATCAACAGCAACCACTTCATAGTGGCTACCTTCACCTTTCACATGCACTTCTTGAAGGTTTAGTGCTTCTTCTAATAACTGTTGTACTTTTGCGCTATCCACAATTTACCCCTGATAATTCTGTATGTGTTTGGCCACTAAAGATTCAACATTGCTCAGTTGAAACAAAGTGCGCAGTTGCGCCGGCACGAAACTGAGCATTATATGACAGTTTTGCTTTTTTGCATGCTCTAATAAGTGGATTAACATCACCATTCCTGCAGAGTCGACGCGCTCTATCTCTTTTAGCGAGCATTCCAGCTCCGATTGAGCAGGTTGCCATTGCTGTGCATACGCCCACAATGAAGGCACTGTATCTCTATCAAGTGCCCCTGTTAGCTTAAGAATGTTTTGATCCAATTGCCACTGAGCGGGAGTCTGGGCCATTATTTCTTAGCCTCGAAGCGGATCGGTTCTGCGGCCAATTTTTCTAGGTCTTTAGCAACAGATAGAATACCTTCTTGACGAATTTTACTGTTCCATTCGGATTGTTTACTAGAAAGCAAACTAATGCCCTCTGCAATCATATCGAATGCTTCCCACTCACCAGAGTGGTTGTCTTTACGCAGTTTAAACTCAAGTTTGATGTTTGGACGCGGAGTATCGATGATATCAACTTTAATGCTTGTAATACGCTTAGAGTCATCAATGCTAGGCTCAGGACCAAACTCAATTTTTTGGTCAGAGTATTGCGTCAACACTTGTGCATAAGACGCAATCAGGTACGCACGAAATGCATCGATAAACTCAAGTACATCTTCACGCTTAGCACCTTTTAAGTTTGGACCAAGAAGTTTTAACCCTGCATAGCGGTAGTTGACGTAAGGCATTAGCTCTTCTTCAACGATCACTTTAAGTAAATTTGGATCTTGTTTGATTTTCGGCTGTTCGGCTTTCAATCTTTCGAACGTGACTTCAGCTACCTGCTTCATCATCTTATAAGGTTCAGTTTTATCCACCTCTGCTGCTGTTGCTCCAAAGACGCTAAACACAGCACAAACTGAAAGTAGTAATCTCGCTAACATAGTTATTCCTTACTTGAGTCGTCTGAACCACCTACGCTGTATAGTACTTGACCAATTAAGTCTTCAAGCACAAGCGCCGATTTGGTGTCTTCGATGGTATCACCATCCACTAGCATGACTTCATCATCAAAAACGAAGCCAGGTACTAAACCAATGTATTGCTCACCAATCAGGCCAGATGTCAAAATTTGTACGCTCGACGTTTCTGGGAACTGATTGTATTTGCTATTGATAGATAGTGTTACAACTGGCAATAAGTTGTCTGGGTTAAGCGAAATACTACTTACTCGACCAATCACAACGCCCCCCACTTTTACGGGAGAACGAACTTTTAAACTGCCAATATTATCGAACTCGGCTTTGAGGGTATAAGTATCACCAGAGCCAATGCTTTTTACGTCAGCAACTTGAAAAATCATCACAAGAATCGCGCAAATTCCCGCTAATACAAAGCTGCCAACCCATAATTCAGTTTTACGTGTTTGTTGCATGATTAATTCCCAAACATCAATGCGGTCAGTACAAAGTCTAATCCTAGTACTGCTAAAGAAGAATGCACAACAGTGCGCGTAGTTGCTCGGCTGATCCCTTCCGATGTTGGAATAGCATCATAACCGTTAAATAGAGCGACCCAAGTAACCGTAATTGCAAACGCAAAACATTTGATCATACTGTTACCAATGTCTTGCCCTAGCTCAACAGAGGACTGCATCGCTGACCAAAAACTGCCGTGATCAACGCCTTTCCAGTCAACACCAACAAGCTGAGCGCCCCAAATTCCCACAGCCATGAAAATCATAGCCAGTAAAGGCATTGAGATAACCCCAGCCCAAAACCGTGGTGCAATCACTCGTTTCAATGGGTCTACCGCCATCATTTCAAGGCTAGACAGTTGTTCCGTTGCTTTCATTAGACCTATCTCTGCGGTTAACGCAGAACCGGCACGACCAGCAAACAAAAGTGCAGTAACAACGGGTCCTAATTCACGGAGTAACGAAAGCGCTACCATTTGCCCCAAACTGCCTTCTGCGCCGTAATCCACCAACACAACATAGCCTTGTAGACTCAAAACCATTCCAATGAACAGACCAGATACGACGATGATCGCCAGCGACTGAACACCAACAGAATAAAGTTGCTTAACAAGCAGAGGAAAGCTTCTGATCGGTTGTGGCTTAGAAAATAGCGCCCCAATCAACATGAAAGTCGCACGACCAAATGCTCCGCAAATAGAAAGCGTGCGTCGACCCAGCGAGGCGACAAAGTGAATGAAGTTATCGACCATCAAATAAGTCCTTTTCGATACTTTGAGAAGGGAAACGAAACGGTACAGGACCGTCGGCATCACCTTGTAAGAACTGCTGGACACGAGGATCAGAGTTTTGAGTCAGCTCTTCTGGCGTACCATAGGCGATGATTTTTCCATCGGCCATCAGGTATACCCAGTCAGCAATACTCATGACTTCAGGTACGTCGTGAGAAACCACAATAGAGGTCAAACCTAACGCTTGGTTTAGATTGCTAATTAGCTCAACCAAAACGCCCATAGTGATTGGGTCTTGCCCCACAAACGGCTCATCGTACATGATCAGGTCAGGGTCAAGTGCGATTGCACGAGCCAAAGCAGCGCGTCTTGCCATACCACCTGAAAGCTCACTCGGCATTAATTGCGCCGCGCCGCGTAGACCGACAGCTTCGAGCTTGAGTAACACCATGGTGCGAATCAAATCTTCCGATAAATCGGTATGCTCTCTCAATGGAAAGGCGACATTATCAAAAACATTCAAATCAGTGAATAAAGCCCCTGACTGGAACAACATGCTCATTTTCTTTCGAGCATGGTAGAGTTTTTTACGCGAGAGAGAGGGAATATTGTCTCCATCAAACCAGATCTCTCCTTGCTCGGGATACAACTGACCACCAATCAAACGCAGCAGTGTTGTTTTACCAATTCCCGATGGTCCCATAATGGCCGTCACTTTGCCCTCAGGAACATGCAGATCAATATCATCAAAGATCATGCGTTCTCTCCGTGAAAAAGTGAGGTTGTTCACGGTGACTAAATCGTTGTTCGACATATCATCTCTTCTACTGTAGGAGCGTTGCAACTCACGGAATCATCAAGCAGATACTCATCGGAGTTGAATTCTACGTTTAATAAAGTAACGTCGGTACATTTATTAGGCTGCAATCATAAGCACATTGGCGTTGAATTTAAAGCACTGTTCAATTAAATAAAGTCGACTATATCCCTGCAATTTCTCATGGTTTATGACCTAATTAGCACGAAGTGTTTAAATCCTAGACCAGAATTGCTCATTTAAATGAGTGAGATTTACATACATTTTCGTTACTAACCTTTAATTTATTCTTCGTTTATCTTCCATTTTAGGCCGCAAAAGGTCAAAATTAGCGGTTATTCATTTTACTTATTTAATACTTAGGAATTCTCATGCTCGAAGCCGTTGCGTTGCTTATAGTCGGTCTTGTTTTGCTTGTTTGGAGTGCAGATAAACTTGTTTTTGGCTCTGCAGCGATAGCCCGCAACGTCGGTATTTCCCCGCTTGTCATCGGCATGACAATCCTTGCGATGGGCTCATCCGCCCCTGAGATGATGGTATCTGCAACCGCTGCTTGGGATGGCAAAACAGATACAGCGGTGGGTAACGTATTAGGCTCAAACATAGCGAACATTGCGTTAATCCTAGGTATTACAGCGCTGATCAAGCCTTTGTCGATTAGCTCCGCCGTCATCCGCCGAGAACTTCCACTCATGATAGCCGTAACCGTACTCGCTGGTATTCTGCTTTGGAATAGCCATCTCGGTTTTTATGAGGGTGTCTTATTGTTTGTACTCTTTGGGGCATTTTTATTTGCTATGTTGCAAATCAGCCGCAAAGAGCAAAAATCAGGTGATGTTTTTCTTGATGACCAAGAGTCAGAGATCCCAGAAGGCGTCAGTAACCCTAAAGCAATCATGTGGGTGGTTATTGGCTTGATACTGCTTCCTTTGGCAGCCAGCATGCTGGTTGATAACGCGGTAATTATTGCTAAACACTTTGGTATGAGCGACCTTGTTATCGGTCTAACTATTATCGCCATTGGCACTAGCCTGCCAGAACTAGCCGCATCACTTGCGGGAGTTTTAAAGGGTGAAGACGACATGGCTGTCGGTAACATTATCGGTTCGAATGTGTTTAACATTCTGGCGGTAATGGGGATTCCTGGCATCATTAATCCATCGGTGCTCAGTGAGTACGCGATGGGACGTGACTTCTGGGTCATGTTAGGCGTTTCATTGTTACTTGTCGCGATGTGTTTGGGTAAATCACGCAGTATTAACCGTATTGAAGGTGCCATCTTGTTTGTGTGCTTCTTAGGTTACCAAGTGTACTTATTCGCAAACATGACCGCTTAATTACCACGATCAATAAGTAGAGATCTGATATGTCCAATCAATTTGATTTTCGCGCTGCTGCTAAACAAGTTCTTGATATCGAAGTTGCTGCTCTGCAAGAGCTAGATACCTACTTTGATGATCAATTTGAAAAAGCGTGTGAACTTATCCTTTCCAACAACGGCAAAGTTGTCGTTATGGGTATTGGCAAGTCAGGCCATATTGGTAACAAGATTGCCGCCACTCTGGCAAGCACTGGGACTTCGGCGTTTTTCGTTCATCCAGGCGAAGCCGCACATGGTGACTTGGGTATGATTAGCCCTGGTGACATTGTGCTGGCAATTTCTAACTCTGGTGAATCAAACGAAATTCTGTCTCTATTTCCAGTATTAAAGCGCCTGAATATTAAGATCATCAGCATGACAGGTAAGCCAGAATCAAATATGGCCAAGCTGTCTGACTTACACCTGCAAATTACGGTACCTCAAGAAGCTTGTCCGTTAGGCCTGGCGCCAACTAGCAGTACGACTGCCACATTAGTGATGGGAGATGCATTAGCCGTAGCTCTGCTTCAAGCTCGTGGTTTTTCTGCCGAAGATTTTGCCCTATCTCACCCAGGTGGTGCACTGGGGAGAAAACTGCTACTTAAGTTGTCTGATATTATGCACTTTGGAGAAGCGTTACCTAAAGTTTCTCCTGACGCATTAATTCGCGATGCCCTGCTTGAAATTTCAGAAAAGGGGTTAGGCATGACAGCCATCGTCGATGAGCACGATGCTATGCTTGGTATATTCACCGATGGTGATTTACGTCGTACCTTAGACAAGCGTATCGATATTCATACGACGGCAATTGGCGAGGTCATGACGACAAACCCAACCACAGCACACCCTGATATGCTGGCGGTTGAAGGTTTGAACTTGATGCAGAATAAAAACATTAACGCTCTGATTTTATGTAAAGACGAAAAAATTGTGGGTGCACTGAACATGCACGATTTACTAAAAGCTGGCGTGATGTAATATCAGCACAAACATTTAAATCATTTATTAGACGAATAAAGGCAATGGTCAGGGAAGTACTGAGCTAAACGATAGGCCTTCATTATATGAGTTTTACTCGCCTTATTTATTTGCTCTTGATCTTCGTTGTAGCGTGGTGCGGTTATTACCTACTAACCCCTAAAGGCAACGACGCAATTCAAGTAGCACCAGATTCTGAACTGCCCATGTTCAGTGGTTCTGGATTAGAAAACATCACCTACGGTGAAGATGGTGTCCGCAGTTACATCATTCGCTCCACTAACTTAGACCATTATGCTAAGAGTGGAGATACTATTTTTAATAACCCGACTTTGATGGTTTACCGTGAAGGTAGCGTCATTGAATGGAAGGTGACTGCCACAAGAGCAGTGTTAGATGAAGACCAAATTTTGACTTTATATGACAAAGTCTTAATGCAAAATCTTCTGCCTGGTGCGAGTTTTGATACCATGGCAACAGACAAATTGGTCATTAATCTAACCAATCGTGATTTTAAAGCTGACCAACAAGTGATGTTGGTTGGACCACAATTTGAAACTACTGGAGGCGCAATGCAAGGCAACTTAAAACAGCATACTGCGACTCTGACAGATGAAGTTCAAGGTCGATATGAAACCGTTACACCTTAGCCTACTGGCACTGGTATTGGCGGCGCCTCAAGCGCTGGCACTCAAGTCGGATACTCAACAGCCGGTTTACATAAACTCTGACACCCAACAGGTGGACATGAAGAGTAACCAGGTTGTTTTTGAAGGCGATGTATCTCTTAAGCAAGGGAGCATCAATATCGATGCTGATAGAATCGTGGTAACTCGCGATCCTAAAACCGAAGCAATTAAACAGATTCAAGCATTTGGTAAACCTGCGAAGTTTTCTCAGCTGATGGACGATGGTAAAACACTTAGTGGTCAAGCTACGGAGTTGGATTACCGTATTTCTACAGACGAACTGACCATGAAAGGTCAAGCGCAGCTGGCGCAAGACAACAACACCATCAAAGGTTCTTCGATTCGTTACCAAATTGGTAAACAAAAGCTAGTCGCAGATAGCTCTAAGGAAGAGCGCGTTACGACCATTTTGCAACCCAATCAGATAGAGAACTAATATGGCAGTACTGAGTGCGAAAAACTTGGCGAAAAGCTACAAAAAACGCAAAGTCGTCACTGATGTTAGCTTAGAAGTTGAATCTGGTCAGATTGTTGGGCTGCTCGGTCCAAACGGTGCGGGTAAAACCACCTCGTTTTACATGATTGTCGGCTTAGTACCTCGCGATGAAGGCACCATTACCATTGACGACAATGACATCAGTATTTTGCCGATGCATAGCCGTTCACGACTTGGCATTGGCTATCTTCCGCAAGAAGCGTCGATTTTCCGTAAGCTTTCAGTAGAAGATAACATCATGGCCGTACTTGAAACTCGTCAAGAAATGACGAGGGAAGAGCGCCAAGATAAACTGGAAGATTTGTTGGAAGAATTCCACATCCAGCACATCAGAACCAGTGCTGGTATGGCACTATCAGGGGGTGAGCGACGCAGGGTGGAAATCGCTCGAGCTTTAGCGGCCAACCCTCAGTTCATTTTATTGGATGAACCTTTCGCTGGTGTTGACCCAATTTCGGTTAATGACATCAAGAAAATCATTGAGCATCTGCGCGATCGTGGTCTCGGAGTGTTAATCACTGACCATAATGTACGTGAAACACTGGACGTATGTGAAAAAGCCTATATCGTGAGCCAAGGGCACCTAATTGCATCGGGAACTCCGGCAGAAGTTCTCAATAATGAACAGGTGAAACAAGTTTATCTCGGCGAACAATTCCGTCTATGATTATATTAGGAACGGTAAGATTCTGAGCATTACAAGGTAAGTAACACTGAATGAAACCTTCATTACAACTCAAGCTAGGTCAGCAGTTAGCCATGACGCCACAGTTGCAGCAAGCGATTCGCTTATTGCAATTGTCGACACTCGATCTTCAACAAGAAATCCAAGAAGCGTTGGACTCAAACCCATTATTGGAAGTTGAAGAAGGCCAAGACGAGCCTCTAGCAAACGGTGAAGATAAGTCAGCGGTCGAGGCTGCTGATAGCAACAGTGCTAGCGAACCAACAGAAATTGACGTTCCAGATAGCTCCGATGTGATAGAGAAATCAGAAATTAGCTCTGAACTTGAAATCGACACGACTTGGGATGACGTCTACAGCGCGAATACTGGTAGCACTGGCTTAGCTCTTGATGATGATATGCCCGTCTACCAAGGCGAAACCACTGAATCATTACATGATTACCTCATGTGGCAGCTTGACCTAACACCATTCAGTGAAACCGACCGCACGATTGCATTAGCGATTATTGACGCTGTTGACGACTACGGCTATTTAACTTTGTCGCCTGAAGAGATTCATGAGAGCTTCGATAATGAAGAGATAGAGTTAGACGAAGTAGAAGCCGTTCGTAAACGCATTCAACAATTCGATCCTCTTGGCGTTGCATCGCGTAACTTACAAGAATGTTTGTTACTGCAACTGACGACCTTCCCAGAAGACACGCCATGGCTTGCTGAAGCCAAAATGATACTTGCGGATCATATTGATCACCTAGGCAACCGTGACTACAAGCTCGTCATCAAAGAGACTAAGCTGAAAGAAGCCGATCTGCGTGAAGTCTTAAAGCTTATCCAACAGTTAGATCCTCGTCCAGGTAGTCGCATCACTCCTGATGATACCGAGTACGTAATTCCAGACGTATCCGTTTTTAAAGACAATGGCAAATGGACCGTTTCTATAAACCCGGATAGCGTGCCAAAATTAAAAGTAAATCAACAATATGCTCAGTTAGGCAAAGGTAATAGCGCGGATAGCCAGTACATCCGCAGCAATTTGCAAGAGGCAAAATGGTTAATTAAGAGCTTAGAGAGTAGAAACGAGACGCTACTCAAAGTTGCAAGATGTATTGTTGAACATCAACAAGATTTCTTCGAGTATGGTGAGGAAGCCATGAAGCCAATGGTACTCAATGATGTCGCTTTGGCTGTGGACATGCATGAATCCACGATTTCTCGTGTAACAACGCAAAAATTTATGCATACACCACGTGGTATTTTTGAATTGAAGTACTTCTTCTCTAGCCATGTTAGTACTGACAACGGCGGAGAATGTTCGTCAACAGCAATTCGTGCACTCATTAAAAAACTGGTCGCAGCAGAGAATACTGCCAAACCACTGAGTGATAGCAAGATTGCTGCTCTTCTGGCTGACCAAGGGATTCAGGTCGCAAGACGTACGATAGCCAAATATCGCGAATCCTTGGGAATTGCCCCTTCAAGTCAGCGTAAACGCCTATTATAAGGCACTAACTGAAAAGGAAAGTCTATGCAAATCAATATTCAAGGCCATCACGTTGATCTTACCGATTCAATGCAAGACTATGTAAATTCTAAGTTTCAGAAGCTCGAAAGGTTCTTCGACCATATCAATCAAGTGCATGTTGTACTAAAAGTTGAAAAAATTACTCAAATCGCGGAAGCTACGCTTCACATAAATCAAGGCGAAATCCACGCATCAGCCGATGACGAAAATATGTATGCCGCGATCGATTCGCTGGTAGATAAATTGGTTCGCCAACTTAATAAGCACAAAGAAAAACTAAACAGTCATTAATCATGCAACTGAGCGAAATACTGTCATTGGACTGCACCAAAAGTGCGGTCCACTGCACGAGTAAAAAACGCGCCCTTGAAATGATCAGCCGTATCGTGGCTGATCAAACGGGCCAAGATTCTACCGAGCTGTTCGAATGCATGCTCAATAGAGAAAAAATGGGCAGTACCGGTATCGGAAACGGTATTGCGATCCCTCACGCGAGAATGCAATCAAGCGACAAGGCCATTGCTGTCTTACTGCAATGTGATGAAGCAATCGAATTTGATGCGATTGACAATCGACCTGTCGATCTTCTTTTTGCGCTCCTTGTACCAGAAGAACAGTGCAAAGAGCACCTCAAGACTCTATCCTCTATGGCAGAACGTCTGAGCGATAAGCAAGTATTGAAACTACTGCGTAATGCTCAGAGTGATGAAGAACTTTACGACATCATGATTCACCAATAAGCAGGACTAACTCCATGCGACTAATCGTTGTTAGCGGGCACTCAGGTGCCGGTAAAAGTATTGCGCTTCGTGTACTGGAAGACTTAGGTTACTACTGTGTTGATAACCTACCAGTTAACTTGCTGGACGCATTTGTTCATTCTGTTGCTGACAGCAAACAGAATGTTGCAGTCAGCATTGATATTCGAAATATTCCTAAAAAGCTAAAAGAACTGACGAGTACACTAGAACAGTTAAAAACTGAGCTTGATGTGACCGTGCTTTTCTTGGACGCCAATAAAGAAACGCTACTCAAACGCTACAGCGAAACACGCCGAATTCACCCGTTATCTTTAGGTGGCACCTCCCTCTCGCTCGATCAAGCCATCGAGCGTGAGAAGCAAATTTTGACGCCACTCAAAGCGCATGCAGATCTGGTCCTAAATAGTAGTGGGCAGTCTTTGCATGAATTGAGTGAAACTGTGCGTATGCGCGTTGAAGGCAGAGATCGCAAAGGGCTCGTGATGGTATTTGAGTCTTTTGGTTTTAAATACGGCCTGCCTTCCGATGCCGATTACGTATTCGACGTTCGCTTCTTACCTAACCCACATTGGGAACCAGCACTACGCCCGCTTACAGGTCTGGATGCTCCTATCGCCGCATTTTTAGAGCAACACCAATCGGTGTTAAGTTTGAAATATCAAATTGAAAGCTTTATAGAGAATTGGTTACCTCTACTTGAGAAAAACAACCGCAGCTACCTGACCGTTGCAATCGGTTGTACTGGTGGTAAGCACCGCTCGGTGTACTTAACTCAGCAAATCGGTGAATACTTCGCCAACAAAGGACACCAAGTACAAATTCGCCATACCTCACTAGAGAAAAACGCTAAGGAATAGCCGTGGAGTTAAGTCGTAAAGTATTGATTCAAAACCGCCTTGGCTTACATGCTCGTGCAGCAGTCAAACTGGTCGAACTGGCACAGAGCTTTGAAGCGGTCATCACCATCGACAATGAAGAAGACAAAACCGCCACAGCAGACAGCGTAATGGGCCTGTTAATGCTAGAGTCCGCTCAAGGACAATACGTCACGATCCACGCAACGGGTGGGCAAGCGGAAGAAGCACTGGATGCCGTTTGCCACTTGATCGAAGATAAATTTGATGAAGGCGAGTAGTTTACTCGCTTTTTTCTTACCTCCCATTATCTTTCTCTTCCCTGACCTAATAAATAAATTTGCTTAGTATCATAAGTTGTTATTAAAAGGCGCCTAGAATTAAGTTATTATTCAACGCATTGTAAATATCAGGAATTGGGAGGAATGAATGGCAGAGCAAATTGAATTCGACCAAGCTCACCAAGCCCTCCAAGAAGTCACAGAAGCGCTAGAAAATGGCCGCTTCGTCCATGTTCGTCGTCAATTACAGGACATGGAACCTGAGGATATCGCTCACCTTTTAGAAGCCTCCCCACGTAAGAGCCGTGAAGTTCTTTGGCAACTCACCGACCCTGAAGATTATGGTGAAATCCTTGACGAGCTGAACGAAGACGTCAAAGACAGCCTCGTATCCAAAATGGCACCAGAAGCGCTAGCAGAAGCGACAGAAGGCATGGATACCGATGACGTGGCTTACGTACTGCGTAGCTTGCCTGACAACCTGTCACGCGAAGTCCTGTCGCAAATGGACTCCTCTGACCGTCTACGGGTCGAAACTGCCCTATCCTACCCAGAAGACACCGCGGGTGGACTGATGAACACCGACGTCATCACAATTCGTGGTGACGTCGATGTGGACGTAGTTTTGCGTTATCTACGTATGAAAGGCGAGCTTCCAGAAGCTACGGATGCCCTGTATGTGATCGATGAAGAGAGTAAGCTCATCGGTGAACTGCCGATCACGACGCTTATTACCACTCAGCCAGACGTAAAAATCATTGATGTAATGGAAGACGCGGACGAGGCCATCACCGTCGATACTAGCGACTCAGATGTTGCGAGTCTGTTCGAACGCCGTAATTGGGTATCTGCACCTGTTGTTGATGAAAACTTGCATTTGGTCGGCCGTATCACCATCGATGACGTGGTTGACGTTATTCGTGAAGACGCGGAACACTCGATGATGAGTATGGCGGGTATGGACGATGACGAAGATACTTTCGCGCCTGTTGTAAAATCAGCTCGCAAACGCAGTATCTGGCTTGGCGCTAACGTATTAGCCGCCCTTGCTGCTGCTTCCGTTTCTAACATGTTTGAGGCCACATTAGATCAAATGGCGGCCATTGCGGTATTGATGACGATTGTTCCGTCCATGGGTGGTGTCGCTGGTAACCAAACCGTCGCACTAGTGATTCGTGGTCTTGCTCTTGGTCATATCGGTGACTCAAACAAACGCGAACTGTTAATGAAAGAAGCCTCGATCGGCTTACTTAACGGCATCATGTGGGCGCTGATTATTGGCGGTATTGTTGTTGCTTGGAAAGGTAACTGGATGCTCGGAGGAATCATTTCCGCCGCCATGCTGACCAACTTATTGGTCGCAGGTATTGCAGGAGTAACGATTCCAATCCTATTGAAAAAAATGAACATCGATCCTGCTTTAGCTGGTGGTATGGCATTAACAACGGTGACGGATGTGATTGGTTTATCTGTCTTCTTAGGGCTTGCCACAATACTGATTACCTAACAGAAAAAACGAAAAAGCCTGATGAACACATCAGGCTTTTTTGATTCTGAATTGCTAGAAAAGCTTATTCACCCGCCACTTTCATGGTATCCAGTAGGATAGAGCCCGTTTGGATTTGTGAGCGCGTTTCAATATCACTACCAACCGCCACAATCTTGGTGAACATGTCTTTTAGATTACCTGCGATGGTAATTTCTGATACTGGGTATTGGATTTCGCCATTCTCAACCCAGAAGCCTGCGGCACCGCGAGAGTAATCACCCGTTACCACGTTCACACCTTGTCCCATGACTTCAGTCACTAGAAGACCAGTACCGAGCTCTTTAAGCATTTGTTCGAAGTTTTGGCCTGTCGACTTCACGTACCAGTTATGAATCCCACCAGCGTGACCTGTCGGCGTCATCTTCATTTTACGTGCGGCATAACTGGTTAACAGATAAGTTGCTAGCACACCGTCGGTAATGATCTCACGGTCTTGAGTGTACACACCTTCACTATCGAATGGACTTGATGCCAAACCACGCAATACATGCGGACGTTCTGAGATATTGAACCATTCAGGAAGCACTTGTTTGCCTAGATGGTCAAGTAAGAAAGAAGATTTTCGGTACAAGTTACCACCGCTGATCGCCATAACGAGATGGCCAATCAAGCCTGTCGCAACATCAGCCGCAAACATGATTGGGTATTGACCTGTTTTTAGACGCTGCGCATCTAAGCGGTTAACCGTATTCTCTGCCGCCTTACGACCCACCGTTTCTGGGGTCCATAAGTCATCACGATGACGTGCCACGGTGTAGCTGTAATCACGTTCCATCTCGCCGTTTTGACCAACGCCAATTACACAACAGCTAGTACTATGGCGGCTAGACGCATAACTAGCTAATAAGCCATGGCTATTGCCATACACTTTCACGCCGTAATGACTATCATAACTCGCGCCATCACTTTGCTTGATTGCATTGTTATAACTTAGCGCCTCTTTTTCTGCTGCAATCGCCACATTGGCAGCATAGTCTGGATCGGGTGCGTCTGGGTGGAAAAGATCAAGCTCAGGGATCTCTTGCACCATGTATTCTTTTGCTGCAGGGCCTGCAAATGGGTCTTCAGATGTGTAATGTGCAATATCTAGCGCCGCTATAACGGTTTGCTCGATTGCAGCTTCACTTAAATCAGACGTGGAAGCACTGCCTTTGCGTTGACCTCGGTAAACGGTAATGCCCAGCGCACCATCGCTGTTGAACTCGACATTTTCTACTTCACCCATACGAGTTGAAACACTTAAACCAGTGCTTTTAGTAATTGCGACTTCGGCGGCGTCAGATTTTGCCGATGCAAGCTTTAAAGCTCTTGCTACGGCTTGCTCTAGCTCGGTACGTTGCTCAGCAACCTGCTGTTTAATATCCATTGTCTTTCACATCTTGTCTTTGATGAACAATAGGATAACAAGAATTTCGCTTTCTCCCCATGATTCTTGTTAAAATACTCATAATATTAATCAAAACACAGGCAACTGAAATGGCACGTAAGAATCAAAAAGCGCCATGGGAACCAGAAGAAGAGATCATCTGGGTAAGTAAATCCGAGATGAAGCGAGACATGGAAGAACTGCAAAAGCTAGGTGAGGAGCTTGTCGGCCTCAAACCTTCAGTTCTAGAAAAGTTTCCATTGAGTGAAGATTTGCGAGAAGCAATTGCTGACGCGCAACGTTTTAAAAATGAAGCGCGTCGTCGCCAATTACAACGTATTGGTAAATTGATGCGTTACGAAGATCCAGAGCCAATCCAAGCCGCACTGGATAAAATTCGTAATAAGCACTCTCAATTAACGGCGGTATTCCACAAACTTGAAGCGTTGCGTGATCGCGTAGTGGAAGAAGGTGACAAAGCCATTGATGACGTAATGGAAATGTACCCAGAAGCGGATCGTCAGCGTCTACGCCAACTTGCTCGCCAAGCAGCGAAAGAGAAAAAATCTGGGAAACCAGCAAAAGCGTACCGCGAAATCTTTCAGCTCCTTAAAGGTCTAAACGAAGAAGAGTTTTAATTCGAGGGCTCACGCAATGAGCATTCGATTTAAACGCAAAAAGCAGACGTCAATGTCTGCTTTTTTTATCTTTGGTTTTACAGTCAGCGTTACACTAAGCGATTAACGCGGTCTCCGCGCTCGAAAGCGTTAATGTTCTCAATCAAGATTTCCGCTAAACGTTGAATAGATGAGTCGCTGCCCCATGCAACATGCGGTGTCAGTAACAAATTAGGTAAACTCATATTGGCAATCAGCGGATTGCTCTCATCAGCCGGTTCTTGTGTAAAAACATCAAAACCAGCCGCTGCAATTTCTTGCTGTTTTAAGGCATCCACCAGTGCGCTCTCATCCACCAAACCTCCACGCCCTGTATTAATCAAAATGGAGTTGGACTTCATTTGTTGCAACTCTGCTTGACCAATTAAATTCTGAGTATGATCGTTGAGCGGGCAATGCAAGGTCAGCGCATCGGAGCGTTTTAATACTTCCTCAAACGGCACATAACCAGGCCGACATTCTGCCGCCCCTTTACGCTCAGAAAACAACACGGTCATTCCTAACGCTTGAGCCAGATTCGCCGTCGCTTGCCCTAGTGCCCCGCTACCAACAACACCTAACGTGCTACCACCAATATCCCCGATTGGGTGCGTAAAAAAACAAAACTGCTGGTTACGCTGCCACTCACCTGCGGCAATATCTTGGTGGTACCCAAATAAATTCCGTCTTAAAGCGAATAACATTGACATCACATGCTCGGGCACCGAACGCGTCGCGTAACCACGTACATTAGCAACCGCAATATCATGATTAGCACAGTAGTTCACATCGACGTTGTTAAAACCAGTTGCGGCAACCGCGATCATCCGTAATTTTGGTAGTTGCTCTAATACATGTTGGTCAAGCAGGACTTTATTGCTAATCACGATATCGGCATCTGCTAACCTTTCTATTACCTGCTCAGGCGCAGTTAGGTCGTACTCACGCCAGTGGTGCGGAAAGCCAGGTCGTGGGACCTCAATATGTTCTGGGATGGTCGCTCGGTCTAAAAATACGATGCTTGGCAAAGACATAACAACTCCTTGTTCACGGCTGAAAGACAGGATACATCAACCACAGTAACGAAATAGCCAAAAATAGCGAACTAGAAAGAACCGCTGTTGAGTGCAATTGGCATTAAGGGTGTGGCAACGTTTTATAATCAGGCAATGTACGCTCTGGCGAAAAATAGTTAAAGATCATCGCCTCGGCTTCAGGAGAAAAGTCACAGGGTACAAAAATACTGCTCAACTGTTCTGTGACTGGGTGATAAAAACTTAACTCCGCAGCGTGCAACTCTAAACGCTCTGAAAACTGATACGCCTCTTCAGTTGCATAAAACTCATCACCAATAATCGCATGACCAATCGCCATCAAATGCACGCGTAACTGATGCGATCGACCAGTAATGGGCAGTAGTCGCACAACGGTCGTATGGGTGCCATCAGGGTGCACTTCACGCTTCACTACTTGGAATAAAGTTTGAGATGGTTTGCCGTCGTCAAAACATACTTTTTGTCGTGGACGATTTGGCCAATCACAAATTAATGGAAGATCAATATTCCCTTCTTGCGGCTCAACATGCCCCCAAACACGTGCGTAATACACCTTGTGAGTGAGGCGATATTGGAACTGCTTTTTTAATGCTCGCTCCGCGGGTTTGTTTTTCGCCAGCAACATCAACCCTGATGTCGACATATCCAAGCGATGCACAACTTGAATTTCTGGATGCAACTCTTTGAGGCGGCTCCACATGCTGTCGTAATGCTCTGCAAGGCGACCAGGGACAGACAGCAGCCCTGATGGCTTATTCACTGCCAGAATGTCGTCATCCTCAAAAACGATATCGACCCAAGGGTCGGTGGGAGGGGTATATTCAAGCATTGCCATGGGAGATCTCTACAAAATAAAAACGCCGCGATTATATACCCAAATAGCACCCAGATGCAGGATTCTGAAGAAAAGTTCAACCTAATAAAACAAAGTCAATCCTTTAGCATAAAAACTAAAAATAGCACGTTGTAAATTTAGTTTGACAACAAGACGCATAACTGAATAGAGTGCTAGATGCACACAGCATGATATTCGCAAAGAATACTTAAAATAAATACACCAAAACACAGCATTTAAAAGACATTACCGTTGCGCAGTATAGGGCGATCGCTCAGCTTGTCATGTACTGCGGTATGTATCTCTTTAGAAAGATACATAAGATAAAAAGGACAATAAGCAATGGACTCCGCCGTTATAGATAAACCCCAATCCAAACTTTCCTTATTTTTTCGTTCGCTAGGCCCCGGCATATTAATGGCATCTGCTGCGGTCGGTGGCTCTCACCTCGTGGCATCAACCAAGGCTGGTGCGATTTATGGTTGGCAATTGGCTGCACTGATTCTGCTCGTAAACCTGTTTAAATACCCTTTTTTCCGAGCAGGCGTACAGTACACCATGGGGACAGGGCTCACCTTGGTTGAGGGCTACGCGAAATTAGGCCGGCCTTATCTATGGCTATTTCTATTTCTGAGCGTGGTATCGGCCGTCATCAATACCGCCGCTTTGTTGATGTTTAGCGCTAGCTTGCTGGGCTACTTCATTCCGTTTTCACTATCAATGGCATCACTCAGTATCATTGTGATTGTTACCTGCCTGCTCATATTATTTGCTGGCCATTACAAAGCGCTCGATACGCTATCTAAAGTGATCATGTCGGTGTTAACCATCGCGACTTTACTCGCTGTTTCTATCGCCTTTGGTAACCCTGTTGAACAAGTGGCCAACTTCGAGCCACCGTCACCTTGGTCTATTGCGGCTATTGGTTTTATCGTTGTGACAATGGGGTGGATGCCTGCACCGATAGAGATCTCCTGTTTAACCTCAGCATGGCTAAAACGCCAATCAAGCCAGCAAGAAGTAACATACCGCTCTGCTCTATTTGACTTTAATGTCGGTTATATTGGCACGGCGTTTCTTGCCATTATCTTTGTATCGCTAGGCTCTTTGATGCTTTATGGATCTGGCGTTGCGCTTGAAAGCTCTGGTGTTGGCTTCTCCCACCAATTGGTTGGCTTATATGCGGCAACGATTGGCGAATGGTCTCGTTACTTGATCGCGGTAATTGCGTTTTTCTGTATCTTTGGCAGCACGATTACCGTTATTGATGGCTATTCTCGCGTTATTTCGGATTCTCAACGCCTACTGCGCTCACAACCAGACACTAACCCTAAAACCACTTCAGCGATCATGCTGGTAGTCTCCTTACTTGCATTGGGTATTGTGGTTTTCTGGGCTTCTGCGTTATTGCCTATGCTGAACTTTGCGATGATCCTCGCCTTTATGACCACGCCATTCTTTGCTCTGCTAAATTACACATTAGTGAGCAAAACTGAGTTACCTGAGCCTTTGGCTGTTGGACCTAAACTAAAGTGGTTGTCGATTGCAGGCCTGATTTACTTGTTTGGCTTCTTGGCTGTATTTATCTGGTGGAAGTGGTTGATGTAAATGAGATAGCTATCAGTGATTAATGCATTCCGCTTAAAGAAACTAAACCGTAAATAAAGAAAAAGGTCTTCAACTGAAGACCTTTTTTAATGAGCAATAAATACTTACTTAGTTGTGGCTCACCACAATCAAACGCAGCGAGTCGAGCTGAACCTGAGCTTGGTTGATGTAACCAGTGAGCTCTTTAATTTGTGCGTCGATAGCTTCAATTTCTTCGTCACGAATATTTGGGTTCACCGCTTTCAGTGCTTGCAAACGCTCAAGCTCTGCATTCAAACTGTGCTGCATATCTTGATGAGCTTGTTTGCGTACTTCTTCGACCTTCTCTTCAATAAGAACATCACCGGCTTCAATTAAGCGGTGTACGTCTTTCTGTACCGACGTAACCAACTTGCTACCTAAGTGACGGTTTACAGGGCTGAGCTGGCGGTTAAAGCTTTCAAACTCCACTTGAGCAGACAAATCATTACCACGCGAGTCCATCATTAAACGGATTGGCGTTTTCGGTAAGAAGCGCGCGATACCACTGCGTTTTGGCGCTTGCGCATCTACCGCGTAAATCAACTCAAGAAGAATAGTCCCGACTGGTAACGCTTTGTTTTTCAATAGAGATACCGCAGACGTCCCCACCCCTTCACTCATAAGAAGATCGATACCACCCTGGATCATTGGGTGTTCCCAACTGATAAAGTGCATATCTTCACGAGATAAAGCCGTATCACGATCAAACGTGATCGTCGCTCCTTCGTATGGCAGACCTGGGTAGCTTGGCACCATCATGTGCTCAGATGGGGTCACAATCAGGGCGTTTTCACCTTTATCGTCTTGATTCAAGCCAATCGTGTCAAAAAGAGAAAGTGCGAAGGTGACCAGATTGGTATCGCCGTCAGTTGATTCAATTTTCTCAACGATTTGTTGTGCTTTTTCCCCGCCATTTGAATGCATTTCTAATAGGCGATCACGGCCTTGCTCCAATTGGGATTTCAGCTCTTTATTCATTTTTGCTGACGCTTCAATGATCTCATCTAGCGTGCTGGTATCACCAGAGGCAAGAATTTCAATCAGATCATCGGAGTACTTATCGTAAACAGCACGGCCTGTTGGGCAGGTTTCCGCAAAAGCGCTCAGGCCTTCATCGAACCAACGTGCTAGGATCGCTTGCGATGTGCCTTTCAGGTAAGGAACATGAATGTCGATATCGCGATTTTGACCGATACGGTCCAAACGACCAATACGTTGCTCAAGCAAGTCTGGGTTAAATGGCAAGTCGAACATGACAAGTTGGTTGGCAAACTGGAAGTTACGACCTTCAGAGCCGATTTCGCTACAGATAAGAACTTGTGCTCCACCTTCTTCTTGCGCAAAGTAAGCCGCCGCTTTGTCACGTTCAAGAATCGACATACCTTCGTGGAAAACGGTGGCGCGGATACCTTCACGCTCACGCAGTGCTTGCTCCAATTGCAGTGCGGTACTCGCACGAGAAGCAATCACGAGGATTTTCTCGCTGCGCTTCTCTTTTACTTTTTCAAGCAACCAATTCACACGCGAGTCAAACTGCCACCAGCTCGCGTCATCGCCTTCAAATTCTTGGAAAATTTCTTCCGGGTAAAGGTTCTTCATCGCACGTGCTTCAGAACTCATCTTACCGCCAATCATTCCAGCAACACGCATTGATGTAGTGTATTGCGGTGGAATATCCATTGGCATCAGATGCACGTTACGCGTAGGGAAGCCTTTGATGGCCGCGCGCGTGTTACGGAACAAAACACGCCCTGTACCATGACGATCCATCAAGTTATCGATCAGCTCTTGGCGTGCCGACGCTTTAGCTTCTTCGTCCGCTTCACTTTCAATAATACGGAAAAGTGGTTCTACGTCTTGCTCAGAAAGCAGTTCAGTAATTTGGTTTTTTGCTTCATTAGGTAGCTTTTCACCGGAAAAGAGTGAAGTAATCGCATCTGCTACGGGCGCGTATTGCTCTTCTTCCTCAACGAATGCTTCGTAAGCATAGAAGCGGTCTGGATCCAACAAACGCAGACGAGCAAAGTGACTCTCACGACCAAGCTGCTCTGGCGTTGCAGTCAGTAGCAACACACCTGGAGTACGTTCAGCCAAGCCTTCTACCACTTGGTATTCACGGCTCGGTTTATCTTGGCTCCATTCAAGGTGATGCGCTTCATCGACAACCAGTAGGTCCCATTCACCTTCCAGTGCTTGTTCAAAACGCTTGCGGCTCTTGCGTAGGAAATCCAAAGAACACAGCACATATTGCTGAGTATCAAATGGGTTTTCTGCATCCGCAAACGCTTCGATACAGCGCTCTTCGTCAAAGATAGAGAAATGCAGATTGAAACGACGCATCATCTCAACCAGCCATTGATGCTGCAGTGTTTCAGGCACCACAATCAAAATGCGTTCGGCACGACCAGACAGAACTTGTTGGTGGATGATCATGCCCGCTTCGATGGTTTTACCCAAACCTACCTCATCCGCCAATAAGACGCGTGGCGCGTGACGACGGCCAACTTCGTGCGCGATGTAAAGCTGATGAGGGATCAAACCTGCACGCATACCACATAGGCCACGCATTGGGCTCTTATGCTGCTCAAACTGGTTGGTTAGCGCACGGTAACGCAGAACAAAGTTGTCCATACGGTCGATTTGACCGGCGTACAACTTATCTTGAGGTTTGTTAAAACGAATTTGGTTGCTAAGGAAAATCTCACGCAGAACAACAGCGGTTTCTTGCGTGTCTTCACGAGTACCGAAATAGGTGTAAAGACCTTCATCTTCCAGTACTTCTTCTACTTTTAGAGACCAACCTTCTTGGCAATCGATGACATCCCCAACATTAAAGGTGACTCGGGTAACAGGTGCATCGTTACGTGCGTAAACTCGGTTTTCCTCTGACGCTGCAAACATCAATGTCACAGTACGAGCATCCATTGCTACAACGGTACCTAAACCTAAATCGCTTTCCGTATCGCTAATCCAGCGCTGCCCCAAAGCAAATGTCATGAATTGACTACCTCGTTATTAGTTCTTGATTCGTATTTCTTGTTGGTCTACTCATGCCCGTGGGCATGGATAATAGTTTAGATCTGATTCTGGCTTCTGCTATGCCGATAGCATTCGTCATTTCAGTATGAACTGAGTATTTTTTAAGCCAGCTCAACATGATAAATCGGACGTAGCCTATACGCAGAAAAAGGTCGCTAATCTTACTTGAAGCTGTGATTTAGGTCACGCCGAAACCGCACCAAGCAGAAACTTTTTTTCCCAAACTCTAAATGCAATCAAATTGTAAAATACTCATGCCAATTATTAAGTTGTAGAACGTAAATATTACGTATACTTCTAATGAGGGGCGTTTAAAACCATTGCATATGATTTAAGCGCGTTAGTACACGATTAGGATCAACACGGGTTTGCAGTAAGTTGTCTTGCTACTCGGTTGCACACTAGCCGACATCAGCCCGACAACCTCTATTGCAAGCAATCAGAGTTAGGTCACTTCACACCTATTTGGAAACGACCTAACAACTCGCATGCAGAGCCGTACTACGGCAAGGAGACGCTATGGGCGATACCGATCGGAAACTGTTTGTACTCGATACCAACATTCTTCTTCATGAACCCTTTGCCATCTTCTCTTTCCAAGAACACGATGTCGTTATCCCCATGACCGTGTTGGAAGAACTCGACCGAATCAAAGACAGTAAGCGCGACGTTGCAAGAGATGCGCGCGTGGCTATTCGCACCTTGGAAGATTTGTTTAAAGAAGCAACGCCAGATGAAATCTCTGAAGGCATTCCTGTTTCTAAAGACAACCCCGACCAAGGTACTATTTCCATTTTGGCGGATTTTGAACTGCAGGAAACCGTCAAAGCCTTCGCCGACAAAGCCGGTGACAACCGTATTCTCAACGCGGTGCTTTATCTGCAAAATAAACGTGCACCACGCGAAGTGGTACTGATCACGAAAGACATCAACATGCGTCTGCGAGCCAAAGGGGCTGGTGTACGCTTTGTTGAGGATTATAGAACCGACCAACTGATTGACGACATTCAATACCTAACCAAGGGCTTTCAATTGCGTGAAGGTGATTTCTGGAGCGGTATTGAGGAAGTAGAAAGCTATGCACTGGGTGGAAAAACTTACCATAAACTCAGTCGCGAACCCTTCGACCCAACCTTTATCAACCAATACGTTATTGATGAAGACAGTGACTTTGCTGGTCGCGTAGAAACCATCAATGAAGACAAGTTAACGCTTCTCGACCTGAGCCGCGAACGCCTAATGCATCGCAAGGCTTGGGACATCACACCTAAAAATATCTACCAGGGAATGGCGTTAGATGCCTTACTCGATCCAGAAATTGACTTGGTGATTCTAACGGGTGCGGCGGGTAGTGGTAAGACATTACTGGCAATGGCTGCAGCATTGGAACAAACCATTGAAAAAAGCATGTTCGATAAAATTATCGTAACACGTAACACGCCAGATATCGGTGAATCCATCGGCTTCTTACCCGGATCCGAAGAGGAGAAAATGATGCCGTGGTTAGCGGCGGTGACCGATACCTTGGAAGCACTACATAAACACGATCACTGCACTGAAGGCTCATTGAAGTACATCTGCGATAAAGCCAACATTCAATTTAAATCGATCAACTTTATGCGTGGCCGTTCGATTCAAAATGCGTTTGTACTGCTTGATGAGTGTCAAAACCTCACTGCATCACAAATCAAAACCATCATTACCCGCTGTGGTGAAGGAACCAAAATCGTCTGCTCCGGTAACTTGGCGCAGATTGACTCTCATTACCTCACCCCAGTGACATCAGGATTGACGTACATGGTTGAGCGCTTCAAGAACTTTGAAGGCAGCGCAAATATTCACCTCAACGGCGTGGTTCGTAGCCGCTTGGCGGAATTTGCTGAAGAAAACCTGTAATTGACACCGACTCGCAAAGCAAAAGAGCGCTCTAATGAGCGCTCTTTTTATAACGATTCGACTGAGTTACTCAGTGCCACCCACTGTCAGTGAGTCCAGCTTCAAGGTCGGCTGACCAACACCAACTGGCACACTTTGACCTGCTTTACCACATACGCCAACGCCCTTGTCGATACTTAGGTCGTTACCGACCATAGAGACTTGCTGCATTGCTTCGATACCTGAGCCAATCAACGTCGCACCTTTAACAGGGCGCGTAATTTTACCGTTTTCAATCAAGTATGCTTCGGATGCAGAGAACACAAACTTACCCGAAGTAATGTCCACCTGGCCGCCACCAAAGTTTGGCGCATACAACCCTTTCTCGACCGTCGAGATTATTTCTTCTGGCGTATGTTCACCTGGTAGCATGTAGGTGTTGGTCATACGCGGCATTGGTAAATGTGCATAAGACTCACGACGACCGTTACCTGTTGGGTTCACACCCATTAACCGCGCGTTTAGCTTGTCTTGCATGTAACCTTTCAGCACACCATTTTCGATAAGCGTGTTGTACTGACCGTTTACCCCTTCATCATCCACATTCAGTGAACCACGAAGGTCTTTTAACGTGCCGTCATCGACGATGGTACACAGCGAAGACGTCACTTGTTGACCCATTTTGCCAGAGAAAACCGAAGATTCCTTCCGGTTAAAATCACCTTCTAGGCCATGACCTACCGCTTCGTGTAGCAACACGCCAGGCCAGCCAGAACCCAATACCACTGGCATCATGCCAGCTGGTGCTGCTTCTGCTTCAAGGTTGATTAACGCCATGCGAATCGCTTCGTCTGCGTAATGAAAAGCTTGTTTCACACCATTGCTTTCCGTTAAAAAGAAATCGTAACCGAAACGGCCGCCGCCACCAGCACTACCGCGTTCACGTCGTTCACCTTTTTGTGCGAGCACGCTAATAGACAAACGCACCAAAGGACGAATATCGCCTGCATAAGTACCGTCTGTTGCCGCAACAAGCATCTGCTCATGCACACCGCTGATGCTGATCGAAACTTCTTTAATCAATGGTTCTTTAGTGCGGATGTAAGCATCTAGAGATTTGAGTAATTCTGTTTTTTGCTGCTTTTCCCATTCAGCTAGTGGATTCACAGCCGCGTAGTACGCTTGGTTTTCGGTGCGTTTAAACGCTTGGACTTTGCCATTTTGCCCTTGCTGAGCAATACCGCGCGCCGCCATTGCACTCTGCTTCAGGCCTTCAGGCTGGATTTGATCAGAGTAGGCAAAGCCTGTTTTCTCGCCAGTTACTGCACGGACACCAACACCACAATCAATGTTAAAAGAGCCATCTTTGATGATGCTGTCTTCTAGAACCAGAGACTCATGCCAGCTGGACTGAAAGTAAATGTCCGCATAATCGATCTGGCGCGTCGCAATGCTGGCAAGCGTGTCAGCAATGTCTTGTTCTGTCAGACCATTTGGGGCAAGGAGTGCCTGTTCTATTTGGTTTGTGCTCATAGTTAGCTCTTTTATTTCCGTCTCAATTCATTTTGAAAGCGACTGTGTTGAGTCAGCGGCATATTCTGCCTTACTTGTTGGCTTTGTGACAAATCTATCTCAGTCACCAATAAACCTACTTCATCCTGAAGCTGTTTATGGATACGTCCCCAAGGGTCAACGACCATTGAGTGTCCCCATGTTTTTCGTCCACATGGATGCGTTCCAGTTTGTCCGCTTGCCAAAATCCAACATTGTGTCTCAATCGCTCTAGCTCGCAATAATACTTCCCAGTGAGCTTGCCCCGTCACAGCGGTAAACGCAGCGGGCACCACAATGATATCCGCCCCTTCTTGACGCAATACTTTATAAAGTTCTGGGAAACGTAAATCATAACAAATACTCAATCCAACACTGCCGATATCAGTTTCCGCAACGACTATTTGATTACCCGCCATAAACGTATCCGACTCACGATAACTACCATAACCATCGGCTACGTCGACATCAAACATATGCAGTTTGTCATAGTGAGCAATGCATTTACCGTGCGGCGGAAATACAAGTGTTGTGGTGGTGACACCTTTTGCGGTTTGAATGGGCATGCTTCCGACAATTAGCGTTAACTGGTTCTTTCTAGCGATTTCACAGAGCCGCTGTTGAATCATGCCACTGCCAAGTGGCTCTGCATGTTGATGATAAGCTTCGCGACTGGAAAATAGCACTGTATTTTCAGGAGTAAGAACAAGTTTGGCACCTTGCTTGCTCGCTAAAGCACACTGTTTTTCAATGAAGTCCAAATTCGCGTTAATATCCGGACCCGAAGTCATTTGAATAATGCCAACACGCTCCATGTGTTTCCTCCCTATTCCATTATATTCGGTGAGTTATTTGGCCTGTTCACGCAGTTTTTCTGGCAGCTTATATTCACCTTTACTTCGCGAAATTTCTTTCACCGTTGGTGAATCTAGTGGGCCTTTCACTTCATAATTGACTTGAGTGAAGACCTCAACCACCGGAGATATCACCGTAGAGATGGCCAAGACATACAAAGCAGTTTGAGGCGCAACGGCAAACGCGGTCAGCATTGGTAGGCCTGATGTGATGTCTGGTGTGAATTTCACTTCCGCATCAACCATTCTGCTGTTCATATTAGCGATGCCGCGGATTTGCATTTCCCCTGCTAACGCATCCATTACGATATCATTGGTGATAAACACACCGTCTTGGATTTTGCCCGTTCCCGTGATCGAGTTGAATGCCATGCCTTTATCGAATACGTCGGTAAAGTCGAGCTGCATCTTACGGATGATAGAATCCAAGCTAAACAAGCCTAACAAGCGTGCCGCACCACTAACTTCACTGATCACGCCTTTACCAAATTCCGTTGAGACGTTTCCTTGCAAGGTTTGTGTCTTCATTGACCAAGGTGCGCCGTCCCATTCCATATTGGCATTGATCTCAAATGGTGCTTGTTGAATGCCTGATGTAATACCAAAGCGCTCCATAAGATCGGTGTTGTTATCACCTTTCATTTTCATGGTTAAGTTGGAATGACTACTCTCTTTCGTCAGGTCCCACCAACCACTCATATCAATGCGGTTTTTGCCGCTACTAAAGGTGATATTTTTCCACTCCAAGCGGTTCTGGCGACGCTGCAAATCAACATTCACTTTGCCCACTTTGTAGCCTTGCAGCCAAAAATCATCAATGTTCAAAGTTAAGTTTGGCATCTCAGCGTGAAACTTGCGGTCAAAATTGGTAATCAAAGGTGCGTTTTGATCTTCACTCGCAAAGATTGAACTGCGCTCTTTGGTCATCTCTTCAAACCCTGGGATGTACAGATGCAAGTGCTCTAGAGAGACCGATAGATCATAGGGTTTCAGATAGTTAGCTTTCCCTTTAACCTCTTGACTGTCCACATCGAGTTGCCAACTCAAATTTTTCTTGCTTGCTGAAAAATCCACATCATGAAACTCAATCCCACCGAGCTGTAAGTTTGGCGTTTCAACTTCAATGCGTGTCGGCAATGGAATGGTCGGCGTTTTCATGCTTGCCAAAACAGACGATGAAGGCTTGCTCTCAGAGACCTGCGCAAGCTCAGCCCATTGGTCTAAATTCAGTTCTTCGACACGCACCGAAGCATCGTGCCCGACAATAGGACTAATCCGGAAGCCACCTTTGCCAACCATTAAATGAGTCGCAGTCAGAACCGGGACATCGCCAGCGATATCTATCTCAGTTTGATACTTCACATTTGGGATCTGTAGTCTTGCTGAAATACTCTCTTGGTTGCCGGATGCTTGCAGTTTCGCTTGCCCAGACTCACCAATTTTTTTCGCTAAAGGATAAGGATATTGACTAGCCAGACGATTTAGTTGCGCCAGCACTTCAAGCTGATAAGTGAAACCAACATCATTGAGTTGCAAGTCAATGTCCATTTGCCACGGCGCATGGCCAGAAACAAGGTTTAACCAACGCTCACCGACATAGGGTTTGAGAGGCTCGACATCCCAATCTCCTAATGTATTAATTGTCACGTTGTAGCCTTGCTCCGCACTCTCTCCATGGAAATCAAGAGAGATAGGCTGTTGTAATAATTCGGCCGACAAACCCGATGTGGTAACCACATCATTGTCGAAGGTGATGCGCCCTGTGGCGTTTTCAAGCGTCATTGGCGGCGCTTCAATATCAACACGATTTTCTGTTAAATCTGCATAACCCCAAGCGCGAGACTCTTTCTCAAAATCAAACGGTATGTTGAGTTGAAACTCAGAGTAAACGGGCCCACTCACTTGCAGCGCTGTCAATGCGGCACCGACTGAATCCACTAATGGCGTCGCCATCATGTAGTCACGGACTTCATTACCCGGCGCGCTTGCTTTCGCTTCAATCTCGATGTGTCCACCTTCTGCCAACTCAGGGATTCGCCCAGTGATACGCTTGGCATGAACGCCATTTAGTGTGGCTGATTTTGAATCCAAATACATGGCATCATTTTCAAACAGCAAGTCTAGCTGCAAATCCGTGATGGTTGGCCATGCCGTATCAAAGCTAAATTTCGCGTCTTTTAATCCAACCCAAGCTTGGAACATGCCATTATGTTCTTTGTAAGGAAAATCACCTAACTCGCCATACCACAACAATTTCGCTGTGTTCACTTTACCGCCCTGAATCGCGGTCGAAAGATAGTCGGTCAAGTCTTGTCCAAGTGCCAGAGTCGGTAGATAGCGCCATGTCTCACCCGCGTTGTAGAGATCCGCTTCGGCATAGAACGATAAAAATGGGCTTTGTTCTTTTGGAAAATCAAGACGGAATGCCCCCAAGACTTGAAGATCAGGCGTTGCTGCCGTCACTTTATCCGCCCACAAACGCCAACCCGCATCATCTTGCTGCCAGATAATATCGACTTCACCTTGTTTGATATTCAGCGGAGCTTGGAATACATCGCCGTACGGAAAGACATCATCAATGACGGTGACTCTTGCTTTAGCTTGATTCACATCCCCCGATACGCTGCCCTGTACGTGATGAAACCCGGGTAGGAGCTCCCATTGTGTCATCGCGAGTTCATCCAGTTCAGCCGAGTAGCGTAAGGTGTCTAAACCACCGTTCATTGACAATCGGACATCTTCGACCCGACCTTTCGGTGCTAGTTTGTTAATAAGGTCACTGGTCGACTCTGACTCTGGAGCCAGCTTAATGAGCGGAATGAGTGCTTCAATGTCGAGTTGAGAGAGATTAAGCATCCAGCCGTTTGGTTGCCAATCAAACGCGACGTCTAGCTCTGGCCAAGGGGTATTATCGGTTCTGATCTGAAGTGAGTGGCCATTTACTTTCCAGCCTTGTTTATCTGGTCGAAGATTGAAAATTCCAGACTCAATAAACAGCTCATGATGTCCATCTTCATTCCACACCAACTCGGAAGGCAGCAATTCAACATAAGCATCATGCGGTTGGCTATGTTTGAGCGTTAGCCAAGTATTTAAGCTGACTTTACCCGACTCTGCTCCTGACTCTTCTTGCATGTAAGTGGTCAGCCAAGGTGTGACCGAGACATCTTGAGCACTCACGTAAAACTCACCAGATACATCGCGCAACGAGCCATGATCTTTAAAGTTAGCGCTTACTAACAATGAGTTCAGGCGAACATCGGCAATGCTAACCGTGCCTTCGGCTACGTGACGTTTCCCTTGATTGCTCCAACGAAGCTGCTCAATATCTAAACGGCGAGTTTCACCAGACACCGACTTATACCAAATCCGTGAATCGCTAATAGTGAAGTCTTCGAACTGACGTAAAAGAAGTGAGTCGAGTTGGTCAATGAGTTTCACTTCGCTCTTATCCACTTCAGGCTTCGGATCTTGACGATGAGAAGTCGGCAGAATGTCTACCGTGTGAATGTCTAAAGCGAGGTTATGAATGGTAAGGTCTGCAACTACAGGTTTAAGTTGAAAAAGAGATTGAATAAGGTCGAACTCAATTTGGACTTCTTCAACAGCGAAGCGTGCATCTTGCACGTTTGGTAGATTTGCCTCTAAACCCAGTAACGCAATTGAGGGATGATTATTGCGCCACGTCCCTGCGACATTGGCAATAGAAACGTCAAAACCTGTGCCTTGTTTGACCCAGGTTTTGATCTCATCTTGGAAATGGTTAAGTTGCGGCAGTGTGACGCGAAGCGTGGTTACTAATATGGCTAATAACACCAATACAGTAACTAAACTCCACGCACAAAAACGCCCAAAACGGTTAACACCAGAATTCACAAATGTTCCAAATTACATCATTACGACGTCAAACTGTTCCTGAATGTACAGGGGTTCAGCCTGAACTCGCACTTGCTTGCCAATAAATACTTCGAGCTCAGCCAACGCATGAGACTCATCGCCCAATAGCGCTTCAGCAACAAACGGCGATGCGTACACGACAAAATTATCGGCGTCGTAAGCACGGTTCACACGAGTAATCTCGCGTAATATCTCAAAGCATACGGTTTCGACCGTTTTCACGCTGCCACGGCCTTCACAAGTAGGACAGCCAGAACACAAGATATGTTCAATACTTTCTCGCGTGCGCTTACGCGTCATTTCAACTAAGCCAAGCTGGGTAAAGCCGTTGATGTTGGTTTTTACTCGGTCTTTCGCCAGCGCCGTTTCCAGTGAGGTAAGTACTCGCTGACGATGCTCTTCGGATGCCATATCGATAAAATCAATAATGATGATACCGCCGAGGTTACGTAAACGTAGCTGACGCGCAATAGCTTGCGTTGCCTCTATATTGGTATTGAAGATAGTCTCTTCGAGATTACGACGACCAACAAATGCACCCGTGTTGATATCGATGGTGGTCATGGCTTCGGTTTGATCGATGATCAAATAGCCGCCCGATTTTAGCTCGACCTTGCGCTCTAAAGAACGCTGAATTTCGTTTTCGGTGTCGTACATGTCAAAGATTGGCTTGTCACCTTCGTAAAGCTCAAGCTTATCTGTTAACTCCGGTACATACTCAGAAGTGAATTCTTTCAGGTTTTCATATTCAAGGCGGGAGTCGACCATGATCTTATCGAGCTCTGTGCCAACAAAGTCACGCAGAATGCGTTGAGCTAAGCCGAGTTCACCGTAAAGTGTTGAACGCGTTTTGTATTTTGAGCGACGCTCCATGACTTTTAGCCACAAACGCTTTAGAAATGCCGCATCTTGAGAGAGCTCTTTTTCATCAGCGCCTTCTGCCGCGGTACGAATGATAAAACCACCGTGCTCATCGCAGTAATGGTTCACCACCTTTTTCAAACGCTCGCGCTCTTTTTCACTTTCAATACGCTGCGAAACACCGACATGGCTGGCCCCCGGCATAAAAACAAGATAACGCGAAGGTAAGGTGATATCCGTCGTTAAACGCGCACCTTTTGTGCCGAGCGGATCTTTGACCACTTGCACAACAATGTCTTGTCCCTGGCGTACCAGCTCAGAGATATCACGGACTTGAAACTGCTGTTTTTCGTTTTCTGCCACACATTCGGTATGAGGAACAATATCTGACGCATGTAAAAACGCCGCTTTATCTAAACCAATGTCGACGAAAGCCGCCTGCATGCCTGGTAACACTCGGCTTACTTTGCCTTTGTATATATTGCCCACAATACCGCGACGCGATTCGCGCTCGATATGTATTTCTTGTAGTACTCCACCTTCAATCATGGCCACACGAGTTTCACTCGGGGTCACGTTAAGCAGCAATTCTGCACTCATGTGCACACCTCAAAACAATTATAAAAATTCTTGAATTAGCTGATCGGTTTCGAACAAAGGTAAGCCTACTACAGCGTGATAACTGCCTTCGATTCGGGTGACAAATCGCCCTCCGAGTCCCTGAATACCATAACTTCCAGCTTTATCGCATGGCTCTCCTGACTGCCAATATTGTTCGATTTCTTCGTGAGTCAGTGGTTTGAACCACACGTCAGTGGTAACGACCACTGAATGTTGTTGTTCCGATGATACAACGCTCACCGCAGTCATCACTTGATGGCGACGACCCGATAAGTCAGTAAGCATACGCTTTGAATCTTCAAAACTTTTTGGTTTTTCTAGCACACGGTCATCGCATACTACGACCGTATCAGAGCCCAATACAACGGAATCAGGCTTAGCCAACGCTAAGCCTGCCTGAGCTTTTTCCAAAGAAAGACGCAACACGTAATCTCGTGCTTGCTCATGAGCCTGTTTGGCTTCCTCAATATCAGGCAATACGATCTCAAAATCATAACCCAGTTGAGCAAGCAGCTCTTTTCTTCTCGGAGAACCCGATGCGAGAACGAGAGATAAGCTTTTCTTCACCGCTTTACCTTACGTGCCATGCACGACGAACTCGTCGCATTAATAAAAACATCCATGGCCAAAGTATACAGTTTATTGCCGCCGTCCACAGAGATAATGGATTAAATACTACGTCCTGGTTCAAATATTCCCCACAGAATATCAAAACTTCCAATAACGCAGTAAAAAAGGCAATTAAAATCGACTGTTGCCACAAAGCCATGTTGCGAATCAACAGGAAATTCAGCGCCACGAGGTAGATAACGATCGACATCATCATGCCACGAATTCCAAGCGTTGAGCCGATCAAGATATCCCATAATAAGCCCAACACTAGCGCAGTTCCGACGTTCACTCGGTGCGGTAGTGCCAACACCCAATAACACGTAACAAGGAACAACCATGAAGGGCGTAACACATCTAACACACCTGGCCATGGAATGGTTTGCAGTACCAGCGCAACGAAGAAACTGACGCCAATCACCATTCGGCTACTCAATACATTATTGGCCATCGGTTACCTCTTGTTCTTGCTCTAACCCTTCATCTACATTGGACCGCAGTACTTTGTGTTGACGGTCTTCATTCGGCCAAATCAGCAGTAGGTAGCGTAAGCGATCAAACTCCACAACCGGCTCAGCCTTGATTGAAGCGAACTCTTGACGCGTATCGTGATCCACATTGGTAACCGTCGCGACTGGGTATCCCTCAGGGTAAATGCCACCTAAACCGGATGTCACCAATAAATCACCAACCTGAATATCTGTGCTGGTTGGAATGTGCTCCAGTTGGATTTCATCCATTTCACCATTGCCCGATGCGATCACTCGGATATCATTGCGGATCACCTGGACAGGAATTGCATTTTTCGCGTCCGTTAGCAGCAGAACACGTGCGTTGTGCGCTGCGACAAACGTGACCTGACCAACGATGCCTTTCTCATTGATAACAGGCTGACCAACGTAAACACCATCAATACGGCCTTTATCGATCACCACTTGATGACGATAAGGTGAAGTATCAACCGCCATTACTTCTGTCACGACTTTCTTTTCATCACGGACAAATGAAGATCCTAACAACTTACGTAAGCGTTGGTTTTCTTCTTTATATTGGTCGAGCAAGATAAGCTCGCTTTTCAGGCGTAGCACTTCTCGCTTTAAGCTGCGATTGCCTTCAACCAATGCCTGATGAGAATTAAAACGTTCAAATACTCCATCGAACATACTACGAGGTAAATTCGCTGCGTACTGAATCGGTGCAACCATACTGTTTAGTAGGTATCGAACGTTGGAAAACGTATCTAGACGACTATCGGCCAGCATTAAGCTCGCCGACACGATGACAGCAAAAAACAGACGTAATTGCAGAGACGGACCTCTGCCGAAAATCGGTTTCATCTTGTTTTTGACCTGATTGCTTCCATGATTATTGAGCCTTACTTGGCAACCTAAAAATACTTAACTAAATACTTTTAGGTATGGAGCATGTTTGAATTACAGAGAGAGCAGAAATGAAGGTGAAGCCCGACATGAGCTTCACCTAAACCTTTATTCTTCAGAGAACAGATCGCCACCGTGCATGTCGATCATTTCTAGAGCTTTACCGCCACCACGAGCCACACACGTTAGTGGATCTTCCGCGATAACCACAGGAATACCAGTTTCTTCCATTAGCAGACGGTCTAGGTCTTTTAGTAGTGCACCACCACCGGTTAGTACCATACCGTTTTCAGAAATGTCTGAAGCAAGCTCTGGTGGGCACTGTTCTAGTGCAACCATGACTGCTGATACGATGCCAGATAGCGGCTCTTGAAGCGCTTCTAGGATCTCGTTTGAGTTCAAGCTAAAGCTTCGTGGCACACCCTCTGCAAGGTTACGACCGCGAACTTCAATCTCTTGAACTTCATCACCTGGGTAAGCAGAACCGATTTCGTGTTTGATCTTTTCAGCCGTTGCTTCACCAATCAAGCTGCCGTAGTTACGACGTACGTAGTTGATCACAGCTTCATCAAAGCGGTCACCACCGATACGTACAGACGATGAGTAAACCACACCGTTTAGAGAGATAACGGCAACTTCAGTTGTACCACCACCGATATCGACCACCATTGAACCTGTCGGCTCAGATACGCGTAAACCAGCACCAATTGCCGCCGCCATTGGCTCGTCGATTAGGTAAACTTCACGGGCACCAGCACCAAGTGCTGATTCACGAATTGCGCGACGCTCAACTTGGGTAGAACCACAAGGAACACAAACAAGAACACGTGGGCTTGGCTTTAGGATGCTGTTATCGTGCACTTGCTTGATAAAGTGCTGAAGCATTTTTTCGGTTACGTAGAAGTCAGCGATTACGCCGTCTTTCATTGGGCGGATAGCGGAAATGTTGCCAGGTGTACGACCAAGCATCTGTTTTGCTGCGTGACCGACTGCAGCAACGCTTTTTGCAGAACCTACACGATCTTGACGAATAGCAACTACAGAAGGTTCATCAAGGACAATACCTTGCCCTTTTACGTAAATTAGAGTGTTGGCTGTACCTAAATCGATAGATAGATCGTTAGAAAACATGCCACGAAGTTTCTTAAACATACTCTTCGCTCATCCTGCAAAAATATAGAAGACAAAAATTGCTCTAAATGTACCAATGCCTCGCTGTCACAGCAAGGTATTGGTACACAAACATGAGCAGAAAGCCTCAATTTCTTGCAGTTTCCTAACTTAAGGGCAAAAACCTAAGTTGTTACTGTCCGGTTAACCCTGGCTCACCACGGTAAATCACGCGATCGTTACCACGATGAATACCAAAGGTGACGACGGAGGATGGGTTTTCTTCACCAGCTTTCTTATTGTCCCAGTTGTACTTGAGCCAAGGTAAGCCATTTTTTGAATCATCAAGATCTAACCAAACGCGTGTTTGCTGACGGTATGGTTCAGCTTGAGTTGCAGTAACAGATCGAGAAGAACCAGAAGACACTTCACCACCAGCTCCTAGTGTAACCGCTTTAGGATCAGCATCAGTACCTGTTGGCCAAATATGCCTTTCAGCGGCAGTGACACCTTTCACATCGGTTTGATTGTCATTAGGGTTGGCGATAAAGCGGCTACCATTCCAGTATTCGATTCTTAGAGGAATATGTAAGGTCGCCCCCTGATTTCCACCAACATCATCAAGAGCGATGCGACCAAAGCGCACATCCGGTTGTGCCAGCAACACTTGTGCCACGCTGGTAGTCAATTGTTCATTGCCGTTAACGCTACTTTTAAACCTGAATAATGTCGGGTCAACATAGCTACTGGTTTTACCACCAGAATTGCTCAGTGATAGGCTAATCGTGGTACTGGTAGATTTGTCCGCCACCACTTTCGAGTTAAACGGCCCATCGGGCAAAATTGGTTTGCTCCATTGAACCGAATTATCCCACTGCTTACGCCACACCGCGCCGCTCCAGTTTTTATCGCCGAGATCCGCATTCGCGATATTCAAGCGATCCGAATGTTCACCGGACAGATAGAAATCGGCTTTTAATCCACTAGCAAACAAACCGTAGTTTTGTGTCGCGCCGCCACTGGCATTATAGGCGGTCACAGCAAAGCTTACCGAATCGAAAGCCTGCCCCATGTAGGCCGACTCGCCCTGGTTATCCGGATAGTCCCAGTTGGTTTCCGTAACGTTAAAGTAAGCCGGATAGAAGCGACCTATTGTCGCTATTGCATCCTTAATTTTGAACGCGCTACTACCTAAATAGCTTGAGGTACCCAGCGGTTTGCCGTTTTCATCACTCGCAACTGGTGCAGCTACGCTAAATTCAAATGCGCCGACTTCCGAGACCGACTGCGGCAGCATCACCTTACCATTGGCCCATTTGCTCCCCTCCGGCAATGAGGTATTCAACAGCGTGGCTGACGCCCCCTCAGCCGGGTATTTCACGCTGTTGGCGATGGTAATGGCCGGCTCCTGGTAGTTTTTGGCGACCTTTTCTGTATTTTCATCCGCCGCCTGATAGGCGGTCACGGTCAGGTCAAACAACTCACCAGCGGCAACAAAACTGTTGCTACAGCCAGAAATGGCCTTGGTGCAGGTACCGTTTTTATCCGCTTTGGTTGCTGTTAGCTTCAGATACTCAGGGAAGCTGACAAAGCTGGCAAAGCCAGCAGAATCGCCCACACCATCGACGCTCGCATTGAGCTTCACTTTACCTGCTTCCGGATACTTAATTTTAAAGTACGCCTTGCCCTGCGAGTCAAAATACACATTTTTCAACACTATACTTTGTGTCTTAAGTAAAGTTGGCTCACTTGTCCAGTCGACCGTGTTGTTGCCGACCTTTCTCTTGTACCAGATCGACACCGGCTGAGTTTTATCAACCGGTGCAACTTCATACGCCATCGACATTCTCACGTTGCGCGACTCACCGTCCGCATCTGCCTGAGCAGAACAGAACGACAAGTGATCCTCACCCTGGCTCTGGCGGTTGGCCACCACATCGGCCACGTTGACCGCTAAAACATTCTTAACGAAAGTCACCTCACAGTTCTCTGCCAAGAGCTCGCCGCCATTAATACGACAGCGTGCACCTTCAAAACCAAACTGCGGTACCGAGCTGCTGGCCACGCCCATGGTAATAGTGCCAGATTCCGAAGCCTGTAGCGCTAATTCCTTCTGGTTTTGAACAGTTACCTGTGTACCACCGACCCAGTTAGCAATGTCATGCCCCGCCGAAGGCGTCAGCGTCACATTGAGTGGCTTAAGCATCCCGTTATTGTATGCGTCGCGCGGATAGCGCTTGCTACAGTCCGCATTCATGCACGCTCGCAGCTCCACTTGAGAGGCCTGACAAGTGCTGCCTGAGCCCGAATAATCAAACTCAAAGTGGTGGATGCCTTCGGTCAGTGGGATGGCCTCATCGGCACATACCTGGAAGTTATCAATCTCATGAGTATTGGTCGACCAACCGGTTGATGCGGTGACAGAAAGGCGGAAGTTCTCTGGCACCGTATTAAAGCTGCCCTGCTGAAGTACATCAAACTTCTCGATTAGTGTTTTCCATTCTCCTGTATCTATTTTTCTTTCGACCGTGAGATAATATTTACCTGACTCACGTGAGTTGAGCACGATTCTGTATTTATGTAAGCCACTGCGGGGACCATCAATATCTTCAACTGGCAGATCTTTTCGACTAGGTTCATAGCCCTTAATGTATTTATAGCCCTTAAGCCACTGACCATTTGAGTCCGTGGAGCCGGGACCACGAACACCTATCAAGTTCTGTTTTCGTGGTGAATATTTATCAACAACCTCTCCACCAGTACGGTAATAGTTACCGTATTCATCAAGACCGATTCCTAGCCAACCTCCAGCAAAGCCTTCAATGTCTTTAGTCACTTCTTCGCTGTGGTTTTTCTGCAGCTTCATCCCGTAGCCCAGCGGGCCGCCAAAGGCACCGGTTTTCGGCAGCACATTGGCATCCGACAGCACCAGAGCTATACCATCAGCACCATCACCACCAAAGGCGTAATGATCAAACTCAATCTGCAAATAGTTTTGTGCCGATGGAAAGACATAATTGTAGGCCGACGCCGTGGCCTGACGACGTATACTTTCATTCAGCCTGAAACGCCCATTGTTCGTCTGCGGCTGGGTACTGCTTTCAAAGCCCATCACTGACCAGTTGGCCAGGCTGCCGTTATCGAAGTTTTCGGGTGGTAATGGCTTACACTGCTTAGGCTGAGGAGGCGTCCAGCACGGCTGCGGATAGTCCGGTTTGACAACTTGAGTTGAGCCTCGCATATCAAGCCAACGGCTTGTGACTGCACCATAAATTTGTTCGCCGGTATCCAGCACCAGGCTCTTGGCAAGAATAAAGCCTTTAAACTGTTGTGACGTGGCGGTTTTGAAATGCACACTCGCCTGTGGCCCATAGATCACCGGCAATACCAAATCACTTTGTGTGGTACGGTAATCAAAATAGGCATCTTCGAGTTTAAAATCAGCATTGTTGCCGGTATACGAGCCGGGCGTCTGATTCGTACCCACCACATTCCAGGTAACGTTGCTACCAAAAATCAGCTTCGGCTTGGCGCCTATATTTTTGAAAGTTTTCACTGTCAGGTTGGTGTTATCGGCCAAATATAGTGAGAGATTGGACTTAGACTCGTAAACCAACTCTTCTATTTTGCGTTCACCAGCGATCTTCAGCTCAACCTTTTGACTGTTTGCACTTTCAATAATCTTTAGTCGTTTAAGGTCGCGCTTCAAGCTGATGAACGCCCAGCTAACCACTGCTGGCGAGACTCATCTAAGTGGTCTTCTGTTTTACAATCGGGGCAAACTCGGCGCACAAGACGCTGCGCCACCACAGCTCTGACTGCACTAGCAACCAAGTAACCCGGCGCACCCATGTCGATCATACGTAACGCACTGTCGACAGCATCGTTGGTGTGGAGAGTACTCAATACTAAGTGACCCGTTAGTGCAGCTCGCAGACCAATTTCTACCGTCTCTTGGTCACGCATCTCACCAACAAGAATGATGTCTGGGTCTTGACGTAAAAAGGTTCTAAGAACACGCGAGAAAGTTAGATCGATCTTGCTGTTAACCTGTACCTGAGTGATGCGAGGCAGACGATATTCAACCGGGTCCTCTGCTGTAATGATCTTTTTCCCAGGTTCGTTGAGCTCACTCAATGCGCCGTAAAGCGTGGTGGTTTTACCGGAACCTGTCGGCCCGGTAACCAAAATCATGCCGTGCGGACGCGCCAACTGTCGACGCAAGCGAGCAAGCAAGTCTGGCGGCAAGCCCGACTCTTCTAACGGACGCAAACCAGCGGACTGGTTAAGCAGACGCATTACCACAGATTCTCCGTACTGCGTTGGTAACGTCGACATACGAATATCAATTGATTGGCCACGAACTTTGATATTGAATCGGCCATCTTGTGGCAAGCGCTTTTCAGAAATATCTAGGTGTGCCATCAACTTCAGTCGAAGAACCAAAGCCGATGCAATATTCACTTCATTTAAGAGCGTTTCATGCAATACGCCATCAATACGCTGGCGCAAACGCAATACTTGATCGTCTGGCTCAATATGAATATCCGAAGCTCCAACCTGTACCGCATCTTCAAACATGGAATTAACCAGCTTTACAACGGTAACCTCTTCACTATCGGCTTCATCAATACCGTAATCAAAGCTTTGTACATCTTTATGCTCCTCATGCAGCTGCTCAGCAAAGGAGGCTATTTCTTTAGTACGGCGGTAATAGCGGTCAAAGCTTGAAATGAGCTGACGCTCTGAAGCCACAATGAACTCAAGGTTGTATTGGCCCAACAAGTTCATCAATGATTCTTGGATGAACAAGTCCGCAGGGTCACTCATAGCAACGCGCAGTGTGTCCCCATTTCGAGCAACGACCATCGCACGTAAGCGACGTGCGTGTACCTCAGGTAGAATCTGCACGGCTTCGGCATCCACAGGCGCACGACCAAGATCGATCAGTGGCAAGCCAAGCTGCTGAGACAAGAAGTCCAACATCTGCTTTTCGGTAATAAAACCAAGGTCAATTAACGCATCCCCTAGCTTCTGCCCGGTACTGCGTTGTGCGTTTAGTGCTTGCTGGATTTGTTCTTCAGAGACGATACCTTCCTCTACCAGAAGATCGCCCAAGCGTTTTCTCAACTGAATTTTCATTGTGCGCTCTCCAACTCTTTCAAGATGCTCAAACGGTCACGGATAAATGCTTGCGATTGATTCGAAATGCCAACTTTACCCAGAGCTTGGTTGTAAGAGTGAATCGCGGCAGTAAAAGCCAGGGCGCGCTCTTGTTGAATAGCCAAACCTAACCACCAGCGCGCGTTTTCCGGCTCACGCTGAGTTAGGAGTTGATAGCTCTCAAGCGCAATGTCATTTTGCTTGTGTTTTTGTGCCAATGCCGCACGCATCGCCAAGTAATCTCGACTTGGTACTGGAGGCAAATGAACAAGCGGGCTCAGCGCCGCTTCAGGTTGATTAGCTTTCACTAACAACTTAGACAAGGCCAAGCGGAGTACTTGGTTGTTCGTATCTAGGTTGATGCCTTCTTGAATAATCTCATATGCTTTACGCGTGTCACCTTTACCAAAGTACAACGCTGATAACTTTTGACGCGTGTCTGCATTCATTGGCTCATAACGCAACGCCTCGGCATAAGCCGATAACGCTGTTTGCATATCGTTAGCATCGAGTGCCTTTTCCGCTCGACTAACAGCCTTAAGGGAAAGCTGACGATGTGTAAGCTCAACCTGCTCAATACGCATTGAGCTGTTTTCTGATGTCGTGCGGGTTACGTGATCGTATTGCTCCTCGCTCGGCATCGTTGCTAACTGCGCGAGTAAAACTTCATCTTCAGAGGCGATATTTATCTCAGATTTTGGCGTGAACCTATCAGTCTCTTGCATGTGAGGCTGTTGCGCGACCGGCTGTGTGGCTGGTTTAGTGTAAACCACTTGAGTTGTATCGGGCGTCATTTTACTCGTTGGCGAGTGAGTGCGCTCCGATGAAACAATTGGTGAGACATTCACAGACGACAATGGCATAGCATCGGTTTGAAATTGTGATAGCTCGCCTGAAGGGACAGGACCGCGAGAAACCGCCCAGCTTCCGACCGCAAGGCTTAACGAAAAACCGGCCACAAGCCAAAGCCAAGGTTTACTGCGTGAGACACTTGGAATCTCCGCACGAGTAAGCTCTGACGGCGATGTTTTTTCAGCAAGTTCTGATAATGCTTTATTGATGGCACTCAAGGTTGACTCCATCCCCAAAATACGGGTGTTTTAAACTTAGGTTTACGGGCATCAAACGTATCGTGCATAGCGGCGTAAACGTGATGATTTTTCAATAGTGTGCAACGCTCATTAAATGCAGCAAGCAACGACTTGTGGCTAATTTGGTTTATCAAGCGCGGAATCCCCATGGATGAACGCCAAATCGCTTTTTTCTGTTCAATAGAAAAAATGTGTGCCCCATTACCTGCTTTATCTAAACGATTATTGATGTAAGCCACGCCTTCATCGATAGAGAGAGGACGTAACTGGCAGCTAAACGTAATGCGTTGACGAAACTGCCTTAGCTCATGGTTAGCCAATCTTTCATCCAACTCAGGTTGTCCGAATAACACCAATTGAATGAGCTTATCTTGTTCCGTTTCTAGGTTGCCAAATAGACGCAATGTTTCTAAAGCTTGTGGGGAAAGAGCTTGCGCTTCATCAACGATCAAGACGGTTTTCTTTCCCAAGGAGTGTACTTGAATCAAGTGCTCTTGAATGAGGGAAACGATACGCAGCGGATCATCGTTCTCGATACCCAACTCTCTGGCGACAGCAAACTCCAACTGTTCCCCATTCAACACTGGATTGGGTAAGTAAATAAGCTCAACTTCAGATTCAATCTGCTCGATCAGCTTACGGCATACCATGGTTTTTCCAGTGCCGACTTCTCCCGTCACCTTAATCACCCCTTCTCCCATTTGCACGGCAGCTAGGATGGTTTGGATCGCCTCATAGTGAGGGACTAACCCCAAGAACATTTCTGTATTTGGGGTTAACGAAAAAGGCTGAACTCGGAATCCAAAGTGTGACAAGTACATACTCGAATCACAAACCTTTTGAAAAACAGAACCTTTCCCAGCGCTTATTGCGCATCTGGGAACCACTCTTGCAGCAGATCACGAGAGCGCTCTAGCTCTTTCTGCCAAGAGTTCACGCCAACTACGGTCGGTTTTAGCAAGATGACCAATTCTGTTTTCTCAGTTACGTTATTTACGTTGCGGAACAAATGCCCCAGTGCTGGTACATCGCCCAAAAATGGGACTTTAGAAACAAGCTCACGATTTTGCTGTTTCATCAACCCGCCGATAACCACAACATCGCCATCTTTAGCACGAATAACCGAGTCTGATTCACGAATAGAGCTTTTCGCTAATGGCAGTTGGATGTTTTGGAAATCTCCGCCCAAGTTCAATTGCTTCACTTCTTCCGTGACTTCAATAACTGCGGGGTGAACATGCAGGAACACATTGCCTTTGTTATCAATTTGCGGAGTCACATCGAGGGAAATACCCGAGAAGAATGGCGTCAGTTCTACTTCAGGAACTGCATTTGAGTTTTCACCGTTGCCTGCATTGCTCGATAGCTCGGTAACAAAGTACTCATCGGTACCCACTTTGATGACAGATTTTTGGTTGTTGGCAGCGGTAATACGAGGGCTCGAAAGGACGTTCAAGTCACCTTGCGTAGACATAAAGCTCAACACGGCATTGAAGTTACCATCAGAGATAGTCACGTTAGTTTGACCGCCCAATAGCGTGCCAATCGCATCCAATGATGGTAATGCCGATTCAGGGCGGTTGACTACGATACTACCCGAGTTACCAATTGACGCCGATAAGTTTGACCAGTTGATGCCTTGTTGGTAGCCATCATTCAACGTCACTTCTAGGATTTTAGCTTCAAGAATGACCTGGCGCTGCATGCGCTCCTGCGATACACCTAAGAACTCGCGTACTTCGCGAATATCATCTGGAAATGCTCGAACCGTAATAACTCCCGCTTGTGGCGTTACAACCACACTTTGCCCTTTGCCTGAACCAATTAGATTCGCAACAGCTTGCTGCAGCATCGGCCAGAAGTCACTTTCAGTGATGGTTTCGATGCGTGTACCGCCCGTAGATGTGGTCGAGCTATCGTTGTTGTTTCCATTGTTAGAGTCTGACGAGTCAGAACTGTCTGAGCTACCACCAGAATTAGACGTACCAGCCGAGGTTACAGAGCCCGTAACAATGCTGGTTAATGAGCGACCAGAACGCTTGAACTGCAGGTAATCGACTGGAATGGTCACCGTACGCATACCTGCTGGGTAGATTTGAATAACTTTGCCAGACTTCACCACGTCATAGCCATACATATTCTGTACGACATTCAGAACTTCATCCAATGTCACATCTGACAAGTTGACGGTGATATTACCTTGTACCGATGGGTGAATCGCCACGCTGTACTCAGTGCCTTTCACTAATGAGGCGAAAAAGCTTCTTGCATCGACCGCATTCGCCTGAATACGAAAACGCTTCGAGGTGCCTTGCTCTGATGCAACGTTCGAGTCTAAATTTGGCATCAAGTCTGCCTCAACAGAAGAAGGGATTTCTTCCAATGTGCGGCTGTTCGCTTGATTGATCGATTCATTGAGCGCTTCTTTAACTTCCACTGGATTCCGATGACCCATTGAACATCCCATTAAAGAAGCAATCGTTATTCCTACAACTAATTTGCGCATATCTGATCGGGCTCTGGTTATTATTGTTTTACGTTTAAATCAAAAAGCTCTAGGTCCCACTGACGGTTACCACGCTTTAAAGTTACAAATTCACTATTAATGCTCGCGACGCGATAACCCTTAAATAGCTCGCCTTTTTCGACAAGTTTGTTATCCATAATCGCGATACAATCAGTACTTGGCTTACACACAATACTGTTGAGCTTAGGCAGTCGGTACCGTTTAACTTTTGGTTTCGCTGACGTTTCAACCGCTGGCTTTTCCCAACCAAGTGGGGCCGTTGGGTCTTGGTTTGCCCAAGCGGTTCCTGCCGCTGCCATAACAAGCAATGAGATGATGAGTTTGTTAACCACCAATAAACTCCTCTCTAGATCCTAGTGTGTAGACTTCTAACACAAGCTTCGCTTTCGGGTACTCTTCGACTTTATAACTAAAGCTTCGCCAGTAATAACTCGCAGGAAGGCTCTCCAATTTATTCAGATAATTAGCAATAGAAAAATAGTCACCAGTCAGTTCCATACGAACAGGATGCACGTAGTAACCAGAGTATTGCGATGCTTCTTTATCTTCCGTTATTGGCTCAGATGGCAAGGTTTGCAGAGACAAAAGGTGAATGCCACTTTGCTGCTCCAACACATTTTCAAGCAGCTCAGCCATTTGCGAAGGTGTAATAAGATGCTCGATGATCTCCGCTAATTGCATCGAAAGATGCTGACTCTCAGCTAACAGATTAGATATCGCGCGATCAATCTCAGCATTTGGATCTTTCTTAAGTTGCGCCTGAATACGTAGCGTGTCGATTTCAATCTTTTGATTGGCTTGCTTTAAATTACTTAGTTGCCTCTCATTACTGATGATCTCGTTAAGCTTTGGCTCCAATACCAGCGTAAAGAGCAACATGATCACGACAACTAAACCGCACAATGCAGTGAGCACTTTTTCACGCTTACTCATTTCGCCAAAGCGCCCTTCTAATGAGAGCCAGAATTCGTTCATTTCTCTTTATCCTCGCGCGTTTTTAGTTCAAACGTCACAATATCCTTATCATTTCGACCTATTTTGACGTCGTCAAACGTTCGGCCAACCAAGCTAATTTCATTTTTAAATTGGCTGACCCAATTTGGCACTGAGCTCGGTTTTTTCGCTAGTCCCTTCAGGTCTAAGGTATGGGTATTGATTCGAATTTCGGACAAAGAAATTTCTTGGTTTCCTAGCTTCGCTAATGATTGCATCACGCCAGAGTAACCCGTGCGTTGCGAGTCATCGTATTTCCCGACAGCTTTAAGCGAGTCTCGCTTCGCCTTGACTTCACGCTCTAAGCGGGCTTTAGCTGCCAGCTTATTATTGTCAGGTTGATGTTTACGTAGCTTGACTTGATAACGTTCAAGCTCTGACTTCATGATATCGCCTTTACTTTTTACAATAGCAATCTCATCTTCCAAACCGCTGCTCTGCCAAGTGACATAACCGTAAGAAAATAGAATTGCAGCCGCCGCAACGCCCCAAGATAACGCGATATTTTTTAGCGTCAGGAGCTCTTTTTTCGGTTTTAAGTAATCGGGATATAAGTTGACGCGTCGAGTATTTGAAGTAGCCGCAGTGTCAGCCAAAACATGTCCTGATAGCTCATGTTCTGGTGGTAATAACGGTGAAACCTTAGTACTTAAACGGTAGTTCAGAGCCTGAACAAGCTCGCTCTCATCCTCTTCATCACAGCACACTTTCAATTGATGTAATTGCACGTGGCGTAACTGAG
This sequence comes from Vibrio sp. sp1, assembly GCF_016920955.1. NCBI lineage: Bacteria > Pseudomonadati > Pseudomonadota > Gammaproteobacteria > Vibrionales > Vibrionaceae > Vibrio > Vibrio sp. sp1. Next base: position 1,001,737 of record NZ_CP060589.1, read on the forward strand.
ATGAAAGATAGTCAATCGAACGTTGCAGTTCTAACGACAGACTGTCCATCTGTAAATCGCTAGACGGAACCCCCGTTAACGGTGGCGTCACACTGCGAATAGAGCGGTGGAACGCAATAGTATTTTCGACAAAAGCGCTTATACGGAAATGACCACGCACACTGCGTTGTAATAATAGGAAGTTTCCTAGTTCACCCGCAGTCTCTCCCCAAATATCGTCTTCAGGAAGAATGGCTTCTAATGGTAACTGGGCTCGACTGGCCAGTAACACAATCTTATCCAATATTTTTCGCGATAAGACGTATGCTTGCACTTTGGTTGAATTCGGTAACTCGACCGCATCGGCAATAATGTCGATAGCACGCTCAGAGATCAGTTCTTTCAACAAAAACGGTAATGCGGCTGGCCATTCTTGACGCGGCATGACCGGTTTGTCGATTTGGTACATCTGGTAATAGTTATGAGAAAGAACAACCGTTAATGAATCATACGCACTCGCTGCAACGCTCAATGCTTGCTCAACGGCTTTTTCCCAATTGGACTCAGAAATATCAAATTGGTATGGACGACTACTTTTGATTGAAGATGATAAATAAACGGCGTCTGGCTGAATAACCAAAAAGCAGGAGCGACCACCACTAGATGATCGCTTAAGCTTGTCGAATAGTGCTTTGAAATCCATGATTATTATCTTTATTTTTTCCGCCAGCGATTTCGTCTTCCCAATTTAACTTGGGATTCTGATTGAGAATTCGGCAACGCTTGGGGACGAGGAAGAAACTGCTGCTCCGCAGAAAAGTAACGCCCTTGCCCACCATAAACCCCGAGCTCAATTAATGTGTTGAGCTCGTTCTGATTCTCAATTCCCACTGCTATAATTTTAGTTTTACTGTTTGCCGCCGCACCTAGCATACTGCGGACAAATAGCTGGTTTTCATGTCGTTGGTCGATTTTTGCTACTAAACTGCGATGAAGTTTAAGGTAACGAATGTCCACTTCTTTTAAATAGTGAGTGCTAACGATGGTACGCCCAGCCTGCCCAACCATTAAGTGGCACCCTAAACCGGCCAGCATTTTAGCGACTGGTCGCATAAAGTCTAAGTGTCTTACAAATTGTGCTTCAACAAACTCAAAACTGAGACACTTTCTCTGCTCACGTGACAACTGTAAGAGTTCATCACGAAACCATTTAAAGTACTCTCGGTTAGAAAATGGCGTTACATTCAAATTGAGCGCATACGATCTTGAGTTATCAAAATTACCCTTAAACTCTCTTAAGAATTTATTAATAACCGACTTATCCATTTGCGCTTCATAACCAACCTGTCTGATCGCAGAAATGAACCGAGACGCTTTAACAATCCCATTCTCAGGATCGCGAATCCGACATGTTAACTCTTCATATAATGATTTTTTATGCGTCGCGTCACTTATTGGGTGCACAGATTGTGCGTAGAGTATCACACTTTCAGGTGTAAGTGCTGTGTCAAATAACGTTCTCCACCTCACACTTCCGCGAGCTTCTTCATCGTGGTTCCATTTTTTGAAGCGACTCCAATTATTGTTATTTTGTAGTTGCGCACTACGCAAAGCAGTCTCGGCTTCATCAATGATTTGGCTGTGTCGCTCACCTTCTTTATAAGTGGTGATGCCAATATGGCACCAGTTGTCTGGATCAAGTGGCTCTGGCGGCATTAACTTTTCTAACTGGCGAATGCATTGCGAGGCAAGGTTAGCCACATCTTTCGCACTTTGGTGCGGTAGAAAAAGCGCAAAATCAGCATCGTAATAACGGGAAAATACAACATCTGGGTATCGTTGAACTAAATTGGACAATAAACTCCCAACTTCAACAATAAACTCATCCGTAATTTGCTTATCTTGCTCTTCTTCAACCAGTTTCCAGTCTTGAATACGCACTAGCAACACGGCGCCGCGAGCCCCACTTTCTAGTAACGCCGATTCCAACTTGCTATCAAATAACACTCGGTTAGCGGTACCGGTTAGCTTATCAAGGAAGGTTTGAGTTCGAATAAAGGTATCAAATCGGCTTCGCTCTTGACGCGCATCTTGTAACTCTTCGATTAATACATCGAGCGCTTCACTGGCGGTGTAAGGCCATTCTTTTTTGTCACCTTTGGCATACTGCTCCACCCTACCAGCCAGGATCATTCTGCCTCGCTCTTCGAGCATTTCGGAGCCTTCTAATTGCTCCTTAAGCCATGCCACGCCGCGCATTAAGCAGAAGATGATCAATATAACGGCAAGCGTGATCGACCAAAGCGCCTGCATTGAGTAGCTGTAACCTAAGTAAGGGGGAATTGCTTTAAAGTGAATCGTGTAATCTTGATTGTGAGTCAGCTGATACTCTGCCTCAAACAAGACTGACGCTTCCATTTGATGAGAAGTATCTTTGAAGCGATAAACAACGGCGTTGTTGGTCGACAACGTCATTTCGACAATATTGGAAGCCTGCAGCATTTTCGGCATCCAGCGCTGCATAGAATAAGCGGCGTCAGGATCTTCCATCTCCTTGTCGACCACCTCTACGATCCCTTCTAAATAATGGGTGAGATATTCCTGCCCAAGACGTTTAAAAGAGAGGGTGCCACCGACAAACAAGATAAACATGGCGCAGATAACGATCATGGTGACGAAGGCCACCAGCCGTGTGCTTAACTTAAGAGTTGGGGTATACCTCATGAATACCAAATTCCTTTTTTATTCATCATATACCTTATTGAAATATTTATACTTGATAAGAGTTCATCAAACAATCGGATTAGTCTGATAGTGAGAGGCTGGAGCATAAAGAAAATCACACTCATTGATAAGTTTTATTGTTACGCCTAACCTTGCCAAGATAAGCCTGTGAGATCATTAGATTGCGACAATAAAAAAGGCCGCGATATTCGCGGCCTTTTCGATTCAAGCATAAGCAGAATTTAGAACGGGATATCGTCGTCAAAATCCATTGGTGGCTCATTGTACTGCTGCTGTGATTGCTGCGGAGCCTGTTGTTGTGGTTGCTGTTGCTGAGGCGCATTGTACTGCTGCTGAGCTGGCTGTTGAGGCTGACCCCATCCACCTTGTTGCTGCTGTTGACCGCCCATAGGTGCGCCGCCACCTTGAGCACGACCGCCAAGCATTTGCATCACACCATTGAAGCCTTGAACAACGACTTCAGTTGAGTAGCGATCTTGACCACTTTGATCTTGCCATTTGCGAGTTTGCAGTTGCCCTTCAATGTAGACTTGAGAGCCTTTACGCAAGTACTCACCTGCTACTTCCGCAAGTTTGCCGAACAACACAACACGGTGCCATTCCGTTTTTTCGCGCTGTTCGCCAGTCGCTTTATCACGCCATGAATCAGAAGTCGCAATAGTAATGTTTGCTACTGCACCGCCATTCGGCATGTAACGAATTTCAGGGTCGTTACCTAGATTCCCCACCAAAATAACTTTGTTAATTCCACGGCTGGCCATGATGTGCTCCGTTTCACTCTGGATATATAAAATTTTAGCGCATTAGAATAGCACGCTTTAATGTTTTGATTAAAGTCTAATACCATTGTGATCTATTGAGTCACCCTCTAGAACCCAAATCGTATTTCAACTTACGTGTGTAGCATTTTTGATTCGCGTTGCAGACATCGTTTCGTGAAGCTTTGAATTCGAACGCATTTATTCAGTAAAGCGATGGTTATGGCCTCTCTTTAATGCCAGTTTATGGCTTCTATTGAACCCAGGGAGATTGGAACACGTGAGAAAGTCGGCTTACGCAAGAAAGCTATTTCTGATCAGTATGGAAGATAATGCGCAAAAAAAAGTGGCGGCACTCGAAAAGTACGTTGATATGAGCATCCCGGTGATTTCAACCGCAGCACTCATGGAAGCCAAGCCACAACACCGTAATAAAATTCTACTGATCGACTTCAGTGAACATAAATCACTTGTTCAATCGATCAAAAACTTGCCTCTTGTATGGAAAAACTTTGAAACCGTTGTCTTCAACGTGCCTAAAAGACTAACCACGGATGAACTTCTTTCATTTGGTCAATTAAAAGGTGTGTTTTATTCTGAAGATACGCTAGAGCAAATTGGAGAAGGGTTAAAAGGCATTGTTAACGGTCAAAACTGGCTGCCGCGTAATGTAACCAGTCAACTTTTACACTATTACCGCAATGTCATTAATACTCATACTGCACCAGCTACGGTAGACCTAACCATTCGTGAGCTACAAGTACTGCGTTGCCTACAAGCTGGCGCCTCGAACAGTCAGATGGCCGAGGAGTTATTCGTCAGTGAATTCACCATCAAATCGCACTTGTATCAGATATTCAAAAAGCTATCCGTAAAGAACCGAGTACAGGCAATCGCCTGGGCAGACCAAAACTTAATGTCTTGATGCAATGTGAGCGGCTCTGATAACTGAAATGACGAGTCGCTCATCTTTTTTCCGCACCGAGTCTCACATTTTTTCCTACTTTATTCATGATTCATTGATACCTCTCGTGTTAAAGTTATGCGCAGATTCTTGATAAAAACGAGATAGGATATTCCCCCAATGATAAAAAAATGTCTGTTCCCTGCTGCAGGCTATGGCACACGCTTCCTACCGGCAACGAAATCTATGCCAAAAGAGATGATGCCAGTCGTGAACAAACCGCTTATTGAATACGGTGTCGAAGAAGCAATCCAAGCTGGTATGAACGGCATGTGTATTGTGACAGGTCGTGGCAAGCACTCGATCATGGACCACTTTGATAAGAACTACGAACTGGAACATCAGATTAGCGGTACCAACAAAGAAGAGCTGTTGGTAGATATCCGTGAAATCATTGAATCTGCAAACTTCACTTATATACGTCAACGCGAAATGAAAGGCTTGGGCCACGCGATTCTAACTGGACGAGAATTGGTAGGCGATGAGCCATTTGCTGTTGTTCTTGCTGATGACCTTTGTGTGAACGAGCAAGAGGGCGTACTGGCTCAGATGGTGGCACTATTTAAGCAGTTCCGCTGTTCTATCGTTGCAGTGCAAGAAGTACCAGCCGAAGAAACGCACAAATACGGCGTTATCTCTGGTGAAATGATCAAAGACGACATCTATCGCGTAGACGACATGGTAGAAAAACCAGAGAAAGGCACGGCACCTAGCAACCTTGCTATCATTGGCCGCTACATCCTGACTCCCGATATTTTTGAACTGATTGAAAACACCGAACCAGGTAAAGGTGGTGAAATTCAAATCACTGACGCGCTGCTAAAACAAGCAAAAGCGGGCTGTGTATTGGCTTACAAATTCAAGGGCAAACGCTTTGACTGTGGTAGCGTTGAAGGTTACATCGAAGCAACTAACTATTGTTTTGAAAACCTGTATCTAAAAGATGAAAAAACCTCTGAGCTAGGTAAGCACGCAACACAAAAAGCAGTATAAAGCATCGTTATAGTACGAAATTACTGTATCGAAAGCCCAGCACAACGCTGGGCTTTTTACTTTACTGTTTTTTTATCCAGTAATTTTCTTTGCACATTTCTCACACTATGTAATACTTGCCCCACTTGGTTATACATAGAGCAAAAACGATGGATAAAATAGAAGTTCGCGGTGCCCGAACCCATAACCTTAAAGACATTAATCTTACAATCCCTCGCGATAAACTGATTGTCATTACTGGACTAAGTGGCTCCGGTAAATCCTCTCTCGCTTTCGATACATTGTATGCAGAAGGCCAACGACGCTACGTAGAGTCTCTCTCTGCCTACGCTCGTCAGTTTTTGTCTCTGATGGAAAAACCCGATGTCGACCACATTGAAGGGTTATCACCTGCGATTTCTATTGAACAGAAATCTACTTCTCATAACCCGCGTTCAACCGTCGGTACAATTACCGAAGTCTACGACTACTTACGTCTATTGTATGCTCGTGTGGGCGAACCCCGCTGTCCAACGCACCATGCCCCTCTTGCTGCGCAAACCATCAGCCAAATGGTGGACAAAGTCCTAGAGATGCCGGAAGGCAGCAAAATGATGCTATTGGCGCCTATTGTCAAAGAACGTAAAGGTGAGCATGTTAAAACGCTTGAGAACTTAGCGGCTCAAGGCTTTATTCGTGCGCGTATTGATGGAGAAACTTGCGATCTTTCCGATCCTCCAACCCTTGAACTACATAAAAAGCACACCATTGAAGTTGTGGTAGACCGCTTTAAAGTTCGTCCAGACTTACAACAGCGCTTGGCCGAATCTTTCGAGACAACACTCGAATTATCAGGCGGAATTGCAGTTGTCGCGCCAATGGATGGCGACGGTGAAGAGATTATTTTCTCCGCCAACTTCGCTTGTCCACAATGTGGTTACAGCATGCAAGAGTTAGAGCCGCGACTTTTCTCATTCAACAATCCTGCTGGTGCATGTGGCACTTGTGATGGCTTGGGTGTTCAACAATACTTCGATCCAAGCCGAGTCATTCAAGATGATTCATTAAGCTTGGCACAAGGTGCGATTCGCGGTTGGGATCAAAAGAACTACTACTACTTCCAAATGCTCACCTCATTGGCCGATCATTATGGTTTTGACCTCCATGCCCCTTTTAATTCTCTGCCAAAGAAAACGCAAGATGTCATTCTAAAGGGCTCAGGTCGTACTGAGATTGAGTTTAAATACATCAACGATCGTGGCGATATTCGCGTTAAACGCCATCCATTCGAAGGTATTCTGAATACCCTAGAACGTCGCTATCGTGATACAGAATCCAACTCTGTCCGTGAAGAGCTTGCAAAATACATCTCCACTAAATCTTGTTCAAGCTGTGGCGGTACTCGTCTACGCCTCGAAGCACGTAACGTGTTTATTGCTGATACGACACTACCTGAGATTGTTGAACTCAGCATTGCTGATGCATTGGAGTTCTTCCATTCCTTGAAACTGGAAGGTCAACGAGCCCAAATCGCTGAAAAAGTGATGAAGGAAATCAACGACCGCCTGCAATTCTTAGTTAACGTCGGTTTGAACTACCTAAACTTATCACGCAGTGCAGAAACCTTATCAGGCGGTGAAGCTCAACGTATTCGTTTAGCAAGCCAAATTGGTGCAGGTCTTGTTGGTGTCATGTACGTCTTAGATGAACCGTCGATTGGTCTCCACCAGCGTGATAATGAACGCTTATTAAAAACGCTCACTCATTTGCGCGATTTAGGTAATACCGTACTTGTGGTAGAACACGATGAAGATGCGATTCGCTGTGCAGATCATGTCATAGATATTGGTCCTGGTGCTGGCGTACATGGTGGTAATGTTGTTGCGGAAGGCACCATGGAAGAGATAATCGCAAATCCGAATTCTCTGACAGGTCAGTACTTAAGTGGTGTTAAAGAAATCGCAGTACCGAAAGATCGCACGCCGCGAGATCCGAAAAAAACGGTTGAGCTATTAGGCGCAACAGGTAATAACCTTAAAAACGTTAACCTTTCAATTCCTGTTGGGTTATTCAGCTGTATTACAGGAGTATCTGGCTCAGGTAAATCAACGCTGATTAATGATACTTTCTTTAAAATTGCGCATACCCAACTTAACGGAGCGACAACGGCTCAGCCTTCACCTTATAAATCGATTAAAGGTCTAGAGCACTTCGATAAAGTCATCGATATCGATCAAAGCCCAATTGGCCGTACACCTCGCTCTAACCCTGCAACCTATACGGGGATCTTTACACCAATCCGTGAACTATTTGCAGGCACACAGGAGTCGCGTTCTCGCGGTTACAAACCGGGCCGTTTTAGTTTTAACGTGCGCGGTGGTCGTTGTGAGGCCTGTCAGGGTGACGGTGTTATCAAAGTAGAAATGCACTTCCTACCAGATGTTTATGTGCCATGTGATGTGTGTAAAGGTAAACGCTACAACCGTGAAACGCTCGAAGTACGTTACAAAGGTAAAACTATTGATGAAGTGCTAGAAATGACGGTCGAAGATGCACGCACCTTCTTCGATCCAGTTCCTGCCATCGCTCGCAAACTACAAACACTGATGGATGTGGGTTTGTCGTACATACGATTGGGTCAAGCGGCAACAACACTCTCCGGTGGTGAAGCACAGCGTGTGAAACTGGCGCGAGAGCTATCCAAACGTGATACAGGAAAAACCTTGTACATTTTGGATGAACCAACAACCGGCTTGCACTTCCATGATATCCAGCAGTTGCTCACTGTACTGCACAGACTTCGCGACCACGGAAACACTGTCGTGGTGATCGAGCATAACCTGGACGTCATTAAGACTGCGGACTGGATTATCGATCTTGGTCCTGAAGGGGGTCAAGGTGGCGGCGAGATAATCGCTCAAGGCACTCCGGAAGATGTGTCGCAAATCGAGGGTTCGCACACAGCTCACTTCCTTAAGCCTATGTTGAAGTAGAAAAAACAGGTAAAGTATCGAGACCAGCAAGTGCTGGTCTTTTTTCATTCAAAACAACGCAATAACTATGGCTACTATACATGTAAGTGGAACAAAGCTTTCTCCCGAAAAAGTACAGGTTCCCCTCAATCGCAAGTTTCTCATTGCCTTGGCAACACTATTTGTGTTGGCAATGCACTTTTTCATGCCCAACCCCGGCGGTTCGGGGCTTTCACTTTCGTTCAATGCGACAACTTGGATTGCTTTTAGCTTTGCATTAGGCATTGGGTGTTACCAACTTGCGAATAATCGAGTACTACGTTACTCAAAACTAACCATCGGCTTGTTCATTAGTGCTCTTATCATGACGGTGCCCATTCTGTACCCAAATGCAAATAGCAGTTTGGCAGCCAATAAGCTCATTGGCCTGTGGTGTGGTGTCCTGTTCTTTATTGTTTTACAACAATTTCATTTCAGTAATAAACATCGCCAACGCCTATTATGGTTCATTGTCCTTGCGGTTGTTATCGAAGCCATTTTTGGTCTGACACAATATCTGTATCTCAAACCAGGCAATCCGTTTGGTTACGACACGGTGGCCAATCGTCCTTATGGTATTTTCCAACAGCCCAATGTAATGGCCAGTTTTCTTGCGACAGGGTTGGTGATTGCCAGCTATTTACTTGCACGTCAGCCCTACAAATACGATCGTAAGTTAAGCGATGTTTACCTTCTCTATGCCGTACCAGTTTTAACTTTACCACTAATTGTGGCGTTGGCTTCACGCACTGGTTGGTTAGCCTCGGTCATCGCCGTGTTGTTGGTCATTCCATACATGTACCGCTTTGCAACCAAAGGGCGCTTTATCCGCTGGGTTGTGTCACTTGTAAGTGGGCTCTTACTCTCAGTCGTTGTCATGCATCTTGCCTTTCCTGATGGAGGTGGGTTAGCCGCAGAAAAAGTAAATATGGAGTCTCCTCGAGCGTATACTTTTCCGCAAACATTAGACATGGTGATTGAAAAGCCTTTTACTGGTTATGGATATGGCAAGTTTGAATCTGAGTACATGCTGTATACGGCTCGTCAACATGCCCTTAATGAGAATTACCCAGCAGGTTTGCCTGCCATGGATCATCCGCATAACGAGCTGCTTTACTGGGGAGTAGAAGGTGGCTTACTGCCAATACTCGGCATCTTCTTAGCGATGGCACTGGTACTGTATCGAATCTATCAAGCCAAACGCGGAACTCGTCTTGCGTTGCTGGGCTTGTTTATACCTATCGTATTGCACTCACAACTGGAATACCCTTTCTACCACTCTCTCGTGCATTGGTTGATCTTCGTTATCCTACTGTACTGGGTCGATCAGCGCGTCTCTCGTTATCGACAAGTTGGCTTTAGTAATGTAACCAAAAGCTTGCTGCGTGTTTTTAGTTTGGTACTTCCCGTTGCGTTTACGTTTTACATGGTAAGCGCATTACATACGAACTATGTATTGACGAAGTTTGAGACCACTAGACCAACTAACCCTGATATTCTGAATCAAGTCAGTAACCCTGTAGTTTGGAAAGACAGATTTGATTGGGATGTCTATAGCACGTTTTTAAACCTTGGGCTGTACCAACAAGACGCAACCTTGATTCAGCCTTATATCGATTGGTCGCTAAAAATCATCAAAGATAAGCCTCGCCCTGCATTTTATAATAATTTGATTTTGGCCTACCAAGGCTTAGATGACTCAAGTAAAGCGGAGCAAATTAGAGCTGAAGCGCAGTTTTTGTTCCCGAAGATTGATTTCAGTGACGTCAATTACCAACCACCTTCTCAAGCAATCTCTGCCTCACCAGCCCCCACTTCAGGTGAATAGTAATAAGTACAAAAAAGCGAAGGGATGACCTTCGCTTTTCTTCATCTCATTGCTGTATGATTTTATTCAGTGAGTGACTCTTCTAACGCTTTTAAGCACAGCGCAACGTTTTCAGATCGAGCGCCGTAACCCATTAAGCCAATACGCCACGCTTTACCAGCTAATGCCCCAAGGCCTGCACCAATTTCTAGGTTATAGGTTTCTAGCAAGTGAGCACGAACTTTTGCTTCATCAATTCCTTCAGGCACGTAAATCGCATTTAATTGTGGCAACCGATGGGCTTCGTCCACAACAAATTCAAAGCCTAACTTTTGTAAGCCATTTTTGAGTTTTTCATGCATCAGTTGGTGACGAGCCCAAGCGTTTTCTAATCCTTCATTTTTCAGTATCAATAAAGCTTCATGAAGCGCATACAAGCTATTAACTGGCGCCGTATGATGGTAACTACGCTTGCCTTCTCCACTCCAATACCCCAAAACTAAACTCTGATCGAGGAACCAACTCTGTACTGGTGTTGTTCTTGCTTGAATCTTTTCAATCGCGGCAGTAGAAAACGTCACTGGTGAGAGCCCAGGTACACATGACAAACATTTTTGACTACCAGAGTAAACCGCATCCAGTTGCCATTCATCCACTTTTAACGGCACACCACCAAGTGACGTCACCGCATCAACAATAGATAATGCATTATGCTGTTTCGCCAGCTTACCCAATGCTTGAGCATCACTGACTGCACCAGTTGAGGTTTCCGCATGCACAAAAGCAAGAATTTTTGTATCTGGGTGCTGTTCGAGTGCTTGCTCGACTTTATCAATGGAAACAGGCGTCCCCCATTCATCATCGACGATAACAACTTCGCCACCAGCACGGACGACATTTTCGCGCATGCGTTCACCAAATACACCATTACGGCAGACGATCACTTTATCGCCTTTCTCGATCAAGTTTACAAAGCAGGTTTCCATCCCTGCACTACCTGGCGCTGAAACCGCAATAGTGAATTCATTGTCAGTTTGAAAGGCATACTTCAATAGCTGCTTGAGCTCATCCATCATACCGATAAACAGAGGATCAAGGTGACCTACCGTAGGACGGCTTAGTGCTTGTAACACTTGAGGATAAATATCAGAAGGACCAGGTCCCATTAAAATACGGTGAGGCGGAATAAAGCTTTGGATCGACATGTCAGCTCCTTGATTATCTTTTATCCTGAGCATTCTAAAAGTTCTATTCAATAACATGGCTCAGGTGTAGGGTTCTTCACCCTAATAGATTTTTCCTCTATCAGCAATTAGCCGTAAGTATGGAGGTCAAACCAGTGTCACAAAATCGTTAATAAAAAACACCATAAAGGTTGAAATATTGATTGACATTAAGGCCTCAAAACCGTTCAATGTTTGAGCTTTATGTAGAAGAGGAGCGCTACCCAGGTAGATGATTTGTGGAACCGCAATTCCAACACCAATCATTGAGGGGGAGTAGTGCCGAGGTAAGTCAAAGTTGCAGGATTTGACTTGTCGGTTGAATTGGGCTGAATCCCATCAACTGTCATCAGCGCAGTCTGATGAAGGGCTTCTGAGGGTAAATTTTTCAAATAGCATTCTAAATACCTCTCTTTTTGCTCTGTTCCTTTTCTCACTAAACATTGGATGTACAATTTTTTAGGAAGTCGTGGGAGAACGCAGTGAGCGCATTTAACGTAGCTAAATTCGGTGGAACCAGTGTTGCCAACTTTGAGGCAATGAGTCGTTGCGCCACCATTATCGAAAACAATCCAAATACTCGCCTGGTCGTGAGCAGCGCTTGCTCTGGCGTCACCAACCTATTGGTAGAACTCGCCAACGGCGTTCAGGATCAAACGCACCGTACTGAGCTGCTGCAAAATCTGGCCAACATTCATGACGCCATTTTAACTCAGCTCGAAGACAGCACGAAAACTGCTGCCGAGGTGTATGGCATATTAGATACCGTAACCAGCCTGGCCGAGGCTGCATCTATCCAAGCTAGTGCGAAGTTAACCGATCATTTAGTCGCATGTGGTGAACTCATGTCGACGCACATTCTAACTCAGTTAATGTGTGAGCGAGGCATTCAAGCAGTGCGCTTTGATATCCGCGATGTGCTGCGTACTGATGACAACTTTGGTCGCGCGGAGCCAAACATTGAAGCAATTTCGACGCTTGCGCAAGATAAACTCGTACCACTTTGCCAACAATCCGTTGTTGTTACTCAAGGCTTCATAGGATCTGACGAAGCCGGTAATACAACAACATTAGGTCGAGGGGGCAGCGATTACAGCGCCGCCTTAATTGCTGAGAGCGTTAAAGCGGCAGGGCTAGAAATCTGGACTGATGTTCCGGGAATCTACACAACAGACCCGCGAATTGCACCAAAAGCCTCACCAATTCCCGAGATCAGCTTTAGTGAAGCTTCAGAAATGGCTAACTTTGGCGCTAAAATCCTTCACCCTTCTACGCTAGTACCTGCATTGCGCCACGACATTCCGGTATTTGTAGGGTCATCGAAAGAGCCAGAAAAAGGGGGAACTTGGATTCGCCACCAAGTCGAAAGCTCACCGTTATTCCGTGCGCTAGCTTTGCGTTGTAACCAAACCATGGTAACGCTACGCAGCGCCAATATGTTCCACGCATACGGTTTTTTAGCAAAGGTCTTTGAGATCCTTGCAAAGCATAAGATCTCTGTCGATTTGATCACGACATCTGAAATCAGTGTATCGTTAACACTTGATCAAACTGATACCTCTGGCGGAGCACCACAGCTGCCGCAAGCTGCACGAGAAGAGTTAGAAGAGTTATGTAAGGTAGAAGTTGAACATGACCTATGCCTCGTTGCTCTCATTGGAAACAACATGAGTGAGAGTAAAGGCTACGCGAAACAGGTTTTTGGCACGCTAGAAGATTTTAACCTACGCATGATTTGTTATGGCGCTAGCCCTCACAACTTATGCTTCTTGCTCCATGAATCGGTATCGAAACAAGCCATACAAAAACTCCACACTGAGTTGTTTGAGAAGTAAGTTCAACTCAATAAAACAAAGGGCTGCGTATTTGCAGCCCTTTGTCGTTTCATTAGTTGTTACATTTGGACGAGGTAAACATCAATTTAACCGTTAATGTTTGGCCCTAACCATTTTTCAGCCTCGATCCTATCCCACCCCTTACGATCGGCGTAACTCTCTAGCTGATCTTCTTGGATCTGTGCGATCGCAAAGTAACGTGAGTCAGGATGAGAGAAATACCAACCAGAGACTGACGCGCCCGGATACATTGCATAGCTGGAGGTTAGAGTCATACCAATGTTCTCTTCCACATTAAGTAACTCCCAAAGCGGTCCTTTTTCAGTATGTTCAGGACACGCGGGATAACCCGGCGCAGGGCGAATACCTTGGTATTTTTCACGAATGAGATCATCGTTAGATAAATCTTCATCAGCTGCATAACCCCAAATTTCTTTACGGACACGCTCATGCAAATACTCAGCAAACGCTTCGGCTAGGCGATCCGCCACCGCTTGAATCATAATTGCGTTGTAATCATCTCCCTGTGCTTTGTATTCATCAGCAAGCTCTCGTTCACCAATACCACCAGTGACAGCAAATGCCCCTATCCAATCATGTTTATCCGACTCTTTAGGTGCGATGTAGTCGGATAAACAATAGTTGAATCCTTTTGGTTTCTCGGTCTGTTGTCGCAAGTTACGTAATACTTTCACAACGTCGGTACGAGTTTCATCAGCATAAACTTCAATGTCGTCCCCCACGCTCGCAGCAGGGAATAAGCCACACATTCCACGCGCTTTTAACAGGCCTTCTCGCTCAACTCGATCAAGTAACTCGTTGGCATCTTCGAATAAACGTTTTGCTTCTTCACCAACTTCTTCATGTTGGAAAATTGTTGGATACTTACCCACAAGTGACCAAGTCATAAAGAATGGTGTCCAATCGATGTATTGACGTAATATAGCCACATCAAAATCATCGAAGATATGAATGCCAGGCTTAACAGGCACTGGAGGGGTGTAAGCTTCCCAATCGATAGCAACTTTATTCGCTCGAGCCGCTTCTAATGTCACTGGTTTGGTTCTCGGTTTCTTTCGATTATGTTGATCACGTACTCGTTCGTAATCAGCTTCAAGTTTTTCAACAAACTCAGGGCGACGTTCATCTGACAGAAGAGAAGTACATACGCCCACTGCACGTGAGGCGTTGTTCACGTAAACCACTGGATGCTTGTAATTTTGCTCAATCTTAACTGCTGTATGGGCTTTTGACGTTGTTGCGCCACCGATGAGAAGAGGTAAGTTAAAGTCGAGACGCTCCATCTCTTTTGCAACATGCACCATTTCGTCTAATGAAGGCGTGATCAACCCTGATAAACCAATAATATCGACGTTTTCTTCTTGCGCTACTTTTAAGATCTTTTCGCAAGGAACCATGACACCAAGATCGATAATTTCGTAGTTATTGCACTGCAATACAACGCCAACGATATTTTTCCCGATATCATGTACATCACCTTTGACCGTCGCTAGCAAAATCTTACCGTTTGTTTGTCCCACCTGCTTTTCTGCATTGATGTAGGGCTCCAGATGCGCGACTGCTTGCTTCATCACTCGTGCAGATTTTACGACCTGAGGAAGGAACATTTTACCTTCACCAAACAAGTCTCCGACGACGTTCATCCCATCCATTAGTGGGCCTTCAATCACCTCTAATGGCTTTGAAGCGTTGACACGAGCCTCTTCGGTATCATCAACGATGAACTCAGTTATTCCTTTCACTAACGCGTGCTCTAAGCGCTTTTCAACAGGCCAAGTTCTCCACTCAAGTGCAGAGGCATCCTCCTCTTTACCTACCCCTTTGCCTGCATATTCCGCCGCGATATCTAACAATCTCTCAGTGGCGTCATCATGACGGTTAAGAACGACATCTTCCACAGCCTCACGCAATTTTTCAGGCACGTTATCGTAGATTTCTAACTGACCCGCATTCACAATCCCCATATCCATACCATTTTTAAAACAGTGGTAGAGGAACACCGCGTGAATCGCTTCACGTACATAGTTATTGCCACGGAAAGAGAATGAGACGTTAGAAACACCACCCGAGATCATCGCATGTGGTAAATAACGTTTGATATCGCCAACGGCTTCAATGAAATCCACCGCGTAGTTATTATGCTCCTCGATCCCCGTAGCAATGGCAAAAATGTTTGGGTCAAAAATGATGTCTTCTGGTGGAAAGCCCACTTCATCAACAAGAATTCGGTAAGCGTTGGTACAAATTTCTACTTTGCGCTCACGTGTATCTGCTTGCCCAATCTCATCAAACGCCATCACAATCACAGCCGCACCGTAACGGCGGATCAACTTAGCTTGTTCAACGAATTTCTCTTTGCCTTCTTTGAGAGAGATCGAGTTAACAATGCCTTTTCCTTGGATGCACTTAAGACCGGCTTCAATAACCTCCCACTTGGAAGAGTCAACCATGATTGGTACTTTTGAGATTTCAGGTTCTGACGCACAAAGGTTTAAAAAGCGAACCATACAAGCTTGTGCATCCAACATGCCTTCATCCATGTTGATATCGATAATTTGAGCGCCATTTTCAACTTGTTGACGAGCCACATCGAGCGCTTCATCGTACAGTTCTTCTTTAATCAAGCGCTTAAAACGCGCAGAACCGGTTACATTCGTACGCTCACCGACATTGATAAATAAAGAGTCTTTATCAATAGCGAGTGGCTCTAGGCCAGACAAGCGACAAGCAACGGGAAGTTCAGGTAATTGACGAGGGGCGATATTTTCAACCGCGAGTGCCATTTGGCGAATGTGCTCAGGAGTTGTACCACAACACCCACCAATCAAGTTTAAAAAGCCACTTTGAGCCCACTCTTTAACATGCTTAGCCATATCTTCTGGCGACAAATCGTATTCGCCGAATGCATTCGGAAGCCCAGCATTTGGGTGAGCGGAAACAAAAGATTCTGATATACGCGAGAGCTCTTCAACATAAGGACGCAGTTCATCCGGGCCAAGTGCACAGTTCAAACCAAACGAAATCGGTTTAACATGACGTAATGAGTTGTAAAACGCTTCTGTGGTTTGACCGGATAATGTTCTACCGGAAGCATCAGTAATAGTCCCCGAGATCATCACAGGTAACTCAATACCCATCTCTTCAAACACACTTTCAACAGCAAATGAACAAGCCTTAGCGTTAAGAGTATCGAAGATGGTCTCGATAAGAATAAGATCAGAACCACCTTTAATCAGCGCTCGAGTCGATTCAGAGTAAGCCTCAACTAACTCGTCGAAAGAAACATTTCGATATCCAGGGTCGTTTACATCAGGAGAGATAGAACAAGTGCGGTTCGTCGGCCCTAAAACCCCTGCGACATAACGCGGTTTATCGGGTGTTTTTTCGGTCCATTCGTCTGCAACTTCACGTGCAAGCTTGGCAGCTGCAAAGTTAATTTCTTCACTTAGGCTTTCCATCTCGTAGTCAGCCATCGCAATGGTTGTTGCGTTAAACGTGTTGGTTTCGAGAATATCTGCACCCGCTTCTAAATATGCAGCGTGAATTTCCTTGATAAGTTGAGGCTGACTTAGAACCAACAGGTCGTTGTTACCTTTTAGATCACAATGCCAATCCGCAAAGCGCGTTCCTCGATAGTCTTGCTCTTCAAGTTTGTATCCCTGAATCATGGTTCCCATACCACCATCAATCAAAAGAATACGTTGCTTCAATTGAGCTTCAATCTGTTGTCTTACGTTACTTCCCACAGTACAGCCTCATTCCTTTAGTTATCTTTCCATCCTATCACACAAACTTCAGGAGTCTAGACGTCTAAACGTGGAATTAATGATTATTTTATCTCCTTCTTAACTTACAAAATAATCACGAAAAAATGTTTGCTATTTAAGCAGCATCAGCCGAGAATTCCATTCATAAAATGTTACAAATAGAGAGCTCTATGTCGGTCTATCATACTTTATGTTTTCTATCCGCAGCTGCGATGCTAATTGCTTTTGTAAACAGCAAGATAGGAAAGATGCAAACCACCATTGCGATTACCGCAGGTTCAATGGTGCTTTCACTTCTAATCTTAATTGCGGGTCAAAACAACTGGTTCCATCTCACCGAAATTGCAACGGAGACGGTCACAAGGATTAACTTCGAAGATTTCTTGCTCAAAGGCATTCTTGGCTTCTTACTATTTGCTGGTGGACTAGGCATCAAACTCCCGAACCTTAAAGATCAAAAGTGGGAGATCACTGTTTTAGCCCTTGGAGCTACACTGTTTTCTACGTTCTTTATTGGATTTGCGCTGTATGGGTTTTGTCAGTTAATTGGCATCCAATTTGATTTGGTCTACTGCTTACTATTTGGTGCTCTAATATCGCCAACTGACCCAATCGCTGTATTGGCTATTGTGAAAAAACTAGATGCTCCTAAACGTATCTCCACTCAGATTGAAGGAGAATCGCTCTTCAATGATGGCTTCGGTTTGGTTATCTTCGTCACTCTATTTACGATTGCATTTGGCACTGAGGCACCAACTGTAGGTAGTGTCACCTTGCTCTTCATCCAAGAAGCTATCGGTGGTATCACATATGGTTTCGTCCTCGGTTTGCTATTCCACTACTTGATCAGTGCCACCGATGATCACTCAATGGAATTGTTACTTACCATTGGTGTCCCAACGGCAGGTTACGCATTTGCTGAATACATCCATGTATCAGGCCCACTCGCAATGGTTGTATCCGGTATTATGATTGGCAACTGGACACGCTTTATTGGCTTTTCAAAAGAGAGTGAAGATCACCTTGACCATTTTTGGGAGCTTGTTGATGAGTTCTTGAATGGCGTGTTATTCCTACTGATCGGCATGTCGATGCTGCTATTTGAATTCCACAAAGAAGACTGGATCATGATGGCTATTTCAGTCCCTCTTGTACTAGCAGCTCGCTATCTAAGTGTATTTCTTTCTTACATAGGCTTTAAACGTTACAGAAAATATAATCCATGGTCAGTGCGTGTTTTGACGTGGGGCGGCTTACGCGGGGGCCTTGCATTGGCAATGGCACTTTCCATTCCATCTGGTATTTGGGTGATTCAAGATAAGTTAATCGATGTAAAAGAGATTATTCTTGTAATGACCTACTCCGTCGTTGTTTTCTCTATCCTCATTCAAGGCTCAACAATCACTCCAATGATTGAAAAAGCAAAAGCAGAAGAGAAGAAGATGGAAGAGAACAACCAAGCAATAACCACTCCGGAACATACGGAGCCAGTGGACTCTTAAAGACACGTAACTTAATAAAAAAAGCAGCTACCTAGCTGCTTTTTTCATAACTAATTTTCAGACTCCCCTTCAAGAACGAATGCTCCTTATTCTTTGATATACCTTCAAATATACTAAGAATCGCTACGCTACATTTTCATAGATACTAACTATTGCCGATAGATAGTATTCATAGACGAGCCTTTTAATTTACCCATTTATCACTTCTCTTCTCTTCTCTTCTCTTCTCTTCTCTTCTCTTCTCTTGGCAATATAGGCTCCTCGCAAATATCAAAGCTAAACTTCCACAATACTTAGCAATGAGCGAGTTTGTATTTTTATGAGAAAGATACATTTAGGGTGATTGCGTTCAGAACCCAAACAGGTTAGCAATCTCACCAAGATAAAACTGAGCTAGCATTCAGGTAGATCAAAGCCTTAACAGAAATTTAGTCCCCCTCTCTCTTGATCTCAGTGAGACTAAACTTGTATTCAAAGTCGTCCTGTTTTCAAAATTGGAACAAGTGACACCTCAAACAATTAAACTCTGTCACATACCTAGATTTTCTAATATCGAACAAAAGGAGCTTTGGTGAATGAAGAGGCTCAAAACTAGCGCTCGAGACTGCAGAAACCACACAAAACTGCGTTCCACTTCACTCATAACAGGGCTTAGAAAGCATCGCCAGAGGGAAGCCGGCCTCTCGATGCAAGGTTTCAATATGAAAGTGGGTTTAAGGTAAGTCGGGGAACCAAAACGAAAAAAGCCTCAGTCTTTCGACTGAGGCTTAATATAAGTGGCGGAGTGGACGGGACTCGAACCCGCGACCCCCGGCGTGACAGGCCGGTATTCTAACCAACTGAACTACCACTCCGCAGTGGTATCACTCGCTTTAATAAGCAAGTGTCCGCTTTTGTCTTCACTTTTCAAAAAAGTGAAAATAAAACTAAAGCCTGGCGATGTCCTACTCTCACATAGGGAAGCCCCACACTACCATCGGCGCTATTTCGTTTCACTTCTGAGTTCGGCATGGAAATCAGGTGGGTCCAAAACGCTATGGTCGCCAAGCAAATTCTTTAATCTGGAAAGCTGTTTTTTAATTCTCGTTCTTACACATTCAATGTTCTTTCATTGAGTCCATCAAAACCCCTTGGGTGTTGTATGGTTAAGCCTCACGGGCAATTAGTACAGGTTAGCTCAACGCCTCACAACGCTTACACACCCTGCCTATCAACGTCGTAGTCTACGACAACCCTTTAGGATACTTAAAGTATCAGGGAGAACTCATCTCAAGGCTCGCTTCCCGCTTAGATGCTTTCAGCGGTTATCGATCCCGAACTTAGCTACCGGGCAATGCGTCTGGCGACACAACCCGAACACCAGAGGTTCGTCCACTCCGGTCCTCTCGTACTAGGAGCAGCCCCTTTCAATTCTCCAACGCCCACGGCAGATAGGGACCGAACTGTCTCACGACGTTCTAAACCCAGCTCGCGTACCACTTTAAATGGCGAACAGCCATACCCTTGGGACCGACTTCAGCCCCAGGATGTGATGAGCCGACATCGAGGTGCCAAACACCGCCGTCGATATGAACTCTTGGGCGGTATCAGCCTGTTATCCCCGGAGTACCTTTTATCCGTTGAGCGATGGCCCTTCCATTCAGAACCACCGGATCACTATGACCTGCTTTCGCACCTGCTCGAATTGTCATTCTCGCAGTCAAGCGGGCTTATGCCATTGCACTAACCTCACGATGTCCAACCGTGATTAGCCCACCTTCGTGCTCCTCCGTTACGCTTTGGGAGGAGACCGCCCCAGTCAAACTACCCACCAGGCACTGTCCGCAACCCCGATAAGGGGTCGACGTTAGAACATCAACACTACAAGGGTGGTATTTCAAGGACGGCTCCACGCAATCTAGCGACTGCGCTTCAAAGCCTCCCACCTATCCTACACATGTAGGGTCAATGTTCAGTGCCAAGCTGTAGTAAAGGTTCACGGGGTCTTTCCGTCTAGCCGCGGGTACACTGCATCTTCACAGCGATTTCAATTTCACTGAGTCTCGGGTGGAGACAGCGTGGCCATCATTACGCCATTCGTGCAGGTCGGAACTTACCCGACAAGGAATTTCGCTACCTTAGGACCGTTATAGTTACGGCCGCCGTTTACCGGGGCTTCGATCAAGAGCTTCGACCGAAGTCTAACCCCATCAATTAACCTTCCGGCACCGGGCAGGCGTCACACCGTATACGTCATCTTGCGATTTTGCACAGTGCTGTGTTTTTAATAAACAGTTGCAGCCACCTGGTATCTGCGACTCTCAATAGCTCCATCCGCGAGGGACTTCACCGTCGAGAGCGTACCTTCTCCCGAAGTTACGGTACCATTTTGCCTAGTTCCTTCACCCGAGTTCTCTCAAGCGCCTTGGTATTCTCTACCCGACCACCTGTGTCGGTTTGGGGTACGATTCCTTACAATCTGAAGCTTAGAGGCTTTTCCTGGAAGCATGGCATCAATGACTTCACACCCGTAGGTGCTCGACGTCGTGTCTCAGCCTTAAAAAGAGCCGGATTTACCTAACTCTTCAGCCTACGCACTTGAACCTGGACAACCGTCGCCAGGCCCACCTAGCCTTCTCCGTCCCCCCATCGCAATTGTAAGAAGTACGGGAATATTAACCCGTTTCCCATCGACTACGCCTTTCGGCCTCGCCTTAGGGGTCGACTTACCCTGCCCCGATTAACGTTGGACAGGAACCCTTGGTCTTCCGGCGAGGAGGTTTTTCACCCCCTTTATCGTTACTCATGTCAGCATTCGCACTTCTGATACGTCCAGCATGCGTTACCACACACCTTCAACCGCTTACAGAACGCTCCCCTACCCAATGCACTAAAAGTGCATTGCCGCAGCTTCGGTTTACTACTTAGCCCCGTTACATCTTCCGCGCAGGCCGACTCGACCAGTGAGCTATTACGCTTTCTTTAAATGATGGCTGCTTCTAAGCCAACATCCTGGCTGTCTGAGCCTTCCCACATCGTTTCCCACTTAGTAGTAATTTGGGACCTTAGCTGGCGGTCTGGGTTGTTTCCCTCTCCACGACGGACGTTAGCACCCGCCGTGTGTCTCCCGGATAGTACTTACTGGTATTCGGAGTTTGCAAAGGGTTGGTAAGTCGGGATGACCCCCTAGCCTTAACAGTGCTCTACCCCCAGTAGTATTCGTCCGAGGCGCTACCTAAATAGCTTTCGGGGAGAACCAGCTATCTCCAGGTTTGATTGGCCTTTCACCCCTAGCCACAAGTCATCCGCTAATTTTTCAACATTAGTCGGTTCGGTCCTCCAGTTGATGTTACTCAACCTTCAACCTGCCCATGGCTAGATCACCTGGTTTCGGGTCTATATCCAGAGACTGAACGCCCAGTTAAGACTCGGTTTCCCTACGGCTCCCCTAGATGGTTAACCTTGCCACTGAATATAAGTCGCTGACCCATTATACAAAAGGTACGCAGTCACAGGACAAGCCTGCTCCTACTGCTTGTACGTACACGGTTTCAGGTTCTATTTCACTCCCCTCACAGGGGTTCTTTTCGCCTTTCCCTCACGGTACTGGTTCACTATCGGTCAGTCAGTAGTATTTAGCCTTGGAGGATGGTCCCCCCATATTCAGACAGGATATCACGTGTCCCGCCCTACTCGATTTCACTGAACACACGTCGTCAACTACGGGACTATCACCCTGTATCGTCGGCCTTTCCAGGCTGTTCGTCTAACGCGTGTAAAGCTTAAGGGCTAGTCCAATTTCGCTCGCCGCTACTTTCGGAATCTCGGTTGATTTCTTTTCCTCGGGGTACTTAGATGTTTCAGTTCCCCCGGTTCGCCCTGTTGAGCTATGTATTCACTCAACAGTAATACCTTATGGTATTGGGTTTCCCCATTCGGAAATCCCAGACTCAAATGGTTTTTACTACCTAATCTGGGCTTATCGCAAGTTAATACGTCCTTCATCGCCTCTGACTGCCAAGGCATCCACCGTGTACGCTTAGTCACTTAACCATACAACCCGAAGGAGTTTCGAGTTGATAATCAAATCACCAAAGTTGTCTCTCATTATTTGAATGAGCGAGAGACATATCGATTTTGCCGGACTCATCTCTTTACCTTCATTTTTAGAAAAAATGAAAACAAAAAGCCAAGAACACTTGAATGTGTTTTTTGGTGTTTGTCTTAAAGACAAACATTGAGAACTTTACAAACAACAATAAATTGTTGTTTTGTCAGCTTTCCAAATTGTTAAAGAGCTAGATTTTCTGATGAAAACCATTTTTAAATATTCTTTTTTAAGAACACTTAAAGATGGTGGAGCTATGCGGGATCGAACCGCAGACCTCCTGCGTGCAAGGCAGGCGCTCTCCCAGCTGAGCTATAGCCCCATCAAGGTGTCGATACTGTCGCCAATTCCTTGGGAAAGAAATTGGTGGGTCTGAGTGGACTCGAACCACCGACCTCTCGCTTATCAGGCGAACGCTCTAACCACCTGAGCTACAGACCCAGTATCGTCTCTTTACTTTATAAACCGTATCAATCTGTGTGAACACTCATCGCAATAATCATCGTATAAGGAGGTGATCCAGCGCCAGGTTCCCCTAGCGCTACCTTGTTACGACTTCACCCCAGTCATGAACCACAAAGTGGTAAGCGTCCCCCCGAAGGTTAAACTACCTACTTCTTTTGCAGCCCACTCCCATGGTGTGACGGGCGGTGTGTACAAGGCCCGGGAACGTATTCACCGTGGCATTCTGATCCACGATTACTAGCGATTCCGACTTCATGGAGTCGAGTTGCAGACTCCAATCCGGACTACGACGCACTTTTTGGGATTCGCTCACTTTCGCAAGTTGGCCGCCCTCTGTATGCGCCATTGTAGCACGTGTGTAGCCCTACTCGTAAGGGCCATGATGACTTGACGTCGTCCCCACCTTCCTCCGGTTTATCACCGGCAGTCTCCCTGGAGTTCCCGACATTACTCGCTGGCAAACAAGGATAAGGGTTGCGCTCGTTGCGGGACTTAACCCAACATTTCACAACACGAGCTGACGACAGCCATGCAGCACCTGTCTCAGAGTTCCCGAAGGCACCAATCCATCTCTGGAAAGTTCTCTGGATGTCAAGAGTAGGTAAGGTTCTTCGCGTTGCATCGAATTAAACCACATGCTCCACCGCTTGTGCGGGCCCCCGTCAATTCATTTGAGTTTTAATCTTGCGACCGTACTCCCCAGGCGGTCTACTTAACGCGTTAGCTCCGAAAGCCACGGCTCAAGGCCACAACCTCCAAGTAGACATCGTTTACGGCGTGGACTACCAGGGTATCTAATCCTGTTTGCTCCCCACGCTTTCGCATCTGAGTGTCAGTATCTGTCCAGGGGCCGCCTTCGCCACCGGTATTCCTTCAGATCTCTACGCATTTCACCGCTACACCTGAAATTCTACCCCCCTCTACAGTACTCTAGTCTGCCAGTTTCAAATGCTATTCCGAGGTTGAGCCCCGGGCTTTCACATCTGACTTAACAAACCACCTGCATGCGCTTTACGCCCAGTAATTCCGATTAACGCTCGCACCCTCCGTATTACCGCGGCTGCTGGCACGGAGTTAGCCGGTGCTTCTTCTGTCGCTAACGTCAAATGATAGTGCTATTAACACTACCACCTTCCTCACGACTGAAAGTGCTTTACAACCCGAAGGCCTTCTTCACACACGCGGCATGGCTGCATCAGGCTTGCGCCCATTGTGCAATATTCCCCACTGCTGCCTCCCGTAGGAGTCTGGACCGTGTCTCAGTTCCAGTGTGGCTGATCATCCTCTCAGACCAGCTAGGGATCGTTGCCTTGGTGAGCCATTACCTCACCAACTAGCTAATCCCACCTAGGCATATCCTGACGCGAGAGGCCCGAAGGTCCCCCTCTTTGGCCCGTAGGCATCATGCGGTATTAGCCATCGTTTCCAATGGTTATCCCCCACATCAGGGCAATTTCCTAGGCATTACTCACCCGTCCGCCGCTCGACGCCGTTATCGTTCCCCGAAGGTTCAGATAACTCGTTTCCGCTCGACTTGCATGTGTTAGGCCTGCCGCCAGCGTTCAATCTGAGCCATGATCAAACTCTTCAATTTAAGATTTTGTTCGGCTCAATGAATACTGAACATTACATAAAGTAATGTTTGAATTGACTGTGCTGAATCCGAAGATTCAATGGTCACTTCGTTTCATTGAAACCTAATTTGATACCGAGGTATCGAATTGGATTATCATCAACGAGTGCCCACACAGATTGATAGGTCTATATTGTTAAAGAGCTTGGCTTTCAGTGCCTTAGCACTTAAGCGAGGTGCGTATAATACGCTTTCCACTTTGAAAGTCAACATAAAATTCTAAACTTTTGTTTAAAACCTTATGTTGACTCGTCTATATTCAGACAAGTCGGAAATAAAGCCTGGCGATGTCCTACTCTCACATGGGGAAACCCCACACTACCATCGGCGCTATTTCGTTTCACTTCTGAGTTCGGCATGGAAATCAGGTGGGTCCAAAACGCTATGGTCGCCAAGCAAATTCTTTAATTCGGAAAGCTGTTTTTTTAATTCTCGTTCTTACACATTCAATGTTCTTTCATTGAGTCCATCAAAACCCCTTGGGTGTTGTATGGTTAAGCCTCACGGGCAATTAGTACAGGTTAGCTCAACGCCTCACAACGCTTACACACCCTGCCTATCAACGTCGTAGTCTACGACAACCCTTTAGGATACTTAAAGTATCAGGGAGAACTCATCTCAAGGCTCGCTTCCCGCTTAGATGCTTTCAGCGGTTATCGATCCCGAACTTAGCTACCGGGCAATGCGTCTGGCGACACAACCCGAACACCAGAGGTTCGTCCACTCCGGTCCTCTCGTACTAGGAGCAGCCCCTTTCAATTCTCCAACGCCCACGGCAGATAGGGACCGAACTGTCTCACGACGTTCTAAACCCAGCTCGCGTACCACTTTAAATGGCGAACAGCCATACCCTTGGGACCGACTTCAGCCCCAGGATGTGATGAGCCGACATCGAGGTGCCAAACACCGCCGTCGATATGAACTCTTGGGCGGTATCAGCCTGTTATCCCCGGAGTACCTTTTATCCGTTGAGCGATGGCCCTTCCATTCAGAACCACCGGATCACTATGACCTGCTTTCGCACCTGCTCGAATTGTCATTCTCGCAGTCAAGCGGGCTTATGCCATTGCACTAACCTCACGATGTCCAACCGTGATTAGCCCACCTTCGTGCTCCTCCGTTACGCTTTGGGAGGAGACCGCCCCAGTCAAACTACCCACCAGGCACTGTCCGCAACCCCGATAAGGGGTCGACGTTAGAACATCAACACTACAAGGGTGGTATTTCAAGGACGGCTCCACGCAATCTAGCGACTGCGTTTCAAAGCCTCCCACCTATCCTACACATGTAGGGTCAATGTTCAGTGCCAAGCTGTAGTAAAGGTTCACGGGGTCTTTCCGTCTAGCCGCGGGTACACTGCATCTTCACAGCGATTTCAATTTCACTGAGTCTCGGGTGGAGACAGCGTGGCCATCATTACGCCATTCGTGCAGGTCGGAACTTACCCGACAAGGAATTTCGCTACCTTAGGACCGTTATAGTTACGGCCGCCGTTTACCGGGGCTTCGATCAAGAGCTTCGACCGAAGTCTAACCCCATCAATTAACCTTCCGGCACCGGGCAGGCGTCACACCGTATACGTCATCTTGCGATTTTGCACAGTGCTGTGTTTTTAATAAACAGTTGCAGCCACCTGGTATCTGCGACTCTCAATAGCTCCATCCGCGAGGGACTTCACCGTCGAGAGCGTACCTTCTCCCGAAGTTACGGTACCATTTTGCCTAGTTCCTTCACCCGAGTTCTCTCAAGCGCCTTGGTATTCTCTACCCGACCACCTGTGTCGGTTTGGGGTACGATTCCTTACAATCTGAAGCTTAGAGGCTTTTCCTGGAAGCATGGCATCAATGACTTCACTACCGTAGTAGCTCGACGTCGTGTCTCAGCCTTAGAAAGAGCCGGATTTACCTAACTCTTCAGCCTACGCACTTGAACCTGGACAACCGTCGCCAGGCCCACCTAGCCTTCTCCGTCCCCCCATCGCAATTGTAAGAAGTACGGGAATATTAACCCGTTTCCCATCGACTACGCCTTTCGGCCTCGCCTTAGGGGTCGACTTACCCTGCCCCGATTAACGTTGGACAGGAACCCTTGGTCTTCCGGCGAGGAGGTTTTTCACCCCCTTTATCGTTACTCATGTCAGCATTCGCACTTCTGATACGTCCAGCATGCGTTACCACACACCTTCAACCGCTTACAGAACGCTCCCCTACCCAATATACAAAAGTATATTGCCGCAGCTTCGGTTTACTACTTAGCCCCGTTACATCTTCCGCGCAGGCCGACTCGACCAGTGAGCTATTACGCTTTCTTTAAATGATGGCTGCTTCTAAGCCAACATCCTGGCTGTCTGAGCCTTCCCACATCGTTTCCCACTTAGTAGTAATTTGGGACCTTAGCTGGCGGTCTGGGTTGTTTCCCTCTCCACGACGGACGTTAGCACCCGCCGTGTGTCTCCCGGATAGTACTTACTGGTATTCGGAGTTTGCAAAGGGTTGGTAAGTCGGGATGACCCCCTAGCCTTAACAGTGCTCTACCCCCAGTAGTATTCGTCCGAGGCGCTACCTAAATAGCTTTCGGGGAGAACCAGCTATCTCCAGGTTTGATTGGCCTTTCACCCCTAGCCACAAGTCATCCGCTAATTTTTCAACATTAGTCGGTTCGGTCCTCCAGTTGATGTTACTCAACCTTCAACCTGCCCATGGCTAGATCACCTGGTTTCGGGTCTATATCCAGAGACTGAACGCCCAGTTAAGACTCGGTTTCCCTACGGCTCCCCTAGATGGTTAACCTTGCCACTGAATATAAGTCGCTGACCCATTATACAAAAGGTACGCAGTCACAGGACAAGCCTGCTCCTACTGCTTGTACGTACACGGTTTCAGGTTCTATTTCACTCCCCTCACAGGGGTTCTTTTCGCCTTTCCCTCACGGTACTGGTTCACTATCGGTCAGTCAGTAGTATTTAGCCTTGGAGGATGGTCCCCCCATATTCAGACAGGATATCACGTGTCCCGCCCTACTCGATTTCACTGAACACACGTCGTCAACTACGGGACTATCACCCTGTATCGTCGGCCTTTCCAGGCTGTTCGTCTAACGCGTGTAAAGCTTAAGGGCTAGTCCAATTTCGCTCGCCGCTACTTTCGGAATCTCGGTTGATTTCTTTTCCTCGGGGTACTTAGATGTTTCAGTTCCCCCGGTTCGCCCTGTTGAGCTATGTATTCACTCAACAGTAATACCTTATGGTATTGGGTTTCCCCATTCGGAAATCCCAGACTCAAATGGTTTTTACTACCTAATCTGGGCTTATCGCAAGTTAATACGTCCTTCATCGCCTCTGACTGCCAAGGCATCCACCGTGTACGCTTAGTCACTTAACCATACAACCCGAAGGAGTTTCGAGTTGATGTTCAAATCACCAAAGTTGTCTCTCATTATTTGAATGAGCGAGAGACATTCGATTTTGCCGGACTCAATTTCGAATAATCACTGTAAAAGTGATATTCCCAAGAACACTTGAATGTGTTTTTTGGTGTTTGTCATAAAGACAAACATTGAGAACTTTACAAATAAACTTAAAAGTTTGTTTTGTCAGCTTTCCAAATTGTTAAAGAGCTAATCACTTCTAATGAAGTAACCATTTTTAAAAGCACTCATTGAATGCGCTTAAAGATGGTATCCCGTAGGGGAGTCGAACCCCTGTTACCGCCGTGAAAGGGCGGTGTCCTAGGCCTCTAGACGAACGGGACACTAAGTGAACATCTTGGGGGATGTTCTATCTCTTAAACTTCATAAACCGTATCAATCTGTGTGGACACTCATCGTGAGTAATCATCGTATAAGGAGGTGATCCAGCGCCAGGTTCCCCTAGCGCTACCTTGTTACGACTTCACCCCAGTCATGAACCACAAAGTGGTAAGCGTCCCCCCGAAGGTTAAACTACCTACTTCTTTTGCAGCCCACTCCCATGGTGTGACGGGCGGTGTGTACAAGGCCCGGGAACGTATTCACCGTGGCATTCTGATCCACGATTACTAGCGATTCCGACTTCATGGAGTCGAGTTGCAGACTCCAATCCGGACTACGACGCACTTTTTGGGATTCGCTCACTTTCGCAAGTTGGCCGCCCTCTGTATGCGCCATTGTAGCACGTGTGTAGCCCTACTCGTAAGGGCCATGATGACTTGACGTCGTCCCCACCTTCCTCCGGTTTATCACCGGCAGTCTCCCTGGAGTTCCCGACATTACTCGCTGGCAAACAAGGATAAGGGTTGCGCTCGTTGCGGGACTTAACCCAACATTTCACAACACGAGCTGACGACAGCCATGCAGCACCTGTCTCAGAGTTCCCGAAGGCACCAATCCATCTCTGGAAAGTTCTCTGGATGTCAAGAGTAGGTAAGGTTCTTCGCGTTGCATCGAATTAAACCACATGCTCCACCGCTTGTGCGGGCCCCCGTCAATTCATTTGAGTTTTAATCTTGCGACCGTACTCCCCAGGCGGTCTACTTAACGCGTTAGCTCCGAAAGCCACGGCTCAAGGCCACAACCTCCAAGTAGACATCGTTTACGGCGTGGACTACCAGGGTATCTAATCCTGTTTGCTCCCCACGCTTTCGCATCTGAGTGTCAGTATCTGTCCAGGGGGCCGCCTTCGCCACCGGTATTCCTTCAGATCTCTACGCATTTCACCGCTACACCTGAAATTCTACCCCCCTCTACAGTACTCTAGTCTGCCAGTTTCAAATGCTATTCCGAGGTTGAGCCCCGGGCTTTCACATCTGACTTAACAAACCACCTGCATGCGCTTTACGCCCAGTAATTCCGATTAACGCTCGCACCCTCCGTATTACCGCGGCTGCTGGCACGGAGTTAGCCGGTGCTTCTTCTGTCGCTAACGTCAAATGATAGTGCTATTAACACTACCACCTTCCTCACGACTGAAAGTGCTTTACAACCCGAAGGCCTTCTTCACACACGCGGCATGGCTGCATCAGGCTTGCGCCCATTGTGCAATATTCCCCACTGCTGCCTCCCGTAGGAGTCTGGACCGTGTCTCAGTTCCAGTGTGGCTGATCATCCTCTCAGACCAGCTAGGGATCGTTGCCTTGGTGAGCCATTACCTCACCAACTAGCTAATCCCACCTAGGCATATCCTGACGCGAGAGGCCCGAAGGTCCCCCTCTTTGGCCCGTAGGCATCATGCGGTATTAGCCATCGTTTCCAATGGTTATCCCCCACATCAGGGCAATTTCCTAGGCATTACTCACCCGTCCGCCGCTCGACGCCGTTATCGTTCCCCGAAGGTTCAGATAACTCGTTTCCGCTCGACTTGCATGTGTTAGGCCTGCCGCCAGCGTTCAATCTGAGCCATGATCAAACTCTTCAATTTAAGATTTTGTCGGCTCAATGAATACTGAACATTACATAAGTAATGTTTGAATTGACTGTGCTGAATCTTTCGATTCAATGGTCACTTCGTTTCATTGAAACCTAATTTGATACTGAAGTATCGAATTGGATTATCATCAACGAGTGCCCACACAGATTGATAGGTCTATATTGTTAAAGAGCAACTCTTCTTTGTGATTGACATCACTTCGGAAGAGGCGGCCATTCTAGCGAGATAATTTATCGTGTCAAACACTTTCTTCAAATTATTTCGTTTTTCTTTTCAGCCTTATCAACTTCGCTTAAACCCTTCTGAGCCCTTGCCCTGTCGACGAGGAGGCATTATAGAGATCGCGCTCACATTGGCAAGTGTTATTTTTCAAAAATTGCAAAAATAATGGTTAAACGATGAGTTTTCGATCAAACCTTTATTTATTCAACTTTACCCCAAACTCTCACACAACTTATCCACAGAGTTGTGCTTTGAGACGTATTTTTCAAGTACCATAAATAAAGAAAGCTGCTTTATTGCAGCTATCTTTATTAAACTTAACCTAAACTCTATTTAAAGAGTATTATGGCTATATGCCAGACCCATCTTGTTCAGAGCCATCATCTTCGTGTAGGCCACATTCTCGCTTTAAGCCAAAGAATCGAGTTTCTTCCTCTGACATTCCCGGCTCCCATTTACGAGTGGTATGTGTATCACCAACTGAAAGGTAACCTTCATCCCACAATGGGTGGTATTTAAGGCCGTGTTGTTCTAAGTAGTAATGAACGTCTTTATTAGTCCAATCAATTACTGGTAGAAATTTAAACACACCGTTCTGAATGGATAGAATCGGTAAACCTGCACGAGATTTACTTTGCTCTCGACGCAATCCAGAGAACCACGTTCCAACATTAAGCTCTTTTAACGCTCGACGCATCGGCTCAACTTTATTGAGCTTGTTGTATTTTTCAATTCCCTCTACGCCCTGCTCCCATAATTTTCCATATCGAGCTTCTTGCCAATTCGCACTTTCTTTGGCTCGATAAACTTTTAAATTTAGGTTGAGAGCATCTGTCAGCTCATCGATAAATCGGTACGTCTCAGCAAACAGGTAACCAGTATCGGTTAGAATGACGGGGATGTCCGCTTTGGCGCGAGTAACTAAATGAAGCATAACCGCGGCTTGAATACCAAAACTAGAAGAAACCGCGAACTCGCCTTCTAGATTATCTAAAGCCCACGCTACTCTCTCTTGTGCTGAAAGCTTTTCGAGCTCGACATTAATTTGAGCAAGACGGAGGATTTGCTCCGTCTTTGTTAATGTCAGTAACTCTGTGAGCTCCAGCTTGGATGCTACAGAATCAAGCATGAAAGTCCCTCTTTGATACGAGCACTTCTTGGATAATGCCAGCACGAATAGTGAAATCGCCAAAGGCTTCGCCTTCTTCACGCTCTTTCGACCATCGAGCCACCAGCAGATCAATCTCTTCTAAGATTTGCTTATCCGTGATGTTCTCTTTATACATTTTAGGTACTCGAGTACCAGCACGGTTACCACCTAGGTGCAAGTTGTAACGACCCGGCGCTTTGCCAACTAGACCAATTTCAGCCAACATTGCGCGACCACAACCATTTGGACACCCAGTTACACGCAAAATGATGTTGTCATTTTCTGGTAGGTTGTGCTTCTCCAGAATCCCCTCCACATCAGTAACAAACTGAGGAAGGAAACGTTCAGCTTCTGCCATCGCTAGCGGACAAGTTGGAAAAGCAACACACGCCATTGAGTTCTTACGCTGTTCACTTACGCCGTCGTCCATTAAGCCATGTTCACGAGCGATCTTTTCAATTTTCGCTTTTTCGTTTTTAGGTACACCCGCAACAATTAGGTTTTGGTTCGCTGTCATGCGGAAATCGCCTTTGTGGATTTTGGCAATTTCAGCAACACCCGTCTTAAGTGGTTTACCTGGAAAGTCTAATAAGCGACCGTTTTCGATGAAAAGCGCTAAATGATATTTACCATCAATTCCTTCTACCCAGCCAATACGGTCACCACGTTCTGTGAATTCATATGGACGGCTTTGCTCAAACTTAACACCAGCACGTTTCTCGACTTCCGCTTTAAAGACATCGCTACCTACACGATCCAATGTGTATTTGGTTTTTGCGTTCTTACGGTTTGAACGGTTACCCCAGTCGCGCTGAGTTGTTACTACAGCTTCGGCAACATCAAGTGTCTTGTCCAGCGGAATAAAGCCAAAGTCGTCAGCGCGGCGCGGATAAGTTGATGTATCGCCATGCGTCATCGCTAAGCCGCCGCCGACCAGGACGTTAAAACCAACCAGCTTGCCGTTATCTGCAATCGCTACGAAGTTGAGATCGTTAGCGTGTACATCTACGTCATTTTGCGGTGGGATAACCACTGTGGTTTTAAACTTACGTGGTAAGTAGTTCTTGCCTAGAATCGGTTCGTCTTCTTCCGTGCTTTCTACTTTTTCACCGTCTAGCCAAATCTCTGCATAAGCGCGTGTTTTCGGAAGCAGGTGTTCACTGATTCTCTTCGCCCATTCGTAAGCTTCTTGGTGTAACTCTGACTCCACTGGATTAGTGGTACACAACACGTTACGGTTTACATCACCCGCGGTTGCAATCGAATCAATACCAATACTGTTGAGCGTTTGATGCATCAACTTAATATTCGGTTTTAATACCCCATGAAACTGGAACGTTTGGCGAGTCGTCAGACGAATACTTCCATATAAAGAGTGCTCCGTTGCGAACTTGTCGATCGCTAACCATTGCGTTGGCGTGATGATGCCTCCAGGCATACGAGCACGAAGCATCACATTATGTAATGGTTCCAGTTTTTGCTTTGTGCGTTCATTACGGATATCACGATCGTCTTGTTGATACATACCGTGGAAACGAATTAACTGGAAGTTGTCGGCAGTAAAGCCACCAGTAATACGGTCCTGTAAATCTTGCTCAATGGTGCCACGTAATAAGTTGCTTTCTCGCTTCAGGCGCTCGTTATCAGATAGCGGCCCTAACTCTTCACCTAATACAACCTGCTTATTATTGTCCGTAGAAAAAGTCATTAGTACACATCCCTCTGATAACGTTTCGCTTTACGTAGGTCATTAATAAATTGTTCTGCATCGTCACGCGGCATCTTGCCTTCTTGTTCAGCAACGATAACCAATGCGTCGTGCACATCTTTTGCCATACGCGTTGCATCACCGCAGACATAGA
The DNA here is from genome assembly GCF_016920955.1 of Vibrio sp. sp1. Classification (NCBI taxonomy): domain Bacteria; kingdom Pseudomonadati; phylum Pseudomonadota; class Gammaproteobacteria; order Vibrionales; family Vibrionaceae; genus Vibrio; species Vibrio sp. sp1. Next base: position 1,035,141 of record NZ_CP060589.1, read on the forward strand.
TATAAGCGCCTTCTTGGATCCACTGCCACACTTGAGCTGCGTTTTCTAAGATGCGATGTTGTACGTAAACCTTTTCTACTTGGTCACGACTAAAGGCAACATCCAATCGGCTTAGTACTCCTGACTTGAGATACTTTTGCCATTCCACTTGGTACAAGAAGTCTTGAGTGAACGTGCGATCACCAAAGAACAACCAGTTTTTGCCTTCAGCATCGCGGTTTTCACGCTCCTGAATAAAGCTACGGAATGGTGCGATCCCTGTGCCAGGACCAACCATGATAATTGGAGTGCTATCATCTTCCGGCAGTTTGAAGTTGTTGTTATGCTCAACAAATACTTTAACTTCACCCCCCTCTTCGAGACGCTGTGCTAAGAAACTAGACGCACCACCATATCGTTTTTCGTCGTTTTGTTCGTACTCAACCAAAGCAACCGTTAGGTGTACTTCTTCATCGACCTCTTCTTGGCTTGATGCAATAGAGTAAAGGCGTGGAGTAAGGCGACGAAGCAAACCAATCAATTCATCTGCGGTTAACTTGGTTTTCTTTTCTGCCAGTACATCAACGATTTGAGTATTTGCAGAGTACTCGCGAAGCTTATCTTTATCTTCAACTAACTTTTGTAGCTTCTTGCTACCGGATAACTCGGCAAACTTTGTGATGAGCTGCGGGTTAGATGTTGTGATTTCATATTTACTCACAAGAGCACTGTGGATTGACAAGCTTTCACCATCAACGTCAACAGTCTCAACCCCAGACAAACCGACCTTACCAAGAATGGCATTTGCAAGTTCCGAGCTATTTTCAAACCACACACCTAGTGCATCACCAGGCTGATACGTTAAGCCCGAGCCTTCTAAGTCGATTTCTATATGACGAACGTCTTTTCCAGAGTCACGGCCCGTGATTTTTTGACTGGTCAGTAACGTCGCAGTGTACGGATTTTGTTTATTGTAAGGAGAGTGAGCAGTCGCAGCTTGACCCACAGGAAGTTGAACCACATCCGCTTCAGAGCCAGAAGACAGTGTATCTTTTACCTTGTCTAACGCATTCTTACGCCATTCAGTTGCAGGGGCTTCATAATCCACATCGCAATCAAGACGCTCGATAAATGGAGTCGCGCCTAGCTTTGATAGGTAAGTGTCGAAGTCTTTACCGGTCTGACAGAAGAACTCGTAGCTAGAATCTCCCAATGCAATAACACCATATTGCAGGTTTGGCAGCTTTGGAGCCTTCTTCGATTGCAAAAACTCATGTAGCTCAATGGCATTGTCTGGCGCTTCGCCTTCGCCGTTAGTCGATGCCACAATAATGACATGCGTTTCTTTGGCTAAGTTTTTACCTTTGTAATCGCTTGCATCAAAAAGTTCGACTGCAATTCCTTCTGCTTTTGCTTCCTGTTCCAGAGCTTCAGCAACACCTTTAGCATTGCCCGTTTGGGAAGCAAAAATAATACTCAACTTACCTGCTGGCTTCGCTGATACGGCTGCAGTTGCTTGTGCAATTGGCGTTACCGCTGTGTTTGGTTGATTTTGAGCTAATCCCCAAAAATACCCACTGACCCAAGCAAGTTGCTGTGGAGACAACTCAGAGACAGTTTGTTGGAGTGAGCTAATTTGTTGGTCATTCAGAGGGCTTGCGATTGGAGGATTTCCTCCTTGCCCATTATTATCTTCAGACACATTCTTGTGAGAATACTCATTCTTTTGAAAAGACATTATCACGACATCCCTATTCATTGCGTGACGATAGAGTACCCACTCTCCTTAATAACAAGAAAGAATAGAAGTGAATGTTTTATAACTTTTTGGAAGTAAGAACGGCTTACTTTTTGCTCATCGATCTTCAATGCGGACTTGTTGAAAGCCTACTGCCATTGCCGATTTTGACGCAGTATCCAAATCTTCATAAAGACATTCTTCGCCGTGACTGTCCGTTAGAAAAACAAAACCACCGCGCGCATGTCTGAACTCTACAACCCAACCACCCTCTTGGATTGCAGGCTCAATAATCGCTTCGATAAGCTGATTTTCACGGAATAGATGTCTTAGTTCATTTATTGTCATCGCTATCCCTGCTTTAACTTTCACATTGCTCCTGGGTAAGCATGGTCTAAGTCAGCCAAATAGGGAGAAATTTCGATTAGATATAATGAAGTGATATAAAAAAACGCCGCTTATAAAGCGACGTTTTAAGTAAATCGAGTATCTAACATGGCTGAATTTAGAACGCGTATTCCGCACTCACAAAGAAGCCGTTAGCAAAAATAAACTCTTTCCCTAGATCCGACATGAATTTATCGGACTCTAAATCAATCACACGGTAACCTCCACGAAAAGCCAGTCGAGCTTTTTCGAGCGGTACATTGTATTGTACACCTGCCATGAAATCGGTGCTTTTGATACCTTTGTTGTCACCAAAGTTTATCTCACCAATCACATCAAAGTTTGTATCCGGAACTTGAATTTCTGCGTAACCATACCAAGCCCAAATCAGCTCATCAAATTCTTCTACACGCCTGCTTGAGCCAGCATCAATGTATTTAGTGTCACTTAAATTACTTAACGTGAGACCCGCATCAAAGTGCAATAAATCATGCTCTAGAACGTGGTAATACAAGGTTAAATCGAGCTTATCGAACCCCATGTAATCCGCATCAACACTTGAGTAACGAAGGCGCGGATTAGGGACGTATTTAACATCATGTTCAATCGCCGCGTAAAAAGTGCCCGCGGTACTGCTATCTCGTCTCACTTCATTAACTTTAGTGTCGGCAGCCCATACCTCTGCGCCGACTTTTGTCGATACAGAGTACTCTGCAAAAACAGGAAAAGATACTGCCAACGATAATGCCGTTAAAGCGATGTTCGCTTTATTTGTCATGTAGTATTTACTCCGAGATAGCTGATATTCACGTAGAGGACGTGGGAGGAAATATACCATATTCTCACGCCTCTCCATCAACTAAATGATGTTACTCATTATTTATAGCGGGGCTGAGCGACGTAATTCTTGAAGAACCAAATACCCAATGCAATCACGATTAACCATGGTAATAGTTTGAGTACCGCTCCAACCATTCCCAGTAAAAACATCACAACTAACGCAATACCAGTTGCTGCGAATACGGTCATCATTGTGATACCCGTAACCAACAAGGTCGCCGCAAAGACTAAAATAAAGATTAGCTCCAACATAATCACTTCTCCATTTGTTTTCAATAAACAGAGCAGTTTCCATACCAACTTATAGAGAAGAATTTAAGATTATGATTTTTAATAAAAAAACAAAACCAGAGGCATTTCTGCACTCTGGCTTTATCATTCTTTAGTTGGTAATTTTAGCCATTCACTGGCGAATTTTACACATTCAATTCTTTTGGAATCTTAGCTAGCGCGTCTTGCAATACTTCTAGACCAGAACCTGGTTTGTGCGCATTTTCACTGATATGACGACGCCATTGACGAGCACCGGGCATGCTTTGGAACAAACCTAACATGTGACGGGTAATGTGACCAAGGTACGCACCTTTCGCTAATTGCGCTTCAATGTATGGGTACATCTCTTCAACAATTTCGCTGCGTTTCTTCACTGGAGCGTTAGAGCCAAACAACTCTTGGTCTACCGATGCCAGTAGATATGGGCTTTGGTATGCTTCACGACCAATCATCACACCGTCAAGATGCTGAAGATGTGCTTTTGCTTCTTCTAATGACTTCACGCCACCGTTAATCGCAATCGTTAGGTGTGAGAAGTCTTGCTTCAATTGGTAAGCGCGTGGGTAATCCAATGGTGGGATCTCACGGTTTTCTTTTGGGCTTAAACCACTTAACCAAGCTTTACGAGCATGGATAGTGAACTGCTCACAGCCACCCTTTTCTGAAACAATAGAAACGAAATCCGTTAAGAACTCGTAAGAATCTTGATCATCAATACCAATGCGAGTCTTGACTGTTACAGGGATATCGACCACGTCTTTCATTGCTGCGACACAATCCGCAACTAACTGCGGTTCAGCCATTAGGCAAGCACCAAATCGACCGTTTTGTACGCGGTCAGATGGACACCCCACATTTAGGTTAATCTCATCGTAGCCACGCTCTTGCGCTAGCTTGGCACACGTAGCCAAATCTGCTGGGTTTGAACCACCAAGTTGAAGGGCTAACGGATGCTCTTCTTCGTTATAAGCCAGGAAATCTCCTTTTCCATGAATGATCGCACCTGTCGTCACCATTTCAGTGTACAACAGGGTTTCTTTGGTCATTAAGCGATGGAAGTAGCGACAATGACGATCAGTCCAATCTAACATTGGTGCTACGGAGAGCCTGCAAGAATGAGTCATGATATAAACACCCGTTTTTATGTTGCCAAGGTCGAGCGCAGCAGTACGCTCAAAAAATAAGTCGGGTATTGTATACCCAAGCACCTCTGGGTGCTAGTTTCAGCGAGAATGATTTGGTTGGCTGACTAGCCAAGTGCTTAGGAATACGCAGAAGTAATACGAATCTGTCATTCGTTGATTCATTCTGTGATGATTATTCCGCCTTCACACCACCACCGACTTGCTTTAATTCATGATTTTCGTTCTGATAGTGGGTAAAATGAAGCATTTCTAAACGAACTTCGTATAGAAATGATTTATCATAGAGCACGTCCGATAGTTATGGTGAAAGGTTTGAACCCAACAATCATTGAACAAATTGAAAGTATCTGCGCAGAGCGTGGAGTACGACTGACTCCGCAACGCCGACGCGTATTTGAACTCATTTGTTCTAATCGCCGCGCCTCAAGTGCGTATGAGCTATTGGAGCAACTAAAAGAGAGTGAGCCTCAGGCTAAGCCGCCCACTGTTTATCGAGCATTAGATTTTCTCCTAGAGCAAGGCTTCATCCACCGAGTGGAATCGACAAATAGCTTTATTACTTGTTGTTCTTTCAATACTCAGCAGCACTTTTTCCAATTACTAATTTGCGATAAATGTGGTGATGTCGTTGAACTCGAAGATGAGACGCTGATATCCTTGTTAGCCGAAAACGCCGAGAAGCGTGGATTCAAACTGACCAACCAAGTTATTGAAACTCATGGTGAATGCCAGGCCTGTTCCTCCGAGACGAAAGAAAAAGTATAGAAGAACGTTATGCGCGCTGAATTTGTAAATCCGTTTTTAGCTTCTTTAATGAACGTGCTAAAAACTATGGCTTCTCTTGAGCTGAAGCCACAAAAACCGCGAATCAAAAAAGATGAGATCGCACGAGGTGACGTTTCTGGTCTGATTGGTATGGTAGGCCCACAAACTCGTGGTTCAATGTCGATCACCTTTGATGAAGCACTCGCCCTAGAAATCATGCAGAACATGCTTGGTGAACGTCCAAATGGGCTCAATGAAGAAGTGACCGATATGGTGGGTGAGATCACCAACATGGTTACTGGTGGTGCGAAACGCATTCTGGCGGAAAGTGGTTTTGACTTTGATATGGCAACACCGGTTGTGGTTTCGGGCCGAGGTCATACGATTCGCCACAAGTGTGAAGGCTCAATTATTATCATGCCTTTCTCTTCCCAATGGGGAAATGCCTTTATCGAAATTTGCTTCGAATAAAAGAGAAAAAATAGGTTGGCACTGGCCAACCTATTTTGTTTTTGCCTCAGGCAATAAAAAGGTCAGCATTTGCTGACCTTTTCTTTATCTATTCAAACATTAAGCTTTGAACGCTTTAAATGCGTTGATTAGACCGTTTGTTGAGCTGTCATGCGAGCTGATTTGAGACTCGTCTGCAAGCTCAGGTAGGATTTGGTTAGCCAGTTGTTTACCTAGCTCCACGCCCCACTGGTCAAAGCTGAAGATATTCCAGATAACACCTTGTACGAAAATTTTGTGTTCGTACATTGCGATCAAGTTACCTAGCGTACGAGGCGTGATTTGCTTCACTAGAATAGAGTTTGTTGGACGGTTACCTTCAAACACTTTGAATGGCGCAATCGCTGCCACTTCTTCAGCATTCTTACCTACTTTCACCAACTCTTCTTTCACGGTTTCTTCATTTTTACCAAACGCTAGAGCTTCAGTTTGCGCGAAGAAGTTAGACATCAGTTTTTGGTGATGATCGCTAGCTGGGTTGTGGCTAATTGCAGGTGCAATGAAGTCACATGGGATAAGCTTAGTACCTTGGTGAATTAGCTGGTAGAACGCGTGCTGACCGTTGGTACCTGGTTCACCCCAAATGATTGGGCCAGTTTGGTAAGTTACAGCATTGCCGTCACGGTCAACGTATTTACCGTTTGATTCCATGTTGCCTTGCTGGAAATATGCTGCAAAACGGTGCATGTATTGATCGTAAGGTAGGATAGCTTCTGACTCCGCACCGTGGAAGTTGTTGTACCAAATACCAATCAAAGCAAGAATCACTGGAATATTGCTTTCTAGATCTGTTGATACGAAGTGCTTGTCCATCTCGTGAGCACCATCAAGCAACTCAACAAAGTTGTCGAAACCTACTGCTAGTGCAATTGATAGACCGATCGCAGACCATAGTGAGTAACGGCCACCAACCCAGTCCCAGAATTCAAACATGTTCGCTGTATCGATACCAAATTCAGACACGGCTGTCGCGTTTGTTGAAAGCGCAGCAAAGTGTTTAGCCACATGAGCCTGATCACCCGCAGATTCTAGGAACCAATCACGAGCAGTGTGCGCGTTAGTCATGGTTTCTTGCGTTGTAAACGTCTTAGACGCGATCAAGAATAACGTCGTTTCTGGGTTAACTTTCTTCAACGTTTCAACGATGTGTGTACCATCAACGTTAGATACGAAGTGAAGGTTTAGATGATTTTTGTATGGCGCTAGAGCTTCCGTCACCATGTAAGGGCCAAGGTCAGAACCGCCGATACCGATGTTCACAATATCAGTAATTGCTTTGCCTGTGTAACCTTTCCATTCACCGCCGATAACGCGCTCAGTGAATGATTTCATTTTTTCTAGAACCGCGTTCACTGCTGGCATTACGTCTTCGCCGTCTACCATAACTGGAGTATTAGCGCGGTTACGTAGTGCAGTGTGAAGAACAGCGCGACCTTCTGTTTGGTTGATCGCTTCACCACTGAACATCGCTTCAATTGCAGATTTCAGCTCGGTCTCTTTCGCAAGAGCAAACAGGTGCTTCAGAGTTTCCTCATTGATGAGGTTCTTTGAGTAATCGACTAGGATGTCTGAGCCGAAACGTGCAGAGTATTTGTCGAAACGCGCTGCGTCTTGAGCAAACAGCTCTTTAAGATCCATATCTTGTGCAGATTCGAAATGCGCCGTTAGCGCTTTCCAAGCTTGTGTTTGCGTTGGATTGATATTTTTCAACATGGTCTTTATCCCGATGTTACAGTAGGTTCCATTCCTTACAGTCTAGCGAAAACTGTGGAATCCCCGATTTAGCAAATAGAATATAAATTAGATGTTTGGGCAAATTGCCACAAAACAAGTCTTTGTAATTTTTTTTCAGGCGCCAATTATGACCGAGAGCTTTTACACTCACATTGAGTTAGGTCACGTTCCCTGCCCTGAAATTGAACATTCATTTACGATGACAAGAATCATATCATTTACTAATGACAGGCTCTAATTGGAATAGGATAGACGCCAATTTATAAATTTCCAAAGGAACACGTATGTGGGCACAAAAAACACTGCAATTAAAAGCGAGAAGCCGCGGTTTTCACCTGATAACTGATGAAATTGAACAACAATTACCACAAATAAACGAACTTTCAGTAGGTTTATTACACTTATTTATTCAGCACACCTCCGCCAGTTTGACCTTAAATGAGAATGCTGATCCAACCGTGCGTATGGACATGGAAGCGCACTTCAATAAGTTTGTGCCAGAGCGTGCTCCTTATTATCAGCACACCTATGAAGGTGACGACGACATGCCGGCACATATTAAAGCATCACTGCTTGGCAGTAGTGTGACGGTACCAATCCAAAATGGTCGATTAGCTTTAGGAACATGGCAAGGTATTTACTTGGGTGAGCATCGAGACTTTGGTGGCGGCCGCCGCGTTATTGCTACGATTAATGGTGAGTAGATAAAACAAAGGCTAACCTTGGGTTAGCCTTTCGTTGTTTATTTGGAGTATTCCATCTCGACGCGAGGCGTTAGCTTAGTCACGAGTTCATACGCAATCGTACCAATGTGACCCGCCACTTCTTCTACTGGGAGCTCTTTCCCCCAAAGAATCGCTTCGTCGCTGACTTTATCCGTTGCGTCTGGTCCCAAATCGACCGTCAGCATATCCATGGAAACTCGACCTGCAATAGGTACTTTACGGCCATTAACCCACACCGGCGTACCGTTTGGAGCACTTCTTGGGTAACCGTCGCCATACCCTACAGCGATGACCCCAACTTTTGTATCTCGCTCACTGGTCCAAATACCACCATAGCCAACACTTTCGCCCTTCTTCACTTCACGTACCGCAATAAGGTGGGATTTAAGTGTCATGACAGGCTGATACCCAAGATCTTGCGCCGTTTTGTCATCGAATGGTGACACACCATACATGATAATACCCGAACGAACCCAATCTAAATGGCTTTGAGGCCATGCCAATAACCCCGCAGATGCCGCCAGTGAACGTTCCCCTTGGCAACCAGAAGTCAACGATTTAAACAGCTCAATCTGTTGTGGGGTAATATCGCTATCCAGCTCATCTGCACAGCCAAAGTGGCTCATGTAACGCAACGGTTTCGCTACATTTGGACACTCCTTCAGCCGCGTTACAAAGTCGTCATATTGTTCAGGACGAACCCCAAGGCGGTGCATGCCACTGTCAATCTTCAGCCACACGACAACCGGAGTTTCAAGGTCTGCTTGCTCCAAGGCGATAAGCTGCTCTTCACAGTGCACCACGGTTTGGATGTTGTTCGTCACAAGAACAGGTAAATCACCAGGAGAGTAAAAACCTTCTAGCAATAGAATCGGCTTTACTACTCCACAAGCGCGCAGTTGCAATGCTTCTTCAATGCGAGCCACGCCAAACGCATCCGCATGGTTAGCATGTTTTGCGACATGACGTAATCCGTGACCATAACCATTGGCCTTGACGACAGCCATCACTTTACTTTGTGGCGCTTGAGCTTTTACGCGCTGTAAGTTGTGCTGCAACGCAGACAAATCAATGCACGCCTTGGCCGCTTTCATATAGCTCATGGAATTACTCATCATCAATATCGAATGCAGGACCCGCGTAGTTGTCGAAACGCGAATGTTGACCTTGGAAAGTGAGGCGAACAGAGCCGATAGGACCGTTACGCTGTTTACCAATAATGATTTCGGCCGTACCTTTGTACGGACTATCTGGGTGATAAACCTCATCACGGTAGATGAACATGATCAAGTCGGCATCCTGCTCGATGGAACCGGATTCACGCAAGTCCGAGTTTACTGGTCGTTTATCCGCACGTTGCTCTAGGGAACGGTTTAGCTGCGACAGTGCCACAACAGGCACATTTAGCTCTTTTGCCAGCGCCTTAAGAGAGCGAGAGATCTCAGCAATCTCAAGAGTACGGTTATCGGTTAACGAAGGCACGCGCATCAACTGAAGGTAGTCGACCATGATCATCGATAGACCGCCATGTTCACGAGCGATACGGCGAGCGCGCGAACGCACTTCGGTCGGAGTTAGACCAGAGCTATCATCAATGTACATATTTTTCTTCTGCATCAGGATACCCATAGTAGAAGAAATACGCGCCCAATCTTCGTCATCTAGCTGACCCGTACGGATCTTGGTTTGGTCTACACGAGACAAAGAGGCCAACATACGCATCATCAACTGTTCAGCTGGCATCTCTAACGAGAAAATAAGTACGGGCTTTTCTTGTTGCATGGCCGCATTTTCACACAAGTTCATCGCAAAGGTCGTTTTACCCATCGATGGACGCGCTGCGACAATCACCAAATCAGAGCCTTGCAAACCTGCGGTTTTCTTATTGAGATCTGTGAAACCGGTATCGACCCCCGTAACACCATCTTGTGGCGTTTTATACAACAACTCGATACGTTCTAACGTCTTTTCGAGGATGTTGTCGACGTTTTGTGGTCCTTCGTTTTCACTAGTTCGAGACTCGGCGATAGCAAAAACTTTACTCTCCGCCATGTCTATTAAATCTTCAGAACTGCGACCTTGAGGGTCATAGCCCGCGTCCGCAATTTCATTCGCGACACCAATAAGGCCACGAACAATCGCACGCTCAGCGACAATATCAGCATACGCATTGATGTTAGCTGCACTTGGCGTATTCTTCGCCAAGTCAGCGAGGTAAGCAAAACCGCCTACATCTTCTAACAACTCGTGACGCTCTAGATACTCCGATAAAGTAATAAGATCGAGAGGTTTACCCGCTTCAAGAATGGTTTTTACACCTTCAAAAATCAGGCGGTGTGGACGACTATAGAAATCACTGCTCACAACACGTTCGGCAACGGTGTCCCAACGTTCATTATCCAGTAAAAGACCACCAATTACTGATTGCTCGGCTTCTAGTGAGTGAGGTGGCACTTTGATTGCGTCGACCTGACTGTCTGAAGGTTTGCGATTTCTGTTTTCCGCCATGACTTTGCTCGATAACTACTATTGACCCACGATTATAACCTTAACCTAACTGAGATGCTTCCCCGAAGCGACAATTACTTGTTAAGAAATCATCATGTGAACCACCCATGTAATAGCCTGGTTCTTCCGCCTAGCTCTAATAAAAATTAACCTACCATTGACCCAACCAAATATCTGTATCAGTATCATGCCCCTCCTTTTTGATTACGTTCGAGGTTGATGTGTCCCGATACTGGTTACTTAGCTTTAGCCTACTGTGCGCTAGTGCATCGTATGCTGACGAATCAGTACAGCCAGAGCAAAATATTGATGTACCCGACCCACTAAAAACCGAGGTGGAGTTCGGCTATCAAGCTCACACAGGTAACACGGACTCTCGTTCCCTGAATGCTCGTTTGAGTGCTGAATATACGTCAGGTCGACACCGTTCTAATGGTGAATGGAAGTACTACAACTTGTACAAAGACGGTGAAGAAGACAAACGCTCATCCACCTACTCCCTACAGAGTGACTACAAGTTAGGCCCTAAGACATATTTGTATGGCAGCTTTAAAGGGGTGGATTCTCGCTACAGTGCTTATTTTAAAGACTATACGTTGTCAGGTGGTTTGGGTTACCAGTTCTCCTACACTGAGAACTTCATTTTAGAGGTAGAAGTAGGCCCTGGTTTTCGCTATCAAGAGCCAAACTTAGACGAAATAGATGATGACGATATTGTCTTTCCCGATATCGTTAGAGAAGGCATTTTTCGAGGAAATATCAACACAACTTGGCATGCGTTGGATAATTTAAGTTTCGCAGCTGATATTACGTTGGTAACAGGTAGAAGTAACACACGTACTGATAGTGAACTCAGTGTAACCAATGATATTACTGAAGATATCGCACTGAAACTGGCGCACTCTCGTCAGTATCACGATAAAGTGCCTGAAGGCTTAAGCAAAGCGGACAGCGTATTTTCCGTTAATTTACTTTTCGCTTTTTAACCCTTTTTCTCTCAGTTTTAGAAATAAAAAAAGCACCTCCGAGGAGGTGCTTTTTAGTATTTCGTCTTGATACTGAATTACTCAGCAGCAACAACTTGTAGGTTAACTGTCGCGAAAACTTCAGAGTGAAGTTGAACGCTGATCTCGAACTCACCAGTGTTACGTAGAGCACCTTCAGGAAGGCGAACTTCGCTCTTAGCAACTTCAACGCCTGCAGCTGTGATAGCGTCAGCGATGTCACGAGTACCGATAGAACCGAATAGTTTGCCTTCGTCACCAGCTTTAGAAGCGATAACTACCGCTTCTAGAGCGTTAACTTTCTCTGCGCGAGCTTCTGCAGCAGCTAGTTGCTCAGCAACTTTAGCTTCTAGTTCAGCACGACGAGCTTCAAACATTTCAACGTTAGCTTTAGTTGCCATAACTGCTTTACCTTGTGGGATAAGGAAGTTACGAGCGTAGCCAGATTTAACGTTTGCAGTATCGCCAAGACCACCTAGGTTACCAATTTTATCAAGTAGAATAACTTGCATTGCTTAATCCTCTTTCTTAATAAAATGAACCGATTACTGATGCTTGTCAGTGTACGGTAGTAGAGCTAGGTAGCGTGAACGCTTGATAGCACGTGCTAGTTGACGCTGGTACTTAGCGCTTGTACCAGTGATACGGCTAGGTACGATTTTACCAGCTTCAGTGATGTAGTTTTTAAGAGTTGCTACGTCTTTGTAATCAATCTCTTGTACGCCTTCTGCAGTGAAACGGCAGAATTTACGACGACGGAAGAAACGAGCCATGGGCTATCTCCTGATCTTAAATTTGAGTAATGTTGTCGGCGTGTAACACTAATTTTCCCACGCCATTTCGGCCGGTTTGATAAGTGACAAAACCACTTACCTTAATGTTACTGCCTTGAACTAAATTCTGAGTTAGTGCTTGTGACCCAAGCCCGCTGACGACTACCGGCATACGACAATAAACTTGTCGAGGTAAGTCAGCTTCGATAATAGTAGAGCGATGCTCCAGCCAAAACCGACAGTGTTCAATGCCACCAGGGCTTTTACTACGAATGGGCGGTTTGGCAATGGTGCCGCTCAGCTCCATTCGATTGGCCATAAGAAAACTTACTCAGCAGCTTCTGACTTAGCTTCAGGCTTAGCTTCAGAACGCTCTTCACGACGTGGAGCACGCTCTTCTTTTTGCTTAAGCATGATAGATTGCTCAGTGATCGCTGCTTTAGTACGCATGATCATGTTACGTAGAACTGCATCGTTGAAACGGAAAGCAGTTTCTAGCTCATCAATTACAGCTTGGTCAGCTTCAACGTTCATAAGAACGTAGTGAGCTTTGTGAAGCTTGTTGATTGGGTAAGCCAGTTGACGACGGCCCCAGTCTTCTAGACGGTGGATTTTACCGCCAGCTTCAGTGATTGAACCAGTGTAACGCTCGATCATGCCAGCAACTTGCTCGCTTTGATCTGGGTGCACCATGAATACGATTTCGTAATGACGCATTGGTTGCTCCTTACGGATTATTCAGCTTCCACAAATGGCTCAGTCGTCCAGAGGAAGCAAGGAACTAAAGATAATTGACTGAGTTTAAGGAGCACGAATAGTACAGAAAGGGCGTAAAATAGGCAAGTGATTATTTGCTCAGCGCAGTGGATATTTAATTTCTTCTAATACTAGAAAACACAAAGGCTGCCAACAAGCTGGCAGCCTTTAAAATCAGCGTGTTATTGCGCTGGCTTATCGGTGCTTATTTAACTTCAGCCAGTTCAGCGCGCATTTGATCGATCACTTGTTTGTAATCTGGCTCACCGAAAATCGCCGAGCCTGCAACAAACATGTCTGCGCCCGCTTCTGCAATTTCACGAATGTTGTCAACCTTCACACCGCCATCGATTTCTAAGCGGATATCACGACCAGACTCGTCAATCATCTTACGAACGGCACGCAGTTTATCTAGTGTATGAGGAATGAATGATTGACCACCAAAACCAGGGTTTACCGACATCAGTAGAATCATGTCGACTTTATCCATAATAAATTCAAGACTTGCAAGTGGCGTTGCTGGGTTTAGTACCACACCAGCCTGACAGCCGTGCTCTTTAATTAACTGCAGTGTACGGTCTACATGATCAGAAGCTTCTACATGGAACGTAATCATCGACGCACCCGCTTTTGCGAAATCAGGAATAATACGGTCAACGGGTTTCACCATTAGGTGAACATCGATTGGCGCTGTGATGCCATAATCGCGTAGTGCTTTACACACAGGCGCACCAAAAGTCAGGTTTGGTACATAGTGGTTATCCATAACGTCGAAATGCACCACATCCGCACCCGCTGCGAGTACTTTTTCTACATCTTCACCGAGACGAGCAAAATCTGCCGATAAAATGGATGGAGCAATAAGAAAATCTTTCATACCTGACCTCAGTAGTAATGAGCAAACAATCTGCGCGCAATTCTACCGAAGCCAGTGGGGAGATCCACTATTTAGATATAATAGTGTGAGAATTAAGAGTTTGATTTATCCATGTCTGGGGCATGAAAAAGCGCAAGTAGCTCATCAACTTTATTACGACCGTTACCATTACGGCTAATGGTACGCTTTACTTTTACCACATTAAGATCCGCACCGTGATACAACCGACGTGTCAAGGTAGTGTCGTGGTTAGAAATCAACACAGGAATGCCACGTTCAGTCGCTGTTCTTTCAGCAATGTCGGCTAATGCAGCTTGGTCGTCCAACGTGAAACCATTACCTGCGTATGAGGTGAAATTTGCCGTATTTGAAAGCGGCGCATAAGGTGGATCGCAATACACGACGCTCCCTTTGCGCGCACGACGAAATGTTTCAGGATAACCTTCACAAACGAACGTAGCTTTTTTGGCTTTTTCTGCAAAAAACTCCAGTTCCGCCTCAGGGAAATACGGTTTTTTGTAAGAGCCAAACGGTACATTGAAGCCACCTTTTTTGTTGTAACGGCATAGGCCATTAAAACCAAAGCGGTTCATGTACAAAAACGCTAAAGAGCGGTACATCACGTCATCGGTTTTATTAAATTCAGCGCGAATGTGTAGGTAGGCTTCTTTGCGGTTGTTCTCAGCGACAAACCAACGCTTCGCTTCAGAGATATACTCTTCAGGGCGTTCTTTCAGCAGGTTGTACAGATTGATCAAATCTGGATTGATATCTGCAAGTAGATAATGGTCATAATCGGTATTCAGGAACACTGAGCCCGCACCAACAAAAGGTTCAACTAGCTTTCGAGCCGGCGGCAAATGACGTTGGATGTCTTCAACCAGTCCGTATTTTCCTCCTGCCCATTTAAGAAAGGCTCGTTGCTTTTTCATCTACTGCTCTATCTATCGACCAAAAATTAAGGCTGCGGAATGTAACATATTTTTCAGGGAAGCTCAGGTTTATTTCACTCGTTCAATTTCACGGTGAACCTGACGGAGTGATTTTGCCCAAGGACTCACCGACTTAACCGAATCTGGCAAGCTTGCGACGGCATCACGAGCCATTTGAATTGTCGGATAATCTTGATATGTGATGATATACCACTCGGTGTCATTACGAACGGTAGGATAAATTCGCACTTGATTATTCAGTTGATGCTCATTGAGAAAGGATTGTACATCTTCCATTGAGGTCATAGCTGCGAGTTGTAAAGTATAAGCTCTTGGCGATAGCGCTTTTAGTTCTTCACGAGCAAATGAAAACTTCACAACAGGTTGGTTTGCCTCACCCTCTTCTGACTGAGCAGGTGCTTGCGTCATATCTTGATTCGGTTTTACGACTTTAATCAAAGGGGAGCTAGTTTCATCGGCGGTTTCTGTCTTCTCAGTACCTACGACATCATCAATCGCTTTTGTGTCTGCTGAATCAGCTTTACCTTCAAGCAATGCATCGACCACATTCGACTCAATCACCACTCTTTGTTGATTGTCATCACTGCCTACGCTCGCTACTTCTTCTGTCACAGCTGGCGGTAATGAATCAGAATCATCAACCGCACCAGACTTATCAAGACTGCTAGAGCCATCGGTTACAGGTTGCAGTGAAGACTGCGCTGCACTGACTCCTGACTCTTCAAAAGTTGGAATAGCCGTTTGCTCTAAACTGCCAGCAATTTGCTGCGCTTTATCATCAGGACTTGGTTGACTAAGCATCCACCAATAGCCACCAGCAGCAAGCAACAGTAAGACTAATACCACCAACGCAATATTCAGGGGTGAACCGACAATCGAGCGGATAATGATCCTTTTTTCCACTTTCATCTCTCCTAACGCCATGATGTCACCCGGTACTGGGTCGACTTTTTTAAATGCATCTCGAACCCGTTTCTCAGACTCATCATCGACGTAGCGCGCAACAAGTGACTCAAAGAAACGACGAGCTTCCACTTCGGACAACATATCAATATCAAGCTCAACAGGCTTTATCTCTTGTCCATAACTGAGACGTGCTAGCAAACCGTCTAAACGTCCAGACTGTGTAAACAGTAAGACATTGATGGTCCAATTTGGCTTATGGTGCGCCTCTAAGACCAGCATCCAAAGCTCAGAGATAAGTGTCTCACTCAATAAATGCGCATCATCTACAACAATTGCAATGTCACACGCCTCATCACCTAAAAGCCTTTCAAGGCTATCAAGTAAAGGCTCTTGCTGATTAAACAATGCGTCTGAAACCAGTTGACTCAAAATAAGGACGCGATGCTGCACATCGTCTTGATTAGAATGACAAAGTAACAAACATTGATTCTTGTTACTGGCACCCACTTCAAGGTATCGCTGCGCTAACCAAGATTTCCCGTACCCATCATGACCATTAATCGCAACGAGATTGGAACCAAAGTTAGTCAGTAGACCTAATCTATCAAGCAACTCGATTTGAGAATCTAATTCCAGTACATGAGCAACACTCATCTAATAACCTTAATACACTACAAGAATGACGCCCAAAGGCGCCATTACAAGGTTAAATATCGCGACCGAAGTCTATTGCCTGCTTGAGTACGTCTTGCGTCGTATCAGCAATTACCTCGGCAGTGCCAATGCCTGTAGGCAAAACCAATCGTAATTGACCAGAGAGGACTTTCTTATCTCGCATCATGTGCTTGATGAAGTCATCGAAATTCATACTGTCTGGAGTATGCACAGGCAGTTTTGCACGACGCAAAATCGCAACAATACGCTCAAATTGCTCTTCCGAGATCAGACCGCGTAGATGCGACGTTTTGGCCGCCATAACAGTGCCGGAAGATACCGCTTCACCATGCAGCCAATTGCCATAGCCAAGTTCCGCTTCAATCGCATGACCAAAGGTGTGACCTAAGTTAAGCAAAGCACGGATGCCCGACTCTTTCTCATCCTGAGCCACCACTTCCGCTTTTATTTCACAGCAACGTGCGATCGCATAAGTTAGTGCTTCTTCATCCAACGCATACAAGCGCTCAAGATTGTCTTCTAACCATACAAAAAAATCTGCATCGTAAATAATGCCGTACTTAATGACTTCGGCGATACCCGCAGCGAACTCACGTTCAGGCAACGTCGACAGGCAGTTGGTATCAATGATCACGGCTTTAGGTTGGTAAAACGCACCTATCATGTTCTTACCCAACGGATGGTTAACCGCGGTTTTTCCACCAACCGAAGAGTCCACTTGGGATAGTAATGTGGTCGGTATTTGAATAAAGTCGACCCCACGCTGGTAACAGGCAGACGCAAAACCCACAAGGTCGCCAATAACACCACCACCTAACGCGATGATCACAACATCACGAGCATAACTCCCTTCCAGTAAGAAGTTCATTACTTGATTAAATACATCCAAGTTTTTGTACTGTTCACCGTCAGGCAATTCTAACAAGGATGCACTACAACCGAGCTGCTCGAGTTGCTTTAAAATTTTGTCTGCATACAAAGGCGCCACTGTGACATTACTGATCACAACAACTTTTTGTTTTGCATTTTTGTTTGAGAGAACTTGAGAGAGGTACGCCGGGTCCTCAAATAACCCGGCGCCAATAGAGATTGGGTAGCTACGCTCAGCTAGGTTGACCGTAATCCGTTCCATCGGTTTGCTCCAATTAAAAAAAAGATAAAGACTTATCTCTCTTCTAGCATTTTTACGATCTGGTTGGCTACCACTTTTGCACTTTGATCGTCAGTGCGAACAGTGTAATCCGCTACTTCTTCATATAAAGGATTACGTTCTTCAGCTAATTGCTCCAGTACTTCGCGAGGGTTATCCGTTTGAAGTAAAGGACGCTTCTTGTCGCGGTTTGTACGCGCAAGTTGCTTTTCAATCGTCGTTTCTAAGTAAACAACAACACCACGTGCCGAAAGACGATTGCGGTTTTCTTTGCTCTTAACAGAGCCACCGCCAGTCGCAAGCACGATGCCTTGCTCTTGTGTTAGGTCTTCAAGTACCGCTTCTTCACGCTTGCGGAAGCCTTCTTCACCTTCTACATCAAAAACCCAAGAGATGTCTGCACCAGTGCGTTCTTCGATCACTGTATCGGAGTCAACAAACTCCATATGCAGTTGCTGTGCTAGATGTCTACCAATTGTACTTTTGCCGGCGCCCATTGGGCCAACAAGGAAAATATTACGTTTCTCAGCCATGTTTAGCAGTAATTTACAACATTGATTCAATAAGATCGCCACAAGAAAACACAGCTAAACTGCTGTTCTACAAGGCTTGTGGCACCAGTTCCTCACAGATAATTCGTGATAAGACCCGAAATTATCCAAGCATGGTGCCACTATTGCAACTTTATTTTTGATTTAATCAGTTTTTCCCGAGACAGAACTACTGAATCACCACCTTAGGCGTGACGAAAATTAACAGCTCACTTTTGCCAACATTTTCATAGCTTCGACGAAAAAGCGCACCTAATAGCGGCAGATCGCCCAACAAAGGCACTTTGTCCACCGAGTTAGTAATGCTGTGCTGAAAAATACCACCAAGAACGACCGTTTCACCATTATTCACTAACACTTGCGTCCCGATACGTTGAGTATCAATCGCAACAGCTTCACCAGTGCCTGTCTTCACGACTTGTCCAGGTCTATCTTGCGTGACACTTAAATCCAACACTAAGCGGTTATCCGGTGTGATTTGCGGGGTCACCTTCAAACTTAATACCGCCTTTTTGAACGTCACCGTCGTTGCACCACTTGATGATGACTCTAGGTAAGGAATCTCTGTACCTTGTTCGATATAGGCTGGTTTCTTATTGGTAGTGATCAAACGTGGGCTCGAGATAATCTCAGCTTTAGACTCTTGTTGCAGCGCAGAAAGTTCCAAATCAAGTAGTGTGTCTGATCCTAACTTCGCAACTTGGAAAGCAAGACTGGTCGCATTCGGGCTGGTTGCAGCTAAGTTTACATTTAGGAAGTCATCGATCCCCACTCCATCACCGTCACCACCGTCGTCGCCCCCTTCTCCATTATAAAGACCGATCGTGGCGAGGTTGTTCTCAATAGAACCGCCCACTGTATTACTGCCATTAATAGATGTAAAACCCCAACGAATCCCTAACTCGTCCATGTTACCTTCATTGATGGTCACAATACGAGCCTCAATTTGAACCTGTTTAACTGGAATATCCAAAGACTCAATAATTTCTCGAATCACCTCGATGTTTTCAGGTAACTCTCTAATCAATAACGAGTTAGTTCGCTCATCAATGGTCATACTGCCGCGCTCTGACAGCATGCTGATATTTCCTTCTCCATTGATCATCTCCGCAATATCTGATGCTTTAGCAAAATTAACTTTGATGATTTCAGATGAAAGCTCTCCCATTTCTTCCGTCAATTTTTGTTTTTCTAACTGCTGCTTCTCACGCAAGTCCAACTCATCAGTCGGAGCAACTAAAATCACGTTGCCATCAACACGCTTATCTAACCCCTTAACTTGCAAAATAATATCCAGCACTTGCTGCCAAGGGACACCATCAAGACGAAGCGTGAGGTTGCCTTCTACAGAGTCGGAGACAACCAAATTGAATTGGTTGTAATCAGCAATAAGCTGCAAGACGTTTCGCACAGGAATATCTTGGAAGTTAATCGAAATAAGCTTACCTTCTCTTTCTAAAATGCTTTTATCTGGGGCTTTCTCATTGGGTTTGATCTTCGCTACTTTGATTTCCAAAAAACGCCCCGTTAAACGGTAATCATGCATGTATTCTTCATTGATGTGCGCAACCAAGCGCGTAGTTGAGGTATAGCGAAACACTTCTACGCTCTCAACCACAGTCGAAAAGTCTTTCACGTCTAGGAGATACAATTGCTCGTCTTTTACTGAAGTGTTAAGCAAATCGATACTTAACCCTTCCTGTACACGCTTGATATCTACAATCGCGGCCGGTGACGCCAATTCGACGACAATCACGGCGTCTTTATCTTTATTAGTTCGAAAGTCGATACTTTTTAGGGCATTGGACGAAACTTCTTCAGCTGCCGCTAAAGGGGCTAAAAATACAAACAACCATAAGGAGAAGAGCCCAGTAAGTATCCTTGGTGTACGTGTTAATCCTTGTCTCATTTTCATTACTCAATATCAAAAATAAATGGGGCTATCTCAAAGCCAACTTAACTTTACGTTTTTGCCAACATCCTAAGCCGTCGGGCAACGTTTCATTAATCAACAAGTAGGAGTGGCTGACATGGGTCACTTTGCCATTATTGCGTCCGAGGTATTGACCCGGCTTAACTTTATAGACGGTGCCATTGGGAGCCTGAACAAGGCCAGAAACCGTGTTATCCATGCCCATGACACCTTTCAAACGTAATTGGCTTAATGGGAATTTTTCTAATTTACCAGTTCGCCTTCTTGAGGGCGGTTGCCAACAATCTTTTCTTGCAACTGGCTGAGTCGCGATAGTGGCTTCTTTGGGTAATTCAAAGGGTGCACGCTGTACTTCCGGTGCGTACGTGACTGCAACATATTTGTCTGCGGGCTTAAGCTTCTCGACCTCTCGACGCGCCTGTGTTTCCACTCCTCGAATAAAATCCGTCAATGATTCATCATTCGCCTGGCAACCCATCAATAGAGAACCCATCAGTACCAGCAACAAAGACTTACTTGTCATTTTTCGTCTCCTCCGGCTTAAACTGATAGGTGTTAGCGCGCACCCGAAAGTGCAGGGTTTCACTCTCTTGGCTGACACGTTGCCAAGTCACATCTTTAAACGTGATGATTCGAGGTAGCGTCGCTATCGCCTGAGAAAAATGGCCGATGTCATGAAAGTCGCCCGTTAACTCTATGTTTAAAGGAAGACGATAAAGGAAGTGCTCTGATTGTTTTTCGCCCCAGTCGATTCGGGTGAAAGTCAGCTTATTGTCGATGCCAAGCTCATTCACTGAAGCGAGCATTGTAGCCAGCTCTTTTTGCGCAGGCAGTTGTTGCAGTAATAACTCGTAACGAGTGGTAAGTTCATCCAATTGAGATTGAAGCTGAGGCAACGCTGCCACTTTGTTCGCTTTGATCTTCAATGCCACCTTGAGTGTCTGCTCCTGCTGGATCAAGTGATTCAACTGTTCTTCTTTCGGTTTAAGGTAAAACCAATAACCTAAGCCTTGAATCGCCATGATCAGAAGCGCGATTACTACAATCTGGGGCAACAATGGCCACTCGGCCATTTCATCTATTTCGAGATCCTGCCAATCAACCACGTTGAGCCTCCAATTTCTTCTCCGTTACTTTGAACATGAAAGACACTTTGAATGTTTGAAACTCTTTCCCAAAACGGGCTTTGCCGTGAACGATGGAATGCATTTCTACGTCGTTCAACTTGGCCGAGCGCTCCATGTTGTCCAGCATCGTGGCAAGTTTTGGAGTGCTATCTGAGATCCCAGAGATCTCAATTTCCAGATCATTCATTTTGATCTTGTCGACATATACACCTTCAGGGATAACGGCAGGCATTAAGTTCATGAACTCGGTCGTTTTGTTTCGTCCGTTTTGTAAACCTTCAACGACCTTTAGACGTTCGAGGATTTTGCTGTGCTCTTGCTCTGCAATTTTCATTGCTTCAATACGCTGGTCGAGTTCGGCAATGTAGTGAGTGAGGTAATCGAGCCGCTCCTGTTGTTGATCTTGTTGGTACTCAAAAAACTTTCCAATACCCCACTGGATGCCAACAGCGACCAACATGCCTAATGCGACCAAACTGATGAAACGACGTCGGTGCTCTTCTCTTTGATTCTCTCGCCAAGGAAGTAAATTAATGCGATAAAGCACGGGCACCTCCTAGCCAATGAATGCCACGAACGGCCAGTCCGGCTGCTGTTGAGAAATGCTGCCAATCCACAGCGCGACGCTTACGCTTAGACACCTTCATCTCAAATAGCCCTAGCGGATTTAGCAATTCACACTCTAACGACAATTGTTGAGACAACTCCTCTGCGAGCATGGGAGTGGAGGCCCCTTCCCCTGATAACCAGATACCCTTGATGTTTTGTGAGCCATTGATTGAGGTATAGAGCTGCATCTGGCGCTTTACTCGCTCTACGATTTGACGGTTAAACAGCTCTGTTTTCTCCTGAGCATCATCGGACAGAAAATCGACTGGAGAAGCGCTGTTTGCTCCGCGTGTGCCGTAAGCAAACTCTTTGTGAAACAGTTCACCTTGTTCGGTAAACATGGTGAAGGAGCTCGATAAGGTGCCAATATCGAGTAAGCAGTATTTGTTTTTGTCAGGAAAGCGATCGGCGGTGAGCTTCCAGATATGACCAAGGCTTTGCGAATGCACGTCCACTAAAACAGGTTTTAGTCCGGACTTTTGTAATGCATCGACTCGGCCTTCTACCACATCTTTTCTTGTCGCAAACACTTGATAGCTATCACTGCCACTCTGCCCGCCCTCCGCGAGAAGACGAACGAAGTCTAAACTCAGCTCTTCGACAGGGAATGGCGATTGATGAGAAAAGGCTTGTATCACTGCAAACTCAACTTCACTCTCTTCAAGATTTTGTTCTATTTGCAGTTTCTTGCTAATTACCGAGTTATCAGGAACTGAAATCGCAACTTTTTTAGCGCCAAAAGGCAGTTCTTTTTTTATCTGCTTGAGGGTCTTTACAATTTCTTGATGATTTATGGTGTTATTTTCAGCGACAATACCTTCCTTTAGTAATATTTCTTTGTAACCCAACAGAGCGTAATTGTTGCCTGTGGGTTTAAGTACTACGGCTTTGAGGCTGTTATGGCCTATATCGATGCCGGTAACGATTAGCTTATCCATCTCTTACTCTCGCTCCGAAATTTCTTCGTGCAAAGGTTGTTATTAGCATCCAAATAAGAGTTAATATCTCTTATGTGCTAAATTTTTGACCTAAGAGTACAAGGGTTTGCCGTTACACAGCCTCAACCAATCAGGGATTCTCCGGTGAAGTTCATAAAGCGTTTATTATTTTTAACATTGATTTGCATAATTCTTGGAGTCACCACAATATTTGGCTTCTATCAGTACGTGAAGCCTGAATTGCCAGATGTTGCAACTCTAAAAGACGTTGAATTACAAACACCTATGAAGGTGTTTAGTCAAGACGGGAAGCTGATCGCACAGTTCGGTGAAAAGCG
This sequence comes from Vibrio sp. sp1, assembly GCF_016920955.1. NCBI lineage: Bacteria > Pseudomonadati > Pseudomonadota > Gammaproteobacteria > Vibrionales > Vibrionaceae > Vibrio > Vibrio sp. sp1. Next base: position 1,058,335 of record NZ_CP060589.1, read on the forward strand.
TCGTATTCCTGTTACTTATGACGAAATTCCTCAAGACTTAATTCACGCGCTCATCGCAACCGAAGATAGTCGTTTCTATGAGCATCCTGGTATCGACCCTATCGGCATCACTCGTGCAGCGGTTGTTGTTGCGGTTTCAGGCTCGGCTAAACAGGGTGCAAGTACGATTACGCAACAGCTAGCTCGTAACTTCTTCTTATCTAATGAGAAGAAGATCATGCGTAAGATTAAAGAGATTTTTATTGCTATCCATATTGAGCAGCTTTTAAGTAAGCAAGAAATCATGGAGCTTTATGTCAATAAAATCTTCCTTGGTTACCGCTCATATGGCTTTGGTGCTGCCGCTCAAGTGTATTTTGGCAAGAGCCTTGATGAATTGACGTTAAGTGAGATTGCAACACTCGCTGGTATGCCAAAAGCGCCATCAACCATGAACCCAATTTACTCTCTTGAGCGCGCAACAAAACGCCGTAACGTTGTATTAATGCGAATGCTTGATGAGAAATACATTACACAAGAGCAGTATGACGAAGCACGCAATGAGCCTATTGTGGCGCGTTATCATAGCGCTGAGATTGAGCTTTCCGCACCTTACGTAGCAGAGTTGGCTCGTGCATGGGCAGTAAAAGAATACGGTGAAGAGGAAGCTTATACCTCTGGCTTGAATATCTACATGACTGTGGATTCTAAACTGCAAGATGCTGCAAATACGTCTGCGGTAAATAACCTCTTGTCATACGATGAACGTCATGGCTACCGTGGTGCAGAAAGTGTGCTTTGGAAAGAAGGGGAAGCGACCTGGGACAATGAGCAAATAGAAAAGCACCTGAAGAAACAGCCAACTTATGGTGACCTTTACCCTGCGGTTGTGACGAAAGTCGATGATAAGACGGCACAAGTATGGGTTAAGAACCATGAAGAGCAAACCATCCCTTGGACTGGAATGCACTGGGCGCGTAAGTACATTACTGATAACCGCCAAGGCTCAACACCAAAGTCAGCGCATGATGTGCTAGCGACAGGTCAACAAGTTTGGGTTCGCGAAGTAAGTGAAACCGATGAAGATGACAACACAACACTGAGCTGGAAACTGAGCCAAGTGCCGACAGCAAACACCGCGTTTGTTGCGATGAACCCAGAAAATGGCGCGATATTGTCGCTGGTTGGTGGTTTCAACTTTGTTCACAGCAAGTTTAACCGTGCAACCATGTCAGTGCGTCAGGTTGGTTCAAGTATCAAGCCTTTCATCTACTCGGCAGCAATTGACAAAGGGCTGACTCTAGCGACTTTGATTAACGATGCGCCAATTAACAAGTGGGATGCAGGTTCTGGTTCAGCTTGGCGACCAAAAAACTCACCACCAACTTATGGTGGCCCAACGCGTCTTCGCCTCGGCTTAGCTCAATCAAAAAACGTCATGGCAGTGCGTACACTCCGTGAAGTTGGCCTCGAGGAGACACGTCAGTACCTTACTCGTTTCGGTTTTGATATTAACCAAGTACCGCGTTCAGAGACCATCGCACTCGGAGCTGGCAGCTTAACACCAATGAAAGTGGCACAAGGTTACTCTGTGTTTGCGAACGGTGGTTATTACGTTGAACCATTCTATGTAGAACGCGTGGAAGATGCATTCGGTGAAGTACTGTTTAAAGCCAATCCAAAGAGTGTTTGTCATAAGGATTGTCCGCAAATGAGCGAGCAGCCAGAAAATCGCTACGCTGATGAATTTGGCGAACAAGACGTCGCAATTGATGGCCTTGCAACAGACAATGCCCTTGAAAATGATGAACCTCAATATGCACCACAAGTTATCTCTGAACAGAATGCATTCTTAATGCGTGAGATGATGTACAGCAACATTTGGGGTGGCGGTAACTGGCGTGAAGGCACAGGTTGGAATGGTACAGGCTGGCGCGCGCAAAAACTTGGTCGTCGTGATATCGGGGGTAAAACGGGTACAACGAATGATTCCAAGGATGCTTGGTACAATGGCTATGGACCTGGTGTCGTTGCCATAGCTTGGGTTGGCTTTGATGATCACTCACGTGCACTTGGCCGCACCACCGTTAACAGCAACCTAGGGCAAGGCCAAATTTCTGGTGCCGAGTCGGGTGCGAAAACCGCAGAGCCTGCTTGGATTGACTTCATGCGTGTTGCGCTAGAAGGGACGCCGGAGCAAGGTAAAAATATTCCAGAGGATATTATTCGAGTTCGTATTGATCGCAACAGCGGTATGCTAACGCACAAAGTAGATAGCACATCAATGTTCGAATACTTTGAAAAAGGCACGGAGCCTACCGAATACGCTGGCGACCGTTTAGAAGATAGTATTTATTCTTCAGGCTCTGGCGCAGAAGAACTGTTCTAAATAACAAAAGCACAAGGGAGAGCATCAAGCTCTCCCTTTTTTATTTCTGCTTTTTATGCTGCAGCATTCAATGATGGATAAGAAGCCAAAACCTCTTTAATCTTCGCTGCTAAAGCTTCAAACCTAGCTCGTAATGGTGAGCCCGGACGGTATACGAGAACGATATTACGCGAGGGGGTTGGGTTAACAGCTGGTACGTAGCATACGCCATCTTTTTGCTTCTCATTAGGGATAGAAAGCTGAGGCAATAACGTAATCCCCGCACCGGCAGCAACCATGTTGCGTAACGTCTCCAAGCTGGTGGCTTTAAAACGCTCATCGTCTTTTGCACCAGCGGCAAAACAAAAACCTAACGCTTGATCTCGCAGACAGTGGCCGTCTCCCAACGCTAAAACGGTTTTACCATTCAGCTCCAACATATCAACATGGTCGAGAGAGGCCCACTCATGGTCACATGGCACTGCGACACTTAATGGCTCTTGATACACTTCGATCTCTTTAAATGGCGCAGTTTCATCAACCGAAGCTAAAACTAAGCAATCTAGTTTGCCTTCTTCCAATTGACGCACTAATTGATGTGTTTGAGCTTCGTGAAGAAATAGCTCCAGCTCAGGAAATGCTTCTTTTATCTGCGGCAGAATTTTGGGTAGTAGATAAGGCCCAACCGTCGGGATGAAACCAATATGCATCGGTCCAGTCATGGCTCCGCTTTGACCGCTTGCCATATCTCTGAAGGTTTTCACTTCACTTAAGATGCGTTTAGCCTGCTCCACCAGCTGTAACCCTGAATCGGTAAACAAAACACGTCGGCTGCTTCGCTCTAAAAGCGTGGTCCCGAGTTCATCCTCTAGTTTACGAATTTGCCCACTCAATGTTGGCTGGCTAACAAAACATGCCTCTGCCGCTTTGCGAAAGTGCTTATGTTCCGCAAGTGCAACTAAGTACTCAAAATCTCGAATATTCATAATTCACGCTTCGCTTCTTTAACAATAGCTAATACCTATCAAAACCATAACACCAAACGATTAGAGCTATCAAAGGATTTTTACAATAATGGGCTCAACAAAACGAAACAGAGCGACGAAAAACGCTAAGCTCTATACGCATAATTTAAAATAGTTAAAGGAAATCATTATGTTTGTATCTAAAGAAGGTCAACAAGTCCCTCAAGTTACTTTTCCAGTTCGTCAAGGTGACTCTTGGGTGAATGTAACGACCGATGAGCTATTTAAAGGTAAGACCGTTATCGTATTTAGCTTACCGGGTGCATTTACTCCAACATGTTCATCAAGCCATCTACCTCGTTACAACGAATTGTTCCCTGTATTTAAAGAGCACGGAGTGGATGAGATTATTTGTGTCTCGGTCAATGATACGTTCGTGATGAATGCATGGAAACAAGACCAAGAAGCAGAAAACATTACCTTCATCCCGGATGGTAATGGTGAATTCACCGATGGCATGGGTATGTTAGTGGATAAAAACGACATCGGCTTTGGCAAACGTTCATGGCGTTACAGCATGCTAGTAAAAGATGGCGTAGTGGAAAAAATGTTCATTGAGCCAAACGAACCAGGCGACCCATTCAAGGTGTCAGACGCAGATACGATGCTGAACTACATAGCGCCTGACTACAAAACGCAAGAATCCATCACGGTGTTCACTAAACCAGGCTGCCCTTTCTGTATGAAAGCGAAACAAAATCTGATTGACCACGGTCTTCAATATGAAGAAGTGATTCTGGGTAAAGACGCAACAACAGTTAGTCTACGAGCTATATCTGGTCGCACGACTGTTCCACAAGTCTTTATCGGTGGCAAGCACATCGGCGGTAGCGAAGAGCTAGAAGCGTATCTAGGCTAAGCTGTCCATAGCCTACACCCTCGGTCTCCGGTGCCTTTTGGCTCGGAGGCCAACCCTAAACCACTTCTTCTACTAGTCTAGATAAGTAGTCATCTGCCAATAAGGTGACTACTTATCCAGATTCAACTATCCAATTTACTCTCCAAGCTCAATGTAGCTAGCTTGGCTTAAAACAAAAGCGAGAGTTCACGATGAAACAAGTTAATGTCGACGTAGCGATTATTGGTGGCGGGACGGCTGGTCTTGGTGCTTATCGAGCAGCAAAAGCTCATACCAACAGCGTGGTAATGATTGAGGGCGGTCCCTACGGAACAACCTGTGCTCGTGTCGGATGCATGCCGTCTAAGCTGTTAATTGCGGCAGCAGAAAGTGTTCATCAAATCGAAAAAGCACCTGGATTTGGGATACACCCGCAAGGTGAAGTACGAATTAACGGACGAGAAGTTATGGATCGTGTAAAGCGCGAACGCGATCGTTTTGTTGGCTTTGTGCTTGAAAGTGTCGATGATATTCCCGCTGAAGACAAACCATCGGGCTACGCGAAGTTTGCCGATGACCACACTCTCATCATAGATGATCATACTCAGGTCACCGCACAGCGCATTGTTATTGCGACAGGATCTCGTCCAGCATATCCGGCAGCTTGGAATGAACTGGGTGATCGCCTAGTGATTAACGATGATGTATTTGACTGGGATGACTTACCAGAGTCCGTTGCAGTATTTGGCCCAGGAGTCATCGGCCTTGAATTGGGTCAGGCTTTACACCGCCTAGGAGTAAACGTGAAGCTCTTTGGCCTTGGAGGACAAGTGGGCCCACTGACAGACCCAGAGGTGATGGCGTATGCAGATAAAGCCTTTAAGGAAGAGTTCTACCTAGATGCAGATGTAAAAGTCGAAAGCATGAAACGCATTGCTTCGTCAGACAATGACGGCGAAGACAAGGTCGAAATCCAATTCATCAACCATGATGGTGAATTAGAAACTTTCGTTGTCGATTACGTATTGGCCGCAACGGGTCGTCGTCCAAACGTCGATAAGCTGGCGATCGAGAACACCAATGTGGCTCTCGATGAACGTGGCGTACCAACGGCGGATCACTACACATTGCAAACTTCGGTAGAGAGCATCTTCATCGCAGGTGATGCAAGTAACCAAATTCCACTGCTGCACGAAGCCGCTGACCAAGGCCGTATTGCTGGAGACAACGCAGGCCGTTTCCCAGATATTCGTGCGGGTCTGCGTCGCTCACCAATTTCAGCCGTGTTCTCCGACCCTCAAATTGCTATGGTTGGCGAAACATATAAACAACTAGAAACACGTCTAGGCACATGTGGATGTTTCGCAACCGGTGAAGTCTCGTTTGAAAATCAAGGACGTTCGCGCGTCATGCTTCGTAATAAAGGCATTCTGCATGTCTACGGAGAGCAAGGCACTGGACGTTTTTTAGGTGCAGAAATGATGGGCCCGAATGCAGAGCATCTTGCTCACCTTTTAGCATGGGCGCACCAAAATAGGATGACGATTTCTGAGATGTTAGATATGCCCTTCTATCACCCAGTGATTGAAGAAGGCGTCCGCACCGCTCTACGTGATTTGAATGCAAAACTACACTTAGGGCCAGAAATGGTGAAACATTGTCTTGACTGCGGCCCTGGCTGCTAACGCTTTCAGGCTTCTATCTAAATATAAAGCAAAGCCTCGTCATCAACGAGGCTTTGCTTTACTACTTCGGTGCAATGAAATCTCTCTTACGCTGCCATCATTGCATAGCGGCTGACCATACAAATCGCGACAACACCGATCATAAAGAACCCACCAGCGATACTCAGCGCAAGTTTCAACTCTGTCGACATCATTATATTTCCTGTTAAAGACTGACAGCACACCATACATCAATTACGTGCCACAAAGCTTTTACAAAGCTAACTTTCCATTTTTGGTTGTGTCATGGCGCTCTAAGCCCGTGTAAGAAACGCTTTCCACCATTTAGTTAGATATATAATCTGAAGCAACACTAATGGTTTGGAAAACACTATGACTTGTCGCCGCTGCGAGGAACATTGGTTTTGGAAAAAACTTGGACGTTGCCAACGATGCTTGGATCAATTGACGGTACTTTCTGTACTGTGTTGGATTGTGTGGTGGTTTACGCTCAAAGATGATCCACAAAGCATCGAGTCGATCGCTTTGATCTTTGCCGGCTTCGCTTTCAACGTTTTGTTGTTTCTACACTTATGGATGCGTTTTGTCATCTTGCCTTGGCAACGTCGAAAGGGACAAAAAAAGGCCAATAAAAAAGAGAAAAGTGACAGATAGAAAAAAGCCCCAAAACCAATGTCAGTTCTGGGGCTCTCTTAGATTCTTCTAAGAAAAAGCAGTGGTACTTTAATAGACCGGGCTTCCTCTCAAAGGTTCCAAATTTTTTCGATTTTTTTAGCGAATACTGATGTAAGTAAACAGGAAAATGACTATGTCATTGAATGCTAATAAAATCACTCCACAACTTCAGTTCATGCCACATGCGTTTTTTGGATCACTTGCTCCATTAAATTGATCTCAAGCGCTACCTCATCACATGCATGTTGACGTGGGCACTGATCGCAATCTTTCAGAACTTTCTCCGGCAGTAATGACTTCGATGTCGGTAAAAAGCTTTGCTTCATAAAGAACTCAGGCGTTCGCGTTAGAACAAAGACTTTCTTGATCGCCATCTGGCGCGCTTTCTCAACCAAATAGTTCACAATCGCACTGCCCTGCCCTTGGCCTTGCCAGCCCGCTTCGATACCAAGAGAGCGTATTTCAGCCAACCCTGAGTCATACACATATAGAGAAGCGCAACCCGTCACTTCACCATGATGCTCAGCCACCGCGAAAGAGCCAATATCTCTCACGAGCTCATTACGAGAGCGCGGAAGATTCTCACCAAGGTTCGCCCAGTAAGCAACCATACCTTCCAGCGTTTCAATGTCCGTCAAACGTGCAGGACGCACTTTCACCGCCGAGCTGTCACGCTGGCTCAGGCGCTTATCCGCTTGTTCTACCGCGTAAGCGACCTGGTGAGGCGAAACCCCCCCCAAAGCACAACGCTTTTCCAAACACGAATCGATAGTCAGAATGTCATACACATCATCTTCAATCACCTCAGAGAAGGCTTTTAGCTCTTGCAGAGACAATTCTTCCAGCGCACAGCCTTTAGCAATAGCACCAACGACCGCGACACCGACGATGTGGTGAGCTTCACGGAATGGGATGCCTTTCGCCACTAGGTAATCAGCCAACTCAGTCGAGTTTGCGTAACCTTGTTTCGCCGCTTCTAGTGTGCGCTCGCCATTCACTTTAATACCGTCAAAACACAGAGCTGCCATTTCCATGCAGTCGTTCCATGTATCTAAAGCGTCAAACAACCCTTCTTTATCTTCCTGCATGTCTTTGTTGTACGCCAATGGCAAGGCTTTAACTGTCATCATCATGCTCGATAATGCGCCATAGACACGCCCTGTCTTACCACGGATCAACTCAAGTGCATCTGGGTTTTTCTTCTGTGGCATTAATGACGAACCAGATGTCACCGTATCCGCTAACTCAATGAAGTTTGACTCGCCTGAATTGTAGAAGATCATATCTTCTGCAAGACGAGAAAGGTGAAGCATAGAAATCGACGCCACCGACATCAGTTCCATCACATGATCACGATCTGAAACCGAATCGAGTGAATTACGCGTAGCACGGTGGAAACCGAGATTATGTGCTAATTGTTCGCGATCAATCGGATAAGCCGTTCCCGCTAACGCACCCGAGCCAAGTGGACAAGTGTCGAGACGCTGTAAGGCATCATTCAGACGAGAGTAGTCACGCTCGAACATTTCAACATAAGCCAAGCACCAGTGAGCAAAGGTTACAGGTTGAGCACGCTGAAGATGAGTATAGCCTGGCAATACGGTGCCTTGGTGCTGTTTAGCAACATGGACCATTTGTGCTTGTAGGCGATCTAAAGCAATCAATAATTGCTGACCTTGCTGACGACACCAAAGTTTCAAGTCTGTGGCGACTTGGTCATTCCGAGAACGCCCAGTGTGGAGTTTTTTACCTAAATCTCCCACTTTACTGATTAGCTGCTGTTCAACCCAAGAGTGGATATCTTCTGCATCAGAGCGAAGAATTTGGTGAGGGTCTTCCATCACTTCTAACTTCAGCTCATTTAAAGCAAGTTCCAGTTTCTGCTGTTCTTCTGCCGATAGCACATCAACAGAAAGCAGAGCTTTAGACCATGCGATTGAACCTACGATGTCTTGCTCAGCCAATCGGTAGTCAAAACGCAACGAATCATTGAACTCTTTAAATCTGGTGTCTGCCGCTTGGGTAAATCTTCCGCCCCATAATGCCATTGCGTCTCTCCTGATGACTATTGCTTACTCTAACGTTCTCGAATGAGTAGTAACCAATTTGATGGTCATTTGCTCACTTTTTCTTATGGGTCAACGTTACGGCAATTTCGATAAAAAATAAAGTATAAATTCAATATTTTTACATATATATTCAAACAAACTTTAGATACTCGCTTTTAGAAACCAAAAGACCCGCCTATAAATGGCGGGTCTTTATTCAATCCAAGATGGATGTTAATGGATTATTTCTTCTGGCTGTTCAATGCACGAATACGGCTTGATAGCGAGTAAAGACGGATGAACCCACCTGCATGGCTTTGGTCGTAAACTTCATCTTCACCAAAAGTCGCGAACTCTTCTGAATACAAGCTGTTGTCAGAACGTTTTTGCGTCACTGTCGCTTGACCTTTGTAGAGCTTAACAACCACTTCACCGTTAACGTCTTGCGCTAGCTCTTCTGAAGCGGCAAGGATCGATTTACATAGTGGCGTAAACCAACGGCCATCGTATACAAGGTGAGACGCTTTTAGACCTAGCTCCTCACGGAATTCGAATGATGATTTGTCTAGCACAAGCTGCTCTACAGCACGCAGCGCTTCCATCATGATGGTGCCTCCCGGTGTTTCATAACAACCACGAGACTTCATCCCAACAAGACGGTTTTCCACGATATCGATACGGCCAACACCGTGCTTAGCGCCCTTCTCGTTTAGGTAAACCAGTGCGTTATATGGTGTCATCACTTCACCATCAACTTCGACCACTTCACCTTTTTCTACTTTCAGCGTGACGTATTCCGCTTCATTTGGCGCTTGCTCTGGGTCGACAGTCCACACCCAGCAGTCTTCGTTTGGTGCGTTCCACGTATCTTCTAAAACGCCGCCTTCCGTCGAAATGTGCCATGCGTTTGCATCACGTGAATAGATCTTAGTAAGAGACGCAGAGCAAGGAATATTACGCTCAGCTAGGTAATCCAAACACTCTTCACGGCTCACTAGGTCCCACTCACGCCAAGGTGCAATCACTTGTAAGTCCGGTGCTAGTGCTGCGAATGCGCCTTCAAAACGTACTTGGTCGTTACCTTTACCTGTACAGCCATGACACAGAGCGTCCGCGCCCACTTTACGTGCCACTTCAACCTGCGCTTTGGCAATGATTGGACGCGCCATTGATGTACCTAGCAGGTACTTACCTTCGTAGTACGCGCCGGTTTTTAGCGTTGGGTAAATGTAGTCTGCGACCATTTCTTCTTTCAAGTCCGCGATGTAACACTCAGAAGCACCAGAGGCTTTTGCTTTCGCTTCAATGCCTTCTAGCTCTTCTGCACCTTGACCAACATCGGCAACGAAAGCCACTACTTCACAGTCGTAGTTCTCTTTTAGCCACGGGATAATTACTGAAGTATCTAGACCGCCTGAGTATGCGACTACCACTTTATTTACGTTCACTTTGCTCATGTTTTTTCTCCAAACTTAACTGGCGCTGCGCTCGGCGGTCAGTGCCAACTACGACTTCCTAATATTGAATTCTTTTGCTGATGCTTATTGAGGCAAGAATTGAGTACCAATACTTTCACCAGCGAATAACTGTGCTAATTTTTCTGGGTAACGCCAGGTCGCGACTTCAATTGGACGGCCAAGATCATTGGCGGCCTCCAAAGCGGCTTTAACTTTGACGATCATGCCATCGGTGATCACATGTCCATCGATCAACGAGTTAGCTTGCTGCTCTGACAGGGTTTTGATCAAATGGCCTTTTCCATCTAATACACCACTCACGTCTGATAACAGGACTAACTCCGCATCTAATGCGCCCGCAACCGCGACTGCTGCTTGATCAGCATTCACATTCATCATCTGGCCATCTTTGGTTAAACCAATTGAACTGATGATCGGCAGTGCACCTGTGTTTAGCACCGCTTGTAATAGTGCTGAGTCACCCGGTGATGCTTTGCCTACCGCGCCGAGTTCTGGGTCAAGTTCTTCAACAAGACACAAACCACCATCCGCAAGGCTAAGGCCCACAGCGTTAAGACCGTCCGCAATCGCTTGACCTTGAAGTAACTTATTCGCAGTGCCTGCAAGCGCGCCTGCAATCACAGGAATTTGATCGTAAGGTGTTACGCGTAAACCGTTTTTCTTTACGGTTTCAAGCTGAAGCTTTGCCATCAACTCATCAACTAGGTAGCCACCGCCATGAACGATGGCGATTTGTCGCTGTGCCGATTTTTGGTAAGCCGCAATGGCACCAAAAAGTTGGCTTAAGGTTTGAGTGCATGATAGAGCTGCACCACCTAGCTTAATGACTAAAGGAGCTTGATTGGTTTGCGTCATCGCATTTCCCTCTTTCAACGACTACAGCAACGCTGTCAGTTCTGGGTAACCGTAATGAATATTGAGACATTGCATCGCTTGACTCGATGCACCTTTAAGTAGGTTGTCGATAGCTGAAATCACAATGATGTGTTCGCCTTGTACCTTCCAGCCGATATCACAGAAAGGGGTATTTTCGACATCCTGAATACGTGGAATACCGTCGCCTTTAAGACGCACCGCAGGCTTGCCTTGATAAGCTTGTTCAAACGCCTGTGCCACTTGTGCTTCTGTCACACCTTGCGCAAGCTTCATGGTGATCGTGGCAAGAATGCCGCGTTTAAAGTTGCCGAGGTGCGGAGTAAAAATCACATCGCAACCCAAGTGCTGAGCAATCTCTGGCTGGTGACGATGGTTAAATACACCATAAGGTTGCAAGCTCACTTCACAGAAGCTGTTAACCATGGAGGCTTTACGCCCGGCACCAGATACACCACTGGTTGCGTTGATCACTGGCCATTGGTTGGTATCGAGCAACGCATGTTCTAATAAAGGTTTGATTGCAAGCTGTGAAGCGGTTGGGTAGCAACCTGCTACTGCAATCAAAGGAGTGGTTTTTATTGATTCTTGGTTCCACTCTGCTAAGCCGTATGCTGCTTTATCTAGCCAGTTGTTATGTTGATGTTCGAAGCCATAAAAAGTGTCGTAAAAGCCTTCACTTTTCACACGGAATGCACCCGATAAATCGAATACCTGACAGCCTGTCTCCAAGAAAGTTGGGGCTAAATCATGGCTGACTTCGTGAGCCGTTGCCAAAAACACCACGTCCGATTCTTGAGCGATTTGCAGTGGATCCGTTAGTGGTAAAACTGGCATATCAATGATGCCCGCTAGCTTACCGTGCAGCTGCGCGATGCTCTTTCCCGCATCAACACTGTTGGCGGAAACGTATAAACCTGATAGCGTGAGTTGTGGGTGTTTATTAACCATTAACGCTAACTCTGCGCCGGTGTAACCGCTGGCTCCAATAATCGTGGTTTTTAGCATTGTGTGACATCCATATACTTAAAGGCTCAAATGACTATTCATATTTAATTTTTGCTTTATTTTGATTTTTTATTCATTAAATATGATTTAATATGTGTTTTACATTTTTATGGTCTGTCTGTCAACAGGAGATTTGAAGAATCCATGCAATTACCAACTTTTCTAGAGGTCTATGAAGGACTCATCAGCACCTCTTCTATCAGCTCCACGGATCCGAGCTGGGATCAGGGCAATGCAAAAGTCATCGAAAAACTCGCATCTTGGTTTAAAGATCTGAGTTTTAGCGTTGAAGTGATCGAAGTCGAGCCAGGCAAGCACAATATGATCGCACGTATGGGTGAGGGTGAAGGTGGCCTTTTACTTGCTGGCCATAGTGATACCGTGCCATTCGATCAAGGGCGATGGAATTTCGATCCGCATAAACTGACGGAAAAAGACAACCGCTTCTACGGTTTAGGCACAGCAGACATGAAAGGCTTTTTCGCCTTTATTTATGAAGCAGTGAAGAAAGTCGATTGGAGCAAGCAGAGCAAACCACTCTACGTATTAGCCACTTGTGACGAAGAGACCACCATGTTGGGCGCGCGACATTTCACAGCAAACGCCCCATTTAAGCCGGATTACTGTATCATTGGTGAACCCACCAGCCTTGTACCAATTCGAGGTCATAAAGGGCATGTGGCAAATGCCATTCGCGTAACAGGCAAGTCCGGTCACTCATCGGACCCAGCGCTTGGCGTTAACGCTATTGAGATCATGCATGAAGTCATGTTCGCCATGATGCAACTGCGTGACAAATTGATTAAAGAATATCACCATCCGGGTTTTGCCATTCCAAGCCCTACCCTAAATCTTGGACACATTCATGGTGGTGACAGCGCTAACCGTATTTGTGGTTGCTGTGAGCTGCATTACGACGTGCGTCCTCTTCCCGGCATTAGCCTTGATGGTTTAGAGAACATGTTGCGCGGAGCATTAAAAGAAGTCGAAGCGAAATGGCCAGGGAGACTGGAGATTATTCCATTGCATGAGCCTATTCCGGGTTACGAATGCGAACATGACCACCCATTTATTGGTGGTGTTGAAGAGATCTGCCAAACCAGTTCAGAAACCGTGAACTACTGTACTGAAGCACCATTTCTACAGCAGTTGTGTCCAACCTTGGTGCTCGGCCCTGGGTCAATCGACCAAGCCCATCAACCGGATGAGTTTCTATCCTTCGACTTTATCGACCCCACAATTGATGTGCTTTCAAAGGCGATGGTCAAGTACTGCTGTTAATACGCGTTTAAGCTCGAAAGTCTGTGCAGCTCGATTGAGCTGCATCTTTTTATCTTCACAATTTAGCGCTAGTCTTAACACTTATTTAACTTGTTATTTTGTAATTAATTTTCACTTCTTACTCTATGGCTGCCGTAAATTTGCTCTAAATCAGGAGACAGCGGAATAATTGCAAACTTAGTCTGCTTTATTTGACTATAACTGGTGCTTTTCGCTAGATTGGAGTCTTAACAAGGACAATGGATGTAGTTTTTTTACGAGGCAGGACGACAATGAACGAGAAATACGCCGCACTCAAAAGTAATGTGCGCATGTTAGGCCACTTATTGGGTAACACCATTCGCGATGCCCATGGCGAAGAAATCTTCGAGAAAGTGGAAACCATTCGTAAATTATCCAAATCAGCTCAAGCAGGGAATCAAGCAGACAGGGACAGCTTGATCGAAGAAATCAAACATCTACCTGATGAGCAGCTAACGCCCGTTACTCGCGCGTTTAACCAATTTCTAAACCTCACCAATATCGCTGAGCAATACCACACGATTTCACGCCATTGTGAAGAGCACATTTGCGAACCAGACGCGATTAACTCGCTGTTTTCTAAACTGGTACAAAACGATGTGAGCAAACTGGACACTGCGCAAGCGGTTCGTGATCTAAATATTGAATTGGTATTGACGGCTCACCCAACAGAAATTACGCGCCGTACGATGATCAACAAACTGGTCAAGATAAATGAGTGCTTATCAAAGTTGGAGCTAAGCGATCTTTCTTCTAAAGAGCGCAGAAAAACCGAACGCCGCCTAGAGCAACTGATTGCCCAAGGCTGGCATTCAGACGTGATTCGACAACAACGCCCTACTCCGTTGGATGAAGCAAAGTGGGGCTTTGCGGTCGTTGAAAACTCGCTATGGGAAGCAGTACCGGATTTCCTACGTGAGATGAATGACCGTCTAAAATCTTACCTTGGAGAAGGTTTACCCATTGATGCTCGCCCAGTGCACTTCTCCTCTTGGATGGGCGGTGACCGTGACGGTAACCCGTTTGTTACTCACAACGTTACGCGTGAAGTCTTACTTTTGTCTCGTTGGAAAGCCGCCGATCTTTATCTCAATGACATCAACGAATTGATCAGCGAGCTGTCTATGACAGTTTCAAACGATCAAGTCCGTGAGCTTGCTGGCGAAGATCAGCACGAACCATACCGTGCGATCCTGAAGCAATTACGCACTCTGCTCAATGAAACCAAAGATATTCTCGATGCTAAGATCCACGGTCAAAAGCTGGCTGTTAAAGCACCACTGCAAAAAGTCGAGCAACTTTGGGAACCGCTGTATGCCTGCTACCAGTCACTAAACGAATGTGGCATGGGTGTAATAGCCAACGGCTCATTACTGGATACACTACGCCGCGTAAAAGCATTTGGTATCCATCTTGTACGTCTTGATATCCGCCAAGAGAGCACGCGTCACTCAGACGTCTTGTCTGAACTAACTCGCTACTTAGGTATTGGTGATTACGAACAATGGAGCGAGCAAGATAAGATTGCTTTTCTAACTAACGAGCTGGCATCTAAACGTCCGCTTCTCCCTCGTGATTGGGAACCGTCTGAACCCGTCAAAGAGGTTTTGGATACCTGTAAGATTGTTGCAGCACAACCGCGTGAAGCGTTTGGCGCTTACGTTATTTCAATGGCACGTACCGCCTCTGACGTACTAGCCGTTCATCTACTGCTACAAGAAGCTGGTTGCCCTTACCGCATGGATGTGTGTCCTCTGTTCGAAACGCTAGACGATTTGAACAACGCAGAATCGGTCATCAAGCAGCTTATGGGGATTGACCTTTACCGTGGTTTTATCCAAAACCACCAGATGGTCATGATTGGTTACTCTGACTCAGCGAAAGATGCAGGTGTTATGTCTGCAGGTTGGGCTCAGTATCATGCGATGGAATCGTTAGTTAAAGTGGCTGAAGAAGAAGGCGTTGAGCTAACTTTATTCCATGGTCGTGGGGGCACAGTCGGTCGCGGTGGCGCACCTGCGCATGCTGCGCTTTTGTCGCAACCACCAAAAAGCTTGAAAGGCGGTTTACGTGTAACAGAGCAAGGCGAGATGATCCGCTTTAAACTGGGACTCCCAGATGTCGCAGTAAACAGCTTTAACCTATATGCAAGTGCGATTCTGGAAGCCAACTTGTTACCGCCACCAGAGCCAAAACAAGAATGGCGCGACTTGATGGAAGTGCTATCAGAAGTAAGCTGTGAGTCTTACCGAAATGTGGTTCGTGGCGAGCCAGATTTCGTGCCTTACTTCCGCCAAGCAACACCAGAACTCGAACTCGGCAAGTTGCCACTTGGTTCTCGTCCTGCAAAACGCAACCCTAAGGGCGGAGTAGAAAGCTTACGTGCAATCCCGTGGATCTTCTCATGGAGTCAAAACCGTTTGGTACTTCCTGCATGGCTAGGCGCAGGTGAAGCGATTCAATACTCGATCGATAAAGGCCACCAAGCATTGCTCGAAGAGATGTGCCGCGAATGGCCATTTTTCTCAACTCGTCTCGGCATGCTGGAAATGGTGTACTCGAAGTGTAATATTGATATCTCTCGCTACTACGATGAGCGATTGGTGGATGAGTCGCTCCGTCCACTCGGTGAAAAGCTTCGTGCTCAGCTTCAAGAAGACATCAAAGCGGTACTGAATGTAGAGAACAATGAAAACTTGATGCAGCATGACCCTTGGGGACTCGAGTCTATTCGCTTACGCAATATCTACGTTGAGCCATTGAATATGCTACAAGCAGAGCTGCTATACCGCACGCGTCAAACCGAAGAAGCTTCTGCAAACTTGGAAGAAGCGTTGATGGTGACGATTGCTGGTATTGCTGCAGGTATGCGCAACACAGGCTAATCGTTTCATTTTTAATAGAAAGCTGGGCAAATGCTCAGCTTTTTTTTATCACAGGATAATCGCACCAAAACAAAGGCAGTTAAATATACCACTAGAGACCCAAAAAATACCAAAACAAAAGAATAAAAAACCACAAGTTAACACTATTGATTATTATGTTAGTTTTTTAGGGTAATTTTGTCCTACTATTCCACTTCATGCTTATTATTTATATACTACTTGCCTGCTGAGAGCTCATAAATCCAATCATACCTGCTCCAGCCTTGATGGGACTCCCCATCTCTCTAGGTGATAAACGGCTTTAAGGTGACAGGACCAACATTGTTGGTGCTACTTATACATTAAAAAACTCAAGTGCCAGTAAGAGCGCAGCTGAAAGTATAAGTAGCTTGTTTACAAGTTTATTGACCATTTGGATTGAAGACATGTCATTACCACACGTAATCTTAACTGTTCTTAGCACTCGCGACGCAACCGGTTACGATATCACTAAAGAATTCTCTGCTAGCATCGGTTACTTCTGGAAAGCAAGCCACCAACAGGTGTACCGTGAACTCAACAAAATGGCTGAGAAAGAACTGGTTACTTGCGTATTAGAACCCCAAGAAGGCAAACCAGACCGCAAGGTTTACTCCATTACAGACGCTGGTCGCAGCGCTTTAGGAGAGTGGTTTGATCAACCAACTGCACACCCAACAGTTCGTGATGAGTTTTCAGCGAAATTGATGGCATGTGCCGTTCAACCAGCGGCTCCATTCCGTGACCAACTCGCCGAGCTAGTTGAAGAGTCTCGCAAACTGGTTTCTCACTACAAAGAAATTGAAGCGGCTTACTACGCAACGCCGTCAACTTTAGATAAACAAGCTCGCCTAGAACGTCTAACGCTTCGCCGTAACCTACTGTTACGTGAAACTTGGATCACTTGGGCAGAAGAAGTTCTAACTGAACTTGAAGTGATTGGTTAAACTCCTTTTGCTTTGATAAAACGAAAAAGGCTTGCCACTTGGCAAGCCTTTTATCTTTTTGAAACTAGGTTTACGCACCGACTACTGCGCGAGGACGAACACCCAACGTATGGCATAACGCGTAAGTCATCTCTGCACGGTTTAGTGTGTAGAAGTGAAAATCCTTAACCCCTTCACGACTCAGTACACGCACCATATCAATAGCTTGGCTAGCTCCTACAAGCTGGCGAGTCACCGGATCATCATCCAAGCCATCGAATTGTTTGCTCATCCATCCTGGTACTTTCACATTGTTCTGTGCCGCAAAGCGAGAAGCTTGCTTAAAGTTCGATACAGGCAAAATTCCTGGCACAATCTCTACGTCAATTCCTGCTGCGACACAACGGTCACGGAATCGCAGGTAAGACTCAACGTCAAAAAAGAACTGAGTAATAGCACGGTTTGCACCTGCATCTACCTTACGTTTTAGGTTCAATAAGTCAGACTGTGCGCTTTTAGCTTCAGGGTGAACCTCAGGGAATGCAGCAACGGAGATATCGAAATCGTGGCGTGATTTCAGCAGCTCAACCAAATCCGAGGCATACATATCAGGCGCACCGCCACCTGGAGGAATATCACCACGCAGAGCGACGATATTTTCAATACCATTGTTCCAATAGTCATCGGCAATATTAATCAGCTCTTCACGAGTCGCATCAATACAAGTGAGATGGGGAGCGGCAACCAATCCGGTTGTTGCTTTAATTTCTTTAATGATGGAGTGTGTTCTGTCACGCTCGCCGGAGTTCGCACCGTAAGTCACAGAAACAAATTTAGGTTGAAGCGTTTTAAGACGGTGCACTGAATTCCAAAGTGTTTCTTCCATCTTAGCGCTGCTTGGCGGAAAAAACTCAAACGATACATTGATGTTATCTGATAACTCAGCAATATTCTGGTTCAAGGCGTCGATATGGCCTGCGTGCGTATATCCCATCTTACTCTCCCTGCGGCACTCCGCCACGAAAACAAATCCTTAAAATCGACGTTTAGACGTCTATATGTCTACAGAATGTATTGAATACGATTTAATGTCAACCTTGTAATTATGAATTTTTCTCAAGTTAATAATGAAGATAGTTCAAGTTTCTACTTGAGCATCATCTCACCATTTTGCACGGGTTATGACTTCAGTATGGCACTGATAGGGGAATAAAAAACCCTGGATTAATTCCAGGGGTTTTTAGGTCAATCGCAACTTTAAAATAAACCAGCCAATCGGTTGAGGTCGGATTGAATAGCGCCGGCTGTCACTTCTCTGCCTGCGCCTGGTCCTCGAATGACCAGAGGGTTATCTTTGTACCACTTGCTCTCTATGGCAAAAATGTTATCGCATGGCAATAAGTTGGCGAGCGCGTGCTCACGAGATAACGCTTCGACTCCCACCGTTGCTTTACCATTTTTTTCTAAACGCGCCACATAGCGAAGCACTTGATCGTTTCTCTGTGCTTTTGTCAGACGCTCTTGAAGTATTTCACTCAACAACGCTCCATTATCGAAGAAATCATCTAAGCTCAGTTCTCTTAATTCTTCTGGCACCAAAGACTCAACTTTAACGCTGTCTGGTTCTATATCTAGGCCCGACTCTCGAGCCAAGATGACTAACTTGCGCATTACATCGGAGCCATCTAAATCAGAACGAGGATCAGGTTCGGTTAAACCTTGCTGCCAAGCAAGATCGACTAAATCATTAAATGGCACAGAACCATCAAACTGTTGGAACAGCCATGATAGCGTCCCCGAGAAAATACCCGATAGAGCGACGATTTCATCCCCACTTTCACGAAGATCTCGCACGGTATGGTTTATCGGTAACCCAGCACCCACCGTTGCGTTGTATAGCCAATGACGACCAATTTTAGCGAATGCATCTTGAACCTGATGGTAGTACTGGCTATCTGCGGAACCGGCAACTTTGTTAGCGGAAATCAAATGAATGCCTTGCTGTGCGATTTCTACGTAGCGCTGAGCCAACTCTTTACTCGCGGTAACATCAAGCACGACGGCTTCATCGTAGCTTTTAAGCGCTCCCAAACGTGCCAGCCAATCCCCATTGTTTGCTATGCTTTCATCATCAAATCGTTCAGCTACACTCGCCGCCTCAATACCTTGCTCATCGAACCAATAGGTTTGGCTATCCACAACCGCGACAAGATCAAAGCTCATACCATGACGTTTTTCGAGCTCACTTTTTTGCGTCGCAAATAAATTTAACCAACTAGAACCAATATTACCCTTGCCACATAAAGCCACTGCCACGCGTTTTTGCGCTTGGAACAACTGGCTATGAATCGTTTGAACCAACGCCTCGGTATCAGTACGGCGCAAAACAGCGACTAGGCTCAGTCCTGAGTCTGTTTCAGAGATAAATTCTACCGGAGAGTGCTTTAGCTTCTGATAAAAGCCAAAGCAATGATTGGCGTTTTTCGTAACGCCTGCACCTACCGCAGCTAAGAGCGAGTAACCTTCTTTTAGCTTAATTTCTGCCTCCACCGCAAGCTCTTGCAAGTATTTCAATGCACCACCGGCGATTTCTGCGGTGTAAGCCAAGCGTAGCGTGTACTGATCGGATTGAGCTTCAAATGCCAGTGGCTCTAATTGCGCGCGCTGCAACGCTTGTAATACATCACTCTGTGTTTTTTCGAAGTCGTGCCCATGCATGAAAGACAACTGCACCAATAAAACATCATCCAGTGAAGTAATAATTTTAGCGCCACGACCAGATGCCAATACACGCTCAATACGAGTAGAACCCGACTCTGGCAGATAGCTACACTTGAGATTAAGGTCCATGGTACTTTGCGCCACAGGCTGAAGCGTACGACTGTGTAGCACTGGGGCAGCTAAGCGAGCAAGTTCACTGGCTTCATCCAATCGAAGTAACGGTAATAAACAAGCGTCAGACACCAAACGTGGATCGGCACTATAGACACCAGCAACATCACTCCAAATCGTGACAGTACTGACTTCAGCAAGCGCGCCTATGACCGTTGCAGAATAGTCAGAGCCGTTACGACCAAGTAGAATGGTTTCTCCTGCCTCGTTCTGAGCCATAAAGCCAGTAATTACCACACGTTTATGGTTATGCTGCGCGAGGATCTCTTTAATTAAAGGGTATGAACGAGCGCGATCAACCTCTGGTTGAGTTCCCGCTTCTGCACGTAAAAACGCTCGTGCATCTTGTGCAACCGCAGGGATAGAACGTTGAGATAATAACGCGGCCAATAGGCGAGCAGACCATACTTCTCCGTGCCCCAGTACCGCGGCTTTTTGCGCATTAGTGAGTGGTGCAGTCAGCTCCGAGAGAGTACTGAACTCATCATGTAATAAAGCTAACAGCTCTTCTTTTGTTTCACTCTCCAACAAGCTTTCTATTAGCTCAGTTTGAAACTGTCTTAAGCTTTGAAGCGCTTCATGCGCAATTCGGCCATCTTTATTTAACCCTTCCAAAAACTCAATCAAGCGGTTAGTGGTTTTTCCTGCAGCAGAGACGACCACCAGATCATTTTCTGTCGAATACTCCTTGAGAATACCCACAACGCGTAAGTAGCATTCTGGGTTTGCTAAGCTACTGCCACCAAACTTATGCAGCTGACGTTGTACAGTCATTGTTATCGTCTCCTATTACTGGGTAGCTTTAGCGAACGCTTGTTCTAAATCTGTGATGAGGTCTTGTGCATCTTCCAAACCGACAGACAAACGTAATAGTTGATGAGAGACCCCAGCCTCCGCCAGCGCCTCCTCACCCATTGCACGGTGCGTCATGGATGCTGGGTGGCAAATCAAACTTTCTACACCACCTAATGACTCTGCTAATGAAAACAGTTGGAGCTCTTTCACAAACACCTTTAACTGCTCAAACGAACCAGCAAACTCAAAACTCAACATAGAGCCAAAGCCCGTTTGCTGCTTTTTAGCAATGTCGTGACCTGGATGTTCCGGCAGGCTTGGATGATAGATAGTTTTAACTAACGCTTGTTTCTGTAGGTAAGCTAGTACCTGCTGTGAGCTCTCTTCATGTACTCTCATACGAGCACCAAGCGTACGAATACCTCGCAGTGTCATGTAACTATCGAAAGGTGTGCCCGTTGCACCAATACAATTGCCCCACCATGCAAGCTCTTCTGCATGCGCTTCTGTGTTGGTGATGATTACCCCACCAATTACGTCCGAATGACCGTTGATGTACTTTGTTGTGGAGTGGATAACAAAATCCGCACCTAGCTCTAAAGGTTTTTGGTACACGGGTGTCAAAAAGGTATTGTCCACCGCAACTAACGCGCCGACTTGTTTCGCTTTTTCACAAGTAGCTGCAATATCCACTACGCGAACCAGAGGGTTTGACGGAGTTTCTAGCAAAATGAGTTTTGGTTTTTGTGCCAATGCAGCATCTAAAGCCTGTTCGTCTGATTGATCGACAAACTGAACCTTAAAATCGCCTTTGTTAGCTCGGGTATTAAAAAGACGATAGGTACCACCATAACAATCGTGAGGAGCAATAATGAGATCATCTGGGCCGAGAAAAGCGGAAACCCATAAATTTAATGCCGACGTACCGCAGTTAGTAACAACCGCTCCTTTTCCAGACTCAAGTTCAGATAGCGCACTTTCCAACAGTCCGCGGTTTGGATTACCAGATCGTGTGTAATCATACTTGGGCACTTCACCAAAAGCAGGAAAACCATAGTTAGTGGAAAGATAAATAGGTGGAACGACAGCATGATATTGGCTGTCTGATTCAATACCAGTGCGTACTGCAATGGTCGCAGGTTTGCGAGTGCTCATGGGTGTATCCTTTCACGGGTAATGACTTCTAAATAGGAATGCGCTATATCTAATGAGTAACATAAAGTGATCAACACGCTTCCTTTGCTGTTATGTTCACTTTACTCGTCAAAAAATGAGACGTCAACACTTCTAGACGTCTATATGTCTTTGCTTATGGCGGTAAATGCAGCTAAAATCAGCACCTAAATTATTTTTAACCGATTACATAAATGAAGGTGTGCAATGGCTGACTGGAATGGCGAATACATTAGCCCATATGCAGAGCACGGCAAAAAAAGCGAACAAGTAAAAAAAATTACCGTCTCTATCCCGCTAAAAGTTTTAAAGGTGCTAACTGATGAGCGTACTCGCCGTCAGATCAATAACTTACGCCATGCAACCAATAGCGAATTGCTATGCGAGGCATTTTTGCACGCGTACACAGGTCAGCCACTTCCGACAGATGAAGACCTTCGTAAAGACCGTCCTGATGATATTCCAACAGAAGTAAAAGCGCTGATGACGGAAATGGGCATCGAATTTGAGTCATTCGACGAAGAATAAAAAAGCCTGATAAAAGGTTTCAGGTAATAACTCTTGCCTCGAGCCAAATGGATGACATAAAAAATGGGACGCAATAGCGTCCCATTTTTTGTGTATCACATCTGAAAGATATATTACTCTGCCATGTAGTTTTCAGGCATCTCGATACGAGCTACACCTGAATTAACCGCCGCCTGAGCAACCGCTTTTGCAACACGTGGTAGCAAACGTGAATCCATTGGTTTTGGAATAATATAGTCCGCACCAAACTCTAGCTTATCAACACCGGCAGCCTTCAATACGGCTTCAGGTACAGGCTCTTTTGCTAGCTCGCGAATCGCCTCAACGGCTGCAAGTTTCATTTCATCATTGATTTCACTTGCACGCACATCAAGAGCACCACGGAAAATGAATGGGAAACACAATACGTTGTTAACTTGGTTAGGATAATCACTACGGCCAGTACCCATGATCAAGTCATCACGAACTGCGTGAGCAAGTTCCGGCTTGATTTCAGGATCCGGGTTAGAACATGCGAATACGATTGGCTTATCAGCCATCAACTTCAACGCTTCCGCTGGCAACAGGTTTGGACCAGATACACCTAGGAACAGATCTGCACCTTCAATTACGTCTTCTAGTGTGCGCTTATCTGTATTGTTCGCAAATAACTGCTTATATTCATTAAGGTCATCACGACGAGTGTGAATCACACCTTTGCGATCTAGCATGTAGATTTTTTCGCGCATTGCACCGCATTTGATCAGAAGCTCCATACACGCTACAGCGGCAGCGCCAGCGCCAAGACAAACAATTGTTGAATCTTCAAGTTTCTTACCTTGAAGTTCGATTGCATTCAGCATACCCGCTGCCGTTACAATAGCAGTACCATGTTGATCATCGTGGAATACTGGTACATCACAACGCTCAATCAAACGTTTTTCAATCTCAAAACAGTCTGGTGCTTTAATATCTTCAAGGTTGATACCGCCAAAAGTGTCTGCAATGCTCGCAACAGTATCCACAAATTCATCGATCGTGCGGTGCTTAACTTCAATATCAATAGAGTCAAGACCAGCAAAACGCTTAAACAGTAACGCTTTACCTTCCATCACAGGCTTAGATGCAAGTGGACCTAGGTTACCTAGACCTAGAATAGCGGTACCGTTAGAAATAACAGCAACCATGTTCCCTTTTGCAGTGTACTTGTACACGTTATCCGGGTTTTGTGCGATTTCACGCACTGGCTCTGCAACACCAGGGCTGTATGCAAGGGCAAGATCACCCGCCGTTTCCGCAGGCTTTGTCAGTTCGACAGCAATCTTTCCTGGAGTTGGATAAGCATGGTAATCCAATGCTTTTTGGCGATGTTCTTCTTCTGGAGTGGCTGCTTGGTGGTTGTCTTCAGACATGGACGTTTCTCTTTTTTATTTTTAGGTAAGGGGGCATAAATTCTATCGGATAGAAATCAAACTTCATAGGCAAGATTGCGAGCAATATCCTTAAAAAGCCGATAATAAAAGAGATTAGACCAGATAACGGGGTTAAGCACCCGATTTTCGAGTCAGGTGCTCTTTCTTCTTACTATTATTGGAGTATGCAAACTCAGAAAGTATCGTTACTCTTCGTCCACGTATTGCGCTTGGAGATAATTCTCAATACCAGACATTTCAATCAAGCCAAGTTGCGTCTCTAGCCAATCAACATGTTCTTCTTCATCTTCAAGAATATCTTGGAAGAGATCTCGAGACACATAATCTCGAATGTCTTCAGCGTAGGCAATCGCATCTTTTAAATCTGGAATAGCCGCCATTTCAAGCTTTAAGTCACACTCGAGCATTTCCTTGGTATCTTCACCAATCATCAACTTACCTAAATCTTGTAGGTTCGGTAAGCCTTCAAGGAACAAAATACGCTCAATTAGATGATCGGCATGCTTCATCTCATCGATAGATTCGTGATATTCCTTGTCTGCTAGGTGCTTTAAGCCCCAGTCTTTATACATTCGGGCATGAAGAAAATACTGATTAATAGCGACGAGCTCGTTACCGAGCACTTTATTGAGATGTTGAATGATGATTGGATCGCCTTTCATGACAAAACCCTCCTCTTTGGCTTCATTTAAATGTAGAAGCAAATGAGAAGGTGTCAAAATGTAAGGCAAATAATTACTGCATACTTACAGCAATTAGCTGGCTTGTTTAAATTCCGTGTAACTAGTTTCCGCTAAAATTTCCTTGGCCTGTCTGATGCACTTACCACATTGGCTGCCCAATGCCGTGCACTTTTTGATTCCTTTAATATCTGTTACGCCTTCATCTATCGCCAACTTCCTGATTTTTTTGTCGGAGACACCATGGCAAAGACAAACGTACATACTCAAAAAACCTATAAAACTAATCTGTGACAAACAATATAAACAAGAATAGTTCTTGTTACCAGTCGCATTATGGTGTCCGCTCAGAATATTTGGTTATAACGATTTTACCGCTGCAGGAAAAGATCAAAGGGTTAAGAGGGGTGAGTAAAAGCGTTAAGAAATAAAGTCGGTAAAACTCTGTTTTTAAATCGAAAAAGTGACGTCTTTTATTTCAACACTTATAACTAAATGTAATCTAGAAATGAAAAAGGGAAGCCTAAGCTTCCCTTTTCGATGCGCTTTCTTCAAAAAGAAGAACAGTGCAAGATTTCGTTTAATTCGTTATGAATTAGTCGAAGATCTTAGCAACAACACCAGCACCTACTGTACGGCCACCTTCACGGATCGCGAAACGTAGACCTTCGTCCATTGCGATTGGTGCGATTAGCTCTACAGTCATCTGTACGTTGTCGCCTGGCAT
Source organism: Vibrio sp. sp1 (assembly GCF_016920955.1). Taxonomy (NCBI): domain Bacteria; kingdom Pseudomonadati; phylum Pseudomonadota; class Gammaproteobacteria; order Vibrionales; family Vibrionaceae; genus Vibrio; species Vibrio sp. sp1. The sequence continues at coordinate 1,083,650 of NZ_CP060589.1, forward strand.
TACCATTTCTACGCCGTCTGGTAGCTGGATGTCACCAGTTACGTCAGTTGTACGGAAGTAGAACTGTGGACGGTAGCCTTTGAAGAATGGAGTGTGACGACCACCTTCATCTTTAGACAGTACGTATACTTCTGATTCGAACTTAGTGTGTGGAGTGATTGAACCAGGCTTAGCTAGTACTTGACCACGTTCAACTTCGTCACGCTTAGTACCACGTAGAAGTGCACCAACGTTCTCACCTGCACGGCCTTCGTCTAGAAGCTTACGGAACATCTCAACACCAGTACATGTAGTTGTAGTAGTGTCTTTGATACCTACGATAGCAACTTCGTCACCTACAGTTAGGATACCACGCTCGATACGGCCAGTTACTACTGTACCACGACCTTGGATTGAGAATACGTCTTCGATAGGCATTAGGAATGGCTGATCTACCGCACGCTCTGGCTCAGGGATGTAAGTATCTAGAGCTTCTGCTAGTTCAACGATTTTCGCTTCCCACTGCTCTTCGCCGTTTAGTGCGCCTAGTGCAGAACCTTGGATAACTGGTAGGTCATCACCTGGGAAATCGTATTCAGATAGAAGTTCACGAACTTCCATTTCTACTAGTTCTAGTAGCTCTTCATCGTCAACCATGTCACATTTGTTCATGAATACGATGATGTATGGGATACCAACCTGACGGCCTAGTAGGATGTGCTCACGAGTTTGTGGCATTGGGCCATCTGTCGCAGCAACAACTAGGATACCACCGTCCATCTGTGCAGCACCAGTGATCATGTTTTTAACATAGTCAGCGTGTCCTGGACAGTCAACGTGTGCGTAGTGGCGTGATGGAGTGTCGTACTCAACGTGAGAAGTTGCGATTGTGATACCGCGCTCACGCTCTTCTGGAGCGTTATCGATAGATGCGAAGTCTTTAGCTACACCGCCGTAAACTTTAGCAAGAGTAGTACAGATAGCTGCAGTTAGAGTTGTTTTACCGTGGTCAACGTGGCCGATAGTACCAACGTTAACGTGCGGTTTCGTACGTTCAAATTTTTCTTTAGACACGATCGTGTTCCTTCCTAGTTATGATTCGTCGTGATCATTATTGATCGACGACGCGCCAGAAATTGTTATTTTATGCGCCAACGCCCGTTAGCGCAATATTTGGACGCCCTGATCTCGCAAAAAGTCGTAAACTTTTTGCAGTTCAATCGTCAATTAGTAACCACGCTCTGCAATAATTTTATCTGCGAAGTTTTTCGGCACTTCAGCGTACTCGTGAAACTCCATAGAGTAAGACGCACGGCCTTGAGTTGCAGAACGTAGATCAGTTGCGTAACCGAACATTTCGGATAGTGGTACTTGAGCACGGATGATCTTAAGACCAGCCACACCTTCGTCCATGCCTTCAATGATACCGCGACGACGGTTTAGGTCACCAACAACGTCACCCATCCAGTCTTCCGGAGTGGTTACTTCGACATTCATCATAGGTTCTAGAATCACAGGTTGTGCTTCTAGTGCACCTTTCTTGAATGCCATCGAGCCAGCGATCTTAAACGCCATCTCGCTTGAGTCTACATCGTGGTAAGAACCATCAAATAGTGTGGCTTTAATATCTAGTACAGGGTAACCCGCTAGAACACCACTATTCATTTGCTCTTCGATACCTTTCGATACCGAACTGATGTATTCCTTAGGAATCACACCGCCCACGATTTCGTCTACGAATACGAAACCTTCACCAGGCTCAGAAGGCTCAAGTTTGACCCAAACATGACCGTATTGACCACGACCACCTGATTGACGAACAAACTTACCTTCAACTTCCGCTTTACCACGAATGGTTTCACGGTAAGCAACCTGAGGTTTACCAACGTTACAATCAACGCTGAATTCACGCTTCATACGATCAACGATAATGTCTAGGTGAAGTTCACCCATACCTGAGATCAGAGTCTGACCTGATTCGTCGTCCGTTTCCACGCGGAATGATGGATCTTCCGCTGCTAGTTTACCTAGCGCGATAGCCATTTTCTCTTGGTCTGCCTTAGAACGAGGCTCTACAGCAATCTGAATAACTGGTTCAGGGAACTCCATGCGTTCTAGAATCACTTTGTGGTTCTGATCACACAGTGTGTCACCTGTTGTTACGTCTTTCAGACCGATAGCAGCTGCAATATCACCAGCGCGAACTTCTTTCACTTCTTCACGCTTATTCGCATGCATCTGAACGATACGACCGAAACGCTCTTTCTTCTCTTTTACTGAGTTGTAAACAGCGTCACCCGAGTTTACAACACCGGAGTAAACACGCATGAAAGTTAGCGTGCCCACGAATGGGTCAGTCGCAATCTTAAACGCTAGCGCTGAGAAAGGTTCGTTGTCGTCAGCATGACGCTCAACTTCATTTTCTCTTTCGTCGACACCTTTAATTGCAGGTACGTCAACAGGCGATGGCAAGAACTCAACTACTGCATCCAGTACCGCTTGAACACCTTTGTTCTTGAACGCACTACCACAAGTAGCCAGTACGATTTCGTTATTTAGTGTGCGAGTACGTAGAGCTTGTTTGAGCTCAGCTTCAGTCAATTCACCTTCTTCAAGGTACTTGTCCATCAGCTCTTCGCTAGCTTCAGCAGCGGATTCAACCATGTGGTTGCGCCACTCTTCAGCAAGTTCAATCATGTCAGCCGGGATGTCTTCGTAAGTAAACGAAGTGCCTTGATCGGCATCATTCCAGTTGATCATTTTCATCTTGATAAGGTCGATGACACCTCTGAACTCATCTTCCGCACCAACGTTCAGCTGGATTGGAACAGGAGTCGCACCAAGACGATTCTTAATTTGGTTCACAACGCGTAGGAAGTCTGCGCCCGCACGGTCCATCTTGTTTACAAATACCAAACGTGGAACGTGGTATTTGTCTGCTTGACGCCATACAGTTTCAGACTGAGGTTCAACACCAGATGAGCCACAGAACACAACCACAGCACCATCAAGTACACGAAGAGAACGCTCTACTTCGATAGTAAAGTCAACGTGTCCAGGGGTATCAATGATGTTTACGCGATGCTCAGGGAACTGTGCTTCCATACCACGCCAGAATGTAGTAGTCGCAGCGGATGTGATAGTGATACCACGCTCCTGCTCCTGCTCCATCCAGTCCATGGTTGCTGCACCATCGTGAACTTCGCCGATTTTGTGAGAAAGGCCAGTGTAGAACAGAATACGCTCAGTTGTGGTTGTTTTTCCTGCATCTACGTGAGCACAGATACCGATATTACGGTATAGCTCAATAGGAGTTTTACGAGCCACGATTGTATCCTCTTACTAAGGTGTACCTTAGAGTATAGAAAAGTGCTGCGAGAGAACCTCGCAGCACAGAAGGTATTACCAACGGTAATGAGCGAACGCTTTGTTTGCGTCAGCCATGCGGTGAACGTCTTCACGTTTCTTAACCGCAGTACCTTTGTTCTCAGACGCGTCTAGCATTTCAGCAGCTAGGCGTTGAGCCATAGATTTTTCACCACGCTTGCGCGCAGCTTCAACCAACCAACGCATAGCAAGTGCGTTACGGCGAACCGGACGTACTTCTACAGGTACTTGGTAAGTTGAACCACCAACACGGCGAGATTTAACCTCTACCGCTGGGCGAACGTTTTCAAGAGCTTCTTCAAAAATAGCTAAGTGGTCTTTACCAGACTTTTCAGCCATAGCATCTAGTGCAGTGTAAACGATTTTCTCTGCAGTAGATTTTTTACCGTCAACCATTAGGATGTTAACGAATTTTGCCAGCAATTCAGATTTGAATTTTGGATCTGGAAGGATCTTACGCTGACCAATGACGCGACGACGTGGCATGGATTTATCTCCGTTGTCTTCTTCAGGTTTTATCCAAAACTTTTCAGTTTTTTCAAAAAATTAAAAATAATTTAGTGTTTGGCCTTACTTAACGGAATCCATTAAGACTTAGGACGCTTCACACCGTACTTAGAACGACCTTGTTTACGGTCATTTACGCCAGCACAGTCTAGTGCGCCGCGAACAGTGTGGTAACGCACACCTGGAAGGTCTTTAACACGACCACCACGGATTAGAACAACTGAGTGCTCTTGAAGGTTGTGACCTTCACCGCCGATGTACGATGTAACTTCGAAGCCGTTTGTCAGACGTACACGACAAACTTTACGAAGTGCTGAGTTAGGTTTTTTAGGTGTAGTAGTGTAAACACGAGTACATACACCACGTTTTTGTGGGCACGCTTCTAGTGCAGGCACGTTGCTTTTAACAACTTGCTTTGCACGTGGCTTACGTACCAACTGGTTAATAGTTGCCATTAACTAGCTCCTGATTTACTTGAAAGTAAGCTTTGTGAAAAATCTATCCCCAACTGCCAATGCAGTTAGGGACGCAAAATTCTATGCAGCAGTGAGAGGTGTGTCAAGAAATATACGGATCTTTTTTGTTCAATTAGAACAATTCATCCGTAAAGCTTTGTCGACAGCAAATCTTGTTCAATCCCAAGTTAGGGATTTATCCTGTTTTGCTGTTAGTTCAACGAAGCCTGAGTAATTCACAATCGTCAGCGATGGACTGATACGATTTGCAATACCGCGAGCTTGCGCATCGCTCTCTAACACAAATACGCTGCGGTTTTTTAGATGGGAAAATGCTTTATGTTGCGAGTTAGCAGCGTACACTGCATCTTCTATAAGTAAGATGTCATCCTGTTCACTGCATAAGGGCATGGCGTCTTCTAGAGCAGAGACTGTTTTTATGATGTGTAACATACCTTCCTCAAAAAGACAGTAGCTTGCCAGCGTGTTGTAACTTATCTTTGAGCTGTTCTGAGCTTAACGCTTGGGCTTCAATGACTAAATCCGCTTGCGCCAAACCTCGCTGGGTTAACGACTCTGAACACACAAAGACTTGTTCGATGTCGTATAAATCGAAAAGCTTTAACATCGGCGCGTAATCTTTACTCAAAATATTGTTGGGGTCTTGTCCGAGTAGAAGCTGGTATACCCCGTCACCCATGAAAATGACGCTGATATCTTCACAGTAAGCCGACGCAGCTAACAGTGCATCCACACCTTCACGACCAGCTGCACAGCCATGTGGCGCACTACGAAATAGATAAGTTAACTGACTCAAAACTGTACCACTCTGTCTTGGGTTAACATCGCTTCAGCTAGGCTACCTAAGCCTGCTTGTTCAAAACCATCGGCTAGATTGTTCTGAACCAAACCATGTTGATTCGCTTCTTCTTCACTTACAATCCCGCGACGCAAAGCGGCCGCGACACAAGTTTCTAGGCGAACACCATGCTCTTTAGCCAAAGACTGCCACGCCTTATTTAGATCAAATTCATCGTTGGCTGGCACACTCAAAGCAGTACCATTAGTCACACCATCTTGATAAAAGAAGACGCTCACTAGCTGATGGCCTTGCTCTATCACCGCTTTGGCGAACTGATAAGCACTGCGCGCTGACTGGCTGCCATAAACGGGACCATTCACCACTAACGTGTAAGTCAGTTTACTCACCTTTCATCATCCTCGGTTTTACGTTGACGAATGTACAAGTAAACGGTGTGTTTTGAAATATTAAGGCGATCCGCGACACGGTTGATGGCATCTTTAATATCGAAGATACCTTTGTCGTACAACTCCATCACGATCTGGCGATTTTTGGTGTTGTTAGACACAGATTTATCCGCATTGATCTCTTCGATGGTGCGTTCAACAGTTTGGTCCACCAGCTCTTCTACGTCACTAGCAAAGTTGACCGAGGAAGCCGCTTCTTTCGCTTCTTGCGTCGGCATGAAAGACTGAAGAACTTGCGAGAAAGGCGCATCCAAGTTGACGTTGATACACAACAGACCAATCACGCGATTTTCGCCATTACGAATGGCGACAGTAATCGACTTCATCAACACGCCACCTTTTGCACGGGTAAAGTACGAACGTGAGAAGTTGCGCTCCGAGCCTTCGATGTCTTTTAGCATCTTAAGCGCTAAATCAGTGATTGGTGAGCCGACTTGGCGCCCCGTGTTTTCACCGTTAGCGATTTTAATTGCAGAGGTATTTAAGTCTTCTAGAGAGTGAAGAACGATTTCACAAAATGGACCTATCAGGCTGGCGATACCATCCACGACCGCCTCATAAGATCTTAAAATGATTTTGTCGTGCTCGGTAAACGGCATCACGTTAACGGATTCCATTTCGAGCAACATCTCCGCGTTTATTGTTTCTGTAGTTGTCATAAGCCTTCGAGCGAAAAATCAACAAATTGGTGTAAGTTTATCAGAAAATTTGAAAAGCAACCTAGCAAACTCACCAACTAGTGACCTAGAACAAAAAAGGCCCGTTAAACGGACCTTTTTCAATAACTTATCGCAGCTTATTGTTATTGCTCTGCGTTGTCGTTCTCAACTTTTAGCAGCTCAACTTCAAATACTAGCGTTGAGTTAGCAGGAATGCTTGGTGTGTCTTGGTCACCGTATGCTAGCTCTGGCGGGATAACGAATTTGAATTTAGAACCCACAGGCATTAGCTGAACACCCTCTGTCCAACCTGGGATTACACGGTTAAGTGGGAACGTTGCAGGTTCACCACGATCGTATGAGCTGTCGAACTGAGTACCGTCGATCAGAGTACCTTTGTAGTGTACTTGAACCGTATCAGTGTCTTTTGGCTTCTCACCTTCAGCTGGTGTCATTACTTGGTATAGAAGACCTGTATCTGTCTTCACTACGCCTTCTTGCTTCTCAAACTCAGCACGGAAGTCATCGCCAGCTTTTTTCGCTTCAGCTGCTTTCTCAGCCGCTTGTGCTTGCATCTTTTCTGCAACACGCTTGTCTAGAGATTCTAGTGCTGCACGTGTTTCTTCTTCATTCAATTCAGCATTGCCTTTGAAGACGTCTTCGATACCTTTTAGTACCAAATCTTTGTTAAGATTAATGCCGATTTCGCTTGGCTTGTCGATGCTTGTGCTTAGGTAGTTAGCAAATGAAACACCGATTGCGTATGCCGCTTTGTCGTCGTCGGTTTTAAAGTGAACCGCTTTGCCGGTTTCTGCTTGAACTTGTTCTGCTTGAGGTGCGGTTTCTGTTTTAGTTTCTTCTTTCTGACAACCTACCGCTAGCATAACTGTTGCAGCAAGTAGCGACACTTTTAAAACTGATTTCATTAAATTCTCCCAATAATGGCTCTGCCATTGGTTGTTGTGCACAAATCTTCTATGAGACTAGTGAAGACAATCGTTATACCAATATACTAGCTATATGTCTTAAGACACAAACCGGATTATTAGATGTGATGCAAAGAATTTTTCATTTATTCCTATATTTAATTGTCATCACCACGTTAAATGGTTGCTTTTTCGCCGAGCGTGAAGTGCAGCGTTGGCCGATAGAACCTCAAGGTGCGACGAGCTTCGCACTTAGCAGAGATGGACGGTTTGCTCTGCTCTATTCTCAACAACGTCATTTGATGTTGTGGGACCTAGAGCAAAATGAACAACTAGCCAATCTGGGTGAACTCGATGCCGATGCCAATGTGGTTTCCCATATCAGCATATCTGACAATGGTCGCTACGCAATTACAGCAAGCCAAATGAACTTCGCAGTTTGGGACCTAGGCTGGACGCAATCCGAAGGCCTTTGGTCTATCTCTGATGCGCTCATTCGCGACGTTGATATCACCAGTAATGGTGAACAAGTTCTGCTTGGGTTATCCAACGGTAAAGCAATTTATGTCAACTTAGTCACCGGGCGTCGCATGGAGTTCCTTGCGCATCGTGAAAAAGTCAATTCCGTGGCCATTTCTCCTAATGGGCGCTTCGCCCTAACCGGAGGTAATGACTATAAAGCGTATCTGTGGGATACCGAAACCGGACAAGTACTACGAACGTTCGAACATGAACAACGAATTGTTCGCGTGGCCCTGCAAAGAGATGGAAAATTAGCAATGACATCTGATGGCGGAAACCAAGCGATTGTTTGGAATTTAAAAACTGGACAAGAAGTCACACAGTTGAGCAGTTGGTCACGCCAATTAATTTTCTCTACCGCACGATTTTCTGACGACGGGACTCAACTAGTCACAGGAAGCCCTTCTGGCCGTGTGTCGATATGGGATACTCAAACCGGAAAACGAATGAGTGGATTTGAAGTGGAGCCCAAAAAAGACACTCGCCCTCCCCGTGCGGTCGTGTATGATGCAGCCTTTGATTCAAAACAACGCGTAATTACTGCTACTTCAGCAGGTATTGCCCAAGCTTGGCAGTTAGAGAACGGATCATGACAGAAAAAATCATTCAGCAATTGGAAGCACGCATTAATGACTTAGAATGTCAGCTTGCGTTCCAAGAACAGACTATTGAAGATCTGAACGGCGCTTTATCGCAGCAACAACTGCAAATTACCAAGATGCTCGATCAGATGAAATATGTGGTAGGTAAAGTAAAAAATATGGACTCGTCGAATTTAGCCGATCCGTCAGAAGAAACCCCACCACCGCATTATTAAAATGCAGGCTCAAATAGCATAAAGCCCAGAACATGTTCTGGGCTTTGTTGTATTAATTACTTAAGAAGGTACTCAAGAAGAAGCTATTCGTCGGCGTAGATTTTAACGCTCAGCTCGCCTTGCGTATTAATGCCTGCTCGGTACATGCCAGAACTGTTCATCGCAAAGTGCATCTCACCTTTAGCATCAATGGCAATCAAACCGCCCTCTCCGCCCATCTGTTTGAGAGCACCTTGGATAATGTGTTCACAAGCCGTATGAATATCTTCTTGTAAGTAACGCATACGTGCTGCAACGTCTTCCGCAACACGTTTACGAATAAAGAACTCACCGACACCCGTAGTGGAAACTGCCACAACGCCATTTTCGGCCACCGTACCACAACCAATCAGAGCCGAATCTCCGACTCGGTTGTATTTCTTATTCGTCACGCCACCCGTACTGGAGGCAGCGGCTAAGTTGCCTTGTTGATCTAACGCTACCGCACCAACCGTACCGTGCTTACGGTCATCTGGGTAACGAGATTCCGACAAAGCAAACAGTCCTTTCTCACGCATAGACAGCAACTGCTCATAACGGCGATCAGTAAAGAAGTAATCTTGCTCGGTATACTCATGGCCTTGCTCAAAAGCAAACTTCTCTGCGCCCTCACCCACCAACAACACATGATTGCTGTTTCGCATCACGTCACGAGCGAGCTCAATTGGGTTTCTGATATGACGAACCCCAGCGACCGCGCCTGCTGCAAGGTTTCGCCCATCCATCACAGAAGCGTCCATTTCAACCATTTCGTTGTTGGTCAGCACTGAGCCTTTACCCGCATTAAAGTTAGGAGAGTCTTCCAATACTTTCACTGCCGCTACGACGGCATCTAAGGCTTCACCGCCCGTGTCTAGAATTTGATGTCCCGCTTTTACCGCAGCTTCTAAATCCGCCAAGATGGATTGTTGCAGCTCATCGCTCATCTGTTCACGCAAGATGGTGCCCGCACCACCATGAATGGCAATCGAGAAAGGTTTCGTCATCACTTTGTCCAACTGTTATTCCTTGTATGGTTGGCACTACACCTTAGATAAACAAAAAGCGCAAGTTGAAACTCAACTTGCGCTTTTCAAAGCTTTGCTAGATAAGATTATCTAGTGAAGGAGCTTATGATTAGTGAGAACCACAGCTACCGCCGCCACAGCAGCCGCCTTCTTCTTCGTGATCGTGGTCATGATCGTGACCACCACAACAGCCACCACCTTGGTGGATGTGACCGTGTTCGATCTCTTCTGCTGTTGCTTCACGTGTAGACATAACTTCTACTTCGAAAGTTAGTGTTTGACCAGCTAACATATGGTTACCGTCAACAACCACTTCGTTGCCGTCAACTTCTGTTACTTCAACAGGGATTGGACCTTGGTCAGTGTCAGCTAGGAAGCGCATGCCCACTTCGATTTGCTCAACGCCTTGGAACACGTCCGCAGGAACGCGCTGTACTAGCGCATCGTTGTGCTCACCGTAAGCTTCTTCAGGAGCTACCGTTACTGAGAACTTGTCGCCAGCCACTTTACCTTCAAGTTCTTTTTCAAGACCTGTGATTAGGTTGTTGTGACCGTGAAGGTAATCTAGGGGTGCTTCTGCTGTTGATTGATCAACAACGACACCGTCTTCCATCATTACTTTGTATGCAAGGCTTGCAACAACGTTCTTTTCAATTTTCATACTAACTCCAGGGAGATTAATTGACTTAACCTGAATGGGGTTAAGTACTGAGATATCTGGGTGTATTATGGGGATCAATTATCGAAGTTCAATTACTCCGGCTTAAAAATTCCGATCATTTCCTGATCTGAGTGTTTATTTTTCTCTACAGATTGTGGTTTACGCTGCTCTGTAAACTCACACTCGACACACTCAACTAATTCGATGTTATTTTCAATCCACCAGCGCAGGGTATCTTGCTGGCTGCAATTTGGGCAGCTAGCGCCGGCAATAAAACGTTTCTTGATTTTCACGCTATTTCCTTAGCTTGAGTCTTGGCTCAAGTACTACTTCCAATGATTAGGTGACTGATGGTCGCTCTCCATTTCACGACCAAATATTTCTTCTAGCTCTTTGCGGGCCTCTTTCGCCCTTTGAGCTAATTTCTTATCTTCATTGTGTTGAGGCAATAAGTCCTTAAGCATAGCATTATCCAACTTGCGAAAATGTGCTTCTGCCCGCTTTGCTTGATAAGGATGCATACCCAGTTCTACGAGCGCTTGGCGACCGAGATCTAGCGCCCCTAAAAATGTTTCACGAGAGTAATTCTCTACACCATGACTCATTAACTGGTAAGCCTCGACACGGCTTCTTGCTCGAGCTAACAACTTAAGTTTCGGGAAGTGCACGCGACAAATGTCCACGATGGCCATCACCTCATCAGGTGAATCAGTACAAATAACCAATGCTTCCGCTTTATCAGCTCCAGCTGCCCTCAATAGGTCAATTTGTGTAGCATCGCCATAAAACACTTTGTAACCATACTTACGTAATAGGTGGATTTGGCTGGCATCACTTTCTAATACTGTCACTTTGATTTTATTGGCATACATTAAACGTCCGACGATCTGACCGAAACGTCCAAAGCCTGCAATGATAACGCGTGGTCGGCGATCCACGACTTTCGTGGTCATGCCCTCTTCTTCTTGATTCAGGGTATGAGCAAACCACTTCTTTTGTCCCATCAGCAAAAGAGGAGTCGTCACCATGGATAGACTGACCACCACCAACAGAAACGCCACTTGCTCTTTGGACAAAATGCCCTCTTGGCTCGCCGCGGTAAATATGACAAAGGCAAACTCACCGCCTTGGCTCAAAATTGCAGCCATACGGCTTCTCGCTTTGGCTCCGACACGGGCAGCTCTCGCCAATGCATACAAAACCAAACCCTTAACCACGACCAAAGCCACCACCGCACCGAGAATCTCTAAAGGATGTAATGCCAATAACCCCAAGTTTACCGCCATGCCCACCGCAATAAAGAATAACCCCAACAACAGACCTTTAAATGGCTCGATAGCGATTTCCAACTCATGGCGATACTCACTCTCTGCCAGCAAAACGCCTGCTAAAAAAGTCCCCAATGCCATCGAAAGGCCGAGCTTTTGCATCACGACCGAAATGCCAAGCACGACTAAAAGTGCAGCAACGGTAAAGAGCTCACGAACGCCGCTCATCACGACAAAACGAAATAGCGGACGTAGTAAAAAGTGACCACCAATCAACAGTGCTACCACACTGCCTAAAATAGTGAAGACATCCAACCAACTTCCACCACTATGCCCGCCTGCTAGCAAGGGCAACATCGCCAGCATCGGGATCACTGCAATATCTTGAAAGAGCAGCACCGCAAAACCAGATTGCCCCGTTTCGGTACCATTAAGCCCTTGCTCTTCAATGACTTTAAGCGCAATCGCCGTCGAGGACAGCGCCAACCCCATCCCGATCACTAAACTCACTTGCATGCTTACGCCAAACATACTGACGACACTACCAATCACGGCGGTCGTGACCACAACCTGCGCACCGCCTAAACCTAAAATCGGCCCTCGCATCTGCCACAATTTTTTAGGGTTTAATTCCAGCCCTATCAAAAACAGTAACAACACAACCCCAAGCTCGGCAAAATGCAAAATGGCATCAACGTCGCTAATTAAGCCAAGCCCCCATGGGCCAATCAACACACCAGCGAGTAAATAACCTAAAACCGAGCCAAGCCCAAGGCGCTGAGCAATCGGCACCGCAATAACCGCAGCCGAAAGAAAGACCACACTGCTTTGAAGAAACTCACTGGTGATCGCCATACTGACCTCCTCGATCTGCCGCTTGCCAGTTTTCAAGTGGGTTACTCAGCCATCCACGGTATAACTCAGCATGTTCGTAGCGTTCAATATCCGAAACATTTCTTGACCAATACAACACCAGAGGTTCAATCCAGTGCATTTGGCATAGGGCTGCCGTCAGTTCAAACGGTTGCAAGATTTGCTCAAGTGGGTATTTGTTGTACCCCTTCGCGCTGAAGGCTTCTTCTTTACCACCTGTTGTAATGACACTGCGCCAGTATTTTCCTTCTAGCGCCGCACCTCCGCCAAACGCAAAGCCTTTACCTAACACTCGGTCTAGCCACTCTTTTAATAGGGCTGGACATGAATACATATAAAGTGGGTGGTGAAATACAATCACATCGTGAGCGAGCAACAACTCATGTTCGTAATTCACATCAATAAAGAAATCAGGGTAAACACCGTAAAGATCGTGCACAGTGACGTGATCAAGCGACTGAGCTTTTTTTATCATCACTTGATTGGCAATCGAGTTATGTGGCTCTGGATGAGCATAAATGACCAGAACTTTTGGGAGAATAGACGGTGCAACAGCCAAATGGTCGTCCTTGTGGTTATTTTTATCCGTTATCAAATTGTTATACTTTTTTGTACAGCATAATGCAATTAAAGCGAATCAATCGACTTTTCCGGCCAATACCCCTACTATTCACCGCTAGATATATACCCAAGTGGCTTTAAAAACGATTGAAACCACTTCGCTATGTAACCAAGCAACGCGCACTGCGCAAAGTGAATGAAAACTTTATGATTACCTTCTCTGATATTCAGTTACTGCGTGGCGGTAAACCTCTTTTAGACCAAGCTTCTGCGACTATTCACCCTGGCGATAAAGTCGGTCTTGTGGGCAAAAACGGCTGCGGTAAATCAACGCTGTTTGCCCTACTGAAAGATGAACTGTCAATTGATGCTGGCTCATTTAGCCAACCTCAACACTGGGAGTTGGCCTGGGTCGCACAGGAAACGCCTGCGCTAGAGCGCACTGCACTGGAATACGTCATTGATGGTGATCGCGAGTACCGCGCTCTCGAAAAGCAGTTAGCTGAAGCAGAAACACAAGACAACGGAACCCTAGTTGCCGAGATCCACGGTAAAATTGAAACCATTGGTGGTTACAGCATTCGCGCTCGCGCGGCAGAATTGCTCGACGGTTTAGGGTTCAGCCAAGAGCAAATGAGTTGGAGTTTGACCCAATTCTCGGGTGGCTGGCGTATGCGCTTAAACTTAGCTCAGGCACTGTTGTGTCGTTCTGACTTATTACTGCTCGATGAGCCAACCAACCACTTGGATTTGGACGCGGTAATGTGGCTTGAACGTTGGCTACAAAACTACCCTGGCACGCTGATTCTGATCTCGCACGACCGTGACTTCCTTGATCCAATTGTTGGTCGCATCATTCACATCGAGAATCAGCAGCTGAACGAATACACGGGTAACTACTCGTCATTCGAAAACCAACGCGCACAAAAGATGGTGCTGCAACAAGCGATGTTTGAAAAGCAACAGAAGCAGATGTCGCACATGCAAAGCTACATCGACCGCTTCCGTTACAAAGCATCAAAAGCACGCCAAGCCCAAAGCCGTATCAAAGCTTTGGAGCGCATGGAAAAAGTACTGCCAGCTCAATTCGATAACCCATTTAGCTTTCAATTCCGTGAGCCAGCTGCGCTGCCAAACCCAATCATGATGATGGATGAAGTATCTGCAGGTTACGGTGACAACCTCATCTTAGAGAAGATCCGCTTGAACTTGGTTCCTGGCAGTCGTATTGGTCTACTCGGCCGTAATGGTGCGGGTAAATCGACCTTAATCAAGTTGCTCTCTGGTGAACTTAACGCGCAAGGTGGTGACCTAACTTACTCACAAGGCGTGAAAATTGGTTACTTCGCTCAGCACCAGTTAGAAACGCTTCATCCTGAAGAAACGCCGCTGCAACACATGATGCAAATCGCACCCGATCAAACCGAACAGCAGCTACGTGATTACCTAGGTAGCTTTGGCTTCCAAGGTGACAAAGCACTAGAAAAAGTTGCGCCGTTTTCTGGTGGCGAAAAAGCCCGTTTGGTATTGGCTTTAATTGTGTGGCAAAAGCCAAACCTGTTGCTACTTGATGAACCGACCAACCACTTAGACTTGGACATGCGCCAAGCATTGACGATGGCACTGCAAACATTCGAAGGTGCGATGGTGATTGTTTCGCACGACCGCTATTTACTGCGCGCTACGACCGATGACTTGTATTTAGTGCATGATAGACAAGTTGCTCCGTTCGACGGTGACTTAAATGACTATTACAAATGGTTAACCGAACAACAAAGAGCGGAACGCAAAGAAGCGCAGGCCGCGCAGCCAAGCAAAGATACGGCCAACAGCGCAGCTGCGAAGAAAGAGCAAAAACGTCGCGATGCAGAGTTTCGAAAACAGACAGCGCCAATTCGCAAAACGCTGACACAACTAGAAAATAAAATGGATAAGTTAGGTGCTGCACTGGCCGAAGCTGAAGAACAATTGGCGGACAACTCACTGTATGCGGCCGAAAATAAAGCTAAACTTAACCAAGTGCTGGCACTTCAAGCTTCTAGTAAGGCTGAGCTCGAAGAAATTGAAATGGAATGGATGTCTGCTCAAGAAACATTGGAGCAGATGGAGCTAGAGTTTAATCAATGAGTAATCAACACGCTGAATACACACTCACCCTAGAACACCTTTGGCAGTTTAGTCTGCAATTTTATGGTGTGCGAGAAGTGAAAGAGGCGT
The DNA here is from genome assembly GCF_016920955.1 of Vibrio sp. sp1. Classification (NCBI taxonomy): domain Bacteria; kingdom Pseudomonadati; phylum Pseudomonadota; class Gammaproteobacteria; order Vibrionales; family Vibrionaceae; genus Vibrio; species Vibrio sp. sp1. The sequence continues at coordinate 1,098,797 of NZ_CP060589.1, forward strand.
GTTTATCATTACAGAACAATTATCACGGTAACGTGAACCTACTCCTGCTGCTCAGATGGCTCGATGAGCAGCAACTCATTTTCCAAGAAAAAGACTGGCCCTTGGTGCAAGACTGTCTAGGTAGAAGCGAAACTTTACTTCACTCCTTTCGCGACCTTCGTCGCCACCTTAAGTCTCAAGTCAATGACGCTTTGTATCGTGAGACCTTGCAGTTTGAGCTGCAACTAGAAAAGCAGCAACAAGCGGATTTGGTGGACTGCATTAACTCACTTGCACTACTCAAAAATGATGGTGACCCACTGACGTTGAGATACTGTCGTCAACTCGGTGGGGAGCATTTGCAGCAAGCCTTTGCTATGCCGGTGCCAAACATTCAACCACCAAAACGCCCATAAATCTGTAGAATACCTATAATCTTTATAAAGGATTATATTAATAAGTTCTTCAACGGACACCGAAGGACCGCATAAGAGCAGTTAGGTATGACACAATTTTTCGCAGCCGCCGGGATCAAAAACCCGCATCTCCAAACGCTTTTGCCGCGTTTTATTCGCAAAAAAGCGTTATTTACGCCGATTTGGCAAACCCTCGATACATCCGATGGCGACTTTCTCGATCTCGCGTGGAGCGAGGACCCAACCCAAGAGCCTGCACAAAAAAAGCCGATTTTTGTTTTATTTCATGGGTTAGAGGGGTGCTTCTATAGCCCTTATGCCAATGGGTTAATGAATGCATTTGCTCAATCTGGATGGCTGTCGGTGATGATGCATTTTCGTGGCTGCAGCGGTAAACCAAACAAAAAAGCACGAGCTTACCATTCGGGTGAAGTGACGGATGCTCGTTACTTCCTAGAGCACCTTGAACAACGTTTTCCTGATCACCCCAAAGTTGCGGTTGGTATTTCTCTTGGCGGTAACATGTTGGCGAATTATTTAGCCCAATATAAAGACCACCCTATTTTGAATGCAGCGACTATTATCTCAGCGCCTTTAGACCTAGCAGCGTGTGCAAACCGTATTGAACAAGGCTTTTCGAAAGTGTATCGCCGTTACCTACTCTCTTCACTCAAACGCAACGCGTTGCAAAAACATCACTTGTTGCATGGCGAGCTCGCTTTGTCTTACAACTCAATAAAACGTGTCACACGATTGTATGAATTCGATGATTTGATCACGGCACCACTGCACGGCTTTAAAGACGCACAAGATTATTACGACCAATGCTCTGGCTTAAGTAAACTACAGCAAATCACGCTACCGACACTGATCATCCATGCCAAAGACGATCCGTTCATGACCGACGATGTGATCCCGAAGTTTGTTCTGCCAGATAACATTGATTACCGTCTCTTTGAACACGGTGGCCATGTTGGCTTCCTGACAGGAACGGCGTTAAAACCTAAGTTTTGGTTGGAGGAAGCGCTGCCTGCGTATTACGAAAGTATCGCCGCAGATTACCTTTCTGCTGTATCCAAGCAACGAACGCAGTAAACTAGCCGCTCATCATAAAAGTTAGAGGTATTTATGATCATTCCATGGCAAGACATTGCGCCGGAAACATTGGAAAACTTAATTCGTGAATTCGTCTTACGCGAAGGAACGGATTACGGAACCGTCGAGGTTTCTTTGCAAGACAAAATTGATCAAGTTAAAGCTCAATTGGAAAAAGGTGAAGCGGTTATCGTGTTCTCTGAGCTACACGAAACCGTCGATATTCAGCATAAAACAAAATTTTAGACCCTTCACATTTTACCGTATCCCACTCGATGACAAGGTATTGTTACGTGCTATAGTGGGATATCGACCGTGCAGTAGTAACTCTACTGCACATTACAGGTAAGTAATTTTCGACAAGGTTTGTCATGTCAGCTAAACACCCAATTATTGCGGTTACTGGTTCGTCCGGTGCCGGCACGACCACTACATCTGAAGCCTTCCGTAAAATGTTCAATATGATGAACGTTAAACCCGCATGGGTTGAAGGCGATAGCTTCCATCGCTTTACTCGCCCAGAAATGGACATCGAAATTCGCAAAGCCCGCGAGCAAGGTCGACACATTAGCTACTTTGGCCCACAAGCTAATGACTTCCCGGGATTAGAAGAGTTTTTCCGTAAGTTCGGGCATGACGGCACTGGCAGCGTGCGCCGTTATCTGCACACGTTTGACGAAGCGGTTCCCTACAATCAAATGCCAGGCACGTTTACACCGTGGCAAGACTTACCCGAAAACAGCGACGTGCTGTTTTATGAAGGGTTACATGGTGGCGTGGTCGATGGCGATGTTAATGTTGCTCAACATGTGGATTTCTTAATTGGCATGGTGCCGATTGTGAACTTAGAGTGGATCCAAAAATTCGTACGTGACACTCGCGATCGCGGCCATTCGCGTGAAGCGGTAATGGACTCAATCGTGCGATCCATGGACGATTACCTCAACTATATCACTCCGCAGTTTTCTCGTACTCACATCAACTTCCAGCGCGTACCGACCGTTGATACTTCCAACCCACTTAATGCAAAAGGCATCCCTAGTTTGGATGAGAGTTTTGTGGTGATTCGCCTACGCGGTATCAAGAATGTCGACTTCCCATATCTGCTGGCCATGATTGATGGCTCATTCATGTCACGCCACAACACGATTGTCGTGCCCGGCGGTAAGATGAGCTTTGCAATGGAGCTCATAGTTCGGCCTATCCTACAACAGCTCATCGAAACAGGGAAAATTGGCTAAAAACCTGCCTGCGAAGATGTTTACTTTTCATACCGTGATCATGTGCACAGTTTTGCTTACAAAATCTCAATCATGGCACGATTAAAATCAAGAAATCGTTTTCGAAAAAGGATACTATTTCTTACCGAAACACAAGAGAGCTTGCAGCATATAAAAAGTGCTCTTATTCTAGTAGGCCTAATTCAGGCTTAGCTAAAATATGGATAGCGCAAGCGTACCCTGCAGAGGAAGTGAGATATTATGGTTCTAGGTAAACCTCAAACCGACCCAACATTAGAGTGGTTTCTTTCACACTGTCATATTCATAAGTACCCTTCAAAGAGCACGCTAATTCACGCGGGCGAAAAGGCAGAAACTTTGTACTACATCGTTAAAGGTTCTGTTGCGGTTCTTATCAAAGACGAAGAAGGTAAGGAGATGATCCTTTCTTACCTAAACCAAGGAGACTTTATTGGTGAACTTGGTCTATTCGAGGAAGACCAAGAGCGCACAGCTTGGGTTCGTGCTAAATCTCCTTGTGAAGTTGCTGAAATTTCTTTCAAGAAGTTCCGTCAGCTTATCCAAGTAAACCCAGACATCCTAATGCGTCTTTCTGCGCAGATGGCTCGTCGTCTTCAAGTAACTAGCCAAAAAGTGGGTGACCTGGCGTTCCTAGACGTAACTGGTCGTATCGCTCAGACGCTTCTGAACCTTGCAAAACAACCAGACGCAATGACTCATCCAGACGGCATGCAAATCAAGATCACTCGTCAAGAAATCGGTCAAATTGTTGGCTGTTCTCGTGAGACAGTAGGTCGTATCTTGAAGATGCTAGAAGAGCAGAACCTAATCTCTGCTCACGGTAAAACCATCGTGGTTTACGGTACTCGTTAATCTCGAACTAGAGTGACACGAACAAAATTATAAAAGCCACCAATGGCAACATTGGTGGCTTTTTATTTACTCATGACCAAATGAGATAGGGTGCAGCGAACACTAATGAGTAAGCTTAACAGGTTAACCCTAAAACTTAGCCATTCGTGCTTTCAAAGATTTTGTCAGCTGAAGCGGCCACGAAACCTGGGTACAAATCACCATTTTCCATCGGATAGCGCTTAGCAAATTCATAAAACCCGCCAGGGATAATTTCAGTGCCTTCGCTAAAACGAACCGCTACTTTATCTGCCATGGTCGATGACTGCTCTAGCAACACCTCAGGAGTGCCCTTCACTTCACCACCATTTTCATTAATGGTAAACCCAGCGGTACGCAGATGATCGTTTACCTGCTTCACTTCTTCATATTCATTGAGCTGGTTAACGCTCACCGTGAAGTGGTTTGCTCCGTAACCATGCGCCGCAAGCCAAGATGCGTACTCACTTTCTTTAGCCAACGTTTGGTAATCAGCAAAGCTTAAATCCCACAAGCGTCCACCATGTAAGAATGCGCTATCGTTCAGCTTGTCAGCATCGACTTGTGCCACCAAATTTTTCACAATCTCTTGTAGCTCAGACGAGCACTCTTCAACTTTTAGCTCACTAATAAATACTTTAGGTTGCTTCGGATCTGGGTGCTCATAGTGCTTAGCAACCAGCTTTTTGCTTTCGAAAACGTAATCACCACACGCCTTGTAACCAATAGCTACAAATGGCTTAGCTAGAGTTTCAATACCAAGAGGCGCGATATTGAAGGTACGTAAAGCTATATGATCATTAATCAGAGGCTCATCTTCTTGAAGCAGCTGATGCACTTTAGCAGCCGAAGGGCAAAGACGTTGAATGTAATCTTGCCATAGCGATTCAAATAACACATCGGGCGTCATAACGACTCCTTGTTACGAGATGTAGAGTTTAAAGGTAAGCGGAAGTTGGCTGCTCGTTCACAACAAGAGTTGTCCAGAATAATGAACGAGCAACCATCAACCTGTGACGGTAAATGCCAGTCAGTCAACACGCTTTTCCGAGTCTTTGCTCACTTTTCGTGTTCTGCCAACGATCACTACAACCCATACCTAAATGATGCGCCGGCAAGGTGAGCCGCAATGCATAGTTGCGACTCTATCATAAAAACTTATAGCGCTACACCTGGACTCAATGTTGCAGGCAAGACAGTTTCTTGACCTTCCATTGATGCCATTGGGTACGCACAGTAATCTGCTGCGTAGTAAGCGCTTGGGCGCAAGTTACCCGACGCCCCCGGACCACCAAATGGCGCATCACCGCTTGCACCAGTGAGCTGGCGGTTACGGTTCACGATACCTGCACGAATGTGGTCAACGAAGTATTCCCATTCTTGGTCGTCGGTTGAGACCAAACCAGCAGATAAGCCAAAGCGCGTATCGTTTGCTAGCGCCACGGCTTTGTCTAACCCTTCGTAACGCACCACTTGCAGAAGTGGGCCGAAGTATTCTTCATCTGGTAACTCAGCAATGTTCGTTACATCAATGATGCCTGGAGAAACAAACGCCGCCTCTCCTGCTTTCGCTTCAATCAAGCTTTCACCGCCAAGAGACTGTAGATTAGCTTGTGCATCAAGAATAAACTTGGCTGCCGCGACCGAAATTTGCGGTCCCATAAATGGCGCAGGTTCTGCAAATGGTTGGTCTACGCGAATATTGCGTGTCGCTTCGACGAGCTTGGTGATAAGCGCATCGCCTTTTTCACCCAATGGTACATACAAACGACGAGCACACGTACAACGCTGCCCAGCACTGATAAACGCTGACTGGATGATGGTATAAACCGTGGCATCCAAATCACCATATTTATCAGAGATCACCATAGGGTTATTACCACCCATTTCTAGTGCGAGCATCTTGCCCGGTTGACCTGCAAATTGACGGTGTAATACATGCCCCGTATTCGCGCTACCCGTAAACAGTACGCCATCAATGCCTTTAGCGTCAGCGAGGGCGATACCAGTTTCTTTCGCGCCTTGAACAAGGTTAATCACGCCTTTCGGCAGACCGGCTTCTTCCCATAGCTTCATTGCCAATTCACCCGTCCATGGCGTTTGCTCAGACGGTTTGAAGACTACCGTGTTACCAGCCAGTAGCGCTGGCACAATGTGACCATTTGGTAGGTGGCCTGGGAAGTTGTAAGGACCAAACACCGCCATCACGCCCAATGGGCGGTGGCGCAATACGATTTGGTTGCCTGCTGCTTCACGGCTCGCCTCACCAGTGCGGTCATGATAAGCGCGAATCGAAATGGCAATTTTACCTGCCATGGCTGCTGCTTCAGTGCGCGTTTCCCAAATCGGCTTACCAGTTTCTTTGGCAATCACTTCGGCGATTTTTTCGCTGTTCTCTTTTACTTTCTCCGCAAAAGCCAACACGATTGCCTCACGCTCTGAAAATGGACGCTTTTTCCAGTCAATAAACGCTTCACGCGCTGCAGATACCGCCTGGTTCACCTGCTCTGCCGTTGCACCTTTGCCTTGCCAGATCACTTCTTGGTTGTACGGCGACAGAGACGTAAATGCTTCACCCTGACCTTGTACCCATTCACCTGCAATCCAATGTGTCATTGTTTCTATCCTTAAATTCTGTCGTCTGTTACTGCGGAAGAAGGCGAACGAAATCCCCTTCTTCAACCGAAAGTGCATCCGCAACGTCTGGTGCGATCATTACGCTCTGTGTCTCTGCGTCATACGCCGCCTTAGTGACTGTCGCACGGAAGTTCTCGAAAGATGAATTACACATCAAGAAGTCTTGTGTGCTGGAATGTTCAGAGATTTTGACTTGCGCGCGGAATGAATGACGTACCGACTCAATATTACGCAGATCACACTCAACCGTTGGGCCACCATCGAAGATGTCGACGTAGCCTCGGTTGGTAAAACCTTCACGCTCAAGCAGCTTCAGCGCTGGACGCGTGTTGTCATGTACTTGACCAATCACGGCTTGCGCTTCTGGGCTGAGCAGGTTGATGTAAATAGGCAGTTTCGGCATCAAGTCGGCGATAAAGCCTTTCTTGCCGATACCTGTCAGGTAATCTGCAAGAGTGAAATCGATAGAGAAGAAATGCTCTTGAAGCCATTGCCAGAATGGTGAATTACCCTCGTCGTCTGAAACGCCACGCATCTCCGCAAAGATCGTTTCAGAGAAGCGCTCTGGGTGCTCTGCCATCATTAGGAAACGACACTTCGACATTAGACGACCATTCAGACCTTGGCGGAATTTCTCACGCAAGAACAAGGTACAAATTTCGCTGTTACCCGTGTAGTTATTACCAAAAGTAAGCAGTTTAACGACGTTGTTAACGCCAAGCTTTGGCGACGAGTGCACGACTTTACTAATGTGATATGAGTAAAATGGGACATCCCAGCCGATAGATGCTTCGATTCCGGTGGTACCCGCAACCTCACCCGTTTCAGAGTCAAAGCCAACCATCAGGTAGCCTTCATCGCCTGGTTCTGCCACATCTGGCTTACCAAAGCTGTACTCTGAATGTTTGATTCGATTGGTTAACAGTTCTTCGTTAACCGGTAGAGATGTAAATCCGTGACCAGACTCCACCGCACAAGTGTGCAGTGCGTCGTAATCCGACATCGCGATAGGGCGAACTACTAGCATCAATACTCCCTCCAGATGCAAGAAGATCCTAACTATATTGTAGGAACAATTCCCCCATCAGAGATCCTTGACGGGGGTGTCTGCGTTGACGTTTAAACTGATATCGCGCTTAAACTAAAGTCGCGATCGCTTTATCCAGTTTCGCCAAGCCTTCTTCAATTTCTTGTTGTGTGATAACGAGTGATGGTGTGAAACGTACGACATTGGCACCCGCAACCAATACCATGAGACCTTGTTTACCTGCAGCAACCAGCACGTCACGCGCACGGCCTTGCCATTCTTCATTTAGTGCAGCGCCAAGTAATAGGCCTTGACCGCGCACTTCTGAGAAGATGTTGTACTTCGCGTTGATCTTCTCTAGACCTTCACGGAACATTGCTTCGCGTTCTAGCACACCAGCCAACACCTCTGGCTTGGTAACTTCATTTACAACCGCTTCTGCAACCGCACACGCTAGTGGGTTACCGCCATATGTAGAACCGTGAGTGCCCACTTTCATGTGCTCTGCCAATTTTGCTGTCGTTAGCATTGCACCGATTGGGAAACCGCCACCAAGTGATTTCGCAGTACTTAGAATATCTGGCGTGATACCTAAACCTTGGTAAGCGTAGAAGTTACCTGTACGGCCATTACCAGTTTGCACTTCATCGAAGATCAGTAAGGCGTTGTGTTTGTCACACAGCTCGCGAACCGCTTGAGCGAACTCAGGCGTTGGTGGCACGATGCCGCCTTCACCTTGTAGTGGCTCCATCATGACCGCACAAGTACGATCAGACATGTGTGCTTGTAAAGCTTCGATATCGTTGTAAGGAAGGTGTGTCACGTCGCCTGGCTTAGGACCGAAGCCGTCAGAGTATGCCGCTTGGCCACCAACCGTTACGGTAAAGAATGTACGACCGTGGAAACCTTGTTTGAATGCAATGATTTCAGATTTCTCAGTGCCATGAACGTCTGCTGCATAACGACGTGCCAGCTTCAAAGCGGCTTCGTTTGCTTCTGCGCCAGAGTTAGCAAAGAACACTCGCTCAGCAAAACTCACTTCTGTTAGCTTTTTCGCCAGACGAAGGGCTGGTTCGTTCGTCATAACGTTACTTAAGTGCCAAAGCTTGTTAGCTTGCTCTGTTAGCGCGTTTACCATTACTGGATGACAATGGCCAAGACAGCTCACTGCAATACCACCAGCAAAGTCGATGTATTCATTACCTTCCTGATCCCAAACACGTGAACCTTCACCTTTAACAGGGATCATTTCCATCGGGTTATAGCAAGGTACCATTACCTCATCGAATAAACCGCGCTCTACTTTAATTTCCGTTGTCATTGCACATTCCTTCTTGATACCGCATGCGTAGCAGATAAGCGAATTTAACCGGCTCTCTTTGCCAGCAAATAATGTTTTGCATTTAAGCTATTGCGGCATTGTATTTACATTTAATTAACCATTTCAATAGTGATTTATTCTTTTCGTTCTCGAAAGCAACTTCCATTAATCACTGCTTATGACTATTTATGCATCAAGAAAGTAAAATAGAGAAGTGATTTTTTATAAATGTTATGTAATACAGGGGATAGAAGGTTTAAAAAGACATGAATAGACAAAGAGACTCGAGAGAATCGCATAGTTTTGCAATCCGCTCACCTCAGCAAAAAGATGAATGATTTGTTAAGAAAAGTGATCGCGATCAGATCGCTTTGCGTGCTAAAAAGTTCGCAAGCAACTCGTGACCTTGCTCAGTTTTGATTGATTCTGGGTGGAACTGCACCGCATCAATTGGCAAGGTTTTATGTTGGTAACCCATTATTTCATCCATGCTTCCGTCAGGCAGTTCTGTCCATGCGGTCAGTTCAAACACGTCGGGTAAAGTACCGTTTTTCACCACAAGAGAGTGATAACGGGTTACCGTGAGTGGGTTATTCAGATTTTTAAACACACTACGACCGTTATGACGAATCGGTGAGGTCTTACCGTGCATCACTTGTCGTGCACGTACCACTTCGCCCCCAAACACTTGCGCTATCGCTTGGTGACCAAGGCAAACACCCAATATTGGAAGCTTACCAGCGAAGTGTTCTATCGCTTTCAGTGAAATACCTGCTTCGTTCGGCGTACATGGCCCTGGCGAGATCACCAAATGAGTTGGGTTGAGCGCCTCAATGCCTTGGATATCGATTTCATCGTTACGCACCACCTTTACGTCTGCACCAAGCTCGCAGAAGTATTGGTAAAGGTTGTAGGTAAACGAATCATAATTATCGATAATTAACAGCATGGGACTACATCGTGGAAACCTGAAAGCGAGTATTGTGCCGCCTTTTTATCTAAACGCAAGTACGATCAGTTATTCCACCTCGGCTTGCAGGAACTTACTCAGCAGGCTTTCCAACGCATTTCTTTCTTCAGAGTCGAGACAAGTTAAGTGCTGTTCCATGCTCGCGACATGCGCTTCAAGCACCTGATCTAAAAAGGCAACACCGTCTTCCGTCAATGTCACTCGATTACTTCTGCGGTCGCTTTCGCTCGCTACGCGGTGCACCCAACCTTTTTGTACTAGGCCTTCTAATCGGGTACTTACCGCACCAGACGAAATCATCAACGTTTTGTACAACGTTGTCGGAGTGACGGGTTCGACGCTACGTCTTAACGTCGCCAGAATATCGAACTCAATCGCGCTGATCCCAGCATCACCGCACACTTGGCCATGGGCCTGTTCCCAGAAGTTTGCCGCGCGACGAATTCGCCCAACCACGCCCATCGAAGAACAATCTAAGTCAGGTCGTGCTTGCTGCCACTGCTGAAGAATCTTATCTACACCGTCCATTACATCATCCTCACGATCATCACTAACTAAAAATCTTTTCAAAAAGATACTTGACCAAAAGAAAAAACACCATTACTTTTAAAAAACAATCTTTCACAAAAGATACTTTTACAGGAGTTATTATGACCAGCGCAGAAAGGATTCAAGCAATACTGCTCACCGCGATTGCTCCCACCGTTTGGGGCAGCACCTATATCGTCACTACTGAGTTGCTACCCGCAGACAGTCCCCTGCTCGCTTCTGCGATACGCGCACTGCCTGCAGGATTACTGCTCATCGCGTATACACGCTGCTTTCCGAACCAGCAATGGTGGGGAAAACTAGCTTGCCTTGGAACGCTCAACATCGGGCTGTTTTTCTACTGTTTATTTTTTGCGGCGAGCTACCTGCCCGGAGGAACGGCGGCATTGGTCATGTCGAGCCAACCGATCATCGTGATGCTACTCAGTGGGCTGGTATTAAAAAGTAAGATCGCCTTGAGCCACTGCATCGCAGCAATCTTCGGGGTGCTTGGTGTAGCGCTTATCGTCATCAACGAAACGGTGCAGATCAGCGCGCAAGGAATTGTTCTGGCGGTACTAGGTACATTAAGCATGGCAAGTGGCGTGGTGCTCACCAAATACTGGGGACGTCCGGAGAATATGTCGACATTGGCGTTCACTGGCTGGCAACTCCTCGTCGGAGGCATCCTTTTATTACCTGCAGCGCTATGGTTTGAAGGTCTACCGGAGACCATTTCGCTAAAAAACTTGGCCGGATACAGCTACCTAACCATAGTGGGCGCGGTACTCGCTTACGCACTGTGGTTTAAAGGAATCGAGCGTCTTCCTGCAACAAACGTCGCGTTTCTAGGATTTCTGAGTAGCGTCTCGGCGAGCGTGTTGGGCTACGTATTTTTAGATGAAATACTCACACCACTGCAATTGTTAGGTGCAGGAGCAATACTGGTTTCGATCTTTTTGGCCTCCCATAGTCCTAAAGCTGCAAATGCATAACTCCAATAAACAAGATATAAAATTCAAAAGGAAATGATTATGAAACTAACGATTGTCTCTGGCAGCCAAAGGGCAAATTCACAAAGTCTCAACGTAGCTCGTTTTCTCAAACAGCACGGTTTGCAAGAATTCGACCAAGTGGAGATCCTCGACCTGCATGAACTGAACCTGCCATTTTGGAATGAAGGCGTTTGGCAAGGTATCCAAGAGTGGGATGTTTGGACACCAATCGCGCAAAAACTGCAAGAGTCTGACGCGTTTGTCTTTATCACACCGGAATGGCACGGGATGGCAACCCCTGCGCTGAAAAACTTCCTATTGCTGACGACAGCAAACGAACTGGCACATAAACCAGCACTATTGGTGAGTGTCAGCGTGAGTATCAACGGTGTTTACCCGATCAGCGAATTGCGCATGACCGGCAGCAAAAATAACCACGTGTGCTTTTTGCCTGACCACCTCATTGTGCGCAACAGCGATAAACTCATCGATCAAGATGCGAATAGCGATGACAGTGATTTTGTCGCTCGCACCCAATACACCTTGAAACTGCTCAGCTGTTACGCGAGCGCATTAGCACCAGTGCATCAGGACATGCTGCCGCTTGGTAAACCATTCACCTACGGGATGTAATCGTCATTTAAGCCGCTCAGTATTGGGCGGCGTTTAGTTTAACCTCTCTCCAAGCAACTATTAGCAACGCTAATAGTTTCAGTAGTAATCCGGTTTGTTTGAATTGTTTCAATAGTGTTAAATCATTCTCAATTAAAGGGGAGATGTATGAACATTATTGAAGTCTTAGAACCTTGGTTAGCCGACGCGATTAGTCTCCGTCATGCCATTCATAAACAACCAGAATTAGGTTTTGAAGAAAATAACACTCAAGCGTTAGTGGTTGCCGAGCTCGAAAAGTACGGCGTCGATGAAATCTGTACTGATTTCGCCAAAACGGGCGTGGTGGGTGTGATTCACGGCTCGCTCGGGGACGGAAAGAGCATCGGTCTTCGCGCCGACATGGACGCGCTACCCATCCATGAAGCCAACACATTTGCCCACCGTTCGTGCCACGACGGTAAAATGCACGCTTGTGGCCATGACGGTCACACCACTATGTTGTTACTCGCTGCGCGCTACTTGGCCCAGTCGCGTAACTTTGCAGGCAAAGCGGTGCTGATATTCCAACCGGCAGAAGAAGGTCGCGGTGGCGCCGAGACCATGATCACCGACGGCGTGTTAGAGCGCTTCCCGATCGACGAATGCTACGCTCTGCACAATATGCCGGGCATTCCTGAAGGGCATTTCGCATTTAAGACGGGGCCAATAATGGCGAGCTCTGACCGTCTGTTTGTCACTGTCGACGGAAAAAGTGGTCATGCTGGCTTACCACACACAACCCAAGATCCATTACTTGTCGCGACCCATATTTACCAAGGTATTCAAGGCATGGTCAGCCGCAACTACGACCCGTTTGATCCACTAGTGGTTTCGGTCACACAGCTGCATTGTGGAGAAACAACCAACGCCATCGCCGACCAAGCTCATATGAGCGGTACGTTCCGTACTTTGTCTCAACAAACACGAGATAGCTTGGTTGAACGACTCGAGCAACTAGTAGCTCACAGCGCCAAGGCGCACGGGATGCAAGCAGAATTTAAACTCGGACCAATTTCTCACCCACCGACGGTTAACACCGAAAACGAAACTCGGCGAGCGATCGACGCAGCGGCTCAAACCGTTGGAGCTGAGCGCGTTAACCCAAGCTGTGAAGCTATGCTAACCAGCGAAGACTTCGCCTTTTTCCTCAACAAAGTACCGGGTTGCTACGGCTTTATCGGCAACGGCACTGAGGAGCAAGGATGCAGCGTTGGCCTGCACAACAAAGCCTACGACTTTAACGATCGGCTGCTGCCGATTGGCGCCGCTTACTTTATCAATTTGATTGAACAGCAATAACAACAAATGAGGGGAAGTGACTCCCCTTTTTACACAAAGGAGTGTTCTAACAATGTCGACTGCAATTACGCAAAAATCGAGTTCAGGCGCGTCAATGATCGACCGCATTGAGCGACTGGGCGATAAAGTCCCTCATCCCTTCTATTTGTTTATCTTCCTGTGCCTCAGCGTCATGCTGCTCTCTTGCCTATTCTCGTTTATTGGCGGCGGCGTGACCCATCCATCTACGGGTGAAGTAGTGCACGTTAAGAGCCTAATCAGTGGTGAAGGTCTGGTTTACATCCTGCAATCGACGGTGAATAACTTCGTCTCGTTTAAACCACTCGGATTGGTCTTATGTATGATGCTAGCGGTGGGGCTATTGCAAGAAGTAGGCTTGGCCGACAGTGCAATCAAACAATCATTGCTCAACGCGCCGCGTCAGTTTGTCACCGCGTCGATTTTCGTCACTGGTATCATCGGTAACCTCGCCTCAGACGCTGCGTTCATTTTGGTTCCCCCTCTCGCAGGTCTGATTTTTGCGGCAACCAACCGCAACCCAATTGTCGGCATCGCCGCAGGTTTTGTCGCGGTCGCGGCTGGGTTTACCGCCAACCTATTTATTGCTGGCACCGATGTATTACTTTCCGGTATTTCAACCGAAGCGTCTGCCATCGTTGAACACGTCGAAGTTAGCCCGGCAGCAAACTGGTACTTTATGTTGCTTTCCGTTCCGATTTTAGTCGTCACAGGGACGCTCATCACCGACAAATACATCGAGCCTAAATTCGCGCATAAAGTGACAACCAACCACGCCGATAGTGAACCGTCTTTTGAAATTACCACTAAGCAAAAGAGTGCGTTGAAATGGGCTGGAGCAGCGTCTTTGGTGTTTATCGCTTTGCTTTTGGCCGCCCTGCTGCCAGCCGATTCACCTCTGCGTAATGCAGACGGCGGTTTGGTACCTTCACCTTTCCTAAAAGGGATTATCCCGATCATCATGGCATTCTTCTTTATGAATGCGGTGGTTTACGGCGTCAAAGCGGGTACGATCAAACAAGCCAGTGATATTCCTGACTTGATGTCCAAAGCGCTCAAGGGCGTTGGCGGCTACATTGTCTTGGTATTTGTGATTGCCCAGTTCATTGCTTGGTTTAAGTGGTCTAATTTAGCTATCTTTATTGCGGTGAATGGTGCGGAATGGATTTCGTCTGTCGAGATGCCAAAGCTGGCGATGATGGCGCTGTTTATGATGCTTGCTGGCGTGATGAACATGATTGTGTTTAGTGGTTCGGCGCAATGGGCGATCATGGCCCCGGTATTTATCCCACTCTTTATGTTACTTGGCGTAGACCCGCAAATTACGCAAATGGGCTACCGTATTGCCGACTCCACCACCAACATCATTTCACCGACCAATCCATATATTCCGATGGTACTGGCGCTGATCGCCAAATATAACCCGCAAGTGAAATTTGGTACTTTCCTCGCGATGATGGTGCCATACGCTCTGGTGCTATTTAGTGTTTGGGGCGGGCTATTCCTGATTTACATGCTGACAGGTTTACCCGTCGGGCCAATGTAACGTCGCTTAACGACTGGGGATAAACTCAGCAAAGCCCCAGTCGCTGACATGCTTTTTCAAAATCAAACTGAACTCATCGACTAACTCTCGATGAGTTTCTTTACGTGTAATGAGCCCTACTGAGCGGTACTGAACCGGTTGAACAATCGGAATAAAGCGAACTTCCACGTTGTTGCTCAACTCACCGATAGTGGAAGACAGAATCGTCGAACCTAGTCCGCTGGAAATCATCCCTAATAGTGTTGAGGTATGCGAAGCGCTCAACTCCGGATCATAGGTTAAACCAATGCGTTGAAACGCTTCGTCAGCAAGTGTGCGTAAACTGTTCCCAGGGCTGACACCAATCGACGCGTATTGATGCGCTTGTTCCCAACTGACTTGCTTATGCTCGGCGAGCGGATGGTCTTGCCGGCAAACAAAGCACAGGTAATCGCGAAACAGTAAATCAAAGTTCAATTCTGGGTGATTCGGATTGGTGTTGATGCCGATGTCTGCCTGCCCTTGTAGTACTGAATGGGTAATGTCATCAACCCGTTCTTCAATTAAGCGAAAAGTAAAATCTGGATAGCGCTTTTTCAGGTCATTGAGGGTTTTCGGCGCTAAGGATGCACACAACGTATATAGCGACGAAACCACCAGCGACTTGTTGTAGCCGTGTTGGCGGTCTTTGTTTTGCTGAACTAGTTTATCCAAGCGATTAACGATAAATCGCGCTTCCTGATACAACTGCTCGCCCGCTTCGGTGAGGATGATTTTCCTGCCTTGGCGCTGATAGAGTTCGCTGGCAAGTTGCTGGGTCAGCTTTTTCATCATCTGGCTCAACGCAGACTGGGTGATGTGCACCTTTTCAGCGGCATAAGTAAAATTTTGTTCCTCAGCCAAGGCGATAAAAGCTTTGAGCTGACGATAGCTAATGTCCATTTAGTAGTCTCACCCTTTGCTCTGCTGAAAAAGTATACCCAAACTTGGTAACTAATACGTCAATATGATTATCCATTTCTATATTTTTTCTGAACATAAAGGCCAGCATCGGCTGGCCTTTGGTCTTTACAGCTATTTAGGCACTGTTTGTCAGGAAGTAAATTCGCTTAGCGGCGACGACGGAATAAGCCGAGACCTAGCAGCGCAAATAGCGCGCCAAAACCAAACGAACCACCATCTGAATCCTTCGACACTTCTGTTCCAGCTTCAGTTTGCGTCATTGAAACATCACGAACAGAGCTAAACTTCACGATATTACCTGTCGAGTCAGTCACTTTCTCTTCTAACTGATAATTACCTTGCTCTGGCGTTTGTTCAAACTCAATATTCACGCTACGCGCATCAATATCAGCTTGAACTAAAGTTTGGCTAGCCGAGTAAGCTTTCGTATCGCTGCTTGCCGCAGCCGCTTGTGTGGATGGCGTTAAGTTCACCGTAACAATATCGCCCACAACCGCCGTTGGTGGTAAACGGACATCGACGGCTAAGTTGTCACCTGCTTTCGGTAAATCGATGTCATCATCTGGTAAATCAATCGCGATGATCACTGGATCGTGGTCAGAGGCAGAGAACGCATCTTTGTACTTCGGCATATCACCTGTGTACTTGCTGCTGTATTCGAACAAGTTACTCTCTAGTGAGTTGATGTGCCAATCTTCAATTGCTACCACTTTTTGCGCTAGGCTACTGCTTGCCAATGCGTGGTCCAAATTACCCAGCTCGCCCGAATAGGTGTAAGAAAACGTATCAGTGCCGTGCAGCAACGTGTTTAAGTTGTGCAGACCGTAACCTTTTTCAATTTTGGTCTTCTCTACTTGAAGTTCACCATCACCAATGGTTGTGTAAGCAGCAGTATAAATGTCACGGCCGTATTTCTCTTTCGAGTAATCAGTCAGTGTCAGAAGTGGGTCTTCCATGCCATAAGCATTGAGGTCGCCCATGAGCAATACATCGCCTTTCACCTCTTTCAACGCTTCACCCACTGCGTGCGCAGCAGAAACGCGGAAGTTGTTACAGTTGCCTTGCAGATCCGCTGGCTCAGAATCTTCTACACCGGCAATCCACTCTTCAATACACTCAGAGCCTTTCGACTTAAAGTGGTTTACGACAATAGACAAATCTTCATCCGTCTCTTTCACCGTAAAGGTCTGAAGTAGACTGTGGCGTTGGTACTTATCGTAAGCAGGGTTACTTTCTGTGCCCTCTTTACGAGTAATTGTGTTTTCTGCAATGTGCTGCTCTGGCGTGATGATCACTTTTGCAGCGTCTTTTGGCGTTACTGCGTTAGCACGATATAAAATCGCCACCATGATCGCATCACTGCCAAAGTATTCGTCTTGGTATTTGTCTTGCTCTTCGATTTCGACATACGTGTAATGATCTTCAGCGTCATCAATCTCAGCATTTAGGGCATCAACTAAGTTTTGGATAGCACTGCCATCACCAAAGCCGTTGTTTTCCACTTCCATCAAACCAATGATGTCAGCGTCCATCTTGTTCATCGCCGCAACGATTTTCGCTTGTTGGATCAGGAACTCATCTAGGTTAGTCGCACCACGGTTTTGTCCGGTTGGGTTTTCATGGCCACTGTCAGCCACGGAGTTGAAGTAGTTCAGTACGTTGAAGCTTGCAATACGCAAATCTGAGTCCGCAATCGCTGGGGCATCTTTACGAGCCACATCGAAGCCTTCACCTGAAGTCACAAAGTTGGTGTTATCGACTTCATTGGTCGCAATCAGGCGGTATTCGTTGTAGCTGTAAGCCACGACACCCTGAAGACCTTCTACTCGAGAACCAAGGCGAATGTGCTGCTCTGAAGAGCCATCTTGGTCTGCATCTTTAGCAAAATCTGGGTAGTATGGGATTTGGCCGTTTGGTGCTTTGCCATCTGATTCTAGGTATACGCGGTTTGCTGCGTTGTCTTTTGCTAGCTCAACGGCTGCATCGCTCTCTGCCGCGTGTAATTGAGTCGGCTTTAACAATGGCGCTTCATGAGAGAGCATCATATTGTTACGACGTGAATCGTAGTCGTAAGAGAAGTTGCGAGTTACAAACAAGTCACTTGCCGAGGTTAACTCAACTTGCATCCCTTCATGACGCTCTAGCGCATCACGTAGTGTCTCACCTTCTTTGATAACAAGATCGGTAACTCGAGGGGTTTCAGAGGTGCCTGTTTTCACATAGCTGTTAGCATCAGAAGCAAGCTGAGTATTGCTGTAATACTCTTGAACTTTACCTTTCACACAAACAACATCACCAGCTTTCAGCGCCGTGTCCGCCGCGTCGGTATGAATGAACAAGCCTTCTGAGGTCTTGTCGTTGTTGTCGCTTTCCAATGCTTGTAGGTAGAAACCTTTGGTTAAGCCTGTAGTAACAGCAGTCACGACACCCGTTACGAAGTGATCTTCGCCGGTAATGTATGGGTAACCATCAATGAATGGAGATGTGTCGCCTTCACCTTGAATATCTTGAATGGTAGTGAATTTAGGTTGCTGACCGTCTACTTCACAGGCGAATGGGGCTGGTGGCTCAGTCGCATTCAGCTCACCAAGGCCGTCAATGTTGTCTTTCTCAAATGCCGTCCACTGAGATGCATCATAAGTAGCAGAAGGGGTTAGTGCATCACTGTTACGAACTAATGTGGTGTCTTTACCAAAATCTACGTCACCCATCACACCGATGATGTCGTGCACTTCACCATCTTTAAGCAGTGCGATCGGGTCGTCACCGTTAAAGTTCGCAACGCTTTTATCTGTGATATCCGAGACAGCTTTGATGGTATCGCTCGCGTCACCATGCGCCAGTACATACACTTGGTTAGCTTGTAGCGTCACTTGGCTAAGGTCGAATGTGCTACCCCAAGTACCACCACCGTTTGATGATTTCGCCAACTCGTAGCCAGTGAGTGTCACCGCAGTATCACCCGTATTAGCGATCTCTACCGCTTTATTATAAGCGCCGCCTTCTACGTATTGGGAAATAATAATCTCTGCGTTCGCGTTTGCACTAAGTGCACTGGCGATGGTTAATGCGAGTATTGAGGGTTTGATTAACGTGTCCATTGTCATACCTGATATTTATGTAAATGCAAACTTAGCTCTGGTTAGAGCCTGCCATTTGCGTCTACTATCAGGTTTATTTATGAAATAAATAAGAATGAGTAATTAAAGCCGTGAAATGAATCACATGTGAATATAAGAAAATATGCCAGAGCATCCCATTCAAACATTTTTTGTAATAAATACAGAGCGCTATTGATAAACAAGTCAGAATTTAGATTGATTACTCAGTTTACTTTTTCACTTCATGTTAAGGAGTAGAAAATACATCACTTGTTGAGTGGCTTATTAACCCAACCGTTCCGTTACAAATAAAAAATATAATTAGTCACTAATTTAGAATGCTTTAATTTTCACTTGTATCACTGTTCAAGCCCAAGAATCTATTACTCGCTTCGTTCTCTCTTATACAGGCCCCTCATACTTCAAAGTTTTCATGATTTATTCAATAACTTTTCATTACTCACTAGCCAAAAACATACACAAAAGATATAACACCTGCGCGAGACAATAAGATCTCATTAGCTGTAAACCCAGGAACGACAAATGAAAAAAATTCAACGCAGTGTGCTAGCTATCTCCCTACTTGGCTTGATAGCGGGGTGTCAGTTGACCGCCAGTGAGCCACTTCAACCTACGGCGAATCAAGACATCATCGAATCAGCCAAAAATGAACTGGATGGTATTGAAGAGCTAGAAGTCAGTGACGAGGGTGTTATTACCTTTACTCAGCGTCTAAGAACGCCAGGAACCTACTGGATTCCAGCGAGAATTAAAGAACTCAGCTACGATATATCATGCGTACAGCTTAGTTACTTCATTGATAGAGGCATGGTTGTGAAGTCTGCCTTTCTAGGGGCTCGAGGACGTGTTGAATATTACGACATGGAACGCTGTATGAAAGACACACCATTTCAGTAATACAGGCATAAAAAAAGCTCCACCAAAGTGGAGCTTTTTCGTATTCGTTCTTAGCAACTATGGGCGAGCTACAAAACCTACTGCTTCGTATGCTTTCTTAAGCGTTTCAGCCGCTCGTGCCGAGGCTTTCTCAGCGCCTTGCTGCATTACCTCGTCCATGTAAGCACGATCAGCGCGAATACGGTGATATTCTGCTTGAATTGGCTCAAGCATTGCTACAACTGCCTCACCAACATCTTTCTTAAATGGGCCATACATTTCTACGCCTTGGTACTTCGCTTCAATCTCTTCGAAGCTCATGCCTGTCGCCGCGGAGTACAGACCCATTAGGTTAGCAATGCCCGCCTTGTTCTCGATATCATGACGGATACTTGGTGGCGTTTCGGTATCGGTTTGCGCTTTGTTGATCTTCTTAAGGATCGACTTAGGCTCTTCCAGCAGCGTGATAACGTTCTTACGGTTGTCATCAGATTTAGACATCTTCTTCGTTGCGTCTTGAAGGCTCATTACACGCGCATTTACTGTCGGAATGTAAGGCTCTGGAACTTGGAAGATTGGCTGCTCTGGCGAGTAAATATTGTTGAAACGCGTTGCGATATCGCGCGCTAATTCTAGATGTTGCTTCTGGTCACTGCCTACAGGTACTTGGTGTGCACCGTAAAGCAAAATGTCAGCCGCCATCAACACCGGGTAGTCAAATAGACCGACGTTTACGTCATTCGCGTAACGTGCCGATTTGTCTTTAAACTGAGTCATACGGCTCAGCTCACCCATTTGAGTGTAGCAGTTAAGAAGCCAACCTAATTGAGCATGCTCTGGTACATGTGACTGAACAAATAGCGTGCTCTTCTTCGGGTCAACACCAACTGCCAGACAAATTGCCAGTGCGTCTAGAGTTGCTTCATGCAGCGCTTTAGGGTCCTGACGAACCGTAATCGCGTGAAGGTCTACCACACAATATTGGCAATCATAATCGTCTTGCATCTGCTGCCATTGACGTAGAGCACCCAAGTAGTTACCGATACTTAGTTCACCTGAAGGTTGAACACCACTCAATACAATGGGTTTGCTCATTAGAATGATTCCTTTGACTTCTTAATCTAATTAAATGAAAAAAACCGTGCAGTAATAGGTGCACGGTTTACTCAGTGTACTCATTAACGAGTATTTTGGAAGCTCTTTTGTAGCCGTTATGCAGAAACCGCTACAACGTCCAATAATTCTGCCAAACTGTCAGCGACGAAATCTGGATTTGATGCTGAAATAGGTTCACCGTGGTTGTAACCATATGTCAGACCAAATGAGGCACAGCCTGCATTCTTTGCTGCGAGAATGTCGTTTTTCGAGTCGCCAACCATCAGCATTTCACTTGGTTGGATTTGGTGCTTTTCCATCAACCAGTTCAATGCTACTGGGTTTGGTTTTTTCTCTGGGAATGCATCACCGCCAAGGACATCAACGAAGTATTTTGCGATGTCGTGCTTTTCCAAAACGTCAGGCACAAACTTTGAAGGTTTGTTAGTCACCAACGCCATAACAAAGCCCGCTTTGTGCAGCTCTGCTAGTGTCTCTTTTACCGTTGGGTAAAGATGACTTAGCTTGTGACCGCTTTGCTCGTAGTAATCATCAAACAATACACGCGCTTTAGCACGAAGCTCTTCACTCAGCTCCGGGTTGATGGTCAGGCTTTGGCTTAATGAGCGACCAATAAGCACGTCTGCACCGTTACCCACGTAATCACGAACTTGTTCTTCTGAAACCGATGGAAAGCCAAGCGCCTGTACTGCTTGGTCTGCCGCGACAGCTAGATCTGGCACGCTATCAAGCAAAGTACCATCTAGATCGAAGGCGATGAATTTAATGTCTTGTTGAGTCATAACTTCCCTGAGGATTTTTATTTATAAATCGGTGAAAACGACAAAGGATGGCACCCCATCCTTTGTTTTTATCATTATGTCTGATTCTACAGTAACTGTTTGTTTCGTCGTTACTTTGCAGCAATACGCTGACGAACTGCCTCAAACAAACAGATGCCGGATGCTACAGATACGTTCAAGCTTGAAACGCTACCAGCCATTGGGATCTTAATCAAATCGTCGCAGGTTTCACGAGTCAGACGACGCATACCGTCACCTTCTGCCCCCATTACGATAGCAAGGGGTCCAGTCAGTTTTGCTTGGTAGATGTCGTGCGTTGCTTCGCCCGCCGTACCAACAAACCAGATACCTTGCTCTTGCAGTGTACGCATAGTACGAGCCAAGTTAGTCACTCGGATCAATGGCACGACTTCAGCTGCACCACAAGCCACTTTGCTTACGGTTGCGTTCATCGGTGCAGAACGATCTTTCGGTACGATGATCGCCGCAGCACCTGCCGCATCTGCGTTACGTAAACACGCACCAAGATTGTGTGGATCGGTCACGCCGTCTAACACTAATAGCAGTGGTGATTCGTGCTGCGCCAGGATGTCATCTATATCGTTCTCATTCAGCTGCTTCGCTGGTTTCACACGAGCGATGATGCCTTGGTGATTTGCACCGCGCGCTTTGTCATCCAAGGTTTTACGTGTCATCTGCTGAATAGAAACACCACAAACCTGAAGATCATTTAGGATTGGCATTAGGCGATCATCTTGACGACCTTTTAAAACGTACGCCTCGATAAAACGCTCTGGTTCGCGCTCCAATACCGCCTTCACTGCGTGAATGCCGTAGATAAATTCGTTACTCATTGTTTAACCTGTTGTTCTGGTCGTATTGCCTGCGCCAACCGAGTTTGAACTAAGTTGGCGCTTCAACCTACTGCGCTTCTTTTTTAGTGCGCTTGGTTTTCTTCGGCTTACTGTGCGGCTTCTTTTTACGTGCTTTTTTCACTTTAGGCTTCTCGTTGCCTTCGGCGTCACCACGTTTTGGGCCATTACGCTTACTCGTTGCGCCCGTTTCTTCTGGGCGTTTAGTTGGCTCTATCGCAGGAACTGCACGAGCCGCGCCACCTTCTTTCAATGAAGAGCGAGTCGCAGCGCGTTTTTTATCTTTCGCTTTGCGTTTTGCTTCCGCTGCGCGTTTCTTCGCAGTCTTACCTTCGCCGCGTAGCTTACGACTTGTTTCGACCAATTCAAAGTCAATTTGCTTATCATCGAGGTTAACAGCCAGTACTTTTACTTTTACTGCATCACCTAAGCGGTAGATGTTACCGAAACTTTCACCAATAAGTCGTTGACCAATCGGGTCAAATTGATAGTAGTCGTTCGCAAGGGTAGAAATATGCACCAAACCATCGATGTGCAAATCCGTTAAACGTACAAAGAAGCCAAAGCTAGTGACATTAGCAATAACACCGTCTAGTTCGTCACCGACGTGGTCTTGCATATATTCACACTTCAGCCAATCCGCAACATCACGTGTTGCATCATCAGCACGGCGCTCTGTCATCGAACATTGTTCGCCGTAAAAATCCATGTCGTCAAACGAGTAATGATAGCCACCTGTTGGTGTCCAGCGATCTTGATTACGACCTTCTTCTTTAGCAATCAGATACTTGATTGCACGGTGAAGTAACAAGTCAGGGTAACGACGAATTGGCGACGTAAAGTGCGCATAGCGTTTCAATGCCAACCCAAAGTGCCCCGCGTTATCTGCGTTGTATACCGCTTGCTTCATTGAGCGTAGCAGCATGGTCTGAATCAACTCTTGATCTTGACGCCCGGAGATTTGACGTGCGAGATCAGCATAGTCCGTTGGTGAAGGCTCTAAACCACCTTTTAGCTCAAGACCAAGTTCACTTAAGAAGTCACGGAAACCTTGCAGGCGTAATTCACCTGGAGATTCGTGGATACGATAAAGCGCGGGCTCTTTCGCTTTTTCTACCAGCGATGCCGAAGCAATGTTGGCTAAAATCATACATTCTTCGATGATCTTATGCGCGTCATTACGAATTACTGGCTCAATACTTTCGATTTTTCGTTCCGCATTGAAAATAAATTTGGTTTCAACGGTTTCAAATTCGATTGCACCGCGTTGATCTCGTGCTTCTTTCAGCACTTTGTACATCTTGTGCAACTCTTCTAGATGAGAAACAAGCGGCTGGTAGCGCTCACGTAGTTCTTCATCCCCTTCTAGAATCGCGCTCACTTTGCTATATGTGAGACGAGCGTGCGAGTTCATCACCGCCTCGTAATGCTTGTAACCAGACAGCTTACCTGTATCGGAAATGGTCATTTCGCACACCATACACAAGCGATCTACTTGCGGGTTAAGCGAACATAGACCGTTCGACAGTACTTCTGGCAACATCGGCACAACTTGCGACGGGAAATATACTGAGTTACCACGATTGATCGCTTCTTTGTCCAACGCAGAGTCAGGACGAACGTAGTAACTGACGTCAGCAATCGCTACCCATAAACGCCAACCACCTTCTTTGTTCTTTTCACAGTAAACGGCATCATCAAAGTCTCGTGCGTCTTCGCCGTCAATGGTCACTAGTGGCAAATCACGTAGATCCACACGACCAACTTTCGCTTCTTCTGGTACTTCTTCGCCTAAGTTTTCGATTTGTTTATCGACGGCTTCTGGCCATTCGTGAGGGATTTGGTGTGTACGAATCGCAATTTGTGTTTCCATACCTGGTGCCATATTTTCACCAAGGACTTCAACCACTTTACCCATCATGCCGCGTGAGCGTGAGCCACGATCAGTAATTTCAATTACGACTACGTTACCCATGCGTGCACCCGCTTTGTGCTCATTTGGGATCAGGATATCTTGGCTGATACGCGAGTCATCTGGGACAACATAGGAGTATCCATATTCAAGGAAGAAACGACCGACGATTTGATCATTACGCTCCTCTAGCACACGCACCAAACGTCCTTCACGGCGGCCGCGCTTGCTGTTGTCTGTCGGTTGCACTAAGACAAAATCACCGTGGATGATGTTCTTCATCTGATGGTGCGGTAACAGAATATCATCATCCTTGCCGACGCTGCCTTCTGGACGTACCCAACCATGGCCATCACGATGACCAATCACGTAACCTTTCACCATTTCAAGTTTTTCAGGCAATGCATAGCACTGACGGCGGGTAAACACCAGTTGGCCATCTCGCTCCATCGCACGTAGCCGACGACGCAACCCTTCGTATTGCTCTTCGCCCTCAAGCTTTAGTGCCTCAAACAAGTCGTTACGATTCATTGGAACGCCCGCTTGCTCTAGAAACTCGATGATAAACTCTCGGCTTGGAATTGGATTTTCGTAATTTTTGGATTCACGATCTGCAAAAGGATCGTTTGGAATATTGTCTGACATAGGCACGCCTATCTAGCAAGGAAGGTATATGGCTAGTATATCTGAGTCTCTCGATAAGCTACAGAATTGCTTTGAAAAAAGAATGATCGAGATCGACTCTAGGCATGCAAATGAGTTAAGGACGAGCCAGCAAGATCAAAAGTTCAGAATTGTCACTGAGCAAGGATTCAATCGTGCAGTTATCCAACTCCGCCAGAAAGGCACTTTTTGCTTTCGCCAATTTATCTTTGAGGCGGCAAGCAGGGGTAATATGGCAAAAATCCACACCACAGTTGACTAAATCTAACGGCTCTAAATCGCGCACAACACCACCGACTGTGATTTCAGACGCTGGCTTCATCAGCCGGATACCACCGTTTTTTCCGCGCACGGTATGGACATAACCCAACTGTCCTAACCGATTGATAACTTTAACCATATGGTTGCGCGACACACCAAATAAATCCGTCACTTCGGTAATGCTGGTTAACTCATCTTCCGGCAACGAAGCCAAGAAAATTAAGGTTCTCAACGCATAATCAGTGAAACTAGTTAACTGCATACTCTCTCCCAAAGTGCGACTCAATAACCCGCTGGTGATGCTAAAACCCCAAACTTGAGCTATCGATAAAAGTGTAAATCTTTTCTTGATCGAAAGATACATTTGAGATACAACTTTAAACATGCATTATAAATACAACTTAAAGTAGGAAGCCCTTATGCTCAGCAATCAAACTATCGAGATCGTCAAAGCGACCGCACCACTCATCGCCGAAACAGGACCAAAACTGACCGCGCACTTTTACGAGCGTATGTTTACTCATAACCCTGAGTTGAAAGATATTTTTAACATGAGTAACCAGCGTAACGGCGATCAGCGTGAAGCATTATTCAACGCTATCTGTGCCTATGCTGCCAATATTGAAAATTTGCCAGCTCTGCTTGGCGCAGTAGAGAAAATTGCGCATAAGCACACGAGCTTTTTGATCACAGAAGATCAGTACCAAATCGTTGGTAAGCATTTACTTGCGACAATCGATGAGCTTTTTAATCCAGGTCAAGAGGTGTTGGATGCTTGGGCTGAGGCTTACGGCGTACTTGCGAATGTATTTATTCAGCGCGAAGAACAAATTTACCAACAAAATGAAGCTTTGGAAGGCGGCTGGCGCGGTCTACGCGAATTTGAATTAGTCGATAAAAAGATTGAGAGCGAACACATTTGCAGCTTTGTGCTAAAGCCAACCGATGGTCAAAAAGTGGCGCCGTATAAACCGGGACAATACCTTGGCATCTACATCAACAGTGACCAGTTAGAAAACCAAGAAATTCGCCAATATAGCCTGTCTTCTGCGGTCCAAGAGAACACCTACCGTATCTCAGTAAAACGTGAAGAAGGCGGAAAAGTGTCGAACTACCTGCACGATAGCCTGAACATTGGCGAAAAAGTGCAGCTTGCAGCCCCTGCCGGTGATTTCTTTATGGATGCCGAACCACAAACACCCGTTGTTCTAATTTCTGCTGGTGTGGGACTTACTCCAACGCTGTCAATGCTAGAAAGTCTCTCAGCACATCAAGCACCTGTAACTTGGGTTCATGCAACCGAAAATGGCCAACAGCATGCTTTCAAGCAACACGTAAACCAACTCGTTGCAGAAAAAGAAAATATGAACGCGCTCGTTTGGTATAACCAACCAACGGCAGAAGACAAGCTAGGTGAAGACTTCCACTTCACGGGCTTTGTCAATCTGTATGAAATTGAAGCTGCATTAAAGCAAGATAACGTGCAGGTGTACTTCTGTGGTCCTGTAGGATTTATGCAGCACGTAGCGAAACAGCTATTAGAACTTGGCGTACCAGAAGAGCAATTCCATTACGAATGCTTCGGTCCACACAAAGTGGTTTAAGCGCTACCAACTATCGGGAAAACAACAAAGCCCACGTGACGTGGGCTTTGTTGTATGAAGTTGTTTGCAATATTGAAGCGTTACCAAAAGGTGTCTCGCCGTTTAGCTCGAGCAATAACGTTTTGTGGCATGCGCTGTTCAAGGCCGTTTCTCAATACAGTTATGCGCTTATGCTGCCGCTTATCTGCTGTGACAGAGTTATATAACCAACGATACGCATCTTCGTAATCGAGTGGACTGCCATAATCACGTAAAAGCAACTCGGCCAGATGAATACGCGCGTTTAGGTTTCCCATTGACGCAGCTTCTCGCAAATATGGAATTGCACGTTCTTTATCTTGCTGTACTAAAGTGCCACGCGAATAGTATCGGCCAATCTGCTCTAGTGCAGCTGGTAACCCCTGATGCGCTGCATTTTCGATGTAGTAAAGACCCAGTTCGACATCTTGCTCGACACACACCCCCCAAGCCAACATATCTCCGTACAGAAATTCATAAGCGGGTAAGTTAATTCGAGTCGCACGAGCTACGATATCCTCCACCAGCTGGCAGTTATCAGCGCGCACACGTTGTAAGTGCTTATTTTGCTCAATAAGCTTTATCAGCTCTGCTTCGGTATAGATCGGAACTGGTGCCCCCACATCAGCAACATTGGCTTTCACTGTGGTAGCAACCAAGGTCAACAACAGTGAAGCAGCCACTGTTCGTAACTTCATAAACGTACCCTTAAGGTATCTAAGAAACCAAAGATCGGTGAAGGATCTCCTCTGCTTGATAACCTTATCGGCAAAAAACAGCTAAGCTTTAGACAATTTTTGCCTCTGATTTAGGCTCAGCGGCAAAAGCTTGCCATATGAGAGTCACGCTGTTTTTGTTCAGATACAAAAAAGCCGACCAGAAGGTCGGCTTTTGCAATCTTTAACGGCTATCAATTAAGCTTCGAATGGGTGAACTTTGATGATAGTTTCGTTACGGTCAGGACCTGTAGAGATGATGTCTACTGGAACGCCAGTTAGCTCTTCAATACGCTTGATGTAGTCAAGAGCGGCTTGTGGTAGAGCATCTAGTGACTTAGCACCAAATGTGTTCTCAGACCAACCAGGCATTGTTTCGTAGATTGGCGTTGCTTTTTCGAATGCTTCAGCAGCCATCGGAGAAACTTCTAGCACAGAGCCATCTTCCATCTTGTAACCAGTACAGATTTTTAGCTCTTCTAGACCATCTAGTACGTCTAGTTTAGTTAGACAGAAACCAGATACAGAGTTGATTTGGATTGCACGACGCATAGCAACAGCATCGAACCAACCTGTACGACGTAGACGACCAGTTGTCGCACCGAACTCGTGGCCAACTTCACCTAAGTGCTTACCAATTGGATCTTGCTTATCTAAACCGTCGTATAGTTCAGTCGGGAATGGACCAGCACCAACGCGAGTACAGTACGCTTTTGCGATACCCAAGATGTAACCGATGTGACGAGGACCAAAACCAGAACCTGCAGCAACACCACCAGCTGTCGTGTTAGAAGACGTTACGTACGGGTAAGTACCGTGGTCGATATCAAGTAGTGTACCTTGTGCGCCTTCGAACATGATCTTGTCGCCGCGCTTACGTGCTGCGTCTAGTTCGTCAGTTACGTCGATAACCATTGAAGTTAGTAGCTCAGCGTAGCCTTTCGCTTGCTCAAGTACTTCTTCGTAGCTTACTGGCTCCGCTTTGTAGAAGTTAACTAGTTGGAAGTTATGGAACTCCATGACTTCTTTTAGCTTCTCTGCGAAAGTCGCCATATCGAATAGGTCGCCAACGCGTAGACCACGACGAGCAACTTTATCTTCGTATGCTGGACCGATACCACGACCAGTAGTACCGATAGCTTTTTTACCGCGAGCGATTTCGCGAGCTTGGTCCATTGCAACGTGGTAAGGAAGAATTAGCGGACATGCTTCAGAAATGAAAAGACGCTCGCGTACTGGAATACCGCGCTCTTCAAGAGGCTTCATTTCTTTAAGTAGAGCTTCAGGTGATAGTACAACACCGTTACCGATAACACATTTTACGTTATCGCGAAGGATACCTGATGGAATTAAGTGAAGAACGGTTTTTTCACCGTCAATTACGAGAGTGTGACCTGCGTTGTGACCGCCTTGGTAGCGTACCACGTATTTTGCATCTTCAGTTAAAAGGTCTACGATTTTACCTTTACCTTCGTCACCCCATTGGGTGCCTAGAACGACTACGTTATTTCCCATCTTTCCAAGTCTGATTGCTAGTTAAAAATGGATTCTAGCACCGAATCTCACTTCTTGCAGTCATTTTTTGTTCACAGAGTCGCTACCAGAATGTCATCTTGCCGCTTTGTTCATTTTGAAATCAGCATATCACTGATAGTATTTAGCTTTCTCTATTCGACTGGAAAGCGCTATGTCTGAATCCATATGGTTGGCGATTGGGCTCGTCTTGATCGTGGAAGGCATTGGGCCACTGATTGCTCCTAACGGTTGGCGGAATATGGTGGTTCAATTAAGTGAACAACCCAACAATCAGCTACGACGCATCGGTGGCTGCCTAGTAGTTGCTGGAGCCGTCATCGCCATCATGATGAGCTAGCACTTAGCATCAGATACAAAAAAGGCTCCCTAAGGAGCCTTTTATTTCAATAAGACGCGGAGATTATTTCTCCATGCTGCCCTTCGACTGGTTCATGTATTGGAAGAACTCACTCTTCGGATCAAGCACCAGAATATCGCTCTTAGAGCTGAAGGACTTCTCATACGCACGTAGCGAGCGTAGGAAGCTAAAGAACTCAGGGTCTTTGTTGTACGCTTCAGCATAAATCTTCGCAGCTTCAGCATCCGCCTCACCTCGTGTCACACGCGCAGTTTTATCAGCTTCAGCTAGAATAGTTGCTACTTCTAGTTCTGCTTGAGCACGAATAACTTCCGCTTTTTCACGACCTTGAGAACGGTGCTTACGAGCAACGGACTCACGCTCCGCACGCATACGACGGTAGATAGACTCACTGATTTCATCAGGCAGGTTGATTTTCTTCATTCGGAAATCAACGACACGAACACCCAAGTCTTTCATTGCGCTTTCACGCGTGTCCTTCAATACTTCAGACATGATTAGGTCGCGTTCACCATCAATCTCAAGCGCTTCACGAGCCGCTTCAGTTGCGACAACATCAGCACTTGCGTCTTCTGGTAGCACATCATCGTTACGTGGACCAGATACGATCTGTTTGATTTCACGAGCACCGATTTCAGAACGAAGCACGTCCGTCACTTTACGCTCAAGTAGTGCCTCTGCCGTTAGCGAGTTACCACCGCCTGTCGCGAGGTAGTAGCGACCAAAATCTTCAATACGCCACTTCACGTAGGTATCAATGATAACGTCTTTTTTCTCAGACGTTACGAAACGGTCTGCACGACCATCCATTGTTTGGATACGTGCATCAAGTTGTTTCACACGGTCAAACAAAGGCATCTTGAAATGCAGACCAGGCTCGTAAATTCGAGTGATGTCGTTGTTGTCTTTCAAGACACGACCAAATCGAACCACGATACCGCGCTCACCTTCAGGAATCACAAACAAAGACATCAACATTAATGCCAGTGCGATTACCAGTACAGGGATCATTAACTTACGCATTCTTAGTATCTCCCTTGACGTGAACCTGTTGAACGAGACTGCGTGTTCGAAGTGTCTTCTTGTGTACGATCAGACTCAAGTTGAATTTGATCATAAGTTGAAGATGACTTCGATTTACGTTTGGTATCTGCTTTGCCCTCTTGTCCCGCCAACTTATCGATTGGAAGGTAAAGAAGATTGCCGCTTGATTCCGAGTCAATCAACACTTTCGAAGTGCTTGAGTACACCTCTTCCATTGCGTCAATGTACAGACGATCACGCGTTACACCAGGCGCTGCTTGGTATTCTGGTAGTAGTTTTTCGAACTGTGCTACCTGACCAAGAGCCTCGTTAGTGACACGCTCATTGTAACCTTGTGCTTCTTTCTTCAAACGCTCTGCACGACCCGTTGCCTTAGGCAAGATTTCGTTCTTGTATGCTTCAGCTTCACGAATGAAACGCTCTTCATCCTCACGTGCTGCGATTGCATCATCAAACGCATCTTTCACTTGCTCTGGTGGACGAGCAGACTGGAAGTTCACATCAACAAGTACCAGACCCATATCATAGCTATCAATGATTTGGTTCAGTGTTTCTTGCGTAGTTTGACGAATTTGCTGACGACCACTGGTTAGAATGCTATCCATCAATGAGTCACCAATTACTGCACGTAGTGCAGAATCCGTTGCTTGACGCAAGCTGTCGTCTGCATTGGTTACACGGTACAAGTATTTGTATGGGTCAGTCACTCGGTACTGAACATCCATCGCAACTGTTACAACGTTTTCATCTTTGGTCAGCATTAGACCAGATGCACGTAGTGAACGAATCGCTTGTACGTTTACCGCTTCGTACTCATCAATAAAGCGAGGACGCCAGTTAAGACCTGGGTCTACGATACGATCGTATTTACCTAAACGCAGTACAACACCACGCTCTGCTTCACCGATGGTGTAAAAACCAGCGAAGAACCAAACTGCAACAGCAATCAGAGCAATCACGCCAAAGCCAATTGCACTACCACCACCGCCGCCGATTGGAGAACCACCGCCGCCTTTTTTACCAAACTTGCCGCCCAGCTTTTGACTCAGTTTGTTGAACACTTCATCTAAATCTGGCGGACCTTGATCTCGGCCACCAGGACGCTGGCCACCACGATTATTATTACCCCAAGGGTCATTATCGCGGCCATTGTTGCCGTTGTTATTTCCAGGCTCATTCCACGCCATTAGAAAGCTCCATCATTTGATATGACGTTATACTGTAGCAGTCCTTTAAGTGACTATAAAGCCAGTCAAAACTGCCCCTTCTCTTTTTTCAAGTCTAGACCAATCTACTTGCTGCATTCGAATATCGATCAACAAGTTACCATCCTGGTCATATTCCTCACGTTGAATACACTTCATTTGGAAGAAGGTACTACGGAATCGTCCTTGATACTGTGGAGGAATTCGCAACTGATGCTCGACCATTTGTGACGCCAGACGTTCCGTCAGCGCCTCAAACAGGACATCAATGCCCAACCCATCCATTGCTGAAACCCAAACTGCGCGAGGTACGCCTTCCTCGTCTCGTTCTATACGTGGTTTCTGCGAATCTAGATTGTCGATTTTATTCATGACAACCAGAGTCGGCACTTCATGCGCGTCGATCTCTTCTAGTACTTCATGAACAGCTTGAATATTCTCACGAAAACGCTCATCACTGGCATCAACAACATGTAACAAAATGTCAGCTTCTTGCGTTTCCTGCAAGGTTGCCTTGAAGGCCGCAACCAAGTCGTGTGGCAAATGTCGAATAAAACCAACCGTGTCTGCCAAGATGGCAGGACCAACATCTGCTAACTCTATCTTACGTAAAGTCGGGTCCAAAGTAGCAAATAATTGATCAGCCGCGTACACGCCAGCTTCTGTAATACGGTTGAAGAGTGTCGACTTACCCGCGTTGGTGTAACCCACAAGTGAAACCGTTGGGATTTCAGCTCGATTTCGGGCGCGGCGCCCTTGTTCACGCTGCTTCGCTACTTTGTCTAAGCGTCGCAGGATGGCTTTGATTCTGTCACGCAATAAGCGACGGTCGGTTTCCAGCTGGGTTTCACCCGGGCCACGTAAACCGATACCACCTTTCTGCCTTTCAAGGTGCGTCCAACCACGAATCAAACGAGTAGAGATATGACGAAGTTGAGCCAGCTCTACCTGTAGCTTACCTTCGTGTGTTCGAGCTCGTTGAGCAAAGATATCGAGAATAAGACCAGTGCGGTCGAGAACTCGACATTGGCACAGTGCTTCGAGGTTACGTTCTTGGGCAGGAGAGAGGGCGTGATTAAAAATCACAATTTCGGCACCCGTTGATTGTACCGCTGTAGCAATCTCTTGGGCCTTACCCTCTCCGACATAGTATTTCGGGTGTGGGGATTGACGACTACCAGTTACCACTTGTAGCGCCTCTACCCCAGCAGAAGAAACCAGCATTTCGAACTCAGCCAGATCTTCCCATTCACCTTCTTGCGTGAAGTTGATATGAACAAGTACGGCTCGCTCACCGGATTCATAACGGTCAAACAAGCAATCAACTCCTTATTTTAAAAATACTCGATGAAGAATTAATCTTCTGATTTCTCTTGTGGACGCTCACCTTGTGGACGTTCACCGCTGTGATGGCTCACTGGACGAGCCGGCACAACTGTTGAGATCGCGTGCTTGTACACCATTTGGTTAACAGTATTCTTCAGCAGGATCACAAATTGATCGAATGATTCGATCTGACCTTGTAGTTTAATACCATTCACAAGGTAGATAGATACCGGGATACGCTCACGACGTAGCGCGTTTAGAAATGGGTCTTGTAGAGATTGCCCCTTAGCCATTTTTATTTTCCTTATTTAATTTGTAGTTGTAATTATTTAGCTAGTGGTGCAATGCAAAAGATACGGCTTTTGCATCTGAGCTAAACGAATCAAAAATGCACTCTAAGTAATTAGCAGCATAGTATAAAAACCGCCAACAACAGATCCTTTGAGAGTGCGTTCACGCAAAAACGATCACATTATACACAGCTATGTCAATCAGATGCTATTGCTTCCGACATCGTTTCTAATGCCTGTTCAATGTTCTCGCTATCCAACCAAGTTAAATCATCCCAGCTGCGTAACCAGGTGATTTGACGCTTGGCCAATTGACGAGTCGCGCATACGCCACGAAATACCGCTTCGTCACGTGTACACTCCCCATCTAAATACTCCCACATCTGTCGATAACCGACGCATCGTATGGAAGGAAGATCGGGGTGAAGATCTTTTCGCGAATGTAACGCTTTCATTTCTTCTTCAAAGCCCGCTTCCATCATCTTCTCGAAACGGAGTTCAATCCGACGGTGAAGTTCTGCCCTATCCTTGGGAGCTATTGCAAACTGCTTGACTCGGTATGGTAGGCTTTCACCTTTCGTTTGAGTCAATTCAGTCAAAGTTTTACCTGAAATGCGAAAAACTTCCAATGCCCGAGATAAACGTTGGGGATCATTGGGATGGATTCTCGCGGCTGACACAGGATCAACCTCTTTGAGTTCATCGTGCAACACTGACCAACCTTTAGTCAATGCCTCTTGTTCAATTTGCTGACGAATTTCAGGATTTGCAGCAGGAAGTGGTGATAAACCTTCAAGTAACGCCTTGTAATACAGCATTGTTCCACCCACAAGAAGTGGAATTTTTCCTTCTGCAACAATATCATCCATCGCTTTCAATGCATCTCGACGAAAGTCGGCGACAGAGTAAGATTCACTTGGATCCAAAATATCTATCAAGCGATGAGGCGCCAAACTTAACTCTTTTTCATCCGGTTTCGCCGTACCGATATCCATCCCTTTGTAGATCAAAGCAGAATCAACACTGATGATCTCAACCGGAAATTTTTGACGAAGACGAATCGCCAGCTCAGTTTTGCCTGATGCAGTTGGCCCCATTAAAAATAGCGCCAAAGGTAGTTTATCTGTCATGGTTTTAATTTGGCTATCGTGGCAGAGAAATCAACAGCGGATACGAATTTTGTATCTTCTAATGGCAATTGACCATGTCTTAGCTGTTCAAGTTCCGCAATAATTTGAATGGCTTCAGAAAAAGTATAGTGACTCTTCACTGTCGTGACCTGTAATGCGAGCCAATCTATCAACTCAGACAGCATCTGAGCCGCTGCTATACCTTCGTTCACACAAGATTGCGCGTAAGATAACAGATCTGGTACTAAATTTTGTAAGTTTTGTTGACGCAGCGGAGCTGGGACGCCCATCACCATTAAGGCGTGCTCGTTTCTCGCTTTCAATTGAATACCAAGCAATGCCAAATCTTGTTGATAATCTTGGGCCAGTCTCACTAATTCGGCCTCTAACTTAATAGATAGAGGAACAAGCAGAGGTTGTGCCTTGAGTGCACCATCGCTTGGAGAAAGCTGGCCTTTTACACGATAAAATTCTGCTCTAGGTAACGAGACTAACGCCGCCCCACTGTCACTGCTCATCAAAACAAATTGTTCATCGACCACCATCAGCGCTTTGCCCAATGCAGTAATCGATGGCATTGATGTGTGCGAAGTTATCGTTTGGGGCGCTATTGGAGTGACTGCCTGAGCCTCAAACTCTGGCGTTTTCAACAGCTCGTGATAAGCGCGTACTTCTTGTTTAGTTGGCGCTGGTTCTACGTGGCGCTCTTTACTGTGACTTGGCTTTGGTGCAGGTTTGGATTCCACCCAATCATTACGTTTGAATGACTCCACTACGCGCGCCTCTCGCACGGAGGTTTCACTAGGACCGCTATTACGAGGCTTCACTTCATAATCACTGCGTCCAGGATAAGCCGGTGTACTCTCTATCGCTTGATAAACCCGCTCTGGTACTGGTGAAGATGCTGGCTCTTGTACATTTTCAGGCTCTGGCGAATGCTCAATCTCTTCGGACTCAGTCGGTTCCACGCGATGAAATGCCGATTCATTCACCTGTGGTTTATCAATCACGGCGCTTTGCGCAAGTGCATCCGTCAAAGCTTGATAGATGAAATCATGCACCAAACGAGCTTGGTGGAAACGCACTTCATGCTTAGCAGGGTGAACATTCACATCTACTTGGTGCGGATCTAGCTCAATAAAGAGCACATACGCAGCAAACTGATCTGGCTTTAAGCTCATTTCATAGCTTTGACGAATCGCGTGATTGATTAATTTGTCACGCATCATTCGGCCATTCACATAGCAATATTGTAAATCGCTTTGCTGCCTTGCTCCCTCTGGCGTGGTAATCCACCCATGTAGCTTTAACCCTTGATGCTCAAGCTCGATTCTGAGCATATGCCGCACAAACGCATTACCGCAGACAGCAGCAATACGCTTTTCGGTTTGAAGCTGATTTTTCGCCGCGCGATATTGACGGATGATCTTGCCGTTATGACGCACATTGATGGTGACATCAAAGCGGCTTAACGCAATACGTTTCAATAACTCATCAATATGAGCAAATTCGGTTTTCTCCGTACGAAGAAACTTGCGACGCGCTGGAGTATTAAAAAATAAGTCCAACACCTCAACAGTCGTGCCAATCGGGTGCGCTGCTGGCTTAAGCTTCACCTGCATATCACGCCCTTCGGAGTAGGCACTCCAGGCTTCTTCTTGTGCCGCAGGACGCGACGTGAGCGTCAAACGCGAGACTGAGCTAATACTGGCTAACGCTTCACCGCGAAAACCTAGACTCATAATGGCTTCGAGATCATCTAAGGTATGTATCTTAGATGTCGCATGACGACTGAGCGCTAAGCCAAGTTCATCTTTCGCGATACCTTTTCCGTTATCACGAACACGAATCAGCTTTGCGCCTCCTTTCTCGATATCGATATCGATTCGAGTTGCGCCAGAATCAAGACTATTTTCAACCAGTTCTTTAATCACAGAAGCAGGTCTTTCGACCACTTCCCCTGCGGCGATTTGGTTTGCAAGTCTGGCTGGCAAAATTTTAATCGTCATAATGAGTTAGAAGCTCACCTACTTGTTTGGAATGATCAGGACTTGCCCAACCGCTAGCTGATCAGAGCGTAAGTTATTCGCTTTACGAATGCTCGATACGCTAACGCCGTATTTGGACGCTATTTTGCCAAGGAACTCACCCCGAGAAACCTTGTGCTTACGAATCGGTTTATCTTTTACCGCGACCGTTATCTTCAACTTTTGCCCTACCCACAAGGTATCTGACTTCAAGTTATTCTCTCGGCGGATATCTGAAACCTTCACTTTATAGTGATTCGCAATCTTACCTAAGAACTCACCAGACTTAACCTTGTGCGTAATGGTTTCTGTCTCAACAGTAATCGGTTTACTTGGCACTTTAATCGTACCAGCAGAAGGAATGTTGAGCTTCTGACCAATTGCCAAGCCTGTCGACTTCAAGTTGTTTGCCGACATCAGCGCTTTAGAGCTAAGCCCATATTTGTTCGCGATCACCGATAATGACTCGCCACGCTTTACAATATGTACCATTGGCTTCGCTGAAGGCGAGAACACCGTACCCTCTGGTGGGTTATCTTTTAAGTACTTGACGACCGCCTTAGTGATAGCCTGAGCTAACTTATCTTGGTGCGCTCGTTGAAACAGTAAACGCTCTTCTGTTGGGTTAGAAATAAAGCCCGTTTCCACTAGCACAGACGGAATCTGTGGAGAGCGTAAAACCGCAAGGCTGGTGTTGATCGGTTTGGTGTTATGCAGGTGCGCAACACGTCCCATCTCACCTAGGATTTCTGTTGCCAGCTTATAACCTTCTTTTTGTGAATGACTAAACTGCAAGTCCAACAAAGTTTGGTTCACGTTACGATCTTTTGTCTTCGTGAAGAACGCATTACCCGAGCCGCCCAATAACTCAGACTGTTTCTCATGGTTCTCGACCCAACGAGCAATTTCGGTATTTGCACGACGAGTATTTAGTACGAAGACCGATCCACCGCGAGGCTTCGGTGAAGTAAACGCATCTGCGTGAATGGAGATCAGCAAGTGCGCATCATTTTCACGAGCAATCGCGACACGACGGTTTAAGTTTACAAAATAATCTCCCGTACGAGTCATGCGCGTTTTAATACCAGGAGTCGCATCGAGCTGAGCAGCAATTTTTCTTGAGATACTCAATACCGCATCTTTCTCGTACTTACGACGTGAAGGGCCAATAGAGCCAGGGTCTTCCCCACCGTGACCAGGGTCGATAACAATTAACACTTCTTGAGCTCGTTGAACTGAACTCATGTCTTTGCTGGCCGCCGCTGGCTTACTCGGTTTAGAGGTCGATGCCTTCTTACCGTGCGGTAAATCAATCACCAAGCGGTGACCATACTGCCCACCTGGTGTTGGGCTTAATTTAAATAATTCCGCTTGAACGCTCTTTTTTAGTTCAAACACCAAACGATAAGTGCCCTTCTCTGGAGGCGAGCTTTTTCGTACCAGTTTTAAAACAGGGCTATCCGTAACAGTAACAGGCAGTTTGGCCTGCATCGTCGTGCTTTTTAAATCCACGACAAGGCGATCCGGCCCTGATAAAGAGAAATAGGAATAGTCAGCTTCCGAGCCTAAATCGATGACAACACGTGTTTCATCAGGTGAAGGCCAAACTCGAAAACTCTTAACGACGTTAGCAAATGCTAAATTGGGGATGAGAAGGAGAAAAGTGGCGACAAACGTCGCCACTACTCTAAAATTAGAAAAACTCAACATAGCTCCAATCGACTGAGTAACTGCACACCATAATCATTATTAGCTGTTAGTTCGGCTACACGTTGCTCACCTTGGTAGCGAATGTTTACATCAAGATCCGGTTGTGGCAGTAAGCCATGCCCTTTTTCAGGCCATTCAACCAAGCAAATCGCATCGTCTGTGAAATAGTCTCGAATCCCCATAAACTCAAGCTCTTCAGGATCCGCAAGACGATAAAGGTCGAAGTGATATACTTGCCACTGATCCAACTGGTACGGTTCGACTAGAGTATAAGTTGGACTTTTCACGTTACCTTGATGACCAAGAGCACGGACAAAACCACGACTAAAGGTTGTTTTACCTGCACCCAAATCACCATGCAGATAAATT
This sequence comes from Vibrio sp. sp1, assembly GCF_016920955.1. Lineage (NCBI taxonomy): Bacteria > Pseudomonadati > Pseudomonadota > Gammaproteobacteria > Vibrionales > Vibrionaceae > Vibrio > Vibrio sp. sp1. The sequence continues at coordinate 1,137,293 of NZ_CP060589.1, forward strand.
GTGGTTTGCTGGGAACAAAGCTGAGCCAAAGCGGTGCCTAGTGCAACCGTTTCATGCTCATCTTTTAAATTGAATTGTTTCGTGCTCATTGATGCTTCTCTAACTAATGATCGTTGACTATATAAAAATCAAAAGAACAGGAATAGTAAACCGTGTTGGTTTTGAGAGACAAGCTTTCAAATGTCATATGTGCGAAAAAAGTATCCAATAAACGGTATCTTAATCATCTTAGTATCGACCTAGATTTAGAATATATGCAAATGACTTCAATAAGCAGTATTCACAACATCAAAAACGTACCTAACTGGGTAGCACCAAAGCCAGAGATCCGTTAAGATCCGCCCCCCTTTATTCCGGTGGTTAATATGAACTACGAACAACTCGCACAACAAATCAAAGTTTGGGGAAAAGAACTCGGCTTCCAAAAAGTTGGGATCTGCGACGTTGATCTGAGTGAACATGAAGCAGCACTACAAAAATGGCTTGATGCAGGCTATCACGGCTCAATGGATTGGATGGCTCGTCACGGTATGATGCGTGCTAGACCCCATGAGCTACTCCCGGGAACCGTTCGTGTTATCAGCGTCCGGATGGACTATCTGCCACCAGAGGCTCAATTCGCTTCGAACCTCGCGAATAAAAGTCATGCCTATATTAGCCGCTACGCACTAGGGCGCGATTATCACAAGCTCGTCAGAAAGCAGCTAAATAAGCTCGGCAAACTTATTGAACAAGAGGTTGGTCAATATGGTTACCGACCTTTCGTTGATTCCGCACCAATATTAGAGCGACCTCTCGCCCAAAAAGCGGGCTTAGGTTGGACCGGGAAACATTCCCTGATTTTAGATCAAGACTGTGGATCGTGGTTCTTTTTAGGTGAACTACTTATCGACTTACCACTACCCGTTGATGAGCCAAGCGTTGATCAGTGCGGTAAATGCAAAGCATGCATTACATCATGCCCAACACAAGCCATCATTGAAGACAAAGTTGTCGATGCCCGGCGTTGTATCTCTTATCTCACCATCGAGTTCGATGGCGTGATTCCTGAAGAGTTTCGAAAGCCAATGGGTAACCGCATTTATGGTTGTGACGACTGTCAATTGGTTTGCCCATGGAACCGCTACGCCGACATAACGGAACAAGATGATTTCCACCGTCGTGACAGTTTCAAAAACCCTGACCTCGTCGACATGTTTAACTGGGATGAAGCGACTTTTCTAAAAAATATGGAAGGCTCCGCTATCCGTCGTATTGGTCATATACAGTGGCTACGTAACATCGCTGTCGCACTTGGTAATGCAGAATATAGTCAGCGAATCATAGATGCGCTGGAAAGTCGGCAAGGTGAAAATAAATTACTTGATGAGCACATTAAATGGGCTTTGACAGAGCAACTGAATCAACTCCCCACTGAGAGTAATTCATCTATAGAGACGAAAAAGCAACGCTTAATAAGGATAGTCGAGAAGGGACTGCCGAGAGACGCATAGAGCGTAGTCTATATGCAAGAGATTGAAAGTACTTTTGCATGTTCAATTCATGACCTTGTTCTCAATTTTGTAATGTGGAAAAAAATTTGAGATTCAAGAAAAACAAGCTAGCAGAAAAAAGTTAAACACAGTTCGGAGAAATGACTAGGATCAAAAAAATACCAGTTAATGATCGTATTTTAACGTACTTGATCCGACAAAAAACTTATTTTTTCTTTATATAACAAAGATTTAATTGATATTTCTTTGTTGTTTCCACTTCACTTTAGAGAAAAGATCTTTCTTCCCCATCATAAAAAGTCAAGCTAAAAACACTTTATCAACCAACTTATCCACAGAACGACGTATGTGGATAACTCTGTTAATTAAAGTAGATAAAACACGCGAAGCCTCATCATACTTGTACGTCAGCCGATTCATATCGTGTTTTAAACACAAACGAAATCGTCCGACATCATATGATGCGGATAAAAGTTTAGCTTTTGGGGATTCATGCTTCGCAGCATTATGAAAAGAGCGATGTGATTGGTTGCGAGAAGCAGGCGTTGAATCAAGCGGCGCATCCGTAGACGACTTAACAATTGTATACTAAATAAGTACTCAATCTATCGTCTTGTATTTGGTTGCGGGGGCCGGATTTGAACCGACGACCTTCGGGTTATGAGCCCGACGAGCTACCAAGCTGCTCCACCCCGCGTCCGAGTGCTTCATCTTCGTTGATGATGAAGGCTTTGCTTTCATTTATAAAAAGAAACTGGAGCGACACACGAGGTTCGAACTCGTGACCTCAACCTTGGCAAGGTTGCGCTCTACCAACTGAGCTAGTGTCGCCTTGTGTCACCGTTAAGCACGATAAAGGCTATATATTGGAGCGACACACGAGGTTCGAACTCGTGACCTCAACCTTGGCAAGGTTGCGCTCTACCAACTGAGCTAGTGTCGCATTTTGTCACCGTTGAGCACGATGAGGGCTATATATTGGAGCGACACACGAGGTTCGAACTCGTGACCTCAACCTTGGCAAGGTTGCGCTCTACCAACTGAGCTAGTGTCGCATATTAACAGCAGTCGCTATTAATGGAATTTGGTTGCGGGGGCCGGATTTGAACCGACGACCTTCGGGTTATGAGCCCGACGAGCTACCAAGCTGCTCCACCCCGCGTCCGTATTGTGTCACCGTTGAGTACCGTGAGAACTATATAACTGGAGCGACACACGAGGTTCGAACTCGTGACCTCAACCTTGGCAAGGTTGCGCTCTACCAACTGAGCTAGTGTCGCATATTAACAGCAGTCGCTATTAATGGAATTTGGTTGCGGGGGCCGGATTTGAACCGACGACCTTCGGGTTATGAGCCCGACGAGCTACCAAGCTGCTCCACCCCGCGTCCGTATTGTGTCACCGTTGAGTACCGTGAGAACTATAAAACTGGAGCGACACACGAGGTTCGAACTCGTGACCTCAACCTTGGCAAGGTTGCGCTCTACCAACTGAGCTAGTGTCGCATTGGTTGCGGGGGCCGGATTTGAACCGACGACCTTCGGGTTATGAGCCCGACGAGCTACCAAGCTGCTCCACCCCGCGTCCGTATTGTGTCACCGTTGAGTACCGTGAGAACTATAAAACTGGAGCGACACACGAGGTTCGAACTCGTGACCTCAACCTTGGCAAGGTTGCGCTCTACCAACTGAGCTAGTGTCGCATTGGTTGCGGGGGCCGGATTTGAACCGACGACCTTCGGGTTATGAGCCCGACGAGCTACCAAGCTGCTCCACCCCGCGTCCGTATTGTGTCACCGTTAAGTACCGTGAGAACTATGAAACTGGAGCGACACACGAGGTTCGAACTCGTGACCTCAACCTTGGCAAGGTTGCGCTCTACCAACTGAGCTAGTGTCGCATCAACAACGTTTCCGCTGTTTAGGGCTGCGAATTATAAGAGCATTTTTTTGTGATGCAAGTCCTTCCTTCAAAAAAACTTTATTTTTTTACTGAACGACGAAAAAGCAATCAAAAGCGATATAAATTACAACAATTTGGATCGCAACCTTAACAGTTAAATCTTGAAAATAGTACCTCGATAGTACTTAAGTTCTGCGATGGACTCACGAATGTCGTCCAAGGCCAAATGTGTTCCCTGTTTTGTGAACCCATTTAGCACCTCAGGTTGCCAGCGACGTGCTAGCTCTTTAAGAGTACTAACGTCAACATATCGGTAATGGAAGAACTCTTCCAACTCAGGCATGTGCTTGTATAAAAAGCGACGATCCTGCCCAATGCTGTTACCACATATTGGCGACGCCCCTTTTGGCACCCATTTTTCTAAAAATTCAATGGTTTGTGCGACTGCGTCTTGTTCTGAGATTTGACTGTTTCGAACGCGCTCCACCAAACCGCTTGCCGTATGCGTATTAGTACACCAGTCGTCCATTTTCGCTAGTTCTTCTTCCGGCTGATGAATCGCTAACACTGGACCTTCAGCCAAAATATTTAGTTCGCTATCCGTGACAATAGAAGCAATTTCGATGATTTTGTGCGTTTCAGGATCAAGCCCTGTCATCTCTAAATCAACCCAAATTAGGTTTTGATCGCTAAAGGACATGGTTACGCCGCCTATTTGTTTATCGATAAAAGAGGTACTATACCTCAAAATACGAGAAACACGATACTCATACACGGAGCCAAGAGTACGGCTCAACCATTTGAGTAAATTCACATAAAGTACAGAATTGTGGCAAAGAAGAAAAAGTTAACCAAAGGTCAGGTGCGACGCGTACGTAGCAACCAACAAAAGCGTTTGAAGCAGCAAGAAGAGTCCATCCAGTGGGATGAAAACATGCTAGGCGCCAGCAAGCAAGGTCTCGTGATCACTCGTTTTGGTCAGCACGCGGACATTGAAGACCTTGAAACAGGCGAAATTCAACGCTGTAACCTCCGCCGTGGTATTGAGTCTCTAGTATCTGGCGATCGTGTTTTATGGCGCGAAGGATTGGAGTCTATGGCGGGCATCTCTGGTGTTGTTGAAGCGGTAGAACCTCGCTCTTCAGTGCTCACTCGTCCAGATTATTACGATGGCCTAAAACCCGTTGCAGCCAATATTGATCAAATGGTCATTGTCTCTTCGGTATTACCAGAGCTATCGCTAAATATTATTGACCGCTATCTCGTTGCATCAGAAACACTGAATATTGCGCCATTGTTGGTCTTAAATAAGGTCGACCTTCTAGAAGCCGATGACCGTGCCATGTATGAAGAATGGCTCAAAGAATATGAACGTATTGGCTATAAAGTGCTTCTGGTCAGCAAGAAGTCTGGAGAAGGCATTGCTGAACTAGAAACCCTGCTGCGTGACCGAGTTAATATCTTTGTTGGTCAATCAGGCGTAGGGAAATCCAGCTTAGTCAACGCGTTAATACCGGAACTAGAGAGCGAAGTGGAAGAAGGCGAAGTCTCTGAGAACTCTGGCTTGGGCCAACACACCACGACGGCTGCACGTTTATACCACATTCCAACGGGTGGCGATTTGATCGACTCACCTGGAGTACGTGAATTTGGTCTTTGGCATTTGGAAGCAGAAGAAGTAACAAAAGCATTCGTTGAATTTCGACCATATTTAGGCGGTTGCAAGTTCCGAGATTGTAAACACAATGATGACCCAGGCTGCCTTCTACGCGAAGCTGTCGAGAACGGGGAAATTAACGAAACTCGCTTTGAAAACTATCATCGCATTTTGGAAAGCATGGTTGAAAACAAAGCAAATCGTCAGTATTCACGTAATAAAAAAGCCGATCTGTAATTGAGTTAAGGCTGTAACTGTGTAAAAAGTCTTCACCTAATACTGACAAGCAAATTAAATTTCAGTAACATCACGCGCCCTAAAGCGCGAATCTAACAGAAGTATCGGAATTAAAGATGGACAAGTTTAAAGTTGGACTGCAGTACTGGATCCCACAACACGGCCTCACTCGCCTAATGGGTAAACTGGCTTCAGCAAAAGCTGGCGGTCTAACAACAGCAGTTATTCGTTGGTTTATCAAACAATACAATGTGAATATGGATGAGGCAAAGCACTCAGATCCTAAGCATTTTAAAACGTTCAACGAGTTTTTCGTTCGTGAGCTAAAAGAAGGCGCACGCCCAATTTCTGAAGGCGAAAACGTCATCACTCATCCAGCCGACGCTTGTGTTAGCCAGTTTGGCCCTATTGAAGATGGTCAACTTATCCAAGCAAAAGGTCATCACTTCTCAGCACAAGAATTGCTGGGCGGTGACGCGAATTTAGCGGACGAATTTAAAGATGGTTCTTTTGCCACATTGTATCTATCTCCGCGCGATTACCACCGTGTACACATGCCATGTGACGGCACTCTGCGCCAAATGATTTACGTACCAGGTGACCTGTTCTCAGTAAACCCTCTGACAGCAGAAAACGTACCGAACCTATTTGCACGTAACGAGCGTGTGGTGTGTATCTTCGATACTGAGTTTGGTCCAATGGCACAGGTGCTTGTTGGTGCGACAATTGTTGGTAGCATTGAGCAAGTATGGGCTGGCACGATCACTCCGCCTCGTGGAAACACTGTCTACAAATGGGATTACCCAGCAGAGGGTGACAAGGCCGTGATCTTGAAAAAAGGCGAAGAGATGGGCCGCTTCAAACTGGGTTCTACTGTTATTAACCTGTTTGCCAAAGACGCGATTGAGTTTGACGCAAGCATGGAAAACGGTAAGCCAACCGTTATGGGCACACCTTACGCCTTGAAAAAATAAGTAAAACACCGTTAAAGAGCCCTTTATTAAGGGCTCTTTTTATTGATAAAAAGCAAAACTCCGTTCGAAATTTAGCCTCTATTTCTCAAACTCATACCTGCCTCTAAGACCCTCATTCCACAATCAATTATCCTGCGCTTAGAATGAATATTTAGAGGGGCAGCCAATGCCAAAGATGAGTGTAAACACGTTGGCGAAATTGCTGGTGTGCTTTTTAATTCCGCTCGGTGTTTTGATGATGCCGATCGATGCTATTCCTATTGACGATCTCACTTTAATTCAGCATCGCCTGTTGGCTATTTTTCTTCTTGCTGCCCTACTTTGGGTTCTCGAGCCGGTTCCCGTTTTTGCTACGTCCATTCTTATTATCGCTCTTGAACTGATCATGATATCGGATAAAGGTTTGCATCTATTTCGCAATCCACCAGCGGGGCATGATTTAGGAGAGTTAATTGCTTACACCGATATTTTCTCGGCCTTCTCTTCACCGATCATTATTCTTTTTATGGGTGGTTTTGCTCTTGCGATTGCGGCTTCCAAATACGAGCTCGACAACAACCTCGCCCGAGTACTATTAAAACCATTCGGCACCCAACCTAAGTTCATCATGCTGGGCTTGATGTTAATTACCGCCGTTTTTTCAATGTTTATGTCCAATACTGCCACGACCGTGATGATGCTAGCCCTGCTTGGCCCCATCGTCGCTTCAGCACCTAAAGGGGATTTAGGCATTAAAGCACTGGTGTTGTGTATTCCAATTGCCGCGAATACAGGCGGCATTGCGACTCCGATAGGCACGCCACCTAATGCGATAGCGCTTCAATATCTCACTGGAGAAAACGCGATAGACTTCCTATCGTGGATGACAATGGGTCTACCCTTTGTGTTGGTACAACTCACTGTAGCTTGGTTCTTGTTGCAAAAGCTGTTTCCGTCTAGCGAACCAGAAATGAAACTAAAGCTAGATGGTACATTCAAAAGGAGCTGGCGTGCGATCGTCGTCTACATCACTTTTGCACTAACCATTTTGCTTTGGATGACAACGAAAGTGCATGGCATGAATACATATGTTGTCGCGATTATCCCACTAGCAGTGTTCACGTTAACGGGCATTATGGGAAAAGAAGAGCTCAAGCTGATTAACTGGGATGTTTTATGGCTAGTTGCCGGTGGTATAGCAATTGGCATTGCCTTAGACAAAACGGGCTTAGCCGAAGCATTAGCGCACGCCATTGATTACAGCCTGCTATCACCATTTGCCGTTGTTTTAGCCCTATCGGTAGTGTGCTGGTTAATGGCGAACTTTATGTCTAATACCGCAACGGCAAACTTATTGATGCCTATTGCTGCCGCTATTGGTACATCCATGCCAAGCCTTATTGCGGTTGGCGGCCTACAAGGTTTACTGGTTGTCGTAGCCTTCTCCGCATCACTTGGCATGATCTTACCGGTTTCCACACCACCAAACTCTTTGGCTTATTCAACAGGCCTCATCGAGAGCAAAGACATGGCGAAAGTAGGCCTGATTCTCGGTTTGATTGGTCTACTTATCGTGTATGGCGCAGTTTTGGTACTGTTTTAATCGAAGAGCTCCATGAAAAAGCGTGTTGTCATGGAGCTGCTCTCCAGCTACTGCCCTTACAGAGCGGCTTTTACATCCCATAAATTTCGTGCATATTAAGACTCCTCTACTCTACAAGGACGTCGACACATCATGGGTTACGAATGGCTTGCTTTATGCGCCGCTTTTCTGTGGGCAGTTTCTAGCCTAATTTCGGTCATTCCTGCACAACACCTAGGCGCATTTTCTTACAGCCGCTGGCGTATGGGCTGCACAGCCGTGATCTTATCAACTATGGCCTGGATAACTGGCGGCTGGTTAACGGTTTCTTGGGAACATGTAACGCCAATGATGGCCTCAGGACTGATTGGTATTTTTATTGGCGATACCGCTCTATTCGCGTGTTTGAATCGTATGGGGCCAAGACAAGCCGGGTTACTCTTCTCTTGCCACGCCGTGTTCTCTGCCATCTTGGGCTACTTCTTATTTAGCGAAGTCATGACCACAATAGAACTACTGGGCGCATCATTGGTATTTAGCGGCGTGGTGATGGCGATATTCTTTGGCCGAAGAGGTCAAGTGAATAACGTCTTGGAAGACATTAAAGGTAACATCTGGGTGGGCATTGGACTTGGCTTAACCGCAGCAATGTGCCAAGCATTGGGCGGCATCATCGCCAAGCCAGTAATGCAAACCAGTATTGACCCAGTTGCGGCTTCTGCTATTCGAATGATCAGTGCCTTTTTCGCCCACAGCATGTTGTTAATTCTAGGAGTCAAAGTCGCTCGCTCGACGCAACACATTACTTGGCGCATATTTGGTATTACTGCGCTTAATGGTTTCTTGGCGATGGCCGTCGGCATGACGCTAATCTTATACGCACTGCAAGAAGGAAATGTAGGTATGGTTGCCCTTCTATCTTCAACCACGCCAATTATGTTGCTACCACTGCTCTGGATTTACACCAAACGCCGACCAAACCGATTTGCATGGTTGGGCGCAGCCCTAGCTGTGATTGGTGCGGGCATATTGGTTCAGTAACCTTGCAGACCAGTCCTTACTGCCAGATACAAAAAAGCCCGAGTTTAAACTCGGGCTTTTGTCATGCTGAGCCGTTAGTTAACTATTTAACTAATACTTCACCCGTCATTTCTGCTGGGATTTCTAGACCAGCTAGAGAAAGCATGGTTGGTGCAAGGTCAGACAGTTTACCGCCTTCTTTGAATTCAACCGCTTTGTCACCTACATAGATTAGAGGCACTGGTAGGTTAGTGTGAGCAGTGTGGATGCCGCCAGTTTCAGGGTCGATCATCATTTCTGCGTTACCGTGGTCCGCAGTGATCAATAGTTGACCGCCAACTTCTTTGATTGCTTCAACCACTTTACCCACGCTTTCATCTAGAGCTTCGATTGCTTTCTCAGCCGCTTCATAAACGCCAGTGTGACCAACCATATCTGCATTCGGGTAGTTACAGATGATGGTATCGAACTTACCTGATTTGATAGCCGCAACCATCTTCTCTGTTAGTTCTGGAGAGCTCATTTCAGGCTGCATGTCGTACGTTGCAACTTTTGGAGAAGCAACCAACTGACGCTCTTCGCCTTCGAATTCGTTCTCAACACCACCGTTGAAGAAGAAAGTCACGTGTGCGTATTTCTCTGTTTCAGAGATACGTAGCTGAGTTTGACCTTGTTTAGATAGCCACTCACCGTAAGTGTTTTCTAGAGACGCAGGTGGGAATGCGATAGCTAGAGGGATATCAGCCGCGTATTGAGTCAGCATCACAAAGTTGATTGCTGGGAATACTGCACGCTCAAAGCCGTCAAACGCAGGAACGAATGCACGAGTGATTTGACGTGCACGGTCAGCACGGTAGTTCATGAAGATAACCGCATCACCATCTTGCATGATTGCGTCTTCTTGACCTTCCGCTTTGATAGCTGTTGCTTTAACGAATTCGTCGTTTTCTTCACGAGCGTAAGCCGCTTCTAGACCTGCAACTGCCGTTTCTGCTGTGAACTCAGCTTTAGCTTGAGTTAGAAGATCGTAAGCAACTTGGACGCGATCCCAATTGTTGTCACGGTCCATTGCGTAGTAACGACCTACTAGAGAAGCAACGCGGCCTTTACCTAGTTTCGCAAATAGGTCTTGGAAACGTTGTAGTGAGTTTTCAGCACTACGTGGTGGTGTGTCACGGCCGTCTAGGAAGCAGTGTAGGTAGATTTTCTCTGCGCCACGCGCCGCTGCCATTTCAACTGCAGCGTAAATGTGGTCTTCGTGAGAGTGAACACCGCCTGGAGACATCAGGCCCATGATGTGTACTGCTTTTTCAGCTTTCACAGCAGAGTCGATTGCTTCAACTAGCGCAGGCGTTTGTTCGAACTCACCATCCGCAATTGATTTAGTGATACGAGTCAGGTCTTGGTATACAACGCGGCCTGCACCAATGTTAGTGTGACCAACTTCAGAGTTACCCATTTGACCATCAGGAAGGCCAACATCCATGCCTGAAGCAGAGATTAATGTGTGTGGGTTATTCGCAATCAGAGCATCCATTACTGGTGTTTTCGCATTCGCAATTGCGTTACTTGCTGTGTCTTCACGGTAACCGTAACCGTCAAGGATAACTAGAGCCAGTGGCTTCTTAGCTGACATAGTGATGACCTCATCAAATTTAAGTAACTTTTGGCGTAGGGCCTCGCTGCCCTATCTAACCTTGAAACAAAACTAGCGTAATTTTACTACACTTTTTAACCAAAACTGTAGGTTAAGATCAAATAATGTTTGCGATTTATTGTTGCTATCTTACAAGTTAAGCGAACAACGAGTCAGTGCCGACAAACGTGTTCCACAAGCATAGTCATTTCTAATACGCTTTGTACACCCCAGTCTAAGTTCGGTTTTCTTACGCTTCTCATTCTTATTTTTGCACTTGAAACAGTGCTAATTTAAAGCAACATCAAACAAGATGGGTTAATACCTATTGTTCTCATTTCTCAGTAAAACAGAAGTCACTTAAACCGATAAGTCCAATAGGCCAAAGCAATCAAGCTACCAGAGCGAAATGTACGGATAGTAAGGGCATAACGGGTTTATAGAGATCTCAATTATTCGTTAGAAAATTTTAACCCTCTCGCCTAAGAGCCGTAACCTCGCTATACTCCTGCTTTATTTTTCCGCCAACAGCGTAAGAGCTCAAGACATGCAAGAGTACATTGAATTTTTCCAACAGAACATGATTCTATCTTTGGTTTGGGTAGGTCTTCTTGTCGCCTTTATCATGAACATCGTGAAATCAGCGACAGCCGCATACAAAGAAATCAACGTAAACCAACTGACTCATCTTATGAACCGTGAAAACGGCGTTGTAGTGGATATCCGTACCAAAGACGAGTTCAAAAAAGGTCATATCACCGACTCACTTCACATTTTACCGTCAGACATCAAAGCGGGTAACTTGGGTAGCCTTGAAAACCACAAATCAGACCCAATCATTGTGGTATGTAAGACAGGACAGACCGCTCAAGAAAGCGCAAACCTACTAGTAAAAGCTGGCTTCGAAAACGTGAGCCTACTAAAAAATGGTTTGATTGCGTGGAACGAAGCGAACCTGCCGTTAGTTCGCGGTAAGAAGTAGGAACGTGGCAAGAAGTAGGAACGTGGCAAGAACGAAAGTTCGCGTTTAAACGCGATTTTACCAAGCCTCGCGGACAAAAAACTGAGCAAATTGAAAGCAGTTGGAGCACTAAGTTGTGACGCTTTGCACGTAATACACGCTTCATCTAGTCAAGGTAGATTGGCTCAGTTAGTCTCAGGACATACCAGTTTTCTGAGCTTAGACGTTTCTAGGCTCAACAAATATTGATTTAAGGATTAAAAAATGGCTGAAGCAGCACCTCAAGACGCACAACAAAACTTCGCAATTCAACGCATCTTCCTAAAAGACGTTTCTTTTGAAGCGCCGAACTCTCCAGTAATTTTCCAGAAAGAGTGGAACCCAGACGTTAAACTAGACCTAGACACTCAAAGCCGTGAGCTTGGTGAAGGCGTTTACGAAGTTGTTCTACGCCTAACCGTTACTGTGAAGAACGAAGAAGAGACTGCGTTCCTATGTGAAGTTCAACAAGGTGGTATCTTCACTGCTGAACAAATGGAAGCTGGTCAACTTGCACATTGCCTAGGCGCATTCTGCCCGAACATCCTATTCCCATACGCTCGTGAAACTATCTCAAGCCTAGTCGTTAAAGGTACGTTCCCTCAACTGAACCTAGCGCCAGTAAACTTTGACGCGCTATTCATGAACTACCTACAACAGCAAGCTCAACAAGGCGAAGCTGAAGCGTAATTCACGTTTTATAAGTGACGAATAGCCACAGTGCTGACGTCACCGACTCAAATAAAATGCACAGAGCGTCTACCATCCGATGCAATGTGCATTTTTTATTTCTGACAAAAGTTCCTAGTTCCTAATCGCCAGAAGGCGTAAAATTTGACGATTAGGAACTAGATTCTACTAGTAGCAAGACAATTAGGCGGTAGCATGACACAAGCAAATACAAACAATGCTTACGGTAAAGACATCGCAATGACTGTGATTGGCGCAGGCTCATACGGCACCTCTTTGGCAATCTCACTCGCTCGTAACGGCGCGAACGTTGTCCTTTGGGGACACGAGCCAGAGCACATGGCTCGCCTAGAAGCAGACCGAGCTAACCATGCCTTCTTACCAGGTGTTGATTTCCCTGAAAGCTTGATCATTGAATCGGATTTAGAAAAAGCCGTTCAAGCAAGCCGAGATTTGTTGGTTGTGGTTCCAAGCCATGTCTTTGGCATCGTGCTAAACAGCTGTAAACCATTCTTGCGCGAAGACTCTCGCATCTGTTGGGCAACCAAAGGGCTTGAACCTGAAACGGGGCGCCTACTGAAAGACGTTGCTTATGACATTATCGGTGAAAACTACTCACTAGCAGTATTGTCTGGCCCAACGTTTGCGAAAGAGCTCGCAATGGGTATGCCGACTGCAATTTCAGTTGCGTCTCCAGATTCTGAATTTGTTGCGGATCTACAAGAAAAAATCCACTGTAGCAAAACCTTCCGCGTATATGCCAATAGTGACTTTATTGGTATGCAATTGGGCGGCGCTGTGAAAAACGTTATTGCGATTGGTGCGGGTATGTCTGATGGTATTGGTTTTGGCGCCAACGCCCGTACTGCATTAATTACTCGTGGCTTGGCTGAAATGAGTCGCCTTGGTGCTGCGCTGGGTGCACAGCCAGAAACCTTTATGGGCATGGCAGGTTTAGGCGATCTTGTCCTGACATGTACCGATAACCAATCACGTAACCGACGCTTTGGCTTGGCATTAGGCCAAGGTAAAAACGTTGATACGGCTCAAGAAGAAATTGGCCAAGTGGTTGAGGGTTACCGCAATACAAAAGAAGTATGGCTACTTTCTCAACGTATGGGTGTTGAGATGCCGATAGTTGATCAAATTTATCAAGTATTGTATCAAGGAAAAGATGCGCGCTTAGCAGCGCAAGATTTACTTGCTCGTGACAAAAAAGCCGAAGGAAAGTAGCAATCTACCGCCCTTTGCAGCTCATCTGAGAAAAATTGAAGTTGTCGGGTCACGGAAGAACCACTCTGGATATTGAGAATGAAACACTGCGAAAAACAAAAAGTCTGGAACAAAATTGTCTCAGAAGCCCGTGAAATGTCAGAACAAGAGCCTATGCTGGCGAGCTTCTATCATGCCACCATTATCAAGCATGAAAGTTTGTGTGCCGCTCTGAGTTATATTCTGGCTAACAAATTGAACACCGCTTCCATGCCAGCGATGGCTGTGCGTGAAGTGGTTGAAGAAGCCTTTGCGGCTGATCCAACCATCACTGACGGCGCGGCTTGTGATATTTGTGCCACGGTCAATCGCGACCCTGCTGTTTCAATGTACTCAATGCCATTGCTGTACCTAAAAGGCTATCACGCACTGCAAGGCTACCGAGTAGCAAACTGGCTGTGGAAGCAAGGTCGTCACGCTCTTGCGACTTACCTACAAAATCAGATTTCGGTAGCATGTCAGGTCGATATTCACCCTGCAGCACGCATTGGTAGTGGTATCATGCTCGACCATGCAACAGGCATCGTGATTGGTGAAACTGCCGTGGTCGAAAACGACGTGTCTATACTGCAAGATGTCACCCTTGGTGGTACTGGTAAAGAATGCGGTGATCGTCACCCGAAAATTCGCGAAGGCGTAATGATCGGAGCTGGTGCAAAGATTCTTGGCAATATCGAAGTCGGTGAAGGCGCGAAAATCGGATCTTGCTCTGTGGTATTGCAAGCCGTGCCTCCTCACACAACGGTGGCTGGCGTGCCTGCAAAAATCGTCGGACGTCCAAAAACGGACAAACCCTCTCTCGATATGGATCAAGGCTTTAACGGCAAGTCGCAAAGCTTTATCCATGGAGATGGTATTTAATCGTCAACAAACCTTTTTGACAACAACGTGGTAGGTAACTCTCAAGTGCGAAAACAAAATCACCCTGTTCTACGCTCGGCTATTTTATTAACTTGTGCTTTATCTGCCACTTATCCCATTACCTCCTCTGCTGTGAGTCAGCAAGAGCTCAAAGGCGTATCCAGTGAGATAAGCCGTCAGCGCAAATCGCTCTCTTCCCAAGAAAAGCAGCTCAATGAGTTACAGAAATCACTAAAAGATCAAGAGCTTGGTATTTCTAAGCTTGAGCGTGAAATACGACAAACCAAGTCTAACCTCGCACAAGCAGACAAAAACATAGAAAACCTGGAAGAGAAAATTGCCTTGCAAGAAGCACAGCGTCAAGAGCAAGAAGAAGAACTCAAACAGCTGCTGCAAACGTATTACGTAACCGAGCGAGCGAAGGCCAATGGTCACTTGTTAAATCAAGGTGTGGAAGAAGACCGCATGAGCCAATACTTCCAGCATTTAGCTAAAGCACGTGCTGAAGTGATTGATGCGATCACCAAAATAACCCAAGAATTAGCGCACAACAAAAACCAGCTCGAGCTAGAAAAAGAGCAAATCGAGACTCTGCTCAAGCAGCAATCCGAAAAACGTACAGCGCTAGCGAGTACACAATCCAAGCGTAAGCAAACCCTGAATAAAATTCAGAGCAGTATCAAGAATGACAAACGCTACTTAGCCGAGCTGCAACGCAACGAAACCCGTTTAAAAGCAGAGATCGCCAAAGCAGCGAAGCGTAATGCGGTGCCAATGGACGGACTCGGCAAACAGCGCGGTAAGTTGCCTTGGCCACTCAAAGGCAGTGTGTTACACAACTTTGGTACGCGACAAACCGGGCAGGTAAACTGGAAGGGCATGGTGCTGTCTGCCAACTATGGTCAACAAGTGAAAGCCGTTTATCCTGGTACTGTCGTATTTGCTGAGTATCTGCGCGGATACGGTTTAGTGGTACTGCTCGACCACGGAAAAGGTGACATGACCCTCTATGGTTACAACCAAGCGTTAACTAAAAAAGAAGGCGATCGAGTCACCGCAGGCGAAGTGATTGCTCTCGCGGGTGATACGGGCGGTCAAGACAGGCCATCGCTGTACTTCGAAATTCGTCGTAATAGTGAAGCGCAGAATCCGAAATCTTGGTTAAAGCGCTGATTATCTGACTTATTGACTTGTCATAAAAAAGGAGCCACTCGGCTCCTTTGTTGTATTCATGTTTTGGAAAATGCTATGCGTAGTAGGTTTCTACCGCATCAATAAAAGCATGCACATCATCTTTGCTTAACGCGTTGATTCCTGCCGCCGCCTCTCGCCCCCCACCTGTCGGGAACTGACCACACACGGCCACGGCACCTTGTTTATTGTTTAACGGGGCACGAAGTGAAACCGTATAAGTCCCATCTGCATTTTCAGTAAGTACCGCATGCGCAGAGTCAGGGTTTTGGTTTGCCAGCGAGTTGCCATAAACACCACTGATTCGGCGTGATGCCGCCGTGTTTGGTAACTCAAACAACTTCAGCTTACCACTCTCATGCATGGCAGGCACTGCGAGAGCCGCCTCCATGTCTTGTTGGTAAGCCGATTGCAATTGGTAGTATGGCGAGGCCTTATCTTCAATAGCTTCAAATGGCGACGTGTACTTCAGCAAAGCTCGGTACAGCTCCGCAGGATGAAAGTGTAAATCTTCGACCTTCGATCCGTAGCCGTTGTAGTTAATTAAAGTACCCAGCTCTTTTAGCTGCTCTTTCTGTTGCTGCGACAAGCCCGCGTTATTCGCTAACTCATCAGCTTTAGCAATCATGTTATCGCCATAAGCCGCCGTAATCGCCCAGTCATGAAAACGCCCATCAAGCAACTTATCGACAATCAACGCCGTGCACATGTTGGCATCGAGATCGATGTGCGCATCCAAATTACCATGCTGAGGAATGTCGCCCGCTTTGTGATGATCGGCGTAAAAGACGTGCGCGCCTTGAGCCAAAGCTTGCTCTAGACCTGCCATGTTCTTTTCCATCGAAATGTCTAACACAGTCAGCTCATCACCCGCTTGCACGTCTACTTTTTCCACCAGCTTGATGTCGCGCTTTACACCGGTTATTAACTGGGCATCGACAGGATCAGCCAAACGCAATTGTAGAAGAGCAATGATGCCATCAGCATCACCATTAAAAATGTCGTAATTCATGGGGCGATAGTTCCTTTATCGAGAATCTTATCCCTGCAAGGGTTTTTAGCGTATGGGACTATTGTGCGTGGCATATTTGACAAGTCAACTCGAGCCACGACTCGAAAATGAGAGTGACTCTCGAAATATTAAGCAGTTTGACGTTTAACTGTGTAGATTGCTAACCGCATCTTCTAATACCAGTAGCTGCTCTAAGCCCTGCTCAGTTGCTAATGGCTTAACGACATTAAGCATCTGCAACATCCCTTGCTTCACCATTTGCTCGGTAATGTTGGTTTTTGAAGCCATCGCGGATTGATACGCCAACCAACTACACGCAATCAAATGCAATGTACATACCAATGACTTCAACTGTTGTTGATCGACATTCAACAGCTTCATCGTTACGAACTCTTGCATAATAGCAATGAGGTTCGCTTGCAGCTTCTCTTGCACATCGATGTACTGTTCGTGTAGCTGTTCATCTCGTGACAAGATTTCTGGTAAGTTTGCGTAGAAAAAGCGGTATTTCCACATCAAGGTAAAAATAGAGTCTAGGTAGCTCTTCAGCATAGTCAGGCTCTCTTGCGAACCTTGAATAGGGGTAAATCTTTCTAAAAGTTCTGCTGAATAAAGCGCAAAGATCTCACGAACGATTTCTTGCTTATTGCGGAAGTGGTAATACAGATTACCAGGGCTAATTTCGATGTGATCGGCAATGTGATTGGTGGTGATGTTGCGCTCACCATGTTGGTTGAACAACTCCAGTGCCGCGTAGACGATTTTGTCGCGCGTTTTCATTGTTATCGTGTTCCCTCTTCATTAACGAATCGAGTATAGCGACTTCACCAACCTAGGTCGATAGAGGCTCCAAATCCGGTAACATAACAGACCAGTTAAGATGCCAGTTGAGTTGGCGACAAGGTCTAACCAAGAAGTTTGTCGCCCTACATACCCTTGCAACCACTCAATAACGGCGCTGAATAGCAAAATACTAATCGCCACCGCCCAACGTTGACGCCAACGCCACACACAAAAACAACCTAAAAACGCAAAGCCGCTGTACGCCATAGCGTGCTGCATTTTGTCGAGATACGCTATATTGCCCCAGTCTTGCAGTTCACCTGAACTCAGAGATAAAAAAGCGATCAATATGGCGTAGCTAAAGATGACGAAACGTGCAGCCGTCAGGTTCATTGGACGTCCTTATGCAATTGGAAATGGAAAGGCCGTCACTTGATCAATGTGGTCACAGCCTAGCGCCAGCATGATCAAACGATCAATACCCAACGCGACCCCTGCACAATCTGGCAACCCTGCTTCCAGTGCAGAGATCAGATGATAATCGATCGGCTGTGGTTTTAAACCCATTTCGATACGCTTTGCGTTATCTTGTTCAAAGCGCGCTAATTGCTCTTTCGGGTTATCCAGTTCATGAAATCCGTTCGCCAGCTCTATCCCCTTAAAGTACACTTCAAAACGATCCGCGACGTGATGATCTTGAGGATTGATTTTCGCAAGCGCCGCCTGTGATGCAGGGAAGTCGTACACAAAAGCTGGCACGTCCTGACCAATTTTGTTTTCTACTCCCACGCTAAATAGTAGTTGCAGCAGCGTATCGCGATCTTCTTCAGGCTCAGCAATGTCACTCAAACCCAGCTTGCTTGCCGCCGCTTTCAGCTCAGTCATCGAGCCTTCCAGTGGACACACACCCAACACATCAATGAAGGCTTGCTGATACGTCATGCGCTGCGCTGCGCCACACTTCAATACCAGCTGCAACAGGTCATCCATTTCATCCATCAATTTATGATGGTCAAAGCCAACGCGATACCACTCCAACATCGTGAATTCAGGGTTGTGGTAGCGACCATTCTCTTCATTACGAAATGCTTTGTTGATTTGATAAATACAACCGCTGCCCGCAGCCAAAAGGCGCTTCATATGGAACTCTGGGCTGGTCATAAAAAACAGCTTACTGCCATCGGCATAGCCTGGGCCAACAAACTCGGTTTGGAAAGTATGCAAATGAATGTCAGTCACGGTTGCGTGACTCATGGCTGGCGTATCGACTTCCATCACCTGTCGGTCAGCGAAGAATTGTCGAATCGACGCGATTAACGTCGCACGTTGACGAAGTTGGTCAATGGAAGCAGTAGGTTGCCAGTTGGTTTGCATAACAAGTCTCTCAAACTTTAATTCAGCGAGGAAAGCCTCATTCTACATGCTTTTTACTCTTCAAGAAGAGAGGAATATCCCTTCTTCTTTTTACTAATGTGCTCGCCAATTTGAGGCAAGCATTACTCGTGCCGCAGCACAAAAAACACTCAGTTAAAAACCTATTATCCATGCGGTTAATGTCACGCAACACAGGTTTAACATCCCTAATGTGAATGCTTGAGGGCCAAAACCTCGATGCCGTGATAGCAGTCACATAACCTATAAATTCTATGCCCTTAAGTGCATTACCGAAGCAAAAACCCAATTACATCAATTTTTCTGCCATGTGGCTCATCTACACTAACCCTACTACTTTTGGGGAGTTCTTTTTAAAGAGCGCCTCGTAATGACAATAACAAGCGGATTTCCGCAATCACACACTGGAGGATAACTGTGCAAATTATCACCACAGATATCGCAGTCATCGGCGCAGGCGGCGCTGGTCTTCGTACTGCTATTGCAGCGGCTGAAGCAAACCCAGACTTAGAAGTCGCTCTGATTTCTAAAGTTTATCCAATGCGCTCCCACACGGTCGCTGCAGAGGGTGGCTCAGCAGCAGTTATCAAGGATGAAGATAGCTTAGACAACCACTTCAACGACACTGTTGGCGGTGGTGACTGGCTATGTGAACAGGATGTTGTTGAATACTTTGTAGAGAACGCGACTCGCGAAATGATCCAAATGGAGCAATGGGGTTGCCCATGGAGTCGTAAAGAGAACGGTGAAGTCAACGTACGCCGCTTTGGTGGTATGAAGGTTGAACGTACTTGGTTCGCTGCAGACAAAACTGGCTTCCACATGCTTCATACGCTATTCCAGACATCAATGAAGTACAGCAACATCAAACGTTTTGATGAGTACTTTGTGGTGGATCTGCTTGTTGATGAAGGCGAAGTTCAAGGTCTGATTGCTATTCACATGTCTGAAGGCGAGCTTGTTACTATCAAAGCAAAATCGGTTGTTCTAGCAACAGGTGGCGCGGGCCGTGTTTACCACTGTAACACCAACGGTGGTATCGTAACGGGCGATGGTATGGCAATGGCTTACCGTCACGGCGTTCCTCTACGTGATATGGAATTCGTTCAATACCACCCAACCGGTCTTCCAGGCACAGGTATCCTGATGACGGAAGGTTGTCGTGGTGAAGGCGGTATCATCGTTAACAAGAACGGCTATCGTTACCTACAAGATTACGGCATGGGCCCTGAAACTCCAGTTGGCCAACCGAAGAACAAATACATGGAACTGGGTCCTCGTGACAAAGTTTCTCAAGCTTTCTGGCACGAACAACAGAAAGGCAACACCATCAAACACCCACTGGGTGACGTGGTGCACCTAGACCTTCGCCATCTTGGTGAAGAGTACCTACAAGAGCGTCTACCGTTCATCTGTGAGCTAGCAAAAGCTTACGTAAACGTGGACCCTGCAAAAGAGCCAATTCCAATTCGTCCAACCGTTCACTACACCATGGGTGGTATTGAAACGGACGGCGGTTGTGAAACTCGCATTAAAGGCCTATTCGCGGTGGGTGAATGTGCGTCTGTTGGTCTTCACGGTGCAAACCGTCTAGGTTCTAACTCACTGGCTGAGTTCGTGGTATTTGGCCGCGTAGCGGGTGAAAATGCAGTGAAACGCGCAGCAGAATTCAAAGGCTGGAACGACGCGGCAATTGACGCGCAAGTCAAAGCCGTTGAAGAGCGCATCGCGAAACTGATGAACCAAGAAGGCGACGAAAACTGGGCAGAAATACGCACAGAAATGGGCCACACCATGGAAGCGGGCTGTGGTATATACCGCCAAGAAGATTTGATGCAAGCGACTATCGACAAAATCACTGAGTTGAAAGAACGCTACAAACGCATCAGCATCAAAGACAAAGGTAAAGTGTTCAACACAGACCTTCTATACGCAATCGAAGTGGGTTACGGCCTAGAAGTCGCAGAAGCGATGGTTCACTCTGCGATTCTACGTAAAGAGTCGCGCGGCGCGCACCAACGTCTAGACGACGGTTGTACAGAACGTGATGACGTGAATTTCCTAAAACACTCACTTGCTTTCTACAAGCCAGAGTCAGCACCAAGTATCGATTACAGCAATGTGACCATCACTAAGTCACAGCCAAAAGCTCGTCTATACGGTGAAGCAGCAGAAAAAGCAGCGGCTGAAGAGAAGAACGCAGAGGAGCAAGCATAATGTCAGCAAATCGCATTCAAAAAGTAGACATCCTGCGTTACGACCCAGAGAAAGATGCAGAACCATACAAGCAAACATTCGAAGTCCCATTCGATGAAACCATGTCTGTACTTGACGCACTTGGTTACATCAAAGACCACCTAGACAAAGATCTGTCTTACCGTTGGTCTTGCCGTATGGCGATCTGTGGTTCTTGCGGCATCATGGTGAACAACGTACCGAAACTTGCTTGTAAGAGCTTCCTACGTGACTACCCAGACGGTGTGACTATCGAGCCTCTAGCGAACTTCCCAATCGAGAAAGACTTGATTGTTGATATGACGCCATTCATCGAGCGCCTAGAAGCAATCAAACCATACATCATTGGTAACGATCGTAAACCAGAAGACGGTACGAACTTGCAAACGCCAGAACAGATGGCGAAATACAAGCAATTCGCTGGCTGTATCAACTGTGGTCTGTGCTATGCAGCATGTCCTCAGTTTGGTCTTAACCCAGAGTTCATCGGTCCTGCTGCACTAACGCTAGCCCACCGCTACAACCTAGACAGCCGTGACAACGGTAAAGATGAGCGCATGAAGCTTATCAACGGTGAAAACGGTGCTTGGGGTTGTACGTTTGTTGGTTACTGTTCTGAAGTTTGTCCGAAGAACGTTGACCCAGCAGCGGCAGTAAACCAAGGCAAAGTGGAGTCTTCTATGGACTTCGTGATTGCTATGTTGAAACCTGATGGTTCACCAAAGAAAGTGGAGGCATAAGGATGAGCAATCGTAAACCTTACGTTCGTGAAGTAAAACGCACTTGGTGGAAGAACCATCCTTTCTACCGCTTCTACATGCTACGTGAAGCTACGGTGCTTCCGTTAATCCTATTCACTCTGTTCCTAACTTTCGGTTTAGGTTGCTTGGTGAAAGGTCCTGAAGCATGGCAAGGTTGGTTAGCATTCATGGCGAACCCAATCGTAGTCGCAATCAACATCGTTGCACTACTCGGTAGCCTATTCCACGCTCAAACTTTCTTCAGCATGATGCCACAAGTAATGCCAATTCGTTTGAAAGGCAAACCAGTGGACAAGAAGATCATCGTATTGACTCAGTGGGCCGCTGTTGCGTTTATCTCACTGATCGTTCTCATCGTGGTGTAAGGAGCTGAGCAATGAAACCGAATTATAGTGTAAACACATCACCAAAACGTTCTGATGAGCCAATCTGGTGGGGTCTGTTTGGCGCAGGTGGTACTTGGTTCGCGATGATCACGCCAATCACGGTATTGGTGCTGGGCATCTTGGTCCCACTAGGCGTGATTGATGCAGAAGCGATGAGCTACGAGCGTGTCTCTGCATTCGCAACCAGCATCATCGGTGCGCTATTCATCATTGGCACGCTAGCATTGCCAATGTGGCATGCAATGCACCGTGTACACCACGGCATGCACGACCTTAAATTCCACACTGGTGTGATTGGTAAAATTGCATGCTATGCATTTGCAGGCCTCATCACTGCACTAGCAGTTATCTTTATCTTCATGATTTAAGAGACTGACCAAAAAAGAAAAAGCTGGCTAAATGCCAGCTTTTTTATTGCTTTGGGTTACCCATGATCTTTTTGCTTTTTAAGCTTTTGACCACCCATGATCTTATTGCTGTGCGACCTTCTTTGTCTGGTCCATAAGACCCAGAGCACCAAAGCCAGTAATCACATCTAGGTTTGTTTTCAAGCCCGTTTCGTCACTTCCACCAATGTAATTTTGTGGCATCTGAACTTGGAAGTTTTGCAAATTGTTGTACAGCGAGTTCGCTACGTCTCGATTCAATTCTGCCAAGTAAACTTCACGGTTTGCTCCTAACGCTGCATACTTACCTTTTAGGACTTCAGATTCTGCGCGACCTTTCGCTAATATCGCTTTCGCTTCAAACTCAGCAGAAAGTGCGTTCGCTTTTTGAATCGCTAAGTTAGCCTCTGCGATAGCTAGCTCTTTCTCCTTCTCTACTTCAGCAAGTCGTTTGGTTTTTTCCACTTCAACGATTTCACGCTCTGCAATCTGACGTGCAACTTCCACTTCTTTTTGCTGAGCAATAATTGCGAGTTCTTTACCACGCTGGGCGTCTTGCACCTCACGTGTTCGTTGAATCTCTTTGCGTAACTGCTCGGTCTCTGCCTGTGCTTTCGACGTTTCTTGTTCCTGAATCGCGCGAATACGATCCGCCACTAAACGCTTTTTATCTGCCAATAGCTGATCTAATTGCTTTTCGGGCTGTGGGTCACCAATGGTCACCTGCGTCACTTGAATACCGTATTGTTGTAACGGATTGTCTTGACGAATCGGTTGCCCGGTTTTGTCTACGACAGGTACGGTTTTCCAAACCAGTTGATTGGTGCGCTGTAATTGGTTCGGATTGGCTTGATTCGCCCCAACAGGCGCAAGATCCAACTCTTCCACTTCAACCTGACGTCGCTCTGTTAGATAAATCCCCTCTCGTAACTGATCGCCAAGTTTCGATTTGAATTGGTTCAAACCACCTTGGAAAAACTCTTCACCCGTGTATTGGGTTGCGGTAATCACCGTTACGTTACGTGCGTTCTTTACAAGCAGCGCATCGATCAAGTTACTGTTGTTGCGGAACTCTTTGTGCATCTTCTTCACCGCTTCAGGGTCATTACTGAGCTTAAAGCGGAATGTTACGGGGATCTGACCAATATAGGTGTCGGCAAATCGAACCTGAATCGCATCAAGGCGTTGATAAAAATCTTCGCCCTTGCTGTTACCGAATGACACGGTGATCACTTGGTCATACTTGGTGATTTTGGACAGAAATGGCATGCGAAAATGAATGCCAGGTTCAGTAAACACATCCAACTCACCAGTAATATTATTCTGATGCACGTAGCTGTAACCCGCATCGGTCATCAGCACCGAGCTATTAATCGTTAAGCCTATTGCCAACAGCGGTACGCCAAATACGGCTGCTTTTAATCCTTTATGTAGTAACTGACGTCTTTCTTCCACCTTTAAACCCCTTCCTAAACCTCTGCTTTCCATTTTGTTCTCCTTTTTGGATTGTTACTGAGTTAAATCGATAAAAATCAGATTGCTATGCAACTCAGCGACAAGTACTAATGTATCAAAATGTTACATTAAGGAATAATCGACAGATTCATGGAATAAATAAGATTTTTACGAATAATACAAAATCATCAAAAATTTGCGGAGGATATCGATGTTTTACGCAGAGGGATTAAAAGAGAAGAATCACAGGCAATAAAAAAGGCCGCCGAAGCGACCTTTCTAACAATCATATAAAGTGCTTACTTCACACGACCTACGTATTCAGCAGTACGAGTATCTACGCGAATCACTTCACCAATTGAGATGAACAGAGGAACACGAACAACAGCGCCAGTTGATAGCGTCGCTGGTTTACCGCCAGTACCTTGAGTATCACCTTTCAGGCCTGGGTCTGTGTCTACAACTTCTAGCTCAACGAAGTTTGGTGGAGTAACAGTAATTGGGTTACCGTTCCAAAGAGTGATCATACAAGTGTTGTTTTCTACCAACCACTTAGCGTTTTCACCTACCGCTTTTGCATCCGCTGCGATCTGTTCAAACGTTTCACTGTTCATAAAGTGGTAGAATTCGCCGTCTGAATATAGATAATCTAGGTCGATATCCATTACGTCTGCCACTTCACAAGTGTCACCAGACTTGAATGTTTTCTCTAGCACTTTACCAGAAAGAAGTTTACGAATTTTAACACGGTTGAACGCTTGGCCTTTACCTGGTTTAACGTATTCGTTTTCCAGAATTACACAAGGCTCGTTATCAAGCATTAACTTAAGACCGCCTTTAAATTCATTGGTGCTAACTGTAGCCATTTTTTCCTCTTACATTCTTAGAGCTAAATTCAATGCCGCACATAATAACCCGAAAAGTCGAATCTGTTGAGCAAAACTGGCTCAAACAGTTGGCGAATGGGATCTCTGATCCTGCAAAATTGCTCGAAATACTGGAAATTGATCCTTCACCGTGGCAAGACGGGTTTGCCGCGCGCAAGCTGTTTGCACAGCGTGTACCGCAAAGTTTTGTCGATAGGATGGAGAAAGGCAACCCTAAAGACCCTCTTTTACGTCAGGTTTTACCACTGAGCGACGAATTTGAGGTGCATCCGGGTTACTCCAATGATCCATTGGAAGAGCAGGACAATGAAGTCCCTGGCCTGCTACACAAGTATCGCAACCGCGCCCTGATGATTGTCAAAGGTGGCTGCGCGGTAAATTGCCGTTACTGTTTTCGTCGTCACTTCCCTTATCAAGAGAACAAAAGCGGGAAACAAGCCTGGACCAAGTGCTTAGAGTACATGGCACAACAACCAGAGTTGAACGAAGTCATCTTCTCAGGTGGTGATCCATTAATGGCAAAAGACGATGAGATTCATTGGCTTTTAGAGCACATTGCTCATATTCCTCACATCAAACGTCTGCGTATTCATAGCCGTTTACCTGTGGTGATTCCTGCTCGAGTCACTGATGAACTATGCCAACTGCTGCAAGCATCAAGGTTACAAATCATCCTCGTCACTCACATCAACCATGCCAACGAAATCAATGACGAATTTGCTGAACAGATGTTCAAGCTCAAAAGAGCGGGCGTTACGCTTCTAAACCAAGGCGTTCTGCTGAAAGGCGTGAATGATTCGGTAGAAGCTCAAGTGGCGTTAAGTGAGGCCTTATTTGACGCGGGCATCTTGCCTTATTACCTCCACGTTCTTGATAAGGTGCAAGGCGCAGCGCACTACTTTATTTCGGACGAAGAAGCGAAAGCTATTATGCGCGGACTCATCACGCGTGTATCGGGTTATCTGGTACCAAAACTCACACGAGAAATTGGTGGCAGGCCAAGTAAAACGCCGTTGGATTTGCATTTAGAGTAAGCTCTGACGCTCAATTAAATTTGTCGTCTAGATTGATTATTTTTGTTCGCTTTGCACGGTAAGTCTATGCATACTCCGCACTTTTGGAGGTCAAGATGCATACAGCATTCGAACAAATTTTCGATCTTGGCCCATTCAGTTGGCCTGCCCTACTATGCTGCGCCATTAATGGGCTCATGATCGGTATAGAGCGTCAAACTCGTGGTAAACCGGTTGGCATTCGCACAGCAATATTAATTATTTCAGGCACCTACCTGTTTATGTCGATGGCAGTGTCGTTATCGCCAAATACACTTGATCAAGCACGAGTGCTTGGTCAGATCATTACTGGCGTCGGCTTCTTAGGCGCTGGCGTTATGATGACACTTGATGGAAAAATCCATGGCGTAACATCCGCGGCTGTAATATGGGTGCTAGCAGGTTTAGGTTTGATGATAGGTTTGGGTTATTTAACGCAGTCGGTGGTTATTACTCTCCTGACATTAACCGTGTTGTTAGGTGTGGATAAAGCAGAAAACCACATCAAAGCATTACGCCGCGGTGTTCATCAAAGAATTCAACAACGCAAAACTTCATCACGATTAATTAAATAGTTAACGCTCCGAGAAACTCGCTTCATCTCATCAGCAATTAAAGAGCCCTCGACGAACATCGAGGGCTTTCTGTATATAAAGATTCTGACTTTCTCAGGGATTACTTAGCAAAGTTGATGAGTGGGAAACACTTGAAGAAACCGTTATCCGCACAGTTCAAAAGACCAATTTGCACACCATCGATTTGATCGGTCATGTTGAAGAAACCAAACTGGAAATTAGACTTCTTAGAGATACTCGCTAAGCCCACATCCGCCATGGTGTAGCCTTCAGAATAGTTCACCGCGCTCCAGTTCAAGCCTTTTACGTTGTTCGTAATGTTAACAGCACCCAAGTTAACACCCGTCGTCTGACCTTGGTTCCAGTTAACTAAGCCTAAAGACGCGCCTTTCATTTCTTGATTTACTTTTGCTGCGCCAAAAAACAGACCGAAGTTCACACCTGTCGTACGATCCGTTTCTGACATACCAAGCAGTGAAAAGTCGACACCTTTAACCTCATTTACCTGCCCATGCAACACAGCTAAACGAACGCCACCTACTGAAGAATTAGAGGGTGCGTTTGTGTTATCGATAGTAGAGAACATCACAGGTGTACTGTCGGCAAAAGCAACAGGTGATGCGATAGCGGCTGCAACCGCCAATGACGTCATAAGCTTTTTCATTTTCATCTCCATGATGGGAAGCAACAATTTACAACATAGTGTAATGTTCAGATTTTGCTCTGTCCCCGTTCAAAAAGTGTTAGCAATAGGTCAGATTTAACCATCTGACTCAAAAGAAAAAATATTTCTCTTCGATTTTTTGCTTCTGAAATGGCGCTTTTTACGCTCAAAAATTTCATGATAAGCCACACCAGAACGTCATGTTTCTCAGGGGACACGCATAAAAAAGTCGAGGCATCTGCCTCGACTTTTAAGGGTTTGGTCGGTTATCTTTCCGCTATAAGGTTTCCCTAGAGCGATGAGATAAGCTGGCTTACATCATGCCGCCCATACCGCCCATGCCACCCATGCCGCCCATGTCAGGCATCGCTGGCGCGTCTTTTTGCGGTAGGTCAGTAACCATCGCTTCAGTTGTGATCATCAGACCTGCAACCGATGCTGCGAATTGTAGTGCAGAACGAGTAACTTTAGTTGGATCTAGGATACCCATTTCTAGCATGTCGCCGTATTCGCCTGTTGCCGCGTTGTAGCCGTAGCTACCTTCACCCGCTTTCACGTTGTTCGCAACAACTGAGTCTTCCTCACCTGCGTTCTTCGTGATTTGACGGATTGGCGCTTCCATTGCACGTAGTGCAACGCGGATACCAACGTTTTGTTCTTCGTTGTCACCCGTTAGGTGAGCAATCTTAGATGCCGCGCGGATAAGTGCAACACCACCACCAGCAACAACACCTTCTTCAACCGCTGCGCGAGTTGCGGCTAGCGCATCTTCTACACGGTCTTTCTTCTCTTTCATTTCAACTTCAGTCGCAGCACCAACTTTGATTACTGCAACACCGCCAGCCAGTTTAGCTACGCGCTCTTGTAGTTTCTCTTTGTCGTAGTCTGAAGTTGCGTCTTCGATTTGTTGACGAATCTGAGCAACACGGCCAGAGATCATCTCTTCTTCACCGATACCATCGATGATAGTCGTGTTTTCTTTCGTGATAGAAACACGCTTCGCTTGACCTAGATCTTCTAGTGCAACTTTTTCTAGCTCTAGACCGATCTCTTCAGAAATCACAGTACCGCCAGTTAGGATAGCGATGTCTTGTAGCATTGCTTTACGGCGGTCACCGAAACCAGGTGCTTTCACAGCTGCAACTTTTACGATGCCACGCATGTTGTTCACAACCAATGTTGCTAGCGCTTCGCCTTCTACATCTTCTGCAATGATAAGCAGTGGACGAGATGCTTTCGCGACAGCTTCTAGCGTTGGAAGAAGCTCACGAATGTTTGAGATCTTCTTGTCTACTAGAAGAATGAATGGGTTTTCTAGATCAACACTGCCTGATTCTTGGTTGTTGATGAAGTAAGGAGACAGGTAACCGCGGTCGAACTGCATACCTTCTACTACGTCTAACTCGTCTTGTAGCGCCTGACCTTCTTCAACCGTGATAACGCCATCACGACCCACACGCTCCATTGCTTCTGCAATGATATTACCTACGCTTGCGTCTGAGTTTGCAGAGATAGTACCAACCTGCGCGATCGCTTTTGTGTCGTTACATTCAACAGAAAGCTCTTTTAGTTGCTCAACTGCCGCAGCAACAGCTTTGTCGATACCACGCTTAAGATCCATTGGGTTCATGCCCGCCGCGACTGCTTTTAGACCTTCGTTAACGATAGATTGCGCTAGTACCGTTGCTGTTGTTGTACCGTCACCCGCTGCGTCGTTTGCTTTAGACGCAACTTCTTTAACCATTTGTGCGCCCATGTTCTGGAATTTATCTTCCAGCTCGATTTCACGCGCTACTGATACACCATCTTTAGTGATAGTTGGTGCACCAAAAGATTTGTCTAGAACGACATTACGTCCTTTAGGACCCAGTGTTACTTTTACTGCGTCAGCCAGAACGTTTACACCTTCCAGCATTTTAACTCGTGCGTCATTACCAAATTTAACGTCTTTAGCAGCCATCTTTGATTTCCTTTCTAAAATTCTTTGTGTGTAATTTCGTAATTGAATCTGAGCAAAAAATTACTCAATGATTGCTATTATTCAACGATCGCCATGATGTCGTTTTCAGACATGACAAGCACTTCTTTACCGTCGATTTTTTCAGTTTTTGTACCGTAACCTTCAGCGAAGATAACGGTATCACCGACTTTAACGTCTAGTGGCAGTACGGTGCCGTTTTCTAGGATGCGGCCTTTACCCACAGCTAGAACAACACCGCGAGTCGATTTTTCTGCAGCAGAACCAGTCAGAACGATGCCACCAGCAGACTTAGATTCAACTTCTTTACGTTCAACGATAACTCGGTCATGTAATGGACGAATGTTCATCGGTCGTCTCTCCTGAAAATTTCCATGTTTATTTGATAATTGTCCTTAGGGACTGTAGCCCCAGACACGTGATCCCTATATAAGGGGTCGAAGCAGCGATCCCAAGGGGGTGGCACAAAATTTTTGTGACTTAGTTAAAATAACGAACAACTAGGCAACGGTTTGCGTTAGAAATGCTCACTCGCTCGACATCTCGCTTTCTTGTATCCTTGCAGTTTGCTCACCAGATAGTTGTCACACATGCAGGAAAATAACAAGCTGGAACCCCAAGCGACCGATAAGCATGGTTTGTTGACCGCACCCATTCCTGAAACGCTGCGGAAAATGACCGTACCCATGACCATGGGCATGATCGCAATTTTGATGTTTAACTTGGTGGACACGTTTTTTATCTCGTTGCTTGGCACTCAAGCGCTAGCAGCTATCAGCTATACCTTCCCTGTCACCTTTGCGGTTAACTGCATTACGATGGGGATTGGGATGGGACTATCGACCAATATTGGTCGCTTGCTTGGGCAAGGTCATGCACCACAAGCTGCTCGGTTCACCACCCACGGTTTGTTATTAGCCGTGTTACTTGTGGCTATCGCGTCTTCTATTGGCTTTACCACCATTGCGCCATTGTTTCGTTTTCTTGGTGCGTCTGATGATCTCATCCCTCTTATTGAGCAGTATATGCAGGTCTGGTATCTCACCATTCCTCTGCTAGTGATCCCAATGGCGGGCAACAGTGCTATCCGAGCTACTGGCGACACAAAAACACCAGCAAAAGTCATGATGTTGGCTGGTTTGATTAATGGCATGCTCGATCCATTGTTGATTTTCGGTTATGGCCCTTTTCCGGAACTTGGCATTCAAGGCGCAGCCATAGCAAGTGCCTTTAGCTGGTTAGGTGCTTTGTGTGGCTCATTCTATGTGCTAATTAAACGGGAAAAATTGCTTGCTCAACCCCAATGGGCTTTGCTGAAACAAGACTGGCAACAGACACTAAAAATTGGTACCCCTGCAGCGCTATCAAACGCGATGAATCCGTTGTCCGGTGCCATTCTGATGATGCTGTTATCCAACCACGGTACAGCGGCGGTTGCTGCTTACGGCGCAGCGCAGCGTATTGAGTCTATATTGATTTTAGTATTGATGTCGCTGACCTCTGCCCTCACACCGTTTATGGCACAAAATTTAGGAGCCAAACAACCGCAACGAGCCTTTTCCGGTTTATTTATTAGCATGCGTTTTGCAGTGGTATTCCAAGGGTTTATCTTCTTGATGATGGTACCGCTGAGCATTCCTCTGGCTGCGCTGTTTTCTCAGGAAGATGCGGTGAAAAACCTGCTTTGGCATTATTTACTGGTGGTGCCATTTAGTTATGGCTTCCAAGGCATCGTGATGATGTTAGTCAGTGGTTTGAATGCGATGCACAAGCCATTGCGTGCATTCCAGTGGAGCTTTATGCGGCTGTTCATTTTTACCTTGCCATCGGCGTGGGTCGGGAGCCAAATCTACAGCATTGAAGGCTTGTTTATCGGTATCGCGGTTGGGAATACGTTGGGTGGGCTACTGGGCTACTTGTTTGCGCTGCGCGAGCGCAAATTAACGCTCATAGAGCAGAGCAGCGTGTCTTAACACTCGTCTATCACTAGTTTCTTTTTGTTGATTATCAAATACAAAAAAACCGCGGAAAGCCGCGGTTTTGTTTATCTATTTCAAGCTTGCTTAGAACAACTCTTCAGCAACTTTGTATAGATCGTTGCGTACTGGACGCTTCATGTTTTCGATTGCGTCGATGATATCGTGGTGAACAAGTTGCTCTTTCACGATACCTACACAACGACCACCATGACCTTCGATCAATAGGTGAACAGCGTAGTTACCCATACGAGATGCTAGTACGCGGTCAAATGCAGTTGGACGACCACCACGTTGGATGTGACCAAGTACTGTTGCACGAGTTTCACGACCTGTCGCGGCTTCGATGTCACGTGCTAGTTCATTAGCATCCATCATTAGCTCAGTAAGCGCGATGATCGCGTGTTTCTTACCTTTAGCGATACCATCTTGGATGTTGCTGATCAGCTTGTCTTTGTCTAGACCAGTTTCCGGAGTGATGATGTATTCACAACCGCCCGCAATTGCAGACATCAGAGTCAAATCACCACAGTGACGGCCCATGATTTCTACAATTGAAATGCGTTGGTGAGATGAAGAAGTATCACGTAGACGGTCGATTGCATCGATAACGGTGTTTAGTGCACTTAGGTAGCCCACAGTGTAATCCGTACCTGCGATATCGTTGTCGATTGTGCCCGGAAGACCGATACATGGGTAACCCATTTCAGTCAGTTTCTTCGCACCCATGTACGAACCATCACCACCGATTACCACTAGTGCATCGATACCATGTTTTTTCAGGTTCTCAATCGCTTTTTCACGAACTTCCACTTGTTTAAATTCAGGGAAACGTGCAGAACCTAGGAACGTACCACCTTTGTTGATCACATCTGAAACGCTAGAACGATCTAGCTTCTCGATGCGGCCTTCGTATAGGCCTAGGTAGCCGTCGTACACACCGAATACTTCCAATCCTTCGGATAGTGCTGTACGTACTACGCCGCGTATCGCAGCGTTCATACCAGGTGCGTCACCGCCACTTGTTAAAACACCGATCTTCTTAATCATGCTCACCCTCGATCTTTGGCAATCAATTATTTAATTTTCTTTTAGGCCCCTTGTTACCAAGCAACCTGCATAATCCAGAACTGTGCGTTATGTTACATTTCCTCTACAGGATTACCAATGAAAACGCACTTTTTTATGTAACTTTTCTACTTATGTAAGAGTATTACAGTTTCTCTATGAAACTTTGTTGATTCATATCAGGATCACGAATCTTAATAAGTATTGATGGAAAGATAGTCAATAAGTACCTGTTTGTCGTCGGGCACTGATGGATTTTTCAAGCCGACCAATCTTGTGCTTTCTGCTCTTTCTCTGGTCCGAAAACGACAGACAATGGATCTTGATGGATCAATACGTCCGCATCAGGAAAAAGAGCCAATAAATTATCTTCCACTTTATCAGCGATGTAATGCGCCTCAATTAATCGTAAGTTATCGTCTAGCTCTAAATGCAACTGTATAAAGCGCGTCGGTCCGGACATTCGCGTGCGTAACTGATGCACGCCCAATACCCCTTTTACGCTCAAACAAGCTTGGTTAATTTGCTCAAGTTCTTCATCGGGCAACTTTCTATCAAGTAAGGTTTGAATCGCTTCGCTGACCATTTTGAAAGCGCTATAAAGAATGAAGACACCAATACCAATCGCAAACACAGCATCCGCTTGAGTCACTCCAAAATAACTGAGCCCCAGAGCAACCATGATCGCAGCATTCATATACAAGTCAGTCTGATAATGCAGAGAATCCGCCGCTATTGCTTGGCTCCCCGTCACGCGAACCACATGTTTTTGGAACATCACCAAGCCAAGTGTGACCACAATCGCAAACAGCGATACATACACACCTAACTCCGGTGCGTGTAAAGCATGCGGGCGGAAAAATCGGTCAATCCCGTTAAGAATCAAAAATACTGCCGAGCCCGAAATAAACATTGCTTGGGCTAGGGCCGCTAAGGACTCAGCTTTACCATGCCCAAAAGTATGTTCGCGGTCTGCAGGTTGTAAGGCGTAACGAACCACCACAAGATTCACAACCGAAGCCGCGATATCTAACATGGAGTCAATCAATGACGCCAATAAGCTCACTGAACCGGTTACCCACCACGTGATGACTTTTACTATTAGAAGAAGCGTCGCCACAATGGTTGCAGTCCAAGCGGCGGTCGTAACTAAACGTGCGTATTGCTGTTTCATAATCAAAGAGTTAACTAAAACCATACGTTGAGTATATTGAATGACCATGAAATAA
The DNA here is from genome assembly GCF_016920955.1 of Vibrio sp. sp1. Taxonomy (NCBI): domain Bacteria; kingdom Pseudomonadati; phylum Pseudomonadota; class Gammaproteobacteria; order Vibrionales; family Vibrionaceae; genus Vibrio; species Vibrio sp. sp1. The sequence goes on from NZ_CP060589.1 coordinate 1,170,625, forward strand.
CCAGATCAAAAAGAGGCAACCAATGGCTGCCTCTTTATATAACATCAATTCATGACTTAATTATTGCGCGACTTTTCCATGCGCTTGTGCATTCTGTCGCCACACTCTTGCATACGTTCATTTTGTAGCTCAACAAATTTCGCTTTCTGCTCAGGTGTTAATACGCTAAGCATTTGGTGCTTTCTTTCTAGCATTTGCACGCGACGTTCCGTTTGGCGCTCAACCATCTCTTTTGCTAATTCGGTAGCTTGAGCTTCATCAAAATTATCCGCCAGCAAAAGCGATTGCACTTTTGCATGATGCGCTTGACGCTCAGCCATACGTGCTTCTTTGCCATCAGCGAATTTTGCTTTCATTTCCACTTTGTTTGCTTCACGCATTTCTTTTAGCTGATCTTTTTGTGCATCAGTCAGGTCTAGTTGACGCATGACACCTCGGTCCATACCCATGCCGCATTCGTCACGAGGACCTTTATGATGGTTTTTACCACCGTAAGCGAATGCGCTTGCGGCGCCAAGAGTAAGAGGTAGAACAACAGCAGCTAACACAAGTTTTTTTGCAGACTTCATAATACGATTCCTTACACAGGTGAGTGGTTCTTCTGAGCTGTTCTCACAGCGCTTGAGTATAGAATACGACCCGCTAGGTAAAGCGACGTATAGGGAGCGTAAAGAATCGTAAAGAGTGATTTTTCTCCTCTTCGTTGCGCATCATTCCAATGTAATATTAGGCTATCGGTAACTTACTATAGGTGCCCCCATGGCAAACATTCTTTTAATCGATGACGATATCGAGCTAACCAGCTTATTAAAAGAAGTACTCAGTTTCGAAGGGTTTGACGTCAGCGAAGCAAATGACGGTGAAGCCGGCTTAGCCGCGATCAATGATAAGATTGATTTGATTTTGTTGGATGTCATGATGCCAAAACTCAATGGCATGGAAACGCTGAAACGCTTACGTGAAAATTGGGAAACTCCCGTCTTGATGCTGACCGCTAAAGGGGAAGAAATTGATCGCGTGATCGGCTTGGAACTGGGCGCGGATGATTATTTACCAAAACCTTTTAGTGACCGAGAGCTGTTAGCGCGAATCCGCGCGATTTTACGCCGCACTAGCAGCACACAAAAAAATACCAAAAACAGCGATTGCATTGAGTATCAAGAAATCCGCCTCTATCCCGGTAAGCAAGAAGCGTATTGTGAGCAACAGTTACTCGATCTCACAGCAACCGAGTTTGCGCTACTCACCCACTTCGTACAAAACCCAGGACAAGTGCTGACCAAAGAGACACTGAGCTTAGATGTGCTTGGTAAACGACTCGCTGCTTTTGATCGCGCTATCGATATGCATGTCTCGAACTTACGTAAAAAATTACCAGATCAAAGCAATGGCAAGCCGCGAATCAAAACCCTGCGTGGTCGTGGCTACATGCTGCTTGAGGAGGATTAATGCGCCTATCACGCATCAAACTGCCAAACATCAATAGCCTGTATGGACGCATCTTTGCCATTTTTTGGTTCACCATGTTATTAGTATTGATAGCCGTGCTATCACTGCCACATTTGGACCCACGCAAAGCTCGCGATATTCCAGAAGAACACTACAAACGTATGGTAGAAACGCGTGACTCAATCCAACAAAAATACAGCCAGCAAACAGATTTAGGCCGCATACTTTTTCGTATCGAGGGCAACCGTCACGGCAAGCACGACCCTCGCCCACGAGTCTTTTTTTCTGACTACAGCGGTAATGTTCTTACGACAGAAAAACGCAGCAATTTTCAATTGCGTGCCATGCAAAACTTTGTCACCAGTATCGAAGATTACAATAATCCAAAGCAGAAGCTGTATGGTCGATACATGATTGCGGGCCCAATTCCTATTACTTTGGCAGGTTCCGATATCTTGATGTACGTGGGCTTCAAATGGAATGAGCCACCACCTCTACTCCTGCGTCTGTTTGATCACCCATTCCAGCTCTTGCTTGCGGTCATGTTGGTTAGTACACCATTGCTGTTATGGCTTGCTTGGGCTTTGAGTCAGCCTGCACGTCGTCTTGAAGCCGCTGCTCAACGTGTAGCGAAAGGTGAATTTGTCACAGACCCAAATTTAGAAAAAGGTACGGCGGAATTTCGTCAAGCAGGCAGCAGCTTCAACCAGATGGTCGAAGCGGTTAATCAAATGATTTCAGGACAACAACGTTTGCTATCCGATATCTCTCACGAGCTGCGCTCACCTTTAACTCGTCTGCGCATGGCAAGCGCATTAGCGACGCGTAAACAAGGCGAAAGCCCAGAACTGACTCGTATCGATACCGAAGCGCAGCGCTTGGAACAGATGATCAGCGAACTATTAGAGCTTTCTCGCATGCAGGCGAACAGTCATATGACTCGCGAAACACAGCCACTAGAAAGTTTATGGGAAGAAATCATTAAAGATGCGCAGTTTGAAGCAGAGCAAATGGGCAAACAGCTACACTATTCAGAATTACCTAAGCGCAATATTTCCGGTAACCCTAAACTGCTGATGAGTGCGGTGGAAAATATCGTTCGTAACGCCATTTACTACGGAAAAGATGAGGTACAAATCGACATCAAAGCCGATGACGATACGCTTCGTATCACGGTTGACGATAATGGAGAAGGTGTACCAGAAGAGGAACTGGCCGCGATTTTTCGCCCGTTCTATCGCGTTTCCACGGCACGCGATCGCCACTCTGGCGGCACAGGTCTCGGCCTAACCATTACCGAAAGTGCCATTCGCCAGCACAGTGGCACGATCGCAGCCAGCCGAAGTCCTTTAGGCGGATTGCGTATGAGTATCACCTTACCGATCAATTGTTAGTCTCAATTTGATGAACTAACAATAATTCGCACCATATTTCTAGAGTGAGTGATTAACAGCCCCACCCTCACTTTAGAAATTGGTGAGGCTTCTTAGAATACCCTTACAAAGATCAAAGTTGATAATAATTATCGTTAGCATTAAAGTGAATTTTCCAATTAAGGAGGATTTACTATGTCACATACATTTCCCGCTCTGCCTTACCCGTACGATTCACTAGAGCCGTACATCGACGCGAAAACCATGGAAGTGCATTACAGCAAACACCACAAGACGTACTTTGATAAGTTTGTAAATGCCGTTGAAGGGAGCGAGCTCGAAACTCAGTCATTAGACGAGATCTTTGACAATATCTCTAAGCTCAGTCCAGCAGTACGTAATAATGGTGGCGGCTATTACAACCACATCATTTATTGGAATTGCATGTCACCAAACGGTGGCGGAGAGCCTCAAGGCGCGCTTGCTCAAGCAATTAACGATAAATTTGGTAGCTTTGCGCAATTTAAAGAGGCGTTTGCCCAAGCTGCCATCAATACCTTTGGGTCTGGCTTTGCATGGCTGATCGTAAAAGATGGTGAGATTCACATTACGTCCACCAGTAATCAAGACAACCCTCTGATGGATGTAGTGGATGTGCGCGGTGAACCAATCCTCGCATTAGACGTGTGGGAGCACGCGTATTACATCAGCTACCAAAACCGTCGCCCAGAATATATTGATGCGTGGTGGAACGTCGTCAACTGGCGAGCAGTTGAAGAAAACTATGCTCACGCTCTCTTATAAAGAGCATCACTACTTACGGTATTAACATCCGCGCTAATGCCTGCTTTCATACCCAGGTCAATCTTGCTGAATCTCGCATATCTCGGTGACTTGGGTATATACTGCCCCTCTCTTTGACCAACTCTATTTCAATACCATGTTTGATATCGCTTTATACGAACCAGAAATCGCGCCGAACACCGGCAACATCATTCGACTATGCGCCAACTGCGGTGCAAACCTTCACTTAATTGAACCTCTGGGTTTCGATCTTGAAGAGAAAAAAGTCCGCCGCGCTGGTTTGGATTACCATGATTTAGCTCGCGTAACGCGTCATAAAAACTATCAAGCGTTCTTAGAATATTTAGAGAAAGAGAAGCAAGATAACTACCGATTGTTTGCCTGCACCACCAAAACCACAGGTCACCACGTTGATGCACAATACCAAACGGGTGATGTTTTGATGTTTGGTCCAGAAACTCGTGGTTTGCCTGCTGAAATCATCGATAGCTTGCCAATGGAGCAGCGTATTCGCATTCCAATGATGCCAGATGCGCGCAGCCTAAACCTTTCGAATGCCGTTGCGATCATTGCTTTTGAAGCATGGCGTCAAATGGGCTTTGAAGGCGCATTGTAAGCAGCACGAATTCCAAATACAGAAAAGGGCGCTTGGTGCGCCCTTTTGTTTTCTTTACTGACTAACTCAATCAGTTGAGCTTGTTGCGATCATCATCGTCTTTACGCTCGTATTCCCCTTCGAAGGTATTGCCATTATCTGACTGGGAATCAAATGGGTCACGACGGAACGGGTCTTGCTCAAATGGCCCCTGGTTAGAGAAACCACCTTGGAAGCCACCGCCATGCATGGTTTTCACCACCATTTTGCTCATCAAGTATTTAGCTATCGCGGCGCGTGGCGCAGGAAGCAACACCAACATACCAAGGGCATCGGTCATAAAGCCTGGGGTTAACAGTAGCACGCCAGCCACCGCAAGCATTACGCCTTCAAAAATTTGCTGGGCTGGAATTTCACCTTGTTCAAGACGCCCCTGTACTGACATCAGTGTTTGGATACCTTGGCTACGAACCAACGATGCACCGACAAATGCCGTGATTAAGACTAGTGCAATGGTCGGCCATAAACCTAAAAAGCCGCCCACCTGAATAAATAAGCCGATTTCAATGATCGGAACAAAAATAAACGCTAATAATAAGATAGGAAACACACGCCCTCCTTTGTTTAATTCAGTGTAATGGTAAAAGCAGACTAAGCTCAAACGAATCGTTGTAAAAAAGCGTGTTCATACTGGTCTCCTTCTCTTTTAGACAAAGTAGCGGGAGCGCGTTTCATTCAATTGCATACCGATTTTTTCGTGCTTTTAAAGTGCTAATTTCGAACTCTAAAAACTCATGTTTGTCGAGGAAAATCGAGTACCCATAAAGGGTTATTAATAACCCGTTCATACTTTGCAAATTATTGACTCATGAAAAACGAAAAAGGTGATCTAGTTACTATTTTTATGCGCTAGGTGCAGTATCATGTGCCACATAAGTCAGGACGGATTTTCCAGCCAAAAATTCTGATGAATGGATTCTAGATTGCAGAAATGGCTAATAAATAACTTTATTATCAGAATTATCATCTAAGGATCCTGCTATGGCTACCCTATCTGATGCTCCAAAAACAGCAAACCCAGCCACTCGTATTGAAGAAGATCTATTAGGTCAACGTCATGTCCCTGCAGATGCGTACTACGGTATTCATACGCTACGTGCGATCGAGAACTTCAACATCTCTAATATGACCATCTCTGACGTACCAGAATTTGTACGCGGCATGGTAATGACCAAAAAAGCAGCAGCGTTAGCAAACAAAGAACTTGGCGCTATTCCAAAAGACGTTGCAAACTACATCATCGAAGCGTGTGATTTGATCCTAGAAACTGGCAAGTGTATGGATCAGTTCCCATCAGACGTATTCCAAGGCGGTGCAGGCACTTCAGTTAACATGAACACGAACGAAGTGATCGCAAACGTTGCGCTTGAGTTGATGGGTAAAGAGAAAGGCCAATACGAATTTGTTAACCCAAATGACCATGTAAACAAGAGCCAATCAACCAACTGTGCGTACCCAACAGGTTTCCGTATTGCGGTATACAACAGCGTACACAAGCTAATGGAAGCAATTGAGTACCTAAAAGGCGCATTCGAACTTAAAGCCGTTGAGTTTAAAGATGTACTGAAAATGGGCCGTACTCAGCTTCAAGACGCAGTACCAATGACAGTCGGTCAAGAGTTCCATGCGTGGGCGGTAACACTAAACGAAGAGATTCGTGCTCTAGATTACACATCTAAACTCCTCCTAGAAATCAACCTAGGCGCAACCGCAATCGGTACTGGTCTAAATACACCAACTGGCTACCAAGCGCTTGCAGTAAAACACCTAGCGGAAGTAACAGGCCTTGACGTTGTTGCAGCAGAAGACCTTATCGAAGCAACGTCTGACTGTGGTGCATACGTAATGACTCACGGCGCGCTAAAACGCCTAGCAGTGAAATTATCGAAGATCTGTAACGACCTTCGTCTACTTTCTTCTGGTCCTCGTGCGGGTCTAAATGAATTGAACCTACCTGAAATGCAAGCAGGCTCTTCAATCATGCCAGCTAAAGTAAACCCAGTTATCCCAGAAGTAGTAAACCAAGTTTGCTTCAAAGTTCTCGGTAACGACAACACGGTTTCTTTCGCAGCAGAAGGCGGTCAGCTACAGCTAAACGTAATGGAACCAGTTATCGCACAAAGCGTGTTTGAGTCTATCTCTCTACTACACAACGCGTGTGTGAACTTACGTGATAAATGTATCGACGGCATCACAGTGAACAAAGAAGTTTGCGAAAACTACGTTTACAACTCTATCGGTATCGTCACTTACCTAAACCCATACATCGGCCACCACGAAGGTGACATCGTAGGTAAGATTTGTGCAGAAACTGGTAAGAGTGTTCGTGAAGTCGTGCTAGAGCGCGGTCTGCTTACAGCAGAGGAGCTTGATGAAATCTTGTCAGTAGAAAACTTCATGCATCCTACTTACAAAGCAAAACGTTACGAGTAATAACGAATCCGAAGGGGGCCACTCAGGCCCCTTTTTTAGGCTCTCATACGGTTAACCTCATTTTTTATATGCTTTTATTGCCGCTAAACCACTAGGTTCTCATTCTCTGAGCATTTACTCCTATTCCTGAGTGTTCAAAAAATCAGAATCAAATAAAAAACTAAAGAGGTATCAATATGGTCATGGTCGAACTCTTCGTGGTTCTGCTCTTCATCTATTTGGGGGCAAGAATCGGTGGTATCGGCATTGGTTTTGCCGGTGGTGCTGGGGTCATTGCGTTGTCTTTGATCTTGGGCGTACCAACAAGCCAAGCTTACATTCCCGTTGACGTAATTTTGATCATCATGTCTGTAATCACCGCTATCGCAGCAATGCAAGTCGCTGGTGGTTTAGACTGGATGGTGCAAGTTGCTGAAAACTTTTTGCGCAAGCATCCTGAGCGCATCACCTTTTATGCGCCTATCGTAACTTACCTAATGACATTAATGGCGGGTACTGGCCACACGGCATTCTCTACTTTGCCAGTGATTGCAGAAGTAGCGAAAGGCCAAGGCGTGCGCCCTTCTCGTCCACTGTCTATCGCGGTCGTAGCATCGCAAATCGCTATCACCGCATCACCAATCTCAGCGGCTGTTGTAGCGTTCGCGGCAATGCTGCACCCATTTGGCGTTGACTACCTAACACTACTAGCAATCTGTATTCCAACGACGTTCATCGCGTGCATGATCGGTGCGTTCGTGGCGAATTTCATGGGCTGTGAGCTAAAAGACGATGCTGAATACCAAGAGCGTCTAGAAAAAGGCTTAATCAAGCTAAATACAGAAGCAAAACGCGAAATCCTACCAACAGCGAAGAAAGCAACCTTCATCTTCCTAGGCGCAATCGCATTTGTCGTGTGTTACGCAGCAGCAATTTCTGGCTCAGTTGGCCTTATCGAGAACCCTGCTCTAGGCCGTAACGAAGCTATCATGACGGTAATGCTAGCAGCTGCGGCAGCTATCGTAATGAGCTGTAAAATCGATGCTGGCAAAATCCCAGCCGCAGCAACATTCCGCTCTGGTATGACAGCGTGTGTGTGTGTTCTTGGTGTGGCATGGCTAGGTTCTACGTTCGTTAACGCGCACGTTGACGGCATCAAAGAAGTTGCGGGTGCGCTACTAGCAGACTACCCATGGATGCTAGCACTCGTTCTATTCTTCGCTTCAATGCTGCTTTACTCACAAGGTGCAACCACTGTTGCGCTGATGCCAGCAGCACTAGCAATCGGTGTCGCACCACTTACCGCAGTTGCATCTTTCGCAGCAGTAAGTGCGCTATTCGTGCTGCCAACTTACCCAACGCTTCTAGCAGCGGTTGAGATGGACGACACGGGTTCAACTCGTATCGGTAAGTACGTATTCAACCACCCATTCTTTGTACCTGGTGTGGTAACCATCGCTTCTGCGGTAGCACTTGGCTTCGCATTCGGTGGTCTACTGATCTAGTAGAAACAGAGTCTTACTCGGGGAGCTTCGGCTCCCTTTTTTATTGCCTGTTGTCTTGATTTATGCTCAATAAATCTTCATTTTCATGAAACTTATTGACTCGCCTCCGGGTCTGATTGAGTTACACTAACGGCAATTATCTAAGATGAATTGACTCTTTTATGCGCGCATTACTTTCCGTTTTACTCTTAGGGCTCATTACCTTTTCCACTCCGTCTTTAGCTTTATTTGGCAAAGACCAGTTTAACAATAGCCAGAACAACAGTTTTGGTAGCAGCAGCGACAGCTTTGTTCCGGTTGATCAGGCGTTTCCATTTAACTTCTACCAGCAAGATGACAAATTGATGCTCGATTGGCAGGTACGTGACGGGTACTACCTATATCAAGAGCGCTTGTCTGTAGCTGGTGAGAAAGTATCGCTAGGCGAACTGCAAATGGAAGACGGCACACCGCATAAAGATGAATTCTTTGGTGACGTGCATATCTATACTCAACCTCTCTTCGTTAATGTACCAATGCATGATTGGCAAGACGGTGCGCGCGTGGTGGTGCAATACCAAGGTTGTGCGAAAGCAGGCTTCTGTTACCCGCCAGAAACTCGCGTGATTCCTATCAGCGCGTTTACTTCGTCGAACTCAGATTCAACAACGGCGACAACTGCATCAAAAGCAGAACAGGCACCAACAGCGGCGCAATCATCTACGTCTGGTGACACATCATCGGCGCCAGTAACACAGCAAGATAGCCTTGCAGCCAACCTTGCTGATAACTGGTGGACACCACTTCTGTTCTTAGCGCTTGGTGTGGGCTTGGCGTTTACACCTTGTGTGCTGCCGATGTACCCAATTCTGACCAGCATCGTGCTTGGCAGTGGCAAACTAAGCCAACGCCGTGCGCTAGGCTTGTCATTCGTCTACGTGCAAGGCATGGCGCTGACTTACACCCTACTCGGCCTTGTGGTGGCATCTGCAGGTATGCAGTTCCAAGCGGCAATGCAACACCCTTATGTGCTGATTGGCTTGAGCGTACTGTTCATCGCACTCGCTTTGTCTATGTTTGGTCTGTACTCATTACAGCTACCAAGCAGCGTTCAAACATGGTTGAATAACTTAAGTAATAAGCAACAGGGTGGCAGCAGTGCAGGCGTATTCGCCATGGGGGCGATTTCTGGACTGGTTTGTTCTCCTTGTACCACGGCACCTCTGTCTGGTGCGCTACTTTACGTGGCACAAAGCGGCGATTTGCTGACGGGTGGTATCGCGTTATACGCGCTGGCGATGGGCATGGGTATTCCGCTGATCCTTGTAGCGGTATTTGGCAACAAGTTGCTACCAAAAGCCGGCGGTTGGATGGACCGTGTGAAAACACTCTTCGGCTTTATTCTGCTTGCCGCACCTATCTTCTTACTAGAACGCATCATGCCAGAAATGTGGTCAACGATTCTGTGGTCAGCACTGGGTATTGCTGCTTTTGGTTGGCTATACCACATCAAAAACAGTCTAGAGTTTGGTGGCTGGAAACAAAGTGCCGTGGGCATAATCGCCGTCTTAGGTTTGCTAGCCTCAGCACAACCTATCTTAAATTACTGGTTTGGCAACAACACAACACAAACTCAGCAAGCCACTGTTAGCTTTACTCGCATTGCTAACGTGGCGGAGCTTGAAGAACAACTGGCACTTGCGAAAGCGGCAGGTAAACCCGTCATGCTCGATTTCTACGCCGATTGGTGTGTAGCATGTAAAGAGTTTGAAAAGTACACCTTCCATGACCCAAGCGTCGAAGCAAAACTGCAAGACTTCGTTCTTCTGCAAGCGAACGTGACCAAAAACCAAGTGCAAGACATCGAACTACTGAAGCACATGAATGTACTTGGTTTACCAACAATTGAGTTTTGGGATGCCAGTGGCGAACACGTTTCAAACGCTCGTTTGACGGGCTTTATGCAAGCTGAGCCTTTCTTAGAGCATATCAAGCAGTTCTGATAACCAGATATTCAAACGCCAGTGATGTCCACTGGCGTTTTTTATTGCTCAGATTTGAATAAGAACATTGCGTTTATATGCAATTTTCCTAATAAAAGTCGATTTGGTTCAGACTTTTAGCGAATAAATATTGTCCACTCTCTCAAAGCTGGACAATAATAAATTTAACGAAATAGTCAAAAGTGTTTAACGTCATGGATTCGACCTACACCATCATTATTGCAGATGATCACCCACTCTTCCGGAATGCCTTGTTTCAATCTATCCACATGGCTATTAGTGGTGCAAATTTGCTGGAAGCGGACTCACTCGACGCACTTCTGGCTTTGTTAGAACGAGAGGAAGAGCCAGATTTAGTGCTATTGGACCTCAAAATGCCAGGAGCAAATGGTATGTCTGGCTTGATTCATTTGCGAGCAGAGCATCCAGATTTACCTATCGTCGTCGTTTCAGCGAGTGAAGAGCCGGCGATCGTGACGCAGGTGAAAAGCCATGGTGCATTTGGTTTTATTCCCAAGTCCAGCGACATGCGCGAATTAGTGAACGCGCTCAATCAAGTGCTGAATGGCGACCCATACTTCCCTGAAGGGTTGATCACCAATAACGCGGCATGTAATGACTTAGCGGAAAAGATTGCTGCGCTAACACCGCAGCAATATAAAGTGTTGGGAATGTTGTCCGATGGCTTGCTGAACAAGCAAATCGCTTACGAATTGAATGTTTCAGAAGCCACCATAAAAGCGCACATGACAGCGATTTTCCGTAAGCTCGGTGTAAAGAACCGCACGCAAGCCGTGATTATGCTGACGGAAATGAGCGACTAGATTGACGTCTTATCGTCAGACTTACTTTTTTCGTTTGGCAATCGGATACCGACTTTAGTGACCTGCTGATCAACAACATCAGCGACGATCCAATGCAAACCTTGCCACTCGAAATGGTCTCCCAATACTGGCGTGCTACCTAATTGCTCTTCGACAAGGTTTCTCAAACTTTTATCCAGCGGTTCATCCCCCAGATTCAAACCATACATCACGGCAATATCGGCAAGCTTCACTTCAATATCGAGGAAGAAGTCACCGAAGAATCGCGCTAGCGACGCTTTCTCTGGGGCTTCACTAAACAGTAAGCTCAGTGCATCTAAATCCTTTTCTTGTGCTAATACACACAAGGTATCATCTTCCTCAAGACGCGTACTGCCGGATGGGTGCAATAGCTCTTTACTGCGAAATACAGCGGCGATACGCGTTCCTTCCGGCATCGAAAGACTACGTAATGGCTCACCAATGCACCATTTATCTGCTTTAAGTCTATAGATAAACAGCTCCCACTCACTGGTCGGGTAAATCTCTACACCCGTACGCGAAATTGGCTCAGGCTTAGAAGGTAGCTCGACCTTTGCAAGAGACATCGCCTTAGTCAACGTGCCCCCTTGTACTATCAAAGACACCATTACTACAAAGAATGCCAAATTGAAGTACAGTTGAGCATCTGGCAACCCTGCCATCATTGGAAATACCGCGAGGATGATAGGTACAGCGCCACGCAATCCTACCCAAGAGACAAACCACTTTTCACGTGGCGTGAAACTCTTGAATGGCAGTAAACCAATCCAAACTGAGATTGGTCGGGCAAACAAAATCATCCCGAAGGCAAGCGCAAGACCTGGCAACGCAATAGAGAGTAAATTAGATGGTGTAACCAACAAGCCAAGCACCAAGAACATACCAATTTGAGCTAGCCACGTCATACCATCTAAAACATGAAGAATAGAGTGGCGGCTGCGTGTTGGACGGTTACCTAATAAAAGACCAACGAGGTAAATCGACAAAATACCACTGCCACCCAAAGTGTTAGATAAAGCAAAAATAAGCAAGCCACCACTGACCGTTAAAATAGAATACAGCCCATCTGGTAATTGATTGCGATTGATAACTTTCCATAAGATCCAGCCACCAGCGAAGCCAAGTAACGCGCCGATACCAAACTGCTTAAGAAAACTGAACGCCAAAAAGCCCGCACTTAAGTCAGCGCCAGGGTTCGCTAAAATAGCAATCAGAGTTACGGTCAGAAACACCGCCATTGGGTCATTGGTGCCGGATTCAATTTCCAGCGTTGAACCAACACGTTCGTTCAGGCTACGACCTTTGAGTAGAGAGAAGACCGCGGCAGCATCGGTGGAACCAACAATCGCACCAACCAATATGCCTTGCAATAAATCTAAGTCGAATAACCACGTTGCCATCAGCCCGGTCAAAATGGTGGTGATCGCAACGCCAAATGTCGCCAAAGAGACCGAGGGCCATAACGCAACCCTAAAGCTGGCGACCCGCGTTCTCATCCCACCATCAAGCAAAATGATGGCTAATGCGAGGTTACTAACCAAATAAGCGATCGAAAAGTTATCGAATAAGATGCCGCCTAAGCCGTCTTCCCCCGCCAGCATTCCAACGGCTAAAAATACCAAAAGAATTGGGATTCCCAACTTAGAAGACACTGGGCTTAAAAGAACGCTAAGTGCGATTAACAACGCACCTATTAGAAAAAAACTGTTAATGGTGTCTGCGTCCATTCTCACCCTCCCTTAATGAAAAACGATAATAATTGTGATGAGCAAGGCTACTTCGTTAATGAGGTAATGCCCTAATCTGCCTCCCCTTTACACCGTCTCAAAATGCGAGGTTGTACGAGAATGACTCAGTTATATTACTTTATTGTGCGTTAAAACGGTGATTTGATGCGAAAACTTTATGTAAATAAATTACTTGAGAGCTTTCTTATCTACGCCTTCTCTCTTTAAGAGCCACAAGATCACCACCAATATTTACACAGCATCTCCAAGTTCAATGAAGAAAAGATTAATGGCCCGTCTTAATCATGCTTGTTTATCCAATCAACCTTTAGACCTTTGGCTAACTTAACAGTTTATTAACATAACATTTTACCCCTTTGTTCGCTGCAAAAGCCCATAGCATGGGGATTCTTCATTTTTAACACCCCGACTAAAGTTGAAAAGAGTTATTGCCAACACCTTGCTAATGTACATATTGAAACATTTCATTAACAACAATACCAATCGTAAGGAGACGGCAATGGCATTTGAAAGCGAAGAAAGAGCCAAAGCCTATTGGGACAAAAACGTGAAGCTCATGATCGGCCTAATGGTCATCTGGTTCGTCGTGTCTTTCGGCTGCGGCATTTTATTTGTCGACGTACTAAATCAATTTCAACTAGGCGGCTACAAACTCGGTTTCTGGTTTGCTCAACAAGGCTCCATCTATGCCTTCCTAGGAATTATTTTCTATTACGCATGGAAGATGCGCCAAATTGACCGTGAATTCGGCGTGGACGAATAAGGAGTCACTCAGATGGATTTGAAAACTATTACCTACCTGGTCGTTGGCGCCACGTTCATCCTGTACATCGGGATTGCTATTTGGGCTCGCGCCGGATCAACCAAAGAGTTTTATGTTGCTGGTGGCGGTGTAAACCCGATTGCAAACGGTATGGCAACCGCAGCCGATTGGATGTCCGCAGCGTCGTTTATCTCAATGGCAGGCTTAATTGCCTTCATGGGCTATGGCGGCTCAGTATTTCTAATGGGTTGGACTGGTGGCTACGTTCTGCTTGCGCTGTTGCTAGCGCCTTACCTACGCAAATTTGGTAAGTTTACGGTGCCAGAGTTTGTTGGTGAACGCTTTTACTCCAACACAGCACGTATCGTAGCGGTTGTTTGTCTTATCATCGCATCAGTGACTTATGTTATCGGTCAGATGAAAGGCGTGGGCGTTGCGTTTGGTCGCTTCTTAGAAGTGGATTACTCCACCGGCCTATTAATTGGTATGTGTATCGTTTTCATGTACGCGGTTCTTGGCGGCATGAAAGGCATCACTTACACGCAGATTGCTCAATATTGCGTACTCATTCTTGCTTACACTATCCCTGCAATCTTTATCTCTCTGCAACTCACTGGTAACCCAATCCCACAAATTGGTCTGGGGAGTACCATGGCTGGTACCGATGTCTATCTACTCGATCGGCTTGACCAAGTTGTGACCGAACTCGGATTCAGTGAATACACGACCCAAGTACGTGGCGACACACTTAATATGTTTGTCTACACCATGTCACTGATGATTGGTACTGCCGGTCTACCACACGTAATTATCCGTTTCTTTACCGTGCCGAAGGTTCGCGACGCACGTACATCAGCAGGCTGGGCTCTGATCTTCATCGCAATCCTTTACACTACTGCACCAGCGGTATCAGCGATGGCTCGCCTCAACCTAATGAATACGGTAAATCCAGCTCCGGGTCAGCACCTAGCGTATGACGAGCGTCCTGCGTGGTTCAAAAACTGGGAAACAACTGGACTACTCGGTTTTGACGATAAAAATGGCGATGGCAATATCCAATACACTTCAGATGCGTCCACCAACGAACTGCGCGTTGATAACGACATCATGGTATTGGCTAACCCAGAGATCGCTAAACTACCAAACTGGGTGATCGCACTTGTGGCAGCAGGTGGTCTTGCAGCTGCACTATCTACCGCAGCAGGTTTACTACTCGCCATTTCTTCAGCTATTTCCCATGACTTAATCAAAGGGGTTATCAATCCGAACATATCCGAGAAAAAAGAGCTACTTGCTAGTCGAATATCAATGGCAGTAGCGATAGCAGCCGCAGGCTATCTCGGTTTAAATCCGCCTGGATTTGCCGCAGGTACGGTAGCACTCGCCTTTGGTCTTGCCGCTTCATCCATCTTCCCTGCATTGATGATGGGCATCTTCAGCAAGAGCATCAACAAAGAAGGCGCAATCGCCGGTATGATTGCAGGTATCAGTATTACGCTGTTCTACGTATTCCAACACAAAGGCATCCTTTTCGTTGCTGATTGGAAATATCTAGAAAGCTGGGGAACAAACTGGTTCCTGGGTATTGAGCCAAACGCGTTTGGTGCTATTGGCGCACTATTTAACTTCATCGTCGCATTCGCTGTCTCCAAAGTAACAGCAGAAACGCCACAAGAAGTAAAAGACCTAGTCGAACACGTTCGCGTGCCAGTAGGTGCTGGTAGTGCAGTGGATCACTAAAAACTAATCAAAACCACAAAAGCCCCGCTTGGAACCAGCCGTCCGGGGCTTTTTTATTCTCACTTTTCAGTTACCATATTCGCAGTATGTCGTTGCAAGGAAGCCAAGATGTTCAAAAACAAGCACTTTATTCTCGCTCTACTGATTGCGCCAGTTCTCTCTTTGATCGCTTACTTCGGTACCGATATGGCCCTCAGCGAGAAACCCCACGCGGCGCAAGAAGGGGAAACTTACAAACTCGCGAGTAAGTCTAATTGTCGTTACACCAGTGGTCTGTGTGATATGGAAAATGGCGATTTTAAAGTGAAATTTCGCTCTGAAAAACTCACTAAAAATAACTTAGAATTGTCACTCAACGCCGCTTACCCACTTGAAGGGGTTAAAGTTTCTATTGTGAGTGACAAAGAGAAAAACGCTCAACCGATTGATATGAAGCCCGCCGATCAAGCAGGCCAAAGCTGGTACATCACCTTACCAAAGCCTGCATCTGCAGAAAGCTGGTTAAGAGTCGTCATTCAATCAGGCGGCACACTATATTATGGTGAAACACAAACCGCATTTGTGAAGTACGAAACCTTATTTACTGAATAACGCTGACAAGCTAATTCACCGGTCTTCAAACGACAGTGACTTAGTTTCACTCAGCATAAATGAATTCCTACTCAGCCGACGCCTTTGCGTCGGCTTTTGTTTCCGTAAGTCTTTCTTCAACAACCTCTTACTCTAAAAAGGGTTGCCAACCCACAAGTTAATTGATAATAATTATCATTACATTCAATGAGAGGTGGTTATGGACAACAAACGGGACATCTTTAACGCATTTTTTAAAGCCCAAGATAGATTCCTTCTCGCCGCACCACATGGCTTTGAGCCAGACGTGATTCATGACTATATTCATTGGGGAATGGTGTTGTCTTCCTGTTATGAACACGATGCCGATGAAGAAAATCTATTGTTGTGTGAGCTGTTTTTACGTCAGGTTTATTTCCATTTACTAGACGCAATTCAAGACTCAACTCGCAGTCGTATCTTCCGTCGTGTCTGTCTCGATTCTATCCATACGCCATTATTCTGCCTCAAACGCTATTACTACCAGTTTGAACAAGGCGACGTGAAATTTCTCGCACTACAACAACAATTACGCCTGATTCAAATCTCACTCGATTAACCAAAAGGATCCCTACCATGAGCACCGAATTCCGCATAGAAACTGACAGTATGGGCGAAGTTACTGTCCCTGCAGATGCTCTCTACCAAGCCCAGACTCAACGCGCCGTCGATAACTTCTCATTCAGTCAACATAAAATGCCATCTGGTTTTATCAAAGCGTTAGCACACATCAAGCAGACTGCGGCACTCACCAACGCACAGCTAGGGCTGCTTGAGGGAGATATTGCCAACGCGATTGCTGACGCAGCTCAAGCAATTATCGAAGGCAATCATATTGAGCAATTCCCAATTGACGTGTTCCAAACGGGATCAGGCACTAGCTCAAATATGAATGCGAATGAAGTAATTGCAACACTGGCCTCCCAGCATCTAGGCGGCACTGTCAGCCCTAATGATCACGTCAACATGGGGCAAAGCAGCAACGATGTGGTACCAACGGCCATTCAAGTTAGCGCAGCATTAGCCATCGAAAAACAGCTCTTCCCGGCCCTGTCACACCTAAGCCAAACACTAGAGTCTAAGCAACAAGCATTGAAAGATGTTGTAAAAACCGGTCGCACCCACTTAATGGATGCGATGCCAATTACCTTTGCTCAAGAACTTGGCGGTTGGCAGTTCCAAATCGAGCATGCAAAACAAGCGATTGAACAAACACTTCCTGCTGTAAAAGCCTTAGCCCAAGGTGGTACGGCGGTTGGAACGGGGATCAATGCCGATCCACGCTTTGCAGACTTATTCGCTAGCAACCTAACCCAGTCAACTCGTATTCAGTTCACGGCCAGTGATAACTTCTTTTTCAATTTAAGCAGTCAAGATGCGATCGTCGCTCTGTCGGGACAGCTCAAAACAGCAGCAGTTGCGATCATGAAGATCGCAAACGATCTTCGTTGGATGAATTCAGGCCCATTGGCTGGTTTAGGTGAGATAGAATTACAAGGCTTGCAACCGGGTTCTTCCATCATGCCTGGCAAAGTAAATCCTGTGATCCCAGAAGCCGCAGCTATGGCATCAGCGCAAGTCATTGGTAATGACACCACCATTACCGTCGCAGGCCAAGCGGGCAACTTCCAGCTTAACGTCATGCTGCCAGTTATTGCTCATAACGTATTGGAGAGCATCGAGTTACTCTCTAACAGCACAACCGCTTTAGCTGACAAAGCCATTGCGACGTTTGAAGTTCGCCAAGATAACTTGGATGTAGCACTCGCCAAAAACCCAATTTTGGTCACGGCTCTCAACCCGGTCATTGGTTACCTAAAAGCGGCAGAAGTCGCGAAAAAAGCCTACAAACAGGGACGCGCGATTATTGATGTCGCGGAAGAAGAAACTGATTTGGATAGAGCCACACTAGAGCGATTGCTTAATCCAGCCAAACTGACCCAAGGCGGCGTCGCAGAATAAGCGGCAAACTCAGCCTATCAACTAAGATTACAAACATCGAGACCTCCATTCGGAGGTCTCTTTTTATAGCTATTTTTCAAACACTCCAATCCTAAGCGACTCGATTGAGCACCGAACGCAGCTTAAGCGGCTTAACTGGCTTAGCAATAAAGCTGAACCCATTTGCTTTGATGCCATCAAGCATATCATCGGTACGATCTGCACTGATGATGACGCCTTCAAAGCTGTGGCCTAATCTCAGACGGCATTGCTGTAGCACTTCTAAACCAGTACGACCATCATCAAGTCGGTAATCGGAGAAAATTACATCCGGAATCCAACCATCCTCAAGCGCTTGTAGACTTTCAACTAAATCAATCGCAACTCGTGTATCGCAGCCCCATCGGGAAAGTAAGTTTTCCATGCCGACTAGAATGTCAGGCTCATTATCGACACATAGGATTCTCAGATGACCAAGTTCAGATTGCTTACTCATTGCCACGTGAACTGGATGAGGCTGAACATGATCAGCTTTATCTAGGGTGATGGAAAAAACACTGCCTTTTCCAACCCAAGAGCGCATCGAAATTTCATGCCCAAGTACCTGAGCAATTCCTTTCGAAATCGCCAAACCAAGTCCGAGGCCTTGGTCGGAACGAACTTGAGTTCCGCGATTAAACTCTTCAAAAATCTCTTGCTGCTTCTCTTCTTCAATCCCCACTCCATTATCCCATACATCAATACGCACTCGCCCTTTCACGCGGCGAACACCGAGTGCGACTTTGCCATTCGGGTTATAACGAAACGCATTGGTCAGGAAGTTTTGCACCACACGGCGCAGCAGTTTGGGATCCGACTTAACCATGAGTGAGGACGGAATCATGGTGAACTCTATACCTTGCTGTTTGGCTAACGCACTAAACTCAGCATTCAAATTCGATAACACATCATTTAACGCAAAGCCATGCACGTTGACTTCCAACTTGCCCGATTCCAAACGCGAGATATCCAGCAAATCTCCAATTAAGTCTTCGGCAGCCTCTAAAGCACTTTCAATGTGTGCTGACAGCTTTTTGGCTTCGCTGTCTTTGGCGACTTCCGATAGTGAAGATGCGAATAGACGCGCCGCGTTGAGCGGTTGCATCAAGTCATGGCTTACTGCCGCCAAGAACCGTGATTTGGACTTCGATTCCAAATCCGAGCGCTGCGTCGCTTCCACCAGCTGCTTGTTAAGTTGTTCTAATTCTCGAGTCCGCAGACGTACTCTTTCTTCCAATGTCTCGTTGGCGTCTTTCAGTGCTTGCTCTGCATCACGGAATACGGTGATGTCGGTAAAGCTCATCACAAAGCCACCACCTGGCATTGGGTTACCTTGCACCTCTATCACGCGACCATCGGGACGAACCCGAGAAGAGGTGTGCCGAGTCCCTTGCTCAAGGTGATAAACACGGCGACGGACGTGGTCATCAGGGTCACCAGGGCCACACAACCCCTGCTCTGCATTGTGCCGAATCACATCCGCAATCGGTCGACCTACTTGAATCAGGCCTGGCGGAAATTCAAAGAGTTCTAAATAGCGTTGGTTCCACGCTACCAAGCGTAGTTGCTTATCGACGACCGCAATACCTTGTCCAATATGCTCAATCGCGCCTTGGAGTAAACCCCGACTAAAATCGTACAGTTCAGAGGCTTCATCGACGATAGTCGCCACCTCTTCAAGCTGCATGTTTCTTCCTTGCAGAGCGGAAGTAAGTACTAACTTAGCAGAAGATGCACCAAATACCCCTGCTAGCACACGCTCCGTATGCCGAATCAGAGAAGATGGCGCTTGTTGATTCGGCATCAACTCTTCTCGTTGCTGGCTCCAGTAGGCTTGAAACGCCGCTTTAACTCGCGTTCGTCCTACAAATCTGGACGCTAGCATTTCCAGTTCTGCAACCGTAACGCGGCTCTGGTACAGACTCATATTTTCGCTTTCAGGCAACGGTGTACCAACGAATGATGCCGATTGTAAGCGCTCACTTAGGCTTGGTCGGGTAGCCATAGAAACCACAACAAAACACACTGCATTAGCGACCACGCTGAGGATCATCCCCCAATCTGAAATCGCGATATCAAAACTAGCCAATACCTCTGGTGGTGTAATCAACCAGATCAGGAAGTTATTACTGGCGTCTCCGGCAAGCATGTCTGTTTGGCTCATTAACGTAATCAACCAGGTAGCAAAACCCACCGCGAGGCCAACATACACACCTTTCTTATTCCCTTGACGCCAATACATACCGCCAACCAGCGCAGGAGCGAATTGCGTGATAGCCGCGAACGAGAGAAAGCCGATAGCAGAAAGTGAATGAATGGTGTCCAACGCTTGATAGAAACACCACGCGCCAATCAACAAAACTAAAATCAAACCACGGCGGATCCGCAGTAATAATTCAGAAAAATGGTGGTGGTTACGCTGCGTCAGTCGCATGCGACGCAATAGCAATGGCATAACCAAGTCATTCGAGACCATGATCGCTAAGGCAATCGTCGATACGATAACCATGCCGCTTGCCGCTGAAGTACCGCCTAGAAACGCAAGCAAGGCGATTTCACTCGCCCCGACCGACATCGGCACACTGATGACATAAGTATCAGGCGAAGCGCCACTCAAGAGGCCTTGCCCTACCCACGCAATAGGTAAAACAAAAATCCCCATTAAGATCAGATAAATGGGGAACAACCAACGAGCCACGTGCAAATCTTGAGCACGTTCATTTTCCACCACCATCGTATGGAATTGTCGCGGAAGGCAAACGATCGCCAGCATGGTCAGTACAGTATGAATCAATATAGTCGGGATATTTGGTGACTGATACGTCTGCGCGGCAACATCAAGTAAGCTCAAACTCTCGGTGTTCATCGCCAACCAAACAATGAAGACACCGACCACTAAAAAAGCCAGCAGTTTGATAATGGATTCGAAGGCAATTGCCATCATCATCCCACGATGGTGTTCCGTGTTATCAATGTGGCGGGTACCGAATAGCATCGTAAAAATCGCCAATGCGACCACAACAAACCACGACACGCTATCGTTTTGATAACCAAAATCAGTAGCCAGCTCTGGTGCAATAATTTCAAGCCCCATAGTGATACCACGCAGCTGTAAAGCGATGTACGGCAAAATTCCCGCAACCGCTATGAGCGTAACAACCACGGCCAAACCTTGGGATTTACCGTAGCGTGCTCCGATAAAGTCAGCAATCGACGTGATGTGTTCCCGTTTAGCAATCAAAATAAGCCGAGCTAAAACGCGCCATCCGATGGTAAACACTAAAATGGGAGCAATATAGATGGGCAAGAAAGACCAAGGATTACTGCTGGCCTGCCCGACCGTGCCGTAGAAGGTCCATGATGTACAGTACACCGCAATGGAAAGGCTATAAATCCAAGGCCGCCAGCGCGCTAGCCACCTTTTCTGAATGTCGCCGTACCACGCGATGATAAATAAAGCTCCCAAATACGCTAAAGAAACGGGAACCACCAGCCATCCTTGCATCCGATATCCTTTCTTGCCTTTCTTGCTACTTTTAAAGCAAGAGAATAAAAAAACCTCTCCATGAGGGAGAGGTTTCATTTAACACTGCTTTGATAACGGAGACAAAGCTTAGTTTTTAACCTTTGTTACATAAGTCTAATTCTGTGTTTCAAGTGGCTTGTCTGATACATCAACCACCTGATGTGGGTCTTGCGAATCAAGCTTGATGAACAGAGCCAATAACCCCATCGCGGCCATGCCCCAGAACACAAGCGGTCCCCAGTGCTCATAACCCCAGCCACTCAATACGGTCATTAACGCGATAAATGCGCCCAACGGAATCGCGTTATACAACGCTTGCAACGCTACGATCTTATTTTCTTCGGAGTTTTGGATATACTGGATCGCGGCAATGTGTGCGGTAGCGAAAGTCACACCATGCAATAGTTGAACAATCACCAAAGCAATAATTGATGTTGTCGACGCCGTAATACCCCAACGCATCATTACACCAACGGCAGCAGCAATAAACAGCGCGCGTATTGACCAACCTACGAATAAACGCTTACTCAGTGCAAACACTGCCACTTCTGCGGCCACCCCCAAGCTCCATAAGTAGCCAATGACATCTTCCGAGTGACCAGCGGCCTTCCAGTGAATCGCACTAAAGCCGTAGTAAGCCGCATGACTGCCCTGAATTAGTGACACCAACACTAAGAATTTTAGTATCGGCTTGTCGGTCAAAAGAGCGGTCAGCTTTGGACGTTCTGCGCTTTGCCCACCGTGCGTTACAGGCATTGGGTTAGTCGGTCGCATAGCAAACAGCAACGAGATAAACACGCCGAACATCGCAGTGTACAAGATCATATCGGAGCCAAATTCAGCCACCAGGTAGCCCACTGCCGTCGAGCCTGCGATAAAGGCGATCGAACCCCATAGCCGCGTGCGGCCATAATCGAGCATTTTCAGGCGAGCGTAGTAATTTGCCATCGCGTCCGACAACGGAATAATCGGTCCACAACAAAGATTGAACAACACTGTCGCTAGTGCCATTAACCAAAAGCTACCACCCGTAAAAAAGTGAAATCCAACAAAAAGGAGGGCAGCGAAACTCAACCAACGTAAAGCAGGCATAAGGTGTTCGACTTTGTGTACTCGTGGGGTGATCACGATATTGGCAACACAACGTGTCGCAAGGCCTAACCCGACCAGCAAACCGATATCTGTCGAAGATACGCCCTGATCCTTAAACCAAAGTGACCAAAATGGCAGATACACGCCATACGCAAAGAAGAATCCGAGAAAGTACTGGGAAATCCAGCCATACGGAGAAGGTTTCAACATTACTAATATCCTAAAACGGGAACACCAACGTTCGAGCCGGGAATTATGGATCGCCATGCGTATTATAAAAAGGGAAGAATAAGAAACTTATCGTTTCCTCGATGGAATACTAACTTTGCGACATTTGGCATCTTCAAGCGAAAACATCGTAATTTAGACCAAAGTCGTCTGGCTTCCGGTAAGAAATTTGTCAGACTTAGAGAGTGTTCCTTCCATCATTATTGGGTGTTCTCATGCCTGACAAATTTAACATGCAATCTCCACCGTTCGATCGCTTAACTGAAGCACAACAAACGCGACTGCGATCGTCTCTGGACGTCGCCTACTATCGAGCTCGAGATGTTATTTTATCCTGCGGACAGAAGAACCCCCACTTACATATTCTGATCAAAGGCGCGGTAGAAGAGCGCTCCAACGATCAACAGGAAGTGTTCGCACATTATGCCAACGACGATATGTTCGATGTACGCTCGTTACTTGAAGACAAGGTACGTCATCACTACATCGCGCTTGAGGACACGCTCTCTTACCTACTGCCGAAAGAAATTTTCCTTGCCCTTTACAACGAAAATGGCCAGTTTGCAGCCTATTTCGATAACAATTTATCGAAACGGCAAGAGCTCATCGAAGCGGCCCATCAACAGCAAAACTTAGCGGAGTTTATTCTCACTAAAGTTGACCGCAGCATTTATCACCCACCGATGATCCTTGAACCAAATACACCAATTAACGAGGTAACACGTTCCTTAAAAGAAAGTGGGATTGACGCTGCATTGGTTCAACTCCATGGCGATGATCCACGATTGGAAAAATGGCCATCAGCCCACCCGTACGCAATAGTGACTCGTACTAATATGCTGCATTCTGTGATGATAGATGGTTGCGCGCTCGACACACCAGTGGGTGAGATCGCGAGCTTTCCTGTTTATCACGTTGATGATGGTGACTTTCTATTCAACGCCATGATCACAATGACCAGAAATAGAATGAAACGCCTCATGGTATGTGAAGGCAACCGAGCCGTCGGCATGCTGGATATGACCCAAATTCTCAGCGCGTTCTCAACCCACTCTCACGTGTTAACGCTCAGTATTGCTCGAGCAAGCAGCGTGGAAGAGCTCGCTTTGGCCTCAAACCGCCAACGTCAATTGGTCGAGAGCTTATTGAAAAACGGCATCCGCACTCGCTTCATCATGGAGCTTATCTCAGCCGTAAACGAACAAATTATCGAGAAAGCGTTCGAGTTAGTGATACCACCAGCCTTGCACGACCATTGTTGCTTGATCGTACTCGGCTCTGAAGGCCGAGGAGAGCAAATTCTCAAAACCGATCAAGACAATGCCCTGATTATTCAAGATGGTTTGGAATGGCCTCATTGCGAACAAGTGATGCGATCCTTCACACACACCCTACAACAGCTCGGTTATCCACTTTGCCCTGGTAAAGTGATGGTTAACAACCCGAAATGGGTCAAAACACAGCAAGAATGGATAAGTACCCTAAACCACTGGATAGCTAAAGCCGAACCAGAACAAATCATGGACTTAGCTATTTTCAGTGACGCCCATGCTGTTGCTGGGAATTGCGAGCTGCTGGCTCCAATTGCGGCGCATCTTCGTGACACAATGAAAGATCGCATGTTGATATTGTCTGACTTTACTCGCCCTGCCTTGCAGTTTTCGGTGCCCCTAACTCTATTTGGCAACGTAAAAAGTGCTAAAGACGGATTGGACATTAAACGCGGCGGTATTTTCCCAATTGTACACGGCATTCGCACCTTGTCTTTGGAATATGCCATTGAGGAGAAGAACACGTTTGAGCGCATTGAAGCTCTGAGAAATAAGCGCATCTTAGAATCCGAAACGGCAGATAATCTCAACGAAGCACTGAAATTGTTCTTTAAACTTCGCCTTAATCAGCAACTCAAAAAGCAAGAAGCGTTGAATAACATTGATATTAAACAACTGGATAGAACTGAGCGTGATTTGCTTCGCCACAGCTTACATGTGGTGAAGAAATTTAAGCAATTTTTAGGCTTCCATTATCAAATTCGTGATTAACCCTGATTTTCATAAATCACAGAGGCGTAGGCAATGAACTGGTTACAACGCAAATACTGGCACTACAAACTGAAAGGTTCGCCTTATCAGTCGCTGTTTTGCACGCCAGATAAAACAGAATACGTCTCTCTTGACTGCGAAACCACCAGCCTTGACCCAAATCGCGCCGAGCTGGTGACTATTGCAGCCACCAAGATCATCGACAACCGCATCATCACCAGTCAACCATTTGAAGTCCGCTTACGCGCGCCGCAATCGCTCGACTCAGGCTCGGTCAAGATCCATCGAATTCGCCACCAAGACTTAGTCGATGGCATCAGTGAAAAAGAGGCGCTGCTCGAGCTGCTCGACTTTATCGGCAACCGACCACTTGTGGGCTATCACATTCGTTACGATAAAAAGATCTTAGACCTTGCTTGTCTGCGGCAACTTGGCTTCCCACTTCCTAACCCACTGATCGAAGTCAGTCAGATTTACCACGATAAGTTGGAACGACATTTGCCGAATGCCTATTTCGACTTAAGTCTGGATGCCATTTGTAAACACCTCGAACTTCCTATCCAAGACAAACACGACGCCTTGCAAGACGCGATTTCTGCCGCTTTGG
Organism: Vibrio sp. sp1; assembly: GCF_016920955.1. Lineage (NCBI taxonomy): Bacteria > Pseudomonadati > Pseudomonadota > Gammaproteobacteria > Vibrionales > Vibrionaceae > Vibrio > Vibrio sp. sp1. The sequence goes on from NZ_CP060589.1 coordinate 1,195,985, forward strand.
TCTTTGTCCGCTTAACGAAAGGCGATTTACCCAACCTAACCGCGCCGTATACATAAAAATCAGTTGACCTAGCTCCCAGAAATGCTTTTGTTTCAGCGATTTCCCGGCGCTTCCATCACTCTCATCCTAAAGTCTAATTGTGGAAATACGCGCGGTGACTGACAGTTATAAGCACAACGTCGTCATTACCACGACCAAGTTATTTAGAACCAAAAAACAGCCCTACAAAAATATATTCAAAATCTTATCTAGATTGGTGTAAGGCCGAGAAATAAGGCACAAGGAGAGAAGCCATGAGCGAAGCCCACGTTTATCCGGTAAAAGAAAATATTAAAACTCATACACACGCGGATAATGATACTTACTTAGCCATGTATCAGCAGTCGGTAACCGATCCAGAGGGCTTCTGGAACGAACACGGCAAAATCGTTGATTGGATCAAACCTTTCACCAAAGTAAAAAGCACTTCTTTCGACACTGGCCATGTTGATATTCGCTGGTTTGAAGATGGCACACTGAACGTCTCGGCTAACTGTATTGACCGTCATCTTGCAGAACACGGGGACGACGTCGCCATCATTTGGGAAGGCGATGATCCAGCCGACGACAAAACACTCACTTTCAACGAACTGCACAAAGAAGTGTGTAAATTCTCCAACGCATTGAAAGAGCAAGGCGTACGCAAGGGAGACGTGGTGTGTCTATACATGCCAATGGTGCCAGAAGCCGCTGTGGCTATGCTCGCTTGTACCCGTATTGGTGCGGTTCACACCGTAGTATTTGGCGGTTTCTCACCAGAAGCACTATCCGGCCGTATCATCGACTCTGACGCTAAAGTCGTGATCACCGCAGACGAAGGCGTACGTGGCGGACGCGCTGTTCCACTGAAAAAGAACGTGGATGAAGCACTAACCAACCCAGACGTAAAAACCATCAATAAAGTCGTCGTGCTTAAACGTACAGGTGGTGATGTTGAATGGCATGAACACCGTGATGTTTGGTGGCACGAAGCAACAGCCAACGTTTCTGACGTTTGCCCACCAGAAGAGATGAAAGCCGAAGACCCGCTGTTCATCCTCTACACATCTGGCTCGACAGGTAAACCTAAAGGCGTACTACATACTACAGGCGGTTACCTCGTCTACGCGGCAATGACCTTTAAATATGTCTTCGATTATCAACCAGGTGAAACCTTCTGGTGTACCGCGGATGTGGGCTGGATTACAGGCCATACTTACCTAATTTATGGTCCACTAGCGAACGGGGCCAAAACCATTCTGTTTGAAGGTGTTCCAAACTACCCAAGCACGGCTCGTATGAGTGAAGTGGTTGATAAGCACCAAGTGAACATTCTCTACACTGCGCCAACCGCTATTCGTGCACTAATGGCAAAAGGTAACGAAGCGGTAGCAGGGACATCTCGTTCAAGCTTACGTGTGATGGGTTCAGTAGGTGAGCCTATCAACCCTGAAGCGTGGGAGTGGTACTACAAAACGATTGGTAACGAAAGCTCGCCTATCGTTGATACTTGGTGGCAAACAGAGACCGGCGGTATCTTAATTGCACCACTACCAGGTGCAACAGACTTAAAACCAGGCTCAGCAACTCGACCATTCTTCGGAGTCCAACCTGCACTGGTTGATAACATGGGCAACATCATTGAAGAAACCGCAGCAGAAGGTAACTTGGTGATCCTTGATTCATGGCCAGGTCAGATGCGTACTGTTTATGGCGACCACGAGCGCTTTGAACAGACCTACTTCTCAACCTTCAAGGGAATGTACTTTACTAGTGATGGGGCTCGTCGTGACGAAGACGGTTACTACTGGATCACGGGCCGTGTTGATGACGTACTAAACGTGTCGGGTCACCGCATGGGTACCGCTGAAATAGAATCGGCTCTTGTCGCACATCATAAAATTGCTGAGGCCGCTATTGTGGGCATTCCGCATGATATCAAAGGCCAAGCTATCTACGCTTACATTACCTTGAACGATGGTGAATTCCCGTCAGCAGAGCTACACAAAGAAGTGAAAGATTGGGTGCGTAAAGAAATTGGTCCAATTGCAACACCAGATGTACTGCACTGGACGGATTCCCTACCGAAGACTCGTTCTGGTAAGATCATGCGTCGAATCCTGCGTAAAATTGCAACGGGTGATACTAGCAACCTCGGAGACACATCAACGCTTGCCGATCCGAGCGTTGTAGATAAACTTATCGCAGAGAAAGCAGAATTGGCATAAATTCAACCAACTGTTTTAAAAGCACTTTAAAAACCGCCATCACTCATGGCGGTTTTTTGCTTTAGTGCACAAATTGGCCACACAAAAAATATGGCAATTATGTTGTTTTTGTTAACTTGGTTACAGAAACGAGAGTGGCTATTAGGAGATTAGACCAGTAAATTGCTGCTAATTGCTATGAATTAGCTATAATCTTGGTCGATTTTTTAAAATTTGCTCGGTTTTAACAAAAAAATCGTGCTGAACTATCGTATATTTGGGAATATAAACGTTCCACTCACGATAAGGGAAGATAGCAACACAATGTCTGCAAAGTCACGGATTCTTGTTCTAAACGGACCAAATCTTAATCTATTGGGTCTGCGCGAACCGACACACTATGGTCACAGTACCTTAGCTCAAGTTGTGGATACTCTTACAGAGCAAGCCCATAACGCTGGGGTAGAACTGAAACACCTACAATCAAATCGTGAGTACGAACTGATTGAAGCCATTCACGCTGCCTATGGCAAGATTGACTTCATCATCATCAATCCAGCGGCTTTCACTCATACTAGTGTGGCGCTGCGAGATGCATTACTTGGCGTCGCCATCCCATTTATTGAGGTGCACTTATCAAATGTGCACGCACGTGAACCATTCCGTCATCACTCTTATCTGTCAGATAAAGCAGAGGGTGTGATTTGCGGTTTAGGCGCACAAGGTTATGAATTTGCTCTGTCTGCAGCGATCAATAAGCTACAGGCAAAGTAACCCTAACACTCTGCAACCCTACGAGGGTTGTCTTAATCACAAGATAAAAGAGAAAGAAAAGATGGATATTCGTAAAATCAAGAAGCTAATTGAGTTAGTTGAAGAGTCTGGCATTGCTGAGCTAGAGATCTCTGAAGGTGAAGAGTCAGTGCGCATCAGCCGTCATGGCACTGCAGCCCCTCAAGCACCAATTCAATACGCAGCAGCTCCAGCGGCGGCACCTGCTCCAGTAGCAGCGGCACCAGTAGCGGAAGCGCCAGCAGCAGAAGCTCCAGCAGCAACACCTGCAGGTCACCAAGTTCTTTCTCCAATGGTTGGTACTTTCTACCGCTCTCCAAGCCCAGACTCTAAAGCATTCGTAGAAGTGGGTCAGAAAGTAAATGCTGGCGATACTCTATGTATTGTTGAAGCAATGAAAATGATGAACCAAATCGAAGCGGACAAATCTGGCGTTGTTACAGCAATCCTAGCTGAAGACGGCCAACCAGTTGAATTCGACCAACCTCTTGTTGTAATCGAATAAGCGGGGCTTGCCTTATGCTAGACAAAGTAGTCATCGCGAACCGAGGTGAAATTGCACTTCGTATTCTTCGCGCTTGTAAAGAATTAGGTATTAAGACCGTCGCTGTTCACTCGACAGCTGACCGCGATCTTAAGCACGTACTACTCGCAGACGAAACCGTATGTATCGGCCCTGCTCGTGGTATCGACAGCTACCTAAACATTCCACGCATCATTTCTGCAGCAGAAGTGACTGGCGCTGTGGCTATCCACCCAGGTTACGGCTTCCTGTCTGAGAACGCAGACTTCGCAGAGCAAGTTGAGCGCAGTGGTTTCATCTTCGTTGGTCCAAAGGCAGACACTATCCGCCTAATGGGCGATAAAGTATCTGCTATCAATGCAATGAAGAAAGCAGGCGTTCCTTGTGTACCGGGTTCTGACGGCCCTCTAGACAATGACGAAGAGAAAAACAAAGCATTTGCTAAGCGCATTGGTTACCCAGTAATCATCAAAGCATCTGGCGGCGGCGGCGGTCGTGGTATGCGTGTTGTTCGCGCAGAGAAAGACCTTATCCAAGCCATTGCAATGACACGTGCTGAAGCAAAAGCGGCGTTCAACAATGACATGGTTTACATGGAGAAATTCCTAGAAAACCCTCGTCACGTTGAAGTTCAGGTTATTGCTGACGGTCAAGGCGGCGCAATCCACCTTGGTGAGCGTGACTGTTCAATGCAACGTCGTCACCAAAAAGTAGTGGAAGAAGCTCCAGCACCTGGTATCACAGAAGAAATGCGTAAGTACATCGGTGAACGCTGTACTCGTGCATGTATCGAGATCGGTTACCGCGGCGCAGGTACGTTTGAATTCCTATACGAGAACGGTGAGTTCTACTTCATCGAAATGAACACTCGTATTCAGGTAGAGCACCCAGTAACAGAGATGGTTACTGGCATCGACCTAATCAAAGAACAGCTTCGTGTTGCAGCGGGTCAGCCTCTGTCATTCACTCAAGATGATATTAAGATCCGTGGCCATGCGATTGAGTGTCGTATCAACGCAGAAGATCCTGAGCGCTTCCTACCATCTCCGGGTAAGATCGAGCGTTTCCACGCTCCTGGCGGTATGGGTGTACGTTGGGAATCTCATATCTACACAGGCTACACAGTACCACCTCATTACGATTCAATGATTGGTAAACTGATCACTTACGGTGAGAACCGTGATGTAGCGATTGCACGTATGAAAAACGCACTGGGTGAGATGATCATCGAAGGCATCAAAACTAACGTGCCACTGCAATTCTCCATTATGAATGACGAAAACTTCCAACACGGTGGTGCAAACATCCACTACCTAGAGAAGAAGCTTGGCTTACAATAAGCCTAAGCAAACGTCTTAAAAAATGCCCACTCCCGTGGGCATTTTTGTTTTATATGTACGCAAAGGGCTCAACATATAAATCGGCTTATTTGGGTATATACTCAAACAAATCGTAGAGTTCTGGTAAACTCTGCGCCACTTCATTCACTTTAAGAGCAAAAACCAATGCCTTGGATTCAAATCAAACTCAACGCGACCAATGAAAACGCTGAGCAAATCGGCAATATGCTAATGGAAGAGACTGGCGCGCTGTCTGTTACATTCTTAGACGCGCAGGATACACCTGTATTCGAACCTCTACCTGGCGAAACTCGCTTATGGGGCGATACTGATATTCTGGCACTGTATGATGCAGAAGCAGACACTAACTTCATCATCGACCAAATTAAAGCGAGCAATATGCTGGCTGACAATTTTGCTTACAAAGTAGAACAGCTTGAAGATAAAGACTGGGAACGCGAATGGATGGAAAACTTCCACCCAATGAAATTTGGTGAACGCTTATGGATTTGTCCAAGCTGGCGCGACATCCCAGATCCTGACGCTGTTAATGTTATGTTGGATCCAGGCCTTGCATTCGGTACGGGTACTCACCCTACAACAGCACTTTGTCTTGAGTGGCTAGAAAGCATGGACTTAAGCGGTAAGACCGTTATCGACTTCGGTTGTGGCTCAGGTATTCTTGCGATCGCAGCGATCAAACTGGGCGCTGAAAAAGTGATAGGGATCGACATTGATCCTCAAGCCCTGCTTGCTTCAAAAGACAATGCTGAGCGTAATGGCGTTGCAGACAAACTAGAAGTTTACTTACCGCAAAATCAACCAGAAGGTCTCGTCGCTGACGTCGTTGTGGCCAACATCCTTGCGGGACCTTTACGTGAACTTGCACCTATCATCAAAGGACTAGTTAAGCCAAATGGCGACCTCGCTATGTCCGGCGTATTAGACACTCAAGCTGAAGATGTTGCGAACTATTACCGTGACGAGCTTCACATTGACCCGATTGTTGAGCAAAGTGAATGGTGTCGCATCTCTGGTCGTAAGCAAGGCTAGACAAGGTTTTCAGAGCTAATTGTTTGAAATTCATACAATTTACAAAAACAATTTGTAAATGCTCAAATATTAGTCTTTTCACGCAGTGAAAAAATGCGTAAAATGCGCGCCCTTGCTGGTACAGAACTGTGATGACGTTTTGAAAATCGGAAACTATCAACTTAAGAACAATCTAATCGTAGCCCCTATGGCTGGTGTAACGGATAGACCGTTTCGCGAGTTGTGTCTTCGCTATGGTGCGGGAATGGCCGTCAGTGAAATGATGTCTGCTAACCCAAAACTATGGGGAACGTCAAAGTCGAAACAGCGCATGGTACACGAGGGCGAATCGGGCATTCGCTCTGTACAGATTGCGGGTTCCGATCCACAGCTTATGGCGGACGCAGCTCAATTCAGTGTTGAGAACGGTGCACAAATCATCGACATCAACATGGGCTGCCCGGCAAAAAAAGTGAATAAGAAGCTAGCGGGCTCTGCTCTGCTTCAATACCCAAACATTATCGAAGAGATTTTGAAAGCGGTCGTGAATGCAGTGGACGTTCCTGTAACGTTAAAGACTCGAACTGGCTGGGATACAGACAACAAGAACTGTGTCCAGATCGCTAAATTAGCCGAAAACTGCGGCATACAAGCCCTTGCTCTGCATGGCAGAACGAAAGCATGTATGTACAAAGGTGAGGCCGAATATGACAGCATTAAAGCGGTAAAAGAGGCGATTTCAATTCCGGTTATCGCGAACGGTGATATCGATAGCCCGGAGAAAGCCAAATTTGTACTGGAGTACACCGGTGCGGACGCTTTAATGATTGGACGCCCTGCCCAGGGTCGTCCTTGGATTTTCCAGGAAATCCATCACTATTTGGAAAACGGCACCACAATGGAGGAACTTCCAACTGAGGAAGTGAAAACCATTATGCTTGGTCATGTAAATGCTCTGCATGAATTTTATGGGGAGTTCTTAGGTCCACGTATCGCGCGCAAGCACGTTGGGTGGTACCTGAAAGAGCATGAACAGGCAAGTGAGTTTCGCCGTACCTTCAACGCTATCGACGCAGCTCCGCTGCAAATTGAGGCGTTAGAAGGTTATTTTGATAACGTTGCATCATAATTAAGAGAAGAGCTAGACCGAATATGTTCGAACAAAATCTGACTTCAGAAGCATTAACAGTAACTACAGTAACGTCACAAGACCAGATTACTCAGAAGCCTTTACGTGACTCTGTTAAAGCGTCTCTTAAAAACTACCTTGCTCAACTAAACGGCCAGGAAGTAACAGAACTATACGAATTAGTTCTAGCTGAAGTTGAACAGCCACTATTAGATACTATCATGCAGTACACTCGCGGTAACCAAACTCGCGCAGCAACTATGATGGGTATCAACCGCGGTACTCTTCGCAAGAAACTTAAGAAATACGGCATGAACTAAGACCGGCTTTCAAAAAGTATTTGGAACAAGCCGTTACCTTTTTAGATAACGGCTTTTCTTTATCTACTAAAACACTACGAATAACGCTCACTTTGTTCAGCATTACCAACTGGCTTTAATATAACTACCGCTGAGCCAAACAATAACAAAGCCACGACAGCGACCCATTCACTACCTACAGAATAAGCAAAGCCCGCCAAGGCAGACCAAATCGCGACACCAAAGTGCATCATACTCATTCCAGAAGACATCAGCACACCTCGATGTTCATCAGATAAGCTTGCTATATGTGCTTGTAACGCCGGAGAGCCTACCCCTCCAGCAAGAGACCAGAGCACTAGAGCTGGAAGATAAGCGGTCACCGTACTCATCTCATTTGAGAACACCCATGCACTGCAAGGTATGCACACCATTAAAGCCACTCGCATAACGGCTCGAGAGCTACCAAGCCAGCGAGAAGCTCTCGCCACGCACATATTTCCAACCACACTCACGATCCCTAGAGCTGCATAAGTAGCGCCCACCCAACCGAGCGCCAAATCACTGGTATCTCGAATATGAAGGCCTATCAGGTTAAATACACCAATACCTCCCCCTAGGCCTAAACACATCGCTAGAATCGCCCTCAACGCGCCTGGAAGATGAATGACGTCTGTGATAGGTGGCAGAGTATCTGACTTCTTGGACTCATTATGCTTGTTGTTCATGGACACTACGCTCATGGCACCGACAAAAAGAGCCGCAACGCCCAAAATAATAAAAGCGGCACGCCATGATAAAAGCTGGGTCAACAATGCTCCGATCGCCGGGCTAGTTATCATACCTAGCGTTAATCCCGCCTGAACCATCACAATTTGACGCATCGCTCTATTACCCTTCGCGTCTCCCGCTAACGCGAATGCAATTGGTAACATGCCTGCACTTGCAATACCAGTGATCACTCGAGTTGCAATAGCAAGTTCAAAATCATGAACTATGCCCGTCGTAATAGACGCAACCCCAAATACAAAGCAAGCAGGCACCATGATACGAATACGCCCAACTCGGTCTGATAAACGGCCCAAGTAAGGAGCGCAAATTGCTATGGCTAAACTATATGCTGTAATAAATAAGGTCACCTGACTCGGTTGAACACTTAAATCATTTCCGATAGGTTCAAGAATAGATCCAAGCATCAACTCATCAGCACCAACAAGAAAAGCAACGAGAAATAGGATCATGGACTGCATCATAGCTCCACCTCCTGTTCTGTTTCCGATTCAGCACAAGTGAGCAACGAAATATCTAAAACTCTATCAGGCCAAGATTGCAAAAATGCCTTCTCATGAGATACTACAATCACGCTACCGGAAAAGCGCTGGAGAGCCTCTTTAAGCGCATTTTTACTGCTGCTATCCAAATGTGTTGTTGGTTCGTCCAACAGCAAAACATTGCATTTCTGAACCGATAAACAACACAGTTTCACCCGAGTTTGCTCACCACCGCTCAATGTATCTAAGTGGCGCTGCGTCTTATCCCCCGTGATCCCAAAGCGAGCTAATAGCTTGCGTGACTCTTTGCTTGAGATTGTTGGCGCACAAGAGCACAGCTCCTGTTCAGGCGTGTTCTGAGGATGGCGCCAAGACAAATCTTGAGAAAAATAACCAATCATTGCACCTTTTGCCAATACCACCTCACCAGAGAGTGGCTCGATCTTCCCCATCAGGGTTTTAAGTAAGGTCGACTTACCCACGCCGTTAAAGCCAGCAACAACCAACTTTTCCCCGCGCGCTAACGTGATATCAAATACTGGAAGCAGAGGCTGCTGATAACCGATCATCAACGCTTTTGCGTCAATCACATTCGGTTGCCCAATGGGCTGGTAAGCAAAGTCAAACATCGATACTTTCTCTACATTATTCAGTTGAATACGTTCGATTTTATCCAGTTTTTTCTTACGCCCTTTAGCAAGACTCGCGTTAACTCCAGCGCCATTTTTGGCAATAAATTGCTCTAACTTTCGAATTTCATTTTGCTGAGCCTTATATTGCTTTTCTATCAAAGCACCATCGTGATGCTTTTGCTGCATTGCTTTGACATAAGTGCCGCTGTATTTTCGAACCGTTTGATAATCAATATCACAAATACTGGTCGCTACTTGATTAAGGAAATCAACATCATGAGAAACCAGTAAAACTGTGCCAATGTAATCATTGAGAAACGTGACTAGCCATTCAATGTGCGGAGCATCAAGATAGTTTGTCGGCTCATCAAGAATTAACACATCGGGGTTGCGAAGTAACAACCTGCCTAAAAGGACTTTGTGCCTTTGACCGCCACTTAGCGAGATAAGCGGTGTATCTAAGCCAAATTGATAAATACCAAGACCTACAGCAACTCGTTCAATTTTGGTATTAATTGCATAGAAGTCTTCATCTTCTAAATATGCCTGTAGCCGAGCGACTTGGCTTAAAAGAGATGTAGAGTGAGACTCGGTCATCGCATGATACAAAGTCCAAAGCTTTTGCTCTGCAGCGTATAAACTCTCAAAAGAGCCCTTTAAACACTCATGAACTGTCAGCACATTATCGATCTTAAAATGTTGTTCTAAATACCCCACCTCAAGGTTTGGTAACCATTCAATGCAGCCCTTATCTGCAGATAATTCACCGAAAAGCAGTTTCAATAAGGTGCTTTTTCCAACACCATTCGCTCCGGTGATACCTATTTTCTCTCCCACGTTAATACGAAAGGTCACGTTGTTGTATAACGTCTTATCAGCTATCTGATAAGACAAATTTTTAACTTGTAAAATACTCATGTTTTCAACCAAATAAAAAAGGGCCGGTGATCAATACCGGCCCTTATTTCAATACTGGGTAATGCTTTGTAGCTGCTTAACAGATACAAAAAGGCCGATGATGAAATATCACCGGCCATCTCTTCTCTTTTATCAGGTGTACAAGCTCCTGCGTATAACTTCAGCGAAGCTACCCACACATAAAACACCTGATGAAGATTAATTTAAGACTCCGAGCAACACTTCATCGCATTTTTTGCATGGAGTTCAGCCTTCTTACAAAGCTTTTAAACAAGAGATATAACATGATTTACTGTCGAAAAAATATTCGATGTGAAGCGTACACCTTTAGAATAAAAAGTACCAGATAATTATTAAAACTATCGTGACTTACACGAAGGTCCACTGAAAGAAGACTTTTCCTCAGTCAATGTGCTAGGTGAACGACTTACTCAGCAAACACAGCTATGAGAGCACCTATACCGCTCACGTTATACGAATGTAGTGGTGGCTTTGTAGGTTGGAGAGGGTTAGAGGGAAGAAGTAGCGAATACACTTTAAGACACTGGCTTAAATAGATCGACAAAACAAAATCCATGTTTGGAAAGTTTTAAATGCGCTGAGTTTATATTAATAAGCGCCTATGGCTAAATCAAAACATCTAAAGCAGAGAAATCTCCCCCGAAAATAACATAACCTAGTGAATAAATTCTCCAGGTAATAATAAAGGAAGCTTTGGTAAGTTAAGCACAGGGGCTCAAAACTAGCGCTCGAGACTGCAGAAACCACACAAAACTGAGTTCCACTTCACTCATAACAGGGCTTAGAAAGCATCGCCAGAGGGAAGCCGGCCTCTCGATGCAAGGTTTCAATATGAAAGTGGGTTTAAGGTAAGTCGGGTAACCAAAACGAAAAAAGCCTCAGTCTTTCGACTGAGGCTTAATATAAGTGGCGGAGTAGACGGGACTCGAACCCGCGACCCCGGCGTGACAGGCCGGTATTCTAACCAACTGAACTACCACTCCGCAGTGGTATCACTCGCTTTAATAAGCAAGTGTCCGCTTTTGTCTTCACTTTTCGAAAAAGTGAAAATAAAACTAAAGCCTGGCGATGTCCTACTCTCACATAGGGAAACCCCACACTACCATCGGCGCTATTTCGTTTCACTTCTGAGTTCGGCATGGAAATCAGGTGGGTCCAAAACGCTATGGTCGCCAAGCAAATTCTTTAATTCGGAAAGCTGTTTTTTTAATTCTCGTTCTTACACATTCAATGTTCTTTCATTGAGTCCATCAAAACCCCTTGGGTGTTGTATGGTTAAGCCTCACGGGCAATTAGTACAGGTTAGCTCAACGCCTCACAACGCTTACACACCCTGCCTATCAACGTCGTAGTCTACGACAACCCTTTAGGATACTTAAAGTATCAGGGAGAACTCATCTCAAGGCTCGCTTCCCGCTTAGATGCTTTCAGCGGTTATCGATCCCGAACTTAGCTACCGGGCAATGCGTCTGGCGACACAACCCGAACACCAGAGGTTCGTCCACTCCGGTCCTCTCGTACTAGGAGCAGCCCCTTTCAATTCTCCAACGCCCACGGCAGATAGGGACCGAACTGTCTCACGACGTTCTAAACCCAGCTCGCGTACCACTTTAAATGGCGAACAGCCATACCCTTGGGACCGACTTCAGCCCCAGGATGTGATGAGCCGACATCGAGGTGCCAAACACCGCCGTCGATATGAACTCTTGGGCGGTATCAGCCTGTTATCCCCGGAGTACCTTTTATCCGTTGAGCGATGGCCCTTCCATTCAGAACCACCGGATCACTATGACCTGCTTTCGCACCTGCTCGAATTGTCATTCTCGCAGTCAAGCGGGCTTATGCCATTGCACTAACCTCACGATGTCCAACCGTGATTAGCCCACCTTCGTGCTCCTCCGTTACGCTTTGGGAGGAGACCGCCCCAGTCAAACTACCCACCAGGCACTGTCCGCAACCCCGATAAGGGGTCGACGTTAGAACATCAACACTACAAGGGTGGTATTTCAAGGACGGCTCCACGCAATCTAGCGACTGCGCTTCAAAGCCTCCCACCTATCCTACACATGTAGGGTCAATGTTCAGTGCCAAGCTGTAGTAAAGGTTCACGGGGTCTTTCCGTCTAGCCGCGGGTACACTGCATCTTCACAGCGATTTCAATTTCACTGAGTCTCGGGTGGAGACAGCGTGGCCATCATTACGCCATTCGTGCAGGTCGGAACTTACCCGACAAGGAATTTCGCTACCTTAGGACCGTTATAGTTACGGCCGCCGTTTACCGGGGCTTCGATCAAGAGCTTCGACCGAAGTCTAACCCCATCAATTAACCTTCCGGCACCGGGCAGGCGTCACACCGTATACGTCATCTTGCGATTTTGCACAGTGCTGTGTTTTTAATAAACAGTTGCAGCCACCTGGTATCTGCGACTCTCAATAGCTCCATCCGCGAGGGACTTCACCGTCGAGAGCGTACCTTCTCCCGAAGTTACGGTACCATTTTGCCTAGTTCCTTCACCCGAGTTCTCTCAAGCGCCTTGGTATTCTCTACCCGACCACCTGTGTCGGTTTGGGGTACGATTCCTTACAATCTGAAGCTTAGAGGCTTTTCCTGGAAGCATGGCATCAATGACTTCACTACCGTAGTAGCTCGACGTCGTGTCTCAGCCTTAGAAAGAGCCGGATTTACCTAACTCTTCAGCCTACGCACTTGAACCTGGACAACCGTCGCCAGGCCCACCTAGCCTTCTCCGTCCCCCATCGCAATTGTAAGAAGTACGGGAATATTAACCCGTTTCCCATCGACTACGCCTTTCGGCCTCGCCTTAGGGGTCGACTTACCCTGCCCCGATTAACGTTGGACAGGAACCCTTGGTCTTCCGGCGAGGAGGTTTTTCACCCCCTTTATCGTTACTCATGTCAGCATTCGCACTTCTGATACGTCCAGCATGCGTTACCACACACCTTCAACCGCTTACAGAACGCTCCCCTACCCAATATACAAAAGTATATTGCCGCAGCTTCGGTTTACTACTTAGCCCCGTTACATCTTCCGCGCAGGCCGACTCGACCAGTGAGCTATTACGCTTTCTTTAAATGATGGCTGCTTCTAAGCCAACATCCTGGCTGTCTGAGCCTTCCCACATCGTTTCCCACTTAGTAGTAATTTGGGACCTTAGCTGGCGGTCTGGGTTGTTTCCCTCTCCACGACGGACGTTAGCACCCGCCGTGTGTCTCCCGGATAGTACTTACTGGTATTCGGAGTTTGCAAAGGGTTGGTAAGTCGGGATGACCCCCTAGCCTTAACAGTGCTCTACCCCCAGTAGTATTCGTCCGAGGCGCTACCTAAATAGCTTTCGGGGAGAACCAGCTATCTCCAGGTTTGATTGGCCTTTCACCCCTAGCCACAAGTCATCCGCTAATTTTTCAACATTAGTCGGTTCGGTCCTCCAGTTGATGTTACTCAACCTTCAACCTGCCCATGGCTAGATCACCTGGTTTCGGGTCTATATCCAGAGACTGAACGCCCAGTTAAGACTCGGTTTCCCTACGGCTCCCCTAGATGGTTAACCTTGCCACTGAATATAAGTCGCTGACCCATTATACAAAAGGTACGCAGTCACAGGACAAAGCCTGCTCCTACTGCTTGTACGTACACGGTTTCAGGTTCTATTTCACTCCCCTCACAGGGGTTCTTTTCGCCTTTCCCTCACGGTACTGGTTCACTATCGGTCAGTCAGTAGTATTTAGCCTTGGAGGATGGTCCCCCATATTCAGACAGGATATCACGTGTCCCGCCCTACTCGATTTCACTGAACACACGTCGTCAACTACGGGACTATCACCCTGTATCGTCGGCCTTTCCAGGCTGTTCGTCTAACGCGTGTAAAGCTTAAGGGCTAGTCCAATTTCGCTCGCCGCTACTTTCGGAATCTCGGTTGATTTCTTTTCCTCGGGGTACTTAGATGTTTCAGTTCCCCCGGTTCGCCCTGTTGAGCTATGTATTCACTCAACAGTAATACCTTATGGTATTGGGTTTCCCCATTCGGAAATCCCAGACTCAAATGGTTTTTACTACCTAATCTGGGCTTATCGCAAGTTAATACGTCCTTCATCGCCTCTGACTGCCAAGGCATCCACCGTGTACGCTTAGTCACTTAACCATACAACCCGAAGGAGTTTCGAGTTGATAATCAAATCACCAAAGTTGTCTCTCATTATTTGAATGAGCGAGAGACATATCGATTTTGCCGGACTCATCTCTTTACCTTCATTTTTAGAAAAAATGAAAACAAAAAGCCAAGAACACTTGAATGTGTTTTTTGGTGTTTGTCTTAAAGACAAACATTGAGAACTTTACAAACAACAATAAATTGTTGTTTTGTCAGCTTTCCAAATTGTTAAAGAGCTAGATTTTCTGATGAAAACCATTTTTAAATATTCTTTTTTAAGAACACTTAAAGATGGTGGAGCTATGCGGGATCGAACCGCAGACCTCCTGCGTGCAAGGCAGGCGCTCTCCCAGCTGAGCTATAGCCCCATCAAGGTGTCGATACTGTCGCCAATTCCTTGGGAAAGAAATTGGTGGGTCTGAGTGGACTCGAACCACCGACCTCTCGCTTATCAGGCGAACGCTCTAACCACCTGAGCTACAGACCCAGTATCGTCTCTTTACTTTATAAACCGTATCAATCTGTGTGAACACTCATCGCAATAATCATCGTATAAGGAGGTGATCCAGCGCCAGGTTCCCCTAGCGCTACCTTGTTACGACTTCACCCCAGTCATGAACCACAAAGTGGTAAGCGTCCCCCCGAAGGTTAAACTACCTACTTCTTTTGCAGCCCACTCCCATGGTGTGACGGGCGGTGTGTACAAGGCCCGGGAACGTATTCACCGTGGCATTCTGATCCACGATTACTAGCGATTCCGACTTCATGGAGTCGAGTTGCAGACTCCAATCCGGACTACGACGCACTTTTTGGGATTCGCTCACTTTCGCAAGTTGGCCGCCCTCTGTATGCGCCATTGTAGCACGTGTGTAGCCCTACTCGTAAGGGCCATGATGACTTGACGTCGTCCCCACCTTCCTCCGGTTTATCACCGGCAGTCTCCCTGGAGTTCCCGACATTACTCGCTGGCAAACAAGGATAAGGGTTGCGCTCGTTGCGGGACTTAACCCAACATTTCACAACACGAGCTGACGACAGCCATGCAGCACCTGTCTCAGAGTTCCCGAAGGCACCAATCCATCTCTGGAAAGTTCTCTGGATGTCAAGAGTAGGTAAGGTTCTTCGCGTTGCATCGAATTAAACCACATGCTCCACCGCTTGTGCGGGCCCCCGTCAATTCATTTGAGTTTTAATCTTGCGACCGTACTCCCCAGGCGGTCTACTTAACGCGTTAGCTCCGAAAGCCACGGCTCAAGGCCACAACCTCCAAGTAGACATCGTTTACGGCGTGGACTACCAGGGTATCTAATCCTGTTTGCTCCCCACGCTTTCGCATCTGAGTGTCAGTATCTGTCCAGGGGGCCGCCTTCGCCACCGGTATTCCTTCAGATCTCTACGCATTTCACCGCTACACCTGAAATTCTACCCCCCTCTACAGTACTCTAGTCTGCCAGTTTCAAATGCTATTCCGAGGTTGAGCCCCGGGCTTTCACATCTGACTTAACAAACCACCTGCATGCGCTTTACGCCCAGTAATTCCGATTAACGCTCGCACCCTCCGTATTACCGCGGCTGCTGGCACGGAGTTAGCCGGTGCTTCTTCTGTCGCTAACGTCAAATAATGCAGCTATTAACTACACTACCTTCCTCACGACTGAAAGTGCTTTACAACCCGAAGGCCTTCTTCACACACGCGGCATGGCTGCATCAGGCTTGCGCCCATTGTGCAATATTCCCCACTGCTGCCTCCCGTAGGAGTCTGGACCGTGTCTCAGTTCCAGTGTGGCTGATCATCCTCTCAGACCAGCTAGGGATCGTTGCCTTGGTGAGCCCTTACCTCACCAACTAGCTAATCCCACCTAGGCATATCCTGACGCGAGAGGCCCGAAGGTCCCCCTCTTTGGCCCGTAGGCATCATGCGGTATTAGCCATCGTTTCCAATGGTTATCCCCCACATCAGGGCAATTTCCTAGGCATTACTCACCCGTCCGCCGCTCGACGCCGTTATCGTTCCCCGAAGGTTCAGATAACTCGTTTCCGCTCGACTTGCATGTGTTAGGCCTGCCGCCAGCGTTCAATCTGAGCCATGATCAAACTCTTCAATTTAAGATTTTGTTCGGCTCAATGAATACTGAACATTACATAAAGTAATGTTTGAATTGACTGTGCTGAATCCGAAGATTCAATGGTCACTTCGTTTCATTGAAACCTAATTTGATACCGAGGTATCGAATTGGATTATCATCAACGAGTGCCCACACAGATTGATAGGTCTATATTGTTAAAGAGCTTGGCTTTCAGTGCCTTAGCACTTAAGCGAGGTGCGTATAATACGCTTTCCACTTTGAAAGTCAACATAAAATTCTAAACTTTTGTTTAAAACCTTATGTTGACTCGTCTATATTCAGACAAGTCGGAAATAAAGCCTGGCGATGTCCTACTCTCACATGGGGAAACCCCACACTACCATCGGCGCTATTTCGTTTCACTTCTGAGTTCGGCATGGAAATCAGGTGGGTCCAAAACGCTATGGTCGCCAAGCAAATTCTTTAATTCGGAAAGCTGTTTTTTTAATTCTCGTTCTTACACATTCAATGTTCTTTCATTGAGTCCATCAAAACCCCTTGGGTGTTGTATAGTTAAGCCTCACGGGCAATTAGTACAGGTTAGCTCAACGCCTCACAACGCTTACACACCCTGCCTATCGACGTCGTAGTCTACGACAACCCTTTAGGATACTTAAAGTATCAGGGAGAACTCATCTCAAGGCTCGCTTCCCGCTTAGATGCTTTCAGCGGTTATCGATCCCGAACTTAGCTACCGGGCAATGCGTCTGGCGACACAACCCGAACACCAGAGGTTCGTCCACTCCGGTCCTCTCGTACTAGGAGCAGCCCCTTTCAATTCTCCAACGCCCACGGCAGATAGGGACCGAACTGTCTCACGACGTTCTAAACCCAGCTCGCGTACCACTTTAAATGGCGAACAGCCATACCCTTGGGACCGACTTCAGCCCCAGGATGTGATGAGCCGACATCGAGGTGCCAAACACCGCCGTCGATATGAACTCTTGGGCGGTATCAGCCTGTTATCCCCGGAGTACCTTTTATCCGTTGAGCGATGGCCCTTCCATTCAGAACCACCGGATCACTATGACCTGCTTTCGCACCTGCTCGAATTGTCATTCTCGCAGTCAAGCGGGCTTATGCCATTGCACTAACCTCACGATGTCCAACCGTGATTAGCCCACCTTCGTGCTCCTCCGTTACGCTTTGGGAGGAGACCGCCCCAGTCAAACTACCCACCAGGCACTGTCCGCAACCCCGATAAGGGGTCAACGTTAGAACATCAACACTACAAGGGTGGTATTTCAAGGACGGCTCCACGCAATCTAGCGACTGCGTTTCAAAGCCTCCCACCTATCCTACACATGTAGGGTCAATGTTCAGTGCCAAGCTGTAGTAAAGGTTCACGGGGTCTTTCCGTCTAGCCGCGGGTACACTGCATCTTCACAGCGATTTCAATTTCACTGAGTCTCGGGTGGAGACAGCGTGGCCATCATTACGCCATTCGTGCAGGTCGGAACTTACCCGACAAGGAATTTCGCTACCTTAGGACCGTTATAGTTACGGCCGCCGTTTACCGGGGCTTCGATCAAGAGCTTCGACCGAAGTCTAACCCCATCAATTAACCTTCCGGCACCGGGCAGGCGTCACACCGTATACGTCATCTTGCGATTTTGCACAGTGCTGTGTTTTTAATAAACAGTTGCAGCCACCTGGTATCTGCGACTCTCAATAGCTCCATCCGCGAGGGACTTCACCGTCGAGAGCGTACCTTCTCCCGAAGTTACGGTACCATTTTGCCTAGTTCCTTCACCCGAGTTCTCTCAAGCGCCTTGGTATTCTCTACCCGACCACCTGTGTCGGTTTGGGGTACGATTCCTTACAATCTGAAGCTTAGAGGCTTTTCCTGGAAGCATGGCATCAATGACTTCACTACCGTAGTAGCTCGACGTCGTGTCTCAGCCTTAGAAAGAGCCGGATTTACCTAACTCTTCAGCCTACGCACTTGAACCTGGACAACCGTCGCCAGGTCCACCTAGCCTTCTCCGTCCCCCATCGCAATTGTAAGAAGTACGGGAATATTAACCCGTTTCCCATCGACTACGCCTTTCGGCCTCGCCTTAGGGGTCGACTTACCCTGCCCCGATTAACGTTGGACAGGAACCCTTGGTCTTCCGGCGAGGAGGTTTTTCACCCCCTTTATCGTTACTCATGTCAGCATTCGCACTTCTGATACGTCCAGCATGCGTTACCACACACCTTCAACCGCTTACAGAACGCTCCCCTACCCAATATACAAAAGTATATTGCCGCAGCTTCGGTTTACTACTTAGCCCCGTTACATCTTCCGCGCAGGCCGACTCGACCAGTGAGCTATTACGCTTTCTTTAAATGATGGCTGCTTCTAAGCCAACATCCTGGCTGTCTGAGCCTTCCCACATCGTTTCCCACTTAGTAGTAATTTGGGACCTTAGCTGGCGGTCTGGGTTGTTTCCCTCTCCACGACGGACGTTAGCACCCGCCGTGTGTCTCCCGGATAGTACTTACTGGTATTCGGAGTTTGCAAAGGGTTGGTAAGTCGGGATGACCCCCTAGCCTTAACAGTGCTCTACCCCCAGTAGTATTCGTCCGAGGCGCTACCTAAATAGCTTTCGGGGAGAACCAGCTATCTCCAGGTTTGATTGGCCTTTCACCCCTAGCCACAAGTCATCCGCTAATTTTTCAACATTAGTCGGTTCGGTCCTCCAGTTGATGTTACTCAACCTTCAACCTGCCCATGGCTAGATCACCTGGTTTCGGGTCTATATCCAGAGACTGAACGCCCAGTTAAGACTCGGTTTCCCTACGGCTCCCCTAGATGGTTAACCTTGCCACTGAATATAAGTCGCTGACCCATTATACAAAAGGTACGCAGTCACAGGACAAAGCCTGCTCCTACTGCTTGTACGTACACGGTTTCAGGTTCTATTTCACTCCCCTCACAGGGGTTCTTTTCGCCTTTCCCTCACGGTACTGGTTCACTATCGGTCAGTCAGTAGTATTTAGCCTTGGAGGATGGTCCCCCCATATTCAGACAGGATATCACGTGTCCCGCCCTACTCGATTTCACTGAACACACGTCGTCAACTACGGGACTATCACCCTGTATCGTCGGCCTTTCCAGGCTGTTCGTCTAACGCGTGTAAAGCTTAAGGGCTAGTCCAATTTCGCTCGCCGCTACTTTCGGAATCTCGGTTGATTTCTTTTCCTCGGGGTACTTAGATGTTTCAGTTCCCCCGGTTCGCTCTGTTGAGCTATGTATTCACTCAACAGTAATACCTTATGGTATTGGGTTTCCCCATTCGGAAATCCCAGACTCAAATGGTTTTTACTACCTAATCTGGGCTTATCGCAAGTTAATACGTCCTTCATCGCCTCTGACTGCCAAGGCATCCACCGTGTACGCTTAGTCACTTAACCATACAACCCGAAGGAGTTTCGAGTTGATGTTCAAATCACCAAAGTTGTCTCTCATTATTTGAATGAGCGAGAGACATTTCGATTTTGCCGGACTCAATTTCGAATAATCACTGTAAAGTGATATTCCCAAGAACACTTGAATGTGTTTTTTGGTGTTTGTCTTAAAGACAAACATTGAGAACTTTACAATCAACAATAAATTGTTGATTTGTCAGCTTTCCAAATTGTTAAAGAGCTATGTTAACTACAAGCTTACGCTTGTGAACTATCAATCTGTGTGGACACTCATCGTGAGTAATCATCGTTTAAGGAGGTGATCCAGCGCCAGGTTCCCCTAGCGCTACCTTGTTACGACTTCACCCCAGTCATGAACCACAAAGTGGTAAGCGTCCCCCGAAGGTTAAACTACCTACTTCTTTTGCAGCCCACTCCCATGGTGTGACGGGCGGTGTGTACAAGGCCCGGGAACGTATTCACCGTGGCATTCTGATCCACGATTACTAGCGATTCCGACTTCATGGAGTCGAGTTGCAGACTCCAATCCGGACTACGACGCACTTTTTGGGATTCGCTCACTTTCGCAAGTTGGCCGCCCTCTGTATGCGCCATTGTAGCACGTGTGTAGCCCTACTCGTAAGGGCCATGATGACTTGACGTCGTCCCCACCTTCCTCCGGTTTATCACCGGCAGTCTCCCTGGAGTTCCCACCCGAAGTGCTGGCAAACAAGGATAAGGGTTGCGCTCGTTGCGGGACTTAACCCAACATTTCACAACACGAGCTGACGACAGCCATGCAGCACCTGTCTCAGAGTTCCCGAAGGCACCAATCCATCTCTGGAAAGTTCTCTGGATGTCAAGAGTAGGTAAGGTTCTTCGCGTTGCATCGAATTAAACCACATGCTCCACCGCTTGTGCGGGCCCCCGTCAATTCATTTGAGTTTTAATCTTGCGACCGTACTCCCCAGGCGGTCTACTTAACGCGTTAGCTCCGAAAGCCACGGCTCAAGGCCACAACCTCCAAGTAGACATCGTTTACGGCGTGGACTACCAGGGTATCTAATCCTGTTTGCTCCCCACGCTTTCGCATCTGAGTGTCAGTATCTGTCCAGGGGGCCGCCTTCGCCACCGGTATTCCTTCAGATCTCTACGCATTTCACCGCTACACCTGAAATTCTACCCCCCTCTACAGTACTCTAGTCTGCCAGTTTCAAATGCTATTCCGAGGTTGAGCCCCGGGCTTTCACATCTGACTTAACAAACCACCTGCATGCGCTTTACGCCCAGTAATTCCGATTAACGCTCGCACCCTCCGTATTACCGCGGCTGCTGGCACGGAGTTAGCCGGTGCTTCTTCTGTCGCTAACGTCAAATAATGCAGCTATTAACTACACTACCTTCCTCACGACTGAAAGTGCTTTACAACCCGAAGGCCTTCTTCACACACGCGGCATGGCTGCATCAGGCTTGCGCCCATTGTGCAATATTCCCCACTGCTGCCTCCCGTAGGAGTCTGGACCGTGTCTCAGTTCCAGTGTGGCTGATCATCCTCTCAGACCAGCTAGGGATCGTCGCCTTGGTGAGCCCTTACCTCACCAACTAGCTAATCCCACCTAGGCATATCCTGACGCGAGAGGCCCGAAGGTCCCCCTCTTTGGCCCGTAGGCATCATGCGGTATTAGCCATCGTTTCCAATGGTTATCCCCCACATCAGGGCAATTTCCTAGGCATTACTCACCCGTCCGCCGCTCGACGCCGTTATCGTCCCCGAAGGTTCAGATAACTCGTTTCCGCTCGACTTGCATGTGTTAGGCCTGCCGCCAGCGTTCAATCTGAGCCATGATCAAACTCTTCAATTTAAGGTTTTGTTCGGCTCAATGAATACTGAACATTACATAAGTAATGTTTGAATTGACTGTGCTGAATCTTTCGATTCAATGGTCACTTCGTTTCATTGAAACCTAATTTGATACCGAGGTATCTAATTGGATTATCATCAACGAGTGCCCACACAGATTGATAGGTTCTTATTTTTAAAGAGCTTTTCTAACATTTTCAGCAACTTAGTTGCTCGTCGTTAGGGGTGCGTATCTTACTTCACACCGTGAGAGAGTCAAGCATTTTTTCAAATTTCTTTTCTCTCAATTCCGACTCGCTGTGTGACTTTCGTCTCACTCCGTGTCGGTGGATGCGCAGTATAGGGAGTTGAGAAATTAGTACAAGCGTTTTTTGCAAAAAAACTCTCAACCGAACAAATAACGAGCATTCTGCATAGATGCTCAACGATCTTGTCTAATATTTCGGGTTGCAGAGGATCTTTTCATGATGAAACACCTGACTTCTGCATTAAAAGATCGCCGATTTCTTTGTGATTTTGATTGCTGATCTTATCTCTCTTGGTTCTTTTTTCTCTTTCTATCTATATAAAGACGAAAAAAGAGCAGAACGATGACGAACTGCTCTTTTGGTCTTTGCTTTTTATTTGGGGTACTTCAGGTGAAGTCTTGGAAAAGTGTTTCTTCTATATATAGAAGAAAAGATCAGAGCATCCTTGCCCTTCTCTTTACGACAGATTAGTTAGGGGTATATCTAAATGTCGTTATTGTTCGATGACGCATTGAGCTCGTAAGAGTGGAGCATGCTTGCATTCCCAATGACGTCATCTTCGAGAGGAACTTAGTTCTTCAATACTTTTACGGTGTAGCTACCATCTTTTTGTTGGTATAAACCGTGGATGTCGGTTTCGAAACCTGGGTAATGCGCACCGATCTCACAAAGCATCTCTAGGAAGTCCAGCACAGGGCGAGACTCTTGAGTCACCATTTCACCAGGAAGTACTAGTGGCACACCTGGAGGGTAAGGAAGGATCATGTTCGCACTTACGCGGCCAACCATTTCTTCCAGTTTGATTTCTTCTACGTTACCGCGAAGCTCTTCTTGCCATGCTGCGTGTGGTGTTACTTTCATTTCTGGAAGTACATCGAACGCTTTGTACATTAGCTCTGGTAGGTTGTATTTCTTAGTTAGGTCATGAATTGCTTGTGCTAGTTCTTGAACGCGCATGCCTTCATAGAAGCTTGGGTCTTCGTTGTATAGCGAAGGTAGGAAGCTCTTGATGGTTAGGTTCAAGTCGTAGCCACGTTTAAATTCAGTTAGGCCGCGTAGCAATTGCATTGCTTTTGATTTGTCGATACCGATTGAGAATAGGAACAACAAGTTGTATGGACCTGTTTTCTCTACCACGATGCCGCGCTCGTCTAGGAATTTAGCCACCAGCGAAGCAGGAATACCTGATTCTTCTAGTTCGCCTTCTTTATTCATCCCCGGAGTCAGTAGCGTTACTTTGATTGGGTCAAGATACATGTGGTTGTCATCCATGTTCTTGAAGCCGTGCCATGTGTCGCTAGGGTCTAGTTTCCAACATTCCGTGGTATCGATGTTTTCTGGTTGCCATACATCGAAGAACCAGCTGTCGCTTTCTGCTTCTAGACGTTTGATCTCTTTACGGAAGCGGATTGCGCGATCGATAGAGTCTTGCATCAACTTCTTACCAGTGTTGCCGCGCATCATTGCCGCTGCAGTTTCAGTAGAAGCAACAATGCCGTACTGAGGTGAAGTTGAAGTGTGCATCATGAATGCTTCGTTGAAAGATTCTTTATCAAAGTCGCCTTTCACGTGAATCATTGAAGCTTGTGAGAACGCTGCCAACAGTTTATGTGTTGATTGTGTTTCGTAGAACACTTTGCCTGGCATAGCTTCACCACTCATACCACATTTACCTTCGTAAATTGGGTTGAAGTTAGTGTAAGGCACCCAAGCACTGTCGAAGTGGATGTGTTTACAATCTAGCGACTCTTTGATGAATTGTGTGTTGTACAACAGGCCATCGTAAGTTGAGTTAGTCACTACTGCGTAAGTTGGTGCTGTTGCACCTGGTGTCTTCGCCACTTTCTCTGCAATGACATCGCGGCTGAATTCGCTTTGTGGAATACCACCAAGGATGCCGTATGCGTTACGAGTTGGGCGGAAGTAGATTGGTGTCACGTCGCTCATCATCATTAGGTGAGTCAGAGATTTGTGACAGTTACGGTCAATCAGTACTGTGCTGCCAGCAGGTGCTGAGTACATACCAACGATTTTGTTCGATGTAGACGTACCGTTAGTTACGATGTACGAGCTGTCTGCATTGAATGTGCGTGCGATGTATTCTTCTGCATCTTTATGTGGACCTGAGTGGTCGAGCAGAGAACCTAGCTCAGGCATTGAGATTGATACGTCCGCTTTGAATGTGTTTGGACCGTAAAAATCGTAGAAGATGCTACCAGCAGGGCTTTTCTGGAATGCAGTACCGCCCATGTGACCTGGAGTACAGAAGGTGTATTTACCTTCTTCTACGTATTTGAATAGCGCTTTAGTGAATGGAGGCATGATGGCATCTTTGTATGCCTCAGTCGCTTGGTTGATTTTGATAGCGATGTCGTCAGCCATACCTAAAGCGTACTCGAAGAAGCTCACGTTTAGACGTAGGTCTGTTAGTGAAATGTCTAGAGTAGACTGTTCGTTAGCAAATGCGTGAACAGGCAGTTTTTCGTTGATTTGGCTGATACGTTCACATAGCTCTAGTGAGTATTTATCCCAGTCGAACAGCACACCGCAAATGCGAGGGTTCATCTCAATCATTTTGATCAAGTCTTTATCATCTACTGGGTAAACCACTTCGTAGCCCGCTTTCTCAAGAGCAGCGTGAAGTTGACGAACTGGCTCTTCTTTAAAGAACACACCCATGTGGTTCAAGATAGCGAATATATTCATTTGGACATCTCCAAGGCAAATGAGGGCGCTCTTTGCCATTTACAGGCAATGAGTAAAGTGAGCGCCGCGTGAATTTGGGTTTTATGGGCTGGCACCTTAGTGCCAGCGTTTTGGGGATTAGTTGCTTGCTTGGGCAGGCATGTCGTCAGCGTGCATTTTCACGTACTGAGCAAGACCTACTTTTTTGCTGTAGAACATCAAGATAACTAGAGACACGATGAAGGTTGCTGTTAGCGTACCGCCCTCTGCACCTGCTAGTGCGATGAAGCAGAACAGACAAGCCACACCAGAGAACAGCATTACGAAGCCGTTGCGTGTTGTCATACCTTCGAAGCGAATCAAGTTAATGCTTGAGTAGAAGTAAGGCAGCATTGTTAGTAGAACTGCGTCAGTCGTTAGCTGGTTGAACAGGTCTGATGCGTGTGCTGTTTTAGAGCTGAAGAACATCAGTACAACCATCAGTGCAGTCATCTTGATTGACGCAAGGATTAGACCTTTCTTAGGCACACCGTTTTTGTCAGTTTCGCCGTAGATTTTAGGGAAGTTGCCATCGCTTGCTGCACGTTTACCAGCCTCGCCCACCAGCATCATCCAAGAACCTAGCGAAGTGAAACATGCTAGTGCTGTGAATGCTGATACGAATGGTGCAGTCCAGCTACCGAATAGCTCAGTGGTTGCCAATGCAAATGGCGCACCTGATGCCGCAACTTCTGACGCTGGGAACATGCCGCTGATCATCTGAGTTGATAGGATGTAAATCACACCTGCGATACCAGTACCTAACATAGTTGCTAGTGGTACAGTACGTTTAGGGTTTTCTACCATACCCGTCGATACCGCTGCTGATTCCACACCTACGAATGACCATAGACAGATAAGAACCGCTGTTACTACCGCGTGGCTGTCAGTGCCTGCTGATACGTTCCAGTTTTGGCTGTAAAGCGCAGTATCGAAGTGCGTCCAACCAAATGCAGCTGTACCAACAACTGGGATAAGGATAAGAACTAAACCAAGCGTACATAGACGGCTTACCCAGCTACCACCAAGTAGGTTGACGAAAGTGAAGATCCATACCGATGCAATCGTCGCAATACCTGCTGGAATTGGGTTATTAAGCACAGGGAAGAATACTGAAAGGTAAGAAACACCTGTAATGGCAATAGCCAGGTTACCAATCCAGTTCGCGTGGTAATAAAGAACGCCCGTTTGGAAACCAAATACCGGAGACACTTCGCCAGCATAAGCGATAGGACCACCTTCTTGTGGGTTTTTGGTTGCCAGACGAGCGTAAACGAACGCCAGACTCAGTGCACCGACCAAACAGATCAGCCAACTGAAGATTGAAACAGAGCCTACAGAGGCAAGACTAGAAGGTAATAGTGCAATACCACTACCCATCATGTTACCGGCTACGACACCCGTACAGGCAATAAGGCCGATTTTTTTCGCATTCGATGACATAACATCTCCAAATCTATTCTACTCGAGTCAACATGACTCAAACTGAATGGTTATTAGCGAGATGCTATGAGGAGGA
This sequence comes from Vibrio sp. sp1, assembly GCF_016920955.1. Taxonomy (NCBI): domain Bacteria; kingdom Pseudomonadati; phylum Pseudomonadota; class Gammaproteobacteria; order Vibrionales; family Vibrionaceae; genus Vibrio; species Vibrio sp. sp1. The sequence continues at coordinate 1,222,207 of NZ_CP060589.1, forward strand.
ACCTTCTCGACCTCGCTAAATTTCGAAGTGAAGACTACGCCCAAAAATCGGGAAAAAAATAAACTTGGTGTTATCAATAAAATGATTAGTTCATCAACATCAAGTTGAGATAAACATGATAAACACAAAAATATAAAACCATATTATTTATACGGTTATAAGAAAAACATCAAACCTTCTACCGATAGATAAACTCTCATCAACTCGTTGGTCATCGCGATAAAAGTTATCAACCTCTATCAACTTCCCCATCCCGAAGGGTTAATTCCCTGAAGTGTTAATTCCATAAATCTCTCCCTGATCGCGCTTTTTGACCCACATCAATATTCATCTCGCCTGCAAGAAAGCATCAAAATCATTCTCGCCACATAACTCAGCCAGACACTTCATACAATCAATAGAGATAGAGATAGAGATAGAGATAGAGATAGAGATAGAGATAGAGATAGAGATAGAGATAGAGATAGAGATAGAGAAGCAAAGCGGGTATGTATTCCCGTTGCAAGCTTGCGCTGTTAGCTCCTTCGTAAGTCATTGCCCCACCGCCTCACCCTTTTCACTTTTCGACAGCGACAAAAAAGCCCCTCACCGAAATGAGGGGCTAGCATTAGACTGACGTTGAGTCCGAGAGAATTAAAGCATTCGAACGACAGAAGGGTGAACGGCGCGATACATGGCGTAATCAATCGCCTTCATGTTACTTGGGAAGACCAAGTTTTCGCACAGCAGGTACGTCTCAACCGACGTATCAATATAGAAAGCTTCACTGTAAGACTCACTGGCTAAATCCAGATCACCATCCAATTCGGCGTGCTTACCGCGAATCACATAGGAAAGCACTGAATCACGTAACCTCAATGCCTGTCCGAGATGCCGCTTGGCTAACGCCATGTCACCAATGATGGTTTCGTGCAGTGCTAAAGCTTCATAAATTCGCGGTTGAATTGGCCCCACCATCATTTTCACATTAGTCTCTAGTGCTTCACTGAGCTGCTGCATTCGCCCTTTCTTCAACTCCTGTGAGAAATCAAGTGCCTTTTGTACATGGTAAGCAATCAACAACTCAGCTTGAACGTAAGCATTATCCGGCTCGATTTCTAAAATGTTTTCCATCAAGTCGATACCTTGGCGGAATTGTTTAGTATCAGAGACATTAAGGTAATGGTTAGCCTGAACAAACAACTCCAACGCGTCGGGATTCATTGGCATTCCCGCCACCAGCATCGTAGATTTCAATTTGGCATCCGACACTTTCAGCACTTGCATCAAATCCAACGACGCTTGTTGAAGCACTGTCTTTAAATGACTACTGGTTAACGCGTATTGACGACTAAACAACACTTTCTCAGATGAGTTATTGCGATATTCCACCTCTAAAAAGCTGCCACCGTCATTCTCACGAACTCTCACCACAACCGATTTACCAGGCACAATGCCAGAAGTAAACGACGCCTTCTTTAGCATGACTCGGTAATCACTGACTTGAGCAATGTCGGACATCAACTTTTGGGCGAATCCGTCTGCCAAATCGTAGCTTAATCCTTCATTCGTAAAATTATCTTGAAACTTGAACTCAATCAGATGGGTATCGATGGCTTGGGTAATACGCACTTCCGACTGCTTGTAGGTAAACACGCCCATCACTACGACCAACATACTGATCCAGATGAAGTTCATAATTCCCAATCGCCAAGGGCTGATTTTGTTTTTGCTCTGAGGTGCTTTTTTCTCTTTTGACATCTCGCAGACTGCGCGAGTTAGAGGACCGGCAGGAAAGGTAACGGCTGGTGCTATAGGTAGACAATCCTCTTCCGATTCTTCAACAGAAGGTGGGATCTCTTCATTTTGCCGACTTGTGACAAACTCTTCATGCGTCATAGTAACCACGTTCGCTACCAGCTTATAGCCACGCTTGGGCACCGTGATAACGTAGTTGGTATTTTCCTCTCGACCGTCACGTAGTAGCTTACGCAACTCAAAGATGGATTGAGTCACCACTTGATCGGTCACAATCGCTCCAGCCCAAACGTACTGAATCAATTCCTCGCGGTTGAACACCTCATTCGCATGCTCCGCTAAGAAGTGCAAAAGATTAATTAAGCGTGGCTCAACAGTAACTTCCCTATCTTGTCGATACAGCTTATTTTCATCAACGCTCAAAACCCAGTCATTGATTTGAAAATAGACTCCAACCATGTATGAAAACTCTCGTATCTACAGACAGCGTTACGCTAGGAATCAGACAATGGTCGATTCCTACAAGTAACTAAAGGCAAGATTATAGGTGGGAAAGCAGCGTGTACCTAGAAAAGCAAGTCGCCAAAAATGCAAACTTAAGTTAAGTGATGCAAGAATGAGACTACTCAAGTGCTGCGAGGATAGAGCAATGTGTGGCGTCATCGTCTGTATGACCACAACAAGCATCATTAATCTTCTTCAAAGCTCGGCGAATTTTCGTCAGCTCGTTAATTTTCCCATCAATCAGCTCTAACTTAGCAGAAGTAATGGCTTTTACCTCTGCACAGCTGTGTTCTGTCGCTTCTAACTTAATTTCTAACAGGTCTTTAATTTCATCCAGACTCAAGCCAAGATCTTTACCTTTGAGGATAAAGTGCACCTGCTTTTGATTCTCTTCATCATACAAGCGGTAGCCTGACTCACTTCGTCCTGCGGGTTTTATTAGCGCGTTTTTCTCGTAGAAACGCAATGTATCGGCAGTCACACCACAACGTTTTGCCAGTTCACCTATCTGAAACATAACTTTCCCTATTAACTATCTCGTTACTTTTAAAGCTAAAGAACGACTTTTTTGCAATTATTTTTGAGATGCCAAACGATTGCGCGAGCTTTTTTGTAATAAATTGGTTAGAATACGCGCCATCAAATGTGGAGACTGTTTTCTAACCAGAAAACACCCTGCAAAGGTCTTTACCAAAACTGGCCAATATTTTACCCCAAGAGGTAAAAACAAGTTCATTTTTGGCAAACATCTTTAACTCCGTGAATTTGAGGAAAATGGAAGCATGAATAACGCTCGTCCTATTCGCCGTGCGCTTATCAGCGTATCAGACAAAACAGGTATTGTTGAGTTTGCGCAAGCTCTTGCTGAGCGCGGTGTCGATATCCTATCTACTGGTGGTACAGCTCGCCTACTTGCCGAACAAGGCATCGCCGTAACCGAAGTCTCTGACTACACTGGTTTCCCAGAAATGATGGACGGCCGCGTTAAAACGCTTCACCCAAAAGTTCACGGTGGTGTGCTTGGTCGTCGTGGCCAAGATGATGACGTGATGGAAAAGCACGGCATCAACCCTATCGATATGGTTGTCGTAAACCTATACCCATTCGCAGAAACCGTTGCCAAAGAAGGCTGTACACTAGCCGACGCGGTTGAAAACATCGATATCGGCGGCCCAACCATGGTTCGTTCTGCAGCGAAAAACCACAAAGACGTGACTATCGTTGTTAACGCAGGTGATTACGGCCGCGTAATTGCAGAGATGGACGCAAACGACAAATCTCTCACTCTCGAAACTCGCTTCGACCTTGCCATCGCTGCTTTTGAACACACTGCCGCTTACGATGGCATGATCGCAAACTACTTCGGCACTATGGTTCCATCTTACGGTGAGAACAAAGAAGGTGATGAAGAGTCTAAATTCCCACGTACTTTCAACCAACAGTTCGAGAAGAAACAAGACATGCGCTACGGTGAGAACAGCCACCAAGCAGCCGCATTCTACGTTGAAGCAAACCCACAAGAAGCATCCGTTTCTACTGCTCGCCAAATCCAAGGTAAAGCCCTTTCTTACAACAACATCGCAGACACGGACGCCGCACTTGAGTGTGTGAAAGAGTTCAACGAGCCAGCATGTGTGATCGTAAAACACGCGAACCCATGTGGTGTAGCGCTGGGTAAAGACATTCTAGAAGCATACAACCGCGCTTACCAAACTGACCCAACATCAGCGTTCGGCGGCATCATTGCATTCAACCAAGAGCTAGATGCTGAAACAGCAACCGCTATTGTTGAACGTCAATTCGTTGAGGTCATCATCGCTCCTTCCGTTTCTGCTGAAGCGATTGAAGTGGTTGCAGCGAAGAAGAACGTGCGTCTACTTGAATGTGGCGAATGGACAACGAAGACAACTGGCTTTGACGTGAAACGGGTGAATGGCGGTCTACTGGTTCAAGACCGTGACCAAGGCATGGTAAGCCTAGACGATCTAAAAGTGGTTTCTAAGCGCCAGCCAACAGAAGAAGAGCTGAAAGATGCCCTATTCTGCTGGAAAGTAGCGAAATACGTGAAATCTAACGCAATCGTTTACTCGAAAGGCGACATGACTATCGGTGTAGGTGCTGGCCAAATGAGCCGCGTTTACTCTGCGAAAATCGCAGGCATCAAAGCTGCAGACGAAGGTCTACAGGTTGAAGGTTGTGTAATGGCATCAGATGCATTCTTCCCATTCCGTGACGGTATCGACGCGGCTGCAGAAGCGGGCATCAAGTGTGTGATCCAACCAGGTGGTTCTATGCGTGATGACGAAGTTATCGCAGCGGCAGACGAACACGGCATGGCGATGATCTTTACCGGTATGCGTCACTTCCGCCACTAATCCTCTCGTCTTCACTGGGACGATAACTGCGTTGACGGCGTTCACTTATCCTAATCACATAGCATACTATGCTCATAGGAATAAGTTCACTTGTCGCCTTGTCCTCGTCCCATTGAATTAGAGAGGCCATACTCAGGTCTTTGCGAAATATCTGAGTTTGAGCAAACGGTATTTATAAGATTAAGGATTTTCATATGCGAGTTTTAATCATTGGTTCAGGCGGTCGTGAACATGCGCTAGGCTGGAAAGCAGCGCAAAACCCAAATGTTGAGACTATTTTCATTGCTCCAGGCAACGCAGGTACAGCACTAGAGCCAAAACTAGAGAACGTAAACATCGATGTAGAAGACATCGCTGGCCTTGTTGCTTTCGCCAAAGAGAAGGCGATTGAACTGACTATCGTTGGCCCAGAAGCACCGCTGGTTATTGGTGTGGTTGATGCGTTCCGCGAAGCGGGCTTACCAATCTTTGGTCCTACCCAAGCCGCAGCGCAACTTGAAGGCTCTAAAGCGTTTACCAAAGACTTCCTTGCTCGTCACCAAATTCCAACGGGTGCCTACGCGAATTTCACTGAAATCGAGCCTGCACTGGCTTACGTGCGTGAGCAAGGTGCACCGATCGTGGTGAAAGCCGACGGCCTTGCAGCTGGTAAAGGCGTGATTGTGGCAATGACGCTAGAAGAAGCTGAGGACGCAATCAAAGACATGCTAGCAGGCAACGCATTTGGTGATGCTGGTAGTCGTGTCGTTATCGAAGAGTTCCTAGATGGTGAAGAAGCAAGCTTCATCGTGATGGTGGATGGTGAGAACGTTCTGCCAATGGCCACCAGCCAAGACCACAAACGCGTAGGCGACAAAGATACTGGTCCTAACACCGGTGGCATGGGAGCATACTCTCCAGCTCCAGTGGTAACACAGGAAATCCACAACCGCATCATGGAAGAAGTGATTTACCCAACAGTACGTGGCATGGCCTCTGAAGGTAACCCTTACACTGGTTTCCTATACGCGGGTCTGATGATCGACAAAGACGGCACTCCGAAAGTAATCGAGTACAACTGCCGCTTCGGTGATCCTGAGACACAACCTATCATGATGCGCATGGAATCGGATCTTGTTGATCTGTGCCTAGCGGCAATCGACGAGAAACTGGATCAAGCGGAATCGAAGTGGGATCCACGAGCATCGATTGGTATCGTGCTAGCAGCCGGTGGTTATCCAGCAGCGTACAACAAAGGCGACGTTATTTCGGGTCTGCCACAAGTTGAAATTGAAGGCGAAAAAGTCTTCCATGCTGGTACAGATAACAAAGATGGCGACATCGTGACAAACGGTGGTCGTGTTCTTTGTGCAACCGCACTTGGCAACAGTGTATCAGAAGCGCAGCAGCGTGCTTACGAGCTTGCAAAACAGATCCGTTGGGATGGCATGTTCCATCGCAACGACATCGGCTACCGTGCAATTGCACGTGAGCAAGAAAAATAAAAACAACATGAGTTGGCTAAAAAACAAAAGGCGCACTCAGCGCCTTTTTTATTGTTCTTGTTCGACAGAATTCGAAGCAATGTTTATTCAGAGATCAACGTTGGCCGAGAAACACAATCAAAGTCATCGTCATTGAGCATCAACAGTTCATCGACCATTGCTTTGTTTCGTGACTGCTTGCCGACAAAAGCCACATAACTGTCTACCGATGAGAGACGCTCGATAATAAATTTTGGCAACGTCTGATTAAACTCGAGCGTCGAGAACACCTTACCTTTGCAGGTTTCAAACGATTGACCATTCCAATAACCTTGAATAAGGCTCTGATTGTTACGAGACTGCGCCTTAACCGATGCCACTACGTCATTCGCTTCTGCTTTGTAGCGCTCTAATTGGTCATGCTGAAGTGGTAAGACTTTACGGTTAACACGATATTTTTGGTAAACCGCTTCGCCATCTTTATTGAAACGGATGTGGATTTGAAAAGGCACCAACTCTTGTTTGGTATCAACTTGCTCGCCTTTTCGAATCAACTCTCGCAACTCACCTTCATCCCAGCGATAATCACTCTGGAACCAACCATTGTCCACCATAGTCACATAATCAGCCGCCGTACTCACACGAGTGAGTTTCTCTGTCATCCAGTACAAGCTGCTAGCATCTCCCGCAACTTTACCACCAGAAAAATGCGTGAATTGTTCTAAATTAGGAGTTTCAACCGACGAACAGCCAAAAAGGGTAAGGCTAGATAGGAGAAGTGAAGTGAGTAGATGTTTTTTCATGAAATTGCACCGAGGCAGGATACCTCGGTGCATTCTAACTTAGTTTACTGATTCTTTCAGCGCTTTACCTGCTACGAATGCTGGTACGTTAGCTGCTGCGATTTGAATCTCGTCACCAGTCTTAGGGTTACGACCAGTACGTGCAGCGCGGTGGTTTACTTTGAATGTACCAAAACCAATTAGTTGAACTTGGTCACCCTCTTTAAGTGCGCCAGTTACACCATCAAGAGTCGCTTCAAGAGCAGCTTTTGCTTGTGCTTTTGATAGGTCGGCTTTCTCTGCGATAAAGTCGATTAATTGGGTCTTGTTCATTAGGTTTCCCTTCTCATAGGTTATCGAATTCGTCTCACTCTAAAACATAAATGCCCCATCTGGCAAAGGTTTGTAAGCGATCTTTCGATTTTCTGACGTACTTTTAGCCATAATATGAGTAATAACTCACAATTTGTTACCACATACCCCCTGAAAACCCTTGCTTTCCAAGGTATTTGGACCAATTTATAAGTCACTTTTGCGGTTATAATAGCTGCAAATAACCACTATCAAACTACATTCAAGGGCAACTATGCTGCTGTTATCCATTTATATCTCTATTGCAATCGGCATTTCGTTTATCTGTTCGGTGCTGGAGGCGGTACTGCTGAGTATCAGTCCGAGCTACATTGCGCAGCTCAATCAACAGGGGCATCCCGCAGCTGGGCAATTGGCTAAGCTGAAATCAGATATCGACCGACCACTGGCATCTATTCTGACTTTAAACACCATCGCTCACACTATCGGCGCGGCCACTGCTGGTGCACAAGCTGCGGTTGTATTTGGTAGCGAAGCATTAGGTATCTTTTCGGCAGTGCTGACATTGGCGATCTTAGTGCTTTCAGAAATCGTACCGAAGACGATTGGCGCGACCTACTGGCGTCAGTTGGCACCCACTGCCGCGGTCGCATTGCGTTGGATGGTATGGGCGCTTACACCCTTTGTTTGGTTCTCAGAGCAAATCACCAAGCGTCTTGCTCGTAACCACGAAGCTCCAAAGATGCGTGATGAGCTGTCTGCAATGGCGATTCTGGCACGTGAAAGCGGTGAGTTTGCCGAGGGTGAATCAAAAATCTTAAGCAACCTGCTTGGCATCCAAGATGTACCCGTAACGCAGGTTATGACGCCACGACCAGTAGTATTCCGTGTCGATGCCACAATGACCATCAATGAGTTCCTAGAAAAACACAAAGATACGCCTTTCTCACGCCCATTGGTTTACAGCGAGCAGAAAGATAACATCATTGGTTTTGTGCATCGCCTTGAGTTGTTCAAACTACAACAATCAGGTAGTGGGCAGAAACAGTTGGGAGCAATCATGCGCCCAATTCAAGTGGTGCTAAACAATACCACTTTACCTAAAGTATTCGACCAGATGATGACTCATCGCTTACAGCTGGCACTTGTTGTTGATGAATACGGTACCGTGCTAGGTTTGGTAACGTTGGAAGATATTTTTGAACACCTCGTAGGCGTGGAGATCATCGACGAAGCAGATAAAAGCACTGACATGCAGGAGCTGGCTTACCAACGCTGGGAAAGCTGGAAAGAAATGCACGGCGTAATCGAAAGCCGCGATGACGATGAAGAAGATAACGAGCTGGAGAAGCAGGATAAAGAGCCAGAAGCTCAAGAGCCACCGAAACCCGACTCGAAAGAATCGTAATCAGCATTAGGTATAACAGCTTAAACGCACAAACAAAAAAGGCATCCAGTTAGGATGCCTTTTTCTATTTATTCAACAATTAAAGTGCAATACCGATGTTGCTCACACCTTCTTCACGTAGCTCTTCACGCAAATCTTTAATCAAGCTGATGTCACGTTCTACTGCTTCACGCAGCGGACGGAAGATAGCCCACTGGACGTCCCACTCTTCACATACGGCTTCGTTTTCTTTCTGGTTGTCGTTAGTGATTGGCTCTGCGCCTTGTGCTTGCTCTAGATCAGCAACGGTTTGTACCGACTGTTGACTCACTTTAAGCATTGAATCGAAAAGGTAGTCGCGGTCCAATAGACCATGCAGTAACGTAGACAACCCCTGACACGCGTCCATCGCTGGGTAAACGCCGTAAAAATCGAACTCATCCGCACTTGGGAACAACTCTTCTAACTTCTCCAATTGACGTTCGAAGTTAATTTTCGCGTTCTTAACTGTCAAAATTTCCCATACACTATCAAGAATCGCTCGGTAAGCACGCGGGTCAGCAAATTCTGTATTCTCACAAAACATCGCATAGTTTGGATACATGCGTTCACACAGACACGCCATAAAGGTAATTTGTTGCCAAGGTTCTAGTTTTTCTAAACGAACCTGAAGAGGATTCTTAAGCATAGTCACTCAATCATTGAAGAAAAAAACAGCGAAAGTGTACTTGATTCATCACAGGGAAAAAAGTTAATGCCGCATTCAAATCAGATTTTCCTGCTCTCAGAGCATCGCGACACCTACAAAACGTTACTGGCAGAGAAAAATCTGCCCGATCTTTGCCTCACCGACCAACCAGAAGCCGCTCAGATCGTACTAGCGGATCCACCCTTACTATCACAAAGCTTAGACGAGTTTTCACAGCTTGAATGGGTGCAATCCACGTTTGCTGGTGTCAACGCCTTAACATCCCCTAGCCTTCGTCAGGACTATACTCTAACTAACGTTCGAGGCATCTTTGGTCCACTGATTGCTGAATATGTTTTGGGTTACAGTATTGCCCATTACCGCCACTTTGCCCGATACCACCAGCAGCAACAAAACAAACAATGGCAGCCTCACCTGTACACGTCATTAAAAAGTAAAACCATGGTAATTCTTGGTACCGGTAGCATTGGGGGCTATCTGGGCAACGCCGCTAAAGCAATGGGGATAAAAACTATCGGTATTAACCGCACAGGTATCCCTACTCCAGGCGGCGAGTTTCATCAGACCTTTCATATCAATGAACTAAGTAAGGCATTTGAGCAAGCCGACATCGTTGTGAATACTCTACCAAGTACAGCTGAGACGCGACAGTTACTTAATCGTCAAACGCTCAGCCAACTAAATCAGGCGTTATTGTTTAACGTAGGTCGTGGCGACGTACTGGATGAGGCAGGGTTGCTCTTCGCTCTGAAAAACCGTTGGGTAGAACACGCCTTCTTAGATGTGTTTGAGCAAGAACCGTTGTCGGTAGAGCATCCATTTTGGAAACTACCGCAAGTCACCATCACTCCACACATTGCTGCGCTGAGTTTTCCCGAGCAAGTCATCGAGATTTTTGCTGACAACTATCTACGCTGGCGCGATGGGTTTTCATTAAATTATCAAGTGGATTTCGAAAAGGGTTACTAAGAATGTCGTTAGACGAGCTATTGCAGCAAGTGAGGGCCTGCCAGATCTGCGCGGATAACTTACCTTTGGGTGCAAACCCTGTCGTGCAAGCAGCAAAAGGGGCACGCATCCTAATCATCGGTCAGGCCCCTGGCACACGTGTACACAAAACCTCGATACCTTGGAATGACCCAAGTGGTGATCGATTACGCCAATGGCTCGATATCGACAAAGACGTTTTCTACGACCCAAATAAAATTGCCATTGTCCCAATGGGATTCTGTTATCCAGGCAAAGGGAACTCTGGTGATTTACCGCCTCGTAAAGAATGTGCGCCCACTTGGCATAAAAAGATTCTTGAGCAACTGCCCAATATAGAGCTCACTCTACTAATTGGTCAGTACTCGCAGCAGTACTATCTCACCAACAAACCAAAGACGCTCACGCAAACTGTTCAGCAATGGCAAGATTGGGAACCGGACTTTATCCCGCTCCCTCACCCATCCCCACGCAATACATTGTGGTTAAAGAAGAATCCTTGGTTTGAATCTGACGTCGTGCCATACCTTAAAAAACGCGTTCACTCGATGCTTTAGGTTACCCATGATCTAATTGCTTGTTTATCTGTACAAGAAAATTAGAACATAAAACCAGAAATCATAAGTATTTGTTTATATTAAACTTTAATGTCTAGTGTACAGCTAGAGTAGTAATTAGATCATAGTAGGCCAAATACTACTAGAGCTGTACAGCCTTGAGTCTCAGATAGAAAAGCTGAATTTTAGGCAAAAAAATACCGGCACTGAATGCCGGCATTTGATTTCAAAAAAATCTAACTTACTTGTGGTATGGCTTAGATAACTCGTGTACCGCATCCACAAATACGCCCGCGTTTTCTGGCGGTACATCCAAGTGGATACCGTGACCTAGGTTGAACACATGACCAGTCCCCGTATCACCAAATCCTTCTAGGATATCCGCTACTTCTTCGCGGATGCGCTCTGGTGAAGCGTAAAGCATTGATGGGTCCATATTACCTTGCAGCGCCACTTTATCACCGATACGTGCTTTCGCGTCAGCAATGTTGATTGTCCAGTCTAGACCAACCGCATCACAGCCCGTAGCTGCGATTTGCTCAAGCCACATGCCGCCATTCTTAGTAAACAGTGTGACTGGCACGCGACGACCGTCGTTTTCACGAATCAGACCATCTACAATCTTGTGCATGTATTGCAGTGAGAACAGATTGTAATCACGAGGCGTTAGTACGCCACCCCATGTGTCAAATACCATTACCGATTGCGCACCCGCTTTAATTTGCGCGTTTAAGTACTCGATAACGCTGTCTGCCAGCTTATCTAGAAGTAGGTGCAGAGTTTGTGGTTCCGCGTACATCATCTTCTTGATCTTGGTAAACGCTTTAGAGCTACCACCTTCGATCATGTACGTCGCAAGAGTCCAAGGACTACCAGAAAAACCAATCAGCGGCACTTCACCCTTCAGGTCTTTACGGATCTGGCGTACTGCGTTCATTACGTATTGCAGTTCACCTTCAGGATCTGGCAAACCAATTTTTTCCACATCGGCTTTGCATGTAATTGGGTTATCAAAAACAGGTCCTTCACCCGCAGCAAAACGCAAACCAAGCCCCATTGCATCTGGAATCGTTAAGATGTCCGAGAATAAGATCGCGGCATCAAGAGGAAAACGGCGTAATGGTTGAAGTGTCACTTCGGATGCTAATTCTGCATTTCGACACAAAGACATGAAATCACCCGCTTCTGCACGAGTCGCTTTGTATTCTGGTAGGTAACGACCTGCCTGGCGCATCATCCATACTGGCGTGTAATCTACCGGCTCTTTTAAAAGCGCACGCAGATAACGATCATTTTTTAATTCAGTCATTCCGTAATTCCAACTGTTAGGCTTTCTGTGAAAGGGGGTATTCTATCACTGATTTAAGTCCAATAGCTGTGTGCTTTGCAACCTGGATCAAGTTATTAACTTTTAAATCAATGCTTAATTTGCACCCAATCGGTATCAGTGTTAAAAATTTGTTCGCTAGCGAAAACTACAATTATAAACTGAGTACTTAGTACTCAGCATCTCATAACGACATCTTACTTACCCCCTCCCTCTCGGAGGGTTTTTTTTATCTATTTATCAGACAATTAGAGTCTATATCTTTCAGCGTTTGTTCGATAAGTGCTCTTGCAATCGTTCCTTTAGGCGCAACAGGCGGCATCTCGTCGATACCAAACCATTGTGCATCAGACAGCTCAGTGTAGTCTGGGCTTAACTCTCCGGATTCATAGTCAGCTAAAAACCCCATCATCATACTGGATGGGAAAGCCCAAGGCTGGCTGCCAAAGTAACGAATATTTTTAACGAGAATTCCCGTTTCTTCATGAATTTCTCGAGCCACGCACTCTTCTAATGTCTCACCGACTTCTAGAAAACCCGCAATAACCGTATACATACCATTTCGATGCCTTGGATGTTGGGCTAATAAGATCTGATTTTCTTTACGTACAGCAACGATAATACACGGAAATATTCTAGGATAATGAAGGGTGCGACATTCACCACACTGCATGGCTAACTGGTTATTATTAAGAAAGTTTCTTCCTCCGCACTGTGGACAAAAGCGCAAACTTTGCGTCATGTGCCCATATTGCACAGCTTTACTTAACAACATAAATAATGGCTCAGGAAAATGCAGGCAGTCACGCAGGGATACTAAAGGTAGATCATGCTCTAAATCGGCCAAGTTAAGCCACATGACGGGCGAACCAGAATACTCACCAATGGGTCTTGCACTCGTTACTGGCAGTGATAACTGCTCTGCAGACCCGAAGGGCACAGCACCATCCACCAGCCAAATTTCACTTCCTGCAACAACACACCAGTATGCATTTATCGCGCGGTTAACATCACCTTTTCTTAACATTACACCATCCCTTTGCTTGAAGTTCGTTCATTTTACTGGCAATCTAATTTCATACTAGAGTTTATCGTTAAGTAAATGTGCACTCTAAATTCTAGTAAGGACAAGAGTTTGTAATAACTTTACTAACTTTGCTTTGCAAAGGATACGTTCGCCGATGGGCGATCAGATCATGAGGGCATGGTCATGCTAAGAAAATTCAAACAAACACAAGACCAGTGGGGTGGCTCAAGTGATGTCATTGATCACTGGTTAGAGACACGACAATCCCTGATTGTTGAATATTGTAAGCTTGCAGCGCTGCAACCTTGTTCGAAAACCAATGTTATTGAACTCCCATCTCCTTCCGAACTGCAGGATTTCTGTCAGCACCTCGTTGATTACATCTCCGAAGGCCACTTTAAAATTTATGACATGGTTATGGACCGTTGGAAAGCAACCGGCTTTGTCGTGACTAATGAGATCAATCAAACCTATGGTCAAATTGTTCTAACGACTGAACCATTATTGAACTTTAACGATAAGTACTCAGAAGTGACTGAAGATGATGAATTAAATGATTTCGATTCTGATATGTGTCTCATTGGGGAAATTCTTGAGACTCGCTTTGAAGTCGAGGACTATCTGATACAGCAAATCGCAGAAAGCCTGTCTATGCCACCTGGAGCTTAGTATTTGCAAACATTCAGAAATAGAGTGAGAGAAAAGACTGACGATCATCGTCGGTCTTTTTTGTTTCTAGCTTTATCGAAAATCCCACCGGAAGAACAAAGTAGTATAAAAAACTAAAAAGGCACCCGAAGGTGCCTTTTTCTTAAGCTTTTAACGATTACTCGTTATATGACTTACTCTTCAGAAGAGAAACCAGCGTTTAGAAGTGCCGCTAGGTTATCCGTTGCTTGCTCAGCAGAAGGACCATCTTGCGCTTCAGAACGTTTAGCTTGACGCTCTTGGTGGTATGCGAAACCAGTACCAGCTGGGATCAGACGACCAACAATTACGTTCTCTTTCAGACCACGTAGGTCATCACGCTTACCAGAAACCGCAGCTTCTGTTAGTACGCGAGTTGTCTCCTGGAACGATGCCGCAGAGATGAACGACTCAGTCGCTAGAGATGCTTTAGTAATACCTAGTAGTTCACGTTCGAAACGTGCAGGCTCTTTGCCTTCAGCTTCTAGGTTACGGTTAGCAATCTTAACTTGTGAGTACTCAATCTGTTCACCAGGTAGGAACTCAGAGTCACCAGAGTGAGTAATAGTACACTTACGTAGCATCTGACGAACGATAGTTTCAATGTGCTTATCGTTAATCTTAACGCCTTGTAGACGGTAAACTTCCTGTACTTCGTTAGCAATGTACTGCGTTACCGCGTGTACGCCACGTAGACGTAGGATGTCATGTGGAGACTCTGGACCATCTGCGATCACATCACCACGTTCAACTTTTTCACCTTCGAATACGTTCAACTGACGATGCTTAGGAATCATCTCTTCGTAAGCTTCACCGCTTTCACGTGTGATCACTAGGCGACGTTTACCTTTCGTCTCTTTACCAAAGCTCACAGTACCTGTGTGCTCAGCAAGGATTGCAGGCTCTTTCGGCTTACGTGCTTCAAATAGGTCAGCAACTCGTGGAAGACCACCGGTGATATCTTTGTTACCGCCAGACTTCTGAGGAATACGTGCTAGTGTTGCACCAACACCTACTGCTGCGCCATCTTCGATGTTCACAATCGCTTTACCAGGTAGGAAGTAGTGAGCTGGCATATCAGTACCAGGGATCATTACATCGTTACCTTGCTCGTCAACAAGTTTGATAGCTGGACGCATATCTTTACCTGCTGAAGGGCGAGCTGCTGGGTCAGTTACTTCACTTGAAGATAGACCAGTTAGGTCATCAGTTTGACGAGATACTGTTACGCCGTCGATCATATCTACGAACTGGATGCGACCTGCTACCTCAGTAATGATAGGTAGTGTGTGCGCTTCCCAGTTTGCAACTGTTTCGCCAGCTTGAACTGTATCACCATCGCCTTTGCTTAGTAGCGTACCGTAAGGCAGTTTGTGCTTCTCTTTAGTACGACCAAACTCATCAACGATAGTTAACTCTGTCGCACGAGAAGTGATAACGATCTTACCGTCATCAGCCAATACAGATTTAGCGTTGTGTAGCTTGATAGAACCGTTGTTCTTAACTTGAACACTGTTCTCTGCCGCTGCTGTCGATGCCGCACCACCGATGTGGAACGTACGCATCGTTAGCTGTGTACCTGGCTCACCGATAGACTGAGCAGCAATAACACCCACTGCTTCACCTTGGTTCACTAGGTGACCACGTGCTAGGTCACGACCGTAACATTGTGCACAACAACCGAAGTCAGAATCACACGTTACTACAGAGCGCACTTTCATGCTGTCTACTGAGTTCTCTTCCATGATTTGACACCACTTCTCATCGATCAGGGTGTTACGTGGAATAAGAACGTCTTCAGTGCCAGGTTTTAGTACGTCTTCAGCAACAACACGACCAAGAGCAAGCTCAGAAAGTGCAACTTTAACATCACCACCCTCGATGTGAGGCATCATGTCGACACCTTCGTGAGTGCCACAGTCATGTTCAGTTACAACAACGTCTTGAGCAACGTCTACTAGACGACGAGTTAGGTAACCCGAGTTCGCTGTTTTCAGTGCCGTATCCGCAAGACCCTTACGAGCACCGTGCGTTGAGATAAAGTACTGAAGTACGTTTAGACCTTCTTTAAAGTTCGCTGTGATCGGCGTTTCGATGATTGAACCATCTGGACGCGCCATCAGACCACGCATACCCGCAAGCTGACGAATCTGTGCTGCAGAACCACGAGCGCCCGAGTCCGCCATCATATAGATGCTGTTGAATGACTCTTGCTGTTCCTCTTCACCGTCACGGTTAACTACCGTTTCAGATGAAAGGTTTTCCATCATTGCTTTCGCAACACGGTCGTTGGTCGATGCCCAGATATCGATAACTTTGTTGTAGCGTTCGCCCGCAGTAACAAGACCTGATTGGTACTGTTCCTGGATTTCACGTACTTCTTCTTCCGCTTCTGCGATTTCAGTGTACTTAGCTGCTGGTACAACCATATCGTCGATACCAACAGATACACCAGAAAGTGCCGCGTATGCGAAACCTGTGTACATGATTTGGTCAGCGAAGATTACTGTGTCTTTCAGACCTAGTTTACGGTACGCCTCGTTAAGTAGGTTAGAGATTTGCTTCTTACCTAGCTTTTGGTTAACGATGCTGTACGGTAGACCAGCTGGCACGATTTGCCATAGCATTGCACGACCAACAGTGGTGTCTACCATCTTGGTTTCTGTAGTGCTGTTGCCGTCTTCGTCTACAACAGTTTCTGTAATACGTACTTTAACGCGTGCGTGAAGCTCAGCTTGTTTAGTGCGGTATGCTTTCTCAGCCTCTTCTGGGCCAGAAAGGTACATGCCTTCACCTTTCACGTTGATCTTTTCACGAGTCATGTAGTACAGACCCAATACAACGTCCTGAGAAGGTACGATGATCGGATCACCTGACGCTGGCGACAGAATGTTGTTTGTCGACATCATCAGAGTACGAGCTTCAAGTTGTGCCTCTAGAGTTAGAGGTACGTGAACCGCCATTTGGTCACCATCGAAGTCCGCGTTGTACGCCGCACAAACAAGTGGGTGTAGCTGAATCGCTTTACCTTCGATCAGTACTGGTTCGAACGCCTGGATACCTAGACGGTGAAGTGTCGGTGCACGGTTCAATAGTACTGGGTGTTCACGGATTACTTCGTCTAGGATATCCCAAACGACCGCTTCTTCACGCTCTACCATTTTCTTAGCAGCTTTGATTGTAGTCGCAAGACCACGAGTCTCTAGCTTGCTGTAGATAAATGGTTTGAATAGCTCAAGTGCCATCTTCTTAGGAAGACCACACTGGTGTAGACGAAGGTATGGACCTACTGTGATTACAGAACGGCCAGAGTAGTCTACACGTTTACCTAGAAGGTTCTGACGGAAACGACCTTGTTTACCCTTGATCATATCAGCAAGAGATTTCAGAGGACGCTTGTTAGAACCTGTGATCGCACGACCACGACGACCGTTATCTAGTAGCGCATCAACAGACTCTTGCAGCATACGTTTTTCGTTACGTACGATGATGTCCGGAGCAGCTAGCTCTAGAAGACGCTTCAAACGGTTGTTACGGTTGATCACACGACGGTATAGATCGTTAAGATCAGAAGTCGCAAAGCGACCGCCATCTAGAGGTACTAGAGGACGTAGATCTGGCGGAAGTACTGGAAGTACAGTTAGGATCATCCACTCAGGGTTGTTACCCGATGCGATGAACGCTTCTACCAGCTTAAGACGCTTAGTTACTTTCTTACGCTTAGTTTCAGAGTTTGTTGTCTCTAACTCTTCACGCATTTGTTCTGCTTCAGCGTGCATATCCATAGAACCTAGTAGGTCCTTGATAGCTTCCGCACCCATCTTAGCAGTGAACTCGTCGCCCCACTCTTCTAGACGATCTAGATACTCTTCTTCAGTAAGCATCTGACCTTTTTCTAGATCAGTCATACCAGGCTCTGTTACTACGTACATTTCGAAGTACAGAACGCGTTCGATATCACGTAGAGGGATATCCATTAGTAGACCGATACGAGACGGTAGCGATTTTAGGAACCAGATGTGAGCTACTGGTGAAGCCAGTTCAATGTGGCCCATACGGTCACGACGAACTTTAGTTTGTGTAACTTCTACACCACACTTCTCACAGATAACACCACGGTGCTTCAGGCGCTTGTACTTACCACAAAGACATTCGTAGTCTTTAACTGGACCAAAGATACGCGCACAGAACAGACCATCGCGTTCAGGTTTGAACGTACGATAGTTGATCGTTTCAGGTTTTTTAACTTCACCGAAAGACCATGAACGGATCATGTCTGGTGAAGATAGACCGATTTTGATTGCATCAAATTCTTCGGTCTTATGCTGTGCTTTTAGAAAGTTTAATAAGTCTTTCACAATCAGCTCCTGTAAGGAGTTAAAAGGAGCTCACTTGCTAAAGTGAGCACCTTCTTCCAAATAATCGCTTTGATTCTCTCGACTTTCATCAAGAGAGAAAAGGATTACTCTTCGTCTTCTAGCTCGATGTTGATACCTAGCGAGCGGATCTCTTTCAACAGTACGTTGAACGATTCTGGCATGCCAGGTTCCATGCTGTGGTTGCCGTCTACGATGTTCTTGTACATCTTAGTACGGCCGTTAACGTCATCCGACTTAACCGTTAGCATTTCTTGTAGCGTGTAAGCAGCACCGTATGCTTCTAGTGCCCATACTTCCATCTCACCGAAACGCTGACCACCGAACTGAGCTTTACCACCTAGTGGCTGCTGAGTTACTAGGCTGTACGAACCAGTTGAACGAGCGTGCATCTTGTCATCAACAAGGTGGTTCAGTTTCAGCATGTACATGTAACCAACAGTTACAGGACGCTCAAACGCATCACCTGTGCGACCATCAAACAGTGTTAACTGACCTGATGTTGGTAGATCTGCTAGCTCAAGAAGTGCTTTGATTGACTCTTCTGGAGCGCCATCAAATACAGGAGTCGCGATTGGTAGACCGCCACGCAAGTTCTTGATCAGAGTACGTACTTCATCATCAGATAGAGAAGCAATGTCTACTTTCTGGCGAGTGTCGCCTAGATCGTAAACTTTTTGTAGGAACTCGCGGAATTTCGCTAGTTCTTGCTGCTCTTTAACCATCTGGTTGATCTTGTCACCGATACCTTTCGCTGCCAGACCTAAGTGTACTTCTAGGATCTGACCGATGTTCATACGCGAAGGTACACCCAGTGGGTTAAGTACGATGTCTACAGGCTGACCTTTCTCATCGTATGGCATGTCTTCAACAGGGTTGATCTTAGAGATTACACCCTTGTTACCGTGACGACCCGCCATCTTATCACCAGGCTGAATGCGACGTTTAACCGCTAGGTAAACCTTAACGATCTTCAGTACACCAGGTGCTAAATCATCACCTTGAGTGATCTTACGACGCTTAGTTTCGAACTTCTTATCGAAGTCGGCTTTTAGCTCATCCCACTGCTCAGCAAGTTGCTCAAGCTGAGTTTGTAGTGCGTCATCTTCTAGCGTTAGTTCTAGCCACTTCTTACGATCAGTTGTGTCTAGTTTCGCTTCAGAGTAACCGCCTTCAATCAATACAGCTTTAACACGGTTTAGAAGGCCGCCCTCAAGAATCTGGAATTCTTCAGTTAGGTCTTTCTTCGCTTCTTTAAGCTGCATCTGTTCGATTTCAAGCGCACGCTTGTCTTTCTCTACGCCATCGCGAGTAAAGACTTGAACGTCGATGATCGTACCTGATACAGAGTTAGGTACACGTAGTGAAGTATCTTTAACGTCAGATGCTTTTTCACCGAAGATTGCACGTAGTAGCTTCTCTTCAGGCGTTAGCTGAGTTTCACCTTTAGGTGTAACTTTACCAACTAGGATGTCGCCACCCTTAACTTCAGCACCGATGTAAACGATACCTGACTCGTCTAGTTTAGACAGAGCAGACTCACCTACGTTTGGAATATCCGCTGTGATCTCTTCAGAACCAAGCTTAGTATCACGCGCCACACAAGTCAGTTCTTGGATGTGGATAGTCGTGAAACGGTCTTCTTGAACTACGCGCTCAGATACTAAGATCGAGTCTTCGAAGTTGTAACCGTTCCAAGGCATGAACGCGATACGCATGTTTTGACCAAGCGCTAGTTCACCAAGGTCTGTTGAAGGACCATCAGCAAGAACGTCACCGCGTGATACAGGCTCACCTGGCATCACACATGGGCGCTGGTTAATACATGTGTTCTGGTTAGAACGTGTGTATTTAGTCAGGTTGTAGATGTCGATACCAGCTTCACCTGGTACTAGCTCTTCTTCGTTAACTTTAACAACGATACGAGAAGCATCTACTGACTGGATTACACCACCACGTTTAGCAACTGCAGTTACACCTGAGTCAACGGCTACGTTACGTTCAATACCAGTACCAACAAGCGGTTTGTCAGCTTTCAGTGTTGGAACTGCCTGACGTTGCATGTTCGCACCCATCAATGCACGGTTCGCATCATCGTGTTCTAGGAACGGGATAAGCGATGCAGCGATAGATACAACCTGGTTTGTCGCAACGTCCATGTACTGAGCGTGCTCACGAGGGTGTAGACCAGATTCACCTTTCTGACGAGCTGTGATCAGCTCATCTGCAAAAGTACCATCTTCGTTTAGCTTAGCGTTCGCCTGTGCGATAACGAATTGGCCTTCTTCGATTGCAGATAGGTAATCTACTTCGTCTGTTACTACGCCATCTACAACGCGACGGTATGGTGTCTCTAGGAAACCGTACTCGTTACAACGCGCAAACGCAGATAGAGAGTTGATCAGACCGATGTTTGGACCTTCAGGCGTTTCGATAGGACATAGACGACCGTAGTGAGTTACGTGTACGTCACGTACTTCGAAGCCAGCACGTTCACGAGTTAGACCGCCAGGACCCAATGCAGAAATACGACGCTTGTGCGTTACTTCTGATAGCGGGTTGTTTTGGTCCATGAACTGTGAAAGCTGTGAAGAGCCAAAGAATTCTTTAACTGCCGCAGAAATTGGCTTCGCGTTGATCAAGTCTTGAGGCATGATTGCGTCAAGATCGCCTAGGCTTAGACGCTCTTTAACTGCACGCTCAACACGTACTAGACCTACACGGAACTGGTTCTCAGCCATTTCGCCTACAGAACGGATACGACGGTTGCCTAGGTGGTCGATATCGTCCACTTCGCCCTTACCGTTACGGATCGCGATCAGCTTCTTCATCACTTCGATGATATCAGTTTCATCAAGTGTGCCTTGCTCTTGAGCATCTTCACGGCCGATAGAGCTGTTGAACTTCATACGACCAACAGTCGATAGATCGTAACGCTCTTCAGAGAAGAATAGGCTTTCGAATAGAGCTTCTGCAGCTTCTTTTGTTGGCGGCTCACCAGGGCGCATCATGCGGTAGATTTCTACCAATGCAGAAATACGATCAACCGTGCTGTCGATACGTAGTGTTTCTGACATGAATGGACCATGGTCTAGATCGTTCGTGAATAGAACTTCTAGCGCTTTGTGGCCAGCCTGAGATAGGTTCGCTAGTGCTTCCAGGCTGATTTCCTGGTTAGCGTTAACAATGATCTCGCCTGTTGCTTCATTGATATAATCTTTTGATGCAACTTTACCTACGATGTACTCAACTGGTACTTCGATGTGATCAACACCATCTTTTTCTAGTTGGCGGATATGACGAGCTGTTACGCGACGACCTTGCTCAACGTAAACTTTACCATTTGCTTCGATGTCGAATGACGCAGTTTCACCACGTAGACGATCCGGAACCAACTCCATCAATAGAGTTTGGTCTTTCACTTCGAAGTTCACTTTCTCGAAGAAGATATCTAGGATTTCTTCTGTCGACTTACCTAGTGCTCGAAGGATGATCGATGCTGGTAGCTTACGACGGCGGTCGATACGAACGTATAAGTTATCCTTAGGATCAAACTCGAAATCAAGCCATGAACCACGGTAAGGAATAACACGTGCGTTGTATAAAACTTTACCTGAAGAGTGGGTCTTACCCTTATCGCTGTCGAAGAACACGCCTGGGCTTCGGTGCAGCTGGGATACGATAACCCTCTCGGTACCGTTGATTACGAAGGTACCATTGTCTGTCATGAGTGGAATTTCACCCATGTAGACTTCTTGTTCTTTAATGTCTTTTACAGTACCTGCTGGCGCGTCTTTATCAAAGATAACTAGGCGTAGTTTTACACGTAGTGGCTTTGAGTAAGTTACACCGCGGATTTGACATTCTTTAACGTCAAAAACTGGCTCACCAAGACGGTAGCTAACGTATTGCAGCTCAGAATTGCCGTTGTAGCTCTGAATCGGGAATACAGAACGGAAAGCGGCTTCAAGACCGTATTGACCTTCAGGATCCTGTTCGATAAATTTGTCGAACGAATCGAGCTGGATCGATAGCAGGTATGGAATGTCCAAAACTTGTGGACGAGTACCAAAGTCCTTACGGATGCGCTTTTTCTCGGTATAAGAGTAAACCATGGGGTTCCTCAGCTCGCTGATAAGTGACCCAAACTGTCCGCCCGCTCCTAGTTACTTAAGGGGGGTAAGGGACAGTGACTAATATAGCTGTTTACTGTAGTGACATTTCATTTCGTAAGAATGAAATGTTTTTTGCATGGATATCAGGCGCTTAAACAGCGGGAAAATTCGCCTATACCCTACAGCGCAAAAAGGCCGGTGGTTAAAAAACCACCAGCCAATTAGCCGTTAGGCTAAGAAACTATGCAATAATTACTTAACAGCAACAGTTGCACCAGCTTCTTCTAGCTGAGCTTTAAGAGCTTCAGCTTCTGCTTTCTCAACACCTTCTTTAAGAGGTGCTGGAGCGCCGTCTACTAGAGCTTTAGCTTCTTTAAGACCTAGGCCAGTTGCGCCACGTACTGCTTTGATTACAGCAACTTTGTTACCGCCAGCAGCTTCTAGGATTACGTCGAATTCAGTTTGCTCAGCAGCAGCTTCGCCTGCAGCAGCGCCGCCAGCTACAACAGCAGCAGCAGCAGAAACACCGAATTTCTCTTCCATTGCTTCGATTAGTTCAACAACTTGCATTACAGACATTTCTGCAACTGCGTCTAGGATTTGCTCGTTAGTAATAGACATAACAATTCTCTTTTAAGTCAACAATAAGTTTATTAAGCAACCAGTAAAAAGCAAGGCTTATGCCGCTGCTTCTTGTTTTTGATCGCGGATAGCTGCGATAGTACGCGCCAGCTTGCCAGCCGAAGCTTCTTTCATGCACATCATTAGGCGTGCGATTGCTTCGTCGTAAGTTGGTAGTGTTGCTAGTACTTCAGCGTCAGTTAAAGCGCCTTCAAATGCAGCAGCTTTGATCTCGAAATCTTTGTTCTCTTTAGCGAAGTCTTTGAAAAGACGCGCTGCAGCACCTGGGTGCTCATTAGAGAATGCGATTAGAGTAGGACCAGTGAAAGTGTCAGTTAGACACTCGTACTCAGTACCTTCAACCGCACGACGAGCAAGAGTGTTACGAACAACTCTCATGTAAACGCCAGCTTCACGAGCTTGTTTACGTAGAGAAGTCATCGCGCCAACTTGAACGCCACGAGAATCAGCTACAACTGCAGAAAGTGCACCACTGGCAGCTTCGTTGACTTCAGCAACAATTGCTTTTTTGTCTTGAAGGTTTAAAGCCATCTTGGATTTACTCCTGGTTGTCGTTACACCACTCACTATCATCACGACAGTGAGAGCTATTGAGGTGCTTCCCCAGAAGAAAGTTAACTATATTACATAGAGCTTTCTGTCAGTTCGGGCACCATCTACGTAGGATAATTAAGTTTGCTTTTACACAAACACCTACGGTCTTGGACGGAGACTGGGTCTTAATTCATTTCGAACTAGGAGACAGTTCAAAGAACCAAAGTTCAGCCCCAACCACAAATATTAGGCGCAAAATTATACACTAATTTTGCGCCTAAGCAAATAAATTATGCTTGAGTGTTCAGGCTAGCCTGATCAACAGCAACACCAGCACCCATAGTAGTAGAGATGCTTACTTTCTTCAGGAAAGTACCTTTCGCTGAAGATGGCTTAGCTTTCTTCAGAGCAACTAGAAGTGCTTCTAGGTTCTCTTTGATCTGCTCAGCAGAGAAGTTTGCTTTACCGATAGTAGTGTGGATGATGCCGTTTTTGTCGTTACGGTAACGAACCTGACCAGCTTTAGCGTTTTTAACTGCTTCAGCAACGTTAGGAGTTACAGTACCAACTTTAGGGTTTGGCATAAGACCGCGAGGACCTAGGATAGTACCTAGTTGACCTACAACGCGCATTGCATCTGGAGAAGCAACAACTACGTCAAAGTTCATTTCGCCTTTCTTAACTTGCTCAGCAAGATCTTCCATACCTACGATGTCTGCGCCAGCTTCTTTAGCTGCTTCAGCGTTAGCACCTTGAGTGAACACTGCAACTCGGATTTCGCGGCCAGTACCGTGAGGTAGTACAGTTGCACCACGTACGTTCTGGTCAGATTTACGAGCATCAATGCCTAGGTTAACAGCAACGTCTACAGACTCAACGAATTTAGCAGTCGCTAGTTCTTGAAGAAGAGCAACAGCTTCGTTGATTTCGTATTCTTTAGTTACGTCAACTTTTTCGCGGATTACGCGCATGCGCTTAGTTAGTTTTGCCATCTTATTAACCCTCTACCACTAGGCCCATTGAACGAGCAGTACCAGCGATAGAACGCTTCATCGCTTCGATGTCAGCACCAGTCATATCAGCAGCTTTAGTTTCTGCGATTTCTTGGATTTGAGCGTCAGTTACAGTACCAACTTTTTCAGTGTTTGGACGACCTGAACCAGACTTAACGCCAGCAGCTTTCTTAAGAAGAACAGCAGCAGGTGGAGTCTTAGTTACGAACGTGAAAGAACGGTCGCTGTATACTGTGATAACTACTGGAGTTGGTAGACCTTTCTCAATAGATTCTGTTTTTGCGTTGAACGCTTTACAGAATTCCATGATGTTCACACCGTGTTGACCTAGTGCAGGACCTACTGGTGGACTAGGGTTAGCCATACCAGCAGCAACTTGTAGCTTGATGTAAGCTTCAACTTTCTTAGCCATGATAATTCCTAAGTTTGGGTACAAACGCTAATCGCGGATCAGCTCCCCGTTTGTGTAAGAAACTTTTTACTTCACTTGAAGTAAAAAGGCGCGAAATTATAGTCATAATCCGCGCCTTATACAACCCTAAAAAGGTGATTTTTTATACTCTTTAACGAAGAGTCTTAGTCCAGCTTTTCAACCTGACCAAATTCAAGCTCAACTGGTGTCGCACGACCAAAGATCGATACAGACACTTTCAGGCGGCTCTTCTCGTAATCCACTTCTTCAACAGTACCGTTGAAGTCAGCAAATGGACCTTCGTTAACACGTACCACTTCACCCGCTTCGTACATTGTACGCGGACGAGGCGCTTCACTCGCTTTCTCAAGACGATTAAGAATCGCGTCAGCCTCTTTATCCGTGATAGGTGCCGGACGGTCTGAGGTACCACCAATGAAGCCCATGACACGCGGCACACTGCGTACTAGGTGCCATGATTCATCGTTCATAATCATCTGAACAAGGACGTAACCTGGGAAGAACTTACGCTCAGATTTGCGACGCTGACCCGCGCGCATTTCCACTACTTCTTCAGTAGGAACCAGTACTTCACCGAATAGCTCTTCCATGCCGTGCATTTTGATATGCTCGCGCAGAGATTGAGCTACACGACCTTCAAATCCAGAGAAGGCTTGAACCACATACCAGCGTTTTTTTGGAGCTTCACTCATGAATAAAAACCCTCTATACCCCAGTTGCTAGAGCTACTAGACGAACCATAATTCCGTCAATACCCCATAGCACTAGAGCCATTACAATACTTACAGCTAAAACGATCAGTGTTGTTTGCATGGTTTCTTGGCGAGTAGGCCAAACAACTTTACGTACTTCCATACGAGATTCTTTTGCAAAACTGATCGCTGCTTTACCTTTAGTCGTTGTTGCTGCAACGCCTAAGGCAGCTGCAATAAGAACAACAACGCCTGCAGCACGAACCACTACAGACATTTCACCATACAGGTAATTACCCACAACAGCGGCAGCTGCCAATACGAAAGCGGCTACCCACTTAAACGTATCTGCTGCGTTTGAGCTATCAGGAGTTTCAGCATTATTTGCTTTCATAAAACCAACCTGTTACAAGTCTTAATATAGACGACAACAACCCCGCTGTTGCAGGGCAAACTCCATATCGCTGAAAAAATCAGCGTACTCTTCTTAAGATTAAGCCTCTTTGCTTAATCTTGCTCTGCGCCCAACCCACTTCTGAACAAGAAAACAGCAAAAATAATGTTGAGTGCAGAAAAAGGGCATCAAATGATGCCCTTTTTGCTACTGGTTCGTCAAATCTAATTCAAGATTTTCCGAAAGCATCGCTAATTCGCTATGAATTAGTCGAAGATCTTAGCAACAACACCAGCACCTACTGTACGGCCACCTTCACGGATCGCGAAACGTAGACCTTCGTCCATTGCGATTGGTGCGATTAGCTCTACAGTCATCTGTACGTTGTCGCCTGGCATTACCATTTCTACGCCGTCTGGTAGCTGGATGTCACCAGTTACGTCAGTTGTACGGAAGTAGAACTGTGGACGGTAGCCTTTGAAGAATGGAGTGTGACGACCACCTTCATCTTTAGACAGTACGTATACTTCTGATTCGAACTTAGTGTGTGGAGTGATTGAACCAGGCTTAGCTAGTACTTGACCACGTTCAACTTCGTCACGCTTAGTACCACGTAGAAGTGCACCAACGTTCTCACCTGCACGGCCTTCGTCTAGAAGCTTACGGAACATCTCAACACCAGTACATGTAGTTGTAGTAGTGTCTTTGATACCTACGATAGCAACTTCGTCACCTACAGTTAGGATACCACGCTCGATACGGCCAGTTACTACTGTACCACGACCTTGGATTGAGAATACGTCTTCGATAGGCATTAGGAATGGCTGATCTACCGCACGCTCTGGCTCAGGGATGTAAGTATCTAGAGCTTCTGCTAGTTCAACGATTTTCGCTTCCCACTGCTCTTCGCCGTTTAGTGCGCCTAGTGCAGAACCTTGGATAACTGGTAGGTCATCACCTGGGAAATCGTATTCAGATAGAAGTTCACGAACTTCCATTTCTACTAGTTCTAGTAGCTCTTCATCGTCAACCATGTCACATTTGTTCATGAATACGATGATGTATGGGATACCAACCTGACGGCCTAGTAGGATGTGCTCACGAGTTTGTGGCATTGGGCCATCTGTCGCAGCAACAACTAGGATACCACCGTCCATCTGTGCAGCACCAGTGATCATGTTTTTAACATAGTCAGCGTGTCCTGGACAGTCAACGTGTGCGTAGTGGCGTGATGGAGTGTCGTACTCAACGTGAGAAGTTGCGATTGTGATACCGCGCTCACGCTCTTCTGGAGCGTTATCGATAGATGCGAAGTCTTTAGCTACACCGCCGTAAACTTTAGCAAGAGTAGTACAGATAGCTGCAGTTAGAGTTGTTTTACCGTGGTCAACGTGGCCGATAGTACCAACGTTAACGTGCGGTTTCGTACGTTCAAATTTTTCTTTAGACATGAGTGGTCCCTCTAGGTACGGATTTAGGTGGCCCAAATTGACCACGCAACCAAAAAAAGATAATTGGTAAATCTAATATCAAAAGGAAATAAACTTGAGAGCTGGTGCTGATAGGCAGACTCGAACTGCCGACCTCATCCTTACCAAGGATGCGCTCTACCACCTGAGCTATATCAGCACTCAAATTAGAGTGGAGCGGGCAGCGGGAATCGAACCCGCATCATCAGCTTGGAAGGCTGAGGTAATAGCCATTATACGATGCCCGCAACACGTAACTCTGAGAGCTATTTCCTAAAGAATATGGTGGAGGGGGACGGATTCGAACCATCGAAGGCAGTGCCGGCAGATTTACAGTCTGCTCCCTTTGGCCACTCGGGAACCCCTCCAAATTTTCAAGCCATTCAGACTACTAAAGGAAAGAATGGTGCCGACTACCGGAATCGAACTGGTGACCTACTGATTACAAGTCAGTTGCTCTACCTACTGAGCTAAGTCGGCATAAGTGGTGCGCATTCTATTGAATGATTTTCTAGGTTGCAATAGTAATTTGAAAAAAAATCATAAATTTCGATTTTTTAGATTCGTTTGCTGCAAATTCGTACAAACTTAGCTTTTTTAAAGCAAACTTCGACCTTTGTCGTTTGCTTTGAAGTTCGCTTGATGTATGTTCTTGCTTCTATTAAACCAAGGATAAAAGAGACCCATGAGTCCATTTTTGTCATTTGACCGTGCAAATTGGGCCGAGTTAAGAAACTCTGTACCGATGACACTTTCTGAAGACGACTTGACTGCGCTTCAGGGCATTAATGAAAACCTAACCATGGAGGAAGCGGTAGAGATCTACCTTCCTTTGTCTCGTCTTTTGAATCTGTATGTCCAAGCTCGTCAAAGCCGCAATTCCGTATTACAACAATTCTTAAATACAGAGGAACATGCTCCCCCTTTCGTAATTGGTATCGCTGGCAGTGTTGCTGTAGGCAAAAGTACGACTGCTCGTATTCTAACGGCATTGCTTTCTCGTTGGGAGAATCATCCCAAAGTCTCCTTGGTTACAACAGATGGCTTCCTATATCCGAAAAAAGTACTAGAAGAACGCGGTATCATGCATCGTAAAGGCTTCCCTGAATCCTATGATATCAAGCGTTTAGTCGAGTTCATGTCTGACGTAAAGGCAGGAAAGCCCGATCTTGAAGTACCCATCTACTCTCACATCACGTATGACATTACTGATGAACTAAGAAAAGTGGATAGACCGGATGTTCTTATTATTGAAGGTTTAAACGTTCTGCAAAGTGGAATGGACTATCCACATGACCCGCATCGTGTCTTCGTCTCTGACTTTTTAGATTTTTCAATTTATGTCGACGCAGAAACAGAGACCATTGAACATTGGTATGTAGAACGCTTTTTAAAGTTTCGCCAAGGGGCCTTTACGAAACCTGGCTCTTATTTTAGCCACTACACACAACTCTCTGTCGATGACGCAAAGAAAAAAGCGAAGCAAATTTGGCATGATATTAATGGGCTCAATTTAGAATTGAATATTCTTCCAACTCGTGAGAGAGCCCACTTGATTCTACACAAAGGCGTTAACCACTTGGTTGATAAAGTCTCGTTGCGAAAGTAATCGAAGATTAGTCACTTTTACGCAACGAGATTTCACCACCAATATAAGTCTCTAGTCCTTGGGAGGTTTCAATTAATATTCCACCTTGATGATCGATGCCTCGAACGACGCCATATACCTCTCTAGGACCAATAAGCAGTTTGACCTGACGATTAAGGAAATTGTCTAACCGATTCCAACGTTCGATAAAGCCAGTAAGTCCTTTCATTTCATATTCGACAAGTGCGGAATTCCAATGCTTGATAAGTGTCATTGCTAGAACATTTCTATCGATCTTGAGACTCTGATTTACTTGGTTCAACGTGGTCCATGGCTGGTCAATCTCAGGCTGGTCGTCAGGCATTCCAATATTCAGGCCCATCCCAATCACTAGATGAGCAGCCCCACCGGCCTGACCCGACATTTCAACCAAGATTCCGGCCAGTTTTTTATCTTGATAATACAAGTCATTCGGCCACTTGAGTTTAACACCTTGCATGCCTACTTCTTCCAGAGCTTCCACTGCGGCAATCCCAATCACCAAGCTCAAGCCCATTGCCGCAGCCATTCCCGCATCCAGTCGCCAATACATAGAGAGATATAAGTTAGAGCCAAACGGTGAGACCCATTGTCTACCGCGGCGACCACGCCCTTGTGCTTGATATTCAGCAATACAAACACGGCCCTTTTCCGAATCCACGACTCTGTCGAGCAAATACTGGTTCGTTGAGTCAATCACAGGGACAAGTTCAACAAGTGACTCCGAGCTAGTGGTCAGGAGTGTCTCGTCTAACAACTGCAATGGTGAAGCTAATTGGTAACCACGCCCTTGCACTCGATAAATATCAATACCCCATTCACTAAGACCTTTAATGTGCTTAGCGATTGCCGCTCTGGAAACATTAAGATCGTCGCCCAACGCTTCTCCTGAATGAAACTCTCCATCACTTAATAACCTTAAAATATGAAGTTTCGTAGAGTGATCTTTTCTCATCTAGATGCCTCGATCTGAGTCAAATTCGTCTCCCCGGTACGATTGAGAAAGCGTACTTCATGCTCAAGTATGATTTGGTATTTATCCCATACCGTCTGCTTCACTAAAGAAGCAAGCGCGACAATGTCATCAGCACTACAATTATCCATGTTGGTCAAAACCAAAGCTTGCATAGGGTTGACCTGCGCACCGTGTACAGACTTCCCTTTTAATCCACACTGATCGATAAGCCAACCAGCAGCAATTTTCATTCCTCCAGAAGCTGGGTAGGCCACTACGTTAGGGTATTTTTTTGTGAGTCGATCATAGTGATCTTGCGTGATCACTGGGTTTTTAAAGAAACTACCTGCGTTACCTATCTTGGTTGGATCTGGCAGTTTTGCCTTTCGCACTTGGCATACTCGTTCGAAGATAGAAGCAGGGCTGAGTTGTTCTTCTGGGATACTTTGTAAAGGTCCGTACTGGTTAATCGGCTGCCATTGCTTCGCCAACTTAAGCCCTAATGCGGTGATAAAGCACTTTCCGTGCAACGCATGTTTAAATATGGAATCCCTATAGGCAAACTCACAGTCTTGGGCGTGCATTCTTTTGTTTTCAAACGTAGTTAGATCAAGAACATCTACATAATCACAGATGTCTTTTAGCTCTAGGCCATACGCACCAATGTTCTGAATAGGAGCCGAGCCAGCACAACCTGGAATCAAAGCTAAGTTCTCGATCCCACCGATCCCCTGATTCACACACCAGGAAACCAATTCAGGCCAATCTTCACCACCGGCAATATGTAATAGGTAGTGCTCATCCGTTTCCGTGACTTCTTTACCCATGATTCGATTAACAATCACTAATCCCTCAAAATGTTCTGTAAAAAGAACATTACTTCCTTTACCTAAAAAAAGTTTCGGTAAATGGGTGAATCTTGGGTTTTGAAATAGCTCAATAACATCTTCAAGCGACTCAACGATAGCTAAATAGGAACACGATTGTTCAATTCCAAAAGTATGGTAAGCCTTTAGGCTCGCATTTGTTTTAATTTGCATAGTAGGTTTGCAACACCAGATAAGATTCTCTTAAACTGTCGACATTCTACATTAGTTATCTTTTAACCGCAGTGACAATACCAGACTCATTAATCATAGAAGTGTTAAATCCCATCAAGCTCCCCCTCATTAAGAAACTATACAAAGCGTATTACCCTGCGGGTCGAGCCAAAAAAGATGAATTGATCATTACAGCAAGCCATAAAGGTGAAATCATTGCGTTACTACGTTTAAAAAGTGTAGATAAAGTTCGTCTATTGACAGGAATGTTGGTCATTCCGAAAGTTAGGGGAACAGGGATTGGAAAAGAACTACTAACTCATTGTAAAAACAATGTTTTCACTGATGGCGATTATTGCTTCGCGTTTACACATCTCGAATCCTATTATTCCAAGCATGGATTCACAACAATTGATTGCTCTGAGCTACCACACCCGCTAAAAATGGCATTTCAACGTTATGTAGATAGCGGTAAAGATCTCATTCCAATGCAATTCATCTCTTCAACGACATCAAAACGCGTGCTTTTGTAGCCAGGTAAATCATATCTTTGATAAAATGGCAGGTTCGCAATATTGCACTAAACTAAGGTACTCATACCGATATGATAGTAAGTAGGAATCCATTCGAACAGTTGCCAAGTCTCGCTGTCAATCCGGAAGACTTTGATGTTCTGTATTCAGCAGAATCATTCAGAACCCGTCTTTTAGATGCTATCAGCAAAGCAACGTCGCGAATTTACCTAGTCGCTCTATATCTGGAAGATGATGAAGCTGGACGTGAAATTCTCACTGCGCTTTATGAAGCGAAACAGCGCAATCCTGGGTTGGACATCAATATCTGTGTCGACTGGCATCGAGCGCAGCGTGGCCTGATTGGTGCGGAGACATCTGAGGGTAATTCAGCGCTTTACAAAGCATATGCCAGCAAATACCAACACCCAATCCCTGTCTATGGCATACCAGTGCGTGGCAGAGAAGTTTTTGGGGTACTGCATTTAAAAGGCTTCATTGTCGATGATACTGTTATCTACAGTGGGGCGAGCTTAAATAACGTTTATCTCCATTATCATGAACGTTATCGATTTGATCGTTACCATGTGATTCGACATGAATCTTTAGCGAATTCAATGGTGCAATTCATTCAGGAAGAAATGATTGCTCACCCTGCCGTTAATGATCTTGCAGGAAAAGATAAGCCAGAAACCAAAGAAATTAAGTCGGCGATTCGCCAACTGAGGGCTTCTCTTGCTCAAGCCAATTATAAGTTTGAAGACCAAGCTGCAACAGAAGAAAGCGTAAAAGTCACTCCGTTAGTTGGGCTAGGCAAACGCCGTAATCTACTCAATCAACAGATTGTAAAGTTATTGGCAGCAGCCCAAGACGAAATTTTCATTTGTACGCCTTACTTTAACTTCCCTAAAGCACTTCATCGTGAAGTGAAACGAGCCATGAAGCGTGGTGTGAAAGTAACTATTGTTGTGGGTGATAAAACCGCCAACGACTTTTACATTGCACCTGAGGAAGACTTTAAAACCATTGGCGGACTTCCATATCTTTACGAAGTGAATTTACGTCGCTTTGCGAAAACCAATGAAGCGAATATCGCCGCACGTAAATTGTCAATTCACCTATGGAAGCATGACAATAACAGCTTCCACCTTAAGGGTATTTGGGTTGATAAACGCTATATGCTACTTACTGGGAATAACTTAAATCCACGTGCTTGGTCACTCGACCTAGAAAATGGACTACTCATACAAGACAATTATGCGAAGCTCACTGAGAAGTTTGAAGACGAAGTTTCGCGTATTCTTGAGCATACTCACCTTATCTGTACTTATAAGCAATTAGAGAAAGTAGAAGACTATCCTATAGGGGTACAGCGACTGGTCAGAAAAATTACCCGCCTAAAGGCAGATGGTGTTTTAAAGCGTATTCTTTAGACATCATTTCTCGCTCTAAAGTACGTCGAGATTTTTATACTAAGCCAACCGCTTTAGCAGTTGGCTTTTTCATATAATCCATTTGGGATACTTAACTATTTTCTAGTACCGCTAGTGAGCACATAACCACTTAGATCTAGAGCGACTCTCTTAATGGGTTTGAGCTTTGACGTTTGTGAGTTATTCCGCATAGCTTACAGCCTCGAGCTAAGCTCCCCCTCTCTGTTCTGGCGCTTCTTACCCCTTGGCGATATATTTTTTCTGAGACTCATCAAATGTTCAGCGTCGAAAATCATCACCTCGCTAATGAAGAGCTCCTTCAATCTTTCACCTTCCAATTCTTTTCAAGTCGTTTGATTTTTGAGCCAGGAGAGATTGGGGGTATATATGACGCTTTTCTGGATTATGCGCACAGTTCGTTTTTTCTTTCTCATCAAGATTCAAGCCGTTGAACGCCTTTGAATACCATAGATTACTTAGGTTTGTTTGTAGGTCATATTGTCTTTCCACAGCATCAACGGCCTATATTAATTAAAGCCTAGTGTGTAATCACGCAGAGTTCGCTTAGTAGGGATTATGGGGAGTAGTCTAGTTAGGTGTAAACACACTTCAGGGAAACGCCGCAGTAGAAACGAAAAAAGCCTCAGTCTTTCGACTGAGGCTTAATATAAGTGGCGGAGTGGACGGGACTCGAACCCGCGACCCCCGGCGTGACAGGCCGGTATTCTAACCAACTGAACTACCACTCCGCAGTGGTATCACTCGCTTTAATAAGCAAGTGTCCGCTTTTGTCTTCACTTTTCGAAAAAGTGAAAATAAAACTAAAGCCTGGCGATGTCCTACTCTCACATAGGGAAACCCCACACTACCATCGGCGCTATTTCGTTTCACTTCTGAGTTCGGCATGGAAATCAGGTGGGTCCAAAACGCTATGGTCGCCAAGCAAATTCTTTAATTCGGAAAGCTGTTTTTTTAATTCTCGTTCTTACACATTCAATGTTCTTTCATTGAGTCCATCAAAACCCCTTGGGTGTTGTATGGTTAAGCCTCACGGGCAATTAGTACAGGTTAGCTCAACGCCTCACAACGCTTACACACCCTGCCTATCAACGTCGTAGTCTACGACAACCCTTTAGGATACTTAAAGTATCAGGGAGAACTCATCTCAAGGCTCGCTTCCCGCTTAGATGCTTTCAGCGGTTATCGATCCCGAACTTAGCTACCGGGCAATGCGTCTGGCGACACAACCCGAACACCAGAGGTTCGTCCACTCCGGTCCTCTCGTACTAGGAGCAGCCCCTTTCAATTCTCCAACGCCCACGGCAGATAGGGACCGAACTGTCTCACGACGTTCTAAACCCAGCTCGCGTACCACTTTAAATGGCGAACAGCCATACCCTTGGGACCGACTTCAGCCCCAGGATGTGATGAGCCGACATCGAGGTGCCAAACACCGCCGTCGATATGAACTCTTGGGCGGTATCAGCCTGTTATCCCCGGAGTACCTTTTATCCGTTGAGCGATGGCCCTTCCATTCAGAACCACCGGATCACTATGACCTGCTTTCGCACCTGCTCGAATTGTCATTCTCGCAGTCAAGCGGGCTTATGCCATTGCACTAACCTCACGATGTCCAACCGTGATTAGCCCACCTTCGTGCTCCTCCGTTACGCTTTGGGAGGAGACCGCCCCAGTCAAACTACCCACCAGGCACTGTCCGCAACCCCGATAAGGGGTCGACGTTAGAACATCAACACTACAAGGGTGGTATTTCAAGGACGGCTCCACGCAATCTAGCGACTGCGCTTCAAAGCCTCCCACCTATCCTACACATGTAGGGTCAATGTTCAGTGCCAAGCTGTAGTAAAGGTTCACGGGGTCTTTCCGTCTAGCCGCGGGTACACTGCATCTTCACAGCGATTTCAATTTCACTGAGTCTCGGGTGGAGACAGCGTGGCCATCATTACGCCATTCGTGCAGGTCGGAACTTACCCGACAAGGAATTTCGCTACCTTAGGACCGTTATAGTTACGGCCGCCGTTTACCGGGGCTTCGATCAAGAGCTTCGACCGAAGTCTAACCCCATCAATTAACCTTCCGGCACCGGGCAGGCGTCACACCGTATACGTCATCTTGCGATTTTGCACAGTGCTGTGTTTTTAATAAACAGTTGCAGCCACCTGGTATCTGCGACTCTCAATAGCTCCATCCGCGAGGGACTTCACCGTCGAGAGCGTACCTTCTCCCGAAGTTACGGTACCATTTTGCCTAGTTCCTTCACCCGAGTTCTCTCAAGCGCCTTGGTATTCTCTACCCGACCACCTGTGTCGGTTTGGGGTACGATTCCTTACAATCTGAAGCTTAGAGGCTTTTCCTGGAAGCATGGCATCAATGACTTCACATCCGTAGATGCTCGACGTCGTGTCTCAGCCTTAAGAGAAACCGGATTTACCTAATTTCTCAGCCTACGCACTTGAACCTGGACAACCGTCGCCAGGCCCACCTAGCCTTCTCCGTCCCCCATCGCAATTGTAAGAAGTACGGGAATATTAACCCGTTTCCCATCGACTACGCCTTTCGGCCTCGCCTTAGGGGTCGACTTACCCTGCCCCGATTAACGTTGGACAGGAACCCTTGGTCTTCCGGCGAGGAGGTTTTTCACCCCCTTTATCGTTACTCATGTCAGCATTCGCACTTCTGATACGTCCAGCATGCGTTACCACACACCTTCAACCGCTTACAGAACGCTCCCCTACCCAATATACAAAAGTATATTGCCGCAGCTTCGGTTTACTACTTAGCCCCGTTACATCTTCCGCGCAGGCCGACTCGACCAGTGAGCTATTACGCTTTCTTTAAATGATGGCTGCTTCTAAGCCAACATCCTGGCTGTCTGAGCCTTCCCACATCGTTTCCCACTTAGTAGTAATTTGGGACCTTAGCTGGCGGTCTGGGTTGTTTCCCTCTCCACGACGGACGTTAGCACCCGCCGTGTGTCTCCCGGATAGTACTTACTGGTATTCGGAGTTTGCAAAGGGTTGGTAAGTCGGGATGACCCCCTAGCCTTAACAGTGCTCTACCCCCAGTAGTATTCGTCCGAGGCGCTACCTAAATAGCTTTCGGGGAGAACCAGCTATCTCCAGGTTTGATTGGCCTTTCACCCCTAGCCACAAGTCATCCGCTAATTTTTCAACATTAGTCGGTTCGGTCCTCCAGTTGATGTTACTCAACCTTCAACCTGCCCATGGCTAGATCACCTGGTTTCGGGTCTATATCCAGAGACTGAACGCCCAGTTAAGACTCGGTTTCCCTACGGCTCCCCTAGATGGTTAACCTTGCCACTGAATATAAGTCGCTGACCCATTATACAAAAGGTACGCAGTCACAGGACAAAGCCTGCTCCTACTGCTTGTACGTACACGGTTTCAGGTTCTATTTCACTCCCCTCACAGGGGTTCTTTTCGCCTTTCCCTCACGGTACTGGTTCACTATCGGTCAGTCAGTAGTATTTAGCCTTGGAGGATGGTCCCCCCATATTCAGACAGGATATCACGTGTCCCGCCCTACTCGATTTCACTGAACACACGTCGTCAACTACGGGACTATCACCCTGTATCGTCGGACTTTCCAGACCGTTCGTCTAACGCGTGTAAAGCTTAAGGGCTAGTCCAATTTCGCTCGCCGCTACTTTCGGAATCTCGGTTGATTTCTTTTCCTCGGGGTACTTAGATGTTTCAGTTCCCCCGGTTCGCCCTGTTGAGCTATGTATTCACTCAACAGTAATACCTTATGGTATTGGGTTTCCCCATTCGGAAATCCCAGACTCAAATGGTTTTTACTACCTAATCTGGGCTTATCGCAAGTTAATACGTCCTTCATCGCCTCTGACTGCCAAGGCATCCACCGTGTACGCTTAGTCACTTAACCATACAACCCGAAGGAGTTTCGAGTTGACGTTCAAATCACCAAAGTTGTCTCTCATTATTTGAATGAGCGAGAGACATTCGATTTTGCCGGACTCATCTTTTTACCTTCATTTTTAGAAAAAATGAAAACAAAAAGCCAAGAACACTTGAATGTGTTTTTTGGTGTTTGTCTTAAAGACAAACATTGAGAACTTTACAAACAACAATAAATTGTTGTTTTGTCAGCTTTCCAAATTGTTAAAGAGCTAATCACTTCTAATGAAGTAACCATTTTTAAAAACTCTCAAGAGAGAATGTTTAAAGATGGTGGGCGATACCGGGCTCGAACCAGTGACCCCCTGCTTGTAAGGCAGGTGCTCTCCCAACTGAGCTAATCGCCCACATTAGTTTTACTTCTTAGTGGAAGAAGTTCCTCGAATGGTGGAGCTATGCGGGATCGAACCGCAGACCTCCTGCGTGCAAGGCAGGCGCTCTCCCAGCTGAGCTATAGCCCCATCGAGAAATGGTGGGTCGTGCAGGATTCGAACCTGCGACCAATTGATTAAAAGTCAACTGCTCTACCAACTGAGCTAACGACCCAATGGTATCCCGTAGGGGAGTCGAACCCCTGTTACCGCCGTGAAAGGGCGGTGTCCTAGGCCTCTAGACGAACGGGACACTAAGTGAACATCTTGGGGGATGTTCTATCTCTTAAACTTCATAAACCGTATCAATCTGTGTGAACACTCATCGCAATAATCATCGTATAAGGAGGTGATCCAGCGCCAGGTTCCCCTAGCGCTACCTTGTTACGACTTCACCCCAGTCATGAACCACAAAGTGGTAAGCGTCCCCCGAAGGTTAAACTACCTACTTCTTTTGCAGCCCACTCCCATGGTGTGACGGGCGGTGTGTACAAGGCCCGGGAACGTATTCACCGTGGCATTCTGATCCACGATTACTAGCGATTCCGACTTCATGGAGTCGAGTTGCAGACTCCAATCCGGACTACGACGCACTTTTTGGGATTCGCTCACTTTCGCAAGTTGGCCGCCCTCTGTATGCGCCATTGTAGCACGTGTGTAGCCCTACTCGTAAGGGCCATGATGACTTGACGTCGTCCCCACCTTCCTCCGGTTTATCACCGGCAGTCTCCCTGGAGTTCCCGACATTACTCGCTGGCAAACAAGGATAAGGGTTGCGCTCGTTGCGGGACTTAACCCAACATTTCACAACACGAGCTGACGACAGCCATGCAGCACCTGTCTCAGAGTTCCCGAAGGCACCAATCCATCTCTGGAAAGTTCTCTGGATGTCAAGAGTAGGTAAGGTTCTTCGCGTTGCATCGAATTAAACCACATGCTCCACCGCTTGTGCGGGCCCCCGTCAATTCATTTGAGTTTTAATCTTGCGACCGTACTCCCCAGGCGGTCTACTTAACGCGTTAGCTCCGAAAGCCACGGCTCAAGGCCACAACCTCCAAGTAGACATCGTTTACGGCGTGGACTACCAGGGTATCTAATCCTGTTTGCTCCCCACGCTTTCGCATCTGAGTGTCAGTATCTGTCCAGGGGGCCGCCTTCGCCACCGGTATTCCTTCAGATCTCTACGCATTTCACCGCTACACCTGAAATTCTACCCCCTCTACAGTACTCTAGTCTGCCAGTTTCAAATGCTATTCCGAGGTTGAGCCCCGGGCTTTCACATCTGACTTAACAAACCACCTGCATGCGCTTTACGCCCAGTAATTCCGATTAACGCTCGCACCCTCCGTATTACCGCGGCTGCTGGCACGGAGTTAGCCGGTGCTTCTTCTGTCGCTAACGTCAAATGATAGTGCTATTAACACTACCACCTTCCTCACGACTGAAAGTGCTTTACAACCCGAAGGCCTTCTTCACACACGCGGCATGGCTGCATCAGGCTTGCGCCCATTGTGCAATATTCCCCACTGCTGCCTCCCGTAGGAGTCTGGACCGTGTCTCAGTTCCAGTGTGGCTGATCATCCTCTCAGACCAGCTAGGGATCGTTGCCTTGGTGAGCCCTTACCTCACCAACTAGCTAATCCCACCTAGGCATATCCTGACGCGAGAGGCCCGAAGGTCCCCCTCTTTGGCCCGTAGGCATCATGCGGTATTAGCCATCGTTTCCAATGGTTATCCCCCACATCAGGGCAATTTCCTAGGCATTACTCACCCGTCCGCCGCTCGACGCCGTTATCGTTCCCCGAAGGTTCAGATAACTCGTTTCCGCTCGACTTGCATGTGTTAGGCCTGCCGCCAGCGTTCAATCTGAGCCATGATCAAACTCTTCAATTTAAGATTTTGTTCGGCTCAATGAATACTGAACATTACATAACGTAATGTTTGAATTGACTGTGCTGAATCCGAAGATTCAATGGTCACTTCGTTTCATTGAAACCTAATTTGATACCGAGGTATCTAATTGGATTATCATCAACGAGTGCCCACACAGATTGATAGGTCTATATTGTTAAAGAGCTTGGCTTTCAGTGCCTTAGCACTTAAGCGAGGTGCGTATAATACGCTTTCCACTTTGAAAGTCAACATAAAATTCTAAACTTTTGTTTAAAACCTTATGTTGACTCGTCTATATTCAGACAAGTCGGAAATAAAGCCTGGCGATGTCCTACTCTCACATGGGGAAACCCCACACTACCATCGGCGCTATTTCGTTTCACTTCTGAGTTCGGCATGGAAATCAGGTGGGTCCAAAACGCTATGGTCGCCAAGCAAATTCTTTAATTCGGAAAGCTGTTTTTTTAATTCTCGTTCTTACACATTCAATGTTCTTTCATTGAGTCCATCAAAACCCCTTGGGTGTTGTATGGTTAAGCCTCACGGGCAATTAGTACAGGTTAGCTCAACGCCTCACAACGCTTACACACCCTGCCTATCAACGTCGTAGTCTACGACAACCCTTTAGGATACTTAAAGTATCAGGGAGAACTCATCTCAAGGCTCGCTTCCCGCTTAGATGCTTTCAGCGGTTATCGATCCCGAACTTAGCTACCGGGCAATGCGTCTGGCGACACAACCCGAACACCAGAGGTTCGTCCACTCCGGTCCTCTCGTACTAGGAGCAGCCCCTTTCAATTCTCCAACGCCCACGGCAGATAGGGACCGAACTGTCTCACGACGTTCTAAACCCAGCTCGCGTACCACTTTAAATGGCGAACAGCCATACCCTTGGGACCGACTTCAGCCCCAGGATGTGATGAGCCGACATCGAGGTGCCAAACACCGCCGTCGATATGAACTCTTGGGCGGTATCAGCCTGTTATCCCCGGAGTACCTTTTATCCGTTGAGCGATGGCCCTTCCATTCAGAACCACCGGATCACTATGACCTGCTTTCGCACCTGCTCGAATTGTCATTCTCGCAGTCAAGCGGGCTTATGCCATTGCACTAACCTCACGATGTCCAACCGTGATTAGCCCACCTTCGTGCTCCTCCGTTACGCTTTGGGAGGAGACCGCCCCAGTCAAACTACCCACCAGGCACTGTCCGCAACCCCGATAAGGGGTCGACGTTAGAACATCAACACTACAAGGGTGGTATTTCAAGGACGGCTCCACGCAATCTAGCGACTGCGTTTCAAAGCCTCCCACCTATCCTACACATGTAGGGTCAATGTTCAGTGCC
Source organism: Vibrio sp. sp1 (assembly GCF_016920955.1). Classification (NCBI taxonomy): domain Bacteria; kingdom Pseudomonadati; phylum Pseudomonadota; class Gammaproteobacteria; order Vibrionales; family Vibrionaceae; genus Vibrio; species Vibrio sp. sp1. Next base: position 1,262,866 of record NZ_CP060589.1, read on the forward strand.
AAGCTGTAGTAAAGGTTCACGGGGTCTTTCCGTCTAGCCGCGGGTACACTGCATCTTCACAGCGATTTCAATTTCACTGAGTCTCGGGTGGAGACAGCGTGGCCATCATTACGCCATTCGTGCAGGTCGGAACTTACCCGACAAGGAATTTCGCTACCTTAGGACCGTTATAGTTACGGCCGCCGTTTACCGGGGCTTCGATCAAGAGCTTCGACCGAAGTCTAACCCCATCAATTAACCTTCCGGCACCGGGCAGGCGTCACACCGTATACGTCATCTTGCGATTTTGCACAGTGCTGTGTTTTTAATAAACAGTTGCAGCCACCTGGTATCTGCGACTCTCAATAGCTCCATCCGCGAGGGACTTCACCGTCGAGAGCGTACCTTCTCCCGAAGTTACGGTACCATTTTGCCTAGTTCCTTCACCCGAGTTCTCTCAAGCGCCTTGGTATTCTCTACCCGACCACCTGTGTCGGTTTGGGGTACGATTCCTTACAATCTGAAGCTTAGAGGCTTTTCCTGGAAGCATGGCATCAATGACTTCACATCCGTAGATGCTCGACGTCGTGTCTCAGCCTTAAGAGAAACCGGATTTACCTAATTTCTCAGCCTACGCACTTGAACCTGGACAACCGTCGCCAGGCCCACCTAGCCTTCTCCGTCCCCCCATCGCAATTGTAAGAAGTACGGGAATATTAACCCGTTTCCCATCGACTACGCCTTTCGGCCTCGCCTTAGGGGTCGACTTACCCTGCCCCGATTAACGTTGGACAGGAACCCTTGGTCTTCCGGCGAGGAGGTTTTTCACCCCCTTTATCGTTACTCATGTCAGCATTCGCACTTCTGATACGTCCAGCATGCGTTACCACACACCTTCAACCGCTTACAGAACGCTCCCCTACCCAATATACAAAAGTATATTGCCGCAGCTTCGGTTTACTACTTAGCCCCGTTACATCTTCCGCGCAGGCCGACTCGACCAGTGAGCTATTACGCTTTCTTTAAATGATGGCTGCTTCTAAGCCAACATCCTGGCTGTCTGAGCCTTCCCACATCGTTTCCCACTTAGTAGTAATTTGGGACCTTAGCTGGCGGTCTGGGTTGTTTCCCTCTCCACGACGGACGTTAGCACCCGCCGTGTGTCTCCCGGATAGTACTTACTGGTATTCGGAGTTTGCAAAGGGTTGGTAAGTCGGGATGACCCCCTAGCCTTAACAGTGCTCTACCCCCAGTAGTATTCGTCCGAGGCGCTACCTAAATAGCTTTCGGGGAGAACCAGCTATCTCCAGGTTTGATTGGCCTTTCACCCCTAGCCACAAGTCATCCGCTAATTTTTCAACATTAGTCGGTTCGGTCCTCCAGTTGATGTTACTCAACCTTCAACCTGCCCATGGCTAGATCACCTGGTTTCGGGTCTATATCCAGAGACTGAACGCCCAGTTAAGACTCGGTTTCCCTACGGCTCCCCTAGATGGTTAACCTTGCCACTGAATATAAGTCGCTGACCCATTATACAAAAGGTACGCAGTCACAGGACAAAGCCTGCTCCTACTGCTTGTACGTACACGGTTTCAGGTTCTATTTCACTCCCCTCACAGGGGTTCTTTTCGCCTTTCCCTCACGGTACTGGTTCACTATCGGTCAGTCAGTAGTATTTAGCCTTGGAGGATGGTCCCCCCATATTCAGACAGGATATCACGTGTCCCGCCCTACTCGATTTCACTGAACACACGTCGTCAACTACGGGACTATCACCCTGTATCGTCGGCCTTTCCAGGCTGTTCGTCTAACGCGTGTAAAGCTTAAGGGCTAGTCCAATTTCGCTCGCCGCTACTTTCGGAATCTCGGTTGATTTCTTTTCCTCGGGGTACTTAGATGTTTCAGTTCCCCCGGTTCGCTCTGTTGAGCTATGTATTCACTCAACAGTAATACCTTATGGTATTGGGTTTCCCCATTCGGAAATCCCAGACTCAAATGGTTTTTACTACCTAATCTGGGCTTATCGCAAGTTAATACGTCCTTCATCGCCTCTGACTGCCAAGGCATCCACCGTGTACGCTTAGTCACTTAACCATACAACCCGAAGGAGTTTCGAGTTGATGTTCAAATCACCAAAGTTGTCTCTCATTATTTGAATGAGCGAGAGACATTTCGATTTTGCCGGACTCAATTTCGAATAATCACTGTAAAAGTGATATTCCCAAGAACACTTGAATGTGTTTTTTGGTGTTTGTCTTAAAGACAAACATTGAGAACTTTACAATCAACAATAAATTGTTGATTTGTCAGCTTTCCAAATTGTTAAAGAGCTATGTTAACTACAAGCTTACGCTTGTGAACTATCAATCTGTGTGGACACTCATCGTGAGTAATCATCGTTTAAGGAGGTGATCCAGCGCCAGGTTCCCCTAGCGCTACCTTGTTACGACTTCACCCCAGTCATGAACCACAAAGTGGTAAGCGTCCCCCCGAAGGTTAAACTACCTACTTCTTTTGCAGCCCACTCCCATGGTGTGACGGGCGGTGTGTACAAGGCCCGGGAACGTATTCACCGTGGCATTCTGATCCACGATTACTAGCGATTCCGACTTCATGGAGTCGAGTTGCAGACTCCAATCCGGACTACGACGCACTTTTTGGGATTCGCTCACTTTCGCAAGTTGGCCGCCCTCTGTATGCGCCATTGTAGCACGTGTGTAGCCCTACTCGTAAGGGCCATGATGACTTGACGTCGTCCCCACCTTCCTCCGGTTTATCACCGGCAGTCTCCCTGGAGTTCCCACCCGAAGTGCTGGCAAACAAGGATAAGGGTTGCGCTCGTTGCGGGACTTAACCCAACATTTCACAACACGAGCTGACGACAGCCATGCAGCACCTGTCTCAGAGTTCCCGAAGGCACCAATCCATCTCTGGAAAGTTCTCTGGATGTCAAGAGTAGGTAAGGTTCTTCGCGTTGCATCGAATTAAACCACATGCTCCACCGCTTGTGCGGGCCCCCGTCAATTCATTTGAGTTTTAATCTTGCGACCGTACTCCCCAGGCGGTCTACTTAACGCGTTAGCTCCGAAAGCCACGGCTCAAGGCCACAACCTCCAAGTAGACATCGTTTACGGCGTGGACTACCAGGGTATCTAATCCTGTTTGCTCCCCACGCTTTCGCATCTGAGTGTCAGTATCTGTCCAGGGGGCCGCCTTCGCCACCGGTATTCCTTCAGATCTCTACGCATTTCACCGCTACACCTGAAATTCTACCCCCCTCTACAGTACTCTAGTCTGCCAGTTTCAAATGCTATTCCGAGGTTGAGCCCCGGGCTTTCACATCTGACTTAACAAACCACCTGCATGCGCTTTACGCCCAGTAATTCCGATTAACGCTCGCACCCTCCGTATTACCGCGGCTGCTGGCACGGAGTTAGCCGGTGCTTCTTCTGTCGCTAACGTCAAATAATGCAGCTATTAACTACACTACCTTCCTCACGACTGAAAGTGCTTTACAACCCGAAGGCCTTCTTCACACACGCGGCATGGCTGCATCAGGCTTGCGCCCATTGTGCAATATTCCCCACTGCTGCCTCCCGTAGGAGTCTGGACCGTGTCTCAGTTCCAGTGTGGCTGATCATCCTCTCAGACCAGCTAGGGATCGTCGCCTTGGTGAGCCCTTACCTCACCAACTAGCTAATCCCACCTAGGCATATCCTGACGCGAGAGGCCCGAAGGTCCCCCTCTTTGGCCCGTAGGCATCATGCGGTATTAGCCATCGTTTCCAATGGTTATCCCCCACATCAGGGCAATTTCCTAGGCATTACTCACCCGTCCGCCGCTCGACGCCGTTATCGCCACCCGAAGGCTTTGATAACTCGTTTCCGCTCGACTTGCATGTGTTAGGCCTGCCGCCAGCGTTCAATCTGAGCCATGATCAAACTCTTCAATTTAAGATTTTGTTCGGCTCAATGAATACTAAACATTACATAAAGTAATGTTTGAATTGACTGTGCTGAATCTTTCGATTCAATGGTCACTTCGTTTCATTGAAACCTAATTTGATACCGAAGTATCTAATTGGATTATCATCAACGAGTGCCCACACAGATTGATAGGTTCTTATTTTTAAAGAGCTTTTCTAACATTTTCAGCAACTTAATTGCTCGTCGTTAGGGGTGCGTATCTTACTTCACACCGTGAGAGAGTCAAGCATTTTTTTCAAATTCTTTTTTCTCTCTTCCCGACTCGCTGTGTGACTTTCGTCTCACTCCGTGTCGGTGGATGCGCAGTATAGGGGGTTGAGAAATTAGCACAAGCGTTTTTTGCAAATAAAAAACCAACCGGTCACAAATTAGCCAAAAGTGCGATATTTGCATATTTCTTCGTCACATTTGAGACATATCACAGCAATTGGTTGGAAAAACACCAACCATATACGTAAGATTCATGTGTCTATTCTGTTAATGGACAATCGATCTCTTTATCACTATGTGTAGTAATTAAAATGACGTCTAAAAAAAATCTGATTTTATGTGTTGGGCTGGCCATCGTTGGGGGAATCATTTTCTCTCAATTCATCATCCCACCAGCCTTGAGCTTCCTCATTGGTGTTATCGCTACTGCTTTTCTTTTTTCATTTTCTAGCAAAACACCTGTTCTTCAATCTTCGGAGCCTGATCCTTCAACTAAAACGCTGTATGTCGGCAACCTTCCTTATAAGGCCAATGAGAGTCATGTTCGCGATTTGTTTGCTGAATATGGACAGGTCTATGCGGTACGCTTAATGAAAGATAAGCGTACTGGAAAAAGAAGAGGGTTTGGTTTTGTAGTGATGGCTGCGGCAGATGCCAAGCCAGCTATCGCTAAACTTAATGAAAAGGAATATATGGAGAGAACGCTAAAAGTGAGAATTGCGAACGATCCTAAACATCCGGATGGTGGTAAACCTGAACAGGATTAAAACCTAGCTTCTTTAAACAAATGTTCAGTGCATCTTCCTGCCAAGGAGTTGCACTGGCATAAATCGACTTACTTCCCTCTTCTGTATCCTCAATTTCATCACTTAATAGCAATGCTTTTACTCGACGTGCAATCGCTGCGCCTGAATCAATTAAAGTAACGTCCCCACCCAAAGCTTGATGAATCTCCTCTCTGATTAAAGGGAAGTGAGTACAACCGAGCACCGCAACATCGACTTTATCTCGAAGGGGAAGCAGGATATTTGTCAGTTCGTCGAGAGAAACGCTGTTGCCTCGCAACTTCTCTTCGGCCATATCTACCAAGCGAGTTGATCCCACCAGCTCAACTGGTTTGCCTTGCGCAAAGTCCCGTATTAACTCGTGAGTATATTGGCGTGTTACTGTCGCCGGAGTGGCGATCAGCCCTACCCCTTTTGATGCTAAAAGCGATGCGGGTTTAATCGCAGGGACAACACCAACAACGGGAATCGATAAATTTTCGCGTAAGGAAGGAAGCACTATGGTGCTCGCCGTGTTGCAAGCAATGACAACAACGTCGACTTGGTGTTCTTCGACTAAAGAAGAGACCAGTTGGTTAACTCGTGAAACGAGTACAGCCTGATCGAGTTCACCATAAGGGTAAGCCTGATTATCGAATAAGTATAAGTAGTCTAGCTGGGGCAATAGGCGATGTATCTCTTGGAATACAGAAAGACCACCAACACCAGAGTCAAAAACTAGGACTTTTTTCTTACTTGCTACTCGCACGAGTCTTACCTAAAGAACAGAAACGTTGCGATCATACTGCGTAGATTTGTTTTGGCAATGCTTTAGCATGGTATCTTTGATGGCTGAATCTATCTCCAGATTCTACATCTCGCTTCGTCAACTCGATATGTCCTTGAAAAGATGGCGAAGACGTAACCAATGTGTGAAATTCACCATTTTCCCCACAGGGATCAATTTGACTTGGTAATGACTCTATTAGGGCTTTGTCATACCAGCGACCACACCATTCTGGAGGGAGAACTCTTCCGTCGATGGTGATTAACATAGTTTGAATACCACGCTCTATGATTTCCATCGCTAGTTTTTCGCTGCTCTCCCCTAATAGAGGAAAGACGCATTCCCAGCCAACAGGTTCAATATAGCTGCGTCGGTAATCGGCAATGCCATTACAAAACATATCACCAAATGCGACAGCTTCTATATTCAGACCACTACTTTGTAATGCATTAACGATGGTCGATTGATAAATGTCGTTACTTGGAAAGACTTCAGGTAGCTCGATAGTAATGAGCGGAAGCGCAAGTAAGTCTGCTTGCATTTGTACGACTTCAAGCGGAGTTGCTTGGAAAGGGACTTCTTTCCCTACGTAAGTCGTGTACAAACCGACAACTTGATAATTTGGATTCTCGTTAAGGCGCTCAAGCGTTAATGTCGAATCTTTACCGCTGGACCAACTGATCACCACTCGCTTGGGTTTCTTCATTCGATTTTCCACCACAAAATATTAAAAACCGCCCGAAGGCGGTTTGTGCTCATTCACGATTAGAATTCGTAGCCAACGTTGAGATAGTACGCTCGCTCCGCAGCAGGGTAACCTTTTGCCATCTCATACTCTTCATCAAGTAGATTATCGATACGAGCGCTAATAGAGGTCGACTCATTCGGATAGTAAGTCACCGCCGTATCAACCAACGAGTAAGAAGAAAGCGTGATATCTTGTGAAGGCCAAGTGCTGTAATCCACATCTGGACGCTTACCGACGTACTGATAGCTAACCGACCAATCCACTTTATCGAAGCTCACTAAAGTATTCCACTTATACATTTCTTTAGCGCGGCGCTGCAACTGATGCCCTTTATCGTCTTCTGCATCTTTATAATCTGCACTCAACTGGTGCTGCACAATCCCTGTGTCAAACTCAGCAACAAGCTCCACACCTTGGATATGTGTTTCACCATCGACATTCAAATATTTGTATGTGGTTGGATGGTAATCGATAAGATTCGTGATTTTATAGTCATAACCCGTTACGGACCAAAAAACGCCTTGGACATCACCGCTGAATGCTAGCTCCCAAGCATCTGACTCTTCCGGCTTAAGATCTTTCTCACCGTATGTTGGATCATACTGTTGATATAGGTTTGGAGCCTTAAACGCAGTACCAAAAGAAGCTTTAACCCCAAACTCTGGCACAAACTGGTAACCAGCCGCTAAGCTGTAAGTGAACTCACTACCGTATTCTTCGTTATCATCAAGGCGAGCACTGCCCTCAAGCATTGCTTTATCAATACTGGTGGTTGCCATACCGAACAGAGCGCCATTGGTACGATCAAACGTTTTATTCGCACTCTTGTCTTTATAAGACTCATTACGCCAGTCAATACCACCAGCAAACGTCGTATTGTTGTTTAGCAAGTAACTGTTGGTCCACTGGACATTTTGCTGCTCAAGTTCATCTTCAGTACCTGAGTGTTTGCCTTTTGCTTGCTCATAGTTCCAAGACTTCTGTTTCTGTGCTGTTACTTGTAGTTCTGACATCACATTATCAGACTGATACTTACCGCCCAGAGTGACAGAAAGATCGTCTTTTTCTGCTTCGTAGTAACCGCGACTGCCGTAGCTGCTGTCATATTGATAAACATTTTCGTAAGCACGCAGGTTACCAAATGCAGACCACTGGTCATTGAAGTTATGCACGTAACCTAGCAGACCATTCTTTGTATCAAAGCCATGGCGATCACCGTCATTAACTCCCGGAACAGGACGAACGTTATAACCATCATCACTTTCACTACCAAGCGCGATATTTAGCTGGCCGCTCTCTGTGACTTTAATACCAGATGCCACACTCAATTCCTGGTAATCTAAGCTGCCTAAACCCGCACTTAACTTCGTTCCTTCTTCGTCAGCACGCGCAATGGTGATGATATTGATCACGCCACCAATCGCTTCCGAGCCATAAAGTGACGCACGCGCACCACGCACGTACTCAATACGTTGAACGTAAGTAAGTGGGATTTGGTTAAAGTCCACAGCGCCCTTCGCTGCTCGTGCAAAACGTACGCCATCAACCAGTACTAAAACTTGGTCGGAACTGGTTCCACGAACAAATAAAGACGCTAGCTGACCACGACCACCATTTTGTGAAACTTGAATCCCGGTAAGGCGACGCAATACATCTGGTAGGGTTTTCGCTTGAATGCGATCGATGTCTTGTCGAGTAACTACTTCGACATCTGCCAACGTACGGCTTTCGGCTTGCTCAAAACGGTTTGCCGTAACAACGATGGTTTCGTCAGTGGAGGTTTCTTGGGCCTGTAGATAAGAGACAGGTGAAAGCAGCGATGCCAAAGTGATCGCCAGTGCGGATTTTCTCATTGTATTGTCCTAAATCGCGTAATTCCTTCCGAGCCCTGTCATCATGACAGTCCAGTGCTGTGGCTCAGTTGTTGGCAGGTATTCGGACTCAAGAGCACGGGTGTACCGCCTACTTGCTCGACTTCCCACATAAACTAATGCAGTGTCTGATGAGCGTTCGTTCTCTTTTACCGCTGCGCGTCAGTTCTGGATTCACACCAGATTCCCATTTCAGCCATCTAGATTGCTAGATAGCACCAACTTGAGGCAAATATTATTCAGCTATTGATTATTTGTCCAGCCAATATTGCCCTTAGAAGTTGTAACGTTTTGATTGATTTTGCTTTCTACTCTGCCTGTACGCACTATCTTTAAATCAATTCCAGTACAAAACTGGACATCCTATTGAGATTGAATAAAATCTGCGCTCTTAAATTGAATGCACCATAAAAGGTAAGATCATGGCTACTCTTGATGTAAACCCACAACGCTACCAAGAACAACTGGCTGAAAAAGTCGAACGTCTCACGGATATGTTCGCGCCATACAACATGCCAGAACTGGAAGTGTTTGAATCACCAGAGCAGCACTACCGCATGCGTGCTGAGTTCCGTGTTTGGCATGAAGGCGAAGATCTTTACTACATCATGTTCAACCAAGAAACTCGTGAGAAGTACCGTGTTGACCAATTCCCTGCAGCAAGCCGTCTGATCAACGACCTGATGCCGCTATTGGTTGAAGCGATGAAAGACAACGACTCACTACGTCGTAAACTGTTCCAAGTGGATTTCCTATCGACGCTAAGTGGTGAGATTCTGGTCTCACTCCTTTACCATCGCCAACTTGATGAAGAGTGGATTGAAAACGCGAAAGCCCTTAAACAGCGTTTAAATGATGAAGGCTTTAACCTAAACATCATTGGTCGCGCTCGTAAGATGAAGATTGTCCTAGACCGAGACTACGTTATCGAGAAGCTCGATGTAAATGGTCAAAGCTACATCTACCAACAAGTAGAGAACAGCTTCACTCAGCCGAACGGCAAAGTCGCAGAGAAGATGCTGGAATGGGCGGTCGACTGTACCCAAGAAAGCACTGGCGACCTACTAGAGCTTTACTGTGGTAACGGTAACTTCTCGCTGGCGTTGGCACAGAATTTCGACCGCGTACTGGCAACTGAGCTAGCGAAGCCATCTGTGGTATCTGCACAGTACAACATCGCCGCCAATAAGATTGATAACGTACAAATCTTACGTCTATCGGCAGAGGAATTTACTCAAGCGATCGAAGGTAAGCGTGAATTCCGTCGTCTACAAGATGCAGGTGTGGATCTGAAGAGCTACAACTGCAACACGATTTTTGTCGATCCACCACGTGCTGGGATGGATGTCGATACTTGTAAAATGGTGCAAGGTTACGAGCGCATCATGTACATCTCTTGTAACCCTGAGACTCTAAAAGAGAACTTGGACATTCTATGCGAAACACACAACGTGACGCGTTTTGCTCTGTTTGACCAATTCCCTTATACCCACCACATGGAAGCGGGCGTGCTGCTAGAGCGCATTAAATAAGGAATAAGATAGATTATATAATTACCAGATCTCAATCTGGGTACGGCACGAGGTACGGATTCGTTCAAAACGTATCTCTTATATCATTACTTAACTATCAGCCTTAAGCCGCAGATTCCATTTGTATTTGCAGCGACTACATTCGACATTTCAATGTATAAAGTAAGGCATTGTAATTGATAATAGTTTACGCCCCCCAAAGTTTTAATTTGATATCGGCACTTGAAGTCCAAACCTAGTCGCTGATGTCACTTTCTCATATAATCTGGTACAAATTTTATCACATCAAGTATCCGTGAAAGCTTAGTACACGAAACTACAAGCAATAGACAAGGTAGCTTAATAAATGGAACTAAAAGAAGGTTATATCCTCGATTACATCAGTGGTATCCCTGTAAAAGCAACACCAGAAGAAATTGAAGCTGTTCAAGTTTTCTCTGAGGTATTAGTTAAAGATTACGGCTACCCAAAAGAACTTATACAAACTAGACCTCAATACCGTGTAAAAGTAAGACCCTCCGACACGAAGAAAGAATATCCTATTGATATAGCAGTATTTTCTGACGCCAACCACAATGAAGACAGTATCGAGATCATCATTGAATGTAAGAAAAAAAATAGAAAAGATGGTCGAAGCCAATTGGAGGACTATCTCCGCTTTTCCAAAGCAAGAATAGGCGTCTGGTTCAATGGTGAAGAGAGAGAGTTCATATACAAAACAGAAAGAAACGGAAGAATTGACTTTTCCCCTTTACCCAACATCCCTAGATATGGAGAAAGAGTTGAAGACATAGGTAAGTTTAAGCGTGTAGACCTTAGACCTGCTACTAACTTAAAATCTGTATTTAAATCTATTCGAAACTACCTTGCAGCCAACGCAGTTGGGATAACACGCGACGAAGTTTTCGCGCAACAACTTATCAATTTAATCTTTTGTAAAATTTATGATGAACGATTTACCAGAAAGGACCAAACTGTCACATTTAGAGCCGGAACCGACGAGTCTCCAGAATTAGTTCAAAAGCGCGTTGAGACCCTATTCGAGAAAGTCAAATCTCAATATGATGATGTTATTGAAGTAGCAGATTCTATTATTTTAGATGCAAAATCATTAGCGTATGTAGTCGGTGAGCTTCAGCTTTATTCTCTCCAAGATAGTTCAAGAGATGCAGTCGGTGATGCGTTTGAAGTCTTTATTGGGCCATCTTTAAAAGGTGGGCAGGGTCAGTTTTTTACTCCTAGAAATGTCGTAAAAATGATTATAGATATGGTTGACCCGACTCAGGATATGAAGATTATTGATCCAGCCTGCGGTAGTGGTGGATTCCTTGTCGAAGGGTTACGACATGTTTGGCACAAAATTGAACAGTCAGGAAAAGAACTAGGTTGGCCTGAAAATGAGATCGAAGCTGAGAAGCAGAAAGTAGCCATTAAAAACTTTAGAGGAATCGACAAGGATTACTTTTTGAGCAAGGTAGCTAAAGCTTATATGGCAATCTTGGGAGATGGAAGAGGTGGTGTTTATTGCGAAAACAGCCTAGAAAAACCTGAAAACTGGTCAAATTCTACTAACGACGGAGTACATTTTGGATCGTTTGATCTAGTCATAACAAACCCCCCGTTCGGTAAAAAACTGGCCATCGATTCAGAAGACTTATTGAAGATTTATGATTTGGGACACAAGTGGAAATACGATAGTGAGTCAGACGAGTTTACAAAAGGCTCGGTTCAAGATAAGCAGCCCCCTCAAATTCTGTTTATTGAAAGATGTCTTGACTTACTCTCTGAAGGAGGAACTTTAGGTATCGTTCTTCTAGAAAGCATTTTTGGCATGCCTAAATACCGCTATGTAGTTGACTATATTGAGAAAAAAACCAATATCAAAGCAATTGTCACCATGCCGGAAGATTTGTTTCAACCTCACACACATGCTAAGTGCTGTGTTCTCATTTGTGAAAAAAAACCAGCTAAACATGAAACGAGCTCAATATTTATGGCTGATGTAAAGTGGTGTGGGCACGATAGTAGAGGAAATCCAACTATTCGCAAAAATGAAGACGGAGAAGATGAGCTACTTGATGATATCCCAAAAGTCGCTGAAGTATACAAACTAGGGGTTGCTAACAAATGATCAGTTATTGGCTACCAACCAAAAGCATAAAAGAGAGAGTCTATATACCAAAATATTATAACCCTCAGATACAAGCCCGTTTGGATTCTTTAAGGCCGACTCATGATATCGTTAAAATATCTAGTTTGATTGATGACGATATCCTTGAAGTAAATACAGGTCATGAAATCGGCAAACTAGCATATGGAACCGGGGACATTCCATTTGTTCGGACCTCAGATATAACAAACTGGGAAACCAAAACGGCTCCAAAGCAAGGGGTTAGTGAAGATATATATCTAGACTATAAAAACAAACAAGATGTACAACTAGGTGATATTCTACTTGTTAGAGATGGAACTTACTTAATTGGTACTAATTGCATAATTACTGAACTAGATGAGAAAATAGTCTATCAATCACATATCCTTAAGATACGTGTAAAGAACAAATCCAAGCTAAACCCTTACTTATTGTTCATTATTATAAATTCGCCTCTTTTCCAAGCACAAATTAGAAGCGTACAATTTACAGCAGATACTATTGACACTATTGGTAATCGTTTTTTTGATTTGCAATTAGCAATACCAAAAGACAAAGTCGTACAAGATTCTGTCATCCAAAAAGCTCAAGAAGCAATGAAAGCAAGGGAAGTGGGAAAAGCTTTCATTAAGCACGCTCCAACACTGATGGAAGAGAGTTTAAGTCAAAACAGCCGCGCGCCTATAGATGCTTTCCTTTCTAGCTCCTGGGAAGACATTCTGACCAATATGCACTCGGACACCGTAACATCAGAGTTTGGGAATTTTGAGACCTTCTGGTTAGATAAATCGAACATAAGAGAGAGTATCTATCTACCAAAATACTATGACCCTGATGTAACTGAGGAAATAAGTCAGCTAGCTAGAACCTGCGACTGCATATCGATAGGAAAGCTCATAGAAGATGGTATATTGGAAGTTAACACTGGAGATGAGATTGGAAAAATGGCTTATGGTACTGGTACCATTCCTTTTTTACGGACTAGTGACTTTTCAAATTGGGAAATAAAGCACGATCCCAAGCAAGGTGTTTCACAAGAAATTTACCAAGCTTATGCTAGAAAACAAGATATGAAAGCAGGAGATATTCTGTTAGTCAGAGACGGTACATACTTAGTCGGTACATCCTGCATTGTAACAAAGAATGATTCCAAAGCTCTCTATTGTGGAGGGTTATACAAAATCAGAGTTAAAGACGAGGCTATGTTTGATCAATGGCTACTGTTAGGGTTATTGAACTCTTACATTGTAAAGCGTCAAATCAGGACAAAGCAATTCACCCGGGACGTGATAGATACGATAGGCAAACGCTTGGAAGAAATTATCATTCCAATTCCTAAGTCAAACGCTGTTCGAACTCAACTAAGCGAAAAGATTAAATCAATAGTAGACGATAGAATTGAAGCAAGAAAAATGATTAGCAGTCTAGCTGAGAACATCTAATCAAACTTACACTCAATCAGACTTGAGCGTATCCGCCCCATGACTCCACGGGGCGATTTGCTAGTGTTTGAAGTTCCATGGCAGAAGCGCATCGATATCAGGCTCAGCTTTCGCCAACTCCTTCATGCACTTGACCATATAGCCGTAGAGGATGAGACCGTTGGCTTTCGCTGTCTCGACGATCCTGTAAAGCATCGCACTCGCTTCAGCCCCATTAGGATTGGTCGAGAAGAGCTTGCGCCAGCTTTGTTATGAGTTCGCTTACCTAGCTGGTTGTTTGCTTTTAATACACGATAAAATGTGGGCTCTGAGGCAATGTAAATCCCTTCATCAGCCAACATTGGAACGATGATATTCGGCGGTAAATCGGCATACTCTGGTGTATTGCTGATATCTAATATCTGCTGCCTTTCGGCTTCTGATAGCTTATTATGAGGCTGGTGCTGCCGAGGGTTCTGACGCATATCACTTGTGACTTCAGCAGAGTTCCGTGTCCAACGCTGAAACGTTCGTATTGATAACCTACGGTATAAAAAATCTCTGCTCCGCTGAATAATCAGTAGTAGTATTTTCTAAAGGCGGCTCTGTAGACAATAGGCCACTTTCAACAAGTTCATTCTCCACTTAGATGCCACGGAAGGACTCACATCTAATTCTTTAGCAATTCTTCGATGAGACTGGTAACAACCAAGTTTGACCTTTCGTTTTCACATCAATTGGAACTGGATTAGCTGGCATAGTTATCTCCTTAAAAATCTATACGACAACTATGCTGACACGGGAGGGAAACGAGCGATCGCAATCACCGAAATACACAATCTAGTAAATTACTAAAAACTGAGGGGTGACGAGATGAGTATAGCTACCTATTTCGCGATTCATTTGAGTTGTGCGCTCTTACCCCCCTTATTTTTTAAAACCTTCTAATAGTAATCTTCTTTTACAGCAGCAATGGTGCTGCGATTAAAAAGGAAATCTACTATGTCTGGATTCAAAAACGGCTATGAGCCAACACAGGATGATCTCGATAATCACTCAGATCAACTGAACCCTAACAATGATGCATATTGGCAATCACGTGGTGAAGATGAAAGGCCTGATGATTGGGAGGATCAATAATGACAGCAAAAAATAGTAACTGGCCAACTAAAAACGGCACCAGTAACCCATCGGGTAAGAACCGTGGTAATAATCCACCTAAAAAGTAAACTTAACAGCGGCCGTAACACAGGCCGCTTTCTCTTTGTCGTAATAACGAGAGTAGTTTTCTGCTGAATAAATCTCTCGTAGAAACGCTTGATCATCTTTACGTTTATATTTATCGATCATCCGGTCGATAGCCTGGCAAATAAACCCGTAGATCAATAAAGGAAACTGATCACCTACATCAAAATGAGAAAAAAACTCATCCATTACGGTAAAGCTAGGTTTAGTTTTTCCTTTTCGCCATTCTTTTAGCCGCTCTACTTTAGCTTCTGATTCTGTTCTACCACTATCAGAACTTTGATATTGTATCGGAATAAGCTGCGCTAATTTGCTATAGGTGCAACCCGTCTTTATCTTTATAAGAGCGAGTAGTTTGCCGAAGTAACACTGTCCTTCAGCTTCCAGCAACTGAGTGAAGAAACTCTCATCTTGTTTGACCACATCATCATAAACTAGCAACGCTAAATTGCGTGCAACCAAGTCAAGCGATGCAAACAAAGATAAATTAAAATCATGTGAGAAAAGAGCAAGCGCTTTAATTTCATCTTGATCGACCTTAACTTCCTCTCCCAGAGATACCTTATCTAGAACCTTCCTCACCATGACTATCTGTTTTGAATCAAGCAAAGTTTTGTCGATAACCGGCTGATAAAAATCAGTCAGATAACAGAGAGCCTCTTTTTGTTCCATACCACGGTATCGCGTAATCCACTCTCTTTGAGGTTCATATTCTGCACACCGTCTTTCGATAAAAGCGACCAAAGGTTGCAAACAGCACTTTTCTTCATCAGAGAACTTAGCTCCAAGTACAAATGTGGTAATAGAAGCTTTCCAGAAAACATGAACATCAGATGTTTTTGTTCCATCGGGAATCAAATCATCGAAATCGATATTGATCCGCTCCGAGAGCGCCTTGAAAATAGGTTCTAGTGCATCTTCCGCTTTTTTCTTGGATATTCCTCGTCTAGCAAGATTATCAAGGCTCCGATCACTAAGTGTCACCTCCTGCTTCATAGCTCTCGCAGCTAATTTTACTTTACTCCGAATTGATGTACTAAATCCAAATAGCTTAGCCACCTCATCAGGAGTTTTCAGAAATGGATTTCCTTGAAGAAGGGGCTGTATGACGATTTTTTCTTTGTTCATAGTTCAAAACTGATAAGTAAAATACCCACTTTCCACAAGCAGCTCTAAAGATTGTGACTTCCTTCGTTCATAGCTACCGGTTCAACTAACCCTCAAGCATGCCAACGGATAACGTTAACTAAAGAATGAAGAGGAACCTCATTGCGTAACCTCATTATTACCAAGAAACTCGTGTAGCTGCTTTAGCTTGAGTAAGAGCTCGTCAAAAGTAATGATTTGCACGTTCTTAGAGTTGCGACGATATATCTCAAAAGACTTTTTTTGTCTTCATCATCAGGGATTGTTCCGATGATCAAAATACAGTGGACAGCATATGACTCAATGTCATAAAGGCGATTGTTATTTTTTATCGCGGCAATGTTCTGTTGTAGCTGATAAGACTGATCCAGTACTTGTGTTACAGAGCCTGTAAGTTCTGTTGATGCGCAGTAAACACTACTCCTATAGGCGGATTTGTTTAATAAGACTGAAGAAGGCTTCTTTATTTCAATCAAAGCTAGGTTATTTGTAATACTATTTTTAATCAGGTAATCAGTAATTTTTTCGCCATCACCACTAAGACGTTTTCCGCCAACACTGGCTTGATCCGATATTTTTATTGCGGGGTAACCAAAAGCAAGGCTCAAGATAAATGGGTTTTGATTAAAGAGTTCCTGCCAAGTATCCTCTTTAGTCTTTTTGGTTAGTAAGTCTTCATATGAACTAATCAAACGCTCAAGCGAGACTAACTCAATATCACTTTTGAGTTTGGCCAAAGTAGCAGGATCTGTTTGTTTAACAGTAACTTTATCTCCAGCAATCAGATTCATGGCAACTTGCTTATCGGTGTTCGTGATTTTAATCCGAAGCATTTTACTAATAGCATCATTATCGGTTGGCAATGGTCTTTGATTATTTCCCAATTGACATGCAATATAGTTGTAAGAAGTTACTTCCTTCGTAATACGAGCAACTTTCCTTGCTCTTTCTGTAATACGGTTGCAGGAACGGCGCATTTCGTCAAAATCATTATAGTTTAGATGAAAGTAACCATAATCTGTATCGCCTGTTTTTTCATCACCAATAGCAATGCATTGGTGTTCCGTTTGTTCTTCGACCGCTGATATTATTGCTCTGTATTCTTTTTTTAGTCCCAACCCATAACGAATGTCTTTAATAAATCCAGAAGGTAAATGTAGCAAGCACTCATATACATCCTTTTTAGTATAAGGTGCAGAGTCAAGAGCGACCTCAATACTAATCTCATCTATGCCCTTGTATTTGTTTTTTAAGTAATCTGGATGAGTTGGTAAGGTAACTATTGGAAAAATAGAAATGAAATGGTCTTGACCACAAAATAGTGCAATCTTTCTTTTATGCTGGCTAGGCTCTTCCATCCCTATTCCTGCATCTTCAAGCTCCCCTCTACTAGGAACATAAAAAACTTCCGTACAGTTAGGGTATACTTCTTCAATCTCAATATTCAGATCTTCAGGGCTGAAGTCTTCAGGCAGTAGCCTAGCCATCCTATCTCCCTATAGTGCGACTTTTAATGCTGGAGCTATGTAGTTTACTCTGATATCTGCTTCTGACGACATATACCAGATGTTCCCTCAATACTCTAGTTCAACTAAAGCTTGTTCTGCTATCAACCAAGGTAAACGCCTACCATTGGCTTGCATCTGCCTATAGGCGTCTCGCGCTTGTTCGGTGTTGATTTGCTGATGAACCACCAGCTGGCTCACCAGCCAAATAGTACCTTTAACAATGGCTGCCTCTTTTTCTGCCGCGACTCTGAGTGCCATATCTCCGGTCAGTAGCGGACATTGCTCTTGCTTGGCTAACGCAAGGGCGAAACAATCATTTCTGCTAGCTTTGGTATAGGTCCCTGTTAACTGCATGGCATACATCATTGACTCTGAAGATACCTCTTTTAGCGCTAACCCTAAGCCAGGTAAGTGAGCATGTTCCTCTTCGAGCTCTTCATAAAACAGAATATCTGGCGTTGCAAAGTCGTAGGGCAGTTGAAACATTGCTTCCAACAAACCACCTTCTTCCATGTCAATAAGAATATTGGCATCGCTAATTAGAAGTTGCTGCACCTTCACCCTCCTGAGCTACTTGCTCGTTAATGGGCATTTCCAATTTACGCTCTTTATGAAAGCTGGACAGTGACATTCCTAGAAGTTCAGCTGCTTTAGATTCACCAATATACTCTTCACCCAAAGCGCGATAAACCAACTGTTTATACAAGTAAGTGGTTTCTTGCGGGTAGGCTTTGCCTGGCTCTAAAGTTCGCCAGCCATTTTTACTGAACAGCATAAACAAATTCTTCTGAGTCGCTGGCGTAATGATGCCGCATTGACCAGCTCGAAACAGTGCCGCCAGCATGCTAATACCATATTCGTGCTTTAGCATGAGCAATTCACGCGGTTCAATATGACGGCGTTTTTCACCCAGGTGATCGATAAGCGTTTGAGCAGGTAAAAGGAATGCACCCGCAAAGGTATTGCAGGCTTTCTCTTCATCAATACCTTCCGCTAAACGTCCATGCACCACCAAGTGCCCTAACTCATGCGCTAAGGTGAAACGCTGACGATCTCCACTCTGGGCAGTAGAGATAACAACTACGGGAGTGCTACCAATCTTGCCTGCCAAACCATCAAACTTCTTATCCGTTTCTACATCAGTGGTAATGATCATCACCCCTTTAGCTTCTAGGGTATCGATCATATCGTGAATAGGGTTTAGGCCAAGCTCCCATGCGT
The DNA here is from genome assembly GCF_016920955.1 of Vibrio sp. sp1. Classification (NCBI taxonomy): domain Bacteria; kingdom Pseudomonadati; phylum Pseudomonadota; class Gammaproteobacteria; order Vibrionales; family Vibrionaceae; genus Vibrio; species Vibrio sp. sp1. The sequence goes on from NZ_CP060589.1 coordinate 1,281,436, forward strand.
GACGCATTTGAATAGCTAACTCTTCGGCTTGCTCCAAGCTAGTGATTTGCTCTGGAAGCTCTTCTGGTAGAGCGAACTCAGGAATGGGTTTCACCGAGTCAGGGTAGAACTCTAATAGCTCTTGCCAGCGTTCAGCTTGGTCTAGAACGTCACCATTGATTCGGTCCAGCATTTTCTTTGGTGTACTCGCACGCTTGCGGTACTCAACGCCTTCTAGCTTCACATTAGTTGGGCGAAAGAAATACTCTGTACGGACATCGAGTGCTTTTGCCAGCTTCAACAGGTTTGAAGATGAGGGCATTGTCGTGCCATGTTCGTACTTTTTAATGGCGTTAGCGGACAGGCCAACTTGATTGGCTAATGCACTCATTGATAGCCCGGCAGCCTTGCGGGCTCGTTCTAGGCGTTCTGCAAACATGGTATCCTCTCAAGCAACGGCTTGGTTTATAAAAATCAAAAATCTGTAGATAATATAAACCTTATCCGCGTCATTTTCTATCTAATTTACAGTTGAGAGTTCTCCACTTTGCTCATCATCCAATCTTCAACATCACTTTCCAGCCAAGCCTTACGCTTACCTGATACAGTGAAATTTTTTGGAAACTCTCCAACTTTCATTAGCTCATAAATAGTGCTTTTGCATAGTGTTGTCTTAGTTGTCACTTGTTCTAAGTTAAGGAAATTCAACATTTTAAAACCTTGTTATGTAGTTCAACTCATAACAAAGGCCACTGCGTAATTTTTTACTTTTCCTACTCGCCTACTCTGAGGCTACAGCTAATAGTTCGTGTACAGAGCAGCACACAAAGATGAATCACTTGCTGGCAATACCAGCAAGTGATTCATTGTCTTTACAACAGACGTTTTGTTGCCAGGAGAGCGTATCTATAAGCTGCATCTTTTCCTGCTGAACAGGCAGCGACTTTTCTCACCTCAACACGCTTCTCCGCGCTACTTTCATCCACTAGCCGCCAGAGCTCTGCATTAGCTATCGATTCTTTATTTGCTTTACGCCAATCTCGCTTCTTCCAACCTTCTAGCCACTCATTAAAGCCTTTGACGCAATAATCGCTGCTTGAATAAATAATATCGCCATCTCTCGCATGCTTTAATCCAAAAGCAAGCGCTGACAGATCTAGGTAAGCCTGGTCAGTGACATAGTCAACAGGCTCCCAATCTTCATCATCAATACATCCATCAGCATCGAGTGCTATGTACGCAATACCACCAACAAGGCGACCTCTTTGCTTCTTCACCATGGCCGCTTCTACATAAATTTCTATACTCATTGTCATACTCTCCAGAGACTAAAAAGCCGATACATTCTCTGATTCGGCTTGGTTGTTAATAACTTGCTTTACAGCGATTCCTACATAACAACGGCAAGTAAGTTATTTTTTACCTGTATCTAGACACGTATGCTTTCTACCCTCCAATTCCTAACAAGCCTGATTTAAAACCCTTTCAGATATATTTCATCAGTACGCATACCCAAACAGATAGCTTAAGGAGCCCTTATGCGTACCCCAAAGACTGACCATGACTACCCCTTTGAGACTTCAGAACTCAATGAACTGCTAGAGCGTGCAGCCGAGGCGCTGGCTGTGAAATACAAACGTGAAGGCACGTTCACCAACCCCACCAATGTCAAAGAGTACTTAAAACTCAAATTAGGAGCTCATGACCGAGAAGTGTTTGCTGTGATGTTTCTTGATAATCAACATCAATTGATCAGTTTTGAAGAGCTGTTCTTTGGCACGATTGACGCCGCTTCGATTTATCCCCGTGAAGTATTGAAGACAGCACTAAACCACAACGCTGCCGCGGTGATTTTTGCCCACAACCACCCTTCCGGCATTGCTGAGCCTAGCCAAGCCGACAAACGCATTACACAGCGACTTATCGACGCTCTAAAGCTCGTGGATATCCGTGTCTTAGACCACATCGTTGTTGGTGAAGGTTGTGTTTCATTTGCTGAGAAGGGATTGATATGAGTGAGTTTATTGTTTCCGGACTTAGTGATGAGCTCGTTACTCCAATGCATTGCTTTCTTGATACCCTGCTATTGGACAGCACCATTCCTAATACAGTTGAACGATTGGCGTTAAACATTCGCTCTCAAGAGACTGACCAACGATTTCAGCCCATTGAAATTCAACTAGAACGCACATCCAGTGATTCGCCCTGGCATCTTCGCTTTATCGCAACCTTTGATGTTGTCGTCACAGGCTCGCCACAAAAAGAGTTATCGCTGTATTTCAACTTCGCAGGGTGTTGGTTCTATCACCCTGAAATTAAGCAGTGCAGCTTACAACGGCCAGAAGTACAAACCTTACTCGCCAGCTGGCTTAAAGCAGTCACTCGCTCGCTCATCGCACACTCTGCAATCTCAATCGACATTACCCCCATTCGCTAATCTCCATTTCCCTCAAAGAGGTCACTATGAATCAAGCTGCTAACCTGGCTATGTTCGCATGCAAGCGAGCCAAGCCTTCACACCAACTCAAAGACTTAATCAAACGCTCTATTCATGATGTTAATTACCGAGGACGGCTAACTATCCGATTTAAGGACACCAGTTACCACCCGAAAGATGGAGGGTTTCATCCTATCTCTATCACCGTCGATATTAAAGACAGCCATATTGCCATTAGTGAAATAACGGACCGCGTTTATGTGGGTGACGAAACACCGGAACTGGTTCCCGACCTGACTTTTGATTTTGCTAACAACGTCGCCTTCGCTCGATTTAGCGGCTGGCTGGGCATGCATCTACAAGAAACAACCGAGCTGTATGAAATGTGGGAGTGTAACTTTCTAGCTTATGTATCAATGGACGCTTACAACCAAATTCAGATTAAGTGTGGTTATTAACCAGAGCCAACCCACTTACCACCCAAGAATATTCCCCCTCCGTTACCAAACATTCAACAAAACCACCCGCATAGAGCTACGCCGATGTCTGCTTCCCATATTGTTAAAACGGGAAGCTTCAATCCCTTATTGCACAAGGGGTTCTTGATATCGTCTGCTCTGTGCTTCCCAAAACATCCTTCTACAGACAAAAAAGGAAGCAGATTATGGCTGAGGTACAAGCAATCAAAGACGATGACACCATACGTCTGGTTGGACATTTACTGAGTATTCGTTGTAATCCACAAATGGCCGATGTGTGGCATATCGGATTAAACCTGGCACTTCGGATTTCTGATTTGTTATCGATCCGCTTTGAAGACATTCATGGTGACCGACTCATTATTCGTGAAAGCAAAACCGGCAAGCTGGCAAACATTCAGCTTAATACCAAAGCACAGCAGCACATTGCTAGATTGAGAGAGCAACATCCCGACCACATCTACTTGTTTCAATCCCACCGATGTCAGCAACTGAAAAACAAACCACCGCAGCCAATCACGCGACGCGCCGTGTCCATGGCATTTCAACAAGTAGGCCAAGAGCTGAATATCGCTTTAGGTACTCATTCGATGAGAAAGACACGAGGCTACTTTCTTTACCAATCTACAAAGGATATAGGCCGTGTCATGAAAATGCTTCGTCACACATCTGAGGGCGTCACCCTTCGCTATATCGGCATTACTCAAGATGAAGTCGATAAAGACTTTGTTTCTCTTGAGCTTTAAGCCTAGTCATTTAGTGAGGGGGCGGGACCGCCAATCCCTTATAAACATTAGGCTCAGAGCCTTTTTTAGTTTCGCGATTATTACATTTGAGAGCAAAGAACATGAACCCATATAACACGATAGGAAGCTTTCTAGTTGGCAGCTTATCGAAAAGCTTAATCCAAAATTTATTCTGGAAAACCAATAGCCCAGTCAGAGGTAGCGTTGTGTATTGCGATCTCGCATTTGGTTATGCTGAGCATTCCGGTATCTACGTGGGAAATGGACGTATCATCCATCGTAATGGCAAAGGTCTTATCGAAGCCGTATCAATTCATCAATTCCTAGCAGATTCTACAGCCCTTTCCATTTACGTGAGTTGCAATGCTCAGGGCCATTCCATTGGCAGTGAGTTCACCGCTCAAATAGCAGAAGCCATGCTAGGCGTACAAACAGACTATTCCCTGCTAAATGAAAACTGTCATCAGTTCTGTAGCTACTGCTTAAGTGGTGACATTTTCTCTAACACTTTCACATTAACTCAGCTTAAAGGTGACGCTCATGCGCACATTCAAGCGAGTCAGTGGCGCGTATGGGACTTAAGGTATCGTAACAAAGGATAAGGGGGATTCTCTCCCCTTTTTTTTAACCCCTTAGTCGAGGTTACCTAGTGCTACAGCCAAAGCAACGATGCCCCTCACCATAGCGCTTAGTTCTCTTCTTAGCTAGATAGCTAATACGATAAAACAGCTCCGAATATTGCTCGGCAAAGTATTCACTATTTTTTTCGATATAGTAACTATGGTTAATCGGAAAATGGACCAAACCTAAAGCCTGTTCCTCACTACACCCTAAAGCGCTTCTCCATGCACCAATAATAAGGTTTGCCAAAGAATCCCTTTGTTTGTAGCGACCAATTGTGAAAAAGCGGTCTTTATTGAAAAGCAGAACAAGGTGATAATGCTCATGCATTGATGTGTCCTGCTCTCTAGCCCATGCGTATCTCACTTTGCACTGAGCTGCCCTCTTGCCCATTCTTTTCCTTCGTATTCCTTGAGCTTTAATCTTTTCACTTAATGAATCTTTGAACCGCGACATTAGCTTTGTACGACGAATGTTATAGCTCACAGCTTCATCGCGAGTAAGATCATCAAGAAAGCCATGAGACGGTAGTCGCAAGTCGACTCGTATCGCATAGGTTCTAGGGTACTCTTCGATAGAGTAGTTCATTGTTTCGATTAACTGCTCTAAATAACCTTCTTCATTATCTTTAAGAGTGCCTAGAATAAGTAATCCGTTGTATGTTGATTCTTTCATGAGTAAGTACCTGCTGGATGTGTTCACAGGTATCCCTACTCATATTATTTTTTACCTCATATTCCATCACCTACTTAGGGGTAGGTGTAGTACCTTTGATTAGCCCTATAAAGCGTATATTACTGTATCTGTCATTTCCTATTGACAATTACTTCTCGACTAACCTTTAGCGACAAAGCATTGCCTAACATACTAAACGTAAAACTACTCGGAACTTATCAATAACATCAAAGCGATTTATGAACGATTAATCGTACAAAAAAACGCCTTTAATTACCCAAGCATCTTCATCCGAATCAGGCTGAAAGGCAGCAGAATCACTATCAATCACGCTGAGCTCACCTGAGTATGCATTACCTATATTTGACAGCACATAACAAGAGGTTTCTGTTCTAACGAAATAGATATCAAAGGGGCCCTTTGACTTGCTTTTTGTGATCTGCTCACGAACGATACTTAAGAAAAAATCAGATAAATGATCAATATCCCTGAGCCATATCTTATGGAGATCGTTATTTACCTCCTTCAAGTTCGTCAAAGCAATAATATCCCGACTACGAGCGTGGTAGTCTGTCGTTAATTTATCTCGAATATTTTGTGATACTAGCTCGTCAAAAAAGTGGTTCAGCCTGCCTAAAAGGTTATGTCGAATTATCTCATTCGACAAAAGATTCCATCCTCCTCGGCCTTGTGCTATTCGACTCCTTATCCGCCGATTAGGCTCACACCCAAGCATCTTCTCTGCTTCAAAACCTATTAGCTCAATACTACTACCACCAAACACCGTTGGGTCTATGATGCAAATCGAATGACTCTTTTTGTATAGGTAAGGTGCATTACAACCAGCGACAAACTTCAAAATAAACCTATCAGCTACCAACTCGTTTATGTAACGGCGTAACCTTTGATTCGTCATCCCGGTCACTTTAGAAAGATGAGAAAAACTAATACTTTCAATAACCCCTAACTCATCCGTTAAAGAAACCAATACAACTTTAAGTAGTCGCTTCGCCAACGCTTCAGCACGTTCATCTGTTAGGGCTTCTCCAATACCTAGTATTGCTAGAATTGAAGCCAACTTCTCATTAGGGCACGCCTGAGAGCGATCAAAACCTGCTGGACAAACGACAGCATACGATGACTGCTCATTATTAAAAATTACCTTATCACACATGCATAAGCGTGCTACCGAACCACGAACTGTCGACTCTTTTATTTTTAATTTTTCCGCCAGAGATGCAATTGATAGGAACACATTTCTTTGTTCTCTAGTACACCAAATCCAATGTAAGTATACGACTTTGTCCTGCGGTTTCAGCCCTTTCCATGACTGGAGAATCATACTAATCATGATTGTCACATTTTATTTATAATACCCATTAAGTTTATAATACCATAATTTTTGACAGTATATTATTTACATGTAAAGCTACATGTAGCAAAACAAATTAAAGGAAAAATAGTGAGTAAGGAAATCGATGAGTTTAAGAACTGGGTTAATTTTAAGAACAAGAAAATGACTCAATGGTTAACTGAGTATTTCATCAAAAAAGGGATACCAAAAAGTCTTCCTTCTGTAGACGACATAATTACCAACCCTCTACAACAGAGCATCTTGAAGCAAGCTGAACACTACTTTTCTAGGATTCCAGAGCCAGCTTTAAGGAAAGAGAAACTCTCGAACATGAAGAAATCTTGGGCGCAATACTACAGAAGAAAAACAGGAGCCAAAAAAGTACATACTGTCTATGTTGATGACAAAACTCACACAACTCTCAAGAAAGTTAAAAAGAAATATCGATTAGATAATTTAGGTCAAGCTGTAGGATCAATTATCGATGGAACGGCACTTAAAAGAGAGATTCGAAGGCTAGAAAGAGATAATGACTTACTGAATAAAAAGCTCGAAAGTTACGATTTGCTAAAGACGAAAAGCCGTCAGAAGGAGGGTCAATTAGAAGAAATGCGTAATAAAGTAGACTCACTTGAAGAGAGAAACTTAATGTTGACGAAAGCGATCGAACAGTTAACCAACTCTCTATAATCTAAGTTACATAGGCTCATAAAACTAGAATTCATGCTGTTCCTCGAACCATTAGGAAGAGTCTGTATCTTCGTTACACATTGGACGAAAAATCAAGCCGATCTCGTCGCTGATAAAGGAACAATATTCTCAACTGTCAAAGCCTGAAGCTTATCGCCCCACGCCTGTAAAACGACTAGTTGCTCATCAAGGTAGTCATGGTGATTATAAACTCTAAGCATACCCGGTAGCTGGTGGCCGACTGTCTTTTCTATTGCCACGATATCCAGCCCCATTTCACTACAACGGCTAATAAAGGTACGACGCAAGTCATGGGGTGAAAAACGCTCTAGATCGGCTGGTAAATTACGTTTGATCAATGCCCGTACTGCCGCAGGCTCTTGGGCTTTATCTACAGTGAGTTGAGGCCAAACAAACTTCCATTTACTTGGGACACTTTCACGCTGCTCTTGCAATAACTCAACAAGATAATCACTGAGCGGTACTTTGCGACTATCCGGACTTTTAGTATGTCGCTCTGCTGAGCTGGCTGGTAGAGTCCAAACCTTGTTTTCCAGATCTAACTCACCCCAACGCATTTCTAGAACAGCACTGATACGTTGACCACATCCCAGCAAGAAACGTATTAAACGGACGTTAGAAGGGGCTGTACGCCACTCCCCTAAGCTAGTTAACAATATCTTCAACTCAGAAAAGCTAAGGTTTCGCTTTGTTACTTTAGAGCCCCCTCCAACATCCTTTGCTTTTAGTTGTGGTGCCGGATGAGAATCAAGCATATTAAGAGCTAAGGCATGGTTAATCACTTGATTGATGACTTTATGGCAAGCACCGATAGCACCAGCCATACGCTTACCCTCTTTATCAACCTTCGCATCAAAAACCTTATTAAGATCATATATGCTTAAATCCGCCAGCTTAATATTACCGATAATTGGCTTTATATCTCGACTGTAAATGGTTCTCGACTGATCGCCTCGTAATTGCTTAGAAAGACGCTTCTCATCAAAACTCTCAAACGCATCGTTAAAGGTCTTTGCCTCATCTTGGGCGCGTTTTTCTTTATCCAGTTCAACCTTTGGGTTCTTGTTGTTCTCCAGCCAACTCCGATAGCGGCCAGCTTCTACTCTTGCCTGCTCTAATGTCATACCCTGCTCAGGTTTTGACTTCACATATCGCCCCATAGAGATTTTTTCGTGTTTCTTTCCAATCTGAAAACGAAATGTCCATGTCATTGTACCGGTAGGACGAACACGTATATTCAGCCCTTCAATTTTTTTATCTGGGATTAAATACTCTTTATCTTTTGGCTTCAGAGCTTGTAGTGTGGCATTGCTGTTTATTCGTTTTGTCATTATAAGCAACTCTCTAACTAAATCCTGGGTACGGCGTGGGGTACGGCAATAACGCGGTTTCTATTGTACCCATAAAGACGTCAATGGAAAACAAATAGAGACAAATAACCATAAAACATTGATTTAAATGACATCAAAAGACATTGGCGGACACCTATGGAATTATGTAACCATTTACCCACCACATGGAAGCTGGCGTGCTATTGGAACGTAAAGCTTAGTCCACCAGCTTCAGACAAAAAAAAGCGAGCTCAATGGCTCGCTTTTTTTAATTTGATTGTGCCGTCCTAAATAAGGTTGACACTTTCTACCCCCAAAATTGGAGAGTGTTATGAAATCAACAACTAAAAGAACTCAGCGCGATTACTCCCTCGCTTTTAAACTCACTGTAGTTGATGAGGTTGAAAAAGGAAGCCTCACTTACAAACAAGCCCAAGAGAAGTATGGCATCCAAGGTTGCTCTACGGTTTTGGTTTGGCTTCGTAAGCATGGTCGACTAGATTGGTCTAAAGGGACACCTAACTTTATGTCCAAAGGAGACTCTATGGCCGAGTTCAATTTACCTCCTACACCAGAGCAACGTATTAAAGAGCTTGAGAAGCAGCTCGAAGATGCTCAACTCAAAGCCGACTTCTTTGAAGCTGTCGTGAACGTTATGGAACGTGACTATGGTGTTAGAGTGACAAAAAAGCACAAAGAAGCGTTGTCCAAGAGAAAACCATAGTAGGTTTGAGCGTTACGAAGTTTTGTCAGTTAGTACAAATCTCTCGCCAAGCTTATTATAAGCAATGCCAAACTCAATCTCGTTGTGAACATCATGAGCATGCTGTCATTGGCTTTGTCCGTGAAGTCAGGCTGAAGCAGCCACGCATTGGCACGCGTAAACTGAAGTTCTTAGCAGCAACAAAGGGCATTCAAATAGGTCGCGATAAGCTCTTTGAACTTCTCAGAAAGCATCGACTGTTAGTGAGAGCAAGACGAGCCTATCACCGAACGACTGACAGCCGTCATCGATTTTTCTGTCACCCAAACAAAGTGAAAGATGGGCTGACACCAACGAAGCCAGAACAACTGTGGGTTGCTGATATTACTTACTTGCCAACTCAAAATGGAGAGAGTTATCTCAGCTTGGTTACAGACGCTTATTCAAGGAAGATTGTTGGTTTTTATGTGGATGACAACATGAAAACTCAATCAGTTAAGCGGGCATTTATCTCAGCTCTCAGGCAACGGCAGAGTGAAGAAAAGCTAATACACCACTCAGATAGAGGCTCACAATACTGTTCGAAGGAATATCAAGATATCCATAAGAAACATAGAGTGACTTGCTCAATGACAGACGGGTATGACTGTTATCAGAATGCTTTAGCTGAGCGTGTAAATGGGATACTCAAAATGGAGCTCTTGCTGAAGAAACCGAAAGATCTGAAAGAAGCAAGGACGATGGTAGCAGAGTCCGTAGATATCTATAATCAAATGAGGCCTCATACGGCTTTAAAATACAAAACGCCCGATGAAGTACATCGAGCGTTTTAGTTAAAAAGTGTCAACCCATATCAGGACGGGTCAGATTCGTTTGCTTATTCCGCAGAAGTCTTCTTGCTGACAAAACCTAGCTTCTTACCAATCCATGCGAGTAAGATCATTGAAACCATGATCGCGAAGAAGTTTGAGCCTGCTTCTGGGTATTGCGCTTTAATAAACGCAGAGTGACCAAACGCACCTACGAAGAAACACGCCAAGCCAACTAATGGGATATCTTCTGATACCGGATTATTTAGGTACTCTTGGTAAAGAGCTTGTACAGCCAGTACGAGTGCAATCAATGGGAAGATTGAAAAAGACACTTCACTCATGGTCAACCATGACAACAAAGCATCACCACACATACCTGCAACCAGTGCCAAAATCAGCGTTTTCTTTTCAGATTTATTTCCATTCGACATTATTCTATCCCGCCTTTTAATCGGTTACGTTCACGTTCTTTGCGATACCAATAGGCCCCTTTGGCTATCATTCGCAATTGCATGATCAATCGCTCGGCGAGTTCATCGCGCTCACGTCGATCTAAATCTAAAGCTTCAGCCCCCGAACTGAAAACCAAAGTCACAGACGCTTCTGCTTGAGTATACGCCTCTTCTCTGGTCACGCCGGTGCTCATTAAATACTCGGTTAATTCTGCAGCAAAATGCTGGATTTCTCGAGCAACAGCGGTACGAAATTCAGCAGAAGTGCCGGAGCGCTCACGCAACAACAAACGAAAAACGTTCGGACTACTTTCAATGAATTCCATAAAGGTTTCGACCGAGGTACGAATTACGCTACCTTCTTTCACAATACGTTGACGCGCCTGACGCATCAGTTGGCGTAGTAGCAAACCGCCTTCATCAACCATGGTTAAGCCTAGCTCATCCATATCTTTGAAGTGACGGTAAAAAGAAGTCGGTGCAATCCCTGCCTCTCGGGCGACTTCTCGCAAGCTAAGGCTGGAAAAGCTGCGATCCGCACTTAATTGACTAAATGCCGCATCGATCAATGATCGACGTGTCTTCTCTTTTTGCTGTGCGCGGATTCCCATCGATTTCATTCTTAACTTGCTCTTTTTCTGTAGGGTACAAGAGCCTCAATATAACGCAATTTGCTCCTACGGAGAAAGATATGTTGCTTCGCTCGCTCTGAGCGCCGAGAACGTTACTATTGGCATGCATCTAATTGCAATGTTCTCGATGCAATTTATAGACATACAACATACCAAATCATCCTTTTGGTCGATTCTGCGTGATCACTTCCACTCTCTAACAGGCATGACGTGTACCAATAGAGTAAATGAGTTAAAATCGCGCTAAAGCAATGTTAAGCAAATATAACAAGGAAGGCATCATGGCGCATGTTAATCACTATGACGTGATCGTAATCGGTAGTGGCCCTGGCGGAGAAGGGGCTGCAATGGGATTAACCAAAGCGGGACTGAATGTTGCCATTGTCGAGAAAGAAAGCAGTGTCGGCGGCGGTTGTACTCACTGGGGTACTATTCCATCAAAAGCACTGCGTCATGCCGTTAGCCGCATCATCGAATTTAATAGCAACCCGCTATTTTGTCGAAACAACACCAGCGTTCATGCAACATTTTCTGACATTTTAGGTCATGCTAAATCGGTCATTGATAAGCAAACTCGACTTCGTCAGGGCTTTTATGACCGTAACTCATGCACACTTTTGTTCGGAACCGCGCGATTTATCGATAACTACTCAATTGCAGTGATGCAAAGCGACGGTACAGAAGAAATCTATTCTGCGGATAAGTTTGTCATCGCGACGGGTTCTCGCCCGTATCAGCCTAACGACGTAGATTTCTTGCATGAGCGCATCTACGACAGTGATTCCATTTTGAGCCTGAAACACGACCCTCGCCATATCATCATTTACGGTGCGGGCGTTATCGGTTGTGAGTACGCCTCTATCTTCCGCGGCCTTGGAGTGAAAACCGACCTTATCAATACCCGCGACCGCTTGTTGGAGTTTTTGGATAACGAAGTGTCAGATGCGCTGTCTTACCACTTCTGGAACAGCGGTGTGGTAATTCGTAATGATGAGACCTATGAAAAAATCGAAGGCACAGAAGATGGCGTGATTATTCACCTACAATCTGGCAAGAAGATGAAGGCAGACTGCTTGTTGTATGCGAATGGTCGAACAGGTAACACCGATAAGTTGAATTTGGGTGCAGTGGGTCTGGAAGCGGACTCTCGCGGACAACTAAAAGTAAACCGTAACTACCAAACCGATATCGAACACATTTACGCTGTAGGCGATGTCATCGGTTACCCTAGCCTTGCAAGCGCCGCTTATGACCAAGGGCGATTTGTCGCACAAGCCATTACGAAAGGTCAGGCAGAAAACTACCTGATTGATGATATTCCAACGGGTATCTACACCATCCCAGAGATTAGCTCTGTGGGTAAAACCGAGCAAGAGCTAACAGCTGCGAAAGTACCGTATGAAGTAGGACGCTCTTCGTTCAAGCATCTAGCTCGTGCACAGATCGCAGGGAAAGACATCGGTAGCTTGAAGATATTGTTCCATCGTGAAACCAAAGAAATTTTAGGGATTCACTGTTTTGGCGAACGTGCCGCGGAAATTATCCACATCGGTCAAGCCATTATGGAGCAAAAAGGCTCAGCGAATACCATCGAGTATTTCGTCAATACCACCTTCAACTATCCAACAATGGCCGAAGCGTATCGTGTCGCTGCGTTGAATGGTTTGAACCGCTTGTTCTAATCTATGCTTCTTGATAGCAGACAGAAAAACAGCAGGCTTGGACCTGCTGTTTTTATATCAACATTGTGCTAGGAAGGTATCCTTGTGCCATTGGTAGAGAAAGATAACCCCTAAACCAATACCCCGCATCAACATAAAGCTCGTCATTGCAAACCACAGCGCGTGATTTTCCCACTCGGCGAATAAGTAAAAGACAACGAAGAAACTGCTGGTCGCGACAAACATACTATTGCGCATGTCTTTGCCTTTGGTTGCACCGACAAAAATGCCATCCAATAGAAAGCACCACATCGACGCAAGTGGCATCACCACCAGCCAAGGTAGATACACCGCTGCTTGCTGTTGGACCGTCTCAATTGAAGTGATCATGGCGATCAACTCCGATCCCGCCAAACCAAAGAGCGCGGTCAGTCCTAAGCAAATAACCAAACTCCAAAAGAAAGTGCCGACAAGCGATGCACTCAATTGTTGCCTATCTTTGGCACCAATCGCCTTCCCGACCATGGCCTCCATTGCGTAAGCAAAGCCATCCATGCCATACGAGATAATCATCAGGAAGCTCATCAGAACCGCATTTGCAGCGACAACCTCATCACCAAAGCTCGCGCCTTGGAACGTCATAAAGCTAAAAGCCGCTTGCAGACACAAAGAGCGTAAGAAAATATCACGATTCAATTTCACGAAGCGCCCTAAACCGTGTTGAGTGCTGGTTAGCAACTTTTGAGGTGATGGTAATTGCCTCTCTCGCCAGGTTTTCCAGACACACATGAGACCAAAACCCATGCCAGAGTAGTCAGCAATCACCGATGCCAGCGCAGCGCCTTCTACTTTCCACCCCAAACCAATCACAAACAACAAATCGAGGGCAATATTAGTCACGTTGGTGATGATCACCATCCACATTGGTGCTTTGGAATTTTGCGTTCCGAGCAGCCACCCCAACAACACAAAGTTCATTAGCGCAGCGGGGGCACTCCACACACGGATAGAGAAATATTGCATACCGTAGTGTTTTACCTCTGCGCTGGCGTCACTCCAACCAAAGATCAAATCAGCTATCGGGGTATGGGCAATAAGGAAGACTAACGCAAACAGCAGCGCCATAAGTGAGCCTTGCATAAACACCAAGGCAAGTTGCTTTCGGTCTTCACCGCCATAGGACTGCGCCGCCAACCCAGTAGTCGACATACGCAAAAAACCAAGCAGCCAAAACGTCACGCTGATCATGGTGCTGCCCAACGCAACACCACCCAAATACCAAGCGTGGTCTAGATGACCAATCACCGCAGCATCGACCAAACCGAGCAATGGAACAGTAATATTCGACAGCACCATAGGTATCGCTAAAGCTAAGACTTGGCGATGAACTTTTGGGTTAGATAAAGGAGAGAAGATTGAATTTGTCACAGGCACCTCATCAGTAAGATCGACGAGTGTACCTGAGCGCTTAACGACTAGCCAATTACCACTTGATATGAACGAGTACTGGCGTGAGGCGATGCTTCAACATTGGAATCTTATTAAGCCAACGCTGCCAAGCTTTCCAACGAGAACAGAATCTATCGAATGGCGAGAAAGCTTTCACCCACTGTGCCCATGGTAACCATTGCAATATCTGTGCTGCAGGCGCTTCAAAGCCATGAGCATAACGATCAGAGCCAAGCTTTTGTCCCCACTTGGTTTCCGTTAAATCTCCTGCCAGCACCATACACAGTTCAGCAGAAACAAAATGTCGACCTAAGGTTTGAATAAATTTCGCGACTTGACGCTCTGTGCAATCGAGCAGTGCCATTTCACATAAAATGAGTACCGGTGCTTGCTCTGGAATGGCTAACGTCTCTAGCCACGACATTTCATCCACACTGCCACAGCGATGTTCATAACGTTCATTTTTGTGGAACAAACGCTGACGCCATACCAAATTTTCCGTCACATCCAGCTCTATCCAATGGCAGCGTCCATTATCCAAACGATAAAAGCGGGTATCCAACCCCGCTCCGACATTGATTATCCAAGCATCGGGATACTGCTGTAAGAAGTGACTAACCTGCTGGTCACAAAGCTGAGTCAGCGTCACGTGCAGCAATTGCTTCTGCGCAATATCACCACTCAAACAGTCCGGCGCCATCTTACAGCTCAAACACGCTTTAGCAGCTATCGGATCGTACACCAAGCCATTGTCGACCATGCTTTCACGGCTACGCAATAACAGTGGCTTTAATAAATGGTTAGGAACTTGATGTTTAGACTGAGACATGGGCATTTCCTGCGCCAGAGAGAAAACATAGACATTAATAAAGATGATAATGAATATCAATTACATTATCAAGCTTATAAATTGGTCAAAACAAACAAGGTCAAGATGATGAGCAAGCTTTTGGAGGAAGTAGAAAAAGAGAAAAGACAAAACAGCCCAGATGAACTGGGCTGCTTAAACACACTTACATCCAATCGGTATTGCGAATAATACCAACGGCTAAGCCTTCAATCGTAAGGTGCTGAGACGTTAAGTCCACTTGGATTGGGGCAAACTCTTCATTCTCAGCATGCAGTAATATGGTTGAACCTTTGCGCTCCAAACGCTTCACAGTCACATCATCATCAACACGCGCAACGACAACTTGACCGTCTCTCACATCTTGGGTTTTATGCACCGCGAGCAAATCGCCATCCATAATCCCG
This sequence comes from Vibrio sp. sp1, assembly GCF_016920955.1. Lineage (NCBI taxonomy): Bacteria > Pseudomonadati > Pseudomonadota > Gammaproteobacteria > Vibrionales > Vibrionaceae > Vibrio > Vibrio sp. sp1. Next base: position 1,296,732 of record NZ_CP060589.1, read on the forward strand.
ATGTCTTTCATACTCTCGCCATTTACACGAAGTAAGAAATCCGCTTGCGGTTTGAACATCGCAGGATCGACTTGGTAGTGCGCCTCTACGTGCTCTTGAGCCAGAATTGGCTCACCCGCTGCGACTTGACCAATCAAAGGCAAACCCTGCTCATCATTGGCTGCGTCTTCAAGCAGGATACGAATCCCACGAGAAGCGCCTGGAATAATTTCAATTGCTTGCTTACGAGCAAGCGCTTTTAGGTGTTCCTCTGCGGCATTCGCAGAGCGGAAGCCAAGCTCACGCGCAATCTCTGCACGAGTTGGTGGCATTCCGGTGTCGTCGATTTTACTTTTAATCAAATCGAAGACTTGTTGTTGGCGTGGCGTTAACGGCTTCATGTCTCACCTGTCTTTTTATACAGTTAACTGTGAGTATATCCAGTAAATGCTCAAATGAAAACCCAATTGGTTGTTTTTTAATTTATTTGTGGGGAGCTTTCAGCTTACCAATTAAGTTCATTCTTTATTCGTTTAAAACACCGACTTTTCAGTTAATCAAGTCAAAGCAATAACTTAGGGGTTCGACTAATTTACAGCCAATAAAATTAAAAGGTTTGACCAGTTTCTGGTATCCTTGCAGCGCTTAAATTTTATCGCCTAGGCTTATTTCTATTGCCGTACTCATCTCTTTTTATAGAGAAGACATGCAACGCGGAAACTGAAATAAGGTTAGGCCTGTTTGAATACCTATTGAGGCTGTGAACTTTATGTCTTCTGGACAATCATTTTCACGTTCATTACTAAAACTACCTTTATCGGTACTGGTAAAGGGCACCACAATCCCGTCGAACCCGATTGAAGATCTGAACATCGACCTAACTAAACCGATTGTATATGCCCTGCCTTTCCGCTCGAACGTGGATTTGCTGACACTGCAAAAACAAGCCATGAGCCTTGGTCTACCCGACCCGCTCAGCCCGCTGGAAATCAATGGCAAAACGCTGAACCGTTTCGTCTTTATCGCTGCGCGTCCAACTGTGATGAACAACGATAATGATGTCCCAACCGATTCTGTCTCTCTGTTCACTGACTTACTGGAACTGCACAAGCTGGATAGTGAGTTGGATGTTCAAATGATCCCTGCAACCGTGCTTTGGGGTCGTAAGCCAGGTAAAGAAGAGAACCAAAAGCCTTACCTTCAACCGATGAATGGTCCGCAAAAAGCCAAAGCGGTAATGGCGGCGGGACGCGACTGCTTAGTTCGCTTTAGTCCCGTGGTATCTCTGCGTTATATGGCAGACTCTCACGGAACCGACAGCGCAATTGCGCACAAACTGGCTCGCGTGGCGCGTATCCACTTCTCACGCCAGAAACTGGCTGCTTCAGGCCCAAACCTGCCACAACGACAAGTGTTGTTTGCTCGTTTACTAAAATCTCCAGCTATTGAACTGGCGATTGCTGACGAAGCCAAGAGCAAAAACATCTCGATTGATAAGGCGCGTAAAGAAGCCCACGACATCATGGATGAAATCGCCGCCGACTTCTCCTACAGTCTGGTGAAAAACGGCGACCGCATCCTGAGTTGGTTATGGACAAAACTATACCAAGGTTTGCACATCAATAACGCCTCGACTGTGCGTCGTTTAGCGCAAGACGGCCACGAAATTGTGTACGTTCCTTGTCACCGTAGTCATATGGACTACCTGCTGTTGTCTTATGTTTTATACCATGAAGGCATGGTGCCTCCGCACATTGCGGCAGGCATTAACTTGAACTTCTTCCCGGCCGGTCCCCTTTTCCGTCGTGGTGGGGCGTTCTTTATTCGTCGTAGTTTTAAAGGCAACAAACTGTACTCAACCATTTTCCGTGAGTATCTAGCTGAGCTGTTTGCCAAAGGCTATTCAGTTGAGTACTTCAGTGAGGGTGGTCGTTCACGTACAGGTCGCTTACTGCAAGCGAAAACGGGTATGCTGGCTATGACCATCCAAGCAATGCTACGTGGTCTAAACCGCCCAGTAACACTAGTGCCGGTCTACATCGGTTACGAGCACGTAATGGAAGTGGGCACTTACGCGAAAGAGCTGCGTGGCAAACGCAAAGAGAAAGAAAACGCAGGGCTTGTACTGCGTACTCTGCGTAAACTGCGTAACTTTGGTTTGGGCTATGTGAACTTCGGTGAGCCAATTCAGCTCAACCAATACTTGAACGAGCATGCTCCTGAGTGGACGAAAGACATCGACAGCATGGGTGGTAACAAACCACAATGGATGAATCCTGTGGTCAACGACCTTGCTAATAAGATGATGACGCACATCAACGATGCGGCGGCAGCAAACGCGTTGACCTTGTGTGCAACCGCACTGCTTGCTTCTCGTCAACGTGCACTTTCTCGTGACTCGCTGATCAATCAGATCGAGTGTTACTTAAAGCTACTCAAAAATAATCCGTACTCAAGCACCTCCACTATCCCTACCGAAAGTGCTGAGGAGTTGGTCGATCATGCAATTTCGCTTGATAAGTTCGTGATTGAAACCGATAGCATGGGTGACATCATTTCGCTGGACCGTAGCCAATCGATCCTGATGACCTACTATCGCAACAACATCATCCACTTGTTCGCTCTGCCGTCATTAATTGCCCAAATGCTCATTCGTCAGCGCAACCTTTCGGTAGCCAAGATTCAAGCGAATGTCGCGCAAATCTACCCATTCTTGAAGAAAGAGCTGTTCTTAAGTTACCAAGAAGACGAGTTAGATGAATTGGTCGTTAAAACACTGCATGAATTTGCCGATCAGAAAATGATTAGTCTTGATGGTGATAAGCTAGAGATCAATCAATCGAACAACCAGCCTTTGGTTCTGTTAGGTCGAACGATAACTGAAACGCTGCAACGCTACTCTATCGCGATGAACTTGCTTGTTGCTTACCCTGAGCTGGGTAAATCGGACCTCGAGCAGAAGAGCCAAGATATTGCTCAGCGCCTAGGGCGTTTGCACGGTATTAATGCGCCAGAATTCTTCGATAAAGGTGTGTTTACCGCGATGTTCAATACGCTCAAACAGCAAAAATACCTCGATAACGATGGTAACTGTGACACGAAGAAAACGCAGCAATTTGCACGGCTACTGTTCACTCTGCTTTATCCAGAAGTGAAACTGACGATCGAAGAGAGTATTCACCAACTTCGGTCGTAACCGTTTTACCTTCTTCCAATAAGAAAAAAGGCATCCAATCGGATGCCTTTTTCTATTTCTTCGCTTACCAAAATGCGACCAGTAACCCTATCGCTATCACCATGCCAACATAATTGTTGTTAAGGAAAGCCTTAAAGCACAACTCACGCTCACGGTGACGAATTAAGTGCTGCTGATAAACAAACAACGACGCTGCAATCAAAAGGGTCCAGTAGTAACTTTGTCCCAATTGGTAGAACTGCCCTAACCAAACCAACATCGCGAGTGTAATAAGTTGCAACACACCAATAATAAGCTTGTCATGACGACCAAACAGAATTGCCGTCGATTTAATGCCAATCTTTAGATCATCATCTCGGTCTACCATCGCATATTGAGTGTCGTACGCAATGGTCCACAAAGCGTTAATGAGGAACAAAAACCAAACAATCAATGGTAATTCCCCAGTTTGTGCAGCCCACGCCATTGGAATCGCCCAGCTAAAAGCCAAGCCTAAAAATAGCTGTGGAATATGAGTGTAACGCTTCATAAATGGATAGATGAACGCCAACACAATGCCAGCGAAGGATAGCTGAATCGTCAGCGGGTTCATGGTCAGCACTAACAAAAACGAGCTGATACCCAAAACCAAAAATAATCCAATCGCTTCTTTTGCTGTCACTTTCCCTGATGGCAGTGGACGTTGCTTAGTACGCTTTACATGGCCGTCGACTTTGCGATCTGCAAAATCATTAATCACGCACCCCGCACTACGCATTAGGAAAACACCCAATACAAACACGATGAATACATCCCAACTTGGCATCCCTTGGGCTGAGATAATTAGCGCCCAAATCGTTGGCCACATCAGTAACAGTGAACCAATCGGGCGATCCATGCGCATCAGTTGCCAATATGCTTTGGCTTTTTCTGCGGACATTTACACTGTCTCCTTAGCGTAAACTGGTGAATTAGATAAGAATAACTCGGCGACTAGCATCGGTTTGTGATTCATCCACAACCTTGAGCGTCGTGCTAACAAACGTCCTTCTGGTACGGCTACCCATCCCATTTGCAAAGAGTCCCGCTCAACGTTATCTGCGCTAAACACAGTTAGTCCTAATGGGATATCCCCTTGTTGAGCCAAATCATACTGCTGATCAACTAAGGTTGAACGAGGAATCAATGTCCGCCCAATAACCCAGTTATTATTGTCACCGCACAAAATTACCTCTCTCAGTAAGCAATCTTGTTCGGACAATAACTGGCTTTCGTCCTGTTTTAATGTCGCTGCAGTGACGATCTGATTTTGTAGCAATTCTACCGTTAACGCTTGGCAGTGCTGTTTTAAACGACGTGACAAAGACCCTTGCTCTTCAAGCCAGTGCTTGGCAAATTCATTTGGAAATTCGAATTCTTCGGGGTTTTGCCACTCTACTTCCAATAAAGAAGCAAGATAGAGTGATGTTGGCTGATTCATACTAGTATTCAATTGGAGGCTTTATGCGTACAATAAAGCAACAACTTACCGTCCATAGTAATGTATGTAACCGTAAGTTCCGTTATTTGTTATAGACGGCCCATTGTATCAAGACTGAAGCGATTCGAATATCGCGATCCAGAGAAAGAAAAGTTAGAAATATGTACAAACGTTATATAGCCCAAATTATTTTTGCGTTAACCATACTATTCGCCGCACCAAGTTGGGCTGAAACGGAAGAAGCTGGACCTAAGTTGGCATACTTTACCCTAGAGCCTGACCTCACTACTAACTTTTATACCAAAGGCAAAAAGTTAGGTTATGTGCAAGTGCGCATCGACATCATGGTAATGAGTCAACAAGATTTATCAGTTGTTGAGCATCACCAACCTTTGATTCGCGATGCAGTGATTGAATTACTGGGTAAGCAAACAGAAGATACGATTAAGTCCCTGTCTGGCCGAGAAGATCTGCGCAAAACCTTAGTGACGACCCTCAACGAAACGCTTTTGCCTGAAACAGGTAAAACCATCATTGCCGATTTGTTGTTTACAAAATACCTTTATCAATAAACCCAAATCCGTTTTGAACATAAAAAAAGACCGCTCTTAAGCGGTCTTTTCATTTCATCTGCTTTAGGCTTGCTGTTGGTATTTCATCTTGCCTGAATCAAACAGCGCAATCGCCATCCCCGACAGTAGCCCAACTAAGTGAGCGGTGTTTGCAATCGCCATAAATGGCTGCACAAAACCAAGAACTAACCATACCAACATAAAGACGATAATTGGCTTGGGTAGCGTAAGGCCTAAATGTGGCAAGCGGTAACCCAATATCCACAAATAACCAAGCAGTGCATAGACCACGCCAGACAAGCCGCCGAAGTTAGCCCCTTCAACATAGAACTGGCCTGCCCCTGAAAGCGCTGCCGACACCACAAAGAGTTGCAATAGCTTACCGGAACCGAGACGACGTTCGATGTCGCCACCCAACTGCCACCACCATAGTAAGTTAAACACGATGTGAGTTACTGAAAAGTGCAGTAACGCATGACTTAGCCATCGCCACACTTGCCATTGTTGCCCCTCAAAAGCCGGGAAGTGCAACAACTTAAACACGCCATTGCCAAAGCCAAACATTTGTAACAAGTAGATGATGATACAGACTGTCATGATCAGCAAAGTCATGGGGCCAGCTTTCGCTTTGACCATGCTTATGATACTCGGGCTGGAATAATGAAATGTGCTCTTACGAGTATCGGCAACGTCCCACGAGGCGGCGCTGTATTTTGAATCAGACGGGTTAGCAAGGAACTGCTTAAGTTCGGCTTCCGCTTCTATTTCATGCTGGCTATCAGTCAGCCACAGCGCAAATTGCCCATCCCCTTCTGGCATCATTTCGATGTCAATTTGGCGAGAGGCCATATAATCAATAAAGGCTTGCGCCATACGTGGATTATTTAACGTTACCAATCTCTTCATTAACTTCTCACTATCGGTAGTTCTGCTCGATGCCAGGCTTCAAAGCCACCATCTACACTGTACACCTGTTCAAAGCCTTGGTTAACCAAATATTGCGCCGCACCTTGGCTACTAATACCGTGGTAACACATCACTAGAATAGGTTGTTCGAACTCCACTTCATCCATAAACGCAACGATCGTATCGTTAGTTAAGTGATACGCGGACTCCGCATGCGCAACGGCAAACGATTGAGGGTCACGGATATCTACAAGCTTCGCATCACCCTGCTCGAGCAGCGCTTGCGCACCTTGTACATCGATATGCTTAAACTGATCCATTTACTTTCTCATTGTCTTATTAATATACCCAAGCAACCTCGAACCTAACGTACTAATCAGCACCCGTGGTACAGCATAAAATCCATATTTGAAGCTGCTTGGGTATGCTGCCGCTATTGTAACCTATCCAACGGCAAACTTAGACACATGGATAATCAGGGTTTTCAAAAGTGTACACATTCCAACCATTTGTGGATAAAGCTGTGAATTGCGTTGATAAAGTGTATTTGGATCTTTTGATCCACAATATGTAGTGATGATCCTGATCTAACTGTGTGTATATCTATAACTATCCCCAGATGGAAAAGTGCTTGAATCCCTTATTTTGTCCGGGTTTCGAACAGTTGATAAATAATTACTTCACAGAGTTATACACAGGTAGCACATAAAATCCGGATCGCAAACGCTATCGATTTTCGATCGACAATAAAAAAGCCGAGATCACATGATCTCGGCTTTCTATGAAAATCTTACTTTCAATTAGCAGTGGAAATTAAAATTCACCCACAGCCAATTTTAGTTTCTTCATTGCATTTTTTTCTAGCTGGCGAATACGCTCGGCAGAAACACCGAACTCATCAGCTAAGTCTTGCAATGTTGCTTTCTCATCATCTAACCAACGAGAACGCACGATGCGCTGACTACGCTCATCCAAACTCGCTAATGCATGACCCAAGCGATTGTTGGTATGCATTTCCCAGTTGGCGGCTTCAATGTTGTCGGCCACATCAGACGATTTGTCTTCTAGGTATAGCATCGGCGCTGTGTAAGCGTTTGAACTGTCGTCTTCATCAGTTGGCATATCAAAGGTTGAATCCACCGCCGCTAAGCGTGATTCCATCTCGCGAACTTCAGAAGGCTCAACACCTAACTCGCGCGCAACGGTTTCCACTTCACCGTTGTTAAACCAACCCAAGCGCTTTTTCGACTTACGCAGGTTGAAGAACAATTTACGTTGCGCTTTAGTGGTCGCAATTTTCACGATACGCCAGTTACGTAGCACGTATTCGTGGATCTCTGCTTTGATCCAGTGGACAGCAAAAGAAACCAAGCGAACCCCTACTTCTGGGTTAAAACGCTTAACGGCTTTCATTAGACCGATGTTACCCTCTTGCACAAGATCCGCCATCGGCAAACCGTAGCCAGAGTAACCACGAGCAACGTGAACAACGAATCGTAGGTGCGAAAGAATTAGACCTTTTGCAGCCTCAATCTCACCTTTATAGTGTAATCGTTCTGCCAGCTCACGCTCTTCGTCTGCAGTCAGCATTGGGTAGCTGTTTACTGAGCGAATATAGCTATCAAGGCTATCTTGCGTGACTAGAGCCATCGGATACGCTTCTTTTGTCATTCAATTCCTCATCAATCTCTGATCTGGAGCATTACATTGCAATTTAGCTTCGATATCTTGAACTCAAAATGAACAAGTTTCAAGAAGGGGAAGCAATTATCCATAAACATTTGGTCTAAGCAAGGGTTCAAAATTAGCTAGTGCTAATGAAATCCAAGTAATAAGACCGCCATCACTTAAACTGGTTCAATTTCTTTTAAATGTCGTTGCGCAGAAAAACGCGCCGCAATACATCCCAAAAGACTCCCAATGATGATTAATAACAAAGATTCATCCCAACTTAGACCAATCAGGCGGAACTGGCTATCGTACAACGCAGCAAGGTCTTCCACCGCACTATTCATGACAATGGTCACTAAAGCCGTTACCAACCACGCAATAGTGGCACCTAACACGCCAAACCACATGCCTGTGTACAAGTAAGGGCGCAGAATAAAACTGTCCGTCGCACCGATCAGTTTCATGGTTTGAATCTCTTCTTTATTCGCCAGCACATTAAATCGCAATGTATTGCCAACGATTAAAAATACCGCACCGAGCATCAGTACTGTCAGGGTAATGACAATAATACTCGCGAGAGTTTTGATGGCATCAAGACGCGCCAGCCAGTCTTCGTCAAGTCTCACGTCGGTCACATCTTGTTGCTCTCGAACGTCTTTGGCTAATGACTGAATATCACTTTTTAGCTCCGAATCTGGCGTAATCACCAACACACCAGGTAGCGCATAGCCACTTAAAAGACTGATAGCTTGGTCGAACCCTGCATATTGGCTTAAATCAGATAGACCTTGTTGCGGTGAAATATATTCTACCTCTTTTACCAAAGGCCAAGTTTCAATTTGATCTTTGAGAACCATCACTCGCGCATCCGGCATGCCTTCAACTAAGTAAGCACTAACTTGTGAAGGAGAAGCGACATCTTCCGCTGCCCCCGCAACGTTTTTCCCCAATAGATACAAACAAGCTGGCATGGCAAGTGCCATGGAGATGACCGCTAGGGTCAGAATGTTGCCTAGTGGTCGTTGCCATAAGGCGCTAAAAGAGGATTTAGCTTGTTTTGCGTGGACAGAGAAAAAACCATCGGTATTCGCACGCTTGGCACTACGGCCTTTCCCCTTCTTTTGGGAGTGCTTGTTACCTGCCATAGTCTTCTACCTCACTTAGGAAGCCTTGGTTCAATTCAAAATGACGATACTGTGGGCGAGTGTTTACTAACCCCACATCGTGCGTGGCAAGTAGGATAGTCACGCCCGCACGGTTAAATTCTTCGAATAGACGCAACACACGGTTGGATAATTCTGGGTCAAGGTTACCCGTAGGCTCATCAGCCACCAGCAACGTTGGTCGATTAACCACAGCACGGGCAATACCGACGCGCTGTTGCTCACCACCAGAAAGTTGACTAGGTAGACAACGAGCTTTATCGAGTAAGCCCGTTTTATCTAACGCCGCAGAAACACGGCGTTTGATTTCGTTTTCAGAAATCGATTCGATACGCATTGGCAGAGCGACATTGTCGTACACACTGCGATCCATCAATAGGCGATGATCTTGAAAAACAATCCCAATATTGCGGCGCAAAAAAGGGATGTCTTTGCTTGGAATACGCGTGATGTCGTGACCATTAAAATGGATTTTGCCATCGGTTGGTCGCTCTATCGCGCAGATCAATTTCAGCAAGGTACTTTTACCAGCCCCGGAATGTCCGCCTAAAAACGCCATTTCACCGCGCCTCAGGTGAAAATCGACTTTTTGCAGTGCTTGTCGACCACCTCGGTAAGCTTTGCTTACTTGCTGAAATTTGATCACCGTTGATTTCCTCTAACTCTTTTTATTCTTCACGACTAAACAGTGCGTCAATAAACTCTTGAGTTTCAAATGGACGCAAGTCTTCGATACCTTCACCCACACCAATGTAACGAATTGGAATACCGAACTGATCAGCGATAGCGAAAATTACGCCGCCCTTGGCTGTACCATCCAGCTTAGTCAAAGTAATCCCGGTTAGAGGGGCAACATCACTGAAAAGTTTCGCTTGGCTAATGGCATTTTGTCCTGTACCTGCATCAAGCGTTAGCATGATCTCATGTGGTGCAGAGTCATCAATTTTCTTCATCACACGTACAATCTTACGCAGCTCTTCCATTAGGTTCGCTTTGTTCTGTAGACGACCTGCTGTATCAGCAATCACCACATCCACACCACGTGCTTTTGCCGCTTCAATCGCATCATAGATAACAGAGGCACTGTCTGCGCCAGTATGTTGAGCAATCACAGGAACATTATTACGTTCACCCCACACTTGTAACTGCTCAACCGCTGCGGCACGGAAAGTATCGCCCGCTGCAAGCATCACTTTTTTGCCTTGAGTTTGGAACTGCTTCGCTAGCTTACCGATGGTCGTGGTTTTACCCACGCCATTTACACCCACCATCAAGATGACGTAAGGCGTTTTGTTGCTATCGATTTCTAGTGGCTGTTCGACTTTAGAAAGAATCTCAGCCATTTCTTCTTTCAACAAACCATAAAGGGCTTCGCCGTCTTTCAGATCGCCACGTGTGGCTTTTTCTGTCAGGTTGTTGATAATTTTTGTTGTGGTATTCATGCCCACATCAGCAATAAGCAGTTGCTCTTCTAGCTCTTCAAATAAGTCCTCATCGATTTTCTTACCGCTGAACAGACCGAAGAAGCCAGCACCAATATTTGCTTTTGTTCGGCTTAGGCTGCGTTTAAGACGAGCAAAAAAGCTTTCTGTTGGCTTTTCTTGTTCTTGAACACGAGGCGCGGCCGATACGACTTCTGGCTCTTCTGCTTCTGCTTCTGCTTCTGCTTCTGCTGGGGCAGCCTCTGATTGTTTCGCTTCTTCTTCAAGTTCTGGCGTTGCTTCCGCTTGCTCAGCAACCGCTTCGGTTTGCTGCTCTTCAGAAGGCGCTTCCACTGCTTCTTCTTTTACTGTTTCTTCAGTTTTTGGTTTTGGGCTTTGTTCTTCGTCACCAAAACCTAGCCACGAAAGTAATCCGCGCTTCTTTTTTTCCGTCATCTGGGGCTATCCTAGATTGTTCTTTTATCTATTAATGACTCTTTTTTGACAAGATTATTATCTGTCTAAAAAAGGCTAATGACAAAGTTCTGAAAACTTTCCGATTAGGTAATTCTAATCTTATTAGTGTTACACTCTGTCATCTTGAATATTCTGGGCTGTATCCAAGCTCCAAGCTCATTGCTTGGGCGATTAGATATAGTATCACTTTATTAGCGGTCAAAAAATCTATGGTAAGACGTCGCCAGCAAAACTCATCACAAAAAAAGCCAACAACGGGCTTTGTTCGCATTATTAGTGGCTTATGGAGAGGCAGAAAACTTCCTGTACACGATGCTGAAGGCTTACGCCCCACGACCGATCGCGTCAAAGAAACGCTGTTTAACTGGTTAGCTCAAGATGTACCACAGGCAAAATGTCTCGACTTGTTTGCTGGCTCTGGCGGCTTGGGATTTGAGTCAGCTTCGCGCCAAGCAGAGCAAGTGACCATGGTTGAGCTAAACCCACAAGCTTTCCAACAGTTACAAAAGAATGTTGCCTCTCTTAACGCGAACAACATCCAAGTGGTAAATACCGACGCACTGAGTTTTTTGAAGCAACCGGGTTCTGCTCACCATGTGGTGTTTATTGACCCACCGTTTCGCAAAGGTCTATTGGATGAGACCGTGGCTCTGCTAGAACAAAATGGCTGGCTCGCGGAAGATGCGATGATTTATATTGAAACAGAAAAAGAACTCAATATTGCCGACTTACCAGAAAACTGGCAATTACATCGAGAAAAAACAGCAGGCCAAGTGAGCTATCGTCTGTACGAACGTACCTCCGCATAACGCCTCGATTTAAAAGGATACTTAAATGAAAGCACTAATTATGCTGGCCAAAGCGGCTATCGCCTTTGTTTGGTTAGTATTAATCCTAAATATTTTTATGCCCTTTCCCGGCAATGCCGCGATTGCGCTATACATCATGACCGCTTTTTTGTTCATCATGCACGGTTTACAAATGGCCATCTTCATTGGTGCATTTGGCGACAAAATAAAAATGAGCAGTTGGGAAAAATATTCAATCCTGATTTTTGGTATTTTTGCCCTACTCGATATTCGTCGTAAACACATGATGTAATCGCTCAGATACGAAAAAGCCGCTCTTGTGAGCGGCTTTTTTTCTGCGTTTCGTTCGTCACCCAATGTAACTTTTTACACCATCCAAGAACATTTGAGTGGAGATCATCACCAGTAACAAGCCCATTAAGCGTTCTACCGCCTTCAAGCCACGTTCACCCAACAAGCGATTAAAGAAGCCATAAAACATCAGTATAAAAAATGTTGCGCCCCACGCAATTACGACTGATGCTGACATTTCCAACATTTTCTCTGGATGTTGCGAAGACAGTAAAAGCAAGGCTGCAATCACTGAAGGGCCTGCGATCATAGGAATGGCCATCGGAACAATAAAGGGCTCCTCGCCTGCTGCCAGTCCAGTGATGCTGCCAGCACTCGGGAAAATCATCTTAATCGCAATAATGAAGAGAATAATGCCACCAGAAATGCTGAGCGTTTCTGGCTGGACATGCAAAAAACTTAAGATGCTTTGTCCTGCAAACAGAAATAGCATCAAGATCAGTAAGGCAAACAGTAGTTCACGAATCAATACCTTACGACGACGCTTGGGATCGATATGTTTGAGAATAGACAACACAATCGGCAAGTTACCGAGAGGGTCCATGATTAGAAACAGCATGGTCGCTGCAGAAAGAATGTCCATATTCTGGCCTCACCTAAAAAATGGCGGCCAGTGTATAGCAAACTGACAACATGAGTATATGACTGAGGGCGAAAACACCATATTCACCCTCGATCTTAGCCGCCGTTTAGTGATTGCAAACTCGCGCCATATTGACCACAAACTTACCTTCAAGCTCACGAATTTTGTCGCGCTTGAGCAAAAATGCTAGTAATGCATCTAAGTCTAGATCATTCAGTTTACAGGTGTGAAAGCGAACGCTAGCGCCAAAGTGCTGTGTGAGGGCTTCGCGATCCATTGGCGTTTCTCTAAGTAGGTTTAGCAGCTCGTGAGCATGGATTTCACTCATTATTGACTCCAGTTATTAAGAACAATGCGTTCAGTTTACTGAAATCCTCAAGAGCTGCTTTGACTTAAATTAGTAAATGATTGAGGCAACAATGAGGGCATGAGCAAAAAAGTAACTGCCACTCACCCACAAATAGGCGTGTTTCATCGGTTTTCGATAACCGTGTATCGCGTATGCCAGCGCCGAATAGATCAGAACTAAGGTTCCGCTAAAGCCGATAGCATTGGCGTAACTCGGCACTTGTAACCAAACTTCACCGGCAGCCCAAGCAAGTTGAACCAGCATCATCCCCATGATCACAACGGGGAATACCAGAGAGTCGAGTTGAGGTAGCAACAAAAAGAACGCTACGATACTCGCTGCAAGCAGCAGGGCCAACAGCCACCAGACAATCTCACCATTAAGCTGCACCCAAAATGACTTGCTGTAGCATACCTGGGCAACCAGATAAGCCGTAAAATAGATTAGCTTACGAGTTTTAAACGAGTGCAGCGTATCTGCCACCATAGACACAATAAGCCCACCCGCAATCCAGTAGGTATATGTTGCGGATGCACCTTGAGTTAACACCAACACAAGAAGAAGTAGCAGAGTAAAGATTTTAAACACGAGGGATTGTGTCGGGTTAGCTTGCTTTGCTCCCAACACGGAATACACACCTGATAGCCCTATCGCCAGCCAACTCCACATGCAGTATACACCTTTTACTTAAACTCGCCGCTAGTCTAGGTAGACCAGTTTTGATGTAAAGACGCAATCTACGAAAGTTGGATCTCGCTAGCGATTCGAAACATTTTGTAACCCTCAGCCTACGTAATAATAAAGCCGATGAGCCTGAATGATGCCACTAAACATTGGGGCCAAGCTTTGCTCATCAGCCGAACCCATCAAATCACACGACACAATAACCAACGCTTTCTAAAACTATTTAACTGAAAAACAGATAAGTGCTCCAGGTAAGCCGCCACTTCACAAACTGACGATTAAACCACCAGGATGTATGTAATGCAGGCAACAAGAATAAATAACAGACACAAAATAGAAAATAGTCTTAGTAGCGCCCTAAGAGAGGAAAAACTACTGATGACTAGAGGTAAAAACTAAGAAAACCGACCTTAATTCAGTAAAAAAAACATCAGACAAGAAAAGTAAGTCAATGATAAATAAAACCATAATTTCAATAACAGATAAAAGTGCGGACTTCATAAACCATAAAATCACTAAACACTTTTGAAGCCCATATTTTCTCATAAGGTAAGAAAATCTCACTCCATGCTTTCGATTTGACGATGCAACCTCATAGCACATTTTTTAATTTTCTCAATTTTTGAGAAATACAGACAAAATAAACACCCAACATACCATTCGAAACAAAAAACAATTACAAAGCCAACATCACAAACCATTTAACATTATAAAATCATACACTTAAAACAAAAAAGGATAGAAATAAAACAATGTGAACACTTTAAATACAGCACAAAAAACATAGTTTCATTAGTCAGAATCACGTAAAACCAGACAAGTTAAGTGTGGTTTTTGAAAAGATTAACGAGCATATGTTGATCAAACCCCAAAAACAGTGCTATATTAAATTCATCGAGTTCATCAAAGATTAAGGGGTAGTGTTATGATTTCATCTTCTCAAAAACAAGGGCTGGTTATGATTGCAGTGGTTGTGGGTTTAATGACACTGCCAATGATGTACTAACCAAATGATTTAAAATAAAAAAGGACGCAAATGCGTCCTTTTTTATTTATCTGTATTGTGCCGTCCTAAATAAGGTTGACACTTTCTACCCCCAAAATTGGAGAGTGTTATGAAATCAACAACTAAAAGAACTCAGCGCGATTACTCCCTCGCTTTTAAACTCACTGTAGTTGATGAGGTTGAAAAAGGAAGCCTCACTTACAAACAAGCCCAAGAGAAGTATGGCATCCAAGGTTGCTCTACGGTTTTGGTTTGGCTTCGTAAGCATGGTCGACTAGATTGGTCTAAAGGGACACCTAACTTTATGTCCAAAGGAGACTCTATGGCCGAGTTCAATTTACCTCCTACACCAGAGCAACGTATTAAAGAGCTTGAGAAGCAGCTCGAAGATGCTCAACTCAAAGCCGACTTCTTTGAAGCTGTCGTGAACGTTATGGAACGTGACTATGGTGTTAGAGTGACAAAAAAGCACAAAGAAGCGTTGTCCAAGAGAAAACCATAGTAGGTTTGAGCGTTACGAAGTTTTGTCAGTTAGTACAAATCTCTCGCCAAGCTTATTATAAGCAATGCCAAACTCAATCTCGTTGTGAACATCATGAGCATGCTGTCATTGGCTTTGTCCGTGAAGTCAGGCTGAAGCAGCCACGCATTGGCACGCGTAAACTGAAGTTCTTAGCAGCAACAAAGGGCATTCAAATAGGTCGCGATAAGCTCTTTGAACTTCTCAGAAAGCATCGGCTGTTAGTGAGAGCAAGACGAGCCTATCACCGAACGACTGACAGCCGTCATCGATTTTTCTGTCACCCAAACAAAGTGAAAGATGGGCTGACACCAACGAAGCCAGAACAACTGTGGGTTGCTGATATTACTTACTTGCCAACTCAAAATGGAGAGAGTTATCTCAGCTTGGTTACAGACGCTTATTCAAGGAAGATTGTTGGTTTTTATGTGGATGACAACATGAAAACTCAATCAGTTAAGCGGGCATTTATCTCAGCTCTCAGGCAACGGCAGAGTGAAGAAAAGCTAATACACCACTCAGATAGAGGCTCACAATACTGTTCGAAGGAATATCAAGATATCCATAAGAAACATAGAGTGACTTGCTCAATGACAGACGGGTATGACTGTTATCAGAATGCTTTAGCTGAGCGTGTAAATGGGATACTCAAAATGGAGCTCTTGCTGAAGAAACCGAAAGATCTGAAAGAAGCAAGGACGATGGTAGCAGAGTCCGTAGATATCTATAATCAAATGAGGCCTCATACGGCTTTAAAATACAAAACGCCCGATGAAGTACATCGAGCGTTTTAGTTAAAAAGTGTCAACCCATATCAGGACGGGTCATATAGCTCTACTGAATGTGCTTAGACAAAATATCCCAGTGCATATAGTAGAAACCAAGAGCGGCCAACGTAATCAACGTCATTAGCAAAATTGCTGTACGCCAAATAAAGCGAGAGCTTCTTGGTGTCAGCTCTTTTTCACAAGCATCACATGCCGCCATAAAGCCTTTACGATCATCCAGCTTGTAATCGTCTTCGTGCACCACTTTGTTACGCACGGTTGCGATGAATCGAAGCTTTGCTATCACGTCATGCGGTAAACGTTCTTCACAACTATTAATAAGTTGGTGCAACCCTTTCCCTTCTGCATGGTACTGAGTACGCAAAAGTTTTTCGATCGTTCGGGTACGCATGACTACTTTTTCAATATCTGACATCGTAACCCTCCTTACCAGACCCTTCCTATGTTCATTATTTTTATTCTTCTATAAATTTAGAGCTTTTTCGAGCCGTTAAGTGCAATTTTACTTTCAATTTGTGCCCTTGAGCGCATATAGCCAGACAAGTGAAAGCTGCTTAGTTCAGCTTTAGTGACGTAGCTTGCAGATGAAGCAACGATTTCATCGCGTCCCCATTGAGATAAACCGTGAAGTGCGCCGAATAAAATTCATGTCCCTTTCATTAGATTATGAATAAGTTACCTCAACTCATCGTTTCGTCAGCGAGTTCTGTAGAATGGGACCCGATACAACATTGGAGGTTAATATGCCAATCTCACTTATTGTCGCCCTATTCGCCCTTATTGCCTTGGGCGCGTGGGTGTTTTTCCGTTTTTATAGTAAGCACTATGTGGGCGAAGACGCTCCAGAGCAAAGCGCGCAGGTAACGGTTTTAGATAAACAAGCGATAGACATACCAAACGCACCACCAGGTCAAGACGATCAAGAGTATTGGATTTACGTTCAACGTGGTTCTATCGGTCCAAAGCGTGAATTCCAAATTGGAGTGCATTACTACCATGCACTCAACCCTGGAGATAAGGGAACACTGACCTATCGCGGCAACAAGTTCCTTCACTTCGCTATCAAACGTTAAGGCAGTAACCAACGAGTCTTGGCAGAACGAGAAAAGAGATAGCTCATCGCCAAGGCTCCAGCTCCACTTAGAACGATCCAGACTGGAATCACCCACGCAGGATGTCCTGTGTACCAACCGAACTCTTTCATCGGCCATAAGAAAATAGGGTGAAGTAAGTAAATCCCCAAGCTGTGCTGACTGATCACACTGACCACTTTTTGTACTTTTGGTGATAAGCCTTCACCAAAGTAACGCCCGATCATAAAAATCATCGAAGCCGCTAGAATCACATTCAGTGTTTTATAAGAGAGCCAGCGCCCAACCGTATACTTCTCCGCCTCTAAGCTATTTGTCACAACCATCGTAAAGGTCACTGCCAACGCCACGAGTCCTAGCCCAACAAATAAGGTCACCATAGAGCGATTCAAAGGTACCTTTTGAAATAAAACATACCCCAGTGGAAGGTAACCCATATAAAGCCACATCTGATTACTCCAAGGGCCATCAATCTTGAACAAGAACAGTGTGCTGGTGAAAAGCCAAAATGCGAGATAGGTATACAAGACGTTGTCATCCACGTTGCGTACCATCCATTGAAACAGCGGAATCACAAAATACAGTGGTATAAAGTAATAGAAAAAGCCGAGATGGTAATACGTTGCGTGGAATGGGCTATTGCTTAATACCTCTTTTACGGTTTCAAAATCAAAGCCTTGAGAAGTCCAACCTGAAAGGTATGCATAAAACATCGACCAAATAAGAAATGGAACTAAAACTTTGCCCAAACGCCTTTTGATATAATACTTACCGTCAAATGGTCGAGTGTCACTGAGCATTAGCGCTCCGGTGATCAAAATAAAAACTGGCACTGCCCAGCGGGTTACGCTATTCACGCCTACCGCTGTCAGCCATTGGTCAAATGGAATCACTCCTAACTCATTTCGATACGGTGCCAAGACGTGAATGGCGATCACTGCTACCGCTGCGAAGCAGCGCAATAAATCAAAAAACAGAACCCTTTCTCTCATACCTTTCCCTACTTTGAGTCGCTTATCGTTTATAGCATAGGGTAAATCTCAACCAGTGAAATGGTTAACAATCTGTTTTTGCTTATTTTTAACTCAACAATGACCTACAACGGGGATTTCATCACCACTCTAATCACTTAACGAGAACCAAACACCAAGCATCAGTATTCACTCTCGATGCCAAACCGACACAATCTGATTACAGCAAACGGCGCATAAGAAACAAAAATGGCTCCGATTTGGAGCCATTTATACCATCTACAGATAGCGATACTGGGGATAGTTACGCAGTAGCAACATCAGCTTTTGGCAACTTAATTGAAATCAGCGTCGTCAGTGCCAAGAAAGCAAAAGAAACCCATAAGCACGCTGCAAGACCAGCCTCTTGGTAGATCCAACCCGATAATACCGTGCCAATCAAGCGTCCCATCGCATTGGCCATGTAGTAAAAACCAACATCCAACGAGACGCCATCGCCTTTAGCGTAGCTCACTATCAAGTACGAGTGCAGCGAAGAGTTAATGGCAAACACAGCGCCAAAAATCATCAAACCTACCACAATCACCAATTCAGGCTGCCAACCGATTTGCACACCATAAGCAATACCAGCCGTAATTAACGCTAGGACTCCTGCCCACACCAATGCTGCACTACCATCAGGCACACGACCTTGCGCTTTGCCAGTAATACGCGGCGCAAAGCCTTGCACAAACCCATAAGCAATGACCCACGTAGCGAGAAAGCTACCAACCCACAAGTGATCCCAGCCAAACACGCTACCAAGATAAATAGGCAGAGCAACGACAAACCACACATCACGAGCACCAAACAAGAACATGCGTGCTGCGGATAAAATGTTTATCGATTCAGACTTGGAGAATATTTGGCGAAACTTAGGTTTACTCTTAGCTTTACCCATGTCCGCTTCTAGCCAGATCATGCTGCAAACAAACACTAATGTAAGTACACCCGCCATAATAAACATCGAGTTTTGAAAACCCACCCAAGATAGCAGCAAGCCACCAACAAAAAAGCCCGCTCCTTTGAGTGCATTCTTCGAGCCAGTTAAAATCGCTACCCATTTGTAGAGCGCCCCTTGCTGCTCGTCTGGTACTAGCGTTTTAATCGCGCTCTTAGCACTCATTTTGTTCAGATCTTTGGCAATCCCCGACAGAGCTTGCGCTGCCATCACCCAAGGAATGGTCAGCCATGCATTTGGTACTGCGAGCATCAACAACGCAAACACTTGCATCGCTAAACCAATGTTCATGGTTTTATTAAGGCCTAACCTTGCGCCCAGCCAACCACCAACCAGGTTTGTCACCACACCAAAAAATTCATAGAAAAGGAACAGTGAGGCAATAGCTAACGTGGAATAACCTAAGTCATGAAAATAGAGCACCACTAGCATACGCAGTGCGCCATCGGTCACCGTAAAGTTCCAATAGTTAAACGTCACTAACATGTACTGACGAATACTTTTGCTTAATTGAGAAATCATATTGACCTCATATGTACAGCGATAGAAGCATTTAGATCATCATGTTCTAAATGCTTCCTAACCTGTACAGCAACATTGACCAATACAATGTTACTGTGATTTTCAAAAAATGCCCCAACATCAATAAAAAGCAAAATACATTTTAAAAACAATTGATTAGTTAATGTTAATGGCATTTTTTGTAAACAGTCGTATCCTGAAGAAGCTCGAATTTAGCTTTTGGATCATAATGAACCAAAAGCTATTTAAGCTGATCAAGTGTCTTGAGCCACGCGTTCGATGTACTCAACTTGCACAGGTTTTGTAAATGCACCAGGGCGCAATGCCTGCACTTCTCGCACGATATCTTCTAACTGCCATTCCTTTTCTAGGAGTAGGTGAGCAGCGAACAAACCTGTGCGCCCCGAACCACCCATGCAATGCATCGCAACTTTGCCACCTTGAGCAAGAATCGCGTGCAGCTCCGGACTGGCTTGTTGCCACTTCGTCGCAAATTCTTCATCTGGTGCGCAGTCGTCTTCAATCTCGATCTGGAACCATTTCATACCCAGTTGCTGAGTGGCTTCACCCAATGCAGAGACATTCTTCGCAGCTAATTCACTATCATCTAATGCAGTAACGACCGCTTGAACACCCTGCTCTTTCAACTGTTCTAACGACGCATGCAAATCGACACCTTTCGTTCCTGGGCACGGTGTTAAGATTAAAGCACCGGAGTCCAAATCTAATTGCCATGTAGGATGAGACATTGTGACCCCCTTTTTAAGCCAAACCAACGTTACGAACCAGCTCTGCTGTGCGCGTTGCATAACCCATTTCGTTATCGTACCAAGCGTAAATCTTAACCATACGAGAACCCACAACCATGGTTGATTGCGCATCAACGATGGTTGAACGTTGGTCGCCTTTATAATCGATAGAAACTAAAGGACGCTCTTCGAAGCCAAGGATGCCTTTCAAATCACCTTCAGATGCTTCTTTTAACAGTGCATTCACTTCTTCTGCTGTGGTATCACGCTTCACATCAAAAATGATGTCTGTTAACGATGCGTTTGCTAGAGGTACGCGAACCGCATGACCATTAATTTTGTCTTTTAATTCTGGGAAAATTTCGACAATCGCCTTCGCGCTACCCGTCGTGGTCGGGATAAGGCTCATGCCGCATGCTCTTGCACGGCGTAGATCTTTGTGTGGCGCATCTAAAATAGTTTGCGTATTCGTCAGGTCGTGAATGGTCGTAAAAGAAGATTGTTCGATACCCAATTTCTCATGAATGACTTTAACCACAGGTGCGATACAGTTAGTCGTACACGAAGCTGCTGTCACGATACGATGTTTTTCAGGGTCGAAAATATGGTCGTTCACGCCCACCACAATGTTCGCGATACCTTCTTCTTTCACAGGTGCGCTTACCACGACACGTTTCACGCCTTGCTCTAGGTATTTGTTTAGGAATGATGTTTTGCGATGTACGCCTGTCGCTTCAATCACAACATCACAATCAGACCAGTTCACCGCATCGATATCGCGTTGTTGAGTCGTGGCGACACGCTTGCCGTTGATGACGAGCTCACTGCCTTCGACCTGAACTCCATGATGCCAACGACCTTGCACTGAATCGAATTCTAATAAGTGACCAAGCGTAGCTGCGTCACCTGCGACATCGTTGATTAACACAAACTCCAATTCTGGCCAATCAAATGCCGCTCGCAGCGCTAAGCGACCAATTCGGCCAAAGCCATTAATTCCTACTTTAATTGTCATAGTTTTACCCTCTAATCTTCTACCTTGAATCTCTATTCGCTGTTAACAGCAAGCCTCACGACTTTTATCGTGTAAGCGAGTGATGTCGTCTTGGTATTCCTGCTTCAAACAGTTTGATGCCACTAAGTCTTCAATTAACTTTCGCATCCAACCTGGTAATTGCTGTGATAACTCGTAATACACCCATTGCCCTTGGCGTTTATCCACCAAGATGCCACTGGATCGTAACTGAGCAAGATGACGAGAAACTTTCGGCTGGCTCTCTTGTAGAGCAAACGCCAAATCGCCAACGCAAGTTTCACCTTCACGGGCCACGAGCATTAAACAACGTACGCGTGTTTCATCGGATAACAGCTTAAAAAACTGATGTGGAAGCATAATGAACATACCTATATATGGATATGCGTATATGTTTATTTAATTAAGATATATCGTCAAGAGGAAACCGTCCATCGTCATAAAAGTTTCACATCTAACGAACAGCTTGATTGTAAAGAGAGAGATTCAAAGAGATAAAAGATAAGACAAGAAATTATGCAGTCGCGATGCTTTGACTCCAGCGAGCCGCTTCACCTAAGGAGAGCTTCACTTCCTCTAAAGGCAACCCCAATTGCATCGTGATTTTTTCAACCCCTGACCAATCGGCACGCTCGTAGCACTCTTCGAGGGAAATAAGTGCACCATAAACCCCTTTGCGATGTAATAGCGCTTGTTGTACTGAATGACTAAGCGGTAACTGCCTAACTAAAGATTCCACCGAAAGATCCAGCAGCGCATCTAGAATCGACAGCAAACCAACCATGAAACCTTGCTCGTTGAGGTGAGAGAATGGCTGATAGCGCGACATCAATTGGCAAAATTGAGCTCGTTGCAATGAAAGGTGATACAGCTCTCGAGGCTTGTTACTGGAGATATACGATGCCACAACCAAAGAGACAAACTGCTTAAGGTTATCCTGGCCAAGATAAATCAATGCCTGACGAAAAGAGCTGATTTCGACAGCCAAATTCGGCGCTTGCGTATTTACAAAACGCAATAATTTATACGAAAGCGCGACATCTTGCGTAATGATGGACTCGATACGAGTAAAGTCAGGCTCAGGAGCACAAACTTCACGAAACAGTTGCAATGCCAACACTTGCTCAGGACTGACGTATTTAGTCTGCGAGACGAGTGGCTTGCTAAAAAAATAACCTTGGAAAAATTTAAAGCCAGCCGCTTTCGCTTGCTCAAACTCTTCTGCGGTTTCAACACGTTCTGCTAAAAAGTGGTATTTGACGCGTTTGGCAAGGTGTGTTTTGACCAGTTCACAGGCCTTTTCAAGCCCCATCGCCATAATGTCGAGCTTCACAATATGCACATATGGCAAAAAACGACGCCATTCTGGTGTTAGGGTGAAGTCATCCAAAGCGATCAAGTAACCTTCTCGATAAAACTCACGAATCGCATCAAGAAGCTCATCCGTAGGTTGGCACGTTTCCAACACTTCGATGACAATTTTGTTTTTCGGCAAACTGCGCGGCAAACGTCGCACCAAGCTTTGATGAGGAAAGTTAATAAAGCATCTTGAAGAGGCAATCACTGGGTTAGTACCCAATGATAGGAAGTTTTCGACGATCAGTCGGTATGTCGCTCGATTTGAATCAATATGTGAAGGGTATGCGTTACTCTCCCCGTCTCGAAACAACAATTCATAACCCAGCGTCTGTCTTTTTCGGTTAAAGATCGGCTGGCGAGCGACATACGTTGTATTCATGCTAAAGAAGGACCTATAAATGGCTTATGACTTTGCAGCTGCTAATAATGCACCACAACCCATGAACATTGAACCGAATACTTTGTTTATTTTTCCCATGATTTTATCGGAGCGAATAAAGCGTCCCATTTGTGCTGCCAAGCTCGTGTAACCCAACATTACACACGCATCAATCACGACCGTAGTGACGCCAAGCACCAACAGTTGCGTGATTTGGTCTTTTGCCGGGTCAATAAACTGCGGGAACAACGCCACCAGAAAAACAATCGATTTAGGGTTGGTGAGGTTAATCAACACTGCCTTGTACAACAGCGCCGTGCCTGACATCTCGTTGTGGTTTTCAGCTGCGACTAAGCTTGATGTATCGCGCCATTTCTGAATCCCCAACCAAACCAGATAAGCGGCACCAACCCATTTAATGACAGAAAATGCGGTTGCTGACTGCGCGACAAGCGCACCAATACCCGCCCCCACCAGCGCGATGTGGATAACTAAACCAATTTGTAAGCCAATAATGGCACCCAGTGATTTACGGGTACCGTAACTCAAACCATTACTGATTGAGTTCACCGTGCCAGAGCCCGGAGCCAAACTAAAAACGATTGCTGTTACTACATAAGCTAACCAGACATGGGTATCCATTGCATTTCCTCACTAATTCTTCGATGATACATCGCGTAAACAACGTATCTTCAGGTAATCAACTAATGGCGACTAACCATTCACCTTTGACTTATACTCAAGAGACATTATTTGAGCAAGCAATTGGTGGTCCGATCGCAGCACTTTGGCAAACTCGCCAAGAGGGCTTTGTTAAAGGGACTGAGAAAAAGAACATTTACTGGTGCAAGCTAACCAACCCAGAGCATAAAAAAGCCGTGCTCATCGTAAATGGACGCATTGAGTCTTCCTGGAAATACCAAGAGCTGTTTTACGATCTCTACCGCCAAGGTTTCGATGTCTATTCCTTTGACCACCGCGGTCAAGGTTTATCAGATCGTTTATTATCTGACTCAGATATGGGTCACGTCTATGACTTTACTGATTATATTGATGATATGGACATCGTCGTAAAAAAACACGACCTTAGCGAATATCAACAATGCTTCATCATCGCGCACTCTATGGGCGGCGCGATCGCCACACGTTACCTGCAAACTCACCCAGAACACCCTTTTACTGGTTTGATTCTAAGTGCGCCCATGTTTGGCATTAACCTGCCATGGTACCTATCACCAATAGCGATTCCGGTCACACAAATTATGTCAGCGGTATCGACTTTGCCACGCTATGCACCAGGACATCAGGCCTACTTCCCTAAGCCCTTTGAAGATAACCCACTTAGCCAAAGTTACGGCCGCTACCAATGGTTCCGAAACCTATATACGGAAAAACCGGAACTGCAAGTCGGTGGGCCAAGCACTCGCTGGGTTTGGCAAGGGCTCATGGCCGCTAAGCAGTGCTTTTTATTAACTCGCCAAGTCAAAATACCAGTCATCCTAATCCAAGCCGGAAACGATCGGATTGTTAGCAATCTCGCGCAAAAGCGTTTTATTGATAAATTGCGGAAAACCAACCCGCACGCGGAGCTGCTTTCTATCGAAGGCGCACAGCATGAAATCTTGTTCGAGACCGACAAGTATCGTAATCAAGCTCTCGATGCGATTTTCCGCTTTATGAATGACCCTAAATCGCCATCAAACGAACAAGCACAATAAGAACTCTAGGCGACCATTTCACGACTAAGATTAAAGAGGAAATGTCTACACATCGATTTACCCTCTTTTTCATCCTCATTTTGGCGTACACTGCTTGAACTTGGCTACTTTGACACAGTGTTTAACCGCATAGTGCTACGGGCCCAAGTTCCCCCGCATTCGGAGCAGTACGATCTAGTCAGTCTGCTGTACTCCGTTTGCAATTCACCTGTTCCACACTATCCAAACCGTTTACGAGGACTTCATGAGCACATCGCTACCTTGCAAAGAGATCACCAAAATCGTTGCCTCTGATCTGGATGGCACGTTACTCGCACCTAACCATCAGCTCAGTGCTTACTCAAAAGAGACGCTAAAAGCGCTGCATGAAAAGGGTTATACCTTTGTCTTTGCAACCGGCCGTCACCACGTAGACGTTGCGAGCATCCGTCGCCAAGTTGGCATTCCAGCTTATATGATCACGTCGAATGGTGCCCGAGTGCATGACCAGGAAGATCAGCTAATGTACAGCGAGAATGTCCCTGCGGAACTGGTACAAGGCGTGATCGACACGATCAAACATGATCAAGAAATACTTATTCACATGTATCAAAATGATAGCTGGTTGATGAACAAGGATGATGAAACGTTACGTGACTTCCACGATGAATTCACTTACGTCTTATTTGATGAAGACCACGCCCCAACTGACGGTATTGCGAAAGTTTTCTTCACGCATCCAGGAGAAGACCACGAACGTTTGGTCGTATTTGAAAACAAACTACGTGAGCAGTTTGGTGATAAGCTGAACATCGCATTTTCAACGCCTTGGTGTTTGGAAGTAATGAGCGCTGGCGTGTCTAAAGGTCATGCTCTTGAAGCGGTAGCGAAAAAACTCGACCTCACGTTAGAAAACTGCGTAGCATTTGGTGATGGCATGAATGACGTAGAAATGCTGTCGATGGCAGGTAAAGGGCTAGTTATGGGTACATCACACGAAAAAGTGATGAAAGCTCTACCAAATAATGAAGTAATTGGCAGCAATGCAGAAGATGCGGTTGCACACTACCTACAAGAACACTTGCTGTAAGCTTCAATACTCCAAATAATGAAGGGCTGCACATTCGCAGCCCTTCTCTTTTATCGCTGACTTGGCAGCTTCTCTTTGCCAAGAATCGCGTCCCATTCTTCTTCTGTCACGGGCATAATCGACAAGCGATTTCCACGTTTCACCAACGGCATGTTCTCAAGTTCTGGCATCGCTTTCATCACCGACAACGGAATCACTCGCGCCGTTTTACGTACAAACTCGACATCCACCATAATCCAACGCGGGTTGTCTGGGTCTGACTTTGGATCGTAATAATCGCTTTCGGGATCGAATTGGAAATGATCGGGATAGGCTTCTCTCACAACTTTAGCAATACCTGCCACGCCAACATGTTTACAAGAAGAGTGGTAAATCAGGACTAAATCGCCCACCTTCACTTGGTCACGCATCATATTGCGCGCCTGATAATTACGAACTCCCTCCCAACATGAAACCTTTTGGGTTCGAAGCGTGTCAATAGAAAAGGTATCTGGTTCAGTTTTAAATAACCAATATGCCATAATGCCATCCGATGCCGATTGAGTAACAATAATGAGGAAGATATAACATGAAGGCTTTGAAAAACCCAGTGGCGCTTGCCACCCTGCTGGTTCTGCAAGCATGTAGTTCACAGCCGCCACAATCTGGTGCTGCTGACCCAACCTCTCCACCAGCAACCTTAGATAAGCCTGAAACCATTCAACCTCAAACTTTTATGCTGCGCGGAAAAGTGATCGTCGGTCACGAGAGCCAATACATCATGCCTTGTGGCAGCGACAAGCAATATTGGTTGCAACTATCACCACAGCAAATGCAACGAGCAATTCAGTTAAATAACGAGCCTTACCAGACTATGTATGGCGAGGTTATCGGCCACCTCAACCCACCGGGCATCGATGGGTTTTCTGCTGATTTCGATGCTAACTTTGTCGTGGAACAAGTGAACTTCCTCACAACGGAAAACCCAAACCGTTGTCAGCAACCAAACAAACCAACTCGCGTGTTTGGTAATGAGCCTTCTTGGTCGGCAAGCTTTGAGGCTAATGGACTAACATTCCAGCAAATCGGCAAACAAACCACAAAATTAGCGATTAACAGCAGTCAGCTTCAACCTCGCCAGCGCACTTATCAACTGCAAGGTGGTGAGCTTCGCTTAACAGAAAACCTCTGCTCAGACACAATGAGCGATTCTTTGTATGGCTGGAAAGCAACACTAAAACATGATGGCGAGACGTATCAAGGTTGTGGTATGACTGCAAACGTCGATGCAACGCTTGGCTGGGCTAATACCTATGTCGCGACCTCAACCCAATCACAAGGCTTTGAAGTACAAATGACCTTAAACCCAGACCACAGCGCCACAACAAAATACCGTTACGCCAATGGACAAGCACCATTAATCGAGCGTGGTTACTGGCAACAGTTAAGTCCGTCTCAGGTTCAAGTTGTCATGACGCATCATCAACAGCAAAGGCTAATGTCAGAGCGACTGTTTACTCGAGAAGGCAATCAGCTCAAAGCGACCAAAGAAAAAGTCGGTAACTTGGTATACCCAATCGCCGATGGTGGTTTAGTCCTTTATCCTGCCACCGTTCGTGATGAAGGCATCATGCAACCAGCCGAAAAACGCACCAACAACCCCATCGGTAGTGCTGACGTCCCTTCTAGTGCAGAGTTTGATTCAAAAGTAGATGCCGCGGTGCGCAACTACTTCTTTATCCATCAAACCACCCCCAACAATAACCAATACCGTTGGCTAACTTACGACCTCAACAGCGATGGTAACGAAGAGCTATTGGTACAGTTGGATTGGTGTGGTTCCGGTGGCTGTACATTGCTGATATTTGAACATCACGAAAAGGAATGGCGATTTAATAGCCGCATTACACTAGTGCAAAGCCCGATTATGCTCGGCCAACAAACCTCTCATGGTTGGCGAGATCTGATTTTTAATGTCAGCGGTGGCGGAGCTAAAGCGGCTCAACACGTGATGCAATACACTGGGGTTAGCTACCCACTCAACCCAAGCATGGCGCCAACGGCAACGCCGAACCAAGTCAGTGGTGTGCGTCTGTTCTCTGATGGGATAAGCCCGGTGCGCGAAGGAGTTCGTCTGTAATGTCACAACCGTGTCCAACCTGCGGTTTTCAATTCAATTGTATGTGCTCGCTAATGCCGAAACTTAACAGTGAGCACAACATCCTGCTGTTAATGCATCCGAATGAACTGAAGCGTGATACTAATACCGGCCAGCTACTAGAGCAGTGCCAACTCAACATTGAGCGAGTAATCTGGGATCGCAAACAGCCACCAGCAGAATTGCTCACTCTATTAGCTGATCCGTCGCGGTATCCGGTGTTGCTCTTCCCCTGTGAAGAAAGTATCACACTCGAACATGTGGTACTCCAAAGCCAGCAACAAACCAAAACTCCGCTGTTTATTATTTTAGATGCCACCTGGCAAGAGGCGCGCAAGATGATCAATAAGAGCCGTTGGTTAGAAGGTATCCCTACTATGGGATTGTCTGCGTCGGCGGACTCACAATATCAGCTGCGACGCAACCAACAACAAGGTAATTTGTGTACGTTTGAAGTCGCTGCACATTTGCTCGGGCAACTTGGAGAACAAAACAACCAACAACAAATGCAGCGTTTTTTTGCCCATTACCTCGCTCTGTTCCAAGCTGAAAAGAGTGGACACGCTCTTAAGCGTTAACCATTAAGCTCAGTAGAAGAACCAAACAAAAAACGCAGCCTACGCTGCGTTTTTTACGACAAGAAGTTTCACGTGAAACATCATTAAAACAGTCGAGTCGGCTCGCCAAGATAGTAACCCTGCAAATAATCCACCCCCATGTCTTGTGCAATGGTACACACCTCCTGATTGTGGACGAACTCCGCCACCGTCTCCGCGTTAAACACCTGGCACAAACGCACCAACTGGGAAGCGATCTTGCGCTGTTTTAAGTCTTTATCAATATCACGAATCAAGCTGCCATCGAGCTTTATGACTTCTGGCTCCAACTTTAGGATTTCATCGATATTCGAATAACCGGACCCAAAGTCATCAACAATGATACGCGCCCCTAAGCTTCTAAAATGACTGCACACTTCTATCATTCGGCCGTAGTCTTTGATCTGCTCAGATTCCAGCACTTCTAAACCAATTCGCCTTGGGTCATTTAGCTGGCTAATTTCATGCTCTAAAAGCATTAAAGTTTTATCACTGAGCAAATCTTGCGGCGATAAGTTTATAGAAAAGTCACCTTGCTTATCTCGCATATAATGCAACGTAGAATGAATCATGTGCCGACTTAGTCGAGTGTAAAGATGTGTATCAGAGATAATTGGCAGAAAACGCCCTGGCGCAATCACCGTTCCATCGGCTTCCAGAATACGAACCAAACATTCTTGGCTTGCCAATTTGTGGCTACCCGCATGCACAATAGGTTGGCTATAAGTGATGATATTCTGTTTGAGAATGGCTCTACTGACGCAACTTAGCCATCCAAGTTGCTCTTTACGCACATCCTCACTGACTTCAATATCTTTCGCATTACAGATATGGGTATTACTGCGTACACCGGAGCGCCTCGCTTCGATGCCTTTGAGTAAGAGCTCATCTATTGAAGCGGATGGAAAATCTCGACGACTCACTAAGCCGCCGCATAGCGAGATAGAAAGATAATCTATTTCACGTAGGCCAATTGGCTCAAAATTAGTTTGTTCTACCGCGTCAGCAAAACGCGTAAAGTGCTGTTTGATGGTCTCGCTGCTTTGATCAGCTTTAAATATGAACGCCCATTCACCAACCCCAATACTATAAAGCTGCAAAGCCGTTGGCATGCCGAAACGCTTTCGTAGTCGATTCGTAAAGTGCATTGAGAGATCTTTGAGTAATTGATCTCCCACTCGGTAGCCGTATTTTTCGTTGATATGACTAAAGTTAAGTAGCTTTAGAGTCAACAAATGCTCATCCAAATCGATGTTACTCAGCCGCTCTTGCAATGCGACCCGGTTTTGTAATCCCGTGCGACTGTCGCGTCGATAGCTTTCTTGTAACTTGCGCGTTTGGCGATCGAGTTGATATCCCATATGCGCGTTCATATGGTTGAGATCGCCGATCGCATTTCGAATCAAGCTAAACAGCGGTGAAATAGAGGAGCTAACGGGCGACTTAGGCAAGTTCAATGTTTGCACTTCGTCTCCCTCTCGCATCGCTAAATACGTCAGGCTGTGATGAAGAATTTCGGGCTGACCAATACCACCATGCAGCTCCCCCATACAGTAACTACCAAACGTCGTCGCAATATCTTTGAATGCTTGGACTTCGTCGCTGCTGTCAATAAAGTCTAACCGTGACGCGCAGTTAAAAATCATCACGACTTCAGGTTGGTGCATGGCTAACTCAACCACACCATGCCGCACTTGCTCGAGCGTTAACGAGGGATGGTTATAGCAAAATTGCACTTCGTCACCAAGACACCAGGGCCTGTCGAAGCTCATACTGCCATCAGCGTGTAGCTCCGTTACCGTACAAACTTCCTTTCGCCCTAAGCTTTCTCGATATAAAGGAAAGCTGAGCAGTTGACTCAGCGTCACGTCATGGCCATCCGCCAAGTAACGCTTGTATACGTCCAGCGCTTTCTTCTCACCTAAACAATACAAGCGCGTTCCTTTTGCATGAGTGACTTTGTGTGGCATGCCAATCGGGTTCCATTCCGAATACGCATCAGTCCATAGCTTCAAAGTATCACTGTGCAAAGCTACGGCAACCACGGCATTATCGTAAACTCGGTTTTGATATAGCACCCAGCAGCCATCGTCAATACTCTGCGCCAACCCTCCAGAAATCACTACTTCTTCACTGGCGAAGGTTTGAAACAAGGGATAGTCACGTCGTTCAATTTGCACAGCAAAGCTGAGGATCACCTGTGAATTATGCTGCATTAGAAGAGAGCGCTTGAGCTCCCCGCCATCAATGTCAGGGGAGTAAGAGTATGTTTGTACCGCAGAAGTCAGCGTGGTTTGCTCAAATTCAATCACACTCACTAGGCAACCAGAGGTAAATATCTCCCCTTCCAGAATCACATTACGCGTACTATGCCCCATAACATGAGCATTCGGCAGCGACGACAAAACGGCGTCTGCAAGTGTGGTCGTAATTTCGCGCGATTGCGTCGACAATATTTGTACTAAATATTGTTTATCTGAGGAAGTCGGAAAAGTGACTAAAAAGTCATTCAGTTGACTGACATCGTGAACCAGTTTTGAAAAAGCTCGCATGGACCTACCACTGCCGTAACACTATCTTCACCACGACGTGTGGCGTTACTATTTTTATTTAATAGAGAATAATTTACGTGGCTTTGCGCTGCTTTTCTAGACACAAAATGAGATTAGAATGGATTAATGCGAAAGCAATTAAAAAAGTGTGAGTAACGGCTGCAAACTATTGATTTCAATATCAGGTAAAGTACGTGTTTTTGAATGGTTAATGACATTTTTATTCATATCATTAAACCAACAGGCTGCAAAACCAGCCAACTTTGCACCATGCACATCCGTGGTTAGATGATCACCGACATGCAGAATATTCTCCGCAGGGATATCCAAGAATCGCTTCGCTTTAGTAAACATATCGGTTGCGGGTTTCGCCAATCCATCTGGTCCTGCTTTAAGTACCTGTTGGAAATAAGGCGTAAGACCGATGCGGTCTAAATCCACATTACCGTTGGTGATTGCCACCAACGGGATGTGCTGCGTGAGTTCCTCCAGTACATCGAGGCTTTGCTGCGGCACTTCAAAACAGTTACGCCAGTCTAACGCAACGTCTACTGCGGCTTTCGCGGCGGCATGTGCTGCGTCTTCGTCGTAGCCTACTTGGGAGAAAGCTTGCTGAAGTTGCACTAAACGCCATAAAGTGACATCGCTCTTCAGCTCGGGTTGTTGTTGCACAACTCGCTGTTTGAGAGCAAACCAATCCGCTTTGTTCATATGAGCAACCGCTGGATGATGGTGCTTGAGCCAAGATAGCAACTCACGCTCCATGCGAACGATCACAGGATAGTTGTCATAGAGGGTATCATCTAGGTCAAAGGTCATTGCCTTAATAGGCTCGATACGGCGATAAAATTTCATACTTCGGCTCACTCCCCGTTTCTTTTGCGTGCGCGTGGGTGGGCTTGGTCGTAGGCTTGCGCCAAATGTTGGAAATCCAAGTGCGTGTAGATTTGGGTCGTCGAAATGTTCTCGTGCCCTAAAAGCTCCTGCACCGCACGTAAGTTATTGCTTGATTCGAGCATATGTGTCGCAAATGAGTGACGCAATTTATGCGGACTAATATGGCTTGCGACAGACTGTTTCTGCCCCCATTCAGCCATGCGCTTTTGCACGCTACGATGCGAAATACGCGTTCCGAGCTTAGATACAAACAAGGCGGGCTCACCTGGAGCGGCTAAATCACCACGAACGCGTAACCACTTCCCGACCCACTCGGTTGCCATCCCAGAGAACGGTACTTTACGTTCTTTATCGCCTTTACCAATAACACGAAGCTCACCACTACGCAGTTGTACATCACGTACATCCACACCCACCAACTCAGCCAAACGTAAGCCGGCGCCGTACATCAGCTCCATCATGGCGCGATCGCGCACAGCCAACGGGTCGTCCTCGTTGACTTCAAGTAATTGGCTCACTTCGTCAACATCGAGGTTTTTGGGCAACGGGCGTTTTTTGCGAGGTGCTGAAACCCCTTTGGCTGGGTTAGCCGACATCTCGCCACGCAGAATAAGGAAATCGAAAAAGCTACGCAGCGATGAGAGGCGCGTTGCCAAACTGCTGGCTTTCATGCCTTCTCGCATGCCCTTACCTGCTAATTGGCGCACCCAACCAGCATCCACTTGAGACCAATCTTTGAGCCCCATTTCAGCTAGGTGCTGCGCCATTGTTTCTAGCTGCTGTTTGTAATTGCGCTGAGTATGTAGGCTAAGCCCCTTTTCGCTTCGTAAGAATTCATAGAAGCGCTCAAGAGGCTTTTGCAGATTATTTGGCAGAGGAGTGTTGGGAGTTGTCGTCATCGTAACTTTGCCATACCAGTGTTTGAGCGAGATGTGCCACTACTAATGATAGGTGACGCAAAAACAAGGTATCCATATCTGGCTGAAAATGGCCGCCATCTTCACTAGAAAAAGCAAGCACGCCCAGTGTTTGCTGTTTCACGAGCGGTAGTACCACATAGGACCCCATTTCCGGCACTTCCATGTTGCCAAACAAAGCTTCACGATCCACTTTGCGAAGACGTCCTAAGTACGCATCTTTGCCATTTAAGTGAGTGGTCGCAAAGCGTTGATAACTTTCCTTACTCAATTGAATCGATGCGTCGCATTGACTAAACAATCGAACAAACGCACGTAAGCCCAATGCTTTGGCTTTCTCTTCGATAGAGTGAATGACTTGTTTAAAGTCACCACACTTTAGAATCTGCCCCTGCAAATCCATAAATTCGTAAAAGGTGCGATCATTGTTCGCCGCAAGCGACATTAGTGTAGTGATCTCTTCCTCTAACTCTTCAATGCGCTGACGTTGGCGATTCATTTGGATGTGTACCAAAGATACCGCGCCTAAGTCTGAGTGTGGGAAAGATAAACGATCCACAAGCTCTGGACGCTGCACAAAAAAATCGGGATGATCTTTGAGGTACTCGGCCACCACTTCAGCCGTTAAGGCATCTGCTTCTACTTGAGACAAACCGTTTCCTTTTTCTTCTACTAGCAAGACAATTGACCATCAAATACATGCGTTGTAGGTCCGGTCATAAACAACGGCTTACCCGGACCTTGCCACGCAATTCGCAGTTCACCACCTGGTAGAGAAACCTTAACGTTTTCATCCAACAAGCCCTGCAGAATCCCAACCGCTACCGCCGCGCAAGCGCCGCTACCACAAGCTTGTGTTTCACCTGCGCCTCGCTCGTAAACTCGAAGACGAATATGGTCACGACTCACCACCTGCATAAAGCCAGCGTTGACGCGCTCTGGGAAACGCTCGTGCGACTCAAGCAGCGGGCCTAATGTATCGACATCAGCAGTATCCACGTCATCGACCACCGTCACCACATGCGGGTTACCCATGCTTACCGCGCCACAGAACAGCGTTTTTTCACCAGCGCGCATGATGTAAGTTTTCTCTTTTTGCTTCGCTTTGAAAGGAATTTTGTTCGGTTCAAACTCTGGCACGCCCATGTTGACCGTCACTTCCCCATCATCTTCGATGTTGAGAATCATCTTTCCTTTCTTGGTGCTTACGCTGATGCTGTATTTATTGGTCAGCCCCTTCAAGCGAACAAAGCGGGCAAAACAGCGTGCACCGTTACCACACTGTTCAACTTCACTACCATCGGCATTAAAAATCCGATAATGGAAGTCGGTTTCAGGGTCGTAAGGGGCCTCTACCACAAGCAATTGGTCAAAACCAACGCCAGTATGACGATCCGCCAAGCGGCGGATCAGGTCTTGCGAGAAAAACACGTTCTGGGTAATACAGTCGACGACCATGAAGTCGTTGCCCAAACCGTGCATTTTGGAAAAGTGGAAATGCATTTGTTGTGTGTTACTCCGGTAGAATCTGTTCCAGCTGCCACAAACTGGTCAGCTCCTCACGCTGGCGAACTAAGTGGCTTTGTTTACCGTCCACCATCACTTCTGCCGCTCGGGTACGAGTATTGTAGTTCGAAGACATCACAAAACCATAGGCACCTGCTGAACGAACCGCGAGTAGATCACCTTCTTGCAAAACGAGTGCGCGATCTTTACCCAAGAAGTCGCCGGTTTCACAAATAGGACCAACCAAGTCGTAAGTCTGAGCTTCACCCTTTCGCGGTGAAACTGGCACAATATCTTGCCATGCTTGGTATAGCGCAGGACGCATCAAGTCGTTCATTGCAGCGTCGATAATCGCAAAGTTTTTATGCTCAGTATGTTTTAAAAACTCAACACGCGTTAGCAAGATACCTGCGTTCGCAGCAATTGCACGGCCTGGCTCAAAGATCAGCTCCAAGTCTTGGTGATTTTCAAGACGGCCTAGTAACGCTTTGGCGTAATCAGAAGGCTGAGGTGGTAATTCATCACGATAGACCACACCCAAACCGCCACCGACATCAAGATGGCGAATGTTAATGCCTTGCGCTTTTAAATCATCAATCAGAGCTAATAAACGGTCTGTCGCGTCGATAAATGGGTCTATATTGGTCAGCTGAGAACCAATGTGGCAGTCGATACCTTGCACATTCAAGTTAGGCAGGCTTTGCGCGAATTTATAAACATCTGGCGCACGATCAAACGCAATGCCGAATTTATTGTCGCGAAGACCAGTCGAAATGTAAGGGTGTGTTTTCGCGTCGACATCTGGATTGATACGAAGAGAAATTGGCGCAATCACACCAAGCTCACCCGCAACCTTGTTCAAACGTTCTAGCTCTGGCTCAGATTCAACGTTGAAACATTTGATACCTAGCTCAAGAGCGCGCTTCATCTCTGCCGATGTTTTACCAACACCAGAGAAAACGACTTTTTTCGGATCACCGCCTGCGGCAATCACACGCTCAAGTTCACCACCCGACACGATGTCAAAACCCGATCCCAAACGCGCTAGCGTGTTCAATACGCCTAAGTTTGAGTTGGCTTTCACCGCGTAGCAAACCAGGTGAGGATGCTGACCCACAGCACTATCAAACGCCTTCCAATGGCGCTCTAGCGTGGCTCGAGAATATACGTAAAGAGGAGTGCCATATTGCTCTGCAAGAGCTTGAAGTGGGACGTCTTCGGCCCAAAGCTGGCCATCATCCTGATAGTTGAAGTAATCCAAAATTCGCTTCCCTTATTTTATTCGACTGCTGAACCCTAATTTCACCCTAAGGTGCGGTTATTTATTGTGATTGCTC
The DNA here is from genome assembly GCF_016920955.1 of Vibrio sp. sp1. Taxonomy (NCBI): domain Bacteria; kingdom Pseudomonadati; phylum Pseudomonadota; class Gammaproteobacteria; order Vibrionales; family Vibrionaceae; genus Vibrio; species Vibrio sp. sp1. Next base: position 1,332,499 of record NZ_CP060589.1, read on the forward strand.
ATTCTGTTGAGTGTCATCTGGAATGTATAGTGAGCCAGACTGACCACACCCCGCTAAGGTCGCGGCAACCATCACAAACAACACAGTAACTAATTTTTTCATTTCGCATATCGTGATTATTGAATCAATGCCCCCTATAATCGCACCACACTCAGGAAAAGCAATAGGATAGACGGATGAACGATACTGAATTTCATCAACTGGTGGATGCGCAGATGCAAATCATCGAAGAATCCATCGATGATTCAGGCGCAGACATTGATTACGAAGTCACTGGCAACGTAATGACATTGGAATTTGAAGACCGCAGCCAAATCATCATTAATCGCCAAGAGCCGATGCATGAGATCTGGCTAGCGTCCAAATCTGGTGGTTTCCACTTCAAACTTATTGAAGGTAAATGGACCTGCTCAAAAACGGGTATGGAGCTATTTGAAATGGTGAAGCAAGAATGTGAAAAGCACGCGGGCGAAGCCATTGATTGGGCATAATTCTGGTCAATCGTCACCAAAACAAAAAGAGCACCGAAGTGCTCTTTTTGTTTATTGATACGGGTTTAATTACGCGTTCACAGTTTTGGTCGGGCGACTCGGTGAACAACCGTCATTACGGTAAGGAATGATATACGCATTCCCCTCTTCAGGGTGAATAATTTGATAGTACTGAGGCAGGTTAAAGTTAATAAACTTAGACGCGACGCGACTATCGTCTTTTACCGACGTGTAGAAGCTGTTTACAGACGAAATCATTTCATCTTTAGAGCCGCTAAATTGGTGATACACTTCCACTTGATTTGACTCATCCAACACATAAATATTGAAGCCATCTTCGTTATCTTCAAAGAAGAACTGCACCAGACCTTCACTGGCAAACCCATCCACCGCTTCCGGCATTTGATATTCTTGCTCACGATCGAGCATTAACAGCGGCGAGCCTTTGAGTTTGTTAGTAGAAATGCTGCGGTAGAAATCGATGGAATTTTCTAGCTTCTGCACCGACACACCACGACGTTCAAAGAACAACCCATAAGTCTGGTTACCAAGACGCATCGCTTTAAAGCGGCGGCGTTTCTCTTGCTCTACTGGTTTCAAGCGTAAGTCGATACATTCAGCTAAAAGCTGGTAAACCATATTACGCATCACACCACGCATGTTCTTCGCATAGCAGAACACATCCACTGATTCTGGTGGCAACGCATCTTGGTGCATTTTGCCCAAAATGGTTTTCAGTGCATCCAGCATCGCCGTTTCCCCTTTGAAATGCAGCGTACGCACTTCATGCCAAGAGTTACGGTAAACAAGGTCAACACTGCCGACTAAATTTTTATGTTCTGGACCAAAGCTAAAAATATCGGTGTTCTTAACATCCACTTTCAGCGAACGACCAGAAAGTTCAGACGTCGGATCATTTTCGAAGTTGATGAACATCGCAAGCTGGCTTATTTCACAAGGACTCGCTAGCGCCTGCATAGATGGACGACGCTTACGCAACGCAAAAGTATTTCGTAAGTCACTCACCATTTGGTAAAACTTATCAATATCTAGCTGCGCTTCACGTACCACGGCATGTAAACGAGTCGATTCAGTGATCAAGCCATTGAAGAATGCCCAAGCAACCAACTTACTCAAGTATTCATGATGCTCTAGATATGGTTGCCCCAAAATGCGGTGCGCAATAAGCGGTTGTTTATAGAGGTACCAACCAGACTTGTTTACCCCCCCTTTTTTCACTTCGATAAAGCTCAAGTCAGGCTCGTGCAGATCAGGTGAAATCTGTGGGTTTAGTAACGTTACTTTGCCCGGCAATACTTCAAAAGCAGCGTAGAGTTTACGGGCCAAAATACTGATGTCTTGCGGACTGATAGCAGAAGTGATGTCGTTACGACGCGCAAATTGAATCAAGTTACGGTAGCTTTGCATCAACGCATCCAGCAATGCATGATGTACCACCTTTACTTGTTCAACCTTCCAATTACGGCGGTCATCGAGCTCTGCAACGACACTGGCATCCCAATTCCATTTTGCAATCATATCGCTCAGTGCTTCACGACGCCAAGCTACTGAGCCAATATTCGGCTCACGAGATAGTTTTTCATGGGTTTTGAGATAGAAACAGCGACGCACCAAATCCAAACGTGTATCGTCTTGAATTCGCTCTAAGTAACGGGTTACTTTTTCCAACATTAAGTAGTACGCATCCATGCCATAGAGGTCAGGCTCATGGGCAAAGAAACGACGCTTAGTGTCGATACTTAACAATTGAGTATGCGGGTATTCCCACGAGTAAGCTTCTAGCAAGATGGCTTTTAATACCGATTTGTAGGGAGAGTCGATGCTTTTGTATAACTGCCACAAGTTCGAGCCGAAGTATTCTTCAGCAGGAATGCAGTTCAATTTACCAAAGTCGATCCATTCACTACAGTCGATGTAACCATCACTGCACAGTTGAGAAACGTACTCGTCGTAACACTCTTCCATTTCTGGCGGCACGATTTGCCATAACAAACGCTGTCCGGCAATACGCACCGCACTACGATAGAATTCATCTAGCAAAAGTAAGTGCTGAGATGAACCACAGTTATCACCTGTCATCTCCTCAGAATGATTGCTTCTAAAGCGCTCTTTATCCATTAAGAAAAAGTTCGCTTCCACGCCTTTGCTTTGTGCCCAATCCGTGATGAGTAAGCATTTATTGGTCAATAACTCGCGTTCGTCACAATCCATCTCTGGTGAGATACACACCCAAATATCCAAATCACTGGAAGTACTTTGACCAATCGAGGAGGTACTGCCCATGGTGTACAAACCCAATATAGCGGGCTTTTCTACCGTCTTGAGCGGCTGACCAATGGCAAGTTGAATATCATCTATGAATTGTTGCTGAATGCTATTTAGTTCAAGCCCATGCACACCAAAAGGGACATCGGCATCATAATAGCCAGGAATTACAGGATGGTTGTAGTTCAACAAGGCAGGAATCAAATGGAAGACTTGCTGGCTTTGCGAATCCATAAGCGCCAGCGCGCGATCAACTCGCTGCTGATTCAAATTATCTAGTCGCTGGATGATTTTTTGGGTGTAAGCCTGCAAGGGGAATTCCTTGGTTGAACAATCACGAAAATCTGCTGACGTTTTAAACCAAAATGGTTTAAAAACGTGATCAATTTAACACTTTTATTGGTGCGGGTAAAGCTTCACGCCCGCGTATCACTCTGGATACAAAACCATACTTTAGTCACAAAATTAATCGCGCGGTAGTGTCGCTCTTATTACCTATTACTAATAATAGTCCTTAGTCTAATTGAGAATCCAGTCACACTATTTTCATAACGTCATGTAATTCCATTCATAGCCTTCAGAGATAACGAACTAACAGTAAGCATTTCTTGATGAGAATGGTAGGATAAACCCAAATCCAAACAGCATTGAGAAGATCATGACACAATCCACACCGATTCGCATTGCAACTCGAAAAAGCCCTCTTGCTTTATGGCAAGCTTACTTTGTTAAAGACGCCCTTCAAGCCGCTCACCCTGGCTTGGAAGTCGAGTTAGTAACCATGGTGACCAAAGGTGACGTGATTTTAGATACACCACTAGCAAAAGTTGGCGGCAAAGGCTTGTTCGTAAAAGAGCTTGAAGTCGCGATGCTAGAAGGACGCGCAGACCTCGCCGTTCACTCAATGAAAGACGTACCCGTCGATTTCCCAGAAGGCCTTGGCCTCGTGACCATTTGTGAGCGTGAAGATCCTCGTGATGCCTTCGTCTCTAATACCTATAGCCACATTGATGAGCTCCCTCAAGGTGCCGTGGTTGGTACTTGCAGTTTGCGCCGTCAATGCCAACTGAAAGAATATCGTCCGGACATCATCATCAAAGAGCTTCGCGGTAATGTGGGCACTCGCCTTGGTAAGTTAGATGCGGGTGAGTATGATGCAATCATTCTTGCTGCGGCTGGCCTCAAACGATTGAAGCTTGAAGAACGCATTCGTAGCTTTATCGAACCAGAGCAATCACTACCAGCGGTAGGCCAAGGTGCTGTCGGTATTGAGTGCCGCCTTGACGATGAAAGACTGCTTAAGCTGCTTGAGCCACTTAACCACCAAGACACCGTAGACCGCGTTTTGTGTGAGCGCGCAATGAACCTTACGCTAGAAGGCGGCTGTCAGGTACCTATCGGCAGCTATGCCCTGCTAGACGGCGACAACATTTGGCTACGCGCATTAGTTGGCGAACCAGATGGCAGCGAAATTGTGCGTGGTGAAATTCGTGGCCATCGTAAAGATGGCGAAGCATTAGGAGTGCAGCTAGCCAATGAGCTGCTAGATAACGGCGCTCGTGAAATCCTAACTAAGCTGTACGCAGATCACGAATAACCATGGCAGTGTTGGTCACTCGGCCGGGAGAGCAAGGCAACGCGCTTTGCTCTCTGCTCGAAAGGCACGGCATTTCCGCATATCACCATCCTCTGATCGACATTGTCGCCGATCTCACGGACACGCACCTCTCTAAACATCTACATCAAGCTCAAATTGTTATCGCTGTTAGTCGACATGCAGTGCAATGTGCACAGCAAATCTTAGCCAGCAACGGGATGTCATGGCCGAAACAAGCTATTTACCTTGCCGTTGGTCAAAAAACAGCACACTATTTAAGCAAATGTACCCAACAGAAAGTACACTATCCCCAAGTCAGTGATAGTGAACACTTATTGCGACTGCCAGAGCTCAACAATGTGGCACAACAACAAGTTCTTATCCTTCGTGGTAACGGCGGAAGAGAGCTGATCAAAGATGCATTGGTGAGGCGTGGCGCAAAAGTTCACTATAGTGAGACTTACAAGAGAGAATTCATCCCATTCGATCCAGTAAGCTGTATCTCACTATGGAAAAACCTACAAATTAACCAGATTATTGTCACCAGTGGTGAACAACTGGATTATTTGTGCAGCCAATTGACGTCGGAGCAATTGACTTGGCTTAATCAACAAGAGTTGTATATCCCCAGTCAGCGTATCGCTGACATCGCAATTCAAAGGGGGTTCACTCGCGTGAGATGCACGGGAAGCGCATCCAACCAAGAATTACTGGCGGCTCTCCAGCCCTAGCTACACAGGATATAGGCATGACAAGTAAAAATAACGACCAAAAAAATAACGATAAAAACCTTTCCGAAGAAACCTCATCGGCACCGCTAGTCGAAAAAACCACATCGCAGCAGGATGCGGACCTTAAAAAAGAGCAACCACAAGCGGCCGAGCCCCCAAAAACAGCAGAGCCAACCAAAGTCGAGTTTGAAGAAAAACAAGGTAAACGCGGTGTCAAACTAGGCACGGTCGCTATCATCTTATCGATTATTTTTGGCGGTGGCCTCGCGTACAAGCTGCATCAACAGCAAGCCGATTACCAAGCGCAGATCGCCCAACTAAAAAGTCAGCTAGAAAGCACTCAAGCTTCCATGAAGCAAGAGCTCAGCCGGGTACAAGAAGAAACCATCGAGAAAGCAACAACCGTGACACACAAAGCGGAAGTGGTACTTGGACAGCAACAGAAGAGCATTGAAAGCTTACAGCTCGCCGTTGCCGATGTGAAAGGTCGTCGACCAAACGACTGGCTATTGGCGGAAGCCGATTACCTCGTCAAATTAGCCGGCCGTAAATTGTTCTTAGAGCACGATGTAGAAAGCGCGACTCAACTGATGGAAAGTGCAGACCAACGCATTGCAGCGCTGAATGACCCTAGTCTCGTCAAACTACGTAAAGCAATGGCAAACGATATCACCAAACTTCGCACTATCCCGCTAATTGACCGTGATGGATTGGTACTACGCTTAACTGCCCTGCAACAGCAAGTAGACAAGCTCCCTCTCGCCAATGCACTGCTACCTGAAGCTGAAGCCGTAGAAAACACTGAAGTGTCTGAAGATATCGCAAACTGGCAAGATAACTTAATGACCTCTTTGAAGGACTTTTCAGAAAACTTCATTACCTTCCGCACGCGCGATGGTAACGTCATTCCACTGCTTTCTCCTGAGCAACACTTTTACCTGAAAGAAAACATCAAAGCCAAATTGGAAACGGCAATAAAAGCGGTGTACCAAGAACAAGGTGAAATTTACACCACATCTCTAAAAACAGCCGACAAATGGGCATTAGCTTTCTTCAACCAAGACGATAATTCCGTTAAAGAGTTCAACAAAACGGTTAACCTGCTAAGTCAGCAAAATATTCAAGTGGAATACCCAACAAAACTGCAAAGTCAGTCTCAACTATCAGATGTCATCCGTGAACGCCTACGTCGTGAAGTCACAACGATGACAGGCATGGAGGATAAGTAATGTTTCGTCTTATTTTCCTATTTGTTGTACTAGGCGCAGGACTATTTGTTGGCACCCAGTTTTCTGGTCAGCAAGGCTATGTACTCATCTCCATTGCCGAGAAAACGATCGAGATGAGCGTAACGACATTAGTGGTTTTCGTTATCGCAGCACTCGCAGGTCTTTTTCTGCTTGAGTACCTGATTAAGAAGTTAGTTTATGCTAGTTCTACAACATGGAACTACTTCAGTGTTCGCAAAATGCGCCATTCCCGCCGATACACCAATGAAGGCATTATTAAACTTCTAGAAGGTGACTGGAAAGGTGCTGAGAAAAAAGTAACTCGCTGGGCAAATCATCACGATATGCCGCTGCTTTGCTACTTAGTTGCCTCTGAAGCCGCACAAGGTCAAGGTGATAAAGCAAAACGAGATCACTATCTAGAGCTAGCGAGCCAACAAGAGAATGCCCATCTCGCAGTAGAGCTGACTCGAGCGAAACAATTTATCCGCGACAACGAGTTCGAGTCCGCTTTCGATACCTTGCAATCGTTAAAAAGTCAGTATGCGAGTAACTCTATTGTATTGAACTTGCTGAAAACAACGTACATGCAGCTAAAGTTGTGGCAACCTCTTATTGACCTCTTGCCACAACTAACCAAAGCAAAACTCATCTCGGACGAAGAACATGCAGAGCTGATTCAAAAGGCGCAGTGCGGCTTACTCCATGAAGTAGCGCAGCAACAGGGTAGCGAAGGGCTAATCTCCCATTGGAATAGCCTCTCACGTAAAGTGAAACAAGACACACACCTCGTTGCCTGTTTTGCTCGAGAACTCATCACACGAAAAGCTGATGCAGAAGCCTTTACCGTGCTAAAAGAAGCATTAAAAAAACAACCAGCCCCAGAGCTTTATCAACTACTGCCAGATCTAAATCTGCCAGATACCCACCCTGTCGTGGTCTTCTTAGAGGGAGTAGTGAAGAAAGAACCGGATAACGCCGCTGCCCATAGCGCATTAGCGCACTTCTATTTCCGTCAAGAGAAGTGGCAAGAAGCCCAGGATCACTTTGAGATCGCCTTAAAGCTTCGCTCTGACGTCTCTGACTATGCATTCCTAGCAGACACACTAGAGAAGCAAAATCTAACCAAAGCTGCTCACGAAGTCTCTCGTAAAGCTCTCACGCTCGTACAGAATGACTAACTTAAGATGACCTAACCAAGCCGACAGCTTACCTGTCGGCTTTTTTATTGCCTGCTATTAACCCTTCAGTCCTTAGTCATCAATATGTTTATCCAATTCATTGGCTCCCAAGTAGTTCTCAACTTCCTAGCAACTCACTATCGTTTCACTTTCCTCTTCTCTTTGACTACTCTGATCCTGTCATTCCAGCAGAATCCAAAACAATTTTAAAAAATGCAGGAATACGTAACTTTAGCCTGTTGATGTATGGTTTTAAGACGTAGCTAGATTTAGGCAATAGAGCACACGCGTCGCTAGACTGAGTAAAACAAAAAGATACATCAGTGAAACAGTGGCTATTTGAGTATGCTTATTTGTTCGGTCTATCCGGTAAAAGGGGCTAGAGAAGCAATGGTAGTGCTTTAAGAGAACGATAAGGCAATAGATGGTTCAACACCTTAACAAAGCATCTCCAACAACCTTATCGGGACAGCATGCAGTGATGAGGATGAACAGCTTTAGAGGCAACTGCACTTCTTAGCAAAAATCAAAACGTCACAACCAATACCAATACCGATACCGATACCGATACCGATACCGATACCGATGTTACTTAGTCCAAAAGTAGATCGCATATGGAATTGATTTTTGGCAAGCACAGATAGAGTAATAAAGATGTGCGGAAATGAAAAAAGCCTCGCTATTTCTAGCGAGGCTTCTTATTAGTGGCGGAGAGATAGGGATTTGAACCCTAGATACGCTATTAACGTATGCCGGTTTTCAAGACCGGTGCTTTCAACCACTCAGCCATCTCTCCACAAATTGTCATCAACAGATTAGTACACTGATGATGTTGTTACTTGTCTATGCAAATAACGATATTTAAAGCCTGGCGATGTCCTACTCTCACATGGGGAAGCCCCACACTACCATCGGCGCTATTTCGTTTCACTTCTGAGTTCGGCATGGAAATCAGGTGGGTCCAAAACGCTATGGTCGCCAAGCAAATTCTTTAATTCGGAAAGCTGTTTTTTTAATTCTCGTTCTTACACATTCAATGTTCTTTCATTGAGTCCATCAAAACCCCTTGGGTGTTGTATGGTTAAGCCTCACGGGCAATTAGTACAGGTTAGCTCAACGCCTCACAACGCTTACACACCCTGCCTATCAACGTCGTAGTCTACGACAACCCTTTAGGATACTTAAAGTATCAGGGAGAACTCATCTCAAGGCTCGCTTCCCGCTTAGATGCTTTCAGCGGTTATCGATCCCGAACTTAGCTACCGGGCAATGCGTCTGGCGACACAACCCGAACACCAGAGGTTCGTCCACTCCGGTCCTCTCGTACTAGGAGCAGCCCCTTTCAATTCTCCAACGCCCACGGCAGATAGGGACCGAACTGTCTCACGACGTTCTAAACCCAGCTCGCGTACCACTTTAAATGGCGAACAGCCATACCCTTGGGACCGACTTCAGCCCCAGGATGTGATGAGCCGACATCGAGGTGCCAAACACCGCCGTCGATATGAACTCTTGGGCGGTATCAGCCTGTTATCCCCGGAGTACCTTTTATCCGTTGAGCGATGGCCCTTCCATTCAGAACCACCGGATCACTATGACCTGCTTTCGCACCTGCTCGAATTGTCATTCTCGCAGTCAAGCGGGCTTATGCCATTGCACTAACCTCACGATGTCCAACCGTGATTAGCCCACCTTCGTGCTCCTCCGTTACGCTTTGGGAGGAGACCGCCCCAGTCAAACTACCCACCAGGCACTGTCCGCAACCCCGATAAGGGGTCGACGTTAGAACATCAACACTACAAGGGTGGTATTTCAAGGACGGCTCCACGCAATCTAGCGACTGCGTTTCAAAGCCTCCCACCTATCCTACACATGTAGGGTCAATGTTCAGTGCCAAGCTGTAGTAAAGGTTCACGGGGTCTTTCCGTCTAGCCGCGGGTACACTGCATCTTCACAGCGATTTCAATTTCACTGAGTCTCGGGTGGAGACAGCGTGGCCATCATTACGCCATTCGTGCAGGTCGGAACTTACCCGACAAGGAATTTCGCTACCTTAGGACCGTTATAGTTACGGCCGCCGTTTACCGGGGCTTCGATCAAGAGCTTCGACCGAAGTCTAACCCCATCAATTAACCTTCCGGCACCGGGCAGGCGTCACACCGTATACGTCATCTTGCGATTTTGCACAGTGCTGTGTTTTTAATAAACAGTTGCAGCCACCTGGTATCTGCGACTCTCAATAGCTCCATCCGCGAGGGACTTCACCGTCGAGAGCGTACCTTCTCCCGAAGTTACGGTACCATTTTGCCTAGTTCCTTCACCCGAGTTCTCTCAAGCGCCTTGGTATTCTCTACCCGACCACCTGTGTCGGTTTGGGGTACGATTCCTTACAATCTGAAGCTTAGAGGCTTTTCCTGGAAGCATGGCATCAATGACTTCACATCCGTAGATGCTCGACGTCGTGTCTCAGCCTTAAGAGAAACCGGATTTACCTAATTTCTCAGCCTACGCACTTGAACCTGGACAACCGTCGCCAGGCCCACCTAGCCTTCTCCGTCCCCCCATCGCAATTGTAAGAAGTACGGGAATATTAACCCGTTTCCCATCGACTACGCCTTTCGGCCTCGCCTTAGGGGTCGACTTACCCTGCCCCGATTAACGTTGGACAGGAACCCTTGGTCTTCCGGCGAGGAGGTTTTTCACCCCCTTTATCGTTACTCATGTCAGCATTCGCACTTCTGATACGTCCAGCATGCGTTACCACACACCTTCAACCGCTTACAGAACGCTCCCCTACCCAATATACAAAAGTATATTGCCGCAGCTTCGGTTTACTACTTAGCCCCGTTACATCTTCCGCGCAGGCCGACTCGACCAGTGAGCTATTACGCTTTCTTTAAATGATGGCTGCTTCTAAGCCAACATCCTGGCTGTCTGAGCCTTCCCACATCGTTTCCCACTTAGTAGTAATTTGGGACCTTAGCTGGCGGTCTGGGTTGTTTCCCTCTCCACGACGGACGTTAGCACCCGCCGTGTGTCTCCCGGATAGTACTTACTGGTATTCGGAGTTTGCAAAGGGTTGGTAAGTCGGGATGACCCCCTAGCCTTAACAGTGCTCTACCCCCAGTAGTATTCGTCCGAGGCGCTACCTAAATAGCTTTCGGGGAGAACCAGCTATCTCCAGGTTTGATTGGCCTTTCACCCCTAGCCACAAGTCATCCGCTAATTTTTCAACATTAGTCGGTTCGGTCCTCCAGTTGATGTTACTCAACCTTCAACCTGCCCATGGCTAGATCACCTGGTTTCGGGTCTATATCCAGAGACTGAACGCCCAGTTAAGACTCGGTTTCCCTACGGCTCCCCTAGATGGTTAACCTTGCCACTGAATATAAGTCGCTGACCCATTATACAAAAGGTACGCAGTCACAGGACAAAGCCTGCTCCTACTGCTTGTACGTACACGGTTTCAGGTTCTATTTCACTCCCCTCACAGGGGTTCTTTTCGCCTTTCCCTCACGGTACTGGTTCACTATCGGTCAGTCAGTAGTATTTAGCCTTGGAGGATGGTCCCCCCATATTCAGACAGGATATCACGTGTCCCGCCCTACTCGATTTCACTGAACACACGTCGTCAACTACGGGACTATCACCCTGTATCGTCGGCCTTTCCAGGCTGTTCGTCTAACGCGTGTAAAGCTTAAGGGCTAGTCCAATTTCGCTCGCCGCTACTTTCGGAATCTCGGTTGATTTCTTTTCCTCGGGGTACTTAGATGTTTCAGTTCCCCCGGTTCGCTCTGTTGAGCTATGTATTCACTCAACAGTAATACCTTATGGTATTGGGTTTCCCCATTCGGAAATCCCAGACTCAAATGGTTTTTACTACCTAATCTGGGCTTATCGCAAGTTAATACGTCCTTCATCGCCTCTGACTGCCAAGGCATCCACCGTGTACGCTTAGTCACTTAACCATACAACCCGAAGGAGTTTCGAGTTGATGTTCAAATCACCAAAGTTGTCTCTCATTATTTGAATGAGCGAGAGACATATCGATTTTGCCGGACTCATCTCTTTACCTTCATTTTTAGAAAAAATGAAAACAAAAAGCCAAGAACACTTGAATGTGTTTTTTGGTGTTTGTCTTAAAGACAAACATTGAGAACTTTACAAACAACAATAAATTGTTGTTTTGTCAGCTTTCCAAATTGTTAAAGAGCTAGATTTTCTGATGAAAACCATTTTTAAATATTCTTTTTTAAGAACACTTAAAGATGGTGGAGCTATGCGGGATCGAACCGCAGACCTCCTGCGTGCAAGGCAGGCGCTCTCCCAGCTGAGCTATAGCCCCATCAAGGTGTCGATACTGTCGCCAATTCCTTGGGAAAGAAATTGGTGGGTCTGAGTGGACTCGAACCACCGACCTCTCGCTTATCAGGCGAACGCTCTAACCACCTGAGCTACAGACCCAGTATCGTCTCTTTACTTTATAAACCGTATCAATCTGTGTGAACACTCATCGCAATAATCATCGTATAAGGAGGTGATCCAGCGCCAGGTTCCCCTAGCGCTACCTTGTTACGACTTCACCCCAGTCATGAACCACAAAGTGGTAAGCGTCCCCCCGAAGGTTAAACTACCTACTTCTTTTGCAGCCCACTCCCATGGTGTGACGGGCGGTGTGTACAAGGCCCGGGAACGTATTCACCGTGGCATTCTGATCCACGATTACTAGCGATTCCGACTTCATGGAGTCGAGTTGCAGACTCCAATCCGGACTACGACGCACTTTTTGGGATTCGCTCACTTTCGCAAGTTGGCCGCCCTCTGTATGCGCCATTGTAGCACGTGTGTAGCCCTACTCGTAAGGGCCATGATGACTTGACGTCGTCCCCACCTTCCTCCGGTTTATCACCGGCAGTCTCCCTGGAGTTCCCGACATTACTCGCTGGCAAACAAGGATAAGGGTTGCGCTCGTTGCGGGACTTAACCCAACATTTCACAACACGAGCTGACGACAGCCATGCAGCACCTGTCTCAGAGTTCCCGAAGGCACCAATCCATCTCTGGAAAGTTCTCTGGATGTCAAGAGTAGGTAAGGTTCTTCGCGTTGCATCGAATTAAACCACATGCTCCACCGCTTGTGCGGGCCCCCGTCAATTCATTTGAGTTTTAATCTTGCGACCGTACTCCCCAGGCGGTCTACTTAACGCGTTAGCTCCGAAAGCCACGGCTCAAGGCCACAACCTCCAAGTAGACATCGTTTACGGCGTGGACTACCAGGGTATCTAATCCTGTTTGCTCCCCACGCTTTCGCATCTGAGTGTCAGTATCTGTCCAGGGGGCCGCCTTCGCCACCGGTATTCCTTCAGATCTCTACGCATTTCACCGCTACACCTGAAATTCTACCCCCCTCTACAGTACTCTAGTCTGCCAGTTTCAAATGCTATTCCGAGGTTGAGCCCCGGGCTTTCACATCTGACTTAACAAACCACCTGCATGCGCTTTACGCCCAGTAATTCCGATTAACGCTCGCACCCTCCGTATTACCGCGGCTGCTGGCACGGAGTTAGCCGGTGCTTCTTCTGTCGCTAACGTCAAATGATAGTGCTATTAACACTACCACCTTCCTCACGACTGAAAGTGCTTTACAACCCGAAGGCCTTCTTCACACACGCGGCATGGCTGCATCAGGCTTGCGCCCATTGTGCAATATTCCCCACTGCTGCCTCCCGTAGGAGTCTGGACCGTGTCTCAGTTCCAGTGTGGCTGATCATCCTCTCAGACCAGCTAGGGATCGTCGCCTTGGTGAGCCCTTACCTCACCAACTAGCTAATCCCACCTAGGCATATCCTGACGCGAGAGGCCCGAAGGTCCCCCTCTTTGGCCCGTAGGCATCATGCGGTATTAGCCATCGTTTCCAATGGTTATCCCCCACATCAGGGCAATTTCCTAGGCATTACTCACCCGTCCGCCGCTCGACGCCGTTATCGTTCCCCGAAGGTTCAGATAACTCGTTTCCGCTCGACTTGCATGTGTTAGGCCTGCCGCCAGCGTTCAATCTGAGCCATGATCAAACTCTTCAATTTAAGATTTTGTTCGGCTCAATGAATACTGAACATTACATAACGTAATGTTTGAATTGACTGTGCTGAATCCGAAGATTCAATGGTCACTTCGTTTCATTGAAACCTAATTTGATACCGAGGTATCTAATTGGATTATCATCAACGAGTGCCCACACAGATTGATAGGTCTATATTGTTAAAGAGCTTGCTTTGCGAGAAGTTTTTCTCTCAAAGCGGAGGTGCATTCTAACGAGATAATTGAGAGTGTCAAACACTTTTTTTCAATTTTATTTTTCGTAGAAGCTTTCACCTCTCCGACCCTGCTGAAGCCTTATCGCGTCTGCCGTGTCGGTGGATGCGCATTATAGGGAACTCAGATCCGTTCGCAACCCTTTTTTGAAAAAAAATGGAAAAAAATGACTGTTCGATGACTATTTCATCAAAAAAGCAAAAAAGAGGGTAAAAAACCCTCTTTTTCTGCCTTAAAAGCCGTATTTAAATGAATGCGTACGCGTCTGCGAACATACGTTCGCTCTTCGCTTTCTTGTTCTGAGTGAACTGTTCACGTGCTGCGCCAGCCATTTCAAAACGACCTGCAATATAGATATCGTAGTTTTCTAAGCTTTCGAAATCTTCAGCTACAGCTTGTAGCACGTTACCAACTTTACCTTGCCAGTCTGCAGGAGCTTCTTCTACTACTGGCACAAAATGAACATTGGCAAACTTGTCGGCAATCTCGACCAGTTCGTCTTTAGCATAAAGCTGGCAGTTATCGCGCGCCCCCCAATATAAATAGATAGGATTGGTTTTATTCTGCGCTACGCAATGATCCAGAATCGAACGTACGTAACTAAAACCTGTACCACCAGCGATCAATAACAGCGGGCGTTCACTATCTTCTTGAACCCAAGCATCGCCATGTGGCGCATCAATTTCAATCTGACCATCAGTTTCAAGCGCCGCTTGCATTGCTTCGACAACTTCTTGTGCATAAGCGTTGTGTTCCGCCGCACCGATGTGCAGTTCAAGTTCACCTTCATGACGACAAGGACTGCTTGCGATAGAGAAAGGACGTTTGTCTTTTTCACCCATCACCACCATTAGGTACTGACCCGCTTTAAAAGGCACTGGTGATTCTGGATGAAGAAGGATTTGGTAAGTATTACAAGCTAACGGCTGAATAGACTTTACTTTACATTGGATGGTCATGGTGTTCCTCTCGCTTACTCGTCAAAAGTAAGCACTAAATTACTTTCTGTATAGGCTTGGCAAGGGAATATCCAACCTTGCTGTTGCTCTTTTTCGGTTAGCATAGGTTCGAGGTGATAGCTCACCTCGCCCGTTAGCTTTTTACACATGCACATGGCGCAAGCGCCAACTTGGCAACGGTGTGGGAAGCGAATATTGTTGTTGAGCGCAGCTTCTAACACCGTCTCCCCTTCTTTTACTTGGAATGTAACGTCCATTGGTAGAAGGTGGACTTGATGACTCATAGAATACCTAACTGGTCCCAAATCTCATCGACTTTAGCCACAAGTTTAGGATCTTTTTTGATAGGCGTACCCCACTCGCGCGTGACTTCAGATTCGAACTTGTTGGTCGCATCCAGTCCTAATTTGGATGAACTCTCAGTCTTACCAAGCACTTGAATCGTGTCTCTATCTGGGTCCATTCGAGTTGTCACCGCCCAAATGATGTCATTCCAATCTCGTGCATTAACGTCATCGTCGCACAAAATGATGAATTTGTTATCCGTGTACTGAGCAAAGAAGCCCCATAGATGTTCCATCAATTCTTGGGATTGACCAGCTTGGTCTTTCTTCATAGTCACGACAGCAAATTGGTTGTTTGCTGTAACTGGAAGATAGACGTCAACAATCTCAGGGCGTTGCTGTTTCAACTCATTTAGTTCTGCTTCGGTAATCGCTTTGCTGTCTCGCTCAGTGACCTCGGTTCGCGTCGCCAGCTCGGCATCCCATTTAATGGTCGCATCCAAGCCCATTTTGGAGCCAAGCCCAACCACTGGTGAAGCAAAGTCGAGCGAGTCGATTGGCGTGTTATCTATCATCAAGGTATCACGTACAGGATCCATATGCTCTGACATGGCTTTCACGACATCATTCCAATCTCGTGCGTTTACCGATTCATCGCACACAATAACAAACTTGGTATACATGAATTGACGTAAGAAAGACCACACGCCCATCATTACGCGCTTGGCATGTCCTGGGTACTGCTTCTTCATGGTGACGACGGCCATTCGGTACGAACAACCTTCTGGCGGTAGATAGAAGTCTTCAATCTCTGGGAATTGCTTTTGCAGAATAGGTACAAACACTTCGTTTAATGCCACACCCAATACAGCTGGTTCATCTGGCGGACGACCTGTGTAGGTGCTGTGATAAATAGGGTCTTTACGCATAGTAATGTGCGTAATAGTAAATACGTGGTGCTTTTCTTTTTCGTTATAGTAGCCAGTGTGGTCACCGTAAGGACCTTCATCAGCAAACTCGTTCGGGTCGATATAGCCTTCCATCACGATTTCCGCGCTCGCTGGCACTTCCAAATCGTTGCTGACTGACTTCACGACTTCCGTTTTGCTTCCACGTAGCAAACCTGCAAATGCGTATTCCGATAGCGTATCTGGCACTGGTGTTACTGCGCCAAGAATGGTTGCTGGGTCTGCACCAAACGCGACCGAAACTGGGAAAGGTTTACCTGGGTTGGTTTCCATCCAATCGCGCAGATCAAGCGCACCACCACGATGGGCTAACCAACGCATGATGATTTTGTTCTTGGCAATTTTCTGCTGACGGTAAATGCCTAGGTTCTGACGTTTCTTATTTGGACCTTTGGTTACGGTTAAGCCCCAAGTAAGCAGCGGCGCTACATCTTCTGCCCAGCAGCTCATTACCGGAATTTTATCCAAGTCGACTTCATCACCTTGCCAAACAATGTCTTGGCATGGTGCTTTACGTAAACGCTTAGCCGGCATGTTCAATACTTGTTTGAACACAGGCAGTTTTTCTAAAGCGTCTTTGAAGCCTTTTGGTGGCTCAGGTTCTTTTAAATAAGCCAGCAGCTTACCGACTTCTCTTAATTCTTTAACGTCTTCACGTCCCATACCGATTGCGACACGCTCTGGTGTACCAAACAGGTTAGTCAAAACAGGTACGTCGTAGCCGATTGGGTTCTCAAACAACAGCGCAGGTCCACCAGCACGCAAGGTGCGGTCGCTGATTTCTGTCATTTCATAAGCGGGATCGACAGGGTGAGTGATGCGTTTAAGTCGACCTTTCTGTTCTAGGTGGTCGATAAATTCGCGTAAATCCTTAAAACTCATAGGCCTTCATGCTGGCTGATTAAACTGTCCGCAGTATAACAAATAGGAGGACTCTAAGATCCTCCTATTTTGTGTGGGTATGTGAGCCAGATTACTTTAATACTTGTTCAATCTGCCGAGTCTTTATCTGATGGTTCGAAGATACTAACTCTTCCAACCAGGTTTGATGCCCTTGTTGAGCAAGCTCTCGAGCAACCATGGTTGCTTCTTCTGATAACGCCATTTTTCTAACTAGAAACTGCTTTACTTGCGGAGATAGAGGGTTAGATTTTGTAAGTAGACTAATAGCTTCTGGCTTGAGTGATGGGTTAACTGTGGCATTCATCAATTGCTGAATGGAAAAAACGTCTCCAACCGCAGCTAAACGCTCAAGTTCGGACTGGCTGTTGTAATCAGCTTTCATCCGCCAGAGTAAGTTGTACACTTCCTCATCCTGACTAACTTGTGCCAACCTGACTATCACGGCCGTCGATGGTAACCAACTGGTCACATTTGCTTTGGTTAACTGGGCCGCTAATGCAGCAAGCGCATTGGGTGATAAGCCGTCTAACTCTCGAATCAAAAGCGCTTCACGCGCTTGAGCTTGTTGAGATGGCCCTGCAAGCCATTGCTTTAAGTTAAGCTCTCTTCGTTCAGCTTGTAAGACAAAGTCCAAGGTACTTTGGTCTTGTTTCCAACGCTTAATCAAGCGACTCGCAATAACGGGAAAGTTAAAAGCGGGTACACTAAATTCATACCCATCACCTCGCTCTAACACTTGATAAGTCGGGGTCATACGGATCTGGGACTCAACAAACAGAGCCATTCGAGGCGTGAGAATCACATCTTGCTTTTCAAGCTTTTCCAATAATTGAAAGCGCACCACCTCTTGTTGAGGCAAAGCAAGTCGATCAAGGGCAAATTTAAGCGAGTCGACTTCATCTCTGACAGCGTAATCAAGCAGTTCAGAGACTTTAGCCTGTATTTGAGTATCCTGAAGCCACTGCTCTACTACAGACTCATGCATTTCCTTGGCAGATAATGTCGCAGGTAGAGTGATAAGTGACAAGCTCAGGAGTAATGACGACAACATTCCTTGTTGCATGTTAACCTCCCGATAACATTTCCTTCATTCTGATACTTCTATCGGGAGAAAGCAATAAAAAAGCCACCGATATACGGTGGCTTTTCGCAGAATGACTTATCTGAGACTATTGACGACGCATCGCATCGAAGAACTCATCGTTGGTCTTCGTCATCGCTAGCTTATCGATTAGGAATTCCATTGCGTCGATTTCGCCCATTGGGTGAACGATCTTACGCAGAATCCACATCTTCTGTAGTTCGTCAGTCTTCGTCAGTAGCTCTTCACGACGTGTACCTGAGCGGTTGAAGTCAATCGCAGGGAATACACGCTTCTCAGCAATCTTACGGTTCAAGTGCAGTTCCATGTTACCTGTACCCTTGAACTCTTCGTAGATAACTTCATCCATTTTAGAACCAGTATCTACTAGTGCCGTTGCGATGATAGTTAGGCTGCCGCCTTCTTCTACGTTACGTGCAGCACCGAAGAAACGCTTAGGACGATGTAATGCGTTTGCATCCACACCACCTGTTAGTACTTTACCTGATGAAGGCACTACGGTGTTGTAAGCACGAGCTAGGCGAGTGATAGAGTCAAGCAAGATAACCACGTCTTTCTTATGTTCAACAAGACGTTTTGCCTTCTCGATTACCATTTCCGCTACTTGTACGTGACGAGATGCTGGCTCATCGAAAGTCGACGCAACCACTTCACCTTTAACTAGGCGCTGCATCTCAGTTACTTCTTCTGGACGTTCGTCGATAAGAAGAACCATCAACTCACACTCTGGGTGGTTGTACGCGATGCTTTGCGCGATGTTTTGCAGAAGCATTGTTTTACCCGCTTTAGGCGGAGCAACAATCAGACCACGTTGACCTTTACCGATTGGCGATGCCAAGTCTAAAACACGTGCTGTAATGTCTTCTGTTGAACCGTTACCACGCTCCATAACCATGCGCTCATTCGCATGTAGAGGGGTAAGGTTTTCAAATAGGATCTTGTTACGGGCGTTGTCTGGTTTATCGTCGTTAACGGTATTGACTTTTAGAAGGGCAAAGTAACGTTCACCGTCTTTTGGTGGACGAATTTTGCCAGCTATAGAGTCACCAGTACGTAGGTTAAAGCGACGAATCTGACTTGGTGATACGTAGATATCGTCCGGACCCGCAAGGTATGAACTATCTGCACTGCGTAGGAAACCAAAGCCGTCTTGCAGAATTTCCAGAACCCCATCGCCAAAGATGTCTTCGCCGCCTTTAGCGTGCGCTTTTAAAATCGCGAAGATGATGTCTTGTTTTCTTAAGCGAGCTAGGTTCTCTAATCCTAAGCTTTCGCCCAGTTTTACAAGGTCAGACACAGGTCTGTTCTTCAGTTCGGTAAGGTTCATGGTGGTGGATTCTTGTTTAGTCAAAATAAGATCTGTTTTCTAGTTAAGATGGATTTGGTCTCAGGATCGACCAAGAAGAGAAATTTGTTCAATTAACGCGCGATAAGTTAGCACTAATTAGTATTCTAGTCCAGAGTTAGAAAAACAAAACCGTGCATTGTAACTTTGCACGGTTTTATCTGTAATCACTTGGTGATTATAAGTTTGCGTCTAGGAACTCTTTTAGTTGAGTTTTAGACAGAGCACCTACTTTCGTTGCCGCTACGTTACCATCTTTAAATAGTAATAGCGTTGGAATGCCGCGAATACCAAACTTAGGTGGTGTACCTGCGTTATGGTCGATGTTTAGTTTACCGATAGTGAGTTTGCCTTCGTACTCGTCTGCGATTTCGTCCAAAATAGGAGCGATCATTTTACAAGGACCACACCATTCTGCCCAAAAATCCACTAGAACCGGGCCTGCAGCGTTGATTACATCGTTTTCAAAACCGTCATCAGTTAGCTGCAAAATCTTATCACTCATCTTCCACTCCAATGTGTTTTTCGAAACTGGTTGGATGATAACCAGTAATTAGATGCCCTATTGGAATGTATTTACTTTCGTATTGCAAGCTTTAGCTGATATTCTATAGCCATGAAAAAGACGCATATCACAGAGCAAAAGTTCGCCGATTTGGGCTTAAAGCCCCAAGTTATTGAAGGATTGGACAAAAAAGGGTTCGAATTTTGTACCCCTATCCAAGCCTTGGCGTTGCCGGTCCTGCTCACCGGCCAAGACATCGCAGGCCAGGCCCAAACGGGTACTGGTAAAACGCTCGCGTTTCTTACTGCTACGTTCAACCACCTTCTGACGACTCCGGAACATGAAGGTCGTAAGCCTACACAGCCACGCGCAATTATTATGGCGCCAACACGTGAGCTCGCTATTCAGATTTACAATGATGCAGAATCATTAACTGAAAGCACAGGTCTAAAAACCGCTCTAGCTTACGGTGGTGAAAGCTACGACAAGCAACTTGCGAAACTGCAAGACGGCGTAGATATTCTGATCGGAACAACAGGCCGTATCATCGATTTCTACAAACAGCGCGTATTTAACCTCAACAACATTCAAGCTGTTGTTCTGGACGAAGCCGACCGCATGTTCGATCTTGGCTTTATTAAAGACATTCGCTTCTTGTTCCGTCGTATGCCTGAGCCAAAAGAGCGTTTGAACATGCTGTTCTCAGCAACGCTGTCTTACCGCGTTCAAGAACTGGCATTCGAACACATGAATACTCCTGAGCATGTCGTTGTCGAACCAGAACAAAAAACTGGCCACCGTATCCAGGAAGAGCTTTTCTATCCTTCGAATGAAGACAAAATGGCGCTGCTTCAAACACTAATTGAAGAAGAGTGGCCAGATCGCGCTATCATTTTTGCCAATACCAAGCATAAGTGTGAATCGGTTTGGGGACATTTGGCTGCCGATGGACACCGTGTAGGCCTTCTTACTGGCGATGTACCGCAGAAGAAGCGTGAGAAGATTCTTGAGCAATTCACCAAAGGTGATGTCGACATCTTAGTTGCAACTGACGTTGCAGCGCGTGGCCTGCATATTCCTCAGGTAACGCACGTTTTCAACTACGACCTTCCTGACGACTGTGAAGATTATGTTCACCGTATTGGCCGTACTGGTCGCGCTGGTGCGAGCGGCCATTCGATCAGTTTTGCTTGTGAAGAGTACGCGGTTAACCTACCAGCAATCGAAGAATACATTGAGCATACAATCCCAGTTTCAGAGTACGATTCGTCGGCACTGATTCAAGATCTACCGGCTCCGATTCGTATGCGTGCACCACGCAACCAACAGCGCCGCACGAATACTGGCGGTACCCGTTCTGGTTCTGGTAACCGTAAGCCGCAGGGACGTCGTCCACGCCAACCGCGTCAATCGGCACCAAAACAATCGTAATAGGAAACTGAGTTCGTTTATGAGTCAAGCAGGATCATCACCGCTATATGCCGCCATCGACCTCGGGTCGAACAGTTTTCACATGCTCGTTGTGCGTCACATCGATGGCAGCGTTCAAACAATGGCTAAAATTAAGCGCAAAGTTCGTCTAGCAGCGGGCTTAGATGAACATAATTCTCTTAGTATGGAAGCTATGCAGCGAGGATGGGACTGCTTAAGTCTATTTGCGGAACGCTTGCAGGACATTCCTAAACAAAACATTCGCATCGTCGGTACTGCAACATTACGTACCGCGACCAATGTAGATGTGTTTTTAGAAAAGGCTAACCAAATTCTAGGCCAGCCTATCGAAGTGATTACTGGTGAAGAAGAAGCTGCCACTATCTATAAAGGTGTCGCTCACACCTCTGGCGGTAGTGGTCGTCGCCTTGTAGTCGATATCGGTGGAGCAAGTACCGAACTGATTATCGGTGAAGGTTTCGAAGCCAAAGCACTGACCAGCTTAAAAATGGGCTGCGTGACTTGGCTTGAAAACTTCTTTAAAGATCGCCAATTGAATGCTCGTAACTTTGACGCGGCAATTGAAGGAGCGAAACAGACCATCCAGCCGATTTTAGAACGTTATACAGAAATTGGTTGGGATGTGTGCGTTGGTGCATCAGGCACTGTTCAGGCATTGCAAGAGATAATGCTGGCGCAAGGCATGGACGAAGTAATCACTCACTCCAAACTCAAGCGTCTACAGAAGCAAGCCATGTTGGCCGACCATTTAGAAGAGCTCGATATTGAAGGCTTAACACTTGAGCGCGCATTAGTGTTCCCTAGTGGCCTCTCTATTTTGATTGCCGTTTTTGAATTGCTTGAAATCGATGCTATGACACTGGCTGGCGGCGCACTACGCGAAGGCTTAGTGTATGAGATGGTTGAAGAGCTTCGTCAAGAAGACATTCGTGCCCGCACTATCGCTAGCGTACAAAATCGTTATCAGCTCGATCACCAATACGGTGAACAAGTCGCTACTCTGGCACACACGCTTTTACAGCAAGCTGGGGGCGATGAGTGGATTACAGAGCCTCAGGGCAAGATATTACTCGAGACCGCCGCAAAACTGCATGAAATTGGCTTAACTATCGATTTCAAAAAAGGCGGAGAGCATAGTGCTTACTTGCTGCAGAATTTGGATCTGCCTGGTTACACGCGCGCGCAGAAGTTCTTTATTGGTGAAGTGGCTCGTCGCTATCGCGAACAACTCACTTCTTTACCTGAGCAGCATGCATTATCAGGCTCAAGTGCCAAACGAGTATTGAGACTATTGCGTCTTGCGGTTCTGCTCAGCCATCGTCGCAATCCTGATCTAGAGCCAAATGTGACTCTAACGGTTGAAGGCGACAATCTAACGTTACACATTGATGCGCAATGGCTAGAGAAAAACCCACTGACTGCGGCTGAGTTGGAAATTGAATCCAACCGTCAGACAGACATCGGCTGGCCATTAAATATCGTAGCAAAATAAGCGAATATCACTGCCTTACAATACTAAAGCCCAGGCGTTCGCTTGGGCTTTTTTGCTTCTACTTCCCCTACAAAACGTGCTGCCCAGCAAAAATCTCAGCTTCTCCGCTCTACATCGAAAAACAGCCATGCTTTATTGATAAACACAATTTAGCCAACCAAGATGCACCATCATGAAAACCGTTTTAATGACTGGCTTAACTGGCACCCTCGCCCCAAAAGTCGCTCATCAGTTTCACCTACGCGGCTGGAACATATTGGAATGGAATCACCATCAAATCCCGCCAGATGATCCAGAGCAAAGTGAGCAATTTTGGCAGCAACACCCCATTGATGCGGCGTGCCATATGGCGATGGGGAGTGAAGCGTGGGCAGCGTGGCTTGGTGAGCACTGCAAACAACGCAACATTCCTTACCTCTTTGTCAGCACAGCAATGGTATTTGATGCCACAAAAAACGGGCCTTATGGCATCTTTGAAGAAAGAAACACCCAAGATGATTACGGCAAATACAAAGTTCGTTGTGAAGATGCAATCTGGCAAGCAAATCCAGATGCGATGATTGCTCGAATCGGTTGGCAACTCCATCACCAAGCAGAAGGCAATAACATGTTGGCGCATCTCGATCGCCAATATGAAGAGAATGGCGTTATTACCGCTAGCACGGCTTGGTATCCGGCGACTTCTCATATGGACGATACTGCACTCGCCTTTTTGCAGCTTATTGAGCGGAACGAAGCCGGTTTATACCATCTTGATAGCAACTTAAAGGATAAGTGGAACTTCTACGAACTCGTTTGTGCGCTCAAGCAGCATTACAACAAGCCATGGCAAGTACTGCCAAGCAACGACTATCACCATGACCAACGTCTAGCAGATGAACGAATCGCCTTGCCGCCATTGAGTGAACGTTTCAACAAGCCAGAGCAAATCCAGCAAGCCGGCATCATAGGGATCAACTGGGGACGCACGCACATTCCCCACTATCGAAACAATGGTGTATCGGTCACAACGTTATGCGCCAACCAAATAGAACCGCTTCAGCAAGCCTGCAGTGAAGAAGCAATCCCAAAGGCAGAAACGAACATCAGCGCACTCAAACAACTCGATGTCGTGACCATCGCGACACCTGCGCATACTCATGCAGAGATCATAAAGACGTTAGGTTCAACCAAGCTGATTTGTGAAAAGCCATTGGTGGGATTGAATTCCGACATCACTCACTGGCAGCAACCGAACTCCAACCTATTGGTTAATTACGCCTTTGCTCAGCTAGAGACCGCCAAGACGATAGAGAAATGGCTCACCTCGCAAACCCAACCTTGTGTGGTCAATCTAATCACCCAAGTTAACCTACCGGGCACCTTCACGCTCAAAGAGTGGTTTCTTGAAACGGCAAGTCACCCTATATCTTGGTTGCTGCACTGCTTCGGAGACTACTCTCAGTCAACACTGATTGAGGAAAACGGCCAACTGATCGTTGAGCTGCAATGTGGCGACCACCAGCTAATGTTTGTATTTGAATTAGCAGGTGAGCCGGGCATCGAGCACAATCTAACGATTCAATCCAACCAGACCTTAACCAGCAAAGGCTACTACCGTGTCGGCGAAAAATGGCGTTTCGAGCCCATTCTCGTTAATGGCAACGCGATAAATGATGGAGAGTACAGCGAATCTGATTGCTGGCAGGACGCCAATCAACGCAGTGTCGGTTTGATGCTGGCGATGTTCAATCAAAGCATCAGTTGGGAGAACGGCCTGCAACTTGGCGCCTTCGATGCGCAAAAAGCCATTTTGATTGAGAAGATGCTCCGTTAGCCATTTCACCAACTAGCTTCCTCTACGTTCCGTAACTTCGATAAAAAGGTCTCACTCGGGACTTTTTTATTGCTCATTTTTACCTTCGTACAGCTTAGGGAGCTTTTGGACACCCATGATCTAATTGCTCTCCACGCTGTACAAAACCCTCTAAATCCCAGTAAGCAGGTACAAAAAAGCCGCTTGATTTAAGCAAGCGGCTTTCGGGGTTCCCACTGATATTAAGACTGAACGCTTGTCGTCACCTTAAAGTCAGGGTTCACCGCAGTCAGCTTCTTAATTAGGTAATTCAGTAGTACGCCATACATAGGAACGAACAGACCAAGACTGATAATCAGTTTGAAGCCGTAATCCACCAGCGCGATTTCCGTCCAATGCTCCGCCATAAATGGATCTGGGCTTTGGTAGAACGCAATGGCGAAGAAAGCGATGGTATCAAGTGCATTACCGAAAAGCGTTGAACACGTTGGTGCCACCCACCATTGCTTCATTTGACGTAAGCGGTTGAACACGTGCACATCCATGATCTGACCAAGTAGGTACGCCATGAAACTAGCAATCGCGATACGAGCAACGAATAAGTTAAATTCCCCTAGGTGACCAAAACCTTGGAATTGACCTTCGAAGAACACCACCGATAAGAAGTAAGACACAGCCAACGCAGGCAACATCACTAAGAAGATGATCTTACGCGCCAACTGAGCTCCGAAAATACGCACAGTTAAGTCAGTCGCTAAGAAGATAAATGGGAAAGTGAATGCACCCCAAGTGGTATGGAAACCGAAAATAGTAAACGGTAGCTGAACTAGGTAATTGCTAGATGCAATAATGACTAGGTGGAATAGAACCAGATAGATAAGGGCGTTGCGCTGCTGCGCAGGGGTAAAGTTACTCATGCGATACCTTTTTAGTTTGGTTTGGGGGTGAGGGAACCCAAATCGAGTCACTGAATAAAGTGGCTCTTACCAACAATGTAAAATGAAAAATAAACTGGCTTGGCTCATTCTGAGCGAAGCGGTGGGCGATTATACATTAACCACTTTTCGCCGCAAGTCGTCTGTTTTACGCAAACGTTTGAGCATAAAAAAGGGTGTTTCATGTGAAACACCCTTTCAAGAAAAATTCTATTTTTAGAAACCGCGCTGGAACAATCCTGCAAGATAATCCAACTCTTCCCTGCTCTCTTCAATCGCTAAAGCTTCAAACCAAATCGCTTCGCTGTAATGCTCTGCTTTCATAAACAGTCGGCAACCTTCAAAATCGATCAGCCAAGAGTGAATGTCCGCATCCCACTGCTTTTCCACCACAGTAGCAGAAAGCAAGCCGACTAAACGCTCACCTAAGGCAGGAAAACTATCAAGGTCAAAGCTCGGCGCGGTAATGATTAAGCGCCCTTCTTGTGCCATGTAGTCCGCTAAGCCAAATTCCTTTTGCATCTTGGTTCCTTATCCGTGGTGAGTAATGTGTTCTTGAATCAAATCGAGGAATGGGTCGGCGTACTTCTCTAGTTTGCGCTGACCAACGCCGCTAACTGCCAGCATTTCGCCGTAAGACGTTGGCAGAATTTCCGCCATATCAATCAGAGTCGCATCACTAAAGACCACGTATGGTGGCAAACCATCTTCATCAGCAATCGACTTACGCAGCTTACGTAACTTAGCAAACAGCTTTTTGTCGTAGTTCTTGCTGGTCAGTTTATCTGATTTCGCCGCACGTGCTGCAGTGTCTAAACGTGGAACCGCTAACTCCAGAGTCACATCGCCACGTAGCAGCGGACGCGCTTCTTCGGTAAGTTGCAGCGTTGAGTTACGCGTGATGTTTTGGAACAACAGCCCTTTGTGGATTAATTGACGGAAGATACTCACCCAGTAATCGTGGCTGTGATCGCGCCCTATCGCGTAGGTAGAAATCTTATCGTGCCCGTTTTCACGTACACGAATATTTTGCATGCCACGTAGCACTTCTACCACGTAACCCATACCAAAGCTTTGATTAACACGGTACACACAAGACAACGCCTTACGTGCTTCTTCTGTTGCATCAAAGTGCTTCGGTGGATCTAAGCAAATATCGCAGTTGCCACATGGCTTCTCACGATACTCACCAAAGTAATTCAATAGCACCTGACGACGACAAGTCTGCGCCTCAGCAAAGGCACTCATCGCATTCAGTTTGTGGGTTTCCACCTGCTTCTGTGGACCATCGTCTTTCTCATCCAACATACGGCGCAGCCAACTGATGTCCGCTGGGTCATACAACATCATCGCTTCTGCAGGTAAACCATCACGCCCTGCACGACCCGTTTCCTGGTAGTAAGACTCGATGTTGCGCGGGATATCAAAGTGAACCACAAAACGCACGTTTGGTTTGTTGATGCCCATACCGAATGCCACGGTCGCCACTACAATTTGGATGTCATCACGTTGGAAAGCTTCTTGAACGTAAGCGCGCTCATCAGCGTCCATACCTGCGTGATAACCAGCAGCACGAATGTGGTTGTTGCACAGCTTCTCGGTCACCATCTCAACTTTCTTACGGCTACCACAATAGATGATGCCGCAGTTACCCTTTTGGGTTTCCAGATAACGAACGATTTGCGAAACCGGCTTGTGCTTCTCAACTAAGTTGTAGCGAATGTTAGGACGGTCGAAGCTGCCTAGGTAAACCTCTGGATTATTCAGTTGCAGACGCTCAAGAATATCTCGGCGCGTTGCATCATCCGCCGTCGCCGTCAGCGCCATAAATGGCACATGGGAAAACTGCTGCTTAAGTTGACCAAGCGCGGCATATTCTGGACGGAAATCGTGTCCCCACTGGGAAATACAATGCGCTTCATCGACAGCAATCATCGATAGCGGCAAGTTTTCCAAGCGCTCAATGAAATCACGCATCAATACGCGTTCTGGCGAGACGTACACCAACTTAAGATGACCAGTGTGCATGCGGTTATACACGCTGAGCAGCTCTTCACGAGGCATGGTCGAGTTAATGCACTCAGCCGCTACACCGTTGGCTTTAAGCTGGTCCACTTGGTCCTTCATCAGCGAGATAAGCGGAGAAATGACCAAAGTAATGCCAGAGCGAACCAAAGCAGGAATTTGATAACACAGCGACTTACCGCCACCCGTAGGCAGGATAACTAAGCTGTCGCGACCTTCTACCGCAGCATCAATCACCAACTGCTGACCATCACGGAACTCTTGGTAACCAAACACATCCTCCAACACACGTTGAGGCGTTACAGGCGAATCAGATTGTTCGGCTAACAAGGTCGAGGTCATGAAAAGTCTCAGATTGGGTCTTAAAAAAGAGGTGCTTATGCATACCACTGGCACACAAAGTGAGGGCACATTGTAATGGGGTTTCATGGTGAATAAAACCGCAAATTGTTAGGTGTTTCGCATCACGACTCGTATACTGATTTTCTGCTCTATAAAACACACAATTAGGTGACACTTCATGACACCAGAAGACGAACAACAACGCGCGCGGCAAGGCATCTTGCTAGCGATTGGTGCGTATACCATGTGGGGCATTGCGCCGATGTACTTTAAGTCCATCGCACAAGTATCTCCTTTGGAAATTCTAAGCCACCGAGTGATATGGTCTTTCTTTTTGCTTGCTGCACTCCTCCATTTTGGCCGTCACTGGCGCTCGGCTTACCACATCGCGAAAGACAAAACGAAAATCGCTTACCTGATCGCAAGTTCCATGTTAATTGGCGGCAATTGGTTGATTTTCATTTGGGCGGTAAACTCGAATCATATGCTCGACGCCAGCTTAGGTTATTACATTAACCCATTAATCAATGTCTTGCTCG
This sequence comes from Vibrio sp. sp1, assembly GCF_016920955.1. Taxonomy (NCBI): domain Bacteria; kingdom Pseudomonadati; phylum Pseudomonadota; class Gammaproteobacteria; order Vibrionales; family Vibrionaceae; genus Vibrio; species Vibrio sp. sp1. The sequence continues at coordinate 1,360,972 of NZ_CP060589.1, forward strand.
GCATGGTATTTTTGGGAGAGCGACTGCGCAAATTACAGTGGTTCGCGGTTGTATTGGCAGGTTGTGGCGTACTCGTTCAACTGATTGTATTTGGCTCCGTACCTGTTGTTGCGATGGCGTTAGCAATGAGCTTCGGCTTTTATGGCTTATTAAGAAAGAAAGTCAGTGTCGATGCAAAAACTGGCTTGTTTATCGAGACATTACTTCTGCTGCCGGTGGCCGCTGTTTATTTGCTTTTTATTGCCGATACACCAACCTCAAATATGCTTACGAATCCACTTACGTTAAATAGTTTGTTGATCGCTGCTGGGGTTATAACAACCCTGCCACTGCTGTGCTTTACGGGTGCAGCAACAAGACTCAAATTATCGACTTTGGGCTTTTTCCAATATATAGGCCCAAGCTTAATGTTTTTACTTGCAGTATTGATGTATGGCGAACCCTTTACCATGGATAAAGCGATCACTTTCGTCTTTATTTGGGGAGCACTAGTCGTGTTTAGCTTTGATGGATTACGTAATAACCGTCGCTCACGCCGAATCGTTCAGCCACAGTGATCGTTTTTTACAAGACAAGTTAGAAATTGCCAGATAAGCTTGGTCATAATGTGACCAAGCTTTTTTATTTAATGGAACATATTCAGTACTACGCAACCGACCATGACAACTTGAGTCTAATAGAGGCGAAATACCAGAAATTTGCTTTTCAAAGGCATTACCATCTGGATTTTCATCTCGGCCTGATCACGCATGGTGCGCAGAAGTTCCAATATCAAGGTAACAACCACCAAGTTGGTCACGGGCAAATTGTGATTATGCCGCCGGATGAGCTGCACGACGGGCAATCTAAGCTCGAGAGTGGCTACGAAGTAAATGTGTTTGCGATCGAACCTCTCCTATTGAGCGATCTGGCTGATCTTAAGCAAAACGGTCAAATAATACACTTCAACGAACTGATCATCTCGGATCCCCAAATATTTTCACAACTTAGTAACTTACACGGGCTACTTCGTCGTGAAAACCTCAGCCAACTCACTAAAGATTGCCTTCCTTTTGAAGGATTTAACCAACTTTTTGATCGCTACGGATCGCTTGAGCGACAAAAAGTGGTGCCGCTAGGAAATCAATCACTTGGGACGTTAAAAGATTATCTAATGGCGAACCTCGACCAAGCAGTGCGTTTGGATTCACTTTCAGAGCTGTGCCAACTGAGCCCCACTCAGTTCCAGCGCCACTTTAAAGCGCAAACAGGCATGACGCCTTACGCATGGTTCGCGCGCCTGCGCCTTGAACAAGGCATGAAGTTACTGCAAGCTGGTCAATGTGGTACCGACGTCGCTCATCAAATCGGTTTCTACGATCAAGCGCATTTCAGCAAAGCGTTTAAACAGACCTACGGCGTTTCCCCTTCTCAAGTGGCTCGTTAATTTCATTTACCGAGAAAGCTGTCAGTTTTTTACAAGCGCCACAGGTGACTTACCACGACAATAGCCGCATTGGTTAAATTTGAGATGTGTTATGAATGAATCCACCATATTGCTGACACTCGCCAGCATTCACTTTATTGCCCTAATGAGTCCAGGTCCGGACTTTGCGCTGGTCGTACAAAACGCGACGCGTCATGGTCGTCAAACTGGCTTGTACATTGCGTTGGGATTGTCCGTCGGTATTTTGCTGCACTCTTTGTTCAGCCTGACAGGTGTGAGTTTTGTCGTCCACCAGCACCCCGTGCTGTATTCCGTGGTACAACTGCTCGGTGGTAGTTACCTGCTCTACTTAGGAATTGGCGCATTGCGTGCCGTGATCTCGATGATCCAAAACCCACTGACGGATCAACCTAAGAAGCAAAATAACCTAGTGATCAGCAATAAGCGTCAAGCGTTTGCTATAGGGTTTGCGACCAACATTCTTAACCCAAAAGCCCTGGTGTTCTTTGTCAGTTTGATGTCGAGTTTAGTCCCAGCAGGTATGTCGATTACTGGCAAAGGTATTGCACTGGTCATCCTGTTTGGCTTGTCGCTATTCTGGTTCTCTAGCCTTGCATGGATGCTGTCGACACAGCGCTTACAGCGTAAATTACAACAAGCAGGTATCTACATCGACGGTCTATGCGGCGTGGTATTTACTCTCGTGGGCGGCAGTATTCTATACCAAACTATCAATACTTTTATCGGATAAAGTACTGATTTAAAAGCGTAGCACAATCGACATTTCTAAGATTGCTGACTCGACGTGACTCTCCATAACTGCCAAGCTCAAAGCACAAAACTGGCAACATGGAGAGTCATCATGCATTGGACGTTCAACCGACTCGTGACCACGGGTCTTTTTCTTACTTCCCCACTAATCTTATCTACCTCAGTCTTTGCTAACCAAGCAGCAGATGCAGTTGCGCCGGAGCACAGCACTGGCTTCGAGCAAAAACAATTGATCAAAGCGAAAGATTATATGGTTACCGCAGCCAACCCACTTGCCACCCAAGCTGGGGCAGACGTTCTTGCACAAGGTGGTAATGCTATTGATGCTATGGTTGCCGTGCAGCTGATGCTGGGCTTAGTAGAACCCCAATCTTCAGGCATTGGTGGTGGCGCCTTCTTAGTGTATTGGGACAGTGAGAAACAAAAACTGACTACGTATGATGGACGCGAAACCGCACCGCTCGCCGCAACGCCGAAACTCTTCCTAGATGACAAAGGACAACCACTGCAATTTTACGATGCGGTTGTCGGTGGGCGTTCCGTTGCCACTCCTGGTACAGTGAAACTGCTGTGGGACACGCACCAGAAATACGGCAAGTTGGAATGGAAGAAGATAATCCAACCCGTGATTACCTTGGCTGAGCAAGGTTTCGAAGTCAGTCCTCGCCTCGCGAGTCTGATTGAAAAAGATGCCAAGCGCCTATCTCGCTTCCCTGCGACTAAGGCTTACTTCTTCAATCCAGATGGCTCACCAAAAGCCGAAGGCACGTTGTTGAAGAACCCTGAATACGCGCAAACTCTGACGGCAATTGCAGAGCAAGGAGCAAAAGCTTTCTATCAAGGCGATATCGCCACAGACATCATCAAGACAGTACAGAATGCACCGGGCAATCCTGGCGTATTGGCACAACCTGACTTTGATGCGTTCCAAATCAAGCAACGTGAGCCGGTTTGTGCGGCTTATCAAAGCTATGATATCTGCGGCATGGGACCACCTAGCTCTGGCGCATTGACGGTTGGACAGATTCTCGCGATCACCGAGCAATACGATCTTAAAGGTTGGGGAGCCGAAAGCGCGAAATCATGGCAAGTGATCGCCGATGCATCGCGCCTTGCGTTCGCGGATCGTGGTAAATACATGGCTGACCAAGATTATGTGCCAATGCCAACCGAAGGCTTGCTTGATAAAGATTATCTCAAACAACGTGCTGATCTCATTCAAGTCGGTAAAGCCTTGAGTAAGGCTGAAGCCGGTAATCCTCCTTGGTCGCACGCCATGAACTTAAGCATGGACCAATCGATCGAGCTGCCTTCCACCAGCCATTTCAATATCGTCGATAAGCAAGGCAATGTGGTTTCAATGACAACAACCATCGAGAATGCCTTTGGCTCACGCTTGATGGTACGCGGCTTCTTGCTCAATAACGAACTGACCGATTTCTCTTTCCGCACGCATCAAGATGGTGTGCCAATCGCAAACCGATTAGAACCGGGAAAACGCCCACGTTCATCTATGGCACCAACCATTATGATGAAGGATGACAAGCCTTACATGGCAATTGGCTCACCGGGTGGCAGCCGCATTATTGGTTACGTCGCACAAGCCATTATCGCCCACACGCAATGGGATATGGACATCCAAAGCGCGATTAATCAGCCACGATTGCTGAACCGTTTTGGCACCTTAGATATTGAGCAAGGTACCGCCGCAGAGGGCTTACAGCCTGCTCTGGAGAAGATGGGCTTTAAAACCGATGTTCGGGATTTGAACTCTGGTCTGCATGCGATACGAATAACAAAAGACGGTCTTGAAGGCGCTGCGGATCCAAGACGTGAAGGTGCCGCTATCGGGCAGTAAGAGTCTTTCGCTCGACCCCTTGTGCGAGATCTCTCACAAAGGGTTGAGCAAACCTCTCTTTTTTAATGGTAAAACCGTACAGAAAAGAGCATAAGCCATTGAATTTGATACTCATGTATCTTTTTTGAACGCTAAGAGAGTTAAAAAATGTGAGATTAGCCCGTTGTTGGAAATCGTTAAACACGTAATATTAAACCTGTCGGAAGGATGCTGACACGGAACAGGAAACACCACGGACTTGGTGAACTTCAGGAAGAAGAAACGGTTATTCAGGATGAATAGTCGGGCATGGATTGCAAAATTGGACATTGAACGGAATCAATAGTGACTAGGATGGTTGCTACTAAGGACGGGAAATGGACACCTCTGGACGAGGCAAGGATTTGAACATCAGGATGATGTCAGGGACACCGCTCAGGGAACAAGTGATGAGAGCTAACGAGGATAGTTAGCAGACCAGGATAAGGTCATTAAGGACACCGCTAGGAAGGCGACGTAAGGATTAAGCTGACGGATTCAGCACACTATCATGGATTAGATGCATGGAGCACTCTTAGTAGCCGGATTGCTGCGAGTAAGACTATAACCCCGATGGGCGCAAGCCCTCGGGGTTTTTCTTTGCCTAAAGTTTTTCTTAGCAGCTCTTCTGAAAGCAGACATTCACCCACAACGCCCACCTTTCACTTCAAACGGTATAGTTAAATCGCGCTTTCGAAATCCATTTATCATTCCATTTTTTCCTACGTTAGCGACACCAAAACTGCACAAACAAAAAGAGCCGCCGAAGCAGCTCTTAAGTTGATGATACCAATCACAGTAAATAAGTGATCAGAAATAGCGTAGGGAAAATGCTTGAGAACAAGGCGCAATTTTTCGATAAGTAGTTATTCTACAATCAAAAATTGCAACGCAGTTATCGAGTATTTTAACAAGCTAGAATGACCAGTTATTTACTACGATTGGTATGAGTTTTGGTCAAGCCTTACAGTTTCTCTAGTCGTGCGTAAGCAGTTACCAACCATTTGATGCCTTCACCGTTAAAGGCAATCTGTACACGGCTTTGTGGACCACTGCCTTCGAAGTTGATGATGGTGCCTTCACCAAACTTTGGATGCATCACACGAGAACCTAGCGTAAAGCCGGTTTCATTAAAGCTCTCTTTCACAACAGTTTGGCTAAATCGACCACTGCTTGAAGGACGGCTAACTTGCGCCTTCATTCGTACTTCATCTAAACAAGTTTCTGGCAGTTCACGGATAAAGCGAGACGGTTTATGGTATTTATCCTGACCGTACAAACGACGCATTTCAGCATAAGTGATGTACAGTTTCTGCATTGCACGGGTCATGCCTACGTAACACAGACGGCGTTCTTCTTCTAAGCGCCCTGCTTCTTCTGCCGACATTTGGCTTGGGAACATGCCTTCTTCCACACCGACCATAAACACCAATGGGAACTCTAGACCTTTCGCACTGTGTAATGTCATGAGCTGAACCGCATCTTCAAATTCGTCCGCTTGTCCTTCGCCCGCTTCTAGTGCTGCGTGGGTTAGGAATGCCGTCAGCAGTGACATGTCTTCGGCTTCTTCTGGTTTCTCGAATTGGCGAGTTGCGGTCACCAATTCCTCCAAGTTCTCAATACGTGCCTTAGACTTTTCACCCTTCTCTTGCTCGTACATCGCGAACAAGCCCGAGTATTTAATCACATGGTCAGTTTGGTGATGCAGCGGCATCTCTAAGGTGTCGTCTTCTAGCGCGGTGACAAGCTCGATAAAACGGCTCAGAGCACCAGCAGCGCGACCAGCAAGCACCTTCTCGTCCAACATTGCCACACTCGCTTCCCACATGGTGCAACCACGATCACGAGCCGCAAAGCGGATGGTTTCAAGCGTCTTATCGCCCAAACCACGCGTTGGCGTATTCACCACACGTTCAAACGCCGCATCATCGTTACGGTTGGCAATCAGACGCATGTAGCTCAAGGCATCTTTGATTTCCTGACGTTCGAAGAATCGCATGCCGCCGTAGATACGGTAAGGCAGACCGGCTTGAATTAACGCTTCTTCCAGAACACGCGACTGGGCGTTGTTACGGTAAAGCATCGCAGCGTCATTCAGAGCACCGCCCTTGTCTTGCCACTCTTTGATTTTGTTCACCGCAAAACGGGCTTCATCTAATTCGTTGTAAGCGCTGTAAACCGAGATAGGCTCACCGACCACGCCATCCGTCCACAACTCTTTACCCATACGCTCGGTGTTATTCGCAATCAGGGTGTTAGATGCTTCCAGAATGGTCTTAGTGGAACGGTAGTTTTGCTCAAGACGAATGGTATTTACGCTTGGGAATTCGAGTGTAAACTTCTCAATGTTCTCGACTTTTGCACCACGCCAGCCATAAATCGACTGGTCGTCATCACCTACGATCATCACGTGACACTCAGGACCCGCCATCATACGTAGCCAAGCATATTGAATGTTGTTGGTATCTTGGAACTCATCCACCAAGATGTGCTTAAAGCGTGCTTGGTAGTGTTCACGAACGAACTTGTTATCACGCAGTAGCTCATGTGCGCGCAGCAAGATTTCCGCAAAATCGACTAAACCAGCACGATCACACGCTTCTTGGTAAGCGGTGTACAACTGCAGATATGTCTTGGTTACTGGATCATGGTACGCATCAATGTGCGACGGACGCAGACCTTCGTCTTTCTTACCGTTAATCCACCATGCCACTTGGCGTGCAGGCCATTGCTTCTCATCGAGGTTTTGCGCTTTGATCAAACGCTTTAGCAGACGCTGCTGGTCGTCACTGTCAATGATTTGGAAATCTTCCGGTAGCTTGGCATCAAGATAGTGTGCACGCAGAATACGGTGACAAATGCCGTGGAAAGTACCATTCCACATACCGCCTGCACTGCCCATCATTAGCTCTTCGATACGTCCACGCATCTCTGCCGCCGCCTTATTGGTAAAGGTTACCGACATAATTGAGAACGGAGAAGCTTGCTCGACCGACATCAGCCAAGCGATACGGTGAACAAGAACGCGTGTCTTACCACTTCCTGCGCCAGCAAGAACGAGCAAGTTTTCTAGAGGTGCTGCAACGGCTTCACGCTGTTTATCGTTCAAACCGTCGAGTAATAGAGATGGATCCATCATGATGAGAGCTACTGGTTATTTATACATAAAAACCGATTATAACCTAAACAACCGGGTGCTGTTTAGACAAAACTTGATAAAAAAATCGATGTTTTTTTGCCCAACACATCAATTAGTTATACCTATTTGACCCTACAAACCCATTTACTTCAGAAATTTTTCTGAAAGTTTTTTAGCCAGTTTCCTATCTTTTAAGTTAAGCAAGTTGATAACAAAAACGCCAAAACAGGCGATTCATCTTGCCAACTTAAAGTAAAGGAAATCATTCAGAGGAATTTATTATGAAAAAGTCGAATCTAGCTGTTACTGCTGCTGTTACTGGTCTTCTAGCTCTTGGTGGCACAATGCTAACTGCAGCTCCAGCTGTCGCTGCTGAAAAAGAAAAGTGCTATGGCGTTTCTAAAGCAGGTAAAAACGACTGTGCAACAAAAAGCAGCTCATGCGCTGGTACTTCTAAAGAAGATAACCAAAAAGACGCATTCGTAGTCGTACCAAAAGGTCTTTGTGACAAACTCGCTGGCGGTAGCACTTCTTCTTCATAATCTTTTATCGCTAGCTATTGTGAGGATGCGTTGACGCTCAACCAACGCAAAGCCAAGACGCATCCTTCTCTTCCCGCACGATTTGAAAAGGAGTTTCACGTGAAACACCACACCTTCCACGACCTTGTTGGAGTTGGATTAAGAACCCCTCACCTCGATTACTTTAGCCAAAACCAACCCGAGTTGTCTTGGTTAGAAATCCACAGTGAAAACTATTTCCAACCCAATGCAACAGAGCGCCATCAGCTACAAACGCTTCGCGAGCAATATCAAATTAGCTGCCACGGTATTGGTTTGTCGCTAGGTTCGGTGGAACGTGTTAGTCAAAAGCATCTTGCGCAACTTAAAGCACTGATTGACTCAATCGACCCAATCCTTGTTTCTGACCATTTAAGTTGGAGTGAAAACGGCGGTCACTACTTTAATGACCTGCTTCCACTTCCGTATACGGAAGAAGCGCTCAACGTGTTCACTCGTAACGTGAATGAAGTGCAGGAATATTTGCAACGCGAGATCTTGATAGAGAACCCATCTAGTTATGTGAAGTTTCAACATTCGACCATCAGCGAATGGGAGTTTCTTACCGAAGTGCAAAAGCGCACTGACTGTCGTTTATTGCTCGATTTAAACAATGTTTATGTTTCGGCGTTCAACCACGGTTTTGATTGCGACACATACCTAGATGCGATTCCAGCCGACAAAGTGGATGAGATTCACTTGGCAGGTTTTACCATCAAACAACTCGACAAAGGTGAGATATGGATTGATACCCATAGCCGCCCGGTTAGCGATGAAGTTTGGCAGTTGTTTTCACAGTGGACAAAAAAACACGGTCCACGTCATACGTTGATTGAATGGGATTTGGATATCCCCGCGCCAGAAGTCTTGCTCGAAGAAGCGCAGAAAGCATCACAACTGCTGTTGCAAGGCACACTTCCAAGTGAACAAAGCGAACCAAGGAAGGCATCATGAATCTAGCCACCTTACAAAGCCAGTTTGCTAAAGCCCTGCACTATCAAGCGCTCGGTGAAGACTGCGATATTGCCAGTGATGAGTTTACCGCTGATGAACGCATACAAATTTACCGCAATAACTTTATCGTCAGCTTAAGCGAAGTGTTGTCCGCGACCTACCCGATGGTTGAAGCGCTGCTTGGTGAAGAATGCTTTGAACAGATAGCTCGCCAGCATGTTCTTTCTTACCCATTAGAAGAAGGAAATGTGGTGCATTATGGCGAAGGCTTTCAAGACACCATCATGCAGTTTAGTCAGGTGATCGCACAAGCACCTTACAGCCCTGAAGTCGCACGCTTCGAGTGGCATATCGACCTAGCTCGTCAAGCACAGTATGAACAGTCCAATGCAGCAGAATTAAAACCGCTTGCGTTACTTGGCGAAGTGAGTGAAGAGCAACAACCCGCTTTAGTCTTACACCTTAAAAAGGGCTGCCGCAACTTTGACTCCAACTACGCAGTATTCGATCTATTTAGCGCGATTCAAACTGGGCAATTCGAACAACTTAATATCAACCAATTACAGCAAGGTGTCATCTCGATTCAAGCCAATGGAGAAGCCTTGTGTCACGCACTCGATGCCGATGTGTTCCAACTGCTGCAATGTTTAGAGCAGAAGCAGAGTTTGAGCGAAATACCTGAAGTTTTACTCGCTCATCTCAATCGCATCATGGCACTCGATATTGTTGACGGCTTTACATTGCAATCAATCTAAGGAGCACTCTATGACGGACACGGTTAAAAACTTAGTGAATCGGTACGATGATTTAATCAGTACCTTACAAGCAAGCTTTGTCCCTTTACTACTTCTCTTTTGTCGCTTTTGGGTTGCTTGGGTGTTCTTCAATTCAGGACTAATCAAAATCTCATCTTGGGATAGCACGCTGTACTTATTTGAGCTGGAATACCAAGTGCCAATCTTGCCATGGGAATTGGCGGCTTATTTAGGTACGGCTGCGGAGTTGGTTCTACCGGTGTTCTTGGCACTAGGATTGATTACCCGCCCGATGGCAGCAATGCTGTTTGTGTTCAACATCATCGCAGTGATCTCTTACCCACTGTTGTGGGAGAAAGGTTTTTATGACCACCAACTTTGGGGATTGATGATTCTTATCGTAATCGTATGGGGGCCAGGACCGCTGTCTTTGGACCACATCCTGAAAAAGAAAATGACGAGCTAAAAAAATCCCCGCATCATGCGGGGATTTTTTATTATTTATTCAAGTAAGCCAGTAGCTCTTCTGCTGAGATACCTTGCTGAGCGAGGTCTTTTGCCATCTGCTCGACTTGTTCATCTTTGCGTGACTCAATCACTTGCTGAAATTGGTACACGATATCACGCAAAATTGGCAGAGGTACTTGTTTCGCCGCACTACGAATACGCTCGGAGCTTTGATTACCCAGCTCATTAAGCAACTTGCCAAACATCACCTTTTCTGGTGAATCTTCCATTTGCTCTAGAATACGAGCCATTTCATACGTGGTTAACGACATTACTTTTTGAGTTCCGTTATGGTGTCAGGAAAAGTCTGAGTGACAAATATACACGCCTTACTTACATTGGAAAATACTAAATTACACTGATTTACGCTTTCGCAAAGCTCGAGTGCCAGTTCTTCCCTGCTTTTGTAAACAGAACGACCAACGCAGGTAATAGGACCCACATATGAATTGCAATCAAGGTTTGCGGATCCAGAGATAAGCGTTGCAGCGTACCCACCAACAAACCAGAGCCACTCATTTGGAACAATCCAAGCAGTGCAGCTGCCGTGCCCGCCTTATCACCAAACGGTTCTAACGCTTTCCCTGCCGCTGCACCCAGAATGAATGCAAAACCTACAGAAGACATGAAGATAGGTAGCATGAAAGAAAGCGCGGTATTCTGACCATTCATCACTAGCATGATCACACCAGCGAGACCCAGAGTTGAGATCCCGGTGACCAAGGTGTTGTGAGTTCCAACGCGCTCCATAAACTTAGGCGCCAGCATACATGCCGCAATGTTTATCACCGCATTTACACCAAACCAGAAAGTGAATTCATTCATCGACAGCCCCATCCCCGTCATCAATACCGACGGTGCTGAGGTAACGTAAGCAAGAATAACCGCCATCGCCATCAAGCATAATGACGCATGGAAAACAAAAGATGGTGTGCTAAGCACTGCCCAATACCGACTAAGCTTAAACACGGCTTGCTTTTCTGTTGACGGGTTAGTCTCTTTCATCATGAAAAACATCAATGATCCAGACACCACAGCAAAACCAGCCATAAAGCTAAAGTTAGCACGCCAGTCAAATTGCTGAGTTAACCAGCTACCTAGAATTGGAGCTAAAGCCGGAATAAAACAAATCGCACCGTTAAGGTAGCTGATCATTTTGCCGCTTTTTTCCGGGCCAAAAATATCGCGAACTGTTGCAAAGGCTGCTACCGATGTCGCACACGCACCTAAGCCTTGTAGCAGTCGGGAAACCAACATCCACTCAATATTTTGAGCACTCCACGCCAATAAAGCGCTCATCGCGTAAATGGTGATACCGCCCAATGCAACAGTTCGACGTCCGAGTTTATCTGCTAAGGGACCTGCGAATAGCTGACCAACACCCATAGCAAATAAGAACCAAGTGATCGTGTCTTGTGCTAGCGCATTATCGACCTGAAAAGTGGAAGCAATAAGAGGTAAAGCAGGTAGATAAATATCAATCGCTAAAGGACTAAAAAGAACCAAAAGGGTCAATAACGCCATCTGTTTTTTACTATTAGAAAACTGGCTAGACACACAACACTCCGAATTGGATAAAGAACTTTGGGTAAAGCTTAATCATCTGATGATATGAATGGAAATGATGTATAATCATGAGCATTATTCCTCAGAGGAAATTCACTGTGAATGTCGAAAAACTGGCTCGTATCGATTTAAATCTATTGGTCTGCTTTAAAGTGCTGATTGAAGAGTTAAACGTTACTCGTGCGGCCCACCGATTGTGCTTAAGCCAATCTGCCGTAAGTAAATCACTGGCTAAACTGCGCATTCAATTTGATGACCCTCTTTTCACTCGAAACTCACATGGATTAACACCTACGCCGCGCGCATTGTTTCTTAAACCGAAACTGGATCTGTTGATAAATCAGTTAGAAGTGCTGACTCAACCCGAAGAGTTTTCTCCGCAAAGCAGTGAATACCGTTTTCAAATAGCAGCGGTAGAGAGTGTCTACCCTCTCATTCTACCCCATTTCTTACCGGCGATTTTTCAACAAGCACCTGGCGTGACAATTAGCACACACCCGTGGTCGGATAATACATTTAAAATGCTTCAACGCGGCGAACTGGATTTAGGCTTAACTGGAAAAGATATCGATATAAACGATGCCAAGCTGACTCTTCAACCACCCGATGACATTTGCGAGTTGGAAATTTATCGTGATTACCAAATGTGCATTATTCGCAAAAACCACCCTGCGCTAAAACAACCTTGGAATCTGGAAGCCTATCTCGCCCTACGCCATGTACAGGTGCGTTGTGATGGCAACGACCGTTGGTTGCTAGATTATCGCCTTGCAGATATTGGCGCCGACCGCGATATTGCCGTCACTGTGCCCGACTTTAACAGTGCCGCAAGTTTATGTTCATACACCGACTTTATCTTTACTGCGCCAAGTCATTTTGTGCAACTTGCGGCCAAACAGCTTGATTTGGTCGTGCTGCCACTACCGTTAGAATTCCCACCTATGGCTTACACTTTATTCTGGCACCGAGATAGAGAAAACGACCCTGCATTAGGCTGGCTACGTACGATGATCACACAAAAAACCGATCACCTTAGATAAAAACACCGCACTCAATTTGCGCTTAGCGGCTAAAATGAGTAGCTTAACTGTCGTAGTCCTTTTTGGCTCATCTATGGCCTAGTTGTACTCCGACTCTATTGAAGTGATTGCGAACCTCAATGGAATCGTAAACTGCATGAAGCAGATGGAAACAGCTCCCACACCTGAGCATGAAGGAGCGGTAATTTGAAGGAATAACACAGATGCACAACGATACCCAAAGCCGCGTGAATGCAATTCGCGAATGGCTAGCACAACATAATATTGATGCCCTACTTGTCCCTCATGAAGACGAGTACTTGGGTGAATACGTACCAGCGCACAACGAGCGTTTACATTGGCTAACTGGCTTTACTGGTTCTGCTGGTGCTGCGGTAATCACCAAAGACAAAGCCGCTATCTTTGTTGATGGTCGCTACACAGTACAAGTAACAAAGCAGGTTCCTGCTGATCTATTCGAATACCGTCACTTGATTGAAGAGCCTGCACTAGATTGGATTAAAGACCATCTTGCAAATGGCGCGTCTGTGGCAATCGACCCTCGCATGCACAACGCTGCTTGGCTAGACATGGCACAAGCAAAACTTGCTGGCGCACTTGAGCTTAAGATTCTCGATAGCAACCCAATTGATGAACTGTGGCACGACCGCCCTGCTCCTGTGGTTTCTGATGTTCGCCTAATGGCAACAGAAGCAGTTGGTCAGTCAAGTGAAAGCAAACGCCAAGAAATCGCAGAGCTCGTGAAAAAAGCCGGTGCAGACAGCGCAGTGATCACAGCACTTGATTCTATCTGTTGGTTACTCAACGTTCGTGGTCTTGATGTATCACGTCTACCAGTTCTGCTTTCTCACGCGATTCTGCACTCAGACTCAAGCGTGGAATACTTCCTAGATCCTGCTCGCCTACCTGCTGAGTTTGACGCTCATGTTGGTGCCGGCGTGACGGTTCATCACCCAGAAGCATTGCAAGCACGACTAGAAAACCTAACTGGCAAGAATGTACTGGTTGACCCTGCGACAAGTAACGCGTGGTTTAAGCTGGTGCTTCAAAACGCAGGCGCATCTGTGGTGAGTAAAGCTGACCCATGCCTAATGCCAAAAGCGGCGAAGAACTCAGTTGAAATCGCAGGCATGAAAGCATGTCATATCCGTGATGGCGTAGCGATGAGTAAGTTCCTATCTTGGTTAGATACTGAAGTGGCTGCTGGTAACCTGCATGATGAAGCGACACTGGCGGACAAACTGGAAGCATTTCGTAGCGAAGACCCGACACTTATGGATCTTAGCTTTGATACCATTTCAGCGGCAGGCGGCAACGCGGCCATGTGTCACTACAATCACGAAAACCAACCTGAACCTGGCAAGCTAGAACTGAACACGCTTTACCTAGTGGATTCAGGCGGTCAGTACCTAGATGGCACGACAGACATCACGCGTACAATTGCGATCGGTCAGCCTTCACAAGAGATGATTAAACAATTCACTCTCGCACTAAAAGGTCACATCGGTGTTGCTCGTGCACGCTTCCCGAAAGGCACACGTGGTTACCAAATCGATACGCTAGCTCGTCAGCACCTGTGGGCGGAAGGCTACGATTACGACCACGGTACTGGTCACGGTGTTGGTCACTTCCTAAGTGTTCATGAAGGTCCGGCGAGCATTTCGAAGAAGCAAATCGACGTGCCTCTAACAGAAGGTATGGTGCTATCCAACGAGCCAGGTTACTACCGTGCGGATGCGTTTGGTATCCGTATCGAGAACCTAGAGCTTGTTGTTGAAACCCCAACTAACGGTGACTTCCCTGTTCTGTCATTCGAGTCGCTAACACGCTGTCCAATCGACAAGCGCAACATCAATGTTGATATGCTAACTCGTCCAGAGCTTGCTTGGTTGAATGATTACCATCAGAAGGTATGGGATGAGATCAGCCCACTTGTTGAGGGTGATGTGAAAGAGTGGCTTCGTCAAGCAACGCTACCAGTAGCACACAGCTAGAAGCTAGAAGCTAGAAGCTAGAAAAAAGTAGAGGGTTGATGTTTTGCATCAACCCTCTTTTCTTTACTTATGTTTCACGTGAAACATAACGATGACCAGTGTCTTTATTTGCTGATTAACCAGAATACGCCGAGTGCCAATCTCGCCATACAGGGTCAAACCCTTTGGCTCGAATCATATCTTCCACAGAACCTGCGCTTCGCTCATCACTGATCTCAAACTGCTCGAGTTCAACATCATCCATCGCATAACCACCCGGCTGAGTTTTCGATGCAGCAGACATACTGGTAATGCCTAAAGGCAATGCGTTATCTCTAAACTTCGGTGACTCACGAGTCGATAATGACAACTCCACTTCTGGATTCAACAAACGATAAGCGCAAATCAGCTGAACAAGTTGCTTATCCGTCATGACTGATTTGGGTTGGAGCGCACCCTCACAAGGACGCAAACGCGGGAAAGAAATCGAGTAACGAGTCTGCCAATACGTGCGCTCAAGATAGTCCAAGTGCGCTGCCACATAAAAACAGTCGGTACGCCACTCTTCCAACCCTATTAAAGCACCAATACCGATCTTATCGATGCCCGCCTTTGCAAGACGATCGGGTGTATCCAATCGGTATTCGAAATCCATCTTGTTGCCACGCAAATGGTGCTCGGCGTAAGTCGAAGGATGATACGTTTCTTGATAGACCATCACCGCATCCAAACCCAATGTCTTGAGCTCAGCGTATTCGTCTTGATCAAGTGGCTGTACTTCCATCGCCAAATAGTTAAAGCGCTTCTTAATCATAGGCACCATTTCGCGGAAGTATTTCATACCCACTTTAGTTTCGTGCTCGCCAGTCACCAGCAATACGCTATCAAACTTCATGCGTTTAATGGCTTCAACCTCTGCAACCACTTCGTCCCGATTCAAGGTACGACGTTTGATTCTGTTCTCCATCGAGAAGCCACAATAAGTACAAACATTGGCGCACAAGTTAGAAAGGTACAATGGAATATAAAGCGACATGGTATTGCCAAAACGCTTGCGAGTTGCCGAGTATGACAACTGCGCCATTTGCTCTAAGTACGCTTCAGCCGCTGGTGAAATTAGCGCTTTAAAGTCTTCCAAATCACGCTTGGGTTTATTCAATGCTCGCTCGACGTCTTTTGCCGTTTTCGCATAGATCGACATCGAAATGTCATCCCAATTAAGCTGCTTAAATTGTTCAACGAAGCTCATGTTTTCCTCGCTTATTAGCTAAATCAATCTAGGGCTAAAGCTCATCTAGGAATGACGTCAGTGGACTCGACGCAACCGCATGAGAAACCTTACCAGCAAGTCCGGCTTCATAAGCCATACGCCCCGACTCTACCGCCAACTTAAATGCCTTCGCCATCGCAACAGGATCGCTCGAAGCTGCAATAGCAGTATTAACGAGAACGGCATCCGCGCCCATTTCCATCGCACGCGCGGCATGTGAAGGAGCACCGATACCCGCATCGACAACCACAGGAACATTAGCTTGGTCGATAATGATCTCTAGGAAATCGTGAGAAACTATCCCTTTGTTGGAACCGATCGGTGCACCTAATGGCATGACCGCAGCACAGCCCACTTCCTCCAATCGTTTACACAGAACTGGGTCAGCATGACAATAAGGAAGCACAATGAAGCCTTCACGAACCAGTTGTTCAGCGGCTGCAAGTGTCTCAATTGGATCGGGCATCAAGTACTTCGGGTCTGGATGAATTTCCAGTTTTAGCCAGTTTGTACCTAACGCTTCTCGCGCCAGTTGCGCAGCAAACACAGCATCTTTAGCATTCTTTGCACCTGAGGTGTTCGGCAATAAGTTCACACCCGATTGTACTAACGGCAGCAAAATATCGTCTTGTTGGTCGTTCACATCGACACGCTTCAACGCCATGGTCGCAAGTTGAGATCCCGACACTTGAATCGCTTCTGCCATTAATCGGCTGTTGGCAAACTTCCCTGTTCCCGTGAACAGTCTTGATTCGAATTGTTTATCACCAATTTTAAGCATCGACGTTAACCCCCTGCGATCGCTTGAAACAAAGAGATGCTATCTCCCTGTGAAAGAACTGTGCTAGCCCACTCACTGCGCGGCACAACATTGTTGTTAATTGCAAAAACACAGCCCATTTCAGGCAGCGCAAATTGACTAATGATTTGCTGTAGATTCGACTCACTAGCAACTTGATGTGACTGGTCATTGATGACAATAGTGATCACATCTAAGTCAGCAGCGATCATTTGTGTTGTTTGTTGTTCTGATAACGTCATTGCTTCCAACTCTCTTAATTCTGCCCATTGCTCGTAAGCTAAATCTGAGCACACACTTGGCACTGTTTGTCTTTGCTTATCGCCATGGTTTGCCATTGCATTTTCAACCCATCAAACAGATGCAACTTGGCAGTCTCGACATGAAACTTTCCCGTCGCCAGTTTTTGAATTGCCGCTATCGCTTGGTAGTTACCAAGTGTGCCCACCACCGGACCGACGACACCGCTCTCACTGCATTTTTGACTTTGTGGTAATTCGTCAAACGGATACAAACAGCGGTAACAGGCTTTACTCTGCGCTTCTTGTTCACTTGGTGTTTGGTAATCAAAGACAGCGAATTGTCCTTGCCAACCAATTGCTGCCGCCGAGATGAGCGGCGTATTTTGCTCGAAACAAACTTGGTTAATTAGCTGGCGCGTTGGCATGTTATCGGTGCAGTCGAGCACCACATCCGCTAGCATCACCTCAAGCTGCAGTTGTGCTTTGTCTAATCGCTTATTGAGAGCTCGAATTTGGACCATAGAATTAAGTTCGGCCAGTTGCTTTACAGTCGCTTTTGTTTTCGCAACTTGGAGGTCTTGTTCACGATAAATGATCTGACGTTGTAGGTTACTGCTATCAACGTCATCGTCATCAACCACAACCAATTTACCAACCCCCGCTGACGCCAAGTACAAACTCGCTGCGCTCCCCAATCCACCACAACCGATGATCAGAACATGCGATTTGCTCAAACGCTCTTGCCCAACTTCGGCAATTTCAGGCAGAGCGACTTGACGCTGATAGCGAAGGAACTGCTTATCCGTGAGCATGCTCGCCTCTCTTGCTATGCGCCAACTCACTATTCTGATCAGTAAACATTAGCTGTCTTTCGTTCATCAGTTGTGCGAAGAACTCGATGACGGATTGAGGTGATTCTGCCAACGTAATAGCACGCACTACTGCTAAGCTAGAAACACCTGTTTGCCAAACTTGGTCTGCATTAGATTGGTCAATACCACCAATCGCGACCGTCGGAAAGCCAAGCACATGGTCACTAACTGCTTTGTCTTTTGAAGGGCGGAAAGCAGCCTCTGTATTTGTATAAGGAATGCTATCAATCAGCTTTTGATACAGCGCCAAGCGCACCAAACCTTGTGGCTTCGATGGCATCTGTTTAGTGGTGGTTGGGAAAATATGCCCTAGTGCGATGTAGCTAGGATGAATTTGTACGATGCGCAGTAGTTCATAATAACCATGAGTAGAAAGACCAAGATGAATACCCGCTTTAGTTAGCTGAGCTAAATTCGATTCTTCTATGTCTTCTTGTCCTAGGTGAACACCATAAGCGCCATGCTTGATTGCCAACTGCCAATAGTCATTGATGAACACTTGTGCTTGATACTGACGACCTAGCTCAATTGCTCGAATGATCTGTTGTTCTAAATCGGCTTGTTGTGGGTTCTTGATTCGCAGTTGAATAGTGTTGATGCCTAGTGGCAGTAGACGCTCAATCCAAGCAACATCATCAACGACTGGATAGAGCCCTAGACTTTGCTTAGTTAGAGTTGGAAAGCTAACGCTCTCACCTTGTGCAGACCAACCAACTTGAATACCTAGTCGGTTATCCTCCAGTACAGGTGTGGGGAAATCATCAAATTGGGCAGCCCACTGAGTAGTTCGTCCCTCGTCAAGGTTGTCATTAAACAGTGTTTCACGTGAAACATTCGCTTGTTGAGTTAGCATTCCTCGAGCAAGTGTTAACGCATCTTCGATAGGAAAATCGAGTACTGTCAGCGTTACTATCCAAGCAAGATGATGTTCGGGATCGAACATTGCGTTGAATTTGGACTTAACGGAAAGCGCTCTCACTTCGTTGTTAATTGGGTGACGCCAGATATCAAGCTGAAGCACTTTCTCCTTTTCATCGGATACCTGCGTATCAGCAATGCCAATATAAATCGCTTTCGACGGTTGCTTAGCACACGCTTCTACCGACAAAGCAGAGCGGTAATAGAGCACAAATGAACTCTCATGCTCAGAGTCATAACCATCAATAAGGTCTGTCGTTATGTGCGTAGTCTGTTGGTCACGAACAAGCTGAATAGATTGAGTTGGGCTCACACCCAACTCAATGTCTTCAATGTTAAAACCCTGTTCTTTCGCCAACAACAAACATTGCTGAACTAAACCTGTCAGTTCAATCAATGATGACGGAATAAGGATTTTGCTCATTAGCCACTTACCTCGGCATGTGCTGCTGGGTGGTATAACTCAGAACCTGTATCTCTAAATTCTTGCGATTTCTGACGCATCCCCTCAAGAGGATCATCCAGCATTTTGATCGATATAGCTTGGTCCGCAGCAACTTGCTCAGTATCTTTTGCGTACTCTCGTACCTCTTGCGAAATCTTCATAGAGCAGAACTTTGGTCCGCACATCGAACAGAAGTGAGCAACTTTTCCAGACTCTTGAGGCAAGGTTTCATCATGGAAAGCACGCGCGGTATCTGGGTCGAGCGACAAGTTAAATTGGTCTTCCCAGCGGAACTCGAAGCGAGCTTTAGAAAGCGCGTTATCACGAACTTGTGCACCAGGGTGTCCTTTCGCCAAATCAGCGGCGTGCGCAGCAAGCTTGTAAGTGATCATGCCTACTTTCACGTCTTCTTTGTTTGGTAAACCAAGATGCTC
Source organism: Vibrio sp. sp1 (assembly GCF_016920955.1). Taxonomy (NCBI): domain Bacteria; kingdom Pseudomonadati; phylum Pseudomonadota; class Gammaproteobacteria; order Vibrionales; family Vibrionaceae; genus Vibrio; species Vibrio sp. sp1. Next base: position 1,380,519 of record NZ_CP060589.1, read on the forward strand.
TTTAGGAGTTACGTAGCAAAGCATTGCACAGCCATACCAACCAATCATGGCAGCGCCAATACCTGAAGTAATATGGTCGTAACCAGGAGCGACGTCTGTCGTCAATGGACCAAGAGTATAGAAAGGAGCCTCATGACAGTGCTCTAACTGCTCTTCCATGTTCTCTTTGATCATATGCATTGGAACATGACCAGGGCCTTCAATAATCACCTGTACGTCGTATTCCCACGCAACCTTGGTCAATTCGCCAAGAGTACGAAGCTCTGCAAATTGCGCTTCATCGTTAGCATCAGCAACCGAGCCAGGACGCAGACCATCACCAAGAGATAGTGCGACATCGTACTTAGCACAGATTTCACAGATCTCTCGGAAGTGAGTATATAAGAAGCTTTCTTGGTGATGCGCTAAACACCATTTCGCGATGATAGAACCACCACGAGAGACGATGCCAGTAACGCGTTTTGCCGTCATCGGTACATAGCGCAGTAGTAAACCGGCATGGATGGTGAAGTAATCAACGCCCTGCTCTGCTTGCTCGATCAGAGTATCGCGCATCACTTCCCAGTTAAGGTTTTCCGCCACACCATTCACTTTCTCAAGCGCTTGATACATTGGTACGGTACCGATCGGAACTGGACTGTTACGTAGAATCCACTCGCGAGTTTCGTGAATATTACGTCCAGTAGAGAGATCCATAACGGTATCTCCACCCCAGCGCGTTGCCCACACTAGTTTCTCTACTTCTTCTTCAATCGAAGAAGTGACCGATGAGTTACCGATGTTGGCGTTCACTTTGACCAAAAAGTTACGTCCAATGATCATTGGTTCGGATTCTGGGTGGTTGATATTGGAAGGGATAATCGCGCGACCTTCGGCGACTTCTTTACGCACAAACTCGGCGGTAATGTCTTTTGGAAGATTCGCTCCAAAGCTTTGACCCGGATGCTGTTGATTCAGCACTTCATCGCGGTATTGAGCACGCCCCATATTTTCACGCAGGGCGATGTATTCCATTTCTGGGGTGATTATACCTTTGCGAGCATAGTGCAATTGGGTCACACAATGGCCATCTTTGGCACGTCGAATACGTGGTAGATTACCGTAACGAAGATCGTCTAGTGTTTCGTCTTCTAAGCGTTCTTTGGTGTACACCGAGCTTACTTCATCAAGTAGCTCAGTATCGGCACGCTCTTCAATCCACCCTTCTCTCAGCTTAGGTAAGCCGCTATAGAGGTCTATGGTGTGCTCTGGATCTGTGTATACACCCGAGGTATCGTAAACGCGTACTGGCTCATTAGGCTCGAAAATAGGCGCTTCTTTTGTGCCTCCAATAAGGCTATCAGCGAGTGATATTTCACGCATTGGCACACGAATATCTGGACGTGAGCCTTCTACGTAGACTTTGCTTGAATTGGGGTACGGTTGTACCGAGAGTGTATCAATGAACTGTTTTGCTTCCAGTCTCGCTTGTTTGCGACTCGACATAGCATTTTTCCTTGCTTTGTTATACTAGATAAAAAGTAATTGGATAAAAATGCTTGGCGGATAGATGCGACAAGAGGAGTCAAATTAAGGCTAGTTAAAGCTTACGATATTTGCCTGTAACAACATTCGACTTTTGATAGATCAACCAGAAAGAGCTCCGGTGTGAATATCTTCTCTTGTTCCCTTCGCAGATTCTAATCTGATCAGGTTCAACGGATCCCGAATTAACGGTCTCAGCCTTATGGCACTCCGACAAGTGATGTCAGTATATAAAAACGGCTTGGTGAAACCAAGCCGACCTGTTCAATTTTTAACTACTTTGCTAGCTGCGCATCAATAATTGAAAGCCTATCCACGCCGCTGAAATACTTAACACGACATTCAACAATACGTTCAACCCCATCTTAAAGAAAGCGCCCTGCTGCATAAGCAAAACATTATCCATCGAGAAGGTGGAAAACGTCGTTAGTGCGCCTAAAAAACCCAAGCCAATCACTTGTCGCCAAGGTTCCGTTGCCAAAAGTTCATTATCGAAAGCTGCTATCAATAAGCCCATCATAAATGAGCCAACAACGTTAACGGTTAACGTACCATATGGAAAACCACGCCCCAATAAAATGACACAAAGTTCAGAAATTAAGTAACGAGAACATGCACCAAATGCACCACCCAATGCAATAAAACCCAAAACGGATAGTTGTCCCATAATTCCCCCAGAAAAGTTAATGGCGACATTGTAATCAAATTTACGGCAATAGTGATTATACAATCTTAGAATTCAGCAAATTATAGCGCTTAAAACTTATCAAGATTTAAAAAGTTACAGGAGTCACTTTACTTCAATATAACCCATCAACCCCGTCTTCATGTGTTCGATCACATGACAATGGTACATCCAACGTCCAGGGTTATCTGCAACAAATGCCGCTTTCGCACTGCCGTTTTTTCCAAGCAAGACCGTATCGGTATGAAACGGTTCGTCGAGTTTTTTTCCATCTAACTCAAGAACCGTAAATGTGTGTCCATGAAGGTGAATAGGATGATGATATTGGGTGACGTTCTTTAGGTTGAAGATATAGGTTTTTCCCATCTCCAATGTTGAAAGGGGCGCTGGAATATTATCTTTGCTCATTCCCTCCCAAGCCCGTTTGTTCATCAGCCAGAATTTAGGTATCGCTTTGCCCGATTTATCAGCAGGAGTGATCGCCCCCTCCCACTCAAACACATAATCGATTTGCTCTGCATTTTTCAAATCGAGAGCTGGCACAGGGTTGAGAGGTAATAAAGGCAGTTTCTAGTTGTTCGACAGGTCAGACTCAACAACGTCAAACTCGCACAAAGGGAATGGGAAGCGTCCTTTCATTTGACGCACATAAACACGTTTTCCAACCTTCGGAGCAATCAATCCGATATCTAACCTCATTCCTGGACCAATTTTGTGCTGAGTGAGCTTATAAGGCGTTTTAACAGGATTACCATCAATAGCAATAACCCAAGCCTCTGCACCTTCAATAGCGATCGGGTAAGTAATGGTATTATCGACATTAGCAATTCTTAATCGCGTAGTGGCATTCTGCTTCAGCGTATAAACAGGTTCATGCACACCATTGACGCTACTCCACTCTCCGGGAGTCCCCATACGAGCGCTCAAGCGCGGCACCATAAGGTTCTTCCACTGACCTAGTTTGTCTAAATGCCAATGCTTGAGGACGACCTCATGCTCTTCATCAAACTGAACCGGCTCTGCCTCTTCAACGACAATTAGCCCGACTAAGCCCATACCAAGCTGCTTCACACTATTCATATGTGGGTGATACCAAAATGTGCCCGCATCTGGTGGTGTAAATTCATAAACGAATGTTTCACCTGGCATGATAGGCTGCTGGCTCAAGAAAGGGACACCATCCATTTCAATAGGGATTCGCAAGCCATGCCAGTGGATTGTAGTCGGCTCTGAAAGCTTGTTAGTAAACCGAATTATAACTTTCTCGCCTTGGCGACAACGAATCACAGGCGCTGGAATCGAACCATTAAATGCGAGTACGTCTGTGTTAAACCCAGGGACCAATTCTGCAGTAGAAGGCTCTGCAGTGATATCGTATATATATTTCCCCTGCTTATTAGTGCTCCTAGATAGAGAACATGCAGGTAGAACGGCAAGCGCGGAGATTGCTAAGGATGATTGAAGAAAGCGTCGACGAGATATATCCATACATAGTTACTCATTAATCCAGATCGGTTGAGTGTAACTAAATATAAATAGTGATTCCCCTTTATTATTAAAATTTCGGGCCACTGATCATTACAGCTAACTGTAGTTTCGTTCGTTCAGTAGATTAAATGCTGCCAAAGTACAGCAGAAAGCCATACTTACGGGATAAGAGTAGAAATAAGCTGTAATAATGAGAAGAAACCAGATACAAAAAAGGCTCTGACCTAAGCCAGAGCCTGATATGTGGCAGGGGTGGAGAGATTCGAACTCCCAACACGCGGATTTGGAATCCGCTGCTCTGCCAATTGGAGCTACACCCCTATAGAATTTTCATATTCTAGATTTGACAAAACCTCGCATAAGCGAGGTTGTCGATATTAAGTGGCGGAGTGGACGGGACTCGAACCCGCGACCCCCGGCGTGACAGGCCGGTATTCTAACCAACTGAACTACCACTCCGCAGTGGTATCACTCGCTTTAATAAGCAAGTGTCCGCTTTTGTCTTCACTTTTCGAAAAAGTGAAAATAAAACTAAAGCCTGGCGATGTCCTACTCTCACATGGGGAAGCCCCACACTACCATCGGCGCTATTTCGTTTCACTTCTGAGTTCGGCATGGAAATCAGGTGGGTCCAAAACGCTATGGTCGCCAAGCAAATTCTTTAATCTGGAAAGCTGTTTTTAATTCTCGTTCTTACACATTCAATGTTCTTTCATTGAGTCCATCAAAACCCCTTGGGTGTTGTATGGTTAAGCCTCACGGGCAATTAGTACAGGTTAGCTCAACGCCTCACAACGCTTACACACCCTGCCTATCAACGTCGTAGTCTACGACAACCCTTTAGGATACTTAAAGTATCAGGGAGAACTCATCTCAAGGCTCGCTTCCCGCTTAGATGCTTTCAGCGGTTATCGATCCCGAACTTAGCTACCGGGCAATGCGTCTGGCGACACAACCCGAACACCAGAGGTTCGTCCACTCCGGTCCTCTCGTACTAGGAGCAGCCCCTTTCAATTCTCCAACGCCCACGGCAGATAGGGACCGAACTGTCTCACGACGTTCTAAACCCAGCTCGCGTACCACTTTAAATGGCGAACAGCCATACCCTTGGGACCGACTTCAGCCCCAGGATGTGATGAGCCGACATCGAGGTGCCAAACACCGCCGTCGATATGAACTCTTGGGCGGTATCAGCCTGTTATCCCCGGAGTACCTTTTATCCGTTGAGCGATGGCCCTTCCATTCAGAACCACCGGATCACTATGACCTGCTTTCGCACCTGCTCGAATTGTCATTCTCGCAGTCAAGCGGGCTTATGCCATTGCACTAACCTCACGATGTCCAACCGTGATTAGCCCACCTTCGTGCTCCTCCGTTACGCTTTGGGAGGAGACCGCCCCAGTCAAACTACCCACCAGGCACTGTCCGCAACCCCGATAAGGGGTCGACGTTAGAACATCAACACTACAAGGGTGGTATTTCAAGGACGGCTCCACGCAATCTAGCGACTGCGTTTCAAAGCCTCCCACCTATCCTACACATGTAGGGTCAATGTTCAGTGCCAAGCTGTAGTAAAGGTTCACGGGGTCTTTCCGTCTAGCCGCGGGTACACTGCATCTTCACAGCGATTTCAATTTCACTGAGTCTCGGGTGGAGACAGCGTGGCCATCATTACGCCATTCGTGCAGGTCGGAACTTACCCGACAAGGAATTTCGCTACCTTAGGACCGTTATAGTTACGGCCGCCGTTTACCGGGGCTTCGATCAAGAGCTTCGACCGAAGTCTAACCCCATCAATTAACCTTCCGGCACCGGGCAGGCGTCACACCGTATACGTCATCTTGCGATTTTGCACAGTGCTGTGTTTTTAATAAACAGTTGCAGCCACCTGGTATCTGCGACTCTCAATAGCTCCATCCGCGAGGGACTTCACCGTCGAGAGCGTACCTTCTCCCGAAGTTACGGTACCATTTTGCCTAGTTCCTTCACCCGAGTTCTCTCAAGCGCCTTGGTATTCTCTACCCGACCACCTGTGTCGGTTTGGGGTACGATTCCTTACAATCTGAAGCTTAGAGGCTTTTCCTGGAAGCATGGCATCAATGACTTCACATCCGTAGATGCTCGACGTCGTGTCTCAGCCTTAAGAGAAACCGGATTTACCTAATTTCTCAGCCTACGCACTTGAACCTGGACAACCGTCGCCAGGCCCACCTAGCCTTCTCCGTCCCCCCATCGCAATTGTAAGAAGTACGGGAATATTAACCCGTTTCCCATCGACTACGCCTTTCGGCCTCGCCTTAGGGGTCGACTTACCCTGCCCCGATTAACGTTGGACAGGAACCCTTGGTCTTCCGGCGAGGAGGTTTTTCACCCCCTTTATCGTTACTCATGTCAGCATTCGCACTTCTGATACGTCCACCATGCGTTACCACACACCTTCAACCGCTTACAGAACGCTCCCCTACCCAATATACAAAAGTATATTGCCGCAGCTTCGGTTTACTACTTAGCCCCGTTACATCTTCCGCGCAGGCCGACTCGACCAGTGAGCTATTACGCTTTCTTTAAATGATGGCTGCTTCTAAGCCAACATCCTGGCTGTCTGAGCCTTCCCACATCGTTTCCCACTTAGTAGTAATTTGGGACCTTAGCTGGCGGTCTGGGTTGTTTCCCTCTCCACGACGGACGTTAGCACCCGCCGTGTGTCTCCCGGATAGTACTTACTGGTATTCGGAGTTTGCAAAGGGTTGGTAAGTCGGGATGACCCCCTAGCCTTAACAGTGCTCTACCCCCAGTAGTATTCGTCCGAGGCGCTACCTAAATAGCTTTCGGGGAGAACCAGCTATCTCCAGGTTTGATTGGCCTTTCACCCCTAGCCACAAGTCATCCGCTAATTTTTCAACATTAGTCGGTTCGGTCCTCCAGTTGATGTTACTCAACCTTCAACCTGCCCATGGCTAGATCACCTGGTTTCGGGTCTATATCCAGAGACTGAACGCCCAGTTAAGACTCGGTTTCCCTACGGCTCCCCTAGATGGTTAACCTTGCCACTGAATATAAGTCGCTGACCCATTATACAAAAGGTACGCAGTCACAGGACAAGCCTGCTCCTACTGCTTGTACGTACACGGTTTCAGGTTCTATTTCACTCCCCTCACAGGGGTTCTTTTCGCCTTTCCCTCACGGTACTGGTTCACTATCGGTCAGTCAGTAGTATTTAGCCTTGGAGGATGGTCCCCCCATATTCAGACAGGATATCACGTGTCCCGCCCTACTCGATTTCACTGAACACACGTCGTCAACTACGGGACTATCACCCTGTATCGTCGGCCTTTCCAGGCTGTTCGTCTAACGCGTGTAAAGCTTAAGGGCTAGTCCAATTTCGCTCGCCGCTACTTTCGGAATCTCGGTTGATTTCTTTTCCTCGGGGTACTTAGATGTTTCAGTTCCCCCGGTTCGCCCTGTTGAGCTATGTATTCACTCAACAGTAATACCTTATGGTATTGGGTTTCCCCATTCGGAAATCCCAGACTCAAATGGTTTTTACTACCTAATCTGGGCTTATCGCAAGTTAATACGTCCTTCATCGCCTCTGACTGCCAAGGCATCCACCGTGTACGCTTAGTCACTTAACCATACAACCCGAAGGAGTTTCGAGTTGATGTTCAAATCACCAAAGTTGTCTCTCATTATTTGAATGAGCGAGAGACATTCGATTTTGCCGGACTCAATTTCGAATAATCACTGTAAAAGTGATATTCCCAAGAACACTTGAATGTGTTTTTTGGTGTTTGTCATAAAGACAAACATTGAGAACTTTACAAACAATCTTAAAGATTGTTTTGTCAGCTTTCCAAATTGTTAAAGAGCTATGTTGCTTCACAAGGAAGTTACATTTTCTAAAGACTTTCAGAGTCAAAAACACCAACCAGTATCAATTGCTTGTTCTGGTTTGGACGTTTTATTCCAAAAATACTTAGAGAATGGTGGGCGATACCGGGCTCGAACCAGTGACCCCCTGCTTGTAAGGCAGGTGCTCTCCCAACTGAGCTAATCGCCCACATTGTTTTGATTTCCGTGGAAGGAAATGGTGGGTCGTGCAGGATTCGAACCTGCGACCAATTGATTAAAAGTCAACTGCTCTACCAACTGAGCTAACGACCCAATGGTATCCCGTAGGGGAGTCGAACCCCTGTTACCGCCGTGAAAGGGCGGTGTCCTAGGCCTCTAGACGAACGGGACACTAAGTGAACATCTTGGGGGATGTTCTATCTCTTAAACTTCATAAACCGTATCAATCTGTGTGAACACTCATCGCAATAATCATCGTTTAAGGAGGTGATCCAGCGCCAGGTTCCCCTAGCGCTACCTTGTTACGACTTCACCCCAGTCATGAACCACAAAGTGGTAAGCGTCCCCCCGAAGGTTAAACTACCTACTTCTTTTGCAGCCCACTCCCATGGTGTGACGGGCGGTGTGTACAAGGCCCGGGAACGTATTCACCGTGGCATTCTGATCCACGATTACTAGCGATTCCGACTTCATGGAGTCGAGTTGCAGACTCCAATCCGGACTACGACGCACTTTTTGGGATTCGCTCACTCTCGCAAGTTGGCCGCCCTCTGTATGCGCCATTGTAGCACGTGTGTAGCCCTACTCGTAAGGGCCATGATGACTTGACGTCGTCCCCACCTTCCTCCGGTTTATCACCGGCAGTCTCCCTGGAGTTCCCGACATTACTCGCTGGCAAACAAGGATAAGGGTTGCGCTCGTTGCGGGACTTAACCCAACATTTCACAACACGAGCTGACGACAGCCATGCAGCACCTGTCTCAGAGTTCCCGAAGGCACCAATCCATCTCTGGAAAGTTCTCTGGATGTCAAGAGTAGGTAAGGTTCTTCGCGTTGCATCGAATTAAACCACATGCTCCACCGCTTGTGCGGGCCCCCGTCAATTCATTTGAGTTTTAATCTTGCGACCGTACTCCCCAGGCGGTCTACTTAACGCGTTAGCTCCGAAAGCCACGGCTCAAGGCCACAACCTCCAAGTAGACATCGTTTACGGCGTGGACTACCAGGGTATCTAATCCTGTTTGCTCCCCACGCTTTCGCATCTGAGTGTCAGTATCTGTCCAGGGGGCCGCCTTCGCCACCGGTATTCCTTCAGATCTCTACGCATTTCACCGCTACACCTGAAATTCTACCCCCTCTACAGTACTCTAGTCTGCCAGTTTCAAATGCTATTCCGAGGTTGAGCCCCGGGCTTTCACATCTGACTTAACAAACCACCTGCATGCGCTTTACGCCCAGTAATTCCGATTAACGCTCGCACCCTCCGTATTACCGCGGCTGCTGGCACGGAGTTAGCCGGTGCTTCTTCTGTCGCTAACGTCAAATGATAGTGCTATTAACACTACCACCTTCCTCACGACTGAAAGTGCTTTACAACCCGAAGGCCTTCTTCACACACGCGGCATGGCTGCATCAGGCTTGCGCCCATTGTGCAATATTCCCCACTGCTGCCTCCCGTAGGAGTCTGGACCGTGTCTCAGTTCCAGTGTGGCTGATCATCCTCTCAGACCAGCTAGGGATCGTCGCCTTGGTGAGCCCTTACCTCACCAACTAGCTAATCCCACCTAGGCATATCCTGACGCGAGAGGCCCGAAGGTCCCCCTCTTTGGCCCGTAGGCATCATGCGGTATTAGCCATCGTTTCCAATGGTTATCCCCCACATCAGGGCAATTTCCTAGGCATTACTCACCCGTCCGCCGCTCGACGCCGTTATCGTTCCCCGAAGGTTCAGATAACTCGTTTCCGCTCGACTTGCATGTGTTAGGCCTGCCGCCAGCGTTCAATCTGAGCCATGATCAAACTCTTCAATTTAAGATTTTGTTCGGCTCAATGAATACTGAACATTACATAACGTAATGTTTGAATTGACTGTGCTGAATCTTTCGATTCAATGGTCACTTCGTATCATTGAAACCTAAATTGTTTCCGAAGAAACTATTTGGATTATCATCAACGAGTGCCCACACAGATTGATAGGTCTATATTGTTAAAGAGCTTTCCTGTTGAGCTTCGCTCAAAACAGGACGGCCATTTTAGCGAGTTAAAGTTTAGTGTCAATCACTTTTTTCAAACTTTCTTCAAGCGTTTCCGCTTGGCTAATTTGGCTTGCTAACTTGGCTCTTACTTTCGAAACTTAAGCTTCGAAGCGTTGCCGTGTCAGCGAGGTGGCATTATAGAGATTGCGATCACATTGGCAAGCCCTTTTTCTCGTTTTTTTTGATTTTTTTATCGTTTGGGTGTTTTTTATTCTAAAAGGCGAGTTTTCACTACTATTCTACCTCCATACACCCTGTAATCGCCCTGAATAAGGAAAAAAGATGAGCTCAATGAGAAGCTACAAAGGTATAAAGCCTGAACTTGGTGAGCGTGTTTACGTTGACCCAACCTCTGTTTTAGTCGGTGATATCCGAATTGGCGATGATTCTAGCATTTGGCCATTGGTAGCAGCGCGAGGCGATGTAAACCACATTCACATTGGTGATCGAACGAATATTCAAGATGGCAGTGTTTTGCATGTCACCCATAAGAACGCTGAAAACCCAAACGGCTACCCATTGATTATTGGTAATGACGTTACGATTGGCCACAAAGTGATGCTGCACGGTTGTCAGATCCACGATCGTGTTTTGGTTGGTATGGGAGCTATTGTTTTAGATGCTGTTGTAATTGAGTCAGAGGTGATGATCGGAGCAGGCAGTTTAGTGCCACCTGGGAAAGTATTAGAAAGTGGCTACTTATATGTTGGAAGCCCAGTAAAACAAGCTCGCCCTCTATCAGAAAAAGAACGAGCTTTCTTGCAAAAGTCTGCCAACAACTATGTGCAAAACAAAAACGACTACTTAAATGAAGTAAAAGACTTGAACTAAAGCCCTGTTAACCGATGATGATATGGCCTTCTTCGTTGAAGGCTTCATCTTCTATTAGCTCTTCAGCCATTTCTTCTAGGTCGAATCGGTAATCAGTAAACACTTTAATTGCCGCTTGCTCAGTTTCAATCAGTGAACCACTGAGCTTTTCTAACTTTTGTTTCGTCACAAAGCACTCTATTAGTGCGCCTGATTGTTGCGCCGAAAAGTTTACCGATTGTGATACTTCATCCCATGATTGAATATCTGGGAATAAGATGGATTGATTCATCGCTTATTGACCTTCAAGGTTCTTTCTTAGTTCTCTGAGAATTTGTTTGGCACCAGGACGTAAGCCACGCCAGAGCATAAAGCTTTCCGCAGCCTGCCCAACTAACATTCCAAGACCATCATACGCATGAGCGGCGCCATTATCTTTTGCCCATAAGTTAAAGCTCGTCACCCCTTTGCCATAAATCATGTCATAGCTTGTACTGTTAGCGGCAAAGATGGAGGATGAAATAGTCGGCAGTTCACCACTAAGAGAAGCGGATGTGGAGTTAATGATGACATCATACTCTTCATCAATACTTGCCATCTCTTTGGCGAGGATAGGACCGTGAGAGACAAACAGCTCTGCGAGCTCTTGTGCTTTACTAAAGGTACGGTTGGTAATGGTTAAAGAGGTCGGCTTTTGATCGAGTAGTGGCTTAATAACACCACGAGCTGCACCACCAGCACCAATAATTAGGATTCGCGCACCTTCCAATACAACCTGATGCTGAAGCAGATCTTGCACTAAACCTGCACCATCAGTGTTGTCACCGATGATTTCACCATCGTCTAACTTCTTGAGGGTATTTACCGCGCCTGCTAACTGAGCCCGTTCTGTCAATCGACTAGCAAATTGATAAGCATCTTCTTTAAATGGCATAGTGATGTTGCACCCCTTGCCACCTTCAGCAAAAAACACCTTCGCCGCGTCAATAAAACCATCAACAGGTGCACTTTCTGCGGTATACACCAAAGATTGATTAGTTTGACGAGCAAACAAGGTGTGAATGAATGGCGACTTACTGTGTCCGATAGGATTACCAAACACGGCATAGCGATCGATTTGCTGGGTCATTTCCTTACCTTTGTTCCTTACTTAGATATAGAGAAAACAGGGCCACCTGATTACAGATGACCCTATCACTATCTATCTATATAGAAAAGGAGATTCCGTGCTTACCACTCTCGGGGCGTTAGGTATCGCTCGTAAAGTTCAGCTTCTGGCGATCCCGCTTCTGGCTCGTAGCAGTACTCCCAGCGAGCGAGCGGCGGCATTGACATCAGAATCGACTCAGTACGCCCACCACTTTGTAAACCAAATAAGGTGCCACGGTCATACACTAAGTTGAACTCTACGTAACGGCCGCGACGATATAGTTGGAATTCACGCTCACGCTCACCATACTTGAACTCTTTACGACGAGAAACGATCGGCAAGTAAGCCTGGCAATAGCCTTCACCCACTGCTTTGATGTAAGCAAAACACTTATCAAATTCCCACTGGTTTAGATCATCAAAGAACAAACCGCCAACACCGCGAGTTTCATTACGATGTGGTAGGAAGAAGTATTTGTCACACCATGCTTTATGCTCTTGGTAAACATCGTCACCAAATGGCGCACAAAGCAGTTTTGCAGTGTCGTGCCATGATTGGCAATCTTCTTCAAATGGATAGAACGGCGTTAGGTCAAAACCACCACCAAACCACCAAATTGGGTCTTCGCCATCTTTTTCTGCAATAAAGAAGCGGACATTGGCGTGTGAAGTCGGTACATAAGGGTTTTTAGGGTGAATAACCAAAGAAACACCCATCGCTTCAAAACGACGACCCGCTAGCTCTGGGCGATGCGCTGTCGCAGATGCTGGCATTTCTTTCCCTTCCACATGCGAGAAGTTCACGCCTCCCTGCTCGAAAACAAGGCCATCACGCAAAACACGTGAGCGACCACCGCCACCCAGACGCTCTCCTTTTTCACGTTGCCATGCATCTTCGACAAAGACGGCCTTTCCATCTTCTTGTTCTAACTGCTGACAAATGGAGTCCTGAAGTGACATCAAGAACTGCTTTACGGCGTGCTTATCGATCGCTGACATACGTTATTACCTATTACGTGAAACCTAATGATGGCTGGCTAGCAGGGTTAACCCTGTCTTAATATTTGTGAAGTTTTGGCGTCACGAATCTCGCTGGGTTTATCACGACCGCTGGTCTCGCCACGAAGAATGGCGACCAGCTTATCACCCAACTGCTCTTCGACTTCTTCCGTGGTCATACACGGTGGTAAGCTGGAGAGATTCGCGCTGGTAGAGGTTAACGGCTTTCCGAATGCATTACACATTTTTTGCACCAAAGGATGATCAGTCACACGAACCGCAATTGAATCAAACTGCCCTGAAACCCAGTTGGATACTTTATCGCTCGCTGGCATGATCCAAGTGTATGGGCCTGGCCAAGTGGCATGAACAGTCTGTAATTGTTCTTCAGTCAACTGAGATTCATCAATATAAGGCAAAAGCTGATCATAACTTGCCGCGATTAGAATCAGCCCTTTTTCTACCGGACGCTGCTTGAGCTCTAATAGCTTTTGAATTGCTTCTGGGTTATCTGGATCACATCCGACACCAAAAACCCCTTCTGTTGGATAGGCAATCACTTCGCCTTGCTTGAGTGCGTTGAGCACTTGTTCAAAGTTATCCACCGATTACTTCCTATTTGTTTGACTGTGTTGTTTTCACTAAGTGTACAAATATTCACTCTCAGACACTAAAGCAATTTTTTTATAAAATGTATCAATAGCGCCAACAACAAGACGCAAACGTTTGCTTGAGATAAAAATCCCCGTATAATGCGCACAAATTTATAGCTCACCTAATTTTTGCAGCTTAAAGGAGTTTGAGATGAAAGTCGGTATCATCATGGGTTCTAAATCCGATTGGCCAACCATGAAACTAGCAGCGGACATGCTAGATCAATTTGGCGTGCCTTACGAAACAAAAGTCGTGTCAGCACACCGAACTCCTCAATTACTGGCTGACTACGCTAGTGGCGCAAAAGAACGCGGCATCAAAGTTATCATCGCAGGCGCAGGTGGTGCAGCCCACCTACCAGGTATGGCGGCGGCGTTTACTAGTTTGCCAGTGCTTGGGGTTCCCGTTCAGTCTCGTGCACTGAAAGGTATGGATTCACTGCTCTCTATTGTACAGATGCCAAAGGGAGTTGCGGTTGGTACATTGGCGATTGGCGAAGCGGGCGCAGCAAACGCCGGTATCCTAGCAGCGCAAATCCTAGGCACTCATGATGAAAACATCATGGCGAAGGTAGAAGCATTCCGTAATGAGCAAACGGAAACAGTTCTCGCAAATCCAAACCCTGCAGAGGATTAATCAGATGCATGTACTGGTTCTTGGTGCGGGTCAGTTGGCTCGTATGATGTCTCTGGCTGGTGCGCCACTGAATATTCAAATTTCAGCTTACGATGTCAGCAGCGGTGATGTCGTTCACCCTTTAACTCAACAGGTACTTGGCCATGGCTTGGAAAATGCGATTACGCAAGTTGATGTGATTACTGCCGAGTTCGAGCATATTCCACATGACGTGCTAAAGGTTTGCGAAGCGAGCGGCAAGTTCCTACCAAGTACGCAAGCCATCAAAGCAGGTGGTGATCGCCGTATTGAAAAAGCACTGCTTGATGATGCTGGCGTGCGCAACGCGAAATACTACGTCATTGAAACTCGTGAAGACTTTGAGCGCGCAATTGAACACGTTGGTATGCCAATGGTTCTGAAAAGTGCATTGGGTGGCTACGATGGTAAAGGCCAATGGCGCTTAAAAGAAGCTTCTCAAGTCGACGACATTTGGACTGAGATGGCAGAGTGCATCGCGGCAACACCAACTCAAGCGATTGTTGCTGAAGAGTTTGTTCCTTTTAACCGCGAAGTATCACTAGTTGGTGCTCGAAGCAAAGATGGAAATGTGGAAGTGTACCCTCTGGCAGAGAATGTTCACACCAACGGTGTATTGAGTCTTTCTACTGCGATTGATGCGCCAGAGTTACAGGAACAAGCAAAGCAAATGTTCACGGCTGTCGCAGATAGCCTAGATTACGTTGGCGTATTAGCGCTTGAGTTCTTTGATGTCGATGGGGCACTTTTAGTGAATGAGATTGCTCCACGCGTGCACAACTCTGGTCACTGGACACAGCAAGGTGCAGAAACGTGTCAGTTTGAAAACCATCTGCGCGCAGTATGCGGCTTACCATTAGGTAGTACGAAATTGGTTCGTGAAACCTCAATGGTGAATATTCTTGGTGAAGATACGTTGCCAGAAACACTGCTCGCCATGGATGGTTGTCACATCCATTGGTACGGCAAAGAGAAGCGCGAAGGGCGCAAAATGGGTCACATCAACGTATGCGGTGACTACCCAGGAGAATTGCACCGTAGGTTGTGCGCTCTCGCGAAGGTCTTAGATCCAATGACATTCCCAGCCGTGCACGAGTTTGCGAAACAAGCACAACGCTAAAATCTAGCCCCAAAAACCACAAAGGGTCGCACGATGCGACCCTTTTTAATTCCTTTGATGTATTTACCCTTGTTGAGTGTGCTGGCACTTACGGTTGGCACATTGCAATTTCACACCACTGGCGAGTTTCTTCTCCACCAACAACGTAAAACCACATTCTTCGCACCTCCCCTTTACCGGAGGGAGATTCACTGCAAATTTGCATTTAGGGTAGTTATCACATGCGTAGAAAGTTTTACCAAAACGCGTCTTACGTTCAACTAAATGACCTTTACCGCATTCAGGACACGCGTGGTGCTCTTGCGACTGCTTTTCTGGCTCAGGTTGATTAATCGACTCAATATGATGACAAGCCGGGTAATGGCTACAACCAACGAACATACCGTAGCGCCCTTGGCGGAGAACCAACTCATTGCCACACTCAGGACAAGGCACACCCAACTCTTTCACGATGTGCCCATCATTGCTGTGTAGCGGTTTAATGTAATCACAGCTTGGGTAATGGTTACAGCCGAGAAATGGGCCATGTTTTCCGTGCTTGAGAGTCAGCTCACCACCACATTTTGGACACGGCTCGTGTTCCAAAGCGTGTTCATGGGCAGAGAAAAGGGTGTTGTCGATTTTACTACTCATACTTACCGTTTCGTGAAAAACACACAAAAAGACAAACTCGCGTTTATTCTAGCTAAACTCGAACTTGCCCAGATGGTTAGTGAAGAATCCCTTGTTCCTTGGTGTACAACAGCTCTTCCATTAGCGTGTAAGCGTTTTCGTTGCCAGGCACATTAAACAGCACCATCAGAATGATCCATTTGAGGTCTTCAAGCTCAAACTCACTCGTTTCTAATCCCATCACTCGGTCAATCACCATTTCGCGAGTTTCTGTGGTTAACACATTGATTTGCTCGAGAAACAATAGAAATCCTCGGCATTCCAAATCTAAACGCTGCGTCTCTTTCGCTGTGTAGATACGAGTTGATGACGAAGCCATGCAAGTCGAGATTGCAGAAGAGGTGTCACTTTGCTGCAATGCGGCAAGCTCTTCTAACCAGACAAGGGCTTTGTAGATATCTTTTTGTTGGAAGCCTGCACGAAGCAACTCTTCTTCCAACTCGTCTTGTTCGACCTGTAACTCTGCATCGCTATGGATGTAGGTTTCGAATAGATACATCAGTATATCCATCATCATAGCTAGCCCCTCCCCTTTCGAATATAGCCACCTGAAACCGCAACGACATGCCCAGAGAGTTCTAACTCTAAGAGCTGCATCATGACTTCTTGGACAGGTATATTGGTCCTGTTTGCAAGAATATCAACCGGTGTAGCTTCACTTCCTACGTTAGCTAACAGCTGAGGAAATGGCAATTCTTCTTCATCATTTAACGTAGAAAATAAATCGGTACTCTGATTAATAGACCAATCAAGCAAGGACTGTATTTCATCTAAGACATCTTTCGTCTTTTCTACGAGGCAAGCGCCATGACGTATCAACTGGTTTCCACCGCAGGCATTGGGGGCATTGATTGACGCTGGCAGCGCAAATACTTCTCGACCTTGCTCAAGCGCGTAACGAGCTGTAATTAACGAGCCGCTCTTTTTCGCCGCCTCGACGACCAGTACACCAAGCGATAATCCACTAATAATACGATTACGACGCGGGAAGTTTTCTGGGCGCGGCTTGGCATTAGGCCGAAACTCAGACACCAAAGCCCCATGTTCAATAACACGTTGCGCTAAACCACGATGACGTGCCGGATAAATATTTGCTAAGCCAGATCCTAGCACCGCAATCGTCTTACCACCCGCTTGCAACGCACCATCATGCGCATGACCATCAATGCCTAAAGCGAGACCACTGGTGACAATAAAATCGTGCTGAACAAACTCTGCAGCAAACTGACGTGCATGCTGTAATCCATCAAAACTCGCATTTCGACTGCCAACCATCGCGATTTGTGGCTGAGAGAGACAAGTAGGGTTTCCTTGAACAAAAAGTAGAGGTGGCGGTGCAACGATTTGTTTGAGTTGAGGTGGATAACGCGGGTCAGTCAGTGTCAGGATATGATGATTTGTAGAAGCCTCAAGCCAGCTTAAACAAGCATCGACTTCTTTATCTGTTGAAGCCCAAGCTTGAATTTGCTTAGTTGTTAACCCAAGTTGTTGTAGCTGTTCAGGAGAGAAGTTTACGATGTTACGTGGCGTGTCTCTTGCCAGTAGCTTATTCATTTTGACGCCGCCAATGCCTGGTAAACAACTCAGTTTTAACCAGGCAGCGAGATCATCGTTATTTCGTCGATTCATCGATGGTTAATTCGTCCGCCAACGGTGACACCACCGAAATATCTTGGTTAATGGGTTTAGTACTGTTAGTGATCAGTGCCAAGCTAAAGTACTCATAAGGACGAATGACCAGCAACTCACCAACTTTGCTTTGAGGCAAAGTAATTTTCTTATCAAGCACGCCAAACTCTTTCTTGAACTCATCGCCGTCTTTGTAAACTGGGTGCGCGTCTTCTTTTAAATCAAACACACTGCCTTGCTTCAGATTGTCTGACGTGCCTTTATCAATCACCACGACTTGGTTAGTTGAACTAAAGCGAATGCCTTCGATATTACCTAGCAACTTTGCAGAACTGCCTTGTGGCGACGGCAGCGGATAGAACGTAGTCGTGAAGTCAGTATTCTCAACCGATTGATTTGGCAACGCGATATCGTTACGTAGGATTTCTTGCATTTGCGATGTAAGCTTCAAACCTGAATAATCACTCGAAGCTTCAACGAGCTCGCCTTTGGCAATCAAACGCAGCGCGGTAATCTCTTCGGACACATCGTCACGCGAAAAGGTAGCTACTGGTCGGTAAATAGCCCAACCTGTCGCGGTCTGATTGCCATTGATATACAGCACATCTTCTGCAGTCAGATACTTACTGCCTTTGCTGCTACCCATCACTTTTGCTGCTCTGTTCAACGAATCTTTATCTAGCAACCGATCCGATTGAAGGTAAGGCATCACCAAACCTTCCGCAACGGTTGGTACGGCTTTCTTTTCTGTGATGCGAGCTTTCGGGCTCAGCTTCTTAACCGGTTTTAGGCTCAACACGGGCTGACCGTTAATCCACACCAAAGACAGCTTGTCTCCGGGATAAATTAAATGAGGGTTATCGATTTCCGGGTTTACTTGCCATAAACGAGGCCACAACCACGGGCTATCTAAGTACATGGCCGAAATATCCCATAGCGTATCGCCCTTCACGACTACATACGTTTGTGGCGCATCATCTTTAACAGTCAGTGGGTTCGCATCCACATTTGCTACAGCGTTGAAAGAGAAAAGTAGCGGCAACGTAACACTGGCAACGTTGCGGAAAATTCGATTCATGACCCTCGTCCTTGGTCTATTAAGCAGGAACCAGAATGGAAATTGGTGCAAGGATGCTGTCATTTAGGCTATAAAATGTCTAGAATTGAGCCAACAAGGTTTGTGCTGTTTCGGCACAGTTCAATATTTCGAGTGAATATGTCTGTATTACAAGTATTAACATTCCCGGATGATCGCCTGCGCACAGTCGCAAAGCCTGTTGAAGCGGTGACCCCTGAGATTCAAAAAATCGTCGATGACATGATTGAAACCATGTACGACGAAGAAGGTATTGGCCTTGCTGCAACGCAGGTTGATATCCACAAACGTATCGTAGTGATTGATATTTCAGAAACTCGCGATGAGCCGATGGTGCTAATCAACCCTGAGATTCTGGAAAAGCGTGGCGAAGATGGCATCGAAGAAGGCTGTCTGTCGGTACCAGGTGCGCGCGCACTTGTGCCTCGCGCTGCAGAAGTTACCGTTAAAGCACTGGATCGTGATGGCAAAGAGTTCACCTTTGAAGCCGACGACCTGCTAGCGATTTGTGTTCAACACGAGCTTGATCACCTACAAGGTAAGCTGTTCGTGGATTACCTATCGCCACTGAAACGCAAACGCATTCAGGACAAGCTAGCGAAAATCAAACGCTTTAACGAGAAGCAGCAAAACGCTTAATCTCGAACCATACCAATTAGAAGGAAGTCTACCTTGAGTCAGTCTTTACGAATTGTCTTTGCAGGTACTCCGGATTTCGCCGCCCGTCACTTGGCGGCGTTGTTGTCTTCGGAGCATGAAGTCATCGCGGTTTACACAAACCCAGATCGTCCAGCGGGTCGTGGCAAAAAATTGGCTGCGCCACCGGTAAAACAACTGGCGCTAGAACACAATATCCCGGTTTACCAACCTGAAAGCTTTAAGTCCGACGAAGCGAAACAAGAACTTGCCGATCTGAACGCCGACCTCATGGTTGTCGTGGCGTACGGTATGCTGCTGCCACAAGCGGTTCTTGATACCCCTAAACTGGGTTGTATCAACGTACATGGTTCTATCCTACCTCGTTGGCGTGGTGCGGCTCCAATCCAACGCTCTATTTGGGCGGGCGATGCAGAAACTGGCGTAACCATCATGCAGATGGACATCGGTCTCGACACTGGTGATATGCTGAAGATTGCAACTCTGCCAATCGAAGCGACAGATACCAGCGCTTCAATGTACGAAAAATTGGCTGAGCTTGGTCCAGAAGCCCTGATTGACTGCCTAGCAGACATTGCTGCGGGTAAAGCAGTGCCAGTGAAGCAAGACGATGAGCTAGCGAACTATGCGAAAAAACTCAGCAAAGAAGAAGCACGCATCAACTGGAACGACGATGCGGCGCACATTGAGCGCTGCGTTCGTGCATTTAACCCATGGCCAATGAGCCACTTTGAGGCGGCAGAAAACAGCATCAAAGTATGGCAAAGCCGTGTGGCAGAGCAAACCAGTGACAAGCCAGCCGGCACCATCGTGCAAGCAGATAAAACCGGTATTTATGTTGCGACAGGCAACGGCGTACTGGTGCTAGAGCAACTGCAAGTTCCTGGCAAAAAAGCCATGTCAGTTCAGGATATTCTGAATTCGCGTGCGGCTTGGTTTGAAGTTGGCACTCTGCTGGTTTAAGCCATACTAGGGGTTATTATCCCCAATTATACGAACTTTTAGAGGGCAGAGATGCCCTCCTTTACTTTAAGGTACTCATCATGAATGTTCGCGCTGCGGCTGCTAACGTCCTGTATCTTGTCGTCGACAAGGGCCACTCACTTTCAAGCGCTCTTCCAGCGGCTCAACAAACGGTACGACCTCGTGACCACGCTCTGTTACAAGAGATCTGTTACGGTGCGCTACGTTACCTACCTCGCCTAGAAATGATCGCAAACCAATTGATGGATAAGCCGCTAAAAGGCAAACAACGTGTATTCCATCACCTAATTCTGGTTGGTATTTACCAACTGAGCTTCATGCGCATTCCTGCGCACGCAGCTGTCGGTGAAACGGTTGAAGGCACTAAAGAGCTGAAAGGTCCTCGTCTGCGTGGTTTGATTAACGCTGTATTGCGTAACTACCAGCGCAACCAAGAAGAACTCGACCAAATGGCCGTCAGCAACAACGCTGGCAAGTACGGTCACCCAAGCTGGTTACTAAAACTGCTGCAAGAGGCCTACCCACAGCAATGGGAAAGCATAGTTGAAGCGAACAACCAAAAAGCACCAATGTGGCTCCGTGTAAATCACCAACACCACACTCGAAATGAATACCTTGCGCTGCTCAAAAATGAAAACATTGATAGCACGCCACACACAGAAGCAATGGACGCCATAAAATTGGCCGCACCATGTGACGTGATGAAGCTACCTGGTTTTGATAAAGGTTGGGTTTCGGTACAAGATGCGGCGGCGCAGCTTTCGATCAACTACCTAAAACCACAAGACGGCGAACTGATTTTAGATTGCTGTGCTGCGCCAGGTGGCAAGACTGCGCACATTCTAGAGCGCACGTCGGGCAGTGAAGTGGTCGCGATTGACTGCGACGACACACGCTTGAAACGTGTGCATGAAAACCTGAAGCGTCTCAACCTTCAGGCAAAAGTGGTTTGCGGTGATGCGCGTAATCCACAAGAATGGTGGCAAGGCGAGCAATTTGATCGCATTTTGCTGGATGCCCCATGTTCTGCGACTGGCGTGATTCGTCGTCACCCAGACATCAAATGGCTACGTCGTGCAGACGACATCGCCGCATTAGCAGAGCTGCAAAGTGAAATTTTTGATGCCATGTGGACGCAACTGAAGCCCGGCGGCACCATGGTTTACGCGACTTGTTCAATCACACCGCAAGAAAACGTGGAGCAAGTAAAAGCGTTTTTAGCACGTACCGCGGATGCGCAACTGCTGGATTCTGATCCCGACCAGCCTGGTCGTCAAATTCTACCAGGCGAAGAAGATATGGATGGTTTCTACTACGCAGTGCTAACTAAAACACACGCGTAACAGCATGCTAAATAGGGCGATTGAAGTGATTTCAATCGCCTTTTTCAGATACGAGAAAAGAGTATGAAGATCATTATTCTTGGTGCAGGTCAGGTTGGCGGCACACTGGCAGAAAACCTAGTGGGTGAAAACAACGACATCACCATCGTCGACAATAATGCCGACCGACTGCGTGAATTGCAGGACAAATACGACCTGCGTGTGGTCAATGGCCATGCGAGCCACCCAGACGTGCTGCATGAAGCTGGCGCGCAAGACGCCGATATGCTCGTCGCAGTAACCAACACTGATGAAACCAACATGGCTGCCTGTCAGGTCGCGTTCACTCTATTCAATACCCCAAACCGCGTTGCACGTATTCGCTCTCCAGAATACTTGGCAGAAAAAGAAGCCCTGTTTAAATCTGGCGCTATTCCTGTTGATCACCTTATCGCACCAGAAGAACTCGTCACGAGCTACATCGAACGTCTGATCCAATACCCAGGCGCGCTGCAAGTGGTGAGCTTTGCTGAACAGAAAGTCAGCCTAGTGGCGGTGAAAGCCTACTATGGTGGCCCGCTGGTGGGTAATGCGCTGTCTGCTTTGCGTGAGCACATGCCGCACATCGATACCCGTGTGGCGGCTATTTTCCGCCAGGGTCGCCCGATTCGCCCACAAGGCACCACGATTATTGAAGCCGACGATGAAGTGTTCTTCGTTGCAGCAAGTAATCATATTCGCTCAGTGATGAGTGAGCTTCAGCGCCTAGAAAAACCGTACCGCCGCATCATGATTGTTGGCGGGGGTAACATCGGCGCAAGCTTGGCTAAACGCCTAGAGCAAACTTACAGCGTGAAGCTGATTGAGCGTAACTACCAGCGTGCAGAAAAGCTCTCTGAGCAACTAGAAAACACCATCGTGTTCTGCGGTGATGCGGCAGACCAAGAGCTTCTCTCGGAAGAGAACATCGACCAAGTCGACGTTTTCATCGCGCTGACCAACGAAGATGAAACCAACATCATGTCTGCAATGTTGGCAAAACGCATGGGCGCTAAAAAAGTGATGGTGCTGATCCAACGTGGCGCTTATGTAGACCTGGTACAAGGCGGCGTAATTGATGTAGCAATCTCACCTCAGCAAGCCACTATTTCAGCCTTGCTAACGCACGTTCGTCGCGCTGATATCGTAAACGTATCCTCACTTCGCCGCGGCGCTGCGGAAGCGATTGAAGCCGTCGCTCACGGTGATGAAAGTACATCTAAAGTGGTTGGACGTGCGATTGGAGATATAAAGCTTCCACCTGGGACCACCATTGGTGCTATCGTTCGTGGCGAAGAAGTTCTTATTGCCCACGACCGTACGGTCATCGAGCAGGATGACCATGTGGTGATGTTCCTGGTCAACAAAAAATACGTATCAGACGTCGAAGCGCTATTCCAGCCGAGTCCATTCTTCCTCTAGGATTTTCCTATGGTCAACTTACGTCCCGTACTGTTTGTTATCGGGCTGGTTTTATCCAAACTGGCCCTGTTTATGTACGTGCCGACTTTGGTCGCTTTCTTTACCGGTACGGGGGGATTCCTCGATTTCGCCCAAGCCGTTGTGATCACGCACCTTGCCGCCTTCATCTGCCTAACGATAGGTCGAACCGCCAAGTTCAAACTCAGCGTACGCGATATGTTCCTCATCACCAGTTTGGTTTGGACCATCGCGAGTGCGTTTGCCGCTTTGCCATTTGTGTTTATCAACCACATCAGCTTCACCGACGCCTACTTCGAAACGATGTCGGGTATCACCACGACGGGCTCAACGGTGCTCAGTGGCCTAGACAACATGGCGCCGAGCATATTGTTGTGGCGCTCTATTTTACAGTGGCTTGGTGGCATTGGTTTTATCGTGATGGCGGTAGCAGTGCTACCTATGCTGAATGTCGGTGGTATGAAGCTATTCCAAACCGAATCATCAGATTGGTCGGATAAAAGTAGTCCAAGAGCGAAAACGGTCGCCAAAAACATCGTAGCGGTATATTTAATGCTAACAGGCCTATGTATTTTGGGCTACTTGATCACCGGCATGAACCTGTTCGAAGCAATCAACCATGCCTTTACTACGCTATCGACGGGTGGATACTCTACATCTGATGGGTCAATGAACCACTTCTCTAATGGCGCACATTGGGTGGCCACTACCTTTATGTTCTTAGGTGGTTTGCCGTTTTTGCTCTTTATCGCCGCATTACGTAAACGCCGTATTGATGTGTTGGTTAACGACGCTCAAGTTAGAGGATTTGCGTACCTGTTCGTATTCTCAAGCTTAGTGATTTCAGCTTGGCTAGTGATTCGAGATGGGTACACCATTTTGGATGCCCTGCGAGTGTCGATGTTTAATATTGTCTCTGTCGTCACCACAACTGGCTTTGGCTTAGAAGACTTCACCGCATGGGGCGCATTACCCACCACTCTTTTCGCATTCTTAATGATGGCGGGAGCATGCTCAGGATCAACGTCTGGCGGGATCAAAATCTTCCGCTTCCAAATTGCGATGACGCTGCTAAACAAACAAATGATGAAGTTGATTCACCCTTCAGGGGTGTTTGTACAGCGTTATAACCAGCGACCGGTGAATGATGATATTGTTCGCTCAGTGGTGGCATTTGGCTTGATGTTTTTTATCACCATTATCTTTATCGCAGGTTGTTTAAGTGCTCTTGGCCTCGACCCTGTGACCAGTATTTCTGGCTCAATCACCGCCGTTGCCAATGTTGGCCCTGGTATGGGTAGTGTGATTGGCCCGACAGGCAACTTCGCGCCTCTGCCCGATACTGCCAAATGGCTCTTAAGCTTTGGGATGTTAATGGGCCGCTTGGAAATTCTGACTATTCTTGTACTGTTCTTTCCTGCGTTTTGGCGCCGCTAAGCAGACTCTAATTAAAAGGTATAACAATGAAAACATGGATTACTCTGGCGACCCTACTTGCCGCCTCATCCACATACGCCGCCGAGGTCATCACTTTAGCCGATGGTCGAGAAGTGAAGTTGAACGATGACTTTACCTGGGAGTACGTCATGAAAAAACCGGCGCAGCAAGCGACGGAGACACAAACAACAGCAAGCGTAGTTGAAACAATCGCAGCTCCTGCGATTGCGACAATTCCTGTGGTAACGAAAACCGTTGGCACGACCGTGGTGGTAAACGCCAAAAAGCCAACCATGCAGCTATCAGATTCAGGTGTGGATGTATTGATTGGTTCAGCAAGCTATCAAAGCGGTGAGCTTATTTTGCCTACATCAATCACTAACCAAAGCTCTCAATCTGTCATTCAAGTAGAAGTTGAGGTGCAAGTGTTTGATATGTCTGGTCAGCAACTGGCAAAAGAAAACGTGACGGTTTGGCAATCCATCAAGCGCATGGCGGATACCTACCTGCGACCACAGCAAGCGGAACAAGGTAAGAGCATTAAATTGGCTGTACCGCAATCACAGCAATACCAGTTTTCTGCCAAAGTGCTAGAGGTAAAAACTCGCTAATACGTGTTTAATATTCTTTGTTGAGCCTATCGGCTAGATAGGCTCAACAAAGTAATAAATAGCAAAGAAATGGCACACGCAGCCAGCCAAAACAAAGCCGTGCCAAATCGCATGGTTAAAGGGAATGCGCTTCGCAACGTAGAAAATCACGCCCAGTGAATACACAACTCCACCAGCAGCAAGCAGTGTAAGTCCGCCGACATCCAAGTTGATCGCCAACTGATAAATCACAATCAACGATAACCATCCCATCACCAAATACGTCATCAAAGAAAGCTTTTTAAATCGATAGACGAACGCAACTTTCATGATGATGCCGATCAACGCAATGCTCCAAATAACGATCATCAACCCAAATGCTAGAGGTGTTCTTAAGCTGACTAACAAGAAAGGGGTATAGCTGCCTGCTATCAAAAGATAAATAGCACAGTGGTCGAAGGTTTTTAGCCAACGTTTCGCTTTGGGATGAGGGATCGCATGATAGAGCGTCGAGGCCAAAAATAGCACGATAATACTCGCACCATAAATCGCCATACTGGTAAGCGTTAAAGTGTCAGCTTGATGGTCTATGGCTTTAACTAACAGCAGTATCAAGCCAACAATACCAAAAATCATCCCTATACCGTGGGTGATGGTATTGGCCAGTTCTTCACGTTGACTGTATTGAGGTTTCTGCAGCTCGGACATCAATGCGCCTATACTAGAGTTTGAAATTTGCTCTAGTATGGCACATTAGGCTTACACGTGTAAGCTTAAATTAAGACTCATGAACGGCAGTAGTTTGATCGAGATAATTGAGTACCAGTTCGCCAACTTGATCTGGCTTAGTCGTGGCAGGAATGGTCAGCTCTCGCTTGAGTTTGCCACTACCCAGTAAGCTCGCGAGCATGCCACCTTGCCCCTTGCGTGTGCGGTCAACTTCAAACCATAACTTGAGCTCTTGCTCACTGCGGTGGGCAACAAATTCTAATTCGCGCCACACGCCGTGGTAAGGTCCGTCGGTTGGCACCAGCTCAAACTCTTGCACAAATGGTAGATCGAATCCTTTCACTTCCTCGCATTCCACCTGGCGAATTCGTAAACCTTGCGCTTCAAATGCAGATAGTACCGCATCCATCAGTGGATCAGGTCGAACGGTGAGGATGTCTTTATCAGTCGGATCCAAAGCAGCAGCAACGTCTAAGCCGGTTTCTAACCATACTTTGGCATCACCAATGGTGACAGGCGTGTTCCAAGGCACATCGAGCTTAACATCGAAGGTACGCTCTTCGCCGGAATGGATGGTAAATGCGTAAGGGAGACTCCACTTAGCAAGCACATGAGTTTGAGGTACTCGGCGCATGCTGTGTCCTTCTCGCGCACCACGGTCATCAGGGGCTTCTGCGATGTAGCGGCAACAGAGTTTTAAATCAATGTTGTCGATCGCTTGTTCAGTCGCACCACCATATACATGGATCGACACATCCACACTTTGACCTGGGTATAGCACGTCTTGGTTTAAGATTGAGTCGACCTTCGCGCTCCCAATCCCAAAACTGGCAAGTGTCTTCTTCAAAAATGACATAGGCACCTCCTTCATCGAGATCTCATACTACTACTGCTGATCGTGGGATCAAACAAAAATTGCCTCGAACATCGCGACAAAATGACAAAATCTAAACAATTCAATTGCTCAACTATCGACCAATTATTACAAGGATGCTAATCTTACACTTGATATGCATGCATATCGGTATTCCTGACTCATTAACTGGATTGGCGAGAGCCAGAAGAGTGATTCTTCAATCTTGTTGGAGCCTAGCTCATAATGATTCAGGCCATTACATCGGCAATGGATATGCCTGACAGTTAGGTAAATTAATGCGCCCAACAACAGTCAGGTTCGCACACACTAATACTAGTGCAATGCGCCGCCGCAGTGGCTTTACTACTGCACCAAAGGCAAAGCAAGTTGCGCCAGCAATGACATTGGTTGAGAAGATAGCAATGATGTCGAGTGTTCCGGCCAAAGTTATCAAAGCAGCTTAATCAAAAGCGCGGCGCTAGCTGCGCTTTTTTTTTTGCACGCGACTCATAAAGCTTCAAAGACTTAGAACAAACTACAGTGAAAGAGATAGTTTTTCCTATTTGGTCTTCGCAAAGCAATTTGGTACCTTTACTGCTAATTACACCTATAAATTCTGTGGAGAAAGAAATGAAGTGTCATCGCATTGAAGAGCTGCTTGAGCTACTAGAGCCTGAATGGCATAAAGATCAAGAGCTGAACCTCTTGCAGTTCATCGTTAAGCTGGCAAAAGAAGCAGGCTACAAAGGAAAGCTAGAAGATCTGACCGACGATGTACTGATCTACCACCTTAAAATGCGTAATAGCAGCAAAGATGAAATGATCCCTGGACTCAAAAAAGACCAAGAGGACGATTTTAAAACGGCGATCCTACGCGCTCGTGGCATCATCAAATAACCAGCTCAACAGCCAGTATTCTTTAAGCGACTCTCTCTGTGAGTCGCTTTTTTATAACCAAAGTTTTTAGTCCCACAATTGGTTATAACTGTTCAGCCAATTATCAGGTTAACTGTACTGATTTTTGTTGTTAAACATTGACTGCGTTAAAGAAACGGAATTGTTATTGATTGTATAATCGCCGTTCATCAGTATTTACTAAAATAATTATGTTCGGTCATCTTTATGACGGAACGAGCAGCAATGTCATCGAGCGACATCAATAGAAATGACGCCGTACATTATAAAAGCCTAAGAAGGATGAGTGCATGAGTCAGGACAAGATCGATATCAAAGATGTGACTCCTAAAACCTATAATCCCAAAACCCATAAAGGAAACGGGGATCGGTTTAACCCAAGTAATCGCATCTATGTACGCGAAAGCAAAGGGACTTACCAGAAACTACGTCGTTACGGTGGTTGGTTCTTACTACTTCTCTTCGCTTTGATACCGTGGATTCCTTACGGTGAACGTCAAGCGATCTTACTTGATATTGGCAACCAGCAGTTCAACTTTTTCGGTACCACCCTGTACCCACAAGATCTTACCCTACTCGCCTTGCTGTTTGTGATCGCGGCGTTTGGGTTGTTCTTTATTACCACCTTCTTAGGTCGGGTTTGGTGTGGCTATCTCTGCCCACAAACCGTCTGGACCTTCATGTATATCTGGTTTGAAGAGAAGCTCGAAGGTAGTGCCAATAAACGCCGTAAACAAGACTCCAATAAGCTGACGGCGAATTTAGCGATGCGTAAAACCGTCAAACATATAGCTTGGTTTGCCATTGCACTCGCCACTGGTTTTACTTTTGTTGGCTACTTCGTACCAATGAAGCAATTGGTTATCGACTTTTTCACCTTTAACGCCAACTTCTGGCCCGTCTTTTGGGTAATGTTCTTTGCCATTTGTACTTATGGTAATGCTGGTTGGATGCGTTCCATCATGTGTATTCACATGTGTCCTTACGCGCGCTTCCAGTCTGCCATGTTTGATAAAGACACCTTCATCGTTGGCTACGATGCAAAACGTGGGGAAAAACGTGGCCCACGTCCGCGTAAAGCCGATCCAAAGCAACTTGGTTTGGGTGATTGTATTGATTGTGATTTGTGTGTGCAGGTGTGCCCAACAGGTATCGATATTCGTGACGGCTTGCAGTATGAATGTATCAACTGTGGCGCCTGTATTGATGCGTGTGATAACACCATGGATCGCATGGGCTACGAGAAAGGCCTAATTAGTTATACCACCGAGCATCGCTTATCGGGTAAGAGTACCAAAGTCATGCGTCCGAAGCTGCTAGGCTATGGTGCCGTACTACTCGTCATGGTCGGTCTTTTCTTTGCCCAAATTGCAGCGGTAGACCCAGCCGGCATGAGTGTTATTCGCGACCGTAACCAACTGTTCCGCGTTAATGGCTCGGGAGAAGTAGAAAACACCTACACCCTCAAGGTGATCAACAAAACTCAGCAAGTGCAAGAGTACTCGTTGGATGTTGAAGGGCTATCCGATGTAAGCTGGTATGGTAAGCAGACAATTCAGGTCCAGCCAGGTGAGGTATTGAACCTGCCAATGAGTCTTGGTGCCGATCCTGACAAGCTAAACTCTGCGATTACGACAATTCAGTTTATACTCACCGATAAGAGCAACGAATTCACTATTGAAGTAGAAAGCCGTTTTATTAAAAAACTATAGCGCTACTTCAGTGACTAACGGAAAAAGGCTCAGTAATGAGCCTTTTTGTTTATATGTCCCAAAGTATGTTTAACTTTGACGCCCTTACCCCAGACTTTATGTGGTACGCGTTAGAAAGCATCGGCGTTCGCGCAGAATCAGGCTTTCTTCCCCTCAATAGCTACGAAAACCGTGTTTATCAATTCACTGACGAAGAGCGTCGTCGTTATGTCGTCAAGTTTTACCGTCCTGAACGTTGGAGCAATGAACAGATCCAAGAGGAACACGACTTTACTTTAGAACTGATTGGCAATGAGATCCCCGTCGCACCACCTGTGCGCATCAACGGTGAAACCCTGCATCACTATCAAGGCTATGCTTTTGCGCTGTTTGATAGCGTGGGTGGTCGCCAATACGAGGTTGACAATTTAGATCAGCTCGAAGGTGTAGGGCGTTTCCTTGGCCGAATCCATAAAGTCGGCAGCCGCCAAGCCTTCCAACATCGTCCTACTATTGGCTTACAAGAATACCTGTATCAACCAAGAGAGATTCTGCAAAACGCCAATATGATTCCAATGCACTTGGAGAACAGCTTCTTCAATGACTTGGATATGCTGATCAAATCAATTGAAAGCCACTGGCAAGAAGGCTTCAATATCATTCGTTTGCATGGCGATTGCCACCCAGGCAATATTTTGTGGCGAGATGGCCCTATGTTTGTTGATTTGGATGACGCTCGTGACGGCCCTGCAGTACAAGACTTATGGATGCTATTGAACGGTGAACGCCAAGACAAACTGATGCAGTTGGATATTGTTTTAGAGGCTTACCAAGAGTTTTGCGACTTTAATCCTGCAGAATTGAAACTAATCGAGCCACTTCGCGGTCTACGAATGGTGCACTATATGGCATGGCTAGCAAAACGTTGGCATGACCCTGCATTTCCTCTCGCTTTTCCATGGTTTAATGAGCCAAAATACTGGGAAGGTCAGGTCCTTGCATTTAAAGAGCAGATCGCCGCTTTAGAAGAAGCACCGCTGTCTTTAATGCCTCAATGGTAAGTCAGGCCAAAAATTCAAAAATGGAGATATTTCGATGAAAAAACTGTTCGCACTGTTTTCTATGCTGATATTAAGCCTGTCGGCACATGCAGCGCAATTCAAAGAAGGTGAACATTACAAAGTATTGGATCTTGAGGCATCAAAAAAACCTCTTGTGACGGAGTTTTTCTCTTTCTACTGCCCGCACTGTAATAGCTTTGAACCAGTTATCCAGCAACTGAAAAAGCAGTTGCCAGAAGGTACTAAGCTATTAAAAAACCACGTTTCTTTCATGGGTGGCAACATGGGCCCATCAATGAGCAAAGCCTACGCGACCATGGTTGCACTAAAAGTGGAAGACAAAATGGTGCCAGTGATGTTTAACCGCATCCACAATCTAAAGAAAGCACCACGTAATGATGAAGAACTTCGTCAAATCTTCCTTGATGAAGGTGTAGATGCGAAAAAATTCGATTCTGCATTCAAAGGCTTCGCGGTTGATTCAATGGTTCGCCGTATGGACAAGCAATTTGAAAACAGCGGTCTAACCGGCGTTCCTGCGGTTATCGTTAACAACAAATACCTAGTTCAAGCACAAAGCATCAAAACGATGGATGAGTACTTCTCTCTGGTGAACTACTTGCTGACACTAAAATAAGCACATCGATATCAATCAAAAGGGGAACACGTCGCTCCCCTTTTGTTTATTTGTAAATCTCTTGTAGCAACCGATCTTTTTCTTGCCACACATCCCCCAACCATTGCTGAAATTGTCGCTTATAGGGCTTATCGTTGAAGTAATCACCAAGCACTCTTTCATCAACGGGTAACACATTTACACGCACAACCACCTTGCTCATGCGGCCCATCAATAAATCCTTGAACGGTTTATGCGTATTTTCTGGGTACGCCAACGTAACGTCGATAATGCTCTCGAACTGCTCCCCCATCGCCGCTAACGTGTACGCAATCCCGCCCGACTTTGGTTGCAGCAAATATTGATAGTTTGCTTTACTCTTACGCTGCTTTTCTTCGGTAAATCGGGTTCCTTCGACATAGTTAACCACTGTGGTTGGAGTGTGTTTGAATTTAGCGCACGAGCGACGTGTCGTCTCTAAATCTTTACCTCGCTTATGAGGGTTGCGGATCAGATACTCTCGCGAATAGCGACGCATAAATGGCATATCGAGCGCCCAACACGCCATCCCGATGAAAGGCACATACAGCAGTTGTTGCTTGAGGAAAAACTTCGGCATGGGAATACGGTCTTTAAACACGCAGCAAAGCACAACAATATCTGTCCAACTGAGATGGTTACTGATCAGCAGATACCACCCGTCTTTTTTAAGCGCTTCACCGCCCTGAACATCCCACTCAACACGGTTAGATACCGCCAGAATGCACGCATTAACGGTAGCCCATAACCACATCACCTTATTGGCACAAACGGTCGCTAGTGCTTTTAGCTTTACGCCAGGAAGCAATATTTTAAATACAGCGATAACACAAATTGCGAGTGAACAAACCGCAGAATTGAGAATCACAAAAGAAGCGTTAAAAAAAAATAACAAATATGCCAACATGATAGTCAAACAACAGTGATAATGTGTGAAGAATAAAACAGCGTGTAATTATACTGCGCCTTTGCCACATTGGAACATGCGTGGAAATGGTCAGATTTGTTACCGCAACCAATATGTGCACCATTCATTCGACAACAAGGAGATAACGAATGAAACCAAGGCTACTTCTCTTGCCTTTGGCCTTTGTCGTCAGTTCTGCTCAGGCTCAACTCGCTGAAACCGCGGGTTTTGGCGGTGAAATTTCGCTGAATGCCGGATTCATATCATCAGAATCCAATTTCAATACAGAAAATAGTAACACCATCGATTCTCTCGATAAGCGTGCCGATAGTGACAGTTCCGTTATCGCTGCACCGCTAGGGAGTGTGACATACACCTTTGGTAGCCGACTCAACCACCAAGTTTACGCCGGTACCACACGCTCAGATGTCGCCGTAGGTACACTCGCTTTTCAGTTGGGCTATCAACACGAGCTACAATCTGGCACCGTGCTCGATGTTTCCTATCTGCCGACGGTACTCAAAGGCGAAACTTGGCGCAACCCTTATCAAGTAGGAACCGCACGTAAAGAGACGGATGTTGACGGCAATGCGTATCGCTTTCAGATCAAAGGGTTAATTGATAAGAACTTCAACCTTGATCTTGCTTATGCTGATAAAGACATCGAGCAGGAGGAAGTGACAGACCACTCACTTGCTCGCGATGCTAACCTTTACTATGTCAAAGGCGACTATCGCATTCCACTCAACCAAACGTCTATGTTGCAACCCGCTTTCACCTACATCAATCAAGATGCCGACGGTAAAGCGGAGTCATTTGATTCGTACGGATTGGACATTAGCTGGTTTAAATTTATCAACCGCCATCGATTGGCCCTTACCGCGGGTTATGCATGGAGAGACTATCAAGCCGCTAGCCAAACTTTTGCTAAAACACGAAATGACGACACCATTAGCCTATTTGCGGCCTACGAATATCAAAACGTATTTGACTGGCAAGACTGGTCGTTCATTTCTTTAGCCGGCTATAGCCAAACTGACTCGAATATCACGTTTTATGAGGAGAAAGAGTACCTATTGTCGCTTGGTCTCAACTACACCTTCTAACGTCCTTCATCGCAACAAGGCGCTCACAACACTTGTTGCGATGACATTTTGCATGTCTCTATACCGCTTGCGCCGTAAGCTGTTTCAGCAAACGGTCCATCGCTCGATACCCAAGTGCTTCAGCCAAGTGCGTTCGTTCAATTTGCTCCGCCCCATCCAGATCGGCGATTGTTCGCGCCACTTTGATAATACGATGATACGCACGAATCGAGAGTCCTAAACGATGCAAAGCGGTCTCAAGAAACTCAGCATCACTCTTATGCAAGGGACAAAACGCCTCAATTTCTCGACTACCTAGCAGTGCATTGACCTTACCACTGCGGTTTAGCATATTGTTACGCGCATGGCTCACACGCGCTTTTACGATAGCAGTCGGCTCACCGCGATCACCTCCTTCTGCTAATGTCCCTTTGGGCAAAGCTGGGATTTCTAAAGACATATCAAAGCGATCTAACAGTGGTCCAGATAATCGACCAAGGTAGCGCAAAATAGCTTGTGGATTGGTGCGCGCTTGATTGCCTTCGTAATATCCTGTCGGGCTTGGGTTCAATGCTCCAACTAATTGGAAACGAGCCGGAAAGCGTGTTTTACCTTGCGCTCGAGAGATAATGATCTCGCCAGATTCGAGCGGTTCGCGTAACGAGTCCAGAACTTTACGATCAAATTCGGGCATTTCATCGAGAAACAATAACCCGTTGTGGGCTAAAGAGATCTCCCCTGGTCTGGGTACCGAACCACCGCCGACTAATGCCGCCATTGAACTTGAATGATGCGGAGAACGAAACGGACGCGACTTCCAGTTATGCTCATTAATTTCACTCTGAGTCAACGATGCCACCGAAGCGGTTTCCATTGCTTCTTCGTCACTCATTTCCGGTAATAAGTCACACAAACGCGAAGCCAACATCGTTTTTCCAGTACCTGGCGGGCCAAGGAAAAGTAAGTTGTGGTTTCCAGCGGCAGCAATCTCCAGTGCTCGCTTACCTTGTTGTTGGCCAATAATATCTTGTAAGTCTCGACCATGTTTTTCGATCGTTTTTCGCTTAGGCGTTTGAAAAAGATTCAGTCGATGTTGACCACAAAGCTCGGCACATACTTCCAGTAATGATTGGGCCGATTTATGTTGTTCCTTCCCCACCAGCGCCGCCTGATCGCCATTCACATGTGGGACGACCAAATGACGTTGAATCTTACTGGCTTCCAGCGCAGCAGGCAGCACACCTTTTACAGGTCTCAGACCACCAGATAGTGCTAACTCACCCACAAATTCGTAGTTTTTGAGCTTATCTGTCGCGATTTGCTCCGAAGCGGCCAAAATTCCCAATGCAATAGGAAGATCAAAACGTCCTCCCTCCTTGGGTAGATCTGCCGGAGCCAAGTTCACGGTGATCCGCTTAGCAGGAAATTGAAAGTTAGAATTAATGATCGCACTGCGTACGCGATCTTTGGACTCTTTTACCGTTGTCTCTGGCAAGCCTACTAAGGTAATAGTCGGTAGCATTTACCTTTCTGCTTCACAACAAATAGTAATTGACCTACTCAACTCTATTTCTATAATGCCGGAAGCAGTCCAAGTTAACTAAAAGGTACTGCTATCATGAACACCATACGACCTCTCGTATCGCTACGCTCTCCAACCGCATACTCCTACATCCGTTTTTCCAGTGCAATCCAAGCACAAGGCGACAGCCTCAGAAGACAAACCAAGTTAGCCCAAGAGTATTGTCAGAAGCACTCTTTAACGCTCTCAGAACAATCTTTTACTGACCTTGGCGTATCTGCATTCAACTCAGCAAACACCAACGAAGACAATGGATTAGGGCAATTCCTTAAAGCCTTGGAACAAGGTGTCATCCCTAGTGGTTCGTTCTTGCTGGTGGAGTCATTAGACCGCCTTAGTCGCGCAAAAGTACAAACAGCACTACGCCAACTACTAAACATCATCGAATACGGAATCACAGTAGTAACTCTCATCGACAACCGTACTTACAGCAGCGAATCAGAAACTACAGACCTAATCATATCCCTCGCTGTAATGGAGCGTGCTCACAACGAATCTAAGACTAAATCAGAACGTATCAAAGCTGCTTGGGCAAACAAACGAGCAAACCCAACTACCACCAATAGGACTAGCCTTGCTCCTTTCTGGTTAAAGCTCAATAAGGACAAGCGCACATACACAGTCATTGAGAAAAATGCTGAAACAGTCCGTCGAATCTTCCAAATGTCGATTAATGGTCACGGGATTATCGGTATTGCAAGAAAACTCAACGAAGAAAAGATCCCCTCACCAAAAGGTGGCTCTTGGTCTAACACTTCAATCTGCCGTATTCTTAACTCTAAAGCTGTCATTGGAGAATACACACCGAACATTGGCAGAACTTCTACTAATACGCCCATCAGTGATTACTACCCATCAATAATTGATGAGAGTACATTCTATCTTTCTCAGAGCCGTAAAGCTGAACGTTCGAAACCAAAGTCAGCAGGAAGAAAGACAACCTTTCCCAACGTATTCAATCAAGTTGCAAAGTGTGGTGTGTGTGGGGCTACGATGTACTACGACAACAAAAGTCCTACCCTCAAATACTTAACTTGTCGTGAGTTCAAGAAGAAGAACTGCACAAATAGACCTATCCGCATTGAGTTCATGCACAAGTTCATCATTGAGCAGTATCTATTACCTAAAAACTTCCAACACCACATCAATATGACCACGGAAACTAGTAAACAGGGAGATTCAATTTCATCTATTGAGGAAAAAATCAAAGAAGAAGAACAAGCCCTAAACCAGTTAATGAAGATTGCGAAAAACCTTACCAGTCACATTGCCATTCAGCATATGGAAAACCGAGACAGGAAGATCATGCAATTAAAAGAAGAACTAGAAGAAACCAAAGCGCAACAAGCAGAAGTTACTTTAACTCCAAGAATCGGATTTAAGCAGGCACAGCAGCTTGTAGCTAACGCACTTCAAATGGAAGTTAACGACAAGAAACCTAATTGTACCGACCCAGAACTAATCCGCGAATACCGAGTAACTTTGAATAGGAGCCTTAAGGATGTATTCAACTTTCTGAGAATCCATAATTTGAAATCAGCCTCTGAGATAACAGTTGAATGCAACCAATTAACATATGCAATAGATAGAAAGAGCTTGAAACTTATCCACGAAAACTTATACTGGAAATCAAAAGTGTGATACAAATCACATTCCAATCAAGTTGGTAAAGTTTTTTTGACATCTCCTAAAACGCGCTGTATGCGATTTTAAGGGCTATAGTTTAATTTTTAATAGTTGGATTTAGGTTAGTGCATTTGTAACGTCTAATTGCGCTGTACACGTTATTTAATTATTTAATTTTTGGTATTGCAATGCCAAATCAAATCCGTATCATACGCGCCTCGTAAACTAGTTGACCTAAAGAACAACTCAAATTATTTTAGTTTCCGAGCGCTGTAGTAATAATGCTACACCAGCATATTCTCTGCGTTCCTCAGAACAATTAATTCTAATACGACACTCGGGATAGTCTACTATTTCAAGTGTACTAAGCATCAAGCTAGCCCCTTGATGTTTTAAGGTTAGTTACACGAATTAGCCCTTCGAGTAACAATGGATAACCAGTCGGATGAGTAGAAGCATTTCGACTTAAAATAAGCTAAGCCTGCCGTTCCCAAGTTCGGCGGGCTTTTTGCGTCCAAAAAAAACTTGACAAAGAACCCATACTTATGGCAAGCTATTAAGTATGAGCACTGCTATTCATATTTTTTGACGTGTATTTGGGCTAAATACATGGGGCTACTAAATGATATGAAGAACAAAACGCTTTGCTCTTAACAGGTGAGTGGCTCTCGCCTGACATTCACTTCTACCTAGACAAAAAGTCTAGAAACAAATTTGGGAGGGCTATTATGCCTTATTTAAACAGTGGTTCTGTGACTACCCTAAAGTCACAAACAATCCTATTGCCTGCTCACTATGGGTACACACCTAAGTTTTTGACCGACCAAGAAGAAGCAATTCTTCAAACCAAGGTCTCAAACCCTGCTTTCAAGACTATGATCTCTGCCATCCACAATCAGGCAGGTATCCAATCTGACAAGTTGTCCGAATTGACTGGTGTAACTAACATCGCTCAATATCGCGTACGCCTGAACAAGCAATTACAGAAATACGGGCTTGAAGCCAAATGTTTCAAAGTACCGGGTCTCCCGCGTAGCGCAGACTTTTTCCACTGGTACTTTGTCGAGTATATGCCTCTTTCGAATCAACAACCCGCTCAAAAGTTGGAGTTCGACCAGAAGCCTGCTAACGAAGATACGTTGCAGTAACACTCACCCCCTTTTAGTTCAAGCCCTATAAGATTAAGCACTACAACTAGCCATTGTGGTGCTTCCTTTCATCTTTACGGTTTAGCCTTAATGTTGTTCCATTTGCCTAGACGACTCTTACACTTCACATAACCCTTGTTGTCAGACTTTAATACTCGTCTCGTCATGATGTTACGTACAGCTTTAGTCCTTTGGTTCTGCTCATAATTTGGGTGATCTTCTAACTGAACCCACTCAGCACTTAGAGCAATATCTAGCTCAGCCAAAACATCTACGTTCTCATGTAAATCAAGCACTAATCGTAGCTGTTCAATAGCCGCTACCGCTTGTTTATTAGTTAACATTCATTACTCCCTGTAATTTCTTAAACGCTTCCTGCGTTTGTATATTTAGAATAGATAGAGCTATTTCAAAGCCCTATCCGAATTGTTTTCACCCCTTGTTCCCCAATGTAGATGTGCAGCAGCAAAACATCTTCCATTGTCGCATTTGTGCCTAGCTACACGCTGCTCACCTATTTGAATTGTCTCTTTGTTGACAGCCAAACATACCCAGCGATAAAGGGGCATACGCACCCCTTCATGACTCCACATTGGACGGTTTTCACCATTCCAGTGATTACAACCTGTGTACTCGCACTCATGGACTTCTGTACCATGAGCGTTGATAAAAGCGGCAACTGCATCGATGCCATCTTGAGGAGTGAGCACCGTCTCAGCCGACGAGCCGAGCAGCCGACCAGTTTCCAACCCACTGATTCCTTCATCTAAAGCATTAGAACGGTCGGTCATAATCTTCACCCCCATGCTCTCGGATAAGATTCGCCACATCTGGCGCACTCATTTCAGGACGGATACCGACCTCATATCCCCTTGGTGTAATCATCCAATCAGAGCCTCGACCTTGAGGTAACTTCCATTCTTTCTGAACTTCGGTGTAACCGTGACCCACCATTATTCGCATCTGTTCAGCCTTGCCGATTCTTTTACCTTCCCAGACAATCGAACGCTTAACCACAAGGCATTCACCAACATCGAAGCCTGTCTTGAACCAGTCCTCATTGTTACTAACGCTGCCTTTTTGAAGTAATAACTTCTCAGGCGTATCTGGTGCTGTGAATCGATCCCAGCCACTCAAATCTACTTTCTGTAATAACCACAGCAATTTGCTTTCAACCTTGCTGTCAGTTTCAATCCAATCCCTAACCCTCTGAACTAAATGACCTTGCTCACTGTTATCTGGATGGTCGCCATTCTGCCTAGGGTTGTTCCATTCAACATTGATACACATCCATCGCCTATCCCCTGCCTCAACCCAAATTGGCTGTGACCTGTTGCTGGTGGCAAGAATAGAAACATGATTATCAATCTTCTTGGCATCTTTACCCTTAGCTTCAACCCAGAAATTTGGTTCTGTTATCATCTGTTTTAGGTGATTGGCAAACCCAAAACCGTCATAGTAGACCTCATCAAAAACACACAATGTCTTACCTTCTAAGCCACTTTTGAACCGTCCAGTTACGAAGTTAACTGGGTCTTCTGGTTTCAATGTGTAGATGCCCAAAAGCTTATCCATAGCCAGTTGAAGCGTCCCTTTACCAGTGCCTTTGCTCTCGCCATACAGCAACATTGCAAACAAACTACGCTGCCTTGGAAATAGAACAGCATTAGCTACCCACCTCTCAATAAGCTCCCGTTTACTCTCACTGCCACCAGCTAGAAACAACAAGTATTCATCCCACATTGTCATTTCTTCTGGCAATGGCTCGATTGGTGCAAAAGCCACAGGTTGCCAGTAGTTCAGATAGTTGTAAGCGTTCTTGTTATGTATCAACCCTCTCTCTGGTTCAAAACAAAGATCATGTACAGACAAAAAGCCATCTTCTGTATTAGCTTTTTCTATCATTGTTTTTAAGACTGCATCGACTGGACGACACTCTTTACCAACAACAACAGACCAACCTGTACTTTCTACCCAGTGGTTTAAATCTGAACGCTGATAAGGTTTGTAATTGTCCTCTACATCCAGAAAACCACGATGTTCACGAGAATAGACATACTTACTCTGAAGCGCTTTGATTAGAGCCTTCTCAGGGGCATCATCTAACTTCAAAATAGTATTCCTAAGTAGCGATTGATTAATGGCTATTTGGTGTGTTGCTTCGCTTATTGCGCTTAGTAGTCTCATAGTTTGTGCCTCCCTTGGCATTCTGTTTTAGTTCCTTCTTAATTAAACGATTGATGAAAATTGTTGTGCTAACGCCTTGCGACTCAGCGGTATCAATCACATCCTGTTTGAACTCATCCCATACATGAACTCTCATTGTGTTTTACCTCCGTGTTTATGAACTGGCACTTTGTCACCAAATTCGTCTATCGTTACTCGCTGGTTAATTCCAACTTCTTTGTTTTTCAACAACTCACGATCACACTCTGCTTTCTTTTGCCGTGTATATCGGGTTGCTCTTGATGCTCTAATCATCCAACTGAACCTCCTATTTTCAGAGTTAAAGATTTAAGAGACAGAGAAAGAAGAAATGATTGTTTCTAATCAATATTTCTCTTATCCCTTATCTCTATATACAAAGTAAGCAGCTGATTTGTGACAGCTTTTTCTTACCTTTTCCTACTTCTTGTAAACGAAGTAACTAGCTAATCTGTGACACTTTTTCCTTACCTTTTCTGAATTTCAGGCACAAAAAAAGCGCCCACTAGGACGCCTTTATAGGGTTCTGGTTGTATTTGGCAAGACACTAAACTTGTTTGTGTGCCACAACTCCAGAGTACAATTTAACAACTTTTTGTGTGTTTATAGCCGACGAGCCGACCTACTTTTAATCCACTAACTTTCATCGG
This sequence comes from Vibrio sp. sp1, assembly GCF_016920955.1. Lineage (NCBI taxonomy): Bacteria > Pseudomonadati > Pseudomonadota > Gammaproteobacteria > Vibrionales > Vibrionaceae > Vibrio > Vibrio sp. sp1. The sequence goes on from NZ_CP060589.1 coordinate 1,420,685, forward strand.
CTAAGGCTGGATTTCACGCTTAACTTTGTAGAAAGTAGTTTTACCAATACCAGTGATAGACATTATTTCAGAAGGCTTTGAGCCCTGTTCTAGCAGCTGTTTTACCTGATCTTTCACATCATCGCTGGTAGGTTTACGACCTTTGTATTTACCTTCTTTTTTCGCCTTAGCAATGCCTTCTCGTTGACGTTCTAGCATAACCTCACGCTCAAACTGAGCAACTGCACCAAACACATTCAACATTAGCTTGCCTTGTGGTGTTGCAGTATCTAGCCCCATATCAGCAATACGAAGTTCTACACCCTTGCTTTCCAGTTGCTTCTGAATGTCACAGAGATTAGCAACGCTACGAGCAAGACGGTCTAGCTTAGTGACAACTAAAGTATCTCCTTCACGACAGTAATCAATGCACTCTCGTAACACTTCCCTCTCAGCGACAGAGCTCACTTGCTCAGAGAAAGCTTTATCAACACCAAGTTTGTCTAGCTCTCTGATTTGAGCCTCTAGTCCTGCTTCTTGTTCAACTGTAGAAGTACGCGCATAACCAATTAACATGAGTTCACCAATGACGTTTAGTTCGTATTACATTTAAGATCTTAAACGAAATAAGTTCATAAATACAACACCCAACCCTAAACGAACTGTTTCGGTGTATTACAAAAAGGTTCAACTAGGGCAAGGTCTAAACGAACAATTCTAGGTGCAGAATCGTGCCTGATAGATTGCTTTGAAGGGGGGAGAGGGGGGATTCTAGATTGTAAGTTTAAATAGAAACACTCACTTCTACCGCGAGCATTTTCAAACGCTTTCCTTCAAAGAAAACTTAGTCCTTTTTGAAACTTGATGTATCTAATCTACTTTTCAGTGATTAACTCTTTTCCAATCCTTTTCTACCAGCTTCGATTGATTGATAACCAAGATAAAGACAAGCAATCAACAAACTACTTGAGTGATCATTGATAAATCTATTCTGTTTTTACAGGCTAATAACAGCGTTTTCAGTATGCGGGCTTCCCCCTTTTGGGAAACTAGTGTGTGTACATCCCCCACATACCCCGACACTGCATTTCAAATGTTTACCTACTTTTTCTACCGTAACTAAGGCTAAAAATAGGGAGTAACACCTACATTTTCTGGTTAGTAGATAGAGCACACACTCCCGATTAAAAGCCACAAAAGACGGTTAGTGGGAGCATGATGCTAACGTATCTATACTGCTGTTCGGGTAAGAACTCCAAAAATGACCAAGGTAAAAAATGCGAATCCGCCAATAACTATTTTTTCATCAGCCTTAAACTCTTCTTCGATGGTGCTAAACAAAGCCACTAACACTATCGAAACAATGCCAATAAGCAGAACCGATGAATGAGGTAACTTATGAGTAAAATATAGCATTTTAGCTACCATTAACCCTACGATACTGGTTATTAGGCTTTGTAACCCAGACATTAAATTGAATAGTCTCACCTTAGCCCAGCTCAATTTATTACAACTAGAACTGACCAGATAAGCTGCTGACGCAATGCCCAATAGAAATGGCACTATTAGAAGTGTTAACTCACCAATCGCTTCATTGAAGATTTTCGTTATATTTTGGTTTAGGTTAAGAGCATTATCCAAACATGCCAGCACCACCAATGAGCCCAAAATTAGAAAGACGGAGCTAAATACTGTATCAACAAGCGAGCCCCAAAAGTTACTTAACCACCTACATAGGAACTTTTTATTTGGAGAGCCATCCTTATCCGACCCGCTGTTTTGTGCTTTGTCATCATTCGTTGTTTCTGTCATTTATGAATTCCATATCTAATAATAAACCAGCATCATATCAGAGAATAAAAGCCAACCATATCATATAGATCCATCAATAAAGCCAAATCCATTCCTTTATGCAATAACTAAGGTAGTAATCCTCTGTATCCCAGTCTTGTAACTACGCCGTCTTGCCATAGTTGCCACTATTTCCATTGTTGCCACTTCTATATAGTCACTCATTATTGAACCCGAAGAGACCTTAAATTCATTACTTTATTAATAAGGTAAATGTTGCCAACAATAGTAAACCCTGGCATGCCGTTGCTGATATGAACTTCTACACTAACCGATGGCGCTTGCACCCCGACGCTTGCTCGACTATGAATGATTGCCAGCCCCATACGTTCCTCAATTTTTTTGAACACTCTGTAAACAAATGTTTTATCTAGTTGGTTATGTTATATACCGCGTCCCAATTGAGAGTTAATGTGAAAAAAGAATGACTTTTTGCTTGTCATGCAGCGGAATTGTGTGATACCACTAATGACGCAAACAATTTCGTAGAACATTACACAACATTTTTTAACGAAAAAAGAACGACAGACAGATGAACCTTTTCGCTCATATCAACGCACTGCTAGCCCTGATTATCGTGGTCATTATTGGCACCGCGCGGGGTATTGTGGGCGAAAGGTAACCACAAATTACAGAAAACCCCCGCACTGAAAAGTCCGGGGGTTTTTTTACAACTACAAGTTGTCATCTGTCTAACCCTCGGACAGTTTAACGGGAAGAATGGGAGTGCACATGAAGTGCAATAAATATGGCAATCGCTACGAGCCACAACGTAGCAAAGGAGGTTTACGATGACTGGTGCACAACTTGTCGTAGCCGCTTTAAGACAGCAAGGCATCGAAACCGTTTTTGGCTACCCCGGCGGGGCCATCATGCCAATCTATGATGCTTTGTATGACGGTGGGGTGGAACACATCCTATGCCGTCACGAGCAAGGGGCCGCTATGGCTGCTATCGGGATGGCTCGTTCCACTCAAGACGTTGCTGTGTGCATGGCAACTTCCGGCCCAGGAGCCACTAACCTTGTTACCGGCCTTGCCGACGCTTTCCTTGACTCCGTACCTCTAGTTGCCATCACAGGCCAGGTTGCTAGCTCTCATATCGGTACCGATGCATTCCAAGAAATGGATGTGATCGGAATGTCCCTAGCCTGTACTAAGCACAGCTATCTCGTGACTGAAATTGAAGATCTAGCTCCGACACTTGCCGAAGCCTTTGAGGTCGCAAAAACCGGTCGTCCGGGTCCTGTCATTGTCGATATCGCCAAAGACGTTCAACTCGCTCAAGCACCCACAGACCTTCTTCCTCCATACATAGCACCAGCAATCGAAGATGTCAGCGCTGAAGATATCAAACGTGCGCAAGATGTGCTGGCAGCATCAACTCGCCCAGTGTTGTATGTTGGTGGTGGCGTGCAACTTGCGAAAGCAACCGATGCAGTACGCGAATTTCTTCGCTTAAACCCAATGCCTGCAGTTAGCACATTAAAAGGCCTCGGTACCATTGAACGCCATGATCCTCACTATCTTGGTATGTTGGGTATGCACGGCACCAAAGCCGCCAATCTAGTGGTTCAAGAAGCTGATCTATTGATCGTGGTTGGCGCGCGTTTTGATGACCGTGTGACGGGTAAGCTCGACACGTTTGCACCAAATGCGAAAGTGATTCACATCGACATTGATGCTGCGGAGATTCATAAACTGCGCCACGCCAACGCACCATTACGTGGCGACATCAACACCATTCTTCCTCAGCTAGAGCTGACTCAAGATATTTCACCGTGGGTTCATCACAGTGAAAGTCTGCGCAGCGGCTTTAAGTGGCGTTACGACCACCCGGGCGAGTTAATCTACGCACCGCTATTGCTTAAACAACTGTCTGACATGATGCCAGATAGCTCAATTGTCTCGACCGACGTCGGTCAGCACCAGATGTGGGCAGCGCAACATATCCAGCCACGCGAACCACAAAATTTTATCACTTCTGCTGGCCTTGGCACCATGGGCTTTGGCTTGCCAGCGGCGATGGGTGCTGCAGTCGCACGTCCTGATGATCAGTCTATCCTTATTACAGGTGACGGTTCATTTATGATGAACGTTCAGGAATTGGGCACGCTGAAGCGTCGTCAGATTCCAGTGAAGATTGTCCTTCTTAATAACCAACGTCTTGGCATGGTTCGCCAATGGCAGTCATTGTTCTTTGACGGTCGCCACAGTGAAACCATTCTTGATGACAACCCAGATTTCGTGATGTTAGCAAAAGCGTTCGATATCCCGGGCAAAACCATCACCAAGAAAGAAGAAGTCGAACCTGCTCTCAAAGAGATGCTAGCGAGTGAAACTTCTTACATGCTTCACGTTTTGATTGATGAAGAAGAAAACGTGTGGCCATTGGTGCCACCTGGCGCATCAAACAGTGATATGTTGGAAAATACATAGGAGACAATCGCATGGACAGATATTTACTCGACATCAAAGCCGATGACAAACCGGTACTGTTGGAGCGCGTTCTACGTGTGATTCGTCACCGAGGTTTCGTGATCAAACAAGTCGCTGCTACGCAAAACCACGAAAGCAAAGTAGCCAGCGTCGAGATCATCGTCGACAGCGATCGACCAATCTCGTTTTTGATCAATCAAATAGAGAAGTTGTGGGACGTTCGTAAGGTTGAGGTGCTAAAAATCCGCAACGATGAACTGCCAAATCACAACTTACAACAACACGTAAGTGCATAAGGAAGGCAACAAATGGCAACGAAAACTGCAGATTTCATTTGGTTTAATGGTGAGATGGTTCCATGGGCAGAGGCGAACGTTCACGTTCTGACTCACGCAATGCACTATGGTACATCCGTGTTTGAAGGCGTGCGCTGTTACAACACACCAAAAGGCCCAATTGTCTTCCGTCACCGTGAGCATGCACAACGTCTAAAAGATTCTGCCAAGATTTACCGCTTTCCGATCCCTTTCTCTGTAGAGGAAATCATGGAAGCGACCCGCGAAACACTGCGCCAAAACAAACTCGACAGCGCTTACATTCGTCCATTGGGTTTTGTCGGTAATGTTGGCTTAGGCGTATGTCCACCAGTTGGCACTGAGATGGATCTAATCATTGCAGCATTTCCTTGGGGCTCTTACTTAGGCGAAGAAGCGCTAGAAAAAGGTGTCGATGCGATGATTTCAAGCTGGAATCGCGCTGCGCCAAACACCATCCCAACTGCGGCTAAAGCAGGCGGTAACTACCTATCTTCACTACTGGTTGGTGGTGAAGCGCGTCGTCACGGTTACGACGAAGGTATTGCGCTAAGCGTAGATGGTTACCTATCGGAAGGGGCTGGTGAAAACATCTTCGTTATCAAAGATGGCGTAATCGCCACACCACCAGCAACTAGCGCGATTCTACCGGGCATCACTCGTGACTCGATCATGACAATTGCACGCGATAAAGGCTACGAAGTACGTGAAGCGAACATTGCTCGTGAAGCCCTTTACCTTGCCGATGAAGTCTTCATGACAGGTACTGCGGCTGAGATTGTACCAGTGGCAACCATCGACAAGATTGAAGTGGGCACTGGTAAGCGCGGCCCTATCACTAAAGAACTACAAGCAGCCTACTTTGGCCTATTTGACGGCACCACGGAAGATAAGTGGGGCTGGTTAGACTATGTGTACCCAGAACAGAAGTAAGAAGGATTAGGAAATGCCAAAATATAGATCAGCAACCACCACACATGGTCGTAACATGGCGGGTGCACGAGCACTGTGGCGTGCAACGGGTGTGAAAGAAGAAGACTTCGGTAAACCAATCATCGCCGTTGTAAACTCGTTTACTCAATTTGTTCCGGGTCACGTACACCTGAAAGACATGGGTCAGCTTGTAGCACGTGAAATCGAAAAAGCTGGCGGTATTGCGAAAGAATTCAACACCATCGCGGTTGATGATGGTATCGCAATGGGTCACGGCGGCATGCTGTACTCACTGCCTTCACGCGAACTGATCGCAGACTCAGTAGAATACATGGTCAACGCGCACTGTGCCGATGCCATGGTATGTATCTCTAACTGTGACAAAATCACTCCAGGAATGTTGATGGCATCTATGCGTCTTAACATCCCTGTTATCTTTGTTTCTGGTGGTCCAATGGAAGCGGGTAAAACCAAGCTTTCTGATCAGATCATCAAACTAGACCTTGTAGATGCGATGATCCAAGGCGCGGATCCAAAAGTGTCTGATGAGCAAAGCGAGCAGATCGAACGCAGCGCATGTCCAACGTGTGGATCGTGTTCAGGCATGTTCACTGCAAACTCAATGAACTGTCTAACGGAAGCACTGGGTCTTTCTCAACCAGGTAACGGTTCTATGCTGGCAACGCACGCAGACCGTGAACAGCTGTTCCTTAATGCAGGTCGTCGCATCGTTGAACTGACTCGTCGTTACTACGAGCAAGATGACGAATCAGCACTGCCACGCAACATCGCTACGTTTGATGCGTTCGAAAATGCGATGGCACTGGATATTGCAATGGGTGGCTCAACCAACACCATTTTGCACCTGTTGGCTGCAGCGCAAGAAGGTGAAGTGGATTTCGATATGGAAGATATCGATCGCCTATCACGCCAAGTACCACACCTATGTAAAGTGGCACCATCTACCCAGAAATATCACATGGAAGACGTACACCGCGCTGGTGGCGTCATGGCAATTCTTGGTGAGTTAGATCGTGCAGGTCTTCTACACAATGATGCGCGCACCGTGCTTGGCCTTTCGATGAAAGAGCAGCTGGCGAAATACGACATCATCCAAACTGAAGACGAAGAAGTACTTAAGTTCTACCGCGCAGGTCCCGCGGGAATTCGTACTACTCAAGCGTTCTCACAAGATTGCCGCTGGGATCGCCTTGATGACGACCGTGCGGAAGGCTGTATTCGTACTATCGATCATGCCTTTAGCCAAGAAGGTGGCCTAGCCGTTCTATCAGGCAACATCGCATTAGATGGTTGTATCGTTAAGACTGCTGGTGTGGATGAGAGCATTCATAAATTCACTGGCCCAGCCGTAGTTTTCGAAAGCCAAGAAGACGCCGTAGAAGGCATCTTAGGCGGCAAAGTAAAAGCAGGCGACGTGGTTGTTATCCGTTACGAAGGCCCTAAAGGTGGTCCGGGCATGCAAGAAATGCTTTACCCAACCACTTATCTAAAATCGATGGGCCTTGGCAAAGAGTGTGCACTTCTGACTGACGGCCGTTTCTCTGGCGGCACATCAGGTCTGTCAATCGGTCACGCCTCTCCTGAAGCAGCAAACGGCGGTGCAATTGGCCTGGTAAAAGAAGGCGATATGATTGCAATTGATATTCCAAACCGTTCAATTTCACTCCAAGTGTCTGAACAAGAACTTGCTGAGCGCCGTGCAAAACAAGACGAACTAGGCTGGAAACCAGTTGACCGCCAACGTGAAGTTTCATTTGCACTCAAAGCGTACGCGAGTATGGCAACCAGTGCTGACAAGGGTGCAGTACGAGACAAGTCGAAGCTAGAGGGCTAGCAATGATGGAAGCTCAACCCGAAAAACAAGTGAACCAAACTGGCGCAGATTATCTGCGCCAAATCCTTCGCGCACCTGTTTATGAAGTAGCAACAGTGACGCCACTGCAAGAAATGCCTCGTTTATCTGCACGTATCGGGAATAACGTGCAGATCAAGCGTGAAGATCGCCAACCCGTACACTCGTTCAAATTGCGCGGTGCATACAACATGGTGGCGAGTTTATCTGAAGCACAAAAAGCCGCTGGTGTCATTGCAGCATCGGCAGGTAACCACGCTCAAGGCATGGCGCTCTCTGGTACTAAGCTAGGCATCAAAACCACCATCGTGATGCCTAAAACCACACCAGACATCAAAGTCGATGCGGTACGTGGCTTCGGTGGCAATGTAGTGCTGCACGGCAGCAACTTTGATGAGGCAAAAGCGGAAGCGGAACGCCTTTCTGATCTGCATGGGTACACATTTGTCCCTCCTTTCGATCACCCACTGGTGATTGCAGGTCAAGGCACCATCGGCATGGAAATGCTGCAGCAAAATGGTCACCTTGATTACATCTTCGTCCCTGTCGGTGGTGGCGGTTTGGCTGCCGGTGTTGCGGTACTCGTGAAGCAGCTCATGCCAGAAATCAAAGTGATTGCGGTCGAGCCAGAAGATTCTTCATGCCTCAAAGCGGCATTGGATGCAGGTGAACCAGTAGTATTAGACCAGGTCAGCATGTTTGCCGATGGCGTTGCAGTAAAACGCATTGGTGAAGAGACGTTTCGTCTATGCCAAAAGTACATTGATGGCCATATTGCAGTCTCTAGCGATGAAATCTGCGCAGCAGTAAAAGACATCTTTGAAGACACCCGTGCGATTGCAGAGCCTTCTGGCGCGCTTGCTCTGGCGGGTTTGAAGAAGTTTGCTGAACAGAACAAGCTGAAAGACAAAAACCTAGGTACGGTATTGTCTGGCGCAAACACCAACTTCCACGGTCTGCGTTATGTTTCTGAACGCTGCGAGCTTGGTGAAAAACGTGAAGGTCTGCTTGCCGTCACCATCCCTGAGCGTCAAGGTGCTTTCTTTGAGTTCTGTAATCTCATTGGCGGCCGTGCCGTGACAGAGTTTAACTACCGCTACAACGATGACGCATTGGCAAATATCTTTGTCGGTGTGCGTTTGCAAGGCGGTCAGGAAGAGCTAGAACATATCATTCACGACTTACGTGATGGTGGCTACCCAGTGGTTGACCTGTCTGATGATGAAATGGCGAAACTGCACGTGCGCTACATGATTGGTGGTAAGCCGTCTAAGCCGCTTAAAGAGCGCCTCTACAGCTTTGAATTCCCAGAGTACCCTGGGGCGCTACTTAAGTTCTTAAGCACACTCGGCACACACTGGAATATCAGTTTGTTCAACTACCGTAACCACGGCGCTGACTACGGACGTGTTTTATGTGGTTTCGAGTTAGATGAAAGCGATTTAGCTCAGTTTTCTGCACATTTACGTGAACTTGGCTATCAATGCAAAGACGAGACAGACAACCCATCGTATAAGTTTTTCTTGTCATAAAACGCCACATTTTAAACATATCAATGAAAACACCTCGCTAATGCGAGGTGTTTTTTATGACTGTAACCAATCTTTATGTAGCTGATTAGGCGACCCAAGATAGTCCACCATCCACTGGATCAATTTATGATTATCATCTTTGCGCCATACTAAGCAGCAGTGACTGAGCGGTTTATCATCCGGCATGACCTTCTCCACCAGCACACCATCATTGATTAAGGGTGTTGCAATATGACGTGGCATGTAACCCACGCCCACCCCATTTTTTAAACATTCAATCGCACTATACCAATTGGGCAATAATAATCGGCGCTGTTGCGGATAATGGCCAGTATGGCGTTTTGGCAGCACGTTCGAAGTATCATCAAGACAGATCGCCGGAAATTGACTCACAAACGCTTCAGTAAGCACTTGTTGTCGAACGCAAGGATGAGCGGGTGACATTACAAATGCCCAATCTAATACGCCCATATCTTTGACTTCAAAATCTCCCCCAACGGGAACCGCAGATGTCGCGCCAACGACAATGTCGGCTCGACCTTGTGCTATGGCTTCCCAAGAACCATTGAAGACCTCCATATTGATCTGCAATTCAGCAAATTCAAACTCGCGATAGAAATCTTCCACCAAAGGTTTGAGTTTTTCTAACTTCACCACGTTATCTAAGGTCAGCTTTAACGTGCTTTTCCATCCTTGAGCCGCTCGCCGCGTTTGTGCTTTCACCTCTTCCATTTGACGCAGCAAAGAGCGCGCCTCGGCCATAAAAAGTTCACCCGCTGGAGTTAGCTCGACTTTCCTTGGTAAACGTCGAAACAGCACCACATCTAAATCTTGCTCGACCTGCCTTACTCCATAGCTGATGGCTGAGGGGACTTTATGCAATACCTCAGCCGCAGCGGTGAAACTGCCTAAACGGGCAACCGTATCCAGCATTTCCAAAGACGCTTTAGAGAACATGATTTAACCTTTCAAAAAATTTGATTGATAACCAACAATTTTAGCGTTTTATTTTCTCAAAATCGAAAAATAGAATAATAAGGTAAATAAATCAGGGTTGGCGCCAACTGATGTTGATTAAAAAATGATTAAATAATTTGACTGGTTGAATCATGAAAATCTCAAAACTACAGCTCATTTATCTGGCAGCATTATCGATGCTTGGCTTCGTTGCTACCGATATGTATCTGCCAGCATTCAAAGCGATGGAAATCGACTTTGCAACAGGCCCTGAGCAAATTGCGCTCTCTTTAACGGTATTCCTCGTTGGTATGGCGATTGGCCAGCTAATGTGGGGATTGGCATCCGATAAATTTGGCCATCGTAATACACTCGCAGCCGGGTTGGTGCTATTTACTATCGCGTCATTCGGTTTGGCTTTCTGTGATCAAGTATGGCAACTACTCACACTGCGCTTTATCCAAGCTATCGGTGTGTGTGCACCAGCCGTGATCTGGCAGGCTATGGTCATTAAGCGCTACTCAAGCAGTAGCCAACAAATTTTTGCGACAATCATGCCACTCGTCGCGCTATCACCAGCACTAGCACCTCAATTAGGGGTTGTGTTGGCAGATAACTTCGGCTGGCACAGTATCTTTATTACGCTAACACTGGTTGGTGTCTTTTTGGTCTTTGCGACCATGGCACAAAAAGACGAGAAAGCAGAAATCAAACAAACCAGTATGTCTGCCGACATCAAAGCGCTACTGAGTTCTAAAAAATACCTTGGCAACGTGTTTATGTTTGCGACGGCTTCAGCTGCATTCTTTGCTTACCTAACTGGGATGCCAGAAATCATGGCGCAACTGGGCTACGAAGCAAAAGATATTGGTTTGAGCTTTATCCCACAAACCATCGCGTTTATGGCTGGTGGCTACTTAGGTAAAGTAGGCGTTCGAAAATTTGGTGATGAAAAGGTTCTGCGCCAACTGATTGGCCTATTTAGTGTCGCGGCATTAATGATTTTCATTGCTTCACAGTGGGAGCTGTCATCGATTTGGCCTATTCTTGCGCCATTCTGTTTGATTGCCGTCGCTAACGGCGCGCTGTACCCAATCGTGGTAAACCGTGCACTGGCCAGCGCACAACAGAGCCCTGCAACAGCAGCAGGTCTGCAAAACAGCCTGCAAATCTGTGTAAGTAGCTTCTCAAGTGCATTGGTAGCCGCAATGGCAAGCCAAGCTCAGATGGTTACTGGCATCGCAATCATCATCTGTATGGGTGGGCTGTGGATGGGATACATTCTGTCGAATCGCGAATTATCCAAGCACTTTACGACTCCTGACAACGCCCGAGTCGTGAGTGAAGACGAACTTTAATCGTTCAGATAATAAAAAGAGCCGTGCAATGCGGCTCTTTCTGTTTATAAGCTTTTCAACCCCCACTTCTTGGCAGTCTGCTTAAAAAAGCCTTGAGTCTTTTTCAACTCTACCCAGTGATTGATATAATTAATCCATACTTGATCGTCTTGCGGCAACAACATAGCAATTGGGGTTGGTTTACGCGGTGCGGTCACTGGCACTATCGCCAACTGTTTAAACTTATCCACCAACGTCGCTGCTTCCACATTGGACGTCACCGATACATCGGCCCTGCGAGCTAGTAGTTCTTGGAAGTCGCGCGCTGGCGCTTCAATAACAATATGTTGAGCAGACGGGAAGAATTCTTTCACCATTTTTTCTTGTACCGTACCTAACGTCGCCGCGACTTTTACTTCTGGTTTATTAAAATCCGCCCAATCAGAGAATTTGGCGAGATCTTTCTTTTGCACCACAGGTACAAAGGCAAGGTAGAAATACGGCTGGCTGTATCCAGCTACTTTCGCGCGCGACATGTTCAGAGATGCGCTGCCAGTAATATCGTATTTGTTGGCGGTAATGCCATTAACTAGCGTCTTCCAATCCGTGGGAACATACTCCACTTTTACACCGAGATCTTTAGCAAGTTCTGTTGTTACATCGATATCGAAGCCACGATAACTGTTTGTCGCAGGGTCTTTCATCGTCATCGGATTCCAATCTCCCGTCGTTCCAACTCGGAGTACGCCATTGTCTAAAATGGATTGAAGACGGCTTTCAGCGTGAGCGACTTGAGTCGCAGCAAGCAAACACATTCCTAGCACTAGTAAAATCTTTCTCATTTTTATTCCCTTAAAAATAATGACCTTATACGGTTTAATAATTAACCTTTATTAGAGCTCTACTGATAACATAGCAGCAACAAAGGAAGTTTTTTAGTTAATTCAGGGAGTAAATGTGACGTTTCGAACTCTATGGCTATTTTCATTGCTATTACTCACTGGTTGTTCAGATTATCAATGGGGCTGGTATGTACTTGACCCTTCGACGGATCAAGGGCTCACCAATCTAAAGTTTTTAATCGCTGGGTTTAATGACACCATTCAGGTATCACTCCTCAGTATGTTATTTGCGATGAGCTTGGGCCTGATCGTTGCGTTACCCGCTCTGTCGGACTCTGCCTATCTGAAGTGGATAAACCGTATTTATGTCGAGGTGATCCGTTCAGTGCCAGTTTTAGTCTTACTACTTTGGGTGTATTACGGCATGCCTACGCTATTGGATGTCTCACTCAATCACTTTTGGGCGGGTGTTATTGCACTGACTATCGCTGAGAGTGCGTTTATGGCGGAAGTGTTTCGCGGTGGGATACAAGCTATCAGCCGTGGCCAGCATGAAGCAGCTGAGTCTTTGGGCTTAAGCTATTGGCAAAAGATGCGCTTGGTAATTCTTCCCCAAGCGTTTCGACAAATCCTCCCTCCACTGGGCAATCAATTTGTCTACATCCTCAAGATGAGTTCTTTAGTCAGTGTGATTGGTTTAAGCGATCTCACTCGCCGTGCTAATGAGCTGGTGGTGAATGAGTACTTACCCCTAGAGATTTATACCTTCCTCGTTTTGGAGTACTTGTTACTCATCCTATTTGTATCTCAAGCCGTTCGTTGGCTCGAAAAACGTATTGCTATTCCTAGTTACTAACGATGAAGCCTGAGCTAGAAACAACAAAGCCGCACTTGTTGAGCGGCTTTGACAATATAGCGATAGAGTGCAGGTATTGCTTATTTCTGTTTTACAGGACGCTGCCAGCCAGTAATTTTGCGCTCTTTGACGCGAGTAATTACTAACTCACCTTCTTCAACATCTTTTGTTAGTGTCGTGCCTGCACCGATGGTTGCGCCATCAGCGATAGTGACAGGCGCCACCAGCTGGCTATCAGAACCAACAAAAACATCATTACCGATGATGGTTTTAAACTTGTTCGCACCATCGTAGTTACAAGTGATAGTACCTGCACCGATGTTAGTACGTTGACCGATCTCTGCATCACCTAAGTAAGTTAGGTGGTTCGCTTTTGAACCTTCTCCGATGCGCGCATTTTTCACTTCAACGAAGTTACCCACATGGGAATCGTTACGCATTTCAGCACCAGGACGAAGGCGAGTAAATGGACCAACCGTACATTCTTCACCAACCGTTGCACCTTCAATCACACTGTAAGGGCGAACGATGGTGTTGTCGTCGATTTCACAATCTTTCAGTACACAACCCGCACCGATAACCACGTTATCACCCAGTGAAACTTTACCTTCGACGATAACATTCACGTCGATTTCACAGTCCATACCGCACTGTAACTCACCACGCAAATCAAAGCGTGCTGGATCGCGTAGCATGACACCTTGCTCTAGTAGCTTCTGAGCTTGCATTGACTGGAAAGCACGCTCTAGACGAGCAAGCTGTGCGCGGTCGTTGACCCCTTCCACCTCAATGGCATTGACTGGGTGTACTGCCTCAACGGCACGACCTTCATCGTGTGCAGCTGCAATAACGTCAGTTAGGTAGTATTCGCCTTGTGCGTTGTTGTTGTTTAAGCCAGACAACCAACGCTTAAGATCCCCACCAGTCGCAACCATCACGCCAGTGTTGATCTCTTTAATTTGTTTTTGTTCTTCTGTTGCATCTTTTTGCTCAACGATCGCCACAACAGGACCATTCTTACGGATAATACGACCATAGCCTGTCGGGTTATCTAGAATCACTGTTAGTAGTGCAATACCGCCAGTTGGCTGTGCATCTAATAGGTTTTCAATCGTTTCAGCTGAAATCAGTGGAACATCACCGTAAAGCACCAGTACTTTTTCATCGTCTTCAAACTTCGGAGACGCTTGATCAACCGCATGACCTGTCCCTAACTGCTCCGCTTGAAGCACCCAATTTACAGGCTCTTCTGCAAGAGTGGTTTGCATTTGATCACCACCGTGACCAAAGACCAAGTGGATGTTTTGTGCGCCAAGACCTGTACATGTATCGATAACATGTTTTGCCATTGGCTTGCCTGCCAAAGTGTGTAGCACTTTAGGCATGTTCGAATGCATACGGGTACCTTTACCCGCTGCAAGAATCACAGCACTGAATTTCATTGATAACCTATTGACGTTTTATGTTAATTGGCCGTTATTTTAAACAGCTCTTTTAAAATAGTTAATGGAGTAAGGTAAATTTCCAACTAAAATTAATCAAAAAGGCGACCAATTGGCCGCCTTTTTTCATGCAACGTTGCTAATTGAGCTTAGCGACGCTTTTTTGTCAGCTCGATAACTCGTAGCTGAGCAATGGCTTTAGCCAGTTCACTGGCCGCTTGTGCGAAGTCCATGTCACCATGCTGATTCTGGATTTGCTCCTCAGCGCGGCGTTTGGCTTCTTCTGCCTTCGCTGCGTCTAGCTCTTCACCACGGATAGCTGTATCAGCTAGTACAGTCGCTGTACCAGGCTGAATCTCTACCATACCACCAGAAACATAAATAATTTCTTCGTGGCCGTGCTGTTTCACAATACGCACCATACCAGGCTTGATAGCGGTCAGCAGCGGTGTGTGACCATGGAAAATACCAAGTTCACCTTCGCTACCGGTCACCTGAAACGTTTCAACACGACCAGAGAAGATTTTCTTCTCAGCGCTTACTACGTCTAGGTGAAAGGTTATTGCTGCCATATCGCCTCCTAGTTAGCCTTATAGCTTCTTCGCATTCTCAATAGCATCGTCGATGCTACCGCAGTACATAAATGCCTGCTCAGGAATGTCGTCGTATTCACCAGCTAGTAGACCTTTAAAGCCACGTAGAGTCTCTTTTAGAGGTACGTAAATACCAGGGTCACCTGTAAATACTTCTGCTACGTGGTAAGGCTGAGTTAGGAAACGCTCAATCTTACGTGCACGAGATACAACTTGCTTATCTTCTTCAGATAGCTCGTCCATACCTAGGATAGCAATGATATCTTTCAGCTCTTTGTAGCGCTGAAGAGTCTGCTGAACACCACGAGCAACTTCGTAGTGATCTTGACCAACGACTAGTGGATCAAGCATACGAGATGTTGAATCTAGCGGGTCGATCGCAGGGTATAGACCCATTGCAGCGATGTTACGGTTAAGTACAACCGTTGCATCCAAGTGCGCGAACGTTGTTGCTGGAGACGGGTCAGTCAAGTCATCCGCTGGTACGTATACCGCCTGTACAGACGTGATAGAACCTGATTTCGTTGACGTGATACGCTCCTGAAGTACACCCATCTCTTCTGCAAGAGTTGGCTGGTAACCTACCGCAGAAGGCATAC
This sequence comes from Vibrio sp. sp1, assembly GCF_016920955.1. Classification (NCBI taxonomy): domain Bacteria; kingdom Pseudomonadati; phylum Pseudomonadota; class Gammaproteobacteria; order Vibrionales; family Vibrionaceae; genus Vibrio; species Vibrio sp. sp1. The sequence continues at coordinate 1,436,231 of NZ_CP060589.1, forward strand.
GACCTAGTAGTGCTGATACCTCTGTACCTGCAAGTGTGTAACGGTAGATGTTATCAATGAACAGTAGTACGTCACGACCTTCGTCACGGAAACGCTCTGCCATTGTTAGACCAGTCAGTGCAACACGTAGACGGTTACCTGGTGGCTCGTTCATCTGACCGTAAACCATCGCTACTTTTGATTCTTCAGGCTTCTCAACGTTTACAACGCCCGCTTCCTGCATCTCGTAGTAGAAATCGTTACCTTCACGAGTACGCTCACCAACACCAGCAAATACTGATAGACCTGAGTGCTGTAGTGCGATGTTGTTGATAAGTTCCATCATGTTAACGGTCTTACCTACACCTGCACCACCGAATAGACCGATTTTACCACCCTTAGCGAATGGACAAATTAGGTCGATTACTTTAACGCCCGTTTCTAGAAGTGCAATTTCGTTTGATTGCTCTTCGTAGCTTGGTGCACTACGGTGGATAGAGTAAACCTCTTCCGCACCCACTTCACCACGCTCGTCAATCGCGTCACCTAGGACGTTCATGATACGACCTAGAGTTTTAGTACCTACTGGTACTGAAATTGGAGCGCCAGTGTTAACCACTTCTACTCCACGACGTAAACCATCAGAGCTACCCATTACGATACAACGAACTACGCCACCGCCTAGCTGTTGTTGAACTTCAAGAACTAGACGCTCTTTTGAGTCCGTTACGTTTAGAGCGTCATATACACTAGGTACATTGCTCTGTGGGAACTCTACGTCGACTACCGCACCGATGATCTGTACGATCTTACCTGTAGCCATCGTTAATCCTCTAAACTATTTCGTTTTACCTAAGCTTAAACCGCAGCTGCACCACCAACGATTTCTGATAGTTCTTGTGTAATCGCAGCCTGACGGGCTTTGTTGTACACAAGTTCCAAATCGTCAATCAAACTGGTTGCGTTATCCGTTGCAGCCTTCATCGCAATCATTCGAGCCGCTTGCTCACAAGCAAGGTTCTCAACCACACCTTGGTATACCTGAGACTCTACGTAACGCACTAATAGCGTATCCAGTAGAGGTTTTGGTTCAGGCTCATAGATGTAGTCCCATGAATGCTCACGCTGCATCTCTTCGCTGTCCGATTTAGGCAAAGGTAGCAATTGATCGATCGTTGGTTGCTGAACCATAGTATTAACAAACTTGTTGAATACTACATATAGACGGTCCAGTTCACCTTCATCGTATTTCTTCAGCATTACGCCAACAGAGCCGATTAGGTCTTGTAGGCTTGGATTATCTCCAAGACCAGAAACCTGTGCCGCAACTTTTGCGCCACCATGTTTAAAGAAAGCTGTTGCTTTTGAGCCAACAACGGCTAGCTCAATCTCAGCACCTTTCTCTCTCCATGCTTGCATGTCTGTAACGGCTTTTTTGAACACGTTAATGTTCAAACCACCACACAGACCACGGTCTGTCGAAACGATGATGTAACCAACACGTTTAGCTTCACGCTCTTCTAGGTACGGATGACGGTACTCTAGGTTTGCGTTAGCCACATGACCGATCACTTTACGCATTGTTTCAGCGTATGGACGAGAAGCTTCCATTGCATCTTGAGAACGACGCATTTTTGAAGCTGCTACCATTTCCATCGCTTTCGTAATTTTCTGAGTGCTTTTAACACTACCGATTTTATTACGTATCTCTTTTGCGCCGGCCATCGTTACTCTCCGTTAGTTGGTGGCAGAAACTGCCACCGACCTAATTACCAAGTTTGGGTTGCTTTGAAGTCGTCAGTCAGTTTCTTCAACTGAGCTTCGATTTCATCGTTGTAAGCGCCAGACTTGTCGATCTCAGCTGCTAGTTCAGCGTATTGACCGCGAGCGTACGATAGTAGAGCCGCCTCGAAATCTAGAACTTTGTTAAGTTCTACATCATCAAGGTAACCGCGCTCTGCCGCGAAGATAGTTAGAGCTTGGTCAAATACAGACATTGGAGCGTACTGCTTCTGCTTCATTAGTTCTGTAACTTTTTGACCATGGTCTAGCTGTTTCTTCGTTGCGTCATCAAGGTCAGAAGAGAACTGAGCAAATGCCGCTAGTTCACGGTATGCAGCTAGTGCTGTACGGATACCACCTGATAGTTTCTTGATGATTTTCGTCTGAGCTGAACCACCTACACGAGATACTGAGATACCAGGGTCAACAGCAGGACGAACACCAGCGTTGAATAGCTCAGTTTGTAGGAAGATCTGACCATCGGTAATCGAGATTACGTTAGTCGGTACGAATGCTGAAACGTCACCTGCTTGAGTTTCGATGATAGGAAGAGCAGTCAAAGAACCAGTCTTACCTTTCACTTCACCGTTAGTGAAACGCTCTACGTACTCTTCGTTTACACGAGCTGCACGCTCTAGTAGACGCGAGTGTAAGTAGAATACGTCACCTGGGAATGCCTCACGGCCTGGTGGACGTTTAAGTAGTAGAGAGATCTGACGGTAAGCTACCGCTTGCTTAGATAGATCATCGTAAACAATCAGTGCGTCTTCACCGCGATCGCGGAAGTATTCACCCATCGCACAACCTGCGTAAGGCGCTAGGTATTGAAGCGCTGCAGATTCAGAAGCTGATGCAACTACAACGATAGTATTTTGTAGTGCGCCGTGCTCTTCTAGTTTGCGAACAACGTTAGCGATAGTCGATGCTTTCTGACCGATTGCTACGTAGATAGAGAAAATACCAGAGTCTTTCTGGTTGATGATCGCGTCGATCGCCAGTGCTGTTTTACCAATCTGACGGTCACCGATGATAAGCTCACGCTGACCACGACCGATTGGGATCATTGAGTCAACTGACTTATAACCAGTTTGCACAGGTTGGTCTACCGATTTACGGTCGATTACACCTGGTGCGATCACTTCTACAGGCGAAGTCATTTTCGCTTCGATTGGACCTTTACCATCGATAGGCTCACCCAGCGTATTTACTACGCGGCCTAGTAGTTCTGGACCAACTGGCACTTCAAGAATGCGGCCAGTACCTGTAACTTTCATGCCTTCCTTAAGGTCAGCATATGGGCCCATTACAACCGCACCAACCGAGTCACGCTCAAGGTTAAGTGCCAGTGCATAACGGCCACCCGGTAATTCAATCATTTCACCTTGCATCACGTCCGCTAGGCCGTGGATGCGGATGATACCATCGCTTACCGATACGATAGTACCCTCGTTGCGAGCTTCACTAACAACTTCGAAAGATTCGATACGTTGTTTGATCAGATCGCTAATTTCCGTGGAATTAAGTTGCATGCTCCAATCCCCATTAAGACTGCAATGCATCGCTCAGGCGGTTCAAACGACCACGCGCTGAGTCATCGATGACTAGGTCTCCGGCTCGAATAATAACCCCACCAAGTAGGGTCTCATCTACACTGCAATTCAGCTTCACTTTGCGTTCAAGACGCTTTTCAAGTTTGCTGCCAATGTTTGCAAGTTGTTCATCAGAAAGCTCTGTTGCTGAAATTACTTCAACATCAATTTCTTTCTCATGTTCTTTTTTCAGAGTAAAAAACTCCGTGCAAACATCAGGAAGGGCCGCTAAACGACCATTCTCAGCCATTACCTTCAAAAGGTTTTGACCGTGCGCATCAACTTGTTCGCCGCAAACTGCAACAAAAATTTCTGCCATTTTGTCAGCAGAAACCGAACCCGTTAGTAGTTCGTTCATTTGTTCGTTTTTGGCCACTTCAGCAGCAAAAGATAACATTTGGCCCCATTGGTCCAACTGGTCTTTCTCTAAAGCAAAGTCGAAGGCTGCTTTAGCATAGGGGCGTGCGATAGTAGTCAAATCAGACATATGCGCCCCCAGACTTAAAGTTTTGCAGTAATGTTGTCGAGAATATCTTTTTGCGCATCTTTATCGATAGAACGCTCAAGGATTTTCTCAGCACCAGCTACAGCCAGAGTAGCAACTTGTTTGCGCAGCTCATCGCGTGCACGATTGCGTTCAGCTTCAAGTTCTGCTTCTGCTTGCGCTAGGATTTTCTGGCGTTCTGCCTGAGCTTCCTCGCGAGCTTCATCAAGAATTTGAGACTTACGCTTGTTCGCTTGTTCGATGATCTCAGTTGCTGTGCGCTTCGCTTCTTTCAATTGATCAGAAGCGTTGGCTTGTGCTAGATCCAAGTCTTTCGCAGCACGTTCTGCTGCTTGAAGACCATCAGCAATTTTCTTCTGACGCTCTTCGATCGCTTGCATCAATGGTGGCCATACATACTTCATGCAGAACCACACAAATAGTGCGAACGAGATTGCTTGACCTAGCAGAGTTGCGTTTATGTTCACAACAGCTACTCCCTTTTAAGAATCAACTACAAAAATACAATTAACAGAGTTGTTAATTAGCCTGCTAGTTGACCCACAAATGGGTTTGCGAAAGTGAATAGTAGCGCGATTACGATACCGATCATTGGAACCGCATCAAGTAGACCCGCGATGATGAACATCTTAACTTGTAGCATAGGAGCCATTTCTGGTTGACGTGCAGCACCTTCTAGGAATTTACCACCTAGCAGTGCGAAACCAATCGCTGTACCAAGAGAAGCAAGACCGACGATAATACCTACGGCGATTGCAGAAAAGCTCAGTAAAGTTTCCATTACTATCTCCAATTTATAGTTGTTGGCTTAGTGCCCAAATAAAAAGCTTTAAAAAAATTAATGATCAGGATCTTCGTGTGCCATTGACAGGTAAACAATTGTCAACATCATGAATACGAAGGCTTGAATCGTAATAACCAAGATATGGAAGATTGCCCACGGTAGTGAACCCATCCATTGTAAGTACCATGGTAGCATTGCCGCACAAAGAATGAATACAACCTCACCCGCGAACATGTTACCGAATAGACGCATACCGAGTGATAGAGGTTTCGCTAATAGCGATACCACTTCAATTAGTAGGTTAAACGGAATCATCAGTGGGTGATTGAATGGATGTAGTGCAAGTTCTTTTGCGAATCCACCTAGACCTTTTACTTTGATGCTGTAGTAAATCATCAATGCAAAAACGCCTAGAGCCATAGCCATGGTGATATTCACATCAGCAGACGGTACAACCTTAAGGTAAGGGATACCTAGCCAATGCTCTGCTGGGTATGGTAAGAAGTCGATAGGAACTAAGTCCATCACGTTCATCAAAAATACCCAACAAAAGATAGTCAGTGCTAAAGGCGCGATCAGTGGGTTGCGTCCATGGAACGTGTCTTTGACGTTATCGGCGACAAATTCAACGATCATTTCTACAGCACACTGAAGCTTACCCGGTACACCCGCTGTTGTTCTCTTTGCTACTTTGTAAAAAATTCCGAGGAAAATTAAACCAGTAAACCAAGAAAAAAACAGGCTATCGATATGTACGTTCCAGAAACTTGTCTCCGACCCTACTAAACCCAACTTGTATAGCGATAGGTTAGAAAGGTGGTGGGCAATGTAACCGGACGATGTTAGCGCTTCACCTGGCGCAGCCATAACTCATCCTATTTTTTGTTGTTAATGAATAGCACTGGTGCACAGATATTAATACCTAGTACCAGCAAATAGGTTAGTTTGAGGGGAACAAGTTCCACCTGCATATACATGTAGGCAACATAGAACAGTGCAACCGTGATGAGAATTTTCAGTACTTCACCCGTATAGAAGGAAGCAGCGATGCGCTTGGCAGCGCGAGCTCCACTAAACATGAAAGCACACAGCGCGAATACTGCATTGGCAACAACAAAAATGCCTCCGCCAATCAGCGCTGAAAATCCCCAGTCAGGATTTATGGCTACCGCCATTCCTGCTGCCACAAAAATAACCGCGCCAGACTGGATCATTAACAATTGCCTTGCGAGCTCTCGTCCTGGTCTAGCTAACGCAGCTACCATGTATTCGTACCTCTAGTAATATCCACTTCGCACTTAACTCTCTGTGCTGGGAAATTGGCGAAAATTATACGTTCAGTTCAACGTAAAGCAATTCGATTGCATCAAAAACTTACAGTTTTGTTTACAAAACGACAACTTTCGCACAAAATTCGATTAATTAGATTAATTGACCTAAATCAATTATCTCATCTAGGCCTCAAGCTTGGCAATTAGTTGGTCCAATTTGTGAGGCTCATCAAGACTTATCGTCAATTTCGCTTTTCCGTTTGCAGAACGGGTAAGAGAAACTTTTGCATCAAGCAGCTGACTCAATTTATGCGACATTTGCTCGGCTTCGGTATCCTCTTGTTGCCCTTTTTGCTCATTTTGTGGGGCTAAGCACTTTTTTACTAACTGTTCGGTTTGGCGAACAGTCATTTGCTTCTTAGCCACTTGTTGAGCTACTTCGACTTGCTGTTCGCCTTCTAACGCTAACAGAGCTCGAGCATGACCCATTTCCAATTTTTTATCTGCAACCAGACCTTTTACATCAACTTCCAACTGATTCAGACGTAATAGGTTACTCACCGTCGTTCTTGATTTACCAATCACATCGGCCACTTGCTGATGTGTCAGCGTGAATTCATCTTGTAGACGCTCAAGCGCTTGGGCTTCCTCAATCACATTCAAGTCTTCACGTTGAATGTTTTCAATCAACGCCATAGCGATGGCGGCACGATCTTCAACTTTTTTCACCAAACACGGCACGCGCTTTAAACCCGCCTGCCTTGCAGCACGCCAGCGGCGCTCACCTGCGATGATCTCAAACTGACCATTTTCGACCTGGCGAACCACGATTGGTTGAATAATGCCTTGTGATTGAATCGAAGCCGCTAGTTCTTCTAGCGCTTCAGGCGCCATATCTTTACGCGGTTGGTATACGCCCGGCTGCAATTGACCAATCGCTAAATCGGTTAACTCACCGTCTGCCGATAATTCTTGGCTATGCGATGCAATATGCTGTTTTTCACGAGCAAACGAACTGGTCGACAATAACGCATCCAGTCCTTTTCCGAGACCACGCTTAGACATGGGATTGAATTCCTTAGGTTAGAGTTAAACTGGGATTTCTTCGCGGCGGAGCATTTCGCCCGCTAGAGCAAGATACGCTTTGGCACCTGCGGAGTACTTATCGTAGTACATTGCAGGCTTACCGTGACTTGGCGCTTCAGCCAAACGAACATTACGTGGAATGACAGTACGGTAAACTTTATTCCCAAAGTGTTTTTTAAGTTGATCGGATACTTCATTCGATAAGCGGTTGCGTGGGTCGTACATGGTACGCAATAAACCTTCGATTTTTAGGTTCTCATTGACCACGGCCGCTAACTTGCTGATTGTATCCATAAGAGCAGTTAAACCTTCTAACGCAAAGTATTCACATTGCATCGGCACCAGCACAGAGTCAGCTGCCGCCATCGCATTGATTGTAAGAAGGTTTAGAGAAGGAGGACAATCAATAAAGATGAAATCATAGTTATCGCGAACTGACGACAATGCATTTTTTAGACGCACTTCACGAGCGAAAACTTCCATCAATTTGATTTCTGCCGCGGTTACGTCTCCGTTCGCCGCGATCAAATCATACTTCCCTGTTGTTTGGGTACAAACGACTTGATCGAACGGTGTATCTTCGACCAAAAGATCGTATGCGGTGGCGTCGACCATATACTTATCCACGCCACTGGCCATCGTAGCATTGCCTTGCGGGTCGAGATCGATCACCAAAACCTTGCGCTTTGTTGCCGCCATCGAAGCCGCTAAGTTAATGCACGTTGTTGTTTTGCCGACCCCACCTTTCTGGTTGGCGATTGCTACAATTTTACCCACGATTACCTCGCTAATTTTCCTTGCGCGATAAGATTACTAGATGACGATCACCTTCCAACTCAGGAACAGCCAAAGATATGATCTCTGTCACACTGCACCATTCAGGAAGCTGATCCATTTCATCTTTAGGGTGCTGTCCTTTCAGCGCTAGAAACACCCCGTGCTCTTGTTTCGGCAAATGGTGGCACCATTCCACCATGTCTATCATTGAAGCAAAAGCTCGACTCAAAACGCCATCAAATTTTTCTTCAGGTTGGAATTCTTCGACACGACTTTGAATTGGTGTCACGTTTTTCAGCCCTAATGTGTGCACGACTTGCTTGATAAAACGGATGCGTTTGCCAAGACTATCGAGCAAAAAGAAGGTTTTCTCAGGGTTCATGATTGCCAAAGGGATGCCCGGTAACCCCGGACCAGTACCAACATCAATGAAGCGCTCACCGGACAGGTGTGCGCTTACAACGATACTATCAAGAATATGTTTCACTAACATATCAAGCGGATCACGTACCGATGTTAAATTGTACGCTTTGTTCCATTTGTCGAGCAGTTCAACATAACCAACTAACTGCTCTCGTTGCTGTTCTGACACTTCCAAATCGGTTTTCGCGATCAGTGAATCCAACTTTGTTCGCAATGCGCTCATTATTCTTCCTCACCTTTCTTCAGCAAACCATGCTTTTTCAAGTGAACAAGTAGAATAGAAATTGCAGCAGGCGTAATACCAGAAATGCGTGATGCAATACCGATGCTCTCTGGTTTGGCCTCGCTCAGTTTAGCAACGACTTCGTTTGATAAACCTTTTACATCGCGGTAATCCAAATCAGCAGGTAACTTGGTATTTTCGTGACGCAGTGATTTTTCGATCTCTTCCTGCTGACGCTTGATGTAACCATCGTATTTCACTTGAATTTCAACTTGCTCAGCCGCTTGCTGATCTTCAAGAGCAGGAGCAAACGCTTCAAGTTGCGTCAGTTGCGAATAAGTGATCTCTGGACGACGCAGAAGATCCTCACCACTCGCTTCACGGGCCATTGGGGTTTTCAGCAGCTTGTTCAACTCATCAACCCCCTCTGACTTCGGATTCATCCACGTTGCTTTCAAACGCTGACGCTCCGTTTCCATATTGTTGATTTTCTCGTTAAAGCGAGCCCAACGAACATCATCAATCAAGCCTAGCTCGCGCGCTTTTTCCGTTAAACGTAAATCGGCGTTATCTTCACGAAGTAGCAGGCGGTATTCCGCACGAGAAGTGAACATGCGGTACGGCTCTTTGGTACCCATGGTCGATAAGTCATCAATCAACACGCCCATGTAAGCTTGGTCACGACGTGGGCTCCAGCCTTCTTTGTCTTGGCTAAACAAGCTTGCGTTTAGGCCCGCCATCAAGCCTTGCGCTGCGGCTTCTTCGTAGCCAGTCGTACCATTAATCTGGCCAGCAAAGAACAAACCATGGATGAACTTCGTCTCGTACGTTTGCTTCAAATCACGTGGATCGAAGAAATCGTATTCAATCGCATAACCTGGGCGAACGATGTGTGCATTTTCAAACCCTTTCATTGAGCGCACGATTTGTACTTGCACATCAAATGGCAAGCTGGTCGAGATACCATTAGGGTATAACTCGTGCGTGGTTAGGCCTTCTGGCTCAATGAAGATTTGGTGGCTGTTTTTGTCAGCGAAACGCATCACTTTGTCTTCAATAGACGGACAGTAACGCGGACCAATACCTTCAATCACACCTGCGTACATTGGACTGCGATCCAAGTTACTACGGATCACATCGTGAGTTTGTTCATTGGTGTGGGTGATGAAACATGGAATCTGACGCGGATGCTGTTCACGTTTGCCCATGAACGAGAATACAGGAGTTGGGTTATCACCGTGCTGAGCTTCTAGCACTGAAAAATCAACAGTACGAGCATCAATGCGCGGTGGAGTACCTGTTTTTAAACGATCCACACGGAACGGCAGTTCACGCAGTCGATCCGCTAATGCGATCGATGGTGGATCCCCGGCACGACCACCAGACGAGCTTTCCATACCTATGTGGATCTTACCACCAAGGAAGGTACCCACGGTTAGCACAACGGCTTTCGCATGGAAGCGAAGTCCCATTTGAGTTACCACACCAACTGCGCGATCTTGTTCAACAATCAGATCATCAACTGATTGCTGGAACAACGTTAAGTTAGGCGCATTTTCTAATGCATTACGAACGTACGCTTTGTACAGAGCGCGATCGGCTTGAGCTCGAGTTGCTCGTACTGCAGGACCTTTGGAGGCATTTAGTGTACGAAACTGAATACCTGCATGGTCGATGGCTTCAGCCATCAAACCGCCCATAGCATCTACTTCTTTTACTAAGTGACCTTTACCAATACCACCGATCGCCGGATTACAAGACATCTGGCCTAATGTATCGATGTTATGGGTAAGGAGAAGCGTTTTTTGTCCTGTGCGTGCAGATGCGAGCGCGGCTTCCGTTCCTGCGTGTCCGCCACCGACAACAATGACGTCAAAGTTTTCGTGATAAAGCATGAACTGACCTCAGGTATTCAAAGGGATTTAATGGACAGATAAAGGAGCCGTATTTTACCTGCTTTATGCCAGAGAGAAAAACGTTTTCTCGTTTTATCCGTTTTAAGCTTCAAGATAAATATATATAAGATCTATATATATGATCTTTTATTAGATCTACTATTAGGATCGACCGTTTCTGTGGATAACCTAAAAATGATCAACAAGATCATGGATCTTCTTTGGATCATATCTTGTGATCATGATTGGATCAGATCGAGGATTACCTGGGATCAAAAGTGGTGGTTATACACAGGGGATAAAATTGATCAAAGTTGTTATTGGGATAACTAAAGGAAAATCACTGGATCTTATTGTAGTTATCCACAGTCTGTTTGGTTGGTTTTTGAGCGGTTAAACAAAATAATTTGGTGGGAGTTATTCACATGGGAGAAAACAGAGCCGAATTTCGACTCTGTTGAAGGGAAGTCGTGAGTTTAAAAACGTTCGATATTCTCTTTTAACCACATCTCTGCGGCGTCTTCTGGCACATCATGGCTCAGTACATCGATTTTAAAGCAATCTGCGAGAGGGGTTGCACCAATATCCTCTAATAAATCATAAGCGTGTTGACCAGCGGCACAGAACGTATCGTAGCTAGAGTCACCAATCGCAATCACCGCAAATTTTACATCAGTCATTTTTGGCGGTGTATTTTGTAATGCTGCGATAAAAGGTTGGATATTATCAGGATACTCACCAGCTCCATGTGTAGAGGTGATCACCAACCACGTACCTTGATTTTCGATATCACTGAGGGAAGGCTGGTTGTGGATCGTTGTTTCAAATCCATTCTCGTTGAGTAGATCACTCAGGTGATCCCCTACGTATTCTGCGCCACCTAACGTGCTGCCTGTAATAATGTGGATCATACTTCTTCCTTATTGAATGCGACGGCTAAAGCTCATGGATGGCTTGCCGTACAAAAAGAAACGCGGTGTGAGTTAAGCTCAGCACCGCGCGTTCGATTATTTACTTCCCGATACAGAATGAAGAGAAGATTCGTCCCAGTAAGTCGTCAGAACTGAACTCACCGGTAATCTCATTGAGATGTTGTTGGGTGATGCGTAGCTCTTCAGCCAATATTTCACCAGCCATATAGCCTTCAAGCTGCTCCTGGCCTATTTGAAGGTGCTGTGCGGCACGTTCTAATGCATCGAGATGACGACGACGAGCCATAAACCCACCTTCACTGTTGCCAGAGAAGCCCATACACTCCTTGAGATGATCGCGCAGAGCTTCAACCCCTGCACCAGTCTTCGCTGACAAACGGATAAGGGTAGGGTTATTGACGTGGCAGATCCCCATATCTTCACCCGTTTGATCCGCTTTATTACGGATCACAGTTATACCAATGTTGTCTGGTAGGCGATCCACAAAATCTGGCCAGATATCTTTCGGATCGGTGGCATCGGTTGTCGTGCCATCCACCATGAACAACACGCGGTCTGCTTGGGCTATTTCATCCCACGCGCGTTCGATACCGATTTTCTCTACTTCATCGGAAGCATCACGCAAACCTGCTGTATCAATGATGTGTAGTGGCATGCCATCAATATGGATATGCTCACGCAGTACATCACGCGTGGTTCCTGCGATGTCGGTTACGATTGCAGATTCTTTACCCGATAGCGCGTTCAGTAGGCTTGATTTGCCCGCATTTGGACGACCCGCAATCACGACTTTCATCCCTTCACGCATAATAGCGCCTTGGTTAGCTTCTTTGCGCACCGCATCTAGGTTGTCGATGATGGCTTGTAGGTCACCAGCCACTTTACCGTCGGCCAAAAAGTCGATCTCTTCTTCAGGGAAGTCGATGGCTGCTTCAACATAGATACGCAAATGAATCAGCGACTCAACTAAGGTATTAATGCGGCCTGAAAATGCGCCCTGTAAGGATTGCAGTGCCGATTTTGCTGCTTCTTCAGAACTGGCATCAATGAGGTCTGCGATCGCCTCGGCTTGAGCGAGGTCGAGTTTATCGTTCAGAAATGCGCGTTCAGAGAACTCACCAGGGCGAGCAGCTCGAATACCATCTATACCTAGAATGCGGTTTATCAGCATATCCATCACGACAGGGCCGCCATGGCCTTGCAGCTCAAGTACGTCTTCACCGGTAAATGAATGCGGGTTAGGGAAGTACAGTGCGATGCCCTGATCAAGCACAGTGCCATCTTCTGACTTAAACGGCAGGTACTCTGCGTAGCGGGGCTTTAGTGTTTTGCCAGTGACTTCTAACGCCACTTGGTTGGCTTTAGGGCCAGAAACTCGAATAATACCGACACCGCCACGACCAGGCGCGGTCGCTTGAGCGACAATCGTATCTGTAGTCATAATTTTGCCTTTTGAGCTGGGCTATAGGGAAGATACCTAGGGAGCCATCACAATTAATTAGCTGAATTGTAATCAGCCAAAAACAAAAAGGCGACCTTTTGGCCGCCTTTCTCAATCATTTCCTAAAAGGTTACTTGCTGTGTAAGCCTTTTTTCTCTAATCCTTTGTAGATCAGAGTTTGCTGGATAAGCGTTACGATGTTCGACACCAACCAGTATAGAACGAGACCTGATGGGAAGAACAAGAAGAAGAAGGTAAACATAACCGGCATAAAGGTCATGATCTTCTGCTGCATTGGATCCGTTACCGTTGTCGGGCTCATCTTCTGGATTAGGAACATAGACGCACCCATCAATAGCGGCAGGATGTAGTAAGGGTCCTGCGCTGAAAGGTCATGAATCCAACCGAAGAATGGTGAGTGACGTAGCTCTACCGATTCCATTAGCGCCCAGTATAGTGCGATGAAAATAGGCATCTGTAGGATAAGAGGTAAACAGCCACCTAGTGGGTTCACTTTCTCTTTCTTGTACAGTTCCATCATTTCTTGGCTCATGCGCTGACGGTCATCACCGATACGCTCACGCATTGCTTGCAGCTTAGGCTGTAGCATGCGCATTTTCGCCATAGACGTGTATTGCGCTTTTGTTAGTGGGTACATTGCACCACGAACGATGAAGGTCAGACAGATGATTGCCACACCCCAGTTACCAACAAAGCTCTGGATGAATGAAAGCAACATATGAAGAGGCTTCGCAATGAACCATAACCAGCCGTAGTCCACTACTAGGTCTAGGTTAGGTGCCACTTCTGCCATTTCATCTTGCAGTTTTGGACCAACCCAAAGTGTTGCTTCAAACTTAGCCTGATCGCCTGTTGCGATAGTTTTGTTTGGCATACGAACGCCGATGTCGCCTAGGTTGCCAATTACACGAGTGTATAGGTTAGTACCTGGTTCGTTACGTGGGATCCAAGCTGCGGCAAAGTAGTGCTGAATCATTGCTGCCCAACCTTGGCCATCGGCTAGGTTAAGAGACAGGTTGCGATCCTGCATATCATCAAAGCTGTACTTCTTGTAACGCGTATCTTCTGTTGAGTATGCGCCACCACGGTAAGTAGGCATTGTGATGCTACCACCATCGTCCATTAGGTTTTGACGTAGGTGAGCGTACATACCAAATGTTGCGTTGTTGCCTGAGTTGTTCACTACATCGTATTCAACATTAAGCGCGTAGCTGCCGCGTTTAAAGATGTAAGTTTTGGTGTATTCGATGCCGTTTGCAGTGAATGTCATCGGAACGCGAAGTTCATCTTGACCGTCAGCCATTGTGAAGCTGTCTGCACTTACGTTGTAGTGAGGGCGATTTGTGCTGCTCAAGTCGATACCTTGAGGACCCACTAGACCGCTTTGAGCGATAAATTGGTGACCTTGAGCGTCTTTAAGCAGAACAAAGGAATCTGATGAATCTAACTCAGCAGAGTATTCGTTAAGGTTGGCATGTACCACATCGCCACCAACGGTGTCGATCGACAGAGTTAAAACATCAGTCGTTACTGTGATAGTTTTTGCAGAAGCTTGCTGTTGACCAGGAACTGGGTCAAGTTCATCAGCAAAAGATGGTGCAGGTAGAGTGCTGCTTGATTGAGCCTGTTCAACTGCTTGAGGTTCTGGATTCTTTGCAACTTGCCATTGTTGAAACAGCAAAAAAGAAACCAGGGCCAAACCGATGAGCAGGATATTACGTTGAGAATCCATCGTTAGTTATCTCTGTCTTGTTTTTGGACTGGTGGAACGGGGTCATACCCCCCTTCATTCAAAGGGTGGCATTTTAATAGACGTTTGCCTGATAACCAACATCCTTTTACAAAACCGTGAGCTCTCAAAGCTTCTAGCGCGTAAGTGGAACAGGTTGGTGTGAACCGGCAACGAGGACCAATCAAAGGGCTGATAAACCAGCGATACAGATAAACGAGCCCAATGGCTATCCACGTGAAGGGCGAGACAGGCGTTGCCATAGCTTATCAAACAACTTAAAAATTTCCTCATTGCTTAAATCTTGCGCGCTTTTCTTCGCAATCACAACAAAATCTTTGTTTGGAAGCTGATGTTGATTGTTACGAAAGCTTTCACGAGCCAAACGCTTAAATCGGTTACGACCGACAGCCGTTTTGATTTGCTTTTTGGGAACCGCTAAACCTAATCGTGGGTGAGAAAGTTTGTTATTGCGAGCAATGATGGTGAAATGAGGCGAGCCAGCTCGATGAGCTTGCTGGAAGACGTTTTGATAATGCTCGGGAGTTAACAAACGTAACTCCCGATTAAACGCGTACGTGTTCAAAATAAACTAGCGATTATTTTGATAGGCGCGCACGGCCTTTTGCACGACGTGCGTTGATAACTTTACGACCGTTCTTAGTTGCCATGCGAGCACGGAAGCCGTGAGTACGCTTGCGCTTTAGAACTGTAGGTTGAAAAGTGCGTTTCATGATAATTACCTTTACTGATCAGTAGTTTTAGGTTCTTGTTAAACCCGGCGTGGGTATTTGCTTTCTTATATAAAGAAGCTCTTTATATAGAGAAGGACAACCGACGCCTCTCAACAAAGAGGCGGAATTGTAATCACACTCACATAATGTGTCAATGACTCAATGAGTACGAAATTCCGGCCGGGCGATTATACGTAGTGTGAGTAAAATCTCAAGGATCAATCGATCCTGATGCTTGATCGTTACTCTATTCCTACTTGGTTAAGGAATTTTTTCAAACGAGGATCTTGTGGATTATCGAAGATATCCTGTGGAGAACCTTGCTCAACGATATTGCCTTCCGCCATGAAGATCACTCTATCAGCTACTTCTTTCGCGAATTGCATCTCGTGCGTCACCACCAGCATGGTTTGATGCTGATTAGCTAACTTCTTCATTAATGAGAGAACTTCACCGACCCATTCAGGATCCAGCGCAGAAGTTGGTTCGTCAAACAACAGCAGTTCTGGTTGCAGCGCCATCGCTCGGCCGATACCCACACGTTGTTGTTGGCCGCCAGATAATGCCGCTGGATAACTATCGCCTTTATCCCCAAGGCCGATGTCATCCAGAATTTGTTGCGCTCGTTTGAGAGCATCGGCTTTTTTCCAACCTCGAACGGTCACTAGACCTTCGGCAATGTTCTGGCGCGCATTCATGTGGGCAAACAGGGCATAGTTTTGGAACACAAAGCCAGTTCGACGACGCAGCGCTAATACTTCGGCTTTAGTGTGTTTTTGAGTATCAACGGAGATGTCATCTATCGTGATACGACCTTCATCTGCTTGTTCTAGAAAGTTCACCGTACGCAGCAAGGTTGATTTACCCGTACCACTTGAGCCGATAATCACGATGATCTCACCTTGCTTAATATCGAGGTCGATGCCTTTCAGCACTTCAGTCTCACCAAAACGTTTGTGAATATTTTCTAACTTAATCATCGTACGTACGCCTTATTCAGTTTTGCTTCTGCCCAGATTTGTACGCGAGTCAGAATCACCACCACGCCCCAGTAAATAAGAGCAACCGCAAGGAAAGCTTCAAAGAAACGGAAACTTGATGAGGCTTCCATCTGTGCTTTCGCCATGATTTCGGCCACACCAAGCGTGAAAGCAAGAGACGTTGACTTGATCATATCGATGAAATAGTTCATCAATGAAGGCAGTGCGACACGCGTTGCTTGAGGTAAAATCACTCGGCGCATTGCTTGGGATGTCGTCATACCGACCGATAAGCTCGCTTCCATTTGGCTGCGATCAATGCCAATAATGGCGGCACGAATACTTTCCGCCATATAAGCGGCAAAGTGCAGCGTTAAACCGATAACCGCTGCTGAAAAGGCGTCGATACCGACCATCAATGGAAAAATTTGCGGTAAGCCGTAATAGAGCAGGAAAAGCTGAACCAACAGTGGGGTGCCACGGAAGAAGCTGATGTACAGTTGGCTTAATTGATCCAGAACTGGCAGTTTAAATACGCGAATATTGGCTAAAATGACGGATAAAATCAGCGAAAACACCAATCCCCATGTCGCCATTTCCATGGTTGTGCCAAGATATTTCAGCAATATCGGCAGCAGTTCCAACATGTAATTAAAGTCAAATCCCATACGGCTTACCTAAAGGCTAGAGAAAAGAAAAGGTGGAAAACAAGTTCCACCTTTACGTAAGTTTATTTTAGTCCGAGAGTGATACCACTTTGCGGCCTAAAGTACAAAGAGTTCTTATTTCGTGATGTCAGCGCCAAACCACTTCACGGAAATTTTCTCTACTGTACCATCTGCGCGCATCTCAGCCAGTGCTTTGTTTACTTCTTCTTGCAGCTTACGACCTTTCTCGTTGTCAACGAAAGGCCATGCGTTTTGAATGGTCTCAAACGGTTCGCCGGCCAATTCCAGAGGAAGGCCAGTTTTCTTAATCAGCTCTAACGCAGAAAGACGATCCATTACAAACGCGTCTGCACGACCGAGCGCCACGTCATGTTCGATACCTGTGTCGTACGTTTTAATGTTGATCTTGCCGTCTTTGTCGTATTGACGCAGCAGTTGCTCAAAGTTAGAGCCTAGGTTCACCGCAACGGTTTTGCCCGCAAGATCGTCAACATCTTTGATGCTGTCGTTGCCTTTACGCACGGTAATTTGTGCGCCATCTACAACGTAAGGGTCAGCAAATAGGTATTTAGCTTTACGCTCATCAGTCATGGTGATTTGGTTGGAGATCGTATCGATACGACCAGTTTCTAAAAGACCAAATAAACCAGAGAAGTTGGCTGTTACGTATTCGATTTTGTAATCGTTACGTTTACCGATTTCATCCCACATGTCGACTTCAAAGCCTTGTAGCTTGTCTTGCTTTACAAAAGTAAACGGGAAGTAGCGACCTGACATACCAACTTTGACTTCAGTAGCGGCTTGTACGGTTGCTGCCGACAGTGTAATGGCTGCAACGGCAACCTTAATCCAGTTTTTCATAATACATCTCCATAATTTTATGGTTGGAAATACTACTGTTAGTTAGCTCAATTAAATAAATAACCAAGAGCAATAACCTAGACCTGTGAGTTATTAGATAATAGAAGAAGAATGTTAAATGTGACGAAAATGCGAACTGAACCTAGCGAAATGATCGACAAAATCAGCATTGGGAATAAAATAATACACAGACTTATCACCAATCGCTCGATCTTGTGAATTTTGCCCAATTGTGGATCGTTGTGTGGGCAAATTTGGGGCAAGGTGTGTTGATCTCATCAAGTTTGCAGAAATAATTGTGAATAACTTGGATCTTATTCACTGGATCGTCGATCAATCGCTGGCGATCTTGGTTATCAACAGGTAAAATTGCCAGTCTTTTCCGATAATTCAATTACTCAGTGGGGGCACCGTGTCATCTTCGCTTTGGCTGCAATGTTTGCAGCAGCTTCAAGAAGAGCTACCAGCTACAGAATTCAGCATGTGGGTTCGTCCGCTACAAGCGGAGCTCAATGACAATACTCTCACTCTATTCGCGCCAAACCGCTTTGTGTTGGACTGGGTGCGTGATAAGTATCTGAACAATATTACTCGCTTACTGCAGGAATACTGCGGTGGCGATATTCCTAACTTACGTTTTGAAGTGGGGAGCCGACCTGTCTCTGCACCAAAACCAGCGCCGACACGTACGCCTGCAGATGTGGCTGCCGAGTCATCTGCACCTGCGCAATTACAGGCGCGTAAGCCAGTACACAAAACCTGGGATGACGACGCTCAAGCGATTGCGGCTATCAATCACCGCTCAAACATGAACCCAAAACACAAGTTCGATAACTTTGTTGAAGGTAAGTCGAACCAACTGGGTTTGGCTGCGGCGCGTCAGGTATCGGATAACCCAGGTGCAGCTTACAACCCACTATTCCTATACGGCGGCACGGGTTTGGGTAAAACCCACTTATTGCATGCGGTGGGTAACGCGATTGTGGATAACAACCCGAACGCAAAAGTGGTCTACATGCACTCAGAACGTTTTGTGCAAGACATGGTGAAAGCGCTGCAAAACAATGCGATTGAAGAATTCAAACGCTACTACCGCAGCGTGGATGCGCTCCTTATCGATGACATCCAATTCTTTGCTAATAAAGAACGTTCACAAGAAGAATTCTTCCATACCTTCAACGCACTATTGGAAGGTAATCAGCAGATCATTCTAACGTCTGACCGTTATCCTAAAGAAATTAATGGCGTTGAAGATCGTCTTAAATCTCGCTTTGGTTGGGGTCTTACTGTTGCGATCGAGCCGCCTGAGCTTGAAACGCGTGTGGCGATCTTGATGAAAAAAGCTGAAGATCACCAAATCCACCTTGCTGATGAAGTGGCATTCTTCATTGCCAAGCGTCTGCGTTCGAACGTTCGTGAGCTAGAAGGTGCACTGAACCGTGTTATTGCGAACGCGAACTTTACTGGCCGTCCAATTACGATTGATTTTGTTCGTGAAGCGCTGCGCGATCTGCTTGCTCTACAAGAGAAGCTTGTGACAATCGATAACATTCAAAAGACAGTGGCGGAATACTACAAGATTAAAGTAGCGGACTTGCTGTCTAAGCGTCGTTCTCGTTCTGTAGCGCGTCCTCGTCAGCTGGCTATGGCGTTAGCAAAAGAGCTAACCAACCACAGTTTGCCTGAAATTGGCGATGCGTTTGGGGGCCGCGATCATACGACCGTACTTCATGCTTGTCGCAAGATTGAGCAGCTGCGTGAAGAGAGCCACGACATTAAAGAAGATTACTCTAACTTGATTCGCACCCTGTCTTCGTAATCGGTTAGAATAACGGTATTCTAAGCAAATCATTTATTGAGCTGACAGCGTAAAGAGCCAAGCATGAAATTTACCATTGAACGTAGTCATTTAATCAAACCGCTACAGCAGGTTTCGGGCGCTTTAGGTGGCCGACCAACTCTGCCAATCCTGGGTAACCTACTTCTTAAAGTAGAAGAGAACGTATTGTCGATGACGGCAACCGATCTTGAAGTAGAGTTAGTAAGCAAAGTGACGCTAGAAGGTGATTTTGAAGCGGGCAGCATTACCGTTCCTTCTCGTAAGTTTCTCGATATCTGCCGTGGTTTACCGGACGATGCGATCATCACATTTGTATTAGAAGGTGATCGCGTACAAGTTCGCTCTGGTCGCAGCCGTTTCTCGTTGGCAACGCTTCCTGCGAACGATTTCCCTAATATTGAAGACTGGCAAAGCGAAGTGGAAGTATCACTGAGCCAAGCTGATTTACGTACGCTGATCGACAAAACTCAGTTCTCGATGGCGAATCAAGACGTTCGTTACTACCTCAACGGCATGTTGTTTGAAATTGACGGCACCACGCTACGCAGCGTGGCGACGGACGGCCACCGTATGGCGGTATCGCAAACTCAGCTAGGTGCGGACTTTGCGCAGAAGCAAATCATCGTGCCACGCAAAGGTGTGCAAGAATTAGTAAAGTTGATGGATGCGCCAGAGCAGCCCGTAGTACTTCAGATCGGTAGCTCCAATGTTCGTGCTGAGGTGAATAACTTTACTTTTACCTCTAAGTTGGTTGATGGTCGTTTCCCTGATTACCGCCGTGTATTGCCTCAGAGCACCAATAAGACCCTAATAGCAAGTTGTGACGAGTTGCGCCAAGCCTTCTCTCGTGCTGCGATTCTTTCCAACGAAAAATTCCGTGGCGTGCGTGTGAATCTGGCTGATACTGAAATGCGCATAACCGCGAATAACCCAGAACAAGAAGAAGCGGAAGAGATGCTTGATGTAACCTTTGAAGGTGACGCCATCGAAATCGGCTTTAACGTAAGCTATGTGCTTGATGTTCTGAACACGTTGCGTTGTGAAAATGTACGTGTGTCGATGTCGGATGCTAACGCTAGCGCGTTGATTGAAAATGCCGACGATGATAGTGCCATGTACGTGGTGATGCCAATTCGTCTATAAGCCAACTGAATGCCTCTTTCTCGTCTCATCATTCAGCAGTTTCGAAACATTAAAGCCTGTGATATTGAGTTATCAGCAGGCTTTAACTTTCTTATCGGGCCGAACGGCAGCGGTAAAACCAGTGTCTTAGAAGCGGTTTATCTGCTCGGGCATGGCCGCTCATTCAAGAGCTCTCTCACCGGACGAGTGATACAAAATGAGTGTGACGAACTGTTTGTTCATGGTCGTTTTTTGAACTCGGATCAATTTGAGCTACCTATCGGCATTAATAAGCAGCGTGATGGCTCAACAGAGGTTAAAATAGGCGGTCAATCTGGACAAAAATTAGCGCAGTTGGCACAAGTTCTGCCTCTGCAGTTGATACACCCAGAAGGGTTTGATTTACTGACAGATGGCCCTAAACATCGTCGTGCGTTTATTGATTGGGGCGTGTTTCATACCGAGCCCGCTTTTTATCAAGCATGGGGAAGGTTCAAGCGCCTGAACAAGCAGCGCAACGCGTTGTTGAAAACCGCCAATAGTTATCGTGAGCTCAGTTATTGGGATCAGGAAATGGCAGGGTTGGCTGAAAACATCAGCCAATGGCGAGCAAGTTACATCGAGCAGATGAAAACCGTCGCAGAAACTATCTGTCAGACATTTTTGCCAGAATTTGAGATCCAATTGAAGTATTATCGTGGCTGGGATAAAGACACTCCATACCACGAGATACTAGAAAAGAATTTTGAGCGTGATCAGGCATTGGGATACACCTTTAGTGGCCCAAACAAAGCTGATTTGCGCATTAAAGTGAACGGAACGCCCGTTGAAGATGTTCTGTCACGCGGTCAATTAAAACTCATGGTGTGTGCATTGCGTGTAGCGCAAGGGCAACACCTGACAGAGATGGCCGGTAAACAATGCATTTACCTAATTGATGACTTCGCGTCGGAATTAGATAGCCAACGTCGCAAGCGTCTTGCTGACTGCTTAAAAGAGACGGGCGCACAAGTATTTGTAAGCTCTATCACTGAAAGCCAAATCGCCGATATGTTGGACGATAACGGTAAATTGTTTCATGTGGAACATGGCAGGATAGAGTCAAACTAGAAGAGAGAAACTCATGTCTGAAAATTACGATTCATCGAGTATTAAGGTACTGAAGGGTCTGGATGCGGTACGTAAGCGTCCAGGAATGTACATCGGCGATACGGACGACGGCACCGGCCTTCACCACATGGTTTTCGAGGTGGTGGATAACTCAATTGATGAAGCGTTGGCAGGTCACTGTAAAGACATCGTTGTGACAATTCATGAGGATAACTCGGTTTCCGTTAGCGATGATGGTCGTGGCATTCCAACAGAAATCCACTCAGAGGAAAATGTCTCTGCAGCAGAAGTAATCATGACGGTTCTTCACGCGGGTGGTAAGTTCGACGATAACTCATACAAAGTATCGGGTGGTCTTCACGGGGTAGGTGTTTCAGTAGTAAACGCACTATCAGAGAAAGTTGAGCTAACGATTCATCGTGGTGGCCATATCCATACGCAAACCTACCGCCATGGTGAGCCTCAAGCGCCACTAGCCGTTGTGGGTGATACGGATAAAACCGGTACACAAATTCGTTTCTGGCCAAGTGCCGAGACGTTCTCTAACACAGAGTTCCACTATGACATTCTGGCGAAGCGCCTGCGTGAACTGTCATTCCTGAACTCTGGTGTGTCGATCAAATTGGTTGATGAACGTGAAGCAGACAAACATGATCACTTCATGTATGAAGGTGGTATTCAAGCGTTCGTTGATCACCTAAACACCAACAAAACGCCAATCATCGAAAAAATCTTCCACTTTAACTCTGAGCGTGAAGACGGCATTTCAGTTGAAGTGGCGATGCAATGGAACGATGGTTTCCAAGAGAACATCTTCTGCTTTACCAACAATATCCCACAGCGTGATGGTGGTACTCACCTTGCTGGTTTCCGTGCTGCGCTAACACGTACATTGAACAGCTTTATGGATAAAGAAGGTTTCTCGAAGAAAGCGAAAACAGCGACTTCAGGCGACGATGCGCGTGAAGGTCTAACTGCGGTTGTTTCGGTGAAAGTGCCTGATCCTAAGTTCTCAAGCCAAACAAAAGACAAACTGGTTTCTTCTGAAGTGAAATCAGCTGTTGAGTCTGCAATGGGTGAAAAACTGTCTGAGTTCCTGATTGAGAACCCGACAGAAGCGAAGATGGTTTGTTCGAAAATCATCGATGCAGCACGTGCTCGTGAAGCAGCGCGTAAAGCTCGTGAAATGACGCGCCGTAAAGGTGCGCTAGACCTAGCTGGCCTTCCAGGTAAACTTGCAGACTGTCAGGAAAAAGATCCGGCACTCTCTGAACTATACATAGTGGAGGGTGATTCGGCAGGCGGCTCCGCAAAACAAGGCCGTAACCGTAAGAACCAAGCAATCCTACCGCTAAAAGGTAAGATTCTTAACGTAGAAAAAGCACGTTTCGACAAGATGCTATCTTCTCAAGAAGTAGCAACACTGATCACCGCACTAGGTTGTGGTATCGGTCGTGACGAGTACAACCCGGACAAGCTTCGTTACCACAACATCATCATCATGACCGATGCCGATGTCGATGGTTCGCACATCCGTACGCTACTGTTGACCTTCTTCTACCGTCAAATGCCAGAGCTTATCGAGCGTGGTTACGTGTACATCGCTCAGCCACCACTATACAAAGTGAAAAAAGGCAAACAAGAGCAGTACATCAAAGATGAAGAAGCGATGAACCAATACCAAGTATCATTAGCTCTGGATAATGCATCGCTACACGTAAACGCAGAAGCACCTGCACTGGCTGGTGAAGCACTAGAGAAGCTTGTTCAACAGTACAATGCGGGTATTAAACTGGCGGAACGTATGAGCCGTCGCTACCCAAGTGCTTTGGTAAACGAGTTGATTTACACTCCTCGCCTAACGCCAGAGCAATGCCATGACGCATCAGTTGTGGAAGCTTGGACGAAGCAGCTTATTGAACAGCTGAATGCGAAAGAAGTGGGTGCAAGCCAGTACAGCTACGAAGTTGAGCAGCACGAAGAGCTAGGCTTAAACTTGCCTAAGATTGTGGTTCGTACTCACGGCGTGACGCACGAACATGCAATTAGCATCGACTTCCTAAACTCGAAAGAGTACGGCAAGTTGGCTGATCTATCAGAAGCACTTGATGGACTTCTGGAAGAAGGCGCGTACATCAAACGTGGTGAGCGTACTATGCCAGTGGCAAACTTTGCAGAAGCGCTTGACTGGTTAGTGAAAGAGTCAATGCGTGGCTTAAGCCGTCAGCGCTACAAAGGTCTAGGTGAGATGAACCCAGACCAACTTTGGGAAACCACCATGGACCCAGAAACTCGTCGTATGATGCAGGTAACGATTGAAGATGCGGTAGGTGCAGATCAACTGTTCACTACGCTAATGGGTGACCAAGTAGAACCTCGTCGTAACTTCATCGAAGAGAACGCACTGAAAGTAGCGAACCTAGACGTATAACGACACTGTTCGTGATAGTAAAAAGCAGCGAGAAATCGCTGCTTTTTTTGTTGTACCACCAGCTAAAATCGCCACTTTCTGCTAAAGCGGATGTTTTTCTGGTACTAACTGCCAACAACCCGATCAAGCCTGCCATTTTATTTCTGTTTTCTTTTTTTCTCGCCATTTTGTTCGCTTGAGCGTTTTTGCTTTCTTTTTTCTGCTCGCTATAGTGCTGAAGAGCTGATGAATAAGGAGACTAAGAAAATGGTGATGACTTTCCTGAACTAAGCCGGAAGTGATGCACTTCCGGTTCAATGCACTGAATTTATTTGTAAGACAAGGCATTAAGAAGGAAATAATCATGTTTGAACGCTGGTTCTCAGCGTACTGCTTGGCGCTGCGAACTTGGTGGTTAACCAGTCGCTTTTTAACCTATCAATCACCACTAAGGTTGTTATCGCTATTTGAAATCTGCGAGCAACAAGCCCATTGCCGTAACCGAGCTCGTATTGCGGTTGGGGACACGGTTCGCTTAGTGGATGTTGAACGCGCCTATCAATATCGCATGACATTGGTCAGCTCGCGTAAGGGGCAACCCATGACAGGTATGCTCGCGGTCGATTCTTATTTGGGGTCTCGACTGTTAGGTCGAGCTAAAAATGATGCGCTCGAAGTGGAAATTTTTAATCAGCGACGCTGCTTTGTGATTACTGAAATTGTTCATCAATCGCAGCCACCAGCTCAGAAAATGCTGTGTGGTTGTCTGTTGTGCCAATAAATAGAGGTGAAGTCATGAGTAAGAAAGAAAAGAAACAACCGCAGTTGAGTCTAAAAGAAAAGCGCAAACTAAAGCAGGAAAAGGCGGCAGAAAAGGACGTTGTAAAAGCGCGTAAATCCTCCCGCAAGTAAAGTGTAGATTGAGCCCCCCAGAACGGCGGGCTTTTTATCACAGATCGCGAAGTGATGAGGAACTAAGCTGTTCAAGGGGATAGTGGATGCTTTAAAAATTTTTTATTTTTTCCCTTGAAAGTCATTTTTGACGACCTTATATCTAGTTACGAAGAGGGTGACTGGCTTGCTAGAGACTAGAAGACCAGCCATCTGAAATCGCTAAAACGAGATCGCTCAGAAGAGGATATGGCGTTTTAGCACACAACTTAAACCTTTAGATTCAATATCATGTCTCCGAGCCAAACCAAGGCCAGTGGAATGATAAGAATCTCTTAGTTCGGCGTTGGTTTTTGCATAAACACGCCAGTAGGATGAAACTCATCTGAACTAAGACTATTGCTTAATTAAGAGGATAGATTTATGCGTAATGTAGATTTCTCACCACTATACCGTAATGCAATTGGCTTTGATCGTCTGCTAAACCTGATGGAAGCGAATACAGCGAAAAATACTTCTGGCGGTTACCCTCCATACAACATTGAGCAAAAAGACGAGCACAACTACCGTATTACTATGGCCGTTGCTGGCTTTGCTGAAGAACAGCTCGATCTGACTCAAAACGAAAACATGTTGATTGTAAAGGGCGAACGTAAAGCCGAAGAAGGCAAAAACTATGTTTACCAAGGTATTGCAGAACGTGATTTTGAACGTAAATTCCAGCTAGCGGATTACGTAAAAGTTGTCGGTGCATCAATGGAAAACGGTCTGCTTCATATCGATTTAGTTCGTGAAATCCCTGAAGCCATGCAACCACGTAAGATTGCTATCGGTGGTAACAACCTGATTGAGAACAACTAATCAGTTAACCACCCGGTTATAGAATGAGAAAGAGCGCCATATGGGCGCTCTTTTTAGTTTGGGGGTTTTCAAATCCGCTATTTCAAAGCCGTAATTTCAAAGAGAAGAACGGCTGAGTTCAATCCGTCTATTTACCTTCGCGGTAAGCCTTTTCCACTTCTTCAGCGATAATCGCAATGCCTTTTTGCATCATCTCATCATCTTGAACGTAGTTCATACGCAGGCATTGGTGCGCGTGATCCCACTCGTCTTGCTGACCAATAAAGAAATATTCACCAGGGACAATCAATACGCCACGCGCTTTCAAGCGTTGGTACAGTTCCATTGTTGTGATTGGCAGTTCATCAAACCATAACCACAAGAAGATAGCGCCTTCCGGCTTGTGGATGCGGAATCGCTCATCGGTAATTGCTTGTTGGAGCAGTTCAACCGCACGTTGTGATTTTTGCTTGTAGAACGGCTTAATCACCTCTGAACTCAGTTTAAGCAGATCACCTTTGCCAATTATATGGTTTGCCAGCGCTGGACCAACACTGCCCGGCGCTAGGCTGATGATGCCGTTCATATTGGTTAACGCTTGAGTGATTTCTTCACTCGCAATCACAATGCCACAACGCACACCTGGCAAGCCAAGTTTAGATAGGCTCATGCATAGGATGGTGTTTTCATTCCAGAACGGTTCGACATCTTCAAAGATGATGTTCGGGAAAGGTAGACCGTAGGCATTATCGATGATCAGCGGGATGTTGTTCTCACGTGCTAGCTTGTCCAGCTTACGTACTTCTTCGTCTGTCAGTACATTACCCGTTGGGTTGGTTGGACGAGATGCACAGATTGCCGCAACAGAGTCGTCGACGGTTAGCTGCTCAAAATCGACGTGGTATTTAAACAGACCGTTATCTAACAGCTCGATTTCTGGGTGGTAAGAGATAAAGATATCTTCATCAATGCCTGCATCACCATAACCGATATACTCAGGTGCGATAGGCAGTAGCACTTTCTTATGCGAACCATCTGGCTGTTTACCTGCCAACAAGTTGAACAAGTAGAAAAAGCCACTTTGGCTGCCGTTAGTTAGGCTGATGTTTTTTTCTGAAATATCCCAGCCGTAAGTTTCACGGAATAACTGAGCTAGCGCTTTGACGAACGCGTCTTTACCCTGCGGGCCATCGTAGTTGGCGAGGGCGGCGACGAGCTCCCCACTGGCGAGCATTTCCTCACTGGCTTGGTGAAAGTAATCGAGCATGGCAGGAATGGCGGCAGGATTACCTCCACCGAGCATGATGGCACCTGGTGTGCGCAGACCATCATTCAAATCGTCCATTAACTGCGTAATACCTGAATACTGATTAAATTTTTCACCAAACTTTGAGAACTGCATGCTGACTTATACCTAATTCATTGTGATTGCTTTGTGTATGTTTATGCCGATGTTTTATCGGCTTATCGAGTAATCCTTGACCTTACCTCAATGTGTAATTAACGCAAAGTGTGAATTAAGCCGAAAAAGAAAAAAGTGCGTCATCAGACCAGAGGAACGAGACAAAAGGGCAAAAAGAACAATAAAAAAGGGAAGCTTATGCTTCCCTTGCTGGTGGAGAGAGTGTGATTTACTCACCGGTGTAAACAATCAACACCTTGTCGTCTTGGTATTGGCGTTCAAACGCGTAGTAACCTTCTTGGTTGCGAGTGATGTGCTTACCTTGAGCAACTGCTGGGTGGCGTTTACGGAATTCACCCAACTTTTGCCAATGTTTCAGTAGATCTTCTCGCTCGCCATGAATCTTATCCCATGGCATATCTGAGCGTGTGCCTTGGTGGGCGTCTGAACCAGTAATGCCAAAATCACGAGCTATCTCATCACCGTAATAGATTTGTACTGCACCGGGAGCCAGCATCAGAGCATTCGCGGCACGTGCTTGGTCATCAAAGCTGCGACTGCGCGCTGACCAAAACAGCTGTGTATCGTGTGAAGATAGGTAGCTCAACACGTTGAACTCAGGATCGGTATTGATGCGTTCTGCATAGCGGCGGTAATCATTATCAAGTTGAGCGAAACACTTCAGCGCTTTTGGTGCTACGTCAGATTGGAACTCGAAGTTGATGATGGAATCGAAGCCGTTATCGAAATACGGGCTTTTCACCACGCTGTGTGCCCACACTTCACCCGTCATCCAGAAAGGTAAGTCATCCAAGGCTTTGTCCGGGTTGTTTTGCTTCCACTGGGCAAGCGCTTGGGTGGTGCTGGCTTTCAGCTCTGCCCACGCTTCCATTTCAACGTGTTTTGCGGTGTCGACACGGAAGCCGTCAATGCCGTAGTCACGTACCCAATCGGATAACCAGGTAATCAGGTGTTCACGTGGGGTTTGCAGCTCATCTTGCGCATTGGTGTCTTTATTGCGGAAGAAGTTTGGTAGTCCGGTTTTCTGAGTCGATTCGGTTTTTAGATCCGGTAGGTAGTTCAAAGACATGGTGATGTCGTTGTAGCCCGGAGCATCGTAGTCACCAATGTCGGTGCGGATCCAATCTTTGCCCCACCATTTATCCCACGCTTCGCTATCACCGTATTTGATGTAATCGTTGAAGCTGTGCCAGCTTTGTCCTGATTTTGGCTGCCAGTCGGTCCATTTTTCACCAAGGACTTCTTTGGCTTCTTGGTCATCAAGGTAAAGCTGACCAAATCCGAATTCCTGCATGTCTGCTAATGTTGCATAACCTGTGTGGTTCATGACCACATCCCAAATCACGCGGATACCTTTCTTGTGGGCGGTATCGACGAAGGTTCTGAGTTCATCTTCGGTACCCATGTTGGCATCAAGCTTGGTCCAGTCTTGATGGTAGTAGCCGTGGTAGCCGTAGTGCTTAAAGTCGCCTTTATCGCCGCCGCCAACCCAGCCGTGGATTTGTTCCAGTGGTGAGGTTATCCAGATAGCATTCACACCAAGTGATTCGATGTAATCGAGTTTTTTCGTCAGACCCGCTAAGTCACCACCGTGGAAGGTACCAATCTCATATTTTCCGTCTTTACTGCGACCGTAGCTGTTGTCGTTGTCAGGGTTGCCATTGTAGAAGCGGTCAGTCATGACGAAGTACACTGTTGCGTTATCCCAGCTGAACGGTTTGTCGGCTTGCTGTTCAACTTCTTCTAGCAGCAATAGACCTTGGCTCATAGGACCCGGTTGCATGGTGACGCTGCCATTGGCGACAGTGGTTTCTTGTTCGGTTAAGGCATCACGAACGACAGCGCCATCATTAAAGGTTTGAGCAACGTTGATGGTTTTTGGCGTGTCAGTTGCGACAGGGCAAGAGTAGGTGATGTCCTGACTTTGTTTTGGTTTAATTTTTACCGTCAGTTCGTTGGTGGTTGGATTGAGCGTAAATTGATAGGTATTGGCTTTGAAGATGCGCAGCGGCATTTGTGCATCAGTGGCGCAATTATCCATTTTTAATGGACGATTGAACTTAATGCGATCTTCTTCTGCTAGGGCAAAGCTACTTCCACAGCTTTGATTACTGTCGGCAATGGTAAAGGTGTAGCTGCCTTTTTCGAGTTTTTGCTCGGCGACAAGTAAGCCCTGTGAGTTTTCCTCAAAAACAGCGGTATCATCACCAACGCTTAATACGATGGCATTTTCTGGAATCTGGCTGCAGGCGCTCAGTAGACCGATAGAGAGTGCGAGAATTGTTTTTTTCATTGTGTCCTTCCCCCGAATAAACAGTCCAGTTATAGCAAAACTGTGCCTCTACAATCCGAGCTCTATACCAACAAGTTAAACGCGTCTCACCCTACAAATTTTAGTCTTGTTCACAAAATGAATAATAAGCGTCACCTTCATCGGTTTGAAGGCAACAAAAAAGGGAAGCATCTGCTTCCCTTTTACTTATTTCTTAATCACTTCGAAGAGTAATGAATTACTTTTGAAGCAAAGAAATGTCTGCGATCTGTAGGAACAGGTTACGCAGGTTGTTCAGTAGTGTCAGACGGTTCTTCTTAAGTGCTTCGTCGTCTGCCATTACCATTACGTTATCAAAGAACGCATCAACTGGTTCACGTAGGTCAGCTAGCTTGCTTAGGGCTTCTTGGTAGTTACCTGTAGCAAATGCTGGCTCTAGCGCTTCAGTCATTACTTCAACGCTTTCTGCTAGTGCTTTCTCTGCGTCTTCTTGTAGAAGTGCTAGGTCGATGTCTGCTGCTAGTTCGCCGTCGAATTTCGCTAGGATATTACCTACACGTTTGTTCGCTGCTGCTAGAGACTCTGCTGCTTCTAGTTCACGGAAGTGAGAAACCGCTTTAACTCGTTGGTCGAAGTCTGCTGGTTTCGTCGGACGACGAGCTAGAACCGCTTGAATGATGTCTACGCTGAAGCCTTCGTCTTGGTACCAAGCACGGAAACGACCAAGCATAAACTCGATAACGTCTTGTTCAACGTTGTCGTTGGTTAGGCGGTCGCCGAACAGTGACTTCGCTTTCGCTACTAGGTCAACAAGATCTAGGTTGTAGCCGTATTCAACGATGATACGTAGTACACCTAGAGATGCGCGGCGTAGTGCGAATGGATCGCTGCCTTTAGGCGCTTGACCAATACCGAAGATACCTACGATAGTGTCTAGCTTGTCTGCCATTGCAACTGCAGTTGAAACACCGTTTGATGGCAGTTCATCACCTGCGAAACGAGGCATGTATTGCTCGTTCAGTGCTACTGCAACTTCTTCTGCTTCACCGTCGTGGCGAGCGTAGTGCATACCCATAACGCCTTGAGTATCCGTGAATTCGAATACCATTGAGGTCATTAGGTCACATTTTGCTAGTAGACCAGCACGCTTTGACTTCTCAACGTCAGCACCGATTTGCTCAGCAATGTAGCCAGCAAGTTCAGTGATGCGGTCTGTTTTGTCTTTGATCGTACCCAGTTGCTTTTGGAAGATCGCTTGTTCTAGTTCTGGCAGACGGTCGATAAGCGGACGCTTACGGTCTGTGTTGAAGAAGAACTCTGCGTCAGCAAGACGAGGACGAACCACTTTCTCGTTACCTTCGATTACGTAACGAGGCTCTTTTGATTCGATGTTCGATACGAAGATGAAGTTAGGTAGTAGCTTCTTGTTTTCATCGTAGACAGGGAAGTACTTCTGGTCACCCTTCATGGTGTAAACCAACGCTTCAGAAGGCACTTTTAGGAACTCTTCTTCAAACTTCGCTGTTAGTACTACTGGCCATTCAACCAGAGACGTTACTTCTTCTACTAGGTCATCTTCTAGATCAGCGATACCGCCAACCGCTGCTGCCGCTTTTTGTGCGTCAGCTAGGATGATTGCTTTACGCGCTTCGTAATCTGCCATTACTTTACCGCGCTCTTCTAGAATCGCAGGGTATTGCTCAGCAGAATCGATAGTGAACTCTTGCTCACCCATGAAGCGGTGACCACGGATAGTGCGGTCTGAAGCGACACCAAGGATCTCGCCTTCGATTAGGTCGCTGCCCATTAGCATGGTTAGCGTCTTAACTGGACGGATAAATTGAGTCGTTTTGTTACCCCAACGCATTGGTTTTGCGATAGGTAGGTTTGCTAGTGCTTTCGCTGCAAGTTCAACTACGATCTCAGACGTTGGCTGACCTTTCACTTCTTGTTTGAACAGTAGCCATTCACCTTTGTCTGTTACCATGCGCTCTGCTCGGTCAACCGTGATGCCACAACCGCGTGCCCAGCCTTGAGCCGCTTTTGTTGGGTTGCCTTCCGCGTCAAATGCTGCAGAAACCGCAGGACCACGCTTCTCAACAACTTTGTCAGACTGGCTGTCTGCTAGTGCTGCCACTTTAAGTGCAAGACGACGAGGTGCCGCGAACCATTTCACGCCTTCGTGAGCAAGCTCAGCGCCTTTTAGTTCTGCTTCGAAGTTTGCTGCGAATGCTTCAGCTAGAGTGCGAAGTTGCGTTGGTGGTAGCTCTTCTGTACCTAGCTCGATTAGAAATTCTTTTGCCATGTTACTCTACCCCTTACGCTTGTTCTTTCTTACACATTGGGAAGCCAAGAGCTTCACGCGATGCGTAGTATGCTTCTGCAACTGCTTTCGTCAGGTTGCGGATGCGTAGGATGTAACGTTGGCGTTCAGTTACTGAGATCGCTTTACGTGCGTCTAGTAGGTTGAATGCGTGACCCGCTTTTAGAATGCGCTCGTAAGCAGGTAGTGGCAGTGGCTTTTCAAGCTCAAGCAGCTCTTTACACTCTTTTTCACACTGTTCGAAGAAGCCAAATAGGAATTCAACGTCTGCGTGCTCGAAGTTGTAAGTTGATTGCTCTACTTCGTTTTGGTGGAAGATGTCACCGTAAGTCACTTTGCTGCCGTCTGGTGCGATGTTCCAAACTAGGTCGTAAACAGAGTCTACTTCTTGGATGTACATTGCTAGACGTTCGATACCGTAAGTGATCTCACCAGTTACTGGCTTACACTCAAGACCACCAACTTGCTGGAAGTAAGTAAACTGAGTCACTTCCATGCCGTTTAGCCAAACTTCCCAGCCCAGACCCCATGCGCCTAGTGTTGGGTTTTCCCAGTTATCTTCTACGAAACGGATGTCGTGTACAAGAGGGTCAATACCAAGAACTTCAAGGGAGCCAAGGTACAACTCTTGAATATTGTCAGGCGATGGTTTTAGCGCTACTTGGAATTGGTAGTAGTGCTGAAGACGGTTAGGGTTTTCACCGTAACGGCCATCAGTAGGACGACGTGAAGGTTGTACGTAAGCTGTCGACATTGGCTCTGGGCCAAGCGCTCGTAGACAGGTCATTGGGTGAGAGGTACCCGCACCCACTTCCATATCTAGCGGTTGAACAATGGTACAACCATTTTGAGCCCAATAATCCTGCAGCGCGAGGATCATTCCCTGGAAGGTTTTGATATCGTATTTTTGCATAAGTCAGGTTCGCGCGATTCTCTTGTTACTCGTTAATTCGTCATCTATGCCGAGTTTTTCAACTCTAACAACGGCGATAAAGAGTAATTACGGTTGAATAAATTAACAATCTAGTATAACCAGATATTGAGCATGGGAGTAGAGCTAATCTTGATTAATTCGTGGGCGATTTTCTCCTTTAATGAATTTTTACCGCGTTATCTGCTGTATTTTTCCTAAAAGGGAGTTTTTGCCTGCTTTGGCTCTTGAGAAGCGCAACAAAGGTGGCTAGAATTGCGCCTGTCTTTGGGGAGTAGCTTACCTGATGAAGTTTCTGTTTCATCTGGTTCGTCCGTCAACATAATTGGTGCAAAATCACCATGGCGTTCGAGACTTGAAGCCTTTCAAGTTTAGCAAGACCTTAGACAAATCATCACGAACCGGGGTAGGGGCGTGAGGTTTGTCTTCGGTTAAAAATAATAATCCCTGCCCCAATGAGCATGTCGTGAGCGTTTTAGCTATTTCAATTACTACTGTAGCGTTAGCAGAAATTGGCGATAAGACCCAATTGCTATCTCTATTACTCGCAAGTCGTTACCGAAAACCAATCCCAATTATTGCAGCAATCTTTTTGGCAACTATTGCCAACCACGCTTTGGCTGCATGGTTAGGTGTGGTTGTCGCAGACTATCTATCACCTGAGATTTTAAAGTGGGTGCTGGTGGTCAGTTTTGTCGCGATGGCGGCTTGGGTTCTGATCCCGGACAAACTGGATGATGACGAACAGATTTCTAATCGAGGCCCATTTATTGCCAGCTTTATCGCGTTCTTCGTTGCGGAGATAGGCGATAAAACTCAGATCGCCACTTCCATCTTAGGGGCGCAATACGCGGATGCGTTAAGTTTGGTGATTATCGGTACCACAATCGGTATGCTGCTGGCGAATGTTCCTGTGGTCCTGATTGGTAAATTGTCGGCCGACAAGATGCCTTTAGGGCTGATCCGTAAAATCACCGCATTTTTGTTTATTGCTCTGGCAATAGGGGCTGCACTGTTCTGATTTTTTGCACGTGAAATGATGTGAGTTATCAATCATTAGTGGCGTGCTGCGCGAGTTCAAACTCTGACTCTAAATCGTTCCGTTGCGTGACGGATGACATATAAGTGTCATACTTGTCATGGTAGTTTAATGGTGTGAATGATAGCGAGAGGGCAAGTTTATGCTTACACGTTACATGGGGATGTCCCCGAAGAGTCAGAGTTATTTATTCACTTTTGGTTTAGCGCTGTGTTTACTAGCGATGGTGCTAACTGATATGTGGTTACCGATTGTAGCAGGATCGTTCGTTCTTACTGGATTGACAGTAGAAGCGTGGATTCGTGTCGCTCACATCATTCCTATGCATGAAGAGATGCGGGCAATGAAGAAACAACTTAACAAGCTCCAATCAGAAGTTCGCACACTCGAATACGACGAATAAACAAACGGCAGCCAATATAGGCTGCCGTTTTTAGTTCGACCAGATTATTCCAATCCTTTCTTGATCAGGTACTGATACGGAACTTGCTCCGTTTGCGCCGCAACTAATTGGTGGTCCATAAAGCGGCAGAAACTCGGAATGTCTCGAGTCGTGGATGGATCGTCTGCTTTGACCAGCAAAATCTCACCATCTTGCATGTTGCGAATTGTCTTCCTGACCATCATCACTGGCTCTGGGCAGCGCAGTCCTTCCGCCTCTAATGTCTTGTTTGCCAGTTCAGGATTAAAGCTCATAGTGTGATTCTCGTAACTAACTGAGCGTTGAATTTTACTTTCGTTGAAAAAATATTCAATAACCACTTGGCAAACCGAATTTTTTGTTTTACCTTGAATTAACAATTTGGTAACAACTGGCAAGGGAGAGGCAATGTTAACAGCGTTAGACAGACTTACGATTTACTCAGTGCTGTGTTTTATCTCGTTTTGTGCATTGGTACTCAGGACGCCAGCTGACACCTCTTTGACGCCTCTTGTAGGCATGGTTGCCACTATTATTGGGATTTGGATCGAGATGCGCAGATGGTCTGGTGCATCTGAGCAAGAAAATTAGCGCTTCTTGCTTGGATCAGAATGCTTTTAATAACGCTCACCTATTTTTTACCGACACTTCATTCCGACACTATCCCCATTTTTCTTGGGCTTCCCCGCTGAAAGGCGGGATTTTTTTTGCCTAAAGAGTACAATTTACCCAAACACATACAAAATAAGTGGCTAATTCGTGGAACTGGAAGACATCTATCGCCGAGATTTAAATTTACTGGTTGCGTTGCGAGTACTGATAGAAGAAAACAGTGTCAGTAAGGCGGCAACACGTCTGAACTTGAGTCAATCGGCAATGAGTCGTGTGCTTGGTCGTCTGCGTGACTTATTGGGAGATCCGCTGTTTACTCGTCAGGGACAGCATTTGATCCCAACTCAGAAAGCGTTAGAGATCGATCGCTCATTGGGCGAGCCATTAGAGTCTTTACGTCAGTTGTTATCTCCGGTTGAGTTTGACCCATTGCAATGCGTGCAGACTTTCAACATCGTGACCACCGACTATGCCATGCAAACGATCTTACCGTTCGCTTTGCCGAGAATTTACCAAGAAGCGCCGAATGTGTCGTTTAACTTCTTGCCACTGCAACACGACCGCTTATCTGATCAATTAACATATGAAGGTGCAGACTTAGCGATTTGTCGCCCGACAGGCCCAGTGGAGCCTCTACGCAGTGAAGTGTTGGGGCGAGTGGGGGTGCTGTGTATGCTTTCAAAACAGCATCCATTAGCGGATAAAGAAATGAGCTTGGATGATTATCTGAGTCATCCACATGCCATGATCGCCATCAGTGATGGTGTTAAGGCACTGATCGAACAAGCTTTGATGGAGAAACCTAAGCGTAAAATGGTTCTGCGGGCTTATCATTTAGAAGCCGCATTGGCGATCATGGATACCTTGCCAATTATCATCACAGTGCCAGCGGACTTGGCGTATCTGGTTGCCGAGCGTTATGACTTGGTGGTGAAACCGTTACCATTCCAATTCACGCCGTTTGAATACTCGATGATTTGGCATGCGCGTTGCGAGCATTCTCCCGCTCAAGAATGGTTAAGAACGATTGTGCGTGAAGAGTGTAGCCGTCTGATAGCTAAACGTATCGAAGATATGGGACTGAACTGCTAACAAAAAAGAGCCAGCAATGCCGGCTCTTCGTCTGTTTACACTGAGTCAGTGTTTATAGCTTGATAACCACACGACCCGTTACTTGACCGTTGGTGATGTCTTCTGCATATTTCGGTGCTTCAGCAAGAGCAACTTCAGTACACGCTTGCTCGAAGTAGCTGTCTGGTAGTAGCTCGACCAGCTTTTCCCATGCAGCGATACGTTTCTCTGTTGGGCACATTACTGAGTCCACACCTTGTAGGCGAACATTACGTAGGATGAACGGCATCACTGTGGTTGGTAGATCAAAACCACCTGCAAGACCACAAGCTGCAACTGCACTGTTGTAATCCATTTGCGCCAATACTTTAGCCAGTACTTTGCTGCCTACAGTATCAACCGCACCTGCCCATACTTGCTTTTCAAGTGGACGTGCTGGTTCTTCAAATTCAGTACGGTCGATGATGCGGCTAGCACCTAGTTTTTCAAGTAGCGGGCCATTTTTTTCTACACGACCTGTCACTGCAGCAACTTTGTAGCCAAGCTGTGCTAGAAGCGTTACTGCGACTGAGCCTACACCGCCACTTGCGCCAGTTACAAGGATTTCACCATTTTCAGGTTTGATGCCTGCATCAAGCAGTGCTTGAACACATAGCATGCCTGTGAAACCAGCAGTACCAACCATCATTGCTTTCTTGCTATCTAGACCTTTTGGTAGTGGTACTAGCCAATCTGCTTTTAGACGAGCACGCTGAGACATACCACCCCAGTGGTTTTCACCCACGCCCCAGCCAGTAAGGACAACTTTGTCACCAGCTTGGTAGCGGTCGTCTTCTGAGCTTACTACCGTACCTGCTAAGTCAATACCTGGCACCATCGGGAAGTTACGGATGATTTTACCTTTACCTGTGATCGCAAGGCCGTCTTTGTAGTTTAACGATGAGTAATCAACGTCAATCAGAACGTCGCCTTCAGGCAGTTGTGTTTCATCGATTTGCTCGATGTTAGCGATAGTACGTTTGTCTTCTTGATTTAGAACTAGAGCATTAAACATAAGGTTCTCCGATTGTGCGGTAGCATGACTCTGGGTCACATGCAGCAAGATATCAACTGGTCTAAGTGTATGTCTTCTTTGTCTATGAATAAAATGAAACTTGAGCATTTAATGTATGCTCTTCATGCATGTTTGATGTAAAACAAAAAGGGCGACATCAATTGTCGCCCTTAAGTGTAATACTAAAAATTTTAGTACTAGTTCATTTGCTTATGATTGTTGGCTCGATCACTACAACAACGTCTTGAACTGTTATGGTCGTTCAAATACTGTCGCAATGCCCTGACCCAAACCGATACACATGGTGGCCAGACCGTATTTCGCGTCTTTCGCTTCCATTAGGTTGATCAACGTTGTTGAGATACGTGAACCAGAACAGCCTAGTGGATGACCCAATGCTATCGCACCACCGTTAAGGTTGACCTTCTCATCCATAACATCAAGCAGGCCTAAGTCTTTAGCACACGGCAGAGACTGCGCGGCAAATGCTTCGTTTAGCTCAACCACATCCATGTCTTCAATTGAAAGACCGGCACGCTTGAGCGCTTTTTTCGTCGCAGGTACAGGACCGTAACCCATAATAGAAGGATCGCAGCCCGCAATGGCCATGCCTTTAATACGTGCACGAATCTTCAAGCCAAGTTCATTAGCTTTCTCTTCACTCATGATCAACATCGCTGATGCACCATCGGACAGAGCCGATGATGTACCGGCTGTTACTGTACCGTTTGCAGGGTCGAACACTGGGCGAAGTTGAGATAGACCTTCAACGGATGTTTCAGGGCGAATCACTTCATCGTAATCTAGAGTGAACAGGGTGCCGTCAGCGGCGTGGCCTTCAATTGGTAGAATTTCGTTTTTAAAACGACCCTCTACGGTTGCTGCGTGCGCACGAGCGTGAGAGCGAGCGGCAAACTCGTCTTGTTGCTCACGGCTAATGCCATGTAATTTACCAAGCATTTCAGCCGTTAAGCCCATCATGCCCGCAGCTTTTGCTACGTTCTTTGACATACCTGGGTGAAAGTCTACACCGTGGTTCATTGGCACATGCCCCATGTGCTCAACGCCACCAATTAGGCAGATTTCAGCATCGCCAGTCATGATGGCACGTGTACCGTCGTGAAGCGCTTGCATTGATGAACCACACAAGCGGTTCACCGTCACGGCGCCAATTTCAATCGGCAGGCCCGCGAGTAGCGCGGCATTACGTGCAACGTTAAAGCCTTGCTCTAGTGTTTGCTGTACACAGCCCCAGTAGATGTCTTCAATCTCGCTTGGGTTCACTTGTGGGTTACGCGCAAGAATGCCTTTCATTAGGCGCGCAGATAGATCTTCTGCTCGTGTATGACGGAAAGCACCACCTTTAGAGCGACCCATTGGAGTACGTAGACAATCGACTACGACAACATTTCTTGTTTGATTAGTCATTTTAGAATCCCTCCTTAGATAGAACCTTGCTGTTGTGCACCGTAAAAGCTTTCACCTTTCGCCGCCATATCAATCAGCATTTGCGGTACTTGGTACATCGCACCTAGCTCGGCGTGTTGTTTTGCCATTTCAACGTATTCAGCAATACCCACGCTGTCTAGATAGCGGAATACGCCACCGCGGAATGGAGGGAAACCAAGACCATAAACCAATGCCATATCTGCTTCCTGCGGAGTCGCGATGATGCCTTCTTGTAGGCACAGCACCACTTCGTTGATCATTGGAATCATCATACGTTGAATGATGGTCTGATCGTCAAAGTCCTGCTTATCGGCACAAACGTCAGCAAGTACCGGTAAGATCGCTTCGGAGAAGGTTTTCTTCGGCTTACCTTTTTTATCTATGGTGTAGCTGTAGAAGCCATTACCATTTTTCTGACCATATTTGTCTGCTTCGAACAGTGCATCAATCGCATCACGACCTTGTTTACCCATACGCTCAGGGAAACCGTCAGCCATCACAGCTTGTGCGTGGTGCGCGGTATCAATGCCGACTACGTCAAGCAAGTACGCCGGTCCCATCGGCCAGCCAAACTTACGCTCCATGACTTTGTCGATTTTCGTAAAGTCAGCACCATCACGAAGTAGCATGCTGAAGCCGCCAAAGTATGGGAACAATACGCGGTTAACGAAGAACCCTGGGCAGTCATTAACGACAATTGGTGATTTGCCCATTTTTGCAGCATACGCCACAACACGATTGATGGTTTCATCAGAGGTGTGCTCACCACGGATGATCTCAACAAGAGGCATACGATGCACTGGGTTGAAGAAGTGCATACCACAGAAGTTTTCTGGGCGTTTTAGTGATTTTGCCAATAGGTTGATAGGAATCGTCGAGGTGTTTGAGGTGATAACGGTGTCGTCACCGACATGGGATTCAACTTCACTTAAAACTGCTGCTTTTACTTTCGGGTTTTCAACGACAGCTTCAACAACCACATCAGAGTTTTCAATACCTGCGTAATGTAAGCTCGGTGTGATTGACGCTAAAATACCCGCCATCTTAAAGCCATCAATGCGACCGCGAGATAAGCGTTTATTCAGCAGCTTAGATGCTTCAGTCATGCCTAGGTCGAGCGACGCTTGTGCGATGTCTTTCATCAAGACTGGCACACCTTTTAGCGCTGATTGGTAAGCAATGCCGCCACCCATGATACCTGCACCTAATACGGCTGCACGTTGCGTGTCTTTACTTGCTGACTTCGCTGCTTTTTTCGCAATGCCTTTGATGTATTGATCATTAAGGAATAGGCCAACGAGTGATTTTGCTTCTTCCGATTTAGCCAATTTCACGAAGTGCTTACGTTCAATGTCTAACGCTTCATTACGTGCAAAGCGAGCACCTTCTTCAATCGTGATAACGGCTGTCATTGGGGCAGGGTAGTGAGGACCTGCTTTTTGTGCCACCAGACCCTTCGCCATGGTGAAGCTCATCATTGATTCAAGCTTACTCAGCGTTAGCGGAGATGTTTTCTGTGCTCGGCGTGCTTGCCAGTCAAGTTTCTCGTTAATTGCAGAGTTAAGAGTTTGTAGTGCTGATTCGTATAAAGCATCAGTCTCTACAACTGCATCGAGTAAGCCAATTTTCAATGCTTCATCAGCTCGGCATGCTTTACCTTGGGTGATGATTTCCATTGCGCTGTCTGCGCCAATAACGCGAGGTAAGCGTACACAACCACCAAAGCCTGGCATGATTCCCAGTTTCGTTTCTGGTAGGCCGATGCTGGTGGTTTTGTCACCAATACGCATGTCTGTTGCTAGCACACATTCACAACCGCCACCAAGAGCGTGGCCTTTGATCACTGAAATGGTCGGAACGGGTAAGTCTTCTAATTTGTTAAAGATGCTATTAGCAAATTGCAGCCATTGGTCGAGCTCGGCATCCGTTTTAGCAAACAGACCTAAAAACTCGGTAATGTCTGCGCCTACAATGAATGCGTCTTTATCT
This sequence comes from Vibrio sp. sp1, assembly GCF_016920955.1. Lineage (NCBI taxonomy): Bacteria > Pseudomonadati > Pseudomonadota > Gammaproteobacteria > Vibrionales > Vibrionaceae > Vibrio > Vibrio sp. sp1. The sequence continues at coordinate 1,476,708 of NZ_CP060589.1, forward strand.
GAAGTGAGCAACAACCCCTTGAGGCCTTGATGGGCAATGAGCGCATCAAGAGCTTTATCTAGCGATTCCAATGTCGCTAGGTCGAGTTTGTTGACGGATTTTGGAGAGCAGAAGCTTAGCTCTGCAATACCATCTTGTATTTCCTTTACCTGTAGGGTTTCGGCTTGGTAAATCATTGTCTATCTCCATGACATACAATCGTGGATTGTCTGTATACCTATTTCAACGACGCCGTGTACCTCGGCAAATAGGTATCGAGGAAGTCGTTTTATTTTTGTTCTGGTTTGACCAGTAAAGTTAGTTTGGATCGTGGATTGTCTAATTTCAATACATTTTTTAAACAAGTGTTTAACATTGTGCGCTGTGGCAGATCTTATGCGACGGGTAAATCACACTCGTGATAGACTTCAGGCAAATAGACCTGAATCCATAATCCTATGAATGACAAGCCTTATCTGATTCCAGCAGAGCCCGCTCAATTTGAAGAAGAAATTAAAAAGAGCGTCTTCATTACTTATTTGGCACACACGCCAAGTATCGAAGCAGCAAAAGCATTTGTTGATCAAATCAAAGCTAAACACGCTGATGCCAGACATAACTGTTGGGGCTTTGTTGCTGGTCGCCCGGAAGATTCAATGAAATGGGGCTTTAGTGATGATGGGGAGCCGTCCGGAACAGCAGGCAAACCAATCCTGGCGCAGCTGTCTGGATCTGGGGTGGGGGAGATCACGGCTGTGGTCACGCGATACTCTGGTGGAATCAAGTTAGGTACAGGCGGCTTGGTTAAAGCGTATGGGGGTGGGGTTCAACAAGCGCTCAAGCTGCTTCAAACTATTGAGAAAAAAATAACCACAAAGCTCAGACTAACGTTAGACTATGGGTTTATGCCGATCGCACAATCAATCATGCCGCAATTTGGTGCGATAGAAGTCGAGGCTGAATACAGCGATCAGGTCGTATTAGTGGTGGAAATTGAGCTTCGAGAAGTGAGCGCGTTTACCCAAGCAATCATCAATAAAAGCGGGGCAAAGGCAATTGTCACTCCGCTAGACGGACAATAATGAAAAACAGGAAGCAACAGGGACAGCTTCGCTAGTCAATTTATCCATGCAATTTCGTTCAATTATTCGAATCGTCGGGCTACTGCTCGCACTCTTTAGTGTCACTATGCTTGCGCCAGCACTCGTTGCGCTGATCTATCGAGATGGTGCTGGTGTGCCTTTTGTCACGACATTTTTTGTTCTGCTGTTTTGTGGGGCCGTTTGTTGGTACCCAAACCGCAGGTATAAGCACGAGCTTAAAGCTCGAGATGGCTTTCTTATTGTCGTCTTATTCTGGACAGTACTTGGCAGTGCAGGCTCGATCCCCTTTCTCATTGCTGACAATCCGAACGTCTCAGTGACAGATGCGTTTTTTGAATCGTTTTCTGCTCTCACGACGACCGGGGCGACCGTTATTGTTGGTTTGGATGAGTTACCTAAAGCGATTCTATTCTATCGACAGTTACTGCAGTGGTTCGGCGGTATGGGAATCATCGTATTAGCGGTGGCGATTTTGCCAGTACTTGGCATCGGTGGTATGCAGCTTTACCGCGCCGAGATCCCAGGTCCAGTCAAGGATACTAAAGTGACGCCGCGCATAGCAGAAACTGCTAAGGCGCTTTGGTACATCTATTTGAGTCTGACTATCGCCTGTGCTTCGGCTTTTTGGTTAGCTGGTATGACGCCATTTGATGCCATCAGTCACAGCTTTTCCACCATTGCCATTGGTGGCTTCTCTACCCACGATGCCAGCATCGGATACTTTGATAGTTACGCGATTAACCTGATTACGGTGGTTTTTCTGCTTATATCTGCATGTAATTACACACTGCACTTTGCTGCATTTGCATCAGGTGGCGTACATCCCAAGTATTACTGGAAAGATCCTGAGTTTCGCGCCTTCTTGTTTATTCAAGTGCTGCTATTTATCATTTGCTTTCTATTATTACTGAAACATCACTCTTACACATCGACATACGATGCTTTCGATCAGGCTCTGTTCCAAACCGTATCAATATCCACAACAGCGGGCTTTACGACAACAGGTTTTGCGGATTGGCCGCTCTTCTTACCTGTGCTGTTATTGTTCTCTTCCTTTATAGGTGGTTGTGCTGGTTCAACAGGCGGCGGCATGAAAGTGATCCGTATCCTGCTTCTTACCTTACAAGGTGCGCGTGAACTAAAACGTTTAGTCCATCCACGCGCGGTTTACACCATCAAAGTAGGTGGCAGTGCCCTACCGCAACGTGTTGTCGATGCGGTTTGGGGCTTCTTCTCCGCATACGCATTGGTATTTGTGGTTTGTATGTTGGGGTTGATTGCAACAGGAATGGATGAGCTCAGTGCGTTCTCGGCGGTGGCTGCGACTCTGAACAACCTCGGTCCTGGCTTGGGAGAAGTAGCGCTGCACTTTGGTGATGTTAACGACAAAGCAAAATGGGTATTGATAGTTTCTATGCTGTTTGGTCGTTTGGAAATCTTTACCTTACTTATTCTACTTACGCCGACGTTTTGGCGTAGCTAAGGGGAAATCGTGGCAAAAGCATTATTTCTATACTCTTCCCGCGAAGGGCAGACTAAAAAAATTCTCCACTATATAGATGAACAACTTCCAGACTTCGATTGTGAGCTGGTGGATTTACATAATGTCGAGACGATTGACTTCAGCCAATACGACAGAGTATTGATAGGCGCCTCTATTCGCTATGGCCATCTTAATAAAAAGCTATACCAGTTTATTGAGCGAAACCTCAATCAATTGGAGCAAAATAAAGTGGCATTTTTCTGCGTAAACCTAACCGCTCGTAAAGAGGACCAAGGAAAGGATACACCTGAAGGTAGTGCTTACATTCGCAAGTTCCTAATTAAGTCGCCTTGGAAACCAACGCTAATCGGTGTTTTTGCTGGTGCACTTTATTACCCACGTTACAGCTGGTTCGACAGAACTATGATTAGGTTCATTATGTCGATGACGGGTGGCGAAACTGATACGACCAAAGAGGTGGAGTACACCAATTGGGAAAAAGTGGCTCTTTTCGCAGATAAATTCAGAGAACTGTAGAAATAACGTGCTCTTTTGACCGCTTTTGATGCAAATTTATCCGAACGATAAAAAAATCAAAAAAAACGAGAAAAAGGGCTTGCCAATGTGATCGCAATCTCTATAATGCCACCTCGCTGACACGGCAACGCTTCGAAGCTTAAGTTTCGAAAGTAAGAAGCCAAGTTAGCAAGCCAAATTAGCCAAGCGGAAACGCTTGAAGAAAGTTTGAAAAAGTGATTGACACTAAACTTTAACTCGCTAAAATGGCCGTCCTGTTTTGAGCAAAGCTCAACAGGAAAGCTCTTTAACAATATAGACCTATCAATCTGTGTGGGCACTCGTTGATGATAATCCAATTAGAAGCTTCGGCTTCAAATTAGGTTTCAATGAAACGAAGTGACCATTGAATCGAAAGATTCAGCACAGTCAATTCAAACATTACTTATGTAATGTTCAGTATTCATTGAGCCAAACAAAATCTTAAATTGAAGAGTTTGATCATGGCTCAGATTGAACGCTGGCGGCAGGCCTAACACATGCAAGTCGAGCGGAAACGAGTTATCTGAACCTTCGGGGAACGATAACGGCGTCGAGCGGCGGACGGGTGAGTAATGCCTAGGAAATTGCCCTGATGTGGGGGATAACCATTGGAAACGATGGCTAATACCGCATGATGCCTACGGGCCAAAGAGGGGGACCTTCGGGCCTCTCGCGTCAGGATATGCCTAGGTGGGATTAGCTAGTTGGTGAGGTAAGGGCTCACCAAGGCGACGATCCCTAGCTGGTCTGAGAGGATGATCAGCCACACTGGAACTGAGACACGGTCCAGACTCCTACGGGAGGCAGCAGTGGGGAATATTGCACAATGGGCGCAAGCCTGATGCAGCCATGCCGCGTGTGTGAAGAAGGCCTTCGGGTTGTAAAGCACTTTCAGTCGTGAGGAAGGTGGTAGTGTTAATAGCACTATCATTTGACGTTAGCGACAGAAGAAGCACCGGCTAACTCCGTGCCAGCAGCCGCGGTAATACGGAGGGTGCGAGCGTTAATCGGAATTACTGGGCGTAAAGCGCATGCAGGTGGTTTGTTAAGTCAGATGTGAAAGCCCGGGGCTCAACCTCGGAATAGCATTTGAAACTGGCAGACTAGAGTACTGTAGAGGGGGGTAGAATTTCAGGTGTAGCGGTGAAATGCGTAGAGATCTGAAGGAATACCGGTGGCGAAGGCGGCCCCCTGGACAGATACTGACACTCAGATGCGAAAGCGTGGGGAGCAAACAGGATTAGATACCCTGGTAGTCCACGCCGTAAACGATGTCTACTTGGAGGTTGTGGCCTTGAGCCGTGGCTTTCGGAGCTAACGCGTTAAGTAGACCGCCTGGGGAGTACGGTCGCAAGATTAAAACTCAAATGAATTGACGGGGGCCCGCACAAGCGGTGGAGCATGTGGTTTAATTCGATGCAACGCGAAGAACCTTACCTACTCTTGACATCCAGAGAACTTTCCAGAGATGGATTGGTGCCTTCGGGAACTCTGAGACAGGTGCTGCATGGCTGTCGTCAGCTCGTGTTGTGAAATGTTGGGTTAAGTCCCGCAACGAGCGCAACCCTTATCCTTGTTTGCCAGCGAGTAATGTCGGGAACTCCAGGGAGACTGCCGGTGATAAACCGGAGGAAGGTGGGGACGACGTCAAGTCATCATGGCCCTTACGAGTAGGGCTACACACGTGCTACAATGGCGCATACAGAGGGCGGCCAACTTGCGAGAGTGAGCGAATCCCAAAAAGTGCGTCGTAGTCCGGATTGGAGTCTGCAACTCGACTCCATGAAGTCGGAATCGCTAGTAATCGTGGATCAGAATGCCACGGTGAATACGTTCCCGGGCCTTGTACACACCGCCCGTCACACCATGGGAGTGGGCTGCAAAAGAAGTAGGTAGTTTAACCTTCGGGGGGACGCTTACCACTTTGTGGTTCATGACTGGGGTGAAGTCGTAACAAGGTAGCGCTAGGGGAACCTGGCGCTGGATCACCTCCTTATACGATGATTATTGCGATGAGTGTTCACACAGATTGATACGGTTTATGAAGTTTAAGAGATAGAACATCCCCCAAGATGTTCACTTAGTGTCCCGTTCGTCTAGAGGCCTAGGACACCGCCCTTTCACGGCGGTAACAGGGGTTCGACTCCCCTACGGGATACCATTGGGTCGTTAGCTCAGTTGGTAGAGCAGTTGACTTTTAATCAATTGGTCGCAGGTTCGAATCCTGCACGACCCACCATTTCCTTCCACGGAAATCAAAACAATGTGGGCGATTAGCTCAGTTGGGAGAGCACCTGCCTTACAAGCAGGGGGTCACTGGTTCGAGCCCGGTATCGCCCACCATTCTCTAAGTATTTTTGGAATAAAACGTCCAAACCAGAACAAGCAATTGATACTGGTTGGTATTTTTGATTCTGAAAGTCTTTAGAAAATGTAACTTCCTTGTGAAGCAACATAGCTCTTTAACAATTTGGAAAGCTGACAAAACAATCTTTAAGATTGTTTGTAAAGTTCTCAATGTTTGTCTTTAAGACAAACACCAAAAAACACATTCAAGTGTTCTTGGGAATATCACTTTACAGTGATTATTCGAAATTGAGTCCGGCAAAATCGAAATGTCTCTCGCTCATTCAAATAATGAGAGACAACTTTGGTGATTTGAACATCAACTCGAAACTCCTTCGGGTTGTATGGTTAAGTGACTAAGCGTACACGGTGGATGCCTTGGCAGTCAGAGGCGATGAAGGACGTATTAACTTGCGATAAGCCCAGATTAGGTAGTAAAAACCATTTGAGTCTGGGATTTCCGAATGGGGAAACCCAATACCATAAGGTATTACTGTTGAGTGAATACATAGCTCAACAGGGCGAACCGGGGGAACTGAAACATCTAAGTACCCCGAGGAAAAGAAATCAACCGAGATTCCGAAAGTAGCGGCGAGCGAAATTGGACTAGCCCTTAAGCTTTACACGCGTTAGACGAACAGCCTGGAAAGGCCGACGATACAGGGTGATAGTCCCGTAGTTGACGACGTGTGTTCAGTGAAATCGAGTAGGGCGGGACACGTGATATCCTGTCTGAATATGGGGGGACCATCCTCCAAGGCTAAATACTACTGACTGACCGATAGTGAACCAGTACCGTGAGGGAAAGGCGAAAAGAACCCCTGTGAGGGGAGTGAAATAGAACCTGAAACCGTGTACGTACAAGCAGTAGGAGCAGGCTTTGTCCTGTGACTGCGTACCTTTTGTATAATGGGTCAGCGACTTATATTCAGTGGCAAGGTTAACCATCTAGGGGAGCCGTAGGGAAACCGAGTCTTAACTGGGCGTTCAGTCTCTGGATATAGACCCGAAACCAGGTGATCTAGCCATGGGCAGGTTGAAGGTTGAGTAACATCAACTGGAGGACCGAACCGACTAATGTTGAAAAATTAGCGGATGACTTGTGGCTAGGGGTGAAAGGCCAATCAAACCTGGAGATAGCTGGTTCTCCCCGAAAGCTATTTAGGTAGCGCCTCGGACGAATACTACTGGGGGTAGAGCACTGTTAAGGCTAGGGGGTCATCCCGACTTACCAACCCTTTGCAAACTCCGAATACCAGTAAGTACTATCCGGGAGACACACGGCGGGTGCTAACGTCCGTCGTGGAGAGGGAAACAACCCAGACCGCCAGCTAAGGTCCCAAATTACTACTAAGTGGGAAACGATGTGGGAAGGCTCAGACAGCCAGGATGTTGGCTTAGAAGCAGCCATCATTTAAAGAAAGCGTAATAGCTCACTGGTCGAGTCGGCCTGCGCGGAAGATGTAACGGGGCTAAGTAGTAAACCGAAGCTGCGGCAATATACTTTTGTATATTGGGTAGGGGAGCGTTCTGTAAGCGGTTGAAGGTGTGTGGTAACGCATGCTGGACGTATCAGAAGTGCGAATGCTGACATGAGTAACGATAAAGGGGGTGAAAAACCTCCTCGCCGGAAGACCAAGGGTTCCTGTCCAACGTTAATCGGGGCAGGGTAAGTCGACCCCTAAGGCGAGGCCGAAAGGCGTAGTCGATGGGAAACGGGTTAATATTCCCGTACTTCTTACAATTGCGATGGGGGGACGGAGAAGGCTAGGTGGGCCTGGCGACGGTTGTCCAGGTTCAAGTGCGTAGGCTGAAGAGTTAGGTAAATCCGGCTCTTTCTAAGGCTGAGACACGACGTCGAGCTACTACGGTAGTGAAGTCATTGATGCCATGCTTCCAGGAAAAGCCTCTAAGCTTCAGATTGTAAGGAATCGTACCCCAAACCGACACAGGTGGTCGGGTAGAGAATACCAAGGCGCTTGAGAGAACTCGGGTGAAGGAACTAGGCAAAATGGTACCGTAACTTCGGGAGAAGGTACGCTCTCGACGGTGAAGTCCCTCGCGGATGGAGCTATTGAGAGTCGCAGATACCAGGTGGCTGCAACTGTTTATTAAAAACACAGCACTGTGCAAAATCGCAAGATGACGTATACGGTGTGACGCCTGCCCGGTGCCGGAAGGTTAATTGATGGGGTTAGACTTCGGTCGAAGCTCTTGATCGAAGCCCCGGTAAACGGCGGCCGTAACTATAACGGTCCTAAGGTAGCGAAATTCCTTGTCGGGTAAGTTCCGACCTGCACGAATGGCGTAATGATGGCCACGCTGTCTCCACCCGAGACTCAGTGAAATTGAAATCGCTGTGAAGATGCAGTGTACCCGCGGCTAGACGGAAAGACCCCGTGAACCTTTACTACAGCTTGGCACTGAACATTGACCCTACATGTGTAGGATAGGTGGGAGGCTTTGAAACGCAGTCGCTAGATTGCGTGGAGCCGTCCTTGAAATACCACCCTTGTAGTGTTGATGTTCTAACGTCGACCCCTTATCGGGGTTGCGGACAGTGCCTGGTGGGTAGTTTGACTGGGGCGGTCTCCTCCCAAAGCGTAACGGAGGAGCACGAAGGTGGGCTAATCACGGTTGGACATCGTGAGGTTAGTGCAATGGCATAAGCCCGCTTGACTGCGAGAATGACAATTCGAGCAGGTGCGAAAGCAGGTCATAGTGATCCGGTGGTTCTGAATGGAAGGGCCATCGCTCAACGGATAAAAGGTACTCCGGGGATAACAGGCTGATACCGCCCAAGAGTTCATATCGACGGCGGTGTTTGGCACCTCGATGTCGGCTCATCACATCCTGGGGCTGAAGTCGGTCCCAAGGGTATGGCTGTTCGCCATTTAAAGTGGTACGCGAGCTGGGTTTAGAACGTCGTGAGACAGTTCGGTCCCTATCTGCCGTGGGCGTTGGAGAATTGAAAGGGGCTGCTCCTAGTACGAGAGGACCGGAGTGGACGAACCTCTGGTGTTCGGGTTGTGTCGCCAGACGCATTGCCCGGTAGCTAAGTTCGGGATCGATAACCGCTGAAAGCATCTAAGCGGGAAGCGAGCCTTGAGATGAGTTCTCCCTGATACTTTAAGTATCCTAAAGGGTTGTCGTAGACTACGACGTTGATAGGCAGGGTGTGTAAGCGTTGTGAGGCGTTGAGCTAACCTGTACTAATTGCCCGTGAGGCTTAACCATACAACACCCAAGGGGTTTTGATGGACTCAATGAAAGAACATTGAATGTGTAAGAACGAGAATTAAAAAAACAGCTTTCCGAATTAAAGAATTTGCTTGGCGACCATAGCGTTTTGGACCCACCTGATTTCCATGCCGAACTCAGAAGTGAAACGAAATAGCGCCGATGGTAGTGTGGGGCTTCCCCATGTGAGAGTAGGACATCGCCAGGCTTTAAATTTAAGAAGCCCGCTCGAAAGAGCGGGCTTTTTTGCATCTATAGAGTTTTAAAATTAGCTCACTTTATACCTAAAAAGTGTTCATCTAAGGTGCGATATACTTGCTCTCTGCAACCTTCCAAAAGGCTTTAACAAGCGGATTCTCCAGCTGAGTTTTGTTGCAGCAAACACCAAGTTTAAAAGGTTTAATTGGTAAGACTTTTAAACGATTTATCTTTTCTCTTACCGGACTGTTGTTGATTACAACATCAGGTGCGATACCTACTCCACACCCCAATGCAACCATACTTACGATGGCTTCATGTCCGGAGGTTTGTGCGTAGATCTTTGGCTTTATTTTCATTTGTTTGAGCCAAGTATTGGCCCTGTCCCTTGCCGTTCCTGCTTCTGGGAGTATGAATGGAATGACCGACCAGTCTGGTTTTTCTTTTTGTAGCTCTTCAGCAAACGCACTAACCCCAACAGGTACGATGACAGAAAGTGGGATTTCACTGATCGTTTCAAATGCGATTTTATTTGGCATCTGTTCTGACTTGGCTGATATGGCAATATCGGCTTCATCTGCTAGTATTTTGTCGATCGCTTGAGCTGGATCGCCGGTTGATAGTTTGAACTCAATGAAAGGGTTCTGAATACGAAAGTCAGAGATTAGCTCCGGAAGATGGCTGTAGCTTGCAGTAACAGAACAAAAGAGACGGATTTCTCCTTTCAATTCATCCTCGGTTCCTTTCAGGTGACTCTGATACTGCTGCCATTCGCCAAGAATCTTTAAGGCAACTGGGACTAGCTTTTTACCTTGGATAGTTAAATCAACGCTACGGTTGTCGCGTAAAAACAATTGTTGGCTGGTTTCCTCCTCTAATTTTTGTATCTGTCGGCTTAAGGCTGAAGGGCTAATATGCATTGCCGCTGCGGTCTTGGCGAAACTTTTACTCTCACAGAGATGAATGAAAAGTTGCAGGCTTTTGATATTCATTAAATTTTCATTTCCATGTTGCATAAATTGCAATAACTAATTGTGAATATATCACTTTAAGCAATCTCATGTCTGTTTTAGTATGAAGTTATTCGGTAAGGCAATTACTGACCTCAATGGAAGAATCTCAAAGGAGCACCCAGATGGCTAATTATTTCAATACCCTAAACTTGCGCGAGCAGTTGGACCAATTAGGTCGTTGTCGTTTTATGGACCGCAGTGAGTTCGCTTCAGAAGCGGATTATCTGAAAGGTAAGAAAGTAGTCATTGTAGGTTGTGGTGCTCAAGGTCTTAACCAAGGTCTGAACATGCGCGACTCTGGTCTAGACGTTGCTTATGCGCTTCGCCAAGCCGCGATTGATGAGCAACGCCAGTCATTCAAAAACGCAAAAGACAACGGTTTTGAGGTAGGTAGCTACGAAACGCTAATTCCACAAGCTGATCTAGTAGTAAACCTTACTCCAGATAAGCAGCACACAAACGTTGTTGAGACGGTAATGCCGTTAATGAAAGAAGGCGCAGCACTAGGTTACTCTCACGGTTTCAACGTTGTTGAAGAAGGCATGCAAATCCGTAAAGACCTAACGGTAGTAATGGTTGCACCTAAATGTCCAGGTACGGAAGTTCGTGAAGAATACAAGCGCGGTTTCGGTGTACCGACTCTTATCGCTGTTCACCCAGAGAACGACCCAAAAGGTGAAGGTTGGGATATCGCGAAAGCTTGGGCTGCAGCAACAGGTGGTCACCGTGCAGGCTGTCTAGAGTCTTCTTTTGTTGCTGAGGTGAAATCTGACCTAATGGGTGAGCAAACTATCCTTTGTGGCATGCTACAGGCTGGCTCTATCGTATGTTACGAGAAGATGATTGCTGATGGTATCGATCCTGGCTACGCTGGTAAGCTTCTTCAATACGGTTGGGAAACCATCACTGAAGCACTGAAGTTTGGTGGTATCACTCACATGATGGATCGCCTAACTAACCCTGCAAAAGTGAAAGCATTTGAGCTTTCTGAAGAGCTAAAAGAACTGATGCGTCCGCTATACAACAAGCACATGGATGACATCATCACCGGTCACTTCTCTAGCACTATGATGGCTGACTGGGCAAACGACGATGCAAATCTACTAGGCTGGCGTGCAGAAACAGGTGAAACTGCTTTCGAAAACTACCCAGAAACTGACGTAGAAATCTCTGAGCAAGAGTACTTCGATAACGGTATCTTGATGGTTGCTATGGTTCGTGCGGGTGTTGAGCTAGCATTCGAAGCGATGACGGCATCTGGCATCATCGATGAGTCTGCTTACTACGAGTCTCTACACGAGCTGCCACTTATCGCAAACACTATCGCACGTAAGCGTTTATACGAGATGAACGTGGTTATCTCAGACACTGCGGAATACGGTAACTACCTGTTCGCTAACGTAGCAACGCCGCTTCTACGTGAGAAGTTTATGCCAGCCGTAAATACTGACGTAATTGGTAAAGGTTTAGGTGAAACGTCTAACCAAGTGGATAACGCGACTCTTATCGCTGTGAATGAAACAATCCGTAACCACCCTGTAGAGTACATCGGTGAAGAGCTACGTGGTTACATGACTGATATGAAGCGTATCGCGGTGGGCGGCTAAATGACTCCATTTCGGTGTCGAAGGTGCTCGTTTACTATCGTAAAGTCCGCGCCTTCTCCTAGAAATGAAACCTTAATACAGCGTAATTTACTTAGTCTCAAGTAACGCAGTAGATAAACTCCAGGCAGACTGGAGTGATAAATACAAAATAAAACACAACATCTAATCAAAAGGCTTGGTCGCCGTTGACCAAGCCTTTTTGTTTTTAGCCGATTTATCTGCGCGCCGATAAGAAAAACGCTCCTTTGTGAGGAGCGCTTTGATACTTATTTTTCAGCAAGCTTTTCTTCAAGTTGCGCCAACTTCTGTTCCATTTCTGTTAGCTTTTGACGTGTACGTAGTAAAACTTGAGTTTGAACATCAAACTCTTCGCGACTTACAACATCTAGCTTGTTTAGCTGGCCTTGGATTACTTGACGAACTTTCTGATCGACATCAGAGCCCAATTCTTTTACAGGTTGAGGCATTGAGTCGTGAATCTGTTTAGCAATTTGCTCTAATTTCTTTGGGTCAAACATAGTGGCTAAAACTCCTTTTGATTTGTCCTCATTTTAAGTAAATGATACGTGAAAGTCGCCACTTAGATGGCAAAAAAGAGAGCGGCAATAAAAAAGGCCACCGAAGTGACCTTTTTGAATGCCTTAATAGCTTATCTGTTATCCGCTAATTCACGATGAGCTGCTTTCGCTTCGTCAACTCGCGCTAACTTCTCCAAGTCTTTGTCTTCAACAAATACTGGCAGAGGTTTGTGTTTTTCAGCTAGGTAGCTGTAAATCACAGGTAGCACGAATAGTGTGAACAGTGTACCGATTGCAAGGCCAGCAACGATGACGATACCGATACTGAAACGTTGCGCGGCACCTGCACCTGTTGCGTACATCAGTGGGATCAGACCTGCGATCATCGCTGCAGTGGTCATTAGGATAGGGCGAAGACGCACTTTCGCAGCTTCCATCACCGCATCAATACGAGACCGTTTATTATGTAACTGCTCTTCTTTGGCGACTTCACAGATCAAGATACCGTGCTTGGTTATTAGGCCGACCAGCGTGATCAAACCAACCTGCGAGTAGATGTTCATCGAGGCTGTACCCCAGGCCAATGCGATCAAGGCACCACAGATTGCCAGAGGTACAGATACCATGATGACAATAGGATCGCGGAGTGATTCAAATTGAATCGCCAGAACGAGGAAGATGATCGCAAGTGCAAGACCAAAGGTTGCATACAAGGCACTACCTTCCGTTACAAACTGACGAGATTCGCCCATGTAATCATGGTTATACCCTGCAGGCAGTTTGGTTTGTGCAATATTTTCAAACCAATTAACTGCATCCCCCATCGAAACACCAGGGCCTGTAACAGCACCCACAGTTGCTGAGTTTAGCTGGTTGAAGTGTGGCAAAGAGCGAGGCTCTGCCACCACATCAATGGTAATCAGACTACCTAATGGAACCGCTTTACCATCCACAGAGCGTACATAGTAGTTCTTCATCGATTCTGGGTTTAGACGCCATTTACGCTCAACCTGAGGAATTACCTCATAAGAGCGGCCATTTAGGTCGATACGGTTTACATAACCATCTGCCATCATGGTGCTGAGGGTGATACCAATGTCTTGCATAGTCACACCGTAGGCACCTGCTTTGTCTTTATCGATCTTGATCTTCATCGTTGCAGAATCATATTTCAGATCCAGATCGGAATAGACAAACATTGGACTGCTTGCTACTTCCGACAGAATGTCATTTGCAACGGTAAACAAACTTTCAAAGTTGTTTGGCGTTGTAATTACGAACTGTACAGGAAGGCCTGAACCAGCACCTGGTAGCTCCGGCATTTCGTAGGCAGCAATAGACATTCCCGGAATGCTCGAAACAAGCCCGCCAACACGCTGTTTGATTTCTGCTTGGCTCGCTTCTCGTTCGCCCCATGGTTTGAGTGTAGCTAAACCAAACGCTTGGTTAGAATCCGGTACACCGTTAAATACCTGAGCGTATTCCACTTCTGGTTGATCAGAGAGAATCTTATTCACATCATCCATGGTGTTTTGGATGTAGTCCAAATTCGAATTTGATGGTGCGGTCCCTATGAGTACTACAACACCTTTATCTTCAGATGGAGCTAGCTCGCTAGGAATAAACTTGAATAGGACTGGTAAACTTGCGAATACAATTATCGCAAACACGATCACCACTGGTCGGCTAGCCATTATTGCTTTTAACATGCTTGCGTAGCGATTAGTCATGCCATCAAGTACATGGTGAACTTTTTGCTCAAACTTGCTTGGCTTCTCGTTCGCCTTCAGCATCTTCGAACACATCATTGGTGATAGTGTCAAAGCGATGATGCCGGATACGAATACTGAACCTGCCAGTGTCAAAGCGAACTCTTTGAACAATGAGCCGGTGATACCACCCATCAACGCGATCGGCGCGTACACTGCACCTAGCGTCAATGTCATCGCGATAACTGGAACCGCAATTTCACGCGTACCAATAATTGCAGCTCGGAATGGCGATTCCCCTTCTTTGATGTGACGGTCAACGTTTTCTAGTACAACGATCGCGTCATCCACCACCAGACCGATGGCAAGCACCATCGCCAGTAGCGTCATCAAGTTCCAAGAGAAACCCATTGCCTGCATCACCATTGCCACACCAATCAATGAAAGTGGAATGGTCACGATAGGAATGATTACCGCGCGGAATGAGCCCAGGAACAGTGTGATAACCACAAGTACGATTACTGCTGCTTCAAGAATCGTTTTCACTACTTCGTGAATCGATTCGTTGATGGCGATAGTTGAGTCGTACATTACGTTCATTTTGATGTTACTTGGTAGGTTGCGCTCAAGCTGAGGCAACAGTTCAAGTACGTCTGCTGCAATGTTGATTGGGTTAGCACTTGGCGCTGCATTGATCGCTGCAACCACAGCCTCTTGACCGTTTGCACTTGCGCGATAAACGTCGTGACTCTTCTCTAGCGTTACTTTAGCGATATCACCTAGGCGGATGACATCCCCTTCACCAGTTTTCACGACCAATGCTTCAAGTTCAGCAACGTTTGATACCTGAGTATCTGCGCTACCGTTATAAAGTACGAACTCACCCGTCGCTTGACCGGTTGCAGATTGGTAGTTGTTGGCGTTAAGAACGCTCATCACATCCGTAGCGGTCAACTTCAAAGCGCCCATTTTGGCAGGATCTAGCCATACGCGCAGTGCGTACTTCATACCACCATACAGGTCAACTTTGGATACACCGTTTACAGTGAACAACTGCGGGTTGATTACACGCTCAAGGTAGTCAGTGATCTGGCTTGAAGATAACTCGTCACTCGTAAAGCCGATGTACAGTACCGCCGTTGTCGAACCTGTCGACATGGTTACGGTTGGATCTTCGGCTTCTTTTGGAAGCTGAGAACGTACTGAGTTCGTTTTCGCTAAGATATCAGCCAATGCTGCATTCGGGTCAGTATTCAACTTCATGTTGACAGTAATGGTTGATTTACCTAGTACCGATTGCGAAGTCATGTAATCAATATTATCGGCTTGCGCCACCGCTTGCTCCAATGGCTGAGTAATAAAGCCTTGGATCAAGTTGGCACTTGCACCGTAGTAACTGGTGGTCACGGTGACCACCGTATTCGTCATTTCAGGGTACTCACGAACTTGCATTTTGAACACCGCTTGCAAACCAAGCAATGCAATCAAAAAGCTGATCGATACCGCTAAAACTGGACGTTTTATAAAAACATCTGTAAAGCGCATGATGCCTCCAACTTAAAGCATTGGTGTTTCAGCAGGTGGGGTAGTTGCATCGCTTTCGACAATGCTTACTTTCGCATGGTTACTCAAACGGACTTGACCCGATGTCACTACCACATCACCTGGCTTCACGCCTTCTAGAATGTGTGCGATATCTTTAGAGCGTTCGCCAACTTTTACCACATGCTGCTTAACGCGTTTTTCGCCATCTTCTTCTGTTACGATGTAAACATTGTCGCCATATAGCGTAAATGTGATCGCGGTTTGAGGTAGAGTGACCTGATTTTCTAACTTAGGCAGAATGATGTTTGCACGCGCGAACATACCACTACGCAGTTTGCCGTCACTGTTAGGGATATCCGCTTGAACTTGAATCAAACCACTTTGTACGTTTACAGCTGGTTCAATCGCAGAAATAGACCCTTTGAAAGGTTGGTCTGGATAAGCGTCAACAAAGATATCCACTTCTTGGTCGATATTGATACGTGAAATATCGGTTTGCGGCACGGTAAAGCGTAAACGCATCACGCTGGTGTCTTCCAGGCGAACAATATCGGTACCCGCTTGTAGGTACTGACCTAGGTACACGTTACGAATACCTACTACACCATCAAATGGCGCTTTGATTTCGCGTCGGTCGATGGTCGCTTTCAAGCTTTCAATGTCCGCTTTTAAGGAGAAGTAGTTCGCTTCTGCTTCGTCATACGCTTCTTTAGAAATAGAGCCTTTTTTAAATAGCCCTTGGTAGCGTTTGTATTTCGCTTCTGCTGCTGGCAACTTGGCTTGCGAGCTCTTTAAATTCGCTTTCTCAACGTCAGAGTCAAGCAGTACTAGTGGCTGACCTGCTTTGACTTGAGTACCGGAATCAAATGCGATTTTATCGATAACACCGCTCGTTTCGTTCGCTACCGTCACGCCTTGATTTGGCTCGATAAAACCAATTGCCTCGATGACTGGTACCCAATCCACCGCTTGCACTTCAGTTACGGTTACTGGGAATGCTGGTTCAGGGCGATTGGCAAACTGCTCCATTTTGTCTTTGATATCAATTAGTCTGTATGTAACAACGCTACCAAAAAGTAATAAAACAATTGATAGCATCAAAATCCACTTTTTCATTCTATTAAGAACTCCAAGTTAGTGTTTAATAATTGCATCCCAACTGGCTTCAATAGCGGCCTCTAATGCCGTCTTATCCAGTTGATAAAATCCCAAAGCGTGTTTCCGAGCAAGTGCAACACTTGCCTCAAAACTTAATCCAGAAAGTACTTCGTTATCGAGAAGCTTGAATACTCCCTCGTCTTTACCCTGATTAAAAAGAAGATCTACTTGGGCAAACATTTGTCTCTCAAGTTCCCGAGCTTTGCTACTATTTGAATAGGGTAAAGATTCATATTGGACTCGGTTGCTGATCGCACTTAAGTTCGAGCTCGCTAGATTCCAAATATTGAGCCACATGGTTCGATAACGCTGTTTTAAAGGCATCTCTTCACTAACACCTAGTTGCACCGCAGTAGCAACACGCTTAGCAACGTTAAGGCGTAGTTCCTCTAAAAGATGTTCTTTATCTGAGAAATAACGGTAAATCGTCCCTGCTGCGACACCTGCCTCATTGGCGAGCTTTTGCATGGAAAGCCCTTGAAAGCCAGATTCAGCAATGAGTTGTTCAGCAGCGACTAAGATTTGTTCTCGTTTATCTACAGCAGGGTTATCCTTCATAATGTCACCCTTTAGTGAATGAACGTTCATTCATTATAGCTTAAATACCCGCCATTTATGCAACAGAATATTGCACTTAATAGGTGTAAAAATTACAAGAAATCAGCATAGCTTTCACGAGGCCACCCCTTTATCATAGGCGCCACATTCATCACCCGCAGAGAATTTCTATGAAGCTGAACCCTAGTCAAGATGAAGCCGTGAAATACGTGTCTGGTCCATGCCTAGTGCTAGCTGGTGCTGGCTCGGGCAAAACTCGTGTTATTACCAATAAAATCGCTTATCTGGTTCAGCAATGTGGTTACAAAGCGCGTAACATTGCGGCGGTGACGTTTACCAACAAAGCAGCACGTGAAATGAAGGAGCGTGTAGGTCAAACGTTAGGGAAAGGTGAGTCTAAAGGTTTGATGGTATCAACATTCCACACTTTAGGATTGAACATCATCAAGCGTGAGTACAAGCATTTAGGGTTGAAAGCGGGCTTCTCACTGTTTGATGACCAAGACCAGCTAGCGCTGCTCAAAGAACTTACCGAAAAGCAGCTTGATGGTGATAAAGATCTGCTACGTCAGCTTCTGAGTTGTATTTCCAACTGGAAAAACGACATGTTGACGCCAGAGCAAGCCAAAGCGCGTGCGCAAGGTGAACAGCAACAATTGTTTGCGTTCTGTTTTGATATGTACCAAAAGCAAATGAAAGCCTATAACGCGCTCGATTTTGATGACCTAATTTTGATGCCCGTTTTACTCTTACGTAATCATGAAGACGTTCGTCAGCGTTGGCAGAATCGTATCCGTTACCTACTGGTTGACGAGTATCAAGATACCAACACGAGTCAGTATGAGCTGGTCAAATTAATTGTCGGTGAACGTGGGCGATTGACGGTCGTAGGGGATGACGATCAGTCTATTTATTCATGGCGTGGTGCGAAACCTCAGAACCTCGTGTTGCTGGGTGAAGATTATCCGAATTTGCGTTTGATAAAGCTAGAGCAAAACTACCGTTCAACGAGTCGAATCCTGCGTGCGGCCAACATTTTGATAGCTAACAACCCTCACGTCTATGAGAAGTCCCTGTTCTCTGAAATTCCTGACGGTGAAAAACTCAAAGTGTTGTTGGCTAAAAATGAAGAGCATGAAGCAGAGCGCGTAACGGGTGAACTAATTGCGCATAAGTTCCTAAACCGTACCGAATATAAAGATTATGCGATTCTATATCGTGGTAACCACCAATCACGTTTGATTGAAAAGTCTCTGATGCAAAACCGTGTACCGTATAAAATTTCTGGCGGCACCTCGTTTTTTGCGCGCGCAGAGATTAAAGACATCATGGCGTATTTGCGCGTTTTGGTTAATCCGGATGACGACAATGCATTTTTGCGCATTGTGAACACTCCACGACGTGAAATTGGCCCAGTGACGTTAGAGAAGTTAGGCAGTTATGCCAATATGCGAGGGAAGAGCCTGTTTGAGTCGAGCTTTGAAATGGGGCTCGAACAGCACCTAACGGGACGTGGCCTAGAAAACCTGCGTCGTTTCACCCAATGGCTAGTGGCGATTGCTGATCAAGCTGAGCGTGGTGATACCGTCGAAGCGGTTCGTTCGCTAGTTCGTGATATCCATTATGAAGATTGGCTATACGAAACTTCAGCAAGTCCGAAAGCCGCTGAAATGAGAATGAAGAACGTTTCTGATCTTTATTCATGGATAGTGGCGGACCTAGAGGGTGACAACTACGATCAAGAAGAGAAAACGTTAAAAGAAGTCGTTCAACGTTTGACCTTGCGTGACATGATGGAGCGCGGTGAAGAAGATGAAGACAGTGATGCAGTACAACTGATGACCTTGCACGCATCAAAAGGCCTTGAGTTCCCATATGTATACTTAATTGGGTCCGAAGAAGGTATTTTACCGCACCAAACCAGTATTGATGAAGATAACGTGGAAGAAGAGCGTCGCCTGATGTACGTTGGTATTACTCGCGCGCAACGTGAACTGACTTTCACTATGTGCAAAGAGCGTCGACAGTTCGGCGAGTTGATCAAACCGACTCAAAGCCGCTTTTTGGATGAGTTACCATTTGATGACGTTGAATGGGAAGTAAACAAAAAGCCAGTATCAGCGGAAGAACGTATGGCGAAAGGTCAAGCACACATTGCCAATATTCGAGCAATGTTTAAGAAGTAAAGTAACCTTGTTCTCACTGATTAAAAACAAAAAGGCTTGCCAACTGGCAAGCCTTTTTCGTTGATGTCTTTACTTATAGACCTTCAATCATGTGGTCAATTGCTGCGATGATTTCATCGTCAGAACAGTCCATACAGGTTCCTTTGGCTGGCATCGCATTGAAGCCTTCTAATGCGTGCTTCACTAACGTATCTTTGCCTTGTGCAATACGCGGTGCCCAATCATCGGCATTACCTGTTTTAGGTGCGCCGTTTACACCAGATGCGTGACAAGCAATACAAAAAGTACCATAAACTGTGGCGCCATCACGTGGACCGGTTGGTTCTTCTTTCACTGGCTCAGAACCTGCTAGATAAACATCACCGACAGGTTGGATGCGTTCTGCGATCGCATCGTATTCAGTTTGGCTGATGTCAGAAGCTAAAGCTGCCGTAGAAAACGTTAAGGCAGCGAACAAAACGCTAATCATTTGTCGAGACATATCCATTAAACCCACTTCACATTCCCGAGGTAAGTGACTTACCTATTTATATAGTTAGAGTATTAATGCCGAGCAGAGAAATCATTAAATTCCACTGAATGGCATAGAATGATTAGACAACTTGGTTGCAGCTGTTAAATCAATGTAAATAATGGGTGATTATATCCCGATAACTTGTTGCAATAAACAACAAGTTATCCATGACAGGGCGTGAATCACATCAAAAATCCACTTTAACGGAAGATAACTGTCGAAAAAGAGACCAAACGATAAAAAAAGTAAAAAAAGTACTAGACGGCATAGTGTGATATCCGTATTATTCCACTCCGCCGATAGGGCATGCGCCCGTAGCTCAGTTGGATAGAGCGTTGGCCTCCGGAGCCAAAGGTCGAAGGTTCGAATCCTTTCGGGCGTACCATTGCCTCGGAGGATACATCGGTAAAAATCAGTGGTGGCTATAGCTCAGTTGGTAGAGCCCCGGATTGTGATTCCGGTTGTCGCGAGTTCAAGTCTCGTTAGCCACCCCATTCTTTCTTTTTTAGATTGAATGCGGTAGCATTGCTCCCAATCTTGATTCAATCAAGATAAAACATCGTCGGTGAATAGCGCAGCTTGGTAGCGCATCTGGTTTGGGACCAGAGGGTCGGGGGTTCGAATCCCTCTTCACCGACCACTATTTAGTTTATGGCTCGAATAGAGCGGTAAACAGCAAAAATTGATGGTGGCTATAGCTCAGTTGGTAGAGCCCTGGATTGTGATTCCGGTGGTCGCGAGTTCGAATCTCGTTAGCCACCCCATTAATTAAGGTGACTTCTTAGTTGAAGTGTCCTGTCTGATTTGAGAAAATCAGAAAATACAGTTCGGTGAATAGCGCAGCTTGGTAGCGCATCTGGTTTGGGACCAGAGGGTCGGGGGTTCGAATCCCTCTTCACCGACCACTATTTAAAGCCTCAGTCGAAAGACTGGGGCTTTTTTACATTTAAAATTTAGAGTGTAGGGACCTGAGGGGCGTGGGCTAGAGCACCAGCCCGGTGTAACGTCAGTCCGCAGGGAGCCCTGCCGCGTCGAATCCTCTTTACCGACCACTATTAGAAAGCTTGCTTTTTAGCAGGCTTTCGTCGTTTTAGAGTTTATGATCTCGCTTGGACTGTATTAGTCGGTAATGTATGAATGGATTTGAACCCAAGTGGGGTTCGCCTGAAGTTAGAATTCGGCTCTTCACCGACCGCTATTTAGAGCCTCAGTCGAAAGACTGGGGCTTTTTTGCATCTCTCCTGAAAAGAATCGGCATTCCATTTCAATTTTCCCCAAAAGTGTACAGCTCTAGGGGCTTTTGACCACCTATGATCTAAATGCTTTTCGAGCTGACAAAATAAACCCCAGAGCAGTGTCTGGGGTTTGTAGTTTTCTAATCCGCTGCTTTTATTGGGCGAGTGTTTTAAGGATTTCTTTTACTTCTACCGTTTTTTGGATTTCAAAACTTGGCGTTATATCCGTTGAGTTACTTGCGCCTGTCGCATTCACCCACACACTCAAAATGCCCATATTGTTAGCGCCAGCAATGTCGGCAGGTAAAGAGTCGCCCACGTGTAGAGCCTCTTCTGGTTTTACTTCGACCAAGTCGAGCGCTTTTTGGAAAATACTTGTAGCAGGTTTCTCTTCTGGCTCTTCTCCTCCCACAATAATATGGTCCACCCAGTTGCTCATTTGTGTCGCGTTTAATTTAGGGTGTTGAGAAAAAATCGGGCCGTTAGTGATCACGACGAGTTTGTAATGTTGACGAAGGTCGCTGAGCATTTCTTTTACACCAGGGAAGAAGGTGAACGCGCCCATACGTGCAGAGTCAAAGTAGTCTTGAGCTTGTTGAGCCTCTTTTGCAGTGATGCTGACGCCTTGCTCCGCCAAGATGTTTTGGATCAGGCCACAACGGAAGGCATTTTCATCGGGTAGCAGAGCCACAAGGTGAGGGAACTCAGCATTCAGCTTTTTGTATACACCCTGTAAGTAGCGCTGCAAAAACGCTTTTGGCTCGGTAACTTGTGGGTAGGTCTTATGAATCCAAGTTGTAAACGCTTGTCCTGCAACTTTATCGGCTTGTGACGTTGCACATAAAGTCTCGTCCATATCAAAAAAAATCGCTTTAAGCACAGGGGCTCCTTTTATTTACGGCTTGGCTTTGACACTGTTTATCTATTATCCCACTCTCAATTGTGTCGTAAAGGGTTAAAACAGGCGAGTTTTCTTATGACGTACGAATGAGGATAGCGGTTTAGTCAATAAACCGCTTAAGTGGCGCATAATCTGCGTTGGAGCAGGATTTGTGTGGTTTTGCTGTTTTGTTCACGTTTTGACCTATCCTTTATCTTCCTAAGTTTGGCTTTTTGTATTTGCCGACTATTTTATTAATAGTTTTTTATGTTGAAAAAACACTTTTTGCATATGATATTGTTTGTTAAATGTTAATAAATGCACATGAATAATATGGTTAATGATCTTGTTTAGCTCATGTTTACTTTTAGAGCATTTTTCTAGTTTTATTGGTGCATGACGCACAAAAATAGTGTGATATGAAAATGGTTAAATACTTGTTAATGCATTTTTATTCGCTAATTGTGCGTTTATTTAATGTTTTTTCGGCGGAATATACTTTAATTGTTGCTTTTTTGTGTGATTTTTGCCAAATTATTTCCGCATTAAGATTTCAGAGTATTATTCTGAATTTGAACGGATTCATTCAGGTGATGAATGGTGCCTTTGGCGCGATTCGATACCACAGACAAGGCAGTAGAGGTCTGAAATGTCACTATTAGAAGTGAAAAACCTTCGTATTGAATACCCATCCCGACACGGCGTTCACGCTGCCGTGAAATCACTTTCTTTTCATATTGAACGTGGTGAAATCGTGGGTGTTGTTGGCGAATCAGGTGCGGGTAAATCCACCGTTGGTAACGCCGTTATTGATTTGCTTAGCCCTCCAGGTCGCGTTGCTAGCGGTGATGTATTCCTGGATGGAGAAAAAATTTCTGGCCTATCACCAGAAGCGATGCGTAAGGTTCGCGGCTCGAAAATAGGTTTTATTTTCCAAGATCCGATGACCTCGCTCAATCCACTTTTTACTGTTGAGCAACAGCTGAAAGAGACGATCCACGCCAACATGAAGGTCTCTGATGAAGAGGCGTATCAGCGCGCGCTTTCTCTTATGCAGCAGGTTGGTATTCCGCAACCAGAAAACCGCTTAAAACAGTACCCGCACCAATTCTCTGGTGGTATGCGTCAGCGTGTTGTCATTGCCATTGCTTTGGCTGGTGAGCCTGATCTCATCATTGCGGACGAACCAACTACGGCGTTAGACGTTTCTATCCAAGACCAAATCCTCAATTTGATCCGCGAGCTGTGTATCAAGAACAATGTCGGCTGTATGTTGGTTACTCACGATATGGGTGTCGTCTCCAACGTCACCGATCGCGTGGCGGTAATGTATCGTGGTGACTTGGTGGAGTTTGGACCAACAGCCAAAGTATTGGGCGATCCTGATCACTCTTATACTCGCAGTCTAATTTCAGCGGTACCACGTTCAGACAGAAAGCTAGATCGTTTCCCGTTAGTAAGCTATATCGAAGAAGCGGCGGAAATGGAGCCACTCGATATCAAGAACCACTGGTTAGGACAAAGCCAAGATGAGCGTGAGTACACTGGCCCGCTTTTGGACGTGAAGAACGTCAATCTTCGCTTTGTTACCAAAGACTCTTTGTTCGAGAGCCGCCGAGAATACGTGCAAGCATCTAATAATGTGAGCTTTGAAGTGCACGAAGGCGAAACCTTTGGTTTGGTGGGCGAGTCTGGTTCAGGTAAATCGACCATTGCACGTGTGATTGCTGGTTTATACCAACCTAACTCTGGTCAGGTGAAATTCGAGGGCATTGACCTGACCGCTTTAACCTCTGAGAAAGAGCGCCGCCCGATGCGTCGTCAAATGCAGATGGTGTTCCAAAACCCATATACTTCAATGAACCCTCGTATGAAGGTATTCGATATTATTGCTGAGCCAATCCGTTTCCATAAATTGACGAAAAACGAGTCGGAAACTCGCCAAATCGTGAATGACCTATTGGATCATGTTGGTTTGGGTCGAATGGCTGGGCTTAAGTACCCTCATGAATTCTCCGGTGGTCAGCGTCAGCGTATTTCTATTGCGCGTGCGTTGGCGACTCGTCCTCGACTTTTGATTTGTGATGAACCGACCTCAGCACTGGACGTATCGGTACAGGCACAAATTCTAAACTTGCTGAAAGATCTGCAAAGTGAGCTGAACTTGACTATGTTGTTTATCAGCCACGATTTACCTGTTATTCGTCAGATGTGTGACCGAGTAGGTGTGATGCAAATGGGTACACTTTTAGAAGTGGCACCAACAGAACAGTTATTCACGGCACCTCAACACGAATACAGCAAAAAATTGATTTCTCTGATGCCGGAGTTTACTGGCTTGCGAGAAGAGATCGAAACGGCATAAACCAAGCAATTCGCTTGGCTAACCTTTAGTCATAACAAAGACGCAAACACAACAACAAGGGATCCGTATCCCCGCATGAAGGAGTTATGCAAATGAAAACCATGAAAAGCAAATTAGCAGTGGCGCTAATGGCTGCGGGCCTAAGCTTTAACGCAATGGCAGCAGATATCAAAGTTGGCTATGCAGCTGACCCAGTATCGCTTGACCCACATGAGCAGCTATCAGGTGGCACACTGCAAATGTCACACATGGTATTTGATCCGTTGGTTCGCTTTACTCAAAAAATGGATTTCGAGCCTCGCCTAGCGGAAAGTTGGGAACGTATTAACGATACGACTGTTCGTTTCAAACTGCGTGAAGGTGTGAAATTCCATTCTGGCAATACTCTAACTGCTGACGACGTCGTGTGGACGTTCCAGCGTTTACAAAGCTCTCCTGACTTTAAAAACATCTTCGACCCGTACGAGAAAATCGTCAAAGTGGACGACAACACGTTCGATCTTGTAACTAAAGGTCCTTACCCACTAGTGCTGCAAACCGCAACGTACATTTTCCCAATGGACAGCAAGTTCTACACTGGCAAAACTGCGGACGGCAAAGACAAGTCTGAGCTAGTGAAGCACGGTAACTCATTTGCATCGACTAACGTATCTGGCACGGGTCCATTCATTGTGACTTCACGTGAACAGGGCGTAAAAGTGGAATTTGAACGCTTTAAAGATTACTGGGACAAAGAGTCGAAAGGTAACGTTGATAAGCTAACGCTTGTGCCAATCAAAGAAGACGCAACTCGTGTAGCAGCGCTGCTTTCTGGCGGTGTTGACATGATTCACCCTGTAGCGCCAAACGACCACAAACGCGTTGAAGATGCTGACGGCATCGACCTAGTTACGCTACCTGGTACTCGTATCATCACGTTCCAACTAAACCAAAACAGCAACGAAGCATTGAAAGACGTTCGCGTTCGCCAAGCGATTGTTCACGCAATCAATAACGAAGGTATCGTGAAGAAAATCATGAAAGGCTTCGCAACGGCCGCTGGTCAGCAAAGCCCGGCAGGTTACGTAGGTCACGATGACAAACTGGTTCCTCGCTACGATTTGAAGAAAGCGAAAGAACTGATGAAAGAAGCGGGTTACGAAAACGGCCTGACGCTAACGATGATCGCACCAAACAACCGTTACGTGAATGATGCGAAAGTAGCACAAGCGGCAGCGGCAATGTTGTCTAAGATCGGTATCAAGGTTGATCTGAAGACCATGCCAAAAGCGCAATACTGGCCAGAGTTCGACAAGTGTGCGGCAGACATGCTGATGATCGGTTGGCACTCAGATACAGAAGACTCAGCGAACTTCAACGAGTTCCTAACGATGACTCGTAACGAAGAAACCGGTCGTGGTCAGTACAACTGTGGTTACTACTCAAACCCAGAAATGGACAAAGTGGTTGAAGCTGCGAACGTAGAAACGGATCCTGCGAAACGTGCAGAAATGCTGAAAGGTGTAGAAGCAACACTATACAACGACGCAGCATTCGTACCGCTACACTGGCAAAGTGAAGCGTGGGGTGCGAAGTCTAACGTGAAAGCGGCAGACATCGTTAACCCAATGGTAATGCCTTACTTCGGTGACCTAGTGGTTGAATAATCACGGTTAGTCGACTTTGAGGAGGGATGGATTTCCCTCCTCAACTTAAAGCACTCGACTCAGTTTTGTTTCAGTCGGATTGAGTGGGTTATTTAGACTGAATTTTCTCTCTAATTTAGAGATCTATGGATAGTTAAGGGGCAAGGAATGTTTTCGTTTCTGGTCAAGCGCCTGTTTCAGGCACTGATAGTGATGTTTGTGATCAGTTTGGTGGCGTTTGCCATTCAGGACAACCTGGGTGATCCGCTGCGTGAGCTTGTAGGTCAGTCGGTTTCGGAATCGGAGCGTCAAGCGCTACGCGACGACTTGGGCCTGAACGATCCCTTTATCACAAAGTACACGCGCTTTGTGGGTAATGCACTGCAAGGTGATTTGGGTACCTCATATTTTTTCAAGCGACCTGCGGTTGAGGTGATCCTCGATAAGCTGGTGGCAACATTAGAGCTCGTGTTTGGCGCGACGCTCATCATTATCGTTTTCTCTATACCACTCGGGGTGTATTCCGCGATTCACCCGAAGAGTGTCTTTACCAAATTTGTTATGGCGATGAGTAGTGTCGGCATCTCGATTCCGGTGTTCCTAACCGCAATCATGCTGATGTACGTCTTCTCCATCGAACTCGGCTGGCTGCCTTCCTATGGGCGAGGTGAAACCGCTAACGTACTCGGTTGGGAATCTGGCTTCTTTACCATTGATGGTATCAAGCACCTCATCCTACCTTGTATTGCGCTAGCGTCTATCATGCTGCCGTTGTTCATCCGTTTGGTACGTTCAGAAATGCTGGAAGTACTGAGTTCGGAATACATTAAGTTCGCCAAAGCAAAAGGTTTGAACTTACAAAAGATTTATTACCAACATGCACTTAAGAACACCATGCTACCAGTATTGACGGTAGGTGGCGTGCAGATTGGTACCATGGTGGCCTACACCATTCTTACTGAAACCGTGTTCCAATGGCCGGGCACTGGCTTCCTTTTCCTAGAGGCAATCAACCGTGTAGATACACCGCTGATCACTGCCTACGTTATCTTTGTTGGTCTGATCTTCGTGGTAACCAATACCATCGTTGACTTGCTGTACGGCATCATCAACCCAACTGTGAACCTAACTGGAAAAGGAGCTTAATCATGAGCCAATCAAATTTAACACCAGCTCCTGCTCCATCAGCGTGGCAGCGTTTCAAAGAGTCAGATTTTCTGTATTACTTCAAACGCGACAAAGTGGCGATGGCGAGTTTTACCGTCTTTATGATGTTCTTAGTATTGGCATTGGCTGCACCGATTCTTGCGCCAACAGACCCGTACGATCTGACGTCTATCGACATCATGGATTCTGAGTTGCCACCTTCGTGGATGGAAGATGGCGATGAGCGCTTTGTGTTGGGTACTGACGAGCAAGGTCGCGATATTTTATCGACCATTCTTTACGGTTCTCGTTTGTCTTTGACGATCGGCTTTTTAGCCGTCGGTCTTCAGTTGATTCTGGGTATCATCATTGGTTTGTCGGCGGGTTACTTCGGTGGTCGTATCGATAGCTTCTTGATGCGCTTTGCGGATGTTCAACTATCGTTCTCGACCATGATGGTCGCGATCATCGTCTCTGCAATCTTTAAAGCCAGCTTTGGCAGTGATTTTTACAGCCAATATGCGGTGGTCATGCTGGTGGTGATCATCGGTGTGGCAGAATGGCCGCAATACGCACGGACTATTCGTGCCTCGGTATTGGCAGAGAAGAAGAAAGAATACGTCGAAGCGGCGCGTGTGATGGGCTTTAAAGCGCCGCGAATCATGTTCCGTCACATTCTGCCGAACTGTCTATCGCCAATCTTGGTTATCTCGACGGTACAGGTAGCGAACGCGATCATGTCGGAAGCGGCGCTGTCATTCCTAGGCTTAGGTCTGCCAGTCGATCAGCCTTCTCTGGGTGCGCTAATCAGCATCGGCTTTAACTACATCTTCTCTGGTGCATGGTGGATTACTGCTTTCCCTGGCATCGTGCTCGTAACATTGGTTTTGGTTATCAACCTGTTGGGCGACTGGCTACGTGATGTATTCAACCCGAAACTGTACAAAGGATAAGAATTTTCCCACCAAGCGTTGTAAATTCGCTTAATTCCTTCCTAAACTGAGAGCCGGATGCAAATTCCGGCTCTTTTTTTGCTAGTTATTCTTTGTTCACATTTTTTTGGCGCTTTTCCGCCATGATGACCTTACCCACTAATTTAGAGTGAAGTGTATGGAAATGAAGAAGGCACAACACCCATCTCGTATCTTCCAAGCAAGCCTAGCTTTCGGCTTGTTGCTGGTATGCGCCCAGTTTTCTAGCCCAGTATCGGCGGAGGAGTTCCTTTGCCAAGCCACTCAAGCCAGCGAGAAAGAATTACCGATGCTTGAGAAAACGTGCCCAATTGGTAACGGAGTATGGGGAAAGAAAGTGCCGCAGGGGGGCAACTACCTTTACTGGATTCAATGCGGATTGCTACCCAAGCCTATGTCTCTCGCGAAAGCTAAGCCTCTCTATAGTAAAATCACGACCGACGTATGGATGAAGCCTGAATCCAAAGGCTATCGCTGTTTGATTGGACCTTACAAGGCATTGTCTGATGCGAGGGATGACTTACGAGGAGTCAAAACCTTGTCGAATTACAAAGAGGCGTTCATCCGAGTGGTTGGGAAAGGGACGAAACAACCAGTAACACCACCTACACCTAAATCTACTGTATCGTCGAAATCAGCCGCATCTTCGGTTAAGCCAACACCGACGGTGACCCCGAAACCCGCGCCAGTTCCTGCTGTGCGAGCTGATACCGACGCCTTTAAAGCGCGGGCAGAGAAGCCAGATACCAAGGCAAAAAGTTCACGTGATAGCTCTTCGTCTACGCCTGTTGCTAAGACCAAAGCGAAGCCAATTGTCACTGGAAATGATGACATTGAAGTTCGGTTGAGAACTTCAGTACAGGGCAAAACGTACGTGGTCCCATATTTACTCGATCACCATAATCAGTTTTACATGGAACATGGTAAGCCGTGGAACCGCCTCAACTACGAAAACTCGCACAAAGTATGTCAGCAACTGGGTATGAGCTTAGCTAACCCTGCAGAGTTTAAAGCGCTGAGGGCGTCTGGGGTGATGGAAAAAAATCAATGGCCACTGCAACTGCCGTATTGGGGCAAAGATAAGAAAGGTTTGTTCGCCGATCGTGAGCCCAATCAGCTCACCGGGACCTCATTATTGAACGTGGTGTGCGTGAAATAACGACTCAGATATTGTGGTCAAAATATAGAAGAAAGCCCCGAGTTCGGGGCTTTTTTGCGGTCTCAAATATTATCGCTATTTGAGTGGCGTTTCTTTGTGATGCGTTTGCTAATACGCTCTACCACTGATATTCATCTCATTTTGCGAATTATTTTCACTGAACTTGTCGACAGAGAGTCTATTCGTCATAATGTTACTTGTAACATTACTGATAAATCACATATTTATGGCTCAACAGAATAAGAAAACTCGTACGACATTGCAGGATGTCGCAGACCAGGTTGGCGTCACGAAGATGACCGTTTCACGCTATATGCGTAACCCTGAATCGGTGGCAGAAAAGACTCGTGCTAAGATTGCGACTGCGATTGAAGAGATGGGTTACATCGAAAACCGTGCACCGGCGATGTTGTCAAAGTCCTCCAGTAAAGCCATTGGTATTTTACTGCCGTCTTTGTCCAACCAAATTTTTGCTTCCTTTGTTCAGGGCATAGAGATGGTGACCAAAGCCAATGGCTATGAGACGCTTTTAGCGCATTTTAGCTACGATGAGCTTGAAGAAGAGCGTAAGATCGCGTCATTACTCTCTTATCAAGTCGATGGACTTATTCTAACTGAAAGCCATCACACGCCGCGTACATTACAGATGATCAAAAATGCGGGCATTCCGGTGGTCGAAACCATGGAACTGCCATCGGAGCCGATTGATATGGCGGTTGGACTCGATCATGAAGATGCGTCGTACGCCGTGGTTAAGCAGATGCTAGATACGGGGAAGCGTACAATCGTCTATTTTGGCGCGCGTCTGGATACGCGAACCAAATTGCGGATGCAAGGTTACGATCGCGCGATGACAGAAGCAGGGCTAGAACCCAAACATGTATTAACTGGTGATCATTCTAGTTTTTCTTTAGCGCATGATTTGCTCGAACGCGCACTGGAAACGCACCCAACGCTCGATGGGGTGTTCTGTACCAACGATGACATCGCAATTGGCACCATGCTGAGTGCGCAGCAACGTGGCATTCAAGTTCCACAGAAATTGGCAGTGGCGGGCTATAACGCGCTGGATATCGGTCAAACCATCAGCCCGAAACTGACCAGCGTTGATACGCCGCGTTTCCAAATTGGTGTAAAGAGCGCAGAGCTATTAATTGCGCGCCTGAAAGGCGAAACGCAAGAAGAAAAAGTCTTCGATATGGGGTATCAGATCACGTCGGGAGAGAGTGTTTAACTAATTGTTAACTGCTCTTTGTATTCGCTCATCAATGGTATTGGTAGGTTAGGGTATGGCACATCAGCTGGATGCATTGGATCTCAACTTAATGCGTTTATTAAAAGCCGTGGTGGAAAACCGCAGCATCAAGCTGGCCGCAATGCAGCTTGGCATTTCTCAACCGAGCGCCAGCCGCGGTGTGATGAAGTTGAAGCAAGTGTTTGATGACCCGCTTTTTGTGCGTAAAGCACATGGGGTAGAGCCATCACCCATGGCGATTCGTCTCGCCGCCGAGTTCGACAATATGGTTGCGCCACTGGAAAAAGTGGTGCAAGAATTTGAAGTGTTCGACCCACTGCAATACCAAGGGCAGATTGCGATTGTAACTGATCCTTATTTGATGGATGAACAAGGGCAGCGACTGCTCACTGGTTGTCATCGAGCCTTTCCCAAAGCGCACTTTGCTTTTTCCAGCTGGAATACTTACTCGCACGATGAAATGTTAGAAGGCGAGCACGATTACTGCATTCTTGACCAAGAGACCGAGCTGTCGAAAGACATTTACATGCGCCCGTTATTCGTTGAAAAACGGGTGATTTTGGCGCGCAAAAATCACCCAACGTTGTCGAAAGTCAGCAATGATTGGGACACGGTGTCCAAACTACCACTCGTCTCTTTGCCTGCGCCAGCGTCATATAAACCGCTTTGTACCGTGGAGTCCGAGTATCGACGCATGGGTTATGAGCCAGTAGTGTTACTGAAGTCCTATAATTTGCGTTTGGCTTGCCAAATGTTGCAAGAAACCGACGCGATTATGTATGCCAGTCAAAGCTCGGCATTGTTGATGCCAGAACTCGCCTCTTACGCAATGCCACCCGTTAATCGTGAGTTTAGCCAGTTTGTTGTCTCTGGCGGTTTCCTTCAAACCAACCGCAACCATCCTTTGCACAGACACCTACATAAAGTGGTGCGACAAACCCTCAACACGCCTCTGATTTTTACGCAGTGATGTCACTTTATGGCATCGGCTGAATGAGAGTAGATGCTTTAACCTTATCAATATTGTGTGATTACATAGACAACTTACTTCTTAAGATATTCAAAAATGAATATCTCAATTACCTGTCTCTTTTTCCTACCCAGCGCTAACCTTATCTCAAATAGTCAGGAGAAGTGGCTCATTTTTATCTTTTTAACTTTTTGAATGTCGATACAGGTACGCGGCATTCACCATTCTCCGTTATGCATTTTTTTAATTTCTGATGGAGGATTAATCATGCTAGTTGCACGTCTATTTTTATTGCTCGCCATCGTTGCCGAAGTGGCTGGCACCAGCACTATGTCTCTTATCGGACAAGGGCACGGGTGGTGGGGCTACATCGTAATGTATGTGCTGATCGCAATCTCTTACTACTTTCTCGCGTTTGCCGCGAAGAAAATATCGATAGGTGTGGCATACGCTGTTTGGGAAGGGTTAGGTATCTCGTTGATCACCGTGGTGTCGATCATCGCCTTTGATGCCAACTTAAACCATCAAGAATTGTTTGGTTTGATGTTAGCCGTTGTTGGCATTGTGTGTGTGACCTTAGGGGAATCACATGGTCAACCTAACGCCAAGAAAAATGCCGATAAACCGGCAAAAGAACGTTCATTTTCTACTAGTACAAGGTGCGAATCATGAGTCAATTTTTTACGATGTCATTTGGATTTGTCGTGATGGCTGCCTTGGTCGATATCATGGCCAATATGGCGCTGACACGCTCAAAAGGTTTTAAATATAAAGGCTGGGGCATTGCGGCGATTGTGTTGGTACTGACAGCATTCACGCTGTTGGCACAAGCGGTGAAAGAGATCGACTTAGCCATTGCTTATGCCTCTTGGGGTGCGATCGGTATCTTGGGTACCGCAGTAGGTGGAGCCTTGCTGTTTAAGCAGAAACTCAAACCAATCGGCTGGTTTGGTATCTTTGTGGTGATTGCTGCGGTCGTAGTGATGAAGACCGCTTGATGTAATTTACTGAATGCTAGATATCGTCATTCTGAGCAGCAAGAGACGAGTGTGATTCAGAATCTACCAACACAAAAGTGTTTCGGCAGAGGTGTTTTCTCTGGATTCACAGCACCTTGATAGTAGATTCCTGATCTCGCCTAGGCTCGTCGGAATGACGGATTCATTTTTTTAGAAAGAGCAGTGACCAATCCTAAAGCTCGTGATTCAGAATCTACCAACAAAAAGTGCAGTGGCAGAGGAGTTTTCTCTAGCTTCACAACACGTTGATAGTAGATTCCTGATCTCGCCTAGGCTCGTCGGAATGACGAGGTCTTTCTTCTCGCCTTAAACAATAAAGCTTGCGCCTTCTTCTGCACTCGATACGTTTTGGCGGATCACGCTAAACAAGCCTCGTCCCCAAGTTTGTTGGGTCGATTCGGTATCGAAATGAATCAACTCGCGACCAGTGGTGTCGCTTAAGTTGTTCAGTTCGCCCGTTTGGCAATCAAGGCGAATCAAATCACCGTTGCGCACCAAACCAATCGCGCCACCACGAATGGCTTCTGGAGAAACGTGAATCGCAGACGGAATTTTACCGGATGCACCAGATAAACGACCGTCCGTCACTAGCGCGACTTTAAAGCCCGCTTTTTGCACGTTCCCTAAAATTGGCATCAGCTTGTGCAGTTCAGGCATGCCATTTGCCGCTGGGCCGTTGTGTGTGACCACAACGATGCAGTCTTTGTTCAGCTCGCCACGTTTGTACGCGGCCTCCACTTCGTGTTGGCATTGGAATACGATCGCAGGTGCCACAATCACGCGTTGCTCTTCTTTCACCGCAGACACTTTCACCACGGCTTTGCCCAAGTTACCGTGAAGTACGCGAGTGCCGCCGGTGTTTTGGAAAGTGGCGTCTGGTTTGGCGATCACGTCACCGTCTTGGCTGCCTTGGCACGGTGTCCAAGTCAGTTGGCCATCGACAAGGCTCGGCAGCGTCATTTGGTCTTCAAATTCACCAAACACGGGTTTCACATCGCGATGCAAAAGCTCGGATTGGTTCAAGCGGTGCAATAACGCGGGCACGCCCCCCGCGTCTTGGAACGCGTTCATATCGGCTGGGCCGTTCGGGTAAACGCGAGCTAACAAAGGAACCACATCCGACAGATCGCTGATGTCTTGCCACGTGAGCAAGATGCCAGCAGCACGCGCCACGGCGATCATATGAATGGTGTGATTGGTACTGCCGCCAGATGCGAGTAGAGCGATGATGCCGTTGACCAAGCTCTTTTCTGTGACCACTTCTGCCAACGGACGGAAGTGTGCAGAACCCGCCGTCATTGAGGCGATTTTCAGAGCCGCGTGATCGGTTAACGCTTTACGCAGTTGGGTATGGGGATGGATGAATGCCGAACCTGGCAGCATCAAGCCCATGGCTTCGAACACCAACTGGTTGGTGTTGGCTGTGCCGTAAAACGTACACGTCCCCGCAGAGTGGTAAGCGCGACACTCCATATCCAGCAGAGCGTCTTTGCCGACTTCACCCGCTGCGTATTTTTGGCGCACGTCGACTTTCTCTTCGTTGCTGATGCCTGTTGCCATCAGACCCGCTGGTACAAACGCAGTCGGTAGGTGCGCGTAAGACAGCGCGCCCATCAGTTGCCCCGGGGCGATTTTGTCACAGATGCCAAGCAGTAATGTGGCATCAAAGACATTGTGGCTCAAAGACAACGCCGTTGATTGCGCAATTAAGTCACGCGAAAACAGCGACATATCCATGCCTGCTTGACCTTGAGTCACCCCATCGCACATCGCTGGCACACAACCTGCGACTTGCGCTGTATGGCCGTAGTCCGCCAGTACTTGTTTGATTTGCGCTGGATAGTCTTGGTACGGCTGGTGGGCGCTCAACATGTCGTTGTAGGCGCTGATCAGCGCGAGATTGGCATGAGTAAAATCGAGAATATTTTTCTTTTCAGAAGAGCAAGAAGCGGCGACTGCATGGGCTAAGTTACCACAAGATAAACCAACACGGCCTTTGCCAGCTTCGGCTTGCACTTCGGTGCGAGCAAGAAAGGCAGCGCGCGCTTCGCGGCTGCGCTCGGTCAAGCGTTGTGTGACCTCAATAACAACAGAGTGAGTCATTACGCCACCTCGATCGCTTGCATTTTGATTAGCTCAGTAGCAGAGCGTTCCACCACGTCGCTGATGTCTCCGTCGATACTGACGATCAGAGTTTGAGGCTCGTTGTCTGGGCGCTCTAGTGTCTCGAATTGGCTCTTCACCATGTTTTCTTTCATGAAGTGGCCTTTGCGCATACGCATGCGATTAAGGATCAACTCCCTATCGCCATCAAGGAACAGGAAGGTCACGTTGTCGTTGCCTTCGCGGATCTGATCGCGGTAAATCTTTTTCAGTGCTGAACAGACAATAATGCCGTGTTCGTTTTTGCTTTCTAGGCTGTACGCCGCATCACGAATGCGTTCTAGCCATGGCTTGCGATCATCATCGTTCAGAGGCTGGCCCGATGCCATTTTCTGAATGTTCGCTCGTGGATGAAGATCATCACCATCAATGAATTTACGCCCTAGCTTTTTCGCTAGATGCTCACCAATTGTGCTTTTACCACTAGCACAAACGCCCATAACGATGACACTACTACCAGCCATAACTTATCCTCATAACCAAATTTGCGCGTGATCTCAATTTTTGAATTCACTTTAAAATATGGGTTTATCTTATTCATGTTATCGGTAACATGTTACCGGTAACTGAAATAAATGTGAACCATAACACAAACAATAATTCTTAAAGGTGAACCTATGGAGCAATTAACCCAAGCCCCAGATCCTACGTTCCTACTGACGATTGCAGGCCTTGCCATTGCAGCGTTACTCGTTCTGATCATTAAACTGAAAGTCCATGCTTTTGCTTCCCTTACTATGGTGAGTTTAGGCACAGCAATCGCCACTGGCGTTCCTTCTGAGAAAGTCGTATCGACCATGATGGGCGGCTTCGGCGGCACACTGGCTTCCGTAGCATTGCTGGTTGGTCTTGGTGCGATGATCGGTAAAATTCTTGAAGTGACTGGCGGTGCGAAAGTGCTGGCAGACACTTTGATTGGTCGCTTTGGTAAAGAGCGCGCACCATTTGCTTTGGGCGTCGCTTCATTACTGTTTGGCTTCCCAATCTTCTTCGATGCTGGCCTTGTAGTGATGATGCCAATCATCCTCAGTGTGGCGGCTCGTTTTGGTGGCTCACCAATTAAATACGCGTTGCCTGCAGCTGGTGCTTTTGCGGTTATGCACGCGTTTGTTCCACCACATCCAGGTCCGGTTGCAGCGGCCGAATTCCTTGGCGCAAACATCGGTCTGTTATTGGTGGTGGGTATTCTGGTAGCTATTCCAACTTGGTACCTTGGCGCTTACCTATTTGGTTTGTACGCGGGCAAAAAATTCGATATCCCACTATCTAAAGCCTTCTTTAATGGCGAAGCGATGGTGGATGAGCGCAACGCACCAAAATTTGGCACGGTTATGACCATCCTTGTGCTGCCAGTCCTGCTAATCTGTTTGGATACGGTATTGAACACACTGGCGGTTGCGGGTGTGATTGATGGTAAAACGGCACTGGTTGAGTTCCTACGTATGCTAGGTAAAACCCCAGTTGCGTTGCTGATCACTTTGATTGTCTGTCTGGCTGTGTTTGCCAAAGACTACGGCATGGCAAAACTAGAAAAATTATGTGGTGAGTCATTGGCTCCTATCTGTGGTGTTATCCTAGTAACGGGTGCAGGTGGCATGTTTGGCGGCGTACTGCGCTCAAGCGGTATTGGTGATGCACTGGCTGACGTTCTTACAGACACAGGTATGCCTGTGATTGTGGCGGCGTTTGTGATTTCAACTTGTCTGCGTGTTGCTCAAGGCTCGGCAACCGTAGCGCTAACCACTACGGCGGCTCTTATCGCGCCAGTAGTGGCAGCATCAACAGGTTTGAGTGAACTCGACCTTTGCTTTATCGTAATCGCGATTGCGGGTGGTGCAACGGTACTGTCTCACTTCAATGACTCTGGTTTCTGGTTGGTATCTCGTCTGCTTGAGATGGATGAGAAAACCACATTAAAAACTTGGACGGTAATGGAAACGTTACTTGGCGGTATCGCGTTTATTATCGTCGCAACATTAAGCTTTATTCTTTAGAGGTTCCCCATGACAACACTTGAACAACGATTAAGAGAAATCAAAATCGTCCCAGTTATCGCAATCAACGACGTAGCACACGCTCTGCCACTGGCAAAAGTGTTGGTAGAAAACGGTTTACCATGTGCGGAAGTGACATTCCGCACCGAAGCGGCGGCGGAGTCGATTCGCATCATGCGTGAAGCGTACCCAGAACTGTTGATTGGCGCGGGCACCGTTCTGACCACAGAACAAGTGGATATCGCAATCGAAGCGGGCGTGGACTTTATCGTTAGCCCAGGCTTCAACCCAACCACAGTGAAATACTGTCAGCAACGTGGTGTGACTATCGTACCGGGTGTAAACAACCCAAGCTTGGTTGAGCAAGCGATGGAAATGGGTCTGCGTACGTTGAAGTTCTTCCCTGCTGAGCCATCAGGCGGCGTAAACATGCTGAAAGCACTGACGGCGGTTTACCCAGTTGAATTCATGCCAACAGGTGGCGTAAGCCCATCCAACGTGGAAGATTACCTAGCGCTGAAATCGGTTGTAGCTTGTGGCGGTACGTGGATGGTGCCAACCGCAATGATGGACAACGGCGATTGGGAAGGCATTGCTGAATTGGTTCGCGCAGTTAAGTAAAACGCACAAACGGCTCCGAAATGCCCCCGAACGTTGGGAAACGTGATACGAAAAAGGGTCATCAAGTAACTTGATGACCCTTTTTCTTTTTGGGATGAAACGGCTTTAGAAGTGATGCTTCATAAAGCGCTTAATAAAGCGAATGAAATCGGCTTCGGCTAGCTTCGCGCACTTCAATGTTTGGGCGTGAGACAGTTCTACATCACCCAAACCTTCTGCCATGTTGGTGATCGCACACACTGCCAATACGGGTAAGCCGCAATGCGCCGCAGAAATCACTTCTGGCACGACCGACATGCCCACTACATCACCACCGATGATTTGCATCATGCGGATTTCGGCTGCGGTCTCAAAGTTGGGGCCTGTGTAAGAGACAAACACACCTTCATTCAGGTGAATGCCATTGGCTTTGCCGACTTCAAACGCTTCTGCGCGCAGGTCTTTGTCGTACGCATTGGCGAGGCTGAAGAACCTCGGGCCGTACTCTTCATCATTCGGACCGATCATTGGCGATTCAGGCATGGTATTGATGTGGTCATGAAATACCACCAGAGAACCGACGTCGATGCGTTCAGGGCGAAGTGAGCCTGCCGCGTTGGTGACGAGCAGAAACTCACAGCCCAGCTTTTTAAAGGTGCGCACGGGCGTGGTCATGACCTTCATTGAGCCGTGTTCGTAGTAGTGACCGCGACCTTTCATGCACACTACGTCTACGCCGCCCATGGTACCAAGCACCAACTCACCAGAGTGGCCTTGCACGGTACTAACCGGAAAGCCTTCGAGCTCTTCGTATGGAATGACCACTTTGTCTTGTAGTTCGTCTGCCAATACGCCTAAGCCAGAGCCTAAAATAAACGCCGCTTTAGGTTGGAAGTTTGGTTTGCGTTCGCGAATGGTTTGTAGCGCGCCGATTACTGGATCGTGATTCATGTTAGTCACCTTCTGGTTGTGTGTTGATTCCATTGTGTGACTTTCTGCGCTGGTTATCTTTGCTTTATTCGCTACTATCATCCTTAAAAAGAGGATGATGAAATTCGCTAGGACTCAATGCATGAAGTCAGAACCATTTGAGCGCGTGACGCTGAAGATGCTGCGTTACTTTTACGAGGTCGCACAAACCAAGTATTTCACTAAGGCGGCTGAGAATCTCAATATCACCAATTCGCCGTTGAGCAATCGCATCAAAGAGTTGGAAGAGGTGCTTAACGTCAAACTGTTTGAGCGCGATTCAAGAAATGTCATGCTGACGGAGGCCGGGCGATTGTTGGAGTCCAAATGCCAACTGATTTTTCAGACCTTGGATGTCTCGCTCAATCAAGTGCAGCAAGTGGGGTTGAACCAGAGAAATATCCTGCGAGTTGGTGTGGTAAGTAGCGCATTTTGGGGCGGATTTGATCGTCTGTTACAGCGCTTCCATGCTGAGCATGACACTTATCACGCCGACATTTTTGACCTTAACCCAGAGACGCAAAAGAAGCATCTGAGCGAGAAGAAAATCGATGTGGGCATTGTGCGTTTTGCTGATGCACTCAACATTTATCCGTATCAGTCGGTATCTTTGGGCAAAGATGTGTTTGTGGTGGCGGTGTCGGAGCAACATGAGTTAGCCAGCAAATCTTTGCTGCGGCTCCAAGATTTAAAGACGTGTGAGTTTGCGTTTATGAGTTTGGCGAATTCTGCCTCGGCAAACTTCATCATCAATGCCTGTCTGCAAGAAGGCTTTTCACCCCATATTGGCAAACAAGTGGTGGAGCCAAGCACCTTGATGGCATATGTAGCAAACAGCAATACCGTGACGTTGGTTCCGTCGACGTTTTCTCAGCATCATTGGCATGGGATTCGTTTTATCAAGCTGAAAGAGTCACTGCGTGCAGACTTGTGTCTGATTCATGATGGTAAGCAGGAGAGTGCTATTAAAGCCGAGTTTATTCGCACATTATTAGAGAATGCGAGTTAAGCATGGGATAACAAAAAAAGGTCATCCTAAGATGACCTTTTCAAATGATTCACTGAAATCAGCAATGCGATTAGAGCGTAATTAACGCATCGTTACGAACTCTTCAGAGCCCGTTGGGTGGATAGCCACAACAGAGTCGAAGTCTGCTTTGGTTGCGCCCATCTTCATTGCTACGCCGAAGCCTTGGATCATTTCATCTACCGTGAAACCGATGCCGTGTAGGCCAACAACCGTTTCTTCTTCGCCCGCACATACAAGCTTCATCTTACATGGTTGACGGTGCTTAGTAACAGCGGTGTACATCGCAGTAAAGCCAGATGTGTAGACTTTGATGTTGTCTTTGCCGTACTTCTCTTCTGCTTCTTGCGTTGTAAGACCGATAGTGCCGATTGGTGGGTGGCTAAATACCACAGTTGGTACCAAATCGTAGTCCATCTTCGCGTTTGGTTTGTTGTTGAACAAACGCTCAGAAAGTTGACGACCCGCTTTCACTGCTACTGGCGTTAGCTCGATACCGCCTTCCATGATGTCACCCACACAGTAGATGCCTTTCACGTTGGTTTCTTGGTATTCGTCTACCTTGATGTAGCCTTTTTCGTTCGTTGCCACACCGGTTGACGCTAGGTTGATTGCGTCTGTCGCAGGGTGACGACCGATTGCCCAAATCAGTTGGTCAACGTTTTGGCTTTCACCGTTTTCTAGGTGCAGAGTTAGGCTGCCATCGGCTTCTTTTACCACTTCTTTTGGTACAGAGTGGGTGTGCAGTTTTGGACCTTCTGCGTCCATCACTTCAACCAACGTATCGATGATCATTGGATCGAAGCTACGTAGTGGTGACTCTTTACGTACGAACAGGTGTGTTTCTGTACCTAGCGCGTGCAGTACGCCAGCAATTTCAACTGCGATGTAGCCTGCGCCCACAACCGCAACGCGTTTTGGTTGCTCTGCTAGGTCGAAGAAGCCGTTTGAATCGATGCCGTATTCAGCGCCTGGAATGTTTGGAATAGTAGGACGACCACCAACCGCGATCAGGATGTGATCTGCTGTGTAGTGTTCACCGTTTACTTCGACAGTTTTTTCGTCAACAAACTTAGCAAAGCCTTTAATCACGTTTACTTTATTGTTGCCAAGAACGCGATCGTAAGATTGGTGAATACGACCAATGTACGCCTGACGGCTCTCAACCAGTTTGCTCCAGTTGAAACCTTTGACGTCGACATCAAAACCGTAATCTTCTGCGTACAGGTTCATTGCTTCTGCGATTTGCGCGCCATGCCACATCACTTTTTTCGGTACACAACCTACGTTTACACAGGTACCGCCAAGGTCTTGAGCTTCGATTAGCGCAACTTTCGCGCCGTACATCGCCGCACGGTTTGCAGATGCGATGCCGCCACTGCCGCCACCGATACAGATATAGTCAAAATGAGTCGCCATTACTTTCTCCAAGAGCTTATAAATTTTATCTGGTACATAGATAGATTGGGATGACCTTGTCCGAACTCAATGCCACCGTTATCCCACTATCATAAATCGAATTCGACTAATTCCTAAATGGGAAAAAGCGACAATACTTATGACAAATAGCGATGAGAGGCACAAAAAGAAGAATAAGCACGACTGGAGGGAGAAGGTGAGAGCATAAAAAAGCGCAACGAGAATATCGTTGCGCTTGAAGATATCGGTACTGAAGTGCTTACTCTGGCACAATCCAGTCCACTTTCCAGTGGCCAGTTGCTGGTGCAATCGCGTCTTGCAGGAATGGCAGAATCTCTTTCATCTGGCTTTCCAGTTTCCATGGCGGGTTAATCACAATCATGCCGGATGCCGTCATGCCGCGCTCGTTGGTATCTGGTGCAACACCTAACTCGATTTGCAGAATTTTACGAATGCCCAGTGCTTCCAAGCCTTCGATCATATCTTCGATGTCGTGACGGTTTACCACTGGGTACCAAATCGCGTAGATACCGGTTGCCCAACGTTTATGGCTCTGATGAATCGCTCGTACCACATCGCGGTACTCTTTCGCGAGTTCGTATGGTGGGTCAATCAGCACCAAACCACGACGCTCTTGTGGCGGTAAGCTTGCTTTGAGGCGTTGGAATCCGTCTTCTTTGAAGATGCTCACTTGGCGATCACGATGGAATTCTTGCTCTAACAATGGGTGATCGGCCGGGTGCAACTCGGTCAGCACCATGCGATCTTGTGGGCGGATTTGCGCGCGCGCTACACGTGGTGAGCCTGGGTAGTAACGCAGCTTCTCGCCGTTGTTGAGCACTTTAATGGCATCGATGTAGCTTTTGATGTCTTCAGGAGTGCTTGGGTTATCCCAAATACGTGCGATGCCTTGTTTGTATTCGCCCGTTTTTTCAGACCATTCGTGAGTCAGATCGTAACGGCCCACACCCGAGTGGGTATCGTGATAAACGAATGGCTTATCTTTTTGTTTCAGCGCATCAAGAATGAGGCTTTGAACGATGTGTTTGACCACGTCGGCATGGTTGCCAGCGTGGAAGCTGTGGCGGTAACTTAACAAATTAAACTCTCGAAACACTCTTTGGCTGAGTGTGGTCTGTGATTTTCACTCTATGGCGGTATTATACTCAAGTAACTTAAAGATGTAGAACTTCCAATCAAATCTGTTCCTCTGATAAGGGGACGCTATTGAAATTTCTTTAAGTCACCCACACTTACTATTGGTAATCGAATTGAACTAGGTGAGTTTCTCGCACTCAAAAGGGTGTGAAATTTCATTTAGGTATAACAAGACTCAAGGACAGAGTAGCGCTGGTTGACTATATGATGGTCATCGCGGCATAGAGAAAGGGAACGGAGCTCCCCCAATCCATGTTGCTGGCTCGTCTGTACATTGAGTTGGCCTATCTACACAAAATAGACAGGCAATCACAGAGTCAAAACACAAAAGGAATTATTCATGTCTAATCCTCTTCTGACGTTTACGGACCTACCTCCGTTTTCTCAAATTAAACCAGAACACATCAAGCCAGCCGTTGAGCAAGCGATTGCTGACTGCCGAGCAAAAATCGATGAAGTTCTACAAGACAACGCTCACCCAACTTGGGACAGTGTGATTGCGCCAATTGAAGAAGCGGATGATCGCTTAAGCCGCATCTGGTCGCCAGTGGGTCACATGAACTCGGTAGTGAACAGCGAAGAGCTACGTGAAGCTTACGAAAGTTGCCTACCAATTTTGTCAGAGTACGGCACTTGGGTTGGTCAGCATAAAGGGTTGTACGAAGCGTACAAAACCATCAAAGCGAGCGAAGAATTTGCAACGTTAACTCGTGCCCAGCAGAAAACCATCACTGATGCACTGCGTGATTTCGAGTTATCAGGCATTGGTTTGCCATCCGATGAGCAGCACCGTTACGGCGAGATCAGCAAACGTATGTCTGAGCTGAGCTCTAAATTCTCTAACAATGTGCTGGATGCCACCATGGGTTGGACCAAGCACATCACAGACGAGAAAGACCTAGCAGGTATGCCAGAATCGGCGCTGGCAGCAGCGAAAGCTGCCGCAGAAGCAAAAGAGTTAGATGGTTACCTCATTACGCTAGATATCCCATCTTACCTACCTGTCATGACGTACTGCGATAACCAAGAGTTGCGTAAAGAAGTGTACGAAGCGTACGTGACGCGCGCTTCTGATCGAGGTCCAAACGCAGGCAAATGGGATAACTCAGAAATCATTACTGAGCAGCTAAAACTGCGCCATGAAATTTCACGTATGCTAGGTTTCAATACTTACAGTGAAAAGTCGTTAGCAACAAAGATGGCTGAAACGCCTGATCAAGTGCTGGGCTTCCTGAATGACCTAGCGACACGAGCGAAACCGCAAGGTGAACGTGAAGTCGAAGAGTTACGTCAGTTTGCGAAAAGTGAGTTTGGTGTTGAAGAGCTGAACGTTTGGGATATCGCTTACTACAGCGAGAAACAAAAGCAGCACCTGTTCCAAATTTCGGATGAAGAACTGCGCCCATACTTCCCAGAGTCAAAAGTCGTGAGCGGTCTGTTTGAAGTGCTAAACCGCGTGTTTGGCATGACCGTTACTGAGCGCGAAGGCGTAGACACTTGGCATGAGTCCGTGCGCTTTTTCGATATCTTTGATGCTGAAGGCACACTCCGTGGCAGTTTCTACCTAGATCTCTACGCTCGTGAACACAAACGTGGCGGCGCGTGGATGGATGATTGTCGTGGTCGTCGCGTTACGCTATCTGGCGAGCTGCAAACGCCGGTTGCGTATCTAACGTGTAACTTCAACCGTCCAGTGGGCGACAAACCAGCACTGTTCACGCACGATGAAGTCGTGACGCTATTCCATGAGTTTGGTCATGGAATCCACCACATGTTGACGCAAGTTGATACAGGTGCTGTTTCAGGTATTAATGGCGTGCCTTGGGATGCGGTTGAGCTACCAAGTCAGTTCCTAGAAAACTGGTGTTGGGAAGAGGATGCGCTGGCGTTCATTTCTGGTCACTATGAGACAGGTGAGCCGCTACCTAAAGCGATGCTAGACAAAATGCTCGCAGCGAAAAACTTCCAATCTGCGATGGGTATTTTGCGTCAGCTAGAATTCGGCTTGTTCGACTTCACGCTTCACACCGAATATGACCCAGAAGTGGGTGCGCGTGTACTGGAAACTCTGGCGAAAGTGAAAGAGAAAGTCGCGGTAGTTCCTGCGGTTGAGTGGGCGCGTTTCTCACACAGCTTCGGCCATATTTTTGCTGGTGGCTACAGTGCGGGTTACTACAGCTACCTGTGGGCTGAAGTGCTGTCGTCAGACGCGTATTCTCGCTTTGAAGAAGAAGGCATCTTCAACAAAGAGACGGGCCTAAGCTTCCTGAACAACATCCTAGAAATGGGGGGCAGTGAAGAGCCAATGGAGCTGTTTAAGCGCTTCCGTGGCCGCGAGCCACAAATCGATGCACTGTTGCGCCATTCGGGTATTGCGGCGTAAATTGAGCAAAAAACATCAAGGCCAACCGAACGGTTGGCCTTTTT
Source organism: Vibrio sp. sp1 (assembly GCF_016920955.1). NCBI lineage: Bacteria > Pseudomonadati > Pseudomonadota > Gammaproteobacteria > Vibrionales > Vibrionaceae > Vibrio > Vibrio sp. sp1. The sequence goes on from NZ_CP060589.1 coordinate 1,520,805, forward strand.
TGTACATTTTTTATAAAAAATTTTACGGATTTACGTTTCGGTTGATCGGGTTCTGCAACGATATCAATGTCTCCGTGGACTGAACCTCATCAATGGCTTGCAGCTTGTCGATCAGTACAAATTGCAGCTCTTCAATCGATTTGCACATCAATTTGACGAATATGTTATACGCGCCCGTGGTGTAGTAAGCTTCAACGACTTCGTCGAGCGCGTTGAGTTTTTCTAACGCGGAGTGGTAATCACGAGCTGCATTGAGGTTAATACCAATAAAGCAGCACACATCATAGCCAAGCTTTTTAGTATTGATGATCACCTCCGTTCCTTCGATGATGTCCGCCGACTTCATCTTCTCGATACGCACATGGATAGTGGCAGGGCTGACATCGAACTGCTTTGCCATTTCTGCGTAGGGCGTTCTGGCGTCAGCCATCAGTGTTTTTAATATTGCGCGGTCAAGGTCGTCGAGTTTCGGTAGGCTCGCATTCATACTATGATTTCCGTTAGGGATAGAGTTTTACCTCCCTTTTATACTCATAGCGGATAGGATTCACAAGGTTTGGCAGGAGTAACTGCGGGTTAACTCCGAGCTATGGAGATAATGTGCAGCGTTTTCTGGTTATTGCCGCGCTATGTTGGAGCGCGTTTGCTACGGCCTCAGATCCGAAGGTGTTGGTCGTGCACTCCTATCATCAGGGTTTTTTCTGGACGGACTCCATACAGCGAGGCATCGAGCAACAGCTGGGCGATCGAGCGCTGGACATGCGTGTGCTCTATCTAGACTCGAAACGTAACCAGAGTGAGCAGTTTTTTGCACAACTAAAATCCTTATATCTTACGAAATTACGCAAAGAGCGATTCGATGCCATTTTAGTGAGCGATAACAATGCGCTTGAACTCATGCAGCGTTTAGCCCCAATCATCAAAGACACCCCAGTTATATTTAACGGCATTAATAACTACCATCCTTCTTTACATCGTTCTCTGAATGCAACCGGAGTCATGGAAGATGTCGATTTGGAAGCGAATCTCGCTCTTATTGAGCGCTTACATCCGAACTACACACAAGTTCTCATCGTCAGTGACCACTCGGTGACCGGTGAGGTGTTGCGTTATCAAATCGACAATTTTGTCCTCAAGTTCCCGCAATATCGAGACAAAATCGTACAACTTGTCCCAGACAGCATCATCGATCTAAAACAACAAGTCGCAAAACTGAGTTCCGATAAAGTCGTCTTGTTCTGGACCTATTACCGAGATAAACAAGGTATGGTTGGCAGCGAGCGTGACTGGGTTGGTGTCAACAAAGTCTCAAACGCGCCGCTGTTTATGGTGCATGACATTGGTTTGGGTCATGGCGCAGTTGGAGGGGTTATTCAAAGTGGTTATCGGCATGGTATTGAGAGCGCAGAGATGCTTGAGTTCGTTTTGGATAACCCTGATCAGCCTCTGCCTGCCGTGAAAAAAAGTGATTCTGAAATAAAGCTCGATTACCAAGCGGTAGCGCGTTGGGGATTGGGGGCTGAACAAGAGGTTTCTGCGGTATTTTTTAATAAGCCAATGAAGCTTTCTGAACGTTTTGCCAAGGAAATTCGCCTGTTTGGTAGCCTGTTTGTGGTGATGTCGGTGGTCATTTTGCTGATGGGTTATTATTTACAGCGGATGCGTCGAAGTGAGAGCGCTGCGCGAGAAAGCCAGGCTATTCTAGAATCGATTTTCGATCAGAGCATGCAGTATATGGGCATTTTGGATGCCAACGGTGTGCTTAAATCGGGCAACGATCACCTTCAATCCTTACTTTATCACAAAGGACTGCGTTTAGACCGACCACTTTGGTTTCATCCCAACTGGAGTGAGAAAGCCCAAGCGCTGCTAGAGGAGTATTTCCATGCGCCTCACCATCAAGTGTCGACGTTTGAAGCTGAAATTTGGAGTAAAGAACACGGCGCCTTGGTATTAGAAGTTTCGCTCAAGCCTTTTTCTCAGCAAGTAGGGAATCATAAGCAATACTTGTTTGAAGCGCGCGATATTACCAGTCGTAAATTGATGGAGGACAAGCTCTACCAACGTGAGTCAACTCTACGCAACTATTACGAGCAGCAGCCTGTGATGATGGTGACGCTTGATAGTAATAACCGAATTCAAGAAGTGAATCGATTTGCTCAACTACTTCTTGGCTACAAACCGATGGACATGCTCGGACATCGCCTGAGGGAGTTCTATTTTGATGACAAAGTGCTGTTCCCTCGCCAAGTGTTATTGCAACCCAACCAGCAAGTGCATGGTGTTTGGCGACGTGAAGTCGAGTATCGTCATGCAAATGGTCATCGTGTTTGGGTGCGCGAGAATATTCGTCCGCTGAGTGAATCTGAGCAACTGCTGATTGTGGGCGAAGATATTACCGAAACCAAACTGCTCTCCGAGAAATTGGAATACCAAGCTCGCTATGACTTACTGACGGGGACTTACAACAGAAACCATTTTGAACTAGAGCTTAAGACCGCACTGTGCGAAGTGGACAGCCATCGTCGAGTCCACGCCATGTTGTACCTCGACTTAGATCAACTAAAAGTCCTCAATGATACGGTTGGGCATGATGCAGGTGATGCGGCGATTCAATTCTGCGCCAGTATGCTGGAAGGCGTTCTGCCGTACAATTCCATCTTGGCTCGAATGGGAGGCGATGAGTTTGCGGTGTTACTCAAAGACTGTGACGAATATGGCGCCATCAATATTGCCAAACTGATCATCTCGACACTAAGCGAACACCTCTTTATTTGGGAAGACACACGCCTGTTCATCAGTTGCTCAATTGGTATCCGTATCATCGATCATACCGCTGATACGCCACAAATGGTGCATGCTCAAGCAGACTCTGCTTGTCACGCCGCTAAAGAGCAAGGCCGTAACCGCTATAATCTATTCAGCTTAGATAACGAAGAGTTGCAGCGTCGTCAGATGGAAATGCAGAGCGTCAATTTGGTGCATGAGGCATTGTCGAATCAACGTTTAGAACTGTTTGCTCAACCGATAAAAAGCTTACAAAAGCACGAGACTCAAATGTATTTTGAGATTTTGGTGCGTATTCGCAATGGGTACGGTGATTATGTTTCTCCTGCGCTGTTTATCCCTGCTTCCGAGCGCTACAACATTGCCCATTGGATTGATAAGCAGGTTATTACTCAAACGCTAGAGTGGTTTGAACAGCGTCCTGAGGTGGTTGAACAGCTTGGTCGCTGTTCGATAAACCTTTCAGGTCAATCTATGGGGAATCAAGAGTTTATTGACTTCTTATTGGAGCGATTGGAAAGTTCGACTCTGCCGTGTGAAAAAATCTGCTTAGAAATCACCGAGACAGCGGCGATGAGCAATCTGGATCAAGCCATTGAGCTGTTTACCAAGCTAAAGGCTTTGGGTTGTATGATTGCATTGGATGATTTCGGATCTGGATTGTCTTCATTTGGCTACTTAAAGAAACTTCCTGTCGATATCGTGAAAATTGATGGTCTTTTCGTGCAAGATATCAACGTAAATGAAATGGACCGCGTGATGGTTCGTTCAATCAATGACTTGGCGAAGCAACTAGGTAAAGTGACGGTGGCGGAGTTTGTCGAAAATGACCAGGTTATGCAGCATTTGATAGACCTCGGTGTGGACTACGGTCAAGGCTACGGTATTGGTCATCCTAAGCCGCTTTCTGAGCTAGTGGAGCAACTGACGGTTGTATAACCTCTGCGTAGCAAGCTCAACCTAGCATTAATAGGTAACTTAGGTATACACTCAGCGCCAGTTACCTCGATTTTTATTGGAGCCTCCTTTTGCAACTGCAATTGATCTGTGAAAACCCGTCTCAACAATCTCATCTTGATGAACTCGCTGCGCGTTGGCAGCTGTCACACACTGACGATAGCGATTTTGCTTTGGTGCTAACCACCGAGCGTTTGGAGCTACGTAAAGTGGATGAGCCAAAGCTGGGTGCAATCTTTGTGGATTTGATTGGTGGTGCGGTAGGTCATCGTCGCAAGTTCGGTGGTGGTAAAGGCCAAGCAATTGCGAAAGCTGCGGGGTTGAACAAAGGGGCAACGCCAACCGTGTTAGACGGCACGGCAGGTCTTGGTCGTGATGCGTTTGTGCTCGCCTCGCTAGGTTGTAAAGTGCAGATGGTCGAGCGTCATCCAGTCGTAGCGGCTTTGTTAGATGATGGCTTGGATCGAGCGAAACAAGACCCAGAAATCGGCACCTGGGTATCTGAGCGCATGTCGCTAATCCATGCTTCTAGCCATGATGCGCTGGAACAATTGGCGCAAGATAAAGACTTTGTCCAGCCAGATGTGGTGTATCTTGACCCGATGTATCCGCACCCAGAAAATAAAAAGAAGTCGGCGCTCGTAAAAAAAGAAATGCGCGTTTTCCAATCGTTGGTTGGCGCCGATTTGGACGCCGATGGTCTGCTAGAACCAGCCATGGCGTTAGCCACAAAGCGTGTAGTAGTTAAACGCCCAGACTATGCTAACTGGCTGAACGAGAAAAAACCGACCATGGCGATTGAAACGAAAAAAAATCGCTTCGATGTCTACGTTAAAGCATCGATGGCATAACTTCCTGACGGCTCAACTTTTCTTGTCACAGTACGGTGTGTCGTGCTGTGACTCAGCCTCTCTTTCCTCGTCTCTATTGATAGTTTTCTCTTGCTAATTCCCTTCCCTGACTGTATATCTAACTAAGAATTATTATTATTTCACTTGTTGTGATGCGGTCGATAACTGGGAAGCTGGAGTAGTAGAATGGCTAAACGTTTATGTAAAATGAGTCGCAAACAGATCGCGGCAGAACTTGGTGATATCCATCGTTTAGTTGTCGCACCAAAATTCGTTTGTCGTTCTTGCGCACGCTCTTCATCGGCCAAAGATACCCTTTGTAAGCCAGCCGCAATTCCTCCACAAAAATGCCAAGACAAGCCATTGAGTGAGCAACAAGCATGTGGCTTATTGGTTGAAGCTCTGCCAGCACAAGCGATTCCAGTGATCACTAAACAAAGCAACGAAAAAGCCGCGATTGTGAGGCGTGTTGTTGAGCGTGTGAAAGAGAAAAAACAAGCCGAAAAATCTCCGGAGCCAGTAAGAGCCGACGCACCAGTATGGTTTGATTTAGCGGATAAAAAATCGCTCAAGAAAGCGAAAAAAACACTGAAAAAGCACTATAAGCAGCAAAAGAAGTTGCTAAAAGTGGCGAAAAAACAACAAAAGTTACTTAAGCGTCAGCGCAAGCTTGAAGCGCGCAATGCGAAACTAGAAGTGTTGCTGCCAACGCCACCTAATGCTTTGATAAACGCAATCTCACAAGCCAAAGTGCATTAATCAAACAAAAAACGCTCTCCAGTCGGAGAGCGTTTTTTATTGCTGGAATATTTGTTAGTAGCGATGGCGTTACTTATTGGCGTAGCTCATTTCGACGCGCTTTTTCACCCAGGTTTCGTTAATCCATAGGGATAGCATGATGATCGCACCGCCAATGGCGAGTCGCATGACATCAACATCGCGGTTCCAAATCACAATGTTTACAATCAAGCCCGCCGGAACCAATGCATTGTTCATTACTGCCAGTGCACCTGCGTTCACCATAGTCGCGCCTTTGTTCCAAGCAAAGTAACCAAAACCAGAAGCAATCAACCCAAGGTATGTCAGAATGCCCCATTGCGTTGTAGTGGTTGGTAGTTTGTCGAGGTTACCCATGAGCGCGAAAGCCACGGTTGCTACACAAAGTGCACCTAAGTAGAAGTAGCCAAACACGGTGTGTTGTGGCAAATCGACGGGTTCACTCTCCATGATATATTTGTAGCCCACCTGACCGATGGCAAAGCAGAGGTTTGCTCCTTGTACGACCAAAAAGCCCAGTAGGAAATCTTCATTAATGCCTGCAAATTTAATCCAGGCGGCACCAAATACGGCTATTGCAGCGGTAACTAAGTACCAAGGTGAAAAGCGACCTTTCAAGAAGTCATAGATTAGCGTGACGTAAATGGGTGTGAATACGGTGAACAGCAATACTTCTGGCACGGAAAGGAGCAAAAAAGATTGGTAGTAGAAGCAATACATCAAACCGAGCTGGAAGCCACCGACGGTCATCAGTTTCGCGATTAGGGATTTGCTAACGCCACGGAATTTCAAAAAGGGAATGAAAACCAGGCTCGCCAGTGCCACGCGCATGAACACCGAGAACCAAGAATCAACCTGACCGGCGAGGTAAACGCCGATCAGGCTAAATGAGAATGCCCAAAGTAGGGTAACTGCGGATAGATAAGCCATGGATGAGAATCTTTATCAACAACAAATGTGCCCGCAGTCTAACCAAGTTTTATCGTTGCGCCAATCAGTCTTTTAGCGGTACGACCAGCATATCGACTGGTGAGCAGTTAATCAGCTGTCGAGTCGAAGATAGAATCTTGCTCCAGAAATCTTGGTGATGACCACAAACCACCAAATCGATACTGTAGTCTTGAATGGTATCGCACAGCTCATTACTCAAATCGCCACTACCGACTAAAGTATGGGCAATTGGGTATTGCGCATATTCAGCGAAGTTTGCCAATTGTGTGCGCGATGCTTCCATTGCTTGATGTTGCGCTTCTGCCATATTGATATCGATAAGCCCGGTGTAGAGTTCTGCGTAGTTCACGTCGATGTGAATAAAAGAGACTTTCGCATCCAGAGGTTTAGCCAGTGATACGGCTTTCTTAATCAACACTTTACTGTCGTCTGAAAGGTCGACTGCCACAAGTATGTGTTTGTAACTCATATTGCTATCTCCTTGTAAGGTCATAGTTTTAGATTAGCACCAACCCCAAAAAAAATTTGCTGAAGTGATCTCATATCGGTGCCGTAGGTACAAAGTCTTGTCTCAGTAATCATGTTATAGTGGCGTTGTACCCAAGTGACTTTGATATGCTGAAATAAGCGTAGTGTTACTGACTAGAGTTGAAGTGAAACTTCGCCGTGTCTGCCGGACCAAGCTATTCTCGCAGCGTCACTTATTTCGAGGTTACTTGGGTATATTGCATGCACAATAATAGGAGTTAACATGCTGTCTCAAACTATGGTCGAACAATTGAATGAGCAAATTAACCTAGAATTTTTCTCATCCAATCTATACTTACAAATGAGTGCTTGGTGTGAAGACAAAGGTTTTGAAGGTGCGGCTGAATTTTTACGCGCTCACGCCGTAGAAGAAATGGAGCACATGCAACGCCTATTCACTTACGTGAGTGAAACTGGCTCAATGCCAATCTTAGGCGCTATTGATGCGCCAAAGCATGACTTTGCGAGCCTAGGTGACGTTTTCCGCGAGACATTTGAACATGAGCAAATGATCACGGAAAAAATCAACAAACTGGCGCACGTTGCATTTACTAGCCAAGACTACTCAACGTTTAACTTCCTACAGTGGTACGTGTCAGAACAGCACGAAGAAGAGAAGTTGTTTAAAGGGATTTTAGATAAGATCGAACTGGTAGGTGAAGACGGTAAAGCGTTGTTCTTCATTGACAAAGATCTAGCACAAATGGCGAAAGAAGGTTCATCTTCAATCATGGATGCTCCAGCTGCGTAAACGCGTTTTGGGACGTTGTAAGTAGCGGGTAAAGACGAAGTGTTGGTCGTCTTTTTCTCTTGAGCATTGTTGAAGATGTAGGGAGGAAAAGATGATCAGTGGAGACACAATCTTATTTGCGCTAATGGTGGTAACTGGAGTTAATATGGTCCGGTATCTCACCGCTCTTCGTTCTCTAATTTATATCATGCGTGAAGCGCATCCGCTGTTATATCAGCAAGTTGATGGTAATGGTTTTTTTACCACTCATGGAAATGTCACCAAGCAGGTGAGGTTGTATCACTACATTAAAAGTAAAGAATATCATCATCACCACGATGAAATTTTTACTGGTAAGTGTGAAAGAGTGCGTGAATTGTTTGTTCTATCGACCGCGTTGCTCGGCGTGACGCTACTTGCGGCCTTCATTCTCTAAGAGTCAATAATCCAGAAGTTGTTCTGTCTGAGATTTTGCGGACATACAGAGCGCTTAGAGTTTAAGCGCTTTTCCCTTTCGGTATTTGTCGGTAGAATGTCGCGCCTAGAAAGCAAGGATGTGCAATGTGCACATCCTTTTTTATTTTGATTCGATACCAATCAGTCTAAGAGCTACCGATGAGTAAGAAATTTGATGTTGTTGTAATTGGCGCAGGCGCAGCAGGTTTAATGTGTGCTGCAGAAGCAGGCAAGCGAGGCCGCTGTGTTTTGGTGCTCGATCATGCTAAAAAGCCAGGACGTAAAATCCTTATCTCGGGCGGTGGTCGTTGTAACTTCACTAACTACGACGTTTCAGCTAATCACTATTTGTGTCAAAACCCGCACTTTGTTAAGTCGGCGCTCTCCCAATACACTAACTGGGATTTCATCTCGATGGTGTGTAAACATGGCATTGAGTTCGAAGAGCGTGATCACGGCCAGTTGTTTTGTGTCGATGCATTTACGGCCAAAGATATCGTGAAGATGTTGTTAGCTGAGTGTGACATGCCGAACATCGAACAGCGTTACCAATGCGATGTTCATTCGATTGAAAAAATTGATGAAGGCTTTCGTTTGCATGCTGGCACTGAGATTGTCGAATGTGAGTCTTTAGTTATCGCAACAGGTGGCTTGTCGATGCCAAAACTGGGGGCGACACCATTTGGTTATAAAGTCGCGGAACAATTTGGTCTTCGAGTTATCCCAACCACGGCAGGGCTTGTACCATTTACTCTGCATAAAGAAGACAAAGAAGACTTTGCTGAGTTATCTGGTATCGCGGTACCTGCGGAAATTACGGCTGAAGATGGCACCATGTTCAAAGAAGCCCTGTTGTTCACACATCGTGGGTTATCTGGTCCAGCAGTGTTACAGATTTCTTCATTCTGGCGGGCCGGACAAAAGGTGTTGATCAATCTTGTGCCAAACGATGATGTTGCTGAGTTATTAGAACGCAGTCGTGAGAAGCATCCAAATCAGTCACTCAAGAATACGCTTGCCAAAGTGCTGCCTAAGCGTCTGGTTGAAGTCTTAATTGAACGTAAAGAGCTAGTCGATAAACCGCTAAAACAGTTCAATCAAAAGGAGCTTGCGGCGATTGTGGAGCGTCTAGAGCATTGGGATATCGCCCCGAATGGCACTGAAGGCTACCGAACTGCGGAAGTGACACTCGGCGGTGTCGATACTGATCACTTATCCTCGAAAACCATGGAATGCAAAGACATTAAAGGGCTTTATTTTATTGGTGAAGTGATGGATGTGACTGGTTGGCTAGGGGGCTACAATTTTCAGTGGTGCTGGTCGAGCGGCTTTGTTGCGGGGCAGTGGGTTTAATCAAACACCAAACGCAGCCTAACTGCATAAAAGATAAGATACAAAAAGAGCACTGAATAAAAGTCAGTGCTCTTTTTGTATTCCCATAGCGAGTTACTCGTCTTGATACTTTTCGAGTTTGTTATAGAGCGTTTTCACGCTAATGCCTAACTCCTGCGCTGATTCCGTTTTATTGCCTTGATTCTCTTCAAGGGTATTGAGAATGGCGGCTTTTTCTAGCTCTTCTAGCGAAACGCCCGCCGGAACAAGGTCTTCGATGCTGGTGCCTGTCTCCAATGGTGGTGTGTCGAAGATAAGGTGTTCATCTCGGATGGTGTCATCAGCCAAAATAAATGCACGCTCGATCGTGTGTTTGAGCTCACGGACATTACCTGGCCAGTCGTGTGCAGCGATTTTTTGGATCGCAGAGTCAAGAATCGTTTTGGTTTTTGCCTCATTGGCGTTGCGGTGCGCGATAAAGTGCTTGGCCAGACCGACGATATCACCGCCTCGTTCTCGCAGTGGCGGTATCGTTAATGGGAAATGCGATAAGCGGAAAAACAGATCTTCACGCAGGAACTGCTCCTCAATGGCGATTTTAGGATCACGGTTTGTAGCAGCAATGATGCGAGTATTAGCGATATGAACCGTATTACTGCCAACTGGGCGATACTCTCCGGTTTCCAAAACACGCAATAGCTTCACTTGATGCTCGATAGGCATCTCGGTGATTTCATCTAAAAATAGGGTGCCGCCCTCTGCCTGCTTAAATACACCTTGGTGAGTTTTATTTGCTCCGGTAAAAGCGCCTTTCTCATGGCCAAACAGTTCGCTATCAACTAATTCAGGGCTAATGGCACCACAGTTAATCGCTATAAAGGGCTGTTGTTTACGCTCACTCGCTAAGTGGATGGTCTGCGCCACCAGTTCTTTGCCTGATCCACTTTCACCGACAATAAGGACGTTGGCTTCTGTTTTAGCAACGCGCCTGATCATACGATAGAGCTGATGCATCGGAGAGGAAGAGCCGACCAAAAGACCAAATTGGTCAAGATCGCTGGTGGACACTTTACGCCCTTGATCTTGTTTGTGTTGATAGTACTGGCTGACTTCACTCAGGGTGTCCGTCAGAATGGCAATATCAACGGGCTTTCTGTAGTGAAAAATAGCACCCAAGTTCATCAGCTTATCCAAGTTCTCGTTTGGAGCGCCAGAGCTAATGATGATCAAGTCCATATCGTAGATGTCTTCGATATTAGAAAGACGTTGATAATCTGCACTAGTAAAGTGGGCGACTTCAACAATCGCAACTTCCGGTTTGAGTTGTAGGAAATCTTCAATCCATTGGTCTGCGGCATCGATGTCATGCAGACGAAATTTGTTCAGTTCCTGGCAAGAAGCGATGGCATTTTTAAGTGATGGATCTTGTATTCTTAGAAACAGGCTTGGCATCGACATAGAAATGTCCTCTTTACTATGACAGAAACAATGTACGTGGATTATTCTCACTTCACAAGACAAAATATTGTCAGCATAGATTTAAGGATTTGTTCGGTATTTTTATGTTGTTAGCCCCTTTTTGATATATATCGGTGAGAGCCATCAGTAGATATTTCCTTTTGTTCAGATTTTTATTTTTAAAATAATAAGTTTGCTATTAATTGATTCTGGGGAAATAGCCTTTCTGTTTTATCAGGTTATTTAGGCACAAGTGACGGAGGCTTTATCACCGATTAAAAATTACATTTTTTACGTGTAAATAATTCATGCTTATACTTTATTGCTCATCTCATTTTTACCTCTTTCCTTTATTAGTCAATTAAAAACAATGAGTTATAAAGTTGGCACATGGTTTGCTCCTAGGGAAGTGCAACGTCAATAAAGGAGAATTACCATGAATAACATCGCAGCTAAAATTGTACTTACGTCAGTTCTTGCTACTTCATCTACAGCAGTCTTAGCGAGTGATAAATGGGAAAAAGAATCCATGGACGCTTGGCTAGATGGTAAAGCTGAAACCACACTACTGCTAAACAGCAATCTCAACTCTTTTGATATCAATACCGATGTAGAGAATCAGGTCGTTACCCTTTCTGGTTCGGTAAACAATGATCTTGAAAAATCACTTGCCGAAGAGCTTGTTACTGGTCTTGATGGTGTGAAAAAAGTAAACAACGAATTGTCAGTAGTGAATGAAGGCAAGAAAGAAACTGATTCAGAAGCTTTAGCTACACTGACCGATTCTAAAATCACGACTATAGTTAAAACGCGCCTACTAATGGATACCAATGTGAGTGGTACGGATATTGATGTAACGACAGAACGCAAAACGGTAACGTTGGCAGGTAAAGTTAATTCAGATGCGGAGCATGATCTTGCAATTTCAATTGCAAATAACACCAATGACGTAAATAAGGTGATTGATAAGCTAGAAGTGGTTCAATAATAGCGAGCCGAGTGATTTAACCCACTTTTATTAGGAGGTAACACTATGGTTCGTTGGATGTTTATTTTTCTGGCACTGGCACTAATTTCTGCACTATTAGGCTTTACCGGTATTGCAGGAGCTGCTGCCTCTATCGCGCAAGTGATATTTTACCTATTCCTATTGTCATTAATTGTATCAATAGTGATTGTTCTGCTGGGAAGAAAAAACGTAAATAGATAGGAGATTCCATGCGACTTACGTCATTTGTTTACCGTATCGCCGCAGTATTCGGTTTGGTGTTTGCGTTGGCAGCTTGTAGTGAAGAAGGGCCAATGGAACAGGCCGGCAAAAAGATAGATGAAGCCGCCGAAGAAACCCAAAATGCGATTGAAGATGAATGTGAAAACATTAAAGAAAATCTAAACGCTGAAGACCAAGACTGTTAGCCGAATCAGGTTAGGTTTTTTACGCATAGCTATGTAAGAGAGGGGCGGTCAATAACCGCCCTTCCTTTTGTCCCAATTGTTTACAATCAGATAAGGAGTCAAAGATGAAAAACATATTTGATGTACTGAAAGAGAGTCATGAAAAGCAACGCCTTTTACTCGATGCTCTGATGGAAACGTCTGGAGATTCCCCCGCTCGTGAAGAGTTTTATCACAACCTTAAAGAGGAACTCGAACAGCACGCAGCGGCAGAAGAGCGGTTTTTCTACGCGCCTTTAATAGATAGTGATAAGACCATTGATCTCACTCGCCATGGCATCGCAGAGCATCATGAAATTGATAAAGTGATTGCACAGCTTGATGCAACCGATATGAGCTCGCCAGCGTGGCTCAACCTAATGAAAACCTTGCGTCACAAAGTGTTGCACCATCTTGAGGAAGAAGAGCAGCGTTTCTTCCAGTTAGCCGGTAAGGTAATGACCGATAAGCAGAAAATGAAACTAGCGGATGGTTATGTTGAAGAGATGGTAAGCTAGGTAGAGTGTTGGACCTTTTCGTGCCATTTCGGCACGGGAAGGCACTCAATCAAGGCGTTTACTAAAGTTCATGTATCCAAGCTCAATCCCCCGCGTATTCTAACTTCCACTAAAAAGTGCACTCGCTGAAGGCAAGGAGAGCGAATGTTTATCATCAAATATTATATTCTTGGCGCTCTGATCAGTTTATTGGCCGCTATCTATACGCCTCAAATTATCGTTAGTTTGCTGTTCTTATGGATATCGCTTTCTTTAGCGTTGGTCAGCGTAGCCTACGTATTCGACATTCCCTCTATTTTTAGAAAAAACCAAGATGGCAAGATTGTCAGGTGGATTCGCTGGGCATTCATCCCATTTCTATTGGGGGCTAGAGCGTATAACGCCTGGGAAAGACGGCGTGATACAGTGCCTCCAATCCAAAAAGTCAGCGACAATTTATACCTATCTCGCCGTTTGTTTCAGAGTGACTTAGATTTTCTCGAATCCAATGAAATCTCTTGTATTGTCGATGTCACCGCAGAATTTGCAGGCCTTGAAAGTGCGATGACCGACAAGCAGTTTCATTACCTTTCGATTCCGGTACTCGACCACAAAGCCCCAACGCTAGAGCGCCTTCGCCATGCGATTAACTGGATTGATACTCAAATCTCGTGCTCGCGGGCAGTGGTTGTGCATTGTGCGTTAGGGCGTGGTCGTTCAGTGTTTGTTGTGGCGGCGTATTTACTGAGCAAAGACCCGTCACTGACGGTTGAATCCGTGATGAAAAAAATCAATGACGTACGCAGTACCGCGAGATTGAATAAATTACAGATTAGAACGTTACGAGCGATCAGTGAAAAAGGCGTACTAGGGCTGGATCAATCCACTTGGATGGTGGTTAACCCTGTTGCAGGTGGCGGAAAATGGGAGGAAAACGAACAGCACCTGATTCGTGAACTAACCAAAAAATATCGCTTGAGTATTCATCAAACCACCACAAACCTCAGCGCCGAGCAGCTAACACAACAGGCAAAAGAAAGTGGAGCTAAGCAAATCATCGTAGCTGGTGGCGATGGCACAGTAACAGAGGTGGCGAGCCAATTGGTGGATACCGACCTAAAACTCGGTATTGTTCCGCTCGGAACTGCCAATGCGTTATGTCATGTGCTCTATGGCGTTGGCGCAAAATTCTCACCGGTCGAAAAAGCGTGTGAAGCGTTGCTTGGCGGACACTGCCAACGTATTGATACTGCGGAATGTAATCAGCGGCTTATTTTATTGGTCTTAGGCATTGGGCTAGAACAGAAAATGATCGAGCACGCTCAGCGAGAAGAGAAAAATGTTTTTGGACAACTCGCTTACCTCACCGGCTTTTTTAATGCTGTAGTGGCGGAAGAAACGCAAGCTTTAACCGTATCGTTAGACGCTCCAACTGAAGATGGAAACCACGACAAGAATACACAAACGCTTGACGTCCATAGTTTTGTCGTTGCGAATATCGCTCCATTTAGTACGTTGCTTGCCCAAGGTGGTGATGCGCCGCAGCCTGATGATGGCAAGCTGCATATCACATATTTAGATAACACCGAGTCTTTAGGCGGACGTCTTATCGCCTTGTCGGATCTGACATTAACGAGCGTAGGCGCACAGGAAGAATCGACACATTTTCAATACGCGACGGCTCAGAGCGTCACTATTTCTGCGAATAAACCGATTGAATATGTGATTGATGGTGAACTGTATTCTGATGAGCAACTGGCAATCAAGCTGCGTCCAAAGTCATTGAACGTATTTGTTCCAAGCCAGAGACGTAAATCAGCTTCGCTTTAACACAGATAATCCGCGGATAACGCGCCATTTGCTTCGTATTCTACATGGCGCTTTTTCTGTGCTGTTTGATGATTTGGTGTGCGTCGTAAAAAGGCTATCAAGGTCGCTGCGTAGATGCAGCGGCTTTTGTCTATCTGCACCTTTTTATTAGGTTGATTGGGGATGAGGGTTAAACAAAGTGAAGAAAGAAGGGCGAGTATAATTACTCACCCTGAGGTAAGTGCTTTTCAATTTCATCGTTTTCAACTTGTAAAGCAGCTAACCAATAAGAAACAAGTGCGGTTAAGTTGGTGTCGTCAATGGCTCTAAGCAGGGCTTTTAAATCATCTAACAGTAATTTATTCATAAAATGCATTTCTTTGTAATTACCTAGCTCGGCAACGCCGTATTCGGTGGCATTTTCTGCAATGAATTGTTCACCATCTTGGTCGAAAAACAGCTTCGCCATCTTTTTGATCATCACTTTTTCTATTTTCACGAATCGATATGCCGCTCTTGCGAGTGTCATATGTGATTGCGGGTTAACGAGAGGCAAACACGTTTGGCGATGGTGTGTCATTTTTACGAGTAGCTCCCTTACTCGATTGTTATCCAATGTCATAGTGACCTCTTTATTTGTGATTATTGTCGTGGGACATTTCTCGTGACGGTTATGTTAATGCGCCTGTGGGCTTGTCAGAAATGGCCAAAGCAAGTTGGCCATTTCTTTGCTCAATACCGAGCTTTATTGCAAGGGCGACCACCAGGTTTTAGCTAATAAGGCTGATGCTGCTGAGTTTTTCTTTGCAACTTTTTATATCGCTACGAACTTTCAGCAGAACCGAGTTATCCGCCTGCTCTGGGTGGGAAGTAATCAAATTCTCAATCTCTTTGAGTACCTTGCTTTCGACACCTTCAAGCTGTTCTAAATACATTGACTCTTTGTCAGAGGACACTTCCTTCATCACGTCGCTGTAGACCTCACGCGCCTTGATGGTGTAGGAAACCGGAGTGTCGTCGGCAGATTCTTCATTGTTACTTGCTAGAGAGTAGGGAGTGAGCTCAATGACTGCACGCTCACGTACTCTGAGCAGTTCTACCAACACATTATTCAAGGAAGTGTTGTCGATGTTCTCGATGGCCTTGTTGTAAATTTCATTTCCGCTTTCGATAAGCTCAATGATTGAGGCGATGTTTTCATTTTTCATATGCCACTCCTTATTTACTGGTGATAGGGGTGTTTGAGTGTATGGAATACAAACACGATGTTTCGTCTTCAGTTGCAGGTTGTATGCCAATGAACTTTAAGTCTTATTAATCAGTGACTTAATATCTTGTTTTGCAATAACTTGCTAACAGTCGGTAAGGCGCTAAGAAAAAATTACAAGAATGGCGGGGAAAGCCTGGAAAGAATTACACGTACAGATACGGCTTTTTATCGAAATAAAAATAAAATCAATAAAAAACAATAGCTTAAAATTCTGGCATGGATATGGCTTTGTAGGGAGTAAGTGAGGTCAAACATTGTTTCACTTGATTCACTATTCAACTCATTAATGGAGGCTAGTTATGGCTACTACAAAAGAAAGCACAGTAAAACCTCAAGAGCAGTTAGAAGAAGCATATCACTTAGCGGAACAAGCCACGACGGAAGCCGTTGGCGCGATGAAAGACCAAGCCAAAGAGAAGCTGGATGTCGGTGCACAGCAAGTTCAGCAGGCGACTAAGTCGGCAGAAAATGTAATCAAGGAGCGCCCATTGCTGAGCATAGGCTGTGCCTTCCTTGCTGGTTGGGCGGTTTCGAAGCTGATCAAATAATAGTGGTTACCAAGGATTAAGCCACACAACAGAAAGGCGAGGCTTCACATGAATAACTCAGGGCAAGTTACCAATCAGCAATCAGGCTCGGCGGCTTCAGACAGCGGCCGAGCCCCTGATGGGGCAGAAGAACAGGATATCCAACAAACCATTAATGGTTTGAGCAGCATTCTT
This sequence comes from Vibrio sp. sp1, assembly GCF_016920955.1. Lineage (NCBI taxonomy): Bacteria > Pseudomonadati > Pseudomonadota > Gammaproteobacteria > Vibrionales > Vibrionaceae > Vibrio > Vibrio sp. sp1. The sequence goes on from NZ_CP060589.1 coordinate 1,537,364, forward strand.
GCGCAATTGGACCAACTGACGAAATCGCTAAAAGCATGGTCAGGTTCAACGTTGGATTTGTTCCTCTTGGAGATGAAAGTTAACGTGTCCGCAGTGCGTCAGATTTTGCTGTGTACCGTTGTTTTTACCCTATTGTCGGTATTGTTCGTATTCAGTTTGTGCCTTGCCTCTGGGGTGGTGGCTTATCAGTTAACTGCCAACGTATATGTTGCCGTGGGTGTATTTATCACATCATTAGGCTTGGCATTATTTGCTTTAGCCTGGTGGCAGAAGCGTTTAGTTGGATTTCTTGGATTCAAAAATACGACAGAACAATTACAGGAGGGGTGGGATGCGCTCGCTACAAAAGCTCAATCGAGCCATGCGGATCAAGCGGATGGAAGGTAAAGCGTCTCTAGAGCAATGCTGTTTGTCGATGGAAATGTTCACGTTTACCACCAAGAAGTTTGTGAGAGAAAACCCTTGGACGACATTAGGCATTAGTGCTGTCGTTGCCGTTACCGCAGCAAAAGCAGGTCGATTGTCTCGACTGACTTCTTCTATTTCGTCAATGGGGCTATTGGTTAGCAGCGTGTCTGATATTACCGATTCGCTCACAAAGCCGGTCGCGGCAGCTTCTCTGGATGAGTCAGATGCGGAGCAAAATGGAAATGCAGCAACACAAGTAAGCAACGCTGCGACGACAGAGGGCGAACCACTCTAATAGCGGATTTCACCGCAAAATTTTCTTACCGATTCTGAGCTTATTATGACAGCGAAATTGAACATTCCTGCCAACACTGCGATTGGTGCAACGCTTCTCGTCCTGTTACTCGTCCCAGGGCTGTATTTTGCCAAGCCAATATTGTTACCTATTGTGCTTAGCACCTTTATTTCTCTGCTGTGCAGCCCTTTCATTAATTATCTTGAAGACAAAGGCTTACCACGTGCTATTACCGTCGTGTTGACGCTGTCATTCCTCGTTGGCGCTTCAATTATTGGTCTTGCCGCCATGTCGGAGCCCGCCAAGCAATGGTGGTCTGAGCTGCCCAGTATCGTGAAAAATGTGTCGCAAGAAGTAAGCGAAGTTACTAAAGTTTCGGCTGATCACCTTAATACTCCATTGAATATCGCCAACGATATGAGTATGGATGAGGTCGGGAACAACACCGTATTTTCTTTGGTAAAAACGCTCGCGACCACTACGCCGACGATTTTGACACAAGCGATGATCGTGCTGTTTATGGTTTACTTTATGCTCAATCATGGACGAAGCTTATTTCGAAAGTCAGTGTCTTACCTACATGGGTTCGCCAAACAGCGCCAAGCGATTGAGTTGGTCAAAGCGCTACAGAAAGACCTATCTCGATACATTGGCACCATCACTTTAGTGAATGCGGGGCTGGGGTTGAGTGTTGGGGCCGTGTTTTTTGTTCTAGGCCTTGAAGATCCATTTCTATGGGGCGCATTTGCAGGCGTGATGAATTTTGCGCCGTACCTCGGCCCTGTCATATCCATGGTGAGCTTTGGCTTTGTTGCTTATCTTCAGTTGGAGTCGGTCAGTTTTATGCTGACGGTGGTGTCTATCTATTTACTGCTCAATTTGATTGAAAGTCAGTTTGTTACACCAACACTATTGGGGAAAAGGTTTAACTTAAACCCGTTAGTGATTTTTGTTTGGCTTGTTTTTTGGGGCTGGCTTTGGGGCGGAATGGGACTATTGATCGGTGTGCCGTTGCTGGTTTGTATCAATATTTTGGTTGATCGTCTAGAGCTATGCCAATCAACCCAAAATCAAGCAAAACAAATCACCTCCGCGGACGTGGCACCGCGAGAGTGACTTGAGGATCAAGCTGGTTCAACGAAACAGTTTTTCAGCGCTCACTGGCTGACTAAACAAATATCCCTGACCATAAATACAGCCTTTTTCGAATAAATAATCGGCTTGTTCCCGAGTTTCTATCCCTTCCGCGACGACTTTCAACGACAGCGTTTTTCCCATGGCAATAATGGCATTCACAATCGCGTTGCTGTCGCTATTACTTGGGACATCACTGACAAATGAGCGGTCAATTTTCAGTTTGTTGATTGGCAAACCTTTCAAGTAAGACAAAGACGAATAGCCAGTTCCAAAGTCATCCAGAGAAATCTCAATACCCAGTTCTCGTAATTGATTTAACGATGCAATGGCTTGTTGAGGGTCGATCAGTAAAAAGCTCTCTGTGATCTCCAAATCTAACCGTTGGGCAGGGTATCCGGTGTTATCGAGGATAGTACTTAATCGCTGAATGAAATTTGACTGCTGAAGCTGCAACGCAGAAACATTGACGGCGATTTTGCCAAACTCGATGCCTTGGTCCAGCCAAGCATTACCTTGCAAACAAGCTTGTTGTAACACCCACTCACCAATGCTTTGAATCAGCCCTGTTTTTTCTGCAATTGGAATAAAGTCTGCTGGTGGTACAAGGCCAAACTCTGGATGCTGCCAGCGTAATAAAGCTTCCACGCCGACAATCGTATTTTGTTCCAAATTGTATTGCGGTTGGAATTCTAACCGGAGTTGTTGTTTTTCTATTGCTTGATGCAAAGCGGATTGAATGCGTACATGGGATACGGATTTATCGGTCAAATCCGGTGAGTAAAACGCGTAGCCGTTGCGTCCATTTTTCTTCGCTAAGTACATCGCAGTGTCTGCGTTTTTCAGTAAGGTTTCACTGTCTTGACCATCTCTTGGGTACAAGGCAATACCAATACTGGTCGAGACACGAAGTGAGTCGTGATTTGCTAAGTCGAATGGTTGCTGGAATACGCTTAGAATATCGCCGACGGTTTCCAGTAAGGCAACATCACTATGGATGTCTGGCAAAATAATCACAAATTCATCGCCGCCAATACGAGCCACATGCGCATTGAGGTGAAGCACATCTTGCAGACGAATCGCTAACTTAGACAGCAATTGGTCACCACAGAAGTGGCCCATGCTATCGTTGATGTGTTTGAAATGGTCGATATCTAAGAATAGGGTGGCAAACGTCTGCTGGTTTTTGTGTCCGGTTTCGATGTGTTGTTCGAGTAAGCTGAGTAAATGGGTGCGATTAGGTAGATTGGTTAATGGATCGTAAAAAGCCATGCGCTGCAGCTTTTCTTCGTGTGCCTTACGCACAGAGATATCTTCAAACACACAAATGTAGTTAATAAGGTGGTTTTTATCGTCCATTACGGCGCTAATGGTCGCTAATTGCGGATAAATGCTGCCATCTTTCTTTCTGTTGATGAATTCGCCTTTCCATTGGCCTTTGTTTTCGAGTTGATGCCACAACTGTTGATAGAAACCTTGATCATGATGGCCTGAGCGCAGAATTCGTGGGTTTTTTCCTATCACCTCTTCAGAGCGGTAGCCTGTAATTTGGGTAAAAGCCGTGTTTACATCAATGATGTTGGCATTGCGGTCTGTAATGACCATGCCTTCTTGCGAATTGTTGAAAATTTGGGACGCTAAGGAGAGCTGCGTTTCTACCATTTTTCGGCGGGTGATGTTACGTGTCATCCCCAGAATGCCGATTAAGTTTCCCGCATGATCACGGACAGGAGACTTAATGGTTTCTAGCCAAGTGGGGTTATTGTTTTCATCAATTTGACGGCATTCTTCAACAATATTTTGCGTGCCCGTGGCTACCACCAATTTATCGGCATCAATGAATTTTTCCGCACGTTCATGGCTAAACAGAGCAAAATCGTCTTTTCCAATGATTTCACTGTTGGTTTTTTGCCACGCATTTTCTACGCTTCGGTTGGTCATCGAATAAAGGCCATCCATGCCTTTTATCCATACGTGGTCTTCAAGGCAGTCGATAAACTCTTGTAGTGTTGGTGTTGGCTTTATTTCCGCGCTTTGATGTCGCGTTTGTTCTTGCTGCCAGTGCAAGTTGATATCAAAGCTGATCCGCCCCGCCATTGCGCTTAGCCATGCCGAAACAACCGTTGATTGATCATTAGGGTGAGTCAGTGTCAGTACGGCAAGCAATTCGCCATTAGGTAGCCAAATCGGTCCAATGCTCAAGGTTTGCTCTTCAAAGGGGGTATGGCTAACTGTAAAATCTGTCGGCGTAAAGTGATCGACAACTTGCGTTATCACATCGATGATAGCACGATGATTTTGGGTTGAGGTGGACACCTCAGTCGATAGCCACTGCTGAGTATCGCTCAGAGTATAAAGCTGTCCCTGAGCTTGAGTTACATCACAGCATTGTCGCAGAACGTGTTGCCAGTCTGCCATCAAAGGCGAAGGAATAGCGAAGCGAAACATAATTAATAACGAGTCCTAAATCGCCCAAAGGTAATTATATTAGAATCTAGCGTAAGCTATTGGGCTTTGTGAGTATCGTATCCAACGCGTAGCTAAATCCTAGCAGCGTAAAGTGCTTTCTATCATTAAAATGTTATCTATATCTCTTTTTTATCCAACTTATTGCATCGTTTTTTAGGGCTTTTGATAGGTGATTAAGAAGCGTTTACCGCTTTGGTTTTCTTGCCCCATGAGACTTGCTGAATGACTAAGCCACTGATGATCAATACCAGGCCAATCAAGGTTGAAGGATGAATTTCTTCGCCGATGATGGTAGCTAACAACATGAGTGAGATAAATGGAGAAGCAAAGATCAGATTACTGATACGCGCGGTGTTTTGCGTTGATTTGAGTGCGCTCAGCCACAAAACGAAAGTGATCCCCATTTCAAACAGTCCGACATACGTCACCGCTGCCCAGCCTTTAGCTGAGATCATCTGCCAGTCAGCACCTTCATAAAGACTTAAACCAATGGCGAATGGAATAGCGACCAAAAAGCCGAGCAGAACGCCAACCACAGGGTCGGCCTTATTTTTGGTATTTAAAATCCAGTAACCGGCCCACAGCAGTGTTGATAGCAGCGCAAGACCAACACCCAACGGGCTCTCAAATTCCATGCCTAAAAGATTGCCTTGTGTGGCAATCACTATCACGCCGACATAACTAAAACCGCAAGCCAGCCAGTCCTTACCACGGATCTTTTGTCCTAAGAAAACAGCGGCCATTAGCGTTAAGGTGATGGCCCAGCTGTAGTTGATCGCTTGAGCCTGAGATGCGGGCAGCAAGTCATATGCTTTGAACAGAATAACGTAATACGCCAAAGGGTTAATCAACCCAAGCAGTAGGTAATACCAAGGGTTTGAGAAAAATGTAGCGCTTAACTGGCCCAGTTTACCTTGCACACCACAGATTACTGTTAGTGCAATCGCAGAGACGATGCTGGCAATGCATAGCATTTGAATCGGCGTAAATTCTGCCAGCGTGAGTTTAAATGCGGTTGCAACGGTAGACCAAAGTAATACTGCTGAGAGCCCAAATCCTAGGGCGCGACGCTCGTTCATGATGCCTCTGCGTGATGATGTGCCGCTCGGTTTGGATAATTTGAGCGGAAGAAAGAATATTATAGGAAGGCCTAGTGTATGCGAGGATTTTTCATCCAACAAACTGGACATTTATCCAGTGTCTAAATACCATTGTTATAGATACAAAACACAGGCTAACTCGCTATTATGCAATGGATTCTTGAGTACCAATCTCTCATTCTCTCTTCTCTTTGTGCTGCCACGCTTAGTGGTGTCGCTGCCGGTTGGTGGGTGAAACAGCGTTTTATCACCCAAACTCAGCTTCTCGAGCAACAACTTGTTTCAGAAAAACAGCTTCATCAACAGCAACTTGAACAGGTCAAGCAAAGCCTTGCCGATGCTCAGCAAGAGTTGGATGAGTTAGATGATGAGCGCGATAAAGCCGCGTTTGAAGTGCGTCAAACGCACGGAAAGCTGATGGCAGCTATGGAAAAACTGCGTTACTTCGAGGCTGTAAAGCAAGAGCGCCAGCAATACTTTGATGAGCTTGGTCAAATGCGTGAACACAAATCACGTCTAGAAACGCAGCTGCGTGAACAGCAAGCTCGCCATGAGCAAATTAACCAAGCTAATGCCGAAAAACTGCAAATTTTAGAACAAGCGGAAGCACGCTTGAAACAACAATTTGAGCACTTGGCCAACCAATTGTTTGAAGAAAAAACCGCGAAGGTCGATTTGCAAAACCGTCAGAGTTTAGAAGGCTTGTTGTCACCGCTTAGAGAACAGTTAGAAGGGTTCAAAAAGCACGTTAATGACAGCTTTAGCCAAGAAGCTAAAGAGCGCCATACCTTAGTGCATGAGCTGAAAAACCTGCAACGTTTGAACGAGCAAATGACGCGCGAAGCGGTTAATTTGACCCAAGCGTTGAAAGGGGACAACAAACAGCAAGGTAACTGGGGCGAAGTGGTGCTCGCTAGGGTACTTGCCGAATCTGGCTTGCGTGAAGGGCACGAATATCAGACTCAGGTGAACTTACAAAATGAAGCAGGCAAGCGTTACCAACCTGATGTCATTGTTCATCTCCCACAAAACAAACAAGTGGTTGTGGATTCTAAAATGGCGCTGGTTGCCTATGAGCGCTACTTCAACGCTGAAACTGATGCTGAGCGCGATCAGGCTTTGAATGCGCATTTAGCCGCTCTACGTGCACATATCAAAGGGTTAAGCATGAAGGACTACCACAAACTCAAAGGTATTCAGAGTTTGGACTATGTTCTGATGTTTATCCCGGTTGAGCCGGCGTTCCAAGTCGCGATTCAAGCCGATCCAAGTTTGATCAAAGACGCGATGGAGCAAAACATCATTTTGGTGAGCCCAACAACGTTGCTGGTGGCACTGCGCACCATTGATAATCTATGGCGCAATGAACGCCAAAATGAAAACGCCAAAATGATTGCGCAGCGTGCGACAAAACTCTACGACAAATTACGATTGTTTGTAGACGACATGGAGGGGCTCGGTGGTGCGCTGGATAAGGCGAATCAAAGCTATCAAGGTGCGATGAACAAGCTTGCCACAGGGCGCGGAAATGTGATTCGCCAAGCCGAAAGCTTTAAACACTTGGGAGTTGAAATTAAACGACCGATTTCTTCCGACCTCGCGCAGTTAGCGCAGAGTGATGCATTTTCAGAAAATGACCCGTTAGTAGAAAGACATCCGGCTGAGGATAAAGTAAACTAATCGCCCGCAGTGCAGTGGGCGATTTTATTTGTCAACAAACGCCCCGTAGAGGAAAGCGCTGCCTAAGAGGAATTAGAATGACGGACACAAGTTTGCAATCCAATACAGCGTTAGAGAATGAAACCACTCACTTTGGTTTCTCTACAGTGGCAAAAGACGAAAAAGTGACTAAGGTTGCCGAAGTATTCCACTCCGTGGCAACAAAATACGACATCATGAATGACCTGATGTCTGGTGGTATTCACCGCCTTTGGAAGCGCTTCACTATCGATTGTAGTGGTGCTCGCCCTGGCCAACGTATTCTTGACCTAGGTGGTGGTACGGGTGATTTGACGGCGAAATTCTCGCGCATTGTTGGCGATGAAGGCCATGTCATCCTTGCCGATATCAATAACTCAATGCTTAACGTTGGTCGCGATAAACTGCGTGACAACGGTATTGTGGGTAACGTGCATTACGTTCAAGCCAACGCAGAAGAACTGCCGTTCCCTGATGATTATTTTGATGTCATCACCATCAGTTTTTGTTTGCGTAATGTGACAGACAAAGACAAAGCGCTTCGTTCAATGTTCCGCGTACTGAAGCCAGGCGGCCGTCTATTGGTGTTGGAATTTTCAAAACCAGTGCTAGAGCCGTTATCGAAAGTATACGACGCATATTCATTCCACTTGTTGCCGAGAATCGGTGAGCTAGTTGCGAATGACTCAGAGAGTTACCGCTACCTAGCGGAGTCAATCCGTATGCATCCAGACCAAGAAACGCTGGAAGGCATGATGCAAGACGCAGGTTTTGAAAACACCAAATACTACAACTTAACTGGTGGTATTGTGGCTTTGCATCGCGGTTATAAATTCTAAGGGTTAACGGCATGCCATTTGAACCACTTATCACCGCTGTGATTGAAACGTCACTGAATACACTGATCAAAGACGACCCTGCATTGGGCCGTCGTTTAGCGCGTCTAAAAGGTCAAGTTATTCAAGTTCACCTGAAAGAGATCAATAAAACACTGACATTTGTTTTTAGTCAGCAAATTGATGTGCTTGGTCATTACGAAGGGCAGCCTAACTGCTATCTATCGCTCAACTTGAGTGTGTTACCAGAGCTGCGCGATCAGGCCAACATCACTCGTCTTATTAAACAAGATAAACTTGAACTCGAAGGCGATATTCAATTGGCGCAGAAATTCTCTCAGTTGATGGTGGATTGCAAACCAGATGTTGAAGAGTGGTTGTCTCGCGTGACTGGCGATGTCGCCGCACATACCTTTGTGCAAGGCTCAAAAAACATCGGCAACTTTCTTGCGTCTCAAGCAGAAAAACACCAACGTCATCTTGCGCAAGTAGTGACTGAAGAATGGAAACTGGCTCCCGCTCCGTTAGAAGTGGCCTATTTCTGCGACCAAGTTGATGAGGTTCGCAGCCAGGCTTCTCGCATTGAAGCTCGTTTAACGGCTTTGCTGAATAAGCTGGATGCAGATAAGCCTGCATTGGAGAAACCATGACGCCAGCAGAACTAAAGCGCTTATACCACATCGCCAAAGTACAACTGGAATACGGCTTAGATGAGCTGCTTCCCGATCACCAACTGACCAAAGCGCCGCTTTTACTGCGCAAAAGCTTGTTTTGGATTAAGAACAAGCACCCAGAAAAACCACTCGGTGAACGTCTGCGTTTAGCACTGCAAGAGCTGGGGCCGGTTTGGATTAAGTTCGGTCAGATGATGTCGACGCGCCGTGACTTATTTCCTCCGCATATCGCTGATCCCCTAGCTTTACTTCAAGACCAAGTCGCGCCTTTTGATGGCGAGTTGGCAAAAAAGCAGATGGAGCAAGCATTAGGTGGTCCGTTAGAAAAATGGTTTACCGAGTTTGATATCAAACCACTGGCGTCTGCGTCGATTGCTCAGGTACATACTGCGCGCATAAAAGACACTAACCAAGAAGTGGTATTAAAGGTTATCCGCCCAGATATTCGCCCAGTCATTGATTCAGATCTAAAACTGATGCACCGAATGGCGCGTATAGTCGCCGGAGCGATGCCTGAAGCACGTCGTTTAAAACCAGTTGAAGTCGTGCGTGAGTACGAGAAAACCCTGCTTGATGAACTCGACTTGCGACGTGAGGCGGCGAATGCCATTCAGTTGCGCCGCAACTTTGAGGGCAGCGAAGAATTGTATGTTCCTGAAGTTTTTCCCGACTTCAGTAATGAAACTGTCATGGTTTCTGAGCGAATATATGGCATTCAAGTCTCTGATATTGAAGGCTTGAAAGCAAATGGCACCAATATGAAATTGCTCGCGGAACGCGGTGTGAGTGTGTTCTTCACTCAGGTGTTCCGAGACAGCTTTTTCCATGCCGATATGCATCCGGGTAATGTGTTCGTCAAACCCGAACATCCAGAGAACCCAATGTGGATAGGGCTAGATTGCGGAATCGTTGGTACACTTAATAGCGAAGACAAGCGTTATCTGGCGGAAAACTTCCTGGCGTTTTTCAATCGTGACTACCGCCGAGTGGCGGAGTTACATGTGGATTCAGGGTGGGTGCCTGCGGATACCAATGTCGATGAGTTTGAGTTCGCGATTCGCATTGTGTGTGAGCCTATTTTTGCTAAGCCATTGTGCGAAATCTCCTTTGGTCATGTGTTGTTGAATTTGTTCAACACGGCACGTCGATTCAATATGGAGGTTCAGCCACAGCTTGTACTGTTGCAAAAAACGCTGTTGTACGTGGAAGGGCTTGGTAGGCAGCTATATCCTCAACTTGATTTGTGGGAGACCGCAAAACCATTCCTGGAGGAATGGATGATGAATCAAGTTGGGCCGCAAGCTCTAGTGAATGCGATTAAAGACCGCGCACCATTTTGGGCAGAGAAATTACCTGAACTGCCAGAGCTACTTTACGATAGCCTGAAACAAGGTAAAGCGATGAATCAACGTATGGATCAGCTTTATCAAGGGTATCGCCAGAGCAAGCGCCAGCAGGCGACAGGAAAGTTTTTGTTTGGCGTTGGCGCGACTTTAGTCGTATGCTCGGCAATATTGGTGAACGATGCTTTTGAGCAGCTTTCGTTGGCCTGCGGTATCGCAGGTGTCACATTTTGGCTGCTTAGTTGGCGAGCTTATCGTCAATAGACGTTAAACTCTTGAAATATTTTTGTTTGTTTAAAGACCCGAGGTAAAGAGAATGGGTGGTATCAGTGTTTGGCAACTTCTAATCATTGCTGTAATTGTTGTATTGCTATTCGGAACAAAGAAACTACGCGGTATCGGTGGCGATCTGGGTGGTGCCGTTAAGGGCTTCAAAAAAGCGATGAGCGAAGATGAACCTGCGAAAAATGACAAAGACGCAGACTTCGAACCAAAAAGTCTAGAAGAGCAGCAGAAAAAAGAAGCTGCTCCTGAAACGAAAAAAGACAAAGAGCAGGCGTAAAACGTGTTTGATATCGGTTTTTGGGAACTGGTATTAATATCTGTTGTTGGTCTGGTCGTTCTTGGGCCGGAGCGTTTGCCTCATGCTATTCGCAGCGTGTCTCGCTTTATCGGTGCCGCTAAGAGTATGGCAAATAGCGTCAAAGACGAATTGTCACACGAGCTGAAAGTCCAAGAGCTGCAAGAAAACTTGCGCAAAGCAGAACAAATGGGGATGGATGATTTATCCCCTGAGTTGAAATCTTCAGTTGAAGAGTTGAAGAAGGCAGCGCAATCTGTAAATCGTCCTTACGCAAAGAACACCGATTCAGAGGCTGAGCCTGTAAAAACAGAGCCAGCAGCAGAAAAGGTAGAGAAAGCGGAAGAGAGCAAGGTTACAGCGGCAGATAAGAAAGCCGAATAGTCTCATTAGGAGGAGCTACTAGTGATTGGTAGCTCCTTTTTGATCTGGTTTTTAATAAGAGGTTTGCCATGTCTACCGTCGAGCAGACACAACCTTTAATTAGTCATTTGTTGGAGCTTCGCAACCGACTACTGCGCTCAATCCTCGCAGTGTTGGTCGTGTTTGTCGGACTAATTTATTTCTCTAACCACATTTACGAGTTTGTTTCCGCACCTTTAGTAGAACGTCTACCTGAAGGCGCGACCATGATTGCTACGGATGTAGCGTCACCTTTTTTTACGCCACTTAAGCTGACGTTAATTGCTTCGGTATTTATTGCGGTGCCGTTTATTTTGTATCAAGTTTGGGCCTTTGTAGCGCCAGGTTTGTACAAGCATGAACGTCGATTGATCATGCCACTGCTGTTCTCTAGTTCGCTATTGTTCTACTGTGGAGTGGCATTTGCCTACTTCGTGGTATTTCCATTGGTGTTTGGCTTCTTTACCGCCATCTCTCTTGGTGGAGTAGAGTTTGCAACTGATATCTCGAGTTATCTCGACTTTGTGCTGGCGCTATTTATGGCGTTTGGTATCGCATTTGAGGTGCCTGTTGCGATTATTTTGTTGTGTTGGACTGGGGCCACTACACCAGAAGATTTAAGACAGAAACGTCCTTATATTATAGTGGCTGCGTTTGTCGTAGGTATGGTGTTAACGCCACCAGACATGATCTCGCAAACCTTACTCGCTATTCCGATGTGTTTACTGTTTGAAGTCGGTTTGTTCTTCGCGCGTTTTTATACTCGTCGAAGCGAAGAAGTAGAAGCGGAAACCGAAGAATAAGGCTAATCTAGATGTGAAAAGCGGCTCAATTGAGCCGCTTTTTTTGCGGTTGGTTTTTTCTTGGGCTAATTACTTAACTTTCATGACGTAACCACATTTTGTGCATACGTATACTTCCTTGATGCCCAGCAGCTTTTGAAAAAAACTGCGCGGTACGCGTTGTAAGTAAGCACCATGTGTACACACTTCAACTTCCATATTCATGCTGTTTTACATTTGTGCTAATTAATGGGCGTAAATCAGTATAGAAAAATAATGTGTCGAGTTGTCGACAGTTTTGCAAAGCGGACGAAGTAAAGTGACGATATGAGAAGTAAGTAGAGTTGCTAGTTAATTATTATGTTTATCAATAATTTTGTATGGATTGTTCTACTATTTCAACGGGTTGAATCGTTCATTCAATAGTTTAGGTGATAAAAAAGCGACGTTGATTTCGTCGCTTTTTTCAATTCTCGTGTGCCGTCCTAAATAAGGTTGACACTTTCTACCCCCAAAATTGGAGAGTGTTATGAAATCAACAACTAAAAGAACTCAGCGCGATTACTCCCTCGCTTTTAAACTCACTGTAGTTGATGAGGTTGAAAAAGGAAGCCTCACTTACAAACAAGCCCAAGAGAAGTATGGCATCCAAGGTTGCTCTACGGTTTTGGTTTGGCTTCGTAAGCATGGTCGACTAGATTGGTCTAAAGGGACACCTAACTTTATGTCCAAAGGAGACTCTATGGCCGAGTTCAATTTACCTCCTACACCAGAGCAACGTATTAAAGAGCTTGAGAAGCAGCTCGAAGATGCTCAACTCAAAGCCGACTTCTTTGAAGCTGTCGTGAACGTTATGGAACGTGACTATGGTGTTAGAGTGACAAAAAAGCACAAAGAAGCGTTGTCCAAGAGAAAACCATAGTAGGTTTGAGCGTTACGAAGTTTTGTCAGTTAGTACAAATCTCTCGCCAAGCTTATTATAAGCAATGCCAAACTCAATCTCGTTGTGAACATCATGAGCATGCTGTCATTGGCTTTGTCCGTGAAGTCAGGCTGAAGCAGCCACGCATTGGCACGCGTAAACTGAAGTTCTTAGCAGCAACAAAGGGCATTCAAATAGGTCGCGATAAGCTCTTTGAACTTCTCAGAAAGCATCGGCTGTTAGTGAGAGCAAGACGAGCCTATCACCGAACGACTGACAGCCGTCATCGATTTTTCTGTCACCCAAACAAAGTGAAAGATGGGCTGACACCAACGAAGCCAGAACAACTGTGGGTTGCTGATATTACTTACTTGCCAACTCAAAATGGAGAGAGTTATCTCAGCTTGGTTACAGACGCTTATTCAAGGAAGATTGTTGGTTTTTATGTGGATGACAACATGAAAACTCAATCAGTTAAGCGGGCATTTATCTCAGCTCTCAGGCAACGGCAGAGTGAAGAAAAGCTAATACACCACTCAGATAGAGGCTCACAATACTGTTCGAAGGAATATCAAGATATCCATAAGAAACATAGAGTGACTTGCTCAATGACAGACGGGTATGACTGTTATCAGAATGCTTTAGCTGAGCGTGTAAATGGGATACTCAAAATGGAGCTCTTGCTGAAGAAACCGAAAGATCTGAAAGAAGCAAGGACGATGGTAGCAGAGTCCGTAGATATCTATAATCAAATGAGGCCTCATACGGCTTTAAAATACAAAACGCCCGATGAAGTACATCGAGCGTTTTAGTTAAAAAGTGTCAACCCATATCAGGACGGGTCATCGTGAATTAAATATTAAACAGCTTTTTGGCATTCTCAGTCGTTATGGCATCGATGGTTGCGATGTCGACATCACGCAAGTCGGCAACACGTTGTGCAACGAGAGAAGTGTAGGCTGGTTCATTACGTTTACCACGGTGTGGCACAGGCGCTAAATATGGACAGTCGGTTTCTAAAATGACCCACTGCATATCCAAATGTGGAATGACTTTATCCATCCCGCCATTCTTAAAGGTCGATACGCCACCCAAGCCTAAGTGGAAGCCTAGCTCATTGATTGCTTGCGCTTCTTCTAAGCTGCCTCCAAAACAGTGGAATACACCACGCAGACGACCATCTTGCTCTTGTCTTAGCAAAGTGAGTGTTTCTTCAATCGAATCACGAGTGTGGATAACGACTGGTAAGTCCATCTCTTTTGCCCAGTTAAGTTGAGCTACGAACGCCATTTCTTGCTCAGCACGATAGGTTTTATCCCAATACAGGTCGATACCGATTTCGCCCACCGCAATAAACTTGTGTTTCTCAAACCAACCGCGGATGATCTCCAACGTTTGTTCAACATTGCTGTCCACATAACAAGGGTGGAGTCCCATCATTGAGTGGCACACGTCAGGATATGCCGCTTCGGTTTGTAGCATGGGCTCAATAGAGTCCAGATCGATGTTTGGCAACAGGATTTTATTAATGCCTTGCGTTAAGGCGCGTTGTACTACTTCATCGCGGTCGTTATCAAATTCGCTAGCATAGATGTGCGCGTGGGTATCGATCATCGTTACTCTCTGTGCTTCATGGTTGGTTTCGTATTCGAAGTATACTTGAGTGTGAGTGCTGGGTCATTTTCAGTTTTTTTCATTACCTTTTTCCAGATTGTCACTCGCAACATGCATCAAGAGTGATATGATTTTGTTCACCAGATGATTTGATCATCATAACCGTCCAGACAAGGAGAAAATGGTGTCTGTATCAATTCAAGGTCCATTCCCTGCACGCCGTATGCGTCGTTTACGTAAGCACGATTTTAGTCGTCGTTTGATGGCTGAGAACCAACTTTCTGTTAATGATCTGATTTACCCAATGTTCATTCTTATGGGTAAAGATCGTCGTGAGAGCGTGGAGTCCATGCCGGGTGTAGAGCGTTTGTCGATTGATTTAATGCTAGAAGAAGCACAATACCTTGCAAATCTAGGCGTTCCAGCAATCGCGCTTTTCCCTGTCGTAAACCAAGACGCTAAAAGCTTATGTGCTACTGAAGCCTACAACCCAGAAGGTTTGGTTCAGCGAGCAGTACGAGCACTTAAAGAACACATTCCTCAAATTGGTGTAATCACAGACGTGGCACTCGACCCATTCACGACACATGGCCAAGACGGCATCATCGATGAAGATGGCTACGTAATGAATGATGAAACCACAGAAGTATTGGTTAAGCAGGCTTTGTCTCATGCAGAAGCGGGTGCTGACGTAGTCGCGCCTTCAGACATGATGGATGGCCGAATTGGTAAGATCCGCGAAGCATTAGAAAACGCGGGCTACATTCATACTCAAATCATGGCTTACTCGGCTAAGTACGCATCGAACTACTACGGACCATTCCGTGATGCGGTTGGCTCTTCTTCAAATCTAAAAGGCGGCAACAAGAAAAACTACCAAATGGACCCAGCAAACATTGATGAAGCGATTCACGAAGTGGCGCTAGACATCAATGAAGGTGCGGACATGGTGATGGTTAAACCTGGTATGCCATACTTAGATGTAGTTCGCCGAGTAAAAACTGAACTTCAAGTACCGACATTTGCTTATCAAGTCTCTGGCGAGTACGCGATGCATAAAGCGGCGATCATGAATGGCTGGCTCAAAGAGCGTGAAATTGTGATGGAATCACTATTGTGCTTCAAACGTGCAGGTGCAGATGGCATCTTAACGTACTTTGCGAAAGACGTTGCTGAGTGGTTGGCAGAAGAGAATGCACAAACTACTCAACACCTAAATCGTACTCCGGAAGCGACAGAAGAGTAATTATCGCTCAGTGAGAAATACCAGACCAACAAGAGTTGTTCGTCTGTATATACCCAAGTAACCTCAGGCGGATTACAACAGTAACAATCCAAGGTGCTTGGGTATTTTTATTTTGGAGAAGAGAATAATGACAATGCTGATTCGTGAAGGCACATTGGAAGAAGCACTTCAAGTTGTGGCGCGTGTTACCGAGTTTTCGAAAGGAGAAACGGTAGACTCCATGACTCAACGTTTAGAAGAGAAAAACAGTTTAATCCTCGTTGCAGAAAAAAATGGCACGATTGTCGGCTTCAAAATAGGTTACGAATTAGAGGATGGTGTTTTCTATAGCTGGTTAGGTGGTGTTGTCCCTGAAGCTCGAAATGAAGGCGTGGCACAACTGCTTTTGGAAGCTCAAGAGGATTGGGTGGCAGAACAAGGCTACAACACATTAAAAGTGAAATCTCGAAACCAGTTTCCGGCTATGCTTCGCTTGTTATTGAGAAATGGCTATATAATTGAAAATTTTGAAGAAAAAGTAAATCTTCGAGAATCTCGAGTGCATTTCATTAAAGCAATGTGAAAATAAATGAGATTTTTTCTCATTTAACTGTTGACTACGAAATGAGAATCATTATTATTAAATCTGTCTTAGGGAATGAGGAAAGTTCACAAGGACGTTGAGTGACTTATTAACAGAAGTTAATTAACTGAAAGTTGAGAAGTGATGAAACATTTTTCCGAGAACTTGCACGAATTCTTTTTGACACGACATTGCTCACATTGCTTCCAGTGTAATTTATAGCTTCTTGGTTAAGCTGCTCTATTTACAGAATTTGCTTTACCACTTCTGCTAGGCGACCCCATTCGGGTCGCTTTTTTCTTTTCTACGATTTCTATTTGACGTCACTATTAATATCTTTTCCACATGCGATGATCATTTTAGGATCGTTGATCTTCTCGCCGTTATGCGAATTTGTTGTTATTAATCAATGGTTTGGGTTGGTGTTTTCTTGTGTTTTTTGTTATTGGATAACCAGTGGATAATTTCTATAAACAGAGTTATCCACAGGAGGTGGTGTTTTCGTGAATAAAGTCGGAAAAATTTACGCGACCTAGATCGAGCGAACAAGATAGATTCAGATCAGCAGTCATGGCATCCTAGGCAGATCTCTCAAGTACTGAATTGGATACAGACAATTATGGCAAGTATTCCTGAAAATCCGTTGATCCTTATCGACGGCTCTTCTTACCTATATCGCGCTTTTCACGCCTACCCGGGCACCATGAGCAATGGTGAAATTCCAACTAATGCCGTTTACGGCGTCGTGAACATGTTACGCAGCATGATGCGTCAGTTTGCGTCTGAGCGCATCGCGGTGGTTTTCGATGCAAAGGGAAAAACCTTTCGTGATGATATGTATGCAGAATACAAAGCGAATCGTCCGCCAATGCCGGATGACCTGCGTTGTCAAATTGAACCATTACACAATGTTATTCGTGCAATGGGTTTGCCGCTGATCTGTGTTCCTGGCGTCGAGGCGGATGACGTCATCGGTACGTTAGCATACCAAGCATCACAAAAGGGCATGCCTGTATTGATCAGTACTGGTGATAAAGACATGGCGCAGCTAGTGGATGATAACATTACCTTGATCAACACCATGACGAACGTCGTAATGGATCGTGAAGGTGTGGTTGAAAAGTTTGGCATTCCACCTGAGTTGATCATCGACTACTTAGCACTGATGGGCGATAAAGTAGATAACATTCCTGGTGTACCGGGTGTCGGTGATAAAACAGCGACCGCACTACTGCAAGGTATTGGTGGTCTGACGAAGTTGTATGAAAACCTCGATGATATTGCAGGGCTTGGTTTCCGTGGTTCTAAAACCATGGCGAAAAAGCTCATCGACAACAAAGAAAATGCCATGCTTTCGTATGAGCTCGCGACCATCAAATTGGATGTTGAGCTTGAGGAAACGCCAGAATCATTGCTGAAAGCGGAACCAAATAAAGACGAATTAGTGAAGCTGTATGGCCAACTGACGTTTAAATCTTGGTTGAATGAACTACTTGAAGGCGGTTCTGGATCTGTGGAGGCCGTAGAGCTTGCAGGATCTTCACAAGCTTCTTCTTCTCAAGCCGAGATGGAAACTTCTGCGGTAACAATCGATCGCAGCCAATATGAAACAATTCTGGATAAAGAAACCTTCAATGCTTGGCTAGATAAACTTCAAACGGCTGAGCTGTTTGCATTTGATACGGAGACCGATAACCTAGATTACATGCTAGCGAATCTAGTTGGTTTGTCATTCGCTGTCGATGAAGGTATTGCGGCTTATGTGCCAGTTGCACATGACTATTTAGATGCGCCTGAACAGCTTGATCGTGATTGGGTACTAGAACAGCTGAAGCCAATTCTTGAAGATGCAGCGAAAGCAAAAGTCGGTCAAAACTTAAAGTATGATGCGTCTGTACTCGCTCGTTACGACATTGAGCTAAAAGGTATTAAGCACGACACGATGTTGGAATCGTATATCTACAACAGTGTCGGCGGTAAACACGATATGGACAGCTTGGCGCTTCGCTTCCTACAGCACAGCTGCATTTCTTTTGAGCAAATTGCAGGTAAAGGCAAAAATCAGCTTACGTTTAACCAAATCGAACTGGAACAAGCATCGCCATACGCGGCAGAAGATGCGGATGTGACCCTTCGTCTGCACAATCGCTTGTTTGCTAATATCGAGCAGGATGAAAGCCTGAAGACAGTTTACGAAGAGATTGAAATGCCGTTGGTGCCAGTTCTTTCGCGCATTGAACGCACTGGGGTCTTTATCGATGAAATGAAGCTGAGTGCGCAGTCGGTCGAGATTACCGCTCGCCTTGATGAGCTTGAAAAGAAAGCGTACGAAATTGCAGAGCAAGAGTTTAACATGAACTCGCCAAAGCAATTACAAGCCATCCTATTTGAAAAAATGGGTTTACCGGTTGTGAAGAAAACGCCATCAGGCACACCATCGACGAATGAAGAAGTTCTGCAAGAACTCGCGCTAGACTACCCACTACCAAAACTGATTTTGGAATACCGTGGTTTGGCGAAGCTAAAATCAACTTACACCGACAAACTGCCGAAGATGATCAACCCATCAACGGGGCGCGTGCATACTTCTTACCACCAAGCAGTGACTGCAACGGGTCGTCTATCTTCTACTGATCCGAACTTACAGAACATTCCAATTCGTAACGAAGCTGGCCGTCGTATTCGTCAAGCGTTTGTCGCGCCATCAGGGCATAAAATCTTAGCGGTCGACTACTCGCAAATCGAACTGCGCATCATGGCGCACCTTTCTGGCGACCAAGCTTTATTGAATGCATTCCGTGATGGCAAAGATATCCACGCGGCAACCGCAGCAGAAATCATGGGTGTTTCTATTGAGGACGTTTCAAGTGAGCAACGTCGTCGTGCGAAAGCGGTTAATTTCGGTCTTATTTACGGCATGAGTGCGTTTGGTTTGGCGAAGCAATTAGGCATTCCTCGTGGTGAGGCTCAAGCGTACATGGATACATACTTTGAACGTTACCCAGGCGTGATGCAGTACATGGAAGACACACGCAGCACAGCAGCAGATAAAGGGTATGTTGAAACGATTTTTGGTCGACGTTTGCATTTGCCAGAAATCAAATCGCGCAACGGGATGCGTCGTAAAGCTGCTGAACGTGCGGCAATCAACGCACCAATGCAAGGTACGGCAGCGGACATCATTAAGAAAGCGATGCTGTTGGTTGATCAGTGGATTCAGGAAGAAGGCAATGGTCGTGTGAAGTTATTAATGCAAGTACACGATGAATTGGTCTTTGAAGTTGAAGAGTCATCATTGTCCGAAATTGAAAGTAAAGTACAGAAATTGATGGAATCTGCAGCAGAGCTAAAAGTACCGTTGGTTGCAGAAGCAGGTCACGGTGATAACTGGGATCAAGCTCATTAGTCACTTTTAGACCAAAATAACCAATTAATTATGAGCCAGCGCACAAACGCTGGATTTTTTTTGAGATTAAAAAAGCTAGCGCAAAGTTAACTTTGATGTTGCTTAATAAAAATTTCATGAAAAAAAACTACAAAAATTCTTTGCAATTCTGACCAATTGTTGTACATTAATACTCGTAGGGTACAGAGGTAAGATGTTCTATCTTTCAGACCTTTTGTTTCACGTTATTGGATTAGGCTGATTCAGCCGCCCCAGTCAGTTTTTGACTGGGGCGTTTTTTATTGGGCGAAAGAAAATTATTCTTTTGGATCAGCAGCTTAAAGTTAGCCTTCAAAAACCTTCTTTTTTGACCTTTCTAAGTCACTGCAAAATCTCGATTTTTCCTTCAAATTTATTGCGTTATTCATCCTGTAAATTTACGCCAGTCACACTATTATTTTTTCTTGAAAGAAACTAAGTTACATCTTTTTGAAGATTTGCTTGGCTTAACTGTCTGAATTGTAACGCTATTGGGTGTTTTTGGAGTGAATGTTTGGTGATACACAGGAAACAAGAGCGCTTTTTAACCTATTGAAATCGAATCTCAGTTCAGCAATGCTTCGTCACATAACAATAATTACCAATTTTTCTCTCCCGTTATCCCTGCCAGGAAGGCGGGGATTTTTATTGCCTGTTATTTAGTTCAGATAAACAAAAGCCCCACCAAATGGCAGGGCCGTGTCGAAGAAATTTAACAAATATTGTTAATTATTCTTCATCGCTCGCTGGTATCTCTTGTTCGTCTTCTTCTATCAGGTGTGCTAGTGCTGGTGCAAACCAGGTATCCAGTTTTGCACGTAGCTGATCGACACCTAATCCTTTCAGTGAAGAGAACACATCAACAGAAACGTCACCACCGAAAGTTTCTACTTGCTTACGAACTTTCAGTAGAGTTTGTTTGCGTGCACCACTTTTTAGTTTATCTGCTTTGGTTAGCAAAACTTGCACAGGAATGTGGCTATCGATGGCCCAGAAAATCATTTGTTGGTCGAGATCTTTCATTGGATGACGAATGTCCATTAGAACCACTAAGCCTTTTAGGCACTCGCGTTTCTGTAGGTATTCACCCAAAGATTTCTGCCATTTGTTTTTCATCTCTACCGGTACTTGAGCAAAACCGTATCCAGGTAGATCGACAATGTGACAACCTTCTTCTACTTTGAAAAGGTTGATTAATTGCGTACGACCAGGTGTCTTTGATGTCTTGGCTAAGCTTTTTTGATTAGTTAGACGGTTAAGTGCACTCGATTTACCAGCGTTTGAGCGTCCTGCAAACGCAATTTCGACACCTTCGTCTTCCGGCAGGTGACGAATATCGGGTGCGCTGGTGATGAAATGCGTATTTTGGTAATGAATTTTTACGCTCACTGTTAACTCCATCTCGACTTTGTGTAGTCGATTGATTACTTTTTTGTGAAAATGTGTAAAATAACCGTGCTCGGCATAAGGTCGCCTATTGTACCATGAGTGTACGCGGTATGTTCACATTCCGTGGTACTGGAAGCTTGATAATTATAATGGAATGTCATGAAGAAATTAGCGCTAATTTTGAGTCTTTTAGCCAGTTGCTCAGTATGGGCCCAAGGTAATATTGAGGCTGGTAAAGCAAAATCACAAACCTGTGTCGCCTGTCACGGAGCAGATGGCAACAGTGCAATAACAACGTACCCGAAACTCGCAGGCCAACACGCTAAGTATCTTGAGAAGCAGTTAAAAGAACTTAAGCTAGGCATGACAAGTGGTGGTAAACAAGGTCGTTACGATCCTGTAATGAGTGGTATGGCAATGCCACTGAGCGATGAAGATATCGCAGACCTATCTGCTTACTACGCTTCGCTACCAGTTTCAGAAAACTCAACACCTGAAGATGTAGTAGCAAAAGGCAAAACGCTTTATACCGCTGGTGATGCCGAGCGTGGCCTAACCGCATGTATTGCATGTCATGGTCCTCGTGGCAATGGTACTGAGCTTTCAGGTTTCCCGAAAATTTCTGGTCAGCATGCTGACTACATCAAAGCTCAGCTAGAAAAATTCCGTGATGGCGACCGTGGTAATGATATGAATGCCATGATGCGCGACATCGCGAAGAAAATGACAGACGAAGATATCGAAGTGCTGTCTAAATACGTTGGCGGTCTGCACTAATATACCTAAATCGCTCAAGATCCTGCATCTTGAGCTGGTTGGGTAGATGTCCCTACATCGTTCGAGCAACTTGTACAAAAATGCCCTAGTAAATCCACTAGGGCATTTTTGTTCGTGATAGATATCACAGTCGAGTTTGGATACGAAAGCGATAGTTGGCTCGGCAGTTTGTGAGACATTTGCCATACTTGATGTTGACTTTTTCTTGTTAGTGTTTTTAAGTTTTTGATTAAATGATAATTTTGATTTTTTAGAAAAATAGGCGGATTTTTTTTCAACCCATTACTTGTGAGTATAACGGGATGGCGTAAAGTAGAAGTCGTTCACAGGGGGTGAATGTAAGGATTTAAGACCACGGTTTAGGTCTCCAAGGATGTAGCTCGGATGCTTGGTGATTTAGAAAGGGATTTAGATAGGTAGGGAGCCTATCAGATAAGGATGGTCATCTCGTCTGACGGTTAAGACAGTGAAACGGATCAGGCACAGGAAGTTGCTCAGTAGACAGGAAGTAAACGGATAGCCAAAATTCATCAGGAAGATGAAAAACAACTCTTTTTGGCAGGGAAAGCTCTAAAAACAAAGGGATCATTGGTGCACCAAATGTGTGCAACACAGTTTCGCCAATTGATGGCACTTAGAAAGCGACAGTCTGACTGTCGCTTTTTTTATATCCGTTGACTTGCTCAGTCGTAACTTGAATTGATATTACTGCACTTATTTAGCTTTATAGGTTGTAAACAAAGTTTTTTAACAAAAATTGCTGAAAAAATACTCAACAACACTCCAATCCGAGTTCACTTTCTGGTATGTTTCGCATCCCTGTTTGAGGAAGTCAGCATGCATACCTGTCCTTTATGCCAAAATCAGCGCACTCACCATTATTTTGAAGATAAGCGTCGTGAATATCTTCAATGTGAGCAGTGCAGCTTGGTATTCGTAAATCCAGACCAACGTTTGGATGCGGAAAGCGAAAAAGCTCACTATGATTTGCATGAGAACAACCCCGATGATTTGGGTTACCGACGCTTTTTGTCGCGTATTGCTGACCCGATCACAGAGCGAATTTCTCCACAATCAAATGGTATCGACTTTGGTTGTGGTCCTGGCCCAACGCTCTCCTTGATGCTGGAAGAGGCGGGGCACAACATGGCGTTGTACGATCTCTACTACCACCCTGATACGTCGGTTTTAGAAAAAACGTACGACTTCATGACAGCAACAGAGGTGATAGAGCACCTCTACCACCCAGATTTGGTGTGGAAGCAATGGTTGAATTTAGTTAAGCCAGGGGGCTGGATAGGCCTGATGACGAAAATGGTCATCGACGTGGAGGCTTTCAAATCATGGCATTATAAGAACGATCTCACTCACGTAGTGTTCTTTAGTCGTGACACGTTCCAGTTCCTAGCAGAGCGGGATAAGCTCGAACTCGAATTTATTGGTAATGATGTAATTTTACTGAGGAAACCCCAGTAATGAGCCGTAGTAAAAAATCTAGAAAACCGGGTGCCGCTGGTGCACCTGAGTTTGTTGTAACTCGTAACCGTACAGAATCTGATGTGGAAGGCCGCTTACGCAAGCGTGCTAAAAAGCGTAAAGGTCTGAAAACGGGTAACCGTAACTCAGAAGTTAACGAGCAGAAAAAGCAAGCTGCTGCACAAAATCGCGACCCGCGCTTAGGCAGCAAAAAGAAAATACCTCTGATTGTTGAACCTGCGAAGAAAATGACGAAGCAAGAGCGTCGTTTGTCGGCAGAGCAAGAACTAGAGATGCTAGAAAATGACGCGCAATTGAACGTGTTGCTAGACCGTATTGAAGCGGGTGAAAACCTGGGCACAGGTCTACAGAAATTCGTCGATGAGAAACTCGATCGCATTGAGAAGCTAATGGACCAACTAGGTTTGTTGGAACCTGAAGAAGAGGAAGACTTCACTGCACCTGCTGAGAAAAGCACGCGCAACGATGATGACTTGCTGGCAGATTTCGACGACATTAATTTCGACGACTATAAAGGATAATTAAGCTATGAATGTAACCTTATTAGCTATTGCTGGTGTTGTGATTATCATCGCACTCGCTTCTTATGCAGGTTACCTTCTGCTTCAATTGAAAAAGCAAAAGGAATTGCAGCTGAAGCATCAAAAATTGGCGATAGACAAACGTAACGCCAACATTTTTGAGAATGTGCATACCTTGTGTCAGGCGGGCATTCAAGGGCAGTGCGATTTATCTGAAATCAGTATCCGTGTGTATAACATCATGGATTATGTACAAGGTGAAGACCGCGTTGATTTCGATAAAACGTACCCTGCGATTTCTGAGCTTTACCACATAGTGAAAGATATGGCGCGTGGCGAAGAACGCCAACAACTTGCCAAGAAAGAGCGTATGCAACAGAACTTGACGCGTCATAAAGCGGAAAGCCGCCTCACTGATGCGATTATTGAGGAGCTCAAAGTGTTGCAGAAAAACGTCCAGCCACTGAATAATCAAATCAATATTCAGATGATTTAAGCGCGACCCCCAATAGTCTCCTTATGGCTAATGGGGGTATCGTGATCACGCTAGCACTTCTTTAGTTTTATACTTAAAAAGCCAGTCGGCGTTGCCACGCTTGTCATCGTCGTATGGCAAAATAGCGGCTCTGAATATCGGGTGACGGCTTTCGTTGCCCTAGCATTTAACGGAAAGTACCACCATGTCGAATCAACACACTGAATCGAAACAGCAAATAGTCTGGGATCAAGCGGTATTGGATAAGTACAACTATTCCGGGCCTCGTTATACGTCGTACCCAACGGCGCTGGAGTTTCATGAAGCGTTCACCATTTCTGATTATGATATGGCATGCACTCAATACCCAGAACGCCCATTATCGCTGTACGTACACATTCCGTTCTGTCACAAGCTTTGTTACTACTGTGGATGTAATAAAGTCATTACGCGCCACTCGCACAAAGCGGATGAATACCTCGACGTGCTTGAACACGAAATTCGTCAACGTGCTGCATTACTTGTTGGTCGCACCGTGACGCAATTGCATTTTGGTGGTGGTACACCGACGTTTCTCTCTGAAAAGCAAATCACGCGTGTAATGAGCCTGCTACGCCAAGAGTTTACTTTTAGTAGCGATGCTGAAATCAGTATCGAGGTTGACCCGCGTGAAATCGAGCTGATCATGCTGGATCATCTGCGTAGTGAAGGCTTCAATCGCTTGAGCATCGGTGTTCAGGACTTCAACAAAGAAGTGCAAAAACTGGTGAATCGTGAGCAAGATGAAGAGTTCATCGTTGCGATGGTTGCGCGCGCAAAAGAGTTAGGCTTTCGTTCGACGAACCTAGATTTGATTTACGGTTTACCGAAGCAGACCAAAGAATCTTTTGCCAAGACTCTAGAACAAGTGCTAGAGATGCAGCCGGGCCGTCTATCCGTGTTTAACTACGCGCACATGCCACAGCTATTTGCAGCGCAGCGTAAGATTAAAGACGAAGACCTGCCAAAGGCAGAAGAGAAGATGGCGATTCTGCAAGACACCATCGCGACACTGACCGGTGCTGGCTACCAATTTATCGGTATGGACCACTTTGCTTTGCCGGACGATGAACTTGCTGTTGCCCAGCGCGAAGGTATTTTGCATCGCAATTTCCAAGGCTACACCACACAAGGTGAATGTGACTTGGTTGGCTTTGGTGTTTCTGCAATCTCGATGATCGGCGATGCGTACGCGCAAAACCAGAAAGAGCTGAAGAAATACTACGCTCAAGTCAACGAACTTCGTCACGCTCTATGGAAAGGGGTCTCTCTGGACTCCGATGATTTGCTCCGTCGCGAAGTGATTAAGCAGCTGATTTGTAACTTCAAGTTAGACAAGAAAGCCATTGAGTCTGAGTTTAAAGTGAGGTTTGAACAGTACTTTAAAGAAGATTTGCAGCTACTTCAGACCTTTATTAACGATGAGCTGGTGGAAGTGGATGATAATGAAATTCGTGTGACGCTGCGAGGTCGTTTGTTGATCCGTAATATTTGTATGAGCTTCGATAAATACCTACGAGCAAAGGCACGTCAGCAACAGTTCTCTCGTGTTATTTAATCAGAGATACAGATTCAAGATATAAAAAATGCCAGCAGATGCTGGCATTTTTTTATGTTTTCGCTGGATTTAAGCGCGATCTTTTACTTTTTCTCTCAGTTCCGATTTTTCTGCTTCTGAAAGGAACGCAATCTCAAGGCCATTGATTTGCGCTTGGCGAATCTGGTCTTGGCTCAGGCCAGCGGCTGGTGCCGCTACTTCGTATTCGTATGGCAGTTCGATGCCTTCAACCGCTGGATCGTCAGTGTTCAAACACGCAAGAACGCCATGCTCTAGGAACTGCTTGAGAGGGTGGTTTTCTAGCGTTTCTACCGTACTTGTTTGGTAGTTTGACGTCAGGCAAGATTCAATACCAATGCGGTTTTCTGTTAGGTAATCCATCAGTTTTGGATCGTGAATCGCTTTTACGCCGTGACCGATACGAGTTGCGCCCAGCTCATTGATTGCTTGCCACATGCTCTCTGCACCTGCTGCTTCACCAGCATGGACCGTTACCCCAAGGCCAGCATCGCGTACTTGCTTGAAGTGAGACACAAAGCGATCACCCGGTTGGCCTAGCTCGTCACCCGCAAGGTCAACGGCAACGATGTGATCTTTCTGGCTCAGAATGCCGTCCAGTTCTTGTTGACATGCGTCAGTACCAAATGTACGACTCATGATACCGATCAGGTTGGCTTTCACGCCAAAATCGCGCATACCCGCTTGCACACCGTCCACGACGGCTTCAACAACCCCCGCTACTGGCAGTTTGTGTTTCATCGCCATGTAGTAAGGAGAGAAACGCAGCTCAGCGTAATCGATTTGTGCATTTAGCGCGTCTTCTACGTTTTCGTACGCGACACGACGACACGCATCTAGGTCGCCCAGTACCGCAACACCCCAGTCGAGCTTAGAAAGGAAAGCAACAAGAGAGGGTTCCGCTTCGACAATTTGAACGTGAGGAGTGAGAGACTCAATATCGTACGCTGGTAGGGCAATGCCAAACTTTTGGCCTAGCTCAAGAATCGTTTTAGTACGAATGTTACCGTCGAGGTGACGGTGCAAATCAGTAAGAGGAAGGTTCTTCGTTATCATTTTGTCGATCCGGATAGTTATGAACTGGAACAGGGCCCAAACATCATCTGTGACAATACATGGGTAAGATTTGCAGTTAAGTATAAATAACAGTTGGGTAGATTGTCAGTAGAGGATGACTAGGAAATCAACGATTCTCGCTCTTTTCTACTTCATGTTCACCAAATGTGTTGGCCATTCTTCTAGTGGCATAGGGCGGCTGTAGTAGAAGCCTTGCACCTGATTACAGCCTAAAGAGCGCAGTAATTGTGCTTGATTGCTATCCTCGACACCTTCCGCGACGACATTAGTTTTGAGACCTGCTGTGATATTGATGACGGCAGCGACGACTGAACTGTTTAAGTTTTCTTGTGTGAGTTGATTAATGAAGGTGCGATCAATCTTCAAGCAGGTAAACGGCAGAGAGTGGAGGTAACCCAGTGATGAGTAGCCGGTGCCAAAGTCATCTATCGCGATACCAATACCCATTTCACGTAGTTTAGTCATATTTTCTAGTGTGGTCGGTGCGCTATCAATGATACGTGATTCTGTGATCTCTAGTGTGAGGTTACTTGCTGGTAATTTCGTGATATCCAATACGCTTGTCACCGTATCAACAAAACTTGGGCAAGATAGTTGATTAACGGAGATATTCACATGCAGTTGGAAGTCCGACGGCCACTGTTTGCTTTCGATCGCTTGGTAAGTGTCGCGACAAGCTTGTAACAGAATCTGTTGGCCGATGGCTTTGATCATGCCGCTTTCTTCCGCGATTGGGATAAAATCTAATGGTGACACCATACCTGAGTCGCTATGCCAACGCGCAAGTGCTTCGGCGCCACACACTGTGCCACTGTCGAGATCCACAATCGGTTGGTAATGAGGAATAAACTCTCGGTTTTCAATGCCAGTTTGGATCTTGGTCAGCATTTGTGTACGAAACTTTGAAGCGCTCGCTAGTTCTGGGCTGTAGTGACAAACACCAGTCAGTGAGTCTTGTTTGGCGTAACTTAATGCGATGCTGGCGTTGCGTAACCATAAAGGCATGGTTTCGTTTGGCTGGGTTTGTACAATACCAAGTGAAATCTTCATCACTACATTCTCGCCTTCCACCATAAATGGGGTGGAAAAGAGTTGCTGTAATCGACGCTCGGTTTGTTTAATTTTGGTTTCCGTGTCGACATTTGAGAGAAACACCGCGAATTCGTCACCACCAATCCGAGCCAATAATGCGTTGTCACGAAACTGCTGTTTTAACCTTTTAGCGATGCTGACCAACAACTGGTCGCCGTTGTGATGACCCACACTGTCGTTGATATCTCTAAATTTGTTGATGCCAAGTAAAAATAAACTGCCGTGACAAAGATGAGACTGATTTTCACAGATTTCGACCAAACCCTGACGACTATATAAGCGTGTCAGAGAGTCATAAACCAACTGTTCACGCAATGCTTTGAATGACGCTCTTAGATTGTTCGCCATTTCATTAAAAGCATGGACCAGTACGGTTGTCTCATACACATAACCAGGCTTTGGCATGCCGCTATCCCAATCCCCATTTGCCAGGTGCTGAGCGGCGGCGGCCGTCGCGTTAATTGGTCTGGTAACTCGGTTGAAAATGATCCAACTGATGGCGATACCAAATAGGCTTACAATAATGCCAACGAGCCAGCTCTCTTGCTGGCTTTTTGGTAACAGGCCGAGAAGCTCAGACTCCGAAATGGAGGTGCCAATAAACCATGTTAAGCCATCTTGGTCTCGATACGGGGTTAGCCGACTGAAAATACGTTGGCCATCATGTTCAAATGAAAAAGTATAAGGTTGCTTGGTGTTGTTGAGATCGAAAGACCGGACGCGGCTCGCACTGATTTTGATGATCGGGTCTGCGTTTTCAGCGGCAAGCAAACGCTGCCCTTTATCCGAAAATTTTGTGCCCCATGAGATGACGCTTCCCGGGCCTGAGTGAGCGATTAAACGATGATCTGGGTCCATGATGTAGACCGACGCTTTAGTGTTGTATTTTAACTCGCGCAGGAATTCGTTGAATGTATTGATACGAATGTCTGTCACCAAAACACCAGCAAATTGGTCGTGTTTGTACACCGGCGTCATGGCTGATAGCGTAATATCCTGGCGTTCATCAGCATTGGTATAAATTTCAGACCAAGTGGCGTTTTGGCTCTCTGCAACGGGCTTATACCATGGGCGAGTGCGAGGATCGTATTGGGAGATAACCGTTCGAATGTTGTTACTCACATGGTTGGTTCCATAAATAACCAGATCACCATCGGTGTGGCGATCTTGCACCATTAAGGTGTAATCGTCGGAAAGTTCGCGGCGAAAGCCTGCAAAGTCGCCGTTTTCTGAACCAAATGCGATTACATCCAACTGCGGTATCGATTGGTAAAGATTTTTGAATGCACTTAGCAGGTAGTTTTGAATGTCTGAGGTATCGTGAGGGCGATAAAGGTTGTGATAGCTGACGTTGTGCGCGAGAGCCATAACCGCAGTAAAAGGCTTACGTAGATAGCTATTGAGGTGGTCGTGGACACTTTCGGTTAACACGGAAAGTTGCTTGTCACTGATATCCGTGACCACTTCTTCGTAACTTTGTTTTTGGACGTAGACAATGACACCGATCGCCAGTAAGAAGATCATGACAAATGGAATCAGAACAGCAGTACGCAGTGTAATTTGAGTCGTAGCAGTAGACATCGCCTAATCACATAGATGGTGGTGCGCCACAATTGTACTGATGTTTTTATTAATATCGAGTGACAAACGACGCTCGTTGTTAACGCACCACGTAAGTGATTGTCAGTACAATTCTTTTAATTTTCTGGTGAGTGTATTTCGCCCCCAGCCTAATACTTTAGCGGCATCTTGCTTATGACCTTTAGTGTGCTCTAAGGCTGCTTCTAATAAAATGCGTTCAAATTCTGGTAAAGCGTAAGAAAGTAGTTCTTTATCTCCTGCTGCGAGTGAATGCCGTGCCCAATCCGCCAATTGTTCTTGCCAACTACCATGTGCAGAGTCTGAAATGGATTTTTTCTCTTCGAGTAGTTCGCTTGGCAAGTCATTTGGTAACACCTCGCTACCACTGGCCATAACGGTTAACCAACGGCAAATATTCTCTAATTGACGCACGTTGCCAGGCCAATCAAGGCGGTTAAGAATCTCTACAGTCGACGGGTGGAGAGTTTTTGTTTCCACACCAAGCTCATCAGCCGCACGGATAAGAAAATGCTGTGTAAGCTTTTCAATGTCTTGCTTACGCTCACGCAGTGCCGGGATCTGAACGCGAATCACGTTTAAGCGATGAAATAGGTCCTCACGGAAGTCACCTTCGTGCACCAGCTTTTCTAAGTTCTGGTGTGTTGCCGCAACAATTCGTACATCGACACTGATCGGAGAGTGACCGCCCACTCGATAAAACTGCCCGTCAGCTAGAACGCGTAGTAAACGAGTTTGAATGTCTAATGGCATGTCGCCGATTTCGTCTAAAAATAGAGTGCCGCCATTGGCTTGTTCGAATCGTCCTTGACGAACATTGTTTGCTCCCGTAAATGCGCCTTTTTCGTGGCCAAACAGTTCTGATTCAATCAAGTCTTTGGGAATCGCCGCCATATTGAGCGCAATGAAAGGTTTGTTAGCACGTGGACTGTGACGGTGCAGTGCATGAGCAACGAGTTCTTTACCCGTGCCCGATTCACCGTTAATCAAGACTGAAATAGAGGAGCGAGAAAGACGACCAATGGCGCGAAACACCTCTTGCATCGCTGGTGCTTCACCGATAATTTCAGGCGTTTCTGCTGGAATGTCTTCTGGAGAGAGCTGCTCGCGTTTGTTTTCGTGGCTGTGTGCAATGGCTCGTTCAACCAGAGTTAAAGTTTCATCAATATCAAAAGGTTTTGGTAAATATTCAAAAGCACCTTTTTGGTACGCATTCACTGCTGCATCTAAATCTGAGTGCGCGGTCATGATAATCACGGGAAGGTCTGGGTAATCGCGCTGTACTTGTTTTAGTAGCTCCAACCCATCAATACCTGGCATGCGAATGTCTGATACTAGAACATCCGGCACTTCGCGTTCGAGCGCCATTAACACGCTTTCCCCATCGGCATAGGTTTCACATTTGATGTTGGCAGAGGAGAGCGTTTTCTCCATTACCCAGCGAATTGAACTGTCGTCATCAACGACCCAAACATATCCTTTACTCATGTAGTAATCCTTGCAGCAAACCGAAAAACTGACGCGACTTGAAGTCCATTAGCGCAATCAGATCGGCAGATAAATAGTAAATGTTGTGTGACCAGGCCAGCTTTCTACGTCTATTTTTCCATTGTGCTGGTCGATCAAATTTTGCGAAATAGATAGCCCTAATCCAGTTCCTCCCTCGCGGCCACTGACCATGGGATAGAACAGCGTGTCTTGTAGTTCCGGTGGAATACCTGGACCGTTGTCTGTGATTTCGACACGAGCAGCGAGTTTACAGCGTTTGCCGTGAATATTGGCTTGGTGCACCGTTCTGGTGCGAATGGTTATTTTCCCGTGTTCTTGATGGCTAAGAATTTGTGCGGCGTTGCTGACGATATTAAGCATTGCCTGTTCGATTTGGTCTGTATCCATCAAAATCTCTGGCAAGCTTGGGTCATAATCTCGTTCAATGATGATTGAGCGTTGTGACTCTAATTCAACCAGCTGGCGAACCTTTTCAAGAATTTGGTGCAGATTCTCTTGTGTCTTCTTACCTGGCTTCTGCGGTCCTAGTAATCGATCCACGAGCGCCCTTAAACGGTCTGCTTGCTCAATGATGATGTGTGTATATTCGGTGAGAGAGGGCTCTGGCAGCATTTTTTCTA
The DNA here is from genome assembly GCF_016920955.1 of Vibrio sp. sp1. NCBI lineage: Bacteria > Pseudomonadati > Pseudomonadota > Gammaproteobacteria > Vibrionales > Vibrionaceae > Vibrio > Vibrio sp. sp1. The sequence goes on from NZ_CP060589.1 coordinate 1,569,024, forward strand.
ACAATTGCGCCGCACCGCGTAAGCCGCCAAGCGGATTTTTGATCTCATGTGCAAGCCCTCGGACTAACAGCTTCGCCGCTTGTTGTTGGGCGTGTTGGTTCAGTTCTTGAGAGAGTCGGCGCTGCTGATCAATTTTGCGCATCTCGACCAGAAGCATCAACTGCTTTTGCCAAGTGATAGGGCTAACCGTCACCTCTAGCATTAAAGGGCGGCCATCAACAACGAAAGTGACGTCACTGTCGGTGATGCTTTGGCCACTTTGCAACGGTTGAGTGAGCAGCGCGAGATCCAGCGACGCATGCTGGATCAATTGAGAAAGTGATTGTTCAATAATTCGTTTGGCGCTTTGAGAAAATAGCAACTCGGCAGCCGGATTGGCATAACGGATGGCCAATCCATCATCAAGAATCAGCGTTGCTGTCACCATATTGTTGAGAATGGCACTAGGAAGACTGGTATCCACATTACGTCCTTGTTTTGCTTTAAGATTGTGCGATGCACAATAATGGTGCAATTGAACGTTAAGTATGGCGAATAAATCTTAGAAGAAAAAGTGAAAAGCATCGCTGTGATGTGATTTTTTTCACCAGATATTCTATTTTGCCCCTTTTACGGTCGGCTTAACACTTGCTCTATGTAAATGCACCGTTATAGGGCTAGTAGATGCAATAAGCTTGCCGCTTCTTTTCGCGTGCACAGCAAGTGTGTGAGTGCCTCGGTCAATATTGTTTAACCGCCACACTATATGGTTTTGTGGTGCACCATAAGGTTTTCCATCGAGTAACAATTGCAATTGCTCACCGATACCAAGCTTGCGATTGGTTTCTAATTGAATATTGATGATGCCTCGATTACTGCGGATGGTCTCGTTGTGCTTGGGAGTCAGCATCGAGAGTTGTAATGGGAGAGGCTGAACGGTTGTTTTCTCTGGCTTGTTTTGTGATGCAGTAGATGGCGTAGTCTGAGGTGCGAGCGATTCAGTACTTTCTACCTCAGGAGCTGGTGCGCTGGCTTCAAGGTTTGGCAGTGCGATCGCTTTTGCTCCTTTGTTTGGCGTATCACTAAAGTGAACCACGCCATTTTCATCTACCCACGTATACGCGACCTGCGCGAAGGCGATAGAGGCGATTAACAATCCGCTGAGTGCACACAGTGATGGAATAAGCTGAACTTTCATTGCTCACCTTCTCTTGTTCGATGATTTCACGTTTCAATGGCTTAGCTCTTTGACCTGTAAGGAAAAATTCTAAGCGTATTTTTATTATCCTCTTATGTTAAACGTCGAAGCTTGACTGGCGAATACAAAAAAGGCCCGCCTGCGAGGCGAGCCTAATATTTTATTGCTGTGCTTACATTTTACACAGTGTCGACCTTACACAGAGTAGTAAAGTTCGAACTCAACAGGGTGAGTTGTCATGTTCACACGCTCTACGTCCTGAGACTTAAGGTCGATGTATGAATCGATGAAGTCGTCAGAGAATACGCCGCCCGCTGTTAAGAACTCACGATCAGCATCTAGCTCTGCTAGTGCGTCTTTTAGTGAGTATGCAACAGTTGGGATTTCTGCTGCTTCTTCAGCTGGAAGATCGTAAAGGTCTTTATCCATCGCTTCGCCTGGGTGGATCTTATTCTTGATACCGTCAAGACCAGCCATAAGCATTGCTGCGAAACATAGGTATGGGTTCGCCGCTGGGTCACCGAAACGAACTTCGATACGACGTGCTTTCGGGCTTGGTACCACTGGGATACGGATTGAAGCAGAGCGGTTACGCGCTGAGTAAGCTAGCATTACTGGTGCTTCGAAGCCTGGTACAAGACGTTTGTACGAGTTTGTTGATGGGTTAGCGAATGCGTTGATTGCACGAGCGTGTTTGATGATACCACCGATGTAGTAAAGCGCCATTTCAGATAGACCGCCGTACTTGTCACCAGCAAATAGGTTTACGCCATCTTTTGCTAGAGACTGGTGAACGTGCATACCGCTGCCGTTGTCGCCAACAAGTGGTTTAGGCATAAACGTCGCTGTTTTACCAAACGCGTGAGCAACGTTGTGTACAACGTACTTGTAGATTTGGATTTCGTCAGCTTTGGTTGTTAGCGTGTTGAAACGAGTTGCGATTTCGTTTTGACCCGCCGTTGCCACTTCGTGGTGGTGCGCTTCAACAACAAGACCCATTTCTTCCATTACTAGACACATAGCAGAACGGATGTCTTGAGATGAATCTACTGGAGCTACTGGGAAGTAACCACCTTTAACGCCTGGACGGTGACCTTTGTTACCTTCTTCGTAGTCAGAACCTGTGTTCCATGCCGCTTCTACGTCGTCGATTTTGAAGAAAGAGCCTGACATGTCTGTCGAGAACTTCACGTCATCAAATAGGAAGAATTCTGGCTCAGGACCGATAAGTACAGTATCTGCAACACCTGTAGAACGCATGAAGTCTTCAGCGCGTTTTGCGATAGAGCGTGGGTCACGGTCGTAGCCTTGCATTGTTGCAGGCTCTAAGATGTCACAACGGATATTTAGTGTTGCGTCTTCCGTGAATGGGTCAAGCACAGCAGAAGATGCGTCAGGCATCATTACCATGTCTGATTCGTTGATACCTTTCCAGCCAGCAACTGATGAACCATCGAACATTTTACCTTCTTCGAAGAAGTCTGCGTCGATTTGGTGAGCAGGGATCGAAATGTGCTGCTCTTTACCTTTTGTATCAGTGAAGCGTAGGTCAACAAACTTAACTTCGTTTTCTTGGATCAGCGATAGAACGTTTTCTACTGACATCTTGGATAACCTCCAGTGTTAATAAGCGGTAAAAGCTCGATTTATGAATTATTCATGAAACCTGGCATTGATTAATCAATTTGACTTTTCATTAATCGATGCTGTTTTAACTAAAGCCAAAACCGTGCCAAAAAAAATATTCCATTAATTTCAAGCAATTGTGTTTTTGAATGCTAGTTTGGTGCACTTGCTTGCACCAAAATGATCTTTGCTTGCACTATTATGGTGCCAAAAATCATTGTTGCACCATAATGTGACAGGTACATTGCGTATTCAGCCCAGTTTTTGAGCAAGAGTCAATTTGAATTATGCATCGATTAGAATAAAGTTGCGTTTAATCAATTCGTTCTGAGGAAGAAAATGGGCATTAAGCGTAAAAATCGCAGAAATGCTCGGGAGTAGATCACATATTTCTAGGCTTTTTGCTAAAATCTGGTACATTATGGCCGTTTTTTTAATCAGCAAATGTCGCCAGAGAGCACCCGTTCTCAGCGTGGGGGCATTTCATCTATCTAAGTGAATCAATATCCATGGCTACTCCACAGATTGATAAATTAAGAAATATCGCGATCATCGCGCACGTTGACCACGGTAAAACCACGTTGGTTGACAAGCTGCTACAACAATCAGGCACGCTTGAGTCTCGCGGTGAAGCTGAAGAGCGAGTCATGGACTCGAACGACATCGAGAAAGAGCGCGGTATTACCATTCTTGCTAAAAACACAGCAATCGACTGGAACGATTACCGTATCAACATCGTAGATACTCCGGGACACGCGGACTTCGGTGGTGAAGTTGAGCGTATCATGTCGATGGTAGACTCTGTACTACTTATCGTTGACGCAGTTGATGGTCCAATGCCTCAAACGCGTTTCGTAACACAAAAAGCGTTTGCTCACGGTCTAAAACCAATCGTTGTAATCAACAAGATTGACCGCCCTGGCGCACGTCCTGATTGGGTTATGGACCAAGTGTTCGACCTGTTCGACAACCTAGGTGCAACTGATGACCAGCTAGACTTTAAAGTAGTTTACGCATCAGCACTTAACGGTTGGGCTTCTCTAGAAGAAGGCGAAACTGGCGAGAACATGGAACCACTATTCCAAACTATCGTTGATGTTGTTGACGCGCCAAATGTTGACCTTGATGGTCCACTACAGATGCAAGTTTCTCAGCTAGACTACAGCTCTTACGTTGGTGTTATCGGCGTGGCTCGCGTAACTCGTGGTAGCGTTAAACCAAACCAGCAGGTAACCATTATTGGTGCTGATGGTAAAACTCGCAACGGTAAAGTGGGTACAGTAATGGGCTACCTTGGCCTAGAGCGTCACGAAGTGGAACAAGCTAACGCGGGTGATATCATCGCAATCACTGGTCTTGGCGAGCTGAAAATTTCTGACACTATCTGTGCACAAAACGCAGTAGAAGCATTACCACCATTGTCTGTTGATGAACCAACAGTAACAATGACGTTCCAAGTAAACACGTCTCCATTCGCGGGTAAAGAAGGTAAGTTCGTAACGTCACGTAACATCCTTGAGCGTCTTGAGAAGGAACTGGTACACAACGTTGCACTACGCGTTGAGCAAACAGACGATCCAGATAAATTCCGCGTATCAGGTCGTGGTGAACTTCACCTTTCTATCCTGATCGAAAACATGCGTCGTGAAGGCTTCGAGCTAGCAGTATCTCGTCCAGAAGTAATCATCAAAGAAGAATATGGTCAGTTGATGGAACCGTTCGAAACGGTAACTATCGACGTAATGGAAGAGCACCAAGGCGGCATCATGGAGAACATCGGCCTACGTAAAGGTGAGCTGAAAGACATGTCTCCAGACGGTAAAGGTCGTGTGCGTATGGACTTCGTTATGCCATCACGTGGTCTGATCGGTTTCCAAACGGAATTCATGACACTGACTTCAGGTTCAGGTCTTCTTTACCATACGTTTGATCACTACGGCCCTCACAAAGGCGGTAACATCGGTCAACGTGTAAACGGTGTACTAATCGCGAACGCGATGGGTAAAGCGCTAACTAACGCACTGTTCAACCTTCAAGAGCGTGGTCGTCTATTTATCGGTCACGGTGTTGAAGTTTACGAAGGTATGGTTATCGGTATTCACAGCCGTGACAACGACCTAACGGTAAACGCACTGAAAGGTAAGCAGCTAACCAACGTTCGTGCATCTGGTACAGATGACGCACAGGTTCTTACTCCGCCTATCAAGATGACTCTTGAGCAAGCACTAGAATTCATCGATGACGACGAGCTAGTAGAAGTAACGCCTGAAAGCATCCGTATCCGTAAGAAGTTCCTAACGGAAAGCGACCGTAAGCGTGCTTCTCGTGGCGCGAAATAATTTTCGTTAAGCGATTCAATTAAGAAGAAGCCTCGAGTTATGCTCGGGGCTTTTTGTTTTCTGGAGTTGAATATGAACCCGATTATTATCACCGGTGGGCCTGGTGCGGGAAAAACAACACTGCTGAATGCGCTAGACGCGTGTGGTTATGCCACGTTTCCTGAAGGGTCTCGCGACTTGATTGAGCAGCAAAGCCAGTTAGAAAATGGTATTTTGCCGTGGACGAATTTACCTGAGTTTGCCAAGTTATGCCTTGGGTTGATGGACAAACAAAAGAGTGATGCGCGTTGTCATGATGTTGCGTTTGTTGATCGCGCCATCCCCGACATCATTGCATACCTACAAGTGGGCGGCTGTAAGGTTGACCAAGCTTTCTTAACCGAAAGCGCTGGGTACCATAGTCAGGTGTTTACTTGTCGACCTGAAGCATCCATTTACGTACAAGATGAAGTGCGTCCGCACAGCTTTGAAGAAGCATTGGAGATTCATCAGTCGTTAGTGAGTGTCTATACTGAGTTGGGTTATGAAGTGATAGAAGTACCATGGGGAACTGTGCCGGAGAGGGTAGGCTTTGTTCGAAGAGTCATCGGTTTACTCGGTAAGGTCGCCGACTAAAACCTCCTCGCTAGGAGGAGGTCTGAATCATTTACTTTTGATTGAGCTTTTGTAGGAATTTATCGGACTCTGCAATCGCTTCGTTCATTTGTTTGATCGCAAACTGAATGTCCTTCTCTAAGCTAGAGAACTCACCTTGCAAAGAACCAATCGCACTGGCGTTAAGGTTGTGTTTTAAGTACAGCGTGTTGTCACGTAGCGTATCCAGTACCGGTGTCATCTTTTTCTCTGCACGCTTCATAGCGCTAAGCATGGTTTTGTACGAGGCTTTGGTTTCACGTAGCTTTTGCTCGCTTGAACGACGCAGTTTCGCACTCGAGTACAGCTCTAGCTCATCTTGCCACTCATCAAACAGTGCGCCGGATACGTCTTCAATCGCAGCAATACGGTCACGTACGTCTTGAGCCGCTTTTTCGCTATCTTCGTATTTGTCATTGATGTTGTTGTAGACATTTTCTAGCTCACCACCATCAAAGTTGGTGATCGCAGACAAGGCTTCAAGTGCACTGGTGAATTCTTCTTGTGCATCTTGTTGAGATTCTTTGGCATCTTCGACGCGGTCGACCATAATATCTCGTTTATGATACCCAACCTGCTCCATTGCTGAGTAATAAGCAGATTGACACCCTGTTAAAGTGAAAATTGATAGTACAATTGCTAATAAATAAGGCATTCTTATGTCCTCGGCGCTAATTATGGGATGAACTATGAACCAGTTATCAGAGAGTTACAAGGCGAGATTAATCAATCTACTGCCAAGTTGCGTCGCGTTTTTTACGTACCTTCTTAAGCGATTAACGCATGACCGTGTGAATGTGAACGCGGGCTATCTTGCCTACATTACCTTGTTGTCTATTGTGCCAATGCTGACGGTATTGTTATCAATATTGTCGAAATTTCCCGTTTTTGCGAACGTTGGTGAGGTGCTGCAAGGCTACATTATTGAGAATTTTGTGCCGGCTTCTGGAGAAGCTGTACATACGGCATTACAGGAATTTGTGGCGAATACGGGCAAAATGAGCGCGGTTGGCGGTGGGTTTTTATTCATTGCCGCAGTCATGCTGATTTCCAACATTGATAAGAACTTAAACTACATTTGGCGAGTTAAAGACAAGCGCCGTTTAGTCTTTTCATTCTCTATGTATTGGATGGTACTCACGTTAGGGCCGATCATGGTCGGTGCGAGTATTGCGGCGACGTCGTACGTGACTTCGCTGCAAATTTTAGAGAACGAGACATTATCTGGTGCGTTTAATTTATTTCTGCGTTGGCTACCGTTGTTGCTGTCCTTTTTTGCTTTTCTTGGCTTGTATATTCTAGTGCCGAATAAAAAAGTACACCTCGCTCATGGTGCCATGGGGGCAGCAGTCGCCGCGATACTGTTCGAGTTGAGTAAAAAAGGCTTTGCACTCTACATCACTCAGTTTCCGTCTTATCAGCTCATCTACGGCGCGTTAGCGGCGATTCCTATCTTATTTGTTTGGGTGTATTTATGCTGGATGATCGTGTTATTGGGGGCGGAAGTTACGGCTGCGCTTGGTGAGCGAGAGCACTGGAGTGAAGATTTAGACATGATACACTCGACCGCTGAATCTCAGTTAACAGATGAAGGAAGCGAGAGTAGTGATAGCGCTAATTCAACGAGTCAGTGAAGCAGCCGTCCGTGTGGATGGTGAAGTCGTAGGAGAAATTGATCGTGGTCTGCTGGTCTTATTGGGCGTAGAGAAGGACGACGATGAAGCTAAAGCAAAGCGTTTAATGGAGCGTGTTACAACCTACCGTGTGTTCGAAGATGACGAAGGCAAGATGAACCTAAACGTTAAACAGGTGGAAGGTAAAGTGCTGGTGGTTTCTCAATTTACGCTGCCTGCGGATACAAAAAAAGGCACGCGAGCTGGCTTTTCTCGCGGTGCGCATCCTGTTGATGCAGAGCGCTTGTATGATTACTTTTCTGACTTGTGTGAAGAAGTCTTACCCACACAGCGTGGCCGCTTCGCTGCCGATATGAAAGTGTCTTTGGTGAATGACGGTCCAGTGACGTTTTGGTTGCAGGTCTAATCTGGTAACACAGGCGCCATAGTCTAAGCTTTAACTCCAAGATCATGGAATTGGCTTGGAGTAATTTTTCCGACACTGATTAGTGTTGTGCTTTCAAAGGATTGATATGTTCAAACTCATTACTCCCAAAACCGATAATCAGATAAACAAGTATTATCAGTTTCGCTGGCAACTGCTTCGTGAGCCATGGCGTATGCCGATCGGCTCAGAGCGCGATGAATACGACGAAATGAGCCATCACCGCATGATTGTTGATGGACGAGGTCGTCCTATGGCGATTGGCCGTTTATACATTACACCGGATAATGATGGCCAGATCCGCTACATGGCGGTTAAAAATAATCGCCGTAGCAAAGGAATGGGTTCGCTGGTTTTGGTTGCACTAGAGTCGTTAGCGCGCCAAGAAGGAGCGAAACGCTTGGTGTGTAATGCCCGTGAAGATGCCATCGCCTTTTATGAAAAAAATGGCTTTGAGCGTCGAGGCGAGCTAACCGATGAGCGTGGCCCTGTGCGCCATCAGCAAATGGTGAAGCAACTGGATCCGATGGCCAATGTGTTACGTCGCCCTGAATGGTGTACTGAGCTTCAACAGCGCTGGGAGCAACAAATCCCAATTAGCGACAAAATGGGGATCAAAATTAATCAGTACACGGGTTACCAGTTTGAATGCTGTGCGCAGCTTAATCCTAACCTTAATCCGCATAACACCATGTTCGCCGGGTCAGCTTTTACCTTAGCAACCTTGACAGGGTGGGGGATGACGTGGCTGCTGCTTAAAGAGCGTGGGTTGCACGGTGATATTGTGTTGGCCGACAGCTCTATTCGTTATCGTCAACCAGTCGAACAAAACCCCGTGGCGAGTACTTCGTTGGATGGGATCAGTGGTGACCTAGACCGATTGGAGTCGGGACGCAAAGCACGCATCGTTATTCACGTAGTGATTTATAGTGGTGACACGCCAGCTGTGGATTTTGTCGGTACCTATATGCTGATACCGAACTACTCGCAGTTACTCAGTTGCTGATGGGGTAAGCGCCGACTGATCTGCTGGGCGCTTATCTGTTTCACCTTCTTGCTCTGTCGGTGAGAGGGTTTGTTCTGCTGCGGAATTCGTGTCGGGTACTTCATCTTCTTCGATAACTTCTTCGTAAAGCTCTTCCTCTTGAGTCTCCAAATTGATGTTATCAATTACGATTGGCTGCTCGATGGAAGGTTCATTTTTCTGTGGAGTCTCAATATCAGTAGGCTCGGCCAGTTTTGATGCGTTCACGCACTCATTACGGTGGGTTTCGCCACTTAGTAGATCGCCTTCAATGTTTCCGCACGACTCTTCCAATTGATAAGTAATGCCACTTAGCGGGTTGTTGGCCATATCAAATGTTCCCCAAACCTTACCACTTATGGCTTTTCCTGAGATGGTGACCGGCGTTATGGCAACTTCCCCTCGTTGCGCGCTTAAACGCAGTGGACTTAAGGTAATGGCTTTGAGCGAATGATCCGCTTGGGACTTCAAGCGGGTATCTCGGAGATTGGCTTCCACTTCACCCGATAAGCTGTAGGCCAGCATGTTGCGATCACCTGATAACCCTTGTAGATCGAGGCTGAGATCGGAAAAACCATCAATAGCCAGTGTGTCGGGTAAAAAATAATCGTGGAAGAGCGATAAGGGAATACCATCAGCATTGACGTTGAGCGCCCAAGGTTGGCTCGGGGTACTCAAATCTATTTGTCCGATGCCTTCTACGTAGCCTTGCTCGAGTGGCGCAAAAAGGCGAGTCAATTGCCAAAAGCCATCTTTGCTTTGCATGGCAAGTGCTGCGTGAGATGTGAGTATTTGGTCATAGCTGGCGTTGACAACGCTGACTTCCAATTCGCCTTGCCAAAGGCCCCAACGTTGAGCAGACTGTTTAATATCAAGCTGTTGCCCTTCGATATTTAAACCGGAAAGTTGCCAATAAGGTTCGTGAGATAGCTGGATAATTTGGCTGCGCTCAATGTCGAGTCGTTCGATTGCAACATGCTCTAACTCGCTGGTGGCGGCGTGCCACCAATTTAGGTTGTCTTCTGGCTGTGTTGCCCACTTGAGGCCTTGAATAGAGGCTTCTTTGAGCTTCCATTGTGTTGGCGTGAACAATCCAGAAACTTGCACTCGACCTTGCTGCCAATCTAAGCTGAGCTCGTTGAGCTGGATTACTCCTGGCTCGATAGCGGCACTCAAACGTGGCTCTATTGCGGTTTGCTGCTGGAATCGAACGCTATCCGCCTGCAATGACACTTGAGCTTTTGTCTTCCAGAGAGACAGTGGCAGCGTGGCGTTTTCCACAGAAAGATCCAAGTTCTGCCAGTGCCAGTCGCCCCATTCAATATCGGCGTTAAGCAAATCTAAGCTATTAATATGATTAATGCTAAATGGTAGATCGTGCCAAGGTTTTGCAAGCAGTGATTGGCGCTGCGTATTACTCAGTTTCAGCTTGTTGATGGTCACATTTACTAAAGACCAGCCTTGAGGATACTGCTCCCCTTGCCCAGATATTTGACTGTTACGCCAGTTAAAAGAGGTGCCATAAAGCGTACTGTCTTGCGGTTTGTAGTCTATATCGACTAAGACTTGATTAAAGGCTTCGCCATTCCAATAGAGTTGGTCAGCTGCAAGTTGAACTTCGCCATATGGTATTAAATGACCATTCCATTGTGGTGATTGAATTTGAAGGTCAATGCCATTGGCAGAGAACTGCTCGTCGGCGTAATCAATATTTTTGAGCGCGATTTGATGGAATAAAACGTTGTCTAAAGGTGGGAGCTTTGGTGCGCCATACTGCAAGCTCATACCATCAATCAATAAACTATCAACGATCCATTTACCATCGCGATAAACATCGGGATTCATCCATAAATCGACTTGCTCGATGTAAGACGCATCGTCTCCGCTGGTGTTCACGCGTTGTAAAGTTAGGTGATAGGGAAAGCCATAACGCACGCTTCCGGCCCGGAAGGGAAGAGAAAAGGTGTTTGACAGCAAGCGCCAGGTTGCGTCCGCGTAAGATGTTGTTAGCAGCGCAATCGTAGCGGCTGGAATGGCAACTAAGATAACCAGTAACAGAAGTAGAACTCGACGCGCTGTTTTCATCTTTGCTAGAACCTACGTGTGTTATGAAATAAAACTAGATAGGCTTTAGCTTGTATCAATATTCTGTGGTATTCAATAAAAAGCCCCTCAAAAGAGGGGCTTGAAGCAATTTTTGTAACTTGGCCTACGTAAAGGTGATAAGTTAATGCCAACTTTTCACTGCGTTTACGCGACGTCGCTGTTACTCGATTTAATCAATCTGAGGACCAGCCGCAACCAGGGATTTACCTTCAGCGTTGTCTGTGTACTTATCAAAGTTATTGATAAAGCGCGCTGCTAAATCTTTCGCTTTGCTTTCCCACTGAAGTGGGTCAACGTACGTGTCGCGAGGGTCTAGAATGCTAGGATCCACACCTGGTAGTGACGTTGGTACTTCAAGGTTGAAGATTGGAATGTGCTTAGTTGGTGCTTCTTCAATCGAACCATCAAGAATGGCATCAATAATTCCGCGTGTATCTTGAATAGAGATACGTTTGCCAGTGCCGTTCCAACCTGTGTTCACTAGGTAAGCCTCAGCGCCTGCTGCTTCCATGCGTTTAACCAGTACTTCTGCGTATTTAGTTGGGTGAAGCGTTAGGAACGCCGCGCCGAAACAAGCAGAGAAAGTTGGTGTTGGCTCAGTAATACCGCGCTCTGTTCCCGCTAGTTTGGCGGTAAAGCCAGACAGGAAGTGGTACTTAGTTTGCTCAGGTGTCAATTTAGATACTGGAGGCAGTACGCCAAATGCATCGGCTGATAGGAAGATCACTTTATTCGCGTGACCGCCTTTTGATACTGGCTTAACGATATTATCGATATGGTAGATAGGGTAAGAAACACGTGTGTTTTCTGTTTTCGAACCATCATCAAAGTCGATAGAGCCATCGCCACGTACTGTTACGTTTTCTAGCAGTGCATCACGACGAATTGCGTTGTAGATGTCCGGCTCCGCTTCTTTCGAAAGTTTGATGGTTTTTGCGTAACAACCACCTTCGAAGTTGAAGACACCGTCATCATCCCAGCCGTGCTCATCATCACCAATTAGCGCACGTTTAGGATCAGTCGACAGGGTCGTTTTACCCGTACCAGATAGACCGAAGAATACCGCTACATCGCCATCTTTGCCCATGTTAGCGCTACAGTGCATTGATGCGATGTCTTTTAGTGGAAGGAAGTAGTTCATCATGGCGAACATACCTTTCTTCATTTCACCGCCGTACCAAGTACCACCGATAAGTTGCATGCGCTCGGTTAGGTTAAATACGGTGAAGTTTTCTGAGTTCAGGCCTTGCTCTTCCCATTTTGGATTAGTGCATTTTGCGCCATTCATTACTACGAAGTCTGGTTCAAATGTCGCTAACTCTTCTTCTGTCGGGCGAATAAACATGTTTTTAACGAAGTGCGCTTGCCATGCGACTTCTGTGATAACACGAATGCTCAAACGTGTATCTGGGTTTGCACCACAGTAACCGTCAACAACAAACAAGCGTTTGTTAGAAAGCTGGTTTGTGACCAGTTCTTTTAGCTCGTCCCACACTTCAGGAGTGATTGGCTTGTTATCATTTTTCACTTGATCAGACGTCCACCACATATGTTCTTCTGTCGTAGCGTCTTTGACGATGTATTTATCTTTTGGTGAGCGACCAGTAAAGATGCCAGTGTCAACGGCAACCGCACCTAGTTCAGTAACCACGCCGCGCTCATAACCGGTTAGGTCTTCACGCGTTTCTTCCTCAAACAACATTTCGTAGCTTGGGTTGCGAATAACCTCTTTTACGTTATGCAGTCCGTGCTTGGTTAGATCAAGTGTTGCAGCCTTAGTATGTTCCATAACGGTCATAGGTGCTCCTTATAAGGATTTTGTAGGGATTTTGTAAGAATGTTTTAATTTTAATCTGCTCACCATGCTAGCAACGGGGCGGGGAGAAAACAGGGAGATAGCTCAAAATTTACCCATGATTTCAATAAGGTTTTAGGTAACCCGTCACATATTGGTGGGAATAGTCTATCGTGCACGCAATCCTTTGCGCTAGGGCAAAATCATTATTAATTGTTTAAAATTAAGCAGTTGTTTTATTACGCTTGAGGCTAGTTATTACGAGGGGTTGATCACAAAAAGGCCAGCATTAAGCTGGCCTTTTGTAGGGTAAATTACGTGCTTGATAAGCTATGTAAATTAATGCAGGGTTTTCTTGTCCGTAGAAGCTTGTGCATACAGTTCAGTGACTTCAGATTCGTCGAACGTATAAGTTGTGCCACAGTAATCACAATGTAAAGAAACTGATCCAACTTCTGCCAAAATGTCATAAATTTCAGCTTTCTCAACGGTGATGATTGCGGCACCGCTACGCTCACGAGAACAGCCACAATGGAACTCGACAGGTTGCGGCTCGTACAGACGTACTTTGTCTTGGTTATATAGTCGATACAATAACTCGTTCGCTTCTAAACCAAACAATTCTTCATCTTTTACTGTGTCAGTGAGCTGCTCTAGATGTTCGAAATCATCTGGAGAGCCAGTGCCGTCAGGGATCACTTGAATCAACATACCTGCTGCGTGTGCTTTGCCTTCATGCTCACCAGTGCGGATCCATAGGCGCGTTTTTAACTGCTCTGAGTTTGCAAAGTAGCCTTCTAGCACTTCTGCTAAAGTGTCACCTTCTAGTCCAACGACGCCTTGGTAACGCTCGCCGTTTTTCGGTTCGATGGTGATCACAAGGTAGCCCTTACCCATTAGATCGTGAATGTTTGCGTCATCGGCAACATCGCCTTCCCAGCGAGCTACGCCACGAACACGTTGGTTATGGTCACCGTTGATAACGGCAAGAGACACAGGACCGTCGCCTTGTAGCTGGATGGTGATCGAACCTTCGAACTTAAGAGTGGCAGTTAAAAGAGTAGTTGAAACGAGTAGCTCACCCAGCAGTTTCTCTATTGCTGCCGGATATTCCTTGCTGGAGATAACACGTTGGTACGCTTCATCCAATTGTACCAACTCGCCACGTACTGAAAGATCTTCGAATAGGTAGCGGTTTAAAACATTATTTGCCATGGAGTGCTTTCCTCGTTGGTAATTCCGGCTTTTATTGGTGTTTGAACTTAATGATGTCTCGGCGCTGCTTTTTATCTGGGCGGCGTTCCGGACTTGGGTTGTGGGCATTAAGCTTACGTTGAGTCGCGTGTTCCTCACGTTTCGCGATACTCTCATTGGTTTCGCGATATAAGGTTTGTGCGATGGGAGCGCCTCGGCGTTGATCTGAGATTTGTTCGATGATCACGATTTTTTCTTCGTTGCCTTGACGAAGTCTGACTTCAGCGCCCACTTCAACGATTTTACTCGGCTTGCTTCGTTGGCCATTATAGTGGACTTTACCGCCATCGACCATGTTACGTGCGATGGAGCGGGTTTTGTAAAATCTTGCGGCCCATAGCCATTTATCTAGCCTAACGGCTTCATTTAGGGAACTCATAGAACACTACGCTATCTAATCACTGCCCGAATACGGCAATGAGTGATGGATTATTCACCTACAGATGGAGTCAAGGCGTATTTTTTTCAAGGGAGTTGGCAAAAACTGCATAAGAAAAAGGTATGAAAGACAACTTGTGATATAGTTCACTGCTCTTTGTTGAGTAATAATTTTATTGCAAATTTAGCAATTTAAAGTCGATAGCTATCGTTATAGCTTAAATGACGGACGTTAGAATAAAGGAATCCATTCAGTGAAACGTTTAGAGCTAAGTGCAGGATTATCAAGCAGACCGCTACTGGCTCAGATCAAGTCCAATCATTATACCATTCAAGCCAAACTTAGCTTGTTGCTTACCTGTCTGTTTATTGCGATAACCGGATGGATACTTGGCAAAATTGTGTGGTTAGCCATACCTCAATCGTCGGAAGTGCCGCAATGGCGTCCATCGGCGAGTAGCGTTGCTGCGAGCAATAAAGGCGACGCGATAGATTTTAATGCCCTTCAGAATGCCAACCTATTCGGTAAATACACTGAGCAAAAAGCGGCGGTTGTAGAACAGCCTATTGTTAAAGACGCCCCTAAGACGCGCCTTAACCTTACGCTGGTCGGTGCGGTTGCAAGTAGTGATGCCAACACCAGCCTTGCTGTTATTGCTAACCGAGGTAAGCAAGCTACGTACGGTTTGGGTGAAGAAATCGAAGGGACACGTGCGACACTAAAAGCGGTATTGGTGGATCGCGTCATCATTGATAACCAAGGTCGAGACGAGACCTTAATGATGGAAGGTATAGAATATAAGAAGCTATCTGAATCGCCGCAGGTAGCTAGGGCGCAAGCTCAGCGAGCAGAAGCAGCGACGTCTGACGTTGGAGAGAAATTAGAGCAAATCCGCGAGGAAATTGCGAAAGATCCACAAAGCGTTTTTAAATACATCACCATTTCACCCGTCAAAAAAGACGGAGACATTGTTGGTTATCGAGTATCACCTGGTCGTGATGCCGCATTATTTAATGATGTAGGGCTACAACCTGGCGATATTGCGGTTCAACTGAACGGGATCGATTTAAGTGACCCGTCTTCTTCAGTACAACTGATGCAAGTGATGAGCGATCCGCAAGAATTAAATTTAACTGTTGAGCGAGACGGCCAACAGTACGATATCTATATCCAATTGTAAGACTTAGGCAACCGGCGTAAGTTCAGGGAGACATACGTGAAACATTGGTTCAGCAAAAGTGCTTGGCTACTAGCAGGAAGTTTACTCTGCGTACCAGGTGCAATGGCAAACGAATTTAGTGCGAGCTTTAAAGGCACTGATATTCAAGAATTCATCAACATAGTTGGTCGTAACCTCGAAAAGACCATCATTGTTGATCCTTCAGTACGCGGTAAAATCGATGTCCGCAGCTATGACGTTCTTAACGAAGAGCAATACTACAGCTTTTTCCTTAATGTCCTTGAAGTATACGGTTACGCAGTCGTAGAAATGGACAATGGGGTACTTAAGGTTATCAAAGCAAAAGACTCAAAAACCTCAGCAATCCCTGTGTTAGGTGATGGCAGCGCGCAAGGCGATAGTGTTATCACTCGAGTTGTCGCGGTGCGTAATGTGTCGGTTCGAGAGTTGTCTCCTCTACTTCGTCAGCTGATTGATAACGCCGGTGCCGGTAACGTGGTTCATTATGATCCAGCGAATATTATCTTGATCACAGGTCGTGCGGCAGTAGTGAATCGCTTAGCAGAGATCATCAAGCGTGTTGACCAAGCCGGTGATAAAGAAATTGAATTGGTAGAGCTGCGTAATGCATCTGCTGCTGAAATGGTACGCATTGTTGAAGCACTGAATAAAAGTGCGAATCAGAAAAGCACGCCAGAGTTCCTTGAACCTAAAATTGTGGCCGATGAACGTACTAACGCGATTTTAATTTCTGGTGATCCAAAAGTAAGAGCCCGCTTGAAACGTTTGATTCGTCAACTTGATGTTGAAATGGCGACAAAAGGTAACAACCGAGTTGTGTACCTGAAAAATGCGAAAGCTGAAGATTTGGTGGATGTATTGAAAGGTGTTTCCGATAACCTGCAAGCTGAAAAACAAGCCGGTCAGAAAACATCAGGTGCATCGCGTGGTGAGGTCGTCATTGCTGCTCACGCTGCAACTAACTCGTTAGTTTTAACAGCGCCACCAGATATTATGATGGCATTACAAGACGTCATTTCTCAACTCGATATTCGTCGTGCTCAGGTTCTTATTGAAGCGTTAATTGTCGAAATGTCTGAAGGTGATGGTATTAACCTAGGTGTTCAGTGGGGTTCATTAGAAACGGGTGCTGTAATTCAGTACGGTAACTCAGGAGCCCCGATTGGTCAGGTGATGGTTGGGCTAGAAGAAGCAAAAGATCAAACCCGAACTGAATACTATACCAACTCTAATGGCGAACGAACGCCATATGATGTTACTGAATCAGGTGACTACTCTACGCTAGCGTCAGCACTTAGCGGAGTAAATGGTGCGGCAATGAGTATTGTCATGGGTGACTGGACAGCGCTAATTAGTGCTGTTGCTTCTGACTCCAACTCAAACATTCTATCTTCTCCGAGTATTACCGTAATGGATAATGGCGAAGCATCATTTATTGTGGGTGAAGAGGTTCCGGTTATTACGGGCTCTACGGCTGGCTCAAACAACGACAACCCATTCCAAACGGTTGACCGTAAAGAAGTCGGTATCAAACTCAAAGTAGTGCCACAAATTAACGAAGGTGACTCTGTACAGTTAAACATTGAACAAGAAGTTTCCAACGTATTAGGCGCAAACGGTGCGGTTGACGTTCGCTTTGCTAAACGACAGTTAAACACCTCTGTCATGATCCAAGATGGTCAGATGTTGGTTCTTGGTGGTTTGGTCGATGAACGCGCACTTGAAAGTGAGTCTAAAGTGCCGCTATTGGGTGACATTCCGGTACTGGGTCACCTGTTCAAGTCAACTAGCACGCAAACAGAAAAACGTAACTTGATGGTGTTCATCAAGCCGACGATTATTCGCGATGGTGTGACGGCTGACGGTATTACGCAGCGTAAATACAACTTTATTCGCGCAGAACAGCTTTATAAAGCGGATCAAGGGTTGAAGTTGATGGCAGACGAGAAGATCCCGGTTATGCCTGCCTTTGGCCAGGAGCGTCAGCACCCAACAGAGATTCAAGCGTTTATTGATCAAATGGAAAACAACTAATGGTTGATATGTTAGACACAGCGCCAAGTATGCGTCGTCTGCCATTCAGTTTTGCCAACCGCTTTAAACTGGTGCTGGAGACAGAGCATCCTGAGCGTCCACCTATTCTTTACTATGTCGAGCCGCTTAACCCTGCGGCTCTGGTTGAAGTCCGTCGTGTATTAAAGAAAAGCTTCGTACCGCAACCTATCGATAAAGAAGCCTTTGATAAAAAGCTGACTGAAGCATATCAACGCGACTCGTCTGAAGCGCGTCAGTTGATGGAAGATATTGGTGCTGATAGCGATGATTTCTTCTCTTTGGCTGAAGAACTGCCGCACGATGAAGACTTATTAGAATCGGAAGACGATGCGCCAATCATCAAATTGATCAACGCCATGTTGGGCGAAGCGATCAAAGAAGGTGCGTCGGATATTCATATTGAGACGTTCGAGAAAACCCTTTCGATTCGTTTCCGTGTCGATGGCGTATTGCGTGAAGTCCTGACTCCAAGCCGTAAGCTAGCGCCTTTGCTAGTTTCTCGTGTGAAGGTTATGGCTAAACTAGATATCGCAGAAAAGCGTGTGCCTCAAGATGGCCGTATTTCGTTGCGTATCGGTGGTCGTGCGGTGGACGTGCGTGTATCTACGATGCCGTCCTCACATGGTGAGCGCGTGGTAATGCGTTTGTTGGATAAAAACGCGACTCGTCTTGATTTACATAGTTTGGGCATGACACCTTCAGTGCATGACAACTTCCGTCACTTGATTGGCCGCCCTCACGGTATCATCTTGGTGACGGGCCCGACAGGTTCTGGTAAATCAACCACCTTGTATGCTGGCTTGCAAGAGATCAATAGCAACGAGCGCAACATTCTAACGGTTGAAGACCCGATCGAATTTGATATTGATGGCATCGGTCAAACTCAGGTGAACCCAAAGGTCGATATGACGTTTGCGCGCGGCTTGCGTGCCATTCTGCGTCAGGACCCGGATGTGGTGATGGTCGGTGAGATCCGTGACTTAGAAACCGCACAAATTGCAGTGCAAGCGTCCTTAACGGGTCACTTGGTAATGTCTACTCTCCACACCAACACCGCAGTGGGTGCGATTACGCGTCTACGTGATATGGGTATTGAGCCATTCCTTATTTCTTCTTCGTTATTAGGGGTGCTAGCGCAGCGCTTAGTTCGAACGCTTTGTCCAAGCTGTAAAGAGTCGTATGAAGCCGATGCGGAACAGAAAAAACTGTTTGGTATGGAAGCGCATGAACCGTTAGAACTGCACCGAGCAAAAGGCTGTGAAGCGTGTAACCAAAAAGGCTACCGAGGTCGAACAGGTATCCACGAGCTCATTATGGTTGATGAGCAAGTGCAAGAGTTGATTCATCGAGAGTCTGGTGAACAAGAAATTGAGAGAGCCGTTCGCGCCCATACGCCAAGTATTCGCAGTGATGGTTTAAGCAAAGTACGTCGTGGTATTACGTCACTTGAAGAAGTGATGCGAGTGACGAAGGAAACCTAATGGCGGCATTTGAGTACAAAGCGCTAGATGCAAAAGGCAAGCATAAAAAAGGCACGATAGAAGGGGACAACGCCCGACAAGTGCGCCAGCGACTCAAAGAGCAAGGGATGATCCCGATTGAAGTGGTCGAGACGAAAGCTAAATCGGCTAAGTCTTCAGGTTCAGTCAGCTTTAAGCGCGGCATCTCGACATCTGAGCTGGCACTCATCACACGGCAATTGTCTACGCTAGTCCAATCAGGAATGCCTTTGGAAGAGTGTTTGCGTGCGGTCTCTGAGCAGGCTGAAAAGCCGAGGATTCGTTCTATGTTGGCTGCGGTTCGCTCGAAAGTAACTGAGGGTTATCCGCTTGCCGACAGTTTTGCCGATTACCCACACGTGTTTGATGAACTGTACCGCTCCATGGTTGCGGCGGGTGAAAAATCAGGTCACCTCGATACCGTATTAGAGCGTTTGGCAGACTATGTCGAAAACCGCCAAAAGATGCGATCTAAATTGCTTCAAGCCATGATTTATCCTGTAGTTTTGGTGGTATTCGCGGTTGTCATCGTTTCGTTCTTATTGGCGACAGTGGTTCCTAAAATCATTGAACCCATCATTCAGATGGGCCAAGAGTTACCTCAATCGACGCAATTTTTACTGGCAGCCAGTGAGTTTGTGCAAGATTGGGGGCTGATTATTTTCGTTGTGCTGGTGGTGCTTTTCTATGGCCTCAAACTGGCGTTGCAAAAGCCAGACTTTCGCTTAGCTTGGGACAGAAAAATCTTGAGCTTACCGCTAATAGGTAAGATCTCTCGAGGTTTGAATACCGCACGATTCGCACGAACGCTTTCGATCTGTACTTCCAGTGCGATTCCAATTCTAGAGGGTATGCGCGTTGCGGTAGATGTTATGTCTAATCGTTATGTGAAGCAGCAAGTGTTGCTTGCAGCGGATAACGTTCGAGAGGGCGCTAGTTTGCGTAAGGCGTTGGACCAAACCCGCTTGTTTCCACCAATGATGCTACACATGATCGCCAGTGGTGAGCAAAGTGGTGAATTAGAGAGCATGTTGACGCGGGCAGCCGATAACCAAGATCAAAACTTTGAATCAACAGTCAATATTGCTCTGGGTGTGTTTACTCCTGCGCTGATTGCATTAATGGCTGGATTAGTGTTGTTCATTGTGATGGCGACCTTGATGCCAATGTTAGAAATGAATAACTTGATGAGCGGATAATTTCGAATTAAGACGTGTCTACTAACGGCATGGCTTTAATCTAACTTTCGGAGAAAAAAATGAAGTTTAAGCGTAGTAAACAACAGGGTTTTACACTTTTAGAAGTGATGGTTGTTGTGGTTATCCTAGGTATTTTGGCAAGTTTTGTTGTTCCAAACCTATTGGGTAACAAAGAGAAGGCTGACCAACAAAAAGCGATTACGGACATTGTCGCGTTGGAAAATGCCTTAGATATGTACAAGTTGGATAACAGCGTTTACCCAACAACGGACCAAGGTCTAGAAGCATTGGTTAGTAAGCCATCTAACCCAGAGCCACGCAACTACCGTGATGGTGGTTACATCAAACGTCTTCCTAATGACCCTTGGGGCAACCAGTACCAATACTTAAGCCCAGGTGATAACGGTACAATCGATATCTTCACTCTAGGCGCAGATGGCCAAGAGGGTGGAGAAGGCCCAGCTGCAGATATTGGCAACTGGAACATGCAAGACTTCCAATAATTGAGCCTAAGCCAGCACTAATGAAACAAATGCGAAAACATAACGGTTTTACATTGATAGAAATTCTATTGGTGCTGGTTTTGCTATCTCTTACGGCTGTGGCCGTGATCTCGACGTTACCGACTAGCCAAAAAGATCTTTCCAAACAGTATGCTCAAAGCTTTTTTCAGCGTTTACAGCTGCTCAATGAAGAAGCGGTGCTGAGCGGTAAAGATTTTGGCGTTCGAGTGGATGATGCCAAATCGACCTACGCTCTACTGAGTTTAACCTCAGAAGGTTGGCAGCCTCTGAAATTAAAGCAGATTCCGAGCAAAACCAAGCTAGAAGAAGATATTACGCTACAACTCGAACTCGGCGGTGGTGCTTGGGATAATGATGAGCGCTTATTCAAACCAGGTTCTCTTTTTGATGAAGACATGTTCGCAGAAGAAGAGGACGAAAAGAAAATTGAGCCACCGCAAGTGTTTATCTTTTCCAGCGCCGAAGTCACGCCATTTACCCTATCTTTTTTTCCGCAAAATGGTGATGCCTTTAATGACGGTTGGCGAGTCATTGGCAAAGAAAGTGGACAAATTTTGTTATTAGCTCCGGGCGAAGAAGTGAAAGAGGATGAGAATGCGCAATTTTAAGCAAGCTCGCCCCAATTTGAGTCATCGCCGGACGAGAGGCATGACCTTACTGGAAGTATTGGTCGCACTGGCCATTTTCGCCACCGCTGCCATCAGTGTCATTCGCTCTGTGAGCCAGCATATTAATACAATCAGTTATCTAGAAGAAAAAATGTTTGCAGCCATGGTTGTGGATAATCAGATGGCAAATGTGATGTTGAATACCGGAGAACTCAAAGCGAAAAACGGCACAGAAGAGCTGGCAGGACGCACTTGGTTCTGGAAAGTCACGCCAGTCGCCACGACGCAGCCATTGCTGAAAGCATTTGATGTAAGCGTCTCGGTAGAGAAAAGCGCGAGCCCTGTAGTAACGGTACGAAGCTATGTGGCGCAATAATCATCCCCGCGCAAACACGCGCCAAAGGGTAAAAGGTTTTACACTTATTGAAGTGTTGGTATCGATTGCCATCTTTGCCAGTTTAAGTGTCGCAGCGTACCAAGTGGTATCGCAAGTACAGCGTAGCAATGCGCTATCACAAGAACGAACCCAACGCTTAAACGAAATTCAGCGTGCCATGGTGATGATGGATAACGATTTTCGTCAAATGGCGATGCGTCAAACACGTACTAATGGTGAAGAGCCTGCTAGCCGGCTAATTTTTTGGTCCGATTACCTGTTGGACTCCGATACTAAAGGGCTGATGTTTGCCCGTTTAGGTTGGCACAACCCTCAGCAGCAGTTCCCTCGTGGAGAAGTAACCAAGGTTGGCTATCGCTTAAAAGAAGAAACACTGCAGCGAGTATGGTGGCGCTACCCTGATACGCCGGTTGGGCAACAAGGCACTGTTACTCCATTGCTAACGCAGGTCGAGTCATTTGATATGCGTTTCTATGATGGTAAGCAATGGAAAAAAGAGTGGGCTGAAGAAAAAGCGCTGCCGAAAGCGGTTTCTGTTGTTCTCACTCTCAAAGACTATGGAGAAATTGTCCGCACTTATCTCACTCCTGATGGCACATTGAGTCAGAAAGAGGAAAGTTCAGGAGACAGCAATAATGGTTAACCGTCAGCGCGGTGTTGCTTTGATTATAGTGTTGATGTTGCTGGCGATTATGGCGACGGTTGCTGCCAGTATGTCAGAACGTTTGTTCTTGCAGTTTCAGCGAGGTGCTAATCAAATCAATTACCAGCAAGCGTATTGGTACAGCCTTGGCGTCGAGGCGCTAGCAAAAGTGGGTATCGAGCAAAGTTATAAAGACACCGACACGATTAATATGAGTCAACCGTGGGCGATAAAAGAGCAAGTCTATCCGTTAGATTATGGTCAAGCGGCGGGACGAATTAGAGACAAGCAAGCGTGCTTTAATCTAAATGTATTGAGTCGTGTGCAACCAACGGGTCAGCAAATTACAAGACCATATTTAGTGAATGTATTGCAGCGCCTATTAGAAGAGTTGGATGTCGAGCCATATCAAGCAGAAATCATTGCAGACTCTACTTGGGAATACATTGATGCTGATGACTCTGTCCGTTCGACTACTGGGGTTGAAGACAGCACATATGAAGCGATGAAACCTTCCTATTTGGCATCAAATGGTTGGATGGCAGATGCTTCCGAGTTACGGGCTGTCTATCAGGTGAGTGGTGAAATTTTCCAAAAATTGGAGCCGTTGGTCTGTGCATTGCCAAGTGATGACTGGCGTTTAAACGTGAATACGATTGATGTTGAGCAAGCTCCGATTTTGGTGGCAATGTTCTCACCAAACTTAAGCAGTAGTGATGCGATTCAGCTAATTGAAAAACGCCCATTTGATGGGTGGGATAGCATTGATGAATTTTTAGCAGAGTCAGAAATGGCTGGCTTAAGTGAAGATGTAAAGAAAAACGCCAAAGGCTATTTGGGTGTAGATAGCGCCTTTTTTGAATTGGATGCACAAGTGTTGGTGGATGAATCACGTGTACGTATCCGAAGCCTTTTGCAAAGTACAAATAGAGAAACGGTGACCGTAGTTCGCCGTCGTTTTGGAGGGATCAGTGAGCGAGTTTCTGACCGTTCGGCTGAGTAGCGAACAACAAAGTACCATTCCTTGGGTGGTGTGGTCGACAGATCAACAGGAAGTGATTGCTAGCGGTGAAATCGCCGGGTGGGAACACTTAGATGAATTGGTCTCATATGCTGGTCAGCGCCAAGTTGTGGCGCTGTTGGCGAGTAATGATGTGGTCCTGACGCAAGTGGATATACCACCTGGTGCAACACGCCAATTCGAGGCGATGTTACCGTACTTAGTGGAAGACGAAGTTGCTCAGGACGTTGATGGCCTGCACTTTAGCGTGTTGGGTAAACAAGCGGATAAAGCGCAGATTTGCGCAGTTGAACGTGCTTGGATTCAGACTGTACTGCAACGTTTCTCAAGCCAAGGTATCGCCATTAAACGCATTTTACCCGATGTGCTTGCGTTACCGGTTCGTGGAGATCACAGCAGTGCTGCAATGATTGGCGAGCAATGGCTAATTCGTCACTCTGCGACAGAGGGCGCGGTTGTCGACGCTTCTTGGTTAGACCTTTACCTCTCTTCTTATCTACAAAATCATGAAGGTTGGAAGCTCGATTGCTTTAGCTCGGTCCCGGAATCTGCGTTACCTGAAATATGGGATCCGCAACCAGAAGAAATGACGATGGCTTTACTGGCGAAGGGGGTGACAGAAAGCAAAGTCAATTTGCTGACTGGGAGCTTCAAGCCGAAATCTTCTTGGGGTAAATACTGGAAGCTCTGGCAAAAAGCCACCATTGCTGCGGGGGTGCTTATCGTCGTTATGGTTGCGCAGCAGTTGCTCGTGGTCCATAAGTACGAAGCACAAGCTCAAGCGTATCGTGAGGAGAGTGAGCGTATTTTCCGCCAGGTGTTCCCAAATAAACGACGCATTCCTACCGTTAGTTACCTCAAACGACAAATGGATGATGAAGAGCGCCGCTTATCTGGTGGAAGTGGTCAGCAGGCAATGTTGTCATGGTTGGCGGCATTACCCGCGACGCTTGGTCAGGTCAGTGACTTGGAGATCACTAGCTTTAAATACGACGGACAACGTGGCGAAGTACGTATTCAGGCTCGTAGTTCAGACTTCCAACCTTTTGAGCAGGCTCGTGTGAAATTGGCAGAGAAGTTTAATGTTGAGCAAGGTCAGTTGAACCGTAGCGATAACGTTGTGGTTGGCAGCTTTGTTTTGAAGCGTTTGTGAGGTGATGATGAAAAATTTAATTTCTCAAGCTCAGGTTTGGTGGAGCAGCATCTCGCAGCGTGAGCAGCGTTTGGTCATGGGATGTGGCGCTATTGCCGTTATCGGTATTATTTATTGGGGTTTATTACAGCCAATGAGTCAACGTGCGGAGCTAGCTCAGTCACGTATTCAAAGTGAAAAGCAGTTGCTAGCTTGGGTACAAGATAAAGCGGATGGCATCACTGCACTGCGAAAAAGCAGCGGTGTGAGCTACTCTAGTCAACCGTTGAATCAGTTGGTTTCTTCTTCAGCTCGTCGTTATAAAGTTGAGTTGATTCGAGTACAACCTCGTAATGAGAGCGTTCAAGTGTGGATCAAACCACTCGCGTTTAATCAACTAGTGGATTGGTTACGTTACTTGAAAGAGCAACAGGGTATTGAAGTCGAATTTTTAGATATCGACCGAACAGAGCAAGCGGGCATGATCGATGTAAACCGCCTTCAGTTTAAGCGAGGTTAAGGTGAAGCGAGCAGTACTTTACGTTGTTATCTTTATCGTCTTTTTTTCAGTCAGTCTTTTAATGGGATTACCAGTCTCTTGGGTGTTACAACAAGCACCAACAGTGAGAGGCCTGGACATTCAAGGAGCCAACGGTTCGGTATGGCAAGGTCAAGCTTCTAGTATTCGTTGGCAGCGCCAGAACCTTGGAGAAGTTAATTGGGATTTCCAATGGTCGAGTCTACTGACAGGTAAAGCTGAGTTTGCTGTGCGCTTTGGTCGTGGTAGTGAAATGGACGTTCGTGGGCGCGGTTTTGTCGGCTATAGCTTAAGTGATGGCCCTTATGCCAAAAACTTAGTTGCCTCGATTCCGGCGGTAAAAGTTGTTGAGCAAGCGCGCCTCCCTGTGCCTGTTGGTGTTGATGGGCAGCTTGAGCTGAATATTCGTCATGCGACTTATGCTGTGCCTTGGTGTAAGAACGGTGAAGGCACTTTAGTATGGAATGCCAGTGGTATTCAAAGCCCCGTTGGCAGCTTAGATCTCGGTCCTGTGATTGCCGATATAAACTGTCAGGATAGTGTATTGACGGCAACTGGTGAGCAGAGCAGCAAACAAGTATCTGCGGCGTTTTCCGCTGAACTGATGCCTAATCAACGGTACTCAACCAAAGCGTGGTTCAAACCTGGTGCAGAGTTCCCATCCAGCATGGGGGAGCAACTGAAATGGTTGGGTAAGCCGAATGCTCAAGGTCAATATGAGTTTAATTACCAAGGGCGCTTCTAACCTATCGTGACAAAATCCAATATCTTAGAAGAGCTGCTAGTGCGCAGCTCTTTTTGCTTTTGGATCATCGTAAGCTAAAACCTCTATTCGCTGTACATTCGATCTTGATTGGGAATGAGTGAAAGTTTAAAGCCTTGATTTTTAATTGATTTTTAATTAATTTTTTCTTTCGTTCAGCTTTGCAAGCAGTTGGAACATAGTAGGCCAAATGCTCCAAGTGCTGTACAGAAGGTCAAAAAGAAAAGGCCACGAAGATATTCGTGGCCTTTCTATTGCTAGAACTTTGTGCTCTAAATTTTACCGATAAGGCGCTTAATCTTTGCGTTGTAAAATCTCATTCCAAGGTAAATCCGCATCACCAAGAACAATAAAGTTCGGGTTTTCTAGTGTTTCCCGCTCGTTATATGACAGCGGTTCTAATTGCGTGCTGAGAATACGTCCGCCAGCTTCTTCAACAATGCATTGTGTCGCAGCGGTGTCCCACTCACCTGTTGGACCTAGTCGGAGATAGCAATCTACCGCCCCTTCCGCGACGAGGCATGCTTTCAATGCTGCAGAACCGAGCGGTATTAAGTCGTAATTCCAGGCGCTGCTCATACGGTTAGTAATACGATTGATGTCTTGGCGACGACTAATAGCAATTGCGATGCTTTGCTCTGGCTGTTCGTGTTTGTGTGTATGGATTTTGACGCTGTCCGACATGTCGGGAATTTTCCAGGCGCCTTTGCCATTATAAGCGTAGTAAGTCACGCCAGATACAGGGCCGTAAACGACGCCCATGGTTGGTCGATTGTTGTCGACCAACGCAATAATAGTGGCAAAGTCACCACTGCGAGCGATGAATTCTTGAGTACCATCAAGAGGGTCGACTAACCAATAACGTTCCCACTGAGCGCGTTGCTCTAAGCTTATGTCTGCGTCTTCTTCTGACAACACGGGAATGTCAGGCGTCAGATCACTCAAGCGTTCAGTGATGAACTTGTGAGCTGCAATATCTGCACTTGTTACGGGAGTTTCGTCACTTTTGGTGTAGGCCTCGTATTGCTTCTTTTCATATATTTCGAGGATCATTTGCCCAGCACTGCGGGCAATCTCGATGACTTGAGGAAGTAGGTGAGATAGATCTTTTGTCATTGGCATAAGTGATAGTCCTTACTCACAGTGTTATTCGGTTCTAATGACCGTTATTGGTTATGCTTGTGAGTGGTGTTTGGTAAGTGTTTCAGTGCCAACATTAGCGCTGTGATGCTTCGTGCTTCACAGAAATCCATGTGAGTTAATAACTCTTCGGCTTGCGCAAGTGGCCAACGCACAATTTCCAGTGGTTCAGGCTCATCGCCTTCTTGCTTCTCTGGATAAAGCGCCTGTCCTAAAAATAGAGTCATTTTGCTCGAAAAGTAAGATGGCGCGAGGATAACTTGTTTCAACGGGGTTAACTGATTACAGCCAAAGCCGATTTCTTCTTTTAACTCACGATCCGCAGCTTGATGTGGTGTTTCTCCTGGGTCAATCAGCCCTTTTGGGAAACCTAACTCGTAACGTTCAGTTCCAGCGGCGTATTCACGCACCAGTAATAAATCGCCTTGTTCTGTTACAGGAACCACCATTACAGCATCTCGTCCACTTGGCTTCATACGCTCATAAGTACGATGCTCACCATTGGAAAAACGAAGGTCGAGCGCTTCCACAGCAAACAGTTTGGATTTTGCAACCGTCTGGCATGAGAGTATCTCTGGTGGGGTTCGTTTCGGCATGACGCTGGCTCCTTGGTGTCGTTGGCGTTTACGAGATGCGTAAGATTCTTAATATATGAGAACTCCGCCTGAGTTTCTAGCGGATTTTACGAGTCGAGCTAAGCATCTCAGCATCACCTCAGTATCGATACAAAAATGGGAGACCGAAGCCTCCCATTTTCTGACAGTGTTTACTCTTAGTAGTAAGAGTGATCACCACGGTCATGTTCTGTAGCATCACGAACTGCGGTTAGTTCACCAATGAACTGGTTTAGCAGCTCTTTCTCGATGCCTTCTTTTAGTGTTACGTCAACCATAGAACAGCCATTACAACCGCCACCAAATGCAACAATTGCAACACCGTCTTCAGTGATCTCAACCAAGTTTACGTGACCACCGTGGCCAGCAAGCTGTGGGTTGACTTGGGTTTGGATAACGTACTCAACGCGCTCAACCAGTGGTGCGTCGTCCGCAACTTTACGCATTTTAGCGTTAGGTGCTTTTAGCGTTAGCTGAGAGCCCATTTTATCGGTAACAAAATCGATTTCAGCGTCTTCAAGGAATGGCAGGCTCAGCTCATCCACGTAAGCTGAAAAACCGCTGTAAGAGAGTTCAGTGTCGGTCGATTCTACTGCTTCTGGTGGGCAGTAAGACACGCCACACTCAGCGTTTTGTGTACCTGGGTTCACAACGAAAATACGAATGTTAGTGCCTTCAGGTTGTTGACCTAAAAGGTTAGCGAAATGCGTTTGCGCAGTTTCTGTAATAGTAATATTTGACACGACGAATACCCGAGTAAATTTGTAGGTTACTGCTGCTATTCTACTCTTGTTGACGTATGGGTCTAGTCTTTTTGATGCTAAGGCATGGCGAAGCGATCTAGAGAGAACGAGGAGCAGGTGTTCTGCAGATGCAGTAAATATCGATGCTTTCTACGCCAACTTCAAGTAGTAAATGACATAATTGTCGGACGGTACTGCCTGTGGTGACTACATCATCGACGATGGCAACATGGGAAGAGTGAGGGCGCTTATTGAGAATAAACGCGCCTTTTAAGTTTTGTTCACGGCTTGTTTTGGTATTACCACGCTGTGATTGGGCGAGCCTTACTCGACGAAAGACCTTCGCATCAAAATTAGTCTGCAATTGCTTGGCGAGGTGTCGGGCTAAAACATCACTTTGATTAAAACCCCGGCGCAGGTAACGCTGCCAGTGCAATGGCACACTGGTAATGATTGGAGCTGGCGTGGTGATGCGCTGTGCCAGTTGCTCGGTTAATGCTTTTACATGCCAAGACTCTCCGTGATCTTTAAAGCGTTGTACTTCCCGTGAAAGGGGAAAGTCGTAATCGCCTAACGTGTATAGCCTTTGCCATGGCGGTGGCTTTGAAAGACATTCACCACAAATACTATCCGTACTCATTTCTTCTTTCTGTAATGATAAACCGCAGCGTTGACATCGTTTTACCGGAGTTAGGTATTTTAAACAGTGCTCGCACCAGCGCAGAGTATTTGTGTGGCTTGGTGTTTGAATAGGGAACCGACACAGGCCGCATTGACTGCTCAATACGCGGTGCATGATGTTTTGCCAGTGATGAGATAACATAGCGTTTATTCATGGTGATATTTTACTCAGCCTAACGCTTGGCTGAAGCCGTAGGGAATAAAATAAGTGGGAGAGATTGAGAGCATGAGCACGAAATTACACTGGCAGTCATTTGGTCAAGGACCAGATTTGGTGTTACTTCATGGTTGGGGCATGAATGGTGCGGTATGGCAGCAGACAGTCGAGTCTCTTCAACCTTATTTCCGAGTTCATGTGGTTGACCTTCCGGGGTACGGACATAGCGCCGAATCTCATGCTGAAGATTTAGACCATATTGCTAACTTGGTGGTGCAAGGTGCGCCAGAGAAAGCGATTTGGCTTGGTTGGTCCCTCGGAGGTTTAGTGGCGACGCATGTGGCATTAAATATGCCCGAGCGCGTGGCTAAGTTGATTACGGTTGCCAGCTCACCTAAATTTGCCGCAGAAAAACCGTGGCGCGGCATTCAACCGAATGTACTGAGTGCGTTTACCTCTCAGTTGCTAGAAGATTTCTCACTGACCATTGAGCGCTTTATGGCGTTGCAAGCGATGGGCAGCCCATCAGCGCGTAAAGACGTTAAACAGCTCAAGCAAGCGGTACTATCGCGCCCTCAGCCAAACCCTGAATCGCTGTTGGTTGGGCTAAACATCCTTGCTGATGTGGATCTGCGCGATGCGTTGACGTCTCTTTCTGTTCCAATGTTGCGTCTTTATGGCCGTTTAGATGGGTTGGTGCCAATTAAAGTAGCTAACGATTTAAGTGAACAGTTGCCTCATACCCAGCAGTTTGTTTTTAATCAGTCCTCTCATGCGCCTTTTATCACCGAACATGACGAATTTTGTGTTCAAATCCGAGAGTTTGCTCACGATTGAGCAAGTACGAGCGGAAATACCTCAAGTTGTTTAAAAAGTGGTCGATATAAAGACTGGTGAGGTTTTATTAGCCAATAAAGCTAAGCCATATTGACGAGTTGGGCGACTCTGAGGAGGGTTCGCAATGATTGTGTCACCGACCAACGTAAGTGTGCCACTGATCGCCCCATCCGTGAATGTGCAGACGGAACAAGCAGCTCGCGACAATAAAGTCCGAGAGCCTGTAACGCCAACGGTCGCATTGGCCAAAACCAATGCAGAGCGAAAAGTAAAAGGTGACGACAAGCGCCGACGTCAGTCTTCTTGGGATCCTTCAGAGCATCCTGATTATGATATGGAAACGGAAGTCGACACGCGTTATCAAGAAGAGCCGGAAGATACACTAGAACGGCTTTTTAGTTTGCTTGCGCTCAAATCGTATAGTGAAGACCAGGGGAAAGGCTACGCGATCCGCTTTCGCTTACCAAAGCGCATTTTGGATGCTGCGATCAATGAAGGATTAATGGAAAAGCGCAGGAAGGTGATCAAGTTTCATTATGGTCATGCAGTCGCTCCCCATACCCCGTCAGAAGTGATAGCAGTATTATGACGACTCAATATCCTACTCAAACAAAAACGCTCCAAGCAGGTTGACTGATTGGAGCGTTTTCTTTTTAGTTATGAAAGCTCGTTAGCGGTGAAGCCTAGGTAAGATTACTTTTTCGCTTTAGCAAACGCTGCAGCAAATGCACCGCCCATCGCGCTGTTCGATGACGAATCATCACGGCGAGGCTGACGACGCTGCGGTTGGTCATTACGACGCGGCGCTGCTGATGAGCGTTGGCTACGGTTGTCTTGACCCGGTTCGTCGTTCATACGCATCGATAGAGCAATACGTTTACGCTGCACGTCAACTTCCATCACTTTCACTTTGACGATGTCGCCCGCTTTCACCACTTCACGTGGGTCAGACACATAACGATCTGTCAGTGCAGAGATGTGTACGAGACCATCTTGGTGAACGCCGATATCAACGAAGGCACCGAAGTTGGCTACGTTCGATACCACACCTTCTAGAATCATGCCCGGTTCCAAGTCAGATACCGAGTTTACACCTTCTGCAAACGTCGCCGTTTTGAATTCTGGACGTGGGTCACGACCCGGCTTGTCTAACTCTTTGATGATGTCTGTAATGGTTGGAACGCCGAAGTTATCGTCGGTGTAATCGACCGCATGCAGACCTTTAAGGAAGCTTGAATCACCAATCAGTGCTTTGATATCTTTGTTGTTCTTCTCAGAAATCGCTTTGACCACTGGGTACGCTTCTGGGTGAACCGCAGACGCATCAAGTGGGTTCTTACCATCCATAATACGCAGGAAGCCCGCACACTGCTCGAACGCCTTAGGACCTAAACGAGGTACTTTCTTCAAGGTTGTACGTGCTTCGAAGCGGCCGTTCTCATCGCGGAAGTCGACAATGTTCTGCGCGATGGTGCTTGATAAGCCTGCTACGCGCGTCAGTAGCGCCGCAGAAGCAGTGTTCACATCAACACCAACCGCGTTTACACAGTCTTCCACAATCGCATCTAGGCGTTTTGCCAACATAGATTGGCTTACATCGTGCTGGTATTGACCCACACCAATAGATTTCGGATCAATTTTCACGAGTTCAGCCAATGGATCTTGCAAACGACGTGCAATCGACACTGCACCACGCAGTGATACGTCCATATTCGGGAACTCTTTTGCTGCAAGCTCAGACGCTGAGTAAACCGAAGCCCCCGCTTCACTTACTATGATCTTCTGAACTTTCAGGTTGCCACGTTTGATGACGTCTGCGACAAAGCTGTCGGTTTCACGTGAAGCCGTACCGTTACCAATCGCAATCAAATCCACGTTGTACTTACGCACCAACTGCTCAACGATTTGTGCTGACTTGTCGTATTGTTTTTGTGGTGGGTGAGGGTAGATGGTTTCGGTTGCAAGCACTTTACCTGTTGAGTCGACAACCGCGATTTTTGAACCTGTACGCAGACCCGGATCGAGACCAAGTGTTGCACGAGGGCCAGCCGGTGCTGCCATCAACAAGTCTTTTAGGTTAGTGGCGAATACTTCAATCGCTTCGATTTCAGCGCGCTCTTTCATTGCGCCCATTAGCTCGGTTTCCATGTGCATCGATACTTTGATGCGCCATGCCCAGCTGATCACTTGCTTACGCCAGGTATCCGCAGGTGCGCTGCTTAGCGTTACGCCATAATGGTCGGCGATAATCGTTTCGCAGTAAGACTGACGAGCGCCTTCTTCCTGTTCTGGATCAGCGTTCATCGCCAATGTCAGGAAGCCTTCGTTACGGCCACGCAACATCGCCAGTGCTCGGTGCGATGGCACTTTGCTTAGGGGCTCGTTGTGGTTGAAGTAATCTTTAAACTTCTCGCCTTCTTGCTCTTTGCCTTCAACGACTCGTGAGACCAGTTCCGCATTGCGATTTAAGTGGTTGCGAATTTTTTCCAGTAAGTTTGCGTCTTCTGCGATGCGCTCCATGATGATCGCGCGAGCGCCATCCAATGCAGCTTTGGTGTCTGCGATGCCTTTGTCTGCATCAAGGTATTTGCTTGCTTCGCTTTCTGGCTCGGTTTGTGGGTGATTCCAAAGCTGATCTGCGAGCGGCTCAAGACCAGCCTCAATCGCGATCTGACCTTTCGTACGACGCTTGGGTTTGTAAGGTAGGTATAAGTCTTCAAGACGAGTTTTGCTGTCTGCCTGCGCGATCTCTTGTTCTAGCTCTGGCGTCAGTTTGCCTTGCTCTTGGATTGATTTGAGGATGGTTTGACGGCGATCATCCATTTCACGAAGGTAAGACAGACGGCTGTCCAAAGTACGAAGCTGGGTATCATCAAGGCCCCCCGTCACCTCTTTGCGGTAACGTGCAATAAAAGGGACAGTGTTGCCATCATCAATTAGGGTGACAGCGGCGTTGACTTGCTCTGGGCGAACATTCAGTTCTTGAGCAATCATGCGACAGATAGCTTGGCTCATCCGTGTTTTCTCTTTTAATTCGGTTTTGGTTGTATAGAACATTGGGGTCGTTCGAAGAATTTGCAATGTTTTAAATTAACGAGGCAAAAATTTACCGGGCGCTGGTGGACATCAGTCAGATTTATGTCAAAACTGTAATTAAATTGAGAACTTATATCCGCAATTATCGACTAACCTAATTCCACGGTTGTTGATATCACTAAATGTACCTCGGCTTATACGGATAATCATGATGAAAAAAATGTCTTTGGCGTTAGCGCTTACGAGTGCCTTACTTGCCGCCCCGCTTAGTTGGGCGCAGTCTATCTCAGGAACCACACAAGCTCCCGTTTATCAACTCGATAACAAATTGGTACTAGGGCGTGTGGAGAGCGTCTATTACAGTGATATTCCGGAACTAAAAGCGGTGCCATTTATTGGCAAGATTGATACTGGTGCAGATACGACATCGATGCATGCGGAGAATATCCATGTCAGTAGCTCACACCCAGATTACCAAGATTTGAAAGATAACGAATTACTTTGGGCGATTGTCGATGACTTAGGTGGTACGAAGGCAAAGTGGGACGCCGACAGCTTTAAGCCATATCAAGTAAAGGTTAGTTTTACGGTTCCTCACCCTTATACAGGGAAGGAAATACAGATTA
The DNA here is from genome assembly GCF_016920955.1 of Vibrio sp. sp1. Taxonomy (NCBI): domain Bacteria; kingdom Pseudomonadati; phylum Pseudomonadota; class Gammaproteobacteria; order Vibrionales; family Vibrionaceae; genus Vibrio; species Vibrio sp. sp1. Next base: position 1,602,829 of record NZ_CP060589.1, read on the forward strand.
CCGATGATCTGGAAAGAGTGAGCGCGATTCGCAGTCGAACAAGCAAAAAGCCCATCCTACGCCCGACAATAAAAATGCCGATGACAATCGCTGGTCACACCGTTGATACGGAAGTGAACCTGACCAAGCGTACGCAGTTCTCTTCTCCTATCTTGATTGGTAAAACCTATCTCGATGATAACGCATGGGTCTTCGCTGGTTACGATTACCTTCAAGAACAGCCAAGCGCAAAAATGATTGGCAAAAAAGAGACGGTTGAAGTCGAAGGTGTGCCATATAAGATCAGCATCTCAACTTCTAGCCGTTATACCAACGTCCATGCACTGGACATCAAGGTAGACAAAAAGCATAACGAAGTCTCTTTTATGTTAGAGGGCGAGAATGGCAAGCGTCATCCAATGACATTACCCTTGGTACGAATGTTGAAAACGACCAAAAGCGAGCGTCCTTTAGTCTATTTACCCGTCAAAGTCGGCGAAAATGAAACTCAACGTTGGTTGGTGTATCTGCGTGATCGCAGTAAGTTCAGTTCGCAAATTCGCTTAGGTCGGGACGTTGCGAGTCAGCACTTTGTTATTGATACGGACAGAGAAAATCTATTGGGTGGCGTAGAAAAAACGTTCAAAAGCGCACTCAAATCAAAACCTCTTGTCGTTTCACCAGAAGAACAGGTCACCATTGATGGTTATACCGTCCCTGCTTACCCCACTTTTACTGTGAAAACGCCATTACTGCGTGTAAATGGGTTTGAAGTAACAGAAAAAGGTAAGGATGAGTCCGTCACGTTTTATTTAATGAACGATGATGGGAAAGAAGAAAAAATCACCAAACCAGTGTTGAAAAAGCTCAAGGTTGGCAGCGCGGTTCGCCCTGTTGTTGAAGGAGACTTTCTTCTCGGTAGGAGAGACACATCAATGAAGTTTGCGCTCGATGTGCTTGATGAGGGTGACACTCAACCCTTTTTCGTCTTTGGTCATGACATAGCCAAGGGTGGTGTGTTGCTGAACACTCGCGCAGACCATCTACTAGATGCAAGGCCACTTTTCAAAGCTGGCCATATCGAAGTGGCGGAAGTTGAGGGGATGTCTTTCCCTGTGAAGTTAGACACGGGTGCAGATGTAAGCTCAATCAATGCTAAGAACATCAAGCAGTTTAAGAAAGACGGCAAAGACATGGTGAGCTTTACCTATGAGAACGATCTTGGCATGAAACAGGCGTTTACTAAGCCTGTTGTTGACGTCATGCGTATTAAAGCGAAGAAAGGCGAGAAAGCGAACGTACGCCCTGTGGTTGAAATGCATGTTAAGCTTGGCGAATTAGAGAAGAAGATCCGAGTCAACTTACAGGACCGAGGTCGCTTCCATTACAGCATGATTTTAGGTAAAAACTTCCTAAAACATGGCGCGGTTGTTTCGAGTGATACGAATTACATCGTGACGCAAAAACCGGATTACGAAAAGTAACACTCTGGCCGCCTTATCACCTTGATACCCAAAGCCTGAAAAACATTGGATCTTTGGGTATATCATCTCCTTAATGCTGCCAAAGAGCAGCATTTTTTAGTTGAGATAGGAGTTAATTTGAAAACTAAGCTGATTACACGAGAAGGTTACAACAAACTCAAACAAGAGCATGATTACCTTTGGAATGAAAAGCGCCCGGAAATCACCAAGATCGTCACTTGGGCGGCGAGCCTGGGCGATCGCTCAGAAAATGCGGATTACACCTTCAATAAACGTTTACTCCGTCAGATCGACCGTCGTGTCCGCTTCCTTCGTAAATTCCTGCCAGAAGTCACGATCGTTGACTATTCTCCGCAACAAGAAGGCAAAGTCTTTTTTGGTGCATGGGTGGAAATAGAAAATGAGGCAGGAGAAGTGAAAAAGTTTCGTATTGTCGGGCCTGAAGAGATTTATGGCGATGCGAAAGACTACATCTCTATCGATTCACCTATGGCGCGAGCGATGTTGAAAAAACAAGTGGATGAAGAGTTCACGGTACGCACCCCAGAAGGTGAAAAAGAGTGGTTCATCAACTCAATTGAATATATTCAACCGGCCTCGGAAGACTGAGGCTTTATCACCGATTCAAGTCTCATGAAGTTCACTAGGAGTGACTTGGGTCTCAACGTCAGAATATTTGGTATAAAGGCATGGTGCCTTTCTCGGAGAAGTAAAATGAACAAAGCAGTCATGTGTAGTGCTGCACTAACAATAGGTTTCTCACTTTCAGTTTTTGCTCAAGATGAAGTGAAAGGCTGTGACGCTAAAGAGTTAGCGGTAGAGCAGCAGCTCGAGTATGCAAAAGCGCAAGGTAATGAGCATCGCATTAAAGGCTTGGAGCAAGCACTTTCCGCTATCCAGAATGAATGCTCGGAAGGTGAGCTGCGCCAAGAGCTGCAAGCAGAAGTGGAAGAAAAGACTAAAGAAGTTGAGGAGCGAGAGGAAGAATTAGTCGAAGCTCAGCATTCAGGGAAAGCAGACAAAATTGAGAAAAAACGTCACAAGCTGGCTGAGGCACAGCAAGAGCTGCTTGAGGCCAAACGTGAACTGGAATGGAATTATGGTCAATAGTAGGTGCTGAAAATATCTGCTAGAGAGAGAATAAAGCGCTTAAGATAAAAAGAGTAACAATTTGCTTGAGCACGTTAGGAAAAACAGTGATACATTTTCGACAATAGACGCTTCTGAAAGGATGTTTCAATGCAAGAAAATCATAAAATTTTAGTGGTTGATGACGATGCTCGTTTACGTGCTCTATTGGAGCGTTACCTTTCTGAGCAAGGTTTTCAGGTACGAAGTGTCGCCAATGGCGAACAGATGGATCGCCTACTAACGCGCGAAAACTTTCACTTAATGGTGCTAGACCTAATGTTGCCAGGTGAAGACGGTTTGTCAATTTGTCGTCGTCTACGCCACGCGAACAATATGTTGCCAATCTTAATGCTCACCGCGAAAGGTGATGAAGTGGACCGCATCGTAGGTCTTGAGGTAGGGGCGGATGATTATTTGCCAAAACCGTTTAACCCACGCGAATTATTGGCTCGCATCAAGGCCGTATTACGCCGCCAAACCGTAGAGTTGCCGGGTGCACCAAGCACGGAAGAAAAAGTGGTGGAGTTCGGGGAGTTCCGACTCAATCTAGGCACTCGCGAGATGTTCCGCGGTGACGAGGCAATGCCACTCACCTCTGGAGAGTTTGCTGTTCTAAAGGCGCTCGTGATGAATGCACGTGAGCCAATGTCACGAGACAAATTGATGAACATGGCGCGTGGCCGTGAATATTCTGCAATGGAACGTTCTATTGACGTACAAATCTCACGTTTACGTCGCATGTTAGAAGACGATCCGAGCAAGCCGCGCTACATTCAAACCGTATGGGGCCTAGGTTATGTTTTCGTCCCAGACGGCAAAGAGGTGTAATCTCTTCACTCCATAGCCAGCACTTGGCTATAGCAACTTCAGCCTTCATTACCTTCCCTTTGAAGGCTGAAATTTCGCGATTAGGACCACTAGGAACGTTCCATGCGCATCCGAAGTTCACTGACACAATCTATTCTGCTGTTCATCTCTTTGCTTCTCGCGAGCCAAGTTTTCTCTTACTACGCCGTTTTTAACTACGCGTTGATGCCGAGTTTGCAGCAGTTCAATAAAATTCTCGCCCATGAGCTCAATTTGGTGCTTGATGATGAAGGACCTTTAAAGTCTGATGCACCGTTAAGGCGTCAATTGTTAGAAAGATTAGGGGTGACGGTTCATAGTCTCGATAGCGATAAGGCGATTGAATTTCATCACGCAATGTCGATTGATTTGATGTCTGAAGAAATGAGCCAAGAGCTGGGTTCGCCCACAGAAGTGCGCTTATTGCTTGGCGATGAAAGTTACATTTTGTGGATGCACATCGAAAAGTTGCCGAACTCCATCATTCGTATTCCGTTATCTGAGCTGCAAGAAGAAGATTTTGCCCCGCTGTTTCGTAACAGCTTGATTATGGCGCTGCTGATCATTGCAGGTGGTTGGTTGTTTATTCGTTTGCAAAACCGTCCACTTTTGGCTTTAGAGAGAGCCGCGAAAGACGTCGGTCGAGGTGAGATCCCGCCCCCCTTAGCAGAGAAAGGCGCATCGGAGATTCGCTCTGTAACTCGAGCCTTTAATCAAATGTCGAAAGGTATTCAAGAGCTAGAAGAAGACCGAGCCTTATTAATGGCAGGGATTAGCCATGACTTACGAACACCTCTGACGCGTATTCGCCTAGCGACAGAAATGATGTCTCCTGAGGACAGCTATCTTGCGGAGGGGATCATTAGCGATACGGAAGAATGTAATGAGATCATCAGTCAGTTTATGGATTACCTCAAACCGGTGAACCAAGAATCGTTTGAAGCGGTTGATATCAGTACGATTGCCAGTGACGTCGCCAGTTCTGAAGGTGGTTATGAGGTTGAAATTGAAACAGATCTTAATCTTAACTTGCCGCCAGCCAAAGGAAGCGCGATTGCGATTAAGCGGGCGATCAGTAACTTAGTTGTGAATGCGCTACGCTATGGCAATGGCTGGGTCAAAATCAGCACTGGTGTGACAGCAGATAAGCAGCTAGTGTGGATTTCAGTAGAGGACAACGGACCGGGTATCGAGCATTCTCAAATCGCGAGGTTATTTGAACCCTTTACGCGTGGTGACACCGCTCGCGGTAGTGAAGGCACTGGGCTAGGGTTGGCGATTGTGAAGCGTATAATCAGCCAACATTCAGGCTCTGTGGTGATGCGTAATCGCAGTGAAGGCGGTTTAATCGCTCAAATCAGCTTTCCTACCAAGTAAGTCGATGGCCCGCACCCTTTAAAACAAAAAGCCCAACCTAATTAGGTTGGGCTTTTCTTATTCTCAATAATCTTAAGACTCTTTCACTTCCTGAGGAAGTTCATCTTCGTCTTCCAGTTTCTCTGGCAGAAGTAGATTTAAAATGATCGCTGTGATGCCACCTGCTGCAACACCAGTTGAGAAAATACTCTTAATAAATTCTGGCATAAATTGCAGGATCTCTGGTTTTTGTGCGATACCAAGTCCCATTGAGAAGGATAAGGCCATGATCAGAATTGCGCGGCGATCGAGCTCAACACGAGAGATAATACGCACACCAGCGGCAGCAATCGTACCAAACATGACAATCGTTGCGCCGCCAAGTACTGGCTCAGGAATCAGCTGAACAAAGCTAGCGACGCCAGGAAACAAGCCAAGAATCACTAACATGCCAGAAATAAAGTAACCCACGTAGCGGCTCGCGACTCCTGTTAGCATGATGATGCCGTTATTCTGGCTAAACGTTGAGTTCGGGAAGCTGTTGAAAACGGCTGCGATTGCGGAGTTTAAGCCGTCTGCTAACACACCGCCCTTAATGCGTTTCATGTACACTGGGCCTTTTACTGGCTCACCAGACACTTCAGATGTTGCGGTAATATCACCGATGGCCTCTAGTGCGGTAATAAAGAAAATCAGTACCAGCGGAATGAACAGAGACCAGTCAAACGATAAGCCATATTGCATTGGTACGGGCAGTGCTACGATCTCGGTTGCGCCTAGCTGAGAAGTATCTACCATCCCCATAAAATACGCCATGATGTAGCCCACTAGCATCGCAATCACGATTGAAGCCACACGGATGTATGGGTTTTTCGAGCGGTTTAAAATCACAATTAATCCAAGTACCGTTCCAGCCAGAGCAAGTTTGTCTAAGCTGCCGAAGGTTCCTTCATTTAATGCTGCGTAGCCACCGCCCATTGATACTAAGCCGACTTGAATCAGTGTGAGACCGATAAGAGTGACGACGATGCCTGAAACGAGCGGAGTGATGATTCGGCGGGCATGCTCCAATACGCGAGATAGGAAAATTTCTGCAAATGATGCGACTAAAATCGTACCAAAAATGGCAGCCATCATGGTGCTGATGTCTGCTCCACCGGCTTTCAGCGATAGGCCTGCACCAATAATAGGACCTAAAAAGTTAAAGCTGGTGCCTTGAACAGAGAGCAAACCAGAGCCAATTGGGCCAACGGTGCGAATTTGAATAAACGAAGACACGCCTGACGCAAATAAAGACATGCTGATGATGGTGTTCGTTTGGTCTGCAGGTACACCCAAAGACTGACAGATGATCAGTGACGGAGTGATAACCGCGACGAACATCGCCAATAAGTGCTGAAGTGCGGCAAAAATGGTTTGAGGCAAAGGTGGTCGATCGTTGAGTTGATAGACCAGTTCCGAAGATCGGTTTGAAGTTGTCATTGTTTGTCTCGCTAGTCGCAATATTTCCCTAGTTCTCGCTGAATGGGAGAGCAGGGTGGAGTTGACGTCGTTACCTGTGATTGCTGTTAATCAGAGTCAACTCAGGTTGGTGGAGTGTGATCTAACACACTTAAAAATTTGTGCGCGATTATAGAGAGATTTACTCAAAAAGCAAACGTTTGCTTTGTTTTTGGCGTATTAAAAAACGAGCCATTTGGCTCGCTTTCAATCATTACGCTTTGGAGTAAATATCCCGCTCACCCAACCAGCGATCGATAATCGCTGTTGCGTTAGTCGGGTAATTGTCATGAATATGACGCGCAATACGCTGAACTTCGGGAATCAGGCGTTGATCTCGAACTAAGTCTGCGATTTTGAAATCAGCAAGACCTGTCTGCTTTGTACCCAATAGTTCTCCAGGGCCACGAATTTCTAGGTCTTTCTGCGCAATGACGAAGCCATCGTTACTTTCACGTAGTACTCCGAGACGTTTTTGCGCGGTTTTTGACAGCGGAGAGTGGTACAGCAGCACACAATGGCTAGCAACGGAACCTCGGCCCACGCGACCTCTTAACTGGTGTAATTGTGCCAAACCAAGACGTTCAGGGTTTTCTATGATCATCAAGCTAGAGTTTGGCACATCCACACCAACTTCAATCACTGTCGTTGCGACCAGCAAATGCAGTTTATTGTCTTTGAAATCTTGCATCACCGCTTGTTTCTCTGCCGGCTTCATTCGTCCGTGCACTAGACCAATTTTTACGTCCGGCAGTTTACGTTGAAGCTCTTCTGCGGTATCTGCCGCGGCTTGCGCTTCTAATACTTCCGACTCATCAATCAGGGTACACACCCAATATGCCTGCTTGCCTTCGTTTAAGCAGGCATTTCGGACACGCTCGACGATGTCGTCACGTTTTGTATCTGGAATGGCAACGGTTTGAATCGGCGTTCGACCCGGTGGTAGCTCGTCAATCACCGACGTTTCTAAGTCAGCATAAGCAGTCATGGCTAACGTTCGCGGAATCGGCGTTGCTGTCATGATGAGCTGATGTGGATAGGCGCCTTGTTTTGCGCCTTTTTCACGCAATTCTAATCGCTGATGGACACCGAAGCGGTGCTGTTCATCAATGATGACCAAAGCAAGGTGATGAAATTCAACGTGCTCTTGGAATAGCGCGTGAGTACCCACTACCATTTGCGCTTCACCACTGGCAATACGAGCCAGCTCGGCTTCCTTTGCCTTACCTTTGAGTTTGCCCGCTAACCAACCGACTTGAATGCCCATGGTTTCAAACCAGTTTGCGAAGTTGATAGCGTGTTGCTCGGCCAATAGTTCGGTTGGCGCCATGAGTGCCACCTGATGGCCATGCTCAATGGCTCTAACAGCGGCCAAGGCGGCAACCAATGTTTTCCCCGAACCAACATCGCCTTGCACTAATCGCATCATTGGGTGCGGTTTTTCTAGATCGGCTTCAATCTCTTGTACGACTCGGGTTTGAGCGTTTGTAGGAGAGAAAGGCAGTTGGGCTAAAAGCTGCGTTTTTAGTTTATTACAAGGACCGAGAGGTAGCGCTGAATCCTTCTGACCTTTGCTACGCACCGCCAGCATCGATAAGTTTTGTGCGAGCAATTCTTCCATGATCAAGCGGATTTGGGCAGGATGTTTGCCTTCGTCAAACTCATCTAAATTAATGGTTGGTGGTGGGCGATGAATGGTGTGCAGTGCTTGCGACATCGTGATTTGATGGTCATACAACCCCGCTGGAAGTAATTCCTGCACTGCGGTTTTATCAAGCAGGGCTAAAGCTTGTTCGGTAAGGTTGCGCAATGTGATTTGACGCAATCCATCGGTGGTGGGATAAACAGGGGTTAAGCTCTGTTCTACATCGGGCTTTTGCTCGCTGACGTAAAACTTGTAGTCAGGATGAACAATTTCCAAACCCATGCCACCGCGCTTAATTTCACCGTAAGCATGTACTAACTTACCTTGCGTGAAATTGTTCTTCATGGCTGCGGTAAAGTTGAAAAAGCGCAGCGTGATAGTGCCATTACCGTCGCTGATTTTTACCGTTAGCATTTTGCGCTTACCGAAGATGGTGTCGACTGCCATGACCTTACCTTGCACTGCCGCCCAAAGGCCAGCATGCAGTTTGGCAATAGGGTAAATACGAGTACGATCTTCGTAGCGTAACGGAAGGTGAAACAGCAAATCTTGAACGCTATGTAAGCCAACTTTGGCGAGTTTTTCTGCGACTTTCGCGCCAACTCCAGAAAGGGAGGTTAATGGGACGGCAGATAACATTTGGGCGGACATAGAGGGCTCAAGAAAATGGTTAACATAGCAGTATGTTAACCATGGAGCTGTGTTTTTGTACAGGAAAAAATAGTCATGCTTTAGTTAGTGTCATGATTTGACTGATAACCTATCATTCCGAGGAGCTTTAGCGACATCAGGATTCTATTTTCAACAAGTATGTCGCTGAAGTTAACACTATCAGCATCTGTATATTTGAGAATTAGATCCTGAACCACGCTCCTTCGCCGCCGTTCAGGATGACGAAAGTCTGTTACTTGCTTTGCATCTCTTGCCACCACGCGTCATCGGCGATGATTTGACCTTCTTCATCGAGTGGTGGGTAAACGAGCCCTTTTCGTTTCGCGACTTTTGCCAGCACTGGGTGACCACGTTCAAAGAGAATACGGTTGATTGTCTCTTTAGGCAGAGCGCTTTCTTCTCGGTCGTACATGCCTGCGGCTTCACGTTGACGTTGCGCTTCATACAAAATTACGGCACTGGCAACCGATACGTTTAGTGACTGCACCATGCCCACCATCGGGATAATAATGTCTTGATCGGCAAGCTGTTTGGCTTGCTCCGAAGCGCCAACTTTTTCACTGCCTAAAATGATTGCCGTTGGTCTGGTGTAGTCGATCTCGCGAAAATCGACGGCGGTGTCCGAAAGATTGGTCACCAAAACCTGCATACCTTGCGCTTTGAGTTCGGTAATCGCAGTTTCAATCGAATCGTGAGTATCCACTTCAACCCAGTTACGCGCGCCAGCTGAGGTATGGCTCAGCGTACGCATTTTGTCTGGCCAAATTGCGTGAACTTTGTGTAAGCCTGTCGCGTCAGCGGTGCGGATCACAGCAGAGACGTTGTTTGGCTTATGTACTTCTTCGAGACAAAGTGTCAGATCAGTTTGGCGAGTTTTTAGGACTTGGTGAATACGGTTGTAACGTTCTAGGTTCATATTTATTGAGGTATAAAAAATCGCCACCTAACAGAGTAGGTGGCGATAGAGGTTAGTTCTTTCTGCGTCTGACTCGGGTTGCTTGAGGCATTGCCTTAATCTTACGCATGATACCAGCAAGGTGGACACGATCTTTCGTCGTCAACAGCACAGTCACAGTGTATAGACGACCATCACGTTCTTCCGTTGAAAGGCCATGAATGTTTGATCCTGTTTTCGAGATCACGTTGGTCAGTTCTGCAAGAGCACCTTGGTTGTTAAGCATGTCGACTTTAAGTTCAGCAATGAACTCTTTATCGTAGTCTTCAGACCAAGCGACAGCCATATAACGGTCTGGCTCTTTCTGATAACCACGAACGTTCGGACATGTTTCTCGGTGAACAACCAAACCACGACCAGGCGATACGTGAGCAATAATGTGATCATCTGGGATAGGATGACAACAATTTGCAAACGTCAGCAATAAGCCTTCTGCGCCACGAATCGGAAGCTTCTTCTTCGAGTCCGTTGGGATTGAGCTTGTTGTCGTGAGCTCTTCGGTGTCACCAAGGAGCCGACGTGCGATCACAATGCTCATCAACTCACCCAATCCAATAGCAGCCAATAAATCATCAATGCTTTCTAGGCGAAGATCATTCAAGACTTCTTGGATATTTTCTGGATAAATTGAATCAATCGAGTGACGGCCAAGTGCGTGATTAAGTAGACGACGACCTAAAGTGATCGACTCTTCACGACGCATCGTTTTCAGTACTTGTCGAATCTTAGTGCGGGCACGAGAAGTCACGACATAGTTCAGCCATGCCGCATTCGGACGCGCACCAGGGGCACTGATAATTTCCACTGTCTGACCGTTTTTCAATGCCTTACTCAATGGGTAAGGGTTACGATCAACACGAGCACCAACACAAGAGTTGCCTACATCGGTATGTACGGCATAGGCAAAGTCGACAGCCGTTGCGCCTAAAGGTAGTTCAACGATACGACCTTTTGGTGTGAAGACGTAAATCTCATCTGGGAAAAGATCGGATTTTACGTTTTCAATGAATTCGAATGAGTTACCCGCGCTTTGTTGTAGCTCTAACAGGCTTTGCATCCAACGCTGAGCTTTCACTTGCGCAGTGGTACCAGACTTGTCGCCTTTGTCTTTGTAAGACCAGTGTGCCGCGACACCTTTGTCCGCCATTTGATCCATATCTTCAGTACGGATCTGAACTTCAACAGGTACGCCGTGTGGGCCAACCATGGAAGTGTGTAGCGATTGATAGCCGTTCGCCTTTGGTACCGCGATGTAATCTTTCATGCGACCAGGACGTGGCTTATACAAGCTGTGTACTTGGCCTAAAACGCGATAACAAGTATCAGCGGTATCAACAACGACTCGGAACGCATAGATATCCATGATGGTGTGAAAGCGCTGTTCTTTGGTTTTCATCTTGTTGTAGATAGAGAACAGGTTTTTCTCACGACCAACGACGCGAGCATTCAAGCCAAAATCTTGCAGACGGCCTTCTATTTCGCTGTGAATGCGTTGGATCATCTCTTTACGATTACCACGTGCGGCTTTAACCACTTCTTTCAGTACGCGGTAGCGGTTGGGATATAGCGCCTCAAAGCCCAACTCTTCGAGTTCGGTTTTGATATTGTGAATACCAAGACGATGAGCGAGGGGCGCGTAAATTTCTAACGTTTCACGAGCAATACGACGCTTTTTATCTGGTCGAAGCGCGCCAAGCGTACGCATGTTGTGCGTGCGGTCAGCCAGTTTGATCAGAATGACGCGGATATCTTGCACCATGGCCAGAACCATCTTACGAAAGTTCTCAGCCTGAGCCTCTTTCCTATCGCGGAATTTGAGTTTGTCCAGTTTAGATACACCATCAACCAATTCTGCGACAGTGTTGCCGAATTTCTCTTCGAGATCTTCTTTAGTTACATCACAGTCTTCAATGACGTCATGCAGCAAAGCAGCTTGGAGGGTTTCGATATCAAGGCGCATTTCGGCCAAGATACGAGCCACTGCGACAGGGTGGATGATGTATGGTTCACCGCTAGAGCGGGTTTGCCCTTCATGGGCATCTCTCGCTACCACATAAGATTGACGCAGAGCCTCAATCTGAGGCTCTGTTAGGTATTCTTGGGCAACGTCTTTGAGGCTATCGAATAGATACAAATTATAGGCCCGGGAGGTTGTTGAATTCTAAAGTCAGAATTAACGGTTGTGAGCGATGCTGCTTACTGCCGCTAGCTCTGCCGCTTCTTGCTCTTGCTGTTCTTGACGTTCACGAGCGTCTAGAACTTCTTTAGTAATTAAACCTTCTTCGATTTCGCGTAGAGCGATAACCGTTGGCTTATCGTTCTCTTCTGGCACTAGTGCATCTTTACCGCCAGTTTGCATTTGACGAGCGCGGCGAGCCGCAATCAGTACTAGGTCGAAACGGTTGCCAACTTTTTCAACAGCGTCTTGAACAGTTACGCGTGCCATGAGGACTCCAAATAGTTAACTAAAATTTTAGAATGACGAGAAAGTATACAACCTAACTACTTTATTTACTAGCAATTAGACAAGCCACCGTTTGTGGACTTTCTCAGGTAGTTTATTGTGTTTTTCGCACTGGGCAAAAAACGGGAAATTCTTTATGTTTTACAGCGTGACTTTTTTGAAGTTACTCTGCTAACAACGCGTCAAGCATACCTTTATATTTAGCAGCTTGCTTTTCTTCCTTCAATCTTTCAGCACGCAAGATAGCTTTAAAATCCATCAAAGCGGTATCAAAATCGTCGTTTACGATCACGTAGTCGTACTCGTTGTAATGAGAGATTTCCGACTTGGCTTCAGCCATACGCTTTGCGATCACTTCATCGCTATCTTGACCACGAGTGTTCAAGCGACGCTCTAACTCACCGTTTGATGGTGGCAGGATGAAGATGCTTTTGGCTTCTGGCATTTGTTCACGGATTTGGCGTGCGCCTTGCCAGTCGATATCTAGAAAAACGTCGATACCTTTATTTAGTGTTTCTTCAATCCATACACGAGATGTGCCGTAATAATTACCAAACACTTCTGCGTATTCTAGGAAGTCACCTTTAGCGATCAGGGCTTCAAACTCATCTTTCGCTACAAAATGGTAGTGGACACCATTTTCTTCACCAGGTCGCATGTTGCGCGTGGTGTGAGACACAGACACTTTCATTGCGTAGGTTGGGTTGCGTTCCAACATCGCTGAGATCAAGCTAGATTTACCTGCGCCGCTAGGTGCAGATACGATATAGAGAGTACCTTTGCCCATTGTACTGTTCCACTTTTGATTGGATTGATTGAGTGCCGAAGGAAAGTTCGACATTCTTATAACGATAGCACTGGCATTGAGAAATCAACCACCAAAGGGGTGGATATTGGTGATAATCCCGCCAGAAAAATGGAGGCGAAGAGTATCATGATCTCTATTTTGTTACCAGTTGATCTTTCTGTCTGTGATTGTCCCAGATGAAATAGTTACTTACGCCAGAGTGTTCCTAAACAGCGAAGAAGGAGCATGGTACAAGACTTACCATCCGCGCACTCTGTTATTAAAACCATTTCTACAACCGTTTAGTGTGCTGATTTTAGGTTTAGAGTCCCGATTTGGCTTGCGTGAGTGACTCTGGTTAAAAATAGGGGTTAATAAAGATAAAACGGAAAAAAGGGGAAGCTTTCACTTCCCCAGGCGTGCGACTGACTCACACTTAATCTTCGAATTATCCTTGAGACTCTAGGAAATTTATCCAAGGGCTAACGGTTGACCTGAATTTTGGCGATTGAGCAGCGCCTTTCATCGCCTGCAAGGCCTTTTGTGGCTGCTTAAGCTCGAAATAGGCCATCCCGCGAATGTATTCAAGTTCTGCCTTTTGCTCTTTAGAGGCACTGGATGCCGCGCTTTCTACAAAACGAGTTGCTTCAGAATACTGCTTGTCTTGTATCATTAAGCGAGCAATCTGAATTTGCGTTTTAGCAGAAGGAGCGAGGTTATATGACTTTTTATAAGCGAGAATTGATTTATCTAGCTCTTTAGCTTGCTGCCAGAAGCTGGCTAGGCGGTCATAGTTTTCCTTCGTCTTTTCAATGTTTCCAGCTGCCATTTCCTTTTCAAGAGTTTTGGCTGCTTTATATGGAATACCTTGATAAGCCAAGAAGTTTACAAAGCGCAAATATTCCTTCTCTCCTTCTAGTTTCCCCATTTTGTAAACCATTTCTAGGGTGGCTAGAGAGTTGCGCTCTTGACCTAGCTCCATGTAGACACCAGAAAGTTGCATCCAGTAACGCTTTTTCTGAGGGTACTTTGAAGTCAGAGTTTTGAGTACACTGGCAACGCTTTTCAGCTGGCCTAACTCGTAGTGAGATGCAACGAGAATTAAGTACCAAGACTCACTTGGGCTCTTGCTCATCGCGATGGCTTTTTTGGTTGGCGGGATTGCATTTTTGTAATCTTCCAACTGAACATAAGCGCTCGCTAACGTGATATAAGCATGAGCTTGAGGCTTCTCTTTGGTTGTTTCTGCAACCTTGAACCATTCCTTCATCGTTTTTACAGACAACGTATACTTTTCTTCAGCTAGGTAAAGCTGAGCCAAGCTGTAGCGAACTTGTTGAGCAACCGGAACGGGAAGTGCGTCGAGCTGTAATGCTTCGGCAAAGTATTTTGCTGCTTGCACATAATTGTCTTGTAGCGAATACAAAAAGCCAGTCTGCTGAAGTAAAACTGCTCGGTCGTATTTTTTCGAACTTGTGCTTTCTAAAGCGCTTGCTAGTTTTTCTTTCGCTGCTGAATATTTTTCAGTTGCGATCAACTCTTGCACTTTGTTAACGGTTCGAAATGTCCGATCTGATAACTGAGGAGCTTCTTTTGCCATCGTAGGAGCGGCCATTGCCACTCCTGCGAAGAGAATTAAAGAAGCCACTTTGCTTTTCCATAAACTTTTCATCGTGACTCCTTAATTGGTTGAGAACTCTATTTCTTGCGATAGGCGCGAGCTAACAGGTTTCCCGTCAACCAATTTTGGTTTAAATGTCCATTTAGAGACTGTTTTTCTTGCCGCTCGACCGAGGCCTAAGCGTCGTGGTTGCTCTTTAAGAACTTTGATGTCCTCTACGGCACCACGTGCGTTTACAGTAAACTCTAATAAGACGACCCCTTTTTCTATTCCTGCTTTCGCAGCCTTCCTAGGCATTTGAGGTTGGAATGTCGCTAGAGGTGTTGGACCTCCGCTACCCGCGAGTTGCGCACCTCCACCCTGGCTATAATGTCCAAGCACCGAACCACCTGTAACATTAACGGGTAGGTCAAGCTTTGGCATATCCATTGGGGTCTGCTCCATCACCGGTTTTACTGTCGCTGTCACTTTCATTTCTGGCGGCGGCGGCGGACGCTTAGGCGGTGGTGGCTTTGGAAGTTCGCGTTTTTTCTCCTGTATTTTTTCGTCTGGTTTAATGCGAATAAACTCTACCATACGCAGGTCATCATTCGACACTAACTCGTGGCGCTCTTTGTTTACTAGCTTGTCCATCCCCCAGAACAACCCGAGGGAGACAATGAGCGCCAGTGCAATTGAGGCCAGATACCGCATAAGCTTAATCCTTATTGGTTGCGGCAATGGAGATGCTTTCTACACCTGCCATTTTGATCTGGTCCATAACCTTCACGACTACGCCAGCATTTGCTTCTGTGTCGGCTTGGATAACAACTGCGCCATCAGGGCTTTCTGCACGAAGACGTTCAATATTCGCGCGAACCGCGTCCACTTCGATGCGGCGTTTATCAACCCAAACATCACCCGCCGCACCAACTGCGACCATGATGTTACCTTTTTTCACGGTTTGCGCAGAGCTTGCCGTCGGGCGGTTTACTTCTAGACCAGCTTCTTTTACGAACGATGTTGTTACGATAAAGAAGATCAACATGATGAATACGATGTCGAGCATCGGTGTCATATCGATAGCGGTTTCATCACTGCTATCACTGCTATAGCGTCTTTTCATGACCTATACCTCTAATTCCATTTACTCAGGCAATATGCTTTAGCTTATCTTCCAGCTTTTGCGTTGTGACTTTGGCTAAATGATCAAGACGTGAACTAAAGAACAGTCCTGATAGAGAAGCCACCATCCCGGCTAAAGTTGGGATTGTTGCCTTTGAGATCCCCGAGGCCATTGCTCGAGGGCTTCCTGTTCCTGTTACCGCTAAGATGTCGAATACTTGGATCATGCCAACAACGGTGCCGAGCAAACCCAGTAAGGGACAAAGCGCAATCAATACTTTCACGATTGGCAGGCCCTTTTTATTCTCAATGTCCTGACGAGAAACAATTTCTTGTCGGATCATCTTAGCGTTCCAGCTCTGGTGCTCTGATCGCCCCTGCCATGAGCCAACGGCTTTTTTCATGGCTTTTGGAGCGACGGCAGCAAAATAGAACCAACGTTCTAACAATACTGCCCAAAGCATAAAGCTGAGGATGAAGATGGCGACGAGTACATCGCCACCCATTCCCAAGAAGCGCCTAATTGATTCAAGTTCTCCAACTAACCACCACATAACGCCTCCTTAGCTTTCGGCTTTATGTAGTTTTTCCTGATAGCGAGCGATGAAGCCTGCACTCTGTTCTTCAAGAGTTTGAACCAAACGACGACCTTTACTGTGTACGATGGTGTACAGGAACAGTAGAGGAATTGCGACAACCAGACCAAGCATCGTAGTAACAAGTGCTTCAGAGATACCGCCAGCCATTAGCTTAGGATCACCTGTACCAAATAATGTGATTGCTTGGAACGTACCGATCATACCCATAACCGTACCCAGTAGACCTAGAAGTGGTGCTACAGAAGCGAACAGTTTGATTGAGCTGATAAAGCGTTCAATGCTCGGTGCGTTACGTAGGATGATTTCGTCCAGTTTCGCTTCAAGATCTTCAAGGTTGTCACCTTTGTGCTCTTGGTAAGCCTGGATAACTTCACCCAGAGGGTTACCAGGAATCACGGTTTCTGATTTCGCTTGCTTACGCATTTTACCGCCAATCACTTGAAGGCGTAGGAAGCAAACTAGAGCAATGATAGCGCCAACTGCACCCATACCAAGGATGACGTAACCTACAATGCCACCTTGATCAATACGTTCTTGAACGGTAGGGCTTTGTACAAGTAGAGACAGAATTACACCACGGGATGGGTCAATAAACAGTGGCTCATAGCTGTTTGACGCTGACTCAAAGCCCGCAACATGACGTGTAATATTGGTGCGAGGCTGTCGAGAGAGTTCTTCGAACTTACCTGTTTGAGGTACATAAGTAACGTACTTACCATCGGCAATCGCGTTAAATTCACCGACAAGAGTAACATCGCGAACCGCTTCTTTACCTTCGCCATAAACAACCGTTGCTTGGGTTGTTGCTGTCTCGCCTGAGGCAACCACTTGTTGAAGAATGGTATGCCAGAATGCTTCTAGCTCTTGTGTTGATGGCAGTTCTTTACTTTCAGCCAGTTTCGTTAGTAGAGCGTCACGCTCTGGGAACTGAACTGCGTTTTGAGAGGCTGCAAATAAGCCTTTAAACTCGCCCGCATATTGGCGGACCACACCAAACATTTCGCCCAAAGTACCAGAGCGAACACGTAAGGTTTCTGTTAGTTCAGTCAGCTGCTTATCGTTTTCATCAAATGTCGCTTTAAGTTGATCGCCCAGTGCTTGCTGTGAAGCTAGCTCTTCACGAGCCTGTTGCAATAATGCTGCTTGCTTATCTCGGTTGTTCTTGAACTCAGCTTCACGGGCTTTGTTCTCTTTTGACTCAACGATGCTTTCTGATTTTACGTTTTTGAGTAGTTCAGATAGGTTTTTAGGCGTTTCTGCTTGTACGCCTGAAGCCATAAATAAGCTCGCTAGTAGACCAGCGGCTAGAGTTTTGAATCCTTTCATCTCTTATTCCTCCCCAGCATATACAGGCAATTTGATTAGCGCTGGTGGCGCTTGCTTCTTCGCGATACGAAGGCCTTGCTGTACCGCTATGCGGTAGCTTTCCGGTAATGTTTCCCATTGACGTGTTTGTTGGTTCCACATACCTGTCTCACCACCGTCTGGAGATTGGAATAAAAGCGCCGTGCGACCAATACGTAGGAAGTCGTAAGTCACGGTTTCCCCATTTCTATCTAGGCTAGCTTTGTAAGATTCAATTGAGCGAGAGAAGCCTTCTTCAATTTGGTAGGCTTCCATCACTTTACGGAATTTCTCAGAAGTCGTTACGTCGGCGCGATCCATGAGACGACGCAGTTCTTGGACACGTTTATTACGTTCTTTTTTCTGGAAAGGTAGATCGAGAGTCACAAACTCATCGAGTGCATCGATCATTTTAAGTGTTAGTGGCACTACTTCTGTTGCCGTTTGATCGATCTGAGCAATTTGGTTATTTAATGAGTCCAATTCACCTTGCTGTGATTGAACCATACGGTTAATTTGCTCGTTGTAGACTTTCATGCTGTCGATTTGACGTAGTAAGCCTTTGTATTCTGCCAACATGCCTTCAGTACTTTCGGCATAATTGTCGATTTTTTGTTGCGAAGCTTCTGAAGATTGATTTGCTTTTGCTTGTGTGGAAACGACAGCACCAGAGTTGGCCGCTATAGAGCTACTACTGATAGTAAGCAATGCTGCAGCTATGGCACTGAGACCAAATTCCTTGAATTTCATGGTTGCATCCTTGTCAGTGTTTTAGTCAGTCGAAAAGGGCGCGGAAAACCCGCGCCAAATATTTTTTAGAAGTCGTATGATGCCTCGACGTATAGCTGACGTCCGATTGGATCGTCATACCCAGTTGCATAGAATGGAGAGGTATCGCTTAGAGGATCTGCAGGCGGTACTTTGTCAAACATGTTGATAGCACCAAGAGTTACACGACCACTCTCGTTGAATTGGTAAGAAGCCGTTAGGTTCCACGTTGTCATACTAGCGATTTCTGCTTTGTAACCCGCTTTTTTAGCAGAATCACAGTCATCAAAGTAGTAACGGTTTGCGTAGCTTGAACACATACGGTCGCGGTATTTACCAAATAGGTTGATAGCGACATCTTCATATGCCCAGCCAAGATTTAACGTTGCGGTGTATTCAGGCATGAAATCTCTTTCATCCGTTACAGGCTCGCTGTCGTTTTCTTGATATTCAGCAATCAAGATCTTCGTTACAGCAACACGCGTGTTAAATGAACCGAACTCATTAGTGTCGTATGCGTATTTGATCGCTAGGTCAATACCAGAACGCTCTTCATACGACTGGTTCACTGGACCATAGGATACCGACTTGATGGTGCCATCTGGGTTACGAACGACTTCAGTACCTGGGTATTTACCTGGATCGTTAATTACGTCTTGGTAAGTTGGTGCTGTTACGACGTCTTCCATCTTGATGTGGTACCAGTCAACAGTTACACCAAGATCATCCACAGGCTCCCACGCTAGGCCCAAGTTAATGTTTGTACTTGTTTCTTCTTTCAGCTCAGAGTTAGGGCCATTAAGCGTATCGAAGTACTGAGTATCACACTCTGGGTACTTGTCTTTATCTTGTGGGCCGCTACCACCAGCGTTGGCACAAAGCACAGGGTCAAAACCAGAACCAAAGCCTCGAGTTTGATCACCAAATAGTCGCTTCAAGTCTGGAGCTCGGAAGCCTAGACCGTAGCTACCACGTAGCAATAGGGTGTCAGTAGGACGGTATGCTAGGGCTACTTTAGGAGTGAATGCGCCGCCAGTTGCCGAGTCGTCGAAGTAGTGGTCGTAACGACCAGCGACAGTCATTTCTAAATCTTCAATGATAGGAATAAGAGCTTCAACACCAAGACCAATCTGATCGCGGTCACCGCCGCCTGATGTTCCACCTAGACCAGAGAAACCACCAGCTGCTGTTGTAGCATCAATCGTCTCATTGTAGTCAGTACGGTTCCATTCACCATAAACAGCAAAGCCAGACATACCTGCAGGAAGTTCAACCAAATCACCAGCCAGTGAGCCGTTAACAGAGTAAAGCTTTGAGTAGGCTTCTTTGCTTGAAGTGCCGCTGTATTTGTCTACAACGTCTTGAGAGATAGGCCCTAGAAGATCGACATCACCATTTTGTACAGCTTGGTCGAGAGTTAGGAAGATTGCTGGGTTGCTTGTTTCAACGCTTTGCTCAGAGTAACCAGCGGATAGGTCCCAATCATACGTATCAGCAAGCAGGCCGTTCAAGCCTAAGGTTAAGCCAAAAGAATCGGCTTCAGTGTTACTTTCGCGTGGTCCAAATTCGACCATACGGCGAGTGTATTCGCCTTCGCCGCGGAAGTGAGTGGCATCAACTTCAACGCTGTAAGGGTTAGGTTCGAATTCAGATTCTGTAGACTTGTAGCCAAAACGGGCTTCTGCCATGGCAGTGACATTGTCGTTAATGTCCATTTCACCACGTAAAAGTAGGTCTACTTGTTTGTTTTCTGGTTTTAATGTTCGGTATGCAGAGCGGTTAACACCACACTTTCCATCCGCTCGTTCAATCGCGGCATCACCAACGACTTCTTTACATGAAGAACCAGCATCAGCTGGTGTTAGAAGTGTTCCGTTGGCGCCTTCAAAGTTTGCACCGTAGCTAGAGTAGCCACTTAGCTGAGAACGGCTAGAACCGTCATCGCCAGCCCAATCATCTCGGTCAGATTGCTTTAGCATTTCGTTGCCCGCAAATTGGCCAACGAAGAGAATACGTTTGTCGTCAAAGTTTTTGCCAGCTACAACGTCTAAACGACCATTTTGGTAACCACCATCCGTCGCGTCACCCGCGCGTACTTTTACAGAAACGCCATCAAAGTCTTTCTTTAAAATGAAGTTTACGACACCACCGATTGCGTCGGAGCCGTAGATAGCAGAACCTGAGTCGGTCATTACTTCAACACGCTCAATAGCGGCGACAGGGATTTGGCCGATATCTTGGAAGTTAGATGTACCATCTTGTGCTAGCGGGTATTGAGGAAGACGACGGCCATCAATAAGAATCAATGTGCGTGACGCGCCAAGGCCACGTAAGTTGACTGACTGCGCTGCTGGTGTAAACGAGAAAGAGTCTGTTTGAGCCATTACACCACCTGTGTTTTGGGTCAAACTGTTCAATACGTCTTGCGCGCTGTTAAAGCCTTTAGACTCAATGTCTTTACTATTAATAACAGTAACTGGTGAAGGACCTTCCATATCCGTCGTGGAGATACGCGAACCAGTAACTTTCATCTTTTGAAGTTTTTCAACTTGCTGCTCTTCTGCCAGTGCTGTTGCTGGGGCTGCAACTGCTGCTGTCCCCAAAGCAAGGCTTATCGCAACAGATAAAGCGGTTGTGTTTTTATACATCCTTGTTGCTCCGATTATTATTATTTCCTATGTCTGGCCGCATAGCGGCCAAATGTGACGTTAATATTTCGTTAACGTTCGGCCAATGTATAACCGAGATGAAAAAAGGAAGTCAAACCAGTGGTAAACGGGGATGCTTAAATGTAAAAAAGATGTAAATAACCAAGCTTTGTTTAAAAGGCGGAATAAAAAACCGAATAAGGTTTATGAATCGAGATTAAATTTCAATAAAACACCGTATTTTGTGTTTCTTATAAACTTTAATGACTTATCTTGCCTATGGTTTTTTAGTGGGTAATTGAATCTGGAAAAAGATATTTTTCCAGTGAATTGTTCTGAGATGAGTTTTATATCGAATCCATACTTTGTTAGCTCGAACTTATTAGGTGGTATCAAAATATGATACCCATTGCTGTTAAAGGGCTCACTCGTATTTTTAGGTCAAATATAACCTTGGATTATGTGTCTATTTATGTGTGTAGGGTGCATTTTTATGTAGGGTTTTGGCTCTAAACAGCCTAGATTGATATTCTGTATGAATTATTTTTGTGGTTTTTTATAATTTTTTACAAAAACATTTCTGTTTTTCGACATCGAAGGAAGTTTGTCATGTTTTGGTTTCAAACACTTGAAGCTGATGTGGATTCAAGATAAATATGACGCTGAAATTATTGCAGTAGTAGAAAAGTCTAGCTCTTGAGGCGCAGGGAGTGTGCTTCAACAGTTTTAGTTACTACGAGATAAATATGCACCATTTTGGGCGGAAAATATCCTCTTTCACTCCGTTTGAACTGGACAGTAGACAAGGAGCAAGTTGTATATGCTGTCGTACTTTTTACGCCGTTTGGCGTTGGTTATCCCAACGTTTCTCGGGATAACTATTCTCATCTTTGCTATCACTCGTTTCGTGCCTGGCGGACCTGTTGAACGCATGTTGTCACAAATGCAGTCCCAGGGGGACGGCGCCGCATCAATGACGTCTGCGGGTGGTAATACGGCCCTTTCTGACGATCAAATCGCGGAGCTGAATGCGTTTTATGGCCTGGATAAACCAGTAACGGAAGCGTACGTCGAATGGTTAAGTCGTTTGGTAATGCTAGATCTTGGCGAGTCGACGCGTTACTACGAGCCTGTCTCGGACATGATCGCAGAGCGTTTGCCAGTGTCGTTGTTTTATGGCGGCATGACCTTCTTTATTAGTTATTTTATCTCGATTCCTCTTGGTTACTATAAGGCACTCAAGCACGGTTCTGTGTTTGATTCCGCTTCTTCAGTACTCATTTTCGTAGGCTACGCGCTACCAGGTTATGTGGTGGGTGTATTGCTGATCACGTTATTTAGTTATCACTTGGAATGGTTTCCGATGGGAGGCTTTGTCGGCGATGACTTCGACGATTACGAAACCTTCTTTGAACGCGCTAAAGACATTATGTGGCATGCGGTGTTGCCTTTGATCTGTTACCTCATTGGTGATTTTGCCACGCTGACGATGACAATGAAAAATAACCTGATGGAAAACCTTTCCTCAGATTACATCCGCACCGCAATTGCGAAAGGATTACCTTTCAAAAAAGCAGTTCGTAAGCACGCGTTGCGTAACAGCTTAATTCCAATCGCGAGTCACTTTGGTAACTCTTTGTTGTTCTTCATGACCGGTGCCTTCCTGATTGAAGTTATCTTCAATATTGATGGCATTGGCTTATTAGGTTACGAATCAATCATGGAGCGTGATTACCCTGTTGTTATGGGTATTGTCGCCATTAATGCGTTGTTACTGCTCATTGGTAACATCATTTCAGATATTTGTGTTGCTTTAGTCGACCCACGTGTGAAGTTTGGAGCGTAACATGATTAAAGTTAGTCCATTAACTCAAAAGAAAATTCGTCACTTTAAAGAGATCAAACGAGGCTATTGGTCGTTTGTTGCTCTTTCTATCATGTTGATCCTTTCTCTATTCGCCGAACTTTTGATCAACAGTAAAGCGCTAGTCGTCAAGTACGATGGTAGCTACTATTTTCCTGTTGTCAGTGACGTACGTTTAGGTAGCGAATTCGGCCAAGAGTCATCCAGTGAAGCCGATTATCGTGTACTGCAAAAAGCGTTTGAGGCTGAAGGGGGCGACAACTTTGTTATTTTGCCGCTTGTGCCGTGGAACCCATACGAACAAGATTTTAGTGGTGATTTCCCGCCAACAGCGCCTAGTGCCGAAAATAAGCATTATTTAGGTACAGATGTGATAGGTCGCGATATTTTGGCGCGACTCGTCTACGGATTCAGAACGGCGATGGGATTTGCGTTGCTTACGATGGCCATTTCCTACGCGATCGGTACTGCAGTCGGTTGTGCTATGGGTTTTTGGGGCGGTAAATTTGACTTGTTTGTACAGCGACTTATCGAAATCTGGTCAATGGTCCCGTTTTTGTACGTCATTATGATTCTTGTCTCAATCGTTCAGCCGACGTTCGCTCTCTTTGTCGCTATTAACGTGCTTTTCACTTGGATGGGGATGACATGGTACATGCGGACCATGACCTATAAAGAAGCGGCACGAGAATATGTAATGGCGGCTCGTGCTTTAGGGGCATCGACCGGACGTATCTTGTTTAATCACATCTTGCCAAATACGATGGTGATGATTGTAACCCTAGCGCCTTTCACTATTGCAGCTAACATCACAGCACTGACTGCTCTCGATTACCTAGGATTAGGCTTGATGCCACCAACGCCAAGTTGGGGTGAACTACTGCAACAAGGTAAGTCAAACTTAGATTCGCCATGGATTGTTGCGTCAGTAGTGACTTCTATTGTTCTGGTTCTGGTAATGGTGACCTTTATTGGTGAAGCCATTCGAGCGGCTTTCGACCCGAAAAAATTCACACGCTATGTTTAAGCGAGCATTGTGAGCAAAACATAAAAAAGGGAAGTTTTATGAAGAAATTATTTTTAGCGTCCACGCTGAGCGCCCTGAGTTTTGGTGCAATGTCAGCAACGCTTCCGACTGACTTAAACTGGCAAACAAACTGGGATGAGCCTCAATATGGTTCGCCAGAAGCGAAACGTGGAGGGACTTATCGCACCTTTATGTCAAGTTTCCCGCAGACGTTACGTAGTGTTGGCCCAGATGCTAATGCAGGGCTACGTTCTTTTATCTTAGATGAAACACCAGGCTTGGTGGTCCGCCACCCAGATACTTTAGAGTTCATACCTGAGCTTGCTAACGAGTGGGCGTTAGCAGGTGACAACAAAACGGTCTATTTTAAACTCAACCCTGAAGCCAAATGGTCGGACGGCAAACCTGTGACTGCCGACGATTTCGTGTTCATGCTGAAGTTTTATCGTTCCAAAGACATCTTGGAACCTTGGTACAACGATTACTACAACAAAACGATTGCGGATGTTATCAAGTACGACACTCACACGTTTGCTGTTAAGGCGGCGAAAGAGTTCAATCCGGAAGAATTGCTGTTACGAATGGGGGCTCTGCGCCCACGTCCCGCACATTTTTATGCTAACCCTTCAAAAGATGAAAATGGTGACGGTATACATGACAACTTTGTCCGCTACTACAATTTTAAAAGTGAACCAACGACCAGTGCATACTACCTAGATGACATTAAAAAAGGTAAAAGTGTTACCTTCAAGCATGTCGGTGAAGACTGGTGGGGTTACAGCAATAAGTATTATCAACATCGTTATAATGTCGACAAAATCCGCATCACAGTGATTCGCGACAGTGATATCGCGATGAAGCACTTTGAGAAAGGGAAGCTGGACGCATTTGGTCTTGTTTTACCAAGCTTATGGCATGATAAATCGAATACGGAACCTTACCAAAAGGGATACATTCAAAAGTTCTGGGGTTACAACCAATTTCCAGTTGGGGCTGGTGGTGTATGGATGAACACCGCGATGCCTTTGCTGGATGATTTAAACATTCGCAAGGGCATTACTTACGCGATTGACTTTGATGGCATGATAGAGAATGTCATGCGTGGCGACTACTCCCGTAAACCGAACCCGACCGGTTATGGTCATGGTAAATACACCCTACCAGATGCTAAGGCACCGAAGTTTGATCCCGCAAAAGCGGCCGAGGCATTCGAAGCCGCAGGTTTTAACAAAATTGGTTCTGATGGTATTCGTGTTAATGATAAAGGTGAGCGCTTAAGCTTCGAGCTGACCTACGGAACACCTGTTCATACTCCTCGTATTGCATTTTTGCGTGAGCAAGCCAAGCTAGCAGGGCTGGATGTTGAGCTCAAGTTAGTTGATGGCTCATCTATGTTCAAATACGTACGTGAGAAAAAGCACGATTTGGCTTTCTTAGATATGGGTACGTCTGAGATCCCAACGTATTGGGAGTACTTCCATTCAGTCAATGCGAACAAGCCGCAAACTAACTCTTTCACAAACTACAGCACGCCTGAACTGGATGAAAAGATCATCGAGTATCGTTTTGGCATGGATATGGATAAAAAGATCCAGCTAGGTCATGAGATTCAGCGTGACATCATTGATGCTCACGTTATCGTCCCAGGCTACATGGTTCCTTATGTCCGCTATGGTCACTGGCGCTGGTTAAAGTTTCCAGATAAGCCAATGAATCGCATGACAGAGGCGCTGTTCAGTGGTGCAATCATAGGCGATGGCACTTACTGGATTGATAGTGATATCAAAAAAGAAACGAAACAAGCGATGAAGTCAGACAAAGCTTTTGAACCTGTCGTTGTCGTAGATGACACTTATAAGCTGTAAGGATTGGTTATGGAAAACGATGTAATCCTAAGTGTTAAAGATCTCGAAGTTGAATTTACCACCGATGATGGGCCAGTGAAGGTTCTGCATGGTGTGAACTTTGATGTGAGAGCTGGACGTACACTCGGTCTGGTAGGAGAGTCAGGTAGTGGTAAGAGCGTAACCTCAATGTCGATCATGGGGCTATTACCTAAGCCATATGGCAACATTATCAAAGGTGAAGTGAATTATCGCGGCACCAACCTAGTTGATTTGCCTGCGGAAGAGATGTACGCCATGCGTGGCGATCGCATTTCGATCATCTTCCAAGACCCGATGACGGCGCTCAACCCAGTGCACACCATTGGTCGTCAAATATGTGAAGTGCTTGAGCTCCATCGACCTGAGCTCGACAAAAAGGAGCGGGAGGCGTACTCGATTGAAATGCTGGCAAAAGTAAAAATTCCAATGCCAGAGAAGCGATTGAATGAGTATCCCCATAACCTATCTGGTGGTATGCGCCAGCGTGTCATGATCGCGATGGCATTGGCCTGTAAGCCGGATATTCTGATTTGTGATGAACCGACTACAGCGTTGGATGTTACGGTTCAGGCGTCTATCCTTGAACTGATGAACGAGCTTCAGGAAGAAACGGGCATGGCGATGATCTTCATCACTCACGATCTCGGGGTTGTGGCAGAAGTGTGTGATGATGTTGCCGTGATGTATGGCGGACGTATTGTCGAAAAAGCAGAAATTTTTGAGTTGTTTGATAACCCGCAGCACCCATACACAGAGCGTTTAATGGGATTGATGCCGAGCTTAGATAATGAGCCGAAGCAGATGATCGATATCAAGCCTATTGATGCCAGTATGTTTGCCAGTTAACTGGGCAAAGTGAACCAGTCATAAAAGAGGATGTTATGGCAAAAGAAGTATTAAGAATTGAAAATCTTAAGCAGCACTTTGTTTCTGGTAAAGGGCTGTTCAAGAAAGGCTACACCATCAAAGCGGTAGACGGGGTTTCACTGTCTGTTTCTGAAGGTGAAACACTGGGGCTAGTTGGTGAGTCAGGTTGTGGTAAAAGCACCCTTGGTCGCACGATCTTAAAGTTATACGAGCCAACAGAAGGTAAGATTTTCTTTGAAGGTAAAGACATCACTAAATTGTCTGTGAAAGAGATGCGATCGCTGCGTAAAGACATGCAAATCGTCTTTCAAGACCCAATGGAGTCACTCAATCAGCGTCATACCATCGGTATGATTCTGGAAGAACCGTTTGTTATTCATAAAATTGGCACGCCAACAGAGCGTAAACAATGGGTAAAAGAGCTTTTAATCAAAGTGGGATTACCAGAAACGGCAGTAAACCGTTATCCACATGAATTTTCAGGCGGGCAACGGCAGCGTATCGGTATCGCTCGCGCGATTGCATTGAAGCCTAAACTGCTGATTTGTGATGAATCGGTATCTGCGTTAGATGTGTCGGTACAGGCGCAAATCTTGAACCTATTGCTACAACTGCAACAAGAAATGAACTTGGCGATCATATTTATCTCTCACGATCTCTCGGTGGTGAAACATGTTTCTGACAAAGTTGCCGTGATGTATTTTGGCAAAGTGGTAGAAGCAGGCAGTGCTAAAGAAATTTATGCAAACCCGCAAAACGAATACACCAAAAAACTCCTATCTGCGATTCCGATCACTCACCCTAAATATCGGAAGAAAAAGCGCGTAGCTGAAAAAAAGCAGCAAGTGGCGTAAGTGATGCCACAGGTCCTATAACACAAAAGCGCTCCGCCAAATAAGCGGAGCGTTTTTATAAGCAAATGCCAGGACTTGGAGTCGATTTACACTGATGTTTATTCTGATTGATTGAAGATCGTTGCATGCTAAACTCAAGGCCTATTTTCTTTGTTTGGATAATGGACCATGCCGTCGAATTTACCGAAATCCTTTAGTCGACCTTTCCTGAAAATCTTCCATATTTTGGAGGCGGTGTTATTAGTCTCTATTACCTTGGCGACGTTGTACGCCATGATGCAAGAGTTTGTGCACGTATTTGTAGAGAAGCGTGTCTTACTCACAGATATTCTTTTGATGTTTATCTATCTGGAAGTGCTCGCCATGGTGCAGCAGTTCGTGATGAACGGTAAAATTCCGGTACGCTATCCTATCTATATCGCGATGATGGCAATCGCCCGCTATATCACTCTCGGAATGAAAGAGCTGGATGCAGTTTTGGTTGTGTGGTTATCTCTGGCTGCGTTTATTTTGGCTGCGGCTACTTTGCTGATCAGAATTGGGCACCATTATTGGCCCTACGTTGATAACAGTACCTTGGAAAAAGACGAATAAAAGAAAGCCCCGTATTAGCGGGGCTTTTTTGTTTCAATACTCGATGACTTTTAGATCATTCAATGTTTTGGATCTGTTCGTTGAGTGTTTATTTTTTATTTTTTAAAAACAGTAATTTATGTTTTTTGTTTTGTGTGTTTCAGGATCTTACTACCCAATATACTACCCAGTTGGTTTAAATCATCGCGTTTTTACATTAACAATAGTTTTACTTTTGATGATTGAGTCTTCCAGTGCTAATCTAGGTAATATCACATTTTTTACGTACTGTCTTGAGATTCAGCCCCCCAGCCTTTGTCTACTACTGCGAATAGAGATGTCGCCGCATTTAACAGTTGGTGGATATCTAATGATTTACACATTATCCGCATAAATTACCATTTAGGTAGATTTTGGCATGATATAAATGTAAATGATATTCATTTTTATTAGCGTGTGGGTGTGGATAATCTTTGCACTCCAAGGTAAATCTATTGCCTTTGACGGATGTTAACCCTCTAGTACGATCTGTAAGATTTAGCAAGAAAACATACACTAATACAGGAATGTTTCATCTGTGTTTCTAGAGCAAAATGCGATAAGCGTGGACTTTAACTGCATCATCCACTTGTGGATCTCTTACCAGTTTCAACAGATTCACTTTCAGCGTGTATAACTGGTTTTGGTACCAGAAAAATCCCTCCTTACCATAAAGATAATAGTCAATGCTTGAAGTATTTGAGCTTTCATCTTTAGATGTATAGATGGACTCTTTTTTGGCGATGATACTCATTCTTTTTTGGTAATTTTTCTCACGATGAGTCGCCTTTTCTCCAGATTCTTCTTTTGTCTTATCCTCTACGAATAAAGATGTAAAAGTGAATAGAAATGTCCTTGTAGGTTCAATGAAGCACGGTAGAGTTACGCTGTCGATATCCGCTCTTTTCTTATGAAAAATGATTAGCTCCATCTTTACGAGCGATTTTATACAGTCAGTGATCTTTCGGCTATTGGTCCCTAAGCGAGCAGCGAGCCATTTTATACCCCTCGGAATACCTCCAAACTCAAATACATAGTTTTCCGCTAACAGGAAACACAGGCTAATCAGGGTTGATTTACGTTGCTGCCCAATGTCGTCTCTTTGTTCGAAAAAGTTGTAGATGTTTTTATATTCAACAAGATCTTTTGAGATAACATTTGAGCGAAACTTAGACTCGCTCAATGGACAAGAAGGAAGAAGGTAAGTATCAGCATAAGGAGTGAAGTATGGCAGTATTGACTTCAGTTCATGCCAATCTTTCATCATCAAATAACGAATAGGAGAGTAGGATTTCCTATCGATCTTTTCTTCTTTTGAATACCCTCCAGAAAACAAAATATATCCGCCTTCCCTATCGTACGGATTGATGAAATTGTGTAGCTGATGAGTGTCATTCTTTTCCAGATTTAGGTTTTCACTTTCTTCCATTATAAGGACCTCTAGCCGTTGTTTGTCTAGCAGATTATATTATATATTTTAGTGTAGTCCGATTAAAAATCAATAAGATAGATAAAATGGCTTTTTCGCTTTTTTATGTGAGTAAGCTCCAGAAGTAAAAACGTATGAACTGAAGTTTTTGACAATAAATGAGGATGCGTGGGGTTGTTTTGGAGTGATGGATTGCAGTTGAAGTCGTGGGCATTATGAGCTCTCTCTTAATTTACTAGCTCAACGGATTGTCATTTAACTTGTAACTTACTTGGATTCGAAAGTGGGGAGAGGACATCGATTTTCCACTGTTCAGTGCCTAGATGTTGATGGTTAACTAGCACTTGCCCCTTTAGATGGGCAGGAAATGTATACGTAGCAGTTTTTTACATTGTCTGTCTGGTTAGTATTATTACAGTCATATCTACCCTATCAATACACCCATTACATCGGCATAAGCTCATCAACTGAGTCATCCCTAGTGACTCACAGTACGCAATTAAAATTAACGACACAGACCTATCTATGAACCTAAACACAGGAGTAGATAGGAATGAATGTACGTTCTAGAAAAAACAAAAACCTCAGACTGACCAACAAGAAAACGTTTCTGGGTAGACCTATCCAGACCGAGCACGGTCCACTCTACATCGACTACTTAGAGAAAATGCACGATACGATTGATCTCGCATTGGGCGAGTATCCTCGGCTGATGGCTATTCGAGTGGATTTGAGGTTTCCTAAGCTAAGGAACAATGAAAAGAGCGGTAATGTCATGACCGACTTTCTACGCTCGTTACAGTCGCAGATTGATCACTCCGGAAAACGAAAGAAAAGAGAAGGGAGTGCTAGAGTGCATCCCTGCAAAGTGCGGATTGCTTGGGTGAGGGAGCGCTCTAGCTCGATAAACGACCACTATCACCTAGTACTCATGTTCAACAAAGATAGATTTAACTGGTTGGGTAAAACTCAAACACAACAGGAGAACTTAGGCTCTTTTATCGTAGAGGCATGGGCGAGGGTGGCTGGTGTCGACTACGAGGAAGCCAATGGACTGGTTCATTTTTCAAAGAGAAAGAATAGCGACAGTGTGGTCATCCACCGCTTGAATTGTAACTCTGATGACTTTGATGATGCGTTTGATGAGTTCTTTAAGCACATTAGCTATCTAGCAAAAGAGAACACTAAGCACTTTGGTAGCGGTAGACGAAATTTCGGTCATAGTCATAAGTAGCTTAAAAAGTAACGGTAGTACCAGTTCCTGTGGGAATCACAACAAACCACAGGAACCAATCATGATTCATCAACTCAACGAGGCTCATCAAAGAGTCCACACCATCACTCATGACCGAACCTTTAATGGAAAGCCACTCTACTACCACAAGGATGGTCTCGTTCTCGAATACCTAGAGGAGATAGACCGAGTGCTGACTGAAGCACTAAACCAATACCCAAGAATCTTTGTTGTTCACATCAACCTAAACCTACCGAGTGACTTCGGGGGAGATTACCTAACGGTGTTTGCCCATTTCTTTCGTATTTTAGAGTCGGAGACTAATGAGCTCTGTAAGGACAAATACACGGGCAGAACTTATCAATACCAGCAAACGGTCATTCGCTATATCTGGACGAAAGCCAGTGAATCCACCAGCGATCACCATCATCTTATCTTGCTCTTTGATAGGGATCTCTTTCAAAACTTCGGCACTGGACGAGAGGGTTGGGGACGTTTTCTCTACAAAAAAGTGAGGAAGACATGGGATAGGGTGGTTGAAGCTTATTACAGCCAACCATGCTCTGGATTAGCCTACTCTCCTACGAATGAAGGTTTTGAGCTGTTGTCTGACGCTGAAGTGTTCCCGTTACAGTTAAACGAGTTCTTTTATCGAATCAGTCGTCTAGCGAAGCCCACTGCCAACCGGAACGCTTACCCCAACAAGAGTTTTGGTTGCAGTCACGACTCACCTTAAAAAATACAGAGCGAGTAATGCCTATGTCATTCACACACTGAGAGGTATTACTCATGTCGAACACAACCCACCTTCCAACCATTACTCGTGCTAGAACATTTAAAGATTATCCATTGTTTTACAGCAATAAGGGACTTTATGAATCAGCGCTTACCACGATGGATAAGGTCTTTGATCAGGCTCTGACTCAGTATCAACGTACTCTTGCGATGCGTTTGGATTTATACCTGCCTAAAGATCATCAAGACACCGATCTCAGCATCCTCAATGATTACTTTGACATTCTGAAAGAGAAAATCGATGCCGATTCGTTGCCTTATGTATGGCGTAAGCGAGCTGATAAAACCCCTTCACATAACTACCGAGTAATGCTGTTTCTTGATGATAGTCAGTACTTCGGCCCTGCCATTTGTTGGGATAAAGGTAATCAGCTTGTGGATCATCTAAAAACAGCTTGGAAGGAAGCGATAGAAAAGCACTACAAAGGCAAAGAGCGATCAATGATCTTGTTTAACGACCGAGGGAACTATGGACTAGGAACACGCTGTAAGAGCAAAGATACCAATATAAAGCGTTGTGTCTTCCACCGTCTGAGTAGCTTTGCTGAAGCGTGGAAAGAAGAGCGTTACTGCTTTGGCTCTAGCCTAGATTAGATTAGGCCGACTGCACTTTTTTACCGTGGCGGCTTATCCATGGGTATATACAAGAGGAGACAATTCCCATGAGATTTCTACGACTTAAAGACGTAATGGCGATTACAGGGCTAGGCCGCTCCACTATCTACAAGTTCATGGCTGATGAAACCGATTTTCCGAAGAGTGTCCCACTCGGCGGACGTGCGGTGGCTTGGGTCGAAAGTGAAATAGAGGAATGGATGGAGTCGCGTCTGAGTATGCGAGACAACCAAGAATCCTTTCAGTAACACAAACATCAAATCACATCATCAACAGGGCGCTGGCTAAGCAAAGTCATGCGCCCTTTTTGCAATTAGAGAGAGATAAAAAATGAGTTATTCAATTTACGTAGACGGCGCTGCACCAAACAACCAACACGTCTGTATGCGAGGTGGTATAGGGCTGGTGGTCATGGATGAAGACAATGAGATAGTCCATGAAGAGAGCATCACCATTGACCGAGAGACGGATTGTGCGGAACTGGAGTTACTGGCGTTTATCGAAGGATTAGAGTATGCCGAAGACGGTGATGTCATCTATTCAGATAATGATTACTGTGTGAAAGGTTTCAATATCTGGATGGACGATTGGAAAGACCGAGGTTGGCGTAAAGCGAATAAAAAGCCAGTTAAGCATCGTCAGCTCTGGAAGCAAGTCGATGAACTGCGTTCTAGAAAGTATGTCGAGGTAGTTAAAGTCAAAGCGCATTCCGGCATTGAAGGAAATGAAAGAGCGGATACGTTGGCAGTTGATGCAGCGAGAAACGATATCGACTGACTCAACAATGCGGCTTGTGAAGGTGATGCCTGCAAGCCGCTATTACCTGTTATTTGCGTTTTTCTAGATAACATATAACTGAATGCAAATAGGTTGCGAAATTAGGCTACGTGTCTTGAGTCATCTCGGATTTATCGCTGATATATTCAATGTTTGATATTGGCCGTATTTATTCGTTACAATTCAGCTCGTTTAAGGGAGTAGCCTTCCACTACTGATTAGTAGTGGGGTGAATATCAACAGTCTCCAAGCCTCACGCTTGTGGTATTCACGTTCGACATGTTCTGGCAAGACTTAAGCTAAATCGCGATACGGGTAGGATCGCGATTTAGCTTTTGTTTTTTGCCTGCCCGAGATGACAAAAGGAAACCTGCTGTGGATGCATGGTACGCTTTGTTTTTAGGGATTGTGCAAGGAATTACCGAGTTTCTCCCCATTTCTAGCTCTGCTCATTTGATCTTAATGCCGACCTTCCTTGGTGTAGTCGATCAGGGTGTTAGCTTTGATCTCGCCACTCATATCGGTACGCTGCTCGCCGTGCTCGTCTACTTTCGACGAGATATTGTTCTATTGATCACTGAATGGGGTAAGTCGATCATTCATCGTCAATATTCCTCCGCCCACAGTCGCTTAGGCTGGGCGATTTTGTGGGGAACCTTTCCTGCGGCATTAGCTGGGTTATTTCTTCTTGACTTAATCGATGACCAGCTTCGCTCTGTTATGGTTATTCTGTTTACAACCGTTGCTTATGGCGTGATGCTGGGTTTAGCCGATATCTTTGGTCGAAAAGTTAGAGAGTTAGAATCTCTCGGTTGGAGAGATGTACTGATTGTCGGGTGTGCGCAAGCATTAGCCTTAATCCCTGGCACCTCTCGTTCAGGTGTAACCATCACCGCAGCATTGATACTAGGCTTTAATCGACAAGCAGCTTCTCGCCTGTCCTTTTTGCTTGCCATACCGATTACTGCTCTCGCGGCAGCAGCCAAAATCGCTGAAGTAGCGATGGATAGTTCGGTAACCGTAGATTGGCTGGCACTTTTAATTGGTAGCGTTACCTCTTTTCTCACCGCAATACTGGCGATCCACTACTTCCTCAAATTCCTGAATCAATTTGGGATGATGCCTTATGTCATCTACCGATTAATTTTGGCCGTTATTCTATACTTTTACGTTATTTAATAGGGATTAAACATGCTATTAGCTTCACTCGCGATTATCGCTGGCTTTGCACTGCTTGTCTGGAGTGCAGATAAATTTGTTGAAGGCGCAGCCGCTAGTGCCAACTATGCGGGAATGCCACCTTTATTAATTGGTATGCTGGTCGTCGGATTCGGTACATCTGCACCTGAAATGGTGGTTTCGGCTATGGCGGCTATGGATGGCAACTCTGCTCTGGCGCTCGGAAATGCTGTCGGTTCGAACATTGTCAACATTACCTTAATACTCGGTGTAACCGCGATCATTGCACCGATTGCTGTACATTCAAGCATCATCCGTAAAGAACTTCCCATTCTTTTGGTCGTCACGCTTGTCATTGGCGCAATGTTGTGGAATCACCATATAAGCACATTAGAAGCATGGGCGTTGATTGGTGGATTCATGCTTTTGATTGGTTGGTCAATCTGGAGCGCATTACGCTCAAAGGGAGACCACTTAGAACAAGAGATGGACGACGAACTATCTAGCCAAAGTATGTCACTGAAGTCATCCATTTTCTGGCTGATTACAGGGTTAGTGTTACTGATTATCAGCTCGCGTATTTTGGTGTGGGGAGCGGTGGAAATCGCACAACAACTCGGTGTCAGCGATTTATTGATTGGTCTAACTATTGTTGCCTTAGGAACGTCCTTACCCGAATTAGCAGCATCCATCGTGGCGGCTCGTAAAGGCGAGCATGATATAGCTGTGGGTAATGTGGTCGGCTCAAATATGTTTAACTCCTTAGCCGTCATCGGTATTGCTGGCACCATTGAACCTATTGCTAATATTGGTGCTGAAGTCTTCTGGCGTGACTGGACATCGATGCTTTTTGTCACGGGATTACTGCTGTTGACCGCCGCTCGTTTTGGCAAATCACAGACGATTTCTCGCAGTGAAGGCGCTGTTCTGTTGTTGTGTTATTTGGGGTACAACGGTTATCTCATCTATGGAACGCTGTAATACACAAATACTGAACGGTGAACTTATTGAGTCACGTAGTAACCATTATCAATCCGTACAAAAAGAGATAGAGGAGTAACCATGGAACATATCACGGGTTTTTACGATACGCATCAGGCGCTTATTATGCAGATCTTGCAAAATGCGCTCTTGACGATTTTTATTTTTATCTTGGCTTCTGTGATATCTAAGCTAGTCAATCGAGGGGTATTTAAAGCGACAGAGAAAGTCAGCGGTGGGGATGAAATTATCGCTCGCTTGCTTTCTCAAGTGGCTTCTTATGCGGTTTATTTAGTCGCGTTGGTCATCGTTTTAGACCTCTTTGGTGTGAATACCGCCAGCTTGGTTGCTTTAGTCGGTGCTGCGGGTTTAGCTATTGGCCTGGCTCTGAAAGACACACTGAGCAACATTGCCGCAGGTATCATGATTTTATTTCTGAAGCCGATCAAAAAAGGCGAGTTCGTTGAATTCGGAAGCTACTCTGGTAGCGTGGTCGATATTGGCCTATTCACTTCCGTGTTCGAGACGGCGGATGGCCTCTACATTTCCAGCCCGAACAGTGCCGTTTGGAATTCAACTATCCGTAATTTTAGCCGAAACAACAAACGTCGTATGGATATCACGGTTGGCATCTCTTACCAAGATTCAGTCGAGGTCGGATTGAATGTGCTTAAAGAACTGGCATTATCTCAGTCACACATTCTTAAAGATCCTGAGCCTCAAGTGATTGTCCACATGCTGGCTGATAGTTCCGTGAATCTCCAACTTCGCGCCTGGTGTCCAACAGATAAATACTGGGAAACCTATTGGTCAGTGCAGAAGCAAGTGAAAACGAATATCGAAGCGGCTGGGTTAACCATTCCTTTCCCACAGAGAGATCTCAATATGAAGTGGGTTGATGAAGGCTCGGCAAAACCTTAACCAATACATAAGTCGAGGAAGTTACGATGCTATTTGCAACTTCCTCTGATTGGAGATCTCGTTTCTAGGACTCACCATTTCTGTCCACCATTTTTTGATCTGCGCCAGAAGTTTTGGGCGAAGAGTTAAGGTTCTTTTCCATACCTTATGTAATTCATTAAATACTAATATTCTAGTTCCCGAAACACACAAATGCCTAAAAGCGTGTGTGGGTAGATATATCTTCCCCCTTTCAAAATAAGGTGTTGTGATAGTAAATCGCAATGGACTCGTCATGAGGGGCTGTATCGTATGTGGCGACAATTAGTGGACTTAGTCACTCAGTGCTATCTCACAGTTCTGTTTCAATAGTCTGGCTTCTAATTCACACATCGGCATATTGGATACCGTTGTGAATGAGTGATGGAGAGCCCATTAGAAAGGGAGCCGAAGCTCCCTTACATCAAATCAGTTTGTTGAATAGATGGGTTGCCCTTGATCTGCTTTGCCCGTTAATCCGGATATGATGGCGAGTACCAATGCACCTGCGGAAAGTAGCCCCCCACCCAGTTAGGGGAGTGAAGTCCCAAACCGGCAGTAATGACCAGCTCTCCAAACTAGGATCCGACTGCGTTACCCAGGTTAAAAAAACCAATGTTAACGGCTGAAGCCAAGCTTTTAAGCCTACATGACAGCATGACTATGGCGAATACGACTGATATGGCTAAGTTGCATGCTTTATTGCTGTATCTGAATGAGAGGTTGACGCTAAAGGCGCAAAAACGTCTTCAGGCTAAATCGCATAGTCTGGTGAAATGTCTTCAATTTTCACCAAATGAACATCGACTTCGGAGAGCCGAGCAAAGGTGGGCTCATCTGAGGGTTGTTCGACAATATGGACGATATTGGTCACCCGATAACACCCAGCGCTGGGTGCCTTGAAGAACACCGTTTCATCCAGTTTCGGCAATAGCGGAGTGGTATTGTCGACAGACGTAATTCGATTTCGGATAGATAGCGTGCCATCGGGCGCGACTTCATAAAAGTTAACAATCATGCGCTTCTCTGGGGTTGTTCAGTGAATGTCCTGTACTAAAACAAAGTGGCAGAATAATCAATGCCATGATTGTAAAACTGACAAGTAGGTCCTCTCGAACTACCCTTAAGTGGGTATGCTGCCTCTATTGCCCACCTCAGTATTACGGCCAACGTTGCGGCGGATTTTTAAAAAGTGCCCATGCAATGTGTGAGAGATTTCAGATGAAAGAAAGAGTCTACCATGAGGCGCTGCTGATTATTCAGGCGCTGGTTGTGCCTGACACTCGGTATCCCGCGGCTTTTTGCACGAGAGACTTTATCCAACAATGCCAGCTTTGTGGGATGTCCGGGAGCGTTAGCCTGTCCGATGCGAATCGGTTGTTGCGCGAACTGACTCAAAGATATGATGCGGTATGGCAAGGCTGCCAATTTGACCCTGACTGCAACTTAAGTTGGTACTATCGCCGCTGAACCAATTGACGAACCCATGTTCCGCGCGGTTTGTTTCACCAGAGTCATTAGGACATGAGTCACATTTCCGCATTTCCGTTCATCGTGTCATGCACGTTTGCCTATACTGAGGGAATAGAGGCCCTACCCAACCTCTATAATGTAAATATCACGATTGATAACCCTCAAAGCAGCCGCCGTTTGGCGGCTCTTTTTTTCAATGACTAAGCGCACAGTTCTCTCGCCATTCTTCCAAAATTGATTTACGAACAGAACGTCGTTCGTTTACAGTCAAGCATAACCACTCACGACCGACATGGATGTAAGAGGTGAACCATGATGCACAGCCATGCTGACAGTTGGGACCGATACCATGCTGCCTGCGAACGCCTGGCACTGCTCGAAGCCAGCTATAACCATACGCAGCACCGTTATCTTCAAGGTCAGGTTTCTCAGGAAGTGTATGAACTGGCGTGGAGTTTGAAACTCTCGGCAGAGCGACAAGTCCGAATTTTACGTCACCAGCTCGCGATGGAAGTTTGCGGCTGAGAGCAGAACGAAGGAGTCACTGATGGCCCCCTAGCTCTATATAGAGTGGTTGGAGAAGAGCCAATGTTGTTTGGCTCTTTAAATATGACTAAGTAAGTCGTGATATTTCTGCATGAATTTTTTGCGTAACGGATCTTTTGTGGGACACAGGCGTTTTCTTACTACTAAAATACTATACTGTGTTCTTTGAAAGCTTACATTGCTTCATGTGAATCCAGTTTACGAGCAAGTAGTTTATCTCAGGTGGAAGAATATTAAATCAACGTCAGTGAGACAATTTCGTATCGGCTCATTGATACCTTAATGTTTGTCACGCTTGATCACACTCTATTGTTCTGCACATAATTGCTCCTGTTGTTTTGGGAGGTAGATTGAGAAAGTTGTACCAACGTTGACTATAGAATCAACTAAGATAAAGCCATTGAGCTGGTCAACAATACTAGAGACAATGTTCAAACCAATACCTGCACCTTCTTGTTTATCGTTAGTCGTAAAAAATGGCATGAAAATCTTTTCCATGTTTTCACTTGGTATACCGATCCCATTATCTGTTACCTCTATGCATATGTAGTCACCTACACTAGCATTTTCATATTTTAGAATGTCGTTGTCATTACTTATAGTTACATTATAGCCAGTGATTAATATTCTAGGGTCTTTTAAATTTCTTGCTCGTTCTGAATTTGATAACAAATTTATTATTAATCTATTGAAATTAGAAATATCTATAAGTAAAGGCCAAATATCAATTGATATATCGAGAGTAATACGGCTTTTGAAATTAGGTGATGATTGTAATAAATTAGTGATCGAGCTTATCTCATTTTTAACATTTAACTGGTCGTTACAAAATGATTGACTATTACTAAAATTGAGCAAGGAAGTAGCAAGAGAGGCACTGTTTTTTGCTGCATAAATGATATGTTGTAAAATTTCATTATATCTATCATCTTGTTCGTTCAGCTGAATAAGCAAGTCAGTATTTCCTATAATAGCGGTGAGGTAATTTCTTAAATCATGGGCTATTCCAGATGATAAATAACCGATATCTTCAACTCTATTTTCGTTATGAGAAAATTCTGATTCTTCAGAAGGCGATACTTTAATAATCCAAAGGGTGGCCTTTTTGAATTCAGACGATTTAATTGGTGTTAAATCTAAGCTATAAATTTCTCGATTAGATTCTCCTAATTCAACGTTGAGTGTAAATGGTTTTCCATCTTGAAGGAGAGCTGCTAAATTATTATTAACGTTTCTCAGATCGAATATTTCAGATAAATATTTTTTTTCTTCAACTTTTGCAATGTGTTTCTTAATTAAATGATTCATTTTTATAATAGGATAATTACTGGTACTTTCAATTATTAGTGTCATTTCTTTACTAGCATTGAAGGCATCTTCAAGCATCCAGTTTTGATTATTTATTTTCTTAATTATAGAAACATCCTTAATGTATAAAGTAACATGATTGTCATGTCCAAAAAACGAACAATAATAATATGCATCTAATTCTTGATAGTGTATTTCAAAGGATAAGCACTCTCCATAAAAACATGATTTTACTTGACTAAAATATTTATTTCCAATTAGTTCTAGAAGTTTTCTTTTAATATTAAGTTGTTTATTGAAAATAAAGTCTGATTTTCGGTTAGCGTGAACTACGTTGTAATCTTTATCAAAAATTATGTAAATATCCGTTATACTATCAATACTGCTTTGAAAAAAACGTCTACTTTGATCAACTCTATAGATGAGGTTTTTGATTTCAGATATGTCTATTATCCTTCCAAGCCATACTAAATTATTATTTTCGTCCAGTCCTGGAGTAGCTTTTACTCTGTGCCAAATGTATTTTCCATCATGACGCTTAAGGCGAAACTCATGAAGATACTTTTGTTTATTATTAACGCAATACTCCCATTTCTCTTGGGTTTCTTTTTTGTCTTCTATATGTACAAAATCCAACCAATTATTCTTTATAGTTTTATAATCAAAACCAAAATAATCTTTAGTTTCATCACTTATATAAATAATCCTTCCATCTTTATCACCTATCCAAAAAAGAATAGAGATGTTATCCTCTATTAATTCAAGTTGTTTCTTCATTTATTTATCCTTCTGAATAGTTGTTAAGAGTTAAATTTGCAAGGTTCAAAATTTTCTCAAACTGCATCTTATCAGTATCATTCGATAACTGCATTATTACAGCGGAACATGAGTCTATAATTTCTTTGACTTGGAGCTTTCCATAACCAGTAGGCCAAATTTTACCTAGAAAATCTATTATTCTAAAAGATACACTTCTAAGTATAGGATACTCTTTATGAATATCTAATAAGATACTTAGTTTTTCCATATCGTCAGATAAACTTTCAATATGATTAAGCTTCTTCTCAAGCCATTCAATTTTTCTTTTGTTGTTATTATCAAGGCTCTCTGATAGTTTCAATTGGCTCTCCATGATTTTTGTATTCTCTGTTTTTTTTATTGAGTCAATTAATAAAGGATAGTATTTGGAAAATTCGGTGTCAAAGGACATTTGGTCTAAGATGAACAACCAATGATATAAATCATCAAAGTGAGTGAAATCATGATTTCGATAAATTGATGATAAAATGGTAATAGTATTTTTATATTCCCCTTTAATCATAGAAATATGTGCGACAATTAAATCAATAATGGGTTTTAGATCATTAATCTCAAGTAGATCGCTTATGATTTTTCCTGCTTCAAAAAGCTCTGGACATGAAGTGTTTATTTTGGATGGTATTGACATCAACAATCTCCTACAGAGATTGATGTTGATATAACTGTTATCTCTAAAAGTGTCTTTATTGATTGTTTTGTATAGCCTATATCTTTCTAAGGCTGATTGATAATCTCTTACACTTAAACATAAATTTGAGATAACTAATTCTCGCTCAGAATTTCCTGGAACAAGTTCAGAGACTAGTTTAAGATGTGATATAGCATTTGGAACGCTATTAACTGTTAGATGCCAGTTTGATAACTCTTTATGAAGATCTACTGAACGAGGGTTTTGTTTGAGTAAATCTGATAAAATTGTGTAACTTTCTTTTGTTTTTCCATTTGCTGTCAGAGTATTTGCTAAACCAAGTTTAATCCAGTCAAGATCTTTTTTATTGAGAGTTTCTCTATAGACTGTTTCAGCTTCTTCATATAGTTTCAATTTTTTTAAAAAATTAGCTTTATATCTTTGAATGATGAAATAATATTCAGGGTTAGAGTTTAACAGACGATCACAAACTAAAATACCTGATCTATAGTCATTTTCCCTATCTGCTTCAACAAGATTATTAAGTACGATTTTTCTTCGCATTGAATTGTTAATGCGAAGTTTTAAATCATTAAGATTAAAAGGTTTAAGTAAATATTCGTCTGGCTCCAATTCTATAACGGCTCTGACTGTTTGGACGCTAGAGTCACCAGTAATTATTATAAAAATAGTTTTATTCTTGATAAGTTTATAATGTTTTAGTTCCTCAAATACTTGTCTTCCATTCAAATTATTGCCAAAGTTATAATCACATATTATGATGTCAAAATCATATCTTTTACAGAGAGCTACAACAGTCTTAGGGTTACTTGTAAATTTGATGTTGTTATCATTAAATCCGATGTTTTTTAACATCAATTTTAGGCTTGATAAAACAATAGTGGAGTCATCCACAATAAGTACTTCATTGCTACTTTTTATTAGTTCACCCAAAGCAATAGTCTCCTGTCAATAACCCCAAAGTGGTGTTTTGAAATTTTTTGTATACTACTCTAATAATACTACATCAAAAAACAACTTCATCAATAAGTAGTTAATTGCTAAATTATAACAATTCCATGTATGCCAATGTTTTGACTGTTGTCGAGTTTGTGACTTCTGGTGATCTATGGTTGAAGTTTGAATAAAATTATTAGCTTCACCTAAAGTGGTGCTGACAATCTACTTGTCTGGTAGTATAATTTCTCGGCTATCCTTAACGGCCTTTGTTTTTTTGTGGTTAATTTTCTGTTTAAGTGCATCTATCTTTATCTTTATTTTTGGTTTTCTCCTTTTAGTAAGGGATCGTTATGCTTAAACCTCAAGTTCGTCTAAATAAAGTGATATTGTTTTCTTCACTTTATTTTTCTTTGAATAGCTTTGCATCTGATAGTGTATCGATAATAAAATATGTAGGCTCTAGGAACTATCCACCCTTAGAGTGGATAGATGATAATAACAATGTACACGGATTCTTACCTGAGGTTGTCAAACAGTTTGAAAGAAACTCTAATACAGTTACTTCTGTTAAACTTCAAAACTGGATAGATGCACAAAATAGTATTTTAAATGGTGATTCTAATCTAATTGCAATGATTGGGGCTGATTACAGAAGAGAATTCTATGAATTTTCTGATCCTATTTATTATGTGTCGCATGCCATATATACTTTGAAAGGTAGTGAAAGGTATACAACCCTCAACGAGTTGAACGGTAAAACTGTAGCGATAGTTAAGGGATCATATGCCGAGCATAAAGTACGCGAGTACCCTAAATTATTTCCCTTAGTTGTGGAGACAGAGTTGCAATGCCTTACATATGTTGTTAATAAGGTTGTGGACGCATGCATCGAAGTGACGGTCTCATCAAATTACTTGTCAGAATTACATAATCTTCCAGTGGAAATGTCCAGTTTGCCATTCTGGAATAATCCTTATGTCTTTGCAGTTAAAAAGAACAATATTGAGATAATTAATCAAGTTAATTCGAGGTTAAGAGATATTGTCGCCGACGGAAGCTATAGCGAAATTGTAGATAAATGGGAAAGTGATTTTAAATGGTATTCGTTGTCATTTTGGGAAAAATATGGTTTTTGGGTAACAATAGTTTCTTTTTTATTGTTTGTCTTTTTATTTGCCTTAGCTATGAATGGGATGCTGAAAAAGAAAGTTATTAAAAGAACCTGTGAATTGAAAAAGGAGCTGATGCTTACAAAGACTTTAAAATCACAACTTGCTCGTTCGGCAAAGTATGATGAACAAACCGAGTTACTGAATCGTAATGGATTTACAGTCCGTATGAAAAGAAAGTCTACTCTAGAGAGATATTTTCGTAATGAATCGTCACTGTTTGGTTATGTATATTTTGCTGTGCAAATAACAAATGTCGATACTTTAATAAGTCTTATGGGGTATACCTATGTATTAAGTGTAATAAAACATGTAGGACATAAAATAAAAGAATTTGGTAATGTAGATATAGCGCATTTAGGAAGAGGGGTTTTCATTGTATCATCCAGTAACTTGGATAAATTAAATGAAATTCTAGATTATATTCTTGGCTTACGCTATCCGCTCTTTGATTTAGAACCGGACATTTCGATTGGTTATGTATCTTTAGATAATGAAGAGGCAAAAAAAGACATGACCAATACAGATATTGATGAAATTATTAGAAAGGCTATTACGGCGTTATCATATGCCAAGAAGAAACAAGTTTCAGTTTGTGAATATGATGAAAATACAGAACCGAATTCATTAAATGAAAAATTATTAACAGATTTTAGAATCCATCAATGTAAAGATTTTTTGTTGCATTATCAGCCTCAAGTCTGTTTAAAAACAAACAAAGTGATTGGTTATGAAGCTTTATTAAGGTGGAACCATCCAGAACTTGGTATTCTTTCACCGAACATGTTTATTCCTTTATTTGAAAAAGCGAATAACATGTATGAAATTAGTACTTGGGTTCTTCGAGAAGTGGTTGAGTTTGTCAATAAAATTAATGACAGTAGAATTAAAGTAAGTATAAACATTACGGCTGAGGATATTATTAATGATAAATTTTTGGTGTGTGTAAAGGAAATTTTGCCAAAAATAGATCCTTCTCAACTTATTTTTGAAGTTACTGAGAGTTCAGTTCTTTCCAGTTTTGATATTGCAAAAAATAATATGGAGTATTTAAATCAACTTGGTGTGTCATTTTCAGTTGACGACTTTGGAACAGGATATTCTACACTTGCATATCTAAATGAGCTGCCAGTGAAAGAGGTAAAGCTGGATAGAAGCTTTACGAGTAAAATTCACTCATCATATAAATCGAGGATTATCACTGAATCAATAATAGGTTTGGCTCATGAATTAGGATTAGAAGTAGTTGCTGAGGGGATAGAGGACAAAAAAACTATAGAATATCTTGCTGATTTTGGTTGTGAACGAGGTCAAGGTTATTATTATAGCAAGCCTGTTAATGCTGAGGAAATAAGTGTTTTTACTAGAAAGTATAATATGAATAATTAGTTTTCTCAATTTGTCAATTTTGTTGTAATCAATGTTGTTTTTTTAATGAATTGTTTGATCTTTAGTTTAAACTTTACTAGCTGTTTCCTTCATCATCTGGAGATAAAACATGGATATCATGTTGAGTGAATTTGATACAAATGATTTGCAAAGTTTTTATATAGATTTGGGGCAGCGACTGGTTAGGCATCAAGATGCTAGGCTTAGTTTATTTTACCTTCTACATTACCGAGAGTCTCGAAATTGTAATTATGGCAATCAGTATCTTATTAAGTATAAAATGGATTTTTCTGACTTATTGATCAATGCATACACCAGATTTAACGACAATAGCAGGATTAAGTTTATTCATGATAACCTTAACAATTTGCTCAGTTTTGTGGATTATGTTTTTGAGCATAAGTGTGAAAATTATATTAACAAGGATAGCTATAGACACTTAATCTCTCTAATGAAAAAGTTAGATAGGAGTATTGAGTCTTTTAGAAAAGAAATTACACATACATTGACTTATACAGATGAGTTGACAGGATTATTTAATCGCTCGGCTCTCGAACAAGATATGGATGCAATTAAATTTGGAGATATAGGTCTAGACTTTAATCACTGTATCGCACTTATTGACATAGATAACTTTAAATGTGTCAACGATAATTATGGTCATTTAGCTGGAGATGATGTACTGGAATGTATAGCAGATATTATTCAGTCTTCGGTTCGGATAACTGATAAAGCTT
The DNA here is from genome assembly GCF_016920955.1 of Vibrio sp. sp1. Lineage (NCBI taxonomy): Bacteria > Pseudomonadati > Pseudomonadota > Gammaproteobacteria > Vibrionales > Vibrionaceae > Vibrio > Vibrio sp. sp1. Next base: position 1,647,820 of record NZ_CP060589.1, read on the forward strand.
ATCGATACGGTGGAGAAGAAATTGCGATTATGTTCAAAGATTGCTCATTAATGGATGCTGTCTCCGTAGTTGAACGACTTAGAGTTGAAATTGGCGATTATACATTTATTTCTGATGAACTAGAGTTGAGAGTCACTGTTTCTATCGGCATTTCCAAAGTGGAGCGCAGTGATGTAACACTGAGAGATGCAATCGATAGAGCCGATAAGAATCTATATAAAGCAAAGAACTCTGGTAAAAATATTACCGTGTTCTAATTATAATCTATAGGATTTGAATATAACTAAAATTTGTATAGGGTACTAGAAAAAAGGGGTACCTCTAATTGAATATTTTATTAGACATAAAAATGGGGAGCGTAATTGCTCCCCACTGTCATTTTTTACCTTCGCTGGTGGTAGGTATTACTTTTCTTTGACTGCTTCACAGCCTTCAGGAACTGTGATGGTCGATATGTTCTTACCTTCCTGTTGCGCCGCTTTCACATCCATTTTGTATTGAGTGCATTTGCCTATACTGACGTTGACGGCTCCCGAATCTGCGGATGGGTTGCCGCCTAGTGTTCCACCAGCAAAGGCTGAAGAGGTAGAGAAAACTAACGCTGTAGTGATAAGTAGAGTTGACTTGTTCATGGTTGATCCTTACGAGTTGGTTGAGTGTGTTATTTGGGAATTGAAAGTTAGAAGGTGTAGACAAAGGTGCCAGCGCTGGAGGTGACTTCGATTTCTTTCACGCTGTCCACGGTGCAGTTGTTACTGTATCCGGTGTAGGTCTGGCCGAACTTTAATGAAACGTTTCTTGATAGCTCTGAGGTGGTGCCTGCGGGTAATCGGCAGTTGCCACGGTTAATCACTACATTGCTTACTACGGTGTTGTCGGTGATGGCTTGCAGGTCAAAGACCAATGTTCCCCAGTGAGGGTTAGCTGATATCGATACTTCAATGTCTGCTGTTGCTGCTTGAGCCTCTTCTTGGTCGCCACAAGCGGTGAGCCCGATAAACAGCACGCTCATAGCGGCGTATCGGAGTAGGGTGCTGGTTAATGTCATAACGGTGCTCTCCTTATCGGTGAGTGAAATTCAGGACGCACGGATTCCATCGTGTTCACGCATGAACCGCTCAAGATTGAAATCAGTGGGATAGGTAAAAGAAAACGTCGATACACTGGCCTCATCAATCAAAGGCAAGGCTAGGGTACGTATCGTGTGTTGGCCGGATAATCGAAAGAGCAGCAAGAGCGCGTCACACTGAACCGAGAGTCCCAGTGGCTCAATGAGCGCCTTCTCTTGCTGCAATACTTGGCTAGATATCTTGAGCATACGGTTGTGCAGTAATGCCGTGTGTACCGCATTCAACACGTTCCGTTGCTCGTCACTCCACTCGCGAATAGTGGGCAAAGCTACATGTACTTTGGCTAACCATGCTTGCTCTTTTGAATGTGCTGAACCTATATAGGACAAGGGTTTGTCTCTCTCCGAGGGGCGACCTTGCCCATAATTCAGTGCATCAGGAACCAGCGGCAGTAAGTACTTGTTGGTCAGTTGCCAATAGAGCATTTCCTGCTTGTTGAGCTTCAGTAATTGCTCTGAGGTTTTCCGATAAACATGGGGCATGCTCATCGAATCACACTCCACGTTAAACACGTCCACAATGATGTCATCTAGGTAGCGTTTAATGCTGCGTGTGGTGCGGTGGATATCGAGTAGGGCTAACTGCTGCTGCAACTCCTTAACGGTAATCCATCGATGTTGAGGAATAAGCATCAGCGTGTGCAGCAAAGCGGATAACCCTTCAATGCTGGTTTTATTGCTCATGACTACGCTCTCAATACATCAAAGCTCCACACCGGAGTCGGACATTTAATGTCGGGAGAATAGAGGTGGGTCAGACACATAATGTCCAACGGTGAAAACAGCATCAATCGGCATCACCAAAGCGTGAGCCGATTAACATTAACGAGGCTTATCCTTATCACTGAGCTCGGCAATCGCTGCCAATAACCCAATTAATAGCACCACCAGAAACCCTAAAGTGGATAGGGCTCCAATGGCACCGAAGAACGGGGAAAGGGAGAACAACGTGATGAGGGCAGTGACAAGTTTGATGATTTGCAGAAGAAGGGAAGTCATGAGTTATTGCGGAGTGACGGCTATCTCGTTGTAGGCGTCCATATCGACATAGGCAAGAAAGTTATTCTCCCATAGCCGATACAGCTCTTTCGCATCACGGCTACCTTGCATTGGTAGCCAACCACGATAAGCAACAAAGAACTGTCCAACCCGAAAATCAAAATCCAAGTTGCGCTCTAGCTCTGGGTAGTAGTTGCCCATATAAGCAAAGTCAGTGATGTACTCAATACTCCATTCCCCTGTTGAAGTTTGGCAAATCGCCATCTCAACCGGATGGAAGCCGCCTTCTTCCGCGCTGTAACTTTTATCACGAAAGTTAAACACCAGATAACGGCTGGTGGTCAGTGCTTCATTACTCAGCAAATGAGCGGTGAATCGCTCGCTTAGCAGCTTATGCAGTTTCTTCGATACAGGTAGTGTGGATGTTGTGAAGGTTAATTTGGACATAGTGAGTCCTCCTTGTTTCAGGATTCAAATAAGAAATGAGACAGATAGAATTATTGGAATGTGCCGACCATCGTCAGTTGCACGTCATCAAAGACGTTTCGAGATAGGTGACGAGCAAAGGCTTTCATCCATACCGAGAGCAGTTCTTGTACCTCTGGGTGAGATAAATCCGTGCTCCCTACATCGGGTTGATAGCACCAGCGATTAGCAAGGTGAAAGTACAACTCAGGCTCAACAGTTGTGCTGCTGTCATCGGGATAAGAGAAGCTAGCAAAGAACACCACCAGCCAAGGGCTTGAGGCTGACTCACGTTTAAGCTGTACCTCTATCGGATGCAAACCTTGTCGATGTCGGTAGTAACTCATTTGGCGGCAGTTCAATACGAGTCGCTCCGCATTGTCCGAGATGGTGTATCGATTCAAAAATGCTTCCAATGACGCATGTAACGCATCATCAATGCACAGCTCGCCATAATGTTGTTCAATCATAACCATCCCCTTTCAGCAAACGAGGTGCAGGTATCGCCTGTCACGATATGGTCGAGAACTCGTACATCCACCAGCGCTAAAGCGTCCTTGAGTCTTTCGGTTATGCGTCTGTCAGCTTGAGATGGTGTTGAGTCACCGGATGGATGGTTATGGGCAAATATCACCGCTGCGGCATTCACTTCCAACACCGCTTTCACCACTTCACGTGGATAGACACTGGCCGCATCCACCGTTCCTTGAAACAGCTCTTTAAATTCAATCAGACGGTTTTGGTTATCTAGTAGCAATAAGGCAAACACTTCACGCTCATGGCTGCCTAGCTTACAGCGCACATACTCTTTGGTGGCATCAGGGTTGATTAGAGCATCACCACGCACGTAGCGCGTAGCCAGTATCTCAGCGGCATGCTCTAGGATTTCATTTTCCTGATAGCGTTGCTGCTTTTGGTAATCGGAAGTTTTGGGATTCATGTCAGGCTCCTGTCGGAATCAATAGTGGTTATTCACATTGATGACATATGCCTGAATATTTTTGGATTTAGGGTGGAGGGCTATTGTAGGCAAGAAGAAGGAGGTTGCGAGCTCCTAATGAGAGCATATGGGCTGTTAGTTTTAAGGAGGAAAGCTGATGGCGTTAGAATGAGAGAGGGTAGGACAGAATCGCTTGTGATCACAATTTATTGATTCTTTACTCTAAATGATTTATGCCCCATTCCAAGTTAACGTTAATACTCAGTGCAGCTCGCGATACTGAGTTTTGACATACACAAACTAATGGAGAGCCCAAAGGCTCATTAGGTGGTTCATTGCCCAATAAGTAAAAATTGAATCTGACTAATGTAATGCGAGATATCGTTCGGATATGTGAATGATAACTTCTTAGAACTAAAAAAGTTTACAAAGTTTCTGTAAGATAGAAGCTGGAATATACTTTATAGAGATACCATGTATCTCAAAGGTTAAGTTTGAAAGAAAGCGGAATGTATTGTGGATGATAAAGAAATTATAAAATTAATTAAAAATAAAAGGTTTTCAAAATTATCATTTTTAGAGGATAAAGATCTACTTAAAGAGAATGAATACTATTATGGCTTTCTCTATTTTACGTTAGATGCTAGAGAGGAATCTAACGAAGAACTATTTAGTGAAATTGTGCAGGTCAATGGTAGTCTATCGAGCGCTTACGAATATCTTGGGACTGTAGCATCAAAGCTTTTTGATGGATTTGATGAGAGTTATATAGCAGCATCTTTCTTTAGATTGTCCATTACGCACGACAAGGATAACACAAATGCTTGGTGGAAATTGTTTTGGGTAGAAAGGAATCCTAAGTATTTACTCGGATCGTTAAAGATTGATTATAAGAATGAAAGTTTTGAAGACATCAGTAATAAAATTGGTCGTGCTAGAAATATTACCTATAACAATGTTGAATTTACAGAAAGCGAATGGGAATTATTTTTTGAAATCCTTACAGATGATAGACTGAAAAGGACTGAATCAATTACTGCATTTTTGATTGTCGTATATTATCACTTAAATCGTTATGAAGATGGAGTAAAACTGATAAAAGAACTCGACAAGGTTGATGTCGATATTATTAAAAAATATAGAGATTTAGGCAAGATTGATAATGAACTTGCAATATCTAAAGTTTACGAGTTTCAGCTTGATAAACTAATAAGCAAAGATTATGAAAGAATATATGAGGAATACATAAAAAGAAACACGAACGATAAACGACGAATAACGAAGTTAGGGCTTATTTCAAAAGCATTTGAAGCAAAAAGATATAATGATGTAATAGGAATATACCAAGAAAAATGGGAAGATGATAAGTTTTCACAACATGATGTTGGTCTAAGATTATATTACTTAATTTCTCAATTATGTCTAAATGAACCTCTGGATGAAAAGGTTTATAATTATGTGATAAAAAAGACAAGTAACGACATATTATTCAAGTTGTTCGAATGTAAACGAATTATTTGTCATTTAAGAAATAGATTGAAAAGTAATGATGAAATTGATTTTCCTTTAGCGGTATGGAGTGACTACCAAAAGGTTGAAAAGATACTTGAAGAGCCAGATGTAATTAATCATTACATGTATGTTGAAATTTATGACGAGTTAACTGCCCTAGAAGAGGAATGGGATAAAAGTTATTTTAAAAGAAAGTTAATTTCTATACAATCAGAACTTGAAAGCAAAGAATTTTCTTACGAAAATTTTGAAAATTTTTGTCATTATGGCATTGAAAATGGTCATTATGTCGAAGTTTTTGATAGAGTGAGCGATTTTCATAATGATAATATACCTACCATCACTACCCAAAATGTGTTGGGTGTTTGTTGTGAAAGAAGGGGAATGTATCAAGAAGCATTTGAACATTACCAGAAAGCAATAAAAATCATGGAAGATCATAACGACTTTAGTTATATCGTTATATCAAACTATTTAAGTGCATCCAAACTATCAGGCAATAAGTTGTCAAAAACTGTTTATGACCATTGGCGTGAGATGCTTAATATATTGCTTGTTAATTCATTTCAGTGGGATAGATTTCTGTGTTCTGAAAATGGAAGTCTCTATAAATATTCACCATTCAACTTGAATACGTTAGATTCACTTATTAACCAGTATTTTTATCTACCTCAGAAGAATCAATTAAATGACCCAATTGAAATGCCAGCTATTTCGAAAATCGGTTCAGAGCATTTAATAGATTCAGATTATAGAATATGTTCTTTTTCAAAGAACCCAAACTCCATGCTGATGTGGTCTCACTATACTGAAAATCATCAAGGTATCATGGTAGAGTATCAGTTCGGATCTGGTATTCCAAATGCTTGTGGCATTGGTAGAGTGAAGTATACGAATGGCGAAAAACGTAAGATAGAGCAAGATAAGTACATATTTAACCAATATTTACTTACTAAGAATGAGGAATGGTCATACGAGGAAGAAGTAAGGTTAATGTCGTATAAGCTTGATAAGGTCTATTATTCAAGTTATGAGTATCCAAACCCAGATAGAAGTAAGCTCAACGTTAGAATTGCCAGTATTACGTTAGGCTGTAATTTCCCGTCTTCAAAATTACAATTAATAACAAATCTAGTAGCAAGTATGAATGAGAAAAGGAAAGAATATGAACCCAAAATCAAACTGAAACGAGTTCGGATATCAGAAAACAACATGTTTGGTCTTGAGTACGTTCCAATTGAAATTTAAGTGATACTTTACAAGTATGTAAAGGGAAAAGGGTTCAGGCCTTGCCTTTTGATAGCTAAGTTTTGACTACCTCATCTAATCCTATCTTGACGAGCTAGCATAAAGAGTCTAGCTCGTTTCTGTCCAGAAACGTGTTACTGCTCACCAAGCGATTCTGTCGTACTACTAAATCAAAATTGTTAGATTATGTATGAGTCCGCACATTTAAAAAGAGGATGCCACTGGCATCCTCTTTTTTTGCTTATGTCTAAATGATAATATGACTCTTAACCAGATCTGTGACTTTTTCCAGTGCTTCTTTGCGCTCTTCCAAGTAGTCATATCTATCATAGATACCCTCGACTCCTTTCAGCTTATGATTTAAACAGCGCTCTGCGATATGGCTAGGAACTTTTACCGAAGCGAGTAGGCTACGGCATGTGCGGCGTAGATCATGAACCGCAAAATGTTTGATATCGCCCATTTTATTTGGTGGTTGTACCTTACGGCCGGGCTCTCGACCAAATAGCTTTGAAATAGCTCTGTTCAATGTGTCTTTGCCCATGTGCGGTACTTTGCTTTCTCTTCTGTTAGGGAAAACGTATTCTGAACCACAAGCTCGCATATACAGTTCTTTAAACCACTGTATGCACAGCTCCGGAAGCGGAATAGTGAAACCTGTCCCAGATTTGCTTCGCTCCGCTGGTAGGTGCCATAAAGCATTATCTAGATCGAACTCAGTCCACTTTGCTTCTGTTAGCTCTGATTTACGAACGCCAAGACAAAGAAGCAGAGCACAAGCTAGGTAGTTGTCTCGATTGAAGCTATAAATGTTTTGGTTGAAGACGGAAAAAACATGTTTAATCTCTTCCAGTTCTAAGACCCGATCTCGACTTTCTTCAATGCCACCAGCATCATAGTTAGAAAATGCTAGTGCAGGGTTAGATTCAATAACACCAATCTTCATACCGTGCTTAAAAAGCTGCTTACAATACATTAATGTGTCATTGGCTGTGGTTGGACGGCCACTGTCAGCGACTATTTGGATGATGTTACGGATGTCTAAAGGGGTGACACGTTTCAACGTGTATTGACCAATTTGCGGAGAGATCTCTTTCTGATAGATACGCTTAGGTATATTGGGGTGCTTGAGCCTTTTGGACAAATCCTTGTACCAGTCTTCGAAGAGGTCATCGATTATTTGTATATCGGCTTGCTTACTCCGTTTTCTTTCTGCAATTGGGTTAATCCCTTCGCTGATTTGCTTTCGAAGCTCAGATGCTTTCAACCTTGCATCTGCAAGAGAAAGTTCATCGACCTTGCCAATAGTCACCTCCTTTCTTTTCTTAAAAAGGGTGTACCTTAGCATCCAGTATGGTCGACCTATTCTAGGAATCATTAGATAGAAACCATCACCATCGGCATGACGACCCGTTTTTTGATCTTTTACTATCGCCTTAACTTGGTTGACAGTGAGATTGCCCATCTCTATCTCCTTGAATTTATAGCTCTAATCGAAGTTATCATTATATCACTCTCCAGAAGTGGGGAGTATGTTGTGATATTTATACTACGATGGGGAGTAAATAGCAAAGTGCTACCCACGATACTCCCCGTTTGTTCATGGCTGTTGATGAATTTTATGGATGTATATGGATGATGAAAATAGCAAGGCCCTTATAAATAAGGGCCTTGTGGAAGTGTGTGGAGTAGAGGGGAATCTATTCTATATTTTGGATCTGCTCACGCATCTGTTCAATTAGAACTTTCAGTTCAACGCCCGATGCGGTGATGTCGGTGCTGATGGATTTTGACGCTAGCGTGTTCGATTCACGGTTGAACTCTTGCATCATGAAGTCCAGACGACGACCGACTGCGCCACCTTTTTTCAGAATGTTTGTGGTTTCTTTTACGTGAGAATCAAGACGGTCTAGCTCTTCTGCTACGTCTGATTTCTGTGCCAGAAGGATAAGCTCTTGCTCAACGCGAGATGGGTCTAGCTCTACTTTCGCATCTTCAAATTTAGAGAACAGACGCTCACGTTGCCATTCTAAAATTTCTGGCATGCGCGCACGCACTTTTACGACTTCTGCAGAAATGGCGTTCAAACGCTGTTCAATCAGCGCCTTCATGTTCTCGCCTTCACGAGCGCGCGCTTCAATAAATTCATCCATTGCGCCATCAAACGCTTCTAGTAGCACTTTATTTACCGCATCCATGTCTTGCTCTGGCGTTTCCATTACCCCCGGCCATTGCATGACTTGAAATGGATTGATTCGGCTCAGTTCACCAGTCATGTGCATGACTTGTTCAGCGGCTTTAATTACCTGGCTAGCAAGCGCTTCATTGATGCTAAGCTCACCTTTTGCGGCAGGGTTTGCTTCAAAACGTAGATTACATTCTACTTTGCCTCGCGCTAAGCGCTTACGAAAACGCTCACGTAAAACGGGCTCTAACCCGCGAAATTGCTCTGGCATGCGGAAGTATGTTTCTAAATAACGCTGGTTCACGCTGCGGATTTCCCATACCGCAGAGCCCCAATCGCCTTTTACTTCTTTGCGTGCATACGCTGTCATACTGTAAATCATCGAATTTTCCTGTCTTCATTTTTTGAAAATTACTTCAAGAGTGTATCACGCTGCGTCGATAGGTGCGCGGGATGTATGGATTGTTTATGTTGTGCCAGATGCGTAACCTATGAATCCGGAATCTATTCCGTTATAATCTTCGCCCAACCAAATCGTCTTCTCCTCATATTTAAGGTAGATGCCCATGCGTCCAAACGATCGCAAGGCGGATCAAGTTCGCCCTATCAAAATTACTCGTAACTACACAGCTTACGCTGAAGGGTCAGTGCTAGTTGAGTTCGGTAACACCAAAGTGTTGTGTAATGCGACCGTCGAAGAATCTGTGCCACGTTGGCTAAAAGGTCAAGGTAAAGGCTGGGTTACAGCTGAATACGGCATGCTACCTCGAGCAACACATTCTCGTACTCGTCGTGAAGCGGCAAGTGGCAAACAAGGCGGCCGTACGATGGAAATTCAGCGTCTTATCGCGCGAAGCCTACGCGCTGTGGTCGATCTAAAAGCCATGGGTGAGTTCATGATCACCGTTGACTGTGACGTTATCCAAGCAGACGGCGGCACTCGCACTGCATCTATCAGCGGCGCAAGTGTTGCAATGGCCGATGCATTCCAACACCTAGTGGATAGCGGCAAGCTAAAAGCGAATCCAATGAAAGGCCACGTAGCGGCAGTTTCTGTCGGCTTACTAGGCGACGAAGTATTGTGTGATCTTGAATACGTTGAAGATTCAGCGGCAGACACAGACATGAACGTGGTAATGACCGAAGAAGGCAAGATGATTGAAATTCAGGGCACCGCAGAAGGTGAACCGTTCAGTCACGAACAGCTGATGGCATTGCTCGAGTCGGCGAAAGTCGGCATTACAGAAATTGTCGCAGCGCAGAAGGCGGCGTTAGCCAATTGATTTAGATAGCTCCCATTATGGGGGCTATTTTTTTATCTCGACAATAGAGAAATGAATGATTGTCGAGAAGAGACACGAGAAACCAAGGACATAGAGAGAAAATAATGAAAGCATACCAGCGTGAATTTATTGAGTTTGCACTTGAGAAAGAAGTTCTTAAGTTTGGTGAGTTTACTTTGAAATCTGGCCGTAAAAGCCCGTACTTCTTTAACGCTGGTCTTTTCAATACTGGTCGTGACCTAGCGCGTCTTGGTCGTTTTTACGCAGCAGCGCTTGCTGATTCTGGCATTGAGTTTGATGTGCTGTTTGGCCCGGCGTACAAAGGTATCCCAATCGCGACGACAACAGCAGTCGCGCTGGCGGATCATCATGACGTCGACACGCCTTACTGCTTCAACCGTAAAGAAGCGAAAGATCACGGCGAAGGCGGTAACCTTGTAGGCTCTGCGCTTGAAGGTCGTATCATGCTAGTAGATGACGTAATCACAGCAGGTACTGCGATTCGTGAATCGATGGAAATCATTCAAGCAAATGGCGCAGACCTTGCTGGTGTGTTGGTTGCGATTGACCGCCAAGAAAAAGGCAAAGGTGAGTTGTCTGCGATTCAAGAAGTGGAGCGTGACTTTGGTTGTGCAATCATCTCAATCATTAGCCTGACTGACCTTGTGACTTTCCTTGAAGAGAAAGGCACAGACAAAGAGCATCTAGAAGCAGTCAAAGCGTACCGCGCAGAATACGGCATTTAATTGGTTACTTTTTCTGAAAAAGTAAAAAGGGCAGATGGATATTCATCTGCCCTTTTTTGTTTTTGGATTCATCGCCTTGACCACTTACTTATAGCGAATGCCTTTCTCGACATGCTCATCTTGCATGGTTTTATAGCGTTTATGGAGCCACATCCATTGCTCTGGAGCGCGTAGAATGACTTCTTCCACATACTTGTTCATATAAGCGGCAGCGGCGACTTCGTCTTTTTGTGGATAGTCGGCTTCAATGCACTTATCGGCGATGATGTCGTATTTTCCTTCGTCATTGCGAAACCCTGAGCCTGGGATGATCGCACATTTTGAGGTATACGCCAGAATGCTCGTGCCTGTTGTCGTACACGCATCGTCTACGGCAAAGAAGGGCACAAATACTGATTTTTTGCGACCGTAATCGTGATCCGGCAAATAGAACAGACGCTCACCGCTGCGTAAAACACGAATCATCTTTTTTACATCTTTACGATCAATCAGTTTATTGCCGTTATGTGTCCGTCCCCAATACTGGATAAAGTTATAAGCAGGATTATTATGCGGACGAAACGCGCCGTACCCGGCCACGCCTAACACGGCGAAAGCACGCGCAGTGATCTCTAGATTTAGAGCATGGACACAACAAAGTAGGACGCCTTTACCTTCTTTGGCTTTTTCACGCAGTGCGCCGAGATCTTTCTCGACGATCAGGTTTTTAAAGCGCCAAGTCGGCCAGAACCAAGTGATTCCGGTTTCTATCAGTGCCATACCAGTATTTTTGAAGTTCTCTTCAACAATATGTTGAATCTCTTCAGGTGTTTTGTCTGGAAAGGCCAATTCTAAGTTACGCTGAGCAACGTGGACACGCTTTTTACCGTAGCGCATGCCAAGTTTACCGAGTGAACGACCTAATGAAAGCAGCAGCCGATAAGGAAGAATATTGACGAGGATGGCCAACAGACCAAAACCAAGCCATACGCCCCAGTTACGAGGGTGAAGAAGTGAAAGAGAAAACTCGGGCTGCGTGTATTTGTCTTTACTCATAGTCTTTTACTTTATTTGTGCACTCAAAAGCGCCCAGTACTCGTCAAAGTTTGCAGTCGGCTGGTATTTAAAGTCGCTACGCACAAAGCGGTTTAGGCTCCCCTCAACTTGTCCCAGAATTTGCGCGGCTAGGATGCGCTCTTCGACAGGGAAAGACTTCCCTTCACGAATCTTACGTTCACGCAGGATTTGGCGCAATTGTGTTTCTATACGCTCAAAGAGTTGATTGATGCGTTCACGTAGACGTTCATTTTCAAACATTAGAGCATGACCCGACAAAATGCGTGTCAGACCTGGGTTACGTTCAGAGAACGCCAAAATAAGGTGCATCACCATACGAATACGCTCTAGTGTATCTTTTTCGTCGTCTAGAATACGGTTGATACGTGTCATCAAGGCTTCTTCAATGAACTCAATCAACCCTTCGAACATGCGCGCTTTACTTGGGAAATGACGATACAGCGCGGCTTCTGAAACGCCGACTTGCTTGGCCAGTTTTGCCGTAGTAATGCGTGAAGCGCCATCTGTTGATTCAAGCATTTCTGCCAATGCTTGTAAGATCTCTTCACGACGGTTGGATTTTTTACTGCCGGCCATTAGTTACTTCCTTTCAAAATACAAAGTTGAGCGGAGGGGATTATAAGACGCTATTTCGCCTCAAACTAGACCACTAAGGGTGGAATGGGAGATTTAACACCCTTAGTTGTCATTTTTGTACCAAATTTATGCCAGCTTTTGTAAAAAATTGGCAGGGTTTTCAAACGTTAGTTACATCAATTGATGCATTTTTTCGAGAATTTTAAAGCTCAATGCTTCTTTTGATTCTAAAGCGAGCGCAAGTTCACCTTCAGGCCAGTAAAGGGTAATTGCGTTGTCGTTGCTGTTAAATCCTTGCCCTGCAACCGAAACGTCGTTTGCACAGATCATATCGAGGTTTTTCTTTGTTAACTTGCCTCGAGCATAGGTCTCTACATCATTGGTTTCAGCCGCAAAGCCGACGGTAAACGGACGCTTCTCCGTCATTGCTGCCACAGATGCAACAATATCAGTATTTTTAACCATATTAATGACCATTTCGTCGTTGTCTTCTGTCTTTTTCAACTTTTGAGACGCGATCGTTTGTGGGCGGTAGTCGGCAACGGCAGCGCAGCTAATAAAGGCATCATGCTGGTTTGCATGTGTCATAACGGCTTCGTGCATCTCTTGTGCACTGGAAACATTTATGCGCTCAACACCTACGGGCGTATTTAAACTGACAGGACCGCTCACGAGGGTGACTTTTGCTCCCATCTGCGCTGCGGCGCTCGCCAATGCATAGCCCATTTTCCCGGAGCTATGGTTTGTAATGTAACGCACTGGATCAATCGCTTCGCGAGTTGGTCCGGCGGTAATGAGTATCGACTTACCTTCTAGCAATTTTGGTTGAAAGAACTGTTCACATAGATGTACTAGCTGCATTGGTTCCAGCATTCGACCTGGTCCTACATCACCACAGGCTTGCTCTCCTGCCGCAGGGCCCCAGATGTGCATACCACGACGCGCTAACGTAGCGATGTTCTCTTGGGTTGCGATATTGCGATACATCTGTTGATTCATCGCAGGAGAAACAGCAACAGGGGAATCCGTCGCGAGCACGAGCGTAGTAAGTAAATCGTTCCCCATGCCTGCGGACATGCGCGCGATTAAGTCCGCGGTCGCGGGCGCTAATAGCACTAAATCTGCCCATTTGGCCAATTCAATATGGCCCATAGAGGCTTCCGCTGCTGGGTCTAGTAAACTGTCCGAGACAGGACGGCCCGAAACGGCTTGCATGGTTAAAGGGGTAATGAACTCTTTTGCGGCTTTCGTCATTACAACTTGAACTTGCGCTCCTCTCTCTATGAGGCGACGGGTTAGCTCCGCACATTTATACGCGGCAATACCGCCACTGATGCCGAGTAGAATTTTCTTTCCTGCTAGTGTTTGCATGTGAGATCTCCAATTTGATGACCGGATTTTAACACAATTCAAAGTCTGACCGCCCGAGCATATATAACGAGAAGATAATTCACATCAAACTCCAGAGTATTAATCTGACCGAGGAAGGGAAAATTCTCGCCTACCTCACAGACAAGTTGCGCGGAGTTTGCAAGTCTGAAAAGAAAAAGAGGTAGTGGAAACCATGGTGTTGAAAAGTCGAAACAAATTGCTGCTGATAACCCTAATTCCGCTGTTGTTGATCACCACGTTGATCTCAGTGGTGTATTACATCAACAGCAGTAAAAGTTTGGAAGCGGAGCTGGCAAGAGACAGGCAAGAGCTCATCGAAACGAAAAAGAAAGAGTTACAAGCCTATATGATGATGGGCGTGACGGCGATAAAACCGTTATACGACGCGGATGTAAATGGAAGTAATAAAGAGGCAGCAAAAGAAATTCTGAAAGCCATGCGCTTTGAAAGCGATGGTTACTTTTTTGCCTACGACTCTCAAGGTGTGAATACGTTGCACGCCATCAAACCTGCATTAGAGGGTAAAAACCTTTACGACTTAAAAGATGAAAATGGGGTCGCAGTTATTGCGGGCTTGATTGACGCTTCTCAAAAAGGGGATGGGTTCCTCTATTTCTCGTGGCACAAACCGACCATTGACGCACAAGCGCCTAAGTTGGGCTATGCAGAATATCTATCGAAATGGGACTGGGTTTTAGGTACTGGCGTTTATATTGATGACATCGACCAGCAAGTTGCGATGCACAGAGAGTTAAAGACTCAAGAGCTAAAAGAGCATACATTATCTGCCGTGTTGATTTCCGCTATTGGATTGATCATTACCAGTGTTCTCACCAGTATCGTGGTGTCTAAAGGCATTCAGCCGTTACAACATGTCGCGGCTTCATTAAAAGATGTTGCCGCAGGCGGCGGTGACTTAACGGCTCGTTTAAAAGTCGAAAGTCAGGATGAAGTCGGTGAAGTGGCGGCGGCGTTTAATGAGTTTATGGATAAGCTGCATCCACTGATGCAGGACATTCATCGCTCTGCGACGACAGTACAGACCGTTTCCCAAAGCCTGAACACTCAGACCAGCCAAGCGAGCGGTCAAATGCAGGATCACTGTTTAGAGACGGACAAAGTCGTGACGGCAGTGACGCAAATGAGCATGACTGCCAAAGAAGTAGCCAGCAATACTAATGCGACCGCGCAGGCAATTGACGATGCCAACAGTCAAGTCACCGCCGCTCAGCATGAGGTCGAGCAAGCAATAGAAGGCATTACCGAACTCGTGACGGAGATAGACAGCACGTCAGATGCAATTTCTGAGTTGAGTTTACAGACCGAAAAAATAACCAAAGTGCTGGATGTGATTGGCGAGATAGCCGAGCAAACGAATTTGTTGGCCCTAAATGCGGCGATTGAAGCGGCTAGAGCCGGTGAGCAAGGTCGAGGGTTTGCCGTCGTTGCGGATGAAGTGCGCTCGTTAGCCAGTCGTACACAAAATAGTACTCATGAAATTGGCGACATGCTCAAGCAGCTACAAAATGGTGTATCAAGAGCGGTCAGTACGATGTCGGTGAGCCAAAAACGAGGTGTAAAAACGGCGGAAGAGTCCGCGCTCATTCAGCAATCTCTTTCTGGTGTTCATCATTCTATCGGAACAATTCGAGATATGGGTATTCAAACCGCGTCTGCCGCAGAAGAACAAAGTGCGGTTGCAGAAGACATCAACCAAAACTTAGTGGCTATTCAACAGATCGTGAACAACATTAATGAGACGTTGCAGCATGCCGAGTCAATCAGCACGCAGTTATCACTGTCTGGAACAGAAATTCACGGCTTGGTTGGCAACTTTAAACTCTGATGAACTGTTAAGTTGCATGGAAAGCACTGATGGTACGAAGAAAGCGAAAGTCATACTCGACTTTCGCTTTTTGTTTTGTGGAATAGGGGCACTTTCCATATAAAGAGACATCAGATGATACTGAAAGCTATGCCAACTGAGTCCATGCCCAGAGAGAAGTTGTTGCAACGAGGACCGCAAGCATTGACCGATGCTGAGCTACTGGCCATCTTCTTGCGCACAGGCACCCGCGGAATGAACGTGATTGAACTTGCAGACTTCCTTATTCAAGACTTTGGTTCGCTCAGACAACTATTTTCAGCATCAGAGCAAGAGTTTTGTCGTCATAAAGGATTGGGGCAAGCCAAGTATGTTCAGTTGCAAGCGGTACTAGAAATGACGCAACGCTACTTGGCGGAGACGCTAAAGCGTGGTGATGCCTTAACCAGCCCCGACCAAACTAAGTTATATCTGTCTTCTATTTTAAGGGATCGGCAAAGAGAGGCTTTTTATATTCTTTTTCTCGATAACCAGCACCGAGTGATAAAAGATGAAATTTTATTTGAAGGAACGTTGGATGCCGCGTCGGTGTATCCGAGAGAAGTCGTTAAGCGTGCTCTGCATCATAACGCGGCGGCTTTGATTTTGGCGCACAATCATCCTTCAGGTGTTGCTGAGCCGAGCCAAGCTGACAGAAGGATTACAAGGCGTCTCACCGACGCATTAGCATTGGTGGATATTCGTATTTTGGACCATTTCGTCATCGGAGATGGGGAAAGTGTCTCTTTTGCTGAAAGAGGCTGGATATAACTGTGCGTTTTTTAGGTTGTTAGTTGCTAAAAATCTGCTATCATCCACGCCACTAAATTTTTAACTGAATTCAGCTTGGACTGCTAAAAAAATCTGCTGTCTAAAAAAAGATCACGAAAACCTGTAAAAAGGATCTGTTCGGGTCTTGAGCAATGCATATCAAGTTAGTATAATGCGCGACCTTTGATAGCCTTGTATGGATTTTCCATAGCGGTTCTTAACCTCTAACTTCTTTTCGAGAGATAGAGAGGTTCGGCCACCAAGGTTGATATCGAGCTGAAACGATTTTGGAGAAGACATTCATGTCACGAGTATGCCAAGTAACTGGTAAGCGTCCAGTAACGGGTAACAACCGTTCACACGCACGAAATGCTACTAAGCGTCGTTTTCTGCCGAACCTACAAACTCATCGTTTCTGGGTAGAGAGCGAAAAACGTTTTGTTAAACTACGTCTATCTGCTAAAGGTATGCGCATCATCGACAAGAAAGGTATTGATACTGTTCTTGCAGACATGCGTGCACGTGGCGAAAACGTTTAAGAGGAAATAAGCAATGGCAAAGAAAGGCGTTCGTGAGAAAATCCGTCTAGTATCTTCTGCAGGTACAGGCCACTTCTACACAACTGATAAGAACAAGCGTAACATGCCAGGCAAATTTGAGATCAAAAAGTTTGATCCAGTAGTTCGCCAGCACGTTATGTACAAAGAAGCAAAAATCAAATAATTGGTTTCAGTCTCTTTGATGAATTGAAAAACCCAACTTTCGAGTTGGGTTTTTTATTACCTGAATAAAAAGTGCTGAAAAAAGTGTTCAGTACGTTATCGGTATAAAGCACTGCTGAAGTCATTTTATCGGTCCGACGCTACACTAGAATTTCTGATTGATCGCTCTCTACCGCTTTGCCACCACTTCTCTACACACTTGCACACCATTGTTCTAGTCAACCTCAATACTCTTTGGTAGTTTACTCATAACTATAAGAGAGTAGAGATGGTTATGCGTGTGAGTCCGGCTCGTCGCCGCCGATGGAACAATATTCTTATTCTGGGCATTATCGCGTTTATAGTGATCTTAAATGCGCCGATGTGGATCAAAACTTACCTATTAACAGACCAAGCAGACCCTTACCCAAATGTACTTCGCTCCGACTATACGGTGGAGTCTTTGTACTATAGTGGCTGGGAGTTCGAGCTGCATGATGGACGGTGGCAATCCAACATCAAAGTCGATGCACCGATCAGTGAACTTGTATCACGCTGGCAATCATTGGAAGGGACCGAGCTCACCTCAGAACAGTACGATCATTTAAAACCTAACCTGGCGGTACCTGAAACGGTAGAAGTCTGGTATCAGGATCTCGAAGAGCCGCAGCGGGTGACTTTCTTTCGTTTACCTGATTTTTGGCTATTTAAAACCTGGCAAGACAAATGGGTCGCTATCTCCGTCGATGAAAACTACCTTATGCCAGAGTAGAGCTTTTTTGCGCCTATACCCCTAATAAGCTTCCCTATTTATCGTTTTTCTTTTCGATTATGCTAGCAGCGAGAACTATTAGCCGGTGAATTGGAGAATCTAATGCCTGAGTTGCCAGAAGTTGAAGTCAGCCGTATGGGGATTAGCCCCCACATGGTTGGACAAACGATCCAGTCGTTTACTTTTCGAACGCCTAAATTGCGCTGGGATATTCCTATAGAGCTTAAAAAATTGGAAGGGCAGGTGATCCGTGCGATTAGCCGTCGTGCGAAATACTTACTGATCGAGACAAACACAGGTACAGCCATTGTTCACTTGGGCATGTCTGGGTCTTTACGTGTCCTAGATGCCGACTTTCCGCCAGCAATGCACGATCATGTAGATCTCAAACTAAGCAGTGGAAAAATACTGCGTTATAACGATCCGCGTCGTTTTGGGGCATGGCTGTGGTGTGCTCCTGGCGAGTCACATGCTGTGCTAGCAAACATGGGGCCTGAGCCTTTAACTGAAGAGTTCAATGCGGAATATGTAGTAGAGAAAGCTAAAAATAAGCGTGTTGCCGTCAAGCAGTTCATCATGGACAACAAAGTCGTGGTTGGTGTAGGAAATATCTACGCGAATGAGTCGTTGTTTAAATCTCGAATTCACCCTTCAAGGCCTGCAGGTAAGCTAACTTCTCAAGAGTGGGGGTTACTTGTTGAAAATATCAAAATGACACTTGAGATTGCCATTACGCAAGGTGGGACTACTCTGAAAGACTTTGCGCAAGCCGATGGAAAGCCGGGTTACTTTGCACAAGAGTTATTAGTTTACGGAAAAGCCGGAGAGCCATGCCCAGAATGCGGCGAACGACTTCAAGAGCTAAAAATAGGGCAGCGTAATACCTTCTTTTGTGGTGAGTGTCAGAAGTGAAATATGGATTAGGGCAAATTACATTTGCCCTGATTTTTCAAAGTACTTCTTTGCCACTAATAGAGAGATTAATTTTTCTCGCTGAGGGTTTTTAAACTGTTCTACCCATTCGTGCGCATTATGGATGATGGCTTCTGCCTCTTCAGGATGAGCGATGTAGTATTCCATTTTCTCTATCAAATCAGAGTAATCGGCTTTCACCTCTACATAGTGAACACCTGCTTGCAAGCGGCCTTCCATAAACCAAGTCTCATACCTAGGCTTGGACATTATTACCAGTGAGTTTGAAGACATCGCCCACTTGAGGTTAGTCGCAACATCATTGCCTTCGATGGCGAGCAAAAACTTGTAATTAAGCTGTTCTTCAATCGACATAAATCCTTTTTCCCAAGGATCGCCGTTGACTGGCTGTGTCTGACCAATGTTACATTGAGGGTGGTTATAGAACTGCTCAATCACTTTTTTACGGTGTGGCTGGTATCCAACACCACGCCAAGCCGCCATGTTTTTCTTGCTTCTAAATGACAGTTTATCAGTAACAAACTGGAAGTGACGAATCTCATTTAACTTTAGTAAGACGGAGTTTTGATTGTCTTCCCCAATCGGTCGACTTTTAAGAAAGGATGGGTATTCTGGTACATAACGAATATCACCGTTCAAAAACTGGAAAAAGTATTGAGCTGGGAAGGACTTAACTACTTTGTGTAGGTCGAAGTAGTATGTTGTACCGCCTGTCTTTTTGTAGCCGCCAACACGTGTCGACTCGTTTTCAGGAAGTTCAAATGACTCGTTAACCTTGTTGTAGTAGTCTACTCGCTCTTGGATATAGGAATCCATCGGGTATTTATCGATAAGACGACGAGCTGATTTACTTCTAATGGAGTTAGGTACTAAGACTTGCAGACCATTTGAAGCGTAATACTTAAATTTCCTGAAACTCATTGTGCTACCTTTGTATTGATAGCGATATAAACACATTCAGGTACAAATTGCTTCACATCTCCACCATGAATGGCAACTTCACGAACAATAGTGGAAGAAAGGAAGGCGTATTCGTCGGCTGGAGTAAGGAACACGCTTTCCATGCCTGGCAACAGTTTGCGATACATGCTGGTAAGGCCGAACTCGTATTCAAAGTCTACCGTTGTTCTCAGGCCGCGTACCAATACGTTTGCTTCTTGCTCTCTGGCAAAATCAACAAGTAGACCACTAAAACCGGCTGTCGATACATTACTTAAATGTGCTGTTGATTCTTCAACCAGTTTTACGCGTTCTTCTAGGCTAAAAAGCGTATTTTTAGAAGGGCTTGCCGCGACACCAATAACAATTTGATCAAACATGTCTGCGGCACGAGTGATGATATCAAGGTGACCATTTGTGATTGGATCGAAAGTACCTGGGTATATGACTTTTTTCATCGTAAAACTGTCTCGTAAATGTCTACGTATTGATTAGCAGTGTAGTTGATATCAAACAATTTCAATTTCTCTTGCCCCTGAGCGATGAAGTGTTGCTTCAATTCATCATCTTGGGAAACCTTTACTATTGCATCTGCCAGTTCTTGTGAATTACCTGGCTCAACCAGTAATCCATTTGAGTTGTGGTCGATGATGTCAGGAATGCCTCCTGCGTTGGTACCAATAACAGGTAAACCAGAGCCCATACCTTCCAAAATGACAGAACCAAGCCCTTCGGTATACGATGGGTGTACTTGTAAGTCTGCCGCTGCAAACCAATCACCCATGTTGTTCTGTTTACCTTCAAAGCTAATGTTAGTCAGACCTTCTGCTTGTGCTTCAAGCGTTTGTCGCTCTGGACCATCGCCCAATAAACAGATGTGAGCAGAGGGCGCAATGTCTTTTAGTAGCCTTGCCGCTTCGATAGTGACATTGAAGCCTTTATGTTTGAGCATGTTTGCGGCATGAATCACCAAAAACTTACCCGTAAAGCGCTCTCTTAGGGCTTTAACTGCTTGTTTATCTACAGAGTATACCACCGGGGAGCTTGGTATTTTGTAAGTGGTAGACGTTGGGTAAGCGTCTTTGACTCTCTGAACTATGGCTGTGCTTAAGCCAACTACAGCACTCGCTTTCGTGTAGGCTAAATTTGCCAGCCACTTTTTCTTTAGAGGGTTATCTATACGGCGCGTGACGATATAAGGCTTACCATAAAGCATGTGCTGAATGAGAGCCCAATAAATTGCGCGTCCTTCATGAACATGAATGATTGAACAATTTTGAGTTACAGCTTTAGAGTGTGCCTTGGTAAAGTGAGTCGCCAGCACTAGCTTAACGTTCAGTTTACGGATGGCATCGGCAAAAGGGCTTTTAGGGTTAGCGACTACCGTAAGGTTATAACCCAATTTGACTTGTTGCTGGATGAGTTGAAGGGTTTGGTTTTCTCCTCCATGGTAGCCAGAAGCCAAATTCACATGGCAAATATTCATATTATTGCTCTTTATTGTGTTTTTTCACGTAGTCACGCAGCCACAGATCGGCATAACGGGTAAAAGTGGTGTTTGCGCTTAACACGGCTAGCAAAAATCCGTGTCGTCCATCTAAGAAGCCACGCTTGATGATATACATTTTAAAGAATCGAAAAAAACCGTGCGTAAATGCACTAAGTAGAGAAGCGGTTTTTTTTCCTTCTCTCTGGTCAGCCCAAGACTGCATATACAACTGAGTCTTGCGGGTATATTCACCTAGCCTTTCGTAGGTAAAATGCTTGAGACGCCCGTTCAATGACACGATGTTAAATCCATTTGGAATGACCACGCTTTCGTGCACCAATGCATCGTTGTATTGAGTTTGTGAAGTTTTATACAAACGGACTACCCAGTCAGGAGACCAGCCAGAGTGACGAATTTCTTTAGCAAAGGCAGTGGTTAGACGATTAACTTGGTAGATGTTTTTGTCTTTGTGCTGACTGATAGTATTCAGTATGTCTTGACGCAGTTCGCCAGTTACGCGCTCATCAGCATCTAGCCAAAGAACGAAATCGGACTCGATATAAGTTTGAGCAAGTTGGCGCTGTTTGCCGAACCCCTGCCAGTCTAAGTTAGAGTAAAACTTATCTGTGTATTGCCTTGCGATGGATTCAGTATTATCCGTACTGCCAGAATCTAGGATGACAATCTCATCGACCCAATCTCTCACAGTGTCTAGACAAGCTTTTAAGTGCTTCTCTTCATTTTTTACGATTAAGGCAACGGCTAAGGTTGGTTTGGACAAGGTCATTTCCTTCTTAACAAATCAAGACAGTAAGTTTACTGGTATTGAGGATACAAATCTTCTAAGACTTGATCGAACATGCTCATTACTTGAATGTTAGTAATGCGGTTCATTGCCGTTTCATCTTTAGCGCGAGTTCGCCAGCTTAACTCGTGACTGTTTTTGCCTGTTTCCGCAAAGATCGTTTCTTCATAAACCGAGACAACGTATTTTAGGTAGCGGTAAGGTCCCACTCGAAGCGGATTATGGTGTGCATAGAGCCCGATGATTGGCGTTTTCATGGCATTTGCCATGTGTGCTGGTCCGGTATCGGGGGCGATGACCATTTCAACCTTATCTATTAACGCAAGCATTTGCAGAATTGAGCTTTGTCCAACTAAATTTAGACACGGTTCTTCCAAGCGAGATTGAATGGCCTCTGCCAGGTCCAATTCTACCTGAGCAGGGCTGCCTGCCAGAATCACGTTCCAGCCTTTTGCTCTGGCGTGATGAA
This sequence comes from Vibrio sp. sp1, assembly GCF_016920955.1. Taxonomy (NCBI): domain Bacteria; kingdom Pseudomonadati; phylum Pseudomonadota; class Gammaproteobacteria; order Vibrionales; family Vibrionaceae; genus Vibrio; species Vibrio sp. sp1. The sequence continues at coordinate 1,670,094 of NZ_CP060589.1, forward strand.
TCACATCCACATAACCTTCCGCGTTCCAGTTTTTATAAGCTTTGCTCGCACCAGGCACAATCAGCAGGTTAGGTTTACTACGAGAAATATGAGACTCTGCCCAAGCTTGGTCGTGGTCTGAATAAGAAAGTACCCAGTCTAGTTCTGCCTTTGGTACCCCAATTTGATGGGCAAAGGCCATTAAGCCATCTGCGACATGCAGAGATTGCGGGGAAGGCACTTTGACATTGGTAAATAGTGTTTGAAAGTCCTGGCTTCTATCAGAAGAGAAACCAAGTTTGTATTTTGCTTTAATGCCCAACGTTGCGACACTTGCTCGAATCGCGTACTGCATATGCAATAGCGCATCAAACTCTCTGCCTTTCAGCTGTCGCCAAAGTGATTTGTAGCCATCAAGTCCCGCTTTTTTATCAAAAACAATCACTTCTACACCATCGATGGCGGCTAATAACTGGGCTTCAAGTTTACCCGTTATCCAAGTAATCTGGGTCGAAGGCCAGTGTTTCTGAATAGCTTGAATGGTGGCGATAGTATTGCAAACGTCTCCGATAGCGGACAAACGCAAGACGCATAGTGACGATGGGGCAGAAGTGAACATAATTATTGTCTGATTCGATGAATAGAGGCAGGTAAATTATGCAGACATCCCCAATAAATGTAAAATACACGGCTCGAATATAGCTAAGTACTGATAAGTGTTCTGCAATGTCAAAGACAACACCACATCAATCGCAAGAATCTGGCAAGCCGGGTAACACCGGACTAAAGCGCATCGTTAAAGCGACGGGTTATTCGATCCAAGGATTAAAAGCGGCTTTTAAGCATGAAGCTGCCATTCGACAAGAGTTGGCTCTGTTGAGTATTGCTGTGATTTTGGCTTGGCTAGTGGATGTCGGCATGGTTGAGCGTATCTTAATGATCGGGGTCGTGGTATTGGTCTTGATTGTAGAGCTTGTAAACTCAGCGATTGAGGCGGTAGTGGATCGTATCGGTATTGAACGGCATGAACTCAGTGGGCGAGCTAAAGATATAGGCTCTGCTGCCGTTATGGTTGCTTTGGCGTTTGCTGCATTTACTTGGTTGTATATATTAGCCAGCCGGTATTTAGGCTAGAGGGTGAGCGCATGACTCAACAGTATAAAAACAACAACCAAGGGATCTGGTTTGATGACGAGATCATTACAGACCCTAGCCAACCGATATTTGATGCGGAATACTGGCAGTCCTTAGACAAGGTGGTTGGCAGTGCGACGGGGCGAGGCACGACATGGTTTATCCAACTAGAGAACATGCAAGCGGCACTACGTCATTACCGTCGTGGCGGTTTGTTTGGGAAGTTAGTTAACGATCATTATTGGTTCTCTGGCTGGGATAACACCCGTTGTGCGCAAGAGTTTCAGCTTTTGTTGGCGCTAATTGAGGCTGGGGTGCACGTTCCTCGTCCTATTGCAGCAAGAGCCGTAAAGTCAGGACTCTTCTATCAAGCTGATTTATTAAGTGAGCGAATCCCAAACGCCAGAGATCTGGTTAGTATCTTGCAAGAACAGTCTTTATCGGTAGAAATGTATCAGAAAATAGGGCAAGAAATTGCCAAGATGCATCAGGTTGGCGTTAACCATACCGATTTGAATATCCACAATATCTTGATCGACGACAAAGATAAGGTATGGATTATCGATTTTGATAAGTGCCGTTTTGAGCGAAGCTCTGAGTGGCAAAGTGCCAATTTATCGCGACTGAAGCGTTCATTTTTGAAGGAGTTAGATAAACGCCGGATAAAGTGGCAAGAAATTAACTTTGAAGCCTTACGAGATGGTTATAACCAAAACACTACGCAATAATTTGAAGTGTCCACCTAACGCTACCAACAAATCTTTGATTGTGTGGTTAACTTGTTATAGTCAGTGTAAACTTGATTAGTTTAAGAAACTTTAGGATTGTGCGATGCTTGACGAGGTATAATCCTTAATACCAATCTAATATTTATACAGGTGATTAATGTGGATGTTGTAGCAGTAATAGTTGCTCGCGGTGGAAGCAAAAGAATTCCGAATAAAAATATTCTTCCAATCAATGGCGTTAGCCTCTTAGAGCGGAAAATTGATACTCTAAAGCAATGTCCCTCTATTAGCCGTGTTGTTGTCGGTTCTGAAGACGTAACGATTTTAGAACTAGCAAAAGCAAGAGGTGCAGAAGTAGTAAAGAGACCAGACTACTACTGTGATGAAGCACGAGCTAGTGCCAATGATATGATAGGAAACATGTGTAGTTTGATTTCCGCAGATGTTGTTGTTTGGGCTCACTGTACAAACCCATTAGTATCTGTCGATACTTATGAGAGTGCTGTTAACGCTTTTTTTGAGGCTGAACAAGAAGGGTATGACTCTTTGTTATCGGTATATGAATTGAAAGAGCACTTATGGGACTCTAATTTTCAAGTTTTAAATTATAACCCATATGCGGAAAGGCATACGCTAGCATCAGAGCTGGAGCCGCTTTATGCACAAGATGGTGCTATTTTTATTCAAAGGCACAAAAATATGTTGAAAAATAGTTACTTCTTCGGTGCTAAGCCTAAGCACTTTATAATGCCAGTAGAAGAAGTTTTTGATATCAATTTCCCTGTAGAGTTCAAAATCGCTGAGATATTACTATCTCGGTGTGAAGATGAATAGTTAACTACAAAGCTATTGAATACAAAAAATATGAAGCTAGTAGGCAATAAGGCTATTATCACAACGACTTTCGATTATTACTATCTAGTAATGCTATTTGTTCTTTCGTTTTATCTAATAATACACTGTTTGCATATTAGTGTCTTTAGCTACCTATAGTTTATATATTATTAAATAATTACTAAGTTATTGCGACATAGATTAAAAGTGCAGTTAAAGAATATAAGCAACGCTGTAAAATCTTAGTTTTAAGGTCAGGAAATGAAAAAAAAACTGCTAATGGTATGTTACGGTGGTGGGCACGTAACGATCATTGAGCCCCTTTACCAGCAGCTCAAAGATAAATACGAGATAACGGTCCTAGCTTTGACTTTGGCCGCTCCTTACTTAGCTGCTCGGGGCGTACCTTATGTGACATTCCGATCTTTCAAAGAACTCTTCGATCCGGAAGTCGTTACTACTGGTGAAGGCCTCCTTGCGAACCTCGAGCATAATGGTGAAGTACAATATGAAGATAGCTTATATTACATGGGTTGCTCATACTATGATCTTGTCGAGAGCGTAGGTCTGGAGGAGGCAAAGTCATTGTATGAAAGCAAAGGAAGAGCTGCTTTTTATCCAGAGCCCACGTTAATAAAAATTATTCAATCTCTTTCTCCTGATATGCTTATCACAACGAATGCAATCAGAGCAGAACGAGCGTCTTTGTCTGCGGCGAAGAAGTGTGGTGTACCGACGCTTTGTATCAACGATGGGTTATGGATTGAAGGTGGGCTTTCAGGAGTTTTAGATATCGCTAATGACGAGTTAGCTGATATTATTTGCGTCCTTTCCAGTGAAGTTAAATCTAACTTGGAAGCATCAAGAAAAAGTCGCTCAGCTCGAATTGTTGCCACCGGTACGCCAGTTTTTGATAGTATCAAATTGACAGAAAGAAGAAAAAAAACAAATCAGTTAACGCTTTTGTTCGCTGACTGCCACCTGCCTAAACATTTTCATTTATATCCTGATATTGTAGGTGACCCGGAGTTTGCATTTAGAGTCCGAGAAAAGCTCAATGTTCTTGCTCAAGAACATGATTGGAAAGTTATTGTAAGGCCGCATCCAAATCAAGTTATTGATTATTCAGACTACAGTAACTTGCATGTCTCAGGTAAGAATGATTCACTTCATGAGCAGTTAGCTCAGTCAGATATTGTTTTGACTAATATGAGTACTGTTGGCTTAGAGGGCAAAGCCATGGGGTTGGGATTAGTTACATTAGAAGGAACCGTTTTCAACCGCTACAATTCATTCTATAAGGCTGGTTTATCCACCCCCGTATTTCATGAAAGTGAGCTGTACAATGCCATTATTGAAGAGCTTGAAAGAGCCACTCACGGCATAAGTCTGTATGAAGGCTTAGCTACAGAAAATATTTCACGTGAAATTTCTAGATATCTAGGTTCCTAGCTATACCCATGAAGAAAATCTTCCTTAGTGCATTAATTGTTTCGCTGGGACTGTTTATCGGTCGTTTTAGTGGCTTTCTTCGTGAAATAATAATCGCAAATAATTTTGGGGCAACAGAAAACAGTGATTTTATTGTTTTATTGCTTACAACCCCAGACTTTTTAGTTAACTTACTCATGGGCGGTGCCATGAGTATGGCACTAGTTCCTGAGTTTAAGAAATTAAATGAAGAAGATAGTCAGTTACTTTACAAACAAGTAACTTCAGTAATGTTTCTTTTTGGTTTAACAGTTTGCTTGCTTTCTTATCCACTTAGGAGTGACTTAATATCATTTCTTGCTTTGGGAATGAATGAGAAATTTATAGAAACCAATCAAGATTACTTCTTCTTTAGCTTGATTGCATTGCCTTTTTCATTGGCAACTGGTGCTTCGTTAGCTTATCTAAATTCCAAAGAAAGGTTCACAATTACTTCTTTGAGTACGTTAATAGTTAATCTTACTATTATTGTATTTGTTTGCTTAACAGCCTTTTTAGATAGTGGGTTTATCTTAATATCGATTGGCTTGGTGTTAGCGTCTCTAATGAGGTGGCTGTCACAAGTACTTGCTATAGGGTTACCCCCATTTTTTATCAAACATGAAAGAAATTTAATAAGCAGAGATTTATTATCTAGATATTTTTATGCTTTGGCTGCAGGTGGTGTTATCTTCCTTTTACCAATAATTGTCCGTACCGTCGCTTCCATTGATGGGGGAGGGTCGTTGTCTTTAGTGAACTACACAATTAAGTTGGTAGAGCTGCCTTTAATTATCCTATCGACGGTATTTAGTATAATATTTCTTCCTAAACTATCGGGAATATACTCGAATGGTAATGAAGGTAAGTTCTTAAAACTAGCATCCAATATATTATGTTTTAGTCTTTTTATGTCCATACTTGTGACGACAGCAATGGTTCTTTATGCGGATACTATAGTTGAAACTATTTATGGTTGGGGGGCGTTAAGTCACCATCAGTTGATGAATATTTCTGAATATTTGAAAACGTATGCCATAAGTTTGCCGTTTCAGTGCGTGAACGGCATTATTCTGGCTGTTTTTTCATCAAGAAGGGATACTAAGCGACCTTTCATAGTTACTACCCTATTGGGTATTGTCGTCTTTTCTTTTTTAATATTGGTAAAACCACCAATTGAAGATTTGCTTTATTCTCTAATAACTTTTTACGCCACTACAGCAATATGTTTTTTGATTGCTCTTCGAGCCGGGCATAAGATTTTTCCATTCTATGTAGATATGAGAATACTTGTGCTTGGTATTTCCTTGCTATTGATGACGTTTGTTATTTTTTACTCTGCAAAGAACTTTGTTATTACATTAGAACCTATTATTGGAACCTTTACTATAGGAGTATACGTAACATCAGTTTTATTAGTGTTTGTTTTAATGTTTAGGTTTATGACTAGTAGGAGTTAGTATGAATTTAATGTATATAACTAATAATCCAGAGATTGCTTCTTATGCTAACAGTTGTGGTATTAGTCGTATTTTTGTTGACCTGGAAATTCTTGGTAAATATGAGCGTCAAGGACATTTAGATACTGTAATAAGTAATCATTCTGAGGAAGATATCAATAAGGTTAAAACGGCATCAGGTTCATCTGAAGTATTAGTTCGCATCAACCCTTTCAATAAAAACATTAGCAAAGAAGTCGATCGAGCTATTGCCGAGGGTGCTGATATCATTATGTTACCAATGTTTCACTCAAAAGAAGAGGTGAACAGTGTTGGTAAGATGATAAATGGCAGAGCCAAATTCATTCCTCTTATTGAGACAAAATCTGCAGCCGAGTCTCTAGAAACTTATGTTGATAGCCCGTATGTATCAGAGTTCTATATAGGGTTGAATGACTTGCATAGAGAGTTAGGTTTTCGTTTTATGTTCGAGATCATTTCAACGGGATACTTGGATCAATTAGTCGCGGCAATAAAAACTTCTGGAAAGCCATTTGGCTTTGGGGGCGTGGCTAGAGTCGGCGAAGGGACATTACCTGCTAGTTTGATTTTGGGGGAACATGCTCGTCTTGGTTCAAGTGCGGTTATATTGTCCAGAGCATTTCATCAGCGTTCTAAAAACCTTGAGGAACTAAAGAGTAAACTCGATCTAGAGCTAGAAGTATCGCGCTTGTATTCCGAGATAGAGAGATTGAAAAATAGGACTTATGAGCAGATTCAATATGATAAAAACGAACTAAAAAGAATTGTGGATGGCATTGTAGAAGGTGAGATGTGAAAACTATTTTTGATTGTTTAGCTTCGGCGTTGGCATTGATTTTACTCGCGCCACTTTTGTTTGTTGTTGCGATCATCATCTTCGTCGATGATCCAGGTTCACCATTTTTTAAACAAAAAAGAGTGGGGTTAGGAGGGAGAGAGTTTGGGATGTATAAATTTCGTAGTATGAAATGCAATGCATCCGAAGTAGGTCCTTATTTCACTCAACAAAATGATCCAAGAATCACTAGAGTTGGACGAGTGATCAGAAGAACAAGCATTGATGAATTACCGCAACTTATAAACGTGCTATTGGGTGATATGAGCATCGTTGGCCCTCGTCCTGACGTCCCCGTCCAAGAAAAAAACTATACGCCAGATGAGTGGCAATTACGTAATAGCGTCAAACCGGGAATCACGGGTTTGGCTCAAGCTACGGTGCGTTCAAATACGACACCAGAAGAGAGAACCCGATTAGATCTAGAATATGTAAAGACTCATAGCATTTATCTCGATCTTAAAATTATAGCGATGACAGTGAAGCAAGTTATTAGAAAAGGTGGGAATTAATATGTGCGGTATTTTCGGTTACTTCGACTTTTCTAATCGTTCTTTAAGCGAAGAAACGGTGCGTGCCATGGGGGAGGCGATTGTATATCGAGGACCTGATGGCATGGGGTATTACCACCGGGAAGGTAGAGCACTCGGAAACCAGAGATTAGCAATCTTAGATTTAGAGCACGGACAACAGCCTTTTTATTCTGATGAGCACGATATTGTTGTAGTTCAAAATGGTGAAATATTTAACCATGTTGAACTTGCTCAAAAACTTGCTGGGACCCCTTTCGAGTGTAAAACAACATGTGACACAGAAGTATTGTTAAGACTTTACCAAAAGTACGGTATTGACTTCATTTCAATGCTAAACGGTATGTTTGCAATCAGTATTTACGATAAGCGCATAGACACTATGTTTCTCATTCGTGATCGCGTTGGAGAAAAGCCACTATATTATGCAAATCACAACGGAATGTTGGCCTTTGGTTCGGAAATAAAATCAATCTTGAAGGTAGGTATTCCAAGAGAACTAAACAAGAAAGCATTAGATAGTTATATCTCTTACAATTATGTGGTACCACCCATGACAATGTTTTCTGGTGTGGAGCATGTCATGCCGGGAAGCTACCTCTCTATTTCTAATTCAGGCATTGAAGAAGTCTCTTGGTGGGATGTCGCTGATGTCAATCCAGAAGAAGCAAGTGAAGCGGCCTGGATTGAGCAATTGGACACGACTTTAGATGATGCAGTTCGACTTCGTTTAAGAGCTGATGTCCCGTTTGGTGCGTTCTTATCTGGAGGAGTAGATTCAAGCTCCGTTGTTGGGTATATGGCGAAGCATTTAGAACAACCAGTCAAAACATTTTCGATTGGGTTTCATGATAAAAAGTACGATGAATCCCCCTACGCAGAGGCTGCGGCCAACAGGTTCAATACTGAGCATGTTTGCGAAAAAGTAGAAGCAAACCTCCTGAACTTGTGGGGGAAATCAACATATCATTGCGATCAACCGCATGGTGATGTTTCATTTATGCCGACGTATAAAGTCGCAGAACTTGCTTCAAAAGAAGTGAAAATGGTTTTAACAGGCGATGGGGCTGATGAACTGTTTGCGGGATATGATAAATACAAAAACTTTTTTGATTCAGACACTGACTCGCTAAGTGACGAAGAGTTTCAGATTAAGTTTTTGGAAAGTATTTCGCTATTCCAACAAACATCGAAGAGTAAGCTATACAGCGATTCTATGATGGAAGCTTTGGCTGGGGTAGACAGTCACTACTTTGCGAAACAAGCATTTAAGAAAGTAAAGCATCAGGACAGAGTAAACCAAGCCTTATATATAGACACCAAGCTATTACTGCCTGGAAATAACTTGGTTAAACCGGACCGAATGGGAATGGCGGTCTCTATTGAAAACCGTGCTCCATTTCTAGACTTTAGAATGATTGAGCTAGCTTTTTCAATTCCAGGTGAATTAAAACTACACGATGGTGAGACGAAGTACATTTTCAAAAAGACTGTATCTAACCTGATAGGCGAGGAGTTAGCTTACCGTAAAAAGCAAATGTTCACAGTTCCAATTGGCGAATGGCTCAAAACGGACTTAAAGGACATGGTTTCCGAGCTCTTATTTAGCGAAAAAGCCAAATCAAGAGGAATTTTCAACCATGATTTTGTCCAAGAGCTTTATGAAAATCATTGTAAAGGCACCTCAAATAATACTCGAGAGATTCGAGCTTTAATGGCAGTTGAACTTTGGTTTAGAGAGTTTATTGATTAGTGTATTCAGTCATGGGTTTATACTCATGACTGATTAACAATATGTATTCTCATGTACGAAATGCATGAGTAAGCTCAAGTTGGTCGTAATGAAAGAGTTTTTTTTGAGACGTAGAGTGAAGGATACGTTAGTAGCCCTCTCCGATTTTAACTTTATATTACTGTCCTTTTGGATGGCAGTTTTCACAAGGTTTTATCAGCTAGAGTACTTGATAGATTACTCTAGCTACTTATACCTATCTATTTCATCCGCTACTCTCTTTGTCTTTATCTGTTGGATTCGAGGTGTTTACAAACACGTGCTAAGACATGCGATGAATAGTATTGCAAAGTTAATTGTAAGCTCATTATGTATTGTCGTACTTTTTTTAGGTTTTACCTCTTATTTTAATCAGGTAATGCTGCCGCGAACATTACCAATATTATTCTTTTGTTTTTCTTTCATTTTAACCTTCTTTTCGAGGTTTGTTGTTGTAAGTCTTATTGAAGGGGCTTCATCGAAAGGTAAAGAAAACATCATTGTTTATGGTGCAGGAAAAGCCGGACGGCAATTGGTTGTAATGTTGCAAAAAGGAGAGTTGTACAATGCTAAAGCATTTATTGATGATAACCCAACTCTAGTTGGAAGAACGATTGTTGGCGTTAAAGTTTACTCACCCAAGAATATTGCAGGCTTAAAGCGTAAGTACGGTATTCAAAAAGCGATCTTATCCATTCCTTCAGCGCCGAAAAAACAGAAAGCGGAAGCTGCTTCTCTGCTGTCTACAATGGGGATTGATGTTTTGACAATTCCAAACTTGGATGATCTTGTCTTAGGCATTGTAAAGATAGACGAGTTAAAAGAGGTAGCGATAGAGGATTTGCTTGGTCGTATACCAGTCGCACCAACCCAGAAACTGTTAGAAGCGAATATTAAAGGTAAAGTTGTAATGGTGACTGGGGCGGGAGGCTCTATTGGTTCTGAGTTATGTCGCCAGATTATTAAGAATAAACCAAGAAAGCTGGTTCTTTATGAGCTTTCAGAGTTTGCGTTGTATCAGATAGATAAAGAGTTAAATAGTTACATTGCGAATGAAGGCTTAGATTCAGAGGTGATACCTTTGCTTGGCTCCGTCCAACGCCAAAATCGTTTATCGGCTGTGATGAACGCGTTTAAAGTAAACACGGTGTACCATGCTGCAGCATACAAACATGTTCCATTAGTTGAGCACAACGTTGTAGAGGGCGTTAGAAACAACGTTTTTGGTACGTACTACACCGCCATGGCCGCAATCGAGAGTGGTGTCGAGTCTTTTGTATTGATATCAACCGATAAAGCTGTGAGGCCGACAAATGTTATGGGAGCCACGAAACGTTTAGCTGAGCTAGGCTTACAGGCACTCGCTGAGCAGCAACTTCATGACGCTAAAGGTACAAGGTTCTGTATGGTTCGCTTCGGCAATGTTCTCGGTTCATCCGGCTCTGTTGTGCCTTTGTTCAAGCAGCAAATTGAGCATGGAGGCCCGATCACTCTGACTCACCCAGAGATCACTCGATACTTTATGACCATTCCAGAAGCTGCACAGTTGGTTATTCAAGCTGGAGCAATGGGTAAAGGAGGGGACGTATTCGTACTTGATATGGGAGAGTCTGTGAAGATCATCGACTTAGCTAAAAACCTCATTAATCTTTCGGGGCTGGAGGTAAGAGATGATGAGAATCCTGATGGTGATATCGAAATACGCTGTACAGGCTTAAGACCTGGTGAAAAGCTCTATGAGGAGCTATTGATTGGAGATAATGTCAAGAAAACTAGCCATGAGCGTATTATGACCGCTCATGAGACCTACTTACCGCTTGATCAGTACCAAGACATACTCTGCAAGTTAGATGAAGCTTGTCATAACTTTGAGCATGATAAAATTCGGAGCATATTGCTTGAAGCTCCAACAGGTTTTAAGCCGACTGATGGAATATGCGATCTTGTTTGGAAAGCTAACCTGTAGAGGCTCGTAGGTTAAAAATGAAAGCGGCCTTCGAGTATCTCATGGGCCGTTTTTAGGTAAAAAATTTAGAACGTAGCGTTTTATAAACTTTCTCTTAGTGTTCACTCTATTCTTCTTTACTTTGTATCCAACATAAAGATATGAGTGCGATGAACATTATGAGTGGCTGAGCATGATTTATAGGTATGTCCGTAAAAGCTGAAACCCAGAAAACAGTTAATACACCAAGCACAATGCTTGCCGGCAGTGTGTCTAATTTTCGTACCTGTGATAAAGGGAAGAAAAATAATACGATAAGTAGTGCCAGCCCTACTAGGCCTTGTTTTACAAGAGTATTGATGTATTGATTGTGGTAGTGCCCCCATTGAGCTGTATCTTGCTCAATAATGCCTTTATTAGCTAACGTTTCTCGAAATGATTTCTCTTTACTGCCCAAACCGAATATCGGTTTCTCAAATATCGAATAGACACTTGAATGCCATAACTTTATTCTTGCTCCAATCGATGTGTCTGTTCCACCTTGTTTGATTGTTTCAATCGCATTTTCGGTGCTTTTTACTCTCTCGGAAACAAGAGAAGAATGAATTGTGAAAGATAAAATAGCGACAGTAATAATAGATAGCAACCTACCATATTTAAGGCATTTCTGTCTTTGAGTGAAAATAACAACAATAAATAAAGAGCAGAGTAAAGCTAAAAATGGTCCTCTTGAAAGGCTTATTACCAATGAATTAAAGCTAAATATAAAAGCTATTAGACTTATATTTCGAATTTCTTTTGTTTTAGTAGTTAAAAAGTAACATATCGAGGCAGTTGCCACAGCTGCGGAAATTGTTGTGTATGGTATAGGGTTTATATCCCATAGTGCTCTAGGATTGTTCCAAATATACATGTTAAGAGTGGTGTACGTTAACATGAATAAACTGGAAATAAGCAAAAGCCAGTGAAGATTGTGAAATAGTTTGTCCGATAGTTTATCTGGAAAAGAAACAAGGAAGACAAACATGCTTGCATAAGCACGCAAGGAGTCGTTGGAGATTGAACTATTGTATTCTTTATAAAATATAGTTGATAATAACATTATGCCAATAACTTGAGTCCACCTATTCTTGGTGATGTTATGGATGATTGTTTTGCAACCATAGTTCCAAACTGAACTAATTAGAGAAATTACTGACAGTACGATCATCGCTTTGTAAGAATCAGAGTTTACTAGTTGACCTGAAAAAGCCCATATTATTGGTGTGGATATTAGCCATTCGTGTGGGGATATCTTGCTTATACTTACTTTATCAATAAATTTCATTTTGACAGCTCTTTGAGAACTCAATGTGATGGCTTATTTGTTATCAAGGCACCACTTTATTACTAAGCTTTATGTGTATGCTCAATGCTTGGCTTAAATGTTAATTTTATATTATAAAATTTACTGACCATTTATAGCGTTAAGCTTCTGGATTGTGGATTTTAAAGCCCCACATCTTTTAGACGTAAATGCTTTTAACTTGCTACTTATTTCATTCCGTTGATTTTTGTTACTCATATAGAGTGCTGTATAAAGTGCAATTTCCTGAGAATTTTGGGCAATATCTATAACACCTTCTTTCTTCATGGTGACGACAATATCTTCAAAGTTGAAAAAACTAGGTCCGGTTATGGTTGGAACGCCCAAAACCGCTGGCTCTAACACATTGTGTCCACCGACTTTATCTCCGATTAGACTGCCACCCATAAAGCAGATGTCCGCAGCGCCCATCAAAGTTAGCATCTCGCCCATAGTATCGCCGAGATATACTTGAGTATTAGTCTCTACTGAATGTGTTGAAGTACGACGCACAGTGTTAAAGCCTTGCTGTTGGCAAAGCGTGAAGACATCATCAAATCGTTCTGGATGGCGAGGAACCAAAACGAGTAAAGCATTTGGATGAGATTTTAAAACTTGTCTATGTGCATCTAATACCTGTTCGTCCTCGCCTTTGTGGGTGCTAGCTGCAATCCAAATCGGACGATCGTTTCCAAGCTGGGCTCGAAGCTGTTGTCCTTGTTGTTTCACTTGCTCTGATATTTGAATATCGAACTTAATCGAGCCAGTAACGGATAGTTTCTTTTTCTCAACGCCTAAGCGTTCGAAGTGCTCTGCATCTGAATCCGTTTGGCAGAGTACTTGAGTTAGGCATGGATGAAGCTGGTTAAAAAGCCGCTGTATTTTGGCGTAGTTCTGACATGATTTTTCAGATAGGCGCGCATTCACGACAGTTATAGGGATACCCGCTTTGTGAATATTGTGAAGTGTGTTTGGCCACAGCTCAGTCTCAATGATCAACATCTGTTTTGGTTGCACTGCTTTAAGAAAGCCTTTGATAGCAAACCCAAAGTCAATTGGCATATAGCGGTGTTCAATTAAATCACCCAACTTAGCAATCTGTTCAGCTCCGGTACTTGTTGTTGTAGTAACTAGAATAGATTGTTCGGGGTTTTGTTCCTTAAGGGCTTTAATTAAAGGTGTTGCTGCTATGCTTTCACCAACAGATACGGCATGTATCCAAATAGGTTTGTCGTTGCTTTTTAGCTTGGGAGTGATACCAAAGTGCTCTTTCCAGCGAGAGCCGAACTTAGGCTTATTTGGTTTGCTCTTGTACAAACCAAATAAAAGCAGCGGTGACGCTAGAGCAAGTAGTAAGGTATAAACAATACGAACTAACATGAGCTTATCGTAATGGCGTCAAGTTTTTGAATGCTATCTAGCACTTGCTTAGGCGAAAGTTCTGTCAAGCACTTGAGGTGTTCGTATTGACATTCACGCTGGAAACAAGGGCGACAATCAATATCGGTATGAACAATCTCCACTTTTTCTGCGAGTGGGGGGGTGTACTTCGGTGAAGTTGAGCCATACACGGCAACAACATTACAACCAACCGCAGCTGCCGCATGCATTAAGCCTGAGTCATTCGCGACAACAGTCTTACATGCAGCAAGGAGATCGACTGCTTCAATTAAGCTGGTTTGGCCTGCCAGAACATGAATGTGCTCATGGAATTGCGTCGGAACAAGTGCGCGAATATTGTTACAAGTCTCTAAGTCCTTTTGAGAACCAAACAACCAGATTTGATGCCCAGATCGAGCCATTTGCGTCGCAACTTCAGCGTAGTGTGTTTCGGGCCATTTTTTGGCGGGACCAAACTCTGCTCCTGGGCATAGTCCAATGGTTGGTTGGTCTTGGGCTAAGTTGAACTTTTTGAGCGTGGCTTGTTGCTCTGCCGCGTTGATTGCAAGGCGAGGGCGAGGTAAGGTTTCAAGCCCGCCAAGAGAATTAGAGTCCACCATTTCTGCTTTTGGATAAGCTAACGCTACATAGCGCTCTACCATGTACTGAAAAGACTTCATGTTAGGGCGTAAGTCATTCAATAAACCATAGCGCATTTCTCCTTTCCAGCCAGTACGAAGAGGAATGTTGGCAAACCATGGGATCAGTGCTGATTTCGCTGATTTAGGCAAGATATAGGCGTGGTCATATTGCTTTTCACGTAATGATTTACCAATTTCCCTGCGGCCTAATAAGTTAAATTCACCATGACCGATAGGCATTTCAATCGCTTGGTGGATTTCTGGCATACGCTCAAGAATCGGTTTACACCATCCAGGAGCAATGACATCGATAGTGCAGTTTGGGTGTTGGTGTTTAATGACTTTGTATAGTGATTGTGACATCACCATATCGCCAACCCATGAAGGGCCAATAATGAGTATTTTCATGGTTTAATCCGGTGCTCTCATAGAAAAGTCTTTTATTTGTTCATAAAGCCTAAAAGACTCAATATAAAGCTTGTCGATAAGAGTTATACCTTGTTTGTTCTTCCTTGAGCTGCCAATAGTTGAGTCTATTTTTGCTCGAACAACTAAATCAGGTTTGAGACAGTATGTGAAAATACCGTGTTTATATGGTTTTTCCATATAATCATCGACAGGCTCGATAAACTGAGCAGCATTGTGAATGAATGACTGTGCAGCTTTTGGTGAAATGATATAGCCCATAATTCCACACGTTCTTCTGTAATAACGGATGATTTTTATTTTTGAATCAAAAGCTTTGATGTTTTTATACTTCTTTGGGCTTGTTGCGCATAGCTTTAAAAAATCGAACTCAACCGCGATCTTTGGCAGATGTTTAAAGTACTCAAAAAATTCATCAGTAAGATCACAGTTATCTTCTAATATCAACAAAGGAGCACTGGATTCAGCTGCGATCTGCCAAGCTTGAAGGTGGCTGGAAAAACAAGCAACTTCGCTATCAACAAGTTTATAACCAAATCTTTTTTTTGTTAGTTGATCGTTTCTACGTTCAGATAAAGGGAAGTTTCCTTGTTGAGCGTCAGCGGCATCCAAAAAGCTAAACTCTATTCCTGACGCTTCTAATTGTGATGCAATACGCTCTCTTCGTTCGACAGAGCGCTTTAAACTGATAACTATGACTTTCATTACACTTTCCAGTCGCTGTTATATCTTGGTTTAAACAAATTGTAATAGTTACTGCCGTCTTCTTGAGAGTGCAGCAACTGCAATACCCACATATATTGTTCGGGTTTATCACCGACAAAGTATTCAATGGCTTCATTACAGGTACGAGCGTCTTGCTCTTCGCCTTTATCCAGCTCAAACGCCGGTAAAATCTCAATATCAAACGTACCATCTTCAGTGTTCATCGACGCAAATAGAGGCAGTACTTTTGAGCGTGATAGTTTCGCAATTTTGCCTAAACCAGGTAGTGTTGCTTTACGTGTAGCAAAAAAATCTACAAACACACTATGCTCTGGGCCGTGATCTTGATCGGGTAGATAATACCCTACATAGCCATCTCGAATGGATTTCAGAAAAGGCTTAATGCCACCTGAGCGTTCATAAACACGACCACCGTATTGGACTCTTTGCTTGTGCATCAGCCAGTCAGCAACATCATTCTTTTGTTTCTTCGCCATTGCAGACACTGGCATTCCCATTGAAGCGAGCAAGATAGCAGGCACATCAATTGCCCAAGAGTGGGGAACCATTAAAATCACATTTTCGTTGTTATCAATGTGCTGTCGTAAAATGTCTAGGCCGCGAATTTGGCAACGGTTCTGAAGCCACTTTGGTGAGCGTAAACTTAGTAACCCGAAGCGAAAAAAGAACATGGCTGCTGTGTAGAGTGTTTTTTCTATCAAAGCTTCACGTTCTTGGAACGACTTTTCCGGAAAACACAGCTCAAAGTTCACCCTCGCTCGGTGAGCTGGACCTTTGTGGGATTTAGACAGTTTTTTGGCTATGGTTTTCGCCAACCACTTTTGTAAACCCAGTGGCATTAATGATAAAGGTAAAAATAAGATAACACCTAACCACGTGCCCCAGTACTTAGGCGACAGAAAGTGGCGCTTAAACTCAGGGTTATATGCTTTGGGGTCGAAGTCATCACGTTTTATGGTCATGGCGTGTCTAGTTACCTATTCGTGTACGGGCGAAGTGGTTTAAATGAGAAAAAGATAGTTAGGAATGATACAGGCTATTGCACTTGAGTAAAGGTGGCAGGTTATGGTTCTACCACCTTGTGGTGCTTAACTGTTTTGGATAGTTAAGTATTCGGCAACGCCTTCTGCAACTGTCTTGAATTCAACATCACAACCTGCGGTGCGCAGTTTGGTCAGATCCGCTTGTGTGAATTCTTGGTAAGCGCCTTTTAGGTGCTCAGGGAATGGGATGGTTTCAATTTGGCCTTTGCCATGATGCTTGATAACTGCTTTTGCTACCTCTTCAAAAGATTCAGCACGGCCAGTACCACAGTTAAAAATGCCTGATACGCCGTTTTCTAAGAACCACAGGTTAACTTTACATACATCACCAACGTAAACGAAGTCGCGTTTGAATGATTCGCTGCCCGCGAACAATTTAGGATTTTCACCTGCGTTAAGTTGGTTGTTTAGGTGGAACGCAACTGATGCCATGCTACCTTTGTGGTCTTCACGTGGGCCATATACGTTGAAGTAGCGGAAGCCAGTGATTTGAGAAAGGGTCTCACCATGTTCTTCAGCGTCTTGCCATAGGCGACGAACGTAGTTATCAAACTGCTGTTTCGAGTAACCGTATACATTCAGTGCGCCTTCGTATTCGCGTTCTTCAACGAAAGTCTCTGTATCGCCGTAAGTGGCTGCTGAAGAAGCGTATAGGAATGGAATCTCGCGATCTAAACAGTAATGCAGCAGCTCTTTAGAGTACTCGTAATTGTTTAGCATCATGTACTTACCATCCCACTCAGTCGTTGCAGAACAAGCACCTTCGTGGAAAATTGCCTCAATCGGACCAAAATCATCGCCCGCCATAATTTGGGTCAGAAAGTCGTCACGATCCATGTAGTCTGTGATGTCCAGATCAACTAAGTTCTTAAACTTTTTGCCATTTTTTAGGTTGTCGACAACCAGGATATCGTTAATACCAGTTTCGTTTAGTGCTTTAACAATGTTGCTGCCGATCATGCCAGCACCACCAGTTACGATGATCATAAGACTTCCACCATAGATTAAAATTTTCTCAGGAATTCTAGCAAGAAACAGAAATTAGCGCTATTGGAAGGAAAAGGAAAGGTATAGAGCACTTGGGGGAGGAATAAACAAAAGGGAGCCGAAGCTCCCTCAAGTAGGCTGTTATTTAGCGTTTGACGTATTTGGGCGTTGATACCAAGGATTACGCTCATCCGTCAGCTCAATCAAGCTGTACTTACGACCTAGCTTCTGACCGCCATCGCGAGTCAATGGTTGCCAGCTAAAGAACGCACGGTTGTTGCTTGGCTTAACGGTCATGATGTCGAATGGAATCGAAATGTAGAAGCCTTTAGTAAAGCTACCTTCACCGAATTCGTCAGCCGACAAATCACTGATTGATGCGAATGCACCTGCAATGACACCACTCTTGAACTGTTTAGATACATTCACTTGTGTACCGATATCACCCGCTAGGAACTGACCAACATCAACTTGAATCATCAAATCTTGTAGGAAATCCCATTGAGGGTAGTAATAACCCGACACAAAACCAGTAAAGCCTTTATCTACAACTTGGAACGGACGTCCATATTCTGGCACATTTTGCCATTTCTCATCGTAAACACCGAAGTAACTTTGTGGATCACGTTGAGAAATTAAGTTAACGTCAGCGCCAATCGCCCAGTTAGCTCCTTGTGGTCGGTAAAGAAACTCGGTACCGACTCCGGCAAACATGCTCTCCAGATAGCCCGCGTAGAATTGCTGGTCCATGGTATCTGAATACTCTTGGAACCAAGTTAACTGTAGGTTGGACATGGTTACCGCGTGTTCATTTTGATAAGCACGGAACATGGTACGTACACGAGGAATCGAAGTGCCGTCTGGTGGGGTGACGTAGTTAAACTTGTCGTAGTTGTTGTACCAATCCCAGTATAGCGAGCCACCAATTTCTAGGTTATCTGTCAGCCAGTAAGACGCGCTACCACTTAAACCGACACTGAACAGATAGAACTCTTCTGGGTTGCCTAAGGTCTGAGCCAGTTTTGGTGAAAAGCCCCAATCAAAGCGCTCAAAACCATCGTAAGCAGGTTTACCTTGCGGTTTATCGCTTGAGGTCGATGTTGCATCTTCGATATTTGGATTGATGTAGTTAACTTCTGCAAAGTCACGGTATTTCTCTTTGGAGATAACCGTTTGATCGCCGATCAGACCACGACTGCGTTCATTGATAGTAAAGGTATCAATGTTGTCTGGCATTTCGTTATAAAGGACTGCCGCCGCTTTTTCATGAGCTTCATTGCGATCACGATACTTTTTCTGCTCGCCAACAACCGAAACGGTATTATCTTCAACATAGAGTTGGGTATTTTGGTAGCCAGCAATTTTATCCAGCTCCTCGGTAACACGTTCCCAATCTACATCAGACAGTTGTTCTGGTTGCTTGTCTTCAACTTCTGGTGTTGGTGTATCACGCCAGAAAGACGGCATATCATTGAAGTTAGTGTAAAGACTCACGCCAGCAACTAACGTATCTCCGCGCTCGTAGCTCAAGCGCAAATCTGCCATATGTCCTAAACGATATAGAACACCAAAGTTCCAAGGCGTATGAGGTGTCATGTCTACACCACCACGTACCACTGGGAAATCTTCGCTGTAATCGTTGCTGTCGTATTCAAGCTTAAATCGCAGTGGCGCGTGCAAAGTTTGATACTCGACACCACCAAAGAGTGCAGCAGAACCTTTGAACCAACGTTCAAAATCCACACTACCACCATTACCTTTGTAATCAGAAGGGCGTTCACAGAAACTATCGGACAGCTTACATGCAGGGTTGCTGATGTTGTCGCGCGTACCTAAGTAGCCCCAGCCCATACCCAAAGTGAAATCAAAGGTACCAAGGTTTGGGTTAGAGTAACGCTTTGTCGCAGCAACAAACTCACCATCAAAAAGACCGGTGCCTGCAAAGTCACGCACACCAACCGAAAGCTCTGGCAGGTACTCGGATTCTTCTAACAAGCGAACTTTAAAGTCGATTCCCTTGTCGGTGTACTTGGTATCACCCGAAAAGCTCGGATCGTTGCTGTAGAAAAGATCGTTCACCATGGTGTAACGAATGGTCGTTTCTAGCCATGGCATCACTTGCAAAGTCACATTGTAAAATAGGTACTCGTCGCTACCGGTAATAGCAAAGTTAAACTCGCCTTCAGGTGCCATACGACCTGTAGGCATCTGCATTAAGCCGACACCACCAAAGTCCATTTGTGATGGTTGCAATGGCGGCACTTCAAAAGGTATGTCTTGAGCCCACACCAACGCTGGACCCATTAAAGAAAGGGATAAACTGGTTCTGATCAGGTTCATGTCTAGTTCTTCGATGAGGTTGGTTTACGTTGTGCAAGCAGAGCGACAATGTCTTTATCCATTTGTGATTTTTCGAACTCATCAAATGGGATATACACAATGGTAAGTGGCGGCAAGTAATATTGAGTGGTTAACCAACTGCCATGGTGAGGATGAATAACCTTGCCATCCGGGTAAATTAGAATTGGCGGATAGGCGAGCTCACCAATATCACCTGAACGTAGATTATCGACCTGTTCATGCAGAGCGATACCCGCTTGGTTTTCTACTGCGTAGACTTTTTCTAAGTTACCCACATACAACACTTTCTCTTTGCGTTTTGGTGCACTTAACGCAAGTTGACCTTGTAAAAGAGGGTTATCAAATTTATCCAGACGGATGCGATCAACATCAATGGCCGACAGCACGCGAGGTGCAAACTGGCTTCGTTGGATAAACTTGTAAAATGGGTGCGCAACTAAATTATGTTGAATCATTTGGTTTAACACCGAACTCTTTAAGGCAGTACTTCTTTGCACTGCTGATTCGGAATTATCAAATAGAGTCACAGCTAAAGGGTATTGCAGGGCGATTTGTTGTTCTTGTGCATGCTTAAGTACGCTCTCTAAACGTGCCGCTTGTTGGAATTGCAATGCTTTGCCCGTTCCGACAAGTTCTATATTGAGCGGTGGTGAGGTGTGATTTTGAGCTTGAACGGTAGTCGGTGTCGCCAGAATCGTTGCCGTTAAAGTTAGGCTTAATAAAGATAGCAGTCGCTTATTCATGATTTGCTATACCCTTTCAGAATCGTCAATTCAATAGGCACCATGTTTGGACCTAAGTGTTGACGTGTTTTCACTACTTCACCTTTACCGTTTACCCAGTATTGGTTCTCTACACTTTTTTCTAAGCTGGTAAACGTTACAACCTCGGTATAAACATCAGTAGAGGTAGATGAAATAGGGGTTATGACGGTTTCTTTACCTTGACGAGAACGTTGGACTATAGCCGGGAACCCATAACGGTATTTGTCAGCCCAATCGTAAGAAAGAAAATATTGCACAGAGAGCGCTGAGTAGGCAGGAACGTTGCCATAAATACCCGCTAGATTGGTCGTTTGTAAACCAATGGTTCTAACAATATGTCCGTTCTCTGTTACTACCATTGCTTTGTCTGCACTGACCCACTTTAGTTGTGTATTGCCGGTTAATGGATTTGGTTCGGCGAAAGCTAACACTACAAAAACCTGTTTTTGGTTACCAATTTTTAAGTAAGCACTGGCATAAGGTACTGCTTCAATTTCTTCTGGCGTTAGTTCAACATCGATGTAGTTACCATAAGCTTCTTGGACGGTAGCGGATACGTCATTGAATTTTTGTGTACAGCCAAAGATCGAGCTCAGTAATGGTAGGACAATAAGTAAGCGCATCCATTTTTGCGATAGAAGAGTGTTCATCATTCCCTCATTACAAATAAAATCGCCCTGAATAGATCAGGGCGATTGTTTCAACATCTACAAAACTAAAAAATTATTTAGTTACTGAAGTAGAAGTAGAAGTAGACGTTGAAGTTGAATCGCTGTCTGACGCTGCAACTGCTACTACAGTTACTGCTGCTGCTGCACCTACTGCTACTGCAGTTGTACCAGTTGCAGATGCTGCTGCTGTACTAGTAGTACCAGCTTCAGTCGCTGCAAATGCAGTTGATGCGCTTAAAGCCATAAGAATAGCTAGAGCTGTGTTCTTCATTATTTATTCCTATAATCCGGTTATTAAACATCGATGTTAGGAGTATTAAAATACTCCTGAATATATTTTAGGCTAGAAAATGAGTCTTTGTAAATAAGAGAAATTTTCAACTCATCTTGTCTAATTCACAAAATATAGGCATGATTCTAAGCAAAGACACTTATAGTTCGGTATGCACAATGTTAAGAGGCGCAGTGATCAATATGCCATTTTTAGAGCAGCGGAGCTCTAAGCGAAGTTGTTCATCAGATTCTATAATTACCCAGTAAACATCTTGTTCACAAACTGATAGCTTTGGTTCAGAAATTTCAGACAGGCCAAATAATGGAAAGCAAAATACATCGGATTCCGATAGTATATTCGCAATTAGTTCTTTAGCTTGAGACGTTGAGCGTGCACGAGATGCTTCCAGTGCTATAAAGTCTACGAAGGATTTCAGTGAAGTTTCATTAAACAAAGTAAACTAAATCTCCTGGCATGTTTTTGAAGTCGAGTTTCTGTATTTTCTTAATGTGGAAGTAATGCGCCAAATATATTTCATTATGAGCATGTAACCTACAAAGATTGTGACAAACAATAAAAGCATTAGGCTGTCATTAACATTATACACTTGTCCGAGAATACCTAGTGTTGATAAAAAGACACCAAGAAGAAATAAAAGGAGTAATGTTTGTCGTGAAGATAGGCCTAATCTCATGCAAATATGATGAAGGTGTAAGCGATCTGGTTTTAAAGGGGATTTACCTTTTTTCATTCTCCTCATCATAACCATCGCCATATCCATCAGTGGGATAGCAATAATCCACAACGCTGTTACTGGTTTCATAACGCGTGAAGAGGTGCCGCCTTCAATAGTTTGGGAACTATGAATAAGCAGCCAAATGATAGTAAATCCAATTAAGAAGCTGCCAGAGTCGCCCATAAACACTTTGAATGAGCGTCGTGGAATGAGTTCTAGATTGCAAAGGATGTAGGGCAGTAGAGAAATGACAAATATCAAACAAAATGAGGCGAGCTGCTCTTCTCCTGCAAGATAAAATAAGTAAGACAGAGCTCCAAAAGTAACAGAGGCTAAAGCTCCTAGAAGGCCGTCAATACCATCAACCATGTTAAAAGCTGATATACAACCGATAACGGCGGCTGCTGTTAATAAAGTGTCACCATGGCGAACGATTATGTCACCGTGAGCAAATAAATCGCCAAGATTACTTATGGATATATTCTTTGATTGAACGAGCCAAACAGAAAGAGTAGTTAGTACCAGTATACGCGCGGTCGCACTAATGTCTAGCTTGTCATCCAAGGTTCCAATCAGTGTTAAGATAAAACCACAAACCAAATAGTGATCTCTGTTCGGGATCAGGTTGGGGTATAGCAAAGAGACACAAAATAGCGTTATATATAACGCGATGCCACCAATAAATGGGACATCTCCCTTGTGCCGCTTACGATAGCTGGGTTTGTCGACTAAACCATAGTTCAAGGCGACTTTGCGCATAGAGAGCAAGCTGAAAATGGAAATCGCCAACGTTGCTGCTACGAGAATTAACACACTTTTTTACCTGTTATGTTTATTGGTGTTTCTGAGAAACCACTGACATAAAAACTATAGTCAAAAAAGAGCAAGTGTAAACCTACACTTGCTCTTTTGTTAGGCATATAAACCGTTAGATCTCAATACAACCCCATTCAGGGAAGTGTTTCCGTATATAGGCATTGAGTTCTTTCTCAGAAGAAGAGTACACACGTTTTGCTGCATCTTGTTCTGATGGAATCGCGTTCACCATACCAGCACCGACCGTCACGTTAGTATGTCTGTCGATGATAATAAACGCACCGGTTTGAGGCAAAACTTGGTATTTGTCGACTGCGACTTTATCCGTTAGTGAAACGTCAGCAAGGGCGATTTCGTTCAGCTCTAACGTCTCGGCATTTCCCGCGTGTTTGTTGAGCGTATTGACATCGATCTTGTGATTGATGTCGCTCACTCGACCAAAGCATGTTTTGGTGGCAAATTTGAAGGCGTACTCTTTGTGGGAACGCATTGGTGTTTCGTCCATCCAAACGACATGAGCTTTGAGTTTGTTGGTTACTTCGGGCTCATGGCCTGTGTGTACCAGCATATCCCCACGTGAGACATCAATTTCATCTTCGAGGGTAATGGTAATCGCCTGTCCTGGTTGAGCTTGTTGCCACTCGCCGTCAAACGTGTAGATCGACTGGATGCGAGATGTTTTACCAGAAGGCAGTGCGGTTACCTCATCGCCAACTTGAACAATACCTGAAGCCAGTGTGCCACAGAAGCCGCGGAAGTTCAGATTCGGTCGATTGACATATTGGACTGGGAAACGCATATGTTCCATGTCTTTGTCTTGAGCGACCTTAACGGTTTCCAATAGCTTCATCAGCGTTGCACCAGGGTACCAGTCCATGTTTTCGCTTGGTGTAACGACATTATCCCCTTTTAATGCCGAAATGGGCACAAAACGAATATCATCGATATTAAAATTCTTCGCCATTTCGCGATAGTCTGCTTTGATCTTTTGGTACACTTCTTGGTTGTAATCCATTAGATCCATTTTGTTGATGGCGACAATAATGTGCTTAATACCCAGTAGACTGCATATGTAACTATGACGGCGCGTTTGAGTTTGAATACCGTGTCGAGCATCAACCATTACAATAGCCAGTTCACAGGTCGATGCCCCAGTTACCATGTTGCGAGTGTATTGTTCATGTCCAGGAGTATCTGCGATGATGAACTTGCGTTTGTCAGTTGAGAAATAGCGGTACGCGACATCGATGGTAATACCTTGCTCTCTTTCTGACTGAAGTCCGTCAACCAGTAGCGCCAGATCAAAGGCTTCGTCAGTGGTGTTGAATTTTTGCGAATCTTTTTCGATTGCCGCCATCTGGTCTTCATAAATGAGTTTGCTATCAAACAACAGGCGACCGATGAGGGTTGACTTACCATCGTCAACGTTACCGCAGGTTAGAAAACGCAGGAGGTCCTTGTTTTCATGAACTTTCAGATACGCTTCAATATCTGTAGCGATCAATTCGGAAGAATGAGACATTTCAATATCCTTTTAGTAAAGAGCGTCTAGGCCACTCTTTAGAAATTTACTGGTAGAAGTTATTAAGTACTTCAATAAATTCGACTTTTTCTGCTGTGGGTAGTTTATTGATACCCGCTGCGGCTTTACGGCCACCTCCCGTAGGAAACGAGGAGCAGATTTCATCAGCACCAACACGATTACTGAGCGGGGCCCGAACACTCACCGTATAGTCTTGTTCACCCGGATTAAGCGTTAGTACTGCATGAGCAATATCAGGAGATTGATTGGCAAGCTCATTACCAAACACCCCACTGATGCGTCGAGCCCAAGCTTCTGCAGGTAATTCAAAGACACGGGCAGCATTGCTATCACTAATCGCAACTAGTTTTTCGACTTTCGCATGATCAGACTCATAACCTTTCTGTAGTGTATAGAACGGAGAGGACAGATCATCACGCAACTGAAGTGGGCATGGGTACTCAACCAACATTTTGTATAGCTCTGCTGGTGGTATGTGCAAGTCATCCAGATCGGCACCATAGCCGTTGTAGTTGATCAACGTACCGAGCTGTTTCAGAAAGTCGGTGTCTTCTGGGGATAGCCCTATCTCTGCGGCCAGTTTTTCAGCGCTGGTAAACAAATTGTCACCAAATGCACCGGCTACCGCCCATTTAGCATGCTTGCCATTTAGCTTGTTGTTGATCAGTAAACTGGTACAGACTTCAGCGTCTAGATCGATCAGAGTGGTGAGCTTACTGGATTGTGGAATCTCACCTGAACGATGATGATCGCAGTAAAAAACCTCAACCCCTTGTTCCAGCAACGCAGTAAGAGACGGAAGATTTTTTTCCATTGATATATCGAGTGTGGTGACCGATGTGACATCACCCTTATCGACAATCTTACTGAGTAACTTGATATCGCGTTTTACCCCAGTCACTAAGATGGATTCTTTGGGGTGTGCTAACCGAAGCTGAATCAGAGCGATAATGCCATCTGCATCACCGTTAAAAACGTCATAATGCATGGTCCACCTCTTGTGAAGTCAAATACCCTTTCTCCAACAAGTGCTTTACAACAAACTCAGCACACTCTTCGACCGTTTTATTGGCGGTTTTCACGTGGATCTCTGGGTTCAATGGAGCCTCATAAGAAGAATCAATCCCAGTAAAGTTCTTGATTTCGCCTGCTCGGGCTTTCTTGTATAACCCTTTTGGATCCCGCTGTTCGCAAATTTCCAGCGGAGTATCGATAAACACTTCGAGAAACTCGCTCTCTGCCATGAGCTGGCGAGCCTGTTCGCGATCTGAAATGAATGGCGAAATAAATGCTGTTAGTACGATAGTGCCAGAATCAACAAAGAGTTTGGCGACCTCACCGATGCGGCGAATGTTTTCAATCCTGTCTTGATCGCTGAAGCCGAGATCTTTATTCAAGCCGTGGCGGACATTATCGCCATCGAGTAAGTAACTATGCTTACCCAAGCTTAAGAGTTTGCTTTCTACAGCATTGGCTATGGTAGATTTCCCCGAGCCGCTTAGGCCCGTAAACCATAACACAGCGGGTCTTTGATGTTTTAGTTTGATACGGTCTTGAGGTGTAACGGTAGTGTTGTGCCACACAACATCATCGCTGACCGAATCATTTTCCTTTCTAATATACGGAGTCATAGATAAAGCCTAAAAAATCTGAGAGTTAAAGTTCCGCTTCATTTTAATATTGATAGAACGGAGCCTTTAGTTTTCATCTAAATTAGAAGTAGCCTTCTCGCTTCTTCTTCTCCATAGAGCCCGAGCTATCATGGTCGATCGCTCGCCCTTGACGCTCAGAAGTAGTAGTCAGTAGCATTTCCTGAATGATTTCTGGGAGAGTCATCGCTTCAGATTCAACAGCACCAGTGAGCGGATAACAACCAAGCGTACGGAAGCGGACCATTTTTTCCTCAACTTGTTCACCATCTTTCAGTTCCATGCGTTCATCATCGACCATGATTAGCATACCATCGCGCTCAATGACCGGACGCTTCTTCGCCAGGTACAGGCCAGGAATCTCAATGTTTTCCAGATAGATATATTGCCAAATATCGAGTTCTGTCCAGTTTGAAAGCGGGAACACTCGGATACTTTCGCCCTTGTTCACTTTACCGTTGTAGATGTTCCACAGCTCTGGGCGTTGGTTTTTGGGATCCCAGCGATGGTGCTCATCACGGAATGAATACACTCGCTCTTTGGCTCGGGACTTCTCTTCATCACGACGCGCTCCACCAAAAGCAGCATCGAAACCGTACTTGTCCAGGGCTTGTTTCAGGCCTTGGGTTTTCATGATGTCAGTGTGTTGAGAGCTGCCATGTACAAATGGGTTGATGTTCATGGCCAAACCTTCCGGGTTTTGGTGAACAATCAATTTCATTCCCAGTTTTTCTGCCATGTAGTCGCGGAATTGGATCATCTCTTTGAACTTCCACGTTGTGTCTACATGCATCAGCGGAAAAGGCGGTGTTGCCGGAGCGAAAGCCTTTTTAGCCAAGTGAAGCATTACTGACGAATCTTTACCAACTGAATAAAGCATGACTGGGTTATCGAACTCAGCCGCTACTTCACGCATGATGTGAATCGACTCAGCTTCAAGCTGTTTCAAGTGCGTCATACGCTCTGGAGAAATAGTCATTTATGATTTCCCTTTTTTAATAATGTGATGTGAGAACACGAAAGTTTTACACACCATAGAAGAATAGAATTGCGTTTATTACTATGCCCCCATAGAGCACGCTCATAGGGAGGCCAATTTTTATAAAATCATTGATTCGATATTGACCGGCATTATAAACCATCAAGTTAGTTTGATAGCCATAAGGGCTGACAAAACTTGCGCTCGCCCCAAAAGCGACCGCCATGATAAAACTGTGAGGATTACTGTCCAGGCTCACTGCCAGACCATATGCAATCGGAAAAATCAAAGCGGCAGCCGCATTATTGGTCACTAGCTCTGTTAACAACCACGTTAAAAGGTAAACGGTGATGAGTCCAATTAAAGGTGTAAAAGTTTGTTGATGATTGGCGATAAACACATTCAGGAAGTCGAGAGCATTGGTATTCATCAGAGCCTGAGAAAGCAGCAGCGCTGCCGATATAATCAACCAGATTTGACGTGGTAAGCGTGAAAGTATCTCTCCCGCATATAGGCACTTGGTCATTAGTAGTGCTCCCAACAGTAGCAGCATGCCCTGAAACAGCGGGATGACATCAAAAGCGGCGAGTAGAATAGCGGCAAAAAAGCCTGCAGTAGCCAGTAGCTCTTTTTTT
This sequence comes from Vibrio sp. sp1, assembly GCF_016920955.1. Lineage (NCBI taxonomy): Bacteria > Pseudomonadati > Pseudomonadota > Gammaproteobacteria > Vibrionales > Vibrionaceae > Vibrio > Vibrio sp. sp1. The sequence continues at coordinate 1,697,777 of NZ_CP060589.1, forward strand.
CCATTCAGCAGATGTTCGGTTTCAACCCCGCTGATAAAAAAGAAATTCTTTGCAAGATTATGACGGGATTTAAAGTCTTCACCAACGGCAAGGACTAAATAGTCTCCGGGCTTTAGCTCAGTTTCGCCAAGTTTTCCTGAGACTGATTCGCCATCTCGCTTCATTGCAACCACGGCTGCATCAAACAGGGCTCGAAAGCCGGCTTTTTTGAGTGTTTTCCCTGCGAGAATGCTTTCCGGACGGATCACTACTTCCGTGAGATTGCTCAATGGCAAGCCATTTTCGTGGGCGAATAAGCTTAATCCATCAAAGTGATTGAGTAGGGTTACCTTTTTAATATCACCACTGAACAGCAAGCGATCATCCTCTTGGATGGTCTCATAAGGAGATACCGGTGAAATCAGCCGACCCTGGCGGACGATTTCGACTAAGAAAAGCGATTCTAAATTGCGTAAACCGTTGGCCTCAATGGTTTTGCCGATTAGCGTTGAGTCGGGGAGCACTTTTGCGTCAATAAAATAGTCAGTTGCAGTGTTCTCCGACTTGGGATGATAAGGAAGCCAGCGAGACAAAAAATACAGCAACGCGCCGCAACCAAGCACTAGCAAAGAGCCGATGAGTGTGAAATCAAAGAATCGCAGTGGAGGTAAACCAGTGTCGAGAACCATGCTGTTAACAATCAGGTTGGTCGACGTACCTACCAACGTCAGTGTACCACCAAGAATCGCGGCATAAGATAAAGGCAACAGCAGTTTGCTAGCAGCATGATGTGGGTTATTCCGTATCGGAGACAGCATCGTAGAAACGACCGCAGTGTTGTTCAAAAAACCGGAAGATAACGCTGTTAAGCCATATAAGCGTAGCCAGGTCAGTTTATAGGATGGTTTTACGACGAATGTGGTAATCAGGCGTAATAGTTTGGTTTTCTCTAGTGCCAGCGAACAAACCATGAGGAGTATCAGAGTCAACAAGCCTTTATTGGCAAAACTTGCGATCACCTGCTCGGTTGTGACTAAGTTCGTACCATAGAGTACGAGCATGATGACTCCAAAGACTTTCTCGGGTTGATTTTGAAAGCGTATTAACCCGACGATGGCGGAGAAGAAAAGAAAGATAACAAAGAGTGCAGGGTAATTAGCCATTTAACGTATTCATCGGTTTATTGACATCGTGTGTGCCAGAGTAACCGTCAGTGTAGTTATAGTTCTCGGTAAATTCGGAGAGCTTGCTCGAGATCATCAAAGTAACTCAGTTTCCCTTGATGGAGAATGATCGCGCTATCACAAAAATCACGGATTTCTTTTGGGTCATGACTGACCATGATGACGTTAGCGGAGCGGCTCTTATCCAACAGAGCTTGGCGGGCCTTGAGTCGAAAGCTTTGGTCGCCGACTGATGTTGCTTCGTCAATCAGGTAAATATCGAAATCAATAGAGATACAGCAACCAAAGGTCAACCGGGAGCGCATACCGCTTGAGTAGTTCTTCACGGGCAAATCGTATTTTACCCCAAGCTCGGCGAAGGCTTTGACCTTTTCTTCATAGACATCCAGATCGGCTACTCCATTGACACGTCCGATGAAGCGGGTGTTCTCTCTGCCGGTCATTTGAGGATGAATGCCAGTCGCAAGCGCGACTGGCCATGACAACGATTTGTCAGTCAGTACTTTTCCTTGGTTGGGGTACTCGCTCCCTGCCAGAATACGAAAAAGCGTTGATTTACCTGCGCCGTTGGAGCCTAACAAAGCAACATTGCGGTTCTCAGGAAAAGAGAAATTAAGATCTCTGAAAACATACTGATTGCCAAGTTCGGAAGGGTAAAACTTGGTAAGTTTTTTTAATTCTAACATATGCCCTAGTATTAGTCTCTATGCGTAACATTCAACTTAATCAATTAAATGATATCTTGCTTTGATAAGCTCTAGATCATGTAAGTAAGAATTTTTTACAACATCGCTTTGTAGCCGAGCTTTTGTATTAGATTGATATGCAGGTTTGTAATCAAAAGTTTTAAGCATTTCAATGAATCGCTCTCTATCTTTCGGGTTCAAGTTTACCCTATCAAAATGTCTGAGCATCGGGGCAACAGCCAGTGGAATAGAAGAATTTACTTCTTTGTTTTCAATGCCTAATCTATCCAGCTTGATAGAAAACTGCTTGAAAAATAACTCTAAAAAGCATGTTTTATGCTTATCGTAGTCGATGATATAAGTATTATGATCTCCAATATGTCGTGACCAGACATCTATCAATTGATTAAGTCGGATACTATTTAACTCTCTCTGGCTAAACAAAAATAAATTTTCATCACTTTTGATTCCCCAATTTACTTTAACTGCTTGTAAGAAAGCAGAAGTCAAATAATCGGTGTAATTTCGTATTGCGACAATAACTTTCACATTTAAACCTTGAGAGTAGCAATCCTCAATTAGTCGTTTAATATGTTGTGGGTTGTCACGAATCAGAAACTCAGTGGATATAATAGTACTAGAATTTCTTTGTTTCGCGTATGTTAGTAATTTCTTCCATTCTATCTCAAATGTTTCATGATCAAACAAGGGATGATTTGAAGCAAAAGCATTGTGTGCATCACCTAATACACCGTAGGGAGAGAAACAAGCTATATCAATGTCATCATTTGGTATAGCTAATCCAGCCAGTTGGATAGCACTAGTTGCTGTTTTTCCCATACCAGGGTGAAAGACTATAGTTTTAGGTTCATTTAGTTTTACAGTCATTTATTTATTCACCTAAAAATGGGTAGCGGCCAAATTGACTAATAAGCGGCCCCCATTTTTTTATATCTTGTTCGTTCAGTTCATTTTCACCGACAAGGGGATTACTCCAGCCGGCGGCTTGCCATTTGTCTGCGGGATTTAATATGTGCAAGTTGGCCAACCCAAAATCGCCGGGAATTTGGGCATCAGCGACGGCGTTATCACCCACATGAACAAAGCGGCTTTTATCTTGTAAGCGGTCACTCATGTATGACCACATGGTACCGTTATCTTTCCTTAAGCCTCGCTCAGAAGAGACAAACAGCTTATAACCATTGGTGACGCCGGCTTTACGCAGCATCAAAACAATCTGGTGCTCGGTATAGTAAGTGTCTGATATAATGTAAACTTGCTTTCCGTGGCCAATCAGGTTGTTGAGGATGTCCACCATCTCATCTTTTGACTCAATCATATCGAGATCGTATGAGAACTCTAGCTCTGCAAAACGACTAGCCCGATCTTCATCCCAGCCATATTCTTTGCCCAGCAAAGCGTAGGTTTCAAAGATGGTCACATCTCCCAGGAACTGCTTCGCCTGGCGAACGCTAAATTCTGCCTTGTTGCGTGCTTTTACAAAATCGAGTGGGGAAGGGAAGAACCCTTGCTCTGTCAGGTATTGGCCAAGTTTCAGTTTGGCATAATCTGGTACGTGATGACTTCTTCTTACCAGCGTATCAAATACGTCGAAAGAGATAATGTCAAACGGCAGCAGCTTATAAAATAGATCCTGTTGCGAGTTGACGTAGCTGGCAAAAATATAGCTTTGGTCGTGAGTAAAGCTGCCCAGTTCAGGGTAGTAAAACAGTTGAGAGTAATTGTTTTTTTCCGCCAACAGACCGATGCAGCGTTCCAGGGCATGCAGCTCTGAGCCGTCGTTAGGCAGCGGCTCTGCTGGAAAGTCGTCATATTGGTAAGGCTTTTCTAACAGCTGTTTCAGGGCCTTAGGCTTGGCCCAAAACATCCCGCCGACCGGGTAGGGTAAAAATTCCGAATGGGCATCTAAGCCCCAGTCCAGATAAAACTGCTGACGAAACGGTTTGTTCTTGAGCCAGTGGTTGACCCAATCCGGCATCATGTTAAAAGAAGTAGGGTAGTAAATGCCACACTCTTCATTTTCCACCATATAAGTCAGCATCTTGGCAATCACACAATGGTCATTGAGTAGGTATTCACCTAAGTAATCAGCCCATTGTGTTTGTGGTCGACCGGAGTAGAGCGATTTTTTGGAGTGTAAATGGCAGAACAAGTCATATTTTAACAGCTCTTGGCCAAACTCAACCAACATGGGGCCGAAATTACGTCCACGGTTAGGAACCTCGCGAACCAGAACTTTATTTACACAGCTCAGGCTTTCAAGTTTACGTGCTATTTCATCTTGATATTGAATGTCACTCACGCTGATAAACAGATCAACATTGACCGGAAAGTGCTCCAAACATTGCGCGTAGTAATCAATGAAATCTGCGTAAAAGATATGTAAGCAGACGGCAACATTCAGATGTTGAATGTTTTTGACATCGGGTTTGATGACGAGTTTATCTGTGGGAGTCCATTTCGGTGCGAAAGGTGTGACAACGCGCCCTTCATTCTTACCCGTTGTCAGGTAATGAGCCAGTGGGCTCACGCTTGCATGATAGACATCCAGGTTGTGCTTTTGATAGGCCAAGTTGTCAAAGCTCGGAGAAGGACTGACGGCAGAAAAGGTACTTTTGTGTAGGTAGTCCCGAAAAGCCAACGCTTCAGAGTCAAATCTTCGGTTCTGCACATCACTGTACCACTGACAATCAAACAAACCATGTTGTTTAGCTTCTTTGAGAAGCTCGGTTTCATTACTATCCAGGGTAGCAATAGAGCTATTTAATCCCTTGGTTGCTTTTTTCAGTTGGCGGCGTAATAGTGCTGATTCTACTTTGAACGCCATTTGCATCATTTTAGGGTTGCGTCTGAGTGCGTTTTCTACTAATGGAAAACGCTGTTTTATTATTGCTCTGTAGTTCATATTTTTAAGCCAAAAAAGTCTAATCCGTTTACCGTGCCTTCGCTTGCAATATCATCATCTATCGTGAATAAGGGCCAGCTATTGCGGGGAAGCATTCCTTTCTTCATAACAAAGGCGGTGTAAAGCTGTTCTATCTCCAGCGCAGTAAACTCGATCCCTTGCTGAGAGAACTCACGAAGTTGCTCCAGTGCACCTTCCATTACCTTCTCGATAAGGTGAAACTGATGCTGGCTGTCTACTTTTCTGCCATAGTAATAGTCGAATTTTCGGTGTGGCAAAGGGCTATGCCGGATGTCCTGAAATTGACCGACGGGGGCTGTTAACAGCGCTTCGAGAAACATTGAACGGTCAAGTGGCAAGTAACCATCGCCCATTTTAGGCCCTTCTTGTAAGTAGCCCTTCATCGTTGCAGTTACCGTACCCAGCGTTTTTGTTCCCGGCTTAGAGGCAATCAGGTAATGGCCTAGCGTGTTTTTGTGAAACATAATGCTTAGCAGGGTTTGTATTGTCCCGCTGTAGCCGAGGTCAACAATATTCAGTATGTCCTGTTTAAAAAAATCAAGCCCCTCAAGGTAACTGACGTATGCGTCATGAGAGGGGCGGACGATAGGTTCTAATACTGGTTGTTTGGCTTCTAAAACTGTAGCGACTTTCTTTAGATCGGCAGGCAGTAAGACTTTTTGCTGCTGTTGTTTCGAAGAAAATGCGCGATTAATACTGACATCACTCAGCATAAATCGTGTTCTCATGAGTTCATAGAGAGTGCCGGAGAACTTAAAATTCAGGGAATATGGATAAGTCTCTGGATTTAAAAGGCCAATTTTAAACAGAAAGGCTCGAGACACCAGTAAATAATGAGAGTTACGTTGTTGGCCCTGAGCGTGGGCAAACTGCTGGAAAGATTGTTCTAACCAATACCCTTCTCGCGCAAGAAAGTACAAGGGGCGTTCTGTCGATTGTTTAAGGAGTTGGTGGTTGAAAAAAGTGAGAGTGGGTGCAAGAAACACAGCTCCGAGCTGTCGCAGAGATTGGGTAGCCATTAAACTAAACGCCTAATTAATCAATTATTTATTTTTTTGCTCTGACTGGATTTCTCATAACGCAAAAACGCTACCGCCCTATGATATTTAGCGTTTTCCATAACACGCAAAATCCGAGGCGCAGCCGAGATCTATTAAGTTTCCAATTTTACTGCTTGGAACAATACCTGATGCGTATCGTTGTTTCAAGATAACTCATTCAAAGCGATCTGCTTTTAATATTATCTTAACAACTATGGACAACTCAATTTCTTGCCTGAAGGTGAGCAAAACGCATGCTAGCGAAAGGAATTCCAGTATGAGGTGGTATGCGTTTAATCATGGCCGGTATCCATGTCTCAGCATGTATTTTCCTTGCAGGAACGTTTGATATAGCCCATCAACTGAATGAATGCGGGAAACATGTTTTCTAAATCAACACCTCTCCCAACTCATTGTGCTTATAAAGCTCACCTTGTCCTTGTTGGTATCAATTATCGCAACCAATTTTAGTTGAACGGCAAGTTAAAGCAGGTGAGATGTACCCATATCATTGGGTACGGAAGCTTGCTCAACGTACACGTGTCTTTTTCAACAATTCAATTCTAATAACTTCAACCAATACGTCAATGCTCATGGCAAAAGTGACAGGTGTTGTATTCACTTTTACGTCGTTGATGTACATATCCGCTAGGGTGGGAGCAAGAGTATGTTGTGGTAGGTCTGGGCAGGTTTCGAAAGCACAGTTTGAGGTAGGAAGACCTGCTTGAGCTAGATCTTCTCTTGGTTGATCCGCCATGACCTCACAAAACAGCCTGTCTCCCTCTTTAAACGCTATATGTACAGGTGCTGAGGGATTAGCTTCATCATAGGCCCAACCACGGACTACATGATTGCAACTGGTATCCAAATGGAAAACAAAGTGATGTTCAACTTGTGTATCATCAGCTGAAACTTTAGCCTTTGTTGGTGAGAATAGTTTTTTTATCGACATGTATGTTGCCCTGTTTATCTTAATCTGCGCCAGCAGCAAACCGTATGCTGTTAGCATGGCACTATTTACTAAACAAACAAAATGAACATTAGCATTATGTGATATTTATTCACAAAATCATATGCTTGATGCGGTTGATTCTGTGACCGTTAATCGATTCAGCTATCACCGATAAATCATGAACACGCTCGCCAATAAAGGCTTCTCAGAGCCGTCACAAGGTACTCTAAATCCGTCGCACACATCGCTCTTTTGTGCTTGATTCTCGCTTTTTTTGCATCGTTAGTGCGCTCAGTGGTTTAAACGCTATTTCTGTACAACTGGGTAAAGGCCTTCAGTGAAGAGAGAAATCCAAATGGCGAAAAATTCTTTTCTCCCATTTCGAGAACGATCCACTTGCCATTGTAGAGTTGTTGAATTTCGTGACTGAGGACGACATTAAAGCCAGAGGGCTGAAAGAAAAAGCGCAAATCAGGCTCTGAAATATGTAGGTGCTTAGCAAAGGCTAGGGAGTGGCGATAGTTTGCGGATATCAGGTCGCTGGCAAGGAATTGGTTCGCGGTATCAAACTGCAATACCAAACTTCTCGAATTTACCTGTTCAACCAGATGCTTACATTGAGTTAGGTTGTGCAGGCAATCGGCACCGTAAGCTTTTGGGATTGGTTCCAGGGCTAAGGCCTTGCCTTTTTCTGCAAATATTTCGGCGACTTTAGCAAACAACGCTTCTAATTCCTGTTGTTCAGGGACTGGCGCTGAGCGCAATTTGGCTGCTCCGAATACAGCGTAATCCGCATCGAGATCAACTAATAATGACGCCACTGTTGAACAATGCTGAAGAAATATCCGGCTTTGCTCAGGATGCAGAGATAGCGAAGGAACGCCAAAGGTAATGCCCTGCAGTGAGCTTACCCTAAGGCCATATGCTTCAATATGACGCTGGAACCTCCTGATATTTTTGGCGGTGATGTTTTTCCAATCGCCAAAAGCTTTAGTTGGTGCCACTTCTATCGCACCTATATTGTGCTCGGCTAAGGCGTTATAGCACCAGTCTGCATTCTCTGCTGGCCAGGCAAAATTACTAACACTTAGCCTGCTTTTTATATTTTTCATCGTGATCTAAGAATTATTCCACAGTTTCTAGTTTTAAAGCCGTGTCTCTAATCAAATCCATTTGTGCTTGTGCTACGGTCATGAACGAATCTCATTAAAGTCGGCTATTTCTTTAACACTGCTCAAAAACTGGATGCCAGTGTTGCTCACAGCGTATTAGTAAATCTGACTCTGCGGCGGCGGTGGGGATAGTGTGCGTGACAGATGCCAACCAGGCAAATCTATCTTTATCAGCCAATTTCAACGCGACACTTTGCAAGTAAGCATCCAGCCCTGCTTGCACATCGTTCAACAAGGTTATGCGGCTTTGTAATGCAATGATCGCCGAGTGGCTTTGATCGGCCTGGTTGAGTATCACTTGCGCTTGCTCGATCTGTTGTTGGCTTAGCAGGCATTCTACATAATGTTGAATGAGCGGGATTTGCGGACCAAGTTGTTCTATAGCGTGGTGATAAACCGTTAATGCTGCTTCGGGCTCTGCTTTGGCCATGTGCCAACGCGCTTTACTAATATAAAAGTGCGGGTTGTTCGGGTTTTCTTCGAGCGCTTTATCTAAAAAATGCTGAGCTTGTGTATCTGCCCCGAGTGCCTGATAACAAAGCCCTATTTGCATGCTAACAAAAGGAAAATAGAACCCGAGTAGCTTAGCGTGACTGTAGTGTTCAATGGCTTTCTGATAAGCGCCATCTTGCTGATATAGCCTTGCTAACTCAGCGTATAACTTGCCGCTGAGCGGAAAGCGCTGTTGAAGCAGTTGTTCCAGAGAATGTGCGATAGTCGGGGTAAAGGCCTGCCCTGCGAGTTTAGCCAACAAGCTGTCTTCATCAAGTTGCGACAACTCCGATATATCGGCGGGTTGCTGAAATGTGTTTTGCTCATTCTGGACACCATCGTGCTCGGCTTGTTGTTTGCAGGCGCTTTGATAGGAACCAACAAATGTCTCTGATAGCGAAGCCGCTGGGTAATATATAGGCGCTTCTTCTTCGGCGCGAAAATCTGTTAAGGCCAAAAGCTGTTGCCAAACGGCTTCTAACTCTGCTTGCAGCGAGAAAGAGAGTGATTCTTTCACACTCATGCAAGCCTTGTCTCGCAATAAAGTTTGGTCAAAAGGGCTTACTGTTGAGGTATCTAATGTAAAGCCAAAGCGTTCGTTCAGAGTATCAATCAGTGGTGCACCTTGAAACAACCCGCGTTGTGTGGCTATCAAACAACGTGCTCGGTGCTGCTTGGCAAAGGAGAGCAAGCGACGATTGTAGGCCAGCCACATTTTGGCCGCTAGTTCAGGCTGTTGCCAAAAAGAGGCTGCAACTGCTGGAGATAAATTATGTGCAAGATCTCGGCTTTCGCGGTGTAATAGCGACTCTAAGCAACTGCTCCAGTGGCGAAGAACCAGCAAAAAGTAGCCATTCTCTCCCAACGCTTGTTGCCACTGGGGCAAAAATAAGCAGGCACGCGGGTCTTTGACTCCCCAATGGGTATTTTTGGAATGGCGCAGTTCGATATACTCATCGAGAAAACGAGAGTGAGAATGCAAAGCAACCTCGTCGTGGAACTGCCAAGAGGTGCCGGCGTTTGCTAATTGCTCATCATGTAAGCGTACCGCAGGCCAATCTTCATAGTGGCCGCGCACATTCCCCACTGTGTTTCCCATCAACTCATAGCCCATATTGAGACCAGCATGGTAAAGGTAACTGGCTGTCGCCGATGTGGCGCTGCGGTGAAATCCGGCGCAAATGAGCGTTTTATGCATGAGTACTCCTTTCTCGCATGGAAAGCTATTGAGGGTGGCAGATTGAAAATTTGAGAATGTATACTCAATTATCCATTTCTGTCAGATAATTAAAAGGTATTGAATGCGATTTCTCTTACTCTGGAGACATTTTCTTACCCACCCAGCGCGATATTAAGCTCTGCTTAAAATCTTGACCACCTAACCGGTAATAATACTCACCGTCAGCACTTATGGTGCGGGTAATTTCAATTACTAAGTTGGCATTCCGCAGCAAAGAGATAAATGTTTTTTGATTGTGAATGTCCAGTGCGTTCATTAGTTTTTGTTGGCTGATCGGGTAAGGGAATGCGTTCAGGCACACACGCAACAAATCATGTGGCCGGCCTGATGCTCGATCTACATATTTTGTCAAGATTTTCCGCTGTTCATCCAGTGAAAGATACCAATCCATCGCCGCTCACCTCTCTTGTTTTTGCGCAACAATGGCTTGGATGCGGGCCTCTATCGGGTGTTTGTTTTCTCGATTTTGGTAGTCAGCAAAACAGCGTTCGAGAATCTCTGGTCGTTTGCCATGATGATCTGGGAGAGCCACACGCTGCTTTATATGAACACGATTGGCATGACTTTTCGCCGCACCTCGCAGCCAACTGTTGATAAAATACTTGATGGTTTCTCGTGATCTGCGCTTTTTTTCATTGAGATAAAGCCACATGCGCATTGCTTGCAATTCTTGCTGTACATCCAACGCCGGATACGTTGCGACCAGCAGCTGATAAAACTCTTGGTCGATAGGGGTTTCTCCCTCCAGGGCGAGTAAGGTGATGACCGGAGGTTGCGAGTTGCCCTGCTCAAGATCATGTTTATTTTGTTTATTGGTTATGGGTGCAGTTAGTTCCTCATTGAGGGTAGGAGTGGAGGGTGGGGCCAACGAGCAAGGCCCGTTGCTCTGGGGTGAAAACTGCAACTGAAAAATGTTGCTCCGTTGCCGGCCATTGGCAAAGCGAGGCTGCTTTTGCACGTGACCTTGCTGTATCAATACCTTGATATGAGTTTTGATTGATCGAACCGACACATGACAACTCTTGGCTAAATAGTCGTACGAGGGGAAGCAACACCCGTGCGAATCGGCGAGATCCGCTAGAGAGATCAACAGCAGTTTAGTGATAGGGGAGCCCGTGTGAACAGAGAGGGCATGATGGAGGTAAGTTTGGCTCATGATTCGCTCCTTATGATAACCGGAGCTCTATCCAACCAGCCAAACGGTGAAACGGGACGTGTGTATAACACAAATCTGCAGAATTATTACGCGCGTTTCTACCCACTTAGCGCTTTATAAAAACAACTCATACTTTAGTTACTACTAATGTGCGAAGCAAATCTAATAAAATGATTTTATGGAAAATAAATGGCGTCAGCGTTATCCCATTTGGGCAATAACCCGCTAACGTACTCCCTGAGATGCAACTATCTAAAACCTGATTCCACTTTTCTCTCGCCTCATCAAATGCAACACGCCCTTAACTCCATTCTCAACCACATGATTTCCCCTAGGTGCATCTCGTTATTTGCGAAGAGGGGAGGGCAAAAGAGGCCAGTCGCCATCAATAAGGAGCCGCATGCACTCAGCACCATTAGAGGCATTGATTCAGCTTTACCACGCAAAAACCGCCAGTCAAGAAACGCAACATTCACCAGCAACACCAAACCATGAGGTGCTTATCGACATTGTCCGCCAAGCCGAGCGTGCTCATCCATTAGGGTTTGCCCTGTTTGAGTTGCGCTACCTTTGCTATAACGCGGCCAGTTATCAGCGGTTGTTGGCGTTTTGTCACCATGACCTAACAAAGGGAGAGAGCATGACGCAAGTTGGGCAATACGCGGAGCAGGAACTTGCTCACTTTTGTCAGCGCTTTGAAGAATACTGGTGGGCAGAGGGGCCCATGAAGAAACGTAGAGAAGGAAAGCAAGAGAGCAGAGAGAAAGGAAAACCACCAAGAAAAAAGAGAGGAGAATACTTGAAATACATCACTATTCATTGCTCGGCGACGTCACCGGAGCAGAACATAGGCGCTCGCGATGTCCGCACTTGGCACCGAGCTAAGGGGTGGCGGGATATTGGTTACCATTGGGTGATAACCCGTGAAGGCGAGCTGCAAGCGGGGCGCCCGATGACGCAGCAAGGCGCGCATGTTCGCGGCCATAACCAAGGCAACATCGGCATTTGTTTAGTTGGCGGGGTGAATGTGCAGCAGCAAGCGGAATGCAATTACACCGAGGCGCAATGGCGTACTTTGCGTGCGGTTATCGAACGCTTGCAACGCCAACGCAGTTACCCAATTGCCGATGTGTACATCCTCGGCCATCGAGATTGGCCAACCGGCCATCACAAAGCGTGTCCCTGCTTTGATGTACAGCGCTGGTGGCAAAGTCAAGCGCGTATCCTTGGCGCTTGTCGCCCCTAAACTTAGAGGCAATCCTAATCATGAACAAACTTGACAAAGGAGACATGCGATGTGGCAGCGAATTTTTGGCAGCCAAGAGCTACTCAAGCAAAGCCTAACCACTTTAAGCCAAGCCGGAGATGCGATGTTTTTTACTGATGAAGAGAAAGCTAAACACACCCTAGCGCTCTTAAAAGCCTACGAGCCATTTAAACTGGTGCAGCGTTGTATCGTACTGCTGTTTATCGTGCCCTATGTGAGTTTGCAAACCCTTGTGATTCCAGGGTGCATGCATGGACTAGAGTGGCAACCCATCAGTGAGATGATTAACGAGGCCTTTGGCTACCCGGTGCTCGCTGCTGTAGGGCTCTATTTAACGGGCGGGGTTTTACCGAAGCGTAAAGCTTAGCCAGAACACAAAGCATAAAAAAACGAGGCCAAAAGGCCTCGTCAATGTCGATAGAGTAAGTTGGATTAAATAGTGTAAGGTTATTCAGAAATAAACACTAAATTTCATAATTAAGAAGTTCTAGCTCTTTCCCGATATTATCTTTAAATATATTTAATATTTCTTTTGGGAGTTCTTTTTTCCATCTAAATAATGAGTCATTTACATTGTTGCTGGTGATGTGATCTTTGAATTGTTCACTTGGATTTGAAATTTTTGAGTAATCCAGTTCTAAATTTAACCATTCTGAAAGTTCCGATGTTCCTTCTATAGGAGAGCTCAAAAAGTCCTCATATTTAACTACAATTCGTCTATCGTCTTTTTGAACTGCGTTTAGATGAATTAGGAACTGTTTTCTCATTTGACATAGTTTTAAAGCGAAAGACTCGTCAGTATCATTTTCATTCCAACCAAAACCGTTAAAATTTCTCTTTTTATTAAAGCTTTTTATGGATAAAAACTCGTCTCTAGGATCACGAATCAAAAACAAGTTTTTTGCTGCCATATTAGAATTTACATCATTGCAAATGTCTTGCACTACTTTTTCAGCGTAGTAACATGGTTTGGAAGGGTCAACCGAATCATTGCTGTTAAGTAAGGCCTCTCTACTGAAAGCAGCCCATAGGTGTTTCAGATATCCCTCTTTCAAATTATCTCTTCGAATAATGTCTGTATTGGAGAAAGGGATACTTCCCAAACGATCAAGATTTTTGTCAAACAGGCTATCTTGGTTCCAATTTTTGTCATTGTTGAATGCTTGTGATGGCAGAGATGCTAATCTATATAGATAAGTCAAATGCCTTGTTTCACACGGATAATCACGGTCAAATATAACATTGTCGTTGGTCCCTAAAACTTGCATTAGGAGTGTAGAACCTGAACGACCAAAGCTTCGCAACATAATTGGCGTTAACATAAAAACCTCATGAAAATTTAATAAATTAGTTAAAATTGATATACAAAACTACCAAACAGTGTTTTTACTGTAAACTGTAATATAAGAATGGTCAGAGTTGTTCGCTATGTGTGGAATTAGCCTCTCAATAGCATGCATATAAGACCCATCATAAGGAAGAGGTTCCTCTTGAATAAAATGAGATAAGTTCAAATTAAATAATGGTTCTAGAGCTTCCGGTCTTGCCCAAAACATAGTGCCGAGTGGATAGATATGGGCGTGATTCATTCGACTGATGTTCATCGCGTCACAAAGCTCATCAGCAAAAGGTTTGTTAGTAGCAAAGTCAACCACATGACGATCTTCAGCAAAAACCAAACCGACTTGTTTATCTTCGAATAAACTTAGGATCTCATTTGCAGCATTTGGAGAGCCTATAAGATTTTGCAATAAATAAGTTCTCCAACGATTACCCATATTTCCATCAGTCTCAATGGATTTCTTACTATGGAAATGGCCAATTACATCATACCCAGATTGAGTTAGCTCTTCCTTAAGGTCAATAAACATTGGTGCCACATCTCGCCCGATATTTGAGACATGTTTAATGGTTAGTTTGTTTACACCACACGATGAAAAAGCCTCAGCGATATAATCATCAGATTGTGTATCACAGGTGGTCACATAAAGGTCAAACCCTGGTGGCAGACAGTTAAAATATAAAGCAAACTCGTCAGCTAAATCAGGATAGTAGAGATGTAAGTGTACTGCTGATTTTATTGTCGGCTTTCTGGTGCACGAGCCAGTAATGATTTGGCATTCGTGAGTATCTATACCATTATTTTCGACTATTGCTTGATACAAAGGAACTTGATATGGGTTGTTTGATTTAGTAATCCATTCGGCTTGAGAAAAACCTGGTTTAGGATTAACTGTAGAAATGCCTTTTAACGACATTTTAATGTAGAGTTCAAGTTCGAGTTCTTTTTTACTACTTAAAGACGTGTAATCACTGTCAAATAAGTTGCTTTGAGAAATGACGCGCTCAACTTTTGCACGTTCATCGACTAAAGTTTTAGCCTCTTCAATATAACTAAGTAGGGATGAAGTATAATTTTCAAAGCACAAGTTTTCTTTAACGATAGAAGAATTTACATTAGCAAAAGCATCTAGCTCGTGCTCAGGTAAAGTTAAATAATCACTAACCTTTTGCCCTAATTCTTCGCTATCTAAATAGGTTGCAATGCTTGCGTTGGCATTGTTTTCAAATAAAAATTCCGCACATCCGGTACTTTTATCGAAGCAAGCAACGTGAACATCCGCTTCCAAAGCGTCGATGACGACATTTGGAAAAGGATCTAAACGAGATGTAAGAACAAAACAATCCGTGATGGATAGAATATTATCTAAGTCTTTTTGATGCTCTAAGAATATAAAATCATCAGATAGTCCAGATGCTTCAACTTGGTTCTCTATCCATACTGAGTATTGTAAGTCTTTGTCTGGTTCATAACCAGCGCCAACCCAAACAAATTTACATTTTCCACGATAAGTTCTTTTAATTTTAGATGCGACAGAAACGAAAAGATCGACACCTTTGCGAATTTGTGTGTATCCGGCACCAATAATCACTTTGGTTTCAGAATCAATTTTTAGTTTTCGCTTTAACTCATCAACGGTGTAGTTTTTGCCATTGCCTTCTGGCATATAAGGAAGCTTTCCTTGTGGCAAAATGGAAATGTTGTTCGGTTCTATTTTGCAACCCATGTTATTTTTCAAATCGCGCAACATAGAGTTTTTTAGTAATTGAGCGGGAACGACAACCTTATCTGCCTGCACTACAGTAGCAGCAATTTTTCCTTTTGGTCGCGTGTATTCACTAAACTCATGCACTAAAGATACTGTGGGAATTTTAAACTCACTCGCGACTTCTAATACTGGATAAGTTTCTACAGAGTTACAAATGAAAGCTTCGATTGGATAGCGTGAAGAAATATTGGCAATGGTTTCACGAATGATTCCTTTTGCCTGCCCACGAAGGTTATCAATCAATTCAACACAGTTGTCTCTATAAGAAGCATGAACTGTAGATTCATGCATTGCAATATGAATGATATTATGAGTTTCTAGAAGTTGGTTTCCAATATTGAGTCCAACTAATGGTGCGCCAGTTGCGGAGGATTCGTGGCAAACAATCGCAATAGTTTTCTTGCTGCTATCAAAAGGCAAATTACCAGAATGAATATGATTTTCGAAATCGACTTTCAAAATACCTATTCTTCCTTCTTTGCTGCCATGTTCAAAGAAATGAAGAAGTGGATTAATGCCAATCGATTTTATATCTGGATAGGTTTCAAGATAAAACTCAGTATCAAATATATCTTTGATGACGAGATTTTCTTCCTGCCAGTTTTCTAGATAGTACTCAATGGGATCAAAATATTCATTGGGTGTTACTTGATTATATGAAAAGAAATTATCCCAAGGTAAATCAAGTTTTTCTATCCTATAATACTCATCAATAATTAATTTGTCGTATTGTCTTTGCGCAAATTCATTTAGGTTGATGATTATTTTGTCGTCAGGCTTAAGGGAATTAAACAAAAGTTCTTCTATTTCACTTTGTTTAATTTCCTTATGATTTAGACTAATTTTCTTTGCTGATTCTATTATCAAAGAAAAATCATCTTTTTCTGAAATGCTTTCTCCAATATGATTCTTAATTTTTTCCCAATTCACATTTGATTGGAAAATTTTCGTTACTAACTCCAACTCACTTTCAGTTAAATCATGAGTTTCTTCATCTTGGTTCCAAGTGTCGGAAATTTTAACGGAAAGTAATAAATTCTGATAGTCTTCTTCGCTAATTGAACCTCCCTTTAAATAAGGTTCACGCTGCTCATATATTCCTAGGCTTAAATAATGCAATAAAGGGTTTTTTCCAGAAAGAAGAACATCTCTATATTGTACTAGATATTCGAAAGTGTTAAATTCGCCTGGGATGATGAGATTTCCATTTCTCCAGTTTAATATGTAATGTAACAGAGGGTTTGTTTTCTGCTCTAGCACTCCATTAATAAACATATAGTCTTTAAAGTCTATATCGTATCCTTTTAGTATGGCATACTCTTTGATTTCTGACGCTTTTAAAATAGGCATTTTTTCTTCCGGAATTAATTTTATTTATTTAGACGACCATCTATATAGTCAAATACGCTCAAGCTGTTTTTATAAGAATTATTGCTTCTTATTTTATCTATACTCACACAGCTATTTATTACATCATAGGAAGGTCTTTTTAACTCTCTCTTGATGAGAGTAGAGGGATGTTTACTAGTTACGTAATTGACAATTTCCGAAAGATGTAAAATTTCACCTGAGCCAACATTATAAGTTCCAGTTTTATTCTCTGTCACTAGTTTCAATATTATTTCAGACATGTCTGGGGCGTAAATGAAATCCCTGCATGGGTCGCAATCAAAATAATAATTAAAATCGCTGCCTTCTATTACTGACTTTATTAATACATCTACAAATCCATGCTGTGTTTTTTCTTTGTTTCCATAAGGATTTGTTATTCGTAAGCAGAGGTAATCGTAATCTAATACGTTGGAGCAATGTCCGTAATGAATTTCTTCGAACATTTTTGCTTTACCGTACCATGATATCGGTTTAAGTATAGATTCTTCCGGATGAAGTATTGCTGACTCGGAGTCACCGTACACGGTTCCTGCAGAAGATAAATGAACGAGTTTTCTAATATTACTCCGTTCAAATACTTGGGTAAAATGTTCTACAGTTTTCCAAAATTTTTCTAAAGAGTCTTTTGTATTTTCTTCAAAATCTTTAGGTTTAAGAGATCCTGCTGCATTAATAACCGTCGGATATTCGTTGATAATCGACACTAAAGTATCTTGATCTGTCGGCTCTACAGTTACTATATTTTTTCTGTTAGACGGTTCAATAGAGATACCTATCCAAGGTATCTCTAGTCTGTCTAACTCATTAGCAATAGCTGAACCTAAGAATCCAGTAGCGCCTAGTAAAGTAATGCCTTTCGAAGTTGAGTTATACATAGATTATTAGCCAATAACGTTAGATTAATGCCTTCCACCAAGCATCGTTGGTTAAATACCATTCCACGGTTTTTTGGATACCCGTTTCAAACGATTCGGCAGGTTTATAACCTAACTCTTGATTGGTTTTTGTGGCGTCAATGGCATAACGGCGATCGTGCCCAGCGCGGTCGGTAACAAAGGTAATTAGCGCTTGCGCGTCACCTGCGGCTACTTTTGTCGCAAGTGGGTATTTGGCTTGTAATTCAAGGTGAGAAAGAGCAGGCAGTTCTGCTTCACCGGTAAAGTATTGGTTCATCAATTGACAGATGACGTTAACAATATCGATGTTCGCCCACTCGTTGTGGCCACCAATGTTGTAGTTTTCACCAATGCGGCCTTTTTCCAGTACCAGCTCAATGCCGCGAGCGTGATCTTCTACGTATAGCCAATCACGAATTTGTTGGCCGTCGCCATAAATTGGCAGAGGCTTGTCGTGCAAAATATTGGTGATTATCAGCGGAATCAGCTTCTCTGGGAAGTGATAAGGACCATAGTTGTTAGAGCAGTTTGAAGTGGTCACTTCCAGGCCGTAAGTGTGGTGGTAGGCACGCACCAGGTGGTCTGACGCGGCCTTTGATGCCGAATATGGTGAATTAGGCGCGTAGGCTGTCTCTTCGGTAAACGCTGGGTCGTTAGGCTCTAGTGTGCCGTATACTTCATCAGTCGAAACATGGTGGAAACGGTGTGGCAGCGGCGCTGAACCTTGTGCCTTTGGTTCATCGATCCATACTTTTTTGGCTGCTTTCAGTAGGCTGTAGGTACCTAGAATGTTGGTTTCAATAAACGCATCTGGTCCGGTGATGGAGCGGTCGACGTGTGATTCCGCTGCAAAATGGACAATAGTATCTAACTGATATGCTTTTAATAGCTCTTCAATGAGGTTAGTGTCGCAAATGTCGCCGTGAACAAAGGTGAAGTTTGGGTGGTCTTCTACAGAGCTTAAATTGGCTCGGTTGCCAGCATAAGTGAGAGCATCCAAAACTACGACTTTGTCTTGTGGATGATTCGCTAGCCAATAAAGTGCATAGTTAGCGCCAATAAAACCTGCGCCGCCAGTGACTAATAGATTACGTTGTTTCATAGTTTCTTACTGTTTTGTATTGGTTGTAACTTAAAAATGCGAGATGCGTTTATCTGGCATCTTGTGTTCTGAGTTGGTGTTTAGCCTTGAATTGCTGCTAATTCGTCCATCATCGCTGAGAGCTGTGTACGCCAATGAATGGTTTCTTTTCCGCTGGCTTTTTCTGTGCTGAATTTGTCAATCACGCTAAAGCTGGGCCTTCTGGCTGGGGTCGGGTAGTTGCTTGCTGGGATCGGACGTACTGGAATTTTCTTCTCCAACATGCCTTTTTCAACGGCAAGGTCTTGAATCGCAACAGCGAAGTCGTACCAAGAGGCAACGCCTGCATCAGTCCAATGAAGCAGGGTGGTTTCATCACTGGTATTTTGGTTGATTCCTTTTTGTTCAATCAAACACCAGATCATCTCGGCCAGTCCTTTAGCCCAAGTGGGGGTACCCACTTGGTCATAAACGATGCCAAGTTGTTCTTTTTCACTCATTAAGCGCAGCATGGTTTTGACAAAGTTGTTGCCATTCACCGAGTAGACCCAAGCGGTGCGAATAATGGTGGCATTGCCGCCAAGAACCTGGGCGATTTTCTCATCCCCCGCCAGTTTTGATGCGCCATAGACGTTAATCGGGTTGGGCTGGTCTTTGGTTTGGTAAGGGGTGTTTTTTGTGCCATCAAAAACAAAATCGGTTGAAACATGGATGAGTTGAGCATCAATCTCTTTACAGATATTGGCCAGGTTTGCTGAGCCGGTATCGTTAACGGCATAGGCCGTGGTTTGATCGGTTTCAGCTTTGTCTACGGCGGTGTAGGCGGCGGCGTTAATCACAATGTCTGGCGAAAACGCAATAAGTTGCTGGTTTACCTGGGCAGCATTGCTAATGTCAAGCTCGTCGAATCCCAGTGACAAGATATCTACGTTTTCTGGGTGAGTTCGCTCAAGCTCCCAAGCTAACTGACCGCCTTTACCGGTGATCAATACTTTCATCTTTTTTACCTTTTTTGCTTGTTATTCCATCCCATAAGCCTGTGGTCATTGCTGTGAAATGGTTTAAGCCATTGTTGTTGAATAGGCTATATAGTGTGAGCCTAATTGGCAATTTTAATAGTTCGTAAGTTTTCCAAATGAGTGGCACGTGAGCTTTTCGAAGCATCGCCACTAGGTTGCGACAGTAGTAATAGTGTCGTAGTGGCGAGTGGTTTACAATTCGCCGCCCCAAAAGAGATAAAGGTTCTACTCCCAAATGATGTTGAAGCTCAGCATTTGGATTCGTGAGCAATTGGTAGCCCAAACTGTTGGCTCTAAGCCCCCATTCAATATCCACAAAATCAATAAACAGTGACTCTTCATGTGGGCCAATCGCAGCGTAGTTCGCTAAGTTAATGAGGCTACCTGAAGTAATGGCATAAGAGACAGGGTAGAGTTTATCTTTGTGCAAATTTTGAGGTAACGTTCGCTTGATCTGCCATCTGTTTAATTGAATAAGAGCGCCGTAGTTTCCTAAGTTATTCGCATAATAGATCGGTACAATGCCAGCGGTGTTTTGATGCTTCAACGTTTCAGAGGCTTTTTGCATCGACTGAATAAAGGCTTCGTCGATTTGGCTATCTTGGTCAAACAAAAAGCACCACTGTATATTGTGTTGCTGCCAATAATCAATACCTTGATTAAGGGCGACAGCGACACCTAAGTTGTTACCATTGGCAATATAGACAATGTTGCTACTGCGCCATTTTGGTTTGTTAGGGTGTTCACTATTGTCAATCACTACCACTGGCAAGTAACGTGCAAGCCTCTCTGTATTGGCCAGAGCATCTTGGTCAGGGTGGTAGTAGACCACTACCGCTGCAAAGGATGATTTTTGCTCCATGGTTTCTACTATTGGCTTTTTTTAACTTTTGGGAAGAGTTTATCTTGTTTGCTATGCAAACAACTGCGGCTTTTATGTAGGTTAAGTAAAGCTAAGTTGTACTTAATAACACTATTTACATGGCGAAAGAAAGCACGAGACAAAAATTTATGGCTACATCGATGGCGAAAATGCACGGCAGTGACGTGGTAAAAAAAGGATATATCTTCTCCTTTCAGATTTGCTCTTCGACAAAAGTCCACATCTTCACAATACATATAGTAGCTTTCATCAAATCCTTGTAGCTCAAGATAAGTACCTGCCTTGACGATGATAAATGCACCACTTGCCCAAAACATCCCTTGAATGTGTTCTGGTGCCGATTTATCGATAACGGTACTACGGTCGTTAAAAAGATAGTTTTTTACAAAATTGATTAACGTTGGATAGCGGCGCAAATTATCGTCATAAAGCGAAAGTTTATGATCTAAATAAAGGTTAGGAGCCGCTATCTTGGGCTGCTTTTGGCGCAAAGTCTCAATAAGTTTGTTGAGATTTTCCTCGTCGATAAACACATCAGGGTTCAGCAGGATAAAGTAATCATCAGCTTGCATTCCTAACTCTATGGCATGCAGGAAATTGCGGTTGTTATTGGTTGAAAAACCAAATTCCCGATCATTGCTTAAGTAAACAACATTGTGTTTCCTACAATATTCTTCGAGTTGACTGTTGTTTTTATTGTCGCGGCAAATTACCGTCACTTTTTCATGTGATGCTAGGCGACGAATCGTGTTGAGCATGAAAATCACATTGTGATGTTGATGTGATACGACGGAAAAATAAAACTTCATAGAGCCTCTTGGCGCCTTAATCAATAAAGCACGTCTACCGGGTTAAAATTTTGGTGCTTCTACAAAGCTCAGGCCCGCTTCATCTTTTGCAGACAGTTTTGGTGGTTGTCCATCAACAAGTGGCCACTCAACGTTTAGACTTTCGTCATCCCACTTCACTGACACCTCTGCACTCGGGTTGTAATAATCGGTGCACTTGTAGACAAATTCTGCTTCGTCAGAAGTAACATAAAATCCGTGTGCGAAGCCTTCAGGAACCCAAAGTTGACGCTTATTTTCAGCAGAAAGCAGTACACCAACCCACTGGCCAAAGGTTGGTGAGTCCTGGCGCATATCCACGGCGACATCGTAAACTTCGCCTTTTACGACGCGCACCAGTTTTCCTTGGGTGTTCTCTGTTTGATAGTGCAGACCGCGTAAGATGCCATGCGCAGATTTGCTGTGGTTCTCCTGAACAAACTCACGCTCACCGCACTGCTCATTAAACAGTGTGGTACGGAAGGTTTCCATAAAGAAGCCCCGATCATCACCAAAAACTTGGGGTTCGATGATTTTGACGTCTGGAATAGTGGTGTCTATAAATTTCATGATTTTTTGATTTTTTGATTTTTTGATTTCTGATTGGATTGTCAATGACTTATAGTCGTGGTTGAATAAAGGATACTCTGTCTCTTTACGGGGGGGGGTTAAAATACTTTGTGCTCAAGAAGATCAAGTAAGTACCTACCGTAACCAGATTTGACCAGAGGCTGTGCAATGTCACGCAACTGAGCATCTTCTATATACCCCATACGGTAAGCGATTTCTTCCGGACAACTCACTTTCAAACCCTGACGCTTTTCAATTGCCCGAATAAATAACGCAGCGTCCAGCAAATCGTCTAATGTGCCAGTATCTAACCATGCAGTCCCCCGACCCATGACTTCGACCTGTAGTTCTTCTGCCTGAAGGTATTGATCGATAACATCGGTAATTTCTAGCTCACCACGAGGAGATGGCTTAACGTTCTTTGCAAATTCAACGACTTTATTATCAAAGAAATACAGGCCAGGAACCGCGTAATTGGATTTAGGCTGTGCAGGCTTCTCTTCGATTGAGATCGCTTTCCCATCGTCATCGAACTCGACGACACCATAAGAAGTTGGATTTGAAACGTGGTAACCAAAAACAGTCGCACCGCTTTGCTGCTGATTGGCATTTCGCAGTGATGCCGCAAGATCGTGGCCATAAAACAGGTTGTCACCCAGGACAAGTGCGGCTGGTGAGCCTGCTAAAAACTCTTCCGCGAGAATAAACGCTTGAGCTAGGCCATCAGGAGAATGTTGAACAACATATTCAAACTTCACACCCCAATTAGAACCGTCGCCTAACAGACGCTCAAAGCGGTGAACTTCTTCTGGTGTTGCGATGATCAAGATTTCAGTGATGCCAGCCATCATCAAGTTGGATACTGGATAATAGATCATCGGTTTATCGTAAACGGGCATTAGCTGTTTACTTACTACCTTGGTTAGTGGGTAGAGACGGGTGCCGGAGCCACCGGCAAGGATGATTCCTTTTCTATTTAATGGATTTAGCATTGTTACTTTAAGCCTTGTGTTGTGGTGCGATAGCCTTGAAAAAATAGGCTACCTTATTTTAGTTCGTGAATGGTGGAGATAATTATTTTGCCAATAGCAAAGAGCATTGAGGCAAGAATTGCGAAAAGGGTTATATTATAAAAGGTGTCCGGATATTTACTATCTTCGGGAACCGTGGCAGCTTCGACTACAATAAGATATTTCAGCTTGCGGTAGGCTTCTATCCGAGATTTTTCAAGCGATACCTGTGAAGACGTATAAGCCTTAAGCGCTAATTCAGTTGTGATTTTTAAATCGGTAAACTGGGCCAGAATTTCGCTTACAGACGTTTTTTCGTCTCCATTTTGAACTAGTTTGCTTCTCTCACTATCAAGCTGTGCACGTAAAGCCGACAGTTCATTATTCAGCGCGACGACTCGGGGGGCTTTGACACTCATAATCGATCTTAACCCCTTCAGCTCTGCTTCTTTTTGCGTGATCTTACCCTCTAACTCGTAAGCAATCTGTTGAACTGCCATGCCTTCTGCTGTGGGATCCAACAGATTATACTTTTGCTGGAAATTGAGTAACTTTGTTTGAGCTTGTTGGAGTTTATCCTCGACAAGGGCATGTTCACCTTGGATGAACTTGAGTTGAGCTTCGGCAAGTTGGTGCCCAATTGAGTTAATGTACCATTCCGAACGGTCTACAATGGTATTCGCCAGTTTTTGCGCGAACTCAGGGGTAAAGCCTTGCGCGTGGACACTGATGACACCGGATTTATCTTCTATCTCTGCCTTAACGCGCTTTCTGTAGTATTCAATTACGTCCTCTTTAGTGTCACTGTCATGTATTCGACTGAAGTAGTCTATATCACTGGAGCTAAAGTGAGCTCGCAAAGACAGCGCATCTTCAAGGTACAGCAGCATATCATTCGAGTAGATGTATGCCTTGACTAATTCTGTATCCGAACCGCCTTTGGTCGACACACCCAGACCACTCAGAATCGCCATGGAAGCGTCCATCGTTGCCGTGGCATCAGGTTGCTGAACAATGACCTTGGCTTGACTTTCATATCGCTCGGAAGCCCAAATGGTTTGGTAAAAAGCGAAGACCAATGTTGGAACAAGTACAAAAAGAGAAAATGGTGTTTTTAGCCACACTTTCAGTTTTTGGGTAAGGCGCTTGTTGTTTTCCAATGCTTCAGAGTCTGGTTTCTGGTCGCTGGTCTTTTCTTCTGCGATGGTCGTGTCGGGGGCATCTACTCGGCTTGTGATGGGGTGAGTCTGATTAGAGCGAGCTTCCAGAATTTTCAGGTTCTCTACTCTTTCGTAAATACGTTTAGACAACTCTGGATCACTTGATTCAAGTTGTTCTGCTTTAGCGCTTAAAAAGGCTGTGTTGCTTAGCTGTGCCTGAGTGTGCGAAGTCTTGAAAGCGTTAAAGCGTTTATTCAGTTTTTCTTGCTTAACACGAGTTATTCGCAGTTGAATGCGTTGTGCAAGGAGAGGCTCCGTACTTGATAGTTCATCCGCTTTGGCGGCTAAGAAGCCGAGGTCATCAAATTCTGCTTGGCTTATGCTTTTTTTGAATTGCTCAAACTTTTGTTCAATTTGTTTCTGGTTCATATTTCTCAATTCATTGTTGCTGCTTTGGCTATCCATGATTGTGTAGAGCATGGAGAACAATCATCATCGACTGATGGCCTGTTTCCAGCTTATTTGATAGCAAGCGAGCGCGAAAAACACGCAGGTGATGGTTGCTGCGTCGAGATAAAAGTAACTTATCCCGGTCTCACCGTAATTTGGATATGCCGCGTAACGAGACAATTCAACGGCGTGCAAAAGAGGGTTCCAGGTCAGAAATAGCCAGTAGTCCTGAGGGACATCCTGCAAACTGAAAAAGATGCCAGAGATAAAAAATATCGGTCGGGTTATCAGAGCTTGTAGCTTGTCCATTTCCGGAACGTAACACTTGGCTAACCCAAACAGTAAGCCAACAGAGGTCGCAATAAGCCATACTCTTAATACAATCAGTATCAGTTCCAGAGGATCCTGAATATTTGACTTTAACTGCAAAAAATAGCCGATAGTGATAAGCAGTAGTACGAGAAAAGCTTTTACCAGCAGCTCAAATCCAGCCAAGGCCAGTACCGAGCTTATTGGCTGGACTTGTCTGAATGCGTATAACGGTTTGTTTTTATTGATCGCAGCAGAAGATTTTTCTAGCACGCCTAAAAAAAACTGAACCAGGACAACGCCGAATGTCACGAAGAAGACGGTTGGCATACCATGGGTTTGTCCACTGTCTAGGGAGCCTCTAATGCCAACCAGCACCACCACCATGATCATTGGCGAAATTAGTGCCCAGCTCAATCCAAACTTATCGTTAAAAGAGCTTTTAATCTCTCGTAAAAAAATGGCGAAGATGACATCTCCCCAAACTTTTAGCGTACTACGTTTGCTTACTTGTGCCATATTGATTCATTGAAGTGGAGTTTGACTACTTGCCTATCTCCACTGTGTGTTGGTTTTATGCCGTTAGTATATTGCAATTAGTTTATTGCAACGTTAGCGGCCACTGCGATCTGATAGATAATTTGGGTGATATCTTTCACCGCCTGCATCGTTTTCTCATCAGCTTTCGGCAGTACAAGGATTTGATCGCCCTTTTTCAGCGGGTTCGGACTGTCAAACTCAACAAGTCCATTGGCGCGAACAATCGCTATGCGAGAGTCTTCTGCTCGTTCAGTGAAGCCGCCAGCCCAAGCAATATAATCATCAATTGACGCATCGGGGTTATACACTACGGCCTGTGGCATCAAGACTTCGCCTCCAATTTGAATGAGGTCGGTCTTGTATGGAATAACGATGGTATCTCCTTGCTCCAGCAAAATATTTGCTATGCGACTGCTATCAGAGACAACGACTTTACCCAGAGGTTGTACACGCCTTGCACGTTCAGTGAACTGCAATACCATTTGGGCTTCTTTGGCCCGAATGGCCGCTTCACCGTCTGAAGAGACTGGTGCGGTAAACACGCTACGCTCAAGACGATTGAGAGACTCTTCGATCATCTGTTTCTGGCGCTCAGCAACACTTTTACGCAAGATATAGATGGAGTCATGGTCCGCTAACTGCGGATCGATAGGGATGTGATTCAGTAAGTCATGCAGTTTGGCGCGTTTTTTGACCGCAAAATAAGACGGTCCCAAATAGCTACCGGATACCTGGATATCAATAACCTGTGCATGAAGGTCATCATTAAAGATAACCTTATCACCGTCCTGAAGTACAAATGACTGAAAGTCTTTGTAGGTCATGTACAAAGAGAACGGGCCGTCCTCGCGGTTGCCGATCACACCTACATGGCTGATTTTTGCCAAAGGTCTGGAGTACTCAACGAGCTTCGAGCCCGGAGTTTTGAGGTGTTCCAGTTCAAATCTGAACGGGTTGCGTACACTTCCGGATACCGTGACAGCTGATTGCTGTGGTTTTACTAAAATGACGTCACCATCTTTAAAGTTTACTTTTGGTAAAGTTCCGGAACGAATAAAGTCATACAGATCCACGGTTGTGACGATTTCACCATCTCTTAGAACGTCAATTGCACGATAGCTGCCGCGTTCAGGATCAATGCCTCCAGCACGCTTGAGGTAATAAAGCAAGCTGTCAGAAGCCATGCCTGCATATTGTCCGGGACGGATGACCGGGCCAGAAAGAAAAATACTTACAGGGGTCGAGGTGAGCAAGTTGACATAAACATTGACGTCTCTGGTATAGACGCTCTTAATCTTTGAGGACACAAGCGAGTTGACCTCGCTGGCTCGAACATCTAGCACTTTGATCGGGCCGACTTCGGGAATAAAAATGTTGCCCTGATTGTCGACGGTTAAGACATTACTAAAGTTAACAGCGCCCCAAAGCCAGATGTTAATTTTATCACCCGGAGCAATCAGGTAGTTGTCGTTTAGCCCATCTGTCCTTTCTGTTTCATAGCCACCGGCGAATAGATTTGCACCGTATGGCGGAGGAAGCGATTCACCGGAAGAGGGTAATAGTTGCCGAACGTCGGTTTCTCCCGGTAATAATAAGTTGCGTCTATTTTCTTTAGAAAACGTGCCAGCTTCTAACTGTTGATTTGGTGCGGCGGAGGCCTGTTCAAGTTGCCCTGGAACGGCAGTAGAAGCTTGATTGAGAGTCAGTTCGTTGGAGCTGACTGGAAAAGAAAATAGTGAAAAAATAGTTGTTAAACCTAACCATTTATTGAACGTATTACTCATAATATATTGTACTTATAGGTTCAAAAGCGAAGCGTCTTCAACAATATCTGGAGTGATGTACCACTGACCTGCTTGATCATCCATTGTCGTAAACAAACAGGCGATATGAACACTTTTTTGGTCGGCCTGAGTGACATCCAGTGTACGGCATTGATTACCTAGAGCTGATGTATATGGTTTACCAAGATAAATAGAAGCGGAGGAATGCTGCAGATAAGAAGCGGACGGATTTGATAATATTGGCCAGTATTTTTCGGAAATAATTTTTCCACTAACTTCAATCGAAGATTGGCTTACTAAAGGTATTTTTGCGTTTACTTCTCTGGGTTTACTGGTACAGGCAGTCAACACAAATGCGATTGATACTATCGATATCAATTTGGAAAGAGGAATCTTATATTTCATCTTTTGACACGCTACCGCCCTACGGTTTTGCGTTTTCCATAACACGCCGGGCGTCCATTTTTATCTTCCTTGAATAAAACAATGACTGTTCTTCAGCTATCGAAGGTGCAGAAATTTGCTCTTCCGTAAGAAGAAATGCTTTGATACAGGGACGTAGATTACTATGAAAGTCCTTGCCTCAGCAAGAGGGGAGATTGGGACTGAGAGAAGTAAATAGTGCCAAAGGGCGATTTTTGTTGATTATGCGTTCTATATGTGTCGATCTGATTGCTTTATTGTTATGAATGTGGCGAAGGCTATAACTGTCTCTGGCTCACAGGTGCCGGTCATTTGGCTAACCAGAGGTTAACTCGATGGATTACACTATGTTCCGTAGTTACTTTCACCGGGGGCATATGGCAGCGACTATTTTGAAGTCAATAAAAT
This sequence comes from Vibrio sp. sp1, assembly GCF_016920955.1. Lineage (NCBI taxonomy): Bacteria > Pseudomonadati > Pseudomonadota > Gammaproteobacteria > Vibrionales > Vibrionaceae > Vibrio > Vibrio sp. sp1. Next base: position 1,725,754 of record NZ_CP060589.1, read on the forward strand.
TCGTATGCGTAAAGCCTGTTGGCGTTACTTAGAATCACAATTGTAGTAATCAAAGGAGCGGTAGAATAAGCCGCCCTTTTTGTTTTCAATGGTTAAAATAATAAATTTTGTGGTTACGCTGCCAATGAAAAGAGAGTATTGCCAATACCTTCTCTACCGCGTAGTTTGATGTTTTGTTATGCTATGGCCAGTTTTAAATCTTCGGGATAACAGAATGAAAATAGCAGTTGCAGGTACTGGCTACGTAGGCTTATCTAACGCCATGCTGTTGGCACAACATCATCAAGTGGTTGCGGTTGATATTATTCAAGACAAAATCGATTTGCTGAATAAAAAGCAGTCACCGATTGTTGATGCAGAAATTGAACACTTTCTGGCAAATAAAGCGTTGAAATTTAAGGCCACACTGGATAAAGAAGAGGCGTATCAAGGTGCTGATTTTGTCATCATTGCGACCCCGACGGATTATGATCCAATCACCAATTACTTTAACACTTCTTCCGTGGAAGCGGTGGTCAAAGATGTGATGGCGATAAACCCAGAGGCGGTGATGGTGATTAAGTCGACCGTACCCGTGGGTTATACCGAGCGGGTTAAGCAAGAGTTAGGTTGTACCAATATATTGTTTTCACCAGAATTCTTGCGTGAAGGTAAAGCGCTTTACGATAACCTGCACCCATCACGCATTATCGTCGGTGAGCGTAGCGAGCGTGCGGAAACTTTTGCTGCCTTACTGGTGGAAGGTGCAGAGAAGCAAGACATTCAGGTGCTGTTTACCGATTCGACGGAAGCCGAAGCGGTTAAGTTGTTCTCTAACACCTATCTGGCGATGCGCGTAGCATACTTTAATGAACTGGACTCGTACGCCGAAGCACACGGTCTGGATGCTCGCCAGATCATTGAAGGTGTGGGCCTGGATCCGCGTATCGGCAATCACTACAACAACCCTTCATTTGGTTATGGTGGTTACTGTCTGCCGAAGGATACCAAACAGTTGCTGGCTAACTATCAGGATGTGCCGAACAACATCATTGGTGCAATTGTAGAAGCCAACCGTACGCGGAAAGATTTTGTCGCTGAGTCTATCATGAAGCGTAAACCGAAAGTGGTCGGCATTTACCGTTTGATCATGAAGGCTGGCTCCGATAACTTCCGCGCTTCGTCCATCCAGGGCATCATGAAACGTATCAAGGCCAAAGGGATTGAAGTGGTGGTATATGAGCCAGTATTGAAAGAGGAAGAGTTTTACAACTCTCGCGTGATTAGTGATTTAACCGAGTTCAAGCGGGCTGCGGATGTGATTGTGTCCAACCGTATGGTGGATGAGTTGGCAGATGTGGCAGACAAAGTTTATACCCGAGATCTGTTTGGCAGCGATTAAACCTGAGGTTTCTCTCTTTAATGTTTTTGAGGCTCCTATTAAGGAGCCTCTTTGTAGTTGGTGATGATAATAATTAACAATGCTTATGTCCTGCCGCGGGTAATGGGATCCGTTTCCTGCTTGCGCCCAACTACTGCTATGAAAACCTGTACCAAAAGCAGTCGAGTGCCGAACTGGCTAAAAAGCCGACCATGAAAGTATCTGAATCAGCATAAATCCATTTGGCTGGTTCTGCAGGGAGGCTTTGGCTTCCCTTTTTTGCATTACTCTAGCTGTATTCTGAAGTCGCTCGGAAGGCGTCAGGGGCAGGTTGGCTGGCCGAGTGCGCGGTGAGCAGGTGTCAGAAACTCGCAAGGACTCGTCGGTGAATGAAGAAAAACAAAAAGGGATGCCTAAGCATCCCTTTGTTATTTCTGCTTATTAAAAGCGAAATTAAGCTTTAGCTGCTGCCGCTGCTTTAGCGATGGCTGCAAAGCTCTTCGCATCCAGAGAAGCACCGCCAACTAGAGCGCCGTCGATGTCTGGCTGTGAGAAGTAAGCTTCTGCGTTTTCTGGCTTAACAGAGCCGCCGTATTGGATGATTACTTGTGCTGCAACTGCTTCGTCTTTCGCAGCGATAAGTGCGCGGATAGAAGCGTGGATGCGTTGTGCATCTTCAGCGGTTGCTGCTTTACCAGTACCGATAGCCCAGATTGGTTCGTAAGCGATTATTGCGCCGTTTAGAGCTTCAACACCGTAAGTGTCGATAACTGCGTTGATTTGGCGTGCGCATACAGCTTCAGTTTCGCCAGCTTCGTTTTGAGCTTCAGATTCACCGATACAGAAAACAGGAGTTAGACCGTTTTCTTTTAGGAAGTTGAATTTCTTAGCGATGAACTCGTCAGATTCGTTGTGGTATTCACGACGCTCTGAGTGACCGATGATGATGTGAGAAGCACCGAAGTCTTTCAGCATTTCTGGAGACATGTCGCCAGTGAACGCACCGCTGTTATTTAGGTCAGTGTTTTGAGCACCTAGGATGATCTTGTTACCGCCCTCAACAATTAGACGCTCAGCCAGATCTAGGTAAAGTGCAGGTGGAGCTACTGCTACGTCAACACCTTCAACGCCTTCAAGCTCAGCGTTAAGACCAGTTAGCAGCTCAGTTACCATTGCTTTGCTGCCGTTTAGTTTCCAGTTACCCATCACTACAGGACGACGCATAGGAATATCTCCCTTATTTTTAATGTAAATAGTCTATTAATGTAAAAAATCTACGTAGGAATATAACAGAATAATGTGAACAGATCATGATTGGCGTCATGTCTTGTCCGGCTTTCTTCACTGATTCGACCAAGCATCGAACCTGTTATTTTTGTTAAAAGCAATCGATTGGTGATCGCGTAGACAGAATGATAGTTCATTCCTCGGAAATTGCTGGCTAGATTGGTATTACTACGCACTGAATTTATTATGTTGTAGAAAGGAATCAAAATGCCAAACTTAGTTTTAGAGTATTCGAACTCAGTGGAAGAGCGAGTCAATGTACAAGGTTTGCTGGAAGACTTACATAAAGCTGCATTAGATAGTGGCCTTTTTGAACTCGCGTCTGTGAAATCTAGAACGCTCCGGTGCCACAATTGGTTAATAGGGGAGGAGGGAGATAGCCTCGACTTTATCCATATCAACTTTGATTTGTTATCTGGCCGCTCCCAAGAACAAAAGCGAGAACTGTCACGAGCCTTGATGGCGACACTTCAAGAGCAAGCCAGTCACGTACACAGTTTAACGGTCAATATCCGAGACATGGATATAGATAGCTTCCAAAAGGTAGTGAACTAGGTTGCGCTGAATTGCCCGAGAATAGCGAGGGGTTATTGTTACGAATTCTCAGCCTGGCTCTGCTTGTTATAAGGACGTTGTGGGCACCCAAGTTATCGGTGTCCTTTCCAAACTACATCGACTCGGCTAATCTATAACCTTTCTACTTTGGGGTAAATTTGATGTCGACTAAAGAGTTACTGTTTTCTTTTCAAGGACGTATAGACCGTAAAACCTACTGGATTTGGAACGTAATTTACTATGTGTCCATTCTAGGCTTTGGTGCCGGTATCAGCCAACTGCTTCCTACTCTCTCTTATGTGCTTCTTCCTATTTTCTTGGTGGTTCTGTTGATCCCTGATTTGACGATCACCGCCAAGCGTTGGCACGACCGCAACAAATCGATCTATTGGCTAGCACTGAATATTCCGTTGATTATAGGACGAATTGCCACGCCAATGACTAACCCTGCCGCGCAAGAGCCGTCTACCCCACAGATGTTCGTCGCTTCCATTTCTCTGAGTTGTGGTTTATGGATTCTAATTGAATGTGGTTTCTTAAAGGGGACATCAGGACCAAACCAATATGGCCCTGAGCCGGAGTAAGTATAGCTCTATGTTCTTTGAATAAGGCTCTAGGATTCTAGAGTCTTATTCCTCTCTTAGTAAAAATCATCCCTATCTTTAAACGCGTTTAAGCTAACCACATCCGCTTTTTGTGTCGGTGCAGCTTCCCCTTCTAGCGCTGCTTTGAACTTTACGACCTGTTTTCGCAACTCGTTCATCAATACCACATTGGTGTGATGAGGGTTTTTACACGTGCTGATGACTCTATCAATGTGGCTTTGTTGAGCCCGCAATCTTTCTTTCATATCTTCTGATGCGCTTTCGATCATCTCTTTCGCCATCTCATGACGAAATTGCTCAAAAGCTTCTGGGTCTCGCTCTGCCATTCGAACCATTTCATCGAATGGAGGAAGCGTTTGGGGTGGGATATGACGTAGAGTAGACATCGATGCTCTCCAAATCCTTATGGAAATTGCCTTTAGTTACTAAAAGCCTATACCACTAGAAAGAGGAGAGAGGATGAATTCTTCAGCTGTCTCACTTATAAGAGAAGCTTTCAGGCGTTAGATTGAATAAGTGCGGCATATCGATGTTTGGTTGTGGTGGTTACTGCTGTTGTTGGATGCGGTAAACGCAGCGCCTTTGGCCGCTAATGATGTGCTCGGTACGCTCTACTTTGGTGTCATGTCCAAGTAAAGACTGAAAGACACTTAATTCTGATTGGCACAAGCTTGGGCAGCGAGTTGCGGCTTTACAAATCGGACAGTGATTTTCGATCAAGATAAATCCGTTCTCATCTTTCTCGAGCTCTGCCATATAGCCTTCTTGCTCTCTTAATGTGACGAGTGTTTCTAGTTTGCTTTGCAGAGAGTCGCATTGCTTAAGATGCTGACGATAACTTTGTAACGTGAGTTTTTCCCTTTCTGATGTGACTTTTTCCAGTCCATCTTTGCCAAAGATATGTTCGACAGCTTCTATAAACTGAATGGTCAACTCACCGTGACGGTCAGCAAATTGCTCATGACCTTTTTGAGTGAGAGACCAATGACGAGCAGGGCGACCAACTTTTACTTTTACGTCATGGATAGAAAGAATGCCATCATCTTCTAAACTTTGCAGGTGCTGACGAGCCCCCATGGTTGTCATACCTAGCTCAGAGGAGAGTTGTTTTGCAGTGACGGAACCATCACGCTTAACGATTTGCAATATCCTATCTACGGTCTTCATATACCCACCATTTATACGTCAGTAGATATTATGCGCGATAGGGTTAGTAAAGAAAAGTGTTGACTTAATTTGAGTGTGGCTTTGTAGGTGCTATCTTTATGCGAACCAATATATACACTCTGAACAGTGAGAAACGAGTGTGATTCAGAATCTATTGCCCGGTTGTGCGGAAAGAAAGGCTCAAGCTCAGACTGAGCGAGAGCCTCGAGAAATGCTTAAAGAATAATATCGCGTACTTCTGGATCTTTACGATCTAAGTAGTGAGTCGATTTGATGCGGCGAATAGTTCGGCATCGACCGCGTACGAGCAGCGTTTCTGTGGTTGCAATATTGCCTTGACGAGAGATACCTTCCAGCAAGTCACCTTTCGTGATGCCTGTAGCTGAAAATACCACATTGTCGCTACGAGCCATGTCTTCCATTTTGAGGACAACATTCGCTTTTACGCCCATTTCATCGCAGCGTTTTAGTTCATCTACACCGTAAATGCGGTTTTCTTCAGTATCGCCTTTTACTTCGTGACGAGGAAGCAGACGACCGTGCATGTCACCGTCTAGCGCTCGAATTACCGCTGCTGATACTACCCCTTCTGGCGCGCCGCCAATACAGTACATCATGTCCACTTCACTGTCTGGCATACAAGTCAGAATAGAGGCAGCCACGTCACCATCAGGCACCGCAAAAACACGTACGCCCATTGCTTGCATTTCTGCAATAACGTTATCGTGGCGAGGTTTCGCAAGGGTAATAACGACTAGGGTATCAAGTGGCTTGTTCAGGGCTTTTGCTACGTTCTCTAGGTTTTCTTTTAACGGCTTTTCTAAGTCAATTACGCCTTTTGCACCAGGGCCAACAACCAGTTTTTCCATGTACATATCTGGCGCTTTAAGAAAGCTGCCTTTCTCACCTGCGGCAAGTACGGCTAGTGCGTTCGATTGTCCCATTGCCGTCATACGCGTTCCTTCAATCGGGTCGACTGCAATATCTACCTCATCACCACCAATACCCACTTGCTCACCAATGTACAGCATTGGCGCATCATCGATTTCACCCTCACCAATGACAATTTCACCACTGATATCTGTTTTGTTCAGTAGCGTGCGCATAACTTCAACAGCTGCGCCATCGGCTGCGTTTTTATCGCCACGGCCAAGCCATTTGTAACCAGCCAGAGCTGCACCTTCAGTCACACGGGAAAATGCCATTGCTAAATCGCGTTTCATGATGTCTCCAAGTAAGCAAGAGGGAAGAAGAATTTGCGCGGCGATTCTATCACAAGGTCGAGTAAACGTTTGCCTTTTTGCGAGGCTTTTACTTTATCTAACTTGAATTTGATCAATACTTAGGGCGATTTTCAGCGTAGCGAGACGCAAAATCCTTGCTCAAAAATGCTTCGGCGACAAGAAAAGTCAGCGTTTAGTGAGATTGCGCTGATTTTTTGACCGAATGATGCAAAATATCGAATATAGTGAGTGTTTCTCATCGCGACGCTGAGTAGAATGAACCTTATATAGGTTAGGTGTGCATCAATCTCGCACATCGTCCCAACGGAATAACATAGGTAGGCCAAGATGTCTTTTGAAGTACTAGAACAACTAGAATCTAAAATTCAAACTGCAGTTGACACAATCACTCTTCTTCAGATGGAAGTCGAAGAGCTGAAAGAAGATAAAGCTAAACTTGCGGAAGAAGCGAACGAGCTTCGCTCTCAACGTGAAGAGCTAGAGCAAAAAGCACAACAAGCACAGCAAGAGCACGCACAATGGCAAGAGCGCATTCGTGCACTACTTGGCAAAATGGACGAAGTGGAATAATTCGGCTTCTTCATTCCAAATTAAAAACACCCGCGTTAAGCGGGTGTTTGTGTTTTAGGGAAGTAGAAAATGTTAAGACAAGGCTAGGCGCTAAGAGCCAAGAGAAGACCCTATAACTTAGGCGCCTAAGACTCGTTATGCTTCTTCATCCAACTCTAAATCAATATTCAATGGTTCAGGCGACAGGATAATTCCGGTGCTATCAGCATAAATATAATCTTCAGGTAAGAAGCTGACGCCGCCAAAGTTGACTGGTACATCCAATTCACCAATACCCTGGCTGGTCGCTCCAACAGGAATAGAAGCGAGGGCTTGAATGCCTAAATTCATATCTTCAAGTTCATCGACTTCACGAACACAACCGTAAACGACAATGCCTTCCCACTCGTTTTCTTCCGCAATGGTTGCGATTTCTGCATCGATAAGGGCTTTACGTAGGGAACCGCCACCGTCAATTAACAAAACGCGACCAAGTCCATCTTGCTCTAATGTCTCGCGGATCAACGAATTATCTTCAAAACACTTGATGGTGGTGATTTGCCCGGCAAATGAAGCGCGACCGCCAAAGTTACTGAACATTGGTTCAACCACATCTACCTGGTCGAGGTAGATATCACAGAGTGCTGAGGTATTGTATTCCATAGCGTACCTTTCTAAACAGAAATTGGTTGTCTTTGAGTATATCTAGGCATTAAGTCAATGCAATGACAATCCTTTTTTAACTTACTAGAGTTTGAGCTACCACAATTGTTGCAAACAAAACGTTGGTGACTAGAGAGCATTTCACGATGACTGGCATCATTGGTGCTATCTGAGCGGGCTTTTGTGTATGCCAAACTGCTTTACCATGATCGGCCACGAAATAAATACTAAGTAAAAATGGCAAGCTAATCCAAACGGGTTTGTCTTGAATTAACAAGTAAGCCGCAAAGGCAAGGATAGCTCCGCCAAGTAAGATAAAGTGGTACTGCTTGGCTTTACGTTGACCTAAGCGTACCGCCACCGTGCGTTTACCACACTCTCGGTCGTTCTCTATATCACGCATATTGTTGATATTGAGTACTGCAACAGCGAGTAAACCGCAGCCTAAAGCAGGTAAGAATAGCGTGGTGTCTACGTGACCGGTATGCAAGAAGTAGGTACCGGATACGCCGAGTAAACCAAAAAACAAGAACACTGATATATCGCCAAGCCCCACGTAACCGTATGGTTTACTACCCATGGTATAAGCAATGGCTGCGAGAATGGCCAAAATTCCCAACCCGATAAAAGTGACAATGCTTTCCAGTGAACTTAGTGAATAGAAAACTAACACCAAGCCTGAGATAGCGGTCAGAACGATGTTAAAGATAATTGCCTGTTTCATCTGTTTCGCACTTACAGCGCCTGACTGCATCGCTCGTAATGGGCCGAGGCGTTTGTCGTTATCTGTACCTTGAACGGCATCGCCATAGTCGTTTGCCAGGTTGGACAGAATTTGCAGCAATGTCGCGGTTACGAAAGCCATGATGGCAATTGTCAGTGAAAAATGACCTGCCGAGTAGGCGAGTACGCTACCAGTTAAGATAGAGACCAATGCCAGAGGTAATGTTTTTGGACGAGCGGCTTCAAGCCAGATCTGTAGAGATTGTTTCATGGAAATTTCGTGCTAGTAACCAATGTGCCCAGTATAGACATAAATTTTTATGTATACCGAATCAACTTGAAGATGCTGGCTTGAGAACCTGAAAATTATCATTAATTCGAGATGTCAAAGAGCCTGCGATCTCTGGAAGAGTCACTGCAAAAAATTGGTCTATTGCCGCCTTGAAGTCCCGTTTTCTTTTGAAGTAAACGTTGTTCCTCGACTTCTCATTCATTACTTTCCATAGCCGCTCGATTGGGTTGAGGTTTGGACTGTAAGGTGGAAGATAATGCAGTTCAATATTCAGGACAAACGCCGCATCTTTGACTAAGTCACTGCGGTGATATCCCGCACCATCCAAGATGATATGAAGCTTATGAGCTAAGGGATAACTCTTTCTTAACTCACAGAAAAAGCGAACAATCGATTCACTGTTAATGCTCTCATAGTTGTGAACAATGGTTGCTCCAATATCCGACAAGTTCAGTGCGCCAATAATGTTCAATCGGCTACGATTACCCGTTGTTTCAATCACTTTATCCTGACCAGTTCGTATCCAGCCATGAGATATTTTTGTTGATAGTGTTGGGTGAACTGCGTCGATAAAGACTATCGATTCATCCTTGCCACAGCTTGCCTTTAACGCTTCATAAGCCTCTATAAATGCTTGCTGTTGTGCTTCATCAAACTTGTGTGGTACGCCTTTCGGTTGCTTGTAGCTAAAACCATTGTGGTGAAGCCATTTATTCATACCAGAAACCGTGTAATCCAGTCCAAATGTCTCTTTAACGTAAGTGACAATTTGATGCGTATGAGAATAGGTTTTCTCAGTCAAATGCTCGATTAGGTGCATGGTTTGAGTAGCAGAAAGCTTGCTTTGGCTTCCGCCATTTTCAGGCTTAAGTTTTTCAGAAAGAACGTAGTCGCTGAGATGACGAGCAACGGTCGATTCATGAATACGAAGAGCTTGTGAAATCATAGTCTGACTCCAGCCTTCAGAAGCCAGCAAAACAGCCTTAATACGGTCGCAAACTCGACTATCACGTTCAATGTCGTGCATTTGTTCGAGTTGCAGTTTCTGTTGAGGAGTCAGTGTAATTTTCATGGTTCGTAGCATGCTCCTGATTCTATCGAAAATCAAGCATCTTCAATGATCACGGGTATACACTATTAACTTAAATCAAATAGGAGACGATTAAGTAAACTAATATGAGTATTAAAAGCAATACAGCGAGGTTCCTATAGCCTTAAGTATTCATTATTTATGAGTGATTCTATAACTTTATTTCTTTTCATGTTTTTTGAAATTGATATAGCTTTAAGTTTTTCATTGCTGCTTTCAGATAAGTTTATACAATATTGCTTTTTAGATTGAACTTTATCTCTAAACTTCTTTTGATCCCATGCCTTTTTTATCCTTTTAATAGTGATTTCTCTTTTGTTCTCTTCAATTGCATCAAAAAAAGCGATAATGAAATCTTTCAGGTCTTGCGTTGAGTTTTTATTATTCCAAATGTATTTAATAACCAAAGGCTCATGTTTAAGTATGTAGCTCCATGCCCACTTTATTTTTTCTTCATCATCTTTCAACCATGAAATGATCTCAGTTTTATCAAGTGATAAATACCACTTTCTTACAATACCCCTCTCTAGTTCAATATGGCTATGTTTGCTTCTATTTACCTTTCTTATATATGATACTACCCAGTCTACTCTTTCTTTAAAACTGCTTCCATTTGGATTTAATGATAGTTTTCCGGATAGTTTTTTTTGAATGTAAAACCATGAAAAATTACAAAATCTTTCATTTTTTCGTATTTCATTTTTTATGTATAAAATTGAATTGTATTTTTCTTCTATTTTCCCGACAATCCTTTTGCAATCTTCAAATGAATATGATTTAAGAGCAGCATTTATTATACTTTCATTTTCTTTAATACTTAATGATTCTTCCCATACTGCTCTAATACCATGTGTTGATAGCTGGTTAGTATAGAACTTTCCCATGTTTTCATCTTTAATCATTACATCGTAATCTTCCATAATTAAACCCTCTTAAATAGTAATTTTTATCAGCCAGTATCTTACATTTACTACAATGTAGTTTCAATCTGCTCAACCTTTATCTTTCAAAACTACAATGTAGTTTTTTCAGTGATGTAAGTTAAAAGTTGATAGTCACTAATCATTCATGGTTGTAGCTAACTTCAGAGTCGCTCTGTCGCATGTGTTGTACAGGGGGCTTAGAATTAACGCTTACTAGATATGTTGGTATGGTTAATATACATAATTAAATATATAGTTAACCGTACATACTCACTTAACTAAGTACTTATATCCTATACACTCTACCTCAGTAGAATTGGTATGCTCTCCTTAAATACCATGTATTAAATAACACAGTAATTCATATCTTTGGATGAATACCAAAGAGAATGAATGATGACTTATACTTACAAATGTTTAGAGGTTCTTTATCCGGTCGATCAACTCAATACACACTATCTAGATCGTATTATATTAACCATGTCTAAAGTATTAAAAGACTATAAGAGAGTTCATGCGTTAAGACTGGATCTGAGACTTCCTGTTTCTGACAGTGAAAAAGACATACTTTTCAGAGATGAGATTTTGAACAATACATTTAATCAAAAAAATATCATTAAACGATTCTTTGAATCCTTGAAGGCAAAAATAAAAGCGCAAGAAAAAAGAATGAAAGCGAGTGGTAAAAGGGTATATCCATGTCACCTACGGTATGTTTGGTGTAGGGAAAAGGAATAAATCTACAAATGACCACTATCACCTTGTCCTGTTTTTTAATAAAGATAGATATTGGAGTAGCGGTTATAGAGATAATGAAGAAAGTTTAGCAAGACTCATTATGGATGCATGGAATAGCGCACTAGGAGAGTGTGTTGATAATGCAGATAGGTTGGTTCAACTTGTTTATAAAGGTACGCATTATTTAGAACAAAATAAATACGACTTCGAGAACAAATACCAGGCCCTCTTTACAAGACTCAGTTACTTTGCCAAAAATAGAACGAAGCATTATGGTGAAGGAAAACGTTGCTTTGGAACTAGTCAGGGATGATAGCTAATATTAATCTGCTCATCTGTTTAGTATTTCGAAACGTGATTGCTCTATAGATTGATTATAAGTGTAGAGATAACTGGAGAAGCATATGGTCTCTTAGGTTCAACTTGCCATTCGGGGTATGCTAAATAAGCACGCAGCATTCGGTGGTACGGTCATGCACTGTTGGTAGATTGGCCTCGACAATATCAGTAGTGTTAATGATATCCGTTCTCAGGACCCTACGTCTGTGTCAGTGTAAATGCCGCCTCACGTACTTAGTTATTCATATATTATTTCTGAATACGCTTCGTTGTGCTCCATAATGACATTGGGAGTCTGACAAAAAATAGGAAGCTAGGCCTCCTATTTTTTCGATCTGCTGAAGATTACTATTTGGTTAGAGTTACACATGCCTTCCATGGAAAGTTAGCAGGTGCAGGTTTTACTGTATTAACCGTAACGCAGTCTTCGAATGACTGACCTTCAAAGTCTACATCCGTTAGACGATACCAAATACTAACGCCAGTATCAGTGTATTCAATCGATGCGATTTCGCCGTGTTTGAATTCACCAATGACTTCGAATGTCATAGGACGACCTTGGTAGTCGATAGCACTAACGCCGGCAGGTACTTCTTGACCGATAGACTCTTCAGTTGCAGCAATTGATACACCTGAAGTATAAGCAAACACAGGCAAGTCTTTGTTAGGTAGCACGCCGTCACCATCGATGTCGATAAAGTAATCTACGTGTGGAATATCAAAGTCTAGACCGTTGTCTGCGTAGTACTTCTGAGTGTTCTCGTAAGCTGCTGTTTTGTACAGTGCTAGGCTGTACTTGGTCAGAGCTTGTTTCATTTCTTCAAACTGAACGGAGTTAGGCTCTAACAATACCTGACCAATTTTCTCGATTTGTTGCTCTAACGTGAGTCCATTTTCAGTTGCCATAGTTAAAGTACTTGCAGAGATCACGAGTAGCACAGTGCTGGTATCGCCAGCGTTAGAAAGGTTGACGTTATAGAAGTTAATGCCATCTGCCCATTGCTCAGGATCATAACTGTAAAGGCTTAGCAGCTCAGCGGTCGCCTCATGCACCGCCTCCTCAAAGGTCTGTCCGGCTTGTACCTTTGCCATGATACTTGCTTTCATGGCCGCTGTAGCAACATTGAAGTTCACTTGTGTCGTTGCGTTCATATCGACAAAAGCGCTCATGCGCATCTGCTCATCACTTTTTCCTGTCAGTTCATTAAAGTAATTCCCCTGTGCAACGAGCTCGACATAAGGCGTATTGAATCGCTCATTCATGTTGTAATTACCTTCATAGTCCTCTATTTGAGTGGTGTAAGAGATGTCGGTCTTTTCTAAGTTTTGGTTAAGTTCATAGGCGGTGACGACTGAACCAGGTTGTAGAGGACCTTTCTGTACTGCACCACCAAATTGATATGATTGCCCTGAGTCGTTATTGTCACGCCCGCCAGAAGAGCCGCCACATCCGATTAAGGCGAAAGGAATAGTAAAGAGAGCGATGGTAAGTAGGGGTTTAGATAGGTTCATTCTATTTCTCCATAATAAGTTTTAGAGGGTACTATTTTTTTTAATTCAAGATGAGAGTCAGCGATATCAAACAGCTCTTTAACTTCAGACGAGAGCAGAGTCGCATCTGTTTGAAGCTCAAAGCGAAAGCTCGACATCGTGGCCTCCTGGATGTTGCAAAGAGGTAAGGTGTTCAACTTGGTATGCGTGTGTGTACGCCAAACGAGATAAGGGCTGCCGTGATGGAGTACGAGACTTATTGGTTGAACGTTAGTTAGGCGTAGAGTGCCGTCTCCTTTGTTTATCTTTAATGAGATAAGACGTTGTTGAAGTGTCGCTAGACATACAATCTGAAAAATTTGGATATCGACTTGAGCGTGTTTACTCAATGGGGTTGGGGCTGTGATAGGAACTTTGGATGACCAATGATTTTGAATGTTATTGATGTCTTCAGGAGTTATGTTCGAAAGGAGGTCATCTAAGAGTGGAGCAAGGCTGCTAGGCAGATGATGCTTGGTTGACTCGATGAGCCAATAGATCAATACCGCTTCGTGAGCCGTCGTGCTCATCTTCAGAGTTTCGGTTTTTTGGTAACCAAAGGGTTTGTCTCTATCATCCACCATTACATTGGGAAACATGGCACAGATAGCGGACAGATTACGTTGGATAGTACGCAAGGAGCGCTCTAAACCAAGCGGGGAAAGTTGAGCTTGAATTTGCCTGGCGGTGACTTTCTTATTGTAAGGAATAAGGTTGTAAATCGCCAAGATAAGCTCAAGGTGATACTGAGTTTGGTTAGGTGGCGTCATGGTCAGTTCAACAAGGTTCGTTTTGTTGGGTATGACAATATCAAAAAGGCGCGACAAAGCTTGTCGTATCAATGCCTTAAGCAAAAATGATACGACGAAATTTGTCACACCTACGTCATGAAGTGTCGTGATTAAGGGGGCAGAGGCTTACTTTCCAACGATGGATAAATCGATTTCGTCAAAATCCATGCTTGAAAGATGCCGAGCGAACGTTTTCATCCATACCTGAAGAAGGTCGATTACTTCTGGATGTTCAAGGTTTACCGCCCCTGTATCGGGCTGATAACACCATCCCTTGGCAAGATGAAAGTACAGTTCAGGCTGAACGTTGAGCGCGCTCTCAAATGGGTAAGAAAAGCTGATAAAGAAGACAATCTGCCAGGGCTCTGAATTTGCAGTGCGTTGGAACTGCACTTCAACAGGGTGAATGCCTCGGCCATGGCGGTAGTAGCTTAATTGGCGGCAAGTCAAGAGCAACTGTTTGGCATTGTCAGGTAAAGAGTACCCCTTCAATAGCTTCTCCAACTGCTGACGCAATTGTGGCGCTAAAGAAACACCACCATAAATAGTGTTGATCATATCCACCCCTTTTCTGCAAACGAGACACTACTTTCTCCCACAACGATATGGTCAAGCACCCTTACATCCACTAACGCTAAAGCGTCGATAAGCTTGCGTGTGATACGCCTATCCGCTTGAGATGGGGAAGGGTCACCAGAAGGGTGGTTATGCGCCAGAATGACTGCCGCTGCATTCACTTCCAAGACGCTTTTGACGACCTCGCGCGGATAAACGCTGGCGGAGTCAATGGTGCCTTTAAAGAGTGATTTAAACTCGATGACACGGTGCTGGTTATCAAGTAGTAGCAGAGCGAAAACCTCGTGCTCCGCGCTGGCTAGTTTGAATCTAACATACTCTTTGGTTGCTTCAGGGTTACAAAGGGCATTACCTCGAACGTAGCGGTTAGCTAGGATTTCAGCAGCATGCTCTAGGATTTCATTTTCTTGGTGTTTCTTTTGTTTATGGTAGTGAAGGTTATCGGTCGGCATAGGTCCTCCAAGAGTGAAACGATAGGAACTTCACTAAGAGGACATATATCTGAAAATAATTGATTCCAAGGGAAGTTGGAAAGAATTCTAAATGTTTAACAACTAAGTAAGTTTTCAGAGAACATTTAATTTTGAGCTTAGACTATTTAGTTCTGGCTATGTTGAAATTGCTGTTACCTACTTTGACTTAGGAGACTGTTCAATAATGGAGAGATAAAAGTTGTGAAGTGAACGATAGAATTAAGTTCACCTAATAAGAGTACGGATGTTGGAAATTTATAAATATATATCATTTGATGCATACGGTGCTCTTGTTAGATAACGAGACGTTGCAAAGTTTGTTTTTCCATAAAAAGGGTTGCCGACGGCAACCCTTTTTCTACTTATTAATAATGGAGTTTTTATGTCTTTGTATCAAACGCTTGGTAGGGCTATTACTGGAACAGCGAGTGTTGCAGGTGTGATCGCTTCTGCGCCAGTATTTGGTCCGAAAGGAACTATTACATCTAGTGGTGTTGTTGTGTCTGTTTTGGTTGGAACATCAGCAGCATTGCTTGACCAAACAGTGCAATCCACATCTTTGCAAGACCTTACTGTCAAACCTAACGAGCATTGTGACGAACTATAAGCTACAAAATCTTAGGTAGATAAAGAAAGCCATTACACAGTGTCATCCCTATTAAAAGTGGCGTGACGGTAATGGCTTAAATGAACTTACATTAACCAAATGAAAGTTTCCAAGTGTGCACATTTACACAATGTAATTCACTAGGCTAATTGAATCTTACTATTTATAGGATAAATCGGCTTAGATCTTCATCTTCAATCGTATCGCCTAGGCGCGCTTTCACGTAAGCGGAATCAATAACGAATTTAGCGCCAGATTGCTCCGCTGCGTCGTAAGAGATTTCATCCATCAAGCGTTCCATTACGGTGTGTAAGCGACGAGCACCGATGTTTTCTGTGCTTTCGTTGACCGTCCATGCCGCTTCCGCGATTTGCGTGATGCCGTCTTCTGTGAACTCGATGTCCACATCTTCCGTTTTCATCAACGCAACGTACTGCTCTGTTAGAGAGGCTTTCGGCTCTGTTAGAATACGTTTGAAGTCGTTGCTGCTTAGTGCTTCTAGCTCAACACGAATTGGTAGACGACCTTGCAACTCTGGGATCAAGTCAGACGGTTTTGCCACTTGGAATGCACCAGATGCAACGAACAGAATGTGGTCTGTTTTTACCATGCCGTGCTTGGTTGATACTGTGCTGCCTTCAATTAATGGAAGTAGGTCGCGCTGAACACCTTCGCGTGAAACGTCTGGGCCTGAGCTCTCACCGCGTTTACAGATCTTGTCGATCTCATCGATAAATACGATGCCGTTGTTTTCAACGTTGAAAATCGCTGCTTCTTTTAGCTCTTCTTGGTTTACCAGTTTCGCCGCTTCTTCTTCCGCTAACGCTTTCATTGCGTCTTTGATTTTCAGCTTACGT
Organism: Vibrio sp. sp1; assembly: GCF_016920955.1. Lineage (NCBI taxonomy): Bacteria > Pseudomonadati > Pseudomonadota > Gammaproteobacteria > Vibrionales > Vibrionaceae > Vibrio > Vibrio sp. sp1. The sequence continues at coordinate 1,742,123 of NZ_CP060589.1, forward strand.
TTTTTCTTTGTGTCGCCAGCGAGGTTTTGGAACATGCCTTGCAGCTGGTTAGTCATCTCTTCCATACCAGGAGGCGCCATGATCTCTACGCCCATTTGTGGTGCGGCTACGTCGAGTTCAATTTCTTTATCGTCTAGTTGGCCCTCACGCAGTTTCTTACGGAAGATCTGGCGAGTGTTAGAAGACTCTTCCGTTTGCTCTGCTTGACCCCAGCTATCACGTGCCGGTGGCAGTAGCGCATCAAGAATACGTTCTTCCGCTTGCTCTTCTGCGCGGAACTTCACTTTTTCCATCGCTTGTTGATGCGTCATTTTTACCGCGACATCTGTTAGATCACGGATGATGGTTTCAACTTCTTTACCAACGTAACCCACTTCGGTGAATTTTGTCGCTTCAACTTTGATGAAAGGGGCATTTGCCAGTTTTGCGAGGCGTCGTGCGATTTCGGTCTTACCAACACCAGTAGGACCAATCATCAAGATGTTTTTGGGCGTCACTTCGGCACGCAAGTTTTCTCCAAGCTGCATGCGGCGCCAGCGGTTACGAAGTGCAATCGCAACCGAACGTTTGGCTTTTTCTTGACCGATAATGTGGCGGTTCAATTCATGAACGATTTCGCGAGGCGTCATTTCAGACATATTCTTTCCTTACTTCGTTACGATTACGCGGTTGGTTTTTCAGGCTCTACTGTTGAGTCTAGCTCTTCTACCGTGTGGTGATGGTTAGTGAAGACACAAATATCACCCGCGATATTGAGAGCTTTTTCCGCGATCTCACGAGCATCTAGATCTGTGTTTTCTAGTAGGGCGGTTGCTGCTGCTTGTGCGTAAGCACCACCAGAGCCAATCGCAATCAGGTCGTGTTCTGGCTGTACGACATCACCATTACCGGTAATGATTAACGATGCGGTTTCGTCGGCAACGGCAAGTAAGGCTTCGAGCTTGCGCAGAGCACGATCGCTACGCCAGTCTTTGGCTAGCTCAACTGCTGCTTTGGTTAGGTGACCTTGGTGCATTTGCAGTTTGCTTTCGAAGCGCTCAAAAAGGGTGAAGGCATCCGCAGTACCGCCGGCAAAGCCCGCTAGTACTTGGTTGTTGTATAGGCGGCGAACTTTGCGCGCATTACCTTTCATTACGGTATTGCCTAGAGATACTTGGCCATCACCCGCGATGACGACTTTATTATTTCGACGTACAGATACAATGGTAGTCACAGTCGACCTCTTGATTATTTCTCTTTGGATTTAATTCAGTATATGGGGGAGGAGAAATGGGGATTCAAGGGGCAAAAAGAAAGGCCCTATACCCGTGATCATTGAAGATGCTTGATTTTCGATAGAATCAGGAGCATGCTACGAACCATGAAAATTACACTGACTCCTCAACAGAAACTGCAACTCGAACAAATGCACGACATTGAACGTGATAGTCGAGTTTGCGACCGTATTAAGGCTGTTTTGCTGGCTTCTGAAGGCTGGAGTCAGACTATGATTTCACAAGCTCTTCGTATTCATGAATCGACCGTTGCTCGTCATCTCAGCGACTACGTTCTTTCTGAAAAACTTAAGCCTGAAAATGGCGGAAGCCAAAGCAAGCTTTCTGCTACTCAAACCATGCACCTAATCGAGCATTTGACTGAGAAAACCTATTCTCATACGCATCAAATTGTCACTTACGTTAAAGAGACATTTGGACTGGATTACACGGTTTCTGGTATGAATAAATGGCTTCACCACAATGGTTTTAGCTACAAGCAACCGAAAGGCGTACCACACAAGTTTGATGAAGCACAACAGCAAGCATTTATAGAGGCTTATGAAGCGTTAAAGGCAAGCTGTGGCAAGGATGAATCGATAGTCTTTATCGACGCAGTTCACCCAACACTATCAACAAAAATATCTCATGGCTGGATACGAACTGGTCAGGATAAAGTGATTGAAACAACGGGTAATCGTAGCCGATTGAACATTATTGGCGCACTGAACTTGTCGGATATTGGAGCAACCATTGTTCACAACTATGAGAGCATTAACAGTGAATCGATTGTTCGCTTTTTCTGTGAGTTAAGAAAGAGTTATCCCTTAGCTCATAAGCTTCATATCATCTTGGATGGTGCGGGATATCACCGCAGTGACTTAGTCAAAGATGCGGCGTTTGTCCTGAATATTGAACTGCATTATCTTCCACCTTACAGTCCAAACCTCAACCCAATCGAGCGGCTATGGAAAGTAATGAATGAGAAGTCGAGGAACAACGTTTACTTCAAAAGAAAACGGGACTTCAAGGCGGCAATAGACCAATTTTTTGCAGTGACTCTTCCAGAGATCGCAGGCTCTTTGACATCTCGAATTAATGATAATTTTCAGGTTCTCAAGCCAGCATCTTCAAGTTGATTCGGTATAGGATCTTAGCTCCTAGGGCCTGAGTTTAAAGATTTTCTTTCCAAATAGCACACGGCTCGATTTTCGCGCGTTGCAGTTTATGACGGTCACGTTCTGCATCACGTTTGAACTTATACGGACCTAGCACTACGCGATACCATGAACTGCCTTCTTTCTTACGAATCTTGCTCGACATCCCTTGGAACGCGATTGCAAGCTTACGCTCTTCGGCTTGTGCCTGGGTTTTGTACGCGCCACACTGCATGATGTAAGGAATTTTAGAAACTTCAATTTCTTTGGCCACAACTTCAACTTCACGTTTCGGTAGTGACTCAACATATTCCCATTTTTCTTCTGGTGGTGGCGGCAAATCTTTTTTCGGTTTTGGTTTACTTACAGTGGTTGTTGGCTGTTTCACTACAGGCTGTTTAGGTTCTGGATCGCTACTCAAACGGTAAAGACCATAGCCAAAACTACCCACTAGCAAGATAGCGAGCAGACCACTACGCCAAGGCTTTTTTCTTATCGGCGGCTGTTTTTTTGTCGACTTTTTTGGGGCGCCTCGCCCCCGTCTTACATAATCTCTATTTGCCACGGTTATTTCTGGTCATCAAGGATTCTTGCAAATATGTTAATCCAGAACGAGTTGAGAAAACACCCTATTGATAGAATCTTGATAGTTAAAGCGCGACAACGCCCGAGTGTAGGGGTGTGTTTCAGTTCTCGCTTATATTTATTCAGGGATACACAAAAAGCAGGAGGGTAAATAAAAAGCGGCGCCTTAGCACCGCTTTAGGGATGAATACTAATCTTTAGGTTAAGGGCGCTGTGGTGGCGCTGCACTTCCGCGAATGACGAGATTAGTTTCAAGCAGACGCGAGCCTGAATGCACGTCGTGGCCTTTTAACATCTCGAGCATCATTAGCATTGCTTGTCGACCAATCTCATAGCGAGGCTGAGAGATAGTGGTCAACGGTGGATCGCAGTACTGAGCGAAGTTAATGTCATCAAAGCCCACAACAGAGAGATCTTGCGGGACTCGTAAGCCAAGCTTTTTCGCTTCTTGAATTGCGCCGATGGCCATTGTGTCACAGTGACAGAAAATAGCCGTTGGTGGCTCTGGCAATTCGAGCAGTTTACGAACGGCTTTTGCTCCGCCATCAAAAGAGAATTCAGTAATGACACTATATTGTGGATCTTTATTGATGCCGGCACGGCGCAGGGCTTGTTGGTAGCCTTGTTGGCGGAACTGACACAATATTGCTGTATCTGGTCCAGAGATTTGAGCAATGCTTTTATGACCTAATTGGGTCAGGTAATTCACCGCTTCAAATGCTGAGGTCAGGTTGTCAATATGTACTGTCGGAAGCTCGAGTTCAGGCGCAAATTCACACGCCATTACCATCGGAGGTAAGTTCTTTTGTTCTGGCTTACTGACATCGAATGGTAGATCTGTACCAAGCAGTAGCATTCCATCTGCCTGCTTAGTAAATACGAGATTAACGAAAGAGCTTTCGCGTTTCTTCTGTTGTCCGCTATCGCCCAGAAGGACTAGATAGCCATGTTCCATGGCTGCATCTTCAATACCGCGAATAATTTCAGAAAAATAAGGATCACAGATGTCGGGAACGATAGTAACAATGGTTTTTGATTCGTTTCTACGTAAGTTACGCGCTAATGAGTTTGGAGAATAACCCGCTTCAAGTACGGCTTCTTCTACTCTCTTTCTTGTAGAAGAAGAGACCTTCTCTGGATTCATTAAGGCTCGAGATACCGTAGCCGTAGACACTCCCGCAAGCTGGGCAACATCCTTCATTGTCGCCATAGTTTTTAACCTCTCATTTATTTTTTGCCAAGGTGACGTTATTCCGGTTTGAAATCAGAGTAATCAACCGAGTTAGAGCTGTGTTTGCTCTTCGCTCAGTTCGTGTTAACGAGTGGGAAAATGGATTCTTCACCGCGATATCAATTTATGGGAATAGTCATTGTTTTAATTTAAGCCTGTGCAAACAAGTCACTTTAGACTTTTCTAATTTGGATAGTCTATTCATTTCTAAAGTGAAAGTTACGGTCTGTTTAACAAAAATTGCAATCTCGGTGTGATTTTGGTCACATTAAATGGTAATTCATTACATAGTTAAACGTTTGCTAGCTGAGATCTTGTGGTTCTATGTCTAAATTCCAGCGTACTTTCTTAGCATTTGGCAACAACTCAATAGCAGGTTTGGCACTGGTTAATAACTTTTGCATCAATGAACGATGTTGAGTTTGTAGTAATAGTTGCCAGCGGTATTTACCAGCCCGCTTAGCCAAAGGTGAAGGAGTTGGGCCTAATACCATACAAGAATCATCGAACAGAGGGTGTGACTCTAACGTAAAACGAACCTGACGCAGGAAGTCTTCAACTACCTCACTTTGGTTTGCCTCTGCTTTGAAAAGAGTCAAGAAACTATAAGGCGGAAGCTGAGCCAGTTTGCGTTCTTCCAGAGCAGTCATAGCAAAGTGGCGATAGTCTTTTTGAAGCAGGGCCTGCAGCAAGCTGTGCTCAGGATGGTGGGTTTGCAGGATAACCTCGCCAGGTTTACTTGCGCGGCCGGCACGACCTGCGACCTGAATAAACAACTGCGCTAGTCTCTCGGAAGCGCGGAAGTCGCTACTATAGAGAGAGCCATCAACATCCAAAAGAGCAACGAGCGTTACATTTGGAAAATGGTGCCCCTTAGCCAGCATTTGGGTGCCAATCAGAATTTGATGTTCACCTTTACGAATTGATTCAAGGGCATCTTCCAAACTACCTTTGCGACGTGTGCTGTCTCTGTCGATGCGAATAGCGTTGTATTCTGGAAATAACTGAGCCAATTGTTGTTCGAGTTGTTCCGTTCCTACGCCGACGGTAACCAATTGAGTTGAACCACACCCCTGACATTGATGAATCACCGGTTGTTGTGATCCGCAGTGATGGCAGCGTATTTCGTTGCTGTAATGGTGGAACGTATAGTACGCATCACAGCGTTTACATTCTGCAATCCAACCGCATTCATGGCACATCAAAGCGGGCGAAAAGCCTCGACGGTTAAGAAACAACATCACTTGATTGCCTGCTTTTAAATGCTTGCGCATCTCGGCAATCAGTTGGGCAGATAAGCCACTTTCTAAATACTGACCTTTTACATCTAACACTTTATTGGTGGTTGGTACGGCAGAGCCAGCTCGTCGGGTTAGTGTTAAATGGTGATACTTGCCTGACAGGGCATTGTGCAATGTCTCCAGTGCAGGTGTGGCTGAGCCCAGGATAATCGGTACTTGCTCTTTATGGGCGCGCATGACAGCAACATCACGAGCGTGGTAACGCAAGCTGTCTTGTTGCTTATAAGAAGCGTCATGCTCTTCATCCACGATAATAATCCCCAAATCAGCAAAAGGTGTGAGCAGGGCTGAACGAGTGCCAATGATGATTCCCGCGGCTTTATCCCTGGCAGAAAGCCAAGCGTTAAGTCGCTCGGTTTCATTCAAACCTGAATGAATCACGTCTACCGGGACATTAAATCGATGCTTAAAGCGGTTGATGGTTTGGGGCGTTAGACCGATCTCAGGTACTAAAACTAATGCTTGTTTCCCTTGCTCTAAAACTGGCTTGATAAGGTTTAAGTAAACTTCTGTTTTACCAGAGCCAGTTACTCCCTCTAATAAATAGCAAGCAAAACCTGTTTGGCTATTTACACTCGCAATAGCCAGCGCTTGTTCGTGGTTGAGCTTTGGCTTCTCGACGTCGCATTCAACGTGCTGTCCCCACTGGGTGATTGCAGGCTTCTTCTCGATACGTTCAATCCAGCCTTTCTCTTCTAAAGACTTTAGTACTGTTGAGGCTATCTCTTGGTCGACAAATTCCTGGTGAGGCAAAGCGCAGTTAACCAACATTTGCAAGACCTTCTGTTGTTTGACCGCTCGACGATCAAGCCCTTGCATCAGCTTGTCTTTACCGGATTCGGTAATTTGCCACTCTTGTAGCGTCGCAAAATCTGCAGGCTTTCCTTTACGTAGAGCTGCTGGCATCGCATTGTGTAGCGTATCTCCAAGTGGGTATTGGTAGAACTGGCTGCACCAATTTAGCAGAGAATAAAGCGTCTCTGGCCATATCGGTTGGGAGTCTAATACCGCTTTGATTGGCTTAAGCTGATCTTTAGGAAAGTCGGAGTGGTTTACCATTGCGGTGACGATGCCAACTAACGTTTGACGTCCAAAAGGTACGGATACGCGCCCGCCAATGATCGGAAACAGGTGCCCCGGAATGGCGTAATCAAATTGTTTGTCGAGCGGAACGGGTAATGCCACTCTAGCAATGGTTGGGCGCATAAATTTTTAGCTATTAAAAAGAGGGAAAGGAAATGAGAGTCTATTAAAATCGGTATGGAAATTCGAGTAAAGCAATATGATTCAGCGTGAATCGTGCCTCTATGATTAGTCTGGCTAAAAAAGTGGCGAAAAAGTTGCCAAATGTGTTGATCCGAGCAATGTGATTCTTTACTATATCGCGCCTTGAGATATGGCTTCGGCAATTAGTTGATGCGGTATCCCATTTTATTATTAATTGCGTGTGGTGTGCGGCTTAGATTCGTATAGCGACACGGCCTACTATTGAGGTTATCCCATGAAAGCTGGTATCCACCCAGAATACAAAGCAGTAAAAGCGACTTGTTCTTGCGGCAACTCTTTTGAGTTCAACTCTACTCTAGGTAAAGAGTCTATCCACCTAGACGTATGTGACAAGTGTCACCCATTCTACACTGGTAAGCAACGTATCGTTGATACAGGCGGCCGTGTTGATCGCTTCAACAAGCGTTTCGGTGCACTATCAAGCGGTAAGAAATAATAGCAGCCGCTATTACGATTACAGTTTAGAAAAGGACGCTTCGGCGTCCTTTTTGTTTAATGGCTACCAAGCGAAGAGAGATGTATAGGGTTTGGAATATTCCCGATTATTTTTCACTCAGCGCTTGCAACCTAAAGTGTGATCTGTATAATGCAGCGCACTGGTTAAGCCAGTTGTGAACCAATGAGCAGTGAGGAGCGAGCAAATCTAAGGATTTGTGAGGTAATGTATACTCAGCTTATGTTCGCGGTTAATACAATTAGCTATCTTTTCTTCGGAAAAACTATCCTCAAAGGTGACTTTGGCATATAGGGATAGTTAATCGAAAATTAACTGACAATGCGTCCTAATCTTGGATGCTACGGTTTCACATAAATCAATCGGCATTCTCTCGTCTTGACGAGTTTGAGTGGCGATATTGTTTGTGTAATTTATTAAATTTGGAGCTCTGTCTCATGCAGAACCAACGTATCCGTATCCGCCTAAAAGCTTTCGATTACAAACTAATCGATGCTTCTACAGCGGAAATCGTTGAAACAGCTAAGCGCACTGGCGCACAGGTTCGTGGTCCAATCCCACTGCCAACTCGTAAAGAGCGTTTCACAGTTCTTATCTCTCCACACGTTAACAAGAAAGCACGTGACCAGTACGAAATCCGTACTCACAAGCGTCTAATCGACATCGTTGAGCCAACAGACAAGACTGTTGATGCTCTAATGCGTCTAGACCTTGCTGCGGGCGTTGACGTTCAAATTAGCCTAGGTTAAGGGAGATTAGAAGTATGATTGGTCTAATCGGTCGTAAAGTGGGCATGACCCGCGTATTTACTGAAGAAGGCGTTTCTATCCCAGTAACAGTTGTTGAGGTTGAAGCTAACCGTGTTTCTCAAGTGAAAACTCTTGAAACTGACGGCTACGCAGCAATCCAGGTTACAGCTGGTTCTAAGAAAGCTAACCGTGTAAACAAAGCTGAAGCAGGTCACTTTGCTAAAGCTGGCGTTGAAGCTGGTCGCGGTCTTTGGGAATTCCGTTTAGAAAACGGCGAAGAGTTCGAAGTTGGTTCAGAACTAACTGTTGAACTATTCAACGAAACTAAGAAAGTAGACGTTACTGGTACATCTAAGGGTAAAGGTTTCCAAGGCGCTGTTAAGCGTTGGAACTTCCGTACTCAAGATATGACTCACGGTAACTCATTGTCTCACCGTGCTCCTGGTTCTATCGGTCAATGTCAGACTCCAGGTCGCGTATTTAAAGGCAAGAAAATGGCAGGTCACATGGGTGCTGAGCGTGTAACGACTCAAAACCTAGAGATCGTACGTGTTGACGCTGAGCGCAACCTGCTTCTTATTAAAGGTGCAGTCCCAGGCGCAACTGGCGGCAACGTGATCGTTAAACCAGCTGTTAAAGCATAACGTCTCAGGAGTAAGTAATGGAACTAATGGTTAAAGGTGCCGATGCACTAACTGTTTCCGAAACTACTTTCGGACGTGAGTTTAACGAAGCTCTTGTACACCAAGTAGTTGTTGCGTACGCAGCAGGTGCTCGTCAAGGTACTCGTGCTCAAAAAACACGTTCAGAAGTTTCTGGCGGTGGCGCTAAGCCATGGCGTCAAAAAGGTACTGGCCGTGCGCGTGCTGGTACAATCCGTAGCCCAATCTGGCGTACAGGTGGTGTTACTTTTGCTGCGAAACCACAAGATCACAGCCAAAAAGTAAACAAAAAAATGTACCGTGGTGCTATGAAGAGCATTCTTTCTGAGCTTGTTCGTCAAGAGCGTCTAATCGTTGTTGATAACTTCTCAGTTGAAGCACCAAAGACTAAAGAGCTAGTTGCTAAGCTTAAAGAGCTTGAGCTAACTGACGCTCTAATCGTGACTAGCGAAGTAGATGAGAATCTATTCCTAGCTGCTCGTAACCTATACAAAGTTGACGCACGTGATGTTGCTGGTATCGATCCAGTATCTCTAATCGCGTTTGACAAAGTTGTAATGACTGCAGAAGCAGTTAAGCAAGTAGAGGAAATGCTAGCATGATCACTGAAGAGCGTATCCTAAAAGTTCTACGTGCACCGCACATCTCTGAAAAAGCAACTATGGCAGCTGAGAAAGCGAACACTATCGTTTTCAAAGTAGCTAAAGATGCGACTAAAAAAGAGATCAAAGCAGCTGTAGAAAAGCTATTTGAAGTTGAAGTTAAGTCTGTAAATACTCTTATCACTAAGGGTAAGACCAAACGTCAAGGTCTACGCCAAGGTCGCCGCAGCGACGTTAAGAAAGCGTACGTTACTTTGAAAGAAGGTCAAGATCTTGACTTCGTTGGCGGCGCGGAATAACAGGAGTAGTTAAAAATGGCTATTGTTAAATGTAAGCCGACTTCCCCTGGTCGTCGTCACGTTGTTAAAGTTGTTAACGCTGACCTACACAAGGGCAAGCCATACGCACCTCTTCTAGAGAAAAACTCTAAGAACGGTGGTCGTAACAACAAGGGTCGTATCACAGTACGTCACATCGGCGGTGGTCACAAGCATCACTACCGTGTAGTTGACTTCAAACGTACTAAAGATGGTATTCCAGCGACAGTTGAGCGTCTTGAATACGATCCAAACCGTAGCGCAAACATTGCTCTAGTTCTTTACAAAGACGGTGAGCGTCGCTACATCCTAGCACCTAAAGGTGTTGTAGCTGGTGATGTTATTCAGTCTGGTGTTGATGCACCAATCAAAGCTGGTAACACTCTACCAATGCGTAATATCCCAGTAGGTTCAACAGTACATAACGTTGAACTTAAGCCTGGTAAAGGTGGTCAGCTAGCTCGTTCGGCTGGTGCTTACGCTCAAATCGTTGCTCGCGACGGTGCGTACGTAACTATCCGTCTACGTTCTGGCGAGATGCGCAAAGTTCTTTCTGAAGGCCGTGCAACAATCGGTGAAGTTGGTAACTCTGAGCACATGCTACGTGAACTTGGTAAAGCAGGTGCATCACGTCATCGCGGTATCCGTCCAACGGTTCGTGGTGTTGTAATGAACCCGATTGACCACCCACATGGTGGTGGTGAAGGCCGTACTTCTGGTGGTCGTCACCCAGTATCTCCTTGGGGTATGCCTACTAAAGGCTTCAAGACTCGTAAGAACAAACGCACTGACAAGTACATCGTACGTCGTCGTAACAAGTAATCTATATAAAGAGGAATCGCCATGCCACGTTCTCTCAAGAAAGGTCCTTTTATTGACCTACACTTGCTGAAGAAGGTAGAGAAAGCGGTGGAAAGCGGAGACAAAAAGCCTATTAAGACTTGGTCCCGTCGTTCAATGATCATCCCTACGATGATCGGTTTGACCATCGCTGTCCATAATGGTCGTCAGCACGTACCAGTATTTGTAACTGATGAAATGATCGGTCACAAACTGGGTGAATTCGCACCAACACGCACTTACCGCGGTCACGCTGCGGATAAGAAAGCTAAGAAGCGCTAAGGAGTAGATAATGGAAGCAATTGCTAAACATAACTTTGCTCGCATTTCGCCTCAGAAAGCTCGCTTAGTTGCGGATCTAATCCGTGGTAAATCTGTTGACCAAGCTCTAGAAATCCTAACGTTCAGCAACAAAAAAGCTGCTGCACTAGTTAAGAAAGTTCTAGAGTCTGCTATCGCTAACGCGGAGCACAACGAAGGTGCAGATATTGACGATCTGAATGTCGCAAAAATCTTTGTAGATGAAGGCCCAACCATGAAGCGTATTATGCCTCGTGCTAAAGGTCGTGCGGATCGTATCTTGAAGCGTTCAAGCCACATCACTGTTGTTGTAGCAGATCGCTAGAGACTAGGAGAGTAAGCAATGGGTCAAAAAGTACATCCAAATGGTATTCGTCTAGGCATCGTTAAGCCTTGGAATGCTACATGGTTTGCTAACACCAAAGATTTCGCTGACAACCTAGACGGCGACTTCAAGGTACGTCAGTTCCTTACAAGTGAACTGAAAAAAGCGTCTCTATCACGTATCGTTATCGAGCGTCCTGCTAAGAGCATCCGTGTGACTATTCACACTGCTCGCCCAGGCGTTGTTATCGGTAAGAAAGGTGAAGACGTTGAGAAGCTACGCGCAGCTGTAGCTAAAATTGCAGGTGTACCAGCGCAAATTAACATCGCTGAAGTACGTAAGCCTGAACTAGATGCGCAACTTGTTGGTGACAGCATCGCGTCTCAGCTAGAGCGTCGTGTTATGTTCCGCCGTGCTATGAAGCGCGCAGTACAAAACGCAATGCGCCTAGGCGCTAAAGGTATCAAAGTGGAAGTAAGCGGTCGTCTAGGCGGCGCTGAAATCGCACGTTCAGAGTGGTACCGTGAAGGCCGTGTGCCTCTACACACTCTACGTGCTGACATTGATTACGCAACTTCTTCGGCTCACACTCAATACGGTGTGATCGGCATTAAAACTTGGATCTTCAAAGGTGAAATCCTAGGTGGTATGCCAGCAGCTAACGCTGTAGAGCCTAAAGGCGACAAGCCTAAGAAGCAGCGTAAAGGCCGTAAGTAAGGAGTCGACAGATGCTACAACCTAAACGTACTAAGTTCCGTAAGGTTCAGACTGGTCGTAACCGTGGTCTAGCTAAAGGTACTGATGTAAGCTTCGGCGAATTCGGTCTTAAAGCTGTTGGCCGTGGTCGTCTAACTGCTCGTCAAATCGAAGCGGCACGTCGTGCAATGACACGTCACGTTAAGCGTCAAGGTAAAATCTGGATCCGTGTGTTCCCAGACAAACCAATCACAGAAAAACCACTTGAAGTTCGTCAAGGTAAGGGTAAAGGTAACGTTGAGTACTGGGTAGCCCAAATCCAACCTGGTAAGGTTATGTACGAAATGGGTGGTGTACCTGAAGAATTGGCACGTGAAGCGTTCCGTCTTGCGGCACGTAAACTGCCTTTCAAAACTACATTTGTAACTAAGCAGGTGATGTGATGAAAGCACAAGATCTACGCGAGAAAAGCGTTGAAGAGCTTAACGCTGAGCTAATGAATTTGCTACGCGAACAGTTCAACTTGCGCATGCAAGCTGCGACTGGTCAACTACAGCAAACTCATACTCTGAAAGCTGTACGCCGTGATATCGCACGTGTGAAAACTGTTTTGACTGAGAAGGCAGGCGCATAATGAGCGAAGTAAAACGTACTCAACAAGGTCGTGTAATTAGCGACAAGATGGACAAGTCTATCACTGTTGCTATCGAACGTTTCGTAAAACACCCAATCTACGGTAAATACGTAAAACGTACGACTAAAGTACACGCACATGACGAGAACAACGAGTGTGGCCTAGGCGACACAGTTGAAATCGCAGAGTGTCGTCCACTGTCTAAGACTAAGTCTTGGACTTTGGTAAAAGTTCTAGAAAAGGCGAAGATTTAATCTCGTTAATTCTATGAAACTAAAGCGGCTCCAAAATATTTTTGGAGCCGTTTATTTTTTGACTACCCAATCACAAAAAAGGGTGGTACAATTCGCGTCCCTTTTAAAGAGGCAGCCCGACCCGTGATGGGTCTAGTTATTAATATTTAGCGGAGCACTAACATGATCCAAATGCAAAGTATGCTGGACGCAGCTGATAACTCAGGCGCACGCAGCGTAATGTGTATTAAGGTTCTGGGTGGCTCTCACCGCCGTTATGCACATATCGGTGACGTCATCAAAGTTACTGTGAAGGAAGCAATCCCTCGCGGTAAAGTTAAAAAAGGTGATGTTCTGAAGGCGGTGGTAGTGCGCACCCGTAAAGGCGTACGTCGTCCTGACGGTTCTGTCATTCGCTTCGACCGAAATGCTTGCGTATTGCTAAACGACAATACTGAGCAACCAATCGGTACACGTATCTTTGGTCCTGTGACACGCGAACTTCGTGGCGATAAGTTCATGAAGATCGTTTCACTGGCTCCAGAAGTTCTGTAAGGAGCACGTAGAAATGGCAGCTAAAATCCGTCGTAATGACGAAGTAATCGTTCTTGCTGGTAAAGACAAAGGCAAGAAAGGTAAAGTAACTAAGGTTCTAGCAACTGGTAAAGTTATCGTTGAAGGTATCAACCTAGTTAAGAAACATCAGAAACCTGTTCCAGCTATGGGTATCCAAGGCGGTATCGTAGAGCAAGAAGCAGCTATCGACGTTTCTAACGTGGCTATCTTTAACGCAGCTACTGGTAAAGCTGACCGTATCGGTTTCCGTTTTGAAGACGGCAAAAAAGTTCGTTTCTTCAAGTCTAACGGCGAAACCGTTTCTAACTAATAGAAGTAATTTGGAGTTCTACTATGGCGAAACTGCATGATTACTACAAGTCGTCTGTAGTCGCTGAACTGACCAAACAGTTCGGTTACACAAGCGTCATGCAAGTCCCTAGAATCGAGAAAATCACCCTAAACATGGGTGTTGGTGAAGCAATCAACGATAAGAAACTGCTAGAAAACGCAGCGTCTGATATGGCAACGATCTCTGGTCAAAAGCCACTTATCACAAAAGCGCGCAAATCTGTTGCAGGTTTCAAAATCCGTGAAGGCTACCCTATCGGTTGTAAAGTAACCTTGCGTGGCGAACGTATGTGGGATTTTCTTGAGCGTTTAATTAACATCGCTCTTCCACGTGTACGTGACTTCCGTGGTGTTAGCGCTAAGTCTTTTGACGGTCGCGGTAACTACAGCATGGGCGTTCGCGAGCAAATCATCTTCCCGGAAATCGACTTTGATAAAGTTGATCGAGTACGCGGTCTAGACATCACTATTACGACGTCTGCTGGTACTGATGAGGAAGGCCGTGCTCTGCTGGCTGCCTTTAACTTCCCATTCCGTAAGTAAGGTGAAGGGTTACTGTTATGGCTAAAAATTCAATGAAAGCACGTGAAGCAAAACGTGCGAAGCTAGTAGCTAAGTTCGCTGAAAAGCGTGCAGCGCTAAAAGCTATCATCAGCGATGTAAACGCATCTGAAGAAGATCGTTGGAACGCGGTTCTTACACTGCAATCTCTTCCACGTGATTCAAGTGCATCACGTCAGCGCAACCGTTGCAACCAAACTGGTCGTCCACACGGTTACCTACGTAAGTTCGGTCTAAGCCGTATTAAGGTTCGTGAAGCTTGCATGAAAGGCGAGATTCCGGGTCTTCGTAAGGCTAGCTGGTAATTGCCACTTAATCATTTGGAGTAAATCATATGAGCATGCAAGATCCGATTTCGGATATGCTGACCCGCGTTCGTAACGGTCAGGCAGCAAACAAAGTTGCTGTAAAAATGCCTTCTTCAAAGCTTAAAGTTGCAATTGCTGCACTACTAAAAGCTGAAGGTTACATCGTTGACTTCGCTGTTGAAGGCGAAGCAAAACCTGAGCTAGAAGTTACACTTAAGTACTTCCAAGCTAAACCAGTAATCGAGCAACTTAAACGTGTTTCTCGTCCAGGTCTACGTGTTTACAAGAAGAAAGATGAACTTCCTTCTGTAATGGGTGGTCTTGGTATTGCTATCGTTTCTACTTCCAAGGGTCTTATGTCAGACCGCGCTGCACGTAAAGCAGGTCTTGGTGGTGAAATCATCGCTTACGTAGCTTAATAAGGAGTAGACTATGTCTCGTGTTGCAAAAGCACCTGTCGCTATTCCAGCTGGCGTAGAGGTGAAACTAAACGGCCAAGAAATCACTGTAAAAGGTGCGAAAGGCGAACTAACTCGCGTTCTTAACAACGCAGTTGTAATCGCTCAGGAAGAAAATAACCTGACTTTCGGTCCTAAAGAAGGTGTTGCTAACGCATGGGCTCAAGCAGGTACTGCTCGCGCTCTAGTTAACAACATGGTTGTTGGTGTTACTGAAGGCTTTACTAAGAAGCTAACTCTTAAAGGTGTAGGTTACCGTGCTGCTATCAAAGGCAACGCTGTAGGTCTAACACTAGGCTTCTCACACCCAGTTGAGCACGAGTTGCCAGCGGGTATTAAAGCTGAATGTCCAAGCCAAACTGAAATCGTGATCACTGGTGCTGACAAGCAGCTAGTTGGTCAAGTTGCGGCTGACATTCGTTCTTACCGTGAGCCTGAGCCATACAAAGGCAAAGGTGTTCGTTACGCAGATGAAAATGTGCGTACTAAAGAAGCTAAGAAGAAGTAAGGTAACACTATGGATAAGAAAGCATCTCGCATCCGTCGTGCTACACGTGCACGTCGTAAGATTGCAGAACTGGGTGCGACTCGCCTAGTTGTACACCGTACTCCTCGTCACGTGTACGCACAGGTTATCGCGGCTAACGGCTCTGAGGTTATCGCAGCAGCTTCTACTGTAGAAAAAGCGATCCGTGAGCAAGTGAAATACACTGGTAACGTTGATGCAGCTAAAGCAGTGGGTAAAGCTATTGCTGAGCGCGCTCTAGAGAAGGGCGTAACTGCAGTTGCATTTGATCGTTCTGGTTTCCAATACCACGGTCGAGTAGCGGCGCTAGCAGAATCTGCTCGCGAAGCTGGTCTGAAATTCTAAGGTAGGGTTGGAAGATGGCTAAAGAACAACAAGTTCAAGCGAATGATTTGCAAGAAAAGCTAATCGCAGTTAACCGTGTTTCTAAAACGGTTAAAGGTGGTCGAATCATGAGCTTCACTGCACTAACAGTAGTTGGTGACGGTAACGGTCGTGTAGGTTTCGGTTACGGCAAAGCTCGTGAAGTACCTGCAGCGATTCAAAAAGCAATGGAAAAAGCGCGTCGTAACATGACTACGATCGCTCTAAACGAAGGCACTCTTCACCACCCAGTGAAAGGTCGCCATTCGGGCTCTAAAGTTTACATGCAGCCTGCTGCAGAAGGTACTGGTGTTATCGCAGGTGGTGCGATGCGTGCAGTACTAGAAGTTGCTGGTGTACACAACGTACTATCTAAAGCGTACGGTTCTACGAACCCTATCAACATCGTTCGTGCAACGATCGATGCACTAGGTAGCATGAAGTCACCAGAAATGGTTGCTGCTAAACGTGGTCTAACTGTTGAATCTATTTCGGAGTAAGAACACCATGGCAACTATTAAAGTAACTCAAACTAAAAGCTCAATTGGTCGTCTGCCAAAGCACAAAGCTACTTTGCGCGGTCTAGGTCTTCGTAAAATCAACCACACAGTAGAACTTGAAGATACTCCGTGTATTCGCGGTATGATCAACAAGGTTTACTACATGGTTAAAGTTGAGGAGTAATCAGAATGCGTTTGAATACTCTAGCACCGGCTGCTGGCGCGAAAACTTCTGCGAAGCGAGTAGGTCGTGGTATCGGTTCAGGCCTAGGTAAAACTGGTGGCCGTGGTCACAAAGGTCAAAAATCACGTTCTGGCGGCAGTGTTCGTCCAGGTTTCGAAGGCGGTCAGATGCCTCTGAAACAACGTCTACCAAAATTCGGTTTCACTTCTCGCAAGAGCCTAGTGTCTGCTGAAGTTCGTCTAGCTGAGCTAGCGAAAGTTTCTGGTGACGTAGTTGATCTAAACAGTCTTAAAGCTGCTAACATCATCACTAAGAACATCGAATTTGTAAAAGTTGTTCTTTCTGGTGAAATCAACAAAGCAGTGACTGTTAAAGGTCTACGTGTGACTAAAGGCGCTAAAGCTGCAATCGAAGCTGCAGGCGGTAAAATCGAGGAATAATCTCGAGGAACGAGGTACAGATGGCTAAGAAACCAGGACAAGATTTTCGTAGTGCTCAGAGCGGCTTAAGTGAACTAAAGTCGCGCTTGTTATTCGTAATTGGTGCACTTTTAGTATTCCGAGCCGGCTCTTTTGTGCCGATTCCTGGTATTGACGCTGCTGTACTTGCCGATTTGTTCGAACAGCAAAAAGGTACCATCGTTGAAATGTTTAACATGTTCTCCGGTGGTGCTCTGGAGCGTGCATCTATATTAGCATTGGGCATCATGCCGTATATTTCGGCATCTATTGTTGTCCAATTGCTAACTGTAGTTCATCCAGCGTTAGCTGAACTCAAAAAAGAGGGTGAAGCAGGCCGTCGTAAGATAAGCCAATACACACGCTACGGCACGCTTGTACTTGCAACCTTCCAAGCTATAGGTATTGCAACTGGCCTACCAAACATGGTCGACAATCTGGTTGTTATCAACCAAACCATGTTTACGCTAATTGCTACCGTAAGTTTAGTAACCGGTACCATGTTCTTGATGTGGTTAGGTGAACAAATTACAGAGCGCGGAATTGGTAATGGTATTTCGATACTAATTTTTGCAGGTATTGTTGCTGGATTGCCTTCTGCAATCGGTCAAACAATCGAGCAAGCGCGTCAAGGTGAATTGCATGTACTTCTTCTGTTGCTAATCGCGGTATTAGCTTTTGCAGTAATTTACTTCGTTGTTTTCATGGAACGTGGTCAACGCCGAATCGTCGTTAACTATGCGAAACGTCAACAAGGTCGTAAAGTATTTGCTGCGCAAAGCTCGCACTTGCCTCTTAAAATTAACATGGCAGGTGTAATTCCAGCGATTTTTGCATCAAGTATTATCTTGTTCCCAGGAACATTGGCTCAGTGGTTTGGTCAAAACGGTGAGAGCAGCGCGTTCGGTTGGTTAACTGACGTGTCTTTGGCTCTTAGCCCAGGTCAACCGTTGTATGTAATGCTTTATGCAGCAGCAATTATCTTCTTCTGTTTCTTCTACACTGCGTTGGTTTTCAACCCACGTGAAACAGCAGATAACTTGAAGAAGTCTGGTGCATTCGTACCCGGTATCCGCCCAGGTGAGCAGACAGCGAAATACATTGATAAAGTAATGACACGTCTAACCCTTGCTGGTGCACTGTACATTACCTTTATCTGTCTGATTCCCGAGTTCATGATGGTCGCGTGGAACGTACGTTTCTACTTCGGCGGTACATCGCTACTAATCGTAGTTGTTGTAATTATGGACTTTATGGCACAGGTACAGACTCATCTGATGTCTCAACAGTATGATTCTGTGTTGAAGAAAGCGAATCTGAAAGGCTACGGCCGTTAATCCGGCGGTAGACTCAGTTTCATTTACGGAGTTTAGCAATGAAAGTTCGTGCTTCCGTTAAAAAAATCTGCCGTAACTGTAAAGTAATCAAGCGTAACGGTGTCGTTCGCGTGATTTGCAGTGAGCCAAAGCACAAACAGCGCCAAGGCTAATTAGCAGAAATTTTTACTTGAAAATGAAGGTTGGGTCGAGTATATTCCTCGGCCTACCTTTTGCGTGCAAAAGAAGTAGTATTCCGCAGCGTATCCATAACGGGCTTTGCTGCGGCTAATTCTTTTATAGAAACACTTAGGAGTGAATAATGGCCCGTATAGCAGGCATTAACATTCCTGATCAGAAACATGCAGTAATCGCTCTAACAGCGATCTACGGCATCGGTAAAACTCGCTCTCAAGCTATCCTAGCTGAAGTGGGTATTGCTGAAAATGTTAAGATCAGTGAACTAACTGAAGAGCAGATCGATCAACTGCGTGATGGTGTAGCTAAGTACACTGTAGAAGGTGATCTACGTCGTGAAGTATCTATGAACATCAAGCGTCTTATGGACCTTGGCTGTTACCGTGGTCTTCGTCATCGTCGCAGTCTACCACTACGTGGACAGCGTACTAAAACCAACGCTCGCACCCGTAAGGGTCCGCGTAAGCCGATCAAGAAATAATCGGGAAGGTAGAGTACAATGGCTAAACAACCAACTCGCGCTCGTAAGCGCGTACGCAAGCAAGTTGCAGATGGCGTTGCGCACATCCATGCTTCTTTCAATAACACAATCGTAACCATTACTGACCGTCAAGGTAACGCTCTTGCATGGGCTACTGCAGGTGGTTCTGGTTTCCGTGGTTCTCGTAAGTCTACTCCGTTCGCTGCACAGGTTGCTGCTGAGCGTTGTGCTGAAATGGCTAAAGAATACGGCCTAAAGAACTTGGAAGTTATGGTTAAGGGTCCTGGTCCAGGTCGCGAATCTACTGTTCGTGCACTAAACGCCGCTGGTTTCCGCATCACAAACATCGTTGATGCTACACCAATCCCTCATAACGGTTGTCGTCCACCTAAGAAACGTCGCGTATAACGTTTCTAGGACAATTGGAGAAGAATCATGGCAAGATATTTGGGTCCTAAGCTGAAGCTTAGCCGTCGTGAAGGCACTGACTTATTCCTTAAGTCTGGTGTTCGCGCGATCGATACCAAGTGTAAAATTGATAACGCACCAGGTGTACACGGCGCTCGTCGCGGTCGTCTATCTGAGTATGGCGTTCAGCTTCGTGAGAAGCAAAAAGTACGTCGTATGTACGGCGTTTTAGAAAAACAATTCCGTAACTACTACAAAGAAGCTGCTCGCCTAAAAGGCAACACTGGTGAAAACCTACTTCAGCTTCTTGAAGGTCGTCTTGATAACGTAGTTTACCGCATGGGCTTTGGCGCAACTCGCGCAGAAGCACGCCAGCTAGTTAGCCACAAAGCTATCCTAGTAAACGGTAAAGTTGTAAACGTTCCTTCTTTCAAAGTAGCGGCTAATGACGTTGTTTCTATTCGCGAGAAAGCTAAACAGCAAGCTCGTATCAAAGCAGCTCTAGAAGTTGCTGAACAACGTGAAAAACCAACTTGGATTGAAGTAGATGGTGGCAAGATGGAAGGTACATTCAAGCGTATGCCTGAGCGTTCTGATCTATCAGCTGACATCAACGAACAATTGATCGTCGAGCTTTACTCTAAGTAAGGTTTAAACTAAAGAGAGGACACAATGCAGGGTTCTGTAACAGAATTTCTTAAGCCACGTCTAGTTGACATCGAACAAATCAGCTCGACTCACGCAAAAGTAACTCTTGAGCCATTAGAGCGTGGCTTTGGTCATACTCTGGGTAATGCACTTCGCCGCATCCTTCTATCTTCTATGCCAGGTTGTGCTGTAACAGAAGTAGAAATCGAAGGCGTACTTCATGAGTACAGCACGAAAGAAGGCGTTCAAGAAGATATTCTTGAAATTCTTCTAAACCTTAAAGGTTTGGCTGTGCGCGTTGCCGAAGGCAAAGATGAAGTGTTCATTACTTTGAACAAATCAGGCTCGGGCCCTGTGGTTGCAGGTGACATCACCCATGATGGTGATGTAGAGATCGCTAACCCTGAACACGTAATTTGTCACCTAACGGATGACAACGCTGAGATCGCAATGCGTATCAAAGTTGAACGTGGTCGTGGTTATGTTCCAGCTTCTGCGCGTATCCATAACGAAGAAGACGAGCGTCCTATCGGTCGCCTACTAGTAGATGCTACTTACAGCCCAGTAGACAAAATTGCCTACGCTGTAGAAGCAGCTCGTGTAGAACAGCGTACTGATCTAGACAAGCTTGTTATCGATATGGAAACAAACGGTACTCTAGAACCTGAGGAAGCAATCCGTCGTGCAGCTACAATCCTAGCTGAACAATTGGATGCATTCGTAGATCTTCGTGATGTACGAGTTCCTGAGGAGAAGGAAGAGAAGCCAGAATTCGATCCGATCCTACTGCGTCCTGTAGACGATCTTGAACTAACAGTTCGCTCTGCTAACTGTCTGAAAGCAGAAGCGATTCACTACATCGGTGATCTAGTACAACGTACTGAGGTTGAGCTACTTAAAACGCCTAACCTTGGTAAAAAATCTCTTACTGAGATTAAAGACGTACTTGCGTCACGTGGTCTGTCTCTGGGCATGCGCCTAGAAAACTGGCCACCTGCATCAATCGCTGAAGATTAATCGATACTAGTTAGAAGGATTAGGTCATGCGCCATCGTAAGAGTGGTCGTCAACTCAACCGCAACAGCTCACATCGCAAAGCGATGTTCAGCAACATGGCTAGCTCTCTAGTACGTCATGAAGTTATCAAGACTACTTTGCCAAAAGCAAAAGAGCTACGTCGCGTAGTTGAGCCTTTGATTACACTAGCTAAGACTGACAGTGTTGCTAACCGTCGTCTAGCATTTGCACGTACTCGTGACAACGAAGTAGTTGCAAAACTATTTAACGAACTAGGTCCACGTTTTGCTGCTCGTCAGGGCGGTTACACTCGTATCCTAAAAGCTGGCTTCCGTGCTGGTGATAAAGCTCCAATGGCTTACATTGAGCTTGTAGATCGCCCAGCTGCTGAAGAAGCTGCTGAGTAATCAGTTCGTAAGAACGAGAAAGCCGAGCATTAGCTCGGCTTTTTTGTATCTGTAATTCAGTAAACCTTTATATCCAGCCTGCATTTATTTCAAGCCATGCAGACTGGCAATTTAAAAAGTGATTATCACTTACGCTTATTTACTAGTATTCCACAACCCGCCCAACGAACTTAGAAGCCCTTCGCTAGCGCCTTGCTTGTTCAAGTAATCCAAGATTACTGGAGCAAACTGACTGATCATAGATGGGTCTAAACCTAACGTATCGAATGCACTTTTTACTGCACTGATATTCTCAATATTTCCTAGTAAGCTTTGTGCTCCTTGCAAGTTTGAAAGTCCAGGAATCAAAGACTGTAATTCACTACTATTTTCTTGCGAAAGCTGGCTTTGAGCCAAAGCGAGTAGCGCACCACTGCCTCCGGCTGCTTGCTCAGTGGATACTGGTAATTGGCTAGTTAGCATGTCTGTTAATGGAGATGACTCGGTGTTCAAGCTGCTGCCGACCATGTCCATCAGGCCACTTTCTTTACTTTTTTGAGTAACTGAATCTAAGAATGCGTGCGCACTACCAATGTTGATTGATAGGAGTGCTAGAGTTAGGAGTGTTTTACGCATAGTACCTCCAAAGGTTGAGCGTTTTTTAAAAGTGATTTTATTTTTAAAGGCTATCAGAGTGAAAGGTTCAGAGGTGAGAAAGTCTATTCAGTTTAGACAAAAAAACGGCGCTAGTGCGCCGTTTTATTTAATCATAATTGAAAATGGTTTCAATTAGATAATATCTAATAGTTCTACTTCGAAAACTAAAGCTGCAAATGGAGGGATAGCCGCACCAGCGCCACGCTCACCGTACGCAAGATCTTGTGGTACGTATAGCTTCCACTTAGAGCCAACAGGCATTAGTTGTAGTGCCTCTACCCAACCTTTGATTACGCCTGTAACAGGGAATTCAGCAGGTTGACCGCGAGATACAGAGCTATCGAATACAGTACCGTCAGTTAGCTCACCGTGGTAGTGAACGCGAACTGAGCTTTCTGCTGTAGGAACTGCACCAGTACCTTCAGAAATGATTTCGTACTGAAGACCAGAGTCTAGAACGTTAACTTCAGGTCGTAGAGCGTTGTCTTTTAGGAACGCTTCGCCTTCTGCTGCCGCAATTTTTGCTGCTTCTTGGCGAGCTGTTTCTGCACGAGTGTGAAGTTCTTGTAGTGCTTTGTTGATTTCATCAATTTCGATTGATGGCATGTCACCAGTTAGTGCTGTTGCAATACCCGCAGCGATAGCATCAACGCTAAGACCTTCAAGACCAGAGCCTGCAAGTTGCTGACCCATTTGCAGACCAATGCCGTAGCTTGCTTTTTGTTCTGCAGTTTCAAATTTAATTTCAGACATGAATGTCGCTCTTATTAGGAGTGATAAAGGCAACAGGATATCAGTTTCGAGCTTAGGTTTAAATGATTGCGACTGAATGCTTAATTGAGGCGGCCAGGTTGTGACTTATCTCTTACTCCAAGTGAAATTTCTGCTAATTTAATCCCAATTCCATTTTAGTTTGGTGAAAAATATATACTCTCCGCGTCGGTATTTTTATACTGGCCGTAGAAGTATTAAGGGACTCATTACAATGAATCGTCGCAGAAAGAAAAAGCAGCAAGTCGACTATGTCGAACTGGTTAAACAAAAATTCGCTGCTATCGACTGGAAGCAGCCGTTCAACAAAGAGCAATGGTTGGAGCGTACACAGCCTGTTAAGCAGTTTTGGTTGCGTCTGCCTAAATTTCATCAGCGTGCTTTGATGGTCTTAGTGCCATTGATTCTGGTACTCCTTGTTATTCCTTTGCCGAATAAAACAGACCAGCCAGTTGAGCAGACTGAGGTCGATCATCAACGCGTAGCGATTGAGCTGAACGCGCAGAGTTTAAGCCAGCAGAAAACCTCTCAGAACTCTGGACCGAAATCTGAAGACTGGAAAGAGTACACGGTTAAAAATGGTGATACATTAGCGCAGGTTTTCAGAAGTAATCAGCTCTCTATGGCGGATCTTAGCGCTCTGGTCAAAATAGAAGGCAGTGATAAGCCGCTAAGCCAAATAAAGCAGGGACAATTGATTCGCTTTAAGCTTAGTGACGAAGGTGAGTTAGATATGCTACAGCTGGAAAAAAGCGGGCGGTCCGTTATGTTTTTCCGTTTATCGGATGGGACCTTTGGACGTAACAAGTAAACGCTTCAAATGAAAAGACGCGAAGATATCGCGTCTTTTTAGTTAGTTTTTCATAGCGATTAGTTTTCATAGTAACCAATCGAGTTGAAGCTTATAGCGCTACGGATTCTTTCCGCATATCCACATGAGGGATACCATCTTCAAGATAGCACTCTGAGATAACCTTGAATCCATGACTAGCATAAAACTGGATGAGGTGTTCTTGAGCACCTATATCTATTGTCTGTCCTGGCCATAATGTTTCGCATTGTGCCAAGGCCTTGTCCAATAACTTATGACCTAAGCCACCGCCTCGCGCGGTCTGCTTTGTCACCACTCGACCAATACTCACATTGTCATACGTAGTGCCTGCGGGCAGTAATCTTGCGCAAGCAACCAGTTCGTCACCGTGATAGCCTATTAGATGATAAACACCTTCCAATGTGTCTTTGCCATCCAGTTCAGGATAAGGGCAGGTTTGTTCAACGACGAATACATCCACACGTAATTTCATCATTGTATACAATTGTGTGGTTGTCAGTTGAGCAAAGGGCAAAGTAATCCAAGTGAGCATGTTGTTATCCGTAATGAGAATAGAGTGACTGACTTTACTTTGTTTTGAGCTCATACTCATTAACAAAGGTTAATTAGCACTGGTTTTCCCACCAAATCTGGTGATAATGTGCCCTCTTTCCATCTCACCTGAGGATATCCCCGTGAGCAAACAAACATTCGATCAAGTTGGGCTGAACCCAGCGTTACTCGCCACACTTGATTCCCTGAACTATACCCACATGACGCCAATTCAAGCTTTGAGCTTGCCTGCAATCCTAAAACATCGTGATGTCATCGGGCAGGGTAAAACGGGCTCAGGTAAAACCGCTGCATTTGGTTTAGGGGTTTTATCGAACCTCAACGTCAAACGCTTTCGTGTCCAGTCATTAGTATTGTGTCCAACGCGTGAGCTTGCAGACCAAGTAGCGAAGGAAATTCGTACTTTAGGTCGCGGCATTCATAATATTAAAGTGCTTACTCTCTGCGGTGGGATGCCAATGGGGCCACAAATTGGTTCGTTAGAGCATGGTGCGCATATCCTAGTTGGTACACCTGGTCGTATTTTGGATCACCTTGAAAAAGGCCGAATTGATCTTAGCGAACTGAATACCTTGGTGCTAGATGAAGCTGATCGCATGTTGGACATGGGTTTCCAAGACGCATTAGATGCAATCATCGATGCAGCGCCAAAGCAGCGTCAAACTCTACTTTTCAGTGCTACTTTTCCAGAAAAAATTGAGCAAATTGCGCAGCGTATAATGCAGACACCGGAAGTGATTAAGGTGGAATCGACGCATGATACCTCAAGCATTGCGCAGTACTTCTATAAAGTTGAAGGCTCGGAAGCACGTGATGAAGCGTTGGCGAATTTGCTGCTGACTCACCAACCAGAGTCCGCGGTGGTTTTTTGTAATACCAAAAAAGAAGTTCAAAGTGTCGCAGATGAGTTGCATCACAAAGGATTCAGCGTTATCGATATCCATGGGGACTTAGAGCAGCGTGAACGCGACCAAGCATTGGTGCAGTTTGCTAACAAGAGTGTGTCTATCCTTGTTGCAACAGACGTTGCAGCGCGTGGTTTGGACGTTGATAATCTTGACGCAGTCTTTAACTTTGAGCTATCGCGCGATCCTGAGGTTCATGTGCACCGTATTGGTCGTACAGGTCGTGCGGGTAGTAAAGGTTTAGCGTTTAGCTTTTTTGGTGAGAAAGACGGTTTACGTGTAGCTCGTATTGAAGAATACCTAGAGATGGACGTGGTACCAGCAACATTGCCTGCCAAATCAAATCAGCAGCCATACCAAGCGAAAATGGTGACGATTAACATTGATGGCGGTAAGAAACAGAAAGTCCGACCGGGTGATATTTTAGGTTGTTTGACAGGAAAAAATGGTATTCCAGGCTCTCAAGTCGGAAAGATTCACCTATTCCCTGTGCGCGCTTATGTTGCCGTCGAAAAGTCTGTGGCTAAAAAGGCTCTACAGACCATTAGTAACGGCAAGATGAAAGGGCGCCAGTTCCGGGCGCGAATTCTTAAATAGCTAAAATAGCAGAGAAAAAGCTCTTCGTTTGAAGAGCTTTTTTCTTTTTTGAGTTTACTTGAGAGTGTGATCTTTAGTTAATCGCGCTTTGATTCGACTCAAACTGATTGGCGTAATGCCCAGGTAGGCCGCAACTTGACTATCGGTAATACGTTGCTTTAAATCTGGGTAATGAGCGCAAAATAATTGATATCGTTCTTCTGGAGAGTAGAGCAACATAAAGCGTTCTTTATTCTCTTTATTAACCAGTTGGTTTTCGAGTAGCTTTAAGTAAATGGCGTGCTTTTCTGCTCGCCAGTGATGCAACATTTCAATTGGCAAGCAAAATAGCTGACAAGCGCTCAGCGTTTCCAATAAGTAAGGCGAAGGTTGGTCCTTTATTATGCTCTCAAACCCGATAACCCAGTCCTTCTCCCAATAAAATTCTTTACTGAATTCTTTGCCGTGCTCCGTGAGATAGCTTGCGTGGCATAACCCCTCAATGATGAAGTAAAGGTGTGAGCTCAACTCCCCTTGGTGATTAAGAATGTGGCGTGTAGGCAGTTCGAGCAACTCACCATTTTCAATAAGTTGGTTTGCTTCTGTCTCTAAAAAGCCATGTTTGACTAAGTCTGAAAAAAGATCGCTGTGCATGTGATAACTCGGAAACGGTTTTCTTTATTTTAACGGGTTTTATTGATAACAAAAAAGCGGCTCATGAGAGCCGCTTAGTGTTGTTGTCAAATCAACCTTATTTATTCAGACCGATTTGATAAATTGCGAAACCAATGTCGTCTGTTGACACGCGTTTCATTGGGTATTGTCCTTTCTCTTTGATGAACTGCGCTGCTTTATCGCTAGGGGAGGTTTCGAAACGAATATCTAGCTTGTTATTGGACTTAATCGGTGCGAAAGACCAGTTGTTGTCAGCGCTTGGTGTCACTTCTCCTTTTTCTTCACTCACGCGAGAAATATAAGTGGCGACGACAGAGCGGTTTTCATCTGGTGCGTCAAATGCAATGAAATCTGGGCCTGTACCAGGGAAAGTATTGCTATATGCACGGTAGTTATTGGTTGCGATGATGAAATCTTGCTTCGGATTGACAGGCTTACCATTGAACGTCAGATTCACAATGCGCTGAGAATCTGGATTAATCACTTTACAATCCGCATCGTACTTCGGCGGTTGGGTAACGTCGATTTGGTAGTTAACCCCATCAATAACATCGAAGTTGTACGTACGGAAATTATCCCAATCAATCAAAGATTGCGGTTCAGGATTGTTGATGTCGATGTGGTTGAATTGACCCGCACTGCACTCTAGCCATTCGCGAACTTCTTTACCTTTCACTTTCATCGCAACCAAGGTGTTTGGATATAAGTAAAGATCGGCCGCATTACGGAAGGTGAGCTGACCGGATTCTACTTCTGTAAAGTTATTCGGATCGTTCTTACGACCGCCGACTTTAAATGGTGCTGCCGCACTCAGTACTGGAATGTCAGAAAGGTCTGGGTCGCCTTGAATAAAGCGTTCTACGTAGTCTTTCTGAGCAAGGTTAACGATTTGAATGGTGGGGTCGTCCTGCACTAATGCCAAGAAGCTGTACATGACATCATTTGCTTTGCCGATTGGTTGATTTACAAATTCACGAGTGCCTTTGTGATCTTCTTCTAACGCTTTCACAATATCTTCATCGGCTTTAGCTAATGACTTCTTATTTACTTTATCGAAGATAGGGCGTGCTTCTGCTTGGCCTTCGACGACTTGCCATCTGCCGTCTTTCTCTTTCAGCATCAAATCCATCACACCTACATGACTTCCCCAGCGACCCGGCATCACTGACGTCACACCATTGATGGTCCCTCTATCTATATCAACACCAGGTAGGTTTGCGAAGTCTTTCCCTGGGAAGACGGCGTGAGAGTGGCCAAAAGCAATCGCATCAATACCTTCAACTTCTGTGAGGTAGTAAACAGAGTTTTCTGCGCCTAGTTTGTATGGATCAGTAGAAATGCCCGAGTGTGGAATCGCCACAATCACGTCTGCGCCTTCTTTCTTCATTTGAGGAATCAGTTTCTCTGCTGTTTCCTTAATGTCTTTAGCAAAGACTTTGCCTTCTAAGTTTTTCTTATCCCACACCATAATTTGTGGTGGTACAAAGCCGATGTAACCCACTTTTATTTGATGCGCTTCGCCGTTTGTGTCTTTAAATGTGTGAGTTTTGATGAGGTAAGGCTTGAAGTAATGCTCACCGGTTTGTTTATCAAATACGTTTGCATTGATGTAAGGGAAGTTTGCACCCTTCAACGTCGTTTGTAGGAAATCTAAGCCATAGTTGAACTCATGATTGCCAATGTTGCCCACATCGTAGTCTAGCTTGTTCATCGCTTTGTAGACTGGGTGCACGTCGCCGGGATTAATCCCCTTTGCCGCCATGTAATCGCCCATTGGGCTGCCCTGAATTAAATCGCCGTTATCTACTAGTACCGTGTTTTCTGTCTCGGACTTAGCCTGTCTCACTATTGTCGCAGCGCGACTTAAACCGATTTGCTGTGATGGTTGGTCTTTGTAGTAATCGTAATCCATCACGTTGGTGTGAATGTCGGTGGTTTCGATAATACGAAGCTTGATGGTATCGGCCATTGCTGGGCCAGCAAGCGTTAGCATGCCACTTAATACTGCGAGGGAAATAGGATGAACTGCCACTTTCATTTGGTGCTCCAATTCAATGATAAGGGGAAATCGTACTGCGTAATGTATCAAACACAGGTGCAACTCGATGATAAAGATACAGAAAACTGTGAACATTAATCAGTTTACTGAACCTTATTCATATTAACCGCCGACTTTTTCACGCTTTTGAATGAGACCAAACAAAAACTTCTTAGCAGATTTTTGAATAAAAAATGAAATTTTAGAATTTCAGGTAATATAAACGCCCCGCCATAATGCTTGCATAACGATATCAATGGACGATGAGCAAGCACATGGCAACGAACGATTCAGTCACTTCTTTTCCTAAACCAAAGCCCCGGTTAGTTTCTGACAACCCAGTCGCTGGTGTTACTCGTTTTGCAAAGCAATCGCTACAGCCTGGTGAAGTCGCCTTAGTCGGTGCAGGACCAGGCGATCCTGAACTTCTGACGGTGAAAGCACTGAACTGCTTGCAGCAAGCTGATGTGGTTTTGTACGACTACTTGGTGTCTGAAGAAATCATGGCATTGATTCCAAGCGATACGATTTTGGTGTGCGTTGGGAAGAGAGCTGGGCATCACAGTGTGCCGCAGGAGAAGACGAATCAGCTTTTGGTGGATTTTGCCAAGCAGGGCTACAAAGTAGTGCGCATTAAAGGTGGTGATCCGTTTGTATTCGGTCGTGGTGGTGAAGAGTTAGAAGTGCTTGCTGATGCCGGCGTTCGTTTTCAAGTTGTCCCTGGCATTACCGCAGCAGCTGGCGCAACCGCTTATGCTGGTATTCCACTGACTCATCGTGATTATGCGCAATCGGCCATCTTTGTGACTGGCCACTTGAAAGAAGAAAGTGATGAGATGGATTGGTCCACGTTGGCGCGTGGGAATCAGACTTTAGTGATCTACATGGGGCTGATGAAATCACACTATATTCAGAATCAACTCATTAAGCATGGTCGTTCAGCGTCGACTCCGATTGCCATTATTGAGCGTGGCACGCAGATTCAACAAAAAGTATTTACGGGAGAACTCTCCCAACTCTCTGATTTATCGAAGGAAGCACAGTCGCCATCTTTGATTGTTGTCGGAGAGGTAGTGCGACTGTCTCAAAAGTTAGACTGGTTTTTGTCTAGTACTGAATTCAACAAAAGTGCTATTGCCAACTCCATATAATTTCAGACCAAAGATTAGAGACGTAATGCGCCTTCAAGCTTAAAAAGGAAATACAAAACATGGACCAACAACGTTTAACTCACCTTAAACAACTCGAAGCGGAGAGTATCCATATTATCCGTGAAGTTGCGGCTGAGTTTGATAACCCAGTCATGATGTATTCGATTGGTAAAGACTCATCAGTGATGCTGCACCTTGCGCGTAAAGCTTTTTACCCAGGTAAGATTCCATTTCCATTGCTGCATGTTGACACCGATTGGAAGTTCCGCGAGATGATTGAATTTCGTGATCGCACCGCGGCCAAATACGGTTTTGAGCTTTTGGTACATAAGAATCCAGAAGGTCTAGCCATGGGCTGTAGCCCGTTTGTTCATGGTTCTTCTAAGCACACTGACATCATGAAGACTCAAGGCTTAAAACAAGCGCTGAACAAGTACGGTTTTGATGCGGCCTTTGGTGGCGCGCGCCGCGACGAAGAGAAATCACGGGCGAAAGAGCGCGTGTATTCATTCCGCGATAAGAACCATACATGGGACCCTAAAAACCAACGTCCTGAGCTATGGAAGACGTACAACGGTCAGGTCAATAAGGGTGAGAGCATTCGTGTATTCCCACTGTCTAACTGGACTGAGCTTGATATCTGGCAATACATCTATTTAGAAAACATCGAGATCGTGCCGCTTTACCTCGCGGACAAACGCCCAGTTGTTGAACGCGATGGCATGCTGATCATGGTTGATGATGATCGTATGGAGCTTCAACCGGGTGAAGTGATTGAAGAGAAGAGTGTGCGCTTCCGTACCCTTGGCTGTTATCCATTGACCGGGGCCATCGAGTCTGAAGCAAACACTTTAACTGGCATTATCGAAGAGATGCTGGTGGCAACGTCGAGTGAGCGCCAAGGCCGAGCGATCGACCACGATCAGTCAGGATCGATGGAGCTCAAGAAACGTCAAGGTTACTTCTAAAGGATCTAAGGAAAGATAATGAACAGTGCAGTTGAAGCTCAATTAGCCGAGCTTGGTATCGAAGGCTATTTAACACAACACCAGTACAAGTCGTTACTTAGATTCTTGACTTGTGGCTCGGTGGATGACGGTAAAAGTACATTAATCGGTCGTTTACTCCATGACTCAAAACAAATTTATGAAGATCAGCTAGCGGCAGTGCACTCAGACAGCCAACGTGTGGGTACCACGGGTGAAAAGCCCGACCTTGCGTTGTTGGTCGATGGCTTACAAGCTGAGCGTGAGCAGGGGATCACGATTGATGTGGCTTACCGCTATTTCTCGACGCAGAAACGTAAATTCATAATTGCAGATACTCCTGGACACGAGCAGTACACACGTAACATGGCTACAGGTGCATCGACATGTGACTTAGCTGTGATTCTGGTTGATGCACGTAAGGGCATTCTCGATCAAACTCGTCGTCACTCTTTCATTTCCAACCTATTGGGCTTGAAGCACTTTGTTGTGGCGATCAACAAGATGGACTTAGTGGATTACTCCCAAGAGCGCTTTGAAGAGATCCGCGATGAGTATCTGAAGTTCTCTGAGAATCTGACAGGGGATATTGATATTCAAATCATCCCGATCTCAGCGCTTGAAGGGGACAATGTGGTGGATAAAGGCCAAAACCTGACTTGGTTTAAAGGCCCATCATTGCTTGAGCTTCTTGAAACGGTCGATGTGGATCAAGAAAAAGGCGCGGGTGAATTCCGCTTCCCTGTGCAATACGTTAATCGTCCTAACCTCGATTTCCGTGGTTTTGCGGGGACCATTTCTTCTGGTTCGATCAAAGTCGGTGATGCCATTAAAGCATTGCCATCGGGTAAAACGTCAACTGTGGCTCGTATTGTGACCTTTGATGGTGATATCGAAGAAGCTCGTGCCGGATTAGCTGTCACTCTGACGCTAAGCGATGAGATCGATATTAGCCGTGGCGACTTAATTGTTCTAGATAATGCTCAAGTGGAAACCACAAACCATTTGCTTGCCGATGTGGTGTGGATGACAGAGCAACCCCTGCAACCGGGTCGTGACTATGACATCAAAATCGCAGGTAAGAAAACCGTAGGTCATGTTGAAGCGATTCGTCATCAATATGACATTAATAATCTCTCGACTCATAGCTCGGCAGAGCTGCCATTGAATGGTATTGGTTTGTGTGAATGGTCTCTTAATGAGTCAGTCGCGCTGGACAATTATCAAGACTGTGCAGATACCGGTGGCTTTATCATTATCGATCGTCTGACAAACGTGACGGTTGGTGCTGGCATGGTTAAAGAGAGCCTCGCCGTGGTTGAGCGCGATTTGACGGACATCTCTGCGTTTGAAGTTGAGCTTAATGCGCTTGTCCGTAAACACTTCCCACACTGGGAAGCAAAAGACGTCAGCCAGTTTCTGAAAAAGTAACTGGCTTACCCAAGTACGATAATTTCAGGCTCTGTCTGCTGTTGTACTTGGGGCGTCGCTACCTAACTGAATTGCGAAATGTCGTTAGGTATTCTCCTAATACCAGAATGCTTCGGTGGAGCCCAAGAAAACCGAGCATTCTGATGTTCTTTTCGCTTGCGCTGATTTTTGTCTGTTTACTCGTTTGTCGGTGTTTCATGGATAAATGAGTCGTTGTTGTGCCCTTTGGGGCTATTTGGTAAGGAAAGGCTATGTGGGAACAAGGGTTTGTGTTAGCGATTTTGCTTGGCATTATCACTTGCTTGCTTGTCACGAAAATTAAGCCTAGTTACGTCTTTGCGGGTGCCGCTTTTATTGCATTCATGGCTGGGATGATGGATTCAGCCACCATCGCATCCAATTTTACCAACTCTTCATTGTTAACCCTGGTTCTATTGATTCTTGCATCCTGTGCTCTAGAAAAAACACTGTTGATCAGTTGGGTGAGCCGAAGTATCTCTGAGGGCCAGTTAGGCAGCGTGATTGCTAAGCTCGGTGTGTCGACCGCCTTGCTTTCTTCATTTACGAATAATACCGCTGTGGTTGTCTCATTGATTGGGGCGATTAAGCGTAATCAGCAGCATGCACCTTCGAAATTACTTATTCCCTTGTCTTACGCCGCCATTTTTGGTGGCACGTTAACTTTGATTGGTACGTCGACTAACTTAATCATCAACAGCTTTGTCGAAGACGCAGGCTTACCGAGCCTGAGCTTTTTTACACCTACGATGATAGGTTTGGCTGTGCTGGTGGGAGGGATGCTGATTCTTATCCCACTGAGCTACTTGCTACCGAATTATGATGATCAAAACCAAGAAGATTTACCTTACTTTCTTGAGTCTCGCGTTGAGCCTGGCTCACCGCTAGTTGGGCGTACGATCAGCGAGAATAATTTACGTGCGCTGCGCAAACTGTTTCTTGCAGAAGTGGTGCGCGATGGTGTTACTGTTTCTTCTGTGGGACCGGATTTTGTGCTCAATGCAAAAGACCGCCTGTTATTTTGTGGCGATGTTGAGAGCGTCGCGACCCTGCAAGAAATTCCGGGCCTCAAGTTGTTTGGTCAGCAGCACTTAAATGGGCAAAACTTTATCGAAGTTGTGGTGAGCTCGTCGGCGACGTTTTGCTACAAAACCCTCAAAGAGAGCCGATTCCGCGACCGATTCGATGCCGTTGTTGTGGCGATTCGCCGAGGCCACGAACGCCTAGAAGGTGGCTTGGGTAGTATTACCTTAGCGCCAGGAGACACGTTAGTTCTGGTTCCAGGAAAGCGTTTTGAGTCTGAACGCCGAGCTCATCGTAAAGAGTTTGTTTTAGTGCATGACTTGGACTCTAGCGCTCGGCTTGATACGAATAAGTCTTCCATTGTATTACTGGGCTTTGCAGCCGTAATTGGATGCGCTCTATTAGAGTTAGTGCCGATTATTAAAGGTCTAGCTGCGTACCTTATCGCGCTTATTGCGTTTGGTATTGTGCAGATTTCAGAACTGCGCCGCCGTTTTCCGATCGATATCGTCGTGATTGTCGGTTCCGCTTTGTCTATTGCTCAACTGATGATCTCTTCTGGATTGTCAGAACGAATGGGAGTGATGTTTATTGAAGCGTTTAATGGCTGGGGAGTATTTGGTGCCTTGGTGGCGACTTATATCATGACATTGGTACTCACTGAATTGGTGACAAACAATGCCGCGGCTGCGCTTTCTTTTCCTATCGGTTATAGCATGGCGGTGGGTTATGGCGTGGATCCGATGCCATTCATCATGGCGGTTTTGTTCGGCGCGAGTGCGAGCTTTATCTCTCCCTACGGTTACCAAACTAACCTGCTGGTGTACAGCGTAGGAAATTACAAATTGACCGACTACGTGAGAATTGGAGTGCCAATTTCGATTGTGTACTCTGTATTAGTACTTACTTTGATCCCGGTCTTTTTCCCGTTTTAATTCCGATATTTACAAGGATACGTTATGACTGCCGAAACGACGGTAAAAGATGAAAACATTGTTTGGCACCAGCATTCGGTTGATAAACAGTTTCGTGCTGAATTAAAGAAGCAAAAACCTGCCGTATTGTGGTTCACTGGTTTATCTGGAGCGGGTAAATCAACCGTAGCAGGGGCGTTGGAAAATCGCCTTGCAGCATTGGGTTACCACACCTATTTATTGGATGGTGACAATGTACGGCATGGTTTGTGTAGCGATTTAGGTTTTTCTGAACAGGACCGTCGCGAGAACATTCGTCGCATTGGTGAACTGGCGAAGTTGATGGCAGATGCGGGTTTAATTGTTCTGTCGGCGTTTATTTCACCGCATCGTGCAGAGCGGAAGTTAGTGCGCGATTTATTGCCAGAAGGCGAGTTTATCGAAGTGTATGTCAATGCATCTCTAGAGGTTTGCGAAGGTCGAGATCCTAAGGGTTTATACCGTAAAGCCCGTGCGGGAGAGATTCCTAATTTCACTGGTATTGATTCGGAATATCAAGCGCCAGAGAACCCTGAAATCGATTTGCCCGCGGGAGAAAAGAGTGTCGATGAGCTGGTGGATTTGTGCTTAATCGATCTTAAACAACGCGGTGTGATCCGATAAAAAAGCATTTAGATCATAGGTGACCTAAAGCTCTTTGAGCAGCTGGAGAAGTATTTGGATCATAGGTGGTCAAATGCTTCTCAAGCTGGCTAGACGGTATGATGAACCGTACTTTTAGCTTCACTATGGACACTAAATCTATGATTTAACAGTGCAAGCATTTGATCGTAGTATTTGGCATGTGGTTTGTTTCCGAGTAAGGTACAGAGCTCATTACCTGTGGGTGTGAAGCGGTAATATAAAAGGCGGACACCTTTACTGTTTACGTTCAGCGACAAGTTTTTACCTTGGTAGGTGAGGACCAACGGTGTCTCGATACTAATTTCGCCAGATTCAAGTTCGGCACTGTGCAGCAGCCCTAATTCAATTAAGAGCAACAAGCTTGAATACGGCAGTTGAAAACTTCCCATATTTAGGCTGTTGGCGACGTCTCGCTTGCCGAAGCTAAATATGCCTCCTTGGGCTTTGTAACCAATCAGCAGTTTTCTGCTGTGATCCCCTCCAAAACTGCATGCTAAAGAGGCGGCTCTTTGCAGAGTTTGTGCTTCCTTTGGTGACATGTCTTTGAGGGTTTTCAACGCTTTCATGGACGTTGAACCCGGATTGGTCACTTCACGCTTCATCACTTGAGCCCATAGCTTTTGCATCGCGCTGTTATGGATGTCTTGAGCCATCTCAAAAAATCGATGCAACCAATCTTGGTCTGGCTCTCCCGCTGTCTCATCTCGGCATGAACTGTGCGCTAATTTTAAAATCTGTTCTAAGTTTTTTTGTCGCTGTTCTTGGCGTCTTTGCTCTCGCAATTGGGCTCTTTCAAACGCAGATTTGGCTGGCGGTTCGGTTTGCAGTAAGGCGTCAAGACCGTGTATTTGGGCAATGGTTTTTACCTTACTAGCACTGTCTTTTATGTAGCCTTGTTTCTTTTCTTGTTGCGTATTTTTTTTTGTGTCTGACTGATGTTCGATGACAACAGGTTGCTTTGTCGGGTCTGCCATTCGTTTTCCTACCAAGAACTGCGCGGTTCGCACGTTTAAATTTACACCTTATCTGACCAAGCGACCAGACAGGAGTTCTCAGTTTTTGAACGAATAGGGCTATTCAAAATGATAATGAGTTGTTAAAATTGTTATCGTTATTTTGGAGGGGCTATGAAGTTCTCAGAAGCAGGTAAACTCAAAAAGCACCTGTCGATAGCGTTTCTTTTGGTTATTTATGTGGGCGTGTTAGCGTATTTATCTCGTTATATCGTGTAGCACAAAGCTAAAAAAGGCGCCAGTGTGACGCCTTAGGTGTAGCGAGGCTTATCGACGACTTAAATTACATATCGTCGTAGGCTTCTATTTCTGATCCCTCAATAACGTAAGCCGTTTCTGCCAGTTCGTGGTTTATCGTCTCGGTTTTCAACGTTCCAACCACATATATAACATCCCACAACTCTTGAACAGGCGCGCCTTTCGGAAACTTCACGTAAATGATCTGGTTTGGAGGCGGTGGTGGCACGTGAATACAAGCTCCAAAGTATGGCACTAATAAAAACTCGGTGACGGTATTGGCATCACCTTCAAGTGGGATAACAAACCCTGGAATTTTAACTTGGCTTCCGTTCAGTTCTGGTCGAACATTACCAATCTTGGACTGCTGCGCTGCGCCACCACTGTGATCAGATGCAGGCATGCCTATACTGTCGAACAATTTACGCTCTTTTTCTGGAACAAGGTCAATCCAGTCAAGCTTCAATGGTTCTTCGCTGGCCATAACAGGAGCTGTGAATGCGACGACCAGCAAGCAACTTGCGAGTATTTTTTTCCACATTTTATTAAATCCTTATTGTCATTCCGTCACTCAGTGACTGTCGGTAGGCGCGGAGTGCGGGAATGAAACCAATCACAATACCAGCGCATTGTACGAAACCTAATAGCATCCACTCATAAGTAGATAAGATGCTTAAGGTGAGATGTATTCCATAGTGCTGTTGGATGATCGGCTGCGCGATAGCAAGAATGGCATACAGCCCAGTAACGCCAGTAATAATACCAGCAGCAGTAAGCAAGCTAGCTTCACTAATTAAGAGTGAGAAAACATGACGAGGCCTTGCTCCCATGGCACGCAAAATCGCCATTTCACGGCGGCGTTCCTGTAGGCTAGTTAATAGACTGCTTAACATACCTAACAACCCTGCAATCACGACAAAACCAGATACTGCCATTAGGGCTTGCTCTGCAACCGACATCATTCCCCATAACTCATGCAACGCAACGCCGGGCATAATGGCGCTAAGCGGCTCTTTGGGGTAGGTGTTAATTTGTCTTTGCAGGGCGAAAGTTTGAATACGAGATTTCAAACCAACGAGCATAGCGGTAATTTGTTTGGGCTGAAAGTCTCTGTTTTTGAGATCTTGTGCCTTGGGTGTCGGGCCCAAACGCGCACCACTTTCCCACCCAACGTGAATGGCTTCGATGGCTTCCAATGATACATGGACAGTTTTGTCGACTGGTGTTCCTGTAGGAGCAAGGATACCGACAACTTTAAATGGCAGATTGTCATGACGGCTAAAGCCAACGTCGCTAATGCCGTGGGCAATGATGATTTCGCTACCGATATCATAACCAAGTTGTTTAGCGACATCAGAACCTAGCACGGTTTCAAATAAACCATTGAATTCTCTACCCTTGCCAAATGTTAGTGGTTGCTTACTTCCAAACTTGTAATGCTCAAAGTAACTGTGATTGGTTCCCATAACTCGGAAGCCTTTATGCGAGTCGCCAAGCGAGATTGGAATAGCCCAATCGACTGAACGATGATTGGCAAACTCTTGGTAGCTTTTCCAATCGATGTTGTTGGTCGCATTACCAATACGAAACACAGAATAGAGCAATAGGTTCACTTGCCCAGAACGTCCACCAATAATGAGGTCTGTGCCTGAAATTGTATTGGCGAAGCTATCCTTGGCTTGAGTTCGGATACGCTCGACGCCCAAGAGGAGTACTACTGAAATCGCAACGGTCATGATGGTTAGAATTGCCGTCGCTTTTCGGTTCATCAAGCTTTTCCAGGCGAGCTTTACAACAGCACTCATGATATGGCTCCTAGGCTAGATACTTGATTAATTTCGGGTAGATTGAGCGTGCGATCGAATAAGGGTTCGAGTGTTGGATCGTGGCTAACGAATACCAGTGTGGCATTGGCTTGATTCGCTTGCTCCATAAGGAGCTCAATAAATGCTTTACGATTGTCATAGTCTAAAGCTGAGGTTGGTTCGTCAGCGATCACTAACTCTGGATGTCCTATTAGAGCTCGAGCCGCAGCCACACGTTGTTGTTGACCAATACTCAAGTCAGAGACAGGGCGTGTATGAAGCTCGTTTGGCAAGTGCAGTCGTTCTAGTAGGGCCTGAGCCTGTTCATCTAACGTTTGAGATGAGGCACCTAAATGGGCACGGTCACGTCGTATTTTACTGAACTGACATGGCAATAATACGTTTTCAAGTACGTTAAGGTACGGCAATAAATTGAACTGTTGAAAGATGTAGCCAATATGATTGGCGCGAAAGCGGTCTCTCTGACTGGCACTTAAACTAGCAAGGTCAGTATCGAGTACAGATAGAGAGCCTGAAGTTAATGTGTTAATCCCCGTCAACAAAGCGAGCAAGGTCGATTTACCGCAGCCACTTGGACCTTTGATAAACACATGCTCGCCTTGTGTAATGTGTAATTTGGGGATGTGGATGGTTGGGTTGGTTGAACCGGGCCAGAAAAATTGGGCATCCTCTAGCTCGACAACATTTGGTGTGGTTTCAGTCATATTAAATCACCAAAGCTGTGGCGTGTAAGTGGGTACTCACACGCCACTCGTGTTATTTGATTACGATTTGGGTGTTATCTTTGCTT
Source organism: Vibrio sp. sp1 (assembly GCF_016920955.1). Taxonomy (NCBI): domain Bacteria; kingdom Pseudomonadati; phylum Pseudomonadota; class Gammaproteobacteria; order Vibrionales; family Vibrionaceae; genus Vibrio; species Vibrio sp. sp1. Next base: position 1,780,546 of record NZ_CP060589.1, read on the forward strand.
AATTTAATTGCTGATTGCATGGTATCAGTGAATATATTGACGCTGATGGACTCTGTAGTTGGGAATTGGTTAAACCAATCGGTTTGGATTTGGCTAAGCTGATTAACTTGTTCGCAACTGAAGCGATATTGCACCGAAAATTCACCGTGACCGCCATGATCGTGCGCCTCATCATGATCGTCATGGTGGTCATGTTTATCATGATGTTCATTATGATCATGGTGTTCGTGCCCTTCATGATCGTGATGTGCATGGTCATCATGGTCGTGCTCACTATGATCATGTTCCTCATGAGTTTCGCTTAGGTTGTGGCTCACGTAAGCTTCTTCAATATTACAATCAGCTTGTGAGTTAATAGCGAACAATGCGTTGCTGTCTTCGAGTGTAGCGACGGCTTGTTTAAGCGCTTGCTCTTGTTGCGCGTTTTCTGAAGCATGTTCGAAACCCACAACATCAGCTCCAGGAGCTGTAATCTCTACTAACAGATCTTTGCCATCTTGGGCGATATTAAACTCGACGTGACCATGCACATGAGCACCATGCTGGCGGTATTCGTTTGCATTCGCTGCTGTTGATAAAGTGAGGCCAATAGCAAGGGCTAAAACGTGTTTTGATGACATTGTATTTTTCCTAATTTTACTGGCATTAACCAAAGGCGGTATTGCTCAGATTCGAGTTTCACTAAGTTATTATTCCTGACACACTAGGTGCGGAAATGAACTCAATAATTTTGAGTGTGGAATAGTTTGGAAATTAAGCAAAATAAGGAGGGGCACGAGCAGCGCCAAGAACTTCTTCGCCGTACACGAGATGCAAAAAAACATGATGATGCTGGGCGCGCGTAAAAGTCGGTGTAGAGAGGGTAGGTTGTACCTTTGCTATACCGTGCTGAACACCAGAAAATAATTGGCAATGATGATGGGTATGATGGTCGGGCGTCAGATCGACTTGATGAAGTACAACCGCAAAGTTCCAAGCGATCAGCAACGCAACACTGAAAAATAAAGCAGTGCGATACCAATATCTTAGTATTTTTTGCTGGTGGTGGTACATCTGAGCTCCTCTTACCGACTGTTATAATATAACACCCATAATGAGTAAAAGTTCACTCTTTTGTTGGCTAGCAGAAAAATTTAACTCAACACATACGTGCCGAAAAATATTGGTAATACTCTCTGTGGAAGTGTCGCACTTATAAAGAGCAGAGTTGTCACTGCCCATGCTTCTAATCAAATTCATATAGCTCCTTACAACAAGAACAAGGAGCCATTCAATGAAGCTAGATGTTCTGTTTAATAAGCTCAATGACTTTTGTTATCTCATCTTGCTCAAGTGCGCCCTCTTTGACAAACAGAACTTTGCCCGTTTTGTCTTGAACAATAATGGCCGAGCTTTCTTCTTTCAGGTCCCAAGTATTAGCAACTACGCCATTTTCATCAAGAACCATGGATGACCAAGGAAACTCTTTTTTGCTATCTTGAGCTGAAGACTTCACGAAAGAGCCTGTCCCCCAAATTGCATCATCTTGGTTGATGATAGTCGTCGTCTGGTAGCTTTCTTGTGGAAAATTTGCCGCTGTTATTGCCGACATTAAAGGGGCATTCATCTCTTTTGAACTGCTACGGCCTGCGATGGCTTGAATAACACGAACTTTGCCTTGCATATGTTGAGTTGCCCAGGGTTGGTATGCAACGCCTTCGCCTTGTAAAACAATCTCGCCGTAAGCGGCAACATTGACAGGAGGAACGCTTTTTCCTACTGACAAGTTGTGTGCAAAGGTCAAGCTTGGCGTTAAGGCCAGTAGTAGAGGTAGGAGAGTCTTAGTTTTCATATTGTTATATTCCGTACGAGGTTTGGAAGCTTCCAGTATATATCCAGATCTTAGAAATTTGTAGGACCGTTGATAACATTTATTTAACGTATGGAGTGGTGTAATCTTGCGTTATATTTAGAATTTGCTAAAATGATTTCCGTCGCAAATTGCGCATTAAGATTGCAGAGGAAAAATAAGCAATCCGTGTTTTCTCAAAGGAATTGAGGTGAGTTATGCTACGTGAGTTTGCTGTATATCGACCATTACAAGTGGCCCGTTTTGTTAAAACGTTGTTCAAAGGTCAATTTTTTATTGTTGGGGTTGGCTGTTTTCAGTTCGACAATGGCAAAGTGTTACTACCTGACGTCAACGATCATAAAAGGCTCACCATCTTTAAAGAAGTCAACCAAGTGATAGCATCATTATCGGCTTAGTTAGCTTGGTACCCACTTAGATTTAGAAAAGAGCGACCATATCGGTCGCTCTTTTTGTTGCTGGTTAGGTTTATCCTTGGAGGCTTGGTGGGAAGCAAACTCCCGTTCCTCCGATGCCACAGTAACCATCAGGGTTTTTCGCCAAATATTGCTGGTGGTAGGTTTCCGCAAAGTAATACGGACCTGCTGGTTGTATTTCGGTGGTGATGTTCGCGCGCTGCTCTTCTTGCAGTGCTTGCTGATACAAGAGTTTCGATTTCTCTGCGCTCTCGAGCTGCTCCGTCGAATAAGTGTAAATTGCAGAACGATATTGAGTACCTAAGTCGTTACCTTGACGCATTCCCTGAGTTGGGTCGTGTTTTTCCCAAAAAACAGCCAGTAGCTTTTCTAATGAGATGACGCGTTCATCGAAAACGACTCGTACGACTTCTGTATGACCCGTTTTACCTGTACAGACCTCTTCATACGTGGGATTGGGTGTGTACCCCCCAGCGTAACCGACCGAAGTAGATACAACGCCGTCGAGTTGCCAAAATACGCGCTCAGCGCCCCAAAAACAGCCCATTCCGAGCAAAATCTGCTGTTGGTGTGACGCAAGAGGCGCCTTTAGGTTAGATTTATTTACAAAATGATGATCGTCAATCTGCATTGGTTGATCTCTACCTGGCAAGGCATCTTCTATACTGATCAATGTTTGTTTGTTGAGCATGGTATTTGTCCTTCAATACGTGTCTTAAATTTGCGAACTTTTTCATTTCGTCTGTATCTGATGCTGTGATGACATAGACCGCGTTAAACCTATTAATATTACAGACTTAGAATCTAATTGGCGTTATCATTATTTACGTTTACTTAACCTCATTCAGCCATAAAAGCATGATAAAAAAAGCTCTCCCCACCATTGTTGGCCTGTTTGCCTTTTCTCATGGTGCCTATGCCGATGTTTCTTTGACTTTGAAAGGCATTGATGGCGCTTTAGAAGAGAATGTCAGTGCGTATCTATCATCTATTCCAGAGAAGGATTACTCCACTTCTCTGCGTTTTCAAGCGAGATTAGATCAAAGTATCACTGAAGCGCTTAACGCGCTTGGGTATTATCATGCAAAAATTTCATACTCTATTCCTGAAGCGAATGATGAGTTAATTGTGCTCATCAAGCCGGGCTTGCCAGTGAAAGTGAAAGTCATGGATGTGGTCATCACTGGAGAGGCCAAGGACGATGAAGAGTTTGCAAAACTTATTGAGCGCTCTCCGCTCAAAGTTGGCCAAGTTTTGAATCAAGGCCAATACGACAGCCTTAAGTCAGGCATTCGTAACTTGGCGCTTCAGCGTGGTTACTTCAATGGTGAGTTTACGCTAAGTCGATTAGAGGTTATCCCTGATCTGAACGAAGCTAATGTCCGTTTGCACTACAGCAGTGGAATACGTTTCAATTTTGGCGACGTTTCTTTTATTGGCAACCACATCTGGGAAGACCGTGTCGCATCACTACAACCTTTTAAAGAAGGGGACCCATACAACGTTTCGAAGCTGGGCGAGTTTAACCAGAAGCTATCAAATACGGAGTGGTTTTCCTCAGTTTTTGTTGAGCCTGAATTGGATAGGCTTGATGATGGCCGAGACTTGCCAATTAAAGTGTCTTTATCTCCTGCTTCCAAGAATCAGATCGAGACGGGTATTGGTTACTCAACGGATGTCGGCGTTCGAGGAACGTTGAAGTGGAAGAAACCTTGGGTGAGCTCCCGAGGACACAGTTTCAACACTGCTTTATCCCTATCTAAGCCAGAGCAAACCGTGACTGCTTCTTACAAAATTCCTTTAGAAGATGTCGCTAACGATTATTATCAAGTTCAATATGGGCTTAAAAACCTAGACAACCGTGACACGCAGAGTATCGAGTCTAACCTTGCAGTGGAGCGTCATTGGTTAGCAGACGGTGGTTGGCATAATACCGTTTATGTTCGTCATTTGTACGAGAGCTTTACGCAAGGTTTACAAGATGATGAATTCAACTTCGTACTTCCAGGTGCGACATTTTCTCGGACTAGGGTTCGAGGGGGCAATATGCCAATGTGGGGAGACAAGCAAAGCATCACTATTGAGTATGGTGATACCGCTATGCTTTCTGAAACTAGAGTGCTCCGCTTAATTGGCTCGACTTCTTGGATTCGTGGTATTGGAGAGAATCATCGTGGTTTGTTCCGCTTAGAAGGTGGTGCGAATATTACCGATGAACTTGAAAAACTATCACCGTCGCTGCGTTTCTTCGCTGGTGGTGACAATAATATTCGTGGTTACGGCTATGAATCTATTTCACCTGTGGATGAGAGTGGCGCCCTGACGGGGGGTAAATACATTGTTAGCAGTACATTAGAATACCAATATCGTGTTTATGGAAACTGGTGGGCTGCAACGTTTTACGATATTGGTGATGCGTTTAATGAAACACCAGATTGGAAATCAGGTGCTGGTGTTGGTATCCGCTGGGCGTCTCCGGTGGGCCCTGTTAGTTTTGATTTTGCATGGGGGTTGGATGCAAAACCAGAACGAGAGTTTCGTATCCACTTCTCATTGGGGCCTGAGCTATGATCAAAATGATGTTTAAGTGGACCAAATGGCTGTCGCTCAGTTTGATTGGTCTATTGCTGTTGCTCATCATTATTGTCGCGACAGTTTTATTTACCCACCCAGGCCTCAAATTTGCCTTGTGGGGAGCCGAAAAAGCACTACCACAATTGCAGATTGAAAAAGTGCAGGGTTCATTGTTTCCTCGCTTCGAACTGCATAACGTCAGTTTTGTCGATGAGTCTTTGAATATCGATGCCAAAGTCGAGCGTTTAGCTTTGGCAGTGAACTTCCGCTGTTTCTTTGACCCTAAGGTTTGTGTCGATGAGTTAAGAATGCAGGGGCTTGACTTTAAGATGCCTGAGCTACCGCCAGCAAGCGAGGAGCAAGAGGAAACACCACCACTGCGTTCTATCAGTACGCCAGTGCCAATTTTTGTTAATAAAGTCAGCTTTAATGATATCAATGTCAATGTGCTGGGCAATCAAATTGATTGGCAAACATTCTCGACCGCTTTGTCGATGCAAGGCGATCGTTTGGTGATCGCACCTACCGCGTTGAAAGACATTAATGTGGCTTTAGCACCAAGTGAAGCTGAACCTGAAGCGGTTGTTGAAGAGCCGAAAGAAGCCGATGCTACGCCGCAAGATATTGTGTTACCCGAAGTATGGATTCCGCTGACGGTGGAAGCGCGTCGTCTTGATATTCACAATTTCAAACTGGCAGGTGAAACGCCAGTGATCGTCAATCATCTTGGTTTGGTTGCAAGAGCAGGCGGTGAGCGTGTTGATGTCAAAACGTTAGAGCTCGACATGCCAGAAGTGGAAGGCAAGTTGAGCACACAAGTGACGCTTTCTTCTGATTACCCTATCAAAGCGCAACTGGACGCGTTAGTGAAGCAAGCGGATGCGAAGGGACAAAAACTGTCGCTTTTGGTCTCGGGTTCGGTTGGTGATTTGTCACTAAATGCTACGCTTTCTGAGCTTGTACAAGGGGAGATCAAAGGTGATATTCAACTGCTTAAAACGCAGTTACCGTTTGATGTCGCGATTAAAAATGTACAGGCGCAATGGCCGCTATTTGGACAAAGCGATTACCAGGTTTCTGTACCAAGCTTGGCGGCAAAAGGCTCACTTGATGGCTACGAAGTCGCATTAGAAACCAAAGCGTCAGGCAAAGATATTCCCGCCGTTGATGTCGCACTAAACGGCAAAGGTACGTTAGAGCAAATTGACCTCGAAAGCCTTGTAGTGAAAACCTTAGGGGGCGAGCTCTCTGGGAAAGTCATGGCCAATTGGGCTGCGCCAATCAACTGGCAAGCTGACTTAAACCTGAAAAACATTCAACCAGGTTTACAATGGAAAGAAGCTGAAGGGGATATCAGCGGTAACCTTTCGACTTCGGGGTCGTTAACAGAACAAGGCGGTTGGCAAGTCAGTTTGCCTAAGTTAGACATTGACGGCATTTTGCGAGGGTATCCGCTGAATGTTGAAGGGCAGCTTGAAGCGTCTGATAAGAACGGCAAAGGTGAAGACATCCAACTTACCACTCAGGGTTTAGCGCTTTCTCATGGTCCAAACCAACTGAGTGCAAAGGGTAAGATCGATAAGCAAATTCTGATGGATGTTGAGGTTAACTTCCCTGATTTTGCAAAAAGTGTTCCGGACCTTGCAGGTAAAATGCAAGGTAAAGTCGCACTACGTGGTAGCTTGAAAGAACCAGACATCAATCTTGATCTCGCTTTAAATCAGATAAACTGGCAGCAACAGGCGAACGTAGAAACGATCACCTTAAAGGGTGATGTGAAGCCTCTGCCAGCACCAAAAGCGAACATAAGCCTAATTGCGAACAACATTACCTATGACGACATAAAAGTTGATAGTGCTGACCTTGAAGTTTCTGGGGATGAAAAACTGCATCAACTTACGCTCGATGTAGTGTCTGACCTAGTGTCGACCAGTTTAGAAATTGAAGGGACATTCCAGCAGAAACCAGAAATGATTTGGGATGGGGCGCTGCGCCGCTTGACGCTGAGCTCGCAACAAGGCCCGTGGGCGTTGCAAAAATCGACCGCGGTGAAGGTCAATATCGACAAACAGATCGCGAACGTTCAAGCGCATTGTTGGTTGCAAGCGGAGTCGAGCGTATGTCTAACCGAAGACATTAGTGTCGGTAAGAGTGGCCAGGCGAAGTTAGCCATCAATGATTTTGATTTTGACCAAATCAAACAATTCCTGCCGCCAGAAACCAAGCTGCAAGGCTCGGTTAATGCACAGGCTTTTGCTAAATGGGCACCAGAGAAAAAGCCTGAAGTAACCTTAAGTGTCAATATGCCAAAAGGCCAAGTTGAACAAGCGCTTGAACAGCCAATTAAAGTCGGTTGGGAAAGCTTCAACTTTAAAGCAGCATTAGCGAAAGACAAGCTTGATGCCGAGTGGCTATTTGATGTGAAAGATAACGGTGACTTGTCTGGTAAGGTTTCTTTACTGAATGTCTCGACTGAAAAGCCCACTATTGATGGTAAGGTTTCACTCTCTACGTTCCACTTGGATTTCTTGGCACCGTTGATTGGTGAGTACAGCTTGTTTAAAGCAAACATGAATACTGACCTAGCGATATCAGGTGACGTCATGCATCCGAAGGTGAATGGTCAGTTCTTGATTGACCAAATGAAGCTACAGGGTGAAGTCACACCGATAGATATAAACTCAGGGCAGGTCGTCATCAACTTTAAAGGCCATCAAGCGGACTTGGATGCCGGAATTCTAACCCCGGATGGTGAGTTGAACGTTACCGGTGATGCCGACTGGCAGGACTTACAGAACTGGCGCACTAAAGCGCGTGTATTTGCTAAAGAGCTCAATGTTGATTTGCCCCCAATGGTAAAAATCAAAGTTGAGCCTGACATGACAATAGATGTGACTCCTCAGCTTGCGAAAATTGAGGGTGATATTAATTTGCCATGGGGCAGAATTGTCGTCGAAGAGCTTCCACCAAGTGCGGTAGGCGTATCGAGTGATACCGTTATTCTCGATAAAAACTTGCAGCCAGTGGACGATGTCGCTGCAATGCCGTTTGATGTGGAAACGAACATCAACATTAAAATTGGTGATGACTTCCAACTTGCCGCTTTTGGTTTAAAAGGTGGGTTGAAAGGGAACCTAAACGTGACACAAAAAGACAAAGGTCCTTTCATCGTTGGTGAAGTGAATGTTGTCGACGGTTCTTATCGCTCGTTTGGTCAGGACTTATTGATTAAAGAAGGTAAGATTCTGATGAATGGTCCACCAGATCAACCTTACTTGTCTATCAAAGCGATTCGTAATCCAGACAATACCCAAGATGATGTCATTGCGGGGGTACAAGTGTCAGGCCCAGCATCTGATCCGAGTATAGAAATTTTCTCAGAGCCCGCGATGAACCAAGCCAATGCACTTTCTTATCTACTTCGTGGTCAAGATATTGATGGTGAAGCCGGTGGTAATGCAATGACGACTACCTTAATTGGTTTAAGCTTGGCGAAGAGTGGTCGTGTGGTTGGTGAAATCGGTGAAGCCTTTGGCGTACAGGATTTACAGCTGGACACTGCTGGGTCGGGCGATGATTCGCAAGTGACGGTGAGTGGTTATATTCTGCCAGGTTTGCAGGTGAAATATGGTGTCGGCATCTTTAACTCCCTAGGTGAGTTCACTGTGCGTTACCGATTGATGCAAGACTTGTATTTAGAAGCGGTATCTGGTGTAGATAGCGCCGTTGACCTACTCTATCAGTTTGAGTTCGATTAAAGTGCTTTAACCTAAGCATACACAGTCATGACTAAGGAGTGGTTATGCTGCATTTGATTTTTGTCTACGGCACGTTACGTAAGGGAGAGTACAACCATCAGTATTTGCGCTCGGCGCAGTTTCTTGGTTTACATGAAACGGATGCTCAATTTGCAATGTATGACTTAGGCCCTTATCCAGCGTTGTCTGTTGGGCAACGCTCGATTCAAGGTGAAGTGTATCTGATTGATGATGAAACCTTATCCGAGCTAGATAAGTTGGAAGATGTGCCAGTGGAATATCGCCGAGAGAGCATCGTTACGCCGTTTGGCCAAGCTTGGATCTACTTATATCAAGATACTGAGCAGCTAACCGAAGAAATCGCTTCCGGAGATTGGTGTCAAAAGGTGTGAGCTATACTGACATTATCAATAGCAACGAGCTAAACACTAAGGAGTCACGATGAAAGCATTCGTAATTGGAGTAATGGCGTTGCTTCTTGCTGCATGCGCACAAACAACACTACCGACTTCGAATAATGTGACCGATTGGCAAGTGTTTGGTAAGCAGTCAGCTTTAGATGGATTACGGGAGTTATCTGAGGAGCGAATTGCGAAGCTGGATGATGTTAACCATGCGACGCCAGAACTGATAATGGCTTATCAAGCGGGTTACCAGCAAGGCAAACAAGAGTATTGTGAGCAAAGTGCTTATATGCTCGGTGTTATCGGGCGGCCGTATTTTGGCATTTGTGATGATGTTGACCCCTTCTTTCAACATGACTACGACGCTGGACGAATGTCTTCAGCAGGCGCACCTATCTAGTTGACACAGGTAAGATGAAAGCAAAAGAGCTGCCCTAGAGCAGCTCTTTTTAATTTTGTATCAGCAGTGATGCTTATTTTTTCTGAGCTCGTTCGTAAGATTCTTGGATTTCAGCTTTGGCGGCAGCAACATCTGCCCAACCATCCACTTTCACCCATTTGCCTGCTTCAAGCTCTTTGTAACGCTCAAAGAATTGCGTGATCTGCGCTTTCAGTAGTTCTGGGATATCGTCCACATCTTGGATGTGATCGTACTCTTTCGAGATTTTTGAGTGGGGAACCGCAAACACTTTTGCATCTTCACCCGATTCATCTGTCATCTTCAAAACGCCAACAGGACGGCAGCGAATGACTGAACCTGGCATGAGTGGGTATGGTGTTGGTACCAATACGTCGACTGGGTCGCCATCAAGAGACAGGGTATTGTTCACGTAGCCATAGTTGCATGGGTAGAACATTGGTGCAGACATGAAACGGTCGACAAATACAGCACCAGAGCCTTTATCTACTTCGTACTTGATTGGATCTGCATTTGCAGGAATTTCGATCACGACATAGATATCTTCAGGCAGCGACTTGCCTGCTGGTACATGGTTTAAGCTCATTAGAATATTCCTTTTCATTAACGATGAGTCACACAAAAGCGGCTTCATCTGATGATAAATTCGCGTTTCACTTTAGCGACAAAAACGCGGCAGGTAAACACCTGCCGCGTTGGACAAAGGTCTGAAATTATTCTTCGTCGCGGTGCAGTTCAAGGAACTCTTCAACTTTGCGAACCATGTTCTTCGAACCCACAAAGAAAGGTACACGCTGGTGCAACTCAGTAGGCTTGATGTCCATAATGCGATTCACGCCGTCCGATGCAATGCCGCCAGCTTGCTCAATGAGGAATGCCATAGGGTTACATTCGTAAAGCAGGCGTAGCTTGCCTTGTGGGTGGCTTTGTGTGCTTGGGTAAAGGTAGATACCACCTTTCAGTAGGTTGCGGTGGAAATCAGCAACCAGCGAGCCAATGTAGCGAGAAGTGTATGGGCGACCGTCTTCTGGCACGTTTTCTTGGCAGTACTTGATGTACTTCTTCACCCCTTGAGGGAAACGAATGTAATTACCTTCGTTGATGGAGTAGATCTTACCATCATCAGGAATCATCATGTTTTCATGAGAAAGACAGAAGCTGCCGATAGATGGGTCGTAAGTAAAGCCGTTTACGCCGTTACCAGTTGTGTATACCAACATGGTGGAGGAGCCGTAAATTACGTAGCCCGCAGCCACTTGTTTGTGACCAGGTTGTAGGAAGTCTTCTTCAGTTGGTGGAGTACCGATTGGAGAAACACGACGGTAAATCGAGAAGATAGTACCAACAGAGACGTTCACATCGATGTTAGAAGAACCATCAAGTGGGTCCATCAGTACTACATATTTGGCGTTTTGGTTGAGTTCTTTATTGAACGCAACTGCTTCGTCTTCTTCTTCACTGGCAACGCCACACACTTGATCACGAGCTTCAAGCGCGGCTTTGAACTTATCGTTCGCGTAAACATCGAGCTTTTGCTGATCTTCACCTTGGACATTTTCCGTGCCTACAGCACCAGTGATATCACCGAGACCCGCTGCGTTGATTTCGCGGTTAACGATTTTTGCAGCTAAACGAATGGAGGCTAAAAGGGATGATAGATCACCGCTAGCGTGGGGGAAATCCGCTTGTTTTTCGACAATGAACTCGCCTAGGGTGCGCAGTCCTGACATGGTTAATCCTTACATTTTCATTTCATTGGGGGTAGTGCGCAAGTGAGCATCTCTTTATGGATGTTAAACGATTGCGCTGGATGTAAGTTTAAGTCGCAGATCTTTTTAATGGTAATGAAGTAACTGTTTGAGATCTCAATTTATTTGTAGACTTGTTTGAGGGATTCATCAGTAAGCAAGAGGTTGTACAGTCTGTGTTCAACCTTGTCATATTTGTGAAAGGGACTGCAAGAAGAAGGCTAAAGTCACTCGCTTTTCAGGCGGTAATCGCGATAATGAAAGCATTAAAAAACGCATTACAAGGTTTAGTTTATGCACATTCATATCTTGGGTATCTGTGGCACATTTATGGGCGGCGCAGCGATTCTAGCGCGCCAATTAGGACATAAAGTCACTGGTTCTGATGCCAACGTTTATCCGCCAATGAGCACACTGCTTGAGTCTCAAGGTATTGAAATTATTGAAGGCTTTGACCCGTCTCAACTCGACCCTCAACCAGATCTTGTGGTGATTGGTAATGCGATGAGCCGTGGCAACCCGTGTGTCGAGCATGTGCTCAACACTAACATGCGTTACACCTCTGGCCCGCAGTGGCTCAACGAGTTTTTGCTGCATGATCGGTGGGTATTGGCGGTATCGGGTACACATGGGAAAACGACCACATCGAGCATGCTTGCTTGGATACTTGAAGATTGTGGTTATCAACCGGGTTTCTTAGTCGGTGGGGTACTCGGTAACTTCGGAGTGTCTGCTCGTTTGGGTGAAAGTATGTTTTTTGTCGTTGAAGCGGACGAATATGACAGTGCTTTTTTCGATAAGCGTTCTAAGTTTGTGCATTACCATCCTCGCACTTTAATCATGAACAATCTTGAGTTTGATCATGCTGATATCTTCGATGATCTAGAAGCGATCAAGCGCCAATTCCATCATTTAGTGCGAACTGTACCGGGCAATGGATTGATCTTAGCGCCGAGAAAAGATCAGGCGTTAGCGGATGTATTAGAGCGTGGCTGCTGGACTGAAAAACAGTTCTCTGGTGAGAATGGTGACTGGCAAGCGCACAAATTAGTGCTTGATGGCTCAAAATTTGACGTTGCGTTGCAAGGCGAGAAGGTTGGTACCGTCGAATGGAATTTGGTGGGTGACCACAATGTGGATAATGCGCTGATGGCAATCGCTGCTGCACGACATGTTGGAGTCACTCCGGATCTTGCTTGCCAAGCATTAGGGCGTTTCATCAATACCAAGCGCCGTTTAGAGCTGAAAGGTGAAGAACAAGGTGTGACGGTTTACGATGATTTTGCGCATCACCCAACGGCAATTGAACTTACTGTCGGTGGTTTGCGTAACAAGGTAGGTGAAAAACGCATCCTAGCTGTGTTAGAGCCGCGTTCTGCCACCATGAAGCGTGGCGTACACAAAAACACACTTGCAGAGTCACTACACAGTGCAGATGAAGTCTTCTTGTTCCATCCAGATAATATCGAGTGGTCTGTGCAAGACATTGCTGATCAATGCAAGCAGCCAGCGTTTGTCGATGCCGATATAGATAACTTTGTAGCCAAGATCGTCGAACGTGCGCGACCAGGTGACCAAATTCTAGTCATGAGCAACGGTGGCTTTGGTGGTATTCACGGAAAACTTCTTGAGCAGTTAAAACAAAAAGCCTGATTGATATGCAAAACAAAACACAACCCTCTCATAAAAAAGCCATCACGTTGGCATTAACGGGGGCTTCTGGTGCTCCCTACGGCCTTCGTCTTTTAGAATGCTTGGTTGCGGCGGATTATCATGTCTACGTTCTGATTTCTTCGGCGGCTCGTGTTGTGATGGCAACCGAGCATAATCTTAAGCTACCAAGTGGCCCAGAAGCGGCGCAGCAAGCATTAGTAGAGCACCTGAACTGCAATCCAAATAACATCACCGTTTGCGGTAAAGACGATTGGTTCTCGCCGGTTGCGTCTGGTTCTGCTGCACCCAAGCAAATGGTGGTTTGCCCATGCTCTGCGGGAAGCGTTGCGGCCATAGCACACGGTATGTCGGACAACTTGATCGAACGGGCCGCTGATGTAGTAATGAAAGAGCGCGGGCAGCTGTTGCTCGTGGTTCGCGAAACACCATTTTCAACGCTACATCTCGAGAACATGCACAAACTGTCGCAAATGGGCGTCACCATCATGCCAGCGGCTCCGGGCTTCTATCATCAGCCAAAGAGCATTGAAGACTTAGTGGATTTTATGGTGGCGAGAATTCTCGACCACTTAGGTATTGAGCAAGGTTTGGTGCCTCGTTGGGGTTATGACCAGCGCTCGTGAGCTGATTGTGTAACCACTCAAATACCTTTACAATCCATCCAACTCATCGGGGAGCAAACCCATTTAGCATTGAGTCAATCAATGCATTGGGGCGCTGAGACCTAAGTGTTTAACTAGGGACCCGTATTACCTGAACCAGATAATGCTGGCGTAGGAATTGAGTCTGGATATTGGAAGTCCTTAATAGCCGCCTCAAACCCTGTGCCGCTCAACTTATTTCTCTGAAATACTCATGGAGAGCGAGCAGTGAAACCCACTCTAAATCTGATTGCCTTAGCTGCAATCACCTCTACTTCAGCGTTTGCCGCTGAAAACACATTAACCATCTATACCTACGACTCTTTTGCCGCAGATTGGGGCCCGGGTCCTAAAATCGAGCAAGCTTTTGAAGTAAAATGTGGCTGTGACGTTAACTTCGTAGCGTTGGACGATGGTGTGTCGATTCTGAATCGTCTTCGTCTTGAAGGCGGTAATAGCAAAGCGGACATCGTATTAGGTTTGGATAACAATCTGATGGCAGAAGCGAAGAAAACCGATCTGCTTGCCGAGCACAATGTGGATACGGCTAACACAGTGTTACCAAACGGTTGGAGTGACACGACGTTTGTACCGTACGATTACGGCTACTTCGCGTTTGTGTACAACAAAGAGAAACTGGCTAATCCGCCGAAAAGCATGAAAGAGCTGGTGGAAACGCGCGACGATCTGAAAGTGATTTACCAAGATCCGCGGACTTCAACGCCGGGCCAAGGCTTAATGCTATGGATGAAATCTATTTATGGCGACGATGTGACGCAAGCGTGGCAGAAGCTAGCGAGCAAAACCGTAACGGTCACGAAAGGTTGGTCTGAGGCGTATTCTATGTTCCTCAATGGTGAGTCCGATTTAGTGCTTTCTTACACCACTTCACCTGCGTACCACTTAATTGCGGAAAACGATTCGAAGTTTGCTACGGCGAATTTTGCTGAAGGCCACTACATGCAAGTTGAAGTAGCCGCTAAAGTGAAAGGGGCAAAAAATTCAGAACTTGCTGATCAATTTATGAGTTTCATTTTAAGTGATGAGTTCCAATCGGCGATGCCAACGGGTAACTGGATGTACCCAGTCACTGACGTTGAGTTACCTAAAGGTTTTGAAACTTTGAGTGTTCCAAGCAAGTCGTTGAGCTTTAGTGCTGATGAAGTGGCAAAAATGCGTAAGTCTTGGATTCGCGAATGGCAAAGCGCATTGACGTTTTAGCTGACGTTTCCATCCTCATCTGAATGAGATAGGTTTTACCTTTGAATTCTGTTCCAAAAATAGGTTTAGGGGTCGCGATGATCATCGCGACCTTTGTTATTTCTGCCCTAGGTGCTTTGATTGTTCAAGCCCCTTCACTTGATGTGTCTGTGGTATGGGGCGACCCGTACTATCAACATGTCACCAAGTTCAGTTTCTACCAAGCGTTTCTTTCCACATTGCTCAGTGTTGGCTTTGCCATTCCAGTAGCGCACGCACTTTCGCGTCGCCAATTTATTGGTAAATCATTACTGCTTAAGCTGTTTGCATCGACACTGGTTTTGCCGGTTTTGGTTGGTGTTTTTGGGCTGTTAGCGATTTATGGCAACAGTGGTTTGTTGGCGCAGTGGTTGCAAAGTTTCGACACTAAACTGCCATTCTCTATTTACGGTTTGAACGGCATTTTACTCGCCCATGTGTTCTTTAATTTACCTTACGCGGCACGATTGCTTCTGCAAGCCTTGGAGTCTATTCCTGCCGAGCAGCATAAGCTTTGCGCGCATCTTGGGATGAGCCATTGGGATAAGTTTCGCTGGGTAGAATGGCCGCGTTTAAGGCAGCAGCTTCCCCACGTTTGTGGGTTGGTGTTTATGTTGTGCTTTACCAGTTTTGCCACTGTAATGGCGTTGGGGGGCGGGCCAAAATCCACCACCATTGAATTGGCCATTTACCAAGCGATTAAGTTTGATTTTGATTTACAAGCTGGGGCGTTATTGGCGCTGTGGCAGATGCTGTTATGTGGACTGCTTGCTATTGGAGTGCAGAAGTTAACAAGGCCTGTTTCTATCAGTGCTGGAAGCACATCGGTACAGCAATATTTAACGAAGGATCATGGGTGGTCAAAAGCTTGGGATAGCTTTTGGATCATAGGTGCCTTTTTACTGGTAATACCGCCGTTATTGATGGTGTTACTGAGTGGCATCAACCAACAAGTTTGGACAGTATTAACCGATGAGCGTTTTTGGTCTGCGCTATTGAACTCCCTCAAAGTCGCCTGTGTCGCTAGCGCGCTTGCGGTCGCTGCAGGGGTGTCCATACTATTGACCAGTCGCCGTTGGCGGTTGCAGTACAAAAACACGCGAGCCGATCAGATTGAGTTAATCGGCACCGTTATTTTGGTGACTCCAGGTCTGGTGATTAGCACCGGTTTATTCTTACTACTGCGCGCATTTACCGATGTTTTTAGCTTGGCATTTTTTGTCGTGATTTTGGTGAACGGTTTGATGGCTTTGCCTTACGTGATCAAAACGCTAGCGCAGCCAATGCTGCACATTGAACAACAGTATCAGTATGTATGTGCCAGCTTAGGCATGCGTGGCTGGCAACGGTTTAAAGTGGTGGAGTGGCAGGCGCTACGCAAGCCGTTTGCACATGCGTTTGCGATCAGCTTTATGTTTGCGATTGGCGATTTAAGTGCTATTGCGTTGTTTGGCGGACAAGAGTTCCGCACTTTACCTCTGTATTTATTCCAGCTGCTTGGCAGCTATCAGATGGACGCAGCTGCGGTGGTATCGGTGACCCTATTGTTGTTGAGTGTGGGCTGTTTTGCCTTGATTGAGAAAGTATTGAAAACGAAGGAGAGAGCGTAATGTTAGTGTTGGATGATGTGCAGTACACCTACCAACGTGAACTGTTTCGTTTTGACTTAACGATTGAGCAAGGACAGATTGTGTCGCTGATGGGACCAAGTGGGGCAGGGAAGTCAACCTTGCTGGCGTTGGTGGCAGGATTCATCCATCCTGACCGTGGTGATATTTGTGTTGATGGTGAGTCCATTGTGCGTAAAGAGCCTTATCTGCGTCCGTTCTCTATGTTGTTCCAAGAGCACAATTTGTTTGCTCACTTATCGGTGCGTGACAACATCGGTTTGGGCTTACACCCAGGGCTAAAGCTTACGGTGGACCAAAATCGTCAGATTGAACAAGCCGCGCAGCAAGTTGGTGTTGCAGAGTACCTCGACCGTTTGCCAGAGCATCTTTCTGGTGGCCAGCGTCAACGTGTTGCCTTAGCGCGTTGTTTTGTTCAGCCTCATCCCATGTGGCTATTGGATGAGCCGTTCTCGGCGCTTGATCCGGTGTTGCGTGAAGAGATGCTGAGCTTGGTAAAAAAACTCGCAGCAGAGCGGGGAATAACCGTATTGATGGTCACGCACCATTTAAGCGATGCCAAAGCGATTGCCAGCCACTTTGTGTTTGTGGCAGATGGTAAAGTGGAAGCCGCGGGTGATATGTCTGCATTGAGTGAACAGCATGCTAGTGAGAAGCTTGCGGCATTTATCCGAGCAGCATGCTAGTGCCTGATAGTTGCTAGGTTATGCTTCTCCGCAACACAAACCATGCCGAGGGCCAAATTCAAATTGAGATCTTAAGCTCATGATATGGTCAATCATTGCTTGTACACGCCGTGGGCGGTTTGCTCCGGGACGATACACTAAATAAATAGGCATTGGTACCGTGTGCCATTGCGGTAACACTCTGACTAAGGTGCCACTTTCTAGCTCTTGCGTCATGTTCTGCACAGGTAAGTTAGCGATGCCTAGTCCTTTAAGTGCGCCTTTCAATATTGCTTCTACAGTTGTACTTGAGAAGTTACTGGTTATTGAAACATTGACGGTATTATCGTGTGAGATCAGCGTCCAAGGCCCTATTTCTGAAACATATTGATACCTCAAACAGTTGTGTTTTGTCAGATCTTCTGGCGTTTCAGGTACGCCGAACTCAGCTAAATACTCAGGGCTAGCAGCCAGGACTCGAGTGGTATAGCCTAATTTTTTTGCGATCAATCGATCATCAACTATCTGACCGACTCGAATTGCCATATCAAAGCCGTGTGAAAACAGATCAACAAAATCGTTCGATGCTTCTAACGCAATTTGTACTTTTGGCCATTGTTTTAAAAATGGCAAAAAGATGTGTTCCGCCATATACGCATCCAACGCTGGTGGCGCGGAAATACGCAGCCGGCCTTGGATCTGTTGTTCCATCTCCTGTACGTCATGGCCAATTGAGTGGAATTCCTCAACTAAGCTTGCAGCACGCTCTAAAACCATTTGGCCAGCTTCGGTGATCACTAACTTTCGGGTTGTGCGCTCTAGCAGTTTGGCTTCAAAGTGTTGTTCGAGTTTGGTTATGGCTTTACTAACAGTAGATTTTGGTAGGTTTAACTCCAGCGCGCACTTGGTTAAGCTCAGTAGTCGACAGCTTGTGACAAAGATAGAAAGCGTTCTAAAGTCAATTGTTTCTAAATTGCGAACAATCACTTTCAATTATCCATATTGTTTCAATATTAATCTGATTATAGTCTGGCACCTCATCCTTAGCCATCAAGTTATTGTCATTTGAGGTAAACACCATGTCCAACTCTGTAGACTTATTTTCTCCTATCGAACTCGGTCAATTAGCATTAGATAACCGTGCCATTATGGCGCCTTTAACGCGAGCTCGTGCTGGTGCGGACCATATTCCTAATGACCTTATGGTTGAATACTACGCTCAACGTGCGAGTGCCGGACTTATCATTGCTGAATGCACCATGGTGATGGAAGGTACGTCTGCTTTCATGGCAGAGCCGGGCATTTACAGCGAAGAGCAAATCGCAGCTTGGAAAAAGGTAACGGATGCGGTTCATGAGAGAGGCGGTAAGATTGTACTGCAAATTTGGCATGCGGGACGAGCTTGTCATCCTGATCTGAATGAAGGAAAAACACCTGTAGCGGCGAGCGCATTGGCCATTCGTGATGAATTAGTCCATACCCCTTCGGGTAAGCAAGCATATACGGTACCACGAGCACTCGAAGTGGATGAGATAGCTTCCATTGTTGCGGCGTTTAAACAAGGTGCAGAAAACGCCAAGAAAGCCGGCTTTGATGGGGTCGAGATACATGGCGCCAATGGTTATCTTATTGATAACTTCCTTCGTGACGGCTCAAATTTACGTACCGATGAATACGGTGGCTCGGTTGAAAATCGTGCTCGATTTTTACTTGAGATAGTGAAAGAAGTCGTTGAGGTGTGGGGACCTGGAAGAGTCGGTCTGCGCACATCTCCGCTAAATGGATTTAATGACATGAAAGACAGTGATCCAGTTGGCTTGATGCGTTACTTAGCAGAGCAACTTAATTCTTTCGATCTTGCTTATTGGCACGTGATGCGTGCGGATCTGAAAGGCGTACAAAAAGCAGATGTTCTCAAGCCAGCACGCGAAAACTATAAAGGTCACTTAATGGCGAACGTGGGCTACAGTGCACAAGAAGCGGCAACAGCAATTGCAGAAAACAAAGTTGATGTGGTCGCATTTGGCGTTCCCTTTATCGCAAACCCAGATTTAGTTGAGCGATTTAAGAAAAATGCACCTCTTAATGAGGCGAAACCAGAACACTTTTATTTGGGTGGAGCAGAAGGTTATACCGATTACCCAGTGATGGCATAACCCTTACTTGTTTAATATAAAAAGGACGCTAATGTTAGCGTCCTTTTTCGTTTCTGTATTTACTTAGCCTTGCGGTTTTACGACCATCACATTGATTGGAGAATATTCCACAACCTTACTCGCGACAGAGCCAAGCATTACTTTATTGATTTTAGAGCGCTTGTGACTTGGCATAATGATGAGATCTGCGCCTAAACGTTCTGCATAATCAAGAATGGTCGCGTAGGCCTTGCCTTCAGCAACATGCACTTGGTAAACCACATCTTCAGCAATATGCTCATTAGCGAAAGTTTTTAGTTGCTGCTTCACGTCTTGCTTCATTTTGGCCGCAGCATCTTTCGGAAAGTATGTGGCAACCATCGACATGTGAATACCAGGTAGTACCGTCAGAAGATGGATTTGAGCATTTGCTTGCTTTGCCTGCCAAACCGCTAGTTCAACCGCTCGGTCTGAAAAGCCTTGGTCATTTAGATCAACCGGAACAAGAATTTGTTTGTACATTCAATGTCTCTCATTAAGGCCCCTTTATCCTCGGGGCCAAATCGGTTATGCGCTCAATTGTTCCTTACGAGCACGACGTTTTTGGTTCATTGCAAGCACCAGCAAAATCATTAAGCATGGTACAAACACCCACTCTTTCATCGGACGGTCTGCATCCTGGATAACCCACTTGATTTCCCAATCAAAGTCGATACCTGCGGACTCTGCTGGACTACCAAATTCAACCATATCGACAATCATTTTGTTGTCACTTTCGGTCAGCATTAGACCCATAGATGAAATACGTGCGTCTGCTGTTGTCGCACTGTCTTCGAATGGAAGACGAACCGTTTTCTCAATGTAGTCGCCCTCAAGGTTTTCACCGGCAACACGTAACTCCAATGATTCTCCTACATTTAGTGTTTCCGTGATTTGAGCTACCTCAACGCCAGGAGAAAGAACTTTCGCTGGGTACAGCATGTCCCACCAAAAACCTGGACGGAAAAACGAAAACGTCAGTACTAATAATAGGACTGTTTCCCACCACTTGTTACGCGTGAACCACCACCCTTGAGTTGCCGCAGAGAATATCAGCATTGCAATGATCGATGAGATGACCGTGAGCGCCAAATGCCACCAAGAGTCGATCCCCATTAACAATAGCTGGGTATTGAACACAAACATGAACGGCAAAATAGCGGTTCGAATATCGTAAGTAAAACCTTGGATACCGGTACGAATTGGATCTGATTTCGCAATTGCGGCTGCTGCAAAAGCCGCAAGACCTACAGGTGGGGTATCGTCGGCCAAAATACCAAAGTAGAAAACGAACAAGTGCACCGCTATCAACGGAATAATCAAGCCATGCGCTGCGCCGAGCGTAACAATGACCGGCGCCATTAGCGTAGAGACCACGATGTAGTTCGCCGTTGTTGGCAGACCCATCCCCAGAACCAAGCTAATGATGGCGGTAAACAGCAGCATAAGAATGATACTGCCACCAGAGATAAACTCGACGAAGTCGGTCATCACTAGGCCGATACCCGTTAGTGTAACAACACCAACAACGGTGCCCGCTGCCGCGGTTGCAACGCCGATACCGATCATATTGCGCGCACCAGAAACTAAGCTCTCGGCAAGATCGACAAAGCCATCTTTGGTTTGCTGAAGCATATCACCTTGCTTTGACAGCAGTGCAATCAACGGACGTTGAGTAAGCAAAATGAAAATCATGAACACCGTTGCCCAGAATGCCGAAAGACCAGGTGAGAAACGTTCGACAGTCAAACACCAAACCAATACGACGATAGGGAGTAGGTAGTGCAAGCCTGACTTAACGGTTGGGCCAGGATCAGGTACTTCTGTTAATTCTGCATCAATCTCAATTGCGCCATCTTGCACGTGATTTGCTGAGACTTTCACCAACCCAACGTACGCGATTAATAGTGCGACGGTAACAATTGGTGTCGCGGCATCACCAAAGACGTCCTTTGTCCAACCCACTCCGTAGTAAACCAATGCGCTGATCACACACAATCCTAAGATTGTGCCAGTAAAGGACAGCAGACTTTGTACTAGTGTTGGGTTGTGGCGACGAGGAAGCCCTGTCATGCCTGCTTTACACGCTTCAAGGTGAACAATGTACATTAAAGCAATATAAGAGATTAGCGCTGGAAGTAGGGCGGCTTTAATCACCTCAACGTAGGAGATACCGACGTATTCCACCATCAAAAATGCTGCTGCACCCATGATTGGCGGTGTTAACTGACCATTGGTTGAAGCCGCTACCTCTACCGCACCCGCTTTTGTGCCGGGAAAGCCAACACGCTTCATCAGTGGAATCGTAAAGGTGCCAGTTGTTACTACGTTTGCGATTGAAGAACCAGAAACCAGACCAGATAAACCTGATGCAACAACGGCCGCTTTAGCTGGACCACCTTTCATATGGCCAAGTAACGAGAAGGCAACTTTAATGAAGTAAGCACCAGCACCAGCGCGTTCCAGCATTGCTCCAAACAATACAAACAAGAAGACAAAAGAGGTAGAAACACCTAGCGCAACTCCAAATACGCCTTCAGTTGTTAGCCACAAGTGAGACATGGCCTTGTTCAAGCTTGCCCCTTTGTGCGCGATAACGTCAGGCATGTAAGGGCCTGCAAAGGTGTAAGTAAGGAAAACAGCAGCCACGACCATTAATGGTGGACCAAGTGCTCGGCGTGTTGCTTCTAAAAGGAGGAGCATACCGATAACAGCAACAACGATATCAACTGTTGTCGGTGCGCCTGAGCGTCCTGCTAGCTCGGTATAAAAAAGGTATATATAGGCTGCTGAAAAGCTGCCAGCCAACGCGAGTATCCAATCAACAAGAGGGATATGATCGTGAGGAGAATTCTTCATCGCTGGATAAGCAGTGAAAGCCAAAAAGATCGCGAAAGTAAGGTGGATAGATCGCGCTTCCGTGTCGTTCAGTACGCCAAAATTGAAAATAAATGGTAACGGGGATGCGTACCATAATTGAAATAGTGACCAACACAGAGGAACAAACCAAAGGATTCGTCCTTGCATTCCCGAAGGGCTACGTGCACCTGTGTCTGCCTGAGCCACCATTTCTTGCACATCTTGTGACGGAGCTTGATTCGTCGCCATGTACTTTTTCCTTATTATTGATGGTCCTGTCTGATTTTTATCGAGAACCACACTTCGCCTCTATCAGTGTAGTGAATGGAGCGAAGTTTGCTTTCGAGTATTTTGCTGCCTGAACTCAAAGTGTTGATTGTTGGATACTCTGTTAGGCGGCGTTTAAGTTTTCTTGGGTATGAGCTCGCAGTTTTCAGAAGAAAACTGGCGAATGAAGCATACAGTTAGAACGTGCTACAACCTGTATGCTCAAACAGGCAGAAAATATTCTTTCCTGCCTGTATGTAGAGTCTGAGGAAATTACTTAATTAGACCCATTTCTTTGTAGTATTTTTCTGCACCTGGGTGAAGAGGAACAGAAAGACCAGCTTTCACCATGTCTTCTTTCTTCAAGTTTGCGAATGCAGGGTGTAGACGTTTGAAGGTATCAAAGTTTTCAAACACAGCTTTTGCCACGTTGTAAGCGACATCGTCTGAAACATCAGAGGTCGTTACCATTGTTGCTGCAACACCAAAGCTGTTTACGTCTTTGTCTGTACCGCGGTACATACCAGCCGGTACTGAGCTAAAGGCGTAGTATGGGTTGTCGGCAACAATTTTATCGATTTTAGGGCCTGTTGCTGAAACTAGCTTCGCATCACATGATGTGGTTGCTTCTTTGATTGAACCGTTCGGGTGGCCGACCATGTAAATGAAGGCGTCAATTTTGTTATCACAAAGTGCCTGAGAGCGTTCAGAGCCTTTTAGCTCAGACGCCAATTTGAAGCTGTCGTTTGTCCAACCCATCGCTTCCATGACAACGCCCATCGTTGCACGGTCACCAGAGCCTGGGTTACCGATGTTGACACGCTTACCTGCTAGGTCTTGAACGTTTTCAATACCTGAATCTGCACGCGCAATGATGTTGAAAGGTTCTGTGTGAAGAGAGAACATTGCGCGTAGCTTCTTGTACGGGCCTTGTTCTTCAAACTTGCTCGTACCGTTGTAGCCGTGGTACTGCCAATCCGATTGCACGATACCAAAATCTAATTCGCCTGCACGGATAGTGTTAACGTTGTAAATTGAGCCACCAGTCGATTCTACTGAACAACGGATGTTGTGGTCTTTACGACCTTTATTTACCAACTTACAGATAGCACCACCAGTTGGGTAGTAAACACCTGTCACAGAGCCAGTACCGATGGTAATAAACTCTTGAGCGTTAACTGCGCCTGCGCCCATTACGGCTGCAGCGATAGCGCCTACTTTGAGAAGTTTGTTAAATGCCATGAATTTCCCTTCCTTATATTCATTATTTACCCGGAAATAACCATAAATCACTTCTGGAGTTTCCTATTTGGAAACGGCACCTTTTTCAATCCAATCGTTTGAAAAAGCGAGCGAATCATAACAAAAAATTGGCAGAAAATTATCCAATTGTTAAATGTTATAGTTGATAAGTCTGAATTTTGTATTAGGAGATAGGATTCAATTTGTGATTTAATTCTTTTTATAACAATTACTTAATTAACGTTTAGTGACTGAAATGAAAAAGATCAATTGCGTGATGTTAATCACAAAATGGGTGGTTAAAGAATGAGCGGAGTAAGCAAAAAATTTACATAAATTATGGGCTACAAAATGAGACTTCTTTTATAACCCACAATGAGTTAGCTGATTGAAGCTTTATAGAACTTAACCAGTATATTCGAACAGCTCGCACACTGATTTGAAGAGTTGCTCAGTCGTAATTGCCATGGTTGGCGTAATGAAAATGGTATCGTCACCCGCGACAACGCCAAGAATACCTTCGGATTTACCGAGTGAATCAAGCAAGCGAGCAATCAACTGTGCTGCACCTGGGCCGGTGTGAATTACCACTAACGCTGCGTTACGATCGATGTCTAGTACCAGTTCACGCAGAGAGCTGCTGACTGTTGGGACACCTAGCTCAGCAGGAAGACAGTAAACCATTTCCATTTTTGCATTGCGCGTACGGACGGCGCCAAATTTAGTCAGCATACGTGAGACTTTAGATTGGTTGATACTCTCAAACCCTTGCTGTTTGAGTGCGTCAACAATCTCGCCCTGTGAGCCAAAGCTTTCTTCTTTTAACAGGGCTTTAAAGGCGCGAACTAAGTTGTCTTGTTTTTCTGAATTGCGCATAGTCATTACAAATCTCTTATTACGGGTCAGCAATTTTGCATATTCTCGCATATATATTCAGGCGGTGCCAAAGAGTCCCAGGATTATGTTAGATGCGTCACTGTAAACTATATACCACATAGAATTCTTTAGCGCGCTGAAGTAGGGCTGTATCTGTTTTCTTGAATTCCTTGTCATTTCAACAGAATAAAAGAATAATCCAAGCCCCATTTGTAGCACGGTAACAGCGAGTTGCGCGAGGTCGCAAAGCTAGCGTTAATTGATTGTAATCAAGTTGTGATTCCGATAGCTTTATTTAAGTTGGTTACAAACTACCCTACGAATACGTTTATAAGAGAAATACTCTCAAGGAGAACTACATGAAAGTAGCCGTTATTGGTGCCGCTGGTGGCATCGGTCAAGCCCTGGCCCTTCTACTTAAGAACCGTCTTCCTGCTGGTTCTGATCTAGCCCTATATGATATTGCTCCAGTAACTCCTGGTGTGGCCGCTGATCTTAGCCACATCCCTACGCCAGTTTCTATCAAAGGTTACGCTGGTGAAGATCCTACTCCAGCACTAGAAGGCGCGGATGTTGTGCTAATTTCTGCTGGTGTTGCGCGTAAGCCAGGTATGGATCGTGCGGATCTATTTAATGTAAACGCTGGTATCGTTAAATCGCTAGCGGAGAAGATTGCGGTTGTTTGTCCGAAAGCTTGTGTTGGTATCATCACAAACCCTGTAAATACAACAGTGCCAATTGCTGCTGAAGTTCTTAAAAAAGCGGGTGTTTATGATAAGCGTCGTCTATTTGGTGTAACAACGTTGGATGTTATCCGTTCAGAAACGTTTGTTGCTGAGCTAAAAGACAAAGATCCAGGTGACGTTCGCGTGCCAGTTATTGGTGGTCACTCTGGCGTAACGATCTTACCTCTACTGTCTCAAGTAGAAGGTGTTGAGTTTACAGCTGAAGAAGTAGAAGCATTAACGAAACGTATTCAAAATGCAGGTACTGAAGTTGTAGAAGCGAAAGCGGGTGGTGGTAGTGCAACACTATCAATGGGCCAAGCTGCATGTCGCTTTGGTCTGTCTCTGGTTCGTGCTCTTCAAGGTGAAGAAGGCGTAGTTGAGTGCGCTTACGTTGAAGGCGACGGCGAACACGCGACGTACTTCGCGCAACCTGTGAAACTGGGTAAAGAAGGCGTTGAAGAAGTACTAAGCTACGGCAAACTCAGCGATTACGAAAAGTCTGCATTAGACGGTATGCTAGAAACACTAAATGGCGACATCAACATTGGTGTTGAATTCGCAAAGTAATCTAGAAAGCCTATATAAGAAGAAAGCCGATCATTTTGATCGGCTTTTTTGATCCTTGATTTCTCAACTTCGTAAAAATGGTCGAATAAAACCACGTAGTGAAGGAGAAGATGATGGAAGCGAGTCGAATCCGTAAAGGCATGGTTGTTGAGTGCCAACAAGGCGTCGGTACGATATTAGTGGTCGACCATGAAGCAGAGACGGTATTGTTGTCCAAACAAGGGACTGAACAGCAGCTCGCCGTTAGCTTTGATGAAATAGAAGATGATCCACAACTGCATGGCGGTAGTGACAGATATTACTAGCGCCTCGGGCGTCGTCATTAGGTATCAAACGTAAAAAAGGAAGAGCATGCTCTTCCTTTTAGCTATAAGCCTTGCGTTATGGGTAGCTATTGATTACTTCGTGCGTTGTACAGCGACATGAGCCAGAGTAACAAGCGCTTGTTTGTATTCAGACTCTGGCAACACTGATAGTTCTGCGATTGCTTTGTCTGCTTCTTCTAGAGCTTTTTGCGTTGTGTATTCCAGAGAGCCTGCTTCTTTCATGACCGCAAGAATTTCTTCTAAGCGATCCATGCCATTCGCTTTCTCAATCGCTTCACGAATCATGATTGAGTTTTCTGGTGTGGTATTACGCATAGCATGGAGTAGAGGTAAAGTTGGCTTGCCTTCGGCCAAGTCATCACCCACATTTTTACCCATGTCTTCGCCATCAGAAGTGTAATCCATGACGTCATCAATGAGCTGAAACGCAGTGCCTAGATACTTACCGTAATTTTGCATTGCGATTTCCACATGCTCAGGAGCATCATTTAAGATTGCACCGATTTGAGTTGCGGATTCAAATAAGCGCGCAGTCTTAGAGTAGATGACTTGCATGTAGCTTTCTTCTGTCGTGTCAGGGTCGTTACAGTTCATCAACTGCTGTACTTCACCTTCGGCGATCACGTTTACGGCATTGCTCATTAGTTTAAGGATCTTCATGGATCCTAGTTCCGTCATCATCTGAAATGAGCGTGTATAGATAAAGTCCCCAACTAATACGCTAGCCGCATTGCCAAATGCTGCATTCGCAGTGGCTTTACCACGGCGCATGTCTGATTCATCTACCACGTCATCATGCAGCAAAGTCGCTGTATGGATGAACTCAATAAACGCAGCTGCCATTGTATGACCATTGCCTTGGTAACCAAGTGCACGGGCTGACAGTATCGCTAAAAGCGGTCTTAGACGTTTGCCTCCACCACTCACGATATAAAAACCGAGCTGGTTGATTAAAGAGACATCAGAATTAAGTTGGGCTTGAATTGTTTCATTCACTTTTGCCATGTCATCGGCAGTAAGCGCTTGGATAGTTTTAAAATCCATCGTATATCCGGCTGAAGTTAGACCCTGCAAGGCTTATTCGATTTATATAATTGTCGAATAATACACTAAAAAACGTTGATTAATACATTACTAAAGGGCATGATTGCCGCACTTTTCTTTGGCGATTAGCTTTTCGCCAATTTTTTCAAAATATGGCTTGTCATAGGAGCATCTATTCTGTAGAATCTGCGCCCTATTGATGATTAGTTTAGCGCACACCCTCAAGAAAGGCTGTGCGGAAAAAGCGGAGTAAAATATGTACGCTGTTTTCCAATCTGGTGGTAAACAACACCGTGTAAGCGAAGGTCAAACTCTTCGTTTAGAGAAATTAGACGTTGAAACTGGTGCAACTGTAGAATTTGATAAAGTTCTTCTTGTTGCTAACGGCGAAGACATCAAAGTTGGTGCTCCTCTTGTAGAGGGCGGCAAAATTGTTGCTGAAGTTGTACAACACGGTCGTGGCGATAAAGTTAAAATCGTTAAGTTCCGTCGTCGTAAGCACTCTCGTAAGCAACAGGGTCACCGTCAGTGGTTCACTGAAGTGAAGATCACTGGTATCAACGCTTAATCTATTAGGAGAGTTTAACAATGGCACACAAAAAAGCTGGTGGTTCTACTCGTAACGGCCGCGATTCAGAAAGCAAACGTCTAGGTGTTAAGCGTTTCGGTGGTGAATCTGTACTTGCAGGTAACATCATCGTTCGTCAACGTGGTACTAAGTTCCACGCTGGTAACAACGTAGGTATCGGTAAAGACCACACTCTATTCGCTCTTACTGAAGGTAAAGTGAAGTTCGAAGTGAAAGGTCCTAAGAACCGTAAGTTTGTAAGCATCGAAGCTGAGTAATTAGGTTTTTAACCAAATTACTTAATAGCTTTAAGCTGAATTCAAAAGCCCTGCCGAATCGGCGGGGTTTTTTATTTGTGGCAGTCGACATATCGAAGTTTCTCGCTAAGATCCTAAGTGATTTGAATCTGGGAGCTTAGATCTGTCATCTGCTAAAATTGTCGGATGACATAGTAAGATTTAATCCACGCACGAAGTAGTCGGAGTAAAAGATGAAGTTCGTAGATGAAGCGGTAGTAAAAGTTCAGGCTGGTGATGGCGGTAGTGGCGTTGTCAGTTTCTGGCGTGAAAAATTCATCACTAAAGGTGGCCCTGATGGCGGTGATGGCGGTGACGGTGGTGATGTTTATATCCAAGCCGATGAAAACCTAAATACCCTGATTGATTACCGTTTCCAGCGCTTCTACGAAGCTGAGCGTGGTGAAAACGGTCGCGGTGGTAACTGTACAGGTAAGCGTGGTAAAGACATTGTTCTTCGTGTACCTGTGGGTACGCGCGCTGTGGATATCCACACAAATGAAATCGTGGCGGAAGTTGCTGAACACGGTAAGAAAGTGATGATCGCAAAAGGCGGTTGGCACGGTCTAGGTAACACGCGTTTCAAATCTTCAGTAAACCGCGCGCCTCGTCAGAGAACATTGGGTACAAAGGGTGAAGTACGCGAAATTCGCCTTGAGCTATTGCTTCTTGCTGATGTGGGTATGCTTGGTCTACCTAATGCTGGTAAATCAACCTTTATCCGCGCAGTATCAGCAGCAAAACCGAAAGTCGCTGATTACCCATTCACGACTTTGATCCCAAGCTTGGGTGTCGTAAGTGTCGTACCAGAGAAAAGTTTTGTTGTTGCAGACATCCCTGGTTTGATCGAGGGTGCAGCAGATGGCGCTGGCCTTGGTATTCGATTCTTGAAGCACTTAGAGCGTTGTCGAGTGTTGCTGCACATGATCGATATTATGCCAATTGATCAGTCCGATCCGGTGCAAAATGCATTGACGATCATTGATGAACTAGAACAATACAGCGAAAAACTGGCAAGTAAGCCGCGTTGGTTAGTGTTCAACAAAGTTGATCTAATGCCTGAAGAAGAAGCGAATGAGAAGATCCAAGAAATCTTAGACGCACTAGGTTGGGAAGACGAGTACTTTAAGATCTCGGCGATCAATCGTAACGGTACTAAAGAGCTTTGTTACAAACTGGCTGACTTTATGGATAACCTACCTCGCGAAGAGGAAGAAGTGGCTGAAGAAGATAAAGTTAACTTCATGTGGGATGATTACCATAAAGATGCGATGGCGGGTAAAGACGTTATCACTGAAGATGACGACGACTGGGATGACTGGGACGATGAAGAAGATGACGGTCACGTTGTCTACGTTCGTGACTAATCAGAACGGTCAAACAATGCCTGTTTGCCTATAATTCATTAAGCCGCAATTATCTATTGCGGCTTTTTTTGTATCTAAATCATATTTAGGTGATGTGATTTACGGCACAATAACTGATACGTCGTGTTTTTTTGAGGGTTAGTTTGGCCCTCGCGCGTATGAATGAGTAACACCCTAAAAGGAATTAGACTTATTTATGACTCTAGAAACCATACCGCCTAGAGAGTTGGCGGTATCTACTCAACGATCGATTTCTCGTCTTGTCGCCCAAGCCGGACAAATGCTACTTGCTCATGGTGCTGAAAGTACTCTTGTGAGCGATATTATGCGTCGTATTGGCCTTGCTTGTGGGGTGAATGAAGTTGCGGTAGCACTATCAGCTAATGCATTGGTTGTGACGACGGTAATGGATGGGCATTGCATCACCACCACCCGAAGCTGCGCTGATCGTGGCATCAATATGCGCGTTATTACGCAAATTCAACGAATCTGTATCATGATGGAACGTGGTTTGCTCGATTCAACCATGGCGCAGAAAAAGCTGAACGCTATCAGTCCAGAGCGTTATAACCGCTGGTTGGTGGTGTTTATGATTGGCTTGTCTTGTGCGGCATTCAGTCATCTTGCTGGTGGTGATTGGGGAGTCTTCATCATGACCTTTTTAGCTTCAGCTAGTGGCATGATCGTTCGCCAAGAAATTGGTCATCGTCATTTCAACCCTCTATTGAACTTTGCTGCGACCGCTTTTGTGACTACCTTAATTTCAGCACAGGCGGAAATTTACCAAATCGGTAACCTACCTACCGTAGCAATGGCATCGTCAGTATTAATGCTTGTACCTGGTTTCCCACTCATTAACTCTGTCGCAGATATGTTGAAAGGCCACATTAATATGGGGATTGCTCGATTTGTGATGGCTAGTTTACTAACGTTGGCGACATGTTTGGGGATCGTTGCTGCGATGAGTGTAACTGGAATTTGGGGGTGGGCAATCTAATGAGTTTATTTGAATTGATGTTTGGCCTTTTGAATGACATGTTTTTTGCGGCGATTCCCGCTGTAGGATTTGCATTGGTTTTTAACGTACCACAAAGAGCTTTAGTGTATTGCGCTGTTGGTGGCGCGATTGGTCATGGTAGCCGCTACTTGATGATGCAGTTTGGCATTCCTATTGAGTGGGCAACCTTTTTTGCTGCGACGTTAGTTGGGATGATTGGTGTGTACTGGTCTCACCGTTTTCTCGCGCATCCAAAAGTGTTTACTGTGGCTGCTTTGATCCCGATGGTGCCGGGTGTGTTTGCGTACAAAGCAATGATCGCTATGGTAGAAATCAATCATGTTGGCTACTCACCCGAGCTTGTCGCAACCTGTATGGAAAACTTTCTTAAGGCCATGTTTATTATTGCAGGTTTAGCTGTTGGTCTTGCGGTTCCAGGGCTGTTATTCTATCGCCGCAGACCAATTGTATAAGGACCTAACATGATCATTAGTATGATTGCCGCTATGGCCGACAATCGCATCATTGGCAAAGACAATCAAATGCCTTGGCATCTTCCCGCCGATTTCGCTTGGTTTAAGCGTTGTACCATGGGAAAACCGGTTGTGATGGGACGCAAAACCTATGAGTCTATTGGTCGCCCTTTACCAGGTCGCTTGAATATTGTTATTAGCCGTGATGAGACACTAAAGATCGAAGGCGTCACTACCGTAACATCGATTGAGCAGGCTCTGGAAGTCGCAGGTGATGTGGAAGAAGTGATGATCATTGGTGGTGGTGCGATTTACACCACTTGTCTGCCTATGGCCAATAAACTGTATGTAACACACATTGAAGCGGCCATTGATGGTGATACTCAGTTCCCAGATTGGGGAGACGAGTTTAAGGAAACTTACTCAGAAATGTATCAAGCCGATGAGAAGAACGCCTACAACATGCGCTTTACTGTGTTAGAAAAGTAATTCGAGATTAACACCGCGTAGTTAATACGGTAATGCCGTTCGTATAACAGCGAGCGGCCATCCCAACCTACCGTCATCCTGAAAAGCGACGAAAGAGCGAGATTCAGGAGCCTCTATACGAGTACTTTGTTGTCAAAGGTATTTCTATCTATTCGCAGCGCGAGGATATTAGATTCCTAGTCTCGTTAAGGCTCGTTGACCCTACAGGAGGTGTTAAGTGACAGGTATTCCTCCTACTATGGATTATCGACTGTTATTCAGTGTTTAACTTAACGCATCCTGAGTAAAAATTTTCTTATCTTCCCAACGGATCATGGTCAGTCTTCCGCCCCAAACGCAGCCAGTATCTAGCCCGATGACTTCGTTGTTCATATAGCCTTGTAGTGCAGCCCAGTGCCCAAAGAGCACCGCTTTGTTTAAGTGGATACGTTTAGGCACATCAAACCATGGAATAAGTTCGTTACCGGAAACTTGTTGCGGTGGCAATTTACAATCCATATCCAAAAGACCATCAGGGAAACAAAAGCGCATCCGCGTAAAAGCATTGATAATATAACGGTATCGGTCCAAACCCTGTAGAGAGTCATCCCAGGAATCAGGTTGATTGCTGTACATGTTTTTTAATAGCCAAGGCAGCTCTTCACTTTGGATGATGCGCTCAACTTCACGGGCACACTTTCTCGCTGTTTTTAGATTCCACTGCGGTGATATGCCAGCGTGACACATCACGAACTCGTCATGCTCGGCCATTAGAGGTTGCTGAGCTAGCCATGTCAGTAGTTCCTCTTTGTCAGGGGCCGTGAAAATAGGTGCGGTTCTATCTTTGTCTTTGACCTTTTTTATCCCGTGAGCCACTGCAAGAAGGTGAAGGTCGTGATTACCAAGCACGACGATTGCGCTTGCGCCAAGTGACTTCACAAAGCGTAACGTTTCTAATGATTTAGGCCCTCTGGCGACCAAATCACCAGCAAGCCAAAGTTGGTCTTTTTTCGCAGAGAAAGATACTTTTTCTAGTAGTCGCTGCAATTCATCAAAACAGCCTTGGATGTCACCAACAATATAGGTAGCCACTGAATCTCCAATTTACTAATTTAAAACATTTGGAACAGCCAAGCGAAATGGTTCAATTTCGGTGATGAACTCTTGCCCTTTCTCATCCAGCATTTTGTAGTGTCCTTGCATAACGCCGACAGGGGTTTCTAACGCGGTTCCGCTACTGTACGTGTATTCATCATTGCTTGGAATAAAGGGCTGCTGGCCTACCACTCCGTCACCTTCAACCGTCATTTGCTTGCCATTCGAGTCTGTGATTAGCCAGCGGCGGCTCACTAACTGTACGGTTTGTTGGCTAAGGTTTTTGATGGTGATGATATAAGCGAAAACGTAGCGTTGTAGCTCTGGGTTGGACTGTTCTTCGATGTATTTGGTGTGAACTTGAATTTTGATGCAAGGTAGAATGACGTCCATGTGCACTCCTCAGAAACGTAATATCCCAATAATAATAAGCCAAACCTACAAGGGTTTGGCTCATTGTTTGAGTTCTTAGTGCTGCGGGTTATCCGCAAGCCAGTTCGCCATTGCGACGAATTGTTCTAGCGTCAGGTTCTCTGGACGCATGCTTGGATTAACACCTAGCTCTTCTAGTACTTCTGTGCTTAACAACGATTTGTAGCAGTTACGAACTGTTTTACGACGTTGGTTAAAGCCTTCACGACAAACGCGATCGAGCAAACGCAGATCTTTCGCCGGGCATGGCAGCTCTTCGTAAGGCACTAAACGAACAACGGCAGAATCCACTTTCGGTGGTGGAACGAATGCCGTTGGCGGTACTTCCAGTACTGGTACCACTTTACAGTAGTACTGAGCCATTACCGTCAAACGGCCGTAAGCTTTGCTGCCAGGGCCGGCGGCTAAGCGGTTTACCACTTCTTTTTGCAGCATAAAGTGCATGTCTTGAATGTCTTTATGGAACTCAAAAAGGTGGAACATCAATGGTGTAGAGATGTTGTACGGCAAGTTACCAAAAATGCGCAGCTTGTTGTTTGGCTTCACTAGTTGAGTGAAGTCAAAACGCATAGCGTCACCCTCATGGATGGTCAACTTATCTGCCAGTTCAGGGTGAGTACGTAGGCGTTCCGCCAGATCGCGGTCTAATTCGATAACTGTGAACTTATCTACTTCACGACCTACTGGCTCAGTAATTGCTCCAAGACCAGGACCGATTTCAACCAGGTTTTGACCTGGTTTTGGGTTAATCGCTGATACGATTCCATCAATAATGTATGGATCGTTCAGGAAGTTTTGACCAAAACGTTTACGCGCTTTGTGTCCTAAATGGACATCATTTCTCATTGTTTCTTCTCTACCAAATCTATCGCATGCGTGAGCGCTGTTCGGAAACTCCCTGTATCCGCTTGACCTGTCCCTGCCAGATCTAATGCAGTACCGTGGTCCACCGATGTTCTAATAAAAGGTAGACCAAGAGTAATGTTTACTGAACGACCAAAGCCTTTGTATTTTAATACTGGCAACACTTGATCATGGTACATGCCTAAAACAGCATCAGCATCATTTAAATATTTTTCATTGAAAATGGTATCAGCCGGCAGAGGGCCGATCAGGTTGATACCTTTTTCTTGTCGAATTTTTTCCAGTGTCGGAGTGATGGTTTCGATCTCTTCACGACCTAAGCAGCCATCTTCGCCAGCATGAGGGTTAAGCCCGCAAACGTAGATGTTTGGTTGTGCGATAGCAAACTTTTCTACAAGGTCTTTATGAAGAATATCGATGATTTTTTCTAATCGCTCTTCGGTGACAGCTTTGGACACATAAGCTAAAGGAATATGTGTTGTAACCAGCGCCACGCGTAGTCCTTCCGTTGCTAGCATCATTACGACTAGCGGCGTTTGTGACTTCTCGGCGAAAAATTCAGTATGACCACTGAATGCAACACCTGCGCGATTAATCACCCCCTTATGAACAGGGCCGGTGACAATAGCATCAAATTCATCATTCATACAGCCTAAAGCCGCTCTTTCTAGCGTTTTTAGTACATAGTGGCCATTCGCTTCATTGAGCTCGCCTGCGACCGCAGGTTCCGATATTTGGATATGGTCAACGATAAGCGTGCCCGCTTTTTGTGCTTTAGGTGCTTCTTCTGGATTGTAATCAGACAGTTGGACTTCGATGCCAAGCTGCTTGGCTCGCTCCGTCAGCATATTCTTATCGGCACAGACGACAATTTGGTGCGCCCAATCTTCTTTCGATAGGGCAAGCACTAAGTCTGGGCCGATACCCGCAGGTTCCCCTGCGGTTACGACAATTCTACGAATTGTATTAGTTGTCATTGTTGTCATCCACGATTTCAACAAACGCACTTGCGCGTAGCTCTTGCATCCATGCGCCCGCTTCTTCATTAAATTTACGGTTAAATAGAATACGGTAAGCTTTGTTCTTCATCGCTGAGTCAGTACGGTCAACTTGGCGACGATCCAACACTTCAACGATATGCCAGCCGTGAACGGTTTTGAACGGTTCGCTGATTGAGCCAACTGGCAGAGTTTCTACTTGGTGCTTGAATTCTGGCACGTAAAGATCTGGCGTTTGATAACCTAGTTCACCGTCTTGTGCTGCCGAGCCAGGATCTTGACTGTATTGTGTTGCCAATTGAGCGAACGTTGCTTCACCGGCTTTGATGCGGCGTACAAATTCATTCAGTTGCTTCTTCGCCCCTTCGTCGCTCAGAATCACGGTTGGTTTAATCAAAATATGACGCGCATTTACTTCCGTTACCGCAACCGTTTCTAGGCCTTTTACATCCTCTATTTTTAGGATGTGGAAACCAACGCCACTACGGAATGGACCAATAATGCTGCCTTTGTTTTGCATCTTGATCTGATCAGCAAAGATGGTTGGCATCTCTTCTTTACGCATCCAGCCCCAATCACCACCTTGTAAAGCTTTAGGACCTTTAGAGTAGGTGTAGGCCATCTCCGTAAAATCTGCACCTTCGTTTAGCTTTTTCGCGAGCGCTTTAGCTTCTGCTTCTACAGCAGATTTTTCTTTATCGTCAGAGAAGCGCAGTTGAATGTGTCCAATTTTGTATTGAACAGTCGCATTGGTTTCTTGTGATAGTTGCTCAGCAAGGCTATCGACCTCTGCTGGAAGGATATTAATACGGCGACGAACCAGTGCATTGCGGGCTTCTGATGCGGCGATTTCCTTACGAATTTGTTCGCGGAATTCTGGGTAACTTAAACCTTCACTTTCTACAGAAGCGGCGAGTTGTTCTACTGTTTGCTCATTATTACGTGCGATCTCTGCAATCGCTTGGTTTAAACGGTTGTCGTCAATACGCACACCAATACGGTCTGCTTCTTGGCCTTGCAACGTGTCAATAATAAGTTTTTCAACAACTTGTTCTTTTAATACGCTGGTAGAAGGTAAGCTCTTTCCACTTTGACGTGCGTTGGCTTGCAGCGTTTTCATCGCTGTTTCGATGTCGCTTTGTAGAACTACACCGTCGTTCACGATGACCGCAACCTTATCGATCTCTACTGGTGCTGCAACCGCTCCGCAAGAGAGTAGGGTCGTGAATAAGATTGATTTCCAAATTTTCATTTAAAATTCCGTCAGTATTTTTGAATAGGCGTCTTATTCATTTAAGACGCCTATTTTGATTAATTGTTCAGATAGAATGGGCGGCCGTACTTAATCGCGTTGTCAGAACCATCCAGTTCTTTGACAGCAGTGTCTTCACGCTGGTTGGTCGCAAAGCCTTGAATACCGAAGTTAACGCTGAAGTTATTTTCGTATTCAGGTGATGCCCCGGTGCTGCCGATAGCTTGGTCTTCCCAACCAAGCAATTGGTTTGAGTAAGTGACGCCAATGTACCAACAGTCAGATTGGTAACGTAGGCTCGCTAACCATTCTAGGTCCGCATTTTCATTGAGGTCGTAGTAGTATTGACCACTCGCAGACCAGTTCGGGTTGAACTCGTAGGCCGCTACAATACCTGCTTGAGAAATACCTTTACGAGTAATTGTGTCTAGGTTTTCGAGAATGATCGTATCTTCGATGTATTCACGCGTAACGTAGCGATAGTTACCCTGAATAAAGCCGCCGTTGAATTGGTATTCCAAGGTACTGTTTGCCAACTGCATGGAGCTCAAATCAATATCGTATTGAATTCCACCGTGATAGAACAAGTAATCGTTGTAGTTGAAATCAGCTTCAATTGCCCATGATGAGTAATTGGTTGTCTCATCCGGAAGATTTGGGCTGTTGCTCAGTTTGGTCTTTTTATCGAAGTAGTAAATCTGACCAAATGAAACGTTAAGACGCTCTTTATAGTCATCATCAAAGAAGCGAGTACTCGCACCGTAGCTTAACTGGTTCGCCGAGGCGATTTTATCAATGCCACTGTACTTACGACTGCGGAATAGCCCGTAGTAGTCGGTTTGTAGCAAGGTGGTATCGTAGTTGTAGATGTTGGTTTGATCTTCTTCAGGTACGTACAAGTACTGCAGCTGAGGCTCCAGTGTTTGGGTGTAGCCCTTGATCCAGCTTGTATCTCGCTCTAAGTAAAGTTGCGCATGCGTACGGAACTCAGGAATAACACGAGAAACTTCATCATCCAACTGGTTTTGCAAGTTTACATCTGTCAAACCCGTTAAGTCTTGAGAGTAATACGTAGAGAGCACACGCGCTTCTGTTGTCCACGTTGCCCATGAGTTTGAGAGTGGTAATGTAAGCCCTGGTTCAATGTGAACACGGGTCGCATTTGGTCGCGCAGCATCGCTGGTATCGAAGCGGCTGACTTGGCTCTTCACGTCAAAGTTAAGGTAGTCTCCCCACAACGGCGTGTAGTAGTTCAAGTCTAACTGAGGAAGCAGGCGATAAGGGCGGTTCTCTTCTTTCAATAAGATTTGGAAGTCACGAACGGTTAACGAGGCATCCCAGAAGTCAGAACGATATTGTACTTGACCTTCTTGAACCAGTTGACCATCTTCACGGTTACCAATGTCGGAGTCGAGATCGAGGAAGTAATCAATATCACTCACTTTTGAGTAATCGACTTTGACTATCCACTGTTTATTGATGATACCGTCGTGTTTAACTTGGTAGCCCCAACGAGACTCGTCCTGATATTTGCGATCACTATTGAGGTATTCGCCTTTGATTTCCCCATTTCCCCAACCATCTGTTAGGTAGCGGAAATCAGTATCGAGTTTTGTACCACGTTGCTGCATATAGAGCGTGGTGAGTGTCATGTCATATTGAGGCGCGATGTTCCAATAGAATGGCACCTCGACTTCCATACCATCACTAGAACCGTACGATAAAGAAGGGAAGAGGAAACCCGTTTTACGCGTATCTCCAATTGGCATGGTTAGATACGGCACATAGAAAACAGGCACATCTAACACTTCAAATCGAGGATGGTGCAGCGTCGCTGTCTCTTCATCTTGGTCAACATCGATGCCTGACGCAACCAATCGCCATGAATTATCGCCTTGAGGGCACGATGTGATAGAGCCGTCTTCGAGTTCATAAACCGACTGACCTGTGCGAGCGATATAGGCTGCAGTGCCTCGGCCTTGTTGGCAAAGGAACTGATAATCGGTGTTCTCAAGTGAAAACGTATCTTGATTAATGTCGTTAGTAACACGATCAGATCGAGCTTTGACTTGGCCGTCATTGAAAGTCACGTTGCCTTCGGCAACCACGACGTTGTCTTGTTGGTGCAGCGTTACGCTATCTGCGGTAATTTTCTTCTGGCCTTGGGTGACTTGTACATTACCTGAGTACTGAGCTTTGTCACCATTGATGGCTTGCAGGGTGTCAGCTTCTACCACTACTGGGGTATTAAGAGCGTCCTCCTCGCCACTTGTATCGACCAAACATTGATCTGTGGCGGGCATTTCCTGCACACTATCATGGATATTCGCTTCAGCTTGAGTGGTGGGTACAAACAAGGCGGTGCTGATAGAGGCCGCTAAAAATGTGCGGGAGAAATGTTGCATTGAATTGAACTTTCCTGTGTCACTACTACTCGATGGCTATAGGGCTTGTTGTACCCTAGCGTAATAGCCAAATGAATCAACTATAGTCGCATTTATCCCAGCGTATTGATTCACTGTGGCATAATGACGACAAAATAGCTGCAAAGATAAGCAGGCGAAATGGCCTAGCCGAAATAAAACTAATTCCATTATCATAAAGGAAATCGTTGCATCCGGCACTATAAGACCGCCGTCGTCGATAAAAATTCATTGATAGAGAACACATAATGCATATTTTTGGCAAAATTCTGGGTGCCTTTTTTGGCTTGTTACTTGGCGGGCCGCTAGGTTTACTCTTTGGCTTATTTATTGGCCATCAATTCGATAAAGCACGTCGCTTGAGTCAAGCCGGGTTCTCTACTGGCGGCTTTGGAAAAGGGCCAAGTCAAGCTCAGCGCCAAGAAGAGTTTTTTAAAGCGGCGTTTGCGGTAATGGGACATGTGGCAAAAGCGAAAGGCCAAGTCACCAAAGAGGAAATCCAACTGGCTTCAGCCATGATGGACCGCATGAATTTGCATGGCGAACAGCGTCGCGCAGCGCAAGACGCGTTTCGTGAAGGTAAAGACAGCGACTTTCCGTTAGAAGATGTTCTTGTTCGTGTGAAAATTTCGACAGCTGGTCGCTTTGACTTGTTGCAATTTTTCTTAGAGCTGCAAATCTCGGCGGCCTTTGCAGATGGCTCGATCCACCCGAGTGAACGAAATGTACTACACAAGATTGCACGTGGTTTGGGTTTCTCTTCTGAGCAATTAGAGCGTCGTTTGCAAATGCAAGAAGCCGCATTTCGTTTCCAAAGCCAGGGCGGTTTTCATGGTCAGCATCAAGGCCAATCTTCAGGTGGTAGCTGGCAACAAGCTTCACAAGCGGATCAGTTGGCTGATGCCTACAAAATCCTTGATGTCTCTTCAGATGCGGATGGCAAAACGGTCAAACGTGCTTACCGTAAATTAATGAATGAACATCACCCGGACAAATTGATGGCTAAAGGTTTACCACCAGAGATGATGAACGTCGCGAAAGAGAAATCTCAAGAGATTCAAAACGCTTACGATCTTATTAAGAAGGTTAAAGGCTTTAAGTAGTCGGACGTTTTCTATCAAACATTTGGATGTAAAAAAGGGCACTCAGTGCCCTTTTTTTTCATGTCTTAGTCTTTGAGTTGCCGGTGTCTTTAGCTTTTGGCCTATTATGTCCCTAATGCTAATTGACCTCACATCCCCCAGTTTAGTTGGCTTGATTCAAGTCCCAATCGTATTCGTATTTCACTTTGCCAGAGAAGTTTTTGTATTGCGGTGCGTACTTTGCGATGTGTTTGAAGATTTGTTTTTCTCCACCAAAGTCCGTTGCAAACCAATCATAAATAGAAGACAGCTGTGCCGTGTTACCTTGGATAGATACGCCTTTGCTGCTGTTGATAAATGTTTTGGCGGCACTATCCAGTAGAGCTTGCGTGTTGCCAGCAGTGAATGCTTGAGATTGCAGATTAGGGCATCCTAGGCTGGCACAGTTAACCGCGTAATGCGTTCTTGGGTCATTCCAAATTGGACGCAAAATTCGATGTTCAATATCGTTTAAAGTTAGATCCTTCCCATTGACCACGACCACATCGTCTTCCCAAGGACCAAAGCTAAATAAACCACCTAGCTTGGTGATTGATTCGACTGGATAGTTATCCAAAATAAGATCTACCGTGATGGCGTTGTAAAGGTTTACCCAATAGGCATATTGCTCTGCTTGGTTGTATTGTAGAGGGTCTAGTTTTGCCAAACGCTGGATGTATTGTTTCAGCTTAGTTTTATCGACAGAGGAGACTTGGCTATAACGAAACAAGGTATTCTCGCCTTGTTCAACTAAATAAGTATCGAGCAGTTGTTGCCATTCTTGATGAGAAATTTGGGTTTGGTTGGCTTGATTCGATTGTTTCCAATATGGCCATAAGTCGGATTTAGGCGCGGACAATGTCGAGAAAGAAACCAGAGCACACAACAGCAATAACAGACGCTTCATAGAGATACCTTTGAATGAGATATTGTTGATAGTGTAGACCAGTTTAGTGCTTGTTTTCTTTCAGTAATCAGTGGCCTTTATTCGCTGTCATTCCGAGGAGCATAAGCGATATCAGGAATCTAATATCCACAAACTCTTGAGTAAAGACAGTATGAATCTGTACAGTGCGCTCTGGTAGTCGATCCTGAATCACGCTCCTTCGTCGCTGTTCAGGATGACGAATTTCAACAGAGGCGTTCGGCATTCCGTAAGCAAAGCGATATAAAATCAGTTGTCTAAATAATTAAAAGGGCCGACAATTGCCAGCCCTTGATTTGTGTATTTACTAACGCGTCTTAACGCAAGAAGCTTGGAATATTCGCTTCGTACTCAGCAATCTTATCTTCGTGTTGAAGGGTTAGGCCAATGTTGTCCAAACCGTTTAGCAAGCAATGACGACGGAACGAATCGATTTCAAAACCATATTCTTTGCCGTTGGCACGAACGACATTCGCTTCTAGGTCGACCTCGACTTCTGCACCTTCATTTGCCTCAACAAACTGGAAGATTTCATCCACTTCTTGTTCAGTCAAACGAACTGGCACCATTTGGTTGTTGATCGAGTTGCCGTAAAAAATATCGGCAAAGCTTGGTGCGATCATCGCTTTGATGCCGTAATCCGCTAGTGCCCACGGTGCGTGCTCACGAGATGAGCCACAGCCGAAGTTTTCACGAGCCAGCAAGATAGACGCGCCTTGGTAGCGAGGTGCGTTCATCACGAACTCTGGATTTGGCTGTTCGCCAGCATCGTCTAGGAAGCGCCAGTCATGGAATAGGTGCTTACCAAACCCTAGGCGGGAGACCTTTTGTAGGAACTGCTTTGGAATGATGGCATCAGTATCAACGTTCGCTGCATCTAGAGGAGCAACTAAGCCTGTGTGTTGTTTAAAGCCTGACATTGGTTTGCTCCTTAGTCTAGTTCACGAATATCTACAAAGTGACCAGCAATTGCTGCTGCCGCTGCCATCGCAGGGCTCACTAGGTGGGTACGGCCATCACGACCTTGGCGGCCTTCAAAGTTACGGTTTGAAGTAGACGCACAACGTTCATGTGGGCCCAAACGGTCATTGTTCATTGCTAGACACATCGAGCAACCTGGTAGGCGCCACTCAAAGCCCGCTTCTTTAAAGATAACGTCCAAGCCTTCCGCTTCTGCTTGCGCTTTTACTTGCTCAGAGCCAGGAACGATCAGCGCTTGAACGTGAGGCGCGACTTTGCGACCTTTCGCTACTTCAGCGGCTGCGCGCATGTCTTCGATACGTGAGTTAGTACAAGAACCAACGAAGACTTTATCGACGTTGTAATCAGACAATGACTTGCCTGCCTCTAGGCCCATGTAAGCCAATGCTTTTTCTGCCGATGCCTTTTCTACTGGGTCGGCAAAGCTTTCTGGTGCTGGGATAGGTTGATCTACCGCGATCACTTGGCCTGGGTTAGTACCCCAAGTGACTTGTGGTTTAATGTCTGCTGCGTTTAGTGTCACGACTGCATCAAACTGAGCATCATCGTCAGTTTTTAATGTCTTCCAGTACTCTACTGCTGCATCAAAATCCGCACCTTGAGGTGAGAATTTACGGCCTTTGATGTATTCGAACGTGGTTTCATCTGGTGCAATCAAACCGGCTTTCGCTCCTAGCTCAATCGCCATGTTACATACGGTCATGCGGCCTTCCATTGAAAGGTCTGTGATCGCTTCACCGCAGAATTCAACTACGTAACCTGTACCGCCAGCAGCTGTGGTTTCACCGATGATGGCTAGCACGATATCTTTAGCCGTGATACCCGGAGCCACTTTGCCTTTTACTTCGATCTTCATCGTTTTAGCGCGCGCTTGTTTTAGCGTTTGAGTTGCTAATACGTGCTCAACTTCAGATGTACCAATACCAAAAGCGAGAGAACCGAACGCACCGTGTGTAGCCGTGTGCGAGTCACCACAAACAATGGTCATTCCCGGTAGGGTAATACCAAGCTCTGGGCCCATAACGTGCACAATACCTTGGTATTTGTGGTTAATGTCGTAAAGCGTAACACCAAACTCTTCACAGTTTTTCGATAGCGTTTCCATCTGGATACGTGCCATCTCACCGGATGCGTTGATGTCTTTGGTGGTTGTTGAAACGTTGTGGTCCATGGTGGCAAAAGTTTTGCTGACCTGACGCACTTTACGACCTTTTTCACGCAAGCCGTCAAATGCTTGCGGAGACGTCACTTCATGTACCAAGTGACGGTCGATGTACAAGATTGGGTTTTCCCCTTCTGCTGCGACGGCAACGTGTGCGTCGTAGACTTTTTCGTATAATGTTTTGCCCATTGTTTGCTTCCTTTCCTCGTCGCCTTTGCCGCAATAACTGCGTTAGCGACACCCATTTATCCAGTTATTTAGCGAACTAAACGCCTTAATATAAATAGACTTGCTGCCTTGCTATTGCACCAATGACTTAGAGGAAAGCCATTGGTTGACCGAGGATTTAGTATTTATTATGAATCTGTTTTGTATTAAGAGTTTAAGATGTACTCAGCGATCTTATCGCCCATCTCAGACGTCGAAAGTGCTGGGTTGTCACCAGCAAGGTCACCCGTTAGTTCCCCCGCTGATAGCGCTTTTGAAACTGCCGTTTCGATGTCTTGTGCCGCCGTTTCCTCACCTAGGCTATAACGTAGCATCAGTGCCGCAGACAGGATTTGTGCCACAGGGTTAGCGATGTTCTTACCTGCGATATCTGGTGCACTGCCACCTGCTGGCTCGTACAGACCGAATTTGCTTTCGTTTAGACTTGCTGATGGCAACATACCCATAGAGCCTGTGATCATCGCACATTCATCAGAAATGATGTCGCCGAAGATGTTTGAACATAGCATTACGTCGAACTGAGCAGGGTCTTTGATAAGCTGCATAGTCGCGTTATCAATGTACATGTGTGACAACTCGACATCTGGGTAGTCTTTTGCGATTTCTTCGACTACTTTACGCCATAAGATAGAGCTTTGTAGAACGTTCGCTTTGTCGATAGAGCACACTTTCTTGCGACGTAGACGAGCAGACTCAAAAGCGATTTTTGCAATACGTTCGATCTCAAAGCGGTGGTACACCTCAGTATCAAATGCTTTTTCTGTTGCGCCTTCACCTTCACGACCTTTCGGTTGGCCGAAGTAGATACCACCCGTCAGTTCACGGACTACCACGATGTCAAAGCCGCGACCCGAGATGTCTGCACGTAGCGGTGAGAAAGCTTCAAGACCTGAGTGAATTTGCGCTGGACGTAAGTTACAGAACAGTTGGAAGTGTTTACGTAGCGGCAGTAGGGCACCGCGTTCAGGTTGGTCGTTTGGTGGTAAGTGCTCCCACTTAGGGCCGCCAACCGAGCCGAATAGGACTGCATCAGACTCTTCACATGCTTTTATTGTGCTCTCTGGAAGTGGGCAACCGTGATTGTCGATCGCGATACC
The DNA here is from genome assembly GCF_016920955.1 of Vibrio sp. sp1. Lineage (NCBI taxonomy): Bacteria > Pseudomonadati > Pseudomonadota > Gammaproteobacteria > Vibrionales > Vibrionaceae > Vibrio > Vibrio sp. sp1. The sequence continues at coordinate 1,824,390 of NZ_CP060589.1, forward strand.
ACCGACATCATGCTCGTCACGCTCAAACGCAATACCATGTTTCTTTTCGATTGCATCCAATACTTTATGTGCCTGCGCCATTACTTCCGGGCCAATGCCGTCACCGGGTAGGACGGCAATTTTGTACGATTTGTCTGTCATGTTAATCCTTTAAGTTTTCTAATTTTGAGCTTAATTATTTCAACGAGCGTGTTCTTTCCTGAGCCGTGTAGCCCGGTTGTTATTACACAGTCGCAATCTTTTTCTGCTTCATTTCTTCGATTTTATCTGCACGATGAATGCTGTTAATAACGTGCAATAATGCTTGGCCGGAAGCCTCAACGATGTCGGTGGAAACACCCGTACCGTGGTATTTGCGACCTTTGTAGTTGGCAATGATGTCTGCTTGACCCAAACCATCTTCACCTTCACCTTTCGCGGTTAGGTCGAATTTATCCAGAACGATGTCGTAGCCTGTCACGCGGTAGATACATTGGTATAGCGCATCAACTGGGCCATTACCGACCGCTGCTTCACACATTTCTTCATCACCGCATTGCATTTTGATGCTGGTGGTAGCCATTACGCTGCCAGACTGCACGCTTAGGTAGCTCAATTTGTAGAAGTCATCTTCTTCACGCAAGTTCGAGAAGTGCATTAGGGCTTCTAGGTCGTAATCGAACACTTGGCCTTTGCGATCAGCAAGTTTCAAGAAATCCGCATACAGCGCGTCTAGGTTGTACTCGTCTTCGTTGTAACCCATGGTATCCATATGGCTCTTCACGGCAGCGCGACCGCTGCGGCTGGTTAGGTTCAGAGCTTGGTTTTTTAGGCCAATAGACTCAGGGGTCATGATTTCGTAGGTATTCTTATTCTTCAACATGCCATCTTGGTGGATGCCTGAAGAGTGGCTAAATGCATTTGCACCCACAATTGCTTTGTTGCTTTGAATCGGCATATTGCATAGCTGGCTAACCAACTTACTGGTGCGGTGAATTTCATCATGCTTAATGCCAGTGTGAACGCCCAAAAACTCTTGACGCGTCTTGATGATCATTGCGATCTCTTCAAGTGAACAGTTACCCGCTCGCTCTCCAATGCCATTGATCGTGCCTTCTATCTGACGTGCGCCAGCTTGAACGGCGGCAATAGAGTTGGCAACTGACATCCCCAAATCGTCGTGACAGTGAACGGAGATGATCGCTTTATCAATGTTCGGAACGCGGTTAAATAGGGTTTCAATAATCCCACCAAACTCACTTGGTACGGTGTAGCCAACGGTATCTGGAATGTTGATTGTACTCGCACCTGCATTGATGGCGGCTTCTACCATGCGACATAGGTTGTCGATTGGAGTACGACCTGCATCTTCACAAGAAAACTCGACATCATCAGTGTAGTTACGTGCATGTTTAACGGCGTTGACTGCCATTTCTAGTACATCGTCGTAGCTGCGGCGTAGTTTGTCTTCTACGTGAATGGTGGAAGTGGCTAAAAACGTGTGAATACGGAATTGGTCAGCCACTTTTAATGCTTCAGCGGCAGCATCAATGTCTTTCGCAACGGCACGCGAAAGGGCACAAACTCGACTGTTTTTTATGTTTTTTGCGATGGTTTGTACAGACTCGAAATCACCTGGTGAAGAGATTGGGAAGCCAGCTTCGATAACATCAACGCCGAGTCTTTCCAGCGCATAGGCAATTTGCAGTTTTTCTTTAACCGTCAAGCTTGCTGACAACGCTTGCTCGCCATCACGCAATGTGGTGTCGAATATAATGACCTGATCGTTCATGTTTGCTTCCTTCCTGATTTCTGCACTTTCGCGCAAGTGAATCGTTTACTTCCAGTATTTAGATATAAAAAAACCCGCATTCTCATGCGGGTTCTTAGAAATTGGTGTGGTTATTTTTCTTCCACAGCCTACCCGCGCGAACTGGTCACGATCAGGAGGAGGCTAAGCAGGATAGAAAAATGAGCTGACATAGTTGTTAAGCTTTCCACATAATTAAGTTAACAAATTAGTACCGCACTCCATGAAGCGCGTCAACCCTAAAGTCGATTTTTTATTCATATCGGATGAGTCTTTTCGTTTGCTTGAAAAAAATGATGCACTAAGTGAAACGACATGATGCGATAGAAACGTGCTAGAAGAAGTAAGTTCTCATCAAGTTTGCGACGTTTCATTACCAAAACAAGCATCGGGATTGCGACTTGTCACACAAAGGTCCGAATTGTTTGGCAAAAGTTTTGAATGACCATTTATAGTAGTGCAGTTGCACTAGGTAAAAGAAATATAAGGGTTAGGGAAAGAATGAGGTTAACAAAACAATTTGGACGTTCAGCCATAGTACTTACTCTGGTCAGCTTGTCGGGTTGTCAGCTGTTTCAATCGCAGACCTATGTGGAAGTGGCTTCCCCCGTTGTTATGAATGATCACTCACAGAGCGTCATGGTCATCAATGATCAAATGGATCGATTTTTGAGTTATGAAGGACGCGAATCGTTCTTGAATCAGATGCTTGTTGCCCTTGAGTCTGACAGCCGAAATAAGTTTAAAGGTAAAGATCCGGAAACGTATTCTTGGTGGAAGATCCGTGTCCAGCCTAGTGAGAAACAGCAAGCGGAAGTTTTCCGACCAACCACTGAAGGTGTCGATACCTCAAACCCAGTAGAGTTTATGGATGTCTCTTACCGCTCTAAGACCACATTAAACCTACGCTCCAAACCGAGTCTTGAAGGGGCAAAGCTTGGCGTATTATCGAAAGGGGAAGTCTTTAATGTGCTAGCAAAAGTGGTTGATCAACCTTGGTTTCTCGTTGAACAGAAAGGAGTGATAAAAGGTTATGTCCATAAGGATTATGCGCGCAGCAATGTGATAAATCGTGACATTTTATCTACTCAGCCTAACCCTCTACTAGAGCCTAAATCGAGTAAAACGGAGCAAACGAGTATAGAGCATGAACTGTCGGGAAACTATACTTGCCGCTCACTGAGCTATGAGCTTACAAAAGATGGCGACATGACGACGGGCTCTTTGCGCGCCTGCCGCAAGAAGAGAAAAGTCTGGTATATAGACACCCCTCAACCGCAACCAGCAAACCCTTCTTAATGTTCTATTTTTATGGTTATGCCCAATAGATAAATCGTTGGGCATACCTTAATTTGGCCTTTGTCATTAATTGTCCAAACTCCCGTCATGCTGTTGTCACCTAAACCTCCTACTTTTCACAAAAAGGCGTTGTCAAAGTAAGGAAAGGTCACATGAGAACCATAGAGACAATTACACAGCCAATTGCAACCATTGCTAAGTTTGATTTAGCGCTCTCTAGTGTTTGTCTTAAGCACCGTTTTAATCAACAAGTCGCCAATATCAGTAAAGGAGTTTCCCACAGTGGTGACGGGCATCTTTACTTGGTGTTGGGGTTATTAGCTTGGTATTTAGATAAGGAGCAAGGAGTCTGGTTTTTACTGGCGGGTTTACTTGCTTTTGCTATCGAGCTACCAATTTATTGGACGCTGAAAAATAGTTTTAAGCGTCGTCGCCCTGAAGAGCTTAATGCACTCCTTCCTGCTTTTATTACCCCCTCTGATCGCTACAGTCTTCCTTCAGGACACACTGCCGCTGCGTTTGTCATGGCGACGCTGATTGACCATTTCTATCCGAGCCTAGGCGTTGCTGCATTCTTTTGGGCAAGTTTAATTGGAACCGCGCGAATCTTATTGGGTGTGCACTTTTTTACCGATGTCATCATTGGTGCACTGCTTGGCAGTCTTTGTGGTGGATTAGCGATTGCGATGTTAGGAGGCTAATTGATGAAAATCTTGTACGGTGTTCAAGGGACAGGAAACGGACATATTGCACGCGCAAGGGCGATGAGTCATGCGTTTAAAGAGCACGATGTTGAGGTCGACTTTTTGTTTTCTGGGCGAGCGCCGGAAAAATATTTTTCAATGGAAGCATTTGGCGATTACCAGACTCGCCGAGGCTTCACCTTTATTACCGAAAAAGGCTCTGTAAACTACGCGAAAACAGCATTGAATAACAATTTGGTGCAGTTTTTCAAAGAAGTTAAGCAACTCGATCTATCGTCCTACGATCTTATCATTAATGATTTCGAACCTGTGACTGCGTGGGCAGCCAGACAACAAAATAAGCCTTCTATTGGTATCAGCCACCAAAATGCTTTCCGTTATCCGGTGCCACTAAAGGGAGCAAGTTGGTTAGATAAATCCGTCATTGAATACTTTGCGCCTTCTCAACACCACCTTGGTTTGCATTGGCATCATTTTGATCAACCTTTGTTACCACCGATAGTGCATACCGTCGATAGCCAAGCAGAAAACGACGACTTCGTGTTGGTGTATCTACCGTTCGAATCGATTGAAGATATCTCGGACTTATTGTTCCACTTTAATCAACAAGCGTTTATCTGTTATCACCCGGATGTGATCGAATGTGAGCAGGTAGAAAACATAGAACTGCGCCCTTTATGCCACAGCAACTTCCAGCATCATTTGCATCGCTGTAGTGGTGTCATTGCTAATGGTGGGTTTGAGCTTCCTTCAGAAGCCTTGTCTTTGGGGAAAAAATTGTTACTAAAGCCACTCGCGGGTCAATTCGAGCAGCAGAGCAATGTTGCGACCTTAGAAGATTTAGGGCTTGCGATGTCGATGGAGAGCTTAGACATTTCCGCAGTACGCCAGTGGCTAAAGGAGCAACAAGCCGAAAGTGTGAAATACCCAGATGTTGCTCAGGCTATTGTTCATTGGGTACTGCAAGGTGCATGGGATTCAAAAGCAGAGTTATCCAGACAGCTGTGGGAGCAGGTTGATTTTCCAAGTTACGTGTCGAACATTTAAGTACGTTGTTCTAAGTACATTGTTCCTTCCATTTTTGACACGATTTTGTTGCAGCCTTTCTGTTTGGAAGGCTGCATTTTTATTCTTCCTCTCTCATTTCTATTCAGTGTGTATTTGCTGATAATTTGACTGATAAGTGCAAAATTCAATCAGAGATATAGCTGTCATCTGTTGTTCTTATTTCAACTAATAACTGAGCTAAATGCATGCTTGTGTTGACCGCCTGTCCTATCAATTTGCTAAATACGTCCTCAAAGAATGCATTTTTACGTGTTTTATAGTTTTTTATGTTTTTATCAAGCCTTTGTTATTTAACAAATAAATACCTAATTGGCTAAAATTTACTGATTAAATATCAATCTAGTTGCGAAACCGCAATCGATTAGTTGATAGTACAGTTCGAGCCGGAAGTATCCGGACGATAAATATAATAAAAAGTTAGGTTATCTATTCGTAAAATGATTCGAATCCAGCCGCCGTCTTTTGTGCGAGATGGGATTCTATTCGTTATGAATTTAATGAACAAAGTTGACGATTACAAAAGAGGCGCACTCAATGTTAGAGAAGAAAGACGCGATGAGCGCAATTGCTAGCTACCGTATGGAAAGCACTTTGCGTGGTGTAGATTTAAACCTACTGACAGTATTTGATGCTGTAATGCAAGAGCAAAATATTACTCGTGCAGCACATAACCTAGGCATGTCTCAACCGGCGGTAAGTAACGCCGTGGCACGCTTAAAAGTGATGTTTAACGACGAGCTATTCATGCGCCAAGGCCGTGGTATTCAGCCTACGCAACGAGCACGTCAACTGTTTGGTCCTATTCGCCAAGCACTGCAGCTGATTCGCAATGAACTTCCTAGCTCCGTATTCCAGCCAGAATCTTCGACTCGCTTATTCAAGCTTGCGATTTGCAGCCCTTGTGACATGCGTTTTGCTCCGAAGATCATGGCAAAAGTGAATCAACAAGCACCAAACGTTCAGCTTCATCTAGATGCAGAATTTGACCGTTTGTTGTCTGAGCGTATGCGCTACCAAGAAATTGATTTCGTGATCGACTACGCTCGTTTTGATGAGCAAGGTTTCTCAAGTACTGAAATCTTCAAAGATGAATTAGTGGTTATCGCATCAAAAACCCACCCACGCATTCAAGGTGGTGTGACGGCTGAGCAACTGCTTAACGAAAAGCATGCGAAGTTATCGAAAGTGCATGGCCAACGTAGTTTCTCAGAGCAAGCGTACCGTGAACTGGATTGCCAAGCGGCGTATGAAGGTTCTAGTTTAAGCAACCTACTATACGTGGTGGGTCAATCTGAGCTTGTGACTATTGCACCACGTTGGATGGCGGAAAATGCGGTAAACAGCGATCAACTGCAAATTCTTGATTTCCCATTTGCGAACAAAGAAATCAGCGGCTTCTTAAGCTGGCATGAATCAAGTGAAAAAGATAAAGGCCACATTTGGCTACGCGATCAACTGATGATCACTTGTGGTGAAGTCGTTGCCGCAAAATAAGATGACGTTTGGTCTTCTCGATTAGACCATATTGGTAATCATCAATTTTTACAATTCATTGGTCCCCGAGCGATTTTTGTCTCTCGGGGCTTTTTGTTTTCGTAATCAACAATCGAAACAGTAAGTTAAATAGAGTAATCATTCAGCAATTTGAGGTACGTTCGCGACGTATAAGTGATAGTTGTCTCTTATTAGTGATAAGTTTGATACTGGTCAGTTGCGTTTTAGCAAGCCGTGAGTACACTTGTTCGCTCAATTAGCTTACGCCTGTAAGCCAAAAGGTAAGTAAAAGAATGGCCAAGTTAGATTTTCATATCGTTAAACGTATTCGTGAACAAATTGCGAACGGTGGTACACGCGTTGCACTCAAGCATAAAGTGGGTGAGGAGTGGCAAGGTATTACGTGGACGCAATTTGGTCAGCAAGTTGATGCTTTATCACTTGCACTTTTGGCTCAGGGATTAGGAGTCCAAGATAAGATCGGCATTTTCTCGAACAACATGCCGCAATGGACGATCGCTGATATCGCAGCACTGCAATTACGCAGCGTGACAGTACCTATTTACCCAACCAATACTGCCGCTCAGTCGGCGTACATCATTAACAATGCAGACGTCAAAGTTCTGTTTGTTGGTGAACAGCCTCAATTTGATGCAGCAGTGAGCATTTTCGACCAGTGCGAACAGTTAGAGCTCATTGTTGCGATGTCTGATGATATAGAACTTGGCGATCATGATTTCGTTATCTCTTGGCAAGCATTTGTTGCCAAAGGCGACACTACATATCAAGTTGAATTGGACGCGCGTTTAGATCAGGCAAAAGAAGATGATCTACTCACGCTCATCTACACCTCGGGTACAACAGGACAGCCAAAAGGCGTTATGTTGGACTACGCAAACATTGCGGCGCAATTGGAAGGGCACGATCAGCGCTTGAGCCTTTCTCAAAGTGACGTGTCATTATGTTTCCTTCCGTTGTCACACGTATTTGAGCGCGCTTGGACCTTTTATGTATTGTACAAAGGGGCGACCAACTGCTATTTGCAAGACACCATGCAAGTACGTGATGCACTGAGCCAGGTGCGACCTACCGTGATGTGTGCCGTACCGCGTTTCTATGAGAAGATCTTCTCTGCGATTCATGAGAAAGTGTCTCGCGCGCCGATTCATCGTAAGATCATGTTTACTTGGGCAGTCAACATGGGCGCAAAAATGGCCGCTTGTCATCAAGAAAAACGTCAGCCATCGCTCTTGCTGCGTAAGTCATACGCTTTGGCGGATAAGTTGGTTCTGAGCAAACTGCGTGCGCTACTTGGCGGGCAAATCAACTTTATGCCTTGTGGTGGTGCAAAGCTGGATGAAACCATCGGTCGATTCTTCCATGCGATTGGTATCAACGTTAAGTTGGGCTACGGCATGACTGAAACCACGGCGACAGTATCGTGTTGGGATGATAAATGTTTTAACCCCGACTCTATTGGTATGTCGATGCCTGGCGCACAGGTTAAGATTGGCGAAAATAACGAGATTCTGGTTCGTGGTCCAATGGTGATGCGTGGCTATTACAAAATGCCAGAAGAGACGGAAAAGACCTTTGATGAGCACGGTTTCCTAAAAACGGGCGACGCTGGTTACATTGATGAAAATGGCAACTTGTTCATCACCGATCGTATCAAAGAGTTGATGAAAACTTCAGGTGGTAAATACATCGCTCCACAAATGATTGAAGGTGCGATTGGTAAAGACCACTTCATCGAGCAAATCGCAGTCATTGCGGATACTCGTAAGTTTGTTTCTGCGCTTATCGTGCCTTGTTATGACTCGCTAGAAGAGTACGCGAAAGAGCTGAATATCAAATATCACGATCGCGTTGAGTTGATTAAGCACCACCAGGTGGTCGAAATGCTTGAGAAGCGGGTGAACGATCTTCAAAAAGAGTTGGCAAAGTTTGAACAAGTGAAGAAGTTTAAACTGTTACCAAGAGCTTTCTCTATGGATGATGGTGAGTTAACGCCAACTCAAAAACTTCGTCGTAAAGTCATCAATGACAAATACCAAGATGAAATTGAAGAAATGTATAAGGAAAAGTCGGATAAAAAGTAACTTAAGCTGACTTAGATTTTATATTGATGAAAAAATCCCCAGTGATGTGATCGCGCATTGCTGGGGATTTTTGTTTGCATTGATTTTTTCTGCTTTGCTCGTCAAATAACGCTATTTCGCACCCTATAGCTAAAACCTTATGAAATAATGTTCTTTTTTTGAGCGTTAATTTTTTAGGTTGTACTGTGAAATAGGAGATGTGTGGCTGCTATTCCTACTAACATTCTAATTACTAGTATCTTGTTTAAAAAGTAGACCAATCTCTCATTAGACCCTTTGATAATAAAACGTTACATTTGTTGGGTAACCTTGCGGGATGTTATGACGAACGCAAGACATAGCCGAAAACGTGGAAGTATTTCGATTAGGCTACGAATAAGACCTAGACTATGTAAAACCAGACCAATCCGTTGACCTTACGGTGAGGAAACTGGCTAAGGAGAGCAATTATGACAGCAATGTTGTCAGGCGCAGAGATGGTGGTTCAATCTCTGATAGAAGAGCACGTAGAGCAGATCTTTGGCTACCCAGGTGGCTCTGTTTTGGATATCTACGATGCACTGCATGCCAAAACCGATCAAATCAAACACGTACTTGTAAGGCATGAGCAAGCCGCCACTCATATGGCAGATGGTTACGCTCGAGCTACCGGTAAACCGGGTGTCGTACTTGTGTGCTCGGGGCCGGGCGCGACCAATACCATTACGGGTATTGCAACAGCGTATATGGACTCTATCCCAATGATCGTTATCTCGGGTAACGTACCAAATAGCCTAATTGGTAATGATGCTTTCCAAGAGTGTGACATCGTCGGTGTCTCCCGCCCAGTGGTCAAACACAGCTTTTTAGTAAAAAAAGCGGAAGATATTCCTGAAACAATCAAAAAAGCGTTTTATATCGCGACTACAGGTCGACCTGGTCCAGTTGTGATTGATTTGCCAAAAGATGTAATGAACCCGCAAATCAAACTGCCTTATCAATATCCAGAAACGCTTTCAATGCGCTCTTACAAGCCGACAACTTCGGGCCATAAAGGCCAGATTAAAAAAGCGCTTAAATCGCTATTAGAAGCGAAAAAACCAGTGCTTTATATCGGTGGTGGTGCGGTGATTTCTGGCGCCCATGAACATATTTTAGAGCTTTCCGACAAACTGAACCTACCCGTTGTGAGTACTTTGATGGGCTTGGGGGCATTCCCGGGTACACATAAAAACTCACTGGGCATGTTGGGTATGCACGGCACTTACGAAGCTAATATGGCAATGCATGAAGCGGATCTTATTTTTGGTATCGGTGTGCGTTTTGATGACCGTACAACCAACAACCTTGAAAAGTACTGCCCAAACGCAAAAGTGATGCATATTGATATCGATCCGTCATCGATCTCGAAAAACGTGAAAGTGGATTTGCCGATCGTAGGTTCTGCGGAAAAAGTGCTGACAACCATGCTCGGGCTGCTTGCAGAGCAAGGTAGTGGAAATGATCAAGATGCTATCACTGCATGGTGGGATGACATTCAAGTATGGCGTGACCGCAACTGCTTGTCTTATGAAACGTCTCCAGAACGAATCAAGCCACAGCAAGTAATTGAAACGCTGCACAAGCTAACTAATGGTGACGCATATGTGGCGTCTGATGTGGGCCAGCATCAGATGTTTGCGGCGCTGTACTACCCATTCAATAAGCCGCGCCGTTGGATAAACTCTGGTGGTCTTGGCACCATGGGATTTGGTCTTCCGGCTGGCATGGGCGTGAAGTTTGCCATGCCACAAGAAGAGGTCGTGGTTGTGACTGGTGACGGCAGTATTCAGATGAATATTCAAGAATTGTCGACAGCCATGCAATACGACATTCCAGTGAAGATCATCAACCTGAACAACCGATTCTTAGGCATGGTAAAACAGTGGCAAGACATTATTTATCAAGGTCGTCACTCTAATTCTTACATGAGTTCTGTTCCTGACTTTGCAGCGATTGCAGAAGCTTATGGTCACGTCGGTATTCGTATCGAAACGCCTGATCAGCTCGAAGAAGGGCTACAAAAAGCGTTGGATATGAAAGATCGTCTGGTGTTTGTGGACATTAACGTAGACGAAACCGAACACGTATACCCGATGCAAATCAAAGGTGAGGGTATGGATAAAATGTGGCTAAGCAAAACGGAGAGAACTTAATATGAGACACATTATTTCATTGCTATTGGAAAACCAACCGGGTGCGTTGTCTCGTGTTGTTGGTTTGTTCTCTCAACGTGGTTACAACATTGAATCTTTGACGGTATCACCGACTGATGATGAAACCCTGTCGCGAATGAACATTACCACGACATCTGATGAGATGCAGTTGGAACAAATTCAGAAGCAGTTACACAAATTGATCGATGTGCTGAAAGTACAAGAAGTCACCGAGTATGAGCACATTGAGCGTGAACTGATGATGGTGAAAGTGAAAGCCAGTGGTTTTGCGCGAGCAGAAGTGAAGCGGACGGCAGACATCTTCCGTGGCCAGATCGTGGATGTCACGGCTTCCCAATACACCGTACAACTTGCGGGTACGAGTGAAAAGCTAGATGCCTTCATTCAAGCGATATCCGAAGTGACCGAAGTTGTCGAAGTTGCTCGTAGTGGTGTCGTTGGCATTGCGCGAGGAGAGCGAGCCCTCAAACCTTAACTCTCTGATTGCATATAGAAAAGCCACTTAATCTAAGTGGCTTTTTTGTTTAGAAAATAACAATTAATGATATAATTGTCGTTTTAGTAAGCATGATAGGCATTAGACGTGTGAAAGTACCTAAGCGAGTCGGCACCTTATTGGCGACAGCACTATTTTTTAGTGCACTCACTGCCGCTTACTACTATCAGAAATATCTGACGTTGTTAGAAAACAATGTTGAGAACACCGCTCAAGAAGCGTTACATCAATTGGCCTATACTGGCCGTGAATACAGCAATATTCAGGATCAAATCGAAACGATCAGTGACCTACTTGGTCACAGCCAAAGTCTGTATGAATATCTGCGCCAACCTAACCGGGTGAACCGTTCCATCTTAGAAGACATGTGGATCTCGGTCGCAATCAATCAAAAGTTGTATAAGCAAATTCGCTTTCTTGATGTTTCTGGTCGAGAAAAAGTGAGGATTAATTATGAGATTGAAACAGGCGCTGCGTTGCCCGCGATCAAATTGCAAAATAAGTCAGAGCGAGATTACTTTCAATTCGCTAAGAACTTAGACGATGGCGAAATCGCTTCGTGGGGGATAGGTTTAGAACGAGAGTATGGCGAGTTAGTCTATCCCTATAGCCCGTCACTGCGTATTTTGATGCCTATTTCGCTTAACGGAAAGCGCGAAGGGTATCTTGTGCTTAATGTTGATATTGACTATTTATCCTCTCGACTCAACTATTCGTCAGTGCTTGATTTCCATATTGAGCTGATTAAGAGTGACGGATTTTACATTGATAGCCCTAAATCAGCTCGTTTGTATGGCCATATAATTCCCGCTCGCTCTCAATTTAATTTTGGCCGGATGTACCCAAACATTTGGCGTAGTTTAAATTCAAAAGATTCGGGCTATGCTTACAATGGTTCGAATTTGGTCGCGTATCGCACCATCCAGTTTGTTTCTAGCGAACCTCTTCATCTGGTTATTGATCTTACCAATGAGCAGTTATTATCCCGAGCTCAGAGGGATATTGATGACTTAATCCAAGAAGCGTTTTTTGTTCTAAGTTTGGTGCTCGGCTTCACTTTGCCGACGGCAGCCCTTGCTCTGCATTATCGGCGTCATAGTATGGAATCGAAGTTGGCTCGAGCTGCTCTTGATGGTATGACTGCGGTGATGATCTCGGATGCTTCACATAGAATCATCATGGTTAATCAAGAGTTTGAAAACATGATGGGTTACTCAACCAAGCATGCCCAAGGTTGGAGTGCACATCATTTAATTCTCTTACCTGAAGATCTCGAAGCAAACCTGAGTATCTGGAAAACACTGAAGAGTGAACACGTATGGGAAGGGGAGATTCGTTGTCGAACTAAGTTTAATCAAGTCTTTACTGCAATAATGCGTATTCAGGCGAATTTAACCAAATCAGGTAAAGTGAGTTATTACATTACGTCGCTGGTGGATATCTCTGGGCAAAAAGAGTTAGAAGAAAAATTACGAAACCTAAGCGAAAAAGATGGCTTGACGGGGTTGTGGAACCGCCGAAAATTTGAAGAGCAATTGGCGCAATATGCGGGGATTATTGAACGCTATCCTGATAGCCCTCCTGCTTGTTTGGCGTTGTTTGATATTGACCACTTTAAACGTATTAATGACGAGCTTGGCCACGACGAAGGAGACAAGGTGATTTGTAGTGTCGCAGAAACCCTCCTAGAAGAAGTCCGCAGCACAGACTTTGTATCTCGTGTCGGTGGTGAGGAATTTGCAGTGATTATGCCGCATACAACTCTAGAAGAGGCTGAAATTGTATTGAACAGGCTACGTGTCGCGGTTCAAATGCGTAGTGATAGAGGCATTACTGTCAGTGCTGGGTATAGTGATTTAACCTCTGATCGTACAAGAACGTATAAATGTGCTGATATTGCTTTGTATGAGTCAAAAAGTGCAGGGCGTAACTGCGTATCGCTATGTCATAGTTATGATGATATTGCTTAGTGCTTTTACAAAAACGAAAAAACGGGGATAGACCCCCGCTTTTTAGTCTCAGCGTTATTCGCTAGCCAGTATGCGACATTGGTTGTCGATGGCGGCTTCGATACACTGTATTGACTGTCTCAAATAACGCTCTAGATAACCTAAAGCATCCTGACTCTTTTTGTCTAGCGATGCCTTCATCAGTATTTCTTGCTCATCGAGATTACAGTGCCCAGGGTTCCCTGTGCCTAAAATCTGCATCGCGAAGTATTGGTAGCGTTTAATTTGCGTGAGTAGATCGCGGAAAAACCCAAACATATTGACAGAGCCAGCACCTTCAAACAGCGCAGTAAGAAACTGATTTTGGCGCTCTTCCCATTCCCTCCAGCAAAAGCTTTCGCCAGGTTTTACTCGGGATAACTTGTGATAAGCAGTTAGTACATCCAGTTCCCATTTTTCATCGCCAATCGTAATTGCCTTACTGAGTAAGCATGCGGAGACCATTTGCAGGCTTTCGTACAAGTCATGTAACTCATCTTTACATATAGGTGCAACCCAGCAGCCTTTTTGCGGCTCGAGTTTGACGTATTTGCTCCAAGATAATTGCACCAATGCTTCTCGAATGGGTGACGCTCCTACGTTGTACTTCTCTTTGAGTTCGGCAACCACGAGTTTTTGACCTGGTTTAAGCTCGCCATCGAGAATATCCTGACGGATCATTCTTAATACTTTGTCGGTAAGAGTGGGACTAGACACATACACCTCATAGAAACTTTAATCGTGACGATAAAATTAAACAGTACGAAATTCTGATAGAGGTAAATAATACAATTAGCCTATTATGAGAGCAAGAAAGCCATATAAAAAAGGAGGGCATAAGCCCTCCTTCTCAAGAAACTGAAGTGTTAAAAGTTCAGTCTTATAGCACGTGTACAGAAGCTGTGTTCGTAGTACCTGAAGCAACTAGAGCGCCAGAAACCATAACAACGATATCGCCTTTGTTACCTAGACCTGATTCTAGAGCAAGTTCTTTACCCGCTACGTAGAATGCGTCAGTGCTTTCGATTGAATCAACAACTACAGGAGTAACACCTTTAGTTAGAACTAGCTGTGCAGCAGTTTTCTTGTTAGTTGTTAGCGCTAGAATGTTTGCAGTTGGGAAGTACTTACGTACTGAACGTGCAGACTTACCGCCTTCAGTTGCAACAACGATAAGTGGAGCAGCTAGTTTCTCAGCTGTGTCTACTGCACCTTTACATACTGCTTCAGTGATGCGTAGGCGTGGGCTGTCTAGACGAGAACCTAGTTCAGCTTTTAGCGCTGAGTCAGTACGGTTCGCGATTTGAGCCATGATAGTTACCGCTTCAACAGGGTATTTACCTTTCGCCGTTTCACCAGAAAGCATTACTGCGTCAGTACCGTCCATTACCGCGTTAGCAACGTCGCCTGCTTCCGCACGAGTAGGACGTGGGTTGTTGATCATAGAATCAAGCATTTGAGTTGCTGTGATAACCATCTTACGTGCACGGTTACACTTCTCGATCATCATTTTCTGAGCGAAGATTACTTCTTCAGCTGGGATTTCAACACCTAGGTCACCACGTGCAACCATGATGCCGTCAGAAAGCTCTAGGATCTCGTCGAAGTTATCAACACCTTCTTGGTTTTCGATCTTAGAGATGATGTGGATGTTCTCGCCGCCGTTTGCAGCAAGTACTTCACGGATTTCTTGAACGTCAGACGCTTTACGGATGAAAGAAGCTGCTACGAAGTCAACGCCTTGCTCACAACCAAACTTAAGGTCGTTCTTATCTTTTTCAGATAGTGCAGGTAGGTTTACAGAAACGCCAGGAAGGTTAACACCTTTGTTTTCGCCTAGTGCACCGTTGTTAAGAACTTTACATTTAACTTCAGTTTCAGTCTTAGAGATAACTTCCATCTCGATTAGACCGTCGTCTACTAGGATAGTGTTACCTACGTTTAGGTCGGCTGCGAAACCAGCGTAAGTTACTGCAACTTTATCTTTGTTACCTACAACTGAAGTGTCAGTTGTGAAAGTGAATTCTTGACCTGCTACTAGATCAACATCGTTACCGCCTTCTAGCTTGATAGTGCGGATTTCTGGACCTTTAGTATCTAGAAGAATTGCTAGTGGTTTGCCAGTAGCTTCCATTACTTTACGGAAGTTCGCGATACGAGTGCCGTGTTCTTCGTAGTCACCGTGAGAGAAGTTAAGGCGCATTACGTTCATGCCTGCGTTAACTAGTTCAGTTAGCTTCTCTACAGATTCTGTTTTAGGGCCAATCGTACATACGATTTTGGTCTTTTTCATGGAAGATACTCTCCGGTAAGTATAGTTACAATTTGAAAGTCGGTTATTTACTCTGAAGTCAGGACGTTTTTGATGACATTTAGTACCTGTCATCCACCGATTTTTCGTCTCATTATTAGAACTTCAGATTCTGAAAGTCTTTCACCAAGTTTAGTCATTTTATGACTAAAAGATCGGCGATTTTGGTTACCTTTTTGTGACTAATCCCACTTTATATGCAGAAAGTTGCAAAAAAATAGCCTTCAATTCTGTAATTTTTTTTCTTTTCGGTGGCGAATTCTACCACTGAATGAATCCAATATCACTGTTTAAGAATTGTCTTAGGACAAGGTTTTATCGAGAAATATTAATTTTTTGGATCGAAATAAATGGACTTGAAAGTTTCGGTTTGACTATAATAAGTTTCACATCGAAACTTAAAGTCAAAACTTAAATGTCGAAACGAAATACTCAATTAAGAAGACACGCCATTTCTAACTTGGTTTCTGAACTAGGAGAAGTCAGCGTTGATGAACTTGCTCAGAAATTCGAAACCTCAGAGGTCACGATTAGAAAGGATTTAGCTTCTTTAGAGAAAAACGGCCAACTTCTACGCCGCTATGGCGGTGCGATTGCTATCCCAAAGGAAGTCATTCACGAAGAATTGGGCGCTAATGTTTCGACTCGAAAGTTAAGCTTAGCAAAAGCAGCAGCATCATTGATTCGCGAGCATAATCGCATCGTGATCGACAGTGGCAGCACGACTGCCGCGCTGATTCAACAGTTGAATGACAAACGTGGCTTAGTGGTCATGACCAACTCGTTGCATGTTGCTAACGCCCTAAATGAATTAGAGAGCGAACCGACACTGCTGATGACTGGCGGTACTTGGGATACGCACTCAGAGTCCTTTCAAGGCAAAGTAGCCGAATCTGTATTACGAGCTTACGACTTTGACCAACTATTCATCGGTGCGGATGGCATCGATCTCGAGCGTGGAACCACGACATTTAATGAGTTGGTTGGCTTAAGTAAGGTAATGGCAGAAGCGTCACGTGAAGTGATCGTAATGATAGAGTCCGAAAAAATCGGCCGTAAGATCCCAAACTTAGAGCTCGCTTGGCATCAAGTTGATGTGTTGGTGACCGATGCAGATATCCAAGCAGAGCATAAAGTACAGATTGAACAACATGGCGTGAAAGTCATTTGCGCCTAATGATGTAATCAGTTTCATATTTCACTTCCCTCTGGATAAAGGCCTTTGCTTGCTGCCTCTATTTGAAATCATGGCTAGGGAAGAACAAAACTACAAACGGAGATAAACACATGTGTGGAATCGTAGGTGCAGTAGCACAACGAGATGTTGCAGAAATTTTGGTTGAAGGTCTACGCCGCTTAGAGTACCGCGGTTACGACTCTGCTGGCGTTGCGGTTGTTGATGGCGAATCAAACCTAACGCGCGTTCGTCGCTTGGGTAAAGTACAAGAATTGGCTGATGCAGTAGAAGAAGCAAAAGTGATCGGCGGAACTGGCATTGCGCACACTCGTTGGGCGACGCACGGTGAACCTTCTGAAATCAATGCTCACCCACACATGTCTGGTGATATCGCAGTTGTCCATAACGGCATCATCGAAAACCATGAAGAGCTGCGTGAGCTGCTTCAATCTCGTGGCTACGTGTTTGAATCGCAAACGGATACAGAAGTTATCGCACACATGGTTGAGTGGGAACTTCGTACTTCAGAAACGCTATTAGAAGCGGTACAAAAAACAGCAAAACAACTTGAAGGCGCATACGGCACGGTAGCGTTGGATCGCAAAGATCCTTCACGCATCGTAGTAGCGCGTTCAGGCAGCCCGATCGTGATCGGTTTTGGTGTAGGTGAAAACTTCCTAGCGTCTGACCAACTTGCATTACTTAACGTTACGCGCCGTTTCATGTACCTAGAAGAAGGGGACGTAGCAGAAATTACTCGCCGTGAAGTCACTGTGTTTGATGCAACGGGTGAGCCAGTTGAGCGTGAAATTGTTGAATCTAACGCAGAGCATGATGCAGGTGATAAAGGCCAATACCGTCACTTCATGCAAAAAGAAATCTATGAGCAACCTAAAGCGTTGATCAACACAATGGAAGGTCGTATCACGGCAGACTCTGTTGTGACAGACGCGATCGGTGTGCACGCGGCAGACATTCTAAGCAAAGTAGAACACGTACAAATCGTCGCGTGTGGTACGTCTTACAACGCAGGTATGACAGCGCGTTACTGGTTTGAAGACATTGCTGGCGTTAGCTGTGATGTAGAAATCGCGTCTGAGTTCCGTTACCGCAAGTTTGTGACTCGTCCAAACAGCCTTCTTATTACGTTGTCTCAGTCTGGTGAAACTGCAGATACGTTAGCAGCACTTCGTCTTGCGAAAGAGAAAGGTTATATGGCGGCGATGACCATTTGTAACGTAGCAGGCTCTTCTCTGGTTCGTGAATCAGATTTTGCATTCATGACTCGCGCTGGCGTCGAAATCGGCGTGGCTTCAACCAAAGCGTTCACGACTCAGCTTTCTGCACTACTTATGCTGGTAACAGCACTAGGTAAAGAGCAAGGCCGCATCAGCAAAGAGAAAGAAAAAGAGATTGTTGAAGCGCTGCATGCACTTCCTAAGCAAATCAACGCGGCACTTTCTTTCGAGAAAGAAATTGAAGCACTAGCAACGGATTTTGCAGACAAGCACCACACATTGTTCCTAGGCCGTGGCGAGTTCTACCCAATCGCGATGGAAGCGTCTCTAAAACTGAAAGAGATCTCTTACATCCACGCAGAAGCGTACGCGGCGGGTGAACTAAAACACGGTCCTCTTGCGCTGATTGATGCTGACATGCCTGTTGTTGTGGTTGCACCAAGCAACGACCTACTTGAAAAGCTAAAATCAAACGTTGAGGAAGTACGTGCGCGTGGCGGTCTTCTGTATGTATTCGCAGATGCAGACGCAGGCTTCGAAGGCGATGAAACAATGAAGATCATCACGATGCCTCACGTTAGTGAAATCACGGCGGCGATCTACTACACCATCCCAATGCAATTGCTGTCTTACTACGTAGCACTGATCAAAGGTACGGACGTAGACCAACCACGTAACCTGGCGAAAGCGGTAACGGTTGAGTAATTACGCTTAACAGCAAAAATCCAAGCGGCACATGCGAGAGTATGTGCCGCTTTTTTATTTAAGCCCACTTTAAGGGGGTGAGTTATTGACCCAACTGGTGAGCGGTTAGAATTGCAGAGTAGACATTTTCTGCCGTCACTGGGAATGGCATATTGTGGATGGTTTCTCCCTCGGCCGTTGAGGCTTCGGCGACCTCGCGCAACTTAGCGTGGTTAAGCTCTTTAACGCCCATATCAAATAAGTTGGTTGGTAGACCTACAGAGCGGCAGAATGCAAGAACCGTATTAATCTCTTCCATCGCTGCGTTTTCTAGTACCAGCTGAACTAGTGTGCCGAACGCGACTTTCTCACCATGATAGAGATGATGACACTCTTCAAGCTTAGTTAGGCCGTTATGAATAGCGTGAGCACCCGCTAGACCACTGCTTTCAAAACCGATACCGCTTAGGTATGTATTGGCTTCAATAATGTTTTCTACCGCTTTGGTGCTCACACCATTTTCTACCGCAGCTTTTGCTTTTACACCATCTTCAAGCAAGGTTTCATAGCAAAGTTTCGCAAGCGCTTGTGCTGAACGCGTCGCTAACCCACCAGCCATTGTTGCCTTACCAGAAGTCATGTTGGCACGAGCTTCAAAGTAGGTGGAAAGCGCGTCGCCCATCCCCGATACAAGTAAGCGAACAGGGGCTTTGGCGATGACTGACGTATCCATGATGACCATGTCTGGGTTTTTAGGGATCATCAAATATTCTGCAAATTCACCTTCAGGTGTGTATATCACCGCAAGCGCTGAGGTTGGTGCATCTGTCGAGGCAATCGTAGGAACCACCACGACAGGAATTTTTGTGTAAAACGCAACAGCCTTTGCTGTATCTAACGTTTTACCACCACCAATACCGACAATGACATCGTGTTTCTGAGTGGCACAAATGTCCGTGATGCGTTCAATCTCAACGCGCGAACATTCGCCACCAAAAATGTTCATAGTGAGTGGAAGCTTTTCGTCAGCAAAGCTTTGTTTGACGTCATCACCAACCAGGTTAGTCACGAACTCATCGGCAATTACTAACGGACGTTCACCTAATGTTTTCACATAGTGAGCGATAGATGTAAGTACTTGTTCACCTTGGACGTATTTGCTTGGGCTGATAATAATTTTGTCCATAATTCAAACCTTTAACCTTTTTTATGTGTGTTTTGGACTGCAATGAATATCCATTGTAGGGATAAGGTTTATATTAG
Organism: Vibrio sp. sp1; assembly: GCF_016920955.1. Lineage (NCBI taxonomy): Bacteria > Pseudomonadati > Pseudomonadota > Gammaproteobacteria > Vibrionales > Vibrionaceae > Vibrio > Vibrio sp. sp1. The sequence goes on from NZ_CP060589.1 coordinate 1,844,198, forward strand.
GTTTGGTGTGGTAGGTGGTGAAGGATATCTCTGGTTTTGTTCCATGCTTTTATGACCTCTGTGTCAAACCGACTGTCAGAAGTAATAAGCATCAGCATGCTTTATGGCGCCGATCACTATTCAAGCGAATCTGTCGTTTTTCGTTTCATATTGAAACGAAAATACCGAAGTCGTTGTTTCAATATGAAACAGATTGATTTTTGTTGAGCACGTTTTTTCTCTGTTTAAGATGAATTCATACCCTACATAAAAATATAAATGGAATGAGATAGAACGATGAAAAAGTTAATTAACCAAGTCGATGATGTTGTATTGCAGCAAATGGAAGGCCTAGCATTGTCCCGCCCTGAGCTAAAAGCGAACTACGAACCTCGTTACATGTGGCATGAGGAAACGCCGGGGCAAGTGGCACTGGTTTCTGGTGGTGGCTGTGGTCATGAACCTTTGCACGCAGGTTTTATTGGTAAAGGCATGCTGACAGGCGCCTGCCCAGGAGAGGTATTTACTTCACCTACGCCTGATCAAATGTACGAATGTGGCAACCAAGTGAATACCGGTGAGGGCGTGCTGTTTATCATTAAAAACTACACCGGTGATGTGTTGAACTTTGAAACGGCTGTGGAGCTGCTTCATACCGATGGTATCAAAGTTGGGTCGGTGTTGGTGGATGACGATGTTGCAGTCAAAGACAGCCTATACACCGCTGGTCGCCGTGGCGTTGCTGGAACGGTATTGGTTGAAAAGTTAGTTGGGGCTGCCGCGAGCAAAGGTTATTCGTTGGAGCAATGTGAAGCGCTGGCTCGTCGCGTGAATAATCACTGTCGTTCATTTGGCGTGGCGCTTAATGCTTGTGTTGTACCCGCAGCAGGTAAACCATCTTTTGTTCTGGAAGATGATGAAGTGGAGTTTGGTGTTGGTATCCATGGTGAACCAGGTATCAAGCGAGTGAAATACACCGACGCCGATACGTTAGTGGATGAGATGTTTGCTGAAGTTGCTGAAAACACGCCTTATCAGCGCACATTGCGTATTTGGAATCGTGACGAAGGTGAATGGGATGAAGTGGAATCCAGCATTGAGCCTTTCGCCGCTGAGCACGACTACATCGTGATGGTGAATGGTATGGGTGGTACGCCAACTTCAGAGCTTTACGGAGTGTACCGCCGTCTTGCTCATAACTGCGAGCAAGCGGGGTTCCGTATCGTGCGGAATATGGTCGGTAACTTCTGTACGTCACTCGATATGGAAGGCGTTTCGATTACGTTTCTGAAGGCAGACAAAGAGATGTTGGAGCTGTTTGATGCTCCTGTCGATACGGCCGCGATCAAGTGGTAAGAGGGGGGAGCAAACATGCAAATTGAAAAACAACATATCGTTCACTGGCTAGAGTTATGTGCAAAAACGTATCAAGAGAATCAAGATTTTCTGACCGACCTTGATCGTGATATTGGTGACGCAGACCATGGTCTCAATATGAACCGTGGCTTTAAAAAAGTTGCTGAAAAACTGCCGCAATTTGCGGACCAAAATATCGGCAGCATTCTCAAGAATACGGGCATGACCTTACTTTCTAGTGTTGGTGGGGCAAGTGGTCCGCTGTATGGCACGCTGTTTATTCGCACGGCTGCCGCTGTCGGAACTCGAGAGCAATTAACATTTGAAGAGTTAGTGGATGCACTAAAAAGCGGTGTGGATGGCGTAGTGTCTCGTGGTAAAGCGGAACTGGGTGATAAAACCATGTGTGATGTTTGGTTACCCGTTTTAGTTAGCGTGAAGGCGTCGTTAGAAAATGGCATGAGCGCCGATCACTTACTGAATGAAATGGTTGAGCTAGCAGAAACGAGCGCGGTTGCCACGATTGAAATGTTGGCGAAAAAAGGGCGAGCAAGCTATTTAGGTGAACGTAGTATTGGCCATCAAGACCCCGGTGCAACCTCTTCTCTGTTAATGATTAAAGCACTATACCGAATCAACTTGAAGATGCTGGCTTGAGAACCTGAAAATTATCATTAATTCGAGATGTCAAAGAGCCTGCGATCTCTGGAAGAGTCACTGCAAAAAATTGGTCTATTGCCGCCTTGAAGTCCCGTTTTCTTTTGAAGTAAACGTTGTTCCTCGACTTCTCATTCATTACTTTCCATAGCCGCTCGATTGGGTTGAGGTTTGGACTGTAAGGTGGAAGATAATGCAGTTCAATATTCAGGACAAACGCCGCATCTTTGACTAAGTCACTGCGGTGATATCCCGCACCATCCAAGATGATATGAAGCTTATGAGCTAAGGGATAACTCTTTCTTAACTCACAGAAAAAGCGAACAATCGATTCACTGTTAATGCTCTCATAGTTGTGAACAATGGTTGCTCCAATATCCGACAAGTTCAGTGCGCCAATAATGTTCAATCGGCTACGATTACCCGTTGTTTCAATCACTTTATCCTGACCAGTTCGTATCCAGCCATGAGATATTTTTGTTGATAGTGTTGGGTGAACTGCGTCGATAAAGACTATCGATTCATCCTTGCCACAGCTTGCCTTTAACGCTTCATAAGCCTCTATAAATGCTTGCTGTTGTGCTTCATCAAACTTGTGTGGTACGCCTTTCGGTTGCTTGTAGCTAAAACCATTGTGGTGAAGCCATTTATTCATACCAGAAACCGTGTAATCCAGTCCAAATGTCTCTTTAACGTAAGTGACAATTTGATGCGTATGAGAATAGGTTTTCTCAGTCAAATGCTCGATTAGGTGCATGGTTTGAGTAGCAGAAAGCTTGCTTTGGCTTCCGCCATTTTCAGGCTTAAGTTTTTCAGAAAGAACGTAGTCGCTGAGATGACGAGCAACGGTCGATTCATGAATACGAAGAGCTTGTGAAATCATAGTCTGACTCCAGCCTTCAGAAGCCAGCAAAACAGCCTTAATACGGTCGCAAACTCGACTATCACGTTCAATGTCGTGCATTTGTTCGAGTTGCAGTTTCTGTTGAGGAGTCAGTGTAATTTTCATGGTTCGTAGCATGCTCCTGATTCTATCGAAAATCAAGCATCTTCAATGATCACGGGTATACAGCAGGCAATAGCAGGTAATTAAGATGGTGGGAATTGTAGTTGTATCTCATAGTCGTCGACTTGCAGAAGGGGTGGCAGAACTTGCTACCCAAATGACGCAAGGCAAAGCCAAGCTTGCGATTGCTGCTGGGATTGATGATCCAGAGAACCCGATCGGAACCGATGCCATTGCCGTGATGGAAGCGATTGAGCAGGTACAAGATCAACAAGGGGTTGTTGTGTTGATGGATCTTGGCAGCGCGTTGCTTAGCACGGAAATGGCTCTGGATCTGGTTGATGATCATGTGAGGGAAAATGTCACCCTTATCTCGGCACCTATTGTTGAAGGGACCATGGCGGCGTCGGTGGCTGCTGCTGCCGGGCTACCTTTATCGACGGTAGTCGAAGAGGCACAGAATGCGTTAAGCGTAAAACGAGAGCATCTTGGTGATCAGCCACTAACATCCGCTGAGATAGCGCCAGTATCAGAGAACTTTGAGCAAGAACGGACATTTGATTGGGTAGTGCAAAATCCGCATGGATTACATGCTCGTCCCGCTGCGGCCATTGTTGGTGCACTCGCGCCTTTCGACTGCCAATTATGGTTGAAAAAAGGCGAGCGCCGTGTGAACGCGAAAAGCTTGAACAGCATTGCGAAACTTGGCGTTCGTAGTCAAGAGACGATCACCTTATGCGCACTTGGACCTCAATCCAGTGAAGCAATCAAGGCATTTGAAGCCTTAGCTAGTGAGCACTTCGGAGAAAAAGAGGCGGTTGAGCAAGGCATTATCGAACCTGAAGAAAGCTCGGATACTCTGCTCGATGGCATGACCTCAAATCAGATTGAAGGTGCTGTTGTTGGTATTAGAGTCAATGACGGTATCGCTACTGCTCCTGCTGTCCTTTTTACTCATGAAATGCCAGCAGTGCCTGAACGTGATTTCCAAAGTGAACAAGATGAAATTGAACGGGTTAAGCGTGCGATAGGCGTGGTTGTTCAACATTTGCAGGAGCAAGCGAAGCAGCCGAAAGGGGAAATATTTTCCGCTCATAGCATGATGCTCAGTGACCCAGAATTATGGGCATCGGTCGAGTCGCGAATTCAAACGGGCATGATAGCCGAGCAAGCTTGGGTAGAATCACTGCAAACGTTGGCCAAAGAGTTTCGCCAGGCAGAAAGTCAGTACATGCGGGAACGCGAAGCAGATGTGCATGATATAGCACGCCAAGTTATGGTCGAAATGACAGGCGTAACGCCTAATGCCATCGACATTCAGGAACCGAGTATTTTGTTGGCCCGTGACCTTATGCCTTCTGATGTGGCCGGGCTTGATAAATCTAAAGTGCTTGGTATCTGTTTGAGTGAAGGAGGAAAAACCTCTCACAGTGCGATTCTTGCTCGTGCGATGGGGATTCCTGCCATCGTTAAAGCTCAGGGTTGTCTTGATGCTGTGCGTGCTGGGCAAGTGGTGACTATTGATGGCTTTCGAGGGCATTTATGGTTCTCTCCTTCAGATGCCATACAACAGGAATTAGAAGCGCAACAAATTGAGTGGCAAAGCACCCGACAAAGTGCACTAGCGAGTGCTCAGCAAGCCGCAGTCACCTGTGATGGTGTCCATATTCCAGTATTCGCCAATATTGGTGGACCGAAAGATATTGATGATGCACTAACATCAGGAGCTGAGGGCATTGGTCTATTTCGGACTGAGTTTCTATTTCAAAACAGTGATGAGTTGCCAACTGAGGAAGCGCAATATCAAGTCTATCGTGATATTGCCGCCGCACTTGGTGATAAGCCACTTACGATTAGAAGTTTAGATGTTGGCGGTGACAAGCCTTTAGCCGCTTATCCTATGCCATCGGAAGATAATCCATTTTTAGGTTTGAGAGGGGTGCGGTTGTGCCTTCAACATGAGTCATTGTTTACCGCCCAACTTCGAGCCATTCTGAGAGCCTTTCACGAGCAACCGAATATTCAATTGATGATACCGATGGTGGCCCAGGTTGAAGAAGTGAGAAAAGTAAAAGCGCTGTTGGCACATCAAGCAAACCAACTTGGCTTGGATGCGACTCATTTACCTGTCGGTATTATGATTGAAGTACCAGCCGCGGTGTTGAATGCTGATGCGTTAGCACAAGAAGTCGACTTTTTCTCTATCGGCACCAATGATTTGACTCAATATGTTATGGCCGCCGATCGAGGTAACGCCGCTGTTGCTGAATTGGTGAACTACTTTGAACCATCGGTACTAAAAGCCATTGAGCTCACGTGTGCAGCAGGCGATCGCGCGGGCATACCGGTTAGTATGTGTGGTGAGATGGCTAGCGATCCAAATGCCACAGAAACATTGCTTCGCGTGGGGTTGCGAAAATTCAGCGCCAGTTCGAGTATGCTCCCGGGACTAAAAGCGCAGATTCGTCAGTTGTCTGTCGATGTTTAATCGATACCTTATCGTTAGTACATCTGTACCGGCGTGCTTACGCCGGTTTTACTTTTGTTATAGGAACGCCAATTCACGACTTAATACAGCTTCATTTGCTCCTGCAGCCCAAACTTATTAATTTTTCTCCATAAGGTCGTGCGGCCAATTTGCAATGCTTTCGCCATATCATGCATTTTGCCATCACACTGATTCCAAGCCTGAACGATAGCTCTTCTCTCGGCTTCTTCTAACGTGATTACTGGCGTATTTTCTGCGGTATGGCGAGAATTCAGTTTAATGTCTTCAGGAATATCGTTCAGCTTGATTAAGTTGGAACTGCGGTTCAGCAAAATTCGCTCAGTTCGGTTTCTTAATTCAGAGTTGTTGCCTGACCAACGAAAATTCATCAACGCTTCCAGTGCGACTGGCTCTATCGAGATCGTCACATTGTGGCGGCGTTCATAATGGCTGATAAGCTGCTGGACGAGAAATTCAATGTCTTCTTTACGCTTTCGTAGTGGCGGAATATGCAGCTCGTTCGAGGAGATTTCATAATAAAGTTGCCGACCAAATGAGCGCTGAGTGACATACTCGCTGATCTCTGAAGCGGTGCTCGTAATAAGTTGAAAGTCTACGGGGATCAATCGCAAACTGTCGCTGCGGCTGACGAGCCCAGTTTTTAACAACTTAAGTAACACGGCTTGTAAATCGGGCGACAGATATTCCACCTTCTCTAAAAAGAGCGTACCGCCATGGGCGAGTTCAAACTTAGAAGGCATGCCTTGTCCTTCGTCGTAGCCTAGGGTTTCTTTGACCAGTTGCTCTGTATTGATGGAGCGGCAGTTGAGCGTAATGAACGGCCCTTCTTTGTAAGTGCTTTCGTTATGGATCGCCATGGCGAGAGTGGCTTTTCCTACACCTTCTTCACCTGTAATTAGAATCGGTGATTTGGACTTTATGGCCCGTTTTGCAACGGTAATGACATGCTTCATTTTTCGTGAAATGACAGGCAAAGTGCTGAACGTATAGCGCGCACTGCCACCTATTTGTTGTTGAGCAAGTTCGCGAATTTTATCGATAGGGTGCAAGAACAATAAGTGTGTGCCGTCGTTGAGTGGACGCAAGGTGATGATCGCCTCAACAAACTCGCCACGAACCTCTACCGTTGTGAGTTTTCGGTTGATGCTTGCACCCGACTCAATACTATTGAGGACATTTGGCGGGAAGCGTAAAACAGCAAAGACTTCTTTATCCAAGACCTGACTGGCTTCAATGTTTAACAAACGCTCGGACTGGTGATTTACCATGGTTATACGGCTTTCTTCATCCCAGGCCAGAAGGCCGTCATCCATGCATTCTAACGTTGCGTTGTGCGCACAAGTAAGGCGGTTCATGTTTTCTTGTTCCGACTGAATGTGGATTTGCAAACTGACTTCTTTCGCGCTCGACGCGATGATGACTAAGTCTTCTTTCTTATAGCTTTCCGTTTTTTTGAAAAGGCATGTTGTACCGCGTAATTTGCCAAATTGGTCGAAAACAGGCGCCGCTACAGAGGCATAAGAGTGCAAGTGGCGATTGAAATGTTCTGCAGCAAAAACTTCACATGGGATGTGAGTGTTGATACAGAGATTGACTGCATTTGTGCCAATTTTCCCTTCAGACAGAAAGCAGCCTTGTTTAATACCGAGTGCTTGCATCTCTTGTCGCATAGAGTCGTGCCCGACGGTGGAGAGAATACAGCCGTTGCCATCAGTCACCATCAATAGCAGGTCTTCGTCTCCTAGCATATCGTAAGTGTCTTCAAGTACGGTAGTGGCGCATTCGATGAGGTGCTCGTTGCGTTTCATCAGAGATGAGAAGGTAAAACCAGAGGCAATATGTGGTTTTGACCAGGTATAAGGGCTGCATTGCTTTATGCAACGCTCCCACGACTCGAGGACGGGAGTGCGGGAAAATTCTGGAGATACCCAGTGGTGTTTCTGGAAAAACTCCCACTTAGTTTTAGTGTCTTCGATTGAAAGCATGCGATCCCGTTTCAATACTAGCGATAGATTGGTCTGATGTTACAGAGACATCGGAATATGGACTGTGATGGCTTTCACGCACGTTGTATAGAAGAATGTGCAAAAAGAGGGGCGAGTTGAGGAGGCTTCCGTGCCAGTTTTTCGATTAAAAAGGGCTGTCTTTGCCGAGCTCATTGCAAATCTCGACAATGGCAAGTGAGAGCCCTGACTTAATGATTTGTTGTTGACGTTGCAGTTGTAGCTGATAAAACTCAAGGTCGATGTCGTCATCTGGTTCGCTGACTTCCAGTTGCACCATGCCCATTTTCTTCACCAAGTGCAGTTTCTTAATTGGTTCTAGAATATTCGGGTCAGTGAATTCGTAATCTGAAGCGTCACTATTGAGTTGGTTTTTGAGTTTGATGATGTCTTCGATGTCGTGGTAGATGTCATCGGGGAGCACTCCCAAGCCAAACAATAACTTCAAACGAACAGACAGATCGCCCAGCGGTCCAGAGTCTTGTAGCAGCGGACCGACAACCGATTGAACAGCGAAGTTATCTTTACGAAAGATTCTTTGCACCAACCCGTCGATCGAATCGTTAAAAACGTCGACTGCTGCAATGAAAAAGCCTCGTACCGATGGTGCGCTGTTTAATCGCTCAATGATCTCGGTTTCGTTGATGTTATCTGCCATATACTGAATACATTTCTAATTATTAGCTATCCCAACTCTTCAAGCAGAGAAGGACATAGAAGGGGAGCCGAGCTCCCCTAGGTAAATCAAAGTTGGTTGTAAAGTGTCTCGATTTGAGCCACTTCATCGCTGTCTTCTGCAAGACCTGTGTATGTCGCTAGCGTCTTCTTCACACCCACTTCTTTTAATGAGTTTTGTAGCTCTACGGCTTGTGGGTCAGTGTCGTTAGTGTACTTCAACGCAGCGGCAATGCCTTTCAAAAGTGTTTGATTTTCAGTGCCATACTCAATTGTACCGAGTAAAGGCTTCACTAATCTATCGTTTGCACCCAATTTTCGAATTGGTTGACGACCTACGCGGTCCACCTCATCCACTAAGTATGGGTTGGCAAAGCGTCCTAAAATCTTCTCGATGTAGGCGTTGTGCATGTCACGGTCGAAGCCGTAACGTTTGATCAGCACTTCACCACTTTCTTGCATCGCCTGTTTTACTTCAGCGTGAATGCTTGGGTCTTCAATTGCTTCACGAATGGTACGATGGCCTTTCAAGCAACCTAGGTAAGCGGTAATGCAGTGGCCTGTATTGAGAGTGAATAGCTTGCGTTCTACGAATGCCATTAGGTTGTTGGTTCTTTCCATGCCAGCTATGTCAGGGATTTCGCCCTTGAATTGCTGCTCATCCACAATCCATTCGCTAAAACTCTCTACAGTGACTTCTAGTGGGTCATCGTTCGCCGCTTCTGCTGGTGGTACGATACGGTCTACCGCTGAATCGACAAAGCCAACCAACTCGTCTGCTTTCGCGTGCAATGATTCATCCAAGTGTTTATACACTTCACCTTTTAGGTGTGTGGTGCCACGAACCATGTTTTCACACGCTATGATGTTCAATGGTTTATCGTTACCTGCTGCAAAGCGTTTAGCAATGCCGGTAGCGATGGTTTTTGCAATGATGTCCAGTACGTTAGGGCCAACCGCTGTTGTTACCAAGTCGGTTTTTACAATGCGGTCAATGACATCTTCACTGGCTGAGTTAACCGCGGTGACGTGAGTTACTGTGTCGATTTGGCACTCAGTACCGACCACTTTTACTTTGTATTCTTGCTTGTGACTCAGTTGGTCGACGAGTGGAGCGTCAACGTCTGCGAATGTCACCTCGACTTCTGCGTCTGCTAATAGTTTACCGATGAAGCCACGACCAATGTTACCTGCGCCAAAATGAACTGCGTTTTTCATAATTCTTACCTACCAATGTCTAAAATGTTGACTTACGAAACTAGGGGGAGGCCAACCGCATAGGGGGTGACAGCTGACCTCATTTGCCTCAGGAGCAAATTAAAGGGGTAATTAAGCCGCTTGTTGACCGCCAAGGATGTTTAGAATCTCTTCCACATCGTTGGTGCTGGTTAGCTTCTCAATTGCCTCCGGCTCATCGAGCGCGTTCGTAATGGTGGTAATCACCTGGATGTGCTCATCGTTCTTAGCGGCAATGCCGATAACCAGTTTCGCAACATCGTCGTCGTCTTCAGTAAATTGGATACCCGATGGGTATTGGCAGATTACAATGCCGGTTTTCTTCACGCGGTCTTTCGCTTCCACCGTACCGTGAGGCACTGCGATAGATTCGCCTAGGTAAGTTGGAACCAATGCTTCACGCTCAAACATCGCGTCTACGTATTCTGGTTCTGCGTAGCCAAGTTCGACCAACTTGTTGCCCGCGAAGCGAATCGCTTCTTCTTTGTTGGCAGCTTTCAAACCTAGGTGAATGTTTTCACGCTGGATTTGGAACACCGACGTTTGCTGTGGCTCGAAGTTGTCGTCGTTTGCTGCCACGAGCGAAACTTTTACCATTTGGTCGTCATTGGCTGCGGATTGGTTTTGCGCTGCTAGTAGTTTGGTGACTAGCTGGTTGTACATCTCGCTATCTAGGAAGTTAGTCAATGAAATGTGGTGTGCGTTTGGAGCATGCTTACGTGCACGATCCGTTAAGTCTTTATGAGTAATCACGATATCTGCACTCTCTGGTAAGCTGTTAATGGCAAGGTTGGTTACGTGGATGTTCAGACCTGCGTCTTGAACCTTTTTGCGTAGCATGCTCGCGCCCATTGCACTCGAGCCCATGCCCGCATCACAAGCGACAATGATGCTTTGTACTGTCGCTAGGTCTACGTCACCTTTGCTTTGGCTGTTTACCACCGCATCGTTTTTAGATGCAGATTTCATGTCTTTCATTTGTGATGTTGCTTTTTCTAGTGCTGCTTCATCACCGTCTTCTTCTGTTGACGTTTGAGTCTTCATTAGCAGTGCTGCTACGGCGAATGACACGCCTGTTGCTGCTGCGATAGACGCTAGAACACCAACGATTGAGCCTTTCTGAGTCATCAACAAGATTGCAAAGATTGAACCTGGTGATGCTGGAGAAACGATACCTGCGTTAAAGATAGTTAGAACGAATACGCCAGTCATACCACCTGCGATAGCCGCAAGGATTAGGCGAGGGTTCATTAGGATGTATGGGAAGTAAATCTCGTGGATACCGCCGAAGAAGTGGATGATTGATGCACCACCTGCCGTTTGACGAGCCGTACCTTTACCAAACACCATGTAAGCTAGCAGGATACCTAGACCAGGACCTGGGTTTGCTTCGATTAGGAAGAAGATCGACTGACCTGTTTCAGACGCTTGTTGGATACCCAGTGGAGAGAAAATACCGTGGTTGATCGCATTGTTTAGGAACAGGATCTTCGCAGGTTCAACGAAGATTGAAGTCAGTGGTAGTAGGTGAGCAGAAACTAGGAAGTTAACGCCAGCCGCCAAGCCACCAGAAAGAATTTTTACGAATGGACCGATAAAGATGAAGGCAAGGATCGCACATAGCATGCCGATGATGCCCGCAGAGAAGTTGTTAACCAACATCTCGAAGCCACTTTTTACTTTACCATCGATGTAGTTATCGAATTTCTTGATAGCCCAGCCGCCCATTGGGCCGACCATCATTGCCCCCATAAACATTGGGATGTCTGTGCCGACAATCACACCCATTGTTGTGATTGCACCGACTACCGCACCACGATCGCCACCAACTAATTTACCACCGGTGTAACCGATAAGTAGTGGCAGCAAGTAGGTAATCATTGGGCCAACCATAGAGGCTAACGTTTCGTTTGGTAGCCATCCAGTTGGGATAAATAGAGCAGTGATAAAGCCCCACGCGATAAACGCGCCGATGTTTGGCATTACCATGTTTGACAGAAAACGACCAAAATTTTGTATCTTGATCTTGGCATCTGGTGATATCATAACAATTCCCCGTTCGATGTTCTGATGAATCTTGTTGTAGTAAACGGTTCGCCAAAACCGTTTGTTTGATTGCTTAGTACCCAATCAATTTACCACACATTTTCCAATTGGAACTGACAACGGGTTTTTTGTGATCTACGCCCGCATTTCTTAGGCTGAGAAACGGTTTTTAAGTGACCAAGTTCAACTTATTAACTTGTAACTTAATAACAAAAAGCCACTTTCAAATCTGTCAATAAAAATCTTAGTGATCAATCCGATCTTCTGACAAATTTAAAATTAAAATACCTTGTGACTTTGATCACTTTTAATTTTTTTTGAAATTCGAATTAAATACTTGTGATGATCAATGTCACGTTTTGTGTTGAGTTGTGGTGAATTTAAAGTGTGACTTGGATCTGTTTTTGTTTTTTGTGAAAGTTTGTGACGGAATTGGTGAGATAAATGCTATCTAGATCTTTCGATAGATTGTATCTATAAGAGTCTTTTCGGCGCACTTCACGGAGCACGCCTAATTAGTTAATGAAAGGGTAAATAAAGAGAGTCGCCACACGGTTCTTCTTGTGATTCCCAACTCTCTATTTAATCACTGTTCTTAATCATCGTTGCTATTTAGTATGATAGACGAGGTAGTCATGAGCTTGCTCGCGTCCCATATACCTTGCCAACGTCTTTTCTTGAACATCGCGCAAATCCACCATAATCAATCCATCTAGAGCGTTATTGAATGCAGGGTCGACGTTGAAGCATACCAGCTTGCCATTGAGGCTTAAGTACTGACGCAGCAAAACGGGCACTCCTTTCCCTTCATCGATTCTGGCAATGACACGTGACAATAGCTGTAAATCACCCAGAGCAGTGAGCATGCTGGTGTTCCAGTCACGGTGGTGCTCAGGAAGTGGGTTAGAAGGTGTGACATACTCTGCGCAGTTGTTATCGTAGTGGTGAAGCGTCATTGATTGAGCCAGCAGTTGGCGTGCAGTATCACTATAGTCGTTGCTAATGCTTACCGGACCAAATAGGTGAGTGTAATCTGGGTTTTGATGAACGAACGTTGCGATGCCTTTCCACAGCAGCAGTAGCGCGCTCATGCTCTTTTGATATTGCTGTGCAATCACAGAGCGCCCCATCTCAATGGATTTACCCATTTGGTCGATAAAGCGTTGGTCATAGTTAAACAACGTTCGTGAATACAGACCTGCTACGCCGCGCTTTTCAATCAGTTGATCAACCAGACCTAAACGATACGCGCCCACCAAGCATTGGTTCTCTCTGTCCCACACAAACAGATGCAGGTAATCATGATCGAAATGGTCAATGTCTATTGCTAGTCCTGTCCCTTCGCCAACCTGTCGGAAATTGAGCTCACGTAGGCGACCAATTTCATGCAGTAGGGAAGGGATACTCTGCGACTCCGTGCAGTAAACATCGAACTCACCACTTGTTAGCAGCTTGGACTCTTTTGGTAAGTTGTTCAGCTCTTCAAGCAATTCGCCTACGGGTAACCCTGCCGCTATTGGAGAGAGCATTTCTGATGAAGAAGAAGGCTTCACTGAATGGGTTTCACGATTGAGCAAATAAGTGTTGAGCCGCAAATAGTTCACTACTTGATCATCGTTAAGCGTGTTGATCTCTTTGAATTTGATTGATTGGCCAAAAGATAAATCAATGGTTTGCGCCTGTTTGTTCAGCAGTTCTCGCCCAAGCAGTAGGGTGCGCAAAAGTGGATGGATTTTCCCTGCCATATAGAAGCGTTTCGAGTTCTGACCACTGATGAATACTGGAACTGTCGTTGCTTTGTTTTTGCGGATTAGGCTACTTACGCTTCGACTCCACGCTTTATCTTCCAAGCGTTGCTGTTTGGCATCGACTAACTGGGAAACCTCACCGGCAGGAAAGACAAGCAATAAGCCGCCACTTGCTAGGTGTTTATTAGCCGCTCTGAGGGCCTTCATATTCGATTTGACGGCGTCTTTGCCTTCAAACACATCGACACCAATGAAGAGCTGATCTAACTCCGGCACGGTTTTCAGGTATTGGTTGGCTAGAATTTGGATATCGTCTCGTACCATCAACAAGAGTTCGGCCAAGATGACGCCTTCCACACAACCAAGCGGATGGTTCGCCACAATGACGGTAGCACCTTGTTTAGGAACTGAATCGAGTGAACCATGAGCAATGCGATAGTCGATACCTAAGATATCCAGCGTGAAGCGGAGAAAAGTTTTGGTATCGGCATTAACGGGGCGTTGGGCGTAGAACTTATCAAGTTGGTTTAAACCGGTTGCCCATTCAGCAACGTTTTCACCAATGCCAAACGGCGTTTTACGAGGGAGACGAAAAGGGGTTGAACTATCCATATTTACCTCAGCGTACAAGTTGCTGATTGGATAGTAGAAATTACAGATGACAGTTCAGAGGCAAAAGCATGAGCCTTTGGTGACAAACTAATGAAGCTTTATTGACTAAAGAAAACGGTATATCACTGTGCTATGAATCAAAACTCGCGTTATGTCTCCCTCTTAAAACAAGAGATAGGCTATCTTATTTAGAACAAAGATTAAGCTAAGTTGATATTTATCAGGGGGAAGTAATGGAACGAGTTTCCAATAAAGCAGCACTTTGGATTGGGCTAAGTTTGATACTTGGTCTTGGCATCCTTGGCTATTTTATGCAGCAGACGGCGGTGAAATACCGAGCCTATGAAAGAGTCGTGACAGTAAAAGGTTTGTCGGAGCGTGAGTATCCTGCTGATACGGTGATTTGGCCGATTCAATTTACTCTAGCGAGTAATGATATGGGGGCCATGTTTGATGAAATTGACCAGCAAACCCGTTTGATTTTGGACTTTCTAAGTGCCAAAGGGCTTCCTGAAACCAGCGTTTCCCTTTCTTCCCCAGCGGTCATTGACAGAAAAGCACAGCAATATGGGAGCGAGCAAGACATTGAGTATCGTTATTTGGCCTCGCGAACCGTTACGGTTTACAGCCAGAGTGTTGATGTTGTTCGAGCGGCAATCAATGAAATAGGTGAGCTAGGAAAACAAGGCGTTTTGCTTAACCAAGATCCTTATGCAAATCGTGTTGAGTACAGCTTTACTAAGCTGAATGATGTGAAGCCAGACATGATCGAAGAAGCGACTAAGAATGCGCGTGAAGTGGCTGAGAAATTTGCGAAAGACTCACAGAGTTCACTGGGTAAGATCAAACGTGCAACTCAAGGGCAGTTCTCGATTTATGACCGAGACAGCAACACGCCTTACATTAAGAAAGTACGAGTGGTATCGACGGTTCAATATTACTTATCTGATTAAAGTTGCGCTCATATAGTCAATAGTTGGTCGTTCCATCACCTTCTATTTGTAGAGGTATCTATGCTCTGTGATAGGGAAATCAGTCTTCGCTGACGCTATATACAAGTACTTTTTTATAAAACTAAGTTCTTAACAGTGATGAGGTGAGTTTGATAATAATCAAGCTCACTTGTTTCTTATGAGCGTAAGTTAGTATGACTTATTGCTAGAAGGAATTAGTATCATGGCATACAAGCACTTTGTTAGAGAACTACTGGGTTTAGCGATTGTTGTCTCTGTCGTCTTTGGCGTATTAGGCGTGATGTTAGAGCTCTTCGCACTGACGGCACTTTGGGAGCATCAGCAAACGATAGCCGATGTTTTTTTCCATGAATCTCTCTACTTCATCGTATTTTTAATCCCACCATACTTCCTCTGGAAGTTGATTAACCGCCCTGAATTGGTTTCTGCTGATCAAGCTTATTTGGCAATGAAGTTAGAGGCTGAAAGTCGACAATGAGTCGATTTAGTGAGTAATGAAAAGAAGAGGCTATGAGAAAACATTAGCCTCTTTTCTATCTGATTCGTGGGGCAAAGTAGTCGCTGCTTTATTGATTAAAAAGCTGCTTCGATTGTGCCTTTGAAAGTGCGATCGAGATAATCACGAATCGCTTGAGATTGATAAATAGAAACGAACTTTTTATACGCTTCATTATTTTTGTCTGCGTCACGAGTGGCGATGACCATGACTGCTAATGGGGCGTCTTTTGCTTCAAGATAGATACTTTGTTTCTTCGGATCTAAACCAGAAGACATTACGTAGTTCATTGTAATCGCAGCCGCGTCCACATCATCTAATGTTCTTGGTAGCTGAGCGGCATCTACCTCGACAAATTCAAATGATTTTGCGTTTTTTGTGATATCAGTTAGGGCGGCTTTATGGCCAACACCCTGTTTCAGCTCAATTAAACCTGCATCGGCGAGTAGCAACAGACCACGACCACCGTTGGTAGGGTCATTTGGAAGCGCTATACGTGCATTGTTTGGAAGCTCTTGCAGTGAGCGATACTTATTGGAATAAAGCCCCATACGCATAAGAATGGACTGACCAATTGATACTAATTGGGCGTTATGGCTACTGTTGAAGTTGTCTAAAAATGGCTGGTGCTGATAGCTATTAATATCGATGCTACCATCGCTAAGAGCGGCATTAGGTGTCACGTAGTCAGAAAACTCAATGACTTCGACATTCAAACCTTGCTTCGCTGCCTCCTTCGCTACCGCCTCGACTACTTGTGCATGTGGTCCAACTGTCGCGCCCACTTTAATGACAGAGTCATCTTTTTCTCCACAAGCGCTTAAGCCGACTACTGCCGTGAGAATCAAAGCTAGTTTCTTTAAGTGACCAATACTTTTCATTGTAGCTCCATTTTTGCTTTAGACGTCCATACGTTTATATGTCCATGCTATCAGAAGTTGTCTGAGGGTCAATGGTTTAAATCACGAGCAGACATTTTGTTTCATTGCTACAAAAAATTTGTATGATGTTTTGGGTCTTAATTTTTGATCAAGCTGAGTGGAAGGTCAAAAAGTGTTACTGACGGGAAGTGTAGAGCCTCGAGAAGCTGCATTAGGCGTAGATATCATTACTCATTAGATAGTTGCTGCAGAGCTGAGCTTTTCGAATGTCATATCACCAACGCAGAAGTTCTCCTTAACTTGCTTAAGTAACCCAACAAGTGAAATTACACCGCCTCATCAATGAAATCTAAACCTGTTAGATCTTCTGAGAAACCGATACCTGTCAGCTTATGTTCGGTCACTAATTCTCGAAGTATATCTGTACAGAATAGGTTTACGGGGCCTTCCTCTACTGACTTGAAGATATATTTATCTTGAGTATCTTCTTCGTCGAAGACTAGTGTCTCCAATCCTATCAATTCACCGTATTCAACTTTGGGAATCGTTAACTGTTTGTTCTCTCTTGCGAATGTCAGTGCTGTATAGAAATACCAAGTTTCACTACCTACATTGATCGGCAAAAACTCTCCACATGTCGACAACTTGTTATGTAAGTAATTGAATGCTTTGGGTGAAAATATGAGGAATGTATTACACCAAATACTTATATCTGGAGTTTCCGAATCTTGCTTGAGAACATCTGCAAACTCCGAATTAACCTTACCCCATATCGGTTGGAGTGATGAATTGTGCGAAGGTTGATGCAGTATGTCTCTTACAAGCTCAAAGTCACCTAATTGTTCAGCTAGGTCACTAGGCAATAATGAAAGAGTTTTAAACTTAGCAGGATCTTCTGTGATTCTATAAACAGTCATGAGCCATTCCAACTTACATCTTTTTTCTGAGTAATCTTTGAAGGGTATTCTCCATCCTTCAGCTCATTTTAATCCTATTTAATTGAGCTACTACCATCTGTTTTGTCATACCACCAGTCACAAATATTCTTGCGATCCAGTTCTCATAGTTAAATCGATGTATTGAACAGTGTGCCGGTGATTTTGGGTCAACCCAATTCAAGTCGTTGTTCTTTTTGAAGTTAATCATCCAGACCCCATTTCTTGGATCATTTATACTTATTTGGTGCATGTGCAGCTCAAGTCGAGCTGCCTGAATTGCTGTTTGTTTGAACCGACCTTTTCCTGGAATAATGTGGTGGGCTTACGAATATTCTGGACCGGGTTAATTGCCAGGCCGATCCCCCACTCTTTAATCGCAATGTTGTACAGGTGACTGAGCAGGGCCAGGTCAATGTGCACGGTGTTAGGTGAGCGTGGCTTAGGGGCCGGGTTACCTCTGGCGTCGCAACTATCCAGGCCAGCTAACCGGTCGTCTCGATACTTGGCAATGATTTCGGGCGTCAGGGCGGCCAGGGAGTATTTTCCCAGGGCTTTGATGAGCGGTTTGGAATGTCTCGCGTCACAGGCAGCGGTCGCCGGTCGTTTGGTAGGTGAGATTTCTGCCAGGTAGCGTTTTAATGCTTCTTCAATGGTGAGGCGTTCTGACGAGGAACGTTTGATGTAGACGCCACGTACAATTTCATCTTCGGTACGTCTTGCCCAATCCTCTGCATCGCGTTTGAGACGAAAAGTTTTAGACGTCGTCGGCCAGCCAGTTTTTCGAATAACGGCTTTCCAGGTACCAGAAGAGGTTTTAACTAAAGTTGCCATGTGAGTACTCCCGAATGCGTACTGTACTGATTTTGTACCTCGGGACGGAATAAAAGGCAACATTCAAAGAAGGGTAAGCGAAGTGCTTGATTTGAATGGTGGCCCCTCGCAGACTTGAACTGCGGACCAATCGATTATGAGTCGACTGCTCTAACCACTGAGCTAAGGGGCCTTAATAGGACAACGATTATAGGGGAAGCGTTGCAAGGTGTCTAGATACCAACTAGGGCAATTGCGCTTAGTTTTTATCCACTTAGAACAGTAGATAATAAAAAAGGTGACCTAAAGTCACCTTTTTTGATTTCTAAAAGCTTGTATGCGCTGCGATTATTCGTCTAGGAAGCTGCGCAGAGTCTCTGAGCGGCTTGGATGGCGAAGTTTACGTAGTGCTTTTGCTTCGATCTGACGGATACGCTCACGAGTAACGTCGAACTGCTTACCAACTTCTTCTAGAGTATGGTCAGTGTTCATGTCAATACCAAAACGCATACGAAGTACTTTCGCTTCACGTGGCGTTAGACCTGCAAGCACGTCTTTTGTTGCCACCTTAAGGCTAGTTGCAGTTGCAGAATCTAGCGGAAGTTCTAGCGTTGTATCTTCGATAAAATCACCTAGATGCGAATCTTCGTCGTCACCGATTGGTGTCTCCATTGAGATAGGCTCTTTAGCGATTTTTAGAACTTTACGAATCTTGTCTTCTGGCATTTGCATACGCTCTGCCAGTTCTTCCGGTAGTGGCTCGCGACCCATCTCTTGCAACATTTGACGAGAAATACGGTTTAGCTTGTTGATCGTTTCGATCATGTGTACCGGGATACGAATCGTACGTGCTTGGTCCGCGATTGAACGAGTGATTGCCTGACGGATCCACCACGTTGCGTAAGTCGAGAACTTGTAACCACGACGATATTCGAACTTATCTACCGCTTTCATCAGACCGATGTTACCTTCTTGGATCAGATCCAAGAACTGTAGGCCACGGTTGGTGTATTTCTTCGCGATAGAAATTACAAGACGCAAGTTCGCTTCAACCATCTCTTTCTTCGCACGGCGAGCTTTTGCTTCACCGATAGACATACGACGGCTGATGTCTTTAATGTTCTGTACGTTTAGAGAAGTCTCTTCTTCAATCATTTTTAGCTTAGCGATTGAACGACGGATTTCTTCTTCGTTACGTTTGATCTTTTCAGCGTATGGCTTGTCTGAAGCAAGAACTTCATCCAGCCAAGCTTCACTTGATTCATTACCAGTGAACAGCGCGATGAATGATTTCTTCGGCATTTTGCCGTATTCAACCACTGACTTCATGATCAGACGCTCTTGAGTACGAACGCGATCCATAGCAGTACGCAGTTCATTCACTAGGTGATCAAACTGTTTAGGCGTTAGACGAAACTCGCGGAATACGTCTAGCATCATTTCATTAGCAACGGTTGCTTTCGGGCTGTTATAGCCGTATTCGTTGATTGCTAATTGAAGATTTTGATAGGTGCTGCGTAGTTGGTTGAATTTCTCTAGCGCTAATTCAGGATCGATACCTACATCTTCTTCAGAATCATCTGAATCGTCATCGCTATCTTCGTCGTCATCAACGTCTTCATCGTCTTCTTCTTCTAACTGAGATTCAGTCAGTTCAGAACCGATGTGTGTTGCCGTTGGTGCAGCGGTGTCGTCAGCATCTGGATCTACAAAACCTGAAATTAGGTCTGTAAGACGTAGTTCTTCAGCCTGAACTTTGTCAAATTGCTCAAGAATGTACGGAATTGTGCCTGGGTATTCAGCAACAGACGATTGAACTTGGTTAATACCTTCTTCAATACGTTTTGCGATGTCGATTTCGCCTTCGCGAGTTAGAAGTTCGACAGTACCCATCTCACGCATGTACATACGTACTGGGTCTGTTGTACGACCAATCTCACTCTCTACGCTAGAAAGTGCAGCGGCTGCAGCTTCGGCTGCATCTTCATCGGTAATATTTGTGTCATCGTTCAGTGCTAAATCATCAGCATCAGGAGCAGTTTCTACTACCTTAATGCCCATGTCGTTGATCATCTGAATGATGTCTTCTACCTGTTCTGAATCTACGATTTCAGCAGGTAGGTGGTCATTTACTTCGGCGTAGGTCAGATAGCCTTGTTCCTTGCCTTTAATAACAAGTGACTTTAGCTGTGACTGCGGATTGTGATCCATAGACGGTATCCAACTTCGTAATCTGGTGAAGGAATCAGTATGCGAAATGCAAACCACTTACTATAACAAATTAAATCGTTGCTGACTAATTAAACAGGGTTACGCTTTTAAATCTAGCATAAGTGCTAGCAGCTCCCTTTTCTCTTCGGCTGATAAACCGACACTTCTTGCTTTGGCCTGCAGGTTTTCAATTTGTTTTTCTACGCACTGGGCAATAATTTTATCCAGTGAGTCTAAAAAGATTTCTTCTTGGTTGTCCTCATCGAGTGGAATGTCCCAACTCGCGAGACGAGACAGAAGGGTCTCATTTTGGCTGTTTCGCCAATGCTCTAATAATTGGCCTGTGTTGATATGGGGATGCGCTTGGCATTTATCAAGTACATCAACAAATAAACTTAGACCAGGAATGGGCAAATCTCTAACGCTAGTTAGATCTGGCACCATACTTACGTATTGTGGGTTTTGAATCAGTAACGCGATCACTTCTCGCATCGGCGTTCGCTTGATTTCTTTATGAGGTTGAGGCCTTTTATCCTCTTTACCTTGTTTTGAAATTAGCTGCTGTAGTTGGCGTTCATCAACTAAACCCAAACGGCGGCCAAGCAATTCTCTCAAGTATAGTCTTAAAGTGCCGCCAGGGACTTTATCAATGAGAGGAACCGCAAGAGTACTCAGTTTTGCCATGCCTTCTTTCGTGCTCATATCGACCTGCTGAGTCAATGAGCTGAACATGAATTCAGACAAGGGCATCGCATTAGACACTTGCTGCTCAAATGCTTGTTTTCCGTTTTGTCGGATATAAGAGTCGGGATCTTCTCCATCCGGCAAAAACATGAATTTTAACTGGCGACCATCCGTTAGGTAAGGCAATGCATTTTCCATGGCACGCCACGCGGCTTCACGGCCTGCGCGGTCACCGTCATAACAACACACGACGGTGCTTGTTTGCCTGAATAACACTTGCAAGTGATCGCCCGTTGTCGAGGTTCCCAATGAGGCAACGGAATAATCTACGCCATATTGAGCAAGTGCGACAACATCCATATAGCCTTCAACCACTAAAATTTGTGGTGGCTCACGGTACGCTTGTAGTACTTCATAAAGGCCATACAACTCTTTACCTTTATGAAATATCGGGGTTTCGGGTGAGTTGAGATATTTTGGTGTCCCATCACCTAATACTCGACCACCAAAGCCTATTACTCGACCGCGTCTGTCTCGAATAGGAAACATCACTCGACCACGGAATCGGTCGTAGCGGTTGCCTTTATCGTTTTCAATCAACATGCCGCCAGTGACGAGCATGTCTTGGTTTTCTTTATTCTGGCCAAAGTTCTTACGAACTAAATCCCATTCATCAGCCACATAGCCGATGCCAAACTTCTGGACGATTTCACCAGACAGGCCACGATCTTTTAGATACTCAATCGCCACCTTACTTGCTGGCTGTTTGAGTTGGTTACGATAAAATTGAGCAATGCTGCCCATTAAGTCGTATAGGTTACGTTTTTCACTGCTGCTTGCTTGTGGGCCTGATTGAAACGAACCATTACCGCCGCTACGTTGTTCGCGAGGAACATCTAAACCCAAGTATGAAGCGAGTTCTTCAATGGCTTCGACGAATTCTAGTCGGTCGAATTCCATCAAAAAATCGATGGCATTTCCATGCGCGCCACAACCAAAACAATGGTAGAACTGCTTTTCTTGACTGACACTGAATGAGGGTGTCTTTTCGTTGTGGAACGGGCAGCATGCGCCGTAGTTTTTGCCTTTTTTCTTAAGTTTCACACGTGCGTCGATGATATCGACAATATCAAGTCGAGCTAGAAGGTCATCGATAAAACTGCGAGGGATGTGTCCAGCCATAAAACCTAACAAAAAAAGAAGATGATGAGTGGAGTGAATGCCTTCAAAGAATGAGCGTATTGCCCATTGATTTCATTCCATCCATCCAGATACAAACAAGCCGTGCGCTCCAAAGGATAGCACGGCTTGCTGCAATTGGGTGGGGTACCTTAAGCCAATTTAGCGCGAACTAAACCGCTTACTTTACCCATATCTGCACGCCCTTGAATTTGCGGTTTCAGAACGCCCATTACTTTGCCCATGTCTTGCATGCCAGCTGCGCCAGATTCAGCAATCGCGTTCTCGATGAGAGCTGCTACTTCTTCGTCTGTCAGTGGTTGAGGCATAAAGTCCTCAAGAACGGTAATTTCTGCTTGTTCCGCATCAGCAAGATCTTGACGACCCGCTGCTTCAAACTGCGCTACAGAATCGCGACGTTGTTTAACCATCTTGGTCAATACTGCAAGAATGTCGTCATCGTTCAGAGTAATCTGTTCGTCAACTTCACGTTGCTTGATTGCTGATAGGGCTAAACGAATAGTACCAAGGCGCAATTTGTCCTTGGCTTTCATCGCTAATTTTTGCTCTTCTTTGAGTTGATCAATCAGAGCCATAACTAAATTCCTTTTGGAGCTCAGTTATTAGTACAGGCGAACGCGACGAGCGTTTTCGCGAGCTAGCTTCTTAGCGTGACGCTTTTGAGCTGCTGCTTTAGCGCGTTTGCGAACTGTAGTTGGTTTTTCGTAGTGCTCACGACGACGCACTTCAGAAAGGATACCTGCTTTTTCGCAAGAGCGCTTAAAACGACGTAGAGCAACGTCGAACGGTTCGTTTTCACGTACTTTAACTACTGGCATATGCCTTTCACCTCAGGGGTTATTCGTTAACGCTGGTATTCAACAGACCAAATCACAATTGTTAGGTCTCTTACCAGCTTGATCAAAAATGGTGCGGAATTTTAATCCGATCACAACTACTTTGTAAAGCCTTTTGTCGATTATTGTCTGTACAAAATTTGTTTGCAGCACCAAGGCGAGGTAATATGACGCCCAAATTTCCTCTATACAGAAAGCATACTGAGAAAACCATGCGCATTATTGGTATTGAAACCTCTTGTGACGAGACTGGCATCGCAATTTATGACGATGAAAACGGTCTCTTGTCACACAAGCTATACAGCCAAGTAAAACTGCACGCAGATTACGGCGGTGTGGTGCCTGAGTTGGCTTCACGTGACCACGTAAAGAAAACCATTCCTCTTATTAAAGAGGCACTAAAAGAAGCGAACTTAACTTCAAAAGACATCGATGGTGTCGCGTATACCGCGGGGCCTGGTCTTGTTGGGGCGCTATTAGTGGGTGCGACTATCGGTCGCAGTATTGCTTATGCTTGGGGAGTGCCAGCGGTACCTGTTCATCATATGGAAGGTCACCTATTGGCCCCAATGTTGGAAGATAACCCTCCACCGTTCCCGTTTGTGGCGGTATTAGTATCGGGCGGTCACTCTATGATGGTGGAAGTGAGAGGCATCGGTGAGTACAAAATTCTAGGTGAGTCGATTGATGATGCGGCGGGCGAAGCGTTTGATAAAACAGCGAAGCTAATGGGTTTGGATTACCCAGGCGGTCCACTATTATCTAAACTGGCGGAAAAAGGTACACCGGGCCGCTTTAAGTTCCCGCGCCCAATGACGAATGTGCCAGGTTTGGACATGAGTTTCTCTGGTCTAAAAACCTTTACGGCTAACACGATTGCTGCAAACGGTGATGACGAGCAAACCCGCGCGGACATCGCATTGGCATTTGAAGAGGCTGTGTGTGCTACGTTGGCTATTAAATGTAAGCGCGCGCTTGAGCAAACAGGCATGAAACGCATTGTTATTGCTGGTGGTGTGAGTGCTAACCGTCGTTTGCGAGCTGAGTTAGAGAAGTTAGCGAAGAAAGTTGGCGGCGAAGTTTACTACCCACGTACTGAGTTCTGTACAGATAACGGTGCGATGATCGCTTACGCAGGCATGCAGCGCTTGAAGAATGGCGAAGTGGCTGATATGTCAGTAGAGGCTCGTCCACGTTGGCCAATTGATCAACTAACACCTGTCGCTTAGTCAAATTTATGCGGTAGGTTTGAAACCGGTTCTTTGTAATAAAGGTCTCTGCTCCTCAGAGGCCTTTATTTTTAATTATTCAATGAACCGCCTCGTTTTACATTCTGACTGATGCGATCAGTTCGCGATTGTTTCAGTGCTAGGATGACGTGGAAGAATAAGAAATGGATATAACAATGAATAAGTTTGAAATTGAAGGTCAGCAACTTGCTTATCTAGATAAAGGTGAGGGCCCTGTGCTTCTATTTGGTCATAGTTACCTTTGGGATAGCCAAATGTGGGCGCCACAAGTTGAGGTTTTAAGCCAGTCATTCCGTTGTATTGTGCCAGATCTTTGGGCACATGGTGAATCGGACGCTGCACCTGCATCGACACAGTCATTGGCCGACTATGCACAACATATGTTGGCATTGATGGATCATTTAGATATCGAAGAATTCTCGATAGTGGGCTTATCTGTTGGCGGCATGTGGGGAGCTGAGCTAACGGCTCAAGCGCCGCAACGTGTTAAGTCACTGGTATTGATGGATACCTTCATTGGCTGGGAGCCAGAAGTTACGTATAAAAAGTATTTTGCAATGCTTGATACCATCAGCCAAGTCCAAGCAGTGCCTGCGCCAATTATTGAAGCCGTTGTGCCGCTGTTCTTTGCCAACAACGTCAATCAGGATAACCCTAAACTTGTCGCTTCATTCAAACGCAGTTTAGAAGAGCTGAACGGTGAGCGTGCGGTGGAAGTAGCTCGCATGGGGCGCATGGTGTTTGGTCGCCGTGATGTGATTGAAGATTCGGAAAAATTCGCTCTGCCGACGTTAATTGCGGTGGGCTGTGAAGATAAGCCTCGCCCGGTTTTCGAATCGTATTTAATGAAAGACTGTATCACGGGCAGTGAGTTGGTAGAAATTCCGCAAGCGGGACACATCAGTTGTTTAGAACAGCCGGAGTTCGTCAACCAAATGTTGTTGAACTTCCTGAATCGAGTTCATGCGTAACCAATGCATCCCTCTTTAAACGAAAAACTCGGCATTAAGCCGAGTTTTTTTGTGTCAGTTTCTTCTCGCCGATTTTTGGCTCGTCGCCAGACAAAAGCCGACGAATATTTTGATGATGCTTAAATACGATTAAGCAACACAGCATAGCAACAGGTAACGTGTATTGCGGTTTAAACATCCAAGTATAAAACGGAGTGACCAAAACCGTGACGAGAGCCGCTAAGGATGAATAGCGGAATAGCGCGGCTACTGACAGCCAAGTTAACATCACCAATCCTGTTAAGTCCAAACCAATCGGAGCGATAGCGCCAAGCGCGGTTGCGACACCTTTTCCGCCTTTAAAGTGGAAAAAGATGGGGTACATGTGGCCAAGACAGGCAGCAATGGCGATGACGCCAAGAATGATAGGGTCGATACCAAGAAAGTATCCGCCCCACACGGGGATAGTGCCTTTGAGCATATCGCACAACAAGACTGAAACAGCGGCTCCTCGTCCGCCAATACGCAATACGTTCGTTGCTCCAGGATTGTTAGATCCCACACTGCGTGGGTCTGGCAGTTTTAAGAGTCGACAGATCAAAACCGCACTGGAAACCGAACCTAATAAATAGGCGGCCATTGTCATTATCAGTGCCAGTGCGTCCATAGAAGTCCTTGATGGATTGGAATTTAATGCTCGGTTCCCGCGTAGTTGCTATCATACCCCGAATTTACATAATGCAGAAATCCTCACTGTGATAGAGCTTGCATTATGTGATTTCTTGTATATAAAGATGCTTTCGCAGTTTATACCTAAGTAACATTGTGATGACCAAAGTAAATGTTACTTAGGTATAGAATACTACGATCAAATTACCCCTCACGGGTATCCGACCTCTGTAATAGAAGGACATAAGATGGCTCTGGATAAAGTTTTTATTGAACAGTTAGAAGTAATCACCACAATTGGCGTGTACGACTGGGAGCAACAAATCAAACAAAAGTTGGTTCTAGATATTGAAATGGCACACGATAATAAACCTGCGGGCAAAAGTGATGATGTGCAAGATGCACTGGATTATTCGCAGGTGAGTGAGGCGGTACTTAACCACATTGAAAATGGTCGTTTCTTACTGGTCGAGCGCGTGGCTGAAGAAGTAGCAGAGCTTATCATGCTGCGTTTCTCAGTGCCTTGGGTGAAAATCCGCCTAGCGAAGCCTGGCGCCGTGCCGCAAGCACGTGCTGTTGGTGTGGTAATTGAGCGAGGCCGAGCATGATCACCACCTATATCGGTGTTGGGACGAACGTAGAAAGAGAGCAACATGTGCTTGCTGCGTATCAGGAGCTGCAACGGCTTGGAGAAAATCTCCTCGTATCACCGATATATGAATGCGAACCTATTGGTTTTAGCAGCAAGAATTTCTACAACTTTGTCGTTGCAATGCGTACCGAGTTGTCATTAGAAGAGTTGAGCCATCAACTACGCGAGATTGAATTTAAGTGGGGACGCGAAGAAAACGCGCAAAAGTATCAGGATCGAACACTGGATCTCGATATAGTGTTGTTCGGTGAGCGCGTCTCCAAGAAAAAACCTGAGCTACCTCGCAGTGATATCTACAAATATCCTTTTGTCACAAAGCCGCTGTATGATCTCGAACCGCAATTAGTGATCCCAGGCGATGGACGCACAGTCGCAGACATTTGGCATGCTATGCAGCCAGTCGATTCGCTCAAACCCGTTTCCTTTCATTTTTAATTTGAGTTGTTTACATGAGTTATTTTGAAGCCTTTATTTTGGCTCTGATTCAGGGGCTGACAGAGTTTTTGCCTATTTCAAGCTCTGCCCATTTGATCCTGCCTTCCGCTATTTTAGGATGGGAAGACCAAGGTCTAGCCTTTGATGTTGCTGTTCACGTCGGTACATTAATGGCTGTCGTGATCTATTTTCGTCATGAAGTAATCACTTTGTTTCAAGCGTTATTTGCTTCGATCTTTAAAGGAGATCGCAGTAAAGAAGCTAAATTGGCTTGGATGATCGTGATTGCGACGATTCCAGCTTGTGTGTTCGGCTTATTGATGAAAGACATCATTGAAGTGTATCTACGTAGCGCTTACGTCATCGCGACTACTACGATCGTATTTGGCCTGTTGCTATGGTGGGTAGACAAAAACGCTAAACTCGTTGCCGATGAATACCAAACGGGTTGGAAGAAAGCTGTATTTATCGGTATTGCTCAAGCCTTAGCGATGATTCCTGGAACTTCACGTTCAGGGGCGACCATCACAGCAGCGCTTTACCTTGGCTTTACTCGAGAAGCGGCTGCCCGATTTTCGTTTTTAATGTCGATCCCAATCATTACATTAGCTGGTAGCTACTTAGGCATGAAGTTAGTGACCAGTGGTGAACCTGTCCATGTTGGTTTCTTAATGACTGGCATTATCACATCGTTTATCAGTGCGTACATCTGTATCCACTTCTTCTTGAAGATGATTTCACGAATGGGCATGACACCGTTTGTGATTTACCGTCTCATTTTGGGCGTCGGTTTGTTCGCTTTTCTATTAAGTGCATAATTGATGTTAACGAAAAACGCCCGCGAAATCCGCGGGCGTTTTTGTTTGTTCGTTACTTCTTAAGTGCTGCTTTCACTGCTTCAATACGTCGTTTTTCTTGCTCGTCACGAATCGCAGGGCCTTTAAAGCCCTCTTTGATAATGGCTTGAACGTCAACTGCCGCTGCTGCTTGGTAGGCTTGCCTAAAAATATCCGCCTGTGGATATGGTTGCGTTTCCAGTCCTTTACGACCAGCGTGATCCGCTTGGCAGCAAAGCAAGATATCTTGCAGACGTTCGGACTTACGCCACACATCAAGTTTATTGAGTATTTTAATTATGGTTTGTGGTTTAAGTTCAGCCGCGCGATGAATATTGGAGTGCTGTTCGCACACCATCAAGGCTAAATCACGAAACTCATTTGGTACCCGGACACGTTCGCACAGCTTTTTGATCAGTTTTAATCCTGTATGGCAATGCATTTTGTGGCTTGGCCATTCGCTCTCTGGCGTCACGCCCTTACCCAAGTCATGCACTTGGGCGGCAAACCTGACGGGGAGTGAGTTACTCAATTTTGCGGCTTGCTCTGCCACCATCAAAGTATGGATGCCAGTATCGATTTCTGGATGCCACTTCTCAGGTTGAGGTACGCCAAATAGTGCATCAATTTCAGGTAACACCACGGTTAATGCACCACAGTCTCGTAGAACCGATAAGAAAATATCAGGGCGAGGAGTAGAGAGAGATTTATGCCATTCTTGCCAAACACGCTCGGGAGTCAGTGTGCTCAGCTCTCCGGACTCTGCCATGTGACGCATTAACCGCATGGTTTCGTCGGCAACCGTAAAGTTTAGATCAGCAAGCTTCGCTGCGAAGCGAGCGACACGTAAAACGCGTAGAGGGTCTTCAATAAAGGCGTCTGATACATGGCGTAGCAGTTTATCGTTGAGATCTTGCTGGCCACCATATGGGTCATGGATCGTGCCATCACTCTCCATTGCCATCGCGTTAATGGTTAAATCACGACGTATCAAATCTTCTTCTAAGGTGACGTTTTGATCGAAGAAACATTCAAAACCAGTGTAACCAGAACCTGACTTTCTCTCTGTTCGTGCAAGGGCATATTCTTCTTTACTTTTGGGATGCAGAAATACAGGAAAGTCTTTACCAACGGCGGTGTATCCTTGGGACAGCATCATCTCGGGCGTCGCGCCTACGACCACCCAGTCGTTGTCATAACTATCAATTCCGAGCAATTTATCTCGAACTGCGCCACCTACTAAATAAACTTGCACGAATTACCTCTTAATTTATGGATATGCCGTTGGACATTGTAGCAAGCAATGGTACTTTTCTTTACTCCTAAGAATAGAAGAAGAGCGTTTATACCATGTCTGACTATTCCCAGGTGGTTTTTTAGCTGGAGAGCCTAATGTATAAGGACTTTTTTGGGTTTGTCGAACAACCATTTTCGATTGTTCCAAACTCACGTTATTTGTATTTAAGCCAACGTCACAAAGAGGCAATCACACATCTCCAAGCTGGGCTAGGCGATGGCGGTGGCTTTGCTATGCTTACTGGCGAAGTAGGTACAGGCAAAACGACCGTCGCAAAAGCGATGCTGGCGAATTTGGGTGATAACACCAAAGCGGGTCTTATTCTCAATCCCACGTTTTCGAGTAGAGACTTGCTCGAAGCCATTTGCGATGAGTTCAAAATCACCTATCCGCCAGATGCAAACCTCAAACAGCTAAACCAGGTTATCCATCAATATTTGCTGCGTAATTATCGTTCAGGCTGGCAGACATTGCTGGTCATTGATGAGGCTCAACACCTTGCCGCCGACGTTCTAGAGCAGTTGCGCTTGTTGACCAACTTGGAAACCGATACCAGAAAATTGCTCAAAGTGTTGTTGGTCGGGCAGCCTGAATTGCAGCGGTTATTACAAACAACACAACTACGCCAACTTGCCCAGCGTATTACCGGGCGTTATCACCTGTTGCCGTTGGATGAAAAAGAGACAGAAGATTACATCGCATTTCGACTACATACAGCAGGTGGCGACCAGCAACTGTTTAATCGTGCTTCTTGTAAACTTATAGCCAAATACAGTCACGGTATACCGCGGCTCATCAACCTTATCTGTGACAAATCCCTCAACATTAGTTATCACCAGGGTAATGTGGTGGTGGATAAGCAAACCGTTCAGCAGGCCTGTGAAGAGGTGATGCAGTTTCAGGCAGATATTTATCAGCAAGATAAAAAAGAGCGCCGGACTTTCCGTTGGCCTGCTTGGGGCTCTGTCACGGTAGGCCTTATTGCTGCATTAAGTACGGGGTGGGCGGTCGTGAATTATATGCCAGCTCAAGCGACGTCAGTGTTGACACAAGTGACGGAGCCAAGAGTAGAGCCAACACCAACCGTCGTCAGCCAACAGTTAACGGATGAGCAGCGTGCTTTATTGTTAACACAAAAACAGTCGAACCTCGCTGTAAATGATTTGTATCGTTTGTGGGGGTATCAAGCATCGGTTCGCGATAACCTTTGTTTGTCAGAACCGCAGTCGACTATGCGTTGTGAGCGTAAAATGGCGACTTGGCCGCTGTTGATGCAACAAAATCGCCCTGTGATCTTGGAGTTGAATTATCAAGGTGATGTTGGGTATGTCATTCTATATGCCGTCGGTAATGACCAAGCTGAAGTGCTCAATGGTAAGCAGCGTCTCCGTCTGCCAATTTCATGGTTAAAGCCGTTGTGGCAGGGCAATATTATCGAACTGTGGCATGCTCCGCTGAATGAAACATTACGTTTAGACATGGAAGGCCCTGCGATTGAAGTATTAGACCGATTATTAGCAGAAGCGGTGAGTGAGCCACTGCTTGAAACGTCTATTTTTGATGGTGCGATGAAAGAGCGAGTCGAGTTATTTCAACGCTGGCAAGGAATTGGTGTCGATGGTATTGCAGGTAAGCGAACGCTAGACCGACTTCAGCAAAATGTTCAGCCAGATGCGCCTCAACTGGCGAGAATAGAGAAGGAGGACGCATAATGTCAGCTGTGAAACATATAGGTCTGTTCTTGCTGCCAATCACTGCTTCTGCTATTGGAGTCGCTTGGTACTTAGATCTCTTTGCACCGAGTGTTGAAGTAGATACAACGTCCCCGATAGAAAAGGTCGAAGTGGTATCACCTTTCAAAGTATTAGACTATCCAGAGAACACCCAGTTGGCCCAATTGCCAAGAGAGTGGCCAAGTGCAGAGCTATCGCGTGATTTTGGTACATTTACCACCCCCGATGAATACACGAGCCATACACCAAGCAGAGATGAAACACGCAACTCAGCATCAACCCAAACGACTTCTCCTGCTGAAGAGGACCTCGGGTTGTCTTTGGATGATCTGGATTTATCCTCATTATCTCCTGATTTAGCTAGGAAGGTCGAAAATGCCTTATCCCGAGATGATGACAACTCTTCATCACAAACGGCACGCGTGAACGATTTAGAGCGCAACGCTCACCAGTGGCAAGGGCGTCTACCTGCGCTTAATTTGCAAACCCATATGTACGCTAGTGATGAAAATCGCCGTTGGGTGAAAATTAACAATGTTGAGTATCATCAAGGGGATGTCGTTGATGATCAGGTCACTCTAAGAGAAATACAACCGCAAGCTGTGATTGTTGAGTTCCAAGGTGAGCAAATTCGTATACCAGCGTTGTATGAGTGGAAAGGCTAACTCTTGTAGAAACACATCAAGCCAGCGAAATCATATCGCTGGCTTTTTATTTTTCAGAGCATCTTTTGCATCTATTCTGGTGATGATTTTTAGATACTCAAACAAGCAAAATATAGCTTTTCTCAGTCGTTTAAATAGCACCAATATCATTCATCTATTGATAGCGCGATTCCAGTCAGCGTTGTGTAAAAAGACACCATTTTCACGAACTTCGGAGTAATGACTTGGTCCACGTTAGACCCCATCACATAATAGGAGTCTAAACAGAGACACATGCGTATTCTGATTTTTTCTTTAAGCATTGTTGCATCGACAAGCTATGCAGCAAAGCCAGACCCATTCCCAGTTACACCAGATAGTCGCGGGCAAGATTTCATGGTCAGTGCGACGAATCCTTACGTGAGCAGTACCGGTTACTCAATATTGAAAGAAGGCGGTAACGCTGTTGATGCCATGGTCGCGATGCAGATGGTGATGTCTGTCGTTGAGCCAGATATGACCGGAATTGGCGGCGGGACTTTCGCGCTGTTTTATCAACATGACGAGAAAAAATTTCTGGCCCTTGATGGTCGAGATGAAGCGCCCTCTAGCGCGAACCCTGAAATGTTTGTTGAGAATGGGGAAGTACTCAGTCGCAACGAAATATTAGGCCCTCGTTCTGTTGCGGTTCCGGGCACGTTGCGGTTGCTTTACACCACTCATGAACAATACGGCAAGTTGCCATGGGCAGAGCTGATTAAGCCGGCGATTACATTGGCGAGCAATGGGTACGCGATGAACAGCTACACCTACGACATCGTAGTAAGAGAGCAAAGCCGACTTGAGCAAGATCCGGAAGTGAAAGCCTTGTATTGGCAAGGGGACGATATTAAGCCGACGGGAACCTTGATGAAGAACCCTAAGATGGCTGAGACGCTGAGGAAGATCGCGCAACAAGGCGATAGTTACCTTTATGGTGGTGAGCTTGGTCAGCACATCGTAGAGACGGTTAATAGTCGTATTGACGACCAACACGAGAAGTTGTCTTTAGAAGATTTTAAACATTACCAAGTGAAGCAGCGTGACATCATTGAGAGCGACTACCGTGGGAATAAAATCGTCTCTTTTGGTTACCCAGCTTCGGGCGGTGTGATGGTCGCTCAGAGTCTTGAACTGCTTGCACCCTATGACATTGCCCATATGGCGAAAACGGATGTGGAACCTTGGCGTCTCATGACTGAAGCGATGCGAATTGCAAAAGCCGATCGTATTGCGTATGCCGGAGATCCGGATTATGTGGAAGCGCCAGTTGAACAGTTGTTGTCTAAAGCCTATCTAGATCAGAGACGTGATTTAATCCCCGATAATGGCACTTCAAAAGAGGATCCAAAAGCAGGACAGATAACGCAAACTCAGTATGCGCAATATCAAGGCTTCGAGAGCAAAGATACAGGGCATATTTCTATCGTCGATAGAGATGGAAATGCAATAGCAATGACTAGTACGGTAGGAACGGGTATGGGCTCGGGTGTGATGGTCGATGGCGTTATCTTGA
This sequence comes from Vibrio sp. sp1, assembly GCF_016920955.1. NCBI lineage: Bacteria > Pseudomonadati > Pseudomonadota > Gammaproteobacteria > Vibrionales > Vibrionaceae > Vibrio > Vibrio sp. sp1. The sequence goes on from NZ_CP060589.1 coordinate 1,877,076, forward strand.
ACGCGCAGATGGCTAACTTCTCACCTCTGCCAACGGTTAACGGCAAACCTACGCAAAACTCAATTGAAGCGGGCAAGCGTCCACGTTCGGCTATTACGCCATTAATGGTGATGGACAGTGATGATAATTTGCGTTTGGTGGTTGGGTCACCAGGTAGTTCACAAATCCCGGGGTATGTACTAAAAACCGTGGTTGGGGTGCTGGATTGGAACTTATCAGCGCAAGAGGCTATTGACTTACCAAACATCCAGTATGGCACTAAGATAGACCGCACCAAGTCTTATGACCCGACTGGTTTGCTGGTGGAAAAGAAAACGTTCGCAGAAATGTTGGTGCCTGAGTTTATGGAGCTTGGCTACCCAGTGCACGTTATTCCAGTGGTAAGCGGTTTGAATGCAATTGAGCTAAAAGATGGCAAGCTTTATGGCGCAACGGATCGTCGTCGAGCCTCTAGTTCAATGGGGGAGTAGTACTCACTTCTATCAAACGAAGCAAACTAAAAAGCCAGTCAATATCGACTGGCTTTTGCGTTCTTTTTAAAGATAAAAGCGTAAGGGTTTATGCCCAACCCGCAGGAGAGCGCTTTCTACGAGGCATGACATGCGGAAGAATCAAACCAAATAGTAAACCTAAACCTGCGACACCGCCGCCATAAGTGAAGTACTTAAGCAGCATGTCATCTTTTTGTGTATCCAGTTTTGCGCGTAGCTCGCGGTTTTCTGTTTCAACAGAAGTAAGCTGATCACTGATCTCAGAGTATTTATTTTCTAGATCTGAAATTTGTTGGTTACGTGTTTCGAGAGAGGTAACAAGACCGGCTTTCTCTGCATCAGAAGTTTGACGAGCATTAGCAAGCTGCTCTTTTACTTCGGCTAGCTCTTTCTCAATGCGAGGAAGGCGAATTGCCATGCTCTCTTGGTTTGTCACAAACTTGCTTTGTACCCAACCAGTGCGACCACGGTCATCACGAACTTGCGTATAGCCAGTATCTCGGTTGGTTTTAATCAGTTGTACTTTAGAACCGGCGTTAACACTACCGATAATACGGTAGGTGTTATTTGGACCTGAGTGCATAAAAGTGAAGAGGTCATCAGAAATATAACGGTCTGCTGCTAGGGCCGCTGGCGCTGCTAGCAAAGTAAACAAAACCGTGATGATTAGTTTTTTCACAGTAAATCCCTTAACGATTTTTCTTGGAGACAGCGTTGGCACCGAATGATTGGAGCCGGAAATAGACGAATAGTATGCAGTTTCAAACCTCGGTGCAACAAAGAAGGGAGGCAAAGCCTCCCTTTCTGTGCGTTTGAGTCAATAATGACAAAGCGCTTACATTCTATTGACGAGTGTCTTAAGCGAACATCGCTTGAAGTCCGTAGAAGAATACTACGGCCAATAACGCACCCGCTGGTAGTGTAACGATCCATGATGCCACGATGTTACGAACTACGCCTAGGTTCAGTGCTGCGATACCACGAGCAAAGCCAACACCGAGAACCGCACCAACCAATGTTTGAGTGGTTGAAATTGGCAGGCCTGTACCAGACGCTAGAACTACCGTACATGCTGTTGCTAGCTGTGCTGCAAAACCGCGGCTAGGCGTTAGCTCAGTGATGCCTGTACCAACGGTTGCCATTACTTTGTGACCCAGTGTTGCAAGACCGACCACGATACCAATACCACCAAGAGGTAGAATCCACCAAGCGATGGCGCTTTTCGTGCTGATTTCGCCCATGTGTTCAACAGTCGATACGACAGCAGACAGTGGACCAATGGCGTTTGCAACGTCGTTTGAACCGTGTGCAAATGCCATCGCACAAGCGGTGATAACCATCAGAACGCTGAAGATACCTTCCACGCCAGAAAAGCTGCGGTCCTCTTCGCGATTAGCGAATTTTTTCTGGATGTATACGTAGCCGCCAATCATCACAAGTGCTGAAACTGCTGCTGCCCACATCCAGGCTTCACCATTGGTCAGGTGAAGACCAACGTGTTTTAGACCTTTTTTGATGGTTACAAGTGCAATCACCATTGTTGTGATGAACATGTAAACAGGTACAAAACGTTTCGCGTTAAACAGAGGGTTCTCAGTATCAAAAATCAGGCGCTGTGCGCTGACAAAGATAACGTAAGCAAAGAAACCTGAAATCACTGGCGTAATAATCCAGCTACCAACAATGCCTTGAACGCTGCCCCAGTCAACCGCTTCAGTACCTACTGATACGCATGCAAAACCAATGATTGCACCGATGATTGAGTGAGTCGTTGATACTGGCCAGCCCATGTAAGAAGCAAGAAGCAGCCATGTACCTGCTGCTAAAAGCGCAGACATCATGCCGTAGACAAGAACATCTGGTTGACTAGCAAATAAAGAAGTTTCGATTACACCTTTACGGATAGTGTCGGTTACTTCACCGCCTGCAAGGTAAGCACCTGCAAATTCGAAGATCATCGCAATGATGATAGCTTGTTTTACAGTTAGCGCTTTTGAACCTACAGATGTACCCATCGCATTAGCAACGTCGTTCGCGCCAATACCAATCGCCATCATGAAACCAAAAATCGCTGCAACAATAATCAGGACAGTGCCGTAGTTCGCAAGGATATCCATCGTAATACCTAGTTGTTTTATAACAAGCGGAACAAAATTTTACGCGCGCCAAACCATAAGACGATGAAAATAGTCATCGTCCCTATGACACGTGTTAATTATGCTCTTCGTTATGTCGTTAACTTTATGTTTTAAGATCGAGATAGCATGACTTCCAAACGAGCACCTACGCGCTGCGCTTGGTCGGCAATACCACCTACCCATTCAAGAATCTTGTACAGGAACATGACATCGATAGGGTTCATGTCAGCTTCAATCACCATCAACTGTTGGCGAAGTTCAATCTGCATGGCATCGGTATCATCTTCGATAACGTCTAATTGATGAATCATTTCAGCGACGAGCGTCACTTCACGGCCTTTGAAGCCGGTTTCTAGCAATTCATCAAGTTCATTGATTACCTTTTGCGCCTGATCGGCAGCATCAAGACAACGTTGAACGTAAGCGAGGAAGTTTGGTTGGAGAGCCTCAGGGATGACAAGTTGACGACCATATACACGGCCAGCAATGTCTTTTGCCAGGTTTGCAAGTTTGTCCTGTTGAGTCAAAAGCTCAAGCATGTCAGTACGGTCGACTGGCATGAACAAACCGCGAGGCAGTTTTAGACGGATTTCACGTTTCAGCACATCCGCTTCTTTCTCTAGGTGAGAAATTTGTGCACGGATTTCTGCTGCTTTTTCCCAATCACCCTTTGAAGATACTTCAAAGAATTTCACCAAGTGTGAACAACATTCGTTGACACACACAACGTGGCGTTGCAAAGGCTTAATTGGGGACTTTGCAAATAACCCCATAATTGTATTTACTGGCATGGTCATTCAACCTAATAACTATAACCTTAAAAAAACATACACCATTTCTGAGTGCTTGGCGAAATGTTGAACGATGGCTATAAAGGCGCGCATGGTAACGCATTAAATCGCTCATTAAAACTGTTTTAGATCATCAATCCGGCGATATTTCTCTCTTGCCGTGTGAGAAATTACGCAATATCCTGTTTCTATCTGCTTTGAAAGGTATAGCTATGGAAACCGAAATAGAACTGAAGTTTTTTGTTTCTCCTGAATTTTCAGAAACTTTAAAAGAAAAAATTTCTGAGACAAAAGTACTTCAGCATAGTTGTCGTGACTTGGGTAACACCTATTTTGATACTGCCGATAAATGGCTTCGAAAGCACGACATTGGTTTAAGAATTCGCCGTTTTGATGATGTATTCGTCCAAACCGTAAAGACAGCAGGACGCGTCGTCGCAGGCTTACATCAAAGACCAGAATACAATGCTGAGCACACTAGCGACGAGCCTAATCTGTCGCTTCATCCTCTAGATATTTGGCCTCCAGGTAAAGATGCAGAAACGCTGCAATCCGAGCTTATGCCATTATTCTCGACCAACTTCACACGTGAACAATGGCTGATTGGCATGCCCGATGGCAGTCAGATTGAAGTTGCCTTTGACCAAGGCTTAGTTGTAGCCAAAGGTGAAGACGAAGAAGAGAAGCAAGAGCCGATTTGCGAAGTTGAACTGGAACTTAAGTCAGGCCAAACCGAAGCTTTATTCACGCTGGCACGCAGCTTTTGCGAGCAAGGCGGTATGCGTTTGGGTAACTTGAGCAAAGCGGCGAAAGGTTATCGACTTGCAAGCGGTTATGCGGGTGATGAAGTAAAATCATTGGCACTTGTGGACAGTAGTCCGACGGATACCGTTGAATTTTGCTTGATCAACTCTTTAGAGCACGCTTTGTCTCATTGGCATTATCACGAGCAAATTTATGCTGAGCGTGACAGCGTGGAAGCACTGCGTGAAATCAGTAATGCCATTCGTTTCATTCGTCAAACATTGACTATTTTTGGCGGGATTGTCCCTCGTCGCGCGAGTGCGATTCTGCGCCAAGAGCTTAAATGGTTGGAAGAAGAACTGAGTTGGTTAGATGAGCATGCACACCTTGAAGAGCTCTTAGATGACAAAGGCAATGTGCTGCGTAAGTTGGATGCGCGTAAGTTCTTAGTATCTGAGCTGACTCAGCAGTTACAAGAGTTGCCAAGCCGTGAAGAAGTGCTAGGGTTGCTCAATTCCGCGCGTTACACAGGGTTACTGCTGGATCTAAGCCGCTGGATCTTAGCACGCGGTTGGCAGCCATTTCTTGATGAAAAAGCACGTGAAAAAATGGCAAGTAACATCATGCCGTTTTCAGTTACTCAGCTCGATCGCACTTGGGCTGAGCTAATGGAAGCTTTCCCAGCAGAGCGCGATTTGACGGCGCAAGAGTACGTTGATCAGCGTTATCGCTTATTGCGTAACCTCTATACTGGTATTGGTTTCGCGAGTTTGTATAACTCGGATGAGCGTAACAGCTTCCGTTTACCATGGGCGGATCTAGTGCATGGTATCGATGATCTGCTAATGCTGAACCACTTACTCCCGTTGGTTGATATGCTGGAAGACGCAGAAAAAGAGCAGTTAGAACGCTGGTTGCACCGTCAAGAGCGCTCAATTTTGCATGCAATGGATCAAACCCGAGCGATCAGTGTGGAAGTTCAGCCTTATTGGCGTGAATGATCGTTCTGGTGATAAGAACAAAAAAATAGGACCGCATGGTCCTATTTTTTTGTCTCTGTTTTACGTTGTTGTAGCTCTTTTTCCATGAAATCGAGTCGTTCTAGTATTTGCGCTTGTTGGCTTAGGAGCTGCTCGAGCATACGTTCTTTATTGATTGAACTGTGCGTCTGTTGTTTCGTTGGGGCAGTAAGGATAGAGGTGATAAGACCCGAGATCATACCAAAGATACCCACCCCGCAAACAATGATGATGACAGCCAAAAACTTTCCTATGGAGGTCACTGGATAATGATCGCCGTAACCAACCGTTGAGATTGTTACAAATACCCACCACAAAGCATCGGCGCCAGTACGAATATTCGCTTCTGGGTTTTTCGCTTCGATAAACAGCATTGCACTAGAACCGAGTGTTATGAGGATAACCATCAATAGCAGTATAGAGGCGACCGTGGTTTCGCGGCGGTTTTCTTTGAGCTGATGCAAAATGAACTTTGACGAACGCAGTACTAATACCACTCGCATAATATGAAAAATACGAGCAAAGCGCAGGGGCTCTATCAATGGGATGCTCGCTACGAAATCTATCCAATGACGTTTAAGGAATAACCAGCGATCTGTGGACCGGATCAAATCAATGGTGAGCTGTAGTAGAAAAATACTACAGATTATGAAATCCAGACCGATAAGAACTTGACGGGTTTCGTGATCGATCGGGAAAAACAACAAGCCAGAGATCACAAATAGTGCCATAAAAGACAATATTAGTGACAACAGGCCCATCGGTCGTGTGCTGTCTTTGATATCATTGTTTTTCATACGAAGCTCAAAATAAATCGCGTAACCACGCAAAGCGCGAACATAACTATAAGTAATATAAAGATTATAGATAAAGACTATATAAGACTCGGTGGAGAACTGACAATGGAAAAGCTGGCATTTAAGCCATGGGAAAGGGTCATATCCGACATTCGACTGGTGCCTAAAATGGTCATGTTGATGGTCTTCAGTACTGTCCTGATCGTGGCAAAACAACTGTGGGACGCAAACACTTTTTACGACTCACTTTTAGCGGCGACACAAAACGCGCAAGTTGCCCAACAGCATTATGAAGCATATTTAACGCAAGTTGCTTGGCAAACCGCCTTATTGATTGTGGTTTTTGTCGTGCTCTTATTAGCGGCGGCTAGAGTGATGTTGCGTCAAACACAGTATCTGAGCGACGCGATCAAACTGATGGCGAGCAAGAACCTCTCTGTTCCATTTGGTATGGATTGTAAAGATGAATACGGAGACGTGGCACGTGAATTAGAAAAGACACGTCGACAATTGCACGATGTGATTCAAATGCAAATTAATGCGTCTGATGAATTATCAACGCTCACCGAAGTCATGACGCTGAGCATGTCGGAAACGAAGGAATCGGCGCAAGAAGAGTTTAACGAAATTGATCAACTTGCTACGGCGATGAGTGAAATGTCGTCGACGGTCCAAACGGTTGCGGAACATGCCCAGACGGCATCTTCTCTAACAGAGCAAGCTTCCGCACAAGCAATTTCTGGTCAGCAGTTCTTGCAAAGTACAATGGCGAAAATGAGTGAACTTTCGTCGGATATCGCTTCATCGGCACAAGCGGTTAACCAAGTTGAAGAACGTGTTGAAGCCATTGGTAGCGTTGTAGGGACGATTCAAGGCATTTCTGAACAAACCAACCTGCTTGCACTGAATGCGGCGATTGAAGCGGCGCGAGCTGGCGAGGCTGGGCGGGGTTTTGCTGTGGTTGCAGATGAAGTTCGTAACCTTGCCCAACGTACACAACAAGCGACGGTAGAAATTCAAGAGATGATCGCACAGCTGCAAACCAGTGCTGAATCTGCGGTAGAACTCATGGAAAAAAGCGTTGTAGAAGCGGCAGATGGAAACGAGCTGGTTTCTAATGCTGGATCTGAGCTCGATGGTATTGTTGGGCAAGTGACGCAAATCAATGACATGAACTTCCAGATCGCGACGGCGTCTGGTCAGCAAAGCAGTGTTGCAGAAGAGATGAGCCAAAACCTCACCAATGTACGTGAGTTGGTTGAAGCCTCAGTTGTTGTTGTTACCGAGCTGCTAGAAACCTCTGAAATGATGCAAAATAATGCAGGTGAGCTAGACAAGAAGATCAAATCTTTCCAAGTTTAATATTCGATCCCGAACTTTTGATAAAACGCCCACAAACCTTTTGTGGGCGTTTTTATTTGCTTTCAGTCTGGTATAAAGAATGAGTTACCGTGCTTTTCAAACAAGGAAGAAAAATGCAGCTGCCTTCGCCACTGATTTCTATCGCTGAATCTGCCGTACAAAACGCCCAAGACGCAGGTTATTTTCCCCTTTGGCCCGATGAGGTTGCGCAGCAATTTCGTTATGTGGCGGGCTTAAGCCAGTTTATAACTGAAGCCATTCATCGCGATGAAGTCCTAGCCCGTGAGTTGCCAAGTATGTTAGCGCAGCCAAGTCGTCAGGAGTCTTACCGCTCACGCCTTGCTGAACTGTTGGAACAATGTCCTGATGAGATGTCTGGTCATCGCGTATTGCGTCAGTTTCGCAACCGAGAAATGGTGTACATTGCGTGGAAGGATTTCACGCATGCATGGTCTCTAGAGACGTCTTTAAGCCACTTATCTGAGTTGGCAGAAGCGATGATTTTTGAAACCTATCAATGGCAATATCAAGTGTGTTGTCAGGAGTGGGGCACGCCAACAAGTGAGGACGGTGAAGTGCAGCCGATGTTAATTATCGGCATGGGGAAACTGGGTGGTGGCGAGCTAAACTTTTCTTCCGATATTGATCTAATTTTCACGTACCCAGAGAATGGCGAAACCCAAGGCGCACGCCGAAGCATTGCCAATGCCCAGTTCTTTACTCGTCTTGGTCAACGCATCATCAAAGCGCTCGACCAACAAACCTTCGATGGTTTTTGCTACCGCGTCGACATGCGACTTCGCCCATTTGGAGAAAGTGGCCCCTTGGTAATGAGCTATGCCGCACTTGAAGATTATTACCAAGAACAGGGGCGAGATTGGGAACGCTACGCGATGATCAAAGCTCGGGTGATGGGATGTGAGATGTACCCGCAGTATCAAGAGCTACGCCAAATGCTGCGCCCTTTTGTTTTTCGTCGTTATATTGATTTCAGTGCGATTCAATCTTTGCGACGAATGAAGTCGATGATCAGTAGCGAGGTTCGCCGCCGAGGGTTGAATAACAACATTAAGCTAGGTGCGGGTGGCATCCGAGAAATTGAATTTATCGCTCAAGTTTTTCAATTAATTCGAGGTGGTCGAGAGCCTTCTTTGCGTAATCGAGGGCTGTTGGAAACGCTGCAAGGCATTGAAGAGCTGGCATTGCTTACTCCACAAGAAGTCAGCGATCTAGAAGCCGCATACAAGTACTTGCGTCAATTAGAAAACTTGTTGCAAGCAATGGCGGATAAGCAAACCCAGACGCTGCCTGATTGCGAAACCGAACGCTTAAAGCTCGCCACCGCGATGAAAATGAGCTGTTGGGAGCAATTAATTGAGCAAACCCAGCAGCATATGGCAAATGTTCACCAAGTTTTTGAATCACTAATTGGTGATGATGAAGAAGACGAGGGGACTACCGTTGCTCGTCATTTTCATGAGCTATGGGATATGGCCGACAAACAAGACGTTCTTGAGCATATCTTGCAGCAGGATATTCAGATTGAAGACTTTGCTTCATGCGCGAAAACCATCATCAACTTTAAAACCGATCTGGCCAAAAAAACGTTAGGCCCACGTGGACGCGAAGTGCTCAATCGTTTGATGCCGAAAGTGTTTGATGCGGTCTTTGCCCATCCTGATGCACAGTTTGGTTTATCTCGTGTACTTCATTTGCTACACAACATCTGCACTCGCACAACTTACTTGGAATTATTGGATGAGCATCCAGCGGCTCTGGTGCAGCTCGTACGTTTGTGTACCGCAAGCCCAATGATTTCAGAGCAGCTGTCTCGTTATCCTATCTTGCTTGATGAGTTAATCGACCCTGCGCAGCTGTACAATCCCATTCCATTAGACAGTTACCGTACAGAGCTGCGTGATTATTTGGCGCGTATTCCTGAAGATGATATGGAACAGCAAATGGAAGCGTTGCGTCAGTTTAAGCAAATTTGTATTTTGCGTATTGCAGCGGCAGATATTGCTGGCGCATTGCCAGTGATGAAAGTGAGTGACCATTTAACTTATTTAGCGGAAGCTATCGTGGATGCGGTGATCTGTCAGGCTTGGTTGCAAGTATCTGAAAAGTATGGCGAGCCAACGCATGTGAAAGATCGTGAAGGCAAAGGCTTTGCTGTAATTGGCTATGGTAAAGTCGGAGGGTGGGAGCTCGGCTATAACTCCGACTTGGATATTGTCTTCATGCATGACTGCCCAGTCAATGTCTACACTGACGGCAAAAAAGAGATTGATGGTCGTCAGTTCTACCTTCGTTTAGCACAGCGTATCATTCATATTTTCTCCACTCGCACCGCTTCCGGTATTTTATACGAGGTCGATACCCGATTGCGTCCGTCCGGTGCATCGGGTTTGTTGGTTAGCCCAACGGACGCGTTCGACGACTATCAACATCAAGACGCGTGGACATGGGAGCATCAAGCACTTGTCCGCGCGCGCATGATTTATGGTGATGAACCACTGGCGATCGCATTTCACAATACGCGGCATGATGTGTTGTGCAAAGCACGCGATCAAGCTGAACTGAAAAAAGACGTTGTCGAAATGAGAGAAAAAATGCGCGGTCATCTTGGGGGGAAAAAGCCAGGCCGCTTTATGCTCAAGCAAGATGTGGGTGGGATTACCGATATCGAATTTCTCGCTCAGTACCTAGTGCTCAACTATAGTCACGATAAGCCGAAATTGACGCGTTGGTGTGATAATGTGCGCATCTTTGAAACGCTCATTGCGCAAAATGTCATGGACGAAGACCAAGCAATGCAGTTGATACGTGCTTACACGACAATGCGCAACGAAATACACCGACGAAATCTACTCAATTTAGACGCTGATGTGGTGGAAGACAAGTTTGTTGCCGAAAGGGAGTGGGTAAAACAGGCTTGGAATCAGTGGTTCAGTTAAGACCATATATTTAGCCTCGATAAGGGCTGTGATAAACTCACTTCGATTTAATTTTTGGAGACCAACAATGAAACCAATTCTACCTGATTACAACAGCGCTGGTGTGCTCATCATCGGTGATGTCATGCTAGATCGTTACTGGTATGGCCCAACCGGGCGCATTTCTCCTGAAGCGCCGGTTCCTGTTGTAAAAGTAGAAAACAATGAAGAGCGTCCTGGTGGTGCTGCGAACGTTGCGATGAACATCGCATCACTAGGTGGCCATGCTCACATTGTTGGTCTAACTGGGGAAGATGAGCCTGCAAAAGTGCTGACGGAGACGCTGAGCTCACTCAATGTGAAGTGCGATTTCGTTGCACTGCCTGATTACCCAACGATTACGAAGCTTCGTGTAATGAGCCGTGGACAACAGCTTATTCGTCTCGACTTCGAAGACAAGTTTGAAAACACAGATTCTGCGCCAGTGTTATCTCGAATGGATGCCGCACTGCCAAACGTTAAAGCCGTGATTATGTCTGACTATGCAAAAGGCTCGTTAGAGCATGTTCAGGCATACATTCAAAAAGCGCGCGCAGCAAATATTCCGGTTTTCATTGACCCGAAAGGTGCGGATTTTGAACGCTACCGTGGCGCAACACTTCTTACGCCAAACATGAAAGAGTTCGAAGACGTTGTAGGTAAAGTGAAATCTGACCAAGAGCTAGTAGAGAAAGCACTGGCTTTGGTTGAAGAGTTTGAATTTGAAGCGCTTTTGGTGACACGCAGCGAAAACGGAATGACCTTGATTCGTCGTGGTCAGGAACCGTTCCACCTTCCAACTCAAGCGAAAGAAGTGTACGACGTGACAGGTGCGGGCGACACGGTTATCTCTGTATTGGCAGCGTCTGTTGCCGCAGGCAAATCATTTGAAGAAGCGTGTGCACTAGCAAACGCAGCGGCAGGTGTTGTAGTTGGTAAACTAGGCACGTCAACGCTTTCTGAGATTGAATTAGCTGAAGCGGTACATGGCAGCCAAGACACGGATTACGGTGTTATTTCAGAAAAAGCACTGATCGAAGCGGTGAAAAAAGCACGTGCTCGTGGCGAGAAAGTCGTTATGACAAATGGCTGCTTTGATATTCTACACGCTGGCCATGTGTCTTACTTAAACCATGCTGCTGAACTGGGCGATCGCCTAATCGTTGCGGTAAATACCGATGAGTCAGTAAAACGCCTTAAAGGCCCTGGTCGTCCGGTAAACCCAACCGATCGCCGCATGGCGGTGTTGGCAGGTTTGGGCGCTGTGGATTGGGTTGTACCATTTAGTGAAGATACGCCGCAGCGTTTGATCTCAGAAGTTCTACCAAGCTTGCTAGTAAAAGGCGGTGACTACAAACCAGAAGATATTGCTGGTGGTAAAGAAGTCATTGCGGCGGGTGGTGAAGTTCGTGTATTGAACTTTGAAGATGGCTGCTCGACCAGTGAAATCATTAATGCAATCAAAGGCGGTAAGGGCTAAGCCTGCTGTTTGTTAGCATTGAAATGCTATTTGCTCATAAAGGTCGCTAAGTGCGGCCTTTATGATACTTGATGCTAAGAGACACTTTTAGGCTCTGAACTACAAGTAATAAAAAACGCCAGCTGATAACTCAACTGGCGTTTTTATTTATTAAGACCTGAAGTATTCAATTCGCGGTTATTTTGCCGCTTTCAAACCTGCATCAACGTCTAAGATGTCTTGTTCGCTTAGCGTACCAACTGCTTGGCGTAGCTGAAGAACACTTAAAATGTAGTCGTAACGAGCGTTCGATAGGTTTTTGTTCGCATCGTATAGACGACGAGTCGCGTCCAGTACATCAACGATAGTACGAGTACCTACATCAAAGCCAGCTTCTGTTGCTTCTAGTGCAGAGCGTGCAGAAATAACCGCTTGCTCATACGCACGTAATGCGCCGATAGAGGCGTTAATGTTGTTGTTTTGTGCGCGAACATCTTTGACTACGCTACGGTACTGTGCTTCAAGATCTTCGCTTGCTGCCACGTATGCGTATTCAGCTTGTTTGGTTTGAGAGGTTACGTTACCACCTGTATATAGCGGTACAGCAAGGTTCACACCGATATTGAAGTTGTCACTAGTACGGTCACTATTGGCATTGCGGTTTAGGCCACTATTGAATGTGTTGTCCGTTCCTGAGTAATCTCCGTAATTGTAACCACCATCTAGAGAGAGCGTTGGTAAGTGGCCAGAGCTTGCTAGTGAAATATTGTCACGCGCGATGTCTTGAAGAATACGTGAAGATAGCAAGGTCAGGTTTTTGGTTTTTGCTTCATCAATGAGTGATTCAGCTGGTACGGTCGATGGGCTAGCGGTGAAGCGGCCAGTATCCAAAATGTTGAGATCTTTGTGCTCTTGGCCTGTAATTTCACGCAGTGACTCGTAGCTATTAGTTAGCGCGTTTTCTGCCAACACTTCGTCCGCTAGCACTTGGTCGTACTGAGCTTGTGCGTCATGCACGTCAGTGATTGCAGACAAACCTACTTCAAAACGCTGTTTAGTTTGCTCTAATTGACGACCCACTGCGGCTTTTTCTGCTCGTACGAAAACAAGATTATCTTGCGCGCGTAGAACTTCAAAATATGCTTGTGACACGCGAAGGATCAGTGCCTGTTGCGTCGCTGCGTAAGTCGCGTCTGCTTGGCGAGCGCTTTTCTCAGCAGTATCTAGAGAGATCCAAGATGCGCGATTGTATAGAGTTTGTGAGAAACTTACCCCAGCAGTTAGAGCATCTTGATCATTCGATGATTTGCCCAGAGCGCCATCGTTATAATCGTTGTCACCACGAGTTAAATTGTAACCCGCAGTAAGGTTAATTTGTGGTAATAGAGCACTACGGCTTGAGGTGATTGCTTCGAAAGCTTGGTCACGTTGTGCTGCTACACTGAGCAATTGTGGATCATTTTGTTTTGCCAAGTCGTAGATTTCAGCCAAAGAGTCTGCGAACGCAGACGTACTCATGCTACCTAGCGCTGCACTGATAAATAGTGGAAGCAATTTTTTCATTTTCTATTCCCGCGGTCCATAGATTGGTTAATTCTCAGTAGTTTAACTCAATTTGCACGATATTTACTCTAAAGTTTGCACTTTTTTACACGTAATTATCCACTTGTGCAATAAATTTTTAGCAAAGACTTAAATTAATTTGTAACTATTATACAAAAAGTTGAGCCAAGTCCTTTGAGCAAGCGAATAACAATGAGTAAACTACAGGATTCACTCAGAGAGGTGTTGAATGCAACAGCGTGACAAACAACAACAAGATTTTACTTCGCGAGATGTAAAAGTCATCTCGAAAGAAACCTTATTTGAAGGTTTTTTCAAAATGGTGAAATACCGCTTTCAGCATAGGCTATTTGCTGGTGGTTGGAGTGAAGTTGTCGAACGAGAAATGTTCGAGCGTGGTCACGCAGCAGCGATGCTTCCTTATGATCCAAAGACGGACCAGGTCGTAATCATTGAACAGATTCGTATTGGCGCGTTGGAACATGAACACCCTTGGCAGCTAGAAATTGTCGCCGGTATGATTGACCGCGATGAATCTGCTGAAGCCGTAATTCGTCGAGAGGCTGTCGAAGAAGCGGGGATTCAGGTGGGGCGCGTTATACCTGTCACTTCTTATTATCCTTCGGCTGGTGGTTGCTCGGAAAAGCTAGACGTCTTTGTTGGTGAGGTGGATGCGTCTAAAGCGCACGGCATTCATGGTTTAGACTATGAGAATGAAGATATCCGAGTTCATGTCATGAGTCGTGAAACGGCGTATCAATGGGTGAAGGACGGAAAATTTGAAAATGGTGCGTCGATTATTGCGTTGCAATGGCTTCAATTACACCATCAAGAGTTAAAGTCAGAATGGGGACAATCCCAAACGGTGGAGAGTGAGTAATGGCACAATTGGCTGAAAAACAACAATATCATGTTGATTTAGCTGGTCTTATGAGAACCTATGAGACCAACTACGCTAAGTTGAACGCCTTATTGCCTGCTTCTGCCGAAGTTGGGGATGTACGTTGCTACCAAGCGGCGAACATGGTTTACCAATTGACCGTGAATGAAATCACAAAATACACCACAGTTGTTGAGATATGTCAGAGTGATGAAACGCCAGTGTTTCCTTTACCGACGATGTCTGTCAGGCTTTATCATGATGCGAGAGTAGCCGAAGTATGCTCAAGCGGAGAGTTCTCTCGCATAAAAGCTAAGTATGATTATCCCAATGACCAACTGATGCAGAAAGATGAAAAGCATCAATTAAACACATTCCTCGGTGAATGGCTGACGTTTTGTTTACGAAGTGGTATCAGTAGAACACCACTTGCCTTCAATTGATCGTCACGTCACTAAAGGAAAATAACAAATAACGATATAGTGGACGAATCAGGTTTTCATTTTGCAATCATCTAGTGACAGCATCAAACTTTTACAAATTACGGATACTCATCTGTTTGCTGCCGATGAGGGAAGTTTGCTAAGCGTAAAAACAGTCGATAGCTTTAATGCTGTTGTTGCTGATGTTTTACGCCGCAACGTGGCGTTTGATTACATCTTGGCGACGGGCGATATTTCCCAAGACCATAGTGCAGAATCTTATCAGCGCTTTGCCAACGGCATTGAACCGCTAGAGAAAGACTGCTTTTGGCTACCTGGTAATCATGATTACAAGCCTAATATGGGCAGTGTTTTGCCTTCGCCACAAATCAAAGCCGCAGAGCATGTGTTGCTTGGCGAGCATTGGCAGTTAATTCTTTTAGACTCGCAAGTTGTTGGCGTTCCTCATGGGCGCTTGAGTGATCAGCAATTAACGCTACTCGAAGAAAAGCTAGCCGAACACCCAGAAAGACACACACTTGTTTTGTTGCATCATCACCCGTTACTGGTGGGAAGCGCGTGGCTTGATCAACATACTTTAAAAGATGCCGAAGCGTTTTGGCAGGTTGTCGAGCGTTTTGATAACGTGAAAGGCATTCTCTGTGGTCATGTTCATCAAGATATGAATGTGCTTCACAAGGGCATTCGAGTGATGGCAACACCCTCAACTTGTGTTCAGTTTAAGCCTAACTCGGATGATTTTGCCCTTGATACCACTTCGCCTGGTTGGCGGGAGCTGCAACTACACGCTTGTGGCGATATTACGACCCAAGTAGGTCGGCTTCCTGATGGCCAGTTCCAACCAGACTTCTCTTCTAACGGCTACTAACGCGCCCGAGCTCTCTGTTCGGGCTCGCTTTTTTGTGCGAGATATCTATGAGTAAACCTTCACTTCTTCTCTATATTCATGGCTTTAATAGCTCTCCACTCTCCATGAAAGCGAATGTGATGAGAGCCTACTGCGAGCAACATAGGTCTGATATCAAGGTGATTGTTCCCCAGTTACCTTGTTATCCTCAGCAAGCGGCGAAAATGTTGTTGGATATTATCGAGCAATATAAAGATGACTATAAAATTGGTCTAGTGGGCAGCTCATTAGGCGGTTTTATGTCAACGTGGCTAAATGACAAGTTTGGGTTTAAAGCGGTAGTGGTTAACCCCGCAGTCAAGCCTTATGAGTTGCTAGTAGATTATTTGGGTAAGCAAACTAACCCATATACGAATGAAACCTATACACTTGAAGCTTGTCATATTGACGAGTTAAAAGCTCTTGATGTACAAAGCATCGCGTCGCCACATTCTTTTTGGTTATTGCAACAAACAGAAGATGAGGTTTTAGACTATCGACAAGCGGTAGATAAGTTTGCAGACGCTAAGCAAACAGTAGAACAAGGCGGTGATCACAGTTTTGTAGGCTTTGAGCGTTATCCTGCACAGATTATCGAGTTTCTAGAACTGTAATTCGAAAGCGATTGGAAAAGGCTCATAGTTTTTATTGATATATCCAACCGTTTCTTGACATGGGCGGTATGCTTTCCGACTATGTTTTGCCAAAAGATCTTAAGGGTCGAGGACCCTGGCTACTTTGTTATGCATCATGTTTACAAACTCTTAGTGATGTGAACAGGGTGGCTTTTTCGTTTCCTGAGTATGGGTACGCCCATTGGTGATACTCAGGCAACAAGTAAACTTTGAGAATAATTCCGTATTATGACTGAACAATATAATGCTGGTGCCATTGAAGTACTGAATGGCTTAGAGCCAGTACGTCGCCGACCAGGGATGTATACGGATACAGCGCGCCCAAACCATTTGGGCCAAGAAGTTATCGACAACAGTGTCGATGAAGCGCTAGCCGGACATGCCTCAAAAGTACAAGTCATCCTACATGCTGACCAATCACTCGAAGTGATCGATGATGGTCGAGGCATGCCTGTTGATATTCACCCAGAAGAGAAAGTATCAGGCGTAGAGCTAATTCTATGTAAGCTACATGCGGGTGGTAAGTTCTCTAACAAAAACTACCAATTCTCTGGTGGTTTGCACGGGGTAGGTATATCTGTAGTAAACGCGTTGTCAAAACGCGTTGAAGTAACAGTTCGTCGTGATGGTCAAGTGTATGAAATTGCATTTGAACACGGCGAGAAAGTGTCTGATCTGACCGTAACTGGCACATGTGGTCGTCGCAATCGCGGTACCAGCGTGCATTTCTGGCCTGATGCGAAGTACTTCGATTCGGCTAACTTCTCTGTGACGCGCTTAGTCAACAACCTGCGCGCAAAAGCGGTTTTGTGTCCGGGCTTAGAAATCACATTAACCGACAAAGTTAATGGCAAAGACTATAAGTGGTACTACGAAGACGGTCTTAAAGACTATCTTGCGGAAGGTGTAAAAGGCTATCCAGTTATTCCTGAAGAACCATTTACTGGTGAGTTCTTGGCGGATACTGAAGCGGCAAACTGGGCGGTAATTTGGCAGCCAGAAGGCGGTGAGATGATCACCGAAAGCTACGTTAACCTGATCCCAACCGCTCAAGGTGGTACGCACGTTAATGGTTTACGCCAAGGCTTGTTGGAAGCGATGCGCGAATTCTGTGAGTTCCGTAATCTATTACCTCGTGGTGTGAAGCTAACGGGTGATGACGTTTTCGACCGCTGTTCTTACGTGCTGTCGGTTAAAATTCAAGATCCACAATTTGCAGGCCAGACCAAGGAACGTCTCTCTTCTCGTCAAACCGCGGCATTTGTCTCTGGCGTTGTAAAAGATGCGTTCAGTCTTTGGTTGAACGAAAAGCCTCAGCTCGCAGAGCAATTGGCAGAAGTCTGTATCGCTAACGCGCACCGTCGTATGCGAGCGGCGAAAAAAGTCGTACGTAAGAAAGTGGCGTCCGGCCCGGCTCTGCCAGGCAAGTTGACCGACTGTTCAGCACAGGACTTAAGTCGCACTGAAATCTTCTTTGTGGAGGGTGACTCTGCGGGTGGCTCGGCAAAACAGGCACGTGACCGTGAATTCCAAGCTGTGATGCCACTGCGTGGTAAGATCTTGAACACGTGGGAAGTCTCTGCCGATCAAGTTCTTGCGTCTCAAGAAGTACACGATATCTCTGTTGCTTTGGGTATTGACCCAGATAGCGACAACCTCGAGAGTCTTCGTTACGGTAAGATCTGTATCCTTGCCGATGCGGACTCGGATGGTCTTCACATCGCAACGCTGCTTTGTGCTCTATTTACTCGCCACTTCCGCGCACTAGTGGAAGCGGGTCATATCTATGTGGCAATGCCGCCTCTGTATCGAATCGACTGCGGGAAAGAAGTGTTCTACGCCCTCGATGACGATGAAAAAGATGGCATTTTAGAGCGCTTGTCGAAGAAGAAAGCCAAAATCAACGTGCAACGATTCAAAGGTCTGGGTGAGATGAACCCACTTCAGTTGCGTGAAACCACCATGGATCCGAACACGCGTCGCTTAGTGCAGTTAACCATTGACGACTCTACGGCGACCATGGAAATGATGGACATGCTGCTAGGTAAAAAGCGTGCAGATGACCGTCGTTCTTGGCTACAAAACAACGGCGACTTGGCAGAGGTGTAACGGATGTCTACAGAAATTACCTACGATGGCGTCGAACAATTGCCAATGCGCAAGTTCACTGAAGACGCTTATCTGAACTACTCGATGTACGTAATCATGGACCGCGCCTTGCCATACATTGGTGATGGCTTAAAGCCGGTTCAACGACGCATCATTTATGCGATGTCAGAGCTTGGTCTCTCTGCATCAGCAAAATACAAAAAATCTGCACGTACCGTTGGTGACGTGCTAGGTAAATACCATCCGCACGGTGATTCAGCGTGTTACGAAGCGATGGTATTGATGGCTCAGCCATTCTCTTACCGCTATCCATTAGTGGATGGTCAAGGTAACTGGGGTGCGCCAGATGATCCGAAATCATTTGCGGCAATGCGTTATACCGAAGCAAAACTGTCTAAGTTTGCTGAAGTATTGCTTGGCGAACTTGGCCAGGGTACGGTTGAATGGCAACCTAACTTTGATGGCACAATGAAAGAGCCACAAATGTTGCCAGCACGTCTGCCTCACATCCTGCTTAACGGTGTAACCGGCATTGCCGTTGGTATGGCAACAGACATCCCACCGCACAACGTTCGTGAAATCGCAGATGCGACTATTCATTTGATCGACAACCCGAAAGCAGAACTGCCGGACGTGATGCAGTATGTCAAAGGTCCAGATTACCCAACAGAAGCAGAAATTATCTCGCCGCAAGCGGATATCGAGAAGATTTACCGCAACGGTCGTGGCAGCATCAAAATGCGCGCGGTTTGGCATAAAGAAGGTTCTGATATTGTTATCACTTCTTTGCCTCACCAAGTATCGGGTGCCAAACTGCTTGAGCAAATCGCTAACCAGATGCGTGCGAAGAAGCTGCCAATGGTTGACGATCTTCGTGACGAATCGGATCACGAGAACCCAACGCGTATCGTTGTGGTGCCTAAGTCAAACCGCGTCGATTGTGACTTGTTGATGAACCACTTGTTCGCATCAACGGATCTTGAGCGCAGTTACCGCGTTAACTTGAACATGATTGGTTTGGATAACCGTCCTCAAGTTAAAGGTCTGGTGCAAATTCTGTCTGAGTGGATCGAGTTTCGTCGTACGACTGTGCGTCGTCGTCTACAACACCGCCTAGACAAAGTAATGGCTCGTCTACACATCTTGGAAGGTTTGTTAGTTGCTTACCTCAACCTAGATGAAGTGATTGAGATCATCCGTACTGAAGACGATCCAAAAGCGGTGCTGATGGAACGCTTTGGTATTACCGATATCCAAGCGGATGCAATTTTAGATACCAAACTTCGTCATCTAGCAAAACTAGAAGAGATGAAGATCCGTGGTGAGCAAGACGAGCTAGAGAAAGAGCGTGAGAAGCTAGAACAGCTACTCGGTTCTGAGCGTCGTCTGAATACACTACTGAAAAAAGAAATCAAAGCAGACGCAGAGAAATACGGTGATGACCGTCGCTCTCCAATGGTTGAGCGTGCAGAAGCAAAAGCGCTGACTGAACGTGACCTCGTACCAAGTGAGCCAATCACGGTTGTGCTTTCTGAGAAAGGTTGGATTCGTCACGCGAAAGGCCATGACGTGGATGCCGAAGGCTTAAACTATAAGTCGGGTGATAAGTATTTAGCGCATGCTCGAGGTAAGAGTAATCAGCCTGCGGTATTCCTAGGTAGTGACGGTCGAAGTTACTCTCTGGAATCGCACTCACTGCCTTCTGCTCGTAGTCAAGGTGAGCCGATTACCGGTCGCTTGAATATTACGGCTGGTAGCAGTATTCGCCAAGTCATCATGAGTGAAGAAGATCAGCTGTGGCTGGTGGGCTCAGATGCAGGTTACGGCTTTGTATGTAAAGGCGCGGACTTGCTGTCTAAAAACCGCAGTGGTAAAGCGCTCGTCACTTTACCTGCCAACTCTGAGATCATGACGCCAAAAGAGATTGAAGATTTAGACTCTGATGAAATCTTAGCAATCACTAACCAAGGTCGCATGCTGCTGTTCCCAATCAAAGACTTGCCACAACTGGCGAAAGGTAAAGGGAATAAGATCATCAACATTCCTGCTGCTAAAGCAAAAGAGCGAGAAGAAGTACTATCTCACTTAATGTCTTTACCAAAAGGTGCATCGTTAACGCTGTACGCGGGTAAGCGAAAGTTGGGTCTTAAACCGTCTGACCTTGATAACTTCCGTGGCGAACGTGGTCGCCGAGGCGGGCTACTACCGAGAGGTTTGCAGCGAGTCACTCGCATTGAAGTTGAGCTAGATGATTCCGATACGACGGAAACACCGAGCGATAGCGAGTAACGCACAAATAAAAATCCCAGCCAATGGCTGGGATTTTTTATGCTTCTTGCTTGTCTTCGGCAATGGTGACTTTCAAGGTCATCTCTTTTCCTTTGCGAATGATACCGACGTCCACGGTGGTGCCAGGACGTAAATCGGTGACGATATCCATAACACTCTGACGCCCTTGCACTTTATTGCCATCAATACTGATAATGATGTCCTGCTTTTGGAAGCCTGCCGCATTGGCTGGACCATTTGGATCAATACCAAGTACGACAATACCACCTATGTGTTCATTTCCAAGTAGGCGAGCAGTGACCGCATTAATGTCTTGGCCGTCGATTCCAATATAACCACGAATCACGCGGCCATCAGCGATGATTTTCTGCATGATCTTACTCGCTAGCGGCGCAGGGATCGCAAAAGAAATACCGTAAGTTTCTAAGTCTGTCGCTTGCTGAAAAGAGGCGGTGTTAATGCCGACGAGCTCGCCTTGTGTGTTCACTAGGGCTCCACCAGAGTTACCTTCATTGATGGCGGCATCGGTTTGAATGAATGCTTGACGACCGTCGCTAATAGATGAACGACCTGTGGCAGAAATAATGCCGAACGTTGTGGTTTGTCCAAGGTTGTATGGGTTACCGATGGCTAGTACTACATCGCCCACTTGTGGTTTGTAATTAGAGTTCAGAGGGATTACGGGCAAATTCGAACCTTCGACACGCAGCACGGCTATATCAGTACGTTTATCTGTCCCTACGAGCTGAGCCGCTGCGGCTCTGCCGTCTTGTAATGCCACAACAATTTGATCAGCTTGAGCAACCACATGATAGTTAGTAATGATGTAGCCTTTCTCACTAACAATGACACCTGACCCCAGACCTTGAGTCGAGAGTTTACTGCGATCATTCTCAACATACTTACGGCTGTAGATGTTTACCACTGCAGGCGCTGCTCTTCGGACCGCTTGATTAAACGTCAATTCGACTGATGCGATATTAACAGGTTGAGGATCAAGCGCGGCAGGAATTACGTTGTTGCGCAAAGATGGAACCGCCAGTAATACCACTGCGGCAGTAGCCAAGCCTAAAAAGACAGAACGTAATAAAAAGCTGAGCATATCCTCTCCATGCGTGAGCGCCAAAATGGCATCGAAGATGAAGAATAGCATTACATTGAAAAATAACAAAAGGGCAGCACGTCATCGCGCTGCCCTTTTCATTAGTTATTGAGCGATAAGGAAAAGTGATCGAGCCTTATCACTCAGTACTATGCATCGAAAACCTTATTTCCTATCACTTTGAAAGTGGTTAACGAATGACAAGATAAATAGTACGTTCACCACGTTGAATATTAAGAGCCAGTACACCTTTGTGTTTCTCTACGATTGTACGAAGCTCGGCAAGGTTTTTCACTCGTTGACGGTTCACACCGATAATAATGTCACCTTGTTGTAATTGATATTGAGCCGCTGGAGAGTTATCTGCAACGCTCGATACTTTAACACCTTGGATTACATCACTTGGTGTTGTATTGCTTAACTCCGCACCTTTGAGTCCCTCATGTAATGTCTCCGCTTTAGCTTTCATATTCGTAGATTCGCCAAGCGTTACATCAAAGGTTTTATTCTTACCATCTCGAACCACACCTAATGTGATTTCTTTACCTGCGCCCAGTGTTGCCACTTTTGCGCGGAGCTCTGAGAAAGTATTAATCGCTTTGCCGTTCACCGATACAATTACGTCACCGGCTTTTAACCCTGCTTTATCGGCTGCGCTGTCCGGTACGACTTGACCAATAAAGGCCCCTTTACTTGACTCGTAACCCAATGCATCAGCTAGCTCAGAGGTTACTTCGCCACCTTGCACACCCAACATGCCGCGTTTGACTTCACCAAACTCTAGAATTTGATCAGTGAGGTTTTTCATCATGTTTGATGGAATCGCAAAGCCAATACCCACATTACCGCCGTTAGGGCCTAAAATCGCAGTATTAATACCGATCAGCTCACCATTAAGGTTGACCAATGCACCACCTGAGTTACCGCTGTTAATTGCGGCATCGGTTTGGATGAAGTTTTCGAAGTTTTCAACGTTTAAGCCACTACGACCAAGGGCTGAAACAATACCCGAAGTCACAGTTTGACCGAGTCCAAATGGGTTACCAATCGCAACCGTAAAGTCACCGACACGCAGTTTGTCGGAATCCGCGACTTTAATCTGCGTTAAGTTTTTCGCTTTCTCTAATTTAAGTAACGCAACATCGGCCATTTCATCACCGCCAACGAGCGTAGCGTCATACTCGCGCCCGTCAAAGAGGCGAACTCGAATCTCATCTGCCCCCTTGATCACGTGGTAGTTAGTGACAATATGGCCTTTCTTCGCATCAATAATGACACCAGACCCTAAACCTCTGAACGGGCGCTCTCGCCTTTGTTCCATAGGAAAGTCTGGGCCAAAGAAAAATTGAAATTGCTCGGGAATGCGGCTGGTTTGTACTTGTTTACCTTCTACAGCAATACTCACAACAGCTGGGGTCACCTTCTCAAGCATTGGTGCCAAGCTAGGTAACTGTTGGCCATCCACATTCAAAGGTAATGCGGCAGTGGCTTGAACTGGGGCAATAATCGAACCCAAACTCAGAGATAGAACGGTGAGCGCAAGCAGTGGTTTTTTCATCCAATAACTCCTCTTGAAACATGTCTGCCAAAAAGAAATATCCGAACGGTTAGTTCACTTTGTTAATAACTAATATAGGGTCTAGTTCGGACAATCAAAAGGGGAGGCAGTGCACATCCAAGTTAGAGCGAAGGTGAGGTGAAAAAGTTCAAAAAAGGGCCTAGACAATTGTATCGGCCCTCGATGGAAGTAAGAGAGGATTATGATGCTTTTGCGGTTACCGCTTCGGGAGCATTAATGATTTCTTTCTCTTGATCCTTCAAAAGACCGGTGGCGCCATTAGCGTAGTCTTTTGGTTGTTCGTTAAACTCTGGTTGATCTTCTGCAATGGTTTCAGACGACATTGCCGTTTTCTTATCAAACGGGTTGTCTTGTTCTGGTAAGTTTGGCAAAAGCTCAGAAGAGGTCTTGGCCATATGTTGGTATAGCTTGGTGTAATCTTTACCTAGGGTGTCCAACATTTCTGCGGTTTGTGCAAAATGATCGACGAGCTCTTGACGTTGTTGCTCTAATTCAAACTTGGCCGCTTCAAGTTCTTTCTGCACAGACTTTTGTTTCTTGTATTCAGGGGTGGTTAGTCTACTAATGACTACGCCTACGATTGTACCGACCAGCAAACCCACAATGGCATAAATCCAAGGCATAACTGCTCCTTATAGTTGTTTTAACAAGTCTTTTACTACTTAGTTACACGCGGTGCTCGTCCATGTTACTATGGCTTGAACAGCCGATAAAGAAAAATAGCAGTATGTCTTCGGGGACTGATAACTACTTCTCTCTATTCTCAAAGTTGACCCCGAGGTAACCCTTTTCTCTATACCTCTATACGACTTAATACGATGACACCACTACAACAATATCAAAAAGACATAGCAGAACACGGATTTCAGCGTGATGAAGCTCAGTATCAAGCGGTCGTTGCATTAGACAAGCTTTACCATGCTATCGTTGAATTTCAGTCAGCGCCTGTGCCTCAGCTTTCCAAATGGCAAAAGCTAATGGGGAAAAAAATCGACAAGCCTGAAACACCAAAAGGCCTTTACTTTTGGGGGGGCGTAGGTCGCGGTAAAACCTACCTTATGGATGCATTTTTTGATGCTTTACCGACCCAAAGAAAAATGCGCGTCCACTTCCATCGATTTATGTATCGAGTACATGATGAGTTGAAGCTGTTAGGTGATGTCGAAAATCCGCTATCAAAAGTGGCGGATAAATTTAAAGAAGAAGCCGATGTGGTTTGCTTTGATGAATTTTTTGTTTCCGACATTACTGATGCGATGATCCTTGCAACGCTACTTCAAGAAATGTTCAAGCGGCAGATGATCCTAGTCGCGACTTCAAACATTGAGCCGCAGAACTTATATCGTAACGGTTTGCAAAGAGCGCGCTTTTTGCCCGCGATCGATATGATTTTGGCGCGTTGTGAAGTGTTGAATGTCGATAGTGGCGTTGATTATCGCTTAAGAACGTTAGAACAGGCTGAAATATACCATTACCCGCTTGATGAGCAGGCTAGCATAAACCTTAACAAATATTATCAGCAGCTGACTGGAGAGCGTCAGTTTGTTGCTCATCAAATCGAAGTTAACCACCGTCAACTAGCGGTGATTGAAGCAAGCGACGGGGTGCTGCATGCGTCGTTTGCTCAGTTGTGTCAAACTGCTCGCAGTCAAAATGACTACATTGAATTGTCTCGTATTTACCACACGGTATTACTGGCAGATGTTCAACAAATGAACCGAAAAATCGATGATGCGGCGAGACGCTTTATCGCGCTGGTCGATGAGTTTTACGAGCGCAATGTTAAGTTGATTATTTCTGCTGAAGTGCCAATGGCCGACTTATATACTGATGGGCAGTTAGAGTTCGAATTTAAGCGCTGTTTGTCTCGGCTTACTGAGATGCAAAGTCATGAGTATCTCGCGCGTGAACATTTGGCCTAGATCCAATGGGTTCTTAAAAAAGTGAAGAAAAAATTAGTGATTTGGCGCAAAAAAAGGTGATTTTTTCTTCGCTCTTCTCTATAATCCTGCGACCCACCGTTACTGCAGACCTGATTATCGAAGTTATTTCGAAATTGAAGGTCGAGAGTACCAACGACTCGAAGGGGTGATGACTGGGCTCTTAGACAGTGTGGGAGCACTATTGGGTGTTCCTTTAAAGTTTAAAATTTAATTAACGGGTTATTGTTAGCATGAAAACTTTCGTTGCTAAACCAGAAACTGTAAAACGCGACTGGTACGTTGTAGACGCTGAAGGTAAAACTCTTGGCCGTCTAGCAAGTGAAATTGCATCTCGCCTACGTGGCAAACATAAAGCTGAATACACTCCTCACGTTGACACTGGTGATTACATCATCGTTATCAACGCTGAGAAAGTTGCTGTAACTGGTAACAAAGCTAAGAACAAAGTGTACTACCGTCACTCTGAATTCCCAGGTGGTCTAAAATCTATCACTTTTGAAAAGTTGATCGATCGTAAACCTGAGATGGCTCTTGAGCTTGCAGTTAAAGGCATGCTTCCACGTGGTCCTCTAGGCCGTGCTATGTACCGTAAGCTAAAAGTTTACGCGGGCGCTGAGCACAACCATGTTGCTCAACAACCACAAGTACTAGACATCTAATTGGGGATTTCGAAAATGGCAGAGAATCAATACTACGGCACTGGCCGTCGCAAAAGCTCAGCTGCACGTGTTTTCATTAAACCAGGCAGCGGTAACATTGTAGTAAACAAGCGTAACCTTGACGAATACTTCGGTCGTCCAACAGCACGTATGGTTGTACAACAACCTCTAGAGCTAGTTGAACTAACTGAAAAGCTAGACCTTTACGTAACAGTTAAAGGCGGCGGTATTTCTGGTCAAGCTGGTGCTATCCGTCACGGTATCACTCGCGCGCTTATGGAATACGATGAGTCTCTACGTCCTGCTCTACGCGCAGCTGGCTACGTTACTCGTGACGCTCGTTGCGTTGAACGTAAGAAAGTTGGTCTACGTAAAGCACGTCGTCGTCCACAGTTCTCTAAGCGTTAATTTCCTCTTATCGGGAATTATGCTTTTCAGAGTTACTCTGGAAACTGTGTACCAAAAGCTCGGCTCTATGCCGGGCTTTTTTGTATTTAAAGACATCATACTTGTCTTCAAGCAACGAACAGTCTTCATTTATCATCACATTCCGAGTAGGCCTTCTTATTCGTCCTCTTCGTCGAAAGGTTGCCAGTGCCGTTTTATATGTGTGCCTTATTTAATCGCGACTCACCACGCTTTCTCTTGCGATGCAGCATAGATGTATTCATCAGCAAGAATGTCTTTGTATCTTATTCTCCCTGTAACATGTTTTAAAATGACTCACGCTCCTTTTTGAGCATTCTGCGTGCTACAAAATTGAAAATATAAACACAGCAAGCTGAACGCGTAATACGAAATATTTCTCTGTGTAATTAACTGAAAACTACCAAGATAAAAGGTTTTATCCGCTTTCAGCGGGGCTTCTATGTGGTGCTTTCTTGTTACAAATCACATCAATTTTTTATAATTCTGCCGCTTTTGTGACGACGCGAGCGATTTGCCTCACAAATGTTACAAAAAGGTAGCTTTATCTTGTCAAAAAGTAGGGTTTTCTTTATCATTTCCCTCCAATAAATAGAACTAAATTCATTATTTGTTAGCCATGCTCTTATAAGCGGAATAATAACGATCCAAAGGGAGCAAATGGGAGAATGTTTGGATGAGCAACGCGCCTTTAAATAACGGTCGCAGGCGTTTTCTAACCGCTACAACGGCAGTTGTTGGTGGGTTAGGGGCAGTCGCCGTCGCCGTGCCTTTTATCAAATCATGGAATCCGAGTGCTAAAGCCAAAGCGGCGGGCGCACCGGTGGAAGTGGATATAAGTAAAATTGAACCAGGTCAGCTGGTTCGTGTTGAGTGGCAGGGAAAACCTGTATGGATTGTTCGCCGCACTCAAAGCGTTCTGGATAACTTAAAATCGATCGGTGATAAGCTTCGCGATCCACAATCTGAAATGGAGCAGCAGCCTGAGTACGCTCAGAATGAGTTTCGTTCGATTAAGGAAGAGTTTTTCGTCGCAGTTGGTTTCTGTACCCACTTAGGTTGTTCACCAACCTATCTACCTGACTCTTTCTCAGAGCAGGTGCAGGGCGTAAGATCTGGCTTCTTCTGTCCTTGTCATGGTTCTAAGTTCGACATGGCTGGTCGAGTGTTCCAAGGAGTACCTGCTCCGTTGAACCTTGTCGTTCCTAAGCACATGTATTTGAGCGATACCAAGCTCATTGTGGGTGTTGATGAGGGAGATGCATAATGCAAGCAATGTTAGATTGGGTTGAAAAGCGTATTCCTGCAATGAATGCTTATAAAAAGCATTTGTCTGAATACCCAATGCCTAAGAACTTCAACTTTTGGTACCTTTTCGGTTCTCTGGCGATGCTGGTTCTTGTTAACCAAATCCTAACGGGTATTTGGCTAACGATGAACTATGTTCCTTCAGGTGACGGTGCATTTGCGTCTATCGAATACATTATGCGTGATGTAGAGTACGGTTGGCTTCTGCGTTACATGCATTCCACTGGCGCGTCAGCGTTTTTCGTTGTTGTGTATCTTCACATGTTCCGTGGTTTGATCTACGGTTCATACCAAAAACCTCGTGAACTGTTGTGGATCTTCGGTATGTTGATCTTCCTTGTTCTCATGGCTGAAGCGTTCATGGGTTACCTACTTCCATGGGGTCAGATGTCATACTGGGGTGCGCAGGTAATCATTTCCCTGTTTGGTGCTATTCCTGTTATCGGTGATGACCTAACGCTTTGGATTCGTGGTGACTACATCATCTCTGGTGCAACGCTAAACCGTTTCTTCGCACTACACGTTATTGCCCTGCCTATCGTTTTGCTTCTTCTTGTTGTTTTGCACGTATTGGCGCTGCACGAAGTAGGCTCAAACAACCCGGATGGTATCGAAACTAAGCTGCCAAAAGGCTCAATGGGCGACGATTACAAAACGCAATTCAAGTTCCACGATTACTACACGAAGAAATATGACATCATTGATTCTATTCCTTTCCATCCGTACGGCACGGTTAAGGACTTGGTCGGTGTTGCTGGTTTCTTGTTCTTCTTCTGTTACGTGCTGTTCTTTAACCCAGAAATGGGTGGGTATTTCCTTGAGCCGCCTAACTTTGAAGCTGCAAACCCACTGAAGACACCAGAGCATATTGCTCCGGTATGGTACTTCACGCCGTTCTACGCAATCCTACGTGCGGTTCCAGACAAACTATTAGGTGTTATCCTAATGGGTGCGTCAATTGCAGTGCTGTTTGTTCTACCTTGGTTGGATCGTTGTAAAGTTCGTTCATACCGTTACCGTAGCAAACTTCATCTATTGAATATTGTACAGTTCACTATCGCCTTTATCGCTCTGGGTATTTTAGGTGCGTTACCTGCGACACCAACGTACACACTACTATCTCAGATCTTTAGCTTGTGTTACTTCATGTTCTTTGTGTTGCTGTTCTTCTACAGCAAAAATGAAGCAACCAAACCATTACCAGAGAGGGTGACATTCAAATGAAGAAGTGGATTGTAATTCTATTTGCTATGTTGCCATCACTAGCGATGGCAGCTGGGGCCAATGTTCCGCTGGATAAAGCGAATGTTGACCTTACGGATAAAGCTTCGCTACAAAACGGCGCGAAGTTGTTCATGAACTACTGTTTTGCTTGTCACTCTACGCAATACCAGCGTTACGAGCGTGTAGCAACAGACTTGGAAATTCCAACAGACTTAATGAAAGAAAACCTGATTTTCAATCCTGAAGCGAAAATCGGTGATCTAATGGTCAATGCTATGCCACCGAAGCAAGCGGCAAACTGGTTTGGTGCTCCACCACCAGATCTTACGTTGGTTGCACGAGTTCGTGGTGCTGATTGGTTATACACTTACTTACGCTCTTTCTATGTTGATCCATCTCGTCCATTCGGCGTGAACAACATCGTCTTCCCGAGTGTTGGTATGCCGCATGTGCTTGAAGAGCTGCAGGGCATCCCGACGCCGATTTACGATACGAAAATCGTAGATGGCGAAGAAGTACAAGTTGTTGTTGGTACTGAAACCGATGGCACCGGTGAGCTGAGTGAAGGCGAATATGACAAAGCGGTTGGCGATCTCGTTAACTTCTTAGTTTATTCAGGTGACCCAGTGCAGCTTGAGCGTCACGCTCTAGGCTGGTGGGTAATGGGCTTCTTAGTGCTTCTAACCATCGTTGTCGTGATGCTCAAGAAAGAGTATTGGCGCGATGTGCATTAATTGTGCTAAAATACCGTGCTAATTCCCAATTTTAATTGATGTACAATGGAGGCTTAGCCTCCATTGTTTTTATTTGTAAGTGTACTGGAGGGCTCCATGGCTGTAGCTGCCAATAAACGTTCTGTGATGACTCTTTTTTCAAGTGCATCAGATTTGTATAGCCATCAGGTTCGCATTGTACTAGCTGAAAAAGGTGTAAGTGTTGAAGTTGAGCTTGTTGACGAAGCAAACCTTCCTGCTGAGCTTGTTGAGCTAAACCCATATAAATCAGTGCCAACTCTTGTTGACCGTGAGCTAGCTCTTTACGATTCAAAAATCATCATGGAGTACTTGGACGAGCGCTTCCCTCATCCACCTCTAATGCCGGTTTACCCTGTTGCTCGTGGCAACAGCCGCTTGATGATGTACCGTATCGAACGCAATTGGTATTCACTCGCTGAAAAAGTGATGAAAGGTAATGCGGAAGAATCAGAAAAAGCACGCACAAAGCTGCGTAATGATCTTCTGACGTTAGCGCCAATTTTTGCTGAATATGAGTACTTCATGAGCGAAGAATTCAGCTTGATCGATTGTTACCTAGCTCCACTATTGTGGCGTTTGCCTCAACTTGGTATCGATCTTGTTGGCCCTGGTTCAAAAGAAATCAAGGTATACATGAACCGCGTATTTGAACGTGATTCGTTCCTTGCTTCTTTGACTGAAGCTGAACGTGAAATGCGCCTAGTTCGCTAAGCGATTTAAAACACGTTATGGATATTGCAAAAATGACTGCTCGCCGCCCGTATATGCTTCGCGCATTTTACGACTGGTTAGTAGACAATGACTTGACTCCTCACTTGGTTGTGGATGCAACAATGCCAGGGGTGCGTGTCCCGGTTGAATTTATTCAAGATGGTCAAATTATTTTGAATATTGCGCCACGTGCAGTGGGTAATCTTGAGTTAGGTAATGATGCGATTACCTTCCATGCTCGCTTTAGCGGTCGTCCGCACTCAGTGATCGTGCCTGTGCATGCTGTTCAAGCTATTTATGCACGTGAGAATGGTGCTGGTACTATGTTTGAACCAGAAGAAGCGTACACTCACATCGAAGAAGAAGCGATGACCGAGGAAGAATCATCCCCATCGTTCACAACGGTTAGCGATGAGCCTTCTGAGTTAGTTTCTGATTCAGATGCCGAAGAGGACGATGCTCCTCGACCAAAAGGCAAACCAAGCTTAAGAGTGATTAAATAATAAAAAAGCAGCGTTACGCTGCTTTTTTCTTTTTAACTTGTTGAAGATGATTTCAAGCCAGACTTTGGAAATTACTCACTAATCGTAAAGACTTCGACGTTCTCTTCACTTTCTGTACTTGCCTCACTTTCTATTGTTTGTACACCGTCACTCGGTAAGTCTACTTCAACAGGCTCCATTTCGCCGTATTGGAACCCTTTAATGACTTGTTTTACGCCTGAGATATTACGCGCGATTTCTGTCGCTCGATCGCCTTGCTCTGGCGTGACATAACCAAACAGAAAAACGTCGCCATCTTCGGTGATCACTTTAACCTTAACACCATTAAGCTCAGAATCAGTAAGCAAAGCTGACTTTACTTTGGTTGTGATCCAGCTGTCATTGCTAATCTGGGTAACAGTGAGTGGCTCTTTTTGTTTGATTTGATTGTGTATGACTTTTACACCACTAACTTCTCGAGCCCTTCGCTCTAAAGCAAGGATAAGGTCTTGTGTCGGAGCTTGTCCCATAAGGACTACAGTCCCATTATATGAACTGGCAACGACACGAACTTCACCTTTAAACGGTGCTTTATTGCCGATCGCCGCAACTTCGAATTCGATGTTATTGTCCTGCCAGATTTGTTTTGTCGTGCGTGTGTCCGTGACAATATTCGCTGTGGTTGCTGCACCTGCGATAAACAAACCTGCGCAACCACTTAAACTCAATGCTGTTAATAAGATAACAAGGCTACGTATCATAATTCTGACTCTCAGTCTTGGTTACTCTTCGTGAGCAGGGAAAAGCACTTGGTCAATAAGATCACAAAGACAATGGAGTGTTACCATATGTACTTCGTGAATACGTGCAGTGCGGTGTGATGGAATACGAATTTCGACGTCGTTCTCACCGAGCAGTCCTGCCATCTCTCCGCCATCTTTTCCTGTTAGCGCGATAATCGTCATGTCTCGAGTTACGGCTGCTTCCATCGCTTTGATAATATTTTTACTGTTACCGCTAGTCGACATGGCAAGCAAAATGTCGCCTGGTTGACCAAACGCTCGTACCTGTTTTGAGAAGATTTCCTGGTAGTGGTAATCGTTGGCCACTGCGGTTAGGGTGGTATTATCGGCGGTTAAGGCCATTGCTGGTAGGCTAGGGCGCTCAGTTTCAAAACGGTTTAAAAGACAAGAAACAAATTGTTGAGCGTTTGAAGCACTGCCGCCATTACCACAACATAAAATTTTATTGCCATTAAGCAGGCTCGACACCATCGCTTGAGCTGCATGAGTAATGGCATCAGGCAGCGCCTCTGCTGCTGCGATTTGAATTTGAATACTTTCTGTAAAGCTGTCTTTAATGCTGTCTAGCATCGCTTATCCTTCAGAGATTGCGTTTTCTATCCAGTTGATATCTCGCCCATTATCATGAATGGCGATGACATCAAATCGATAATCGATATTGTGTTTTAAGCGCTTTTGTTGGCTAAGCCAAACTTGTGCTGTTTTGACTAGCTTGCGCATTTTAGCGTGCGTCACCATTTCTGCTGCCGAGCCAAAGTGATTATTCTTACGGTATTTGACTTCAACAAACACAATAGTTTCACCTTGTTGGAAGATTAAATCAATCTCACCGACCTTAGTCAGAAAATTTTGTTCAATAAAGTTTAAGCCCTGGCGTTGTAAATATTGCTTCGCCAGAGCTTCATATTGATTTCCGATTTGGCGCTTGCTAAAGAGCCCCACGCTCAGCCCAGCTTAGCTCACGCTGTACAACACAATTATTGTCGATACTTAAAATACCGGTTTGGCCGCCAACTGAGTAGCCCGGAACGACCTTCATTTGTGGCAGCTCCCCAATCAATTTATACGCATCCATACCCAGTGCTTTCAAACGTTTTTCCATGTTAGATTGCTCTGACCACAGCTCGTTCATTTCAGCGGTCACGCTAGGGTCTGGGTCAATCAGTAATGGGATATCGCTGTAGATGATGCCTGTTAGATCTTCGTAAGTCGCGCCGCCACTGTTGCTACGCGAGCTAGAGAAAATTTGAGGAGCTTTGGCGTCTGGGTTAATCGCTACCTCAATAAATGGCTTGATCAAAGTCAGTTCCGTGCTTCTAGCAACAATATAAACCGCATCGACATCACGACGGCTACGTGGCTGTGTTTCAAGCTTGATACGCATTAGTGATTGCATCTGAGCAATACGTTGTTTGCTTTCTTGCAGACCAAATACTTCATTGATGTCTTTTTGAAGTTGGCGCTTGTCGCCAAAATAACTTGCTGCGACTTTATTAGAGCTGTACTTGCGCCATTCTTTGTTGAACGCTTCAGTTACGCGCTCACCAAAGCTGCCCTTTGGTGCCAGGATCAGAGGGAAGTTATAGCCTTCGCTGAACAAGTGTTTCGCTGCTTGTGCGGCTTCTTGTTCTGGTGATAATGCCAAGTAGCAAATATTGCTATCTGGTTGCACATCTTCGGGAATATTTAGCGCAAGGGCTGGAATCGTAGGACCATTTTCTGAGCCATCCATGGTTGTGTGCAATAGCTCAACGTTTTCTTTTTCTAGGGGACCAACAACAAAGTCGATGTTTTCATTGATCAAACGTTGTTTAATTTGGTCGGCGTTATACGCATTAGTGTCTATTACCGTGAGGGTAGCGCTTGGATCACGGTTACGATCATTCATCATCGCAAACACAAAACCATCACGAATTAATTGCGCTTGTGGCGAGAATTTACCAGTAAGCGGCAGTAACAAAGCGGTGTTGTTTGGTTTAACGATGTCTAGAGAGAGAATGTTTTGAATCTCTTCTGGTGTGTAGATAGCGGCTGGGTGCGATGGGTTCTCGTTTAACCAGCGTTCTAGGGTATTTTTTAGTTGAGATAAGTTGCCCGACAACGTTTTCGCATAAATAGCGAGTTGTAGCCAACCATCCAAAACATCTTCATTTGGCTCTGTTTCTAATGAGGTCAGTTCGTACTCGGAATAGCTGCCAAAGTTCATCCAAATACGGCTAGAAATCTCTCTCTGCTCCGCGGACGATGCATATTGGCCAAATGCAACCAGTTGGCGGTTTGCCTCAAACGCTTGGTTAAGACCTTGATAAGCGTCGGCACGCATCAAGTAATAGTCTTTCCATTGCTCATTTGGTAACTTCCACCAAGGTTTAAAATTCAACAATTGCAGCAACTGAGAGTAATTACCCTGTTTTTGCTGTATGGTCGCACGCGCTAGTTGCCACTCTGCTTGCTGAACTTCGGTTAACTGTTGACGAGCCAGGCGCTTGATCAACATTTCTGCTTGATCAAACTGGTTTGCTTGAATCGCGGCTTTGGTTGCCATGATCAACCAGTCATTTTGTAAACTGCCTTCCGTGCTATCAGCTTGGATCATATAGCTCTGAACAGACTGAGTAGGCTCAAGTGTTACATCAACGCCATCAGGCTGTCTTGGACCTGAAGAACAGGCGGCGAGCGTAATTGCTAGTGCAACAGGAGTAAGTATGCGTGGTACACTGAGTCTCTTATGGTTAATCATTGCCGTGAGTTCTCTATAATTTTGTACAAAATTGTCTCTATATTAATCGTTGAAGTGATGGTAAACAAATGACAGATAAAAATAAGTTGCCGAATGAGGGGCCAACTCTCTATATCGTACCGACTCCAATCGGAAATTTAGCGGATATCACCCAACGTGCTATCGAAATTCTGTCGACTGTGGACATCATTGCCGCTGAGGATACTCGACATACGGGCAAATTACTGTCTCACTTCAATATTCAAACCAAAACTTTTGCTCTACATGACCACAATGAGCAGCAAAAAGCACAAGTTTTGGTAGAAAAGCTGCTTTCCGGTCAGTCTATCGCATTAGTTTCTGACGCTGGTACGCCACTTATCAGCGACCCAGGATACCATTTGGTGACAAAATGTCGTCAAGCGGGCGTTAGAGTTGTGCCTCTTCCAGGTGCCTGTGCGGTCATTACGGCGTTAAGTGCCTCTGGCTTGCCATCTGATCGCTTTAGCTTCGAAGGTTTTTTACCACCGAAAAGCAAAGGTCGTAAGGATAAATTCCTAGAGATTGCTTCGGTAGAGCGTACGTGTATTTTTTACGAGTCACCGCACCGTATTTTAGACTCTCTACAAGACATGTTAGACGTTCTTGGCCCAGATAGAGAAGTTGTGTTGGCAAGAGAGCTAACAAAAACCTTTGAAACCATTCAAGGCATGCCGTTAGGTGAGCTGATTAAATGGGTGAAAAGTGACGATAACCAACAGCGTGGTGAAATGGTATTGTTGGTACATGGCCATCGTGAAACAACAGACGACTCACTACCTGAAGATGCTTTACGCACGTTAGGGATTTTGACCAAAGAGCTGCCTTTGAAAAAAGCAGCTGCTTTGGTGGCAGAAATACATAACTTGAAGAAGAATGCGCTATATAAATGGGGCTTAGAAAACTTAGACTAAGTGCCGCTAGCGAGATAAATGACCCGTCCTGATATGGGTTGACACTTTTTAACTAAAACGCTCGATGTACTTCATCGGGCGTTTTGTATTTTAAAGCCGTATGAGGCCTCATTTGATTATAGATATCTACGGACTCTGCTACCATCGTCCTTGCTTCTTTCAGATCTTTCGGTTTCTTCAGCAAGAGCTCCATTTTGAGTATCCCATTTACACGCTCAGCTAAAGCATTCTGATAACAGTCATACCCGTCAGTCATTGAGCAAGTCACTCTATGTTTCTTATGGATATCTTGATATTCCTTCGAACAGTATTGTGAGCCTCTATCTGAGTGGTGTATTAGCTTTTCTTCACTCTGCCGTTGCCTGAGAGCTGAGATAAATGCCCGCTTAACTGATTGAGTTTTCATGTTGTCATCCACATAAAAACCAACAATCTTCCTTGAATAAGCGTCTGTAACCAAGCTGAGATAACTCTCTCCATTTTGAGTTGGCAAGTAAGTAATATCAGCAACCCACAGTTGTTCTGGCTTCGTTGGTGTCAGCCCATCTTTCACTTTGTTTGGGTGACAGAAAAATCGATGACGGCTGTCAGTCGTTCGGTGATAGGCTCGTCTTGCTCTCACTAACAGCCGATGTTTTCTGAGAAGTTCAAAGAGCTTATCGCGACCTATTTGAATGCCCTTTGTTGCTGCTAAGAACTTCAGTTTACGCGTGCCAATGCGTGGCTGCTTCAGCCTGACTTCACGGACAAAGCCAATGACAGCATGCTCATGATGTTCACAACGAGATTGAGTTTGGCATTGCTTATAATAAGCTTGGCGAGAGATTTGTACTAACTGACAAAACTTCGTAACGCTCAAACCTACTATGGTTTTCTCTTGGACAACGCTTCTTTGTGCTTTTTTGTCACTCTAACACCATAGTCACGTTCCATAACGTTCACGACAGCTTCAAAGAAGTCGGCTTTGAGTTGAGCATCTTCGAGCTGCTTCTCAAGCTCTTTAATACGTTGCTCTGGTGTAGGAGGTGAATTGAACTCGGCCATAGAGTCTCCTTTGGACATAAAGTTAGGTGTCCCTTTAGACCAATCTAGTCGACCATGCTTACGAAGCCAAACCAAAACCGTAGAGCAACCTTGGATGCCATACTTCTCTTGGGCTTGTTTGTAAGTGAGGCTTCCTTTTTCAACCTCATCAACTACAGTGAGTTTAAAAGCGAGGGAGTAATCGCGCTGAGTTCTTTTAGTTGTTGATTTCATAACACTCTCCAATTTTGGGGGTGGAAAGTGTCAACCTTATTTAGGACGGCACAAAATGGTCAATGAGGGCTGATGTTTAGGAATCGGCCTTTTTATTATCTATTTTTGGCGCGCTGACTAAAAAGTCATCACTTAGTGCATTCATTTCATCATATCTGTGATCTAACTAGACTCTGAAGTGAGAACTCTATACAATCCGCCCTCGGAGCTGACTGGGTAGTCGCTGCTTTGTTGATGTCCTTCGGGAGACTGACGTCGAAGTCCCTTTGGGAGACTGACGTTGACGTCCTTCGGGAGACTGACAAAGGGGAGGAAAGTCCGGGCTTCATAGAGCAAGGTGCCAGGTAACGCCTGGGGGCGCAAGCCTACGACAAGTGCAGCAGAGAGAAGACCGCCGATGGCCCGTAAGGGTACAGGTAAGGGTGAAAGGGTGCGGTAAGAGCGCACCGGACGACTAGCAATAGTTCGTAGCAGGGTAAACTCCACCTGAAGCAAGACCAAATAGGCCTCCACATTGCGTTGCTCGCGTAAGGAGGCGGGTAGGTTGCTCGAGCCAGTGAGTGATTGCTGGCCTAGACGAATGGCTACCGCCGCGCAAGCGGAACAGAACCCGGCTTATGTGTCGGCTCCACCTATTCGAGACCCATCTCTACTTCGGTAGTGATGGGTTTTTTGCATTTAATTGACGCAAACTATGTCATTACCAATAAACTTGGCGTAAATCACGTCTAACTTTAGACTTGTGGTGGCGATGATGTAGGAAATCAGTACACTAAAGAATCGCTTCAAGATCATTCAACGAGAAAGCTATGACCGAAACCTTCCAACATATTTCCGTGTTATTAAATGAATCCATTGATGGCTTAGCTATCAAACCAGACGGCGTCTATATTGATGGAACATTTGGCCGTGGCGGTCACAGCCGGACAATTCTATCTAAACTCGGTGAAAATGGCCGACTGTACAGTATCGACCGTGACCCTCAAGCGATCGCTGA
The DNA here is from genome assembly GCF_016920955.1 of Vibrio sp. sp1. Classification (NCBI taxonomy): domain Bacteria; kingdom Pseudomonadati; phylum Pseudomonadota; class Gammaproteobacteria; order Vibrionales; family Vibrionaceae; genus Vibrio; species Vibrio sp. sp1. The sequence goes on from NZ_CP060589.1 coordinate 1,914,575, forward strand.
GGCAGGCAAAATCAATGACCCTCGCTTCACCATTATTCATGGTCCATTTTCTGGTATTGCTGAGTATGCTGAAGAGTATGGGCTAGTTGGAAAAGTGGATGGTGTTCTTCTGGATTTAGGCGTTTCTTCTCCTCAGTTAGACGACGCAGAGCGTGGCTTTAGCTTTATGAAAGATGGTCCGCTAGATATGCGTATGGACCCGACATCAGGTATTCCAGTATCTCAATGGTTGATGGAAGCAGACCTCGATGATATCACTTGGGTCATTCGCGAGTTCGGGGAAGATAAACATGCGCGCCGTATTGCAAAAGCGATTGTTGCCTACCGTGAAGATGAAGAAAATGAGCCAATGGTTCGCACTGGTCAGCTGGCAAAATTGATTTCAGATGCCGCACCGAAAAGTTTTAAAGAGAAAAAACATCCTGCGACTCGTGCTTTCCAGGCTTTTCGTATTTACATCAACAGTGAGTTAGAAGAAATTGATACGGCACTTAAAGGCGCGGCGAGCATTCTGGCTCCTGAAGGCCGTTTATCTGTGATTAGCTTCCACTCTCTGGAAGACCGTATGGTCAAACGTTTTATCCGTAAAGAGAGCAAAGGGCCTGAAGTGCCACACGGTATTCCAATGACGGAAGAGCAAATTCGTGCTCTTGGTAGTGCGAATATGAAAGCGGTGAGCAAAGCGATTAAGCCAAGCAAACAAGAAATTGAAATGAACCCTCGCTCGCGCAGCTCTGTGTTAAGAATTGCGGAAAAGCTTTAATTATTATGACGAAATCCACTCCTAATCTTGCTAAGTTGATTGCAACAGATCTCCTCACTGTTGGTCGCTGGCCATTACTGTTGTTGCTATTGATCGTGGCATCGGCAATGGGAGTGGTATTTGCTACCCACCATGCGCGTCAAGCGATCACCGAGAAAGACCATACGTTGGTTGAACGAGAACGATTAGATAGCGAATGGCGTAACTTAATGTTGGAAGAAACTGCCCTCGCGGAACACAGTCGTGTTCAAGACCTTGCCAAAAAAGAACTTGAAATGAAACGACCTGATGGCGATAAAGAAGTGGTTGTCACGCTCAAATGATTAGAAAAAAATCCAACACGAAACAAGCCAATAAGCGTAAACCTGTAGCAAAAGAGAAAGCGGCTACGGGGGATAAGAAAACCGATAATAAAGCAGTGAAAGTGGCGGTCGAAGAATCTTTCTTGATTCGTTGGCGCTTCCATCTATTACTGTTTTTTGTTTTTTGTGCATTTGCCCTTTTGGTGGCACGCGTAGCCTACATCCAAATCATTGAGCCAGATAACCTGATTAAACAAGGTGACCTACGTTCGGTTCGTGTTAAATCCATTCCTTCTGCTCGCGGTATTATTTCGGATCGAAATGGTGAGCCGCTTGCTGTCAGTGTACCGGTTGAGGCTGTTTGGGCAGATCCTGCCACGATATTTAAAGAAAACGCGTTAAGCCAGACCAAAAGTTGGCATGCATTAGCGGATGTTCTTGGTATTGACCGACAAGGGTTAATAGACAAAATCAAGCGCAATGAAAAACGCCGCTTTATCTACTTGCAGCGCCAGGTCAGTCCGGCCATGGCGAACTATATTCGTGAGTTAAAGCTGCCAGGTGTTGGCCTTAAGTCGGAATCTCGTCGTTATTATCCTGCAGGTGAGGTTAGTGCTCACTTAGTCGGTGTGACAGGCATTGACGGGCATGGCCTAGAAGGTGTGGAGCGTAGCTACGATGAGTGGCTCACTGGCGCGGCAGGTAAGAAAACTATTCGTAAAGACCGTTATGGTCGTGTTGTGGAAAACATTGCTTGGCAAGACAAGCAAGAAGGTAAATCACTTCAGTTAACCATCGATCAGCGCCTACAGGCGATTGCGTATCGTGCGATTAAGCAAGCCGTTGCGGACCACCGCGCCACTTCAGGTTCCGTTGTCATGTTGGATGTAAAAACGGGCGCCGTATTGGCCATGGTTAATGCTCCTTCTTACAACCCTAACAATCGTAGCGATTGGCAAAGCTATCAAATGCGTAACCGAGTGATCACGGACTCAATGGAGCCCGGTTCGACCATTAAACCTTTCGTTATTTTAGCCGCCTTAGAAAATGGGATAGCCGATAAAGATACCATCGTAGATACCGGTAATGGTGTCCTACGTTTAGGTGGTAGTCGAGTCAGAGATGTCTCTCGCGTAGGCAAAGCGAGCTTGACCACGATCCTTAAAAAGTCGAGTAATATCGGTGTGACGAAGCTAGCAATGCAAATGCCGGTAGAGGCGCTTCTTGGGCTGTACAGTTCAGTGGGTTTTGGTGAGCTTTCTGGCCTAAACCTAGTTGGGGAAGTGACGGGTATTTTTCCTACACGAACTCGTTGGTCGCCAATTGAACGCGCCACGATTGCGTTTGGTTATGGTCTATCGATTACACCAATCCAGCTAGCCCATGCTTATGCGACGCTTGGAAACCTTGGCAAATACGAGCCTATTCATATTATCGAAAGCAATGATCATGACATGTCACGTCAAGTGGTGAGTGCGAAGTATGCGCGTCAAGTATTAGACATGTTGGAAACCGTAACTCAAAAAGGGGGCTCGGCTCGCAGAGCGGCAGTTCCTGGTTATCGAGTAGGAGCGAAAACGGGTACATCACGTAAAGCTTCTGCCGGTGGGTACAGCGACGAGTACATCACCTACACGGCTGGGCTTGCTCCGGTTAGCGATCCGCGAATTGCTTTAGTAGTGATCGTAAACGAGCCTCAAGGCGATGACTACTATGGTGGCTCGGTAGCGTCTCCTGTCTTCTCTGAAATCATGAAAGGCGCGCTACAAATACTCAATGTTGCACCTGACGAAAACAAATTCCAACAGTAAGCCCTGTGGTTTACTGAGCAAACAAAATTAAGAAAACCTGAGCCAAAGCTCGGAGAACAAATATGACTAAAGCCATCAGTATGGACGTGCTGCTTTCCCCTTGGGTGGATTGCCCTAGCTTATCGTCCGTTCTTGTTTCTGAATTGGAGCTCGACAGCCGAAGAGTTCAACCTGGAACCACGTTTGTAGCAGTGATTGGCCATGTTGTGGATGGGCGTAAATTCATTGCCTCTGCAATTGAGCAAGGTGCAAATGCAGCCCTGGCGCAAGCCTGCGATGTCAAAACACATGGTACGGTGGAAATCATTGATGATGTTCCCGTCATTTACATTGATAGGTTGGACCAACGTTTATCCGCAATTGCTGGAAAGCTTTATGCTTACCCTGATATGGATTTGATTGGTGTCACCGGCACCAACGGCAAAACCACCATTACCCAGTTAATAGCGCAATGGCTAGAACTGCTTGACCATAAAGCGGCGGTAATGGGAACAACAGGAAATGGCTTCCTCAATAACTTGCAACAAGCTGCGAATACAACGGGGAATGCCGTTGAAATTCAGAAAACGCTCTCCTCTCTCGCAAATCAACAAGCCACATACACCGCGCTAGAAGTATCTTCCCATGGCCTGACGCAAGGTCGTGTCAAAGCATTATCATTTGCGGCGGGCGTGTTTACTAACTTAAGTCGTGACCATCTTGATTACCATGGCACGATGGAAGAGTATGCCAATGCAAAGCTTGGGTTGTTCACGCAACACCAATGTGAACGTGCCATTATCAATGTTGATGATGAAGTAGGTCATCAATGGGCGTCGCAGTTAAGTAATGCGGTCGCTGTTTCGCTCAAACCGAACACTGAATTTGAAAGCGCAATTTGGGCGACGGAAGTCAGTTACGCGGAGTCAGGGATTACTATTAAGTTCGATGGTAAATTTGGCTCAGGTGAATTGCACGCGCCATTGATTGGTGAGTTTAATGCAACCAACTTAATGCTCGCTTTTGCGACCTTATTAAGCTTAGGTAAAGAGAAACAAGCGTTACTCGAAACCGCAGGTCAACTGCAACCTGTACTCGGCCGAATGGAGTTATTCCAAACTGAGGATCGTGCCAAAGTCGTGGTTGATTATGCCCATACTCCTGATGCTTTAGAAAAAGCGCTGCAAGCTTTACGAGTTCATTGTGAAGGCCAGCTGTGGGCTATTTTTGGCTGCGGTGGCGATCGCGATGCAGGTAAGCGCCCAATGATGGCGGAAATTGCAGAGCGTCTAGGCGACAGAGTGGTGTTGACTGACGATAACCCACGCAGCGAAGACCCGGTTCAGATTGTGAAAGACATGTTAGCTGGGCTGTCAAAACCTGCTGAAGCGATTGTTCAGCATGACCGCTTCAAAGCACTGTCTTATGCCATTGAAAATGCTTCGCCAAACGACATTATCTTGTTAGCTGGGAAGGGTCATGAAGATTATCAGATTCGTAATGGCGAAACGATTCATTACTCCGACCGCGAGTCCGCAATGCAACTTTTAGGATTGACCTCATGATCAAAGTAACGTTATCTCAAATTGCAGACATCACTCGTGGTGAGCGATTCGGCGACGAGCTACTTATCGACGCGGTTTCTACTGATACACGAACGATTGAGCGTGGGGCTTTATTCGTCGCGTTAGTTGGGGAGCGCTTTGATGCGCACAACTTTTGCCAACAAGCGGTAGATGCAGGTGCCGGTGCTTTACTCGTAGAAAAACGCTTAGATGTGAATGTGCCGCAAATTGTGGTGTCGGATACCAAACTTGCATTGGGTGAGTTTGCTTCTTGGGTGCATCAAGCATGCAAAACACCTACCGTTGCCATCACCGGAAGTTGCGGTAAAACGACCGTAAAAGAAATGGTTGCGAGTATCCTGCAATTGAAAGGCAAAGTGTTATTCACGGCGGGTAACTTCAATAATGATATTGGTGTTCCGTTGACATTATTGCGCTCACAGCAGGATGATGATTATGCCGTGATTGAGCTTGGTGCTAATCATATAGGTGAAATTGCTTACACGACTCAGTTAGTAAAACCAGATATCGCGTTAGTGAACAATGTAGCCGCCGCTCACCTTGAAGGCTTTGGTTCTATCGATGGCGTGAAACAAGCCAAAGGTGAAATCTACCAAGGCCTTTCAGCTGGTGGTATTGCGATTGTTAACCTAGACAGCAATGGTGAAGCCAAGTGGGATGAAGTGTTAGCAGATAAGAAAGTCATTACTTTTTCACAAAGTAATACTGATGCAGACTTCTTCGCTTCTAACATCGTATTGAACGCCGCAGGTGAAGCAAGCTTTGACTTACATATCGCAGCAAGCTCACAAGAAATTGAACTGTCTCTGGGTATTATAGGTCAACACAACGTTGCGAATGCGATCGCTGCTTCTATTATTGCGTTACAAATGGGCGCCACATTAGAAGAGGTTCGCGCTGGCCTTAAACATTTGAACAAAGTGAAAGGTCGCGTCGAGGTTGAAGCGCTGAGCGAAAAGATAAAATTGATTGACGACAGCTACAACGCGAGCGTGCCAGCCATGAAAGCGGCAGTTGATTTATTGGCCGCTTTCCCAGGTCAACGCTGGCTGATTTTAGGTAATATGGCGGAATTGGGCGAGGAAAGTCTTGCACTTCATCGTCAAGTCGGGGAACATGCTGCCCCACAAAAATTTGAACATGTTCTCACATATGGTGCAGACGCCAAGGTGATCAGTGATCTTTGCCAAGGCATTCATTTTGAGACGCACCAAGAGATGATTGAATACATCAAGCAGCATCTAGACCAAGCCGTTCCTGAAAACCATACGATATTGGTGAAAGGAGCGAACGGTGCACGTATGTTTGAAGTCGCTGCTGCTTTGAAGGAGTATTATTAATGATTATTTGGCTTGCCGAGCTGCTACAGCCATACCTGTCTTTTTTCCGATTGTTTGAATACTTGTCTTTTCGAGCAATCCTAAGCGTATTAACCGCTCTAGGTCTGTCATTATGGATGGGACCAATCATGATCAAGCGTTTGCAAATGCTGCAAATTGGTCAGGTAGTGCGTAACGAAGGTCCTGAATCTCACTTTAGTAAGCGTGGTACCCCAACAATGGGCGGTATCATGATCTTAGCGGCCATCTCAATCACGATTTTGCTATGGACAGACTTATCCAACCCTTACGTATGGGCGGTACTGACAGTCTTACTTGGCTACGGTGCGGTCGGATTTGTTGATGATTATCGTAAAGTGGTGCGAAAAAATACCGATGGCTTGATCGCGCGTTGGAAGTACTTCTGGCAGTCGTTGATCGCGTTTGTCGTCGCTTTCGCATTGTATGCTTACGGTAAAGACACAGCAGCAACTCAGCTAGTGGTGCCATTCTTTAAAGACATCATGCCGCAGCTTGGTTTGATGTATATCATTCTGACTTACTTTGTCATTGTAGGTACAAGTAACGCGGTTAACCTGACTGATGGTCTAGACGGTTTGGCAATCATGCCAACGGTTCTTGTTGCAGCAGGCTTCGCGGTTATTGCATGGGCGACCGGTAACGTTAACTTCTCTGAATACCTTCATATACCATACTTACCACATGCTTCTGAGTTAGTTGTCGTATGTACAGCAATCGTAGGTGCAGGCCTTGGTTTCTTGTGGTTTAACACGTACCCAGCACAAGTGTTCATGGGCGATGTGGGCTCACTAGCGCTTGGCGGTGCATTGGGCACCATTGCTGTTCTAGTTCGTCAAGAGTTGGTGTTGGTGATCATGGGTGGCGTATTTGTAATGGAAACGCTATCAGTCATCCTGCAGGTAGGTTCTTACAAATTACGTGGTCAGCGCATTTTCCGTATGGCACCAATTCACCACCACTACGAATTGAAAGGTTGGCCAGAACCTCGCGTAATCGTGCGCTTCTGGATTATTTCTATGGTTCTTGTTCTGATTGGTCTTGCGACATTGAAAGTGCGTTAATCGCGCTTTCCAAGAACAAGATTTACAGTGTGATCAAATATGGAACGTTGGCAAAACATACATAGTGTTGTCGTCGTAGGGCTCGGTATTACCGGGCTCTCTGTCGTTAAACACCTAAGAAAAAATCAGCCACAACTTGTGGTCAAAGTCATTGATACTCGTGTAAACCCTCCAGGTGCAGAGCGCTTGCCGGAAAGTGTTCAACTGCATAGTGGTGGTTGGAATACAGACTGGCTTTCTGACGCGGATCTTATCGTGACCAACCCTGGTATTGCGCTAGCGACACCAGAGATCCAAGCCGTATTAGCAAAAGGTACGGCCGTAGTAGGTGATATCGAGTTATTCGCTTGGGCGGTGCAGAAACCGGTGATTGCGATTACGGGCTCAAACGGTAAGAGCACAGTAACCGACCTCACAGGTGTGATGGCTGAGGCTGCAGGTTTGGATGTTGGCGTTGGTGGTAACATCGGTGTGCCTGCACTGGATTTGTTAGAACAAGACGCAGACCTATATGTACTCGAACTCTCGAGCTTCCAGTTAGAAACGACGTCAAGCTTAAAGCTCAAAGCCGCTGCGTTTCTGAATCTTTCTGAAGATCATATGGATCGTTATCAAGGCATGTCTGACTATCGACAAGCTAAGTTGCGTATTTTTAACCATGCTGCTCTTGCAGTCGTGAACCGTGATGATCAAGAAACCTTCCCAGACGCAGAGATGCCATTGGTGACATTTGGCAGCGACAATCAGGACTTTGGTCTCGAGGTGGATGGCAACCGTACTTGGCTGCTCGATCACGGTCAACGAGTTGTCGCAAGTGATGAGCTTAAGTTGGTTGGTAAGCACAACTTATCTAACGCTCTGGTTGCTTTAGCGCTATTAAAAGCTGCGGACGTAAACTATCACAAAGCATTGAATGCACTTAAAAATTACACAGGACTGACACACCGATGCCAGGTGGTTGCGGATAATCAAGGCGTCAAATGGGTGAATGACTCTAAAGCAACTAATATTGCCAGCACTATGGCTGCGCTATCTGGTTTGGAATCGACAGGCAAGCTCTACTTACTCGTTGGTGGTGTTGGCAAAGGTGCTGACTTCTCGCCATTAAAACCGATCTTCGCGACGCTTAACTTGCAACTGTGTTGCTTTGGCGCTGATGGCGATGAATTTATGCCACTGCATGAATCTGCAATACGTTTCGACACTATGGAAGATGTGATTCAACAAGTATCTTCGCAGTTAAAACCAGGTGATATGGTGATGCTGTCTCCTGCATGTGCTAGCTTTGATCAATTCGACAACTTTATGGCAAGAGGTGATGCTTTCGCTGCTCTTGCTCAGAAATATGCATAATTAAAGGTTACACACTTCGTGGGTTTAGGTAACGTTAAACGCAGTATTGGCAATTGGCTCAAGCATCCAGCCCCAGAGGCGATGTTTGATCGTCAGTTAGTGTGGATTGCACTGGGTTTGATGTTGACTGGTTTGGTCATGGTAACCTCTGCATCATTTCCAATCAGCTCTCGATTAACGGAACAGCCGTTCCACTTTATGTTTCGTCATGCGACATTTCTCGTGCTGGCGTTAGGGACCTCCGCTGTTATTTTGCAAGTGCCTTTGCAAGAGTGGTTTAAGAAGAGCCATTACTTACTTTGGGCTTCTTTCGCACTGTTGATCATCGTGCTCTTGGCGGGTAAGTCGGTTAATGGTGCGTCTCGTTGGATTCCCCTCGGGCTGTTTAACCTTCAGCCAGCGGAAGTCGCGAAGCTATCGCTGTTTATCTTCATGTCTGGTTACTTAGTTCGAAAGCAAGACGAAGTACGACAAACGTTCTTTGGTGGCTTTATGAAGCCAATCATGGTGTTTGCCTTCTTCGCAGTATTACTACTTGGTCAGCCAGACTTGGGGACGGTGGTCGTGATGCTGGTCACGCTGTTTGGCATGCTTTTTATCGCAGGTGCAAAACTAACCCAGTTTCTCGCCTTGATGGTGGCAGGTATCGGCGCTGTAGTAGGTTTGATTCTCGTCGAGCCATACCGTATGCGACGAGTAACCTCCTTCCTTGACCCGTGGGAAGATCCATTTGGCAGTGGCTATCAGTTGACTCAGTCTTTGATGGCGTTTGGTCGTGGTGAATGGTTCGGACAAGGTCTCGGTAATTCAATTCAAAAACTGGAATATCTACCGGAAGCGCATACCGACTTTGTGTTTGCCGTACTTGCTGAAGAGCTTGGTTTCGTGGGCGTAGTGCTGGTCTTAATGCTGATTTTTAGCTTGGTGCTAAAAGCGGTTTACATCGGCAAGCGTGCATTTGAAGAAGGCGAAATGTTCGGAGGTTATCTGGCTTTCGGAATTGGTATTTGGTTTGCGTTTCAAACCTTGGTTAATGTTGGAGCTGCCGCCGGTATTGTTCCAACTAAAGGTTTAACACTTCCACTCATCAGTTATGGTGGTTCTAGTCTAATAATTATGTCCGTCGCAGTGTCCATACTACTGCGTATCGATTACGAATGCCGCTTGAAACGCGAGCAACAACAATCAGAACAACAAGCTAATGAAACAAAATAAACGTTTGATGGTGATGGCTGGTGGTACTGGCGGTCACGTATTCCCAGGTTTGGCGGTAGCAAAACAGCTTCAAGAGCAAGGTTGGGAGATCCGTTGGTTAGGTACGGCGGATCGAATGGAAGCGGATTTGGTGCCAAAACATGGCATTGAAATCGACTTTATCAAAGTGAAAGGGTTACGAGGTCAAGGCGTTAAACGTCTTCTTGCAGCACCATTTCAAATTATCAATGCCATTATGCAGGCTCGTGCTCACATGAAACGCTGGCAGCCAGACGCAGTGCTTGGTATGGGCGGTTATGTTAGCGGCCCGGGCGGTATTGCCGCTTGGATGAGTGGCATTCCTGTTGTTCTGCATGAACAAAATGCAGTAGCAGGTTTAACGAACCAATGGTTATCGAAAATCGCTAAGAAGGTTTTTCAGGCTTTCCCAGGCGCTTTTCCAAATGCCGAAGTGGTTGGGAACCCAGTTCGTGAAGACGTGACTCAATTAGCAGCGCCAACTGAGCGCATGCAAGAGCGCCAAGGTCCAATTCGCATTTTGGTGATGGGTGGCAGCCAAGGCGCACGTATTCTTAACCAAACTCTGCCAGACGTGATGTCGAAATTGGGCGAAGATTACTGTATTCGTCATCAAGCGGGCAAAGGTGCTGCCGAAGAAGTGAATGCAGCATACCAAGCTAAAGGTCTGGTAAATGCAGAAGTAATGGAATTCATTGATGACGTTGCAGAAGCTTACGCATGGGCTGACCTTTTAGTTTGTCGCTCTGGAGCGTTAACCGTTTCTGAAGTCTCGGCGGCAGGTGTAGGCGCTATTTTTGTTCCATTCATGCACAAAGACCGCCAGCAAGCACTTAATGCAGACCACTTGGTGGATTGCGGCGCGGCGAAAATGATTGAACAACCAGATTTAACCGTTGAGTCTCTGACTCAGCAGATCCAACAATTGGATCGCCAAGCTTTACTTACAATGGCTGAGCAAGCGCGTGGCGCTGCAAAATTGAATGCTGACCGAGTTGTCGCACAAGCCATTGTCGCTTTGACCGAAAAGCGTTAACCGAATTATTGAGAATAGAATTGATGACAATCCAACATACACAAGACTTAGTTCAGATTCGCGCAATGGTGCCAGAGATGCGCCGCGTGAAATCCATCCACTTCATCGGTATTGGTGGTGCGGGCATGAGCGGCATTGCAGAAGTGCTGTTGAACGAAGGCTACCAAATCACAGGTTCTGATCTATCAGAGAACGCTGTGACAGAGCGTTTGGTATCAAAAGGTGCGACGGTATTTATCGGTCATCAAGCCAGTAATGTAGAAAAAGCCAGTGTGGTTGTTGTGTCAACGGCGATCAACGAAGAAAACCCAGAAGTGATGGCGGCACGTGAATTACGCATCCCTATCGTACGCCGTGCAGAGATGTTGGCTGAATTGATGCGATTCCGTCACGGTATTGCCGTTGCGGGTACACACGGTAAAACCACGACGACCGCTCTTGTCACTCAAATCTATTCTGAAGCCGGTCTTGATCCAACGTTTGTGAATGGCGGTTTGGTGAAAAGCGCAGGTACAAATGCGCGTCTAGGCTCGAGTCGTATTCTAATTGCAGAGGCAGATGAAAGTGACGCGTCATTCCTGCACTTGCAACCAATGGTGAGCATTGTTACCAATATCGAAGCCGATCATATGGATACCTATGGTGGTGACTTTGAAACCTTAAAGCAAACCTTCATCGATTTCCTTCATAATCTACCGTTTTACGGCCAAGCAATTGTTTGCATTGACGATCCTGTGGTTCGAGAGTTAATCCCACGTATTAGTCGTCAAGTGATAACTTACGGTTTTTCTGAAGATGCCGACGTACGTATTGAAGATTATCGTCAAGAGGGGCAGCAAGGCAAATTTACGGTAGTACGTAAAGGGCGAGCTAACTTAGATATCACGCTGAATATTCCAGGTCGTCACAATGCATTGAATGCGTCTGCTGCGATTGCGGTTGCTACTGAAGATGACATTGAAGACGATGCGATCCTAAAGGCAATGGCTGGTACGCAAGGTACGGGAAGACGTTTTGATCACCTTGGCGAGTTTGATACTGGCAACGGCCATGCAATGCTTGTTGATGATTACGGCCATCATCCCACAGAAGTGGATGTAACCATTAATGCAGCACGCAGTGGTTGGCAAGACAAGCGTTTGGTGATGATTTTCCAACCGCACCGTTATAGCCGTACTCGTGATTTATACGATGATTTCGCGAATGTGCTTGAACAGGTAGATGTATTGATCATGCTGGATGTTTACGCAGCGGGTGAAAAGCCGATTGCAGGGGCTGATGGGCGCGCTTTATGTCGCACAATTCGCAGCCGAGGCAAGGTAGATCCGATTTTTGTTCCAGAAATCGAGCAATTACCTTCAGTTTTAGCTAACGTTATACAAGACGGCGACCTAATCTTAACGCAAGGTGCGGGTGATATTGGTAAAGTGGCGAAACAGCTGGCAGGTCTTAAATTGAATATAAACAAGATGCTTGGCTGACACATATTGTTGACGCGAAGGACAGATAAAGACTCAGATCTCGATTTTGCGTCAATATCATTGTGATTTATTGCTATCAGTGTTTGATAGTTTACAAGAGCTCAGTATAATCCCAAGGTTAAAGTCAAGACTTTTACCTCTGCGTAATTATATGGGTAAAAAGTACACGACAAAAGTCAGGAAACGAAGACGTTGTTGAATATTGCACTGAATGACGAGCGACCAAACACGGGTAACAACCGTGGTCGCCAAGAAAAAATCTTGGGTGCGTTATTTTTCGTTGTGGTTGTGACTTTAATTAGTTCTGTTTTGTACGCGGCGATCAGTTGGATGTGGGATGACCAAAGGTTACCTCTCTCCAAAATAGTACTTCAGGGGAAACTGGAGTATGTCCAAGCTGACGATGTGCAGGCTGCATTTAGTCGAATTGATCACATCGGTACATTTATGTCTCAGGATATTGATGTATTACAGCAAAGTGTCGAAGCTCTGCCATGGGTAGCGCATGCCGCAATCCGAAAGCAGTGGCCGGATACAGTAAAAGTTTTTTTGACGGAGCATCAACCAGAAGCCATTTGGAATGGCAACGAACTGTTAGATAAAAACGGGTTCGTTTTTGATGGAGATGTTGCTCTGTTGCAAGAAGAAAAAGTGAAGCTGTACGGACCCAAAGATAGCGGACCGGAAGTCTTACAGACTTACCGTGATTTGAGTCCTAAGTTTCAGCAATTGGGTTTAGCGATATCGTCTCTGGTATTAAACGAGCGACGAGCTTGGCAAATCATCCTTGATAACGGTATTCGATTAGAGCTCGGTAAAGAGTCTCTTCTTGAGCGTATAGAGCGCTTTTTTAAGCTCTATAATAAGCTTGGCAGTGACACGCAAAGAATCAGTTATATCGATCTTAGGTACGATACAGGAGCCGCAGTTGGTTGGTTTCCTGAACAAGAGTTAGAAGAGAGTACAGATGACTAAGGCCGCTGATGACAACATTATTGTTGGTCTTGATATAGGCACTGCAACCGTATCGGCTCTAGTGGGTGAGGTTTTACCAGACGGTCAAATTAATATTATTGGCGCAGGTAGTAGCCCCTCACGCGGCATGGATAAAGGTGGCGTGAATGATTTGGAGTCGGTTGTAAAATCAGTACAACGTGCAATTGATCAAGCTGAATTAATGGCAGAGTGCCAGATCAGCCGAGTCTTCATTTCGTTGTCTGGTAAGCATATCGCAAGCCGAATTGAAAAAGGTATGGGCACGATTTCTGATGAAGAGGTGTCTCAAGAAGACATGGATCGCGCTATCCATACCGCAAAATCGATTAAAATCGGTGATGAACAGCGAATTCTTCATGTGATCCCGCAAGAGTTCACCATTGATTACCAAGAAGGAATCAAAAATCCGCTTGGTTTATCTGGGGTAAGAATGGAAGTGAGTGTCCACCTTATCTCATGCCATAATGACATGGCACGCAACATTATTAAGGCGGTAGAACGCTGCGGCCTTAAAGTAGAACAACTCGTATTTTCTGGGCTTGCTGCTAGTAATGCAGTAATCACTGAGGATGAAAGAGAGCTTGGAGTTTGTGTGGTTGATATTGGCGCCGGCACGATGGATGTGGCCATCTGGACTGGCGGTGCGTTACGTCACACAGAAGTATTTTCGTACGCAGGAAATGCTGTAACCAGTGATATTGCTTTTGCTTTTGGCACGCCAGTGAGCGATGCTGAAGAAATAAAAGTCAAATATGGCTGTGCTTTGAGTGAACTGGTCAGTAAGGATGACACGGTTAATGTACCAAGCGTAGGTGGACGACCATCACGTAGCCTGCAACGTCAAACGTTGTCAGAAGTGATTGAGCCACGCTACTCTGAGCTTATGGGACTGGTTAACCAAACTATCGACTCTGTACAAGCAAAATTGCGCGAAGAGGGTATCAAGCACCATCTGGCTGCGGGAGTTGTACTCACCGGCGGTGCTGCGCAAATGGACGGAGTGGTAGAATGTGCGGAACGCGTATTCCGCAATCAAGTAAGGGTCGGCAAACCGCTCGAAGTCAGCGGATTAACTGACTATGTAAAAGAGCCGTACCATTCTACGGCAGTTGGATTACTTCATTACGCAAGAGACATGCAGTCTAGCGACGATAGCGATTATAATGAACCTAAACGCTCATCTGTAACTGGCTTTTTCGATAAATTGCGTAACTGGATACAAAAAGAGTTTTAACCTGAGTTGCAGGATAAACGGAGACAACACATGTTTGAACCGATGATGGAAATGTCTGACGATGCAGTAATCAAGGTCGTTGGGGTTGGTGGCGGCGGTGGTAACGCCGTTGAACACATGGTGCGTGAATCCATCGAAGGTGTGGAATTCATCAGCGTCAACACTGATGCGCAAGCACTTCGTAAGACAAGCGTTGGCAATGTTATTCAGATCGGTGGTGATATCACTAAAGGTCTGGGTGCAGGTGCTAATCCACAGGTTGGCCGTGACGCAGCTCTCGAAGACAGAGATCGAATTAAAGATTCCCTGACTGGCGCCGATATGGTGTTTATCGCAGCTGGTATGGGTGGCGGTACCGGTACTGGTGCAGCGCCTGTTATTGCTGAAGTGGCTAAAGAGCTTGGCATTCTAACAGTAGCGGTAGTAACTAAACCGTTTAGTTTTGAAGGTAAAAAGCGTTTGGCATTTGCTGAGCAAGGTATCGATGAGCTCTCTAAGCATGTTGACTCTTTGATCACGATTCCAAACGAAAAGCTACTTAAAGTACTTGGTCGTGGTGTAACACTACTAGAAGCTTTTGCAAGCGCTAACGATGTTCTTAAGAATGCCGTTCAAGGTATTGCTGAGCTAATTACTCGCCCTGGCATGATCAACGTCGACTTTGCGGACGTAAGAACTGTAATGTCTGAAATGGGTCACGCAATGATGGGTAGCGGCATCGCCAAAGGTGAAGACCGTGCTGAAGAAGCGGCTGAAATGGCAATTTCTAGCCCACTTCTGGAAGACATCGATCTAGCGGGCGCTCGTGGTGTTCTTGTCAATATTACTGCTGGTCTGGATATGCGTCTTGACGAGTTTGAGACGGTTGGTAATACAGTGAAGGCATTCGCTTCTGACAATGCGACTGTTGTTATCGGTACTTCTCTAGACCCTGATATGACTGACGAAATCCGCGTAACAGTTGTAGCGACAGGTATTGGTAATGAGAAAAAGCCAGATATCACGCTAGTTGCGGGTGGTAAAGCGAAAGTGGCACCGACGCCGCAAGCTCAACCACAGCAACAAGCAGCGGCAACGCAAGCTGAAGAAAAACCGGCACAGACCTTGCAAAATAATCAAGCGCAAGAGAAGCCACAGGTAACTCCTCAGCCGACAAACACTGCTCCTTCTTCTCCAGCTTCGTCGAGCCAAAGTTCTGCGGCTCCAAAGCAAGAAAAGGAAAGTGGTTATTTAGATATACCGGCATTTTTGCGTCGTCAGGCTGATTAATCTTTAACCCATAAATTTGACATGGCTCAAAATTATGGTAGCATTCACGGTCGACGTTACAGACGGCCGTGTTTTGTAGCAAATTTTTGAGAGGCAAGCAGATGATCAGACAACGTACTCTGAAAGAAATAGTGAAAACAACTGGTGTGGGTCTCCACTCTGGTCGTAAAGTCACACTTACTCTGCGCCCGGCTGCTGCAAATACAGGTATCATTTACCGTCGTACAGATGTAAATCCACCTGTAGATTTTCCAGCTGATCCAGCTTCGGTTCGTGACACCATGCTTTGTACTGCATTGGTAAACGATGAAGGTGTGCGTATTTCAACTGTTGAGCACTTGAATGCGGCACTTGCTGGTATGGGCATCGATAACATTGTTGTCGAAGTAGACGCACCTGAAATTCCGATCATGGATGGTAGTGCAAGCCCATTTGTATACTTGCTACAACAAGCAGGTATCGAAACGCAAAATGCGCCAAAACGCTTCATCCGCATCAAAAAGCCAGTTCGTTTTGAAGATGGTGATAAATGGGCAGAATTTGTACCATTTAACGGCTTCCGTATGGACTTCGAAATTGAGTTTAATCACCCAGCGATTGAATCAGACGAGCAACGTTTGCTGTTTGATTTCTCGTCAAAAGGCTTTGTTCGTGAGATTTCTCGAGCACGTACGTTTGGCTTTATGCGTGATATCGAATATCTACAATCTCAAAACCTAGTTTTGGGTGGTAGTTTTGACAATGCTATCGTTTTGGATGATTACCGTATTCTTAATGAAGAAGGTCTACGCTTTGAAAATGAGTTTGTGACTCACAAAGTGTTGGATGCGATTGGTGACCTTTACATGTGTGGCCACCCAATCATTGGTGAATTCCGTGCCTTTAAATCTGGCCACGGTTTAAATAACCAACTGTTACGTGCTGTTCTTGCAGATCAGGAAGCGTGGGAGTGGACTACATTCGAAGAAGAAGTCGGCTCACCAGTAGCATTCGCAGAACCAAATATGGTGCTTGCGTAAATACTTGGCATTAGAATTAATAAAAAACCAGGCTTATGCCTGGTTTTTTGCTATTTGGCTTTAATCCTGGATTTATCAATAACATTCAAGCTTTCAGCATATTGAAATAACGTTCACTTACGATCTTCCTTTTCTGCCATATCGGCTAATCGTTTTAAACGCTCTTGAATTTTCGGTGGCGCCATGTCGGCAATCGTCATTAATGACTTTGCTGCAGATTGGGTTAGTGGTGGACGCTTAGGTCTGTCGTCTTGTTGAAAGCGGTTTCGATATAGTGAAGGATTGATCCTCACTTCAACGCTCATCAGCTTGGCAAAGCCTTGAGTACGAAGTTTATTTAGGATCATGAGGCGATCGTAATCGATCTTCATTTTGATCGCGGCACTAGAGACATCGATCAATAGATGGCCGTTACGAACATTCGCTACTCGGCAATGATCGGCCGTCCCCGTGGGTAAGACCTCTTGCAAAGCTTGGTTAAGCTGTAAGATTTCTCCAGCATGTTCTTGAATCTGCTTGAACTGTGACTCAGCAATAACATCTTCAGTCGAGGTTGGACGGTGATCACGCATAGGTAAAATCTAATTTTGTTGAGATATAGCTATTCTAGAGCAGCTTTCTATCAAGGTATAGTTTACATTAACGTCTTTAGCTTCAGTTTTACAATGTAGCAAGGTAAAAAGCAAAGTTTGCTCTGGATGGATTACACATATTGCGGTATGCAATATCGGCTAATCAGTCACCACTTTAAGTAAAAACTTCAGAGTGCTTCAAACAAATACGTCTATTTATGGTTGTATCGATTAAAAATCCTTACACTAAGCCACATTGTTTCAAAACTTAGCCTTGAAATATGGATGTTTGAACTCAATATCTTTGATAAATGATTTATCTCAGTATTCTTAGTTCCAAACTGGCAGAGACTGAAGGCATTATGAGTAGATCGGGAACGGTCTGAATAAAGAGAGATTCACGAAAAATGATAACTAAGCTACTGACAAAAGTGATTGGCAGTCGCAACGACCGAACACTGCGCCGCCTTAGAAAAATTGTAAAAGAAATTAATAACTATGAGCCAACATTCGAGGCTCTAAGTGACGAAGAGTTAAAAGCAAAGACGGTTGAATTCCGTGAGCGCCTAGAGAAGGGTGAAACTCTTGATAAACTACTTCCAGAAGCTTTTGCTACGGTTCGTGAAGCATCTAAGCGTGTCTACGGTATGCGCCACTTCGACGTCCAGCTTATCGGTGGTATGGTTCTAAATGCGGGTCAAATCGCTGAAATGCGTACGGGTGAAGGTAAAACGCTGACGGCAACGCTTCCTGCTTACCTAAATGCCCTAGCTGGTAAAGGCGTTCATATTGTAACAGTGAACGATTATCTAGCTAAACGTGATGCAGAGACAAACCGCCCTCTATTTGAATTTTTAGGTATGACTGTTGGCGTAAACGTGCCAAACATGCCTCCTCAAGAGAAAAAAGAAGCGTACCAAGCTGACATCTTGTACGGAACGAACAATGAATTTGGTTTTGACTACCTTCGTGACAATATGGCTTTCCGTAGCGAAGATCGCGTACAACGTGAACGCTTCTTTGCAGTTGTCGATGAGGTGGACTCAATCCTAATTGATGAAGCTCGTACCCCTTTAATCATTTCTGGTCCTGCTGAAGATAGCTCTGAGCTATACACCCGAATCAACCTTTTGATCCCGCATCTTAAAAAGCAAGACAAAGAAGACTCTGAAGAATATCGTGGTGATGGTCACTACACTGTTGATGAGAAATCAAAGCAAGTATACCTCACAGAAACGGGCCAAGAGTACGTTGAAGAACTGTTGGTGAAAAATGGTCTTATGGAAGAGGGTGACACACTTTACTCTCCGACTAACATCAGCATGTTACATCACGTGAATGCCGCTTTGCGTGCTCATGTGTTGTTTGAGCGCAACGTTGATTACATCGTTACTGACGAAGGTGAAGTAGTAATTGTTGATGAACATACTGGTCGTACAATGCCAGGTCGTCGTTGGTCTGAAGGTCTTCACCAAGCAGTAGAAGCGAAAGAAGGCGTTAAGATTCAAAACGAAAACCAAACTTTGGCTTCGATTACCTTCCAGAACTACTTCCGCTTATACGAAAAACTGTCTGGTATGACAGGTACTGCGGATACTGAGGCGTTTGAGTTCCAATCTATTTATGGCTTGGAAACGGTGGTTATCCCAACCAACAAACCTATGATTCGTAACGATATGCCGGATGTGGTGTATCGCACCGAAGCTGAGAAGTTTGCTGCAATCATTGAAGATATCAAAGAGCGCGTTGCGAAAGGTCAGCCAACATTGGTTGGTACCGTATCGATTGAAAAATCAGAACTACTCTCCAACGCCTTGAAGAAAGCGAAGATCAAACACAACGTATTGAATGCGAAATTCCATGAGAAGGAAGCGGAAATTGTTGCTGAAGCGGGTATGCCGGGTGCGGTAACTATCGCGACCAACATGGCCGGTCGTGGTACGGATATTGTGCTTGGCGGTAGTTGGCAATCAAAAGTGGAAGCTTTGGAGAACCCAACTCAAGAACAAATCGATGCGATTAAAGCAGAGTGGAAAGTGGTACATGATCAAGTACTAGATGCTGGTGGTCTACACATCATTGGTACTGAGCGCCACGAATCTCGCCGTATTGATAACCAGCTACGTGGTCGTTCTGGTCGTCAAGGTGATGCGGGTTCATCGCGCTTCTACCTATCTATGGAAGACTCTTTGTTACGTATTTTCACTTCTGATCGTATGGCGAGCCTTATTCAAAGTGGTATGGAAGAAGGTGAAGCTATTGAATCGAAAATGCTTTCTCGCTCAATTGAAAAAGCACAGCGCAAAGTGGAAGGCCGTAACTTTGATATCCGTAAGCAGCTACTAGAATACGATGATGTGGCGAACGATCAGCGTAAGGTTGTCTACGAGCTGCGCGACGAATTGATGAACGTTGAAGACATCAGCGGTATGATCGAGCAAAACCGTGAAGATGTGCTAACAGCGGTTATTGATGAGTACATCCCGCCACAATCACTAGAAGATATGTGGGACGTTGAAGGTCTACAAGAGCGCTTGAAAGCAGACTTCGATCTTGATGCGCCAGTGAAGCAATGGCTTGAAGAAGACGATAAGCTTTACGAAGAGGCGCTACGCGAGAAGATCATCAATCTAGCCGTTGAAGTGTACAAAGAGAAAGAGGAAGTGGTGGGTGCGCAAGTACTTCGTAACTTCGAGAAATCGGTTATGCTTCAAACTCTGGATACGCTTTGGAAAGAGCACTTGGCAGCAATGGATCACTTGCGTCAGGGTATTCACTTACGCGGCTATGCGCAGAAGAACCCGAAACAGGAATACAAGCGTGAATCGTTTGAACTGTTTGAAGGTCTACTAGAAGCGCTGAAAACTGATGTGATTACTGTTCTATCTCGCGTTCGAGTTCAGCAACAAGAAGAAGTTGAACGTATGGAAGAGCAACGTCGTGCGCAAGCTGAAGAGGCCGCTCGTCGTGCTCAAGCGCAACACGCAGCAGCACAAAACCCTCTTTCTGAAGGTGAAGAATCTGAAGAAGGTTCAAGTCAGCCAATGGTACGTGATGAACGTAAAGTAGGTCGCAATGAGCCTTGCCCTTGTGGTAGTGGTAAGAAGTATAAACAGTGCCACGGCAAAATCGACTAACGTATTAGTCAGATAATGTTTTAAAGAGTCGCCTAGGCGGCTCTTTTTTTAAGCAAATTCTGTGGCTGTCGAATTTCATAAGTTTTGATAGCATCGGATAGTTTTAGAGATGCAAAGACCGTTGAAGTGTAACGGCTTGAGAGTTAGGAACCCCTATGAAAAGAATTCACATAGTCGCGGCTATTATTTTTAACCAAGACAAATCAAAAATTTTTATTACAAAGCGTCCAGACGACAAGCATAAAGGCGGGTTTTGGGAGTTTCCCGGCGGGAAAGTCGAGTCAGGAGAAAGTATTGAACATGCTCTAGCAAGAGAACTTGAAGAAGAGGTAGGAATTGAAGTTACTGAGCAAGCCCTTTTCGAGCATTTGGAATATGACTATCCAGACAAATCACTTAAGTTTGATTTTATTACGGTATCTAAGTTCAGTAATGAGCCTTACGGCCGAGAAGGTCAAGAAGGTCGCTGGGTTGAGATAAGAGAATTGGGTAACTATGCCTTTCCTGAAGCGAACGTGCCTATCTTGGAGCGTGTCGTAAAAGAGTTCGCTTAAGCCTGATGAACTTGCTTGTGGTAACCACGGTATGTTGTTAGTTTAAACAGATTAAGCGAAACGAGAGAACGAGAGCAAACCTCGTTATCCAGAGAAGGAGAGAAAGCGCAATGGTTCGTATTGCAATCGCAGGAGCAGCAGGCCGAATGGGCCGTAATTTGGTTAAAGCTTCACACCTTAACCCAGAGGCGACAGTGAGCGCGGGATCAGAACGACCTGAGTCCTCACTTGTCGGTGTCGATATCGGTGAACTTTGTGGTGAAGGCAAATTCGATGTGTTCTTAACGGATGATCTTGCTAAAGACGTCGATAATTTTGATGTAATCATCGATTTTACTGCCCCAGTAAGTACGTTGGCGAATCTTGAACTGTGTAAGAAGCATGGAAAGAGTATTGTGATTGGGACGACTGGTTTCAGTGATGCAGAGCGTGAACTGATTGACGAAGCCGCTAAGCAAGTGCCTGTTGTCATGGCTCCTAACTACTCTGTTGGTGTGAACCTAGTATTTAAGCTTCTTGAGAAAGCAGCCAAAGTGATGGGCGACTACTGTGATGTTGAGATTGTCGAAGCACATCATCGTCATAAAGTTGATGCTCCTTCTGGTACCGCTATCGGGATGGGCGAAGCCATTGCTGGTGCGATGGGCAACAAGCTGAATGATGTAGCTGTCTATGCGCGAGAAGGTATCACAGGTGAACGTACTAAAGATGAGATCGGCTTTGCTACAATTCGCGCTGGCGATATCGTCGGTGAGCACACAGCCATGTTTGCTGATATCGGGGAACGAGTGGAGATAACGCACAAAGCGACCGATCGTATGACGTTTGCTAATGGCGCCGTCAAGGCCGCTGTTTGGTTGAGTGCCAAACCAGCGGGCTTTTATACCATGACAGATGTTTTGGGATTGAATGAACTCTAAATACATAATTATTCGCCGGCGGTAGCCGGCTTTTTTATATCTATAGAATTATTTGTAAATGAAATGATTCTAACAGAAAGTATTTTGGTGCTTACTTTTGTCGTTGTTTTGGTTGTTTTGTGGGTGTTTTGGGTTTTGATGTCTAAAAACTAATGTCTTTTTTGTCGAGTGAACGTTTGCGTGAAAAATTCATACTTTTTTGTGATCTCTAAAAAGTTCAAATTTGTAAAATTCATTAAACCTCTATGCCTCTCTATGTAATAGCATGTAAAAGTTATCTTTTTGGGCCTTACTGATTCAAAATGACCTTACTCGCTAGAAATTAATCATTTATTTTTGATTGTAGGTTGACAGGTTTCGAGTCCAACTTTAGAATACCGCCAATTTGTCTGAAATACCTATTTATGTAGATTTTATAGGTAAAGGAAGGCATGTTTGCAGTTTGATTTATTTTTTTTGCATTTTTATTCTGGAGGTTGTCTTGGGTAAATTAGCACTGTTGGTCCTAGAAGATGGGACAGTGTTCCGCGGAGTGTCCATAGGGGCAGATGGTCTTTCCGTTGGTGAAGTCGTTTTTAATACCTCGATGACGGGGTATCAAGAAATCCTCACTGATCCTTCCTATTCTCAGCAAATCGTCACTCTCACTTATCCTCACATTGGCAATACCGGAACCACTTCCGAAGATGAAGAATCCTCTTCCATTCATGCACAAGGCCTTGTGATTCGCGATCTTCCTCTAATCGCTTCTAACTTCCGTAACGAACAATCCCTCTCTGATTATCTTAAGTCTCAAAATATCGTTGGCATCGCTGATATCGATACTCGTAAGCTCACTCGTATCCTGCGTGAAAAAGGTGCTCAAAACGGCTGTATTGTTGCGGGCAACAACCTAGACGAAGCTTTGGCACTAGCGAAAGCAAAAGAATTCCCAGGCTTAAAAGGAATGGACCTTGCGAAAGAAGTTACAACAAAAGAAGCGTATCAATGGAAGCAAGGTTCGTGGACGCTTGAAGGTGGACTTCCAGAGGCGAAAGATGACAGCGAGCTGCCATACCACGTTGTCGCTTACGACTTCGGCGCAAAACGCAACATCTTACGAATGTTGGTTGACCGTGGCTGCCGCTTAACGGTTGTACCTGCAGAAACGTCAGCGGAAGAAGTTCTGGCACTAAATCCAGATGGCGTATTCTTATCAAACGGCCCTGGTGACCCAGAACCATGTACTTACGCGATTGAAGCAACCAAAGTGTTCCTAGAAAAAGGCCTGCCAATTTTTGGTATTTGTCTAGGTCACCAAATTCTGGCGCTAGCATCAGGTGCGCAAACGGTGAAAATGAAGTTTGGTCACCACGGTGCAAACCACCCAGTAAAAGATTTAGAGCGTAACGTTGTGATGATTACCTCGCAAAACCACGGCTTTGCGGCAGATGAAGCAACATTACCGGAAAACTTACGTGCTACTCACGTATCGCTATTTGATGGCTCTTTGCAAGGTATCCACCGCACAGACAAGCCAGCATTTAGCTTCCAAGGTCACCCAGAAGCGAGCCCTGGTCCACATGACGCGGCACCGCTATTTGACCACTTTATCGAACTAATCAAAAAACACAGCGCTTAATTCGGAGTAGTAGATAATGCCAAAACGTACTGACATTCAAAGTATTCTAATTCTTGGTGCTGGTCCGATTGTTATCGGTCAGGCATGTGAGTTTGACTACTCTGGCGCACAAGCGTGTAAAGCTCTTCGCGAAGAAGGCTACCGAGTTATCCTAGTTAACTCTAATCCAGCAACGATTATGACTGACCCAGAGATGGCAGATGCGACTTACATCGAGCCGATTCAGTGGGAAGTTGTACGCAAGATCATCGAGAAAGAACGTCCTGATGCAGTTCTGCCAACTATGGGTGGTCAGACAGCACTTAACTGTGCGTTAGATTTAGAGAAGCACGGCGTTCTCGCAGAGTTTGGCGTAGAGATGATTGGTGCAACGGCTGATGCAATCGACAAAGCGGAAGACCGTTCTCGTTTTGATAAAGCGATGAAGTCTATCGGCCTTGAGTGTCCTCGCGCAGATACAGCGAAGAGCATGGAAGAAGCTTACAAAGTTTTAGATATGGTTGGCTTCCCTTGTATCATCCGTCCATCGTTCACCATGGGTGGCACTGGTGGTGGTATCGCGTACAACAAAGAAGAGTTCGAAGAAATCTGTCGTCGTGGTCTGGACTTATCTCCGACCAACGAACTTCTTATCGATGAGTCACTCATCGGTTGGAAAGAGTACGAAATGGAAGTCGTTCGTGACAAAGCGGACAACTGTATCATCGTATGTTCAATCGAGAACTTTGACCCAATGGGCATCCATACGGGTGACTCAATCACGGTTGCTCCAGCACAAACACTGACTGACAAAGAATACCAGCTTATGCGTAATGCATCGCTAGCTGTTCTGCGTGAAATCGGTGTTGAAACAGGTGGTTCAAACGTACAGTTTGGTATCAACCCGAAAGATGGTCGTATGGTCATCATCGAGATGAACCCGCGTGTATCTCGCTCTTCTGCGCTAGCATCAAAAGCAACAGGCTTCCCAATTGCGAAAATTGCCGCGAAACTGGCTGTTGGCTTTACGCTAGACGAACTACAAAACGACATCACAGGTGGTGCAACACCTGCGTCATTTGAACCAACTATCGACTACGTCGTAACTAAGATCCCTCGCTTTAACTTCGAGAAATTTGCTGGTGCAAACGATCGTCTGACAACTCAGATGAAATCGGTTGGTGAGGTAATGGCGATTGGTCGTAACCAACAAGAATCTCTTCACAAAGCACTGCGTGGCCTAGAAGTTGGCGCAACTGGTTTTGATGAGATGGTCGATCTGGAAGCGCCAGATGCACTGACTAAGATTCGTCACGAACTTAAAGAAGCAGGTGCAGAGCGTATCTGGTACATCGCCGATGCATTCCGAGCGGGTATGTCAGTCGACGGTGTGTTCAACTTGACTCAAATCGACCGCTGGTTCCTGGTTCAAATCGAAGAAATTGTAAAACTCGAAGAACAAGTCAAGGCGGGCGGCTACGCAGGTTTGACCAAAGAAGTGCTTCGTCAGATGAAACGCAAAGGCTTCTCTGATGCTCGCTTGTCTAAATTGCTTGGTGTCGCTGAAAGTGAAATTCGCCGTGCTCGTGAGCAGTTTGATATTCATCCGGTTTACAAACGTGTGGATACATGTGCAGCAGAGTTTTCTTCTGACACGGCTTACATGTACTCATCTTACGATGAAGAATGTGAAGCAAACCCAACAGACAAAGATAAGATCATGGTTCTTGGTGGCGGTCCAAACCGTATCGGCCAAGGTATCGAATTCGATTACTGTTGTGTTCATGCATCACTTGCGCTGCGTGAAGACGGTTACGAAACCATTATGGTTAACTGTAACCCAGAAACGGTATCTACTGACTACGATACGTCTGATCGTCTGTACTTCGAGCCAGTAACTCTGGAAGATGTACTGTCTATCGCTCGTGTTGAAAAACCAAAAGGTGTGATTGTTCAGTACGGTGGTCAAACGCCACTTAAACTGGCTCGTGCTCTAGAAGCGGCTGGTGTGCCAATCATTGGTACTAGCCCAGATGCTATCGACCGTGCGGAAGACCGCGAACGCTTCCAAGCCGCTGTTGACCGTTTAGGTCTACTTCAGCCAGAAAACGCGACAGTAACAACGATGGAGCAAGCGGTTGAGAAATCGAAAGAAATTGGCTTCCCATTAGTTGTTCGTCCATCTTATGTACTCGGTGGTCGTGCGATGGAAATCGTATACGACGAGCAAGACCTGCGTCGCTACTTCAACGAAGCAGTAAGCGTATCGAACGAGTCTCCAGTTCTGCTAGACCGTTTCTTGGATGATGCAACCGAAGTTGATATTGATGCTATCTGTGACGGTGAACGCGTCGTTATCGGCGGTATCATGGAGCACATCGAACAAGCGGGTGTTCACTCTGGTGACTCTGCATGTTCACTGCCTGCATACACGCTAAGTCAGGAAATTCAAGACAAGATGCGTGAGCAAGTTGAGAAGTTAGCATTCGAACTCGGTGTACGCGGTTTGATGAACACGCAGTTTGCTGTGAAAGATAACGACGTTTATCTAATTGAAGTGAACCCTCGTGCTGCTCGTACGGTACCATTCGTATCGAAAGCGACAGGCGCTCCTCTAGCGAAAATCGCTGCACGTGTAATGGCGGGTCAATCTCTAGAGTCACAAGGCTTTACTAAAGAGATTATCCCTCCTTACTACTCAGTGAAAGAAGTGGTTCTGCCGTTCAACAAATTCCCTGGGGTTGACCCTCTATTGGGCCCTGAAATGCGCTCAACAGGTGAAGTAATGGGTGTGGGTGCAACGTTCGCAGAAGCTTACGCGAAAGCAGAGCTAGGTTGTGGTGCGGTTTATCCTGAAGGTGGTCGTGCGCTACTGTCTGTACGTGAAGGTGATAAAGAGCGTGTTGTTGACCTAGCTTCTAAGTTAGTGAAACTGGGTTACCAGTTGGATGCGACACACGGTACTGCTGTAATTCTGGGCGAAGCGGGTATTAACCCACGTTTGGTAAACAAAGTACACGAAGGTCGTCCACACATTCTTGACCGCATCAAGAACAACGAATACACCTACATCGTAAACACGGCTGCTGGTCGTCAAGCGATTGAAGATTCGAAAGTTCTACGACGTGGTGCACTGGCAGAAAAAGTGAACTACACAACGACACTGAATGCAGCGTTCGCAACATGTATGTCTCATACTGCAGACGCAAAAGCGTCAGTAACTTCGGTTCAAGAGTTACACGCTAAAGTGAAAGCGAGTCTAGACGCGTAACAGATAAAAATCAGTAAGCTCATTAATCAGGGCTTACATGACAACCTCATTGCCCGCTCATTTGAGCGGGCTTTTTTATATCGAGGTTTTTCTAAAATGAAGAGCATTAAAGTGTGCTAGGAACGATTGGTATGCTTCGCTTTTGAAGATCATTAAGCTAATGATGGCAAGCAATGTACCCAAAGATGAAGAAATAGTACTACCATTTGCTACAACAAAATTAATGCTGCAAGTGAGAATGATAAAAGAGATAGTAAGTAAGTTTATTTTTGCAGCAACACTTAATCCTTTGCTTATTGTCAGAATGTTTGGAATGCATACAACAACAACCGTAATAGCTCCCAATGTAAGGAGGTAAGTATCTAGAGCAATGTGTTGAGTGAAAGAAAACCAGTCATTCCAAATGCTTAAGCTAATAGCCAGACCAATAGTCAATGCCAAGTATAAACATATACTTAGTGAGATGTTTGCTATGCTAATTGATTTAGTATTCAACTTTCAATTCCTCATAGATTCCAATAGCAAGATTTCTTAACTCTCCCGAATAACCGCTTCCTACTATGCTAATTGAGCCTCCAATTGCATCTAGAAGCTGATGAGAAATGGATGCGGATATTGTTGCTTGTGAATACCTCTTAGGAATTTCTCCTGACAACATTAGCTGTTTACGAGCTTTATTCGAAATGCTCGGAAGGTTTTTACGGATGATTTCTTTAGTTAATCTTGTTCTTTCTTGTCTGTTTAAGCCTTTTAGAATCTCGGGAACGCCTTTCTTAGTGGTTTGCTTAAGAGATTGAACCATTTTTATCGTTTGATATCCACTAGCGCCCGCTCCAGCTAAGGAGATGTAATCTAAAGCTTTAGTTGTATTTTGATACCACTCATTACTGTCTATATCCGATAATTTGTCTGGT
This sequence comes from Vibrio sp. sp1, assembly GCF_016920955.1. Taxonomy (NCBI): domain Bacteria; kingdom Pseudomonadati; phylum Pseudomonadota; class Gammaproteobacteria; order Vibrionales; family Vibrionaceae; genus Vibrio; species Vibrio sp. sp1. The sequence goes on from NZ_CP060589.1 coordinate 1,942,027, forward strand.
GATTTAGATACCATACGGGTTCTTGCTACTCCAATAGCACATTGAGCTGTGGCAGCAACAGTAGCGGCGTGTGAGATATAGGACATAGTTACGCCCACAGGACCACTTACTGGTATTGTTAGCCCCGAACCAACTACCCCAATCCAGCCAATCGCTGCACCAATACAGCTAATGCTCGCTGATAGAAGCTCTTGATTGAATCTTGATTTTGACTCTTCCTGTTTTATTTTTTTTGCAAATTCTTGAGATGATTGTAATTTTATCGGTTCTCGTAGAATGATAAAGGTAGGATTGATATGGCATGTGGATTTAAAGTCTCTTAAGCGTACAACGGTGAATTTGTTATCAATATAAATTACACCCGCACCGCTAGTCTCTGGTTTAGCGTCAATAACGCTGAATAGCTGATTAATATTCACTATCTGTTCGATTTTTAAGCGTAATTGCTGTTCTTTTATTGATGGTCGAGTCAGTAAGGCTTCCATTATTTTCGTTTTTTATCAGATTAAATATTTCCTATTAAGACAGCATTTTCTTTTTCTATCAAAATATTAAGAGGCTCTTGAGGTGAGGCTCTATATTTGGATGTAATTGATATTTTTAATGTATCATTCTCTAGATTTATTAACTGATGAAAATTAGGAATAGATTGGTGTCTTGACTTTCCATTGGTAGTTTTGTGAATAAGTGCTACCGTTTCTTCCTCTTTGATACCTCTTCAAAAAGGAAGTGTAGTGGAAATCACGGTTGAAATTTTGTTGGCCTTATTTTTGGTTGCGACTGCCGCAGGCTTTATTGATGCGATGGCTGGTGGGGGAGGGCTCATTACGCTCCCTGCGCTTTTGGCTGCGGGGTTGAGTCCGACTCAAGCTCTAGCGACCAATAAGTTACAAAGTTCGTTTGGCAGTTTCTCTGCTAGCTGGTATTTCGTGCGTAACGGTATTGTTAGCTTAAAGGAAATGCGTTTTGCGATACTCTGCACTTTTATAGGCGCTGCAATCGGTGCCGAGGCTGTGCAGTTTATTGATGCTAGCGTACTCACCAGTTTGATCCCTGTTCTTTTGATAGCCATTTCCCTCTATTTTTTACTCGCGCCAAGTACGCGAAAAATCGATGGAGAACCAAAGTTATCTGAAGCGATGTTTGCGCTATGCATTGGTGGCGGGATCGGTTTCTATGATGGCTTTTTTGGCCCTGGGACTGGATCTATTTTTACTGTTTGTTTTGTTGCACTAGGTCACTTTTCTTTGGTCGAAGCCACTGCTAGAACCAAAATTCTCAATTTCACGTCAAACATTGCGGCACTACTCTTTTTTATCTTCGCTGGGTTGCCCGTGTGGAAGCTTGGCTTAACCATGGCTGTTGGCGGTTTTCTTGGTGCTCAGTTAGGAGCGAAGGTCGTGGTAAGTAAAGGACAAAAATGGATTCGTCCTCTAGTTATAGTGATGTCGATGCTTATGGCAACGAAACTTCTTTGGCAACAACATCAGCAATGGATTCTGTCAGTGCTTTAACTCGTTCGCTACGATATGTGCTGTGACGTAAGCAGATATGTATTGGTCGAACTAACTGATCTAGCTCTTCAAAGTCATAGCAGAACTTAGATGTGATATTAAGTGTCGTTAGGATAGATTTAGGGATTAAAGCGGGAGCCATACCTCCCAAAGCCAGTTGTGCTGCCGCAGTATACGAATCCATTTCCATCAAAGGTTCGATTCCGTGTTTGGATAAAATAGCTTGTTGATATGTGTTGGCAGGGTTAGTTAGGTCATTGGTCAAAATAGCTTTAGGTAGTTGTGAAAGTGAATGTCGACTGACAATTGAGAAAGGTTCATCGGCGAGGTGAAGGCTCATTAATCCATGATGAGGTGGTAGATAGCCAGCGCAAAATCCCAATGTTGCTTTGCCTGATTTCACATTCTCAATAATGCGTGGCGTATGATTGGTCGATATTCGTATGTACTGATCATGGGCAAAGTGTTCTGCCATGATCATGCTGAGGTATCCAGCGACTAAGGTTTCAGAGCAGTCTATCTTGATCAAAGAAGTATCTTCTATTTGTTGTTGATCATAGATCTGACCTCTTAACTCATTGAACGTTGGCTCGATCGTGTTGATGAGGGCAAGGCCATCGGAGGTCAGCTTTATGTGCCGACCATTCGGCTCTATCAATTTTTTTCCTAACTTCTTCTCTAGATTTGAAATACGTTTACTCACGGCAGATTGACTAATATAGAGTTGACTGCCTGTGCGGCTCATGGTTTTTTCTTTACTGAGGACAAGTAACGTTTCAATACCTTCAAGCAACATAATGATTAATGAAAGTTAGGAATGGTTGAGATAATTTAGCGAATTGCCCAAGAATTGGCGAATCAAATGAGCATAAATGAGAGGAGCCGACACTTGGTCGACTCCATGGTGAGTGATGTTGTTGGTGTTTAACGGTTAATGGCGAAAGTTGGCAGGGATAGATGCCAACGAATCGCACCGAGACGTATAATGAGCGTTGAGATTACACCAGCGAGTAAAGCCGTTGAGTGGTCATAACCCATGTTTACCGCCATCGTATGGAAGATGCCGCCAATAATACATGCCGTAGCATAGACTTCACTTCTTAATACCATAGGAACTTCGCGAGCCAGCACGTCTCGTATAATGCCACCGCCACAGCCAGTAATAACCCCCATTATCACCGCGACCATCCCAGATGCATTGTAGGCGAGTGCCTTTTCTACTCCTATTCCCACAAACACAGCGAGACCGATGGCATCACAAACGGGTAATACCCACCATGAGAGTCGCTTGGGTCTTCGAATAACAAGCATGGTTAGTAGACACGTAACAAATATCACCCATAAGTAAGTCGTATCTGTTATCCAAAATACGGGAGTGGCACCAAGCGCCATGTCTCGGATTGTTCCGCCACCTATAGCAGTCACACTGCCGAGCACGATAACGCCGAATGGATCCATTTTTAAACGGCCCGCCAGTAATACGCCAGAGATAGCGAAAACAGCGGTACCGAACAAATCGATCATATAAAGCAGCATGGAGTCCATGTTACTTAGTACCTTTAAATAGTGTGAGAAAAAATGGGCGGAAATTGTACGGTATTTGCCACGAAATCGTTAGCGTTTTTGACGAACGCTTTTAAAGTGCTCACACACTTCCTTGATCGCGTTCAATGTGCGTGGTGTCGGACGGTTAATCCAATCAGAGTTTAGGGACCAGATGTGTTTGTTTTTAAGAGCAAGAAGCTCATTACTCCACTCAGCCCACATACCATCGTTACTCATTGCGTGACGAGAAGTAAAAATAACCTCTGGCTGGCGAGTAATGACTTGCTCGATGCTAACTTGAGGATAAGGCGCGCTAGATGCGGCGAAAATGTTCTCACCACCGCAAAAAGTAAAGACTTCACTTGGCCAGTTCTTTCCGGCGACAGTGATGATAGGCTTTTCACTCAACTGATAAAAGTAACTAACTTTCTCGTTCGAGTTGTACTGTTCTTTTAGTGTACTCAGCTGCGTTCTAAAATCTTCAGCGGCTTTTTTTCCTATTTGTGGAGTTTCGCTGTATTGGCTGAGTTGCTCGATATTATTGGCGATATCTTCTAATGAACCTGTAGTGGAGTAATAGATAGGAATACCGAACTGTTTAATTTTCTCCAACTCTTTAGCGGGGTTTCCGGCTGGCCAAGCAATCACTAAGTCCGGCTGAAGAGCAATAATGCGCTCTAATTTAATTCCTTGATAATTTGAGACTCTTTCTAGCTGCTTTGCCTGTTCTGGATAATCGCTCATTTCGCTGACAGCAACAAGCTGCTCTCCTAGCCCTGCTGCAAAGGCAATTTCGGTGGCATGTGGAGCTAAACTTATAATGCGTTGAGCGGGTTGAGCGAAGGTCGCTGTCGAAACAAACAGCGTTAATGCGAAGCATAATTTATTCATCATAATCCTTGATAAATTATTCCTAAAAGCAAACTTTGGATTGCGATCCAAGCCAGGACGCGCCAAACGAGCAGCGTATGTATTTGTGAAAGGTGAATAGCCGATGGCGCAATGCGCCCACCGATTTTTGCGCGCTCTGCACGCACACCTTGATAGATAGCAGGGCCGCATAAAGACAGTTGTAGTTTGTGTCCGATAGTACATAACACCCAGCTAGGTCCTGGTAAGGGCCAAGACTTCGCTTGCTGTTGTATTCCAGAGAGCACATTACTTGTATTCTTTCCGGCAGCTAAAAGTATGGCAAAGAGACGAAGTGGAATAATATCCAGAGTAGCAACCAGTTGAATCACAGGTTTACCAAAGGGCAAATATTGGCGTCGGCTAGGGGACCACACTCGCGCTAATTCTGTTGTGAGTCGATACATTAACGCACCAATACCACCTGTTAGTGCGTACCAAAATAGCACGCCGATCACGTTGCGGCTGTATCCCATAATCAGGGTTTCTGAGCCAGCTTTACCTATGCCAACGATCGAGAGGCTACCAGTATCGCGATTAAGATATGGTCTCAGTAATGCTCGACACTGAGCTTTGTCTTCCGAAGAGATACTTGTGACGAGCTGTTTCGTTAACGTTTCGCTGTTGCGCCAGTCTAGCGCAATGATCAATAGAACCAGTTCATATAAAGGGATTTGCCAAACAAATGGCTTTACTGCAATCAGTAATATCAAGCAAGGAAACAGCATCAAGCCTAGTGCAAGACTGCCTGAGATTACACTCTGTGAGTAATTGTGATTATTGTTCACTTTGTTAGCTAGCTGCTCTGCTAGCTTTCGCCATAAAGTGATGGGGTGCGCTGAATGGGGGATTGGCACTAAAAGGTGCAAGATCAGTGCACCCCACATAATGAGGAGCGCACCGTTGGCATAAAATGACTGAAAAACTTCTTCCATGAATGAGTCGTTTACTTAATGAGTTCCAGCATTTTGAATACCATTTCGGAAGAGCTTTTTGCTGCTAGAGGCAGGAACTCATCAAAGCTCATTGGTGATTCTTTATCAGCGACATCAGAGATTGCACGCACAACAACAAACGGTGTGTTGAATTGGTGACAAGTTTGAGCGATAGCAGATGCTTCCATTTCTACAGCGATAATAGACGGAAAGTGTTTACGAATAAACTCTTGACGCTCAGCAGTACAAACAAACGCATCGCCAGTACAAATTAGGCCGCGAACCGCATGAGTGTTTTCCATTTGTGCTAGGGCTTTTTCTGCTAAGTCCATTAGCTTGTCATCCGCTTTGAATGCAGCTGGTTGACCGGCCATTTGGCCAATTTCATAACCAAAAGCGGTTACGTCTGCATCGTGATGACGAACTTCTGTAGAGATAACTACATCGCCAAGGTTTAAGCTTGAATCGAAACCGCCAGCAGAGCCTGTGTTAATCACAACGTCTGGTTGGTATTCATCAAGAAGGATTGTCGTGCCCACTGCCGCTGCAACTTTACCGATGCCCGATTGTAGTACGACGACTTCGACATCGTTAATTTGACCAGAGAAAAACGTACAACCTGCTTTATTTACAGTTTTGCAGTTTGTAATTGCTTGCTTCAGGATGGTCACTTCTTGTTCCATCGCACCGATGATACCAACTTTCATAACACTCTCTTTAGGTAAATATTTTAGTTGGCCGAGAGTATAGCACTCCCCGTTGGCAGTTTTCTATTTGATGAGCTTAGCTTGAGTGAGCTTTTCTCGTAATTGATCGGCGCGCTTTCTGTTTACGCCAAAGTCAGAGTAGCCCACACGAGATTCCGAGCGCACAATCAGTTGGTCTCCTGCTATTTTTAGTTCGAGGTCATCCACGAAGCGCATGATTTTAGATGTGCACTCGATACGAAGGTAGTTGCTTTCTTTCACCGCGGTTTTCGCGCCTGGCAGTTCAAGCGCAACTTGCTCAATAGCGTCGATGTTCGCTGAATCAACTAAGATAAATGGCGTTAGGTTGTATTTTTCTCGCGTGTCTTGGGTGGAGACGCAGTTTGGTTTGTCACCACAAGGTGATTGAGAACGATCCGTCATGGTTGTGACTCCTTGGCTACAAGCGGTTAAGCCGAGCAAAGTAATGGAAAGGAGAGCGGCTTTTTTCATTATATTTACTCTTATAATTTTGTTTCTAATTATATGGATACAAAAGAAAAAGGATCCAATAACAGGACCCTTTTTGTGAGGTTAGCTGAGATTAAACTTCGAGGTAATCGAGAATGCCTTCTGCCGCTTTTCGTCCTTCATCAATTGCGGTTACGACAAGATCAGAACCTCGTACCGCATCGCCGCCCGCGAAGATCTTTTCATTGCTGGTCTGGAATTGGAACTCTTGCTTCGCAGGGGCTTTGATACGACCCCATTGATCCAAATCGACATCAAACGGTGCTAACCAGTCCATTTTGTGCGGCTGGAAACCAAACGCCATGATAACAACGTCTGCTGGTAGAACGTGCTCGCTGCCTTCAACGGGCTCTGGGCGTCGGCGACCCGCTTCATCAGGTTCACCAAGTGCGGTTTTCACCACTTTGACCCCCGAGACTTTGCCTGACGCATCCACTTCAACTCCCAAAGGCTGAAGGTTGAACATGAACTTCACGCCTTCTTCCTTTGCGTTTTTTACCTCGCGACGAGAGCCCGGCATGTTGGCCTCATCACGACGATAAGCACAAACTACATTGGAGGCACCTTGGCGAATTGAGGTACGAACGCAGTCCATTGCTGTATCACCACCACCCAGTACGACGACTTTCTTTCCTGCCATATCGATAAAGGGTTGGTTACTCTCAAGATCCATGACTTTGTAGGTGTTCGAAACTAAAAATGGCAGCGCGTCATACACACCCGGCGCATCTTCATTATCTAGACCTGCACGCATGTATTTATAGGTGCCAACGCCCAAGAAAACAGCATCGTATTCATCAAGCAGTTCTTGCATTTGGACATCTTTGCCTACTTCCATGTTCATGCGGAACTCGACGCCCATTTCAGTGAACACACGGCGGCGGTTTTCCATCACGCCTTTTTCAAGCTTGAAGGAAGGAATACCGAAGGTCAGAAGGCCTCCAATTTCAGGGTAGCGGTCAAACACGACTGGCTTAACGCCATTGCGCACTAGGATATCCGCGGCAGCCAAGCCAGCTGGGCCTGCTCCAATGATTGCGACCTTTTTATCGGTCCACTCCACCTTGGACATATCTGGCTTCCAGCCCATTTCAAACGCTTTGTCGGTAATGTACTTTTCTATGTTACCGATGGTGACGGCACCAAAGTCATCATTAAGCGTGCATGAACCTTCACATAGGCGGTCTTGAGGACAAACGCGCCCACATACTTCCGGTAGGCTGTTGGTTTGATGCGATAGTTCAACCGCTTCAAGAATACGACCTTCATTGGCAAGTTTTAACCATTGAGGGATGTAGTTGTGGACTGGGCATTTCCATTCACAATATGGGTTGCCACAATCTAAGCAGCGATCCGCTTGTGCAGTCGCCTGTTGTTTAGTGAACGGTTCATAGATTTCAACGAACTCGATCTTACGAACTTTGATAGGCTTTTTCGCAGGATCTACACGCTGCACATCGATAAATTGATAAACGTTCTGGCTCATGATTCAAACATCCTCCATGATTACTGTGCTTGAACACGCAGCTCTGCGGCACTGCGGCTCTGGTGACCAAGTAGCGTGCGAAGATCTGCCGCTTGTGGTTTCACCAAATAGAACTTTGGAATCCATTCATCAAAGTTCGCCAAAATATTTTCAGCATGACTCGACCCTGTTTCTTCAAGGTGTTCCGCAATTAGGCCACGCAAATGTTCTTGGTGGATGTAAAGATCGGACAATGAGATGGCTTCGACAGACTCAGTATTAACTCGACCTTCAAAGCTTTGGTTCTCATCCAGAACATAGGCAAAGCCTCCAGTCATACCCGCGCCAAAGTTCACACCTGTCGCACCAAGAATGGCAACAATACCGCCAGTCATGTACTCACAAGCGTTATCGCCAGCACCTTCAATGACGGCTATCGTACCTGAGTTTCGTACGCCGAAACGCTCACCTGCTTTACCGGCTGCAAATAGTTTACCGCCGGTCGCGCCGTACAGACAGGTGTTACCAATGATGGTTGCTTCATTACACTTAAATGCAGTGCCAAGGTGAGGTTTGATAACCACTTTACCACCCGCCATGCCTTTGCCCACGTAGTCGTTCGCATCGCCCGTGAGGTAAAGCTCTACACCACCTGCGTTCCAAACACCAAAGGACTGGCCTGCGGTGCCGTCAAGATAGATTTTGATAGGGGAAGCCGCCAACCCTTGGTTGCCATAGCGTTTTGCTATTTCGCCAGATAAGCGTGCACCAACAGAACGATCAGTGTTGATGACATTGTAGAAGAAACTTGCCGATTGACCGTTTTCGACCGCATGCATGGCATCATCAATGATCTTTTGGTTGAGCTCAGCTTTATCAAACGGTTTGTTTGGCTCTGTCCAAAATAGCGGATGACCCTCAGGTGATACTGGAGCTTCTAGAATATTGGATAGATCCAGCTTGGTCTGTTTCGCTGTAAATCCCTCTACCGCCTCAAGTAAATCGGTACGACCAATCAAGTCCGTCAGCTTTTCAACGCCAAGTTCGGCGAGTAATCCGCGCACTTCGTCTGCCAAGCCGATGAAGTAATTCATCACCATTTCTGGTAGACCTTTGAAGTATTCTTTACGCAGTGTCTCGTCTTGAGTCGCAACCCCAGTTGCACAGTTGTTGAGGTGACAAATTCGTAGGAACTTACAACCCATAGCGACCATTGGCGCAGTACCAAAACCGAAGCTTTCTGCACCTAAAATTGCGGCTTTAACTACGTCTAAACCAGTCTTTAGACCACCGTCTACCTGTAAGCGGATCTTATGACGCAGACCATTAGCAACCAGAGCTTGTTGTGTCTCTGCCAACCCCAACTCCCAAGGGCTACCAGCGTATTTTACCGAAGTTAATGGGCTTGCTGCGGTACCACCGTCGTAACCCGAAATGGTAATAAGATCAGCGTAAGCCTTGGCTACACCCGTTGCGATGGTGCCGACACCTGGCTCGGAGACGAGTTTTACCGAAACCAGCGCATTCGGGTTGACTTGTTTAAGGTCGAAGATCAGCTGGGCCAAATCTTCAATCGAATAGATATCGTGGTGCGGAGGAGGGGAGATCAGAGTCACGCCTTGTACCGAATAACGCAGTTTTGCGATTTCTGCGGTGACTTTGTGTCCTGGTAGCTGTCCACCTTCACCCGGTTTCGCACCTTGTGCCACCTTGATTTGCAGTACATCCGCATTAGTCAGGTAATGCGGCGTTACACCAAATCGGCCAGAAGCAATCTGTTTGATACGTGAGTTACGCTCAGTACCGAAACGGCGAGGATCTTCACCGCCTTCACCCGAGTTAGAGTAACCACCAAGACGGTTCATCGCCGTTGCAAGTGCTTCATGCGCTTCTGGGCTAAGTGCGCCAATGGACATTGCCGCTGAGTCAAAGCGTTTGAACAGTTCAGTGCGTGGTTCTATTTGCTCAAGTGGCAGCGGTGAGTCTGATTTTTTCAGCGACATTAAGTCACGCAGCATGGCAACAGGGCGTTGGTTTACCTGCTTAGCAAAGCTCTGATAGTCGTTACTTTCGCCAGATTTAACGGCCTGTTGCAGCGTGCCGACGACATCCGGGTTGTAAGCATGATACTCACCTCCATGGACGTACTTTAACAAGCCGCCATGATCAATCGATTTGCGTTTCGCCCATGCTTTACGAGATAAGTTTGTAAGATCTTGCTGGAAGTCGTCAAAATTCGCGCCTTCAATTCGAGTTGTGACGCCTTTAAAACACAGATCGACCACATTTTGGCTCAAGCCAACTGCTTCAAACAGTTGTGAGCAGCGGTAAGAGGCGATGGTTGAGATCCCCATTTTCGACATGATCTTGTACAGGCCTTTGTTGATGCCGTATTGGTAGTTTTGCATCACATCGCGGTAGTCTTTCTCTAGTGCTTTATCATCAATCAGTTTACCTAACGCTTCATAAGCAAGGTATGGGTAAACCGCAGTGGCACCAAAACCAAGTAAGACGGCAAATTGGTGTGGATCACGGGCTGTTGCGGTTTCGACAACAATGTTGGCATCGCAACGTAAGTTCGCGTCAATCAGACGAGTTTGAACGGCGCCGACTGCCATTGCTGCCGGAATTGGTAACTTACCTTTGACCAAGGCTCTGTCCGAAAGAACCACTAAAACCGTGCCTTCACGAACGACTTGCTCTGCTTGCTCACACAGATCATTAATGGCTTGTTTAAGATCTTTTTGTTGTGGGTCGTAGTTGATATCGAGAATGGTATTACGGTAATGATCGTCACTCAGCTCTAGTAGTTGCTGCATGTCAGAATAGAGCAGTACTGGAGAATCAAAGGTTACACGATGCGCGTGGCCATCGGTTTCACAGAAGACATTCATTTCCTGACCGATGCTGGTCGCCAGCGACATGACGTGTTTCTCACGCAGTGGATCGATTGGTGGGTTGGTGACCTGCGCGAACTTCTGACGGAAGTAATCAGTCACCAAGCGCTCTTTCGAAGAAAGAACCGCCATCGGGGTGTCATCACCCATCGAACCGACGGCTTCTTGCCCCATATCACCGAGGACACGCAATACTTGATCGACTTCTTCATTGCTCATAGCAAACTGCTTTTGATAAGTCTTAAGCAAGTCTTCATCAAAGCTGCGCTCACCTACTTGATCTTCAGGCAGCTGAGAGAACGGTGTTAGTTTGCGAACGTTGTTCTCCATCCATTCGCGATAAGGGTGACGAGATTTCAGGTCATTATCGATCTCGCTAGATTGCCAAAGCTTACCTTTACGAGTGTCGATGACGAGCAATTCCCCCGGACCTACACGACCTTTTTTGGCAACTTCATCTGGGGCGTAATTCCAAATCCCTACCTCAGACGCCAGAGTGATCAACTTGTCTTTGGTAATTACATAACGCGCAGGACGTAGACCGTTTCGGTCTAGGTTACAAGCAGCATAACGACCATCGGACAGTACGATACCTGCTGGGCCATCCCATGGTTCCATGTGTTTGGAGTTGAAATCGTAAAACGCACGCAAATCCGGATCCATGTCAGGGTGGTTTTGCCATGCTGGCGGCACAAGCATACGCATGGCACGGAAGATATCCATGCCGCCAGCTAAAAAGAGATCTAGCATATTATCTAGGCTAGACGAGTCTGAGCCTGTCTCGTTCACAAACGGTGCTGCAGTTTGTAGGTCAGGCAGCAGTGGTGACGAGAACTTGTAAGCACGAGCGCGTGCCCATTGTCGGTTACCTTCAATGGTATTGATCTCACCATTATGAGCAAGGTAGCGGAACGGTTGAGCTAATGGCCAACGCGGTTGAGTGTTGGTAGAAAAACGCTGGTGGAACAGACAGATAGCAGATTCCATACGTAGATCGGCAAGATCAAGATAAAAGCGCGGTAAGTCCGCAGGCATGCATAGGCCTTTGTACACCAAAACTTGAGTCGATAAGCTACAGATGTAGAAATCCGGATCTTCGGTGATTTGTTTCTCGATGCGACGGCGTGCGATGTAGAGACGACGTTCAATGTCGCGTTCGCGCCAACCTGCCGGTGCAGAGACAAAGACTTGCTGAATATTTGGAAGCGAGTTGGCCGCAATTGGACCGAGTACTTCTGAATTAGTTGGTACTTCACGCCAACCAGCCACAGTTAGCGTCTCTTGCGCCAGTTCTTTGTTGACGATGTCTTTAGCGAGTTGAGCTTTGACTGGATCTTGGTTGAAGAAAATCATCCCTACGGCGTATTGCTTGCCAAGGTTGAAACCATTTTCTTCGGCAATAAGACGTAAATAGGAATCGGGCTTTTGTAATAGAAGACCACAACCATCACCAGTTTTACCATCGGCGGCGATACCACCACGGTGAGTCATGCGGTCAAGTGCAGAAATTGCTGTACGTACCAGCTTGTGGCTTTGTTCGCCTTCCATATGCGCGATCAAGCCAAATCCACAGTTGTCTTTCTCAAGACTTGGATCATAAAGAGCCATTGCAATTCTCCCTTTGCTTATCCGTCATCCCGACAGATATATCAACACTGCTTACGTTGATATCGATGACTAACTATGCGTCATCTTTATAGCTTTATGTATAATTATTCAGTAAAAGTTGTGAAATATTTAACATTTTTTGAGTGTTTTATTTTCATCAACTTCACAAGCTATAGCTTATTGTAAAAAAGGTCAAGTTATTAGTGGATCATCACGTGAATATACGATTTACCATTTAATAAGCTAAAATAGTTTAATAATTTCAAATAGATAGAAAATTGATTGTTACAAAAAAGTAACATTTGATTCTGTGGGAGATAAAAAAGACCAGCATAAAATGCTGGTCAAAATAGAAAGATTGGAAGGAATTGTTTTCTTTCTTCACCGATAGCCATCGATATTGCTGATGGCTATTAGGCAATTGAAAGAGAGAAGCATGACTGCTTCGTTAAGCAGAAAGCATCAGTGAATCTGCTTTTGCTTCTAGGTTTGTGCCACCCATTAGGTAATCATCGATAGCACGGGCACATTCGCGGCCTTCATTGATACAACGAACCACCAAAGATTGGCCTGTTCGCATATCACCAGCAGCAAATACGCCTTCTTGGTTAGTAGCAAAATCTTGAGTTGCTACGTTACCGCGATCGTCTAGTGCGATATCCAGTTGAGCAAGTACGCCTGTTGGTTCAGGGTGTAGGAATCCCATCGCTAGAAATGCCATATCACATGGAATCACACGCTCGCTGCCTTCTACTTCTTTGAAGCTTGGACGCTCGCCTGGTTTCGCATCTTGCCAAACGATATCAGCTAAACGAAGACCGGTAACTTCACCTTTGTCATTGCCGATGAACTCTTTGGTTAGGATATTCCAGTGACGATCAACGCCTTCTTCATGAGACGTCGAAGTACGTAGGATCATCGGGTACTGTGGCCATGGCATATTGGCAGGACGTTTCTCTGGTGGAATCGGCATGATTTCAACCTGAGTGATGCTTGCTGCACCGTGGCGGTTTGATGTACCTACACAGTCAGAACCCGTATCACCACCACCGATAACGACAACGTGTTTACCCGCGGCGTGAAGTTCTTCACCCTTAAGATCCATGTCGTTGGCACGGCGGTTATTTTGACCTAGGAATTCCATCGCGAAGTGAACGCCTTTTAGTTCACGACCCGGAACGGGCAAATCACGTGGAACCGTTGAGCCACCGGTTAGTAGAACCACATCGAACTCTTGACGCAATTGTTGAGCATTTACATCAACACCGACGTGTTGGTTTACTTTAAACTCAATGCCAGCTTCTGCCATTAGATTGATCTTGCGATCAATGACTTCCATGCTCAGTTTAAAGTCTGGGATACCAAAACGTAGCAGACCGCCCACTTTCTCGTCTCGCTCGAATACCGTCACAGTATGACCAGCGCTGTTTAGCTGCTCTGCTGCCGCAAGGCCAGCAGGACCTGAACCAATGATCGCAACGGTTTTGCCAGTGCGAGAGCGTGGTGTTTTTGGTTTGGCGTACCCTTCACGATACGCCGTTTCTACGATGGTTTTCTCGATATTACAGATAGTGATTGGATCTTGGTTGATGCCAAGTACACAAGCACTTTCACACGGAGCAGGGCAAACACGACCAGTGAACTCTGGGAAGTTATTGGTTGAGCTTAGAATGTTCCAAGCTTCTTCCCAGCTATCACGATAAACCGCATCGTTAAACTCTGGGATGATGTTACCGATAGGGCAGCCGTTATGACAAAACGGCACACCACAATCCATACAACGAGAAGCCTGAGTATTGATCTTGTCACCAAACTCCTCGTTCAGAACGAACTCTTTGTTGTTCTTGATGCGTTCAGCTGGGTCGATCTTCTGTGGTAGTTCACGACCATGCTCTAAAAATCCAGTAGGCTTACCCATTATACGGCCTCCACTTGAGTTTCGTTTCCTTGAGACTGTGCTTCAGCTTTACGCTTTTGAAGAACCGCTTTGTAGTCACGCGGCATTACCTTAACCATAGAGGCTAGGCTTGCTTCAAAGTTGTCTAGGAAAGACTGAGCGACTTCACTTCCTGTGAATTGAACATGCTTAGTTAGCATGTCGAGTAATAGATCTCTGTCTTCTTGCTCGATTGGATCTAGGTCTACTAACTCTGGGTTCAGTTTTGACTCAAAGTCACCTGATTTATCCCATATGTAAGCCACGCCACCACTCATACCTGCGGCAAAGTTACGACCTGTTGACCCAAGGATGATGGCTGCACCGCCAGTCATGTATTCACAACCGTGGTCACCGACGCCTTCTACTACTACTTTCGCGCCTGAGTTACGAACACAGAAACGTTCACCAGCCATACCACGAATGAAAGACTCACCCGAAGTTGCACCGTAGAAGCACACGTTACCAACCACGATGTTGTCTTCCGCGACAATGCTTGATTTCGCATCTGGATAAAGTACTAAAGTACCGCCGGATAAGCCTTTACCCCAGTAGTCGTTCGCGTCGCCTTCCACTTCGAACTTCACGCCCTTAGCTAGGAATGCGCCGAATGACTGACCTGCAGAACCTTTGAACTTCACGTTCATTGGCTGAGGTAGACCTGCATCTTTGTACACTTTCGAGATTTCGTTCGACAACATGGTACCTGCAGAGCGGTCCGTGTTGACGATAGGGAACTCGGCATTCACCGCTTCGCCTTTCTCTAGTGCAGGAATCGCTGCTTGAATCAGCTTACGGTCTAGCACTTCTTCTAGGTTGTGGTTCTGTTGAGCTTGGTTGAATACACCATCAGCTTCACGTGGTTGCTCAACGTGGAGAACAGGAGACAGATCTAGGTTCTTGTATTTCCAGTGAGAAATGTCTTGGCGGATCTTCAGTTTCTGACCTTGACCGACCATTTCATCGATAGTGCGGAAGCCAAGCTCAGCCATGATTTCACGTAGACCTTGTGCCATGTATTGGAAGAAGGTAACGACGTCTTCTACGCGGCCATCAAAGCGCTCGCGAAGCGTCTTGTTCTGAGTCGCGATACCAACAGGACAAGTGTTCTTATGACACTTACGCATCATGATACAACCTTCAACCACTAATGCTGCGGTTGCTACGCCCCATTCTTCTGCACCAAGTAGTGTTGCCACTGCAAGGTCGCGAGGTGTCTTCATCTGACCATCTGCTTGAACCACGATACGGTTACGTAGACCGTTCTTCAGTAGCGTTTGGTGCGTTTCTGCCAAGCCAAGTTCCCAAGGAAGACCGGTATGGCGGATTGAAGACATTGGTGATGCACCTGTGCCGCCGTCGAAACCTGCGATTAGTACAACGTCCGCTTTCGCTTTCGCTACACCAGAAGCGATCGTACCTACGCCTGCTTCTGATACCAGCTTCACGTTTACACGGCCTGCGCGGTTCGCGTTCTTCAAGTCGTAGATAAGCTGAGCCAAATCTTCGATTGAGTAGATATCGTGGTGTGGTGGTGGAGAGATAAGGCCAACGCCCGGAGTCGAGTGACGCGTTGCACCGATCCAGTCATCTACTTTATCGCCTGGTAGCTGACCACCTTCACCTGGCTTCGCACCTTGAGCCATTTTGATTTGCAGCTCTTCAGCGTTAGTTAGGTAGTAAGAGGTTACGCCGAAACGACCTGAAGCCACCTGCTTGATTGCAGAGCGTTCCCAATCGCCGTTCTCTTTGCGCTCGAAACGCATTGGGTCTTCACCACCTTCACCAGAGTTCGATTTCGCGCCAAGACGGTTCATCGCAACAGCCAGTGTGGAGTGTGCTTCGTAAGAAATAGAACCGAATGACATAGCACCCGTCGCGAAGCGTTTCACGATGCTGTCAATTGGCTCGACTTCGTCGATAGAGATAGAACCGGCTGGATTCTTAATGAATTCTAGCTGGCTACGCAGAGTTACCGCGTTGTCACCTTGTTTATCTACGGCTGTCGCGTATTGCTTGAACTGATCGTAGTTCTTGTTGCGCGTAGACTCTTGCAGTAGAGAAATAGTCTCTGGGTTGAATAGGTGCTTTTCACCACGCTGTTTCCATTGGTAAACACCACCAACATCCAGCATTTGAATTGGGATTTCGCGTTGTGGGTAACCGATGCGGTGACGGATCAGCACTTCTTTGGCGATATCATCAAGGGTGAGACCTTGGATACGAGAAACCGTACCAGTGAAGTATTTGTCTACCACGGATTTGTGGATGCCCAAGGCTTCGAAGATTTGTGCGCCATGGTACGACTGTAGCGTCGAGATACCCATCTTCGAGAAGATCTTCAGAAGACCGCCATTAATCGCTTTACGGTAGTTGTTGAACAGATCGCGCGGGTTCGCTTCTGGATCCAACTTCTTCGTACGTTGAAGTTCAATGATGGTTTCAATCACTAGGTAAGGGTTAACCGCATTCGCACCGTAACCAAGTAGCGTTGCAAAGTGGTGCGTTTCACGCGCGTCACCAGTTTCAACCACGATGTCACACTTCGCACGTAGACCTTTACGGATCAAGTGGTGGTGCACTGCGCCAACAGCCAGCATTGCTGGGATCGCCGCGTGGTTTGAATTCACTGCGCGGTCAGTGAGTAGGATGATTGAATAACCATCGATAACCGCGTCTTCTGCGTATTGGCAGATACGTTTTAATGCACGCTCAAGTTTGCCTTGATCTTCACTAGCTTGGAATACGATATCCAACGTTTTCGCTTGTAGGTGCTCGTTATCGATCGCACGCAGTTTTTCAAGCTCAGAGTTGGCTAGAACAGGCGATTCCAATTCTACTTTCTGACAGTGAAGTGGTGTTTCAGTCAGAAGGTTTTGGTCTTTACCCAAGTAAGTGTTCAGCGACATAACCATACGCTCACGGATCGGGTCGATCGGTGGGTTAGTTACCTGTGCGAACAGCTGCTTGAAGTAGTTTGAAAGATGTTGAGACTGATGAGATAGAACCGCAAGAGGCCAGTCGGCACCCATTGCTGATAATGGCTCTTTCGCATCATTCGCCATTGGAACGATGATTTCGTTCACTTCTTCAGTGCTTACGCCAAACGCTTGTTGGCGGTGTAGAAGGTGTTCTGGCTTAGGTTGGCTGAACTGGTTGCTCGCATCTGGCAGCTTCTTCAAGCTCAGTAGGTTTTCTTCTACCCACTTCTCGTAAGGCTGTGCCGTTGCGATGGTGTCTTTCACTTCTTCATCAGAGATGATTCGACCTTGTTCTAGGTCTGCAACGAAGATACGACCCGGTTGTAGACGACCACGGAACTCTACGTTCTCTGGTTCAATATCCACAACACCAGATTCAGATGCCATCACTAGGAAGTTATCTTTGGTCACTGTGTAGCGAGAAGGGCGCAAACCGTTACGGTCTAGTGTCGCACCAACTTGAACACCATCAGTAAAACATACTGAAGCAGGACCATCCCATGGTTCCATGATGTTCGCGTGGTACTGATAGAACGCGCGACGTTTAGGATCCATGTTTTTGTTTTCTTGCCATGCTTCCGGGATCATCATCATCAATGCGTGTGGCAGGCTGCGACCAGAAAGAACTAGGAGCTCAAGTGCCATATCGAAGTTAGATGAATCCGAGCTGCCTTCCTGACAGATTGGAAGAAGCATGTCGATTTCAGCCTGAGTAAACAGGTCTGATTCTAGGATTGCTTCACGGGCTTTCATCCAGTTCAAGTTACCGCGAACTGTATTGATTTCACCGTTGTGGGCAATGTAACGGAAAGGCTGTGCAAGACGCCATTTCGGGAAGGTATTGGTAGAGAAACGAGAGTGTACCAGCGCCAGTGCAGTCACCATGGTCGGGTTTTGTAGATCAAGGAAGTACTGAGGTACTTGCTCGGTCGTTAACTGACCTTTGTATACCAATGTCTTGTAAGACATGGAGTTAATGTAGAAGTCGTCACCAATGTTCGAAACGCTTTCTAGGCAAACACGTACAGTATAGTTACGAAGTACGTACAGTTTGCGCTCTAGCTCTTCAGGCGTGATGCCAGGGCCGCCGGAGATAAACACGTGCTCAAATTGAGGCTCTGTGCTTAGAGGGTCGGCACCAATCATGGAGTTGTCGGTTGGTAATACGCGGTAGCCGATAACTTCAAGGTCTAGACGCTGTGCGTTGCGTTCTAGAATGTCACGGCATTGTTCGCGTTTGTATTCGTCTTTCGGGAAAAGAACGACACCAACACCATACTTTTCAAACGAAGGCAGTTTAATGCCTAGCTTAACGGCTTCTTCTAATAGGAATTCATGAGGTTTTTGTAGCAAGATACCCGCACCGTCACCGCTGCATGGGTCACAACCTTGACCACCACGGTGTTCCATGCGAGCCAGCATATCCAATGCTTGAGTCACTACTTCATGAGATTTACGGTTTTTAAGGTGAGCAACAAAACCGATACCACAAGCGTCATGCTCCAGTTCCGGAGTGTACAGACCCTGTGGATTTTGCTCTCTATCTACCATAGATACATCCTTCCAGTTCAATGTCGACGCAAAAGTACCGGGCAGCAAATACTACCTAGACTATTGATTACGTCTTGTCCTTTATATTTATTATCGCCACCGATCTAGGTTGACCGGTCTTGATTCCTTTCCGTATCTCGCAGGAAAAGTTTTGCGAGAAAAACAATCCTTGGTGGTATCCCTTTATTTATTATCACTATCTAGTGATTTATATAGGTAGGAGTGGGATAACACCGACAAATCCCGCAGTGTGCTTTGTAATAAAAGTCACAAAAATAACGGGGTTGTGTAAGTATCCTACAATTTTGTCACTTCAGAATGCAATGAAAAAGTCGGCGTTGTGACCCAATTTTTTCGTTTAATTATGCATTTTTAGTTTAACATTTACGCAACGTGAACGGTTTTTGTCTTTAATTATGCAAGTTTATTGATTTTGACCTGCATGATGGGTGTTTGAATTGATTAATATTGTGTGTTTTTTCTTGCAGGGATGTAATTTATTTACATAGATCGTAGTGAGATTGATTACGATTTATTGTTGGTGAGAATTTATGCAGTTACATGAGTTGGTCAATACAATCGGCCAAGATCTTCAGCGTCGATACGGTGAAAAGGTTCATAAGTTAACATTGCACGGTGGATTTAGTTGCCCTAACCGCGATGGCACGATTGGGCGGGGAGGATGTACATTTTGCAATGTGGCTTCGTTTGCAGATGAAGAAGTCCAGATAAAAAGCATTCACGAACAGTTAAAAGATCGCGCAGGTGAAATTCACAGAGCGAAGAAGTATCTCGCTTATTTTCAGGCCTACACCAGTACCTATGCAGAAGTACAAGTTCTCAAAAACATGTATGAGGAAGCACTAAAGGCTGCAGACATGGTTGGTCTTTGTGTGGGGACGCGTCCTGATTGCGTCCCTGATGCGGTATTGGATTTACTGTCGGGCTATGTACAGCAAGGTTATGAAATTTGGCTAGAACTAGGTCTTCAAACCGCCAACAACGACACCCTCAAACGTATCAATCGTGGTCATGACTTTGAGTGTTATGCCGAAATCACTAAGCGTGCTCGAACACTCGGAATCAAGGTTTGTACTCACTTAATTGTGGGTTTACCCAAAGAAACCCGCGCCGAAAATATTGAAACGCTGCAAAAAGTGTTGGCCGTGGGAACGGATGGCATCAAGTTACATGGCTTGCATATTGTCGAAGGTAGCACCATGGCGAAAGCTTGGCGTGCTGGAAAGCTAGAAGCCCCTGAATTAGAAGAATATGTTGCGATCGCCAGTGAAATGATTCGTATGACACCACCAGATGTGATTTATCATCGCGTTTCATCAGCAGCCAGGAGGCCCACGTTATTATCGCCTCTGTGGTGTGAAAACCGTTGGCTAGCGATGACGGAAATTGGTCGAGATCTCAGTGCTCATGGTGCTCAAGGGAGCCTTACGGGGAATGCCTTTATCTATACTAAACCGGAATTAATAGCAGATCGCTCAATAAATAACTGATATATTTTAACCAGTGTTCTTTGAAGGTTTAAACGATGGATCAGTTACTCAATTGGCTTTGGGGTGGTCAAGGCGGTTATGGCTATGTCGTCTTGTTGTTAATCGCAGGCGTGTGCGCGTTAGCACTGATCTATTTGCACTTTCAGACATCACTTAAGCAACTAGTAACGGATTCTCCCTATCCAGTCATAGTGGTGGACACTAGCCATGCTCAGCTCTTGCTATCTAACCAGGCTGCGATGCAGTTGTTAGGCATTCGCTCTTTGGGAACGGGGTATTTGTATCCTGCTTTATTCGATATTCATGAGCTTGAGCAGTTTCTCGATCGCTTCTCTAGTCGTCATTTTCGTCAGCAGGCTTTTGACTGGCGACTATCTGATAGTGAATCTATTAAAGTGGAGCTGTCAGGCAGAAAGAGTTTATTGCGCAATCATCGAGTTTGGATTCTTTATGCTCAGCCATATCAAGCCACTCACCAAGAGCAGCAACAAGAACTTGCCCAATTAATCATCGCACGTTCGGCATTAGACTCACTTTCAGAGCTGATTTGTACCCAAGACCGCCAAGGCAATCTATTAACGACCAATCGAGCATTTGATCAATTCTGGCAAGGGCGAAGGGAAGAAGCTTGCGCATCCAAGGCCTTGGGTGAGATGACCAGAAAAAGCGAACGTAAATGGACAACGGATCCACAAGGTCGAAGTTGCTTATTGGAAGTCAATCAAAACTCTCTTGTTTCGCCGAGTGGTGAGCTTATCGGTACGCTGTCTATTAGTCATGACGTGACTGAATGGCACAAGATGCAACAGAATCTGCGAGATGAAATGGAGCGTCGCAAAGATACAGAGGTGGCGCTAGCGCAAAGAGATACTATCTTACAAACGATTCTGGATGCCAGTCCGGACTCTATTGGTATTTTCAATGAGAACATGGTCTATCAAGCGTGTAATCAGCCTTTTGTTAAGGCGTTAGGCATTTCAAAAATTTCTGATTTGATAGGTAAGCGCCTCCAAGACGTGATTCCTAAAGAGATGTACGCGCGCTTAGCAGACAGTGACTTAGAAGCATTACGCCAGTTAGAGCCAGTTCGATACATAGATAAAGTCGTGAGTAGTGATGGTAAAAGTACGTGGTTTGATGTGGTGAAATCGCCTTTTAAAGATAAAGCATCAGGAACGAATGGTGTGCTGATCATGGCGCGTGATATTTCTGAGCGTTATCTTGCAGAACAAAAGTTGGAAAAAGCCAACCTAGAGTTAGAAAAATTGAGCTTTATGGATAGCTTAACTCAAGTATCGAACCGACGCCGTTTCGACGAACAACTGCAGGTATTGTGGTACCACCACGCTCGAGAAAAGCTGCCGCTCACCATCATGTTATGTGACATCGACTTTTTCAAAGATTACAACGACTGTTACGGTCACCAACAAGGTGATGAAGCGTTAGTCAGTGTCGCTACCGTGTTTACACAAGTCATCAATCGTTCTTCGGATTGTGTTGCGCGTTATGGTGGCGAGGAGTTTGGTTTTATCTTGCCGAATACCACCACGGAAGGTGCGCGCAACGTAGCACAGCGTATTCATGAGAAAATTCTACAGCTTGATATGGAACACGACAGTTCAGAAGCATCTGAACGCCTTACCGTCAGTATCGGTCTGGTCTCTTACATTCCTCAGCATGGTGATGAACCCGAAATGGGCATCGCTATGGCTGACAGTGCGTTATACCAAGCTAAAGCTGATGGACGTAATCGCACCTGTATTCACCCCAGTTCTTGCTAACGCTTTGTGACCGCTTGCTCTAAGTTGATAGCTGATTGTTTAAATCACCGTATTAAACACGTTAAACTTACAGAAGCCTGTGCGCTCGTTGGTTTATCTTTCTATCTCGTGTCACAAGCGCAGATCGCACCGTGTGTTTTTCACTAATCAAACAGACCTAAATTGCGTTAGGTCGAGTGCATTTACCTGTTTTTCATCATCGAATGGCGCTATCTAGCCACCACCATGGAGTAGTTAATGAAACCCATGAAAAACCTCGCCCAGTATTATGTCGACTTGCTAGTCAAACTGGGGATTGTTCGCTTCTCTATTTTGCTAGCCCTTGCGCTGGTGGCATTAGCTGTTGTGGTGCAGGTAGGGATTACTTTAGCTCTTAAAGGGCGAGTAGATGATATCGACATTGTCCGTTCGGTGTTTTTTGGTCTATTGATCACCCCTTGGGCGGTTTACTTCCTCTCTGTGGTTGTCGATCAACTAGAAGAGTCTCGCCAGCGTTTAACTAAGCTGGTGTCCAAACTGAAGGACATGCGTTCGCGAGATCAAGAGTTGAATTACCAACTTCAACAAAACATTGAAAAGCTTAACCAAGAAATTGAAGAGCGTATTAAAGCGGAAGAAGCACGTGAAGAGGCGATGCAAGACCTCGAAAACGAGGTGTTCCAACGCGAACGTACTCAATTAGAGTTGGCAGAACGTACCGCATTACTGCGTTCATTTATTGATGCCTCACCAGACTTAATTTACTACCGCAATGCGGATGGTGTTTTCTCTGGCTGTAACCGCGCGATGGAAGAGCTAACGGGCAAGAAAGAGCACCAGTTAGTCGGATTAAGCCCTTGGGATGTGTATAGCAAAGAAATCGCCGAGCATATCGTTGATACTGACCAAAAGGTTTTTGCCGATAATCAAGCGATTACTTACGAGCAATGGCTCGAATACCCAGATGGTCGCAAGCATTACTTTGAGCTGCGTAAAGTGCCATTTTACAGCAAAGATGGCCGCCACCTTGGTCTCGTTGGGTTCGGTCGTGATATCACTGAACGTAAGCGCCATGAAGAGTCGTTAGAGAAAGCAAGCCGCGACAAAACTACCTTCATCTCAACCATCAGTCATGAGCTGCGAACGCCGCTGAATGGCATTGTAGGCTTAAGTCGTATGCTTCTAGATAGTCCGTTGACAGAAGAGCAGCGTAAACACATGCAGACCATCAATGTGAGTGCGATTACGCTAGGTAACATCTTCAACGATATTATCGATATGGATAAATTTGATCGCCGTAAGTTAGAACTATTACCTGCGCCACTTAACTTCGAAGACTTCGTCGCAGAGATTGAGAGTATCTCTGCTCTGATGGCGGAACAAAAAGGGTTACGCTTTGACTTAGAACGTTTAAGCGACTTGCCAAAAGCAATTGAAGTGGATGCAACCCGTCTACGTCAGGTGATTTGGAACTTGGTCAGCAACGCAATGAAGTTCACCAAAGAAGGTGGCGTTGTGATGACAGTGAGCGCGGATGTCGAAGACGATTTTGCGACCATTATTATGGAAGTGGAAGACACTGGTATTGGTATCCCAGACGAAGAGCTAGATAAGATCTTTGCGATGTACTACCAAGTGAAATCAGGCAAGGACAACCTGCATGCGGTCGGTACAGGTATTGGTTTGGCGGTATCTAAGCAACTGATCAATATGATGGATGGTGACATTACGGTTACCAGTGAGGAAGGCTTTGGTAGCACTTTTACTGTATCGATCCACGTTCCGATTGTTGAACTAGCTGAGCCAGTCATTGATGCGAAACGCGACAATGTGCGCCTCAACATATTTATGGTCGAAGACATCGAGCTTAACGTAACTGTGGCTAAATCGTTACTAGAGAGCCTAGGGCACTCTGTCACCGTGGCAATGACGGGCCAAGAAGCGTTAGTGAACTTTGTGCCAGAAAAATACGACTTAGCGTTGTTGGATATCCAACTGCCTGATATGACGGGCTTTGATGTCGCCAATTATTACCGCAAGCATTATAACAATCTTCCTCCATTGGTCGCCTTAACTGCTAATGTAATGAAAGATCGTCGTGAATACTTAGATAACGGCATGGATGATGCGATCAGTAAGCCGCTGGCAGTGAATGCTATTCAGTCAGTGATTGATAAATTCTTCGCTCACCAGTTAGAACAACCTAAGGAAGTGGTGAGCGGTCCCGAAACAGTGGAAGAGCCAGTGCCTTCTCCTGTGATTGAGACACATTTGCTCGATATGGATATGTTAGAGTCTTACGTCGACATTGTTGGTGCAAAACCTGTCTACGACAGCATAAAAATGTTTGAAGATATGATGCCAGACTATATCGATGTCTTAGATTCGAACATGACAGCGAAAGATCAAGATGGGATTGTTTCTGAAGCGCATAAAATCAAAGGTGCTGCAGGTTCAATTGGCCTGAAACGTATCCAAAGTGTGGCGCAAAAAGCGCAATCGCCCGATATGCCAGCATGGTGGGAAAACATTTCAGACTGGGTTGAAGAGATCAAAAATGAATACCAAAACGATATTCAAGTCCTCAAAAGTTGGTTGGAACAAAGGAAATAACATGAAAAGAATCGCACCATTGGCATTAGCCATGGCATTGATGGCAGGCTGTAGTTCCGTTCCAAATGTGAATTGGCAACAAAACAGTCAGATTACGATTAATGAGGTTAATGTTGAGCTCAAAAGTAATTTATGGGTGAACCTCATGCCGAATATTGGGGACGTGGAAGAGCAAAGTATTCAAGGTGCACTTTACCTCGAAGGAGATCAGTTACTTCCTGCAAATCTAACGGCAGAAGCTCTTATTATTAAACAGGGGCAAAAAGAGTGGTTGGTGGACAGTGCGTCTTTAGATACTCGAACGCACAGTGAAAGCCGATGGGAGGTGGCGTTCTCGTCTCACATTGATGTGAACACAGAAAAATCGGTTGATATCGCAGTGCTTCTAGACGATGCGGGTAAACAGCGTTGGTTAGTCGAAAAGTACGTGAAGATTAACAAGGTTTATTAACCGCAATGATGTTGCATTAGTCGTTAGACCTAAAACAAAAAGGGCTTGCTCAATGAGCAAGCCCTTTGCATATTAGCGGTTAAATCTAGTCTTCTAGATCGCCACAGAAGCGGTAACCTTCGCCGTGGATAGTGGCGATGATTTCTGGCGTACCTGAAACAGACTCAAAGTGCTTACGGATACGACGAATCGTTACGTCTACAGTACGGTCGTGTGGCTTAAGTTCACGACCAGTCATCTTCTTAAGAAGATCTGCACGAGTTTGAATCTTACCCGGGTTCTCACAGAAGTGCAGTAATGCGCGGAACTCAGAGCGAGGTAGCTTGTAGCTATCACCAGCAGGGCTTACTAGAGAGCGGCTGTTGATGTCTAGTACCCAACCGTTGAATTCATACTTTTCTACCGAGCGCTTCTCTTCTTGCACCGCGTTAGAGCTCATTGAGCGACTAAGTAGGTTACGTGCACGAATAGTTAGTTCACGTGGGTTGAATGGTTTAGTGATGTAGTCATCTGCACCAATCTCAAGACCTAGGATCTTGTCTACTTCATTGTCACGGCCTGTCAGGAACATTAAAGCAATGTTCGCTTGCTCGCGTAATTCACGCGCTAGTAGAAGGCCATTCTTGCCTGGAAGATTAATGTCCATAATAACCAAGTTGACTGAGTTATCAGACAACACTTGGTGCATCTCTTCACCGTCACTGGCTTCAAAAACAGCGTATCCCTCTGCTTCAAAAATACTCTTAAGAGTGTTACGAGTTACTTGCTCATCTTCAACGATAAGAATCTGCGGGGTTTGCATTGGCGGTACCTAAATTTGTGACAAAATTGTGCTAATAGAATAAATTCTAGGCAAAAATATAACATACAGGTAATGTGATTTTGATAATAAATCAAGTTGATCAAAAAAACACTTCTTTCAGTTATCCGCCCTCCATGGAATTTTGCCAACTCACCAGTATCCAATGGCGACGTTTATTCTAAAGGGCTTGTTTACCTTTCATTTCCTGCTTTCAGTGGGGCCTGAAACGTAAACACCCTAAGATATTGAGCGGATTTTATATTGTTAACAGCATGCTAACAATGCTCAAATGTTAATTCCATTCAGTTTGTTGATTTATATCAATTGATGAAATGTAACTGTTATTAATCGTTTAAGACTTATGATAGAAAAAAGTAATACGAACATAGACGCATCGTTATGGAATGCTTATTCAGAATCTTTTTTCAGATTCGAAGCCGAGTGGCGTGTTTCAAACTATGCTGTGATAACCGCTTGGAACCCATACAGTAACTTGAGGTCCAAAGAAGATAACAGCATAAACAATCACGCGTTAGAAAAACAGCTACAGCACGTTAATTACGCGCCTGTCACGGTAGGTGATAGCGCTTTTACATGGTATGAGGAAAGCTTTGCTGTCGAGTTGTCGCCAGAGGTAGCCGTTGAATTGGCGAATGACTTTCAACAAAACGCGATTTATTACGTCATTAATGACCAGCTTTATCTAATTGCGTGCTCGCAGCCGAAAGTTTTGCATATGTTAGGCTCCATTAAGCCTCGGCTCGTATAAAAGGTATAGAAAAGGATACTGCTCACTGAAGCAACGCTTGGGTGAGAAAATTCACGGAGGAAATATGAGAGACATTACACCCGATATTTGTGACCAATTTGAAGACCAAGTGAGCTTGCTTACTTTACCATTGCAGAACTTTGGTCAACGTAGCGCTTTTTACGGTGAAATCGTTACGGTGCGCTGCTATCACGATAACTCGAAAGTGCGTGAAGTACTGGGCGAAGATGGAACGGGTAAAGTATTGATTGTTGACGGGCATGGATCGTGTCAGAGAGCATTACTCGGCGATCAATTAGCGATACTCGGAATAGAAAATGGGTGGGAAGGCATCATTGTCTATGGTGCAATACGCGACGTAGCACAAATATCTCAAATGGACATTGGCGTTCAAGCTCTTGGCACCAACCCGTTTAAAACAGAGAAGCGTGGGATAGGAGAGGTAAACGTAACCTTAACGATGCAAAACCAAATCGTTCAACCTAAGCACTACGTTTACGCGGACTGGAACGGTGTATTGATTTCTAAGCAAAAGCTGGACTTCTAAAAACGAAAGCCTAGACCAACTTCAAAGCCTTGTTGCCAATCTTGGTAATCAAGAGTCGCGTGAAGATCCAGTTTATCGGTAATTTTTACGCGACTTGAGACTTCAGCCGCGAGGCTACTGTCGTCTTGGCGAATACCTTCCGCTGTTTCGTTCTTGTAAGAGCGAACTGTACTTTTCAGCGTGACACGATCATTAAAGTGATAGCTGATCCCACTCAAAAAACCACTTTGATTTTGGGTAGGAGAGTTATTGACTCGTGCACCGACATAAACGTCTACCGAATCAAAAAGTTCGTAAGCGTAACCCGTATCGATATTCCAAACATCAAAACTGTCAGACTGATAACTGTCGCTGGAAATGAACAGTTTATGAGGAGAAGGGGATGTTTTACCTGGAAGCGGCGGAAGCTCGTTGGCTAGACAAACACCAGGCACAAAAAACAGCAACAGAAAAAGCCCTCTTTTCATGTTCACCACTCCTTGTGTCAACTTTTTTATTAGTATGCGCCCAAAGCTTCTCACTATTAAAGCATAGAATATGAAAGCTAGCTCACCTATTTTCTAAATAATTCGATCCTATGAACATAAGTCACAGTTAAGTTGTTGTTATGTGTCACAACCCTCTCGAATTATTTGATCGTACGTTTTATGGCAAAGATCAGACTAGTTATTAGATAAAAAACCGAACTGGTGATGATGGTTAAGTCCTTTACAAAAACTAACTGTAGATTTTCAAATGATCAATAATGTGTAATTAACTATAAATATCAATGACATTGATTAGCAGAAATCTCTGAAAGATGGAAAAACAAACAATTTTTTGTTGACTATGTATCAGAAACTCGGTAAACGTAGAGTTAAGCAAACACAATTAACGTTGAATATTTATTTATGCCATCTAACAGCCTAGTAGTAATGACCACGACCATTATTATTACCGACACGACACATGTTGGGGCAGGCTGCTGAGCGAAAGAAATTCACAAAAAAGGCCTGTATCCAACAAGATACAGGCCTTTTTTTATGCTTTTTTTATCCAGAATTTAGACAAATTTAAGAAGATATACCGGAGGAAGGGATGCGAGTATTGAAGTTTGGCGGATCATCACTAGCTGATGCAGATCGCTTTTTGAGAGCGGCAGACATTATTGCCAATAACGCTCAACAAGAAGAAGTAGCGGTTGTTCTTTCCGCTCCTGGTAAAACAACAAACAAATTGGTTGCGGTCATTGAAGGCGCATTGCGCAATGGTGAAGCAGAACTACAAATCAAAGAGTTGGAGGAGTCGTTTAAAACGCTCTTCACTCAAATCCAAGCAGTACTACCCAATATCGATGGTTCAGCTTTCGATAACCAAGTGAAAACTTCTCTCTCTCAATTACGCCAATTCGTTCATGGCATCAATCTTCTTGGCATGTGCCCAAACAATGTTAATGCACGTATTATTAGCAAAGGCGAACGCGTTTCGATTCAATTGATGAAAGCGGTGTTAGAAGCCAAAGGCCAGCCAGCACATCTTATCGACCCAGTTGAATACCTATACGCAAAAGGTGATCACCTTGAAGCCATGGTTGATGTAGATGTTTCAACGCAAAACTTCCGCCAAAACCCTCTTCCTCTGGGCCATGTGAATATCATGCCTGGCTTTACCGCAGGTAACGAGAAAGGTGAATTGGTAACACTTGGTCGCAATGGCTCTGATTATTCGGCGGCGGTTCTTGCGGCGTGTCTGCGCGCAGATTGTTGTGAGATCTGGACTGACGTAGACGGTGTATACAACTGCGACCCTCGTTTAGTGGAAGATGCTCGCTTACTTAAATCTCTTAGCTACCAAGAAGCAATGGAGCTTTCTTACTTCGGTGCTTCCGTTTTGCATCCGAAGACCATTGCTCCTATCGCGCAGTTCCACATCCCATGTCTGATCAAAAACAGCTTTAACCCACAAGGTGCAGGTACCCTGATTGGGCAAGACACTGGTGAAGACAACCTGGCGATCAAAGGTATCACGACGCTAAACGACCTAACTATGGTTAACGTCTCCGGCCCAGGTATGAAGGGTATGGTTGGCATGGCAAGCCGCGTGTTTGGCGCAATGTCTTCCGCTGGTGTGTCTATTGTTCTTATTACTCAGTCTTCTTCTGAGTACAGCATTAGCTTCTGTATTGAGGCAGAAGATAAAGCAAAAGCGCAACAAGTACTGGCCGATGCGTTTGAGTTGGAACTGAAAGATAGCTTATTAGAGCCGGTCGAGTTTATTGATAATGTTTCAATCATAACGTTGGTTGGTGACGGCATGCGTACATCGCGCGGTGTTGCATCTCGCTTCTTCTCATCTCTTGCTGAAGTGAACGTAAACATTGTAGCCATCGCACAGGGCTCATCTGAGCGTGCTATCTCAGCCGTGATTCCTGAAGATAAAATCTCTGAAGCGATCAAAGCGTGTCACGAAAACCTATTCAACTCTAAGCACTTCTTAGACGTATTCGTGGTTGGTATTGGTGGCGTTGGTGGTGAGCTGGTGGATCAGATCGAGCGTCAACAGGCGAAGCTTGCGGAAAAAGGCATCGTTATTCGCGTGTGTGGCTTGGCAAACAGCAAAGGTCTTCTGCTTGATAGTGAAGGTCTGCCACTCGATCATTGGCGTGATCGTATGTCGGCAGCGACAGAAGAGTTCAGCCTAGCGCGTTTGATTTCTTTGGTTCAACGTAACCACATCATCAACCCAGTATTGGTTGACTGTACATCAAGTGAAGATATTGCGAATCAATACGCTGATTTCCTAGCTGCTGGTTTCCATGTCGTTACACCAAATAAAAAAGCAAATACAGCAAGCATGGCTTACTACCATCAGCTTCGCGATGTTGCGCGCAGCTCTCGTCGCAAGCTGATGTACGAAACAACTGTGGGGGCGGGTCTACCGGTAATCGAAAACCTGCAAAACCTAATCTCAGCGGGTGATGAGCTAGAGCGCTTCAGCGGTATTCTTTCTGGCTCTCTGTCATACATCTTCGGTAAGTTAGATGAAGGTATGAGCCTAAGTGAAGCAACTAATATCGCAAAAGAAAATGGTTTTACTGAACCGGATCCTCGTGATGACCTTTCTGGTATGGATGTTGCGCGTAAGCTTCTGATCCTGGCTCGTGAAGCAGGCATGTCTCTAGAACTAGAAGACGTTGTGGTTGATCAAGCACTGCCACCAGGTTTTGATGATTCTGGTAGCGTTGATGAATTTATGGCGCGTTTACCTGAAGCAGACGCTTACTTTAAAGAATTATCTGCAAAGGCAGCAGAAGAAGGCAAAGTACTGCGCTACGTTGGTGAGATTAATGAGGGCAAGTGCACAGTAAGCATCGCAGCGGTGGATGAAAACGATCCAATGTATAAAATCAAGGACGGTGAAAACGCACTGGCATTTTACAGCCGTTACTATCAGCCAATCCCACTAGTGTTACGTGGCTATGGTGCAGGCACCGAAGTAACGGCTGCGGGTGTATTTTCTGACGTGATGCGTACTTTAGGTTGGAAACTAGGGGTATAACAATAATGAGTTCAAGTGATATGGATGTAGTGGTTTATGCCCCAGCATCAATTGGTAATGTAAGCGTTGGCTTTGATGTGCTGGGGGCTGCCGTGTCTCCAGTGGATGGTACACTATTGGGTGACCGTGTATTGGTGAAATCTGGGGCTGATCCGTTCAGCCTTAAAACGGCGGGTGATTTTGTTGAGAAATTGCCAACTGAACCAAAAGAGAACATCGTTTACGACTGTTGGCTTGTGTTTGCTCGTGAGTTAGACAAAAAAGGTGTTGAGCTAAAACCACTTGAAATGACGCTAGAAAAGAACATGCCAATTGGCTCTGGTTTAGGCTCAAGTGCATGTTCTATCGTCGCTGCATTAGATGCATTGAACCGATTCCATGGACAGCCACTTAACGAGACAGAATTATTGGCGCTGATGGGAGAGATGGAAGGCAAGATCTCTGGTGGTATTCACTACGACAACGTTGCGCCATGTTACCTTGGTGGTGTGCAACTGATGCTTGAAGAGTTGGGTATCATCAGTCAAGAAGTGCCTTGCTTTGATGATTGGTACTGGGTGATGGCTTATCCGGGTATCAAGGTATCAACGGCGGAAGCGCGTGAGATCCTACCATCTCAATACCGCCGACAAGATATCATTGCTCATGGTCGCCACCTTGCGGGCTTTATTCATGCGTGTCATTCTGGTCAGCCAGAACTTGCTGCAAAAATGATCAAAGACGTGATCGCAGAACCGTATCGTGAGAAACTGCTTCCAGGTTTTGCGAATGCACGTCAATACGCAGCGTCTGCGGGTGCATTGGCAACCGGTATTTCTGGCAGTGGTCCGACACTGTTCAGTATTTGCAAAGAGAAAGATGTCGCTGAGCGAGTTGCTCGCTGGTTAGAACAAAACTACGTACAAAACGAAGAAGGATTCGTCCACGTTTGTCGTCTAGATAAGCAGGGTTCGAAAGTAACAGGAAGTGAGCTATGAAGCTTTACAATATAAAAGAAAATGATGAACAAGTTTCCTTTGGCCAAGCCGTTCGCCAAGGGTTAGGCCGTAACCAAGGTCTATTTTTCCCATCGGAATTACCAAAATTTGAAGATATCGATGCGCTGCTTGCAGAAGACTTTGTCTCTCGTAGCACTAAGATTTTATCGGCGTTAATTGGAGATGAACTTACAGAGGAGCAAGTGAATGCTCTTGTTGATGCTGCATTCCAATTCCCTGCGCCAATTAATCAGGTCAAAGACGGTGTTTACGCTCTGGAACTGTTCCATGGTCCAACGCTTGCATTTAAAGACTTTGGTGGTCGCTTTATGGCGCAATCTCTTGCTGCGGTTTCGGACGGCGGCAAGATCACTATTCTGACTGCAACTTCCGGCGATACTGGCGCAGCCGTTGCGCATGCTTTCTACGGTATGGAAGACATCAACGTTGTGATTCTTTACCCGAAAGGTAAGATCAGCCCACTGCAAGAGAAGCTATTCTGTACGCTTGGTAAGAACATCCATACTGTCGCGATCGATGGAGACTTCGATGCGTGTCAGGCACTGGTTAAGCAAGCTTTTGATGATTCTGCACTGCGTGAAGAGATCGGTCTGAACTCTGCAAACTCAATCAACATCAGCCGTTTGATGGCGCAAATCTGTTACTACTTTGAAGCAGCTGCGCAAATGAGCAAGCAAGAGCGTGAAAACCTAGTGGTATCAGTACCAAGCGGTAACTTCGGTAACCTAACTGCTGGTCTATTGGCAAAAGCGTTGGGCTTGCCTATCAAACGCTTTATCGCTGCAACTAATGCCAATGACACGGTTCCTCGCTACCTAGAAACAGGTAAGTGGGAGCCAAAACCAACAGTCGCAACAACATCGAACGCGATGGACGTGAGCCAACCAAACAACTGGCCTCGTATCGAAGAGCTGTGCCGTGTGAAAGAGTGGGGCTTGGAGACGTTAGGTAAAGGTGCAGTATCTGATGAGCAAAGCGCACAGTCAGTGAAAGACTTACATGCTCTAGGCTATCTATGCGAACCGCACGGTGCGATTGCTTACCGCGTTCTTGAAGAACAATTGCAAGACGGTGAAACCGGTCTGTTCCTATGTACTGCTCACCCTGCGAAGTTCAAAGAAGTCGTGGATGATATTCTAGAATCCGATATCGAGCTTCCTGCGCCACTAGCGAAGCACGCTGCGATGGAGCTGCTATCGGAAGAGCTCGACGCAGACTTTGACGCATTGAAACAAGTACTGCGCCGCGTGCAGTAAGCTTCAAAGTATAGTAAGTATCAAAAACAGAAATAACGAGAGGTGAATGAGTAATCATTCACCTTTTTTATTGTCGGTAAGTTGTGACTCTCTTTATGATTGAGAAACGAACTTAACTAAATGAGATGGAAAGAGAAGCATGCATTTTTTGATTTTTCTTGGCTCAGTGAGAGACAGCACGCCACCACGACCAGCCCGTTTAGGAATGCGAGTCAGTAAAGCGTGTGAAAAACTCATCGCGAGTCAACATTCGCAACATACGGTCGAAATCATCGACCCTTTGAATTACGACTTTGGTGATGTGTTTAAGCCCGAGTTTGCTTATCACCGCTCTAAAGTTCCGCAGCACCTAAGTGAGCTAGCAGACAAAATCAAACATGCGGATGGGTATGTGATGGTTAGCCCGGAATATAACCATTCGATGAGTCCTGCTTTGGCGAACATGCTTAACCATTTCGGCAGTTCGCTGTTTTCTTACAAGCCGAGTGCTATCGTGACCTACTCTGCAGGGCAATGGGGTGGCGCTCGTGCTGCAGTGTCGATGCGTACCTTCTTATCTGAACTTGGATGTCTACCTGTCTCTGCGATGATCCACATTCCGAAAGCGCAAGAAGTCTTTGATGAACAGGGCGTTGCTGCGGATGAGTCGGAGCAGACGCAGTGGGACAACTATATGAATCGCACGATGCATCAATTGATTTGGTGGGCAGAAGGGGCGTCACTGCAAAGAGATAGGCTTGATCCAACCTCTGTAGCGCAAGCGTTTCAGAAAGATCCTTCGCAAAGAAATGCACCTTAGAGGAGAGTTGCTTTCCATTATAGAAAGGGGTTAGAAGGATTCTGAAACAAAAAAGCTTGGTCATTGCTGACCAAGCTTTTTAAATTCTAGCGAGCTAGTTTACTGAGAGATTATAGAGTCTCAGTAAAAGTACGAGCGATTACATCACGTTGTTGCTCTGGAGTTAGCGAGTTAAAACGTACTGCGTAACCAGAAACACGAATAGTTAGTTGTGGGTATTTCTCTGGGTGTGCAACTGCATCTTCTAGTGTTTCGCGTTTAAGCACGTTCACGTTTAGGTGTTGGCCGCCTTCGATACGAGGAGCAGTTTCGATTGCAACTTCACGGCTTTCGTATTCACCTAGGTCGCTGATTGCGATAACTTGGTCTGCTTCGTAGCCAGCAGTTGCAGCAACACAACGAGCTTCATTTTTTTCGCTATCTAATAGCCAGATAGAGTTTAGTAGGTCGTCGTTTGCCGCTTTTGTAATTTGGATACCTTGGATCATCACTATCTCCTAGACCACTTACGTGGTGATTATTGGTGTTAATTTTCGAATTTTCGTTGAGCTGAGTATTATATAGCTAATATCCACTATTTTAATATTGATTTAAGTCAAAAAACAACCAAAAACATTATTTTTATTAAGGTGATTTTATTGAGTTAAATCAATAAAACCTTTGAAAACAAACCAATTACAATTTATTTGATAATATAAAAAATATTTAATAACTGGTTTTGTTGTAAATTTACTACAAATTGAGATTAAAGTTTAAACTGGTTAACGCAACTATCTGTATTTAGGTAGCAATACTGAAAGTCTAAAGTGATTAAATGACAAACATGAAAAACAAGCTTGGGAATAAACTCATTGGTGCACATGTCTCTGCTGCTGGTGGGGTCGATCAAGCTCCGTTGAGAGCTCGTGAAATTGGCGCGAATGCATTCGCACTATTTACAAAAAACCAACGCCAGTGGGTGGCGAAGCCTTTAGAAGCAAAAACCATCAGTGCGTTTAAAGCGAACTGTAAAATGCTGGGTTTCGGAGCAGAACATATTCTTCCCCATGATTCTTATCTGATTAACTTGGGTGCGCCGGAAGAAGAAAAGCTGAATAAATCCCGCGCGGCATTTATTGATGAAATGGAGCGTTGTAATCAGTTGGGGCTGACTTTGCTTAACTTCCATCCGGGTAGTCACCTAAAGAAAGTCTCTGAACAGGAGTGTCTCGCGACGATCGCCGAGTCGATCAATCTTGCGCATAAAGCGGTGCCGAATGTGATCGCTGTTATCGAGAATACGGCAGGTCAAGGCACTAACTTAGGCTGGAAGTTTGAGCACCTAGCTGAAATCATCGAGCAAGTGGAAGATAAAGATCGTGTCGGCGTTTGTATTGATACCTGCCATACCTTTACGGCTGGTTATGACTTACGTACAAAAGAAGATTGCGAGCGCACCTTTGCAGAGTTCGACCGTATCGTAGGTATGCACTATTTAAGAGCAATGCATCTAAATGATTCAAAAGTAGAGTTTGCCAGCAAAGTAGATCGCCACCATTCTCTTGGTAAAGGAGAGATCGGGTGGGATTGCTTTGAGTACATCGCGAAAGACCCTCGTTTTGATGGTATCCCTCTGATTTTAGAAACAATTGATCCAGATATTTGGCAGCAAGAGATCAACACGTTGCGTCAATTCCATTTAGCGGCCATTGACAGTTAATGGCGTAACCACAAAGTTGGCACCTTTCTTTCTTAGTCATTGAACATCAATCTCTGAATTAGCAAAGAAGGATGCCAACATGTCTCGACCACTCTCTTTTACTCCTTATGCTTATACTCGTCGCGTGCTTCGCTTACCGATGCCTAATCGTCACATTACCGGACAGGGGCACTTTCGAACGCCACAGAAGCATTAGTCTTTTATTACTTGTCTCAAGTTCGTGGTAAGTTTTTGTTTGTTTGAGTTTCGCTCGTTAGAATAGAAGCAAAATTTAGGACAGGAACTTTCCATGAATCAGTCACCCACTTGGCACGATGTGATCGGCGAAGAGAAAAAGCAGAGCTACTTTGTAGACACCTTGAATTTTGTTGAAGCCGAACGCGCCGCAGGCAAAGCTATTTTTCCTCCCGCAAAAGATGTCTTTAACGCGTTTCGTTTTACCGAGTTCAAAGACGTTAAGGTCGTGATTCTAGGACAAGACCCATACCACGGCCCAAATCAGGCGCATGGCCTGTGTTTCTCTGTACTTCCTGGCATTAAAACGCCACCGTCACTGGTTAATATGTATAAAGAGCTGGCGCAAGATATTGAAGGTTTCCAAATCCCTCAGCATGGTTTTTTGCAAAGCTGGGCTGAGCAAGGCGTATTGTTACTCAATACGGTATTAACGGTGGAGCAAGGTAAAGCGCATTCACATTCAAAGACAGGTTGGGAAACGTTTACTGATCGAGTTATTGAAGCCATTAATCAGCATCAAGAAGGTGTAGTGTTCTTGCTGTGGGGGTCACACGCGCAGAAGAAAGGGCGCTTTATCGATCGCAATAAACACCATGTCTTGGCAGCACCGCATCCATCGCCGTTATCGGCACATCGAGGCTTTTTCGGTTGTAAGCATTTCTCTCAAGCAAACCAGTTGCTTACATCACAAGAAAAAGCACCAATTAACTGGCATTTGCCATTAACGGTATAAATGAAGAGACAGCGATCATGGATGCTATGATCGCTGTTTTTTTGAGCACGCTCGAGGCTGATAGTAAATTTCTCATGTACACTTACTAAAAGTAGGTGTTAAGGAGAGACGCTATGATGATCGAAAGAATTCGACGCGAACATGGTTATATGGTTCGTCTGTTGGCGATACTGCGCCATAAGCTCAATGAGATAAAAAAAGAACGTGTAATCAACTATGCGTTAGTAAGCGAGATTGTTGATTACCTCTCTAATCATTCGGAGAAAGTACACCACCCGAAAGAAGATATCCTCTATCACCACTTTCTTGAACACTATGGTAAGCAACAAACCATGGAAAATTTAGAGAAAGAGCATCTAGAGTTAGCGAGTAAAACCAGAGAGTTTTCATCCGTGATAGAGATGATCCTTCAGGATGCTGTTGTGCCACAAGACATGTTTGTCGCTCACCTAGAAGATTTCATCGAATCGCAAAGGCACCACTTGGAGCTAGAAGAGCGAAAAATTTTGCCTCTCATTGAAGAGTTATTTACCACAGAAGATTGGCAGCATGTCGAGAGCTTATGGAGCGTCAGTGAGGATGATCCTGTGTTTGGTGACACGATTGCTGATCGTTATAAACAGTTGGCCGAACGTGTTCGTCAAAGTGATACTGAGTATGTTTAAGCCTGAATGATGAAACCTGAGCGAGCGAAAGTCGTATCTCGGGTTTGTGAGATATATTTCTTATTTATTGGGAATCAACCGAAAATTTCGTGTGCATATTTTTCGGCAAAAAGTACGGAAGATTCTCATTGAGTAATAATGGTATTCATACTTAAACCTTGGTACTAAACTCACGGTGTTTACGGTCACTGTAAACAAAAAACAAAAGGCACCTGTAAGGTGCCTTTTGTTTGAATTAGAGTTTAATGTCTTCCAAGTTATAATCGGTACAGACATCAAGTTCGCGCAGCTCTTTAAGCAAATTGCGTCTGTCGTTCATCTCTTCTATTTCACGCCACTTTCGCTTTACTGGTTTGGCACGAGATTTGGTTGTTGAGGTAGTATCCAGATTAAAAATGTCATCTAGTTGAAAGCCTTCCATAAGCCACCTTTACCTTTCTTAAGCTAAACTGTTGTAACCAGTCCTTGTGGAGTTTTTTAAGTACCACAATAGCCGTGAGAATAACCATGATATATTTCGCATTTGTGTCGGTAGCATGACATTTTCGTGCAAAAATATTCTCAAAATCACACTTTTTATTGCAACTATGTGGATAAAAAATGCACAAACGATCTCAAGAAAACGATTAAATAGAGAGATTTTCTATGTTAATTCGATTTGATGAATGGGTGCACTGCGCAAAGGTTAAAGTTGCATAAAATCAGTTTGATGAAATAGTGTTCAATTAGATGGTAAGTCACTAGCGTAAATTTATGTAACACCTTGTGAATACTAGCTTGTTCTTGTTTATACGGTTTACCATTCCATTTAATGAAGAATAATTATTTATGTTGGCGTTTGGTAATTGAAATGTTGCGCAGTTTGAGTGTTAAGTCTTCTATTTATGTTATTTTTTGGTGACTTTATAGTGAAAAATAACAATGTTATTCTTGTTGTTGCATATTGATTTTTGCGCTCCTAGGTTGCATTATCCGCCCGTCAAAAAATACGCTGGTACGTAAAATGGATGCATGAAGCGACGTTTACGATTCTAGATTGCCCATAAACATTACTTAAAAAGCTAAGCACACTTTGACACTTAGCAGGCAATTTGGTGGATGGCTAGGACGCATAGACTGGCGCAACTCACTTTGAGGTACACATGACAGACTTAATCAATTTGATGAACGATCTCCTCTGGGGCTCGATTCTGGTTTATCTTCTTGTTGGTGTTGGTATTTACTTCACCGTTCGATTAGGGTTCATTCAGTTCCGCCATTTCGGCCACATGTTCTCTGTTCTTAAGAACAGTCGTAAAGCAGACAAAGCTGGTATTTCCTCTTTCCAAGCGCTTTGTACTAGTCTTGCTGCACGTGTTGGTACAGGTAACATGGCGGGCGTTGCAGTTGCATTGACTGCGGGTGGTCCTGGTGCGATCTTCTGGATGTGGCTGATTGCAATGCTTGGTATGGCAACATCGTTTGCTGAGAGCACACTGGCGCAGCTATACAAAACCAAAGATGATGATGGCAACTACCGTGGTGGCCCTGCCTACTACATGGAAAAAGGCTTGGGCATGCGTTGGATGGGCGTGTTGTTCTCAGTTTTCCTAATCATCGCTTTTGGTTTGGTATTCAACGCCGTACAAGCTAACTCAATTGCCAATGCAATGAGCAACGCATTTGGTTGGAATAACCTGTATGTTGGTATTGCCGTTGTTTTACTGTCTGCAATTGTTATTTTCGGTGGCATCAAGCGTATCGCAAGAGTAGCTGAGATGATCGTTCCGATCATGGCACTACTTTATCTAGCCCTAGCGCTGTTCATCATGTTCTCTAACCTAGAGAAATTACCTGATGTATTGATGCTTATCTTTAAGAGTGCATTTGGTCTGCAAGAAGCAGCAGCAGGTGGTCTTGGCTACGCAATTGCACAGGCAATGATTAACGGTATCAAGCGCGGTCTATTCTCGAATGAAGCAGGTATGGGTTCTGCACCTAACGCGGCAGCTTCAGCAACACCTTACCCACCACACCCAGCGTCTCAAGGTTACGTACAGATGCTAGGCGTGTTCATGGATACGATCGTTATCTGTTCTGCAACAGTGGCTATCATCCTGATGTCTGGTGAGTATGTCGGTCAAGCAACAGAAGTGACGGGTATCGAGCTAACTCAGCGTGCATTGAGCTCACAAGTTGGCGATTGGGGCGGCATCTTTGTTGCTGTGGCAATCTTCTTCTTTGCGTTTACTTCAATCATTGCAAACTACTCGTATGCTGAAACGAACTTAATCTTCCTAGAGCACAATCATAAAGCGGGCTTAAGCATTTTCCGCGTTATTGTTCTTGGTATGGTGATGTTTGGTGCACTAGCTTCGTTACCAGTCGTATGGTCGCTTGCTGATGTCTCTATGGGTCTGATGGCGATAGTTAACTTAGTGGCTATCATCTTGCTATCTGGCATCGTGATTAAACTGGCCAAAGATTACAACCGCCAGCTTGGTGAAGGCAAAGTGCCAACATTTGATGCGAATGATTTCCCAGAGCTGAAATCTCAGCTTGAAGAAGGCATTTGGTACAACGATAAAAAAGACTAAGTGAGCTATCACTCATAGTTGAAAGCTATTAGTACGATGTAAAAAGCCATGCAGACAATGCATGGCTTTTTTTGTACCCTATTAAAAACAAAATTAGAGAAGGGAAAGTCATGCTTATCGTAGTTTCTCCAGCGAAGACTCTTGATTACGAGTCTCCGTTAGCG
The DNA here is from genome assembly GCF_016920955.1 of Vibrio sp. sp1. Lineage (NCBI taxonomy): Bacteria > Pseudomonadati > Pseudomonadota > Gammaproteobacteria > Vibrionales > Vibrionaceae > Vibrio > Vibrio sp. sp1. Next base: position 1,981,702 of record NZ_CP060589.1, read on the forward strand.
ACAGAAAAATTTACTCAACCTGAGTTGGTCGAATACTCAAAAGAGCTTATCGATGTATGCCGCAAACTGACTCCTGCTGATGTTGCCTCTTTAATGAAAGTGAGCGACAAGATTGCCGATTTAAATGTGGGCCGATTTCAAGAGTGGAGTGAAACGTTTACCACGGAAAACTCACGACAAGCCATTCTTGCATTTAAAGGTGACGTTTACACAGGGCTAGACGCCGAAAGTTTATCTGAAGCGGACTTTGAATATGCTCAAGATCATCTGCGTATGCTATCGGGTCTCTATGGTTTACTAAAACCACTTGATTTGATGCAGCCATACCGTCTTGAAATGGGTACCAAGCTTGCAAACGACAAGGGTACGAACTTGTACCAGTTTTGGGGCAACGTTATTACGGACAAGCTTAACGAAGCGATTTCTGCTCAAGGTGATAATGTCCTTATCAACCTTGCATCAAATGAATACTTTAAAGCGGTTAAGTCAAAGAATTTAGATGCGCAAGTGATCACGCCAGTATTCAAAGATTGTAAGAATGGTCAATACAAGGTCATCAGTTTTTACGCGAAGAAAGCGCGCGGTATGATGGCGCGTTACATCATTGAAAACCGTGTTGAGAGCGTGGCAGACCTGACTAAGTTTGATACGGCGGGTTACTACTTTGTGGAAGATGAATCGACGCCAACAGAGTTAGTATTTAAACGCGAAGAGCAAAAATAAAGCTGATTGAGACGTAATCGACGTTAATCTCTATCAGCACAAACGAAAAAGGGTTGGCATTGCCAACCCTTTGTTATTTTCTAGCTTGAGCTACTTGGCCCCAACAAGATTACTTCTTCTTAGCGGTTTTCTTTTTCGCTACTTTTTTCTTGTCGTCTTTTTTCTTTTTCTTCTTAAACACAGGCTTTTTGTGTTTAGGACGCATCTCTTTCACGAAACGCTCTTTGATGTCTTCTTTCACGTAACGTGCAACGCGATCCATCATTGGTTGGTCGTGTGCTTCTACGATTGAGATAGCGTTACCTTTCTTACCTGCGCGAGCCGTACGGCCGATACGGTGAAGGTAAACATCAGCCGTGCGCGGCATATCGTAGTTGATAACGTGTGATACATCCGGAAGATCGATACCACGCGCAGCAACGTCCGTCGCGAGCAGCACATTCACAGTTCCATCGCGGAAGCGAGAAATCGCATTGTTACGACGATCTTGCGGCATTTCACCTTGAATCCAAGAACATGGAATCTGTGCGCTTTCAAGCTGCGCTCGTAGCTCAGCCAAACGCTCACGAGTCTTTAAAAAGACGATAGTGCGCTCAGCTTGCTGAGTAATAATGTGTTTTAGTAATTCTAGTTTGTGTTCAGCATCATCAGCTCGGTGGTACCACTGAGCAATTTTCTTACGCTCACGCAGCGGTGATTTTGCGTCGATCTCTGCAGGGTCATTCAACAGATCAGCGGTAAAGCCTTCTACGCCTTTCCCTTCTAACGTTGCTGAAAACAGAAGGGTTTGCTTACGCCAGCGACATTCGTTAGATAGGCGATCGACAGTAGGAGCAAAACCCATATCTAGCATACGGTCTGCTTCATCAAGGATTAACCATTCGATTGCACGACAATCAAAACGTTCTGCATCAATGTATTCTTTTAAACGGCCAGGTGTCGCAACCACAATGTCTTGCGTTGTTGCAAGGATGTCGGCGTGCTCTTGGTACTGAACACCACCAGTGATGGTGAAAATGTTGAGTTTGGTATTTTTTGCCAAAGCACGTGCTTGATCGGCAATTTGCATCGCCAGTTCGCGAGTAGGCGTTAGGATCAAAATACGCGCAGGTCCAGGCTTACGACGAGGGAAGTCTTGCAAGTATTGCAATGCTGGCAGGACGAAGGCGGCCGTTTTACCAGTTCCTGTTGGCGCTGACGCTAGAATGTCACGACCGTCCAACGCTTGTGGAATCGCTTCTGCCTGAATTTTTGTTGGGCGTTCGTAACCCATCTCTTCAATGGCTTCAAGTAGGTTTTGGTCTAGATCAAGTTCAGCAAAGGTTCTGATCACAATGAGTTCTCCACAAGCAAAGCTTGGTTAATGGTTCGCCACAACAGCATAGAATACAAAAAGGTCGCACATTATAAAGTGATTGGTGATAAGGATCACATGTTATTTCACATCTTAAGATAAAACTCGCGAGTTAACTGGATGAAATCATCACTATAGCCGTCATTTGAACGGATAATTAAATGTGACGTTTGCGAATCGCAAGGTCGTTTTGATAGTTCAAATAACAGTCGGTGTACTGGTTTCTTTTCTGATGGTTGCACACGACAGATCCGCGATAGATACCAACCTTGGTTTAATGCTAGCTCAATGAACTGCTCGCCTTCGGTGATTGGCAACACAAAACTAGCCCTCCCTTCGTCATCAAGCAAATGATAGCAACGCTGTAGCAATGTGTTATGGCCTAGCGTATCAGTGTGCCTCGCGGTTGCACGTTGACTGTGTTTCGATTGTTCGCCGCTGTTGAAGTAGGGCGGATTACAAATGATGCGTTGAAATGGATGTGTCGGCGTAAAGTGCAGTATGTCGGTGTGGTGCACACTTACACGATCTGACCAAGGAGACTGGGCCATATTTTTTTGCGCGGCAGCAACGGCTGTTAATTCGATATCGACCGCGGTTATTTGAGCTTCTGTAAAGCGTTGAGCACACATCAGGGCAAGCAGGCCAGTGCCAGTGCCAATATCGAGAATTTTAGCGTCGTTAGGGCTTTGAATCCAAGCACCAAGCATTACCCCATCTGTGCTGACTGGCATACCACTCTCGCCGCCCTCAATACAAAATTGCTTAAAATTGAAGCCTTTAGTTTTCAGTTTTTTGTTCTTCATGATTGTTTTATATTTGCTCAATAATTAAGTGGATTACTCTATTGTTTATTAATTGTATAGATTGTTGTTTTGTTGGTTATTAAATTGTATTGTTAATTGATCGAGATAAAGAACTGGTCTGTTATTTGGATCTGGTTATATCCACTGCTTTTAAGTTTGAAAACTAAATTAATATGGTGTTTTTTTCTTAAAGGTTGCCAAATGATGAGTCTTTCGTCATTATGCGGCGAAAATTTTATAGATTGAACCACGTGTACTTATTGACTTTAGGTATACAAAAAGTGGTCTAAGCATACACAACATTCATTAATTAAAAGACAAGGGTTATCTGTGAAGCAGACGTTAAAACTAACAGATATTATCGCAGTAGGCTTTATGCTATTTGCGTTCTTTTTAGGTGCGGGCAATATTATCTTTCCACCTCTAGCGGGTCAGTTAGCGGGTGAAAACTTAATGCCAGCTATGTTTGGTTTCTTGCTGACAGCGGTAGGTCTACCTCTTATTACTATCGTTGCTATTGCTGTTGCTGGTGGTTCTTGGGATCACTTAACGCAAGACCTTCCGAAAAAAGCGGCAGTTCTTATGGCTGCACTGATTTTCATCATCATTGGTCCTGCGTTTGCAGCGCCTCGTACTGGCCTAGTGGCTTACGAGATGGCGGTGAAACCTTTCTTCCTTGAGGCATCACAAACGCATCTGACAGCGTTCTCAGTGATCTTCTTTATCGCAGCGATGATGTTCTCATGGTTCCAAGGCCGTTTGATCGATCTTATCGGTAAAGTACTGACACCAGCATTGTTCGTTGGTTTGATCATTCTTGCTGTCGCTGTCTTCCTTGATCCTCAGGGCGATATGATTGGCGCGCACGGTGAATACCTAACGCAGCCTCTGACCAAAGGCTTCTTAGAAGGCTACAACACAATGGATACGTTCGCGTCATTGATGTTTGGTATGCTGATGGTTGATGCACTGCGCGGTAAAGGCATTACTGAGCGCTCTGCAACTACTAAATATCTGATCTATGCAGGTTGTATTGCTGCTGCTGGTCTTGCGTTTGTTTACATCTCACTATTTTACTTAGGTGCGACGAGTGCAACGGTTGCTGCTGGTGCTGATAATGGTGGCCTAGTGCTTAGCCAATACGTTCAAGCGTTGTTTGGTCCATACGGTCAAATCGTTCTGTCTGTCATCGTATTGCTAGCGTGTCTGACAACCGCGATTGGCTTGATTTCTGCGTGTTCAGATTTCTTCAGCTCGAAAACACCACTGTCATACAAGCAATGGGTACTGATTAATGGTTCTGTTTGTGCATTGGTTGCAAACGTTGGTCTTGCGCAGCTGATTTCTCTGTCAGTGCCAGTATTGTTTGCGCTGTACCCTGTGGCGATTGCGTTGGTTGCACTAACATTTGTGCGCAGCAAACTGCCGAATCCACGCTTTGCTTACCGTGCAGTACTGCTTGTATCTCTGCTGTTTGCGTTGGTTGATGCGGCAAAAGTATCGGGTATTGATGTTTCTGCGTTTAACATGTTGCCATTATTCGAAGTCGGCATGGGCTGGGTGCTTCCAACATTTGCGGCTATCGTGTGCATGTTCTTCATCGCGAAACCTCGCCCAGAGCTAGCACAAGAAACCGCGTAATCACTTCGCGTTATCAAGATAATAAAAAGCCCGATGAATTACTTCATCGGGCTTTTTACTTTTTAATGATGACGTGTTTGCGCTATTAAAGCGTGTCGTGGAATTCCACAAGAACTTGTTCACACCATTTTTCGATGCGTTCATCACTCAGTTCGTACTGTGAGTCTTCATCTAACGCAAGTCCAACAAACTTGCTGCCATCTTCGATCAATGCTTTCGATGCTTCAAATTCGTAGCCTTCATTTGGCCAGTAACCGATAAAGGTTGCGCCTGTGGCTTGCAATTCATCGTGAAGTAAGCCCATCGCATCTAAATACCACTCTCCGTAACCTTCTTGGTCACCCAGACCAAACAGCGCTACAACTTTGCCTTTCAGTGGTGTGGTCGCGATGTCTTGCCAAATCGCGTTCCAATCTTCTTGAATTTCACCAAAATCCCAAGTTGAGATGCCAAGGAGTAATAAGTCGTAGTCCGCCATTAGTGATAACGGTGTCTCTTTCACATTGTGAATGTCGACAAGGTCTTCACCAATAAGGGTACGAATTTTCTCTGCTGCCATTTCGGTGTAGCAGGTCGTTGAGCCGTAAAAGAGTCCGATTTTCATTATATTCGTCGTTATTTGTGTTGCTGTTGTGGAAGATTCTAACCATAAATTGAGGAAGATTGCAGCGAATATCCTATGTGGGATGATTTTTTATGGTATTGGATTGGCAGGTGCTTTAATCTAAATACTGTAAATATAAACAGATAAGGAAGCATTCATGACGGCACAACAGCCTGTCAATCAACAAGATTTTTCGCTTGTTGAGCAATTCTTAGATGCGATGTGGATGGAGCGTGGTCTATCAGAGAACACGTTGGCTTCCTACCGAAACGATTTAATGAAGCTGCTCGTGTGGATGGAAAAACATCGATACCGTCTTGATTTTATCAGTTTGTCTGGCTTGCAAGAATATCAAAGCCACCTTGTAGACTTAGATTACAAACAGACGTCCCGTGCGCGTATGTTGTCGGCTATTCGTCGTTTATTTCAATACCTGCATCGTGAGAAGGTGCGCGCTGATGACCCGAGTGCGCTCTTGGTTAGCCCTAAACTGCCACAACGTTTACCCAAAGATATTAGTGAAGAGCAAGTGGACGCGTTGCTCGAAGCGCCAGACCCGAATGACCCTATAGAATTGCGCGATAAAGCGATGCTAGAGCTACTCTACGCGACAGGGTTGCGTGTGACAGAGCTCGTCAGTTTGACCATGGAAAATGTTAGCTTGCGCCAAGGGGTGGTGCGCGTGACTGGTAAAGGTGGTAAAGAACGCCTGGTTCCTATGGGGGAAAACGCGGTCGATTGGATCGAGACGTTCATTCAACAAGGGCGCCCTGCGTTACTTGGTGATACATCATCTGATATTGTTTTTCCTAGTAAACGCGCAAGACAGATGACTCGTCAGACGTTTTGGCACCGTATTAAATACTATGCTTTGATAGCAGGGATTGATACTGATCAGCTGTCGCCGCACGTACTGCGTCATGCCTTTGCCACGCATTTATTGAACTATGGCGCAGATCTCAGGGTCGTACAGATGCTTTTAGGACATAGTGACTTATCGACCACGCAAATTTATACTCACGTGGCGACTGAACGATTGAAGCAGATCCACAGTCAACACCACCCAAGAGCATAACAATGGTTAGATTCATCCATGTCCTCTTGGAAAAACGATTTTACATTAAGGTGAATTTCATGAGCGTATTACGCCGACTAACTCTGCTGACTTTACCATTTTTTGTTACCGCTTGTGGTGCAGAAGAAAGTCAGGCTCAAACGGAGACTCCTGCGCAACAAGTGGCGCCAGCTGCACAAAGCGGCTTTGATGAAGCAGCATTAAAAACTAAGTTCTCAAAGCTTGGTTTATCTATCGTTGATATTCAACCATCAGACGTCGCTGGCTTATTGGAAATTCAAACCAATGGCGGGATCCTGTTTGCTTCAAATGATGGTAGCCATTTTATCGCCGGTACGCTTTATGCCATTAATGATGATGGCAGTTACAAAGATGTCATAGCAGAGCGTCAAGCGCCGCTTAACGCCGAGAAAATTGCGCAGTTCTCCGATAGCATGATCGAATACAAAGCCGACGATGAAAAGTACGTTGTGACCGTATTCACCGATATCACATGTGGTTACTGTGTGCGTCTGCATAGCCAAATGCAAGGCTATAATGATCTAGGTATTACAGTGCGTTACATGGCTTACCCTCGCCAAGGTGCAACTGGCCCTGTGGCAGAACAAATGGCAACGATTTGGTGTGCTGAAGATCCGGCGTCGGCAATGCACAACGCGAAAGTGAATCGTACATTTGATAACCCTGCGAAAGACCTGAAACAGTGTAAAGAAACCATCCAGGCGCATTACAATCTAGGTCGCCAATTGGGTATTTCTGGTACGCCAGCAATCTTCTTACCGAATGGCGAAATGGTTGGTGGCTACCTACCACCTGCAGAGCTATTGAAACGTTTAAAGCAACTATAATCCATTAGGAGCAGAGTCGGCAAAGTTGTCGGCTCTTTTAAGCATGATAGAAATTCAACGACGTCCTGAACCTGATCTTTCCCTTCTTCCTGATTCCATTCCTCCGATTCTTAAACGTATCTACATCAACCGTGGGATAACGGATCTTTCACAATTAGAAACGTCGGCCCGTGGGTTGCATTCATATCAAAAACTCGGGGGGATTGAGCAAGCTGTCGATCTTTTGTTTCAGGGGATAAAAGAACAAAAACGCATCATCGTTGTCGGTGATTTTGACGCTGATGGCGCGACAAGCTCAGCATTATCAGTACTCGCGCTGCGCATGCTTGGTAGTCACAATGTGGATTACCTAGTGCCAAATCGTTTTGAAGACGGTTATGGGTTAAGCCCAGAAGTCGTTGACCAAGCCTTAGAGCTTGGCGCTGAGATGATCATGACGGTGGATAACGGCGTCTCATCAATCGAAGGCGTGCGTTACGCAAAAGAAAATGGCATTACCGTGCTTGTTACCGATCACCACTTGCCAGGACAAGTGTTGCCTGATGTGGATGCAATGGTGAACCCAAACCTTGAGAGCTGTAGCTTTCCATCTAAAGCGCTTGCGGGTGTAGGGGTCGCGTTTTATCTCATGATGGCACTATGCGTTCATATGCGAAAACACAATTGGTTTGCAGAACAGGGGATGCAAGAGCCCAAGTTGATGGAACTGATTGACCTTGTTGCACTGGGTACCGTCGCCGACGTCGTTCCATTGGATGAAAACAACCGCATTCTTGTACACCAAGGCTTGCAACGTATTCGTGCGGGCAAAGCGCGTCCCGGCATCCAGGCATTAATTGAGGTCGCGAAGCGCGATGCGCGTCGTTTAGTTGCGTCTGACTTTGGCTTTGCTTTAGGTCCACGTATTAACGCAGCAGGCCGTCTTGATGACATGTCTTTCGGTGTTGAACTGCTGATGTGTAACAACATCCACGCTGCTCGTCGCATGGCAAGTGAATTGGATGGCTTGAACCAAACTCGTAAAGAGATTGAAGAAGGCATGAAGCAAGAAGCGATGGCTTTCTGTGAGCGCCTTCAGTTTGGTGAAGGCAATGAGCTTCCTTATGGCCTAGCCTTGTTCCAACGTGATTGGCATCAAGGTGTGATTGGTATTTTGGCTTCGCGTATTAAAGAGAAGTTTCACCGTCCAGTCATTGCATTTGCTGATGGCGGAGAAGGGACGATTAAAGGCTCGTGTCGTTCTATTCCGGGGCTACACATGCGCGATGCGTTGGATTTCATCGACACACAAAACCCGGGTTTGATCATCAAGTTTGGTGGACACGCTATGGCAGCAGGCTTAACGATTAAAGAGCAGGATTTTGAGCGTTTCAGTCGTTTGTTTGATGAAGTGGTAAAAAAGGAACTCGATGAAGCGGCGCTAAAAGGCGTGATCATGTCAGATGGTGAACTTAAGCCGGAAGAGTTCTCTATGCATGTTGCTGAACAGCTGCGATCGGGTGGCCCTTTTGGACAAGCTTTCCCAGAGCCAATCTTTGATGGTGAGTTTAAAGTACTGCATCAAAAGCTGGTGGGTGAGAAGCATCTTAAATTGATGTTAGAGCCGCTTTATAAAGGTCACCCTACCAATGTGATGATCGACGGCATTGCATTCAATGTTGATCTACGCCGATGGCCAGATGCATCGGTTAAAACAGTACGTCTCGCGTATAAGCTGGATGTGAATGAATTTCGTGGTAATCAATCATTGCAATTGATGATCGATCATATCGAAGCTAAGTAATACCTAGATTAACCTTTCTTATAGAGTACGGTTGCCCCTAAGTGGGTGTAAAATTTTATGACCGTGCTCTCTCTCACCGCAATCTGATTTCTCATCCGAAATTTTCCTGTATCTCGGTCACATTTTTCAGTAGAATTTCTCGGTTAAATTCTATTCTAAAATGTTGAGTAAACATGTTTGAAATCAATCCAATTAAAAACCGTCTGCAGGACGTGTCTCAGCGCACAAATGTCCTGAGGGGGTATCTTTGATTATGACGCGAAGAAAGAGCGTCTAGAAGAAGTCAACGCAGAACTTGAACAACCAGATGTATGGAACGAACCTGAGCGTGCGCAAGCACTGGGTAAAGAGCGTGCATCACTAGAAGCGGTTGTTGAAACCATTGATCAACTAGAGCAAGGTGTGGAAGATGTAGAAGGTCTTCTTGAGCTGGCTGTAGAAGAAGAAGATCAAGAAACATTTGACGAAATTGAACCAGAACTTGCTGAGTTGGAAGAGAAGCTAGAAAAGCTTGAATTCCGTCGTATGTTCTCTGGCGACCACGATAGCTCTGATTGTTACATCGATTTGCAAGCTGGCTCTGGTGGTACAGAAGCACAAGACTGGACTAACATGCTGCTGCGTATGTACCTACGTTGGGCAGAAGCGAAGGGCTTCAAAGCTGAAGTGATTGAAGTCTCTGAAGGTGAAGTCGCGGGTCTTAAGTCGGCAACAGTTCGCATCTCTGGTGAATATGCGTACGGTTGGTTACGTACTGAAACGGGCGTTCATCGTCTTGTTCGTAAATCTCCGTTCGATTCAGGCGGTCGTCGCCATACGTCATTTGCTTCTGCGTTCATCTATCCAGAGATTGATGAAAACATCGACATCGACATTAATCCTTCCGACCTACGTATTGACGTTTACCGTGCGTCAGGCGCAGGTGGTCAGCACGTAAACACCACAGAATCTGCGGTACGTATTACGCACGTACCTACGAACACAGTGGTTCAGTGTCAGAATGACCGTTCTCAACATAAGAACAAAGATCAGGCAATGAAACAGCTTCGAGCGAAGCTATTTGAGCTTGAATTGCAAAAGCAAAATGCGGAAAAACAAGCTAATGAAGACGCTAAGTCTGACATTGGCTGGGGTAGCCAGATCCGTTCTTACGTATTGGATGACTCACGTATTAAGGACCTCCGTACGGGCATTGAAAACCGTAATACTCAAGCGGTTCTTGATGGCGATCTGGACAAATTTATTGAAGCTAGCCTGAAATCAGGTCTATAAAGCTTTTCACCGACAAAAACAGGATACATCGAAAATGACTGATGCTGTTCAAAACGAAACTGTACTAGAAGAAAATAAGCTGATTGCTGAACGCCGCGCTAAACTGGATGCAATCCGAAAGAGCTGCAAAGCGAACGGCCATCCAAACGACTTCCGTCGTGACGCACTAGCGGGCGACCTTCAGAAAGAGTTCGGTGAAAAGACGAAGGAAGAGCTAGAAGAGCTTAACCACGTAGTAGCAATCGCAGGCCGTATCATGGCTAAACGTGGTCCATTCTTGGTAATTCAAGAAACTTCTGGCCGTATCCAAGCTTATGCTGACAAAGCGGTTCAAAAAGTACTTAAAGAAAAATACCAAGGTCTAGATATCGGTGACATCATCGGTGTTAAAGGTGCACTTCATAAGTCTGGTAAAGGTGACCTATACGTGAACATGGAAGAGTACGAGTTGCTAACCAAAGCACTACGTCCACTTCCAGAGAAGTTCCACGGTCTAACTGACCAAGAGATGCGTTACCGCCAACGTTACGTTGACCTGATCGTTAACGAAGACTCTCGTCAAGCGTTTGTAGTACGTTCTAAAGTAATGTCTGCAATCCGCAACTTCATGATCTCTAAGCAGTTCATGGAAGTTGAAACGCCAATGATGCATGTTATCCCTGGCGGTGCGAGTGCGCGTCCATTTATCACGCACCACAACGCACTAGACATGCCAATGTACCTACGTATCGCGCCAGAGCTATACCTGAAGCGTCTAGTTGTTGGTGGTTTTGATCGCGTATTCGAAATCAACCGTAACTTCCGTAACGAAGGCCTTTCTCCACGCCACAACCCAGAATTCACAATGATGGAATTCTACATGGCGTACGCAGACTACAAAGATCTGATGGACCTAACTGAAGAACTACTAAGCTCAGTGGCGCAAGAAGTTCTAGGTTCAACGTCAATGCCTTACGGTGATGAAACGGTTGAGTTTGGTGGTACTTACACTCGTATGAGCATGTTCGAAGCAATCAAGCACTACAACCCAGACCACGCGCAAATCCAAGCGCTAACAGAAGAAGACCTACAAAACCGTGATCTAATGGTTTCTATCGCGAAATCTGTTCACGTTGAAGTAGAACCTTTCTGGACATGTGGTCAGCTTCTTGAAGAGATCTTTGGTGAAACAGCAGAACCTAAGCTAATGCAGCCTACGTTCATCACTGGTTACCCAGCAGATATTTCTCCGTTGGCTCGTCGTAGCGACGATAACCCGTTCTTTACAGACCGCTTTGAGTTCTTTATCGGTGGCCGTGAAGTAGCGAACGGTTTCTCAGAGCTTAACGATGCTGAAGACCAAGATGCACGCTTTAAAGCACAGGTTGAAGCGAAAGAGTCTGGTGACGACGAAGCAATGTTCTACGATGCAGACTACATCACTGCTCTAGAGCACGGCCTACCGCCAACAGCAGGCCAAGGTATCGGTATCGACCGTTTGGTTATGCTACTGACTAACACGCACACTATCCGTGACGTGATCTTATTCCCTGCAATGCGCCCGCAAGCGTAATTCGATAGGATGAGTAAAAAAACCACCTTCGGGTGGTTTTTTTTTGCCTTTTAGTTAAGGTAATTCAAGTTGTTGCACTTGCCTTTTAATGGGATATGCAAATAAACATTCGCCAAATCTCAATCTATTGCATAGTCTTAATACTGAGACAGACGTGAGGGGGCGGAGTCTCGATAATGTTACCCGCTCGCAAAGATAAGTTTGTGGCACAAAATTTCTATTAACAATGAAAAAGAAAAAGGGTTAGAGAATGGCTGGGCAGTTTAAGATGGATTCCATCCCGGGATCGCTTGTGGTAGTTGGCGGTACTTATGAGCCTTGGTTATCGGTACTGGAGCAAGTGGGCTGGAAGTGTCACCAAGTCGGTGACTTACGCAAAGCTAATACGCTGTTAGAAGATATTGGTCCATGTATCGGTATTGTTGATCTCAGCCATGACGAGTTCAGCTTGAATGGCTTGGCGAACTTAGTCAGCTCTCACAAACACGTACGTTGGTTAGCGTTTATTCGTGAATCTCAGCTTGGCACTGACACCATATGCCAGTTCATTGTTAACTTTTGTATCGATTTTTTCACAGCGCCGATCCCAGATGCACAGTTATTAAGCACAATAGGTCACCAGCTTGGCATGCTTAAGTTGGAGAAAAAAGTTTGGCCTAGTTTTGGTAGCAGTTTAGATATGGGTTTGATCGGTGAATCTATCCCGATGAAACGTTTACGCGATCAAGTGAAGCGCATTGGTCCAACGGACGTCAGCATTCTGATTTCTGGGGAAAGTGGGACTGGTAAAGAGGCGGTTGCTAGGGCCATCCATAAAGTCTCTTCACGCTCTCATAAACCGTTTATGGCAATTAACTGTCGCGCACTCAATGAACAACGTTTCCAAGCTGAAGTATTTGGTATTAACGCCGATGAAGATATGGAAGCATGCCTGCTTGAACAAGCAGATGGTGGCACCGTGTTGTTTAATGACATTCTTACCATTTCAAAAGAGCAGCAAATGAATCTGCTGAGATTCTTGCAAGAAGGCACCATTGATACTAAAGATGGCGTAAAAGCGGTTAACGTGCGTATTCTTGCTGCTAACTCGTCGGATGTTGAAAAAGCTTTGATTGACGGTGACTTCAATGAAGAGCTTTACCATTACATCAACGTTCTGCGCATCAATGTCCCTAGCTTGAAAGAACGTGCGAGTGACATCGCATTGCTGGCTCGTTTCTACTTACAAGAGTTCTCAAAAGAGTACAACTCGCAAGCAAAAAGCTTTTCTGAGGATGCATTCAAGGCACTGACACGTTATTTCTGGCCTGGAAATGTGCGTGAGCTGATGAACCAAGTGAAGCGAGCGGTATTAATGTCCGACAGCGTAATGATTGAAGAGCATCACTTAGATTTACCTCAACGTAATGACTCAAAGCGCAGCTTGAAATCAATCCGAGAGAAGAGTGAACGTGATGCGTTGCTGGTTGTTTTGGAATCTCATTCTGGTCAAGTTTCAAATGCGGCGAAAGAGCTCGGAGTTTCGCGTGCAACCATGTATCGACTACTTAATAAACATAACTTGATTTCCGAACAAGCCATGTAGTTGGCCTTTCCCTGTGTCAAATAGGCGAATAAATACAATAAAAGAGAGTGGTCACAGAGCCGCTCTTTTTATTTTTTGTTTGGTTTGATTTATAAAATCCGCAAATTTATATATTCCTCAGGTGAATATGTTATACATAAAAGTATATGAAACTAAATTGCGGTGTATTGATTTGTTTTTAATCAAAAAGGCAAAAAATGTTTGATATATATTCATCAAAGCTTACAATTTAACCGTAACTCAGTGAGTTATACCTTTCATAAACGGATTAATTTTTAGCTAGGAGGCGCAAGATGAAACATTACGTTGTTAACACCACTGCTTGCGCTGATCGTATGCCTATCGCTCCGATAACCCTTAAATCGGATGATACCAATACCACTGGCTCACAAGATAAAAATTAATCCGTAACCTATCATATTTATTACTAGGCTGCGGAAAAGTAGCGGCTTAGTATCAACAGAATATTTCTGTTAATTTTACGCACTATTTTTCCCAGTCGAATACATCGATAATCGGAGAAAATATTATGCGTCACTCTATTTACCTACAATTGGCCACTTTGCTATTGAAAGCAGACCTTAAACGCGAAGAAAAGCAATGGCAGCGCACCATACGCCGAACTGCTCATGATATTCCATGGACGAATGTTCATCTATTGAGAGATATTGGTTTAGATCGCGATGGTCGTTCTACACGTGCCAATGTTCCGGATGCAGTTAAAGTTGAACGTCGAGTTCGTCACCTTCGTCGAGTTTTAACGTCGCGAATAATGACGTAATCGTTAGCGTGTTGGACTGACTGAGTTGCTAACGAGTCATTCAACACGCTTAACTTTTTATATGAAGTATGACTTCATTGGATAAACAGCTGATCTTGAAGATCAGCTGTTTTCGTTTGAAGGGAGCTTTACTGTTAAGGGCAAGGATTCGAGTAAGTTGTACCTATTGCTTGAATTTCAGTAAGTAGTTCGTCGCTAAGTTGCAAATCAATACTGTCGATATTGGCTTTTAATTGGTCTAGGTTTGTTGCTCCGATAATGTTAGAAGCAACAAATGGACGCTGATTGACAAACGCGAGCGCCATTTGTGCAGGGTTTAGACCATGCTCTTGAGCTAAATTGACGTAAGCTTCGGTCGCTTTAACACCTTGCGGAGTGAAGTAGCGCGCAAAACGCTCCCACTTAGTGCATCGAGCACCTTCAGGTTTTGCCCCGTTTAGGTATTTACCACTCAGGCAGCCAAATGCCAAAGGAGAGTAGGCAAGTAACTGAACGCCTTCGTAATGGCTGATTTCAGACAAGCCAACTTCGAAGCTGCGGTTCAATAAGTTATATGGGTTTTGAATGGAGACAATTCTTGGCAGATCGTGTTTTTCTGCCAAACGCAGTAGCGACATCACACCCCACGGCGTCTCGTTGGATACGCCGATATAGCGCACTTTACCTGCATTCACTAATTCAGTAAGCGCTTCCAACGTTTCAATTAACGTGACTTCTTCTTGTTTGTCAGGGTATGGGTAGTTGAGTTGACCAAAGCAGTTGGTTTGACGCTGCGGCCAATGTAGTTGGTACAAATCGACATAATCGGTTTGTAGACGATTAAGGCTGTCATCAATTGCTGTATGGATGTGGCGACGATTAAGGCTCATGTTGTCTCTAATGTGAGGAACATTGCGAGGGCCTGCCACTTTTGTTGCCAGTACTACTTTTTCTCTTTTGCCGCTTTTTGCTAACCAATTACCGATGTATTGCTCGGTAAGCCCTTGTGTTTCCGATCTTGGCGGTACAGGGTACATCTCTGCGGTATCGATGAAGTTCACCCCATGATCGAGGGCAAAGTCGAGCTGTTCAAAGGCGTCCTTTTCTGTGTTTTGCTCGCCAAACGTCATAGTGCCGAGGCAGATTTTACTGATCTCAAGTGATGAGTGCGGTAGTTTTGTGTATTGCATATCACGTCCTTGAAGAGTTACCGACTAAATAAGTGACTCCAATATAGGGGATTTTTAGCCGCAATCGCAAATGATTTACGTATAAAGGGAGAGCAAACTCGAAAGCTACAGTTAGCCTAACTACACTTAAATAATCGTGTGAAGGAGGTATGTTATGCAGAAGCATCAATTGGACATGTGGCTACATGGTCCACATAAAGATACTTATAAAACTCCCAAAGTATTTGTGATTGGGTGTTCTGATGTCTCTGACTATCTTTTAGCTGTGGAGTACAAGCATCAACTTGAGCCGATTAAAGACGGTGAAGACCCGATACATTTTGGCTCTCTAGACTTAGTAAAAGAAGAATTATTGAGGCTAGGGGTCGATAAAGCGTATTTAAGGCTGCGCAATGCGTATGACGAATGTGGCACTGAAGAGGCAGCCTCGTACTGCGATATTGAGTTATCGCTCGTGACGCACTAAATAGCTGATATGGTTTTATTCTGGTTGAGTGTTAATGTAGTGCTTGAGTAAGATCTGTTCAGTAAACTGTGTTCTAAGGTAAAAGCCTCGGGGCAGAGTTTTCATCGGCTTACCATTTGAGTTGTATGCTTCGGTGAGCGCTTTTGCATTTGCGGCTTTAGGGCGAAGATGCAGCGCTTCTCCGTGTCTGGCGGAAATTTGATCAAATCTTCCCAAGACGATCATCTCCATTAACTCTTCCCAGTCATTTCGCAAAATCCGTTCTTCTTCTTCATCTGGTGACCAAATGAGTGGACTGCCCACACGTCTTTCAGCGAGTGGGATTTCTCGTTCTCCTTCTACGGGTACCCAAAGCACACGAGATAGCTTGTTTCGAACATGACTTGTGTCCCATGTAAGACCATGAACACCAGTGAGGGGGGCCACAGAAACAAAGGTTGTTTCTAAAGGTTTGCCAGAGTAACTGATCGGAATACTTTTCAACTCGATCCCTAGTTTTGCGAAATCTTGTTGAGGTTTACTGCCAGCTGGAGCGCCCAAGTGCCATTCGAGTAATTGACCCACCCAACCTTTATCACGTTTTAAGTTTTCAGGAACAATCATATTCGCCTCGGCGGCCAACTCAGCAAAACTGAGTCCTGCCATATCATGCGCTCGTTCCAATAGCTCTGCTTCTGTTTGTGGTTCTGGTTTCATAGTTACAAGGTGGTATTACAAAAAATATAGTTTATCAAACTCCGACCAAATCTACTGTTTAAGATTTCACCGAGGCGGTGTAAGAACGATCAATCCATAACTTATCCACAGGCGGAGGAGGTATTGATAAGATCCTGACGGGGTCTGTATGAATAAACAGGGGTTAAAATGCATTTTTGGGGTTGATTTTGTTGTAATCATCTAAACGAATAGCAGGTGAGTGTGGATAAATAGCCTGTTGGTGGATCTTTGACCGATTTGAGTTTGGTGAAAAGATCATCAAGAAATTGAAGATCGAATTATCGTTATTTTTAAAAATAAATACTTTTTTATCAATGTCTTATGCTTGTTTTTTTGTTTCTTCATTTGTTTTGCTTTTGATGGGATTGAACTGAATTACTCATTTGAATTGAATTCTTCACAAAGTTATTCACAGAAAAGGTGAATAAATGTGGGCGATGTCTCACTCTTGTGTTGATAAGGTATGGTTTGATTAAAAGATATCCAAAAATGCTGAAAAGGTAATAAATCTTGCTCATATCACATCAGTAAGTTTGCTAGTAATGGGGATATGTGGAAAAATCACGGTAATAAAAAATTTATTCATAGAGGTTAGCCAGTGATAGATGGCGATGGTTACCGACTTAATGTTGGTATTGTGATATGTAATAACCATGGTCAGGTCTTCTGGGCTAAACGATACGGGCAACACTCATGGCAATTTCCACAAGGTGGGATTGACGAAGGTGAAACCCCTGAACAAGCCATGTTCAGGGAGTTATATGAAGAAGTCGGTTTAACGAAAAAAGACGTTAAGATCATTGCAACAAGTCGTCATTGGTTAAGATATAAGCTACCAAAGCGATTGGTGCGTTGGGACTCCAAGCCTGTTTGTATCGGCCAAAAACAGAAATGGTTTCTGCTGAGATTAGAATGCGATGAGTCTCGCATTAATATGCAACGCGGAAAATCCCCTGAATTTGATGGTTGGCGCTGGGTAAGTTACTGGTATCCAGTTAGGCAAGTTGTTTCTTTCAAGCGAGATGTTTATCGACGAGCGATGAAAGAATTTGCATCCTTAGCCATGCCTTTTCGAGAGAGAAAAGCGAAAGGGAAAAGAAAAAAGCAACGTAGAGGATAATCATGCTCAGTCAGCTAAGGGAAATAGTTGAGAAAGTCTCCAGGGTCGATGATGTGCATCTGGCACTCGATATATTGGTGAAAGAGACTTGTGCTGCCCTTAGTACTGAGTGCTGTACTATCTATCTTGCTAATGAAGAAATGCAGCGCCTTGAGTTAATGGCAACTCAAGGCCTTATTTTTGAAGGTGATAGTATTCATATCAACTTCAATGAAGGCTTGGTTGGGTTGGTAAAACGAAGCGCTGAACCCCTTAACCTTGCCGAAGCCTCAAAACACCCCGAGTTCAAATTCTTTCCTCAACTCGGCGAACAGATTTACCACTCTTTTTTAGCTACTCCAATCATTCATCGTAAACAAGTTTTAGGTGTGTTGGTGATCCAACAAAAAACGCCGCGCTTGTTTAGTGAAATGGAAGAATCGTTTCTTGTTACCTTATCCGCTCAGTTAGCGGTGCTCATTGCACATGCGCAGAATCTTGGGCATTGGCAGTTAGCATCTAAACCCACGGTATTAAAAGGTTTGCCTGCGTCTACTGGTGTCGCGATTGGAGAGTTTTGGTTCGACAATACCCAGCCGAGTTTATCGGATGTTTTCCCTTCGTCCACGTTAGATAAGGAACGCGAGCACGAGACACTACTGGTGGCCATAGAGCGAGCGTTAAATGACTTTCGCCGTATGCGGAAAAAGCTGGACAGTGAAATCAACAAAGATGCGCTGGCGATCTTCGATCTGTTTACTCACTTACTGAATGATCCGATGCTTCGCGGTGATTTGAAGAAGCAGATTGAAAAAGGAGATAGGGCAGACTGGGCGTTACGCCAAGTTGTAGAGTCATACTCGAATCGATTTGCCAGAATGTCGGATGTATACATGCGTGAAAGAGCGCAAGATATCCGAGAGTTAGGGCAAAGGCTGCTCTATTTTCTACACAACAGCGAGCAAGAAAATTCTGCAATTGATCGTCCCATTATTTTGGTGGCGAATGAACTCACTGCCACCTTGCTCGCTTCTGTACCTAAAGAGTTTTTGTTAGCTGTCGTATCATTAGAGGGAGGCGCTAACTCTCACGCTGCCATTTTATCTCGAGCTCTTGGGGTCCCTGCAGTCATGGGCGCCAACATTAATCCGGATGTGGTTAATGGCAAACTCGGGATAGTCGACGGCTATACGGGTGAGATCTTCTTAGAGCCAAACCGCCAGTTGTTGCGAGAGTATCGCAGCTTAGTAAGCGAAGAGTCTGAATTGTTTGCCATGGTAAACAAGGACCTCGCACTCCCTGCGGTTACGCAAGATAATCACCATATCGAAATTATGCTGAATGCGGGACTCAGTGCAGACAGTAATATTGCCATCAACACAGGTGTTGATGGTGTTGGGTTGTACCGAACTGAGATTGCATTTTTACTTCAGCATCACTTTCCTTCTGAAGATGAGCAGTATCATCAATACCAAGCAATACTTAACAGCTATCCGAATCAACGAGTAGTGATGCGTACTTTGGATATTGGTGGTGACAAACCTTTGCCGTATTTGCCCATCGAAGAAGATAATCCGTTTCTAGGCTGGCGTGGCATTCGTTTTACATTGGATCATCCAGACATTTTCTTGATCCAGCTGCGTGCAATGTTAAGAGCGAGTGCAGAAAGCGGAAACTTAAGTATCTTATTGCCAATGGTGTCAGGGGTAAAAGAGCTAGACGATGCCATTAGCTTGATTAATCAAGCTCACAGCGAAGCCGTTTTGCTTGATGATAGAATTCAATTCCCACAAATTGGGGTCATGATTGAAGTACCATCGATGGTGTATCTGTTGCCAACGATTGCTCACCGTGTTGATTTTGTTTCTGTCGGGACAAACGATTTAACTCAGTATTTATTAGCGGTAGATAGGAACAATTCGCGCGTAGCGGATGTCTATGAATCTATGCATCCTGCGGTACTGTTAGCGCTTAAGCAAATCCATGAGGTGTGTGATAAATATCAGGTGCCCGTGTGTATTTGTGGTGAGCTAGCGGGTGATCCATTTGGCGCTCTTCTCTTACTTGGGTTAGGGTATACCAGTTTGAGTATGAACACCTCCAACGTGGCTAAGGTGAAATATTTGATTCGTCATAGTCAACAAGAAGAATTAGAAAAATTAGCGGAGCAAGCAATGACAAAGTCCTATGGGGAGGACATTCATCAAATGATGCATGACTTCTTCATTCAACAGGGCTTTGCGGGCTTTATCCGTGCAGGTAAAAAGTAGGAAATCGTGACCGTCTCTTTATTTTTGTTATTGTTGGCGCTAGGCGCTTTTGTGGGTGTGATGGCGGGGTTACTCGGTATCGGTGGTGGTTTGATTGTTGTTCCTGCCTTGTTGTATTTGCTTCCTCTTGCTGGGATCTCTCCAGAAATGAGTATGCACATGGCCTTAGCCACTTCGTTAGCGAGTATTATTGTCACGTCTGGCTCATCGGCGATGAATCACCTTAAGCTCGGCAATGTCGATATGTTTGTCGTAAAATGGTTGATGCCTGGTGTGGTCATTGGTGGCTTTGTTGGTGCCAATATTGCTGAGTGGATCCCTACACACTATTTGCCGAAAGTGTTTGGTGTCATTGTTCTTTGCCTGTCAGTACAAATGTTTCGTTCCATTAAAGTTACGAGCAGTAAACCTATGCCGAGCAGCCCTGTGACTGTAGTTTACGGCACGGGAATTGGTGTCGTATCAAGCCTTGCTGGTATTGGTGGTGGCTCACTGTCGGTACCATTTTTAAATAAACATGGGATAGAGATGCGTAAAGCGGTGGGCTCATCCTCCGTTTGTGGTTGCGTGATTGCTATTTCTGGTATGATCGGCTTCATCTTACATGGCTATAAAGTGGAAGGCTTACCTTCATACAGTATTGGCTATGTTTATCTTCCCGCTTTATTAGCGATTGCTATGGCCTCGATGCTCACAACAAAAGTGGGTGCGAAGCTCGCAACTAGCCTTCCAACTGCGGTATTAAAAAAGATATTCGCGGTGTTCTTAATGTTTGTTGCAGCGACCATGCTGCTCTAAGTTTGTACCCAAGTCATTCTCGCTGAACCAAGCATCTAGAGGTTACTTGGGTATATTTATTTTGTTGTGATAAGAAGAGAATGATTTATGTCTCAGGGATATATTGAATTTCCCAATATTGATCCGGTTTTAATCTCTATTGGTCCTGTTTCGGTTCGTTGGTACGGTTTGATGTACCTTGTGGGCTTTATGTTTGCTCTATGGTTAGCGAACCGACGTGCAGATAAGCCTGGAAGTGGTTGGACACGAGAGCAGGTTTCTGATTTGTTGTTCGCAGGCTTCCTTGGCGTGGTGATTGGTGGCCGTGTAGGCTACGTGCTTTTCTACAATTTTGAGCTCTTCCTGGCTGACCCTTTGTATCTATTTAAAGTGTGGACCGGTGGTATGTCTTTCCACGGGGGCTTACTGGGTGTGATTACTGCGATGTTCTGGTATGCACACAAAAACGGGCGAACTTTCTTCGGTGTTGCTGACTTTATCGCGCCGCTTGTGCCATTTGGTTTGGGTATGGGGCGTTTAGGTAACTTCATGAACAGCGAGTTGTGGGGCCGAGTAACGGATGTGCCTTGGGCGATCGTTTTCCCAAATGGCGGTCCACTGCCACGTCATCCATCACAGCTTTATGAAATGGCGCTTGAAGGTATCGTACTTTTCTTCATCTTGAATTGGTTCATCAAGAAACCTCGTCCTCTAGGTTCTGTTTCAGGGCTATTTTTAGCTGGATATGGTACATTCCGCTTCTTAGTTGAGTACGTGCGCGAACCAGACGCTCATTTGGGTTTATTCGGTGGCTTTATTTCCATGGGACAGATTTTATCCCTGCCAATGGTGGTTATCGGTGTCCTCATGATGGTTTGGGCATACAAACGTGGTCATTACAAAGACGAATTACCACAAAAGACGAAGTAAGGTATTGGTGTGAAACAGTATTTAGATTTGTGTCAACGCATCGTTGACCAAGGTGTTTGGGTTGAAAATGAGCGTACAGGCAAGCGCTGCCTGACCGTAATCAACGCGGATTTAACCTACGATGTTGCGAACAATCAATTTCCGTTGGTCACCACACGTAAAAGTTTTTGGAAAGCGGCCGTTGCAGAGCTATTAGGGTATATTCGCGGTTACGATAATGCGGAAGATTTTCGTAAGCTGGGCACGAAAACCTGGGATGCCAATGCCAACCTAAATGATGCCTGGTTGAATAACCCATACCGTAAAGGTGAAGACGACATGGGCCGTGTCTATGGGGTTCAAGGGCGCGCCTGGGCGAAACCTGATGGTGGTCATGTTGACCAGCTACGTAAGATAGTGGATGACTTAACGCGTGGTGTTGATGACCGCGGTGAAATCTTGAACTTCTACAACCCGGGTGAGTTCCACATGGGGTGCTTGCGTCCTTGTATGTACAGTCACCATTTTTCATTGCTGGATGATACGCTTTACCTGAATAGTACTCAGCGTTCGTGTGATGTACCGCTTGGCTTAAACTTCAATATGGTTCAAGTTTACGTGTTCTTGGCGATTATGGCGCAAATTACGGGCAAGAAACCTGGTCAGGCATTTCATAAGATTGTGAATGCTCACATTTATGAAGACCAGCTTGAACTGATGCGCGATGTTCAGTTGAAGCGTGAGCCATTAAAAGCGCCGACGTTCCATATCAACCCAGAGATTAAATCTCTAGAAGATTTGGAAACATGGGTCACACTGGATGACTTTTGGGTTGAAGGGTACGAGCATCACGATCCTATTCGTTACCCATTCTCAGTGTAACGAGTATCGTTCTTCAAGATATAGAAAAAGCTCCGAATGGAGCTTTTTTCTTTTTTGTACTTAGAAGGTATTATTTTAGTGCACTGACAATATAACGGTGAATTGGGTTGGTCTGCATCGGTTTGGACAGTGCCGGGCTAATAAACTTAGGTTGAGTGAATATTTCTTTACTCACTAATGAACGGATAAGCTCAAAGTACTTCAGCTCCGTTTTCCCGCACAACAATAGTGAAAAGTCATCGCCCAATTTATCATAGGCATTGAGCACCTCTCGGAATCCTCTAAGATACAAGTAATCCTTCGTTAAACCTCCACCTCGATACACTCGGGCAGTCGTTGTAAATGCTTGAAGATCAGAAGCTTTATACTGTTCTTTTAATAGCATGAACGTATGGCGGAAATCGCGATCCTTGATCATCGACTCTACTGCCAGAACTCGTAAGGCTAAGGTTCTTAGGCGCTTGATACTGAAATGTCCTGACAGATACTCACATAATATAGCCAGCCCTTCTTGAGTGTTGGTATTGGCAGGACAACCTAAGCTCAGGACTTTTAGCGGTTGTTGACGACCGTTAAGCGTAGTCAGGAGATGTACTCCCATTTCATGATGTGCAAGAGCCTCCAGCTCATCAGTGGTGATGTACGCCGCGTGGTTAATTTTGACTCGAGACCCTGAAACTAGTGCGTTTGCTAACATCCCGTCCAACACCTGTATTTCACATGCATACCCATTGCGTTGAGCAAAATTTTGCATGAAACGTGCTATTGCACGGCTATCGTGCTGAGGTTCTTTTTCTTCTTCTGTAGGAAGGTGCAATATGAAATGGGCGTTGGCAATATCTTTGGCGCTCGGTTCCCCATAATAGCGTAAGGAGTTATAAAGAAACTCTTGCGTGCCGATGGTATTCACTTGATCCAGTTTATCTGCATAAGACTGAATTACATCCGCGTATAGCCTCTGCAGTTGGGTGTCTTGAATGTTTTCTAGAGGTAGCTCATATAGGCGTCGCTTTGCGCTGTGGGTATCTACGTTAGTAATTGAATATTGAAAATTAGGCTCTTGAGAATATTTGTTTTTAATGAAACGTTCTCTTTCTTGAGCATAATTAAGAGGATTCACGCTACTGAGGATATCAATATCAGCAACCAGTTGGGTTAGGTTTTCGTCTATTGCGAGTAGCTGATCAGAAATAGCGTCATTAAGCTGCGTCATGTTGTCGACTCCAAATGAGATAGCTCAGCATAAGCATGCTGATGTGGCTCAAATTATCACCGGACAATCGATTTGAACAGTTTAATTATCATAAAAAAGGCTCCACTATGTGGAGCCTAAACAATAAGCGATGGTATGTCGTTGTTGTTACGTTGTTAGGGCTAGAATTGCACCTGGTAGAATAACGAATACTGACATTAGGTAACCACCAACAACTGCTTTATTCTTAATAGCCATTTCAGAAATCATCTCAGCCCCTTTAACCGGAATCTCACGTAGGAATGGAATTCCAAAGATAAACAGCGTCGCCATGATGTTAAATACTAAGTGGACTAGAGCGATTTGTAGTGCGAATACTGCGAACTCT
Source organism: Vibrio sp. sp1 (assembly GCF_016920955.1). Lineage (NCBI taxonomy): Bacteria > Pseudomonadati > Pseudomonadota > Gammaproteobacteria > Vibrionales > Vibrionaceae > Vibrio > Vibrio sp. sp1. The sequence continues at coordinate 2,005,595 of NZ_CP060589.1, forward strand.
CCAGATACCGCTGTCGCTGCTAGTAGTGCTGTAATACAAGTACCAATGTTAGCACCCAGAGTGAAAGGGTAGATATCTCGTACTTTCAACACGCCAGTACCAACCAACGGAACCATTAAACTTGTCGTGGTTGAGGAAGATTGTACTAGAACAGTCACGATTGAGCCTGATACGATGCCGTGAATAGGACCACGACCGATGGCGTTTTTCAAAATTTCACGTGCGCGACCAACCATTAGGCTCTTCATCAATTTACCCATCACTGTGATTGCAACGAAGATAGTCGCAATACCCAAAGCAATAAGCATGACGCCGCCAACAGTATCACCGAAGGTAGAAAGTGGCTCTTTAATTGCGCCTACGACTGGCTTTGTAATTGGTTTAATAAAGTTGAAGCCCTTAATGCTCATATCACCAGTAGCAAGCAGTGGAGAAACAAGCCAGTGAGAAACTTTCTCTAAAATGCCGAACATCATTTCCAACGGAAGGAAAATAGCGACAGCAAGCAAGTTGAAGAAGTCGTGAATGGTTGCACTTGCAAATGCACGTTTGAACTCTTCTTTACAGCGCACGTGGCCAAGAGACACAAGCGTATTGGTCACTGTGGTACCAATGTTAGCACCCATCACCATAGGGATAGCGGTTTCTACAGGTAAGCCACCTGCAACCAAGCCTACAATAATAGACGTTACAGTACTTGAAGACTGAATTAAGGCTGTTGCCACCAAGCCGATCATTAGACCTGCAACTGGGTGTGCGGCAAATTCAAATAGCACCTTAGCTTGATCGCCAGTTGCCCATTTAAAGCCACTACCAACCATAGATACTGCTAGAAGAAGCAGATATAACATGAATGCCAAGTTAGCCCAGCGTAACCAACGAGCTGTGCTCGAAATTGGTGCCACTGTTGAAGTAGCTTGGTTCATCATAATTTTCTCCGTTGACCTTTCAGTTCATTTTTCGGTCTGTAGTTGAATCTGCGGGCGATGTTAGAGAACAAATATTTCAGTAATATTACAAATTTCTTGCTGTGAGAGATTTTTATTGTTCTTTTTGATAATGGCGTGAAAGAAGAAGAAAATTAATTTTTAACCTATTGATTTTAATGGTTAAATTTTGATTTCGTTTTGTTTGGTTTTTGCGCTTTTTTTGTAGAAAAAATGCGCATCAGTTCAACTTTTATGACAGTATTGACTTTATACTTTCGGTAAAACTTATGCTTTTGTAAGGTATTGTATGGTTTTGTCGAGTTTATTGTTTGTCTCTGTCACATTTGGTATAAAAAGTATCACTTTCTTTTCGGGACTCGATCATGTCACATCTAAACTACAACCATCTCTATTATTTCTGGATGGTGTGCAAACAGGGCTCTGTAACTAAGGCGGCTGACGCGCTCTTCCTGACACCGCAAACCGTGACAGGACAGATTAAAGCGCTTGAAGAGCGCATGAAAGGAAAGTTAACCAAGCGCAATGGTCGTACAGTTGAGCCCACTGAGTTAGGTCAGCTTGTGTTTAAGTACGCCGACCGGATGTTCGGTTTGAGCTATGAGATGTTAGATATCGTCAATTACAGCCAGCACTCGAACATTCTATTTGAAGTTGGTGTAGCCGATGCATTATCTAAACGCTTGGTCAGTAAAGTACTGATGACGACCGTCCCGGAAGATAACAGTATTCATTTACGCTGTTATGAATCGACCCACGAACTGCTACTTGAACGCCTTTCTCAGCACAAGCTAGATATGATCCTTTCGGATTGTCCCGTTGATTCTACTCAAAGTCCTGGCCTTTATAGCAAAAAGTTAGGTGAAAGTAGCATGAGCTTTTTTGCTTCTTCTGAAATTGAAAATGTGCGATTCCCTGAGATCTTGGAACAAAAAAAACTTCTGATTCCCGCGAGCCGAACGGCTATGGGGCGTAAAGTTATTCAATGGTTTGATCGTCAAGGCCTTCAACCCAATGTGCTGGGGGAGTTTGATGATGTTGCGTTGATGAAAGCTTTTGCTCGGTACCACGATGATGTGATTTTCTTGGCACCGACCGTATACATGTCGGAGATTGAAGACGACCGAAATTTACAGCTAATTGGCCATGTCGATGGGCTAAAAGAAGAGTACTACGTGATTTTTGCGGAACGAATGATCCAACACCCCGCGGTAAAAAATGTTTGTGATGCTGATTTCAGTCAAATGTTTGAGTAAACCCGTATCGTTGCGTAAATAAATAGATTACTATCAATAAAAATATAATTCTAAATAATATCTAAGTAAGCAAGATACTTGTTTTAGTGAGCAAAACTATTAATTATTGATGGCGCACCAATTAAAATCCTTGGTGGATAATATTGGTGTATCACTAACAACTAAATTAGAGGTTCTAATAATGAAGACTCTGGAAGTGTATCTTGATTTTCTTAGATATATAAATCAGTGCAACACAACAAGCTGGCCAGGGTTGGAATAAGTAAGTTGTAGCTAGAGGTCCAACACATGAATCTACAAGAAATGGAGCAGAACTCCGCAAAAGCCGTCGTGTTGCTCAAAGCGATGGCAAACGAGAGACGCCTACAAATCCTTTGTATGCTGCATAACCAAGAGCTGTCCGTGGGAGAGCTGTGTGCAAAGTTAGAGCTAAGCCAGTCGGCATTATCTCAGCATCTTGCTTGGCTTCGCCGTGATGAGTTAGTCACGACAAGGAAAGAAGCACAAACGGTGTACTACACATTAAAGAGTGATGAAGTGAAAGCGTTAATAAAAACACTGCATAGTCTTTATTGTGCTGAGAGTGCTCAACATTAATTAAATAGTCCTAATATACTGCTCATCTTAGAGTGTGAATCTAACTTGTTGGAATATTTGAGAGTGGCGTTAAACTTTTGATGATAGGGTACTACTCATCGATCAATTTGCTTTGTTCTCAAGTGTTTTATTAGTGCTTTCTAGTATGAGCGTTATATGGGTAATGAATAAGCTGATGTCTTTAAATGGGACATTCAGAAAAAGAAAAGCTGGCATTGCCAGCTTTTTTTATTAAGAAAATTTTGTAGATATAAAAAAACCGACACAAGGTCGGTTTTTTCTTCACTGTAAAATCAGGACTCTATTAAAGAGCTTTGATTTGTGCAGCGAAACGAGACTTATGGCGAGCTGCTTTATTCTTGTGAATAAGGCCTTTAGTTGCCATGCGGTCTAGGATAGGTGTAACTACAGCGAATGCAGCAGTTGCAGCTTCTTTGTCGCCTGCTTCGATAGCAGCAACAGTTTTCTTCATGTAAGTACGCATCATTGAGCGACGGCTAGCATTGTGCTGACGACGTTTCTCAGCTTGGATAGCGCGCTTCTTAGCAGATTTACTATTTGCCAAGGGTCTAACTCCCAAAAACTTAGTTCTGTGACAATTTAAGGGCGAGGAATATCCCTCATTTGCGCTTAAATGTCAAATGATTTGTGCAAAAACCGATCTAAGCCAAAACAAATTTTGGTAAGAGAGGTTATCGCGGTTAAGATGGCGGGGATTCTAACAGCATTTTTATACCAATGCTAATAATTATCCGCGAAAGGCACACTTATTCCTTACAACCCGCGGATAGATTTTTGACGTCTATTTGCAGCACCTGTCAGAGAAACAGTATAGGGTTAGCTGTCTTATGGTGATATTCCGAGGTTACAGTGAGTAAACGACTACTCAAGTCTGGCATGATCGTCAGTGCTATGACATTTATTTCCCGCGTTCTTGGCCTAGTTCGTGATGTTGTAGTGGCAAATTTAATGGGGGCAGGAGCAAGCGCAGACGTCTTTTTCTTCGCCAATAAAATTCCTAATTTTTTACGACGTTTGTTTGCTGAAGGTGCTTTTTCCCAAGCGTTTGTACCTGTTTTAACGGAAAGCCATGCTCAAGGCGACATGGATAAAACTCGGGAGCTCATTGCTCGTGCAGCGGGCACGTTGGGGGTGATAGTCTCAATTGTTACCATCTTAGGTATTCTAGGTTCCGGTGTGGTGACTGCACTGTTTGGTTTTGGTTGGTTCCTAGACTGGATGCATGGTGGTCCCGCGGCTGAGAAGTTCGAACTTGCTAGCGTGATGCTCAAGATTACCTTTCCTTATTTATGGTTCATCACTTTTGTTGCCCTATCGGGAGCCATTCTTAATACACTAGGTAAGTTTGCGGTTTCTTCGTTTACTCCCGTCTTCCTCAACGTAATGATCATTTTGGCAGCATGGTTTATCTCGCCGCAGATGTCACAGCCAGAGATTGGTCTTGCCATCGGTGTTTTCCTTGGTGGTTTGGTTCAGTTCTTATTTCAAATCCCTTTCCTTATTAAAGCGGGGGTTATGGTTAAGCCAAAATGGGGCTGGCGCGATCCGGGCGTGGTGAAGATCCGAACCTTAATGATTCCTGCTTTGTTCGGTGTGTCGGTAAGCCAAATCAACTTGTTGTTTGATACTTTTATTGCCAGCTTTCTGCAAACCGGTTCGATCAGTTGGTTGTACTATTCAGATCGCTTGTTGGAATTCCCGTTAGGTCTGTTTGGTATTGCTATTGCAACGGTGATTTTACCAGCATTATCACGCAAACATGTTGACGCACAAAATGAAGGATTCGCACAAACCATGGACTGGGGGGTGCGCATGGTGATCTTACTTGGCCTTCCTGCAATGCTTGGTTTGATGGTACTGGCAAAACCTATGTTGATGGTGTTATTCATGCGAGGTGAGTTTTCGCCACAAGACGTACATCAAGCATCATTGTCACTCTTTGCTTACGCTTCAGGCTTGTTGAACTTTATGCTGATTAAAGTGCTTGCTCCGGGTTATTACTCGCGTCAAGACACCAAAACTCCAGTGAAATACGGCATCATTGCGATGGTGACCAACATGGTATTTAATGCAATTTTTGCGTACTTCTATGGCTACGTTGGCTTGGCTATCGCGACAGCACTATCGGCATTTGTGAATATGGCACTGCTGTATCGTGGCCTGCACATCGCAGAGGTATACCAAATCACTAAGCGAACCGTCTTCTTTATTATACGTTTAGCTATTGCTGGCGCGGCGATGGTTGCGGCAATCTTATGGCAACTGGAAGATATGTCAGTATGGCTGGGCTGGAGCTTTGCTCACCGAAGCGCGGTGCTAGGGATGTTGATCGGTTTAGGAGCAGTAGTTTACCTAGTGGTTCTATTTTTAACTGGTGCGCGTTTAAAAGACCTAAAAGCTGGGACAGACTGAGGGTGATTAGTATATAATCCGTCAGTTTCACACAGTGTAAAGTAAAACAGAGGCAGAAAGCAGTATCCAATGGAACTGATTAGAGGCATTCACAATATCAACCCGCGACATCATGGTTGTGTGCTGACTATTGGCAATTTCGATGGTGTCCATAAAGGCCATCAACAAGTATTGCAGCAAGTGTCTGAGCAAGCGGACAGGCTATCCTTGCCTTCTGTTGTGATGACCTTTGAACCTCAGCCGATGGAGCTGTTTGCCAAAGACAAGGCACCTGCAAGGTTGACGCGATTACGCGATAAGTTCGTGCAATTGAGTAAGCTCGATATTGACCGCTTACTGTGTGTCAATTTCAATCGCCATTTTGCAAGTTTAACCGCGGAAGAGTTTATCCGTGACTTGTTGGTCGAGCGTTTGGGTGTTAAGTTTCTTGTCGTTGGTGATGATTTCTGCTTTGGCAAAGGCCGTACAGGTAACTTTGCAATGCTGCAGGAAGCAGGGGAAAAATACGGCTTTGATGTCGTAAGTACCCAGAGCTTTTGTTTACAACAATTACGTGTCAGCAGTACGGCTATCCGTCAAGCGCTGGCGCGTGACGATTTGCATTCCGCGCAACAGATGCTGGGAAGAAACTACAGCATCAGCGGTCGTGTTTCTCACGGAAGAAAGCTAGGTCGAACCATTGGGTTCCCTACTGCAAATATTCCTTTGAAACGCTGTGTTTCTCCGGTTTCCGGAGTCTATGTTGTTCAAGCGCTTGGCTTAGGAAATAAGCCAGTTGGTGGTGTTGCTAATATTGGTCAAAGACCAACCGTCAATGGTGTTCGCCAACAGTTAGAAGTGCACTTATTCGACTTTCATGCCAATTTATATGGCAAGCAACTAGAAGTGGAACTTTTGCATAAACTTCGAGATGAGCAAAAGTTTGAGTCGTTTGAAGCACTTAAACAACAAATCGAATTGGATGCTGAAGCAGCAAGGGTGTGGCTGCGTCAGCTTAAGCGTTGAGCGGTTTATTCCACCGTTCAACATAATGTCTAATTTTCGCCCAATATAACGGAATTAAGAATCGATGAGTGAGTATAAAGATACCCTGAACTTACCTGAAACAGGGTTTCCAATGCGCGGCAACCTGGCCAATCGTGAGCCAGAAATGCTTAAGCGTTGGTACAAAGAAGATCTTTACGGTGAAATCCGTAAAGCTAAGAAAGGCAAAAAGTCATTCGTATTGCACGATGGCCCTCCTTACGCAAATGGTGACATTCATATTGGTCACGCACTAAACAAGATTCTTAAAGACATTATTATTAAATCCAAAACACTTTCAGGTTTTGACGCACCTTACATCCCAGGCTGGGACTGCCACGGTCTACCAATCGAATTAATGGTAGAGAAGAAAGTAGGTAAGCCAGGCCAAAAAGTGACAGCAGCGGAATTCCGCGAGAAATGTCGTGAATACGCAGCAGGTCAGGTTGAAGGTCAGAAAGAGAGCTTCAAACGCCTTGGTATCATGGGTGAGTGGGACAAGCCATACCGCACTATGGATTTCGCAACTGAAGCGAACATTATTCGTGCTCTTGGTAAGATCGCAAGCAATGGTCACCTGCTAAAAGGTTTCAAACCTGTTCACTGGTGTACAGACTGTGGTTCTGCTCTTGCTGAAGCGGAAGTAGAATACAAAGATAAAGTATCGCCATCTATCGACGTTCGTTTTAAAGCGGCTGACGAAGCGGCACTGCTATCTAAATTTGAACTGACAGAAGGTCATGAAGGTCACGGTGACGTATCTATCGTTATCTGGACAACAACACCTTGGACACTGCCTGCAAACCGCGCAGTATGTCTACGTGATGATCTAGAGTACGTGCTTATCCAAACAGAAGGCGACAACGCTGAGCGTATCATCGTTGCTGCTGAGCTGGCGAAAGACGTAATGGACCGTGCTGGTATCGAGCACTTCCACAACCTAGGTTTTGCGAAAGGTGCGGATCTTGAGCTTTCTCAATTCCAACACCCATTCTACGATTTCACTGTACCGGCGATCCTTGGTGATCACGTTACAACTGATTCAGGTACTGGTGTTGTTCACACTGCACCTGGTCATGGTCAAGAAGACTTCGCGGTTGGTAATAAGTACAACCTAGAAGTAGCAAACCCAGTTGGCTCAAACGGTGTTTACCTACCAGATACAGAGCTATTTGCTGGTCAGCACGTATTTAAAGCGAACGATGCAGTAGTAGAAGTACTAAAAGAAAAAGGTGCACTACTACACCACCACGCTTACGAGCACAGCTACCCACACTGTTGGCGTCATAAGACTCCAATCATCTTCCGTGCTACACCTCAATGGTTCGTTTCTATGGACCAAGCTGGCCTACGTGCTAAAGCATTAGAGTCAATCAAGAATGTAGAGTGGATGCCTGAGTGGGGTCAAAGCCGCATCGAAGGTATGATCGAAGGTCGCCCTGAGTGGTGTATCTCTCGTCAACGTACTTGGGGTGTGCCAATTGCTCTGTTTGTTCATAAAGAAACAGCAGAACTTCATCCAAACACGCTAGAGCTGATCGAGAAAGTCGCTAAGCTGGTTGAAGAGAAAGGCATCCAAGCATGGTGGGATGTCGATGCAGCTGAACTACTAGGTGCTGACGCTGACCAATACGAAAAAGTGCTAGATACGCTAGACGTATGGTTCGATTCAGGTGTCACTCACTTCTCTGTTGTTGATGCTCGTGAAGAGTACAACGGCAACAGTGCAGACCTATACCTAGAAGGTTCTGACCAACACCGCGGTTGGTTCCAATCTTCTTTAATTTCATCTATTGCGATGAAAGACGAAGCACCTTACAAACAAGTACTGACACACGGTTTCGTGGTTGATGGTCAGGGTCGTAAGATGTCTAAATCTATCGGTAACGTGGTTGCGCCAAAAGACGTAACCAACAAGCTAGGTGCTGACATTCTTCGTCTATGGGTTGCTTCTACAGACTACACGGGTGAAGTTGCGGTTTCTGATGAAATCCTAAAACGCAGCGCAGATGCGTACCGTCGTATCCGTAACACAGCGCGTTTCTTCCTAGCTAACTTGAGCGGCTTCAACCCTGAAACAGACATCGTTCCTGTTGAAGAGATGGTTGCGCTAGATCGCTGGGCGGTTGGTCGTGCACTAGCAGCACAAGAAGAGATCGTTAAAGCATACGAAGAGTACAACACACACGGTGTGACTCAGCGTCTAATGCAATTCTGTTCGATCGAAATGGGCTCTTTCTACCTAGACGTAATTAAAGACCGTCAGTACACAGCAAAACGTGGCGGCAACGCTCAACGTAGCTGTCAGACTGCGCTTTACTACATTGTTGAAGCGCTTGTTCGTTGGATGGCTCCTATCATGTCGTTCACTGCAGATGAAATTTGGAACGAAATGCCAGGCGAGCGCGACAAGTTCGTATTCACTGGTGAGTGGTTTGACGGTCTATTCGGTCTTGCTGAAGGTGAAGAGCTGAACAACGAATTCTGGACTGAGATCCAAGCGGTTCGTGGTGCGGTTAACAAACTTCTAGAAGATGCGCGTAAAGAGAAAACCATTGGTGGTGCACTACAAGCTGAAGTGACTCTATTTGCTGATGACGCACTAGCGGCGAAGATCAACAAACTTGAAGATGAACTGCGCTTTGTTCTACTAACCTCTGCGGCGAAAGTTAAGCCTCTGGGTGAGAAGACTGATGCAGCACAAGCGACGGATATCGAAGGCTTGTTTGTTGAAGTAGCTGCAGCTGAAGGCGAGAAGTGTGACCGTTGTTGGCACCACACGCCAGACGTAGGCACAATCGAAGGTCACGAGAAGATCTGTGGTCGTTGTGTGTCTAACGTAGACGGCGAAGGTGAAGTACGTAAATTCGCGTAATTGCCTAGAACGACTGAACTTTTTTTAAAATTAACAGCCCCAGTATTTACTGGGGCTGTTTGTAGGTAAAGTAATGAGTGAAAAAGCACTGACGTTAAAGCAATCTGGAGTTCGCTGGCTGTGGTTAGCAATTCTGGTATTTATTGCAGATATTGGCATCAAATTGGTGGTGATGGACAACATGGGCTACGGATGGGCAAACCGAATTGAGGTGTTGCCATTCTTCAACCTACTTTACGTTCATAACTACGGTGCCGCTTTCAGCTTCTTGAGCGATCAAGCTGGTTGGCAGCGTTGGTTATTTACAGGTATCGCGTTTGTTGTGACGGGTCTTTTGACCTACTGGATGAGCAAGCTTCCAGCAAAAGAAAAATGGAACAACATTGCTTATGCACTGATTATTGGTGGTGCAGTGGGCAACGTGTTTGACCGCGTCGTTCATGGCTTTGTTGTTGATTACCTAGACTTCTTCTGGGGTAACTACCACTGGCCAGCATTCAACCTTGCTGACATGGCGATCTGTATTGGTGCCGCGATGATTATTCTTGACGGCTTTCGAAAGAAAGACGAGGCGAAAGCCTAAGTAGTGGCAGTGTATATAGCGAAAAGTTGAATAACCCTAAGCGTCGCCCGTTGATTCGAGCGACGCTTTTTATTATGTTGGAGCGCCAATCATCATATCAATGTATAAAAAGACCAAGCTGACAGCGTAATAACCCAAGAACAAGGAAGCAGTAACGTGACAACAATAACCAATGAATCGGTAGTAACCCTTCACTTTACGATTAAAATGAAAGACGGATCGGTTGCAGATAGTACTCATAACATGGGTAAACCAGCGAAGTTTGTTATGGGTGATGGAAGCTTGAGTGAAAACTTTGAGCAATGCTTGATCGGCCTCGAAACAGGCGCACAAAAAGCGATTGAGCTAAAGGCAGAAGACGCGTTTGGTATGCCAAACCCTGATCATATTCACTATATGGATCGCACTAAATTTGTAGGTGATGCAGAAGTGGAAGTTGGTACAATCATGGCCTTCAGTGGCCCTGATGGCATGGAAATCCCGGGCATTATTACAGAGATTGCAGGCGATTCAGTCACTGTGGACTTCAACCATCCTCTAGCGGGACAAGACGTGACTTTCGAAGTTGAAATTTTGTCAGTAGAATAGCGAACCCAATAAAGATAATTTCCATGAGCAATGAAATGAAAATCCTATTAGCTAACCCACGCGGCTTTTGTGCTGGTGTAGACCGTGCGATTAGCATCGTAGAGCGTGCGCTAGAGATGTATCAGCCACCGATTTATGTGCGTCATGAAGTGGTGCATAACCGTTTTGTGGTTGAAGGGCTAAAACAACGTGGTGCTATCTTCGTTGAAGAGCTGCATGAAGTGCCAGACAACAACATTGTGATTTTTTCTGCTCATGGTGTATCGCAGGCGGTTCGTCAGGAAGCCAAGCTGCGTGATTTGACCGTATTTGACGCAACGTGTCCTTTGGTAACCAAAGTGCATATGGAAGTGGCGCGTGCGAGCCGTCGTAATATGGAAGTGGTTCTGATTGGTCACGCAGGTCACCCTGAAGTCGAAGGTACGATGGGGCAATACGCCAGTGAAACCGGTGGTATGTACTTGGTTGAAACTCCAGCCGATGTTGAGAAACTGAAGGCGATTGTGAAAGATCCATCCGATCTTCATTACGTAAGCCAAACGACGCTTTCTGTCGATGAAACTGCCGATGTTATCGAAGAGCTACGCCGCGTGTTCCCAGATATCCAAGGTCCACGTAAAGACGATATCTGTTATGCGACACAAAACCGCCAAGATGCCGTGCGTGAATTAGCTGGTGACGTAGATGTGATGGTTGTGGTGGGTTCTAAAAACTCATCAAACTCTACACGTCTTAAAGAGCTAGCTGAAAAGCTAGGGACACCTGGCTACTTAACCGACTGTCCGGAAGATATCAAACCTGAGTGGTTCGAAGGCAAAACAAAGGTCGGCGTGACTGCGGGAGCATCTGCTCCGGAAGAGCTCGTTAATCAGATTCTAGAGCGAATCAAAGAACTCGTTGGTGCCGAAGCGGTTGATGAAGTACTTGGCCGTGAAGAGAATATGTTCTTTGAAGTACCTAAAGAATTGCAAATCAAGCAAGTGGATTAGTCTCCATTTATCGAATATTCAAAAGGCGACCTGTGGGTCGCCTTTTTTACATCTCTCTTAACTCATTTAGGTAATCACGAATTTGGTCTTTTCCTAAACCATCGATAATCATATCAGACATCTTCGTGATTCTTCGCTCAAGCGATTGAGCAACCTTTTCGCAATGTGCGTACATGTCTTCATCAGAACCATAGGTCGGAAAAGCATCAACTTGCCAGTTTACTCGAACGCCCCCCGCAAGCCACTGAGGAGCGGTTTCTTGATGTAAAGAATCACAGAGAATAATAACGATGTCGGGAAGAAACTGAGTTCGCTCCTCCCATGAATGTGTGTGGATATGCGGAATGGGGAGTTGGTGGTCATCTAAATATTTTTGCACCACTGGGTGCACCTTGCCTGTGGGATGTGAGCCTCCACTGGTGACACTAAAATCCGCTGACAGGATATTGGTTGCGATTGACTCCGCGAGGACGCTTCGTCCAGCGTTGTGCTTACATATGAATAAAACTTTATACATCATCGCCTCGTCTTTTCAGAGCGTCCTATTTATACGCTAGCGGAAACTCAGCGATGATGTGTGAAGTTTTTGTGTTAGTGGCTAATGCCGAGCATCTCTTTGAGCACCTTTAAGTAGCGGCGGCTTACTGGTATCTCAAAGCCTGTTTTGGTGATGATTTCCGCTAACCCATTTTCCAGTAACTTGATTTCGCTAATCGCTTTAATACTGACTAAGTATTGACGATGGCAGCGGACTAGAGGGGTTTTCTCTTCCAACGTTTTTAATGTCAGTTGGGTGCTCGCGGTTTGGCTGGTGGAGCGTACATGCACGCCGCTGATATCACTGTAAGCACATTCCACCGTGTCGGTGGCCATGATAACGATGCGGTTGTGTCCGATGCACGGTATCTGATCCAACGTGTCAGGTGTAATAGCAGACAGTTGTTGCGTTAGGGCGGATTGGCTAATGACTTTGTTTAGTCGTTTTACCGTTTTAGTTAGCCGGCATGGGTCGACAGGTTTGAGCAAGTAATCAAAGGCATTGTCTTCAAATGCTTGAATCGCATACTGATCATAAGCCGTGACAAAAACCACATAAGGCATGGTTTCTGGATCAAGCATCCCAAGTAGTTCAATCCCCGTGACTTGAGGCATTTGGATATCGAGAAACACCACATCAGGCTTAAGTTCATTGATTTTTTTTAGGCCGAGGATTGCGTTTGAGGCATCGCCCACGACCTCAACTTGGCCTGTTTCATCCAGTAACTCTGCTAGCTCTTCACGAGCAAACTGTTCATCATCAATGACGAGTGCGGTTAACATCCAACATTACCTTTATTGCTTCAGCGTGCTTTTATGATTTTGGGGGAATGATAAAGCTCATTTTAGTAAATTGATGTGGCTCGCACGTAATTTTTAGCGCTGCATCACGTCCAAATTGATTAGTGAGACGCTTGTCGACAATTTCTAAACCTAGCCCTGAGTGGTTTTCTTTTGGCGGCTCAAAACTGCCTGCGTTGTCTTCGACGGTAATCAAGTGACCTTGTGGGTGTGCTTCGCTGTATATATGAACTTTACCACCTTCAAGCATGTTTGAAATGCCATGCTTAATGGCATTCTCAACCAAAGGCTGGAGTGTAAAGCTTGGTAATTTGATGTCCAGCAATTCAGGTTGAATATCGATTTCAACCTCTAAGCGGTCCGTAAAACGCGCTTTTTCGATGCTCAAGTACGAGTTCACATGTGCAAGCTCTTCCTTTAGCGTCACGGTATTAATGTTCTGCTTTAAATTGCTGCGGAAGAAGTGCGATAGATTTTGGATTAGCTCGCGCGCTTTGTCAGGGTCACGACGAGTAATCGCACTAATAGTATTGAGTGCATTAAACAAAAAGTGTGGATTCACCTGAGCGTGAAGCAATTTTATTTCTGCTTGGGCGAGTAAGGCTTGTTGTTGTTGGTAATCGCCATAAAGGATTTGGCTAGATAGAAGCTGGGCTATTCCTTCCGCCATCGACATGTTGGCCGTCGAGAACAATTTACGCTTCGGTTCATACAGCTTTATGGTACCAATGACCTCTTTCCCTGCACGCAGTGGGATGATCAGCGCAGATCCGAGCTTGCAATCTTTTGCAATGGAGCATTGGTATGGACGCTCCGCACCATCAAGATAAATGATGTCGTTTTTCTCCATGGAGTCTAATGTGCTTTGCGATGAAATCGGCGTGTTTGGTTTATGGTGATCATCGCCAATGCCCACAAACGCTAAGATTTTTTCTTGGTCAGTAATCGCGACAGCGCCCACTTTGGTTTCTTCGTAAATAATACGTGCGATTTTCTCTGCGTTTTCGGTGTTGAAGCCGTTGCTTAGAATTCCCACTGAGCGATCAGCAATGGTGAGCGCTCGACGCGAAAACGTCGCAGAAAACTTTTCAAAGATTGCTTTTCTGTCTTGCAGGATACTCATGAACAACGCCGCACCAAATGAGTTCGCGATGATCATAGGCGCTGCAATAGCGGACACCAGTTCATAGGCTTGATCAAAAGGTTTCGCGACGGCGAGCAGCAAAATCATTTGCACCACTTCTGCAACAAACGTGACGCTGAATACAACGCTTGGATTAAACAGCAATGCACCTTTATTTCGCTTGATAAGGTAAACGTGGAGCAAACCACCAATTACGCCCTCGGCGGTGGTTGAAATTGCACAGGCTAGGTCGGTAAAACCACCAAGAGAGTATCGATGGATGCCACCAGTAAATCCGACGGCGAAACCTACAACAGGTCCACCAAACAGCCCGCCCATAACTGCGCCGATCGCACGAGTATTGGCAATAGCATCGTTGATGTGCAGACCGAAATAGGTGCCGAGAATACAAAAGCCAGAGAAGAGTACGTAACAAATTAGGCGGTGGCTTAAGCGCGAAGAAATACTCAGCAAAGGTAAGATGATTGGCGTTTTACTTAGCATGTAAGCCAAAACTAAGTACACACACATCTGTTGTAAAAGGGAGATGACCAGTTCCATAGTGAACCTAACCTAGAATCAATGTTGTTATTGTATACCTAAGTAACCTCAAGATGCTTGGCTCAGATAGATAAGAACAGCTAAGTAAATGATGCTGCGCTGTGCTTTCTGAGTCTTAAAGTGACTTGGGTATAAAACAAAAAGAGCCTGCAATTGGCAGGCTCCTATCTTAGTCACTCAGATGTGACGAGTATTACGCTGTTTCTAATACGGCTTGTGGTTTCTCTTCGTCAGCCAGTTCAGTTTCACCTTTACCCTTAGAGGTTTTGATAACGTAACCTGTCACAGCTAGGGCAAACACAATACCTACGATAGTTGATAGTTGCATTGGCAGACCAAAACCTAGCGAGCTGTTGTTTAAGATGAACGTGACACATACCGTGGTCATGAAGATAGCTGGGATAGTGGTAATCCAGTGCAGCTTGTTGTGACGCAGAAGGTAAGCGGACGCAGTCCAAAGCATCATTACCGCTGTTGTTTGGTTTGCAAAACCGAAGTAGCGCCAGATAATGCCGAAGTCTACTTGAGTTAAGATACCGCCGATAACAAACAGTGGAAGTGCCATCAGTAGACGGTTACGTAGCGTTTTTTGTTCCATGTTGAAGTATTCAGCAAGGATCAAGCGGCTTGAACGGAACGCTGTATCGCCAGACGTAATTGGTAGGATAACCACACCCAGGAACGCAAGGATACCACCGAACACACCTAGCAGACCAAATGATGCGCTGTATACCACGTTACCAGGGCCACCGTTTTTCACAGCTTCTGATAGAGCGTCTAGAGAGCCGAAGAAAGACAGAGCGATAGCACACCAAATTAGCGCGATAACACCTTCACCAATCATTGCACCGTAGAATACGAAGCGACCGTTTTTCTCATTTTCCATACAACGCGCCATCAGTGGAGACTGAGTTGCGTGGAAGCCAGAGATAGCGCCACATGCGATAGTGATGAACAATGCAGGCCATAACGGCATGTCATTTGGGTTGAGGTTAGAGAACATGTCCGAAACTTGGAAGTCACCCATTACAGTGTGTTCGCTAGAGAAAGCAACGGCTGTCATTAGGCCAACAGACATAAAGATAAGTAGGGCGCCAAACAGTGGGTAGAAACGACCAATGATTTTATCGACAGGAACAATCGTCGCAATGATGTAGTAAGCAAAGATAGCAATAACCATCGTCGTCATGCTTACACTCAAGCTTGTTTGATCATTGATGAGGTTAGTAATCATGCCAGCAGGGGCTGAAACGAACACTACGCCAACTAGAAGCAATAGGACAATGGCAAAAATATTCATAAAGTGTTTTGCGCCATTACCTAGGTAGCGACCTGTAATGGTAGGTACCGATGCACCGCCGTTACGCACTGAAAGCATGCCTGAGAAGTAATCGTGTACTGCACCAGCAAAAATACAACCGACTACAATCCAAAGCATCGCCGCAGGACCGTATAGTGCCCCCATGATCGGGCCAAAAATTGGACCCACACCTGCGATGTTAAGTAGTTGAACTAGGTAAACTTTCTTTGTTGACATTGGAACGAAGTCAACACCGTCCGATTTGGTGTGAGCTGGCGTTTGGCGTTTTTCATTGATGCCGAAAATCTTCTCGACGAAAGCGCCGTAGATGAAGTATCCGCCGATTAGGGCTGCGACACAGGTTAGAAACCACATCATAGCAATTGTCCTTGGTCTTAGTTGGGTAGGGTAATTTTTTAATCTCAGGATGCATGTTATGCGTCACTTGTGTTAAATGCATTCGGTTAGTAGATGAGTGGTCGAATAGAGCACTGAGTGGTCGATATGCTGCTTGAGCGGTTTTTAAAAATGGCGAAAGGTTGATGACAGTCTTGAGCGGCTGATTTGAGTCATCAGTGGTTAAATCTGCAAGCTCAGCGGCAAGCGCCAATAATTAGTGGTAAGCTTATTTTTGAAAACAATTACTTAAGGAAGAACCATGAAAAAGGTAACGGTAGGTCTGGCACTGGCTTTACTTGCAGGATGCACAGCAACGACAGCAGATCTTGCCAAGTCGGGAGATTGGCATCAGATCGGATATCAAGATGGCATAACCGGACACACATCGCGCACGATGAGCGAGCTTCGTGAGTTGGGTAGTGTTAAGCAAAGTGACTACGACCAAGGTTATTTAGAAGGTTTACGTGAGTACTGTAATCCTGCTTTTGCGTATCAAATGGGGTTATCTGGTCAGTATTACGAAGGGGTTTGTGAAGGTACTGAGCAAGCGCAAAAATTCCGCATGGAATGGCAACGTGGTTGGAATGAATACTCAAATTAATAGTCAATAAAGCCGTTGTTACACTGTCTGCATCACATAAATGTGGCAAAATCTTCCTTATTAAACTATGTTCATACTGCTTGATAGTGAGCACAGAAAAAAAGGAATCACATTATGTCAACGCAAATGGCTGGTGGCTGGAGTCCATTTCATGAACTCACAGCAGAGAATAAAGAAGTATTTGCTAAAGGTATCGAGGGGTTTGTCGGTGTCAAATACTCCCCTTTGGTTGTGGCTACTCAAGTCGTAGCCGGACAAAACTATGCGTTTTTCTGTAATGCAGAAGTTGTCTACCCTGGAGCACAACCATACCCAGCAATGGTTCATATGTTCAGTGACCTTGAAGGTAAAGTCGGTATTACTCACATTGAACGATTAAACTACTAAATTAAGCCATAAAAGGCGCCTGACTTTTAAATAAGTGAGGCGCTTTATTGATTAAGATTGATTAGTTTGCGCGATCACGACTTTTCTTAAATATCCTTGCTTGGCGTTCAGTTGCTCAGTCGCGCTTTCTCTATCCAGCCCGGTTAAAATCATCAAAATCGCTAACTTGGCGTCGTAGTCCGTTTCTTTGAGCGCCGTTTTAGCCTCTTGGTTAGTACAATCTGTTGCTTGCATAACAATACGAGCCGCTCTTGCAACTAGCTTTGCATTCGTCGCTTTCACATCTACCATTAAGTTCTGATAACTTTTGCCCAGGCGAATCATGCTTGCGGTAGTGAGCATGTTTAGTACGAGTTTTTGTGCCGTCCCTGATTTTAAGCGAGTGGACCCCGTTAACGCTTCAGGTCCAACAACGGGGCTAATCGCAATATCGGCAATATCTGCAATCGGAGAGTCAGGGTTACAAGATAGTGCTACAGTGGTGGCACCAAGCTCGTTCGCATACTCTAAGCCACCAATCACGTAAGGTGTTCGTCCACTTGCCGCAATACCAACGACGACATCGCGTTGTGTTAGCGTATTCTCTTTAAGATCTTGCTCGCCTAATGTAGGGTCGTCCTCCGCCCCTTCTTTTGCACGGAACATTGCCTCTTTTCCACCGGCAATAATACCAACGACCATCTCTGGATCTGTGCCAAAAGTTGGTGGGCATTCTGAAGCGTCCAAAACGCCAAGTCGACCACTGGTACCCGCACCGATGTAAAACAACCGACCTCCGACCTTAAATGCTTCCGTGATCTTATCAACGGCTTCAGCGATCTCAGGCAATACTTTTTCAACGGCAAGAGGAACGAGTTTGTCCTGTTGGTTGATGCGTTGAACAATATCGAGAGAAGGCAGCAAGTCGATGTCCATGGTGTCTGGATTTCGCCCTTCAGATACCAGATGGGATAAAGCTGCGATAAGTGCATCGTTCGTCATAATGAATTAAGCCTTTTTGTTTAGGATCTATTGCCCTTAATTTTTTGAATAGAGTACACCCAGTGAAGCGAGACGACTTGCCCCCGTAACTTCCGGTAAGTTGCTGGGGAGGCCGTGAATATGACGCTGCGCAAGCCAAGCAAACGCCATTGCTTCCATGTAATCGCCATCAACACCTTTTTCTGCCGTTGTCGCAACGCTCCATTGTGGCAATAACTTGGCCAGTCGTTGCATCAAAAGCGGGTTTCTTGCTCCACCGCCACAGACCAATAGTTGAGGTGTGATGCCATGAGAAAACTTGTCGACTTCGTTGGCAATGGTAATTGCAGAATACTCGCAAAGTGTACGTTGTACGTCTTCGATTGGTAACTTGTGATGGACCATTTGTTGATGCAGCCAGTCAATATTGAACAGTTCTCGTCCGGTACTTTTAGGGGCTGGCATGGTGAGGTAAGCTTCTTTGAGTAATTGAGTCAACAAAGTAGCGTTTACCGTTCCTTTAAGTGCAAATTGTGCATCTTCGTCGAAGCTTTGCCCTTTATGCAGCGCACACCATGCGTCCATCAACATATTGCCCGGGCCTGTGTCATAGCCAATGACTGGTTGTTCTGGATGCAGTACAGAGATATTGGCAATGCCTCCAATGTTAAGCACCACAGTTGTGGAATCCTGCATCGCAAAAATGCTTTTATGGAAAGCAGGGACGAGTGGGGCACCTTGTCCACCTAGCGCCATGTCTTTACGACGAAAATCCGCTACCGTATCAATGCCTGTCTTGACCGCGATAATGTTGGCATCGCCCAATTGAGTGGTAAACGGCAAGTTTCCGGTAGGCTGATGGAACACTGTTTGACCGTGATTACCAATCGCACGAATTTGCTCTGCGACGTAACCAGACTTATTGAGCAGCTGTAACACAGCATCTGCAAATAGGTGGCCGAGCTGATGGTCAAGTTCACCTATGGCTTTTAAATTTGTTGCTTGACCGGTACAAACAGATAACAGCATGTCTTTTAGTGCTGCGGGCATTGGGTAGTCGTCGTGCGCAATCAGGCGAACATGCTCATCGCTTATTTCAACTAGAGCGGTATCAACACCATCCATACTCGTTCCAGACATCACACCAATGTATAGTTCGTTAAATTTCATAGCCGATCTCGTCAATTCTTCATTCACTTATTGTAAAGCAAATCTGAAGCGAATAACCTCATCGAATACGAGATATTCAGCCGATTTTGAGGAGAAAACATGGGACCGTTATGGGTTGACGTTGCGGGGTATGAACTGACCGCTGAAGACAAAGAAATCTTGGAGCATCCTACGGTTGGTGGCTTAATTCTATTTGCTCGCAACTATCATGATAGCGAACAGCTTCAAGCACTTACTCAATCCATCCGAAAGGCGGCTAAGCGCCCGTTTTTGATCGGTGTGGATCAAGAAGGCGGCCGAGTGCAGCGCTTTCGTGAAGGTTTCTCATTAATTCCTGCTGCTGATGAGTACGCTAAACATCAAAATGGTGAAGAGCTTGCTCGTATGGGCGGTTGGTTAATGGCAGCAGAGCTGATTGCCCATGATATTGATTTAAGCTTTGCCCCGGTACTTGACCAAGGCCATCAATGTAAAGCGATCGGTAACCGCGCATTCGGTGAAGATGCCGATACCATTCTTCGCTATAGCACTGCATATATGCAGGGAATGAAGAGTGTTGGCATGGCAACGACAGGCAAGCACTTCCCTGGACATGGTGGCGTGATTGCAGACTCACATCTAGAAACACCATACGATGAGCGCAGTGATATTTTTGAACAAGATATGGCGATCTTCAAAGCGCAAATTGATGCCGGTATTTTAGATGCCATGATGCCTGCTCACGTGATTTTCCCACATTATGATGCTCAACCAGCCAGCGGTTCTGAATACTGGTTAAAACAGGTCCTGCGTCAGCAATTGGGTTTTAAAGGTTTGGTTTTTTCGGATGACTTGACCATGGAAGGCGCTGCGATTATGGGCAGCCCAGCCGAGCGAGGTGCTCAAGCATTGAGAGCTGGTTGCGATATGTTGTTAATGTGTAATAAACGAGAAGCGCACGTTGAGGTATTAGACAACTTACCGGTTTCAACCGTGCCACTCGCGGATGGATTACTGAAAAAACAGTCATTTTCTCCAAGCGAACTTAAGCTATCTCAAGAGTGGAAAGCGGCGAGTGAAGCGATGAAACGCTTGACTAGCTAAACCTCTTGTAAAAGATTCAAAACAGCGATGAGAAGCCAAAGTTAATTATACTTTGGCTTTTTATTTAACTGTAAACCTAGGTTTACACTAAATGTTTTTTATTCTGTACGCTTGTTTTTCTTTTTTAGCCTGTTATCTTGTCGTTAAAGCTTAGTTGTCTCACCAAAGGTTTGGTTGGGTGTAAAAATAAATATACAGGTTAGAGTTATGCAGAAAAGTGAGTTGAGCAATATTAATATTATCGAAGAACAGGTTCTTATTACTCCGGAGGAACTAAAAACCAAGCTTCCTTTGAGTGAAAAAGCACGTCGCTTTATTCAAGAGTCTCGTCAAACTATCGCTAATATTATTCACAAGAAGGATCACCGCCTGCTTGTTGTATGCGGTCCATGTTCTATCCACGACGTAGAAGCGGCGAAGGATTACGCAAAGCGACTTAAAGCACTCTCTGAACAACTAAGTGACCAACTGTATATTGTTATGCGTGTTTACTTTGAGAAGCCGCGCACCACGGTCGGCTGGAAAGGCCTGATCAATGACCCACACCTAGACGGCAGTTTCGATATTGAACACGGTCTGCATGTTGGACGCGAACTTCTGGTGGAGTTGGCAGAGATGGAAATCCCGCTCGCGACTGAGGCTCTAGACCCAATTAGCCCACAATACTTGGCGGATACTTTTAGCTGGGCAGCCATCGGTGCTCGTACGACGGAGTCACAAACTCACCGTGAAATGGCAAGCGGCCTGTCTATGCCAATCGGTTTTAAGAATGGCACCGATGGCAGTTTGGCAACCGCAATTAACGCGATGCAAGCTGCGTCCTCTAGCCACCGTTTTATGGGAATTAACCGTGAGGGACAAGTCGCACTGTTGACCACCCAGGGCAATGCTAATGGACATGTGATCTTACGTGGCGGCAAGCAAACTAACTACGATTCGGTATCAGTCACTGAGTGTGAGCAAGAGATGGCGAAATCTGGTCTTGATGCTTCATTAATGGTGGATTGCAGTCACGCCAACTCACGTAAAGATTACCGTCGCCAGCCATTAGTCGCGGAGGATGTGATTCATCAAATCCGTGAAGGCAATAAATCTATTATCGGTCTTATGATTGAAAGCCATATCAATGAAGGAAATCAATCTTCTGACTTAGCTCTTGAAGAGATGAAATACGGTGTATCTATCACTGACGCATGTATCAATTGGGATTCAACTGAGGCACTATTACGTCATGCACATGAAGAGCTAGTGCCTTTCTTAGAAAATCGTCTAAAGGCTAATTAATACAGGATTTAAGGAACATCAATGGCAGTTGAACTTAACGCATTACGCGATCAGATTGATGCAGTCGACAAGCAAATGTTGGAGCTATTGGCTCAGCGTTTAGCGCTCGTAGAGAAAGTTGGGGAAGTAAAAAGCGAACATGGTTTGCCAATTTATGCTCCAGACCGCGAAGCGGCGATGTTAGCTTCTCGTCGCGCTGAAGCTGAAAAAATGGGAATTCCTCCACAGCTTATTGAAGATATTCTGCGTCGAACAATGCGTGAGTCTTATGCCAGCGAGAAAGATTCCGGTTTTAAGTGTTTGAACCCTGATTTACGCTCAGTTGTTATTATTGGTGGTAATGGTCAATTGGGTGGCCTGTTTGGGCGTATGTTCAAATTGTCGGGCTACCAGGTCAAAGTTCTCGGCAGTAAAGACTGGGATCATGCGGATGAGATTCTAGACAACGCGGGTTTAGTCGTGGTCACGGTGCCGATTCATCTAACGGAAGGGGTGATCGAAAAACTGGGGAACTTGCCGCAAGACTGCATTCTGTGTGACCTGACTTCTATCAAGTCGAAGCCTCTGCAAGCAATGTTGAATGTGCACCAAGGTCCTGTGGTTGGTTTGCACCCAATGTTTGGCCCAGATGTTCCGAGCCTTGCCAAGCAGGTTATTGTGTACTGTGATGGCCGTGGTCACGAGCATTACCAATGGCTATTGCAACAGTTTGGGATTTGGGGCGCAAGCTTGTGCCAAATCGATGCACAAGAGCACGATCATGGCATGACGTTGATTCAGGCGCTGCGCCACTTCACGTCGTTTGCTTACGGTATGCACCTTAGCAAAGAGAATCCGAACATCGATCAGTTGTTGAAGTTAAGCTCGCCAATCTACCGCCTTGAATTGGCGATGGTGGGACGACTGTTTGGTCAGGATCCGAACTTGTACGGTGATATCATTTTCTCTTCTCAAGAGAATATCGATATGATCAAGCGATTCCATCAGCGTTTAGGTGATGCGGT
Organism: Vibrio sp. sp1; assembly: GCF_016920955.1. Taxonomy (NCBI): domain Bacteria; kingdom Pseudomonadati; phylum Pseudomonadota; class Gammaproteobacteria; order Vibrionales; family Vibrionaceae; genus Vibrio; species Vibrio sp. sp1. The sequence goes on from NZ_CP060589.1 coordinate 2,028,096, forward strand.
AGCGATTCTGGATAGCAGAGACAAAGCGCGATTCATCGAAAGCTTTAAGCAGGTGAGTGATTGGTTTGGTACTTATTCTCAACAATTTATGAATGAGAGCCAAAACTTACTCAAACAGGCGAATGATAATATTCATCGCGGCTAATCACGGGTCATTTAGCCGTGCAGAGTCCGAAACAAAAAGAGCAGCGTAAGCTGCTCTTTTTCGTGTTGATGGACAAATCAGTTCGTCGCAGTATTACTCGTATCTTCACTTGATACTGTGTTGATACTGGTATCGCGATAGGGTGAATTGGTTAAATTGACTTGTAGACGTACAACGTTATCAATCAATTGAACCAAAGGTCCCCATTTCACTTTTTTCTCTTTTTCAAAGACGTCATTGAAGTTTTCTGGCGTCCACTCCATTAAGTATTGAGGGTTGAGTGCTCGTCCGAGGAAGCGTACTTCATAGTGCAAGTGTGGCCCTGTGGAGTTGCCAGAGTTACCGCATTGAGCAATGATGTCGCCTTTACTAACAAACTGACCGCTTTTCACTTTGAAGCGTTGTAGATGAGCAAAGGAGCTCATAAAGCCAAATGAGTGACGAATGGTGACATAGTTACCATAACCACGATTGCTCGGGCGAACGGTTTCCACCACACCGTCAGCCGGTGCCAGGATCTCTTCTCCTCTTTTACAAGTCAGATCGATACCAGTATGAACATGCCTCTTACCTGAAATCGGATTAATACGACTGCCGTAAGAAGAAGAAATACGTTGGTATGTGACTGGACTGTCATTTGGTATCAAACGGAACATCGTCGCTCGAACAGCAGAATCGATAGCGGCTGCGTCAATTCGCTCCTCTAACCCCATGCTGTTCTCATCGATCATCAACTCTTCGTCTGCGAGACCTAAAACCGATTCAACGTCGAATACCCGTTTGCCCAATAGCTGAATTTGATTGTTTTTGTCCGTCAAAGACTGGGAAAGCGAATGATTGGTATCAAGCTGTTCTTCGTAAAGAGCCGTCACTTCGGCCTTTTCACTTTCCAGTTTGGCGATGATTTGTGTTAGTTCGTCTTTATTGTGCATCTGCTGCTGATTAAGGTACCACGCGCCACCAACGACGGCGGGTAATGCCAATACTGAAGCAAATACTGCTAGGACCGAACTGCGGCCCAAATAGAACTGCTGATCGCCGTCTTTCGTCGGGATCTGCATGATGATTTTTTTAGACATAGTTATTGTTACTTAAATAGGCGTTCATTTATTTTTCTCCTAAAAACCAGAGAGGTGCTCTAACTCTCGATTCAGAAGGTCGTTATTGCCTACATTCAATTCTATAAATCGTTTTAGTTGGCTAATGCTTTCGATGTCTACCTTAGCGATCTTCAACCTAATCTCACACTTAGAAACATTCACAATTTGCGCTTTTAACGTAATCACTTGTTCGGATTGATCAAATGAAAAAGTCACATGGACTGGAAGGGTTGGATCCAAAGCCTCAGTCTCTTCCACTTTCATGAGTAAACCATGCAAGGAAAGATCTTGAATCCTAGCTTCAATTGCCAAATCACGTTGTTCTATCTTAGCTGGAGCTTGATGGAGAATACGTGAAAAGCGTCGTCTCTCTGTCATATGAATATTCTCGTCAGGTCGTCAAACAGAATTGAATAGTATATCAATACGAACAAAAAGTGTTCGATTGTTGTTTGAAAAGTGTCGAGGTCGCTACAGAGTGACGTAAGTGCAACGTCATGTTCTTAACGAACGAGACGGGCTAATGAGCTCTTTTTATAACAAAGAAAACAAAGGCCGCTATGATAGCGGCCTTTGTACAAATTACAATCAAACTTTGTGGGTTGCGATTACTTCGCAATACGCTTGTATTTGATACGGTGTGGTTCTGCGGCTTCAGGACCCAATGTTTTCTTCAACCAATCCATGTACTCTGTGTAGTTACCTTCGTAGAAGTTAACTTGGCCTTCGTCACGGTAGTCAATGATGTGGGTCGCGATACGGTCAAGGAACCAACGGTCGTGCGAGATAACCATTGCACAACCAGGGAACTCTAGTAATGCTTCTTCTAGAGCACGCAGTGTTTCAACGTCAAGGTCGTTGGTTGGTTCGTCGAGTAGCAACACGTTGCCGCCCGCTTTAAGAAGCTTCGCAAGGTGGACTCGGTTACGCTCACCACCCGATAGTTCACCAATAATCTTTTGTTGGTCACTGCCTTTAAAGTTAAAGCGTGAACAGTATGCACGAGCTGGGATTTCGAAGTTGTTGATCTTAATGATATCAGCACCTTCAGAGATCTCTTGGAATACGGTTTTAGAATCGTCCATGCTGTCACGGAACTGATCGACAGATGCTAGTTTTACTGTATCGCCCATCTCAATTGTGCCCGAGTCTGGTTGTTCAGTACCACTTAACATCTTGAATAGCGTCGATTTACCTGCGCCGTTCGCACCGATGATACCAACAATCGCACCTTTAGGGATGCTGAATGACAGGTCATCAATCAGAACACGACCGTCAAATGACTTAGTCAGGTTCTTCACTTCAATAACCTTATCACCTAGACGCTCACCAGGTGGGATAAACAGTTCATTGGTTTCATTACGTTTTTGGTGATCAGAGCTTTGCAGTTCTTCAAAGCGAGCCATACGTGCTTTTGACTTCGCTTGACGACCTTTAGGGTTTTTACGTACCCACTCAAGCTCTTTCTCGATAGTCTTTTGGCGAGCACTCTCTTGGGAGGCTTCTTGTTGTAGACGAGCGTCTTTTTGCTCCAGCCATGAGGTGTAGTTGCCTTCCCATGGGATACCTTCACCACGGTCCAGTTCTAAGATCCAGCCCGCAGCGTTATCTAGGAAGTAACGGTCGTGGGTGATGGCTACTACGGTACCTGTGTAATCCACTAAGAAGCGCTCTAGCCAAGCCACTGATTCTGCATCTAGGTGGTTGGTAGGTTCATCAAGCAATAGCATGTCTGGCTTAGAAAGTAGCAAGCGACAAATAGCCACACGGCGGCGTTCACCACCTGATAGGTGCGCAATTTTTTGGTCCCATTCAGGTAAACGAAGTGCGTTTGCCGCACGCTCAAGCGCATTTTCTAGGTTATGACCATCTTTCGCTTGGATAAGGGCTTCTAGCTCGCCTTGCTCTTTTGCAAGTGCGTCGAAGTCTGCATCTGGTTCAGCGTATGCTGCGTAGACTGCGTCCAAACGTTTCAGAGCGTCAGCAACGTCAGCAACCGCTTCTTCAACAACTTCACGAACGGTTTTTGATTCGTCTAATACTGGTTCCTGAGGTAGGTAACCTACGTTTAGACCAGGTTGTGGACGCGCTTCACCGTCGATATCCGTGTCGATACCTGCCATGATACGTAGCAGTGTGGATTTACCTGCACCGTTCAGACCTAAAACACCGATTTTCGCACCAGGGAAGAAGCTCAGAGAGATGTCTTTAAGAATTTGACGCTTAGGTGGCACAATTTTGCTCACCCGCGACATGGTATATACGTATTCAGCCATTGCCGATCGTTCCTAAATTAACTGTCATTCAAACCCATCATTTTATACCAAGTGCTTTGTTTTTGTTACCGCATTGCAAGAATTTCCCTAACGAATGGATTTCTTATTTTGAGCTGACCGGAAACTTACACGGTTAGGGTATACACTTTTGTTATTCGTTAAGAATGACGAAGTGTTTTCTATGCGAGTTAGAAACGCTTTGTCTCCATCGTCTTAAAAGTTTGACGAGTACAATTTTTAATACACTAAGTTGCTTTACATGGACATCTGCATTCTGTGTAAATAGATGCATGTGTGAAAATTGCCTTAACATCACATGAACTCTAACAAAACTAGGCTTTAGGGCAGTATATGTCTGGGGAAAATGACACAAATGAGATTCAACGTATCTGAATTGGCTAAAAACGTATGCTGCGCCGCCGCGTTGTGTGCTATGAGTTTGAGTGCTAATGCCGCGCTGAGTTTGGAAAAGCAGCGCGAAGTATATGAGCAAGCTCAAGATTTATTAGATAAAAATGACATCGACGGATACCTTTCGATTCGTCCTAAAATTTCTGACTATCCACTAACGCCTTATGTGGATTACCGCACTTTTATTAGACAGTTACCGGAAAAGTCACCACAACAGGTGAACGAGTTTATTTCTGAGCACGAGTCTTTTCCATTTTCTCGTCGAGTTCGCGCTCCATACCTCAATCATCTTTATAAGCAAAAAGATTGGAAAACCATTACTGAGTTTCAAAAAGTCATTCCTAGTGGTGAGCGTTACCAATGTATTTTCTACGTAGCTCAATTAAAGCAAGGCAAGAAAGTCGCGGCGTTTAAAGGGGCTGAACATATGTGGTTACGTGGCATCAGCATTGCTGATGAGTGTGACCCATTATTTGAAGCATGGGACAAGGCGGGTGAGCGTACCGATGAACTGATTCTACAGCGTATGTTACTGGCGTTTGATGCTCGTAATGGCGGTTTGATGAGTTACTTGCTCAAACTGCCTAAATCAGCGCAGGCAAAGCAACAAGCCAAAGAAATGAAAGCGTTGTTTGATAATCCTTCAAGTGTTGGGGAATTCGCGAAGAAAAAACCTGCGAATGATTTTAATCGAGCGCAAAGTGAATATGCGTTAGAAAAGTTGGCTCGCATGAACACTAGCCAAGCACAAGGTGCGTACGATGCCGTCATTAAAGGACAGAAGTTTTCTCCAGAAAAAGCGCAAGAACTTGCCGACTATATTGCATTTCGATTGACTCGTACGGAGTCTGAGTCATTAGCTAAATGGCGCGATGATAAAACGAAAACCAGTCAGTACTTACCGTTGATTGAAACGCGCATCCGCTTAGCGATTCAAAATGCAGATTGGAAAGGCGTACAAGAGTGGATTGCTGTTCTAAATAAAGAAGAACAAGCCACGCTACGCTGGCAATATTGGCTTGGAAGAAGTGAAATAGCGTTAGGTGATGACATCGCGGGGAAACAGCGTTTAGCAACTCTGCTTGGGCAACGAAACTTCTACAGTGTGGCTGCCGCCAATGCAATCGGGCAATCAATCAAATACCCAACGCATACGGTTAAGTTGGACAAGAAAGTTGTTCAACCCTATCAAGACTCGCTAGCTCGTATCGAAGAGTTGATCGCGACGGATAAAATCGCAGCAGCGAAGAGTGAATGGGCACACTTACTGCGCCGCGTAGGAAAAGATGAAAAGGCGATGTTGGCGGCTTATGCATCATTTAAACGTTGGCATAACCTAACGGTGACCGCGAGTATTCAAGCGCAGATGTGGGATAATATCGAACTTAGGTTCCCAATAGCACACCGCTGGTGGTTTAACTTTTATGCGAAAAAGCACAACATTGATCCCGTCACGATGATGTCTCTCGCTCGACAGGAAAGTGCGTTAGATGTTGAAGCCCGCTCTCCAGTTGGCGCTCGTGGTCTTATGCAGATCATGCCTGCGACGGCGAAGTACACGGCACGTAAATATAAGTTGAGTTATCAAGGTACGCAGGACCTCTACAATGTAGGAAAAAATATCGAAATTGGTAGCCATTATTTGCAAGGTTTATTAGAGGATTACGATAATAATCGTATTTTTGCTCTTGCTGCTTATAATGCAGGTCCTAACAGAGTAAAAACGTGGCGAGAGCGTACCCAAGGAAAAGTGGATGCTTATGCCTTTATTGAGGCAATTCCATTTAAAGAGACGCGCGGTTATGTACAAAACATCTTGATGTTTGAAACATACTATCGTGATCTTTTGGGTATCGATGGCGCGTTCTTGAATCAACATGAGATCAATACCAAGTATTGAGTGAGGTAACTTGATGTCGCACGAACCCGAGTACAAAGACTGGCAACAGATTATTGAGCTAATTCGAACAAGTATGGGCACCCAGCAAGATGACATGCTGTTAACTATGCTGATGTCACGTGATGAGAGAGAGTCATTAATATCACGCGTTAATATAATTAACGAACTTCTTAAAGGAGAATTATCTCAACGTCAGATCAGTCAGATGCTTGGTGTGGGCATTGCCACCATTACTCGTGGCTCTAATGAACTAAAGTCGAAATCTGATGAAGAAAAAGACAAGTTGAAAGTCTTGTTAGAACAAGTTGCAGTATCTAAGTAGACAGTATATCCAATTTGCTTTTAGGCCTTGGTGTTACAAGTGACTAAGATTACGTATTACAAAGGGCGGAAATATCCGCCCTTTTTGCGTATCTAGAGACTAGGCTGAGTGTTATAAATTTGAAGGAAAGTGCTCAGGGTTTGTGAATGGAATTAAAGCCAGAATCAAGGCTTGGTGATAGACCGAGCTTCGAGTTAGCTGGTTTTGGGTTAGCAGGCTAATAGCGCCACCTTTCTGTTTGATGTTATCAGTACCAAACACTTCGTCCATTACATCTCCCAATTCATTCGCATCCTTGAGTTTTTCCAAGACTTTTGGCGGCAACATTAAGCTTGCAGAACGAGATTCACCGCGGTGAGTCTCTGATTCAACCACCATCCAAGCAAACGTCACGTTTGCTTCAATTCCCGCTTCGAGACCGACATAGTAATCCGCGTTTGGCATCTCTACTTTTGCGTTTTTAACGCGGTTTAGCGCACCACGATGAGTTTCTTCATTCGTCATGGGCTGATCTGCGACCTCACTCGGTACACTGATGCCAACGAAGTTGAACTCTTGATGCGGAAATGCATTACGAAATGCACTTTGAACTGCATTAATTTTGGCTGGGTTTAGCGATGCGATTACGACTTTTTGGGTTGCCATGATCTTTTTACTCACTGGTGTCTATTAACTCAATTTTATTTGCGTAGGCTTTACGTTCTCACTCGGGTAACAGCCTAATACTTTCAAGTGCTTAGTGATTTTTGTTAGCTCTTCAAGTGCCTGTTGCATTTCTGTCGAAGCAAGATGTGATGTCAAGTCTACGTAGAACATCTCCTCCCACGGGTTCCCCATAATTGGGCGTGATTCTAGCTTGGTCATATTGATGCCGTAACGTTGCAGCACTAATAGTGTTTCAACCAATGAGCCTGCCTCTTGGGAGGTCGACATGATCAATGTGGTTTTTGCTGGAATCTGAGTAGAAACTTCAACCGGTTTACGAGCAACCACGATAAAGCGAGTATGATTTTCGGTTTGGTTTGCGATGTTGCCTTGAATTGCTTGCAAGCCATATAGCTTACCGCTTGATGCATTACCAATTGCAGCTACATCATCACGATCCATCTCTTGGACTTTCTGCATTGCATCTGCTGTGCTCGCGCAGGACTCCAGCTTTACCCCTTTCATACGGCTTAAAAACTCACTGCACTGTTGGTGTGGCTGAGGGTGAGAATACAGCGTTTTAATATCTTCCAGACGAATGTCTTTTTTCGCAACCAAGCAGTGTTCGATTGGTTGAGTTAGCTCTCCAACGATGTAAAGCGTCGTGTGTTGTAGTAAGTCATACACTTCATTAATAGAGCCTGAGCTGGTGTTTTCGATTGGCAGAACGCCATAATCAGCATGGCCAGATTCAACCGTTTGAGTCACTTCTTTAAAGTGCTCGCAGTTGAGCTCGATAAGCTCCGTATTTTTACGACTGAAGTATTCACGACTTGCCAAGTGCGAATAAGAGCCTTTGGCTCCTAAAAAAGCGACGCGAGCAAGTGGCTTACGGCTTTGCTGTGGGTTAACGAGATTTTGCAGATAACTTTGTTGAAGCAGAACTGAGTCTTCAATGATGGTATGGAAAAGTTTGGTGATGTACTGCGCGTCAAGTTCGTATTTATCTTGGCCATTAGAAATCAGCTTGACCAATAATTGCTGTTCACGGACGGCGTCGCGAACAGGCTTTGAGGTTTGTACTTTGCTTTTGGCTACTTCAATGCTGAGTTTACGGCGCTCAGACAATAAGCAGAGAAGTTGGTCATCCAACTCATTCAAGCGTAAACGAATTTCTTCGAGGGAAATAGGTTGGTCAGTCATCAATTCTTTCCTTATAAAAAAGCCTCCCGATTTGGGAGGCTTTCTGTTTGTTTTTGACTTTTCTTTCACAAACGAGTTCGCCCCTCCAACTATGGGAGGAAAAAGAAGTCAAAAATAAACAGTGAGGTTAAATGCATAAATAGTGCTTAATTTATGAGTGTTTAAACACAATAAGCAAGGCTGGGGAGAGCGTCAAGCAAAAAAATAGCGCCTTTCGGCGCTATTTCCTCAATCTGTTCAGTTTACTCTTCTTCTTCCACTAGCTCAGGCTTACTTGCACGTCGAGCTTCAGGTTTGTGGGTCAGCTTGTTCAATTGTCGTTCTAGTTTTTGCTCCACTTCGTTGATAGCTGCGTAAAGATCTTCGTGAGTTGCTGAGGCAATGAGCTGGCCTTTAGGAACTTTGATAACCGCTTCGAATTTCTTCTGTTTGTTTGGTTCCTCACTGAAAGTTGCTTGGCAACCAATTAGGTCTACTTGCCATTTCTCCAGTTTTTTAAATTTGCTCTCAATATGAGCTCGGATTGCAGAGGTGATTTCGATGTTTTTGCCAGTGATATTCATTGTCATAAGTGTTTTTCCTCTGTTGCATCCCTCATGGGTTGAGTTCAGATTACCGCTTTAAGCATAAAAAAATGTGATTCAGATCACTATTTTGCTCGGGTTTTTTATGATGAAAAATGAATGTGATCTCACTCAAGAACTTCTGAGATTTATCGTGAAATTGCTTGTTATCGGTTAGTAAATCCGTAGATTGGATAGAGTACTCAGCTGAAAACGGCCTCGTTTTTAGGGAAGTTTTACGGCCTAATATTTGAGGTGGTTAAAATTTAACTACACGTAAGGTGTGATGACGATCACTGAGTCTCTCCAATGAATCCATTTAAAAAGCCGCTTACTGTACAAGCGGCTTTTTACTGCCTGGCATTTGGCTGACTTTTCGTAGCGGTATCATGAAAATGGGGTCTTTTGGGGCTAGTGAAACCCTTTCTAGACTTTTGACTTGGTCCAAACTTTCTAGTTGTTTGTATATTATGTAGTAGCGATTAATGCTTGTGACGTACCCAACCGTTGAGCTTAAACTTTTCCGCATAACGACTTCCACGTTATTAAACCAAACATTAGGATCGTAACCTTGTTGGGCTGCACGCTTACGAATACGCTCTACATTGCCGGGGCCCGCATTGTAAGCCGCCAATGTAAAGTAGAGTTTATTTTGTGCAGTAATATCAGGATCACTGAAGTACTGCTTACGCAAAAAAGCTAAGTATTTCACTCCAGCATGAATGTTGTTTTCTAATTGTCGAACATTTTTGATATTGATATTCGGATCTTGAGCGGTGCTGGGTAGGACTTGCATTATGCCAACGGCACCTCGGCTTCCAACTAGGTCGTTATTAAATCCTGATTCCTTGTAAGCGATTGCAGCGATCAGTAAATAGTCGATATCGTATTTCTCACCATAGCGTGAAAATAGCGCTGCGAGTTTTTCTAGTTGAGCAATTTTCTTAGGGTTAAGAGCTCTGTTCAACCATCCCGTGTTATCGATGTATTTACCGTAAATAACGTTACCGAGTAGTGTCCCAGAGCGAGACTTCTGGATGAACTTATTCACGACGGCTTTTAATTTGGGACTATTTTCTCGCATTGCCCAAGCAATTTTGCCATTTTTGCGGATAGGGATTTTTTTGTGAACCCGAATATCATCCATCACTTTCAGCCAAAGCTTGGCTTTATGGCTATCGAGAACAATGGCTTTGACGTAACCATTGTTGAGCATTCCGACCAGCTCATAATCTTGAAGTGTTTCTTCAATAAAGTGCACGATAACAGGCGGTAAGCCTTTTTTGTTTAGTTTCTTATTTAGTGTCTGAATGCTTTCAAAGTAGCTAGAACTGGCGCGCACCCAAATCTCTTTGCCGCTCAATTGTTCGATTTTCGTCATCGCTGGTGTGCTTTTGTTTGTCACTACCCACTCTTGAATACCAGTGAGGATGGGTGAACTGAACTCCACTTTCTGTTTGCGCGTGTCGGTAATAGTCAGGTTGGCGACAACTAAGTCACCTGAACCGTTTTCTAAGGCTGGCAGTAGCTGGTCGCGGGCAACAGGAATAATTTGTACGTTAAGCTTTGGTTTGAGTTTACGAAGGTCTTTTTCGAAATGCGCCAGCAATTCCGCGCCTATGCCTTTTGGTGTGCCGCCCTCAATGTAGTAAAAGCCTAAATCAGCAGAAACTAAGACGCGCAGTACATTCTTCTCCTTGATGACATCGAGGTCTCCGGTATAAGGAGGCTGTTTGAGCGGCGAGATTTGCAGTGCGCAAACGGAAGCAGACAATAGGAGCAGCATAACTGCGCAAAGCTTAGATATCGTCACGTTCACATCCTTTTTATAAAGGGGGGAGGAGAACTTTAAGCATATGTGGAGCTAGGAAGATCATCAAGAAAGGGCTGAATACACTATTGAGAGTAATAAAAAACCGCCACGGTAAAAACGGTGGCGGTTCAGTTTAAAGCAAGTTCAATTACTTCACAGGGTTGAGCTCTATAAGCTTTTCAGTTCTTGCTACGGCGTCTTCCAAACCAAGTTGCTTGTAGGCCTCTAGCTGGATAGTCAGTGACTTACGTGCAGCTTCTGTGTCTGGATACGCTTTTTGTAGCTCTTGGCTGCGATTAATAGCAGCGACCCAAGCTTCACGGCGAAGGTAGAAGTCAGCAGTCGCTAAATCATAGTTCGCTAGACGGTTTTTCAGCGCGACCATACGTTTTTGTGAATCTTCTGCATATGGGCTATTCGGGTAACGTTGAAGTAGTTTTTTGAAGTCATCAAACGCTTTTTTTACCGGTTCAGGATCGCGATCGCTTCGATCTACGCTGAATAAATCATGCATAAAGTTACGATCTTGCGCCATGTGGCTTAGACCTCGCATGTACAGCACCCAATCCATCTTTTCATGGGTTGGGTTTAAACGCATAAAGCGAGAAATGGTTGCCAAGCCCAAAGCAAGGTCGTCGTTTTTGTAGTACGCATAGATTAGGTCAAGCTGCACCTGTTCAGAGTAGGCACCGAATGGGTAACGTGAGTCTAATGCTTCCAGTTTCTCAATTGCAGAAAGCCAATTACCACTTTGAAGAGAAATCTGTGCGTCTGCATACAGTTCCGAAGGCGGCACATCAGGAACGATTTCTTCTTTGCTTGCACATCCAAACAGAAGGGATACCGCTAAAAGGCCTGTTAAAGTCTGACGTTTCATATCAGGAGTCTGTTCCTTGAATCTAAATATTTCTTAAGCTGCCGTTACTTTCTTTCCAGTAACAGATACAATGACGTAATAGTCTATTTTTTCACAGTCGTGAGCATTAGTCTCACAGTTTTTAAAAAAGTTCGATATGGCTCAGCAGATTGTATTAACAAATACCGTAAAAGATAGCCAGTTAGGTCAACGTTTAGACCAAGCTATCGCCGAATTATTCGCGGACTTCTCTCGCTCGCGCCTAAAAGAGTGGCTGCTTGATGGGAAAGTTCAAGTTGATGGTGAAGTTGTCACTAAACCTCGTACCAAAGTAATGGGTGGCGAGGAAATTACATTGCAAGCCGAGTTAGAAGATGAAGAACGCTGGGAAGCGCAAGATATCCCGCTAGATATCGTCTATGAAGATGAAGATATTATCGTTATCAACAAACCTCGTGACTTTGTGGTTCATCCGGGCGCTGGTACGCCTGATGGCACTGTGCTTAATGCGTTGTTGCATCATTACCCTGATATTGCAGAAGTACCTCGTGCAGGTATCGTGCACCGTTTGGATAAAGACACAACGGGTTTGATGGTGGTGGCGAAAACCGTTCCTGCACAAACTCGTCTGGTTCGCGCACTGCAAAAACGTAATATTACTCGTGAGTACGAAGCGATCGCTATTGGTCGTATGACTGCGGGCGGTAAAGTGGATCAACCGATTGGTCGTCACTCTACTAAGCGCACGCTTATGGCGGTAGCACCAATGGGCAAACCAGCAGTAACGCACTACCGTGTTGCTGAACGCTTCCGCGAACACACGCGTATTCGCTTGCGTCTAGAAACGGGTCGTACGCACCAGATTCGTGTGCACATGTCTTACCTTCAGCATCCGTTGCTCGGTGATATTGCATATGGTGGACGTGCTCGCATCCCGACAGGTGCGTCTGAAGAGCTAACGGCAATGATCCGGGGTTTCGATCGCCAAGCATTGCACGCAGTAATGCTGCGCTTTGAGCACCCAATTACGGGCGAAGTTCTTGAGTTTCATGCTCCAGTGCCTGATGACATGGTTGTGATGACTGAAGCGCTTCGTCAAGATACAGAAGAGCACGGCTTACCGGAAGAATTCTAATATGAAGACGATCATTCCGAATTGGCCAGCGCCTAAAAATGTCAAAGCTTTCGCCTCAACACGCATAGGCGGATTTTCGACAGGCCCTTACCAAGGGCTAAATTTAGGTACTCACGTTGGGGATGATTTGTCTTTAGTAGAGAAGAACCGAGCTTGGTTGGCGCAACAGGCAAGCATGCCAAATGCGCCAATCTGGTTAAACCAAACGCATTCAACCGTTGTGGCTCAAGTAAATGAACCAACAACACAGGTGCTTGATGCGGATGGTGTATTTACTTCTTCAAGCCATGTTGTTTGTTCAGCGATGACCGCCGACTGTTTACCTGTATTATTGACTAATACACAAGGTACGCAAGTAGCCGCTGTTCACGCAGGTTGGCGTGGCTTAGCAAATGGCATTGTCGAAAATGCGTTAGCGTTGTTTTCTGGTGAAGTGATAGCGTGGCTTGGCCCCGCCATTGGCCCTCAAGCCTTCGAAGTGGGTGAAGATGTTCTGCAAGCTTTTGTTGATTTTGATTCACAGGCGAATCAAGCATTTGCTCCACGCGATATCGACGGTAAATGGTTTGCTGACATGTCGGTGCTGGCAACGCAACGTCTAAACCGGGCTGGTGTGACACAAGTGTTTGATTCTGGACTTTGTACTTACCAAGATAAAGCCTCTTTTTACTCTTATCGCCGTGATGGTAAGACTGGTCGACAAGCAACCTTTATTTGGATCGAAGACTAGCTATAAGCACCAAAGTGCTAAGATGCATACTACTATTTTTGCAAAGCTATCTTTATTCATTCACTCCCTTGAAATTCCCCACCCGAGTATCCATCTTTCTAACTGTCAAAAGAATTTCCTTTAGTTGAGGTTAGGAAGGTAGATATGCGTCTTGATCGATTCACAAGTAAGTTTCAAATCGCTATCTCTGATGCTCAATCACTAGCGTTAGGGCGCGATCATCAATATATCGAGCCAGTTCACCTCATGGTGGCTTTGCTTGATCAAAATGGCAGTCCAATTCGTCCATTGCTTACTATGCTGGATGTGGACGTAACGCATTTACGCTCTAAATTGAGTGAAATGTTAGATCGATTACCAAAAGTCAGTGGCATCGGTGGGGATGTTCAGCTCTCTAGTTCGATGGGCACATTGTTTAACCTGTGTGACAAAGTGGCGCAAAAGCGTCAAGACTCCTATATCTCGTCTGAAGTCTTCCTGCTTGCCGCTTTAGAAGATCGCGGACCATTGGGGCAATTGCTCAAAGAGATCGGCTTAACAGAGCAAAAAGTCAGCCAGGCAATCGAAAAGATCAGAGGTGGTCAAAAGGTCAATGATCCGAATGCAGAAGAGCTTCGTCAAGCATTGGAAAAGTTCACCATAGACCTTACCGAACGTGCAGAGCAAGGTAAATTGGATCCGGTTATCGGCCGTGATGATGAAATCCGTCGTACTATCCAGGTATTGCAGCGTCGTACTAAAAACAACCCTGTGATTATCGGTGAACCAGGCGTAGGTAAGACAGCAATTGTTGAAGGCTTAGCGCAGCGCATAGTTAACAATGAAGTACCTGAAGGTCTGCGTGGTCGCCGTGTGCTATCACTGGATATGGGCGCACTGGTTGCTGGCGCGAAATACCGTGGGGAATTTGAAGAGCGTTTAAAATCAGTATTGAATGAACTTGCTAAAGAAGAAGGCAACGTCATCCTCTTCATTGATGAACTACACACTATGGTCGGTGCTGGTAAAGGTGAAGGCTCAATGGATGCGGGCAACATGCTAAAACCGGCATTAGCTCGTGGTGAGCTGCACTGTGTTGGCGCAACAACATTGGATGAATATCGTCAGTACATCGAAAAAGATGCAGCATTAGAACGTCGTTTCCAAAAAGTGCTGGTGGATGAGCCGACCGTTGAGGATACCGTGGCGATTTTACGTGGCTTGAAGGAACGTTATGAGCTTCATCATCACGTCGAAATTACCGACCCAGCGATTGTTGCTGCGGCGAGTTTGTCACATCGCTATGTCTCCGACCGTCAGTTGCCGGATAAAGCGATCGACTTAATCGACGAAGCGGCTTCAAGCATTCGTTTACAAATTGACTCTAAGCCGGAGTCCTTGGATAAGCTTGAGCGTAAAATCATCCAACTCAAAATTGAGCAGCAAGCACTAAGTAACGAGCACGATGAAGCGAGTGAAAAGCGTTTGAAAGCGCTTAATGAAGAACTCAATGAAAAAGAACGTGAGTACGCTGAACTAGAAGAGGTTTGGAATACAGAAAAAGCAGCTCTTTCTGGTACTCAACATATTAAGTCTGAGCTTGAACAAGCTCGTATGGACATGGAGTTTGCTCGCCGAGCTGGCGATCTAAACCGTATGTCGGAGCTTCAATATGGTCGTATTCCTGAACTTGAGAAGCAGTTAGATCTTGCAACCCAAGCTGAAATGCAGGAAATGACGCTATTGCGTAATAAAGTAACCGACAACGAGATTGCAGAAGTACTTTCTAAGCAAACCGGTATTCCGGTATCCAAGATGCTAGAAGCGGAAAAAGAGAAACTACTTCGCATGGAAGACGTGCTGCATAATCGTGTGGTAGGTCAAAGCGAAGCGGTCTCTGTTGTATCGAATGCCATTCGTCGTAGTCGAGCTGGGCTTTCTGATCCAAACCGACCAATTGGCTCCTTCTTATTCTTAGGTCCAACTGGTGTGGGTAAAACAGAGCTTTGTAAGACACTTGCGAGCTTTATGTTCGACAGTGAAGATGCGATGGTCCGTATCGATATGTCTGAGTTCATGGAGAAACACTCAGTGGCAAGGTTGGTTGGTGCACCTCCAGGCTATGTCGGATATGAAGAGGGTGGTTACTTAACTGAAGCGGTTCGTCGCAAGCCGTATTCGGTAATTTTGTTAGACGAAGTAGAGAAAGCGCATCCGGATGTATTTAACATTCTGCTGCAAGTTCTCGATGATGGGCGTTTAACGGATGGTCAAGGTCGTACTGTTGACTTCCGTAATACGGTTGTGATCATGACATCTAACTTGGGTTCATCTCGTATCCAAGAGAATTTCGCAACATTAGACTATCAAGGTATCAAGAGTGAAGTGATGGATGTGGTTAGCAAACACTTCCGCCCAGAGTTCTTGAACCGTGTTGACGAAATCGTGGTGTTCCATCCACTTGGTCAAGAACACATTAAGTCCATTGCTTCTATTCAATTGGAACGTTTGGCGAAACGACTAGAGGAGAAAGGCTATCAACTAGAAGTTTCCGACAAAGCGCTCGATTTGATCGCTCAAGTTGGTTTCGATCCTGTGTATGGTGCGCGTCCTTTAAAACGTGCAATTCAGCAGAATGTCGAGAACCCGTTAGCCAAATCAATTCTTTCTGGTGAAATCGTTCCAGACAAGACAGTGCAGCTAATTGTTACTAATGACCAAATTTGTGCTCATCAATAATTGTATGGATACAGTAAAATTGAGATAAAAATCACACTAAAGGGGCCGTTTGGCCCCTTTTCTATAGTTTTTTAGAGTCTTTTGTCTGTTTTCTATACGAATAAACTAAAAAGGTGAGTTTTTTTAAAAAATGCACTTGTGTTCTTTAATGAACTCCCTATAATGCGCCTCCGTTGTCACGGGAAAGCAAGTGAAGCGGAACCTAAACAACTACGGTTAGTGAGTTAAAATTAACTCGCAGATAAATAACTTAAAAAAGTGTTTGACACGATAAGTTATCTAGCTAAAATAGCCGTCCACTTTGAAGAGAACTTCGAAGTGTGCTCTTTAAAAATATAGACCTATCAATCTGTGTGGGCACTCGTTGATGATAATCCAAATAGTTTCTTCGGAAACAATTTAGGTTTCAATGATACGAAGTGACCATTGAATCTTCGGATTCAGCACAGTCAATTCAAACATTACTTATGTAATGTTCAGTATTCATTGAGCCGAACAAAATCTTAAATTGAAGAGTTTGATCATGGCTCAGATTGAACGCTGGCGGCAGGCCTAACACATGCAAGTCGAGCGGAAACGAGTTATCTGAACCTTCGGGGAACGATAACGGCGTCGAGCGGCGGACGGGTGAGTAATGCCTAGGAAATTGCCCTGATGTGGGGGATAACCATTGGAAACGATGGCTAATACCGCATGATGCCTACGGGCCAAAGAGGGGGACCTTCGGGCCTCTCGCGTCAGGATATGCCTAGGTGGGATTAGCTAGTTGGTGAGGTAAGGGCTCACCAAGGCGACGATCCCTAGCTGGTCTGAGAGGATGATCAGCCACACTGGAACTGAGACACGGTCCAGACTCCTACGGGAGGCAGCAGTGGGGAATATTGCACAATGGGCGCAAGCCTGATGCAGCCATGCCGCGTGTATGAAGAAGGCCTTCGGGTTGTAAAGTACTTTCAGTCGTGAGGAAGGCGGCGTCGTTAATAGCGGCGTTGTTTGACGTTAGCGACAGAAGAAGCACCGGCTAACTCCGTGCCAGCAGCCGCGGTAATACGGAGGGTGCGAGCGTTAATCGGAATTACTGGGCGTAAAGCGCATGCAGGTGGTTTGTTAAGTCAGATGTGAAAGCCCGGGGCTCAACCTCGGAATAGCATTTGAAACTGGCAGACTAGAGTACTGTAGAGGGGGGTAGAATTTCAGGTGTAGCGGTGAAATGCGTAGAGATCTGAAGGAATACCGGTGGCGAAGGCGGCCCCCTGGACAGATACTGACACTCAGATGCGAAAGCGTGGGGAGCAAACAGGATTAGATACCCTGGTAGTCCACGCCGTAAACGATGTCTACTTGGAGGTTGTGGCCTTGAGCCGTGGCTTTCGGAGCTAACGCGTTAAGTAGACCGCCTGGGGAGTACGGTCGCAAGATTAAAACTCAAATGAATTGACGGGGGCCCGCACAAGCGGTGGAGCATGTGGTTTAATTCGATGCAACGCGAAGAACCTTACCTACTCTTGACATCCAGAGAACTTTCCAGAGATGGATTGGTGCCTTCGGGAACTCTGAGACAGGTGCTGCATGGCTGTCGTCAGCTCGTGTTGTGAAATGTTGGGTTAAGTCCCGCAACGAGCGCAACCCTTATCCTTGTTTGCCAGCGAGTAATGTCGGGAACTCCAGGGAGACTGCCGGTGATAAACCGGAGGAAGGTGGGGACGACGTCAAGTCATCATGGCCCTTACGAGTAGGGCTACACACGTGCTACAATGGCGCATACAGAGGGCGGCCAACTTGCGAAAGTGAGCGAATCCCAAAAAGTGCGTCGTAGTCCGGATTGGAGTCTGCAACTCGACTCCATGAAGTCGGAATCGCTAGTAATCGTGGATCAGAATGCCACGGTGAATACGTTCCCGGGCCTTGTACACACCGCCCGTCACACCATGGGAGTGGGCTGCAAAAGAAGTAGGTAGTTTAACCTTCGGGGGAACGCTTACCACTTTGTGGTTCATGACTGGGGTGAAGTCGTAACAAGGTAGCGCTAGGGGAACCTGGCGCTGGATCACCTCCTTAAACGATGATTATTGCGATGAGTGTCCACACAGATTGATATGGTTTAAATTTCAGAGCAAAATTGGTTCTGCATAAAATGCTGAAGCAATTTATGTGGGGCTATAGCTCAGCTGGGAGAGCGCTTCGCTGGCAGCGAAGAGGTCATCGGTTCGATCCCGATTAGCTCCACCACATACTCAGTGTCCCGTTCGTCTAGAGGCCTAGGACACCGCCCTTTCACGGCGGTAACAGGGGTTCGACTCCCCTACGGGATACCATCTTTAAGCGCATTCAATGAGTGCTTTTAAAAATGGTTACTTCATTAGAAGTGATTAGCTCTTTAACAATTTGGAAAGCTGACAAAACAAACTTTTAAGTTTGTTTGTAAAGTTCTCAATGTTTGTCTTTATGACAAACACCAAAAAACACATTCAAGTGTTCTTGGGAATATCACTTTTACAGTGATTATTCGAAATTGAGTCCGGCAAAATCGATATGTCTCTCGCTCATTCAAATAATGAGAGACAACTTTGGTGATTTGAACATCAACTCGAAACTCCTTCGGGTTGTATGGTTAAGTGACTAAGCGTACACGGTGGATGCCTTGGCAGTCAGAGGCGATGAAGGACGTATTAACTTGCGATAAGCCCAGATTAGGTAGTAAAAACCATTTGAGTCTGGGATTTCCGAATGGGGAAACCCAATACCATAAGGTATTACTGTTGAGTGAATACGTAGCTCAACAGGGCGAACCGGGGGAACTGAAACATCTAAGTACCCCGAGGAAAAGAAATCAACCGAGATTCCGAAAGTAGCGGCGAGCGAAATTGGACTAGCCCTTAAGCTTTACACGCGTTAGACGAACAGCCTGGAAAGGCCGACGATACAGGGTGATAGTCCCGTAGTTGACGACGTGTGTTCAGTGAAATCGAGTAGGGCGGGACACGTGATATCCTGTCTGAATATGGGGGGACCATCCTCCAAGGCTAAATACTACTGACTGACCGATAGTGAACCAGTACCGTGAGGGAAAGGCGAAAAGAACCCCTGTGAGGGGAGTGAAATAGAACCTGAAACCGTGTACGTACAAGCAGTAGGAGCAGGCTTTGTCCTGTGACTGCGTACCTTTTGTATAATGGGTCAGCGACTTATATTCAGTGGCAAGGTTAACCATCTAGGGGAGCCGTAGGGAAACCGAGTCTTAACTGGGCGTTCAGTCTCTGGATATAGACCCGAAACCAGGTGATCTAGCCATGGGCAGGTTGAAGGTTGAGTAACATCAACTGGAGGACCGAACCGACTAATGTTGAAAAATTAGCGGATGACTTGTGGCTAGGGGTGAAAGGCCAATCAAACCTGGAGATAGCTGGTTCTCCCCGAAAGCTATTTAGGTAGCGCCTCGGACGAATACTACTGGGGGTAGAGCACTGTTAAGGCTAGGGGGTCATCCCGACTTACCAACCCTTTGCAAACTCCGAATACCAGTAAGTACTATCCGGGAGACACACGGCGGGTGCTAACGTCCGTCGTGGAGAGGGAAACAACCCAGACCGCCAGCTAAGGTCCCAAATTACTACTAAGTGGGAAACGATGTGGGAAGGCTCAGACAGCCAGGATGTTGGCTTAGAAGCAGCCATCATTTAAAGAAAGCGTAATAGCTCACTGGTCGAGTCGGCCTGCGCGGAAGATGTAACGGGGCTAAGTAGTAAACCGAAGCTGCGGCAATATACTTTTGTATATTGGGTAGGGGAGCGTTCTGTAAGCGGTTGAAGGTGTGTGGTAACGCATGCTGGACGTATCAGAAGTGCGAATGCTGACATGAGTAACGATAAAGGGGGTGAAAAACCTCCTCGCCGGAAGACCAAGGGTTCCTGTCCAACGTTAATCGGGGCAGGGTAAGTCGACCCCTAAGGCGAGGCCGAAAGGCGTAGTCGATGGGAAACGGGTTAATATTCCCGTACTTCTTACAATTGCGATGGGGGGACGGAGAAGGCTAGGTGGGCCTGGCGACGGTTGTCCAGGTTCAAGTGCGTAGGCTGAGAAATTAGGTAAATCCGGTTTCTCTTAAGGCTGAGACACGACGTCGAGCATCTACGGATGTGAAGTCATTGATGCCATGCTTCCAGGAAAAGCCTCTAAGCTTCAGATTGTAAGGAATCGTACCCCAAACCGACACAGGTGGTCGGGTAGAGAATACCAAGGCGCTTGAGAGAACTCGGGTGAAGGAACTAGGCAAAATGGTACCGTAACTTCGGGAGAAGGTACGCTCTCGACGGTGAAGTCCCTCGCGGATGGAGCTATTGAGAGTCGCAGATACCAGGTGGCTGCAACTGTTTATTAAAAACACAGCACTGTGCAAAATCGCAAGATGACGTATACGGTGTGACGCCTGCCCGGTGCCGGAAGGTTAATTGATGGGGTTAGACTTCGGTCGAAGCTCTTGATCGAAGCCCCGGTAAACGGCGGCCGTAACTATAACGGTCCTAAGGTAGCGAAATTCCTTGTCGGGTAAGTTCCGACCTGCACGAATGGCGTAATGATGGCCACGCTGTCTCCACCCGAGACTCAGTGAAATTGAAATCGCTGTGAAGATGCAGTGTACCCGCGGCTAGACGGAAAGACCCCGTGAACCTTTACTACAGCTTGGCACTGAACATTGACCCTACATGTGTAGGATAGGTGGGAGGCTTTGAAACGCAGTCGCTAGATTGCGTGGAGCCGTACTTGAAATACCACCCTTGTAGTGTTGATGTTCTAACGTCGACCCCTTATCGGGGTTGCGGACAGTGCCTGGTGGGTAGTTTGACTGGGGCGGTCTCCTCCCAAAGCGTAACGGAGGAGCACGAAGGTGGGCTAATCACGGTTGGACATCGTGAGGTTAGTGCAATGGCATAAGCCCGCTTGACTGCGAGAATGACAATTCGAGCAGGTGCGAAAGCAGGTCATAGTGATCCGGTGGTTCTGAATGGAAGGGCCATCGCTCAACGGATAAAAGGTACTCCGGGGATAACAGGCTGATACCGCCCAAGAGTTCATATCGACGGCGGTGTTTGGCACCTCGATGTCGGCTCATCACATCCTGGGGCTGAAGTCGGTCCCAAGGGTATGGCTGTTCGCCATTTAAAGTGGTACGCGAGCTGGGTTTAGAACGTCGTGAGACAGTTCGGTCCCTATCTGCCGTGGGCGTTGGAGAATTGAAAGGGGCTGCTCCTAGTACGAGAGGACCGGAGTGGACGAACCTCTGGTGTTCGGGTTGTGTCGCCAGACGCATTGCCCGGTAGCTAAGTTCGGGATCGATAACCGCTGAAAGCATCTAAGCGGGAAGCGAGCCTTGAGATGAGTTCTCCCTGATACTTTAAGTATCCTAAAGGGTTGTCGTAGACTACGACGTTGATAGGCAGGGTGTGTAAGCGTTGTGAGGCGTTGAGCTAACCTGTACTAATTGCCCGTGAGGCTTAACCATACAACACCCAAGGGGTTTTGATGGACTCAATGAAAGAACATTGAATGTGTAAGAACGAGAATTAAACACAGCTTTCCGAATTAAAGAATTTGCTTGGCGACCATAGCGTTTTGGACCCACCTGATTTCCATGCCGAACTCAGAAGTGAAACGAAATAGCGCCGATGGTAGTGTGGGGCTTCCCCATGTGAGAGTAGGACATCGCCAGGCTTTAGTTTTATTTTCACTTTTTCGAAAAGTGAAGACAAAAGCGGACGCTTGCTTATTAAAGCGAGTGATACCACTGCGGAGTGGTAGTTCAGTTGGTTAGAATACCGGCCTGTCACGCCGGGGGTCGCGGGTTCGAGTCCCGTCCACTCCGCCACTTATTTGAGGGTCGTCTCAATAAACACGAATTACAGGGGTGTAGCTCCAATTGGCAGAGCAGCGGATTCCAAATCCGCGTGTTGGGAGTTCGAATCTCTCCACCCCTGCCATACTCTGAAGCCTCAGCAGTAATGCTGGGGCTTTTTTGCATCTGAAGAAAAGAGAAGCTGACTAGTTGGAAGAGTTGTCGACTCCTCTGATACCAAAGTATCGGGGGATTGAAAGCTCATATCTCCGGGATATTGGTCCACTTCACCTATCCCCCATGTTCATAAGCTCTGGCTTAGGTCAGGGGCTCTTTTATTTCTAACGAATATGTCTTTTATTTCTAACGTATAGTTCCGATGTCAGGTGTATGTTTATCCAGCGAATATGGCATACCTTTGCTTCAGGTAGATTTATTTTCTAGTAATGTAATTACTAAATGTTGATGTATCGCTTTGTTCTTTCTGGTTTACCTTCGAATTTCATAACACTTTTTCTTCGTTATCGAGCACATCTGATTCACAATTTATTGAAAAGTTACTGGTTACATTGACTTGGATGATTACTGACTTGGTTCCTGTTATCATCATGCATTAATGCTAATAATTAGGAAGTAAGTTTATGCCACATTTTCGATTCCGTGCTGTAGAGCCACAAGCTGTTCAGGCATTATCAAAACCCCTTACGGATGAACTTCAGCCTCTAATGGACTGTCCGCGTGAGGATTTTACTTTTGAGTATATCTACACTACGTTTTTCAATGAGGGTGAGGTGAGTGCTGCATATCCTTTTGTCGAAGTGCTTTGGTTCGACCGTGGTCAGGAAGTGCAAGATGAAGTTGCCAAGCTTATTACGCAACAAGTGCGCGGTATCGCTGGTGCCGATATTGATGTTGCAGTTATCTTTTCCGCCTTATCTCCTAAAGCTTATTACGATAATGGCGAACACTACTAAAGGTTAAAGGCTATGAGGCAGAGTTTCATTGTAACTTTGGGTTTATGTTTCTCAGCTTCAGTATGTTCTACTCCTTGGGAGTCTGCGGTTAATCCTACCCGAAACTCTTCCTCCTCTATTGGTAGTTATGCTAACGGTTGTTTAGATGGTGCATTACCCTTGCCTCTCGATGGCGTTGGTTATCAAGTCTTACGTAGTAAAACGAAGCGCTACTATGGGCACCCTAAAACGATAGAGTTTATTGAAAATCTGGCGCTTAAAGCTCACCAAAATCTCAACACCACTCTGCTGATTGGTGATTTGTCTTTACCTAGAGGTGGAAGGTTCTCCTCTGGTCATTCTAGTCATCAAACCGGGTTAGATATCGATATTTGGTTAAGACTTGCTGACCAACCGCTTTCTTATAACGAATTACAACTTCCTAAGCCCATGAGTGTGGTGGATTTAAAAGGTTATTCCATACTTAATCATCGCTGGGAAGAACGACACTTTAAACTAATTCGGTACGCTTCAAAAAGTAAGGATGTTGCACGAATTTTTGTACATCCTGTTATTAAGGAGCAACTTTGCTTGCAAGAAAACGGCAAAGATCGTTCTTGGTTACGTAAAGTGCGTCCATGGTGGGGGCATCATTACCACTTTCACGTCAGGTTGTCTTGTCCTGATTCGAGAGACTATTGTGTTGATCAATCACCACCTCCAGTAGGCGATGGCTGCGGTGCTGAGCTTGCAAGTTGGGCCCCGAAAGCGAAACCTATTGATATCCCTCCACGGGTAAAAACAACGTCTAAGCCCAAACGAAAAAAAGTCGTTCCACCTCAATGCTTGCCGCTTATCAATCCTAATTAGTGTTACTCTTCAGGTTTATCTGTACTTGGTGATCTCTTTTATGAAACTGGAGAAACATCATACTTTTGTCTACATTGAATAGTACCAATACAAAAACTAACCCAATTAGTTTTGGGGACATATTATAGAAATCTAAATTAAACAAAGAGTTGTAGTATGGGGAAGTTGTAACTTCTCTGTTTAGAAAAAGATCTTTCGTCGCGATACTCTGGTTTCTTAGCAATATGTCTGTCAGTTGGCTAAAAAGCGATAACAACGCAGACAAGTGTGTAAGGCAGGGATATGCCCTTTTCCTGTTAGAAGAGTAAATCAAGGACAAAACCATGACTATGATTTGTGCAAAAGAATTTGCAGAGTGGTTAAGACACAGATTTAGCAGTGATACTAAAGGAGTCTCTTTGACTCGAGAGGATGTGAATCACCTGACTGGGCGTCAACGCCTTGATCCGGGTTTTGTTAATGATGTGCATTATGAGCTGATGCAATATGGAATGGCTTTCGTTACTGATACGAGCCGAGAAAACTTTTATTTAATACCTGTTTCTCAAGCGGAAAATTGGCGTGAGAGACTAGAGTATCATTTTGAAAAAGAGCTATTCTGCAATATTATCCCTATTGAAAAATCAGGTTGAGAAAAGGTTCAACTTTGATGTCAAAGTTGAACCTAATTGCTCTTATGCTAACCCTTGAATAATCACGAATTTTTCAAGCAACTGCTCTTCAGTTTCGACATGGTTCGGATCAGTGATTATGCATTTTGTAATTGGACACACTGACTGACAGGTCGGCTTTTCGTAATGCCCCTTACACTCTGTACATAGCGCTGGATCAATTTCGAAAATGCTCTCTCCCATACTGATTGCCCCATTGGGGCATTCGGGATCACACATGTCGCAGTTAATGCATTTATCAGTAATGAGCAAGGCCATGGTTACTTACCAGTCGGGTTACGGGTGTCCTGCCCTGAGTTTAGATTACGCATTAATAGGCCATATTCTAAATCTAGCTCTGCTGGTACTGGAATGAATACAAAGTGACCGTTTCCTTTCGCGTCTTCAATAGACTCTGATTTGCGGTTTTCCATTGCCTCTAGCGTGAAAACAATATTGCCTTTTGGCGTCATTAGCTCAAGGCTATCACCGACAAGAAACTTATTTTTTACTTCTACTTCAGCCATGTCACCACGACGTTTGCCAGTGAATTCACCAACAAACTGTTGAGCATCAGAGACTGAGTAACCGTAATCGTAGTTTTGGTAAGTATCGTGTGTATGACGGCGTAGGAAGCCTTCAGTGTAGCCACGGTGAGCTAGGCTTTCTAGTGTACCCATTAGGCTTTCATCGAATGGTCGACCTGCTACAGCATCATCAATTGCTTTACGATAAACTTGAGCGGTACGTGCGCAGTAGTAGAACGATTTAGTACGACCTTCAATTTTCAATGAGTGAACACCCATCTTAGTTAAGCGTTCAACGTGCTGAACCGCTCGTAGGTCTTTAGAGTTCATGATGTAAGTACCATGCTCATCTTCGTAAGCCGCCATTTTTTCTTCTGGACGGTGCGCTTCAGAAAGCAGAACTACTTCATCTGTTGGTTTGCCGCGACCAATTGTGGTTTCAGGGCGCTCGTCTTGTACTTCGACAGGCTGTGCTTCAGTCGGGTCGAATTTCTCTACGATATCACCAGCGTCGTTTTCTTTACCCTCTTCAACTTTGTATTCCCAGCGGCATGCGTTAGTGCAAGTGCCTTGGTTAGGGTCACGTTTGTTGATATAGCCAGAAAGTAGGCAACGACCTGAGTAAGCCATGCATAATGCACCGTGAACGAATACTTCAAGCTCAGTTTCAGGGCAATGCTCACGAATTTCTTCGATTTCTTCTAGAGACAGCTCGCGAGAAACGATCACACGTTCCACGCCATTCGCTGCCCAGAACTTAACGGTCGCCCAGTTTACAGCGTTTGCTTGTACAGAAAGGTGAATTGGCATTTCTGGGAAAGCTTCACGAACCATCATAATTAGGCCTGGATCTGACATGATCAATGCGTCAGGACCCATCTCTACGATTGGCTTAAGATCACGGATGAACGTTTTTAGCTTCGAGTTGTGTGGTTGAATGTTACATACCACATAAAGCTTTTTGCCTAGGGTGTGGGCTTCATCGATACCGATTTTTAGGTTCTCGTGGTTAAACTCGTTGTTACGTACGCGAAGGCTGTAGCGAGGTTGGCCAGCGTAAACTGCATCTGCCCCGTAGGCGAATGCGTAACGCATGTTTTTCAGGCTGCCCGCTGGAGATAGTAGCTCAGGCACGAATGCTTTCTCAGTTGTCATTGCTCAATTCTCTTTTATCTGATCACAAGTCAGGCCAATTCCACCTAATGGAAATGGGGCGCAAATTTTACGTCAAAATGTGAACTGTGACTAGGGTAATTGTGCTTCAGATAGAAAAACACCCTCAAAAAAAGTGAGGGCGTTATGGTTAACCTTTATACAATATTATGCGTTAGGATTCGGTAAGCCGCCTAGCGCGTCGTATAGGTTGGGAAGGAAAGCACTGAACTCTCCACACATTAGAGAGAAGTCTGCATCAAATCGAGCTGCTTGATCTTCACGTGGAATATCATCGTTTTGATCTTTCAATTCATCAGAGAATTTTAGACGTTTGATGCCCGCATCTTCCGTCATAATGAACTCAATACGATCTTGCCAATTAAGCGCAAGTTTCGTCACGACTTTATCCGCAGCGATGTGGTTGCGGATTTCATCAGTGGTTAGCTCTTGCTTCTTACAGCGAATCACACCACCTTCTTCAAGTACGGATTTTAGCTCAGCTTCGTCCATTATGCTGATACCTTGAGGTGTGTCACCGCTTTTCACCCACTCGGTTAGCGTAGTTTCAATCGCCACTTCTGGAATAGCAGGAACAACAGGTAGACTACCCATGGTTTTACGAAGCAATGCTAATACATCTTCTGCTTTTTTATAGCTGCTTGCATCAACAAGGATAAAACCTTCTTTTGGCATGATGAGCACGTGAGTGTGGCTGCTGCGGCTGAATGCGCGCGGCAGTAAATCCATTACGATGTCATCTTTCAGATTGTCTTTCTCTTTCTTCTTCAGAGGACGACCTTCTTGCGCTTCCATTGCTTCTACTTTTGCATTCAATGATTCTTTGATCACAGAGGTAGGTAGCATTTTCTCTTCTTTCTTGGCGCAAATCAGAATGCGGTTTTCTGACACGTGAGTCATCATATCGCCATGTCTACCCATTGCACTGACCCAGCCAAATTTCTGTTTGTCTTGACTGCCACACGGGGTGAATCGGAATTCAGACAGCTGAGTTTCTAGTTGTTCGGCGTTAAAAGTAACCTCGCGGTTAACGCGGTATACCAGACAGTTTTTAAACCACATAAATCTTCTCTAGGCTTGATGACAAGGGACTAATCATAGGGAATTTTTGTGCTGATGTCTTAATAGAAATGAAAAATATCCGAATGAACCTCAAAAGAAAGTTATATGAAAATTTGTTTTCAAAGGTCACAAAAGTGTCATAATTGGTAGTGATAATGCTTATGCAAAGAGAGGCGCTTTGTCTCTTAAATTCATTAGCTCAACGAACATAAGGTTACTCAATTATGTCTAGAAGGATTCTGGTTGTTGAAGACGAAGCTCCTATTCGCGAAATGCTGTGCTTCGTACTTGAGCAGAAAGGTTACCAAGCGGTAGAAGCGGAAGATTACGATACTGCAGTAACCAAACTGGCTGAACCCTTCCCTGATTTAGTTTTACTGGATTGGATGTTACCAGGCGGTAGTGGCATTAACTTCATCAAACATATGAAGCGAGAGGAATTAACGCGCAACATTCCAGTTGTGATGCTTACCGCTCGTGGTGAAGAAGAAGATAAAGTGCGCGGTTTAGAAGTCGGTGCGGATGACTACATTACCAAGCCATTCTCTCCTAAAGAGTTGGTTGCACGCTTAAAAGCGGTGATTCGTCGCGTTACCCCGACTGCACTAGAAGATGTAATTGATGTACAGGGATTGAAGCTTGACCCTGTATCGCACCGTGTTACGGCTAATGATGCGCCATTAGACATGGGTCCAACAGAATTTAAGATGCTTCATTTTTTCATGACGCATCAAGAACGCGTATACAGCCGTGAGCAGCTATTAAACAATGTTTGGGGCACTAACGTGTATGTCGAAGACCGTACGGTCGATGTTCACATTCGCCGCCTGCGTAAAGCATTGGAAGCTGCAGGGCATGATAAGCTGATCCAAACTGTTCGTGGTGCTGGATACCGCTTCTCGACGAAGGCATAAATGAACACGCAGCTTATCGGTACCATTTCTGGAGTTATGAGTGGTTGAAAGATTAACGTGGAAAAAGCTGGCTTGGGAGCTGGCTTTTTTTTACACCCCATGGGTGATAGTAGGTTGGATATTCGGTTATATGCCGTGGTTGCTTTTGGCTGCTACGGCATTGCAGCTTGTGTGGCATTTGCATAACCAAGTACGTTTATCTTCTTGGTTATGGGATGAAAAACGCCTCACGCCACCGTCAGGTAGCGGTAACTGGGAATCTTTGTTCAATGGGTTGTATCGCTTACAACAGCGCCAACGCCGCAAACGAAAAGAACTTACTAATCTTATTCGTCGATTCCGAAATGGTGCAGAATCGCTACCCGATGCGGTAGTGGTATTCCGTGCTGAAGGAAATATTGTTTGGTGCAACAAGCTGGCTCAGCACTTACTGGGCTTCCATTGGCCAGAAGATTCAGGTCAACCTATCTCCAATCTCATTCGTACACCTGATTTTATCAAGTACCTCAACAAGAAAGACTTCTCAGAGCCATTAGAAATGCGTTCACCACTCAACGTCGAACGCATGCTGGAATTGCGTATCGTACCGTATACCGAGGGTGAGCACTTGATGGTAGTGCGTGATGTGAGCCAATTAAAACAACTTGAGGGAATGCGTCGCAACTTCTTTGCCAACGTATCTCATGAACTGCGTACACCAATGACGGTGCTACAAGGTTATTTGGAGATGACTGAAGACCCTGATATGGTCGTGGGTCCAATGTGGAGCAAAGCTCATGGTGTCATGACGGAGCAGCTTAACCGCATGAACAGTTTGGTGAACCAACTACTGACACTATCTAAAATTGAAGCGGCACCTATGCATGAGCTTGAGGAAGTCGTGAATGTGCCCGCGATGCTTGAAGTGTTAGAAAAAGAGGCGGTTAGCCTTAGTGGGGACAACCAACATCAATTGAAATTTGATGTTGATGCTAGCCTACGCGTGCTGGGCGATGATGACCAGTTACGTAGTGCTATCTCTAACCTCGTTTATAATGCCGTCAAATACACACCACCTGGTGCGAACATTAATGTTCGTTGGTTCCAGACCTCTCAAGGCGCATGCTTAGAGGTGGAAGATAGTGGTGATGGTATTGAACCTCAGCACCTACACCGACTTACCGAGCGCTTTTATCGAGTGGATAAAGCAAGATCACGTGATACTGGTGGAAGTGGTTTAGGGCTTGCCATTGTAAAACACGCGCTGAGTCACCATGACTCTCATTTAGAAATTCACAGTGAAGTAGGCGTGGGTAGTAAGTTTTCTTTCGTATTGCCTGAGCGTTTGGTGGTGAAATAATGGCTTTACGATTGGCAAAAACATTCAGTTTATTCGCGCTTGTTTGTTCCTGTATGGCTGGCGCTCAAGATAAACCATTGCCGACTTATCATAAAACGACGGGGATTGTCGGGAACTTGCTCTCTGTTGGCTCCGATACACTTGCGGGTATGACAACGCTTTGGGTTGAAGAGTTTAAATCCATTTACCCGAATATTAATGCGCAAGTCCAAGCGTCTGGCTCTTCTACTGCCCCTCCAGCATTGACTGAACAAACAGCTCAGTTTGGTCCCATGAGCCGCCCTATGCGTTTAAGAGAGGTTGAAGCGTTTGAACGTGAACATGGCTACAAGCCAACGGCGCTTAGGGTAGCCATCGATGCAATCGGTATTTTTGTTCATCAAGATAATCCAATTCAAGGGCTTAACTTTAGTCAATTAGATGCTTTGTTTTCTGCCACGCTACGCTGTGGTGAAAGTCAATTTGTAACAAACTGGCAGCAACTCGGTCTTGAATCACAGTGGGCAAAGCGAAACGTCCAGTTGTTTGGTCGTAACTCCGTTTCTGGAACTTATGGTTACTTCAAAAGTAATGCATTGTGTGGCGGCGATTTCAAGACTCGAGTTAACGAGCAGCCAGGCTCCGCGTCAGTTGTGCAAGCTGTAGCGTCAACCATCAGTGGAATTGGTTATTCCGGTGTCGGTTATCGAGTGGCAGGCGTGCGCTTAGTCCCTGTGGCTAAAATGGGAAATGACTACGTGACTCCAACGCGAGAACATATTGTTAGTGGTAAGTACCCACTATCACGTTACTTATATGTTTACGTGAATAAGCACCCTGATTACCCATTAACACCAATTGAAGCTGAGTTTATTCGCTTTATCTTTTCTGCTCAGGGACAAGCGTTGGTTGAGAAAGATGGTTATGTGCCCATTACGGCAGACTTTGCAGAAGAAGAGTTAAAAAAAGTCGGCCTGTAAGCCGACTTTTTATTTAGGTATGAAGAGTACGAGATCAGAAAGTGAGTGTCCACTTCGCGCTGTCCCAACGTTCTTGTTCTTCCTGTAAATCCGCGTGAAGTAATTTATTGTTTTCTAGCCATGCTTCATCTGTGCATGTGAGAATCCATTCGTCATTTTTGATAGATAAGGTGATATCAGGCAATGGATCTTCATTACGCTGCCCATTTAATACGATAGAAAGTCGTAATATTTTGATGAGGCTTATAACGTCACTCTGTTTATAGAGGTTGAAATCTGGTAGTTCTTGCAATTTGAGCGCTTTACGCTGGAAGCGAGCTAATGTTGCAAGCACTAATTGCTGCTCACGGTTGAAACCTTGTAGGGTGGAGTGCAACAGAATATAAAAAGAGTGGCGATGGAAACTACGCAAGTTGATACTTAATCCGACTTCATGAAGCAACGCTGCCCATTCTAGTAAGTCAAATAACTCACTCTTTTTCTTAATGCCTAGTTCAGAGCGTACCTGACATAACATCTCACGTGCATGCCCCTTAACACGAGCGGCATGCTCTAAGTCGACTCGGTGCTTGTTGGCTAAATTTTCTGTGGTGCGCATGCGAATATCGGAGCGTGCGAAACGTTCTTCCATTTCGTACAACAGGCCTTCGCGTAGAGCACCATCGGAGAAAAACATTTGCTCAATGCGAAGCGCTTTGAAAATCGCGGACAAAATCGCTACGCCTGCTGCGAATACGGGTTTACGTTCTTCTGTTAGACCCGCCAGCTCAATATCTTCAATGGAATCAAATTTACACAGAGTTTCGATAAGTGTATCCAGTCGACTCGCTGTGATCAGGCCATCTTCAAAACCTAATCCTACTAGCACTTCTTGAATCGCCTTGATGGTTCCTGATGAGCCGAGGGCAATATCCCAGCCCTTTTTACGATATGTTGAAGCGATGGACTCGAGTTTTTGTTCGGCAGCTAACATCGCCTTGCTGAAGTTTTTTCCTGACAGTTTGCCGTTTTTAAAGTATTGCTCTGTAAAACTGACACATCCCATCTGTTTACTGTTGAGAAGCTCAGGCTCAAATTCTTGTCCAATAATCATTTCGGTACTGCCGCCTCCGATATCGATGACTAGTTTGGAGTTGGATTCTACTTGAGTGTGCGCGACGCCTAAGTAAATCAGGCGGGCTTCTTCTTCTCCAGGGATAATTTCTATCGGGAAAGGCATCACTTCTTTCGCACGCTCGATGAAAAGGTGGGCATTTTTAGCGCGTCTTAGTGTGTGTGTGGCGGCGATACGTACATTTGACTCATCAAGCCCTTGCAGCCTCTCAGCGAACATGGCTAAGCATTCTAGCGCACGCTCCATTGCGGCGTGACTTAAGTTCATTTCACTGTCGAGTCCTGATGCTAAGCGAACACGTTGTTTATGACGACTAACCAGTTGTAGGTCACTGCCAACAACTTTGGCCACCACCATATGGAAACTGTTTGAGCCGAGGTCTATCGCGGCAATGTAGCGAGTATCTTGTTCAAGTATTTGAGGCATCTGAATTTTGTTTTCTAGTTTGCTTTTCTATATTTTTAAGATAGTCATAGATAGCGATTTGAGAGCGAACTTTTTTGCGATTACCTCGTGGTACGTAAGCGTTACTCATTTCTTTATCTATTAAACGAGCCTTTACTGTATCGGTAAAATGGATATTCGTTATATCAATAATTCTCTGTTTCAAACGTGGATCACGGACTGGTACTGCTACCTCGATACGGTGATCAATATTTCTTGTCATCCAGTCTGCGGAGGAGATATAAACTTGCGGATCGCCATCATTGTGGGTGATCACCACGCGAGGGTGCTCAAGAAAGCGGTCAACAATACTGATGATGCGAATATTGTCGCTGATCCCCTCAATGCCCGGTACTAATGAGCACATACCTCGAATGATCATGTTTATTTTTACACCGGAAGTACTTGCTCCATAAAGCTTATTGACGATGCCTTTATCGACTAGGTTATTGACCTTGATCGTAAGAGCGGCTTTTTTCCCTAGCTTGGCATTCGCAATTTCATTATCAATTAAGCGGTAGATTTGGGTTCGAGAATTACGAGGAGATACCATAAGGTGATTGAACTTCACTGGTCGGTATGGATTCTCAATGTAACCGAAGACATTACGGACTTCATTAGTGATTTCTTGATCTGCCGTAAGCAGGGAGAAGTCGGTATAAATTCGTGCCGTCTTCTCATGGAAGTTGCCTGTGCCGATGTGTGCGTAGCGAATAATTTCTTCACCTTCGCGGCGGCTAATCATCAGTAGCTTTGAGTGAATCTTAAGACCAGGCGCACCAAAGATGACGTGCACACCCGCTTCGGTTAATACTTTTGACCATTCGATATTGGCTTCTTCATCAAAGCGAGCTTGCAGTTCGACGACCACAGTGACATTTTTGCCGTTGTGCACCGCATCAATTAAAGAGTTCATCAAGCGAGAATCTTTCGCGACGCGATAAATGTTAATCTTGATACTAAGTACTTTGGGATCGAAGGAGGCTTGGCGCACTAACTCACTAATATGGTCAAAAGTGTGGTAGGGATAATAGAGCAGAATATCTTTCGCTTTAATCGCGTCAAAGCTGTTGGCATAACCTTCGAAATCGGCACATTTCATTGGCGGGAGAGGTTTATTTTCAAGATATTCTCGTCCAACATTTGGAAAGCCGATGAAGTCTTTAAAGTTGTGATAGCGTCCGCCGGGGATAAGGTTATCGTAGTTAGAGATATTAAGTTTGTTACACAGAAACTCTAACATTTGAGGCGGCATATCGCGTTCGTAGACGAAGCGAACGGGCTTTGCTGTCAGTCGCTGATTGACACCCTCTGACATTTGTTCAAGCAAGCTGTACTCGATTTCATTGCGTAAATCGTATTCAGCGTCACGCGTCATTTTCATCGCATAGCCGCTAAGCTCATCATAATCAAAAAAGCCTTTGAACAGCTCGTCCAAACAGTGGCGGATAATATTATCAAGTAAGATGATGGTTTTTCGACGCTTTCCTTTCTGTTCTGGTACCATCACAAAGCGGGGAAGGTGATCGGTCGGAATTTCGATCAGAGCGTACTGGTAATGTTCTTCTTTACGCAGTTCTACGGCGATGTAAGCGTACTCGTCTTTGAGAAATTGCAGAACATCGATCTCGTCTTTCATTAGGAGGGGAGTGATATGCGGCATTACCTCTCTACGGAAGTATTTTGCGATCCACTTTTGTTGCGATTCATCCAGTTGTTGTTCGTTGACCAAGAAAATGCGACGTCGTGCCATTTCTCGAATCAATTCGCTGTAAAGCTCATCAAATTGTTCGTTAAGCTTTAGTGCTTTCGACTGCATTTTGGTTAACAGTCGTTTAGGGCTATCACTGCCACCGCGCTCTTGGCTGATTAGGATTCTGCGCTTCACGTCCGCAAAGCGTACTTTGTAAAATTCATCTAAATTGTTGGAAAAGATCCCAAGAAAGCGAATACGTTCGATCAAAGGGACGGTTTTATCGGCAGCTTCTTGTAATACTCGTTCGTTGAAAGACAACCAACTCAGCTCTTTTTCTATATATAGTTTTTCTGCGCTCATAACCTTACCTAGCCAAAAGTGAAGTAATACGTACTCATCTTGGAAAAATGGATGAGTGAGAACATTATGAGATTTTCATTACAGATTTATTTCATACCACGCATTGCATAAGAGTTGTATTCTTTTCAGGTGTTTAATGTGATCTGTAATATAATTGTCATCTTAACGACATATTCTAGTACTAAGTCAAAAAAGGTAGAGATTTAAATGGCACAAGCCGAGTTTTCATTGCAGGAAAAAGATAAGAAACGACTGATAAAAGATCGTTTAGTTCGACTTGCAGTGACATCCGGTGGTGTCGGCGTACTCGCGGCGCTTATTTTGATCTTTGTCTACCTCGCCATGGTGATCATTCCGCTTTTTTCTGATGCGGAGATCAAAACCAACCAAGCCATTCGAGCCACTCATATTGAAACACCACTTGCGATTTCAGTGGATGATTACGCTCAGCTTGCGTTCGTCCTAACCCAAAGTGGTGAGATTCAATATTTGTCGATGGACGATCCTACGAAACCTGCGGTGTATAAACAGCAAATCGTCCAGAAACCCGTCGCTTTCTCTCAATCTGCTCCTGGGCTAGGTTGGTATGGATTTGTTGATGGGCAGGGTAAAGCGAACCTTTTCAAGCCAGAATTTAATGCCACATTGAGAGAAAATACACGTCCTCCGGAAGTGATTGAGCTAGACACCAGCATGGATCTGACACTAAGTACGCCTCAAGATCCTGTGACTCAGTTTGTATTTGCAGCTTCGACGCCCTTACCAACGGTTGTTTGGCAGACGCAAAGCGGTGAAGTGAAAGCTCGCTGGCAAGTGGCTTCGTCTTTGGGTACGTCTCCTACAACGATCGATTTTACGTTCTCTTCAGGCTTTAATACGCCTCAGCAAATGTTGTTGACACCTGACGGTGAAACGCTTTATTTGCGCGATGGCTCTGAGTTGATCGTGTTAAAGAAAACCGCACGTAAATTTGCTGTGCGAGAGGTGGTCGATCTCACTCAAGGTGATAAGAAGCATTCCGTTCGTACGATAGACTTATTGGCTGGTGCTTACTCGCTTTTGGTGACGCACAACGATGGTCGGGTGTCGCAATGGTTTGATACGCTGCAAGAAGAAAAACGCACGTTAACGCATATTCGTGATTTTAAATTGGCATCAGAGCTTAAGTATTTGTTGCCGGATTCTCATCGAAAAGGATTTTATAGCTTTTACACCAACGGCACGTTGCAAAGCCATTATACAACCAGTGAAAAACTGGTGTTGTTTAAGCGTGCGTACAATCAAGCGCCCGCAATCGCAGCAATGTCTAACAATGAACGCTACTTAATCACTTGGCAAAATAATGCGTTAAATGTTGCGGAAGTGGACAATGCCTATCCAGAAATTTCATTGTCCTCATTATGGCAAGAAGTGTGGTACGAAGGGTATCCTGAGCCTGAATTTGTGTGGCAATCGACTTCGGCGAGCGATAACTTTGAGGCTAAGTTCAGCCTAGTACCTATTGCGTTTGGGACGATAAAAGCGGCGATGTTTGCGATGCTGTTTTCAGTACCGCTCGCAGTGCTAGGTGCTATTTATACGGCTTACTTTATGTCGCCACGCATGCGTCGTGTCGTAAAACCGTCGATTGAGCTAATGGAAGCACTGCCGACGGTGATCATTGGCTTCCTCGCGGGGCTGTGGTTCGCGCCTATTGTCGAAGATCACCTGATTACGATCGTCGTTATGCTGTTTGTTTTGCCCTTGAGCACCATGATTATGGGCGGGCTATGGGCATTAATACCGCAACCTTTGCGGAATCGTCTGCCTAATGGTTGGCATGCTTTAGTGCTCATGCCTGTCATATTGGTACTGATTGGGCTTGGAGTGTGGATTTCGCCTACGATTGAGCAGACGTTCTTTGGTGGCGATATGCGCTTATTCTTAACCGAGCATGGTATTGGTTACGATCAACGCAATGCATTGGTGGTGGGGCTAGCGATGGGGTTTGCTGTTATCCCGACGATTTTTACCATTGCCGAAGATGCCATTTTCTCTGTACCGAAGCATTTATCGGATGGCTCTTTGGCATTAGGGGCCACGCCTTGGCAAACTTTAATCTATGTTGTCTTGCTTACTGCAAGCCCAGGTATTTTTTCTGCCATTATGATGGGCCTGGGACGCGCCGTTGGCGAAACCATGATTGTGTTAATGGCAACGGGCAATACGCCATTAATGGATTGGAATATTTTGGAAGGATTGCGCAGCCTGTCGGCGACCATCGCCGTTGAGTTGCCAGAGTCGGAAGTTGGAAGTTCGCATTATCGCCTGCTATTCCTAGCTGCATTGATTTTGTTTGTGTTTACGTTTGCAGTAAACGCGCTTGCGGAGTGGGTTCGTCAGAGACTGAGAGATAAGTACCGTGCGTTGTAACAATGGTTTGAATAAAGAGCGAGTAATAACGTGTTAAATTGGATTCGTTCTGGCGCACCGTGGATATGGCTAACAGGCGGTGCAGTCAGCATCAGTTTGTTGTCGGTATTAGGGTTGTTACTCCTTATCGGCTGGAAAGGCCTGACTTACTTTTGGCCAGCGCCCTTGTATCAGTGGAATGTTGCAGCGCTGACTCCTGTACAAGGTGAAGTGCTACATGAAAATACTATTCTGATTGGTCAAGTGTATGAGCGCAGCTTTGTACCGAAGAGTTATTTGCCTGAAAGCGCAGCACAACAGTTAGAAGACGATGAAGATTTTGCCACGCGACTCAACATCAAAATCGCTAACCGAGAGTTGTATCCCGCCGATTTTATCTCCGTATTGCAAATGCAGTTGGATGAGCCCACGACGCCAGAAGAGTGGGCGGTGATAGAGCGCAGTAGCGGTGGTTATTTCTTTGGTAAGCTGGTGGCGTTTCAAGATGGTGATAATATATACACCAGTGATATTCAATCGGTACTAAATAAAAAGCTTGATGATGCAGAAACTCTGCACCATGAGATTGATTCTTTGGTGGTCGATCAGCTTAAAGAGCTTGGTTGGAAGCTAGAGCAGTTGCGATTAGAAAAGCGCAAGCATGAATTGAATGACACGCTGACAGAAAGCTTCTTAAACGAAAACCAGACGAAAAAAGAGCAGATAGAAAAAGCGCTTGCGACGTTAGATTTGCAACTTGATGGTTTACGACTTCAGCTCTCTGACTATGCCTTGATTGTCGAGGATATGACGGGGTCACAAGTATCGATTCCGCTCGAAGACATTTTGGACTACTGGTATCCAAACCAAATGTCACTGCCTGATAAAGTCATGCATTGGGGAAAACAGGTTTGGAAGTTTTTATCTGAAGATCCAAGAGAGTCTAACTCCGAAGGAGGCGTGTTCCCTGCGATATTTGGTACGGTTTTCTTAGTACTCATCATGTCGATCATTGTGATGCCACTCGGGGTGATCGCCGCTATCTATCTACATGAATACGCTAAGAATAACGCTCTAACCAGAGTTATTCGTATTGCGGTTATAAACCTAGCGGGTGTTCCATCGATTGTTTATGGCGTGTTTGGTTTAGGTTTCTTCGTTTATACGATTGGTGCCTCTATCGACAACGTATTCTATGCGGAGAAGCTACCGGCACCAACCTTTGGTACGCCGGGTTTGTTATGGTCTGCACTAACTCTTGCCGTGCTGACGCTTCCAGTTGTGATTGTGACTACTGAAGAAGGTTTAACTCGTATTCCGAGCTCAGTACGACATGGTTCTCTGGCGCTTGGTGCAACTCAGTTCGAAACACTATGGCGTGTGGTTTTACCTATGGCGACGCCAGCTATTATCACAGGTTTGATCCTTGCGATTGCACGTGCAGCTGGCGAAGTAGCGCCACTGATGCTGGTGGGGGTCGTGAAATTGGCATCCAGTTTACCGGTTGACGGACAATTCCCTTATGTGCATTTGGATAGAAAGTTCATGCATTTAGGTTTTCACATTTACGATGTTGGCTTTCAAACCTCCAACATCGAAGCGGCGCGACCATTAGTTTATGCTACCTCTTTCTTACTCGTGACAGTGATTGTCGGGCTAAACTTAACAGCAATCAGTATTCGCAATAATTTACGAGAAAAATACAGAACGTTAGGACAAGATTAAGTATGTTTAATTTTGATAGTACATTAGGTTATGAGCCACCATTGGACGTTCATAATTTAACGGATGAACAAACAGCCATCTCAATCGAGAACCTTAATCTGTTCTATGGTCAAACTCAGGCGCTGCATGATATTTCGATGCGAATTCCCAAAGGGCGAGTCACCGCTTTTATCGGTCCTTCAGGGTGTGGAAAGTCGACGTTATTACGTTGCATCAATCGCATGAACGACTTAGTGGAAGGGTGTCGAGTCACAGGCAAAGTGCGTCTCCATGGCAAGAATGTTTATCATCCTAATGTCGATGTTGCGACACTTCGACGCCGAGTGGGGATGGTGTTTCAAAGACCCAATCCATTTCCTAAGTCTATTTATGAAAATGTAGTTTATGGCTTACGCTTACAAGGTGTAAAAAACAGCCGCAGTTTAGATGACGCAGTGGAGCGATCCTTGCGCTCGGCGGCGTTGTGGGATGAGGTAAAAGACCGCTTGCATGAGAACGCATTTGGTTTATCTGGTGGTCAGCAACAGCGCTTGGTCATTGCGCGTGCGGTGGCGATTGAGCCGGAAGTCCTGTTATTGGACGAGCCAACATCAGCGTTGGATCCAATCTCAACTTTAACTATTGAAGAGCTTATCAATGAGCTGAAGACTCAATATACTGTCGTTATCGTTACCCATAACATGCAACAAGCGGCGAGAGTGAGCGATCATACTGCATTCATTCATATGGGTAAGTTAATTGAATACTCTGACGCGGACTCGATCTTCACTTCGCCAATGAAGAAACAGACCGAAGATTACATTACGGGTCGCTACGGTTAAGTCGCGACTCTATACGGAATAAGGAACATCATGCACTTTGGACGTCATATTTCAGGACAATTTAACGTAGAGCTAGAATCGATTCGTACTCATGTATTAACCATGGGAGGCTTGGTAGAGCAGCAGCTTTCGTATGCTATTCAAGCCTTGCATAAAGAAGACATCGAACTGGCGCGTAAGGTTGTGCGTGACGATCATAAAGTGAATGCGATGGAAGTCTCGATCGATGACGCCTGTACACGCATTATTGCTAAGCGTCAGCCAACGGCAAAAGACTTGCGCTTAATCATGGCTATCATCAAAACGATCACGGATTTAGAACGCATCGGTGATGTGGCGACACGCATTGCTTACGTTGCCATTGAAAGCCCATCATCAAAAGAACGACAATTCCAAGTGTCGTTAGAGCCTCTCTGCCGTCAGGCAATTAATATGCTGCATCAGGTTTTAGACGCGTTTGCCCGTATGGATGTAGAAGCGGCAGCAGAGGTGCACAAACAAGATGACAAACTAGACGCCGAGTATGAAGCGGTGATTCGTCAGTTGATGACTTACATGATGGAAGATCCAAAAAATATCCCTAATATTCTGCAAGTGATGTGGTCGGCACGCGCGATTGAACGCGTGGGTGACCGCTGCCAGAACATCTGTGAATACATTATTTACTTCGTGAAAGGGAAAGATGTACGCCATCTAGGTGATCAAAGTATTGATGACGTACTGAAGTAACTGACTTCAATAAATAGACCAGCTTTTAGGCTGGTCTATTTATTAGAGAGAAGGAAAGCACGTCAATATTTATCAGGAACGAAGGTCTGATCATCAATGGGCGCTCTGACGTAACCTTCTTTATTGAGTTCAGGTAATTCGATGGGTGAGTACTCAAGTGCTTTGTAATCAATCTGGCTTAGTAAATGACTGATACAGTTCAAGCGCGCTTTCTTTTTGTCATCAGAAGGGACGACCCACCAAGGGCAGCTTTTCGTGTCTGTATAGGCAAACATCTTATCTTTTGCTTCCGAATACTCCGCCCAGCGATGACGTGACTCCAAATCCATGGGGCTGAATTTCCAACGTTTGATCGGCGTATTAATTCGACCTAGAAAACGTTTTTCCTGCTCTTCGTCTGAAACCGAAAACCAATACTTAATCAGAATAATCCCAGAGCGTTGCAACATTCTCTCGAATTCAGGGCAAGAGCGTAAAAACTCCTCGTATTCGTCTGGAGTACAGAACCCCATGACTTTTTCGACACCTGCTCGGTTATACCAACTTCGGTCAAATAAAACGATTTCACCAGCAGATGGTAAATGAGCGACGTAACGTTGGAAGTACCATTGCGTTTTTTCTTTTTCTGTCGGTGCAGGCAGAGCTACTACGCGACAAACACGCGGGTTTAGCTTTTCTGTAATTCGCTTTATCACTCCGCCTTTGCCCGCAGCATCACGGCCTTCAAACAGAACCACCACTTTTAACCCTTTGTGTTTGACCCACTCTTGAAGTTTTACGAGCTCAACTTGAAGGTTTTTGAGCTCCTTTTCGTATTCCTTTTTCTTCAATTTAGACATACACCTTTCCTCACTCCTTGATAAACAATATGTTAGCACTCAAAAGCTATGCGCGTGAGGTTACGGTCGTCTATTTGAGAGCTGCTACGACATCGGTAATGGCTTGTGTACTTGTGATGGGGATTAAAAAATCATCGACATCGGATGCGCCCATTTTGCTTTGTTCAGCAACAAAGGTCATTTGGCTAGGGCGTGTGGTTTTGCCTGACAGATGGATTTCAGGAACTTGAGTGTCTTCTACTAACGCACGTACGTTACTCGCATTAACGCCAGCACCCGCCATGATTGCTATGCGTCCTTGGGCTTGCTTAACCAAAGCTCTAAGCACATCGATCCCTTGCGGTGCTGAAGGCGCAAGACCGGAGGTTAAAATACGTTCACAACCTAAGCTGATCACTTCTTCCAAAGCTTTTTCAGCGTCACGACACTGGTCAAAGGAACGATGGAAGGTCACGCCTAAGCCAAGCGCTTGAGCAAATTCACACAGCGCAGCCGCGTAAGGCATATGAATATCACCGTCTTGAGTGAGCACGCCGAACACGACACCGCTCAAGCCTGATTGGTGAGCTGCTTCAATATCCCAACGCATCATTTCGATCTCTTCTTCATTGTAGAAGAAGTCACCTTGGCGTGGGCGGATCATGGCATAAACTGGAACACTAGAAAGCTTAGCCGCTTGCTGCATAAAGCCATAACTGGGTGTTAGTCCGCCTAAAGCCAAAGAGGAGCAAAGTTCAATCCGAGTGGCGCCGCCAGCAATGGCGTAGTGCAGAGATTCAATATTATCAATACAGACTTCTAGGTGAGTAACCACGTTCATTTATCCTGCTAACGTTACAAATAAGTGTTGTGGCTAAGATATTAACAGGGCCAGTAAGCAGAATCTGTATGGAGGGGATGATAAATAGAGGTAAAGTTTACGCTAAAGCGTTACCTCATTTTGGCGGTTTATCTGAAGGAAAAAGAAAGCCCAGAGCAGAGGCTCTGGGCTTTGATAGGACTTTACTTAGACTGATTGGCGTTTGCGGTTTTCCGCATTAGCTTATTGCTTTATATACATCCAACCATCACACCCGTTGAGCTAGGGTGAAGGTCTATTATTTTTTGCCTAGGTCAGCTGCGTGCTCAGATAGGAACGCTGCAACACCTTTTGGAGATGCGTCCATACCTGCTTTACCTTCTTCCCATTGTGCAGGACATACTTCGCCGTGCTTCTGGTGGAAGTTAAGAGCGTCAACCATGCGTAGCATTTCGTCGATGTTACGGCCTAGTGGTAGGTCGTTAACTACTTGGTGACGTACAACGCCTTCTTCGTCGATTAGGAAAGAACCACGGAAAGCAACGCCTGCTTCTGGGTGCTCAACGTCGTAAGCTTTACAGATTTCGTGCTTAACGTCAGCAACTAGTGGGTACTTAACTTGACCGATACCGCCATCTTCGATAGCAGTGTTACGCCATGCGTTGTGAGAGAACTGAGAATCGATAGAAACACCGATTACTTCAACACCTTTAGCTTGGAAGTCAGCTAGACGGTTGTCGAATGCGATTAGCTCAGATGGGCAAACGAAAGTGAAATCTAGTGGGTAGAAGAATACTACTGCTTTCTTACCTTTAGTGAACTCTGCAAAGTTGAAGTTTTCAACGATTTCACCGTTACCTAGAACAGCTGCTGCAGTAAAATCAGGGGCTTGACGACCTACTAGTACCATTTTTTTGCTCCTAAAAAGTATGGTTAGCTCCAAACCGAATTCAGTTGTGTCGGTTTGGTTCGTGTTTGTACGAGACAAACTATAGTACAGATTGTAGTATTGAAAAAAGCGAAATAAATAGATTGAGTTAATCGAAAAAAACGATAATAACAAAACTCTTAACTCGATCACTGGAACGGCGGTAGATACAAATACAATTATGAATAAATGGCCCAGTTTGAAGCAGTTACACTATTTAGTCACACTGCATGAAACAAGACATTTTAGTGACGCTGCAGAGCGTTGTTTTGTCAGTCAGTCGACTTTAAGTAAGGGTATTCAAAACTTAGAGGAGTTGATTGGCTGTCCATTATATGAAAAGAAAGACAAGAAAAGTCCACTGGTTTTTACCCAAACAGGAGAAATGGTAGTAAAGCAGGGGCGAGAGCTGTTAGCAAAAGGGCAAGATTTGGTCGAGCTTGGACGTATGTGCCAAGGCGACGATATGCAAGGCCAGCTAAAAGTAGGATGTATACCAACAATTGCTCCGTTTTTACTGTGTGATTTGGTACAAGAGGTGAACTACCGTTTTCCACAACTGAATCTTTTATTAAGAGAAGACACGACGACAAACTTACTTCAAGCGCTCAGACATGGTGAGCTGGATGTGCTTATTTTAGCGTTACCAGTCGAAATTGATGGGATGGAAAGCCGAGTAGTGGGTAAGGATCCGTTTCGAATGGTTATAAGCGCTAATCAAGCCCAATCGGTCCCTGTGCCGATTCGTTACGCGGATTTACCTGACGAATCCGTCTTTCTACTAGAGAAAGAACATTGCTTAACGGAACATGCGGTATCAGCGTGTAAATTAACAGACAAAGAAAAAATCAATCCGTTTACGGCAACCAGCCTCCATACACTGGTGCAAATGGTTGCGAATGGTTTGGGAACAACGTTCATTCCTC
Organism: Vibrio sp. sp1; assembly: GCF_016920955.1. Lineage (NCBI taxonomy): Bacteria > Pseudomonadati > Pseudomonadota > Gammaproteobacteria > Vibrionales > Vibrionaceae > Vibrio > Vibrio sp. sp1. The sequence continues at coordinate 2,070,962 of NZ_CP060589.1, forward strand.
AAATGGCTATCGACCATGGCTTGCTGCATAACCAGAATTTAGTCGTGATCGATCCTCCTGGTAAACAAGCTTATCGCGAAATCGGCTTAGTTTGGCGTCCGAGCTCGTCAAGAACGAAAACATTTAATCAACTTGCAGAAGTCGTTTCAGAGCTGCTTTAGCTATTAGTATTAGCCCTTACTTCTCCATTATTTATCTAAAAGCGCACTGGAAACAGTGCGCTTTCTAGTATTTTATTCTGTTGGTAAACTTTGACTTGTAAAATTTTACAGCTCTTCTTTGATGAAGCTTTCATAAAATAGTGAAATTTCACAATGTTAATTTTACACAAAGCCCTGCATACCTTGTTTGACCCCTGTTTAAATCCATCTCTTCAGCCCTTGTGAATACAAGGTGTTTGTTTACCAGTCTATATTCATACGCTTGTTTGAAATGATAAAACGACTTTAAATTTAATGTAATTTTATTACGTAATAACTTACAAAATAAGGCGCTTGATAGATGGTTTTTACCTTGCGGAATAAAACTTTGAATTTTCTGTTTTGTTTATATTGGGGGTTTCACTAAACTCTTTGTTGATATAGCTTATTTAAAGGCCGATACGACTTATGTCTAGATTGAAAATACACGTAGCATTACGCAATCTATCGGCATGGCTAGACGAGTTGAACACAAAGTTAAAGGATGTAATTTGTTGTTCATAACTTACAAATGTAGCTTTACGCTGACTGCCCAAGATTGATAAAGCACGTTAAGGATGAATAATTATGCTTGCTCAGACAGAACAAAAAACACAACAACTAAAGCAAACCCAAGGCATGCTTGAGGTGAATGGAGTCGTTGCTCCAGAACATCAAGCAATTTTCCCTGTTGAAGCCCAAACCTTTTTATCTCTACTATGTGAAAAATTTGCCGGACGTGTTGAACAGTTGCTGGAAGCAAGAGAAGAGAAGCAAGCACGTATTGATGCTGGTGAGCTACCAGATTTTCTACCAGAGACACAAGACATCCGTGAAGGAAGTTGGAAGATCCTAGGAATCCCACAAGATCTGCAAGATCGCCGTGTGGAGATTACCGGACCAACTGACCGCAAGATGGTGATTAACGCACTGAATGCGAATGTAAAAGTGTTCATGGCAGACTTCGAAGATTCAATGTCTCCAGCATGGAGTAAAGTGCTGGATGGTCAAATTAACTTGCGCGATGCTGTTAATGGCACCATCAGTTACACCAATCCTGGCAATGGCAAACATTATCAGCTGGAAGATGACCCAGCGGTGTTGATCTGCCGTGTTCGCGGCCTTCATTTAAAAGAAAAACACGTTACGTGGCACGGTCAGATCATTCCAGGTGCGCTATTCGATTTCGCTCTGTATTTCTATAACAACTACAAAGCGTTACTTCAAAAAGGCAGCGGCCCTTATTTCTACCTTCCAAAACTGCAATCGCATCACGAAGCGAAGTGGTGGAGCGAAGTGTTCCATTTCACGGAAGACTATTTCGGTTTGGATACAGGCACCATCAAAGCGACTGTGCTGATTGAAACCTTACCAGCGGTATTCGAAATGGACGAGATTCTGTTCTCGCTTAAAGAACACATCGTTGGTTTGAACTGTGGTCGCTGGGATTACATCTTTAGCTATATCAAAACATTGAAAAAACACTCAGACCGAGTACTGCCAGATCGCCAAGTGGTAACGATGGACAAGCCATTCTTAAACGCTTACTCGCGATTATTGGTACGTACTTGCCATAAACGAGGTGCTTTCGCGATGGGAGGAATGGCAGCATTTATCCCAGCTAAAGACCCGAAAGAGAATCAAAAAGTATTAGACAAGATCCAGACTGACAAATCGTTAGAAGCTAACAACGGCCACGACGGTACTTGGGTGGCTCATCCAGGTTTGGCTGACACTGCTATGGAAGTCTTTAGTGCTGTGCTGGGTGAACGCACCAACCAGTTGGATGTGAGCCGTGCAGAGGATGCGCCTATTACAGCAGCTGAACTGCTTGAGCCTTGTGAAGGCGAGCGCACTGAAGGCGGAATGCGCCACAATATTCGCGTTGCGCTGCAATACATCGAAGCTTGGATTTCTGGCAATGGTTGTGTGCCGATTTACGGACTGATGGAAGACGCAGCAACGGCAGAAATCTCACGCGCCTCTATCTGGCAATGGATTCAACACGGCAAGTCGCTAGACAACGGATTAAAGGTCACTAAAGAGCTGTTCGAGCTCTATCTCAAAGAGGAGATTGAAGTCGTGAAGCAAGAAATTGGCGAGCAGCGCTACCATGCGGGTCGATTTGAAGAAGCAGCAGACTTAATGGCAAGGCTCACGACGAGCGATGAACTGACCAACTTTTTGACAGTTCCTGGTTATGACTACCTGGATTAATAAAGAATAACTGTAACACCAATAACGTGAAGGATTTTCAAGGCAGATAGGGAAGTACTGCCTGAGAACGGAAACTCAACGCACACGCATAAAGTGCAAATTATAAAGAGGGATAGACCAATGACTAACTTAACTCGCCGCCAACAAATTGAAGCTCTGGAAAAAGACTGGGCAACTAATCCACGCTGGAAAAATGTGAAGCGTACTTACACTGCCGAGGAAGTGGTGGAACTGCGTGGCTCTATGGTGCCTGCAAACACAATTGCACAACGTGGTGCAGACAAACTTTGGTCACTGGTCAACGGTAGTGCGAAAAAAGGTTACGTAAACTGTCTTGGTGCGCTAACGGGTGGTCAAGCCGTTCAACAAGCTAAGGCAGGTATTGAAGCGATCTATCTGTCAGGCTGGCAGGTAGCGGCGGATAACAACACCGCTTCGACGATGTATCCAGACCAATCTCTTTACCCAGTAGATTCTGTACCGTCAGTAGTAAAGCGTATCAACAACTCATTCCGTCGTGCAGACCAAATTCAGTGGGCTGCTGGTAAGACGCCTGAAGATGAAGGTGGTATTGATTACTTCCTACCTATCGTAGCGGATGCTGAAGCGGGCTTTGGTGGTGTGCTTAACGCTTACGAACTAATGAAATCGATGATCGAAGCCGGTGCCGCGGGCGTTCACTTTGAAGACCAGTTAGCATCGGTGAAAAAGTGTGGTCATATGGGGGGTAAGGTATTAGTTCCTACGCAAGAAGCGGTACAAAAGCTCGTTGCAGCTCGTTTGGCTGCTGACGTAGCGGGTACAACAACATTAGTTATTGCTCGTACTGATGCGAATGCGGCGGATCTCATTACTTCAGATTGCGACCCATATGATAAAGACTTCATCGAAGGTGAGCGTACTCAAGAAGGTTTCTACCGCGTTCGCGCGGGTATCGACCAAGCTATCTCTCGCGGCCTGGCTTACGCACCATATGCAGACTTGATTTGGTGTGAAACGGCTACGCCATGTTTGGAAGAAGCACGTAAGTTTGCAGAAGCAATTCACGCTGAATACCCAGATCAATTGTTGGCGTACAACTGCTCGCCTTCATTCAACTGGGAGAAAAACCTAGATGCAGAAACCATTGCTAAGTTCCAACAAGAGCTTGCAGACATGGGCTACAAGTATCAATTCATCACGCTAGCAGGCATTCACAACATGTGGTTCAACATGTTTGAACTGGCGCACGCTTACGCTCAAGGTGAAGGTATGCGTCATTATGTTGAGAAAGTTCAGCGTCCTGAATTCCAAGCAGCTGAAAAAGGCTATACGTTTGTTGCGCACCAACAAGAAGTAGGTACAGGTTACTTCGATAGAATGACCAATACTATCCAAGGTGGTAACTCTTCAGTGACAGCATTGACAGGTTCGACCGAAGAAGACCAATTCTAATTGGCAGAGAAACACTTCCTTAATCAGCGTCAGTAATGGCATTTTGAGCGGCAACCCTGCCGCTCTTTTTTCGTTTAACCGGTGTAAAAACGAAACTTACAACAAAGAGAATACGCTTGCGTACTACTCTTCCTGCTCGATTTCTTCAGGTTCCACTTCTTCTTGTAGTTCCAATAAGTTAATCGCAATCGTCACGAAGTCACTATCAGTAATAATGCCGACCAATCGACCTTTGGTGACAACAGGTAGACAGCCAACTTTATGCTTTTGCATATAGATAGCGCTCTCTTTGAGCCCCGCGATAGGCTCTGCCGTCATGATATTGGTGTGCATCATTTCGTAGAGCGGTGTGTCTAAAGTAAAAGATTGTTCAGCCTCATCTGGGTGCAAGCTCGATTCTTGAGCAGCAAGAATGTCGCGTTGAGTCACCAAGCCTTGTAAGTGGTTATTGGCATCAACAACCGGAATGTGTCGAATATCAAGCGCATCCATCATGCTTTTTGCATCACGCAAGGTGTGCGTGCGCAGTAAGGTATGAGGATTACGAGTCATCATGTCTTCAACCTTGATCATAGAGACCTCCAGCGGCATTGTCCTTCTCTTAAATATAGAGAATATTTTTCTGTATATCTGGGAGCTAACTCGTTTTTCATCAATTAAATAGCACAATGCTGATGGGCTGCGTAATCTGTGTTTTATTGGTGTTTTTATTAATTTGAATAAGTCGGTTTGTGTGCGAGTCAGTTGGCATTTTTAGTTGATATTGAATGTGTCCCCAAGGTAATCCAATGAATTGAATCGCACATTTTTATTCGCTGGATTTTCCAAGATTCTTCTCTCGAAGAAGATACGTCCAGGCTTACCAAATTGAAGACAGCAACCTAGATGAAACGAACAACGTGTAACAAACTTATTGCGCTGGCAGTGGCGGCATTCAGTGTGCCATCAACACAGGCGATTGTGTTAGGAGATGAACAAACCGATCCTGTTGACCGCGTTACTTTGCGAGCAAGTAATATGGCAGAGTTTCCGCTGTGTGGTGGAACGATGCTGACAGAGCAATGGGTACTGACTGCGGCGCACTGTGTGGTGATGGGACAAGGAACCAATGAAGCAACCTACTATGTGACCCCGCCGGGTGAGCTGTCGGTGAATGCGAATGTGTATGAACTTAATTCTGCAGGGCTTGATAACTTCTATCCGGTGTCTCACGTTGTGGTTCATCCGGATTACACCCGGATTTCAAAAGCTGAGACCGACAGTAATGGCAACGTGAAACCTATCCAAACCGGTTTAGATTCAGACATCGCGTTGCTGTATCTCACGCGCCCAGTGGCAAACGCGAGCTTTGCTGACCTAGCGAGTAAAGTTGACATGGAGAGTATCGAAGCACGTTTGGCGGCGGATTGGAACGATAATTACCTGACCAATCAACGTGTCGAAAATGTGCAAGTGTTTGGATGGGGGGCTACTCAGCCGGATGCTTCTGAACCTTCTAATACGCTCAAAACCACCATTAGCACATTTTTACCCATCGACAAATGTTATGAGCGTTTAGAAATTGGCAGCAGTTTTCCGGGGATCATTGATTCAAGAGACAACCAAACCAAAATTTGTACGCTACCAACACAAAACCATGTATTGGAGCCAGATAGCCATACTCAATATGGCAACTCTGCATGTAAAGGTGACAGTGGTGGCCCGTTGGTCGATGTGGCGACCGGCAAACAAATTGGTATTGTTAGTGGCGGCCCCCTTATTCTACCAACGTGTGGCTCTTTGACGATCCCAAGTTTCTACACCAAGGTGAGCCACTATTACGACTGGGTACAGTCTTACATCACTGCCGATGCGCCACCAAGTCGTTACATCATTGCGCCGAATTTTATCAAAAGTGCTAACAATGAAAGTGGTGACAATAAAGAGTGTCACGATGGCATTGCGACCAATAACTGTGATTTCAAAGGCTCAGATGATGAAGGTGGCAGTCTAGGGTTTTGGTTATTGGGTTTATTCGTGCCGTTATTCTTGTGGCGAAAGCGTGAGGTTTGATAGGGCGATTGGAATGCCAAACTAATAAGCAGCGGTATACGCTGCTTTGCTTTTTTCATGTTTTCTCTTTTGGGCTCAAATTAAAAATAGTGCCAAGTAATCGAGGCTTTTCACGTTTTATTACACTCTTCACCATGGCTTTTACTGCTATATTCTGGTGATTTGCTTGCTATTGCAGCATGTAAACATATACTAGTCTGCTGCGAAAAACTCGTCGCAATTTTATCGTCGCCTAGACGTGATTTGACCAATAGATAAGACAAGTAACATGCAAGTATCAGATTTCCATTTCGACCTTCCAGATGAACTCATCGCTCGCTACCCTCAACCAGAGCGTACCGCTAGCCGACTGCTGCAAATGGACGGCAATACCGGAGAGCTCATTGATGGCACATTTATTGATGTATTGGGCCAAGTTCAACCCGGTGACTTAGTGGTGTTTAATAATACTCGTGTTATTCCTGCTCGTCTTTTTGGCCGCAAGGAGTCGGGCGGTAAATTAGAAGTGCTAGTGGAGCGCATGTTGGATGAGAAAAGCATCCTCGCGCACGTTCGTTGCTCTAAATCACCAAAACCAGGTACAACCATTATTGTTGGCGAGAATGATGAATATTCAGCAGAAATGGTTGCACGCCATGATGCTTTATTTGAACTGAAATTTAGTTCTGATAAGACGGTACTAGAAATTCTGGAAGAAATCGGCCATATGCCGCTTCCTCCTTACATCGACCGTCCAGACGAAGATGCAGATAAAGAGCGTTACCAAACGGTATATAATCAAAAGCCAGGTGCGGTTGCGGCACCGACGGCGGGCCTTCACTTTGATGATGTTCTCTTGGAGAAAATCAAAGCGAAAGGTGCAGAGTTTGCTTACGTTACTTTGCACGTTGGGGCGGGTACATTCCAGCCAGTAAAAGTGGAAAATATCAACGATCACCACATGCATGCCGAGTACGTAGAAGTACCACAAGAAGTCGTCGAAGCAATTAAAGCGGCGAAAGCGCGTGGCGGACGAATTATTGCTGTTGGTACAACATCTGTGCGTTCACTTGAAAGTGCAGCGCAAGACGCATTGCAAAAAGGGACTGAGCTGGCCCCATTCTTTGGCGATACAGAAATCTTTATTTTCCCTGGTTACGAATATCAGTTGGTGGATTGCTTGATCACAAACTTCCACTTGCCTGAATCAACACTGATCATGTTGGTGAGTGCATTTGCTGGATACGAGAACACCATGAATGCTTACAAACATGCGGTGGAAAACAAATACCGTTTCTTCTCGTATGGCGATTCAATGTTCATCAAGAAGAAAACGGCGTAGTTAAAAATAGATTTACGAGTGCTAGCAGTAAGCTAGGAAATAAAGCATCCATTGCTTTGTCTCTCGCAAGGAAAAGCGACCGCTCCTTAAAGTAGGGTAGAGCCCTAAACACTCAGTCAGACTGTTTCTCTGACACCCGGAGGCATCGTGAAATTAAAATTCGATCTTAAGAAGAAAAACGGCAATGCACGTCGTGGTCAACTGACTTTCGAACGCGGCACTGTTCAAACTCCTGCGTTCATGCCAGTAGGTACTTACGGTACCGTTAAAGGTATGACACCAGAAGAAGTAAAAGGTACTGGTGCAGAAATTCTGCTAGGTAATACGTTCCACCTGTGGCTACGTCCTGGTCAAGAAGTGATGAAAATGCACGGTGACCTGCACGATTTTATGAACTGGCACGGTCCTATTCTTACTGATTCAGGCGGCTTCCAAGTATTCAGCCTTGGTAAGATGCGTACGATCACTGAAGAGGGTGTTCACTTTCGTAACCCAGTAAACGGTGACAAGATTTTCATGGACGCAGAAAAGTCGATGGAAATTCAAAAAGACCTGGGCTCTGACATCGTTATGATTTTTGACGAGTGTACGCCTTACCCAGCGACACACGATGAAGCGAAGAAATCGATGGAAATGTCATTACGCTGGGCACAGCGTTCACGTGACCACTTCGAGAAGCTAGAAAACCCGAACAACCTATTTGGTATTGTCCAAGGTGGTGTTTACGAAGATTTACGTGATGTGTCGGTAAAAGGTCTAACGGAAATCGGTTTTGACGGTTACGCGGTTGGTGGTTTGGCAGTAGGTGAGCCTAAAGAAGACATGCACCGTATTCTTGAGCATACTTGTCCTCAACTTCCTGAAGACAAACCTCGCTACTTGATGGGCGTAGGTAAGCCAGAAGACTTGGTTGAAGGTGTTCGTCGTGGTATCGACATGTTTGACTGTGTAATGCCAACGCGTAACGCACGTAATGGTCACTTATTTGTGACTGGTGGTGTGATCAAGATCCGTAATGCGAAACATAAAACGGATACAACACCATTGGATCCGCATTGTGACTGTTACACTTGTCAAAACTACAGCAAGTCGTACCTTCACCATTTAGAGCGTTGTAATGAAATCTTAGGCGCTCGCTTGAATACAATCCATAACCTGCGTTACTACCAGCGTCTGATGGAAAGCATTCGTAAAGCAATTGATGAAGATCGCTTCGATGAATTTGTTACTGAGTTCTATGAGCGTCGTGGCCGTGAAGTGCCACCACTAGCAAAAGAGCAGTAATTGAAAAACTAAAAGAATTAAAGCCTTTGGCATGTCGCCAGAGGCTTTTGCTAATAAAGTAGGCTAACGCACGTTATTTTTGAGAGAGCGATCTCTATTAGTTACTCTCAGACTTGAATCTAAAATGCGAAAGCCCAATTTGTTTGATTATCAATAAAATATAATGAGGATGTTTTAATGTTTATTTCTCAGGCTCACGCAGCAGCAGAAGGCGCGCCAGCAGGCGGTGGTTTTGAAATGCTAATCATGCTTGGCATGTTCGCAGTGATCTTTTACTTCATGATTTACCGCCCACAAGCGAAACGCGTAAAAGAACACAAAAACCTAATGGCTTCTATGGGCAAAGGCGACGAAGTTTTAACTAGCGGTGGCCTAGTGGGTAAAATCACTAAGATTGCTGAAGACAATGACTACATTTCAATTGAGCTTAACGCGAACAATGAAGTAGTAATCAAGAAAGACTTCATCACTGCAGTGCTACCAAAAGGTACGCTTAAGTCTCTATAAAACAGCTAAAGGATCCTCGCTGTGCTAAACCGTTATCCATTATGGAAGTACTTGATGGTGCTTTTTGCCATCATCACCGCTGCGTTATACGCACTTCCAAATATCTACGGTGAAGATCCGGCTATTCAAGTTACAGGGGCGCGTGGCGCCTCTGTAGATATGTCAACGCTGGATGCTGTCACTACTGCTCTTAACAAAGAGCAACTTTCTCATAAATCCATTGCTCTCGAAGATGGATCAATTCTTGTTCGTTTTAACGACACTGACACACAAATCAGTGCTCGTGATGTCATCAGCGAAGCGCTAGGCAAAGACACAATTGTTGCACTTAACCTTGCACCTTCTACACCCGATTGGCTAGAAGCGATTGGCGCGTCACCATTGAAGCTAGGTCTTGACCTTCGCGGTGGTGTTCACTTCTTAATGGAAGTGGATATGGATGCAGCGATGGAAAAGCTTATTGGTCAACAAGAAGAAGCTTTCCGTAGCGAACTTCGTGACGCCAAGATTCGTTACCGTGCAATCCGCCCTTCTGGAAAAGAAGCGGTAGAAGTGTTGTTGCGTAACGAAGAGCAATTAGCAGAAGCGAAAGCAACGCTAGAAAAGAATCACCCGGACATGATTTTTGTCGATTCTGATTCAAATGGCCGTTACGCTCTTACTGCAACCTTTACTGAGCAACGTTTACAAGAGATCCGTAACTATGCTGTTGAGCAAAACATTACGATTTTACGTAATCGTGTCAACGAACTAGGTGTTGCGGAACCATTGGTTCAACGTCAAGGTGCTAGTCGCATTGTAGTTGAACTGCCTGGTGTTCAAGACACTGCTCGTGCAAAAGAAATTCTCGGAGCTACGGCAACGCTTGAATTCCGTGAAGTTGATGATAAAGCTGACCTATCGGCAGCGGCAAATGGTCGTGCGCCAGCAGGTAGTGAAATCAAGATGGACCGTGATGGTCGCCCAGTTGTGCTTAAGAAGCGCGTTATTCTTGGCGGTCAAAGCATCACAGATGCAAGCTCAAGTGTTGATGAATATGGTCGTCCACAAGTTAACATCTCGCTAGACAGCGAAGGTGGTAATAAGATGTCTGCGTTCTCTAAGAAGAACATTGGTAAGCTAATGGCTACCGTGTTTGCAGAATACAAAGACAGTGGCCGTCGTACGCCTGAAGGCAAAGTTATTCTGGATAAGCATGAAGAAGTCATCAACCAAGCAACGATTCAATCGGCTCTTGGTCGTAACTTCCGTATCACAGGTATCGACTCTGCTGCAGAAGCACACAACCTAGCACTTTTACTACGTGCTGGTGCACTGATTGCACCTATCTCTATCGTTGAAGAACGTACCATTGGTCCATCAATGGGCCAGCAAAACATCGATATGGGTATCCAAGCATGTATCTGGGGTATGGTTGCCGTAATGCTATTTACGCTGCTTTACTACCGCGGCTTTGGTTTGATTGCAAACATCGCTCTAATGGCAAACTTGGTGCTTATCATTGGTGTTATGTCGATGATTCCAGGCGCTACCATGACGCTTCCGGGGATAGCCGGTATCGTGTTAACAGTCGGTATGGCGGTTGATGCGAACGTACTGATCTTCGAGCGTATCCGTGAAGAAATTCGTGATGGACGTAGTCCACAACAAGCGATTCACCAAGGTTACGCGAATGCATTCAGCACGATTGCTGATGCGAACATCACAACACTAATTACTGCAATCATTCTATTTGCGGTCGGTACAGGTGCGGTGAAAGGTTTCGCAGTTACTCTATCTATCGGTATCTTAACTTCAATGTTCACCGCCATTATTGGTACACGTTGTATCGTGAACCTGATCTACGGTGGCAAACGCGTTGATAAATTGTCGATCTAAGGCTGGGAATTAATATGTTTCAAATTCTAAAAGCAGAGAAGACGATCGGCTTTATGCGTTGGTCGAAAGTAGCATTCGTTTTTTCAATTATAATGATTGCTGCTTCTATCTTCACTTTGTCAACCAAGTGGCTTAATTGGGGTCTAGATTTCACTGGCGGTACGCTTATCGAGGTCGGTTTTGAACAGCCAGCAAACCTTGAAGAGATTCGTGCAGCACTAGATTCCAAAGGCTTTAGTGATGCGACAGTACAAAACTTCGGTAGTGCTCGTGAAGTCATGGTCCGTCTTCGTCCACGTGATGACGTTTCTGGTGAAACGCTAGGTAACCAAATCATTGGTGCTATCAAAGATGGTACTGGCGAAAGCGTAGAAATGCGTCGTATTGAGTTCGTAGGTCCCAACGTTGGTGATGAGCTAACAGAAGCTGGTGGTCTAGCGATCTTGGTATCGCTGATCTGTATCCTGCTTTATGTATCGATGCGATTTGAATGGCGTCTAGCGGCTGGTGCGGTAATGGCATTGGCTCACGATATAATTATCACGCTAGGTGTCTTCTCGTTTCTACAAATTGAAGTTGACCTGACTATCGTAGCTGCGCTACTGACGGTTGTGGGCTACTCACTCAACGATACCATCGTTGTATTTGACCGGATTCGTGAAAACTTCCGTAAGATGCGTAAGGGTGAACCTTCAGACATTATGGACGCCTCAATCACTCAAACGTTGAGCCGTACATTGATTACATCTGGTACGACGTTGTTCGTGGTAATTGCACTGTTCATGCAGGGTGGTGCTATGATTCACGGCTTTGCAACCGCACTTTTACTCGGTATCACTGTAGGTACTTACTCTTCTATCTACGTAGCATCAGCACTGGCTCTAAAACTGGGTATCCAGAAAGAGCACTTGATGCCACCTCAAGTAGAAAAAGAGGGTGCAGAGTTCGACGAAATGCCATAAGGCAGATTGAGAACCGAAAACAAAAACCGCTGAACAATCAGCGGTTTTTTTATGCCTGATAGATTTGAAAGTTTCATTTTTTTTTGAGGTACTTCCAGCTTGAATTGTAGTTTTTTGATTGAGTTGAATATCGGAAGTATGTTCAACAATTTCGGGAGGAAATAATGTCAAGGCAAGCTGAAATAAAAGTACAGTTACTGAAGTTTGTAGAGATTTCTTACAAGCACAATAAAGGTGTTACCACCAAGCTAGTTACTGGAGGGAAAAGGTTCAAGTTAGCAGTTGATGAGTCAGGTAAAGTAACTTTATCTGGTGAGCTTGGATTTACTAAGTTTGAAGTTTCAAAAGAAATGGTTGAAGAGCTGGGCATAAAATTAAAAGCCGTTTCTGTTACTTTTAAAACTACTCGTGATGGTGTTTTGACATACAGTGGGAGTGTTTCTCTTTTTGGTGTTGTTTCCTTTGGAGTTACTGGGCAGGTAAATGTCCGTGAGCTTTTAGAGCAGTGCGAGTGGGGGCTTTGTAAGTACAGATTTAAGCCGAGTAAAATTGATCAAGCGCTCCGTGAAGCTGGGGTTTAGTTGGTTATGCTAAATAGAATTCTACCTATTCCGGTTTTACTAAGTGTTTCAACGCCCTGCATCGCAAGTCCACTCCACGATACTTACCTTGATATACGTAATAATTTATACAAGATGCAGTATATAGAGGTGGTAGAAGCTATGGCAGGACCAAATCTATCGATTGAAGAGCTGAACAGTATTAAGTCTCACCCAATAAAATTTGGTCATCAATTTCCATTTTTATCATCTATCCCATCAAGTTTGGTTACAGAGCTGTCTTACTTTGAAGAGTACAGTGAGGATGGAGGAGTTGGATGTCTTTCTGTAAACGGCTTTGGTGATGTATACCAGCCAGTCACGGTTTCGCTGCAGTTTTTAATGAAGGAACAAATATGGAAGGTTAAGCACGTAAAAATAGACCACTTATCTGACTACGACCGTTTCTACAAACAGGCTGATTGTTCGAAATAAAAAAGCCCCGCTCAATGAGCGGGGCTTTCTAAAGTCATCAGCGTGACGGGCTATATATGACTTTCAAATCTTACTTAAGGATCGCGCTGTTACCGTTTTCGCGGATGTGCTTAAGGATAGATTTTACGCCACGAGCGCTTGAAGCAACGATGTTACCAGACTTCATGTAGTCAGTGCCGCCAGCAAAGTCTGTTAGGATTGCGCCAGCTTCACGAGCAATAAGCTCACCTGCTGCCATATCCCAAGGTTTTAGGCCTAGCTCGAAGTAACCATCAACACGGCCAGCAGCCACGTAACAAAGGTCAAGAGCAGCAGAGCCGCTACGACGGAAATCAGCACATTCAGTGAATAGCGCACCAACGATCTTGATGTAAGACTCAGCGTGTTGTTTCTGCTTGAATGGGAAGCCTGTTGCTAGAACAGTACCTTGAAGGTCTTTTAGTTGAGCAACACGAATACGTGCACTGTTTAGTTGAGCGCCGGCACCGCGTTGTGCAGTGAATAGCTCGTTTTGCATTGGATCGTAAACACAAGCAACTTCAGTTTTGCCCTTAATACGAACAGCGATAGAAACCGCGAAAGTTGGGTAACCTTTTACAAAGTTAGTGGTGCCATCCAGTGGGTCGATGATCCATTGTACGTCTTTATCTTTACCTTCGATAAGACCTTGTTCTTCAGCAACGATACAGTGCTCAGGGTAAGACTGCTTGATAGTATCGATGATGATGTATTCTGCTTCTTTGTCTACGTTAGTGACAAAGTCATTAGTGCCTTTAAGAGTAGATTCTACTTTATCAGTGTTTTCTAATGATTTAGCAATATGATTGCCTGCCTTTCGCGCAGCGCGAATAGCAATGTTTAGCATTGGATGCATACGAATTTCCCAACGGATGTTAAAGAACAAATGAAAGCGGCGGCGAGTATACCAGAGATAATCAAAAAGGGAAGTGGTTATTTTTTGCTCTAATTGCGGACGGCTGAGTGTACAGATCATACTGCGGACGACAACAATAACCAAGAATGAGAAGAGAGGTCTGCTTGCCTCTAGGGTGTCTTAAAAAACTATGATAACATTCTGCGGTTTTAATTTAGGTAGCAAACACAGATGTTGGATCAAGTAAAAATTGTACTCGTAGGTACCTCTCATTCAGGCAATATTGGCTCAGCAGCTCGAGCAATGAAAGTGATGGGTTTAAACCAACTAGTATTAGTCGATCCACAATGTGAAGTGGATGAACAAACTCTTGCTTTAGCTGCGGGTGCTGGTGATATTGCTCAAAATGCAAAGATTGTCGGCACATTAGAAGAAGCTGTTGAAGATTGTGGCCTTGTTGTGGGTTCTAGCGCCCGCTCTCGTACATTAGAATGGCCAATGCTCGAGCCACGTGAATGCGGTGAGAAATTTGCAGTTGAAGGCCGAAAGCATCCGGTTGCGCTCGTGTTTGGCCGAGAAAGAACTGGTTTGACAAACGAAGAGCTACAAAAGTGCCACTACCATGTTTGTATTCCCGCTAATCCTGAGTACAGCTCGCTTAACCTAGCGATGGCTGTACAAACTCTCAGTTACGAAGTGCGAGTTGCACACTTGAACTTAGAGCAAAGACAGTTTTCCCCAAATGAATCGGAAGAATACCCGCGTCATCGAGAACTCGAAATGTTCTTCGAGCATCTTGAAAAGGTGATGGTTGAGACCCAGTTTATTAACAAAGAGCAACCTGGACAGGTGATGAATAAGTTGCGCCGTTTGTTCTCTCGTGCTCGACCAGAAACCCAAGAACTTAATATTCTACGAGGCGTTTTGACTTCGATAGAAAAGAAGTTCTGAGTGAATAATAACCACTTTAGGTGTAAGGATGAATACCTGAGTAAAATGGTCAAATAAATACTTGACCAAATTACTCAGGTATGGAAAAATCTTAACCATTACAAACCATGTGGATACGGTGTGGTATGAAACTTACATCTAAAGGAAGATATGCGGTGACAGCCATGCTGGATGTGGCACTGCATTCGCAACAAAACCCTGTACCTCTGGCTGATATTTCAGAGCGTCAAGGGATCTCGCTCTCTTACTTAGAGCAGCTATTTTCAAAATTGCGTAAAGCAGGTCTCGTTGCCAGCGTTCGTGGTCCTGGTGGTGGTTACCGACTTGGTGCCGACGCTCACAGTATCGCTATTGGTACCGTGATTGCTGCCGTTGATGAGTCAGTAGATGCAACCAAATGCCAAGGTAAAGGAGATTGCCAAGGTGGAACACGTTGCCTTACTCACACGCTGTGGCGTGACCTAAGCTCTCGCATTAGTGACTTTTTGAATAACATCACTCTTGGTGAGTTGATGACAGACAATGAAGTACTCGAAATTTCTGATCGTCAGGACATTGATCTGGCGGTAACCCATGGGCTATCAAACAAAAATACAACCGCCGCGCCCATCGGTGTAAACGTCCGCTCTTAGCGGTCAGCTTTTTACATTGGAGTAGAGAATGAAACTGCCGATTTATCTTGATTATTCCGCTACATGTCCAGTTGATCCACGTGTTGCTGAAAAAATGGTTCAGTACATGACAATGGATGGCACATTTGGCAACCCAGCGTCGCGTTCGCACCGTTACGGCTGGCAGGCAGAAGAAGCGGTCGATACTGCTCGTGAGCAAATTGCTGACCTTCTAAATGCAGATCCTCGCGAAATCGTATTTACATCTGGTGCGACAGAATCAGACAACCTTGCTATTAAAGGTGCAGCGCACTTTTACTCGAAGAAAGGCAAGCACGTAATCACTTGTAAAACAGAGCACAAAGCCGTTCTTGACCCATGTCGTCAACTTGAGCGTGAAGGCTTTGAAGTGACTTACCTTGAGCCAGAATCAAATGGCTTGATCGATCTAGAGAAGCTTAAAGCGGCAATGCGTGATGACACAGTGCTTGTGTCTATTATGCACGTAAACAACGAGATTGGTGTGGTTCAAGACATTACAGCGATCGGCGAATTGTGTCGTGAGCGTAAAATTGTTTTCCACGTGGATGCAGCGCAATCTGCAGGTAAATTACCAATCGACGTTCAAGAGATGAAAGTTGACCTAATTTCGCTTTCTGCTCACAAAGTTTATGGCCCTAAAGGCATCGGTGCACTTTACGTTCGTCGTAAGCCTCGTATTCGTCTTGAAGCGCAAATGCACGGTGGCGGCCATGAGCGTGGTTTCCGCTCTGGTACACTACCTACTCACCAAATCGTAGGTATGGGTGAAGCATTCCGTATTGCAAAAGAAGACATGCAAAAAGATTACGATCATGCTTTAGCGCTTCGTAACCGTCTTTTTGATGGCGTGAAAGACTTAGAAGCAGTGACGGTAAACGGTGACTTTGAGCAGCGTGTACCACACAACCTAAACATCAGTTTCGCATTCGTAGAAGGTGAATCACTACTAATGTCGCTTAAAGATCTAGCGGTATCTTCTGGTAGTGCTTGTACGTCTGCAAGCCTTGAGCCTTCTTACGTTCTTCGTGCCCTAGGCATGGATGACGAATTGGCTCACAGCTCGGTTCGTTTCTCGTTTGGTCGTTTCACGACTGAAGAAGAAATTGATTACGCAATTGAACAAATCCGCGTTGCAGTGACTAAGCTACGCGACATGTCTCCTCTATGGGATATGTACAAAGAAGGGATTGATTTGAGCACTGTTGAATGGGCTCACCATTAATCTCAGGGATTGAAATAGAGGATTCGAGGTAATTTATCATGGCATACAGCGAAAAAGTAATTGATCACTACGAGAACCCACGTAACGTTGGTTCATTCGATAAAGAAGATCCATCAGTAGGTAGCGGCATGGTTGGCGCTCCTGCGTGTGGTGACGTAATGAAGCTTCAAATCAAAGTGACACCTGAAGGTATCATCGAAGATGCGAAGTTCAAAACATACGGTTGTGGTAGTGCAATCGCATCAAGCTCACTAGTAACTGAGTGGGTAAAAGGTAAGTCAGTTGATGAAGCGGCAGCAATTAAAAACTCTGAGATTGCTGAAGAGCTAGAGCTTCCACCAGTGAAAGTTCACTGTTCTATTCTTGCTGAAGATGCAATCAAAGCAGCGGTTGCTGACTACAAGAAAAAACACCAAGAATAATTATTCCGTAATATAATGGGAGCTTTGACGCTCCCATTCCAATCGAAATTTAGACAGACTAAGGTGCAGTATGGCCATCACAATGACAGAATCAGCGGCAAGTCGCGTAAGAGCATTCCTAGATAACCGAGGCAAAGGTATCGGTTTACGTCTTGGAGTGAAGACGACTGGTTGTTCCGGCATGGCATACGTACTTGAGTTTGTTGATGAGCTCAATGAAGAAGACGAAGTATTTGAACTCTCTGGAGTGAAAATTATCATCGATCAAAAGAGCTTAGTGTACCTAGATGGTACTGAATTGGATTACGTGAAAGAAGGGTTGAATGAAGGTTTTGAATTCAACAACCCTAACGCGAAAAGTGAATGTGGTTGTGGTGAAAGCTTCAACGTCTAATTGATTGTCCTTCTGGGCAAACGAGTCCGGAAGGCTTTACTAGGACCCGAACTTAATGAATCACTTTGAATTATTTGGGCTACCAAGTCAGTTTAAGCTGGATGGTAGCCTTCTTTCTTCTCAGTTCCGAGAACTACAAAAACGCTTCCACCCGGATAACTTTGCAACGGGCTCAGAACGTGACCGTTTGATGGCGGTGCAAAAGGCGGCGCAAATCAACGATGCCTATCAAGTTCTGAAAAATCCTATTTCTCGCGCCGAGTATATCCTCGCAGAGCAAGGTGTTGAGATCCGAGGTGAACAGCAAACGATGCAAGATCCGATGTTCTTAATGGAGCAAATGGAACTGCGCGAAGAACTGGAAGAGATTGCTGACAACTCCGATCCTGAATCGGCGCTTTTTGACTTCGACTCTAAGGTCAGCAAAATGTACAAACAGCATCTGGCAAGCGTCGAGCAAGAGCTTGATGATGGTCTATGGGCTGAAGCCGCAGACCGAGTTCGTAAGCTAAAATTCATTGCCAAACTAAAGAACGAAATTGAGCTAGTCGAAGACAAACTCCTCGGCTAGTAAGCGTGACAAGGACCTATCATGGCACTACTTCAAATCGCAGAACCGGGCCAAAGCTCGGCACCTCATGAGCATAAGTTAGCAGCGGGTATCGACTTAGGTACTACCAACTCTTTGGTTGCTTCTGTACGTAGCGGCGATGCAACTCCACTTGCGGACGAGCAGGGCCGTACTATTTTACCTTCAGTCGTTAATTACGCTGAGGAAACGTTAACGGTCGGCCACGAAGCCAAAGCCAAAGCAGAGTTTGAACCAGAGAACACGATTATCTCTGTAAAACGTTTGATCGGTCGTTCATTAAAGGACATTCAGTCCCGTTACTCTTCACTTCCTTATCGTTTTAAAGAGAGTGAAAACGGCCTGCCAATTCTGCAAACACCTCAAGGTGACAAAAACCCGATTGAAGTATCTGCGGACATCCTAAAAGTATTGGGTAAGCGAGCTGAAGATACGTTAGGTGGTGAGTTAGCAGGTGTCGTTATTACCGTTCCTGCTTACTTTGATGACGCGCAACGTGCAGGTACAAAAGATGCGGCGAAATTAGCTGGTCTTCATGTTCTCCGTCTACTTAATGAACCAACCGCTGCGGCAATTGCTTATGGCCTAGACTCTGGTCAAGAAGGTGTGATTGCGGTTTACGATCTAGGTGGCGGTACTTTTGATATCTCTATCCTACGTTTATCGAAAGGCGTATTTGAAGTATTAGCAACAGGTGGCGATTCTGCATTAGGCGGTGACGACTTCGACCATCTATTTGCCGATTATTTAATGGAGCAAGCGGGTCTAGAAGCGCCGCTTTCTGCAGAAAAGAACCGTACACTGTTGAACATTGCTACTGAAGCTAAGATTGCTTTCTCTGAGCAAGACAGTGTTGACGTTGACGTTTTTGGTTGGAAAGGCACCGTGACTCGCGAGCAGTTCGAAGATCTGATTCGTCCGCTAGTGAAGAAAACCCTGATGTCTTGTCGTCGCGCATTAAAAGATGCGGATGTCGACGCAGATGAAGTACTCGAGGTCGTCATGGTTGGTGGCTCAACACGCACATTGCTTGTACGAGAAATGGTTGGCGAATTCTTTGGCCGTACACCACTGACAAGCATTAACCCAGATGAAGTTGTTGCAATCGGTGCGGGTATTCAAGCTGATATCCTAGCGGGTAACAAACCTGACTCTGAAATGTTGCTTCTTGATGTGATTCCACTGTCGCTCGGTATTGAAACCATGGGTGGTTTGGTCGAGAAGATCATCCCCCGCAACACTACGATTCCCGTTGCGCGTGCGCAAGAATTTACCACATTCAAAGATGGCCAAACGGCGATGAGTGTTCATGTGGTACAAGGTGAACGTGAAATGGTTGATGACTGTCGTTCACTTGCTCGCTTCTCGTTAAAAGGTATTCCTCCGATGGCAGCGGGTGCGGCACATATTCGCGTGACTTACCAAGTTGACGCAGATGGCCTTCTTTCTGTTACGGCAATGGAGAAGAGCACTGGTGTTCAATCAGAGATTCAAGTAAAACCTTCTTACGGCTTAAGTGACAATGAAGTGGCGGATATGTTGCGTGATTCAATGACGCACGCAAAAGAAGACATGCAAGCTCGTGCCTTAGCTGAGCAGCGTGTTGAAGCCGACCGAGTGATAGAAGGTTTGATTGCAGCGATGCAAGCTGATGGTGATGACTTACTATCAGAACAAGAGAAACAAAACTTGATTAAAGCCATCGAAGCCTTGATTGAGCTGCGTAATGGTGATGATGCAGATGCGATAGAGCAAGGCATTAAAGATACCGATAAAGCGAGCCAAGATTTCGCATCACGCCGTATGGATAAATCGATTCGAGCTGCGTTGTCAGGTCAATCAGTAGACGATATATAAGAGATAAGTAGTTATGCCTAAGATTATTGTATTACCACACGACGATTTGTGCCCAGAAGGTGCAGTGTTGGAAGCAAACTCTGGTGACACCGTTCTAGACGTAGCGCTAAAAAACGGTATCGGTATTGAACATGCGTGTGAGAAGTCATGTGCGTGTACTACCTGCCACGTAATCATCCGTGAAGGTTTTGATTCACTAGAAGAAAGTGAAGAACTAGAAGACGACATGCTAGATAAAGCGTGGGGTCTAGAGCCTGAGTCACGCCTAGGGTGTCAGGCGAGAATCGCTGATGAAGACTTGGTGGTAGAAATTCCTAAATACACACTAAACCACGCTTCAGAAGATCACTAAAACTATCTTCCCAATATAGGGAAGAAGCAAAAGGAAGATGAGCAATGAAATGGACAGATTCTCGCGATATCGCGATTGAACTTTGTGACAAGTTTCCAGATGTCGATCCAAAAACAGTGCGTTTTACCGATCTTCATCAATGGATCATGGAGTTAGATGAGTTTGACGATGAGCCAAACCGTTCTAATGAAAAGATTCTAGAAGCCGTTATCATGTGCTGGATGGACGAAGCAGACTAAGTCTGTAAAACACAGCCTAGTTAACAATTCTTACTAAAAAAAGCGGACCTTTAGGTCCGTTTTTTTATCCAATTGACATTTTTGCCCTACATAATGCTAACATCCGTGAGTTATTAAAAAGAAGCAGCGTAGGCAACGCTGCTATAAGACAAGGAGAAACCATGTCTACACAGATGTCTGTATTTTTAAGTCAAGAGTCGGCAGCACCACATTGGGGTGAAAAAGCACTGCTTTCATTCGCTGAAAACGGCGCAACTATTCACTTAGGTGAAGGTTATGATCTCGGCGCAATTCAACGTGCAGCTCGTCAGCTAGATGGCCAAGGAATTCGTTCTATTTTTCTTTCTGGTGATAACTGGGATCTAGAGAGCGTATGGGCTTTCCACCAAGGGTTCCGTAACCCTAAAAAACATGGCTCAGTTGAGTGGGCTGCATTGTCTGATGAAGATCAAGCAGAGCTTCAAGCTCGTATTACTTCGACTGATTTTACCCGCGATATTATCAACAAAACGGCAGAAGAAGTTGCTCCTCGTCAGCTAGCGACAATGGCTGCTGAATTCATCAAATCTGTTGCGCCGAAAGGCACGGTGACAGCACGTATCGTCAAAGACAAAGACTTGTTGGCAGAAGGTTGGGAAGGTATTTACGCAGTAGGCCGTGGTTCTGAGCGTACTTCTGCGATGCTTCAGTTAGACTACAACCCAACTGGTGACGAAAACGCACCTGTATTCGCATGTCTTGTGGGTAAAGGCATCACCTTTGATTCCGGTGGTTACAGCTTGAAGCCTTCTACCTTCATGAGTGCAATGAAAGCAGATATGGGTGGCTCGGGTACTATCACTGGTGGCCTAGGATTAGCTATCTTGCGCGGTTTAAACAAGCGCGTAAAACTGATCTTGTGTTGTGCTGAGAACATGGTTTCTGGCCGTGCCCTTAAGCTTGGCGACATCATCACTTACAAAAACGGCAAAACCGTTGAGATTATGAATACCGACGCGGAAGGTCGCTTGGTGCTTGCAGACGGTCTTATCTACGCCAGTGAGCAAAAGCCTGAGTTAATCATTGACTGCGCGACGCTAACAGGCGCAGCGAAGAATGCGTTAGGTAACGATTACCATGCGCTAATGAGCTTTGATGATGAGCTATCGCATCAAGCGCTTACGGCGGCAAGCCAGGAAAAAGAAGGCTTGTGGCCGCTACCACTTGCTGATTTCCATCGAGAAATGCTGCCATCTAATTTTGCCGATTTATCGAATATCAGCTCTGGTGATTATTCTCCAGGTGCAAGTACTGCAGCTGCATTCTTGTCTTACTTCGTTGAGGACTACAAAAAAGGCTGGTTACATTTCGACTGTGCGGGTACGTATCGTAAAGCCGCTTCTGATAAATGGGCTGCGGGAGCAACGGGTATGGGTGTTCGTACACTTGCTCGTTTCCTCAATGAGCAAGCTGGAAAATAAGATTGATTGCAGCACTCTCTTGTTTGAGTGCTGCTCTTACCCAGTAAGTCACTTTAAAAGCACAACTATTATTACAAGTACAGAAAGGAAATTTTATGGCTCTAGAAAGAACATTTTCAATCATTAAGCCTGATGCTGTAGAGCGAAACCTAATTGGTGAAATCTACAATCGTATTGAAAAGGCTGGCCTACGTATCATCGCTGCCAAAATGGTTCACCTGACAGAAGATCAGGCAAGCGGCTTTTATGCAGAGCATGAAGGTAAAGAGTTTTTCCCTCCTCTAAAAGAGTTCATGACATCTGGTCCTATTATGGTTCAGGTATTGGAAGGCGAAAATGCGATTGCACGTTACCGCGAGCTAATGGGTAAAACCAACCCAGAGGACGCGGCATGTGGCACTTTGCGTGCTGATTACGCACTCAGCATGCGTCACAATTCAGTTCATGGTTCAGATAGCCCTGAGTCTGCCGCTCGTGAAATTGAGTTTTTCTTCCCTGAATCAGAAGTTTTCTCTCGCTAACTCGTTCATGCATCACTTTTGCGTGATGATCTAGTTCGTAATAACCTCGGAATTGTCCGAGGTTTTTTATTCCGCATTCTCCATTTCACCGGCGAGTTCATTCGTAATTATTCGCGAAGATGTTGGCTAATCTGAGCATCTTACAGGGGTGAAAGCTTAGTTACGTGTGTTTGTTCTCACTGTTTTCTCTGTACCACTTCTACGCTTTTGTTGTCGGTTGTCTAATCATTATTCTCACCGTAAAGCCTGATTAAAATTTAATCGTTTTTATTTTAATGCCTTAGCAAACTCAGGGTCTTACACCCCTTGTTGTAGCTGCATAAAGGCTGTACAATTCGCGCCCTTATTCTTGTTTCAGTCATTGAGAGGCAACATGACCACTGAAAAAATCAATCTACTCGACTTTGATCGCAAAGGCATGCGTCAGTTTTTCGCGGAAGAACTTGGCGAGAAAGCGTTTCGTGCCGATCAGGTTATGAAGTGGATCTACCATTTCGGTGTAGATGACTTCGAAAAAATGACAAACATCAACAAGAAGCTGCGCGAAAAGCTTTTACACAAGTGTGAAATTAAAGCACCAACTGTAGCAGAAGCTCAGCATTCTTCAGACGGCACGATCAAGTGGGCAATGAAGGTTGGTGATCAGGATGTAGAAACGGTTTACATTCCAGAAGATGATCGCGCAACGCTTTGTGTATCTTCTCAAGTAGGTTGTGCATTGGAATGTAAGTTCTGCTCAACAGCACAGCAGGGCTTTAACCGTAACTTGAAAGTTTCAGAGATCATCGGTCAGGTGTGGCGTGCTGCACGTGAAATTGGTCTTGAGAAAGAAACAGGCCGTCGCCCAATTACGAACGTCGTGATGATGGGTATGGGTGAGCCGCTTCTTAATATGAAGAACTTGATTCCAGCACTGGAGTTAATGTTGGATGACCTTGGCTTTGGTTTGTCGAAGCGTCGCGTAACCGTATCAACATCAGGTGTGGTTTCTGGTCTTGATCAGATGACGGGCAAAATCGACGTTGCGTTGGCGATCTCTCTTCATGCGCCAAACGATAAGCTGCGTAGTGAAATCATGCCAATTAACGATCGTTGGGATATTCAAGATTTCCTAGCATCCGTTCGTCGTTACATTGCTTCATCGAATGCAAACCGTGGCAAGGTAACAGTCGAGTACGTGTTGCTTGATCATGTGAACGATGACATGGACCATGCACGCGAGCTGGCTGAATTGATGAAAGACACACCATGTAAGATTAACTTGATTCCGTTTAACCCGTACCCAGGTTCACCTTACAAGAAACCAAGTAACTCACGTATTGATCGCTTCCAAAAAACATTGATGCAATACGAGCACACAGTTACGGTTCGTAAAACACGTGGTGATGACATTGATGCCGCATGTGGTCAGTTGGTCGGTGATGTAATTGACCGAACTAAACGTACGGCAATGCTGAAAGCGTCACGCGGTGCCGATACCATTGAAGTGAAAGCTGTATAAACGACCGGAATTCAAAAATAGCCAGAGCCATTCGCTCTGGCTATTTTGTTTATTGTTTAGGACATTTTCGCCAAGATTTGGGACTATCACTCTTCAACCTAAGGTTATTTGGGTATAATTTCGAATTCCTTTGTCAAAGTTTGGACAAAAGCTTGAGCTATCTGTTAGTTTGAGTGTAAAGAGTTTTTGTCTTCGTTGCGCATTCGCTTATCATGATATGTAACACTAACGATGACACCGATAATTCTCAGCACTTTCTCACATACGTTTTGCTGATTTTTGCAAAACGGGTATTCGCACTCAGATCGCTGAGAGTTTCTTAAAATTATTATTTTTGGTTAACGCGTTTTGGCTAGCTATCTTTAAAGAGGCTTAAGAAAAATAACGAAAATACATGACCACGTTAGCCACTAAAACAGATTAAATACCGCCATTATGACAGAACACGAAAATACGAATGAAGTGCCACTCTCTATTGAAGCTGGCACATTACTGAAAAACAAACGTGAATCCTTGGGAATGAGCCAAAAGCAAGTTGCCGACCGCCTGAGGCTTCGCATTTCTGTGATTGAAGATATTGAAAATAACCGATTTGAATCTCAACAAGTCGCGACATTTACGCGTGGTTACTTACGCTCTTACGCTAAATTCGTAGGTCTTGATGAGAAGGTGGTTTTGACGGCGTTAGAGCAGACTGCCGATGCTCAGCCTCAAGAGCAAGAAATTGAAATGCAAAGCTTCTCTCGTAAAACAAAAGACGAGAAGCACAATAGCCGTATTATGCTCCTTACTTGGGTTATCGGGCTAGTCATTATTGGCATTTCAGCTGCATGGTGGTGGCAAAACCAACAAGAGAATAGCCTAACTAAGGAAGTAACGGATTCAAGTGTTGAAGCGCCGCAGCCCACTGCTCAAGAATTAGCTGATATCGATTTGATGACGGCTGAAGAGTTAATCGCAAGCACTCCTGAAGAAGTTGCTTCAACTAATGAAGGTGTTGCTGAATTGACTGAAGCACCCGTTGAGCAAGGGGCGGATCCTTTGCTGACTGAAACTGAAAATACAACAAGCGTAGATTCTGAAGAACCTGTTGCCGTGATTGAAGCGGCGGAAGAGGAACAGCCTGCGCCAGTAGTACCTGAAGGCATGACACTTCTTACTATGAAGTTTAAAGCGGACTGTTGGATTCAAGTAAAAGACACCAATGGTAAAACGCTGGTAAGTGGTACTCATAAGCCAGGACAAGATGTAGAACTTACCGGAAAAGCGCCATTTAAAGTGATATTAGGCGCACCGGAAGGGGTTACAATGACATTTGCAAGTGAACCTGTCGACCTTTCTGGGTATACTTCAGGCAAAGTAGCTAGATTCACTCTACCGTTATAAAAAATTATGCAACACGAATCTCCAATTATTCGTCGTAAATCGACGCGTATTTATGTGGGTGATGTGCCAATTGGTGATGGTGCGCCAATTGCAGTACAGTCAATGACTAACACTCGCACGACTGACGTAGAAGCGACAGTCGCTCAAATCCGAGCACTAGAAAAAGTCGGCGCAGATATCGTTCGAGTTTCTGTACCTACGATGGACGCAGCAGAAGCTTTCAAACTGATTAAACAGCAAGTTTCTGTACCATTAGTGGCTGATATTCATTTCGACTATCGTATCGCGCTGAAAGTGGCGGAGTACGGAGTTGACTGTTTACGTATCAACCCAGGTAACATCGGCAATGAAGAGCGCATTCGCGCTGTTGTTGATTGCGCTCGCGATAAAAATATCCCGATCCGTATTGGTGTCAATGGTGGATCTTTGGAAAAAGATCTACAGATGAAATACGGTGAGCCTACGCCAGAAGCCTTGGTTGAATCGGCGATGCGTCACGTAGACCATCTCGATCGTCTTAACTTTGACCAATTTAAAGTTAGCGTGAAAGCTTCAGACGTTTTTCTTGCGGTGGATTCATATCGTCTGCTGGCGAAGAAAATCGATCAGCCTCTTCATTTAGGTATCACAGAGGCGGGTGGTGCTCGAGCTGGCGCTGTTAAGTCATCTGTTGGCTTAGGTATGCTGTTATCTGAAGGGATAGGCGATACGCTGCGTATCTCTTTGGCTGCCGATCCAGTTGAAGAAATCAAAGTCGGTTTCGACATCCTTAAATCTCTGCGCATTCGCTCTCGAGGCATCAACTTTATTGCGTGCCCAAGCTGCTCACGCCAAGAATTCGATGTGATTGGTACGGTGAATGCACTGGAGCAACGTTTAGAAGACATCATCACGCCAATGGATGTGTCTATCATCGGTTGTGTGGTAAACGGCCCTGGTGAAGCAGAAGTTTCTCACTTAGGTCTAGCAGGTAGTAACAAGAAGAGCGCATTCTACGAAGATGGTAAACGCCAGAAAGAGCGCTTTGATAACGATGACCTTGTGAATAAGCTAGAAGCTAAGATCCGTGCGAAAGCAGCTATGATGAATGGCGAAAACCGCATCGAAGTTAAAGTACAAGATTAATCTCAACGAGAATTACGGTAAGTATTGTGGCAAAAACAATTCAAGCAATTCGAGGCATGAACGATTGCCTCCCAACTCAGTCGCCACTGTGGCAAAAACTAGAAAACACAGTGAAAAATGTAATTAGCGCATACGGTTATAACGAAGTGCGCATGCCAATCGTTGAAGAAACAAACCTATTCAGCCGCGCTGTTGGTGAAGAAACAGACGTCGTTTCAAAAGAAATGTACACCTTTGATGACCGTAACGGCGACAGCCTAACACTTCGCCCTGAAGGTACGGCGGGTTGTGTACGTTCATGTATTCAAAACAGCCTTATCAACCGTGATGAACAGCGTCTGTGGTACATGGGGCCTATGTTCCGCCATGAACGTCCGCAGAAAGGTCGTTACCGTCAATTCCACCAGTGTGGTGTTGAGGTGTTTGGTCTAAATGGTCCAGATGTTGATGCAGAGCTTATCATGATGACGGCGCGTTTATGGCGTGAGCTAGGTATCAATGAACATGTTCGTCTTGAGCTGAACTCTATCGGTTCTCAAGAAGACCGCGCAGACTACCGTACTGCACTGGTTGCATTCCTTGAGCAACATATTGATGTGCTAGATGAAGATTGTAAGCGTCGCATGCACACGAACCCACTGCGTGTTCTGGATACGAAGAACCCAGACGTTCAAGCTATTTTAGGTGATGCGCCTCGCCTTTCAGATTACTTGGGTGAAGAATCTAAAGCACACTTCGCAGGTCTATGTGAACTTTTAGACGCTGCAGGTATCAAATACACAGTTAACGAATGTCTAGTTCGTGGTCTGGATTACTACAATCGCACGGTATTTGAGTGGATCACTGAGAGCCTAGGTGCTCAAGGCACTGTATGTGGCGGTGGTCGTTACGATGGTCTTGTAGAGCAATTAGGTGGTAAACCAACACCAGCGGTTGGCTTTGCAATGGGCCTAGAGCGTCTAGTACTGATGCTAGAAACGTTGGAACTGACAGACGTTCGTCGCAGTGTTGACGTGTACGTAGTCACAGCGGGTGAAGGCACCATGATGGCAGGAATGAAGCTAGCAGAACAGCTTCGCGAGTCTGTTCCAGGCGTTCGTGTGATGAATCACTTCGGTGGCGGTAACTTCAAGAAACAGTTTAAACGCGCAGACAAAGTTGGTGCTGTTGTAGCATTGGTTCTGGGCGAAAACGAAGTTGCGGATAATACCGTAGTACTGAAAGACTTAGCTGGTGGTGAGCAAGAGACTTACAACCAAGCAGAAGTTGCAGAAAAGATCGCAGCACTGATTTAAGTCTTTTAGTAATCTAACAAAATTACATCCTAGTTCGTAAGCTAAGGCTCCCAAATGTGGAGCCTTTAAACGAAATAGGAACAATGGCAGCTAAGCTGCCATTTACATGTTTTAAGAGGACAGGAAGTGGAACTTTACGATACTGAAGAACAACAAGTTGAAGCCATTAAAGACTGGTGGAAGGAAAACGGCAAAGCCGTCATCATCGGTGCGGTCGTTGGTTTAGGTGGTCTATTTGGCTGGCGTTACTACCAGGATTCTGTGATTCAGGCGAGTGAAGCAGCTTCTCAAAGCTACACGACAGCAATGAATGCTTTGCAAGACAAAGGCACTGATGCTCAAGCTGACGTGAAAGCTTTCATTGAGTCAAATGAAGTAAAAGAATACTCAGTATTGGCTGCGCTACAACTTGCTAAAGCACAAGTTGAAGCTCAAGACCTTTCTGCTGCATTGGAGCAACTGAAGTGGGCGCAAAGCAACATTCAAGATGCTGCGTTGTTACCATTGATTAGTTACCGCATTGCGCGTATTGAGACGGAAATGGGTAACTTCGACGCTGCAACGGCAGAGCTAAGTAACGTCACTGATACAGCATGGACAGGTCGTATTGCTGAACTTCGTGGCGATATTGCGATTCGCCAAGGTGACAAAGATGCTGCGTACGCTGCGTATACTGAAGCTCAGCAAGCGGCAGATGCAAGCCCGACACTACAAATGAAATTGGACGATCTGGCGAAATAAGGACCGCATTGGATGAAAAGAGTCTTTAAGAAAGCCTTGCTAGGGGCGTTAACAATGGGAGTACTTGCCGGTTGTGCAGGTGAGAAAGACACCATTGTAATGGCGCCACTACCTCAGGTAGACAGTCAGTTTACAACCAGTAGTGAGTGGAGCACATCGGTTGGCGATGGTGTCGGTCATTACTTTTCAAAGCTATCCCCTGTATTTGCGAATGATACATTGTTCGTGGCAAGTCGTGATGGCTTAGTAAAAGCGCTGGATCCTGAGAATGGTAAACAACGTTGGCAAACGGACCTAGAAGAAGATGTCATTGCTCGTCTCTCTGGTGGTATCACAGCGGCATACGGAAACCTTTACATTGGCTCTGAGAATGGTGAAGTCATCTCTCTTGACCAAGAAACAGGTGAAATTGTTTGGCGTGTAAAAGTTGGTGGTGAGGTACTGGCGAAGCCAGTTGCAGATTCAGGCCTTATTATCATCAATACTAGCCGAGGCATGTTGATTGCCCTTAATGAGAGTACAGGTGAGCAACGCTGGGCATTGAGTACAGAAGTGCCGAACTTAACTTTACGTGGCGACAGTACTCCAACTGCAATTGGCGGCGGTGTATTTTGGGGAACGGCAAATGGCCGACTCGCAGCTGCTATCGTTGAGCGTGGTCAGTTGATTTGGCAACAGCCTGTTGGTACGCCAAAAGGCGCGACAGAAATTGATCGTTTGGTTGACGTTGATTCATCGCCAATTGTGCTAGGCGGTACTCTTTTCACCATTGGATACAATGGTCAACTTATCGCCATTGACTTGCGTTCAGCGAACCCGATTTGGAAACGTAATTACTCATCTGCGACAGACATTTCTACAGATGGTAGTCGCATCTTTGTGATAACGGAAAAAGATCATGTTGTTGCCGTTGATTCACGAAGCGGGACTGAGTTGTGGGAAAACAGCTTGCTTGAGCACCGACAACTTACAGCGCCAGTTATTGTTGGCAATTATCTCGTTGTCGGTGACACGCTTGGTTACCTTCACTGGATGGATCGTTCAACGGGCGAATTTGTTGCGCAGCAGTTTGTCGATGATAGTGGCTTGGCAGTTGGCCCGACGTTATTGTCGGATGGTTATGTGATTACAACTCGCAACGGCGATGTAAAGAAACTAACCATTAACGAATAATATCGTGATATAATTCACATTCGGCTCCTGGCTGGTGACAGCTAGGAGCCGTTTTGTTGTTTGAATTTATTAACCCTGACGTGGTTATAGGTAAAAAGCTGGTTTGATTTGGCATCGAGCAAGTCGTTACCTATAACTACAGAAGAAAGATTATTGTAGAGGTTGTTATGGTACCTGTTGTAGCTCTAGTAGGGCGTCCGAACGTAGGTAAATCTACACTATTTAACCGATTGACTCGCACTCGTGACGCGTTGGTTGCGGACTTTCCAGGCCTAACGCGAGACCGTAAATATGGCCAGGCGAGACTTGGTGAAGAGCACGAATTCATTGTGATTGATACTGGTGGTATCGATGGCACAGAAGAAGGCGTGGAAACAAAGATGGCAGAACAGTCATTAGCCGCGATTGATGAGGCTGATGTTGTATTGTTCCTTGTTGACGGTCGTGCTGGTCTGACACCTTCAGATGAAGCAATTGCTGCGCATCTGCGTAAAATTGAAAAGCCAGCGATGCTGGTAGTAAACAAAATCGATGGTATTGATGCCGATGCGGCGTGTGCTGATTTTTGGCAGCTCGGCGTGGATGATATGTACCAGATTGCGGCTGCTCATGGCCGTGGTGTGACCGCTTTGCTTGAGCGTGCTTTATCTCCATTCTTTGATGATCTACTAACAAGTGAATCTGAAGAAGGTGAGATTGAAGACCTGACTGGATTCGAAGACGAAGAGCCTCTTGTTGAAGATTACACTGAAGAAGACGCAGAAGCTGAATTCAAACGCCTTCAAGAGCAGCCGATTAAGTTGGCGATCATCGGTCGTCCTAACGTAGGCAAATCGACACTGACTAACCGTATTCTGGGTGAAGAACGTGTGGTTGTATACGATATGCCTGGTACAACGCGCGATTCTATCTACATCCCGATGGAGCGTGATGGACGCGAATACGTACTAATTGATACCGCAGGTGTTCGTCGTCGTGGTCGTATCAATGAAACGGTTGAAAAGTTCTCTGTTGTTAAGACGCTGAAAGCGGTAGAAGATGCAAACGTCGTTCTACTGGTGATTGATGCACGTGAAAATATTTCAGACCAAGACCTAAGCTTGCTTGGTTTTGCACTGAATGCTGGCCGCTCAATTGTCATCGCCGTTAACAAGTGGGATGGTCTAGACAGTGACGTGAAAGAAAGCGTGAAGAAAGAACTGGACCGCCGTCTAGGATTCGTCGACTTCGCGCGTATCCACTTTATCTCTGCGCTGCACGGTACTGGCGTTGGTCACTTGTTTGAATCTATTCAAGAAGCATATAACTCGGCGACAACGCGTGTGGGTACGTCAGTACTGACGCGTATCATGAAGATGGCTGTGGATGATCACCAACCGCCAATGGTTCGTGGTCGTCGTATCAAACTCAAATACGCACACGCAGGTGGTTACAACCCACCGATCGTTGTTATCCACGGTAACATGGTTCGTGAATTGCCAGATTCGTATAAACGTTATCTGATGAACTACTTCCGTAAGTCTCTGGAAATTATGGGAACACCGATTCGCATTAACTTCCACAACAGTGATAACCCATACGAGAACCGTACGAATAAGCTTACGCTATCACAAGAGCGTAAACGCAAACGTATGATGTCGATGGTGAAAAACCGCAATAAATAATGAAATTCGAATACCCAAGTTTCTACTTGGGTATTTTTTTATCAAAAGTAATCGTAAAAATGACTATCACAGCAACAAAGACTCGTTTTTGTCATCAAACATGGCAATTAGAAGCACAAATACAGCTCGTTCAATCTACGGAAGAAGTGACTTACGTTATTACAGATGTCACGCCGTTCCATCCCGTTAGTCACATGTGGCCGGATCACCCTGCAGATAAAGGAACGTTGAAGGTGAATGGGTCTGAGCATGACGTAGTAGATTGCCAAGTTGGAGCAGTGGAGCAGGAGAGTGGTGCTTTGTATGTGGGTAGTGACATCCCTGTAAAGCGTGATGCTGAAGGTTGGGTGTTTGTCGTTGTGCATGTTTTATCACGTACGGAATCACTTGTTACTGATGATTTGGTGACATTGGCGGTAGATAAGGATTACCAACGCGCTTTGAGTCGAGGCCACACTGCAGGACACTTAGCGTATTTGGCGTTGAATAAAGTACTAGCGGAAGACTATTGGCGAAAAGACGCAGACCGCAAAGACCCACATGGTTATTATGACTTTAATAGCTATGCACAAGTTACGAGTTATGTTACTCCAGACAAGTGCCTCGATACGTACCGTTTAGGCAAAACACTCCGTAAAAGAGGATTAAACAGTGCAGATATGCTGAATGACCTCCAGGCGATTGCAAAAAAAGTGAATAGCCAACTTGTGGAATGGCTTCGACGAGATGCGATGATCACCATGGAATGCCACGGTGACAGATTAACGGATTCTCGCTATTGGAAGTGCGATTTAGGGGAAGGTCAATTAGCGGTAATCCCTTGTGGTGGAACGCATGCGAGCCATTTAAATGAGTTTGCTTTTATCCAAGTTAAACTCGTTAAGCTCGACGCTCAAACTATCGAAGTGCACACCAATGTAAACACTGCTTTTTGAATAAGATCTTTTTATTAAATTCTGATTTTTCGTTTAATTAAATCTTTTTAAGGTTTTTTATTCTTCCTTAAATTGGAATGCAGAATATGTAACTTATGCTTTCGGTGTGTGGTTATATAAATATTCTTTTAAGGGGTGATCGCTGATCAAGGAGTAAATATCAGACGATCAGTATAAGATCCTACGTATCAAGTATGGTTAACGCCTCGTGAAACTTGTTGGGGCGGTGATGAAGATCAACATACTTGTTCGTTATTTTGAGTAGCATGCGTTACTCGAAATTGCTTAGTTTAGAGAGAGGAACGGGATATGCAGCAGAACATTTGCCCGACTTGCAATGTCGAACTGGAATGGACAGGACAATACCATTGTGCACAGTGTGAATCGGATTTTAAAAAAGTAGGTTTTTGCCCTGATTGTGAGGCGGAGCTGGAGAAGCTGCAAGCATGCGGTGCTGCGAGTTACTTTTGTAATGTGTGTAATGAACTCAAATCAAAATCACGTGTCCGATTTGAGTTCCAGAAAATCAGTTAACCAGAGTTTGTATTCAGTTAACGGTAGAGCGAACGTCGCCTTCGGCTAATCGAGTAATCAATACATCTCCCGATTTTACATCTGAAGATTGAGTAATCACTTTACCTTGCTCAGTTTGAGTAATTGAGTAACCTCGTTTCAATGTCGCTAGTGGGCTGACGGTGTCTAATTTCTCTGCAGCAATCGCGAGTTGATGGCGCATAGTCAGTAATTTGCGATCCATTGCATCCATGAGCTTTTGCTCAACACGTTCTAGCTTCGACTTCTGCTCGGCAAGGCGTGTTACAGGAGAATTTAATTGCAGCCGATAATGTTGACGCTCGATTCGCTGTTGACGCAAGGCAATAAAACGACTCATCGCTCGCTGTAAGCGCATGTCCAACTCATCTAACTGTTGCGTCTGACGTTGCAAGCGATAGCTTGGGTGCTGTCTCTCTAGACGGTGCACTAATTGAGCAAATTGCTGCTTTTGTTGTGCTAGGTAGTAACGCATCGCGCTCGCTAACTTATGCTGGCGGGTAACTAAAGCTTGATCTTTGTGGCTGTTATCACGGCTTACTAGCTCAGCTGCTGCTGATGGAGTAGGCGCGCGTACGTCGGCGACAAAATCAGCTATTGTCACGTCGACTTCATGTCCAACGGCGCTAATTATAGGAATTTGGCTTGCTGCAATCGTGCGAGCTAATATCTCGTTGTTAAAGCACCATAAGTCTTCCAATGAACCACCACCTCGGCCCACAATTAGCACATCACATTCATCACGGCTGTTAGCGCGACCAATGGCTTGTGCGATTTGAATGGCTGCATCTTCACCTTGTACCACTGTCGGATAAATCACAACGGGTAGGGAAGGATCACGACGTTTCAATACGTCTAAGATATCGTAAAGCGCGGCACCAGTTTTCGATGTGATGACGCCAACACGTTTTGGGTGTTCAGGCAAAGGTTGCTTATTGGTTTGAGCGAACAACCCTTCTGCGGCAAGCTTCATTTTCAGCTCTTCAAACTCTTGCTGAAGACGGCCGTCACCTTCCGGTTGCATGCTTTCGATGATCAATTGGTAGTCACCGCGAGGCTCATAAAGAGAAAGACGAGCTTTTACTAGGACTTGATTACCGTTAGCGGGTTTGAAAGTAACGCGGCGATTGTTACCACGAAACATGGCACATTTAACTTGAGCGCGAGAGTCTTTAAGAGTGAGGTACCAGTGACCAGAGACAGGAGCTGAAAAGTTGGATATCTCTCCGACGAGCCAAACGATCCCCATTTCGTTTTCAAGGAGTAAACGAACTTCTGCGTTGAGACGAGAAACAGTAAAGATGTTTTGATTGGTCTTGGAGAGCACAGCTAATCTCTTAGACGTGAGTATGGAAATTAGCGGCAATATAATACATAGCAAGGGGGTAATTGCAAGAAAAAAATTAAAAAATTTGTGGTCAAGCGATTGCGTTAACCGTATAATCCCTCCGCAATATCTAATCCAAATGTAGCTTGTTGCTAACACAGGTTACCCTCATTATGCGAAACGATGAGATTGGATTGTTCTTTTTACTCCTCTAATTGTGAGATATTGCAAATGCTAAGAATTGCCAAAGAAGCGCTGACATTCGATGACGTACTACTTGTGCCAGCACACTCCACCGTTCTCCCAAACACAGCTGATCTTCGCACTCAGCTAACTAAGAACATCACCCTAAACATCCCAATGATTTCAGCGTCTATGGACACTGTTACTGAAGCTCGTCTAGCAATTGCGCTAGCGCAAGAGGGTGGCATTGGCTTTATCCACAAGAACATGTCTATTGAGCAGCAGGCAGCCGAAGTTCGTAAAGTTAAGAAGTTCGAAGCTGGTATGGTAACTGACGCGGTTACTGTAAACCCTGACGCGACCATCGCTGATGTTGTTGCACTCACTGAAAAGCATGGTTTTGCAGGTTTCCCTGTTGTCACTGAGAGCAATGAGCTTGTTGGTATTATCACTGGTCGTGACGTTCGTTTTGTGACGGACCTTTCTAAGAAAGTATCTTCAGTAATGACGCCAAAAGAGAAGTTGGCAGCAGTTAAAGAAGGTGCAACACGAGAAGAAGTGCAAGAGAAAATGCACGAAGCTCGTGTAGAGAAAGTATTGGTTGTGAATGATGAGTTCCAACTAACCGGTATGATTACTGCGAAAGACTTCCACAAAGCAGAACGTAAACCAAACGCATGTAAAGATGAGCGTGGTCGCCTACGTGTTGGCGCAGCCGTTGGTGCTGGCGCTGGTAACGAAGAGCGTGTTGCTGCTCTAGTTGAAGCAGGCGTTGACATTCTACTTATCGACTCTTCACACGGACATTCTGAAGGTGTACTAAACCGCATCCGCGAAACTCGCGCTGCTTACCCAGATCTAGACATCATCGGTGGTAACGTAGCAACAGGTGCTGGTGCTAAAGCACTAATCGAAGCTGGCGTAAGCGCAGTGAAAGTTGGTATCGGCCCTGGTTCTATCTGTACAACTCGTATTGTAACGGGTGTGGGAGTTCCACAAATCACTGCAATCGCAGATGCGGCAGAAGTGGCTAATGATTATGGTATTCCGGTTATTGCTGACGGTGGTATCCGTTTCTCAGGTGATATCTGTAAAGCAATCGTAGCTGGCGCATCATGTGTGATGGTTGGTTCTATGTTTGCTGGTACTGAAGAAGCGCCGGGTGAAGTGATTCTATACAATGGCCGTTCTTACAAGTCTTACCGCGGCATGGGTTCTCTTGGTGCTATGTCTCAAGGTTCTTCTGACCGTTACTTCCAGTCTGACAACGCAGCGGACAAGCTAGTACCAGAAGGCATTGAAGGTCGTATCGCATACAAAGGCCGTCTAAAAGAGATCGTACACCAACAAATGGGTGGTCTACGTTCAAGCATGGGTCTAACTGGTTCTGCAACTATCGAAGATATGCGTACGAAAGCTGAATTTGTACGTATCTCTGGTGCAGGTATGCAAGAGTCTCATGTACACGATGTTCAAATTACTAAGGAAGCGCCGAACTACCGTCTAGGGAACTAATTACCCAACGGAAACGTTTGCTTTTTCCTTGAAGCATTAAGAAGAGGCGAGTACACTCGCCTCGGTTTTAATCACTTAGCCTTAAAAAGACTGCTCAAAATGACTAAAAATATCCATGACCAACGTATTCTGATCTTGGACTTCGGTTCTCAGTACACTCAATTAGTAGCACGCCGCGTACGTGAAATCGGCGTTTACTGTGAACTATGGAGCTGGGATGTAGAAGAAGCGGATATTCGCGAATTCAACCCAGATGGCATTATCCTATCTGGCGGTCCAGAAAGCGTAACGGAAGAGAACTCTCCACGCGCGCCTCAATATGTGTTTGATTCTGGTGTTCCTTTGCTTGGCGTATGTTACGGCATGCAAACCATGGCGGAACAGCTAGGAGGCAAAGTAGCGGGCTCTAACGAACGTGAGTTTGGCTACGCTCAGGTTAAAGTTACTGGTGAATGTGCTCTATTTAAAGACCTTGAAGCAACTCAAGACGTTTGGATGAGCCATGGCGACAAAGTAGTAGAGATCCCAGCCGATTTCGTAAAAGTTGGTGAGACAGACACTTGTCCTTACGCTGCGATGGCGAATGAAGAGAAGAAATACTACGGTGTTCAGTTCCACCCAGAAGTGACACACACAAAAGGTGGCCTACAAATGCTTGAGAACTTTGTTCTTGGCGTATGTGGCTGTGAGCGTTTATGGACATCGGAATCTATCATCGAAGATGCGGTTGCTCGTATTAAAGAGCAAGTGGGTGACGACGAAGTTATCCTAGGTCTATCTGGTGGTGTTGATTCATCGGTAGTTGCGATGCTGGTTCACCGCGCAATCGGCGACAAGCTAACGTGTGTATTTGTTGATAACGGTCTACTTCGTCTAAACGAAGGTCAACAAGTTATGGATATGTTCGGCGACCAATTTGGTTTGAACATTATCAAAGTTGACGCTGAAGAACGCTTCCTCAAAGCACTTGAAGGCAAGTCTGACCCAGAAGAGAAGCGTAAGACTATCGGTCACGTATTCGTAGATGTATTCGATGAAGAGTCTAAGAAGCTGAAAAACGCGAAATGGCTAGCTCAAGGTACGATTTACCCTGATGTAATCGAGTCAGCTGCATCTAAGACTGGTAAAGCGCACGTGATCAAATCGCACCACAACGTGGGCGGTCTTCCAGATGACATGGAAATGGGTCTTGTTGAGCCACTACGTGAGCTGTTCAAAGATGAAGTACGTAAGATTGGTCTAGAGCTAGGCCTGCCTTATAACATGCTTTACCGCCACCCATTCCCAGGTCCAGGTCTAGGTGTTCGTGTTCTTGGTGAAATCAAGAAAGAATACTGTGACTTGCTACGTCGTGCTGATGCTATCTTTATTGAAGAGCTTCACGCTGCAGACCTATATGACAAAGTATCTCAAGCGTTCACGGTATTCCTACCAGTTCGTTCTGTTGGTGTAATGGGCGATGGCCGTAAGTACGATTGGGTTGTGTCTCTACGTGCGGTAGAAACTATCGACTTCATGACTGCTCATTGGGCACACCTACCATACGACTTCCTAGGTAAGGTTTCTAACCGTATTATCAACGAAGTTGATGGCATTTCTCGTGTTGTTTACGACATTTCTGGTAAGCCACCTGCGACAATCGAGTGGGAATAATCCCCCTTTAAGAAAGGTCTGGCATTAACAGGCACGAAATCATACTTAAGTCCGCGTAATTGCGGACTTTTTTTGTTTTTGGCTTAGTCATTTTTGGCAATGTCTGGCAACGCCAAGCACGGTTTGACCGTGGTATTTTGATGGGTATGATTCATCGGTAATGCCATGGATTACGCCCGATACCATGCTGAGTGTTTTTGATGGGGCATGGTATTAAATTTTTATATCTATCTGTTTTATAAAGATTAATCTCTAGTTTTTTAGAGGTTTTTCAGCATGGTATCAAACAATAATAATAGGTCGAAACATGCTGACTGATACCAAGCTACGCAATCTCAAACCCAAAGATAAACTTTACAAAGTCAATGACCGTGATGGCCTCTATGTTGCTGTGACCACTGCGGGCTCTATTTCTTTTCGCTACAATTACTCGATCAATGGTAGGCAAGAGACAATCACCTTTGGCCGCTACGGAGTAGGAGGTATCACGTTAGCAGAAGCGCGTGAGCGTCTCAATGAAGCGAAGAGAATGGTTACTGATGGAAAGTCACCGGCCAAAGAGAAAGCCCGTGCTAAGGCGAGAACCAAAGATGCTGAAACTTTTGGTGCCTGGGCTCAGAAATGGCTGCGTGGCTATCAGATGGCTGACTCTACCCGGGATATGCGTCGCTCAGTCTATGCCCGAGAGTTAGAGGGCAAATTTGGCAATCAGAAGCTGACAGAGATCACCCATGAAGATCTGCGAGCATTGACTGACGCGATAGTAGAGCGTGGCGCGCCCGCAACGGCTGTACATACGCGTGACATTGTACTCCAGGTGTATCGATGGGCGATTGAGAGAGGGCAGAAAGTTGAGAACCCGGCAGACCTAGTGAGGCCCGCAAGTATCGCGCGATTTGAACCAAGAGACCGAACGTTAACACCGGCTGAGATCGGTTTGATGTACCGCTACATGGAAAAAGTAGGAACGACGCCGTCGATTCGTGCCGCGGTAAAGTTACTGTTGCTGACTATGGTACGCAAAAGTGAGTTAACCAATGCGACTTGGAGCGAAATAAACTTTAGTGAAGCGTTGTGGACGATTCCGAAAGAGAGGATGAAACGACGTAACCCTCACCTGGTATTTTTGTCGCGCCAGGCGATGGACATTCTGATTGCCTTGAAGACATTTGCCGGTGGGTCTGATTACATTCTTCCTTCCCGTTATGACTCAGATGCCCCAATGAGTAGTGCAACGATGAATCGAGTATTGGCATTGACGTATAAAGCTGCTCAGAAAGATGGTCAGTCCTTAAGTAAGTTTGGGCCGCATGACCTGCGTCGAACTGCGAGCACTTTGCTGCATGAGGCTGGATACAACACGGATTGGATAGAAAAATGCCTGGCGCACGAACAGAAAGGGGTAAGGGCTGTTTACAACAAAGCCGAATACCGAGAACAGCGCGCGGCCATGTTGCAGGATTGGGCAGATATGATTGATGAGTGGACAATGAAAACATATTTATCTCATTGATTTGTATGTCACTTACTCTTTGCTAAGATGAGTTACTTTGCCGTATAAATTCAAGGTGAAAACTGTTATATTGAGCACTAAGTTTTTATAACTTAACCATTTTTTAAACGCATATGTTCTTAAAACAGACTTCGGCTAGAAAAATAAATGAATAGAACAGCATATTATAACTATATTGATGAAAAAATTCATACCTTAGCTTACAGAATCGAAACCAACGGTAAGCTAAATATGTTGCATTTGCATATGCACTCAGAAAGCTTCTACTTACATCTTTTGAATTTATTATACGGTTATGAACTTGAAAACCTCAACAAGGTTTTACAGAATGTTGAAGCTATTGACTTAATTGATCATAAAAACAAAATAATTATCCAAGTGTCTTCTACTTGCACAAAAAACAAAGTCGAGTCTGCTTTAGAAAAAGAAATAATAAAAAAATACTTAAGTTATAATTTTAAGTTTATTTCAATATCAAAAGATGCGTCAAATTTAAGGAAAAATAATTTTAAAAATCCACATGGAATTTCTTTTTCACCATCACGAGATATTATTGATATACCATCAATATTGAATGAGATTTTACAAAAAGATATAGCTGGACAAATGTCTGTTTATAATTTCATTAAAGGTGAGTTAGGCAATGGTGTTGATGTTGCGAAGTTAGACTCTAATCTTGCTATTATTATAAATATTCTAGCAAAAGAAAATTGGCATGGTAATGTGGGTGAGTCTACTATCAAACAGTTTGAAATAGAAAGAAAAATATCTCACAATGAATTAGATAGCGCTAAAGATTTGATAGAAGAATATAGCCTGTTCCATGGGAGAGTTGATTCTAAATATTCTGTTTTTGATAGTCAAGGTAGTAACAAAAGTAGTTCTGTTTTGGCGACAATTAAGAGAGAGTATATTAAGTCTAAGAAAGGAGCTTCTGATTCAGATGAAATATTCTTTAATGTCATTGAAGCGCTAAAGAATAAAGTTATTGAAAGTGCTAATTACAGTGAGATTCCTATAGATGAACTTGAGTTATGTATAGATATACTAGTTGTAGACGCATTTGTTAGATGTAAAATAATGGATAACCCGGAAGGATATAGTTATGCTGCTTCCTGATAATATTCATCCAGATAAT
Source organism: Vibrio sp. sp1 (assembly GCF_016920955.1). Lineage (NCBI taxonomy): Bacteria > Pseudomonadati > Pseudomonadota > Gammaproteobacteria > Vibrionales > Vibrionaceae > Vibrio > Vibrio sp. sp1. The sequence continues at coordinate 2,111,065 of NZ_CP060589.1, forward strand.
AGTGTTTATTACAACGGAGCTATTGTTCTTAAAATTCTTCAAGAATATAAAAAAGTAGAGTTATTAGAACTTTATGAAAAAGTAAGAGAAGTAAAAACTATATCATTTCCATTGTTTATATTATGTCTAGATTGGTTATATTTGATTGATGTGGCGGTTTTAAACTCGGGTGACGTTGAATTATGTTTATAAAAAAAATTATTATAGCCACTCCATCTCATATTATTCGTGAGATACCTTTCCATAAGGGGTTAAATCTTGTTGTTGATGAGAGTGATGGTCAGGTAACTGGTAATAGTGTCGGAAAAACTACCGTATTGAAGTTGATTGATTTTTGTCTTGGAGCCAAGCCAAAAATCATATATGAAGACCCTGAGAATAGAAAAGAGATCTATTCACTAGTCAAAGACTACCTAGTGGATAATAATGTATCAATATTTCTCTATTTATCAGAAAATTTAGACGATGAGAACTCAAGAACAGTTGTTATAGAAAGGAATTTTCTCGCTAGAAGTAAAATTATAAGAAAAATAGATGGGGTTAAATATACCGAGAGCGAATTTGAAGATAAACTCACGGAAATATTTTTTCCTAGCCAAGTTGGGAAAAAACCAACATTTCGTCAAATTATATCACATAATATTCGCTATAGTGATCTCAGTGTATCTAATACATTAAAAACACTCGATAATTATACTAGTGATGCAGAATATGAAACTTTATATCTGTATTTATTAGGGTGTGATTTTTCTCAGGGAAGCTCTAAACAGAAGATTCTTCAAGATATACATCAAGAAAATGTGTTTAAAAATCGGTTGGAAAAAATACAAACAAAATCAGCGTACGAAGCTGCGCTTGCTATTGTTGAGACTGAAATTGATGAGTTAGACAGAAAAAAATCCTCATTAAACATTAACGAGAATTTTGAAAGAGATCTCAATAAACTAAACAAAGTTAGATATGAAATTAACCGTGTAAGTAATGATTTGGGTAACCTTAATTTAAGGAAAGATTTAATAGAAGAAACAAAATCAGAGTTATCTTCTACTGCTTCTTATATTGATCTATCTCAATTGGAATCAATATATAATCAAGCTTCTAATAATTTAGGTAAATTAAATAAGACTTTCGGTGAGTTAGTAAGTTACCATAATAAAATGGTGAATGAACGAATTTCTTATATTACAAAAGAACTTCCAATAATAGAAAGTAAAATAAAGTCAAAAAATCATGAATTAAATGATTTTTTGAAAGTGGAAAAAGATTTAGCAGAACTGGTGTCGAAGAGTTCCTCCTTTGAGGATCTTGAAGTGCTAATATCGAAACTTAATGATAAGTATCGTGATAAAGGCGAGTTTGAAAGTATTATAAGTCAATTGATAGAGGTTGAAGAAAATATACAAAATTATGAGTCACAATTAAGTGATATAGATAATGAATTGTTTTCTGATGAATTTGAGGCAGTGGTTAAACAGCAGGTTAACAGATTTAATAAGCATTTTTCAGCCACGTCCCAGAATCTCTATGGTGAGAAGTATGCTTTAAAATATGATAAAATAATAAATAAAAAAGGTCAGAGGTTATACAAGTTCTCTGCGTTTAATACTAATTTTAGCTCAGGAAAGAAACAGGGTGAAATTTCTTGTTTTGACATTGCTTATACTCTTTTTGCAGATGAAGAAAATATACCGTGTATGCATTTTTTATTAAATGATAAAAAAGAGCTAATGCATGATAATCAACTAGTAAAAATAGCTGATTTAGTTAATAAAAATAACGTTCAATTTGTTGCGTCAATTTTGAAAGATAAATTGCCAGATTCTCTAAATAATGAAGATTATTTTGTGGTAAAACTATCTGAGAGTGATAAATTATTTAGAATTGAATATTTAGAAGATTAAGTTTTTAACTATTGATATATACCCGTGATCATTGAAGATGCTTGATTTTCGATAGAATCAGGAGCATGCTACGAACCATGAAAATTACACTGACTCCTCAACAGAAACTGCAACTCGAACAAATGCACGACATTGAACGTGATAGTCGAGTTTGCGACCGTATTAAGGCTGTTTTGCTGGCTTCTGAAGGCTGGAGTCAGACTATGATTTCACAAGCTCTTCGTATTCATGAATCGACCGTTGCTCGTCATCTCAGCGACTACGTTCTTTCTGAAAAACTTAAGCCTGAAAATGGCGGAAGCCAAAGCAAGCTTTCTGCTACTCAAACCATGCACCTAATCGAGCATTTGACTGAGAAAACCTATTCTCATACGCATCAAATTGTCACTTACGTTAAAGAGACATTTGGACTGGATTACACGGTTTCTGGTATGAATAAATGGCTTCACCACAATGGTTTTAGCTACAAGCAACCGAAAGGCGTACCACACAAGTTTGATGAAGCACAACAGCAAGCATTTATAGAGGCTTATGAAGCGTTAAAGGCAAGCTGTGGCAAGGATGAATCGATAGTCTTTATCGACGCAGTTCACCCAACACTATCAACAAAAATATCTCATGGCTGGATACGAACTGGTCAGGATAAAGTGATTGAAACAACGGGTAATCGTAGCCGATTGAACATTATTGGCGCACTGAACTTGTCGGATATTGGAGCAACCATTGTTCACAACTATGAGAGCATTAACAGTGAATCGATTGTTCGCTTTTTCTGTGAGTTAAGAAAGAGTTATCCCTTAGCTCATAAGCTTCATATCATCTTGGATGGTGCGGGATATCACCGCAGTGACTTAGTCAAAGATGCGGCGTTTGTCCTGAATATTGAACTGCATTATCTTCCACCTTACAGTCCAAACCTCAACCCAATCGAGCGGCTATGGAAAGTAATGAATGAGAAGTCGAGGAACAACGTTTACTTCAAAAGAAAACGGGACTTCAAGGCGGCAATAGACCAATTTTTTGCAGTGACTCTTCCAGAGATCGCAGGCTCTTTGACATCTCGAATTAATGATAATTTTCAGGTTCTCAAGCCAGCATCTTCAAGTTGATTCGGTATAGTTACTAAGGATAAGATTAGTCGATGATCTTATCCTAACCTTACCTTCTAAGATTCTGACAGGTTTTGGATATTCATAGTTTAAACTCATCACGTATGGTTCCCAAGGCCTTAGACACAGCCTGGTTTGACAACGGCTTACCCGTGATCTTACCCAGCGTTATACCTATCTGTTTATTAGACATGTTTTGCCTACGAAGAACCAGCATGCGCTTTTTGTTGTCGGTCAGTCGAGAATCTACCATCTTTCGGGCTAAGTTGCGTAGTTCGGGCACATTAGTTGGATCCAGTGAAGAGTCCAGCATGAAGTGGTAAAAGTACTCATCAATTAATCTATCTCCGGACTTAGCGTTATGACGGTCTGGATGCGCGATTTGGCGTCGTAATCTCAAGACTTCTTGCTCAAATTGTTCTGCAGAGCGTTTGGCTTGCTTATATAGAGAATTCCAAGAACCATCATGAAGCTTGGGGCGATGGGGTAGACAGTAATTCGTACTCAGATCCGGCCGCTTTTTTTTCCCTTCTTTTTCATCATTGTCTTCAGCATTGTCATGATCATTGTTTTCTCTCTCAATATATCCGTGTTTTGTCCATGTGCGCATGAACTGTGAAAACTCTGTAGGGTTTCCACACAAGGCACACAGTCGTGTTTTTTTATCCGCTTTTAAACTGATATCAGGCGCTAGTTTTGATCTATTAGGTTTCTTTCCTTCACAAATCATAAACAATGATTTGAGCATATCTTGAGTCGATATGAATAGTATGTCTTGCTCTGTTTGGGAGCTCTTATCAACAAAGTCGCGTAAATAAAAGTGAATTTGGTCGGCCGTATAACGAAAACCTCTCAACTTGATGAGATCACTATAGTTACACTTTTCTCTTGAGATAGGGCAATAGGACAAATACTGGTTTGGAAGGCTACTCAAGTATTCCGATACCACGGGATCAATCACCTGTTTAATCAAGTTTATGATGCTGTGGCTTTTAGACTCTTCCGAGTATGAATGCCATTTCTCCCTAAAAATACGAATGGCATTTGCCACAGACTTGTCAGAATTCTCCCATACAGGGATATAAAACTGACCCAGTCGTTCTGACGCATCTACCTCAGTTTCAAATATTTTCATATCCAACTTTTTTGTCCAATGATTAATCTAATCTACAGGCAACTCCTGGCATTATCAACCCAAGAATGTTGAAAAGGAGAGGGTTATGAATCCATCAATGACAAACAAAACACTGATTAATCGCAAGACCTTACTCAGCATGATTCCTTTGTCTGATCGAACCATCTATAACCTGGAACAGCGTGGTGAGTTTCCTCGTCGTATTGTTCTGACCAGCCGAAGTGTTGCTTGGGACTTAGCTGAAGTGGAGAACTGGATAGAAGAAAAGCGCAGGTCTGCGTTAAAAGCCGCAAGACCCGGTTTTATTTGGTAAGTCTGAGTCCACATGACGCTTAAAGATGGAACGGATGTTCAGGCTAGGGGAACCACTCGGCAAAAAAGTGCCTCGGGTGCCAGCGGTAAGCTAGAGCTAAGCACGAAATATATTAACAACATCATAGCAATCCAGGAGTGCAGTGCTCAGGAGGCTAATGAACTCGGTTTTATCGCTCGGCTTTTGATTCAGGCGACCATACCGCATAGCAAACCCAAATCGAATGAGTGGAGTCGCAAGAATGGTAATTTCACAATGCACATGATGGCCCCCTCATCGGTAGGTTTGCCTTACGGTTGCTATGCACGTTTGCTTCTGGTTTGGGTAAGTACACAAGCGGTGAGAAATAAGTCAAGACTGGACAATGGTTTTATCACTGAACAGCAAGCGCGCAAGCTTGATCTGGGACACTCTCAAAGACGTTTTATGGAAGAGTTAGGGCTGCGTTCAACTGGCGGAAAAAGTGGGACTATAGGCCCATTTCGAGAACAGATGCGGCGGTTATTTAAAACGACGATTAGTGTCAGTTTTACAGAGCTAAACGATGAAAGTGGATATATTTGTGAAGATGAAACTGGAGCCAGAGTTGCTGATATTTCCCATATTTGGTGGAGTACGAAGCAGCCTGATCAAGATTCACTATGGGAATCTTGGGTGGAACTGTCGCCTAAGTTTTTTCAACTGATTACTGATAAACCTGTCCCTCTGGATATGAGAGTGTTGCGGTTGATTAAGCGTTCTCCGATGGCCTTAGACATATATTGCTGGGCGACTTATCGGGTGAGTTACTTAAAGAGAGCAACAATTATCCCGTGGTCAGGTTTGATGGAACAATTGGGCTCTAATTACGCCAATGTAAAAAGCTTTAGACGACGGTTTAATGATGGACTTGAAAAGGTGTTGCAGGCATGGCCAGAGCTAGATGCTACTCCAACTGAAAAAGGGCTACTTTTGAAACCAAGTGCTCCACAAGTACCTCGACGGACAAAACGATAGAGTGAGCGGGGTTATGTAGCGTGATGAAACAGATTGTATTCACCATTCTTGGCGTTAATAAGCCTGGGTATTTAGAAAGTTATCCACGCATGTTCTGTCCCGCTTTAAAGGGGATATTTTGCGCATGTTCTGTCCCGGCTTACGCATGTTTTGTCCCAGAGTGCGCATGTTCTGTCCCGCGAAGTGCCAAAAAGTTTTTTAATAACAGGTAGTTGTAGAGTCCCCTATAGTACTTTCCTGTAGGTATACCTATATAGAAAATAAACCTGTAGTTGAATAAACAAGTATTGTGGATAACTTTGATAAATAAGTTGCTCAAAACTGTCAATGAAATCAATTTTTGGAAATTTATTTTATTTTAACTATGTGAAAATAAAGTAATTGTTATTTTTGTTATCTTGGTTTTTAAACATTTATTGACACTTGAGGGGCGGTAAAATACGAAGGCTTTGAATTTAGCCTAGAGCGGAAAGTCTTAGGAAAGCTGTGCTTTTCTGTGTCGTGATATTTAGTAAAGTCAATAAACATAAATCGCTGTAAGACCGCTATTTTAGCGCTATTGAATCACTATAGGTGCGCTGTCATACCGCTATAAGCATTGGACTTATCGTGTAAACATGGTTTACACGGGAATAAACAGTTAAATGCAGAGAAATGCACAAGGGCATGCATAACTTTCCGTGATAAAACCAAGGTTGAAATGCGGGCAGGATGTGTGAAGTAGGCCCTCCATGCAAGCATGGCGAAGCCTCTTCACTTATGACTTATTCGCACCTTCGGTACTCAACGTTGATCCTGCCCTGCGGGGCCTGAAAGAGGAGACAAACATGGCGAACAATACGAACAAGAGCACTAGAAAGAACAGCCCACCGATTAAGGTTTACTGTCTGCCAGAAGAACGTGCGCTAATCGAATCCATGTCAGCACAGGCAGGGCTCAGTACTTCGACCTATTTGCGTGAAGTAGGCCAAGGTTATCGCATTCAAGGAGTTACTGATGTTGAACAGGTACGCGAACTGGTAAGAGTGAATGGTGACTTAGGGCGTTTGGGTGGTTTGCTTAAGTTATGGCTTAGTAATGATGCCAAGGTGGCACATGTTGGGGCCAATACGATCTTGGCAGTGCTTAATCGTATCGAGGCGACGCAAGATCAAATGAGTTCACTTATGGAGTCTATTCTTCGCCCGAGGGCGGACCAATGATCGCCAAGCATGTACCGATGCGTTCTCAGGGGAAATCTGACTTTGCAGGCTTGGTGAATTACATCACCGATCACCAGAGCAAAGAACATCGACTTGGTAGCGTTCGTTTAAATAACTGTGAAGCGGAAACCGTGCGCGATGCGATCAGTGAGGTGTTGGCGACTCAGTTTGCGAACACCCGAGCGAAGAGTGATAAAACCTATCATCTGATAGTGAGCTTCCCAAGTGGCGAACAGTTAGAAGCAAATACCTTGGCCGCGATAGAAGAGCGCATTTGCCAAGGGTTGGGTTATGGCGAGCATCAGCGTGTCAGTGCTGTACACAACGATACGGACAATCAACATATCCATATCGCAATTAACAAGATTCACCCTACTCGCAACACAATCCATGAGCCGTACTACCCGCATAAGAAGCTAGCGGAAATGTGCGAGGCCATCGAGCAGGACTTTGGTTTGCAGCCGGATAATCATATACCGCGCAAGCGCGGGGCCGAATCACGTGCGATGGATATGGAGCGGCATTCGGGTATTGAAAGCTTAGTGGGTTGGGTGAAGCGCGAATGCATGGACGAGATTAAATCAGCCAATAGCTGGCAGGCGTTGCACCAGGTCATGCAGGACAATGGTTTGCAGTTAAGAACCAGAGGAAATGGTCTAGTGATCGTTGCCGACGGTGAAGCGATCATCAAAGCGAGCACCTTGGGACGTGAGTTTTCTAAACCCAAACTCGAAGCGCGCCTTGGTCCCTTTGAAGCGACTGCATCGGATTCTGTTAAGCCGAGCCGCCAATATACACACCGACCTGTTCGCTTGAAGGTGAATACCACCGAGCTATATGCCCGTTATCAAGCAGAGCAGAAACGTGCCGCAGCGAGTAAGTCGCAAGCCCTTGAACAGGCTCGTCGTGATAAAGATCGACAGGTTGAAAACGCCAAGAGGAAAGGGCGTGGCCGTCGCGCAGCGATTAAGTTAACCGGTAGTAATAAGCTTACTAAAAAGCTTTTGTACAAACAGGCCAGCGATGCATTGAAAAGCGATCTTGAGCGCATTCACAAGCGTTACCAAGAGCAACGGCAAACGATATATCAAAGCAATAAACGCCAAGCCTGGGCGGATTGGTTAAAGAGCCAGGCATTGCAGGGAGATAGAGAAGCCCTCAAAGCGCTACGTAGCCGAGAGGCTGCACAAAAGCTTAAAGGCAATACCCTCAAAGGAGATGCCGTTCAGGCCGAGCCCAAAGCAACGGTCGATACGATTACGAAAAAAGGCACCATTATTTATCGAGTAGGTAACAGCGCTGTGCGTGATGATGGTGAGCGTCTACAAGTGTCGACGGCTTCCAACCAAACCAGTGTCTTAGCTGCGCTAAAGGTAGCAATGGATCGTTACGGTAATCGTATTTCCGTGAATGGTTCGCCTGAGTTTAAGGCGCGAGTAATCAAGGCGGCGGTAGATGGCAATCTGTCTATCAAATTTGCCGATCAAGGACTAGAACGCCGTCGTCAGGCATTAATGGCCCAGAATAAAAGGGCCAAGCGGTCTGATAAGCCTGGCGTGTTACCGATTGGCAAAGTGCCACCTTCACGCCGTGGCTGGTTGCAGAATCTATCTCAGTTAGAGGTTTTAGCTATTCAGTCAGCCCCTGTAACTGAAAAAGCGGTGGTCATGCCAGCATTAGAGCAGCGTAAAGCCAAGCTGCAAGCTGAGCAGGCAGCTAAAAAAGCGAAACGACAACATAAGAGCCGATCACGTTGATGTGATGGCAAAGGAATCGACGGAAGCCCTAACCGCTTCGGTTGGTAATGACACCGATGTTTAACCCTATTTGACCGCGCGTTTAACGGTGTCGCGCTGGTCGGGCGCCGAGATAGTAAGTGGCGAGCTAGCTCTGTACAGGCCCACATTCACCGCTGGTAACGGCAGGAGTAGAGATCAAGTTTCTACAGGTTGGTGAATGCAACTTTTAGTCATAACAACTAAGAGTAATTAACCATGCTAAAACGAAAAATTTTAGCGGCTAAAATTCCCGTGCTCGCCATTTACTTGGCGTTAAACATTTCTAATCCCGCTCATGCTGGTATTCCGGTTGCTGATGGTACGAATCTAGTTCAGAACATCATGTCGGCAATGGAAGCTGTTACACAGACTGCTAAACAAATTCAGCAGTATCAAACCCAGTTGCAGCAGTACGAAAATATGCTGCAAAACTCGATGGCCCCGGCTTCTTATATTTGGGACCAGGCGCAGCGCACCATCAACGATCTGAACCAGGCGACCAACACGCTCGCCTATTACCAGAACCAGCTTGGCAGCCTCGATGCTTACCTAGGCAAGTTCCAGGACGTGGCCTATTACCGCAGTTCGCCTTGCTTCTCGTCAGTGGGGTGCAGTGATGCTGAACGAGCCGCAATGACCGAGAACCGGCGCCTTGCGTCTGAATCGCAGAAAAAGGCCAATGACGCGCTGTTTAGGAGTCTGGAACAGCAGCAAGATAACTTAGAAGCCGATGCCCGTCAGCTTAACCGTCTGCAATCTGGTGCTCAGAGCGCGGACGGCCAACTGGCTGCGCTTGGTTATGCCAACCAGCTTGCTAGCAACCAAGCTAACCAGCTCCTGCAAATCCGTAGCCTGCTGATTGCTCAGCAGAATGCCGTTGGCACGAGAATGCAGGCAGATGCTGACCGAGAAGCGCAATATCAAGCGTCCCGTGAAAGGTTGTTCGATATGGGTGAACCAACCGACCGTTCAGAAAACAGGGGGTTTTAATTATGAAAAATATCACACGAGTTTTTATCGTTAGTGCGTTGGTCTCTTTTGTCCTGGTAGGGTGCGGTGAAGATGACGGGCCCAAGCCTGCAACGATCAACTGTGACAACCCAAACCTAACGAAAGAGCAGAAGGAAGAAGGACATTGCTTTTGGGATATGGGCGAACCCACTGACCGCTCCAAGAACAAGGGATTCTAATCATGAGCAAGGTATTCATTCGACTTCTCATGCTCCTAGCTTTTTTATTGACTTCACAAACTGCATCAGCGGCCATTGAGCCTAATGGTGTCTTGGATGAAGTGGCCGTACGTTTCATGACGGCCAGTGCTACTTGGGGCACGGTAATTACAAACTATGCCGCCTGGCTGTTCTGGACGCTGGGCACTATATCCCTTGTTTGGACTGGCGGGACCTTAATCCTTAAACAAGCGGATATAAGGGAGTTTTTTGCCGAGTTCGTGCGCTTCATCTTGACGTTTGGTTTCTTTCTCTGGTTACTCAGAAACGGCCCAGACTTTGCCACGTCAATTATCGATTCATTGAGAACGATCGGTGCTCAAGCCGGTGGCCTTTCGAGAGACCTAACCCCGTCAGAGCCTATTAGTATTGCGTTCGACATTATTGTGAAAGCTGGTAAGTCATACAGCATCACCAGCCCGATAGATAACTTGTCTATCTTCTTAATCACGTTGGCAATTTTGGCGTGTATGGCGGTAGTGGCGGCCAATGTGTTGTTGGCCTTGGTGACGGCTTGGATATTAGTCTATGCCGGTGTTTTCGTGCTGGGGTTTGGTGGTTCGCGTTGGACTTCGGATATAGCAATCAACTACTTCAAAAGCGTATTAGGCGTTGCTTTGAAGTTGATGACAATGACGTTGCTTATTGGCATTGCCATGTCGATCATGGATGGTTTCTATGCCGATCTATCCAATGATGCTCCCATGCGTGAATTGTTGGTGATCTTTGTCGTTTCACTGGTTCTCGTGATGCTCATTCACTCGGTTCCCAATGTGGTCGCTAGCCTGGTTCCTGGAGGCGGCGCGGCGGCAGGTGCTGGCAGCATCAGTGTCGGTGCGATGGCCGGAGCGGCTGTTGCCACTGGTGGTATGGCTGCCGGTGCCGCAATGGCTACCGCCGGCGGTGCGTCTGCTATTCAGGCTGCATTTGCAAAAGCGGGTGAGAACGTAGCGAATAATACTGACGTTATGTCGAGCCTGGGCGGTGCATTTAGTGGCAGTGGCGATTCTGATGAGGCTGGCTCCTTCTCTCAAGCTTCCGGTCAATCTTCTGGCGGCGGCTTTAAAGGTAGCGCTGTAAAAGCGGGGCGTATTGCAGCGGATACCGGTGCGAATTTGATGAAGGGAATGGGTGATATGGCCGGGGATAGAATCAGCGGCACTACCGGAGGTCGTCTAGCTAGTTCGATCCGAAACAGTACGAAAGATAACGGAGATGATGACGATAAGGAGGGCGACTGACGACGCTTCCCCTGCATTTGACAACGATAGCTTAGGCGGTGGCGGCACTGGCTGGATGAATCAAACCGGCGGCTTTGATGACCTATCCAGTGAGGACCAGGAAGAAGCCCGTCAAGCACACGCAGAATGGCAAGAGCGCGATCCGGAAAAGCACACCTTCGATGTTGAGGACTACGTTTCATATGCCCAGGAACGCCAGCAGGAGCGTAACGAAGAGGTTGCCAGCTTTGTTAAAAAAGGTCGCATGGCCTAACTAAATAAGGATTACTGATTATGGAGTTTAACTTTCCACCTCAAAACCTTGCGGAGGTATTTGGTTTCTTCGCAGTGATGTTCATTGTGATGCTTGCTTTCTATTTTTTTGGACAGTGGCTACACAGCATCGGACACGGTCCGAAGTTGAAAGCCATTGCCGACAAAATGGAGGTTTTCCAAAACAGGTTGGCCGGGCGTGCTTACAAGGACATGACGAGATCGGTCGATCAAATCGACAAAATGAGACGTTGGCCATTTGGCCGACGCAAGTAGTTAGAAAGCACACGTGCCGGTGATGGTGTTCCACTTTGTACTGCTGCCCCATCATTGAGACAGTATTAAGCCCCATAGAAAGAAACCACAACTAGGCTAATGTTGTGGTGGTGTGGTTAAATAAACCTAAATTATTGATATGTGAGGTTTTATTTGTTTTTTTTGTCATCATTATAAATATGCTTTTTAATTGATTTCTATTGTAATAAATGCTATAAATTTACAAGTGACACAACAATATTGTTGGGGAGTTTCTAAAGGAATGATACCAGAATTTAATGAGTCGGGTAATTTGCCAGAAGGAGTGCATTTAGCCACGATGGAAGAATTGATCGCACGATTTGGCTACAACCCAAAGCGTGCTTGGTTAATTGATGGACTAAAGCTTCTAATTTCAGCGCTCGAAAGTGCGAACTGTAATTTGGTTTACATCGATGGAAGTTTTGTTACATCAAAGGAAATCCCTGGTGACTATGATTTGTGTTGGAGTCTACATGGTGTCGATGAGTCGAAATTAGATCGTGCACTTATTGATTTTTCTCCATCAGGTAGAAAATACATGTTGCAGAAATATCGAGGCGATATATTTCCTGCAGAATTACCAGAAGGAGGGTCGGGAAAGCTATTTGTCGATTTTTTTCAAACTGATAAAAACACCCTTGAGAAAAAAGGCATTGTGGCAATTCAGATTGGAGGTTCATCATGATTAAAAATAATAAGCAGTTAGCTTTAACCAAAAAACGTATACAAGAGTTTTCTGAAGCAATTGAAAAACTTAATAGAGAAGAGTCTAAATTTTCTCCATTGTTAGCGAAAGCTCAGATTGATGCACTAATGTGTCAGCGTGATGAATTGGTTGAGCAAGCGGAAGAATACGAACTACTGCTATCTGGTGAACTTGCTATTTTTGATGTGAATAGTATTTCTGACCTCCCTAAAGCTCTTATTATGTCTCGTATTTCAATGGGGTTAACTCAAAAAGATCTGGCTGAAAGACTAGGGATGAAAGAGCAGCAAATACAAAGGTATGAAAACACGGAGTATAGCTCCGCAAGTTTTAGTACTCTTGTTTCAATTGTAGATGCTTTAGATTTAAAAATAACAGAAGATGTCTTTTTACCTAAAGATTCTAGAGAGAAAAATATATTAATATCAAAGCTAAATGATGCTGGTTTAGATAGAAACTTTATTGAAAAGAGAATTTCACCTCGTGATTTGATGCCTTTCGAATATGGCCTTTGGGTAGAAAAAACAGTAGAAAAACTTCAATCTATATTTGGATGGAATAAGGATCTTCTATTAGGTGATAGGCCGTTAGTTTTTGGGCGTGATGGATCAATGGTTGCAAGGTTTAAAATGCCAGTAGGTGCTAACGAGCTATATACAAGTGCTTATACGCAATATGCTTATACAATTGCAAATATTGTAGCTAAGTACTGTTCTTTAGAAAAGAAAGACATACCTCAGGATGCTAATGTAGTTAGAGGTGATATTCTAGATAAATATGGCGAGTTAACATTTGAATCAGTTTTATCTTACGCTACTGATCTGGGTGTTCCTGTTATTCCTTTGAACGATTCTGGAGCTTTTCATGGCGCGACTTGGCGTATAAATGGTAGAAATGTAGTTGTACTTAAGCAAAAATCTAGACATACATCAAAATGGATGTTTGATTTACTTCATGAGCTCTACCATGCATCCCAATCACCAGAGCTAGATGAGTTTATAATTGTTGAGCTTAGTGAGACAAGTGAAGAGCGGAGAAATGATCAGGAAGAAATTGATGCTAATAATTTTGCAGCAAGTGTTCTTCTCGGTGAAAAAGCCGGTAGTTATATTGAGCAATGCTTTAAAAATGCAAATGGTAATATTGCTTGGCTGAAAAATTCAGTTATTAAAGTCGCCGAAGAAAACGATTTAGATTGTGGTGTTTTAGCATATCAAGTAGCAAATAAATTGGACTCTATATCCAAACAGACTGGAAAGAAGGTCAATTGGTGGGGAGCTGCAAATAATCTGCAAAGGAATACTTGTGAGCCAAGTAATCTATGCTTTGATCAACTTTCAATAAGTATTAATTTTGACCAAATGGAAGAGTTTGAGAGAGAATTGATTGAGCAAGTATCTGCTGATTAAATATACTTGAAATTAAGGAACATGAAAATTTTCATGATGCGGCGAGAGAGTGACTCCATAACTAGTGGTTGTATAAACTCTTTCATTAGCATTCTCGTTGGAATAGGCAAGGCTATAAATATATAACCTGGTCTTTACTTAGAAAACATGATGCCAGTCAGTATCGCTGACTGGCATTTTTTATTGGGATAATTTTTTATTAGTCTGCTGAATTCGGGAATAAAGGTGAGTTATGTCAATGATGAGAGGCTAACAATTTTCAGCGTATTCACCAATTTGAACGATAACCTTTTCTAATATAGATAGATACTCATAGTTTGCAGTGTATTTAGTCTGAAAGCCATAATCTGCATGGAGTGCTTTAAGGTATTTTCGTTGCTCATTACAACGCTCAGCTATTACTTTATATAAGGTCTTTTGGTTTGTAATATACCGAATCAACTTGAAGATGCTGGCTTGAGAACCTGAAAATTATCATTAATTCGAGATGTCAAAGAGCCTGCGATCTCTGGAAGAGTCACTGCAAAAAATTGGTCTATTGCCGCCTTGAAGTCCCGTTTTCTTTTGAAGTAAACGTTGTTCCTCGACTTCTCATTCATTACTTTCCATAGCCGCTCGATTGGGTTGAGGTTTGGACTGTAAGGTGGAAGATAATGCAGTTCAATATTCAGGACAAACGCCGCATCTTTGACTAAGTCACTGCGGTGATATCCCGCACCATCCAAGATGATATGAAGCTTATGAGCTAAGGGATAACTCTTTCTTAACTCACAGAAAAAGCGAACAATCGATTCACTGTTAATGCTCTCATAGTTGTGAACAATGGTTGCTCCAATATCCGACAAGTTCAGTGCGCCAATAATGTTCAATCGGCTACGATTACCCGTTGTTTCAATCACTTTATCCTGACCAGTTCGTATCCAGCCATGAGATATTTTTGTTGATAGTGTTGGGTGAACTGCGTCGATAAAGACTATCGATTCATCCTTGCCACAGCTTGCCTTTAACGCTTCATAAGCCTCTATAAATGCTTGCTGTTGTGCTTCATCAAACTTGTGTGGTACGCCTTTCGGTTGCTTGTAGCTAAAACCATTGTGGTGAAGCCATTTATTCATACCAGAAACCGTGTAATCCAGTCCAAATGTCTCTTTAACGTAAGTGACAATTTGATGCGTATGAGAATAGGTTTTCTCAGTCAAATGCTCGATTAGGTGCATGGTTTGAGTAGCAGAAAGCTTGCTTTGGCTTCCGCCATTTTCAGGCTTAAGTTTTTCAGAAAGAACGTAGTCGCTGAGATGACGAGCAACGGTCGATTCATGAATACGAAGAGCTTGTGAAATCATAGTCTGACTCCAGCCTTCAGAAGCCAGCAAAACAGCCTTAATACGGTCGCAAACTCGACTATCACGTTCAATGTCGTGCATTTGTTCGAGTTGCAGTTTCTGTTGAGGAGTCAGTGTAATTTTCATGGTTCGTAGCATGCTCCTGATTCTATCGAAAATCAAGCATCTTCAATGATCACGGGTATAGATTTTTCGTATTGAACCTTTAACTCAGATAATTCGCTTTGTGCACTTTTCAATTCCCTAGATAGGTGCTTGTTATCGTTTTCAAATTGAATTTTATGCATTTCTAAGTTTTTAGTTGCTAACTCTAGATTTTTCTTATCCAATTCTGTTTGCACATTGTAGTAGGCTAAACCAAGACTGAAGACCACTGCTCCAACTACAAAGCCTCCAATCCAAAACTCTTTAGTACCAACTCCCTTCAAAACATCTTGAATAGTGGGCGCACTTACTGTCATCAGTTTTCCTTTTTAGTAAAGAGTCAGTGCGACTTAATCTGACTCTATATTGAGGTAGCGTTACTTGGTAGAGGATTTACTCGGCTTTAGGCCTGGAGTGTTGCCTGGCGTTTTTTTGTTATCACGTCGACGTTGATCTGGCTTGCCGGTCGACTTGGCTATTGGTTTTGGTCCTGGTTTCAAACCCATAATTTTATCCTTGTTTATGATGAGGTCATTCCTCACTGTACACTATTTGGTCAATGCTAATGGTTTTCAAGATGTGTATGAAAAATAATCTAAAAATACGCTTAAGGTTCCTTGCTGGTAACTCATGTTTTGATACGCTATCTAAAATGTACAACGACAAGTTGGAGTTACAAGGTGGATAGAGTTGCATCGAGCCCGCGAGTGCTTACTGATGAAGAGAAACAAGAGCTTCGTCGTGACATGGCAGAATCGTCAGCCTGGGCCAAAACTGAACTAAAACGTCGACGAACAGCAAAAAATCAAAAAAATTCTGTGCATGGTATAGATGATGGTATCGATAACGGGCGCTTTTCTAACTAGCTGTTATATAGATTGATTTTCTTGTCATTGATATTCGAGTGGGAGTGACGGGCACTGGCTGGCAATGTCTAGCAACGGCAGGCATTTCGGCTGAGGGTAAAAGAACTTTCCGCTAAGCGATAGACTGTATGTAAACACAGTATTGCAAGGACGCGGAACATGCCTCATGTGGCGGCCAGGACGGCCAGCCGGGATCGGGATACTGGTCGTTACCAGAGCCACCGACCCGAGCAAACCCTTCTCTATCAGATCGTTGACGAGTATTACCCGGCATTCGCTGCGCTTATGGCAGAGCAGGGAAAGGAATTGCCGGGCTATGTGCAACGGGAATTTGAAGAATTTCTCCAATGCGGGCGGCTGGAGCATGGCTTTCTACGGGTTCGCTGCGAGTCTTGCCACGCCGAGCACCTGGTCGCTTTCAGCTGTAAGCGTCGCGGTTTCTGCCCGAGCTGTGGGGCGCGGCGGATGGCCGAAAGTGCCGCCTTGCTGGTTGATGAAGTACTGCCTGAACAACCCATGCGTCAGTGGGTGTTGAGCTTCCCGTTTCAGCTGCGTTTCCTGTTTGCCAGCCGGCCCGAGATCATGGGGTGGGTGCTGGGCATCGTTTACCGCGTCATTGCCACGCACCTGGTCAAGAAAGCGGGCCATACCCACCAAGTGGCCAAGACGGGCGCGGTCACCCTGATCCAGCGTTTTGGATCGGCGCTCAATCTGAATGTTCACTTCCACATGCTGTTTCTCGACGGTGTGTATGTCGAGCAATCCCACGGCTCAGCGCGTTTCCGCTGGGTCAAGGCGCCGACCAGCCCAGAGCTCACCCAGCTGACGCACACCATCGCCCACCGGGTGGGTCGCTATCTGGAACGGCAAGGCCTGCTGGAACGGGATGTCGAAAACAGCTATCTGGCCTCGGATGCGGTGGATGACGACCCGATGACACCCCTGCTGGGGCACTCGATCACTTACCGTATCGCTGTCGGTTCACAGGCGGGGCGAAAGGTGTTCACTTTGCAAACTCTGCCGACCAGTGGTGATCCGTTCGGTGACGGGATTGGCAAGGTAGCCGGGTCCAGCCTGCACGCCGGCGTGGCGGCCAGGGCCGATGAACGCAAGAAGCTCGAACGGCTGTGCCGGTACATCAGCCGCCCGGCGGTATCCGAGAAGCGGCTGTCGTTAACACGAGGCGGCAACGTGCGCTACCAGCTCAAGACGCCGTACCGGGACGGCACCACGCACGTCATTTTCGAACCATTGGATTTCATTGCAAGGCTGGCCGCCCTGGTACCGAAGCCCAGAGTCAACCTAACCCGCTTCCACGGGGTGTTCGCACCCAACAGTCGGCACCGGGCGTTGGTCACGCCGGCAAAACGGGGCAGGGGCAACAAGGTCAGGGTGGCTGATGAACCGGCAACACCAGCACAACGGCGAGCGTCGATGACATGGGCGCAACGGCTCAAGCGTGTTTTCAATATCGACATCGAGACCTGCAGCGGCTGCGGCGGCGCCATGAAAGTCATCGCCTGCATTGAAGACCCTATAGTGATCAAGCAGATCCTTGATCACCTGAAGCACAAAGCCGAAACCAGCGGGACCAGGGCGTTACCCGAAAGCCGGGCGCCACCGGCTGAGCTGCTCCTGGGTCTGTTTGACTGACGAGCCTGAAGGCCAACGATACCAATCAAAATGCTGCGTTCACAGCGCCGCGGCAGGGATCCGCCGTGCTGGTTGTCGGAAAAGGAGCCGCTAGTGGGAAAGAGGAGGGTAAATTTTCAGCGTTGCTGGCTCCCCGTCAGCCGGATTGGGTTGCATCGCAGGGGTGTCGAAAGAGTCAACTGCGGTCCAAAGCTGTTGGACTTGGGTGAAAAGGGCGTTTATTCTTCCTATACGTATGATTCAAACTGCAGATGAGTTACATTTGAAAGAAAAGGTGAAAAAACCAATTGAGAAATTATTGCATGTGCTTAATGCCTCAAATAAAAAATTAATTATTCAATACCGATCATTATGAAACTATCATTAATTGTTGCCATGGATAAAAATTTTGGCATTGGTAAAGACAACGATTTGTTATGGAAATTGCCGGCTGATATGAAATTCTTTAAAGAAACTTCAACAGGTCATGTAGTAATAACCGGACGTAAAAATTATGAATCTATTCCTGAGAAATTTAGACCCTTGCCAAATCGTGAAAATGCCGTTTTAACTCACCAAATCGGCTATCAAGCACCAGGAGCTCATGTCTTTTTTTCACTTACTGAATGTTTAGAGTTCTATAAAAATGAAACCGAAAGAACTGTTTTCATCATTGGTGGGGGACAAATTTATGCAGAAGTTATGCAGCGAAACATCCTTCAAGAAATGTATATCACACAAGTAGATGGAGTGTTTGACGCAGATACTTTTTTTCCTAAATTTTCTGAATCTGAGTGGAATAGTGAAACTGTACTGAAACAGGGTATTGATGAAAAACACGCTTTTGCTTTTGAAATAAAAAAATATACACGTAAATAACTCTAAAACTTACTGTTTTTGTTGAAATGTTTTGTATGTAACGGTTTCAAAACTTCAACGACCTTACTAACTTTGCCTCCTTATGATTTTATGTATAGCTGAAAAACCTTCTGTGGCAAAAGATATTGCCGAAGTAATTGGTGCAAAACAACGCAACAACGGCTTTTATGAAGGAAATGGCTATTGGGTAACCTGGACTTTTGGCCATCTGTGTACATTGAATGAACCCCATGATTACAAAGAAAATTGGAAATACTGGAAATTGGAAGATCTGCCAATTGTACCTAAAAAATTTGGCATTAAACTAATTGATAACGATGGAGTAAAAAGGCAATTTGCTGTTATTGAAAAATTGGTAGCATCTTGTTCTGAAGTCATCAATTGCGGGGATGCCGGGCAGGAAGGGGAGTTGATACAAAGATGGGTATTGGCACCTGGTCAAGAAAGCGGGCCATACCCACCAAGTGGCCAAGACGGGCGCGGTCACCCTGATCCAGCGTTTTGGATCGGCGCTCAATCTGAATGTTCACTTCCACATGCTGTTTCTCGACGGTGTGTATGTCGAGCAATCCCACGGCTCAGCGCGTTTCCGCTGGGTCAAGGCGCCGACCAGCCCAGAGCTCACCCAGCTGACGCACACCATCGCCCACCGGGTGGGTCGCTATCTGGAACGGCAAGGCCTGCTGGAACGGGATGTCGAAAACAGCTATCTGGCCTCGGATGCGGTGGATGACGACCCGATGACACCCCTGCTGGGGCACTCGATCACTTACCGTATCGCTGTCGGTTCACAGGCGGGGCGAAAGGTGTTCACTTTGCAAACTCTGCCGACCAGTGGTGATCCGTTCGGTGACGGGATTGGCAAGGTAGCCGGGTCCAGCCTGCACGCCGGCGTGGCGGCCAGGGCCGATGAACGCAAGAAGCTCGAACGGCTGTGCCGGTACATCAGCCGCCCGGCGGTATCCGAGAAGCGGCTGTCGTTAACACGAGGCGGCAACGTGCGCTACCAGCTCAAGACGCCGTACCGGGACGGCACCACGCACGTCATTTTCGAACCATTGGATTTCATTGCAAGGCTGGCCGCCCTGGTACCGAAGCCCAGAGTCAACCTAACCCGCTTCCACGGGGTGTTCGCACCCAACAGTCGGCACCGGGCGTTGGTCACGCCGGCAAAACGGGGCAGGGGCAACAAGGTCAGGGTGGCTGATGAACCGGCAACACCAGCACAACGGCGAGCGTCGATGACATGGGCGCAACGGCTCAAGCGTGTTTTCAATATCGACATCGAGACCTGCAGCGGCTGCGGCGGCGCCATGAAAGTCATCGCCTGCATTGAAGACCCTATAGTGATCAAGCAGATCCTTGATCACCTGAAGCACAAAGCCGAAACCAGCGGGACCAGGGCGTTACCCGAAAGCCGGGCGCCACCGGCTGAGCTGCTCCTGGGTCTGTTTGACTGACGAGCCTGAAGGCCAACGATACCAATCAAAATGCTGCGTTCACAGCGCCGCGGCAGGGATCCGCCGTGCTGGTTGTCGGAAAAGGAGCCGCTAGTGGGAAAGAGGAGGGTAAATTTTCAGCGTTGCTGGCTCCCCGTCAGCCGGATTGGGTTGCATCGCAGGGGTGTCGAAAGAGTCAACTGCGGTCCAAAGCTGTTGGACTTGGGTGAAAAGGGCGTTTATTCTTCCTATACGTGCCGCGTTCCAGGCGGCGACTATGAGGGCTATGTCGATGCCCATGTGCGCCGGCTGGAGGCGCTACGCCGGGCCGGTATCGTCGAGCGGATCGACGCCGACCAATGGCGCATCCCCGATGATCTGGTCAGCCGTGCCGCCGCCCATGACGCCGGCCGAGACAGTCAGGCCAGCGTTCGCGTCCTTTCCCCGGTCGATCTGAACAAACAGATCGGATCGGACGGCGCGACCTGGCTGGACCGGCGGCTGATCCACGGCGAGACGGCCGACCTTGCGCCAACCGGCTTCGGGCAACAAGTCCGCGAAGCCATGGACCAGCGCCGCGAGCACCATATCGAACAGGGCGACGCCACCCGCAGCCGGGACAGCCGCGTCTTCTACCGGCGCAACCTTCTCGCCATCCTGCGGGAGCGCGAGGTAGCCGGCGTCGGATCGGATATGGCTTTGAGTAAGGGCCTGCCGTTCCGCGCCGCCACGGACGGCGAGAGCGTCAGCGGCAAGTTTACCGGAACCGTGCATCTATCGAGCGGCAAGTTCGCCGTGGTCGAGAAATCCCATGAGTTCACCCTTGTCCCGTGGCGGCCGATCATCGACCGCCAACTCGGCCGCGAGGTTATGGGCATCGTGCAGGGCGGGTCGGTGTCGTGGCAGTTAGGGCGGCAGAGGGGGCTGGAACGCTGAGTGCGCCCATGCCGCATTGCGAAGCAAAAGATAATCGGATAAAATGTAGCAATTCATATTCGTAAGCGTGGAGTAATCAGATGGGAAATTCCAAGTCAGCAGACAAGTAAGCCGCAACAACCAGTATTGTTGTTGCGGCGCTCTGTAAGGCTAGTCTCATCTGATTGCTGACGAGCAGACGTCGCCCGGTATTCCTTAATCGAGGGTTGATTCGTCATGACCACCACACGCCCCGCGTGGGCCTATACGCTGCCGGCAGCACTGCTGCTGATGGCTCCTTTCGACATCCTCGCTTCACTGGCGATGGATATTTATCTCCCTGTCGTTCCAGCGATGCCCGGCATCCTGAACACGACGCCCGCTATGATCCAACTCACGTTGAGCCTCTATATGGTGATGCTCGGCGTGGGCCAGGTGATTTTTGGTCCGCTCTCAGACAGAATCGGGCGACGGCCAATTCTACTTGCGGGCGCAACGGCTTTCGTCATTGCGTCTCTGGGAGCAGCTTGGTCTTCAACTGCACCGGCCTTTGTCGCTTTCCGTCTACTTCAAGCAGTGGGCGCGTCGGCCATGCTGGTGGCGACGTTCGCGACGGTTCGCGACGTTTATGCCAACCGTCCTGAGGGTGTCGTCATCTACGGCCTTTTCAGTTCGATGCTGGCGTTCGTGCCTGCGCTCGGCCCTATCGCCGGAGCATTGATCGGCGAGTTCTTGGGATGGCAGGCGATATTCATTACTTTGGCTATACTGGCGATGCTCGCACTCCTAAATGCGGGTTTCAGGTGGCACGAAACCCGCCCTCTGGATCAAGTCAAGACGCGCCGATCTGTCTTGCCGATCTTCGCGAGTCCGGCTTTTTGGGTTTACACTGTCGGCTTTAGCGCCGGTATGGGCACCTTCTTCGTCTTCTTCTCGACGGCTCCCCGTGTGCTCATAGGCCAAGCGGAATATTCCGAGATCGGATTCAGCTTTGCCTTCGCCACTGTCGCGCTTGTAATGATCGTGACAACCCGTTTCGCGAAGTCCTTTGTCGCCAGATGGGGCATCGCAGGATGCGTGGCGCGTGGGATGGCGTTGCTTGTTTGCGGAGCGGTCCTGTTGGGGATCGGCGAACTTTACGGCTCGCCGTCATTCCTCACCTTCATCCTACCGATGTGGGTTGTCGCGGTCGGTATTGTCTTCACGGTGTCCGTTACCGCGAACGGCGCTTTGGCAGAGTTCGACGACATCGCGGGATCAGCGGTCGCGTTCTACTTCTGCGTTCAAAGCCTGATAGTCAGCATTGTCGGGACATTGGCGGTGGCACTTTTAAACGGTGACACAGCGTGGCCCGTGATCTGTTACGCCACGGCGATGGCGGTACTGGTTTCGTTGGGGCTGGTGCTCCTTCGGCTCCGTGGGGCTGCCACCGAGAAGTCGCCAGTCGTCTAACCGACGACTGGTAGCAGGCCCGCTCCGATGCGGCGCACTAACCATCGAAACCTCGTGAATGTCGGTATCCTGTCTGGCAGGATACCGCTCATTTCCCTTGTTCAGTTCATCGCCGTCGCCGAGCATCTGAATTTTCGGCATGCGGCCAAGGCACTTGGTATCAGCCAGTCGAGCGTCAGCGCGCGTGTGAAAGCGCTGGAGGATAACCTTGGTGTCCTGCTATTTGAGCGCCATGCGCGGGGCGTTCGGCTAACAGACGCAGGCAGGCACTTCATGGAGCGTGTCACGGCGGGTGTCGATCAACTCGATCACGCAGTGAAGACCGCGGAGTGACGGGCACTGGCTGGCAATGTCTAGCAACGGCAGGCATTTCGGCTGAGGGTAAAAGAACTTTCCGCTAAGCGATAGACTGTATGTAAACACAGTATTGCAAGGACGCGGAACATGCCTCATGTGGCGGCCAGGACGGCCAGCCGGGATCGGGATACTGGTCGTTACCAGAGCCACCGACCCGAGCAAACCCTTCTCTATCAGATCGTTGACGAGTATTACCCGGCATTCGCTGCGCTTATGGCAGAGCAGGGAAAGGAATTGCCGGGCTATGTGCAACGGGAATTTGAAGAATTTCTCCAATGCGGGCGGCTGGAGCATGGCTTTCTACGGGTTCGCTGCGAGTCTTGCCACGCCGAGCACCTGGTCGCTTTCAGCTGTAAGCGTCGCGGTTTCTGCCCGAGCTGTGGGGCGCGGCGGATGGCCGAAAGTGCCGCCTTGCTGGTTGATGAAGTACTGCCTGAACAACCCATGCGTCAGTGGGTGTTGAGCTTCCCGTTTCAGCTGCGTTTCCTGTTTGGGGTCGTTTGCGGGAAGGGGCGGAATCCTACGCTAAGGCTTTGGCCAGCGATATTCTCCGGTGAGATTGATGTGTTCCCAGGGGATAGGAGAAGTCGCTTGATATCTAGTATGACGTCTGTCGCACCTGCTTGATCGCGGCCGCGATAGCTAGATCGCGTTGCTCCTCTTCTCCATCCGCGTTCCAAGCTGCGGAAAGGCACCCATAAGCGTACGCCTGGTCGAGCAGGCGACGCGGATCGACGTCCAGCGCACGAGAGAATGCGTCCGCCATCTGTGCAATGCGTCTAGGATCGAGACAAAGGTCGTCTCTGTCAGCCGGATCGTAGAACATATTGGCGGCGCCAAAGCCCACTTCACCGACCAGACCGACGGGATCTATCACCAGCCAGCCGCGACTGGAGAACATGATGTTTTCATGATGCAGATCGCCATGTAGCCCACGCAGTTCCGAGGCATTGCTCATCATTTGATCGGCTATAATCGCCGCGTGGACGTAGTCAGTTTGACAACCTGCGTTTTGATCATCGCGCGCCCGCTGAAACAAAGCTGCAAAGCGATCCCGGATCGGGAGAAGGGCAGAAGGCAGGGGTTCCTCAGATGCGGCATACAGCTTCGCCATTAGTTCCGCTGCAATTTCGGTCGCCTGGTAGTCGCCGTGCT
Source organism: Vibrio sp. sp1 (assembly GCF_016920955.1). NCBI lineage: Bacteria > Pseudomonadati > Pseudomonadota > Gammaproteobacteria > Vibrionales > Vibrionaceae > Vibrio > Vibrio sp. sp1. The sequence goes on from NZ_CP060589.1 coordinate 2,134,815, forward strand.
CGGCAACGATGTGAGAGAGCATTCGCTCCCCGGCATATTCGAGCAACATCAGATTGTTCTCACGACCGAGCAACCGGACTGCTCCCCTCCCATTGCGCCATACCAGATAGTCGGCCCCGCGCAGTTCATCAGCAATGTCTTCTATAGGTTTCAATCCCTTGACGATTGCAGGAGTCCCGTCTGGCAATGAAACTTTCCAAACGAGGCTGGAAAAGGTGTCCGCAATGAGAACAGGTTGCGAAACGTGCCAATGAGCAGGAAAAACAGGCGGCATGAACATCAACCCCAAGTCAGAGGGTCCAATCGCAGATAGAAGGCAAGGCGTTCGCGGTCGGGGGCTTCGATCCCCAATACATTGAATAGGACAGCGAAGGCGCGCTCTGCTTCATCTGGCGCTGCCCAGTTCTCTTCGGCGTTAGCAATCATGAGTGCCAAATCGGCATAGCGATCTGCTGTTCCGAGCCGCCCAAGGTCGATCAGACCCGTGCATTGAAGAGTTTTAGGGTCCACCATGAAGTTCGGCATGCAGGGATCACCATGGCAAACAACCATATCGGTGCGCTCTTGGTCGAGCCGCACCGGTAGCTCTCGTTCGACACGAGCCAAAAGATCGAGCTGCGGCGTACTCTTGTCCTCGTCCGGTAAGAAGTCGGGATTGACGGCATTGCGGGACACCACATCAACGGCGCGTCCGAACATTCGCGACAGCCTGCGCTCAAACGGACATTGATCAACCGATAGGCTGTGAACAGCGCCAAGTTGCTGCCCCATTGACGGCCACGCTTTGAGCAAATCCGCTCCAGACAGATCAGCCGCCGGTACTCCCGGAATTGCCGTTATCACCAAGCATGCACCCTCCTGTTCCTCCTGCCAGTTGATGACCTCGGGGCAAGCCACACCTCGACCTTTGAGCCAAATGAGGCGGTCACGCTCTCCAGCGAGCTCACCGCGGCGGGAAGCAGGTGCGATTTTCGCGAAGGCATGCCCGTCACCACGTCGAAAAACAAAATCACCAGATTCTCCGCCTCTGACAGGCAACCAGTCAGAATGCGATTCACCAAAAAAAATATTAGTTCGATTCAATGGAGGTTCCTTCAGTTTTCTGATGAAGCGCGAATATAGAGAAATATCCCGAATGTGCAGTTAACGAATTCTTGCGGTTTCTTTCAGCGCCGCCAATACCGCCAGCCCGTCGCGCAAGGGGCGCGGCTCGTGTGTGCGGATGAAGTCAGCTCCACCTGCGGCGGCGGCAAGCTCTGCAGCGAGTGTCGCGGCCCCGACATCCCCCGGACCACGGCCTGTGAGCGCGCGCAGAAAGGATTTGCGCGAAACAGACAGAAGCACCGGCAAATCGAAGCGCAGCCGCAATTCATCGAACCGCGCCAGCACCGAGAGCGAGGTTTCGGGAGCAGCCCCCAGAAAAAACCCCATGCCGGGATCAAGGACAAGGCGGTTGCGTTTGATACCGGCACCCGTCAGCGCCGCGATGCGCGCGTCAAAGAACGCCGCAATGTGATCCATGATGTCGCCAGCGGGTGCCTCGCGCCGATCTGCCTGCCCGTCTTGCACCGAATGCATAACGACGAGTTTGGCAGATGATTTCGCCAATTGCGGATAGAACGCAGCGTCTGGAAAACCGCGAATATCATTGAGATAGGCCACACCACGCGACAAGGCATAGGCTTGCGTCGCGGGTTGATAACTGTCGAGCGAGACGGGAATGCCATCTGCCTTGAGCGCGTCCAGCACCGGCGCGATACGCGCGATTTCTGTGTCGGACGAAACAGGCGCGGCGTCGGGATTGCTGGATGCCGGACCGAGGTCGATCACATCTGCCCCCTCGGCCATCAGCTTACGCGCCTGCGCAATGGCTGCGTCTGGCGCCAGATACCGGCCTCCATCGGAGAAACTGTCCGAGGTTATGTTGACGATGCCGAAAATGATGAGCGATTTATTCATGGGGGCTTCTATAATAATAATAATCGAGCATGAGTCTCATACGGATGCTCGGGTCGAAAGGGAATCCCCAGGCGAGTAACCTGTTTGCGGTGATCCATTAGCTGCAGGAGCAGAATAGCATACATCTGGAAGCAAAGCCAGGAAAGCGGCCTATGGAGCTGTGCGGCAGCGCTCAGTAGGCAATTTTTCAAAATATTGTTAAGCCTTTTCTGAGCATGGTATTTTTCATGGTATTACCAATTAGCAGGAAAATAAGCCATTGAATATAAAAGATAAAAATGTCTTGTTTACAATAGAGTGGAATAATTTTCCTCTAGACAGTTGAGTTTATAAGAACCAGCCTTCGGGCTGGTTTTTTTGTACTTCAAGTTTGTGAAGAGGTGGCTCAACTTTTTTTTGAGAGATATATATGCGGTTAAATTAAATATATATTCATTTTAATTGTTTAATTATCATAAATGGTATTGCTATGGAACAGGCTGACGTTACCTCTCTCATTCCCATCCTTATTACTCTTTTCCTCGCGCTGACCACAAGAAATGTCGTTGTTGGTTTATTCGCCGGTGTGGTGAGTGGTGTCGCTATGCTTGAAGGGACATTTGTCGAAAAAGGGCCACTAGACTCGTTTAGTGCATTGATGAAAAGCTATCTACTGCCGCAATTAACTGACAGCTACAATGCGGGCGTCATTTTGCTCTTGGTCTTTATTGGTGGCTTTGTTGCCTTGATGGAGAAATCTGGCGGTGGTGTGGCGTTTGCTAAAAAGGTCACTCAATGGGTGGCGAGTAAGTGCCAAGCTCAACTGTCCGCTTGGTTCGGTGGTGTGGTTATTTTCTTCTCTGACCTTGGTACACCGTTGATTGTTGGTCCTGTTTTTCGCCCTTTATTTGATAAGTTAAAAGTATCACGCCAAAAATTAGCTTTTATTATCGACTCTACTTCCTCTCCCGTCGCAATCTTGATCCCTTTTATCGGATGGGGCGTTTACATCATGGGATTGATTCAAAAAGAGTTTACTGCCCTGAATGTCAGTATGAGTGATTGGGATGCTTTCATTGGCGCGATCCCGTATCAGTTTTACGCCTTTCTTGCGATCGCGATTGTGCCGATTGTCTCTTTCTTCAAATTAGATTTCGGACCGATGGCGAAGGCTGAGCAGTTAGCAGAACAGGGCTCCGACTTTGGGAAAGTACAGGAGTCTATGAATGTGTTTACGCATAAAAATGCAAAATCCAGTTTTGTATGGGCGCCTTTGCTCGTTATGCTGGTGGTTCTATGTACCATCCTCGTGCCACACGGTTTTCCATTTCAAAAAGTGGCAGGATCAACGTTTAGGGCTGCACTTTCTTCTGCATATTTCTTCGCGGCCTTCACTTTAATTGCGCTGATGGCGTTTTATGGCGTAAGAAAGCTTTCGGATGGTATTCAGGTTTATCTGAAAGGGATGTCAAACATGATGTCAGTGGCGGTGATTCTGGTATTGGCTTGGGCGCTTAGCTCGGTTGGGAAAGAATTAGGTGCAGCTGCATACATTGCTGAACAAGCTCAAGCCGGTTTCCCTTACTGGTTATTGCCAGCGGTTACGTTTTTACTGGCCGGTATTATCTCGTTCGCTACGGGATCATCTTGGGGGACGTTTGCCATCATGATGCCATTAGTGATCCCAACTGCCGTCGCGATTGATGCACCACTGTTGGTTTGTATTGGTGCGGTATTATCTGGTGGCTTGTTTGGCGATCACTGTTCTCCCATCTCTGAAACTACGATTTTGTCGTCGACAGGAGCGGGGTGTGAACAGTATGAGCACTTCCGTACACAATTACCTTACGCATTACTCAATGGAATGATCGCATTGGGGTGTTTTCTTTTAGCTGGAATCAACGCCTCACCAGTGATTGTGCTTGCCGTAATTATTTCTCAGTGTGTGGTTTATTTTGTGCTGTCTAAACAAAAGTCAACCGCGAAGCTAGAGGTGGTTTCGGCAGAACAATAAAGAGAGAAACATCACAAAGCGGAGGCTCACAGGGTCTCCGCTTTTCTTTTGAGTCAAGGTAACATTTTTCTTGTGACAAAATGTGTGTGAGGACCTATTTATTCATTTTGTCTCGCAGAATCAACGTACTTGGCTCGGTGTTTCGTATATATGATCCACTATATGTCTAGTTATTCCTCGTATATTGTATTGTTGAAATCCGGAGACTAGACATGTTTGCACTCAAACATCTTCCTCTTGCATTGAGTTGTGTCTTAGCAGCACAAGTGAATGCGAGTATGAATATTCAGCCCGATCCGCAAAATCCGAATGGTTATGTTATTGCTCGTGGTGACGTTCAAGCCGTAGAGCAAAGCAAAACTTCTGATCCTATGTATGCCATTTGGTCACAAGCATTAGAGACACGCCCGAACTCAGTAGTTGAAGCGATTGTTCCAGGGGCGACAACCAACCCAGAAAACGTGAAGCGTGTAGAGCGTGTATTCCCCGAAAGTGAGTGGGACTTCCTGACTCAAATGGCGGCACCTGAATACACTTACACGCGTTTCCTACGTGCAATTGGTAAGTTCCCTGCATTCTGTGGTGAGTACACAGACGGTCGTGATTCGGATGCAATTTGTAAAAAATCGATCATGACAGCGTTTGCTCACTTTGCACAAGAAACCGGTGGCCATATTTCGATCGATAACGTATCGGATAATCCGCTAGGGTTGGAAGAGTGGCAGCAAGCTTTGGTTCATGTGCGAGAAATGGGATGGTCTGAAGGGCAAGAAGGTTACACAACAGGTTGTGGTCAAAATGACTGGCAAAACAAACGCTGGCCATGTGAACCTGGACAAGGTTACTTTGGACGTGGTGCAAAACAGCTTTCTTACCATTTTAACTATGGCGCGTTCTCTGAAGTGATGTTTGATGGTGATGCATCTGTATTGCTAAAAAATCCAGGCTTGGTTGCGGATTCGTGGCTGAACTTAGCATCGGCTATCTGGTTCTTCCTAACCCCACAAGCACCGAAACCTGCAATGCTACATGTGATTGACCGTACTTGGGTGCCTTCACAGCGTGAGCTTGATGCTGGCATTGGTTACGGCTTTGGTACCACCATCAACGTGATCAATGGTGGTATTGAGTGTGGTGAGCAAAACAAGGATAAAGGTCAACCTGTTAACCGAATTCGTTATTGGGAAGGTCTTGCCGCCCATTATCAAATTCCAATTGAAGCCGATGAGACCAATACCTGTTGGCAGCAGACGCCTTACGGTAGCTTAAATCTGAATGGTGCGACAGACGTGTTGTACACCAACTGGGATGGAAACTGGAAATACTACTCAGATCGTCCGGGAGGCCACTCTTTTGAATGTGAACTTGTTGGTTTCCAAACGGCTTACTCTGCGCTAGTTGCGGGTGATTATGAGAAATGTGTAACTAACTTCTACCAATCTCATGCGGGTTGGCCAGAAGTTCGTGTAGTTGACAAGTTAGATCCAGTGGATCCGGTCGATCCGCCTGTAGGTGGTGTGGCAGCGTGGGATTCTGGCAAAGTATATAACACGGGGAAACAAGTCTCTTACCAAGGTGCTGTTTACGAAGCGAAATGGTGGTCACAAGGTAATGAGCCAACGAAAGGAGACCCGTGGAAGCTGGTTTCAGGCACTCCTACGGAGCCGCCTACAACGGAACCTGAACCACCGGTGACTGAGCCAGAGCCGCCCGTCACAGAACCTGAGCCGCCAGTAACCGAGCCAGAACCACCAGTGACAGGCAATTTTATTCAGTGGGAGCCGGGTGTAACGCAAGTCGCTAACGGCGATAAAGTGACGTACCAAAACAAATGTTTTGTTGCGAAAAATGGCCCAGGAGTGTGGGAAAGCCCAACGCAAAGCAACTGGTTCTGGGACGAGATTTCTTGTCAGTGATCGAGTAAAAAACAACCTAACCATCTATAAAGACTCTGCTTTTTTGCAGGGTCTTTTTTTATATATGTAGTGGTTTATTTATGGAATCTAAGTTTTCAATAACAGCTTTTCTCTTTTGTTCTGGAGCCCATTAAAATTCGCGCGCATTTTTTATCAACATTTTTGAAAAAAGGTATTTGTACATGTCGACAAAACTGGCTAACCCAGCACCGCTAGGTCTAATGGGTTTCGGTATGACCACTATTCTGCTCAATATTCATAATGCAGGATTTTTCCCAATTGACTCTATGATTCTAGCGATGGGCATCTTTTACGGTGGCCTTAGCCAAGTAATCGTTGGCATCATGTGTTTTAAACGCGGTGATACGTTCGGCACAACTGCGTTTACTTCTTACGGTCTATTTTGGCTAACATTGGTTGGTCTAATCGTAATGCCTCACATGGGTCTTCCTGCAAGCCCTGCAAGCTTTATGGGTTGGTACCTAGCGCTTTGGGGCATCTTCACTGGTTTCATGTTCATTGGTTCTCTATGTTACCCAACAGCGAAGCAAGTGGTATTTGGTTCTCTAACTATCCTGTTCTTCTTGCTTGCTGCTCGTGATTTCACTGGTAGCGAAGTGATCGGTGCTATCGCTGGCTTCGAGGGTATCTTCTGTGGCGCAAGTGCAATTTACTTTGCAATGGCGCAAGTACTGAACAACGAATTTGGTCGTGAAGTATTACCTGTCGGTAAAGCAAAAATCGCTCGTAAAGTTGAAGCGGTTATCGCCTAAGCTGTTACTCATAATGAAGAAAGGGGGATTAACCATTGGTTAATCCCCCTTTTTTATGTCCTCAATCGGACCACTGCTTTTTCTTATTTATGTGATAACGCTATGTTGATGGTTGCTCAACAGTTTCTGCGCTATTGCTGTCTGCCGTTGGTGCTTTACCCGTTTTACGTCGGTACTTATCTTCCCAGTAATCTGCGCCTTTAATGCCCAGTGCAACAGGGTTAAATGTAAAATCGGTCACACCACGTTTTTGTTGCTCTTCGTAGTCGTTCAATGCTTTGAGTGCAGGCTTCGACATAAAGAAGATGATCAAAATACCGATGATGTTTAGCCACGCCATCAGTCCTACGCCTACATCACCCATCGCCCATGCTAAGTTGGCGGTTTTCACGGTTCCGTAGAACACGGATGAAATAATGATGACTTTCAGAATAAACATCAGTCCATTTACTTTGAACGTACGACGAATGTAAGCAATGTTCGTTTCTGCAATGTAGTAGTAAGCCAGAATGGTCGTAAACGCGAAGAAGAATAGAGCGATTGCGATGAATGGCTTACCCACGCCAGGTAGTGCGCTTTCGATCGCCATCTGTGTAAACACAGGGCCATTTGCACCAATATCCGCTGGTAGGTTTTGAACCAGGAATGTACCCTCAATCGCACCATTTACGTTGTACGCGCCAGTGATAAGAATCATGAACGCGGTTGCTGAACACACAAGTAATGTATCGATGTAAATAGAGAAAGATTGAACAAGACCTTGCTGAGCTGGGTGATCAACACTCGCTGCTGCTGCTGCGTGAGGACCAGTACCTTGACCTGCTTCGTTGGAGTAGACACCACGTTTTACACCCCAGCCGATTGCTGCACCAACGCCTGCCATTGGTGTGAACGCGTCACCAATGATCATGCCGAAAATGCGTGGAACCTCACCAATGTTTAGAAGGATGATGACAAACGCAGTAATGATGTAAGCTAACGCCATAAATGGCACAACGACTTGGGTAAAGTTCGCGATACGCTTTACGCCACCAAAAATGATGAAAGCCAAAATGACACAAACAACCGTACCAGTGAAAATTTTAGCAAAACTGAAGGTACCAATAGCGGTTTCAATCATGTCACCTGAGCCAAATGCGGCTTCTACTGCGTTACCGATACTGTTCGATTGAACGCCAGGAAGTAGAACACCACAAGCAAAGATGGTCGCGATAGCAAAGATCCAAGCGTACCATTTTTGTCCCATTGCTTTCTCAATATAGTAAGCAGGGCCACCACGGAACTCGCCTTCGTCTTCTTCTTTATAAATTTGTGCAAGTGTTGATTCTGCGTATGCGGTTGCAGCGCCAAAGAAGGCTACGACCCACATCCAGAATACGGCGCCTGGGCCACCGAAACCGATAGCAGCAGCAACACCAGCAATGTTACCTGTACCTACACGGCCAGACAGTGAAACGGCAAGTGCCTGAAATGATGATATCCCTTTTGTTGAACTCTTCCCTGAAAGTAATAAGCGCCACATCTCAAAGAAGTGACGAATTTGTACAAAACGCGTCATGATTGAATAGAACAAACCTGCGCCAAGGCACAAATAGATCAGTACCGGGCTCCAAATAATTCCATTCAGAAAATCAACTAATGACTGCATGAGTATTTTCCCTGTTAGTTGTGTTTGTGGTTGTTTTTCACACAATACATTACCCTTTATGTAATGCAATTGTTAACTTTTTTAGCTACAAATCCTTTGTAGCGTGATGATGAACACAGAATGGAGAGCAGTTGTTAAAATTTGGTTCTTATTGCTTATTTGCTCCTTTTAGGTAGAAGATTTGTCTGATGATTAATTATGCAGCACATTGTCATTTAAATGTGCTGCGATTTTGATGAGTTAAAAATGCCAGTGGTTATGCATTTTGTGGAGTAAGTGTCTGCCTGTTTTTTGTTCAGTCATGTCCTCAGGAGTAACGACAAAGGTTAAGCTCCGCATTATCCATCACTTTTGCTTTTTCACCTTTCATTACGCTTGCTAGCAATTGACCTGAACCACAAGCCATCGTCCAGCCCAGAGTTCCGTGTCCGGTGTTAGTAAAAAGGTTATCGTATTTAGTCGCGCCGATAATTGGTGTGCCATCAGGCGTCATTGGCCTAAAGCCGCTCCAAAACTCAGCTTGGCTGAAGTCACCACAACGAGGAAAAAGATCACGGATGACCATTTCGATGGTGTTTTTGCGCTTTTGTGGAAGGGAAGTATCAAACCCTGCTAATTCTGCGGTGCCAGCTACGCGAATTCTGTCATCAAATCGAGTCATAGCGACTTTATAGGTTTCATCCATCACAGTAGATCGAGGAGAGAAGTGTTCATCTTCCATCGGGATGGTGAGTGAATAGCCTTTGACAGGGTAGACCGGAATATCAATATCGAGTTGCTTGAGTAGCGCTGTAGAGTAGCTGCCAGAGGCCACCACATATTGGTCTGCTTTAAATTGTCCTCGGTTCGTTTGGACACCTATGATCTTTTTACCTACTGTAACCCAATTGCTTACTTCAGTATCGAACTCAAATCGGACACCGTGTGCCTTAGCAAGCTCCGTTAGTTGTTGGCAAAATTGATGGCAATCGCCCGTTTCGTCATCAGGTAGATGCAAGCCACCAACCAGTTTGTCTTTCACAAGTGCAAGCCCTGGCTCTTGTTCAATACATTGTTCGACGTCCATTAGCTTAAATCGGGTTCCGCTTTGTTCAAGGAGCTGCATGTCCTTTTCAATAGCTTGCAGCTGTTGATGTGTTCGGAATACTTGCAAGGTCCCAAACTGACGTCCTTGATACTCAATGGCGTGTTCTTGGCGTAACTGTTCTAAGCAAATACGGCTGTGGTTAGCGATCGAAAGCATGCGAGCCTTGTTAACTTGATAGCGAGGTAGGGTGCAGTTCGCGACCATTTTACTCGCCCAGCGGATCATGTCGGCATTCAGAGTGGGTTTGATTTTAAGTGGAGCATGCTCCTCCATTAACCACTTAATGGCTTTAACAGGAACACCAGGCGCAGCCCAAGGCGAAGAATAGCCATATGAGATCTGCCCGGCATTGGCGAAGCTCGTTTCCATGGCACTGCTTGGTTGGCGGTCAATGACGGTAACTTGATAGCCTGCTTGAGATAAATACCAAGCAGAGGTTAAGCCGATAACGCCGCTGCCTAATACGATGACTTCCATTGATGCACTCCACACATTTATCAGAGTGCTCAGTTTCTTTTCTTTACCTTTTGTTAACAATCGATATAAATTACACACAGCGTTTAGAAAAACTATAGGCTCAAGGATGAAAAGTAATCTGATAAGTGGCTTGTGTCTATTTAGCCAAGTCGCGGAGTACAACAGCTTTACTGGTGCTGCAAGACATTTACACCTCACCACTGGTGCCATAAGCCAACAAATTATTCATTTGGAAGCGTTATTAGGTTTTACTTTATTTGAACGCCACTCTCGCGGTATTCGTTTAACCGTAAAAGGCACTCAGTTACACCAAGCGACGCAGTTTCACTTTTCGGAACTGAGCAAATTGCTTGATGAGCTCAAAGTAGAAAAGCAAACCAATGAAATTCGTTTGAAGTTGACGCCTTCTTTTGCTTTCAAATGGTTAGTCCCAAAGCTCGAAAGCTTCCATCATGATAATCCGGATATCCAAGTACAAATCTTTGCGGAAGGTGCGCTGGTAAATAGTGAGATAAAAGACTATGACGTCGCAATTGACTATGGTCTTCATCCTTATAGAAATGCTAACGCGGAGCTGATTTTGGATGAGCATCTGCTACCGGTGATGAGTCCAAAATACCTTGAGGATCATGGCTGGCTAAAAACGTTGTTTGGTGAGCAAAAAAACTCAATGCCAGTGAAGCAATGGCAAGAGGCGACGCTACTACACGATGCGATGCCATGGGAAAACGCGACGCGTGACTATGAGTGGCTATATTGGGCGTCAGCGATGGGGTTGGATTTTAAAACCGATATCGGACACTTTTTTAATCGAACGGATATGGCGATGTCTGCAGCCGAAGCAGGCGTTGGGATTGCGATGGCACGAATGGCACTGATTGAGGATGAATTGACGACAGAGCGTTTGGTTTCTCCATTCAAACCGATTCCTGCCAATGCAGGGTATTACTTGATCATGAACACACGTACGAATGCGACAGAAACGTTTCGTCACTGGTTACTTGGACAGTTGAATTAGCGTTTTATCTCTGTGATTCATCCCTACGTTATTTGTTGAAAAATTGGGCAATATAAGTTTTAAGCAAGGTAAGTGCTTTGCTTGCCGCTATTTGAGTGATGAAAGACAGGGAAGAACATGAAAGACGAAACGCTATCCATCCATTTTGGTTACGAAACTGACCCTACCACTAAATCTGTCGCGACGCCGATTTATCAAACAGTCGCGTACGAGTTTGACAACGCGCAGCACGGCGCTGATCTGTTTAACTTGGAAGTGCCGGGGAATATCTACACTCGCATCATGAATCCGACTAACGATGTTCTGGAAAAACGCATGGCGGCGTTAGAAGGCGGCATTGCTGGATTGGTCGTGAGTGCGGGGAGTGCAGCGATTAACTATGCAATTCTGACCTTAGCGCAAGCGGGCGATAACATCGTTTCTACGCCGCAACTTTATGGCGGTACTTATACCTTGTTTGCGCACATGCTCCCAAATCAAGGTATTCAGGTGAAGTTTGCTAAAGATGACAAGCCAGAAAGTTTGGCCGAATTAATTGATGAAAATACCAAAGCGGTGTACTGCGAGAGCATTGGTAACCCTGCGGGTAATATCATCGATTTAGAACGTGTGGCGGAGCTTGCCCATGCACAAGGCGTACCTGTGATTGTGGATAACACCGTTGCGACGCCAGTGCTTTGCAAACCCATCGAATTTGGTGCGGATATCGTAGTTCACTCTCTCACTAAATACGTTGGTGGGCATGGCACCACATTAGGTGGCGTGATTGTGGATTCAGGTAAATTCCCTTGGGCGCAGCACAAAGACCGCTTTCCTGTTTTCAACCAACCAGAACCTTCTTACCACGGCGTGGTGTATACCGAAGCGTTTGGTGAAGCGGCATTTATCGGGCGTGCGCGTACCGTACCACTGCGTAATACCGGAGCCGCATTATCACCGATGAATGCATTTATGCTTATGCAAGGGCTAGAAACGTTACCGCTGCGCATGGAGCGCCATACCGAGAACACACTCAAAGTGGCTGAATTCTTGGAACAGAATGACAAAGTCAGTTGGGTAAGTTATGCCGGATTGCCAAGTTCTGAACACTTCCATCTCGCCGAAAAATACATGAAAGGTAAGCCTTCTGCGATTTTGTCGTTTGGTTTAAAAGATGGTTATGACGCTGGTGTGCGTTTTTATGATGCTTTGAAAATCTTTAAGCGTTTGGTGAACATTGGCGATGCAAAATCATTGGCTTGCCATCCTGCATCGACGACTCATCGTCAATTGAGCGAAGCAGAACAAAAACAAGCTGGTGTGTCTCCAGAGATGATTCGTTTATCGGTGGGTATTGAACATATTGACGATATTCTAGCCGATTTAGAACAGGCACTAAACGCGTAAAACGATTCTGTTTTTAGCTTTGGGTTACCCATAGGCCAGCCTTTAAAAAAGCTGGCCTATTTTTATTTTATTGTTTAAATATCAAGGGTTTTAGTGTTTTTGGGTTGTGGTATTCCAAAAGCTCATGGTGGATGAAATTTATTCCCTTGTCGCATTTGGGGTTGTTCCTGATGATGTGTGCAAATCTTACACATTGGAAGGGACTCAAATGTCTTACGTATTTCACCGTCATTGCCATGCCACGTTGCCAATCATCGATAAAGGTGAAGGTGTTTATCTATTCGATAAACAAGGGAAACAGTATCTCGATGCTTGTGGCGGCGCTGCGGTATCAAACCTTGGCCACAGTCATCAAGCCGTTAAAAAAGCTATGTTGGAACAGCTCGAGCGAGTGCCGTTTGCTCATACTGGATTTTTTACTAGTGACAGCAGTGAGCGACTAGCGGAATTGATTTGTCAGCATATGCCTGAGCAGTTCAACCATGTGTATTTAGTCAGTGGCGGATCAGAAGCGGTGGAGTCGGCACTAAAAATGGCGCGGCAGTATTTTGTGGAATCAGGTAAGCCAGAGAAGAAGCAATTCATTGCGCGTCAGCAAAGTTATCACGGCAATACGTTGGGAGCTCTGGCGGTCGGTGGTAATGAATGGCGACGTGAACCGTTCAAACCTATCTTGCATCCGAGTCATCACATTGCCCCTTGCTATGCTTATCGTTGTCAGCAGAGTCATGAGTCGGAATTGGATTACTCATTGCGAGCGGCGAATGAACTAGAGGCAAAAATTCTTGAGTTGGGGGCTGAGAATGTCATGGCTTTTGTCGCTGAGCCCATTGTGGGAGCCACCGCTGGAGCTGTGCCTGCGACTCAAGGTTACTTCAAACGTATTCGCGAAATATGCGACCAATACGATGTGTTATTGATCTTGGATGAAGTCATGTGTGGCGTTGGACGCAGTGGCAGTTTTTTTGCGTTTGAGCAAGAAGAGGTAGAACCCGATCTGGTGTGTATGGCTAAAGGGCTTGGTGCGGGTTATCAACCTATTGGCGCGGTGGTTGCGAATGATCGAGTCTATCAAGCTATTGCTGATGGAAGCGGTTTTTTCCAACATGGTCATACTTTTATGGCGCACCCTGTGGCGTGCGCTGCTGCCGTGGCGACCATTCAAACCATCTTCCAAGATAATTTGTTAACGGCGGTGAATCGGCAAAGTGCTTTGCTGCGTAATGAGCTTACTTCTGCATTGGCCCATTTACCGTACATTGGCGACATTCGTGGTAAAGGTTTGTTTTTTGGCATTGAGCTGGTGGTGGATCAAGAAAGCAAGGCGCCTCTGAGTAAAGCCACATTGGCAGACAAACGCATCAAACAGCGAGCAATGGAAAATGGCTTAATGTGCTATCCAATGGGCGGAACGATTGATGGCGTTAATGGGCACCATATCTTGCTTGCGCCGCCATTCATTATTCAGCCTCACCATATTGATGAGCTAGTTGGCAAACTCTCATTAACGCTAAAAGAGGTAGCGAAGGAATGGAATTAGAAAATCGATGTATACGAGAGCCTATCGCTATTATCGTGGCCCCAAACGGTGCAAGAAAAACTAAGCACGATCACGCCAGCTTACCCATGACAAAAGACGAACTGGTTGCAGAGGCTATCGCTTGTCAAACGGCAGGGGCTGCCATGATCCATTTACATGCTAGAGACGCCAACGGACGTCATTCATTAGACATCGACGACAACATGGCAATTTACTATGCCGTGAAAGAAGCGGTGGGACAAAACATGATGGTACAGCTCACCACAGAGGCGGTGGGCTTGTATTCTCCGCCACAACAGATGGCGTTAGTTAAAGCTGTGAAACCAGAAGCGGCTTCTTTTGCATTGAGGGAGTTAATCCCTGATCGCGCAAGTGAGAAAGAAGGGCATGCCTTTTTCCATTGGGTGGCAGAACACAACATCGTGAGCCAAATTATTCTCTACGATGCAACCGACATTGAACGTTATTTCCAACTGCGTGATGCGGGCGTGTTACCTAAAACGCATCAGCATGCATTAGTGGTGTTAGGGCGTTATCACCAAGCTCAACAGTCTTCGCCATGGGATTTACGAGGTTTGAATTTGGCGCGTTTTGTCGAGGAAGAAATTCGATGTGCCATTTGTGCTTTTGGCGCGCGAGAGCAAGACTGTTTAGCGAGTGCGATGTTACTTGGATTCGATGTGAGAGTGGGGTTTGAGAATAACCACGTCGATGTGGCAGGCGAATTAGCAATCAGTAACGCGGCTCAGGTGGAAGCTCTACGCGATGTGGCGCATCGCTTTGCTATTCCTTTACACAGTGCGCAAAGTTTGCGTTCAGCTTTGAAGTAAATCTGCTCGCGGAAAAGAAAAAAAGAAGAAAGGAAAGTAAAAAGGCTCCATCGGAGCCTTTTCGGTATTTGTCGTTAGTTCTCAGTTTGCGCTACAGGTTGACGAGCGGGATGTTTGATAAACACCGCGACAACAGCCGCTATCGCTAATGCAAAACAGTAGTAAGAATTGGCAACTACTTCAAGTGGCGATAGGTTGAATACGGAACCTAGCAGCAGTACTTGAGCACCGTAAGGCAACACGCCTTGCACCACGCATGAGAAAATGTCTAACAAGCTTGCTGAGCGGCGAGGAGAGACATTATTCTCTTCCGCCAGTTGGCGAGCAACGCTGCCCGATACAATGATGGCAACGGTGTTGTTTGCCGTACAGCCATTGACCATTGATACCAAACCTGCAATACCTAGCTCGCTTGCACGACTGTTCGCATGCTTAGAGTGACTAGAGCCAAACGCGTGGATAAGGCTACTAACGAAATTTGTTAGAAAAGCAAGACCACCTTGGCGACGCATCAGTTCACTCAAACCACCAATCAGCATGGATAACAAGAAGATCTCTTGCATGTTACCAAAGCCTTTGTATACGTCTTGGGCTAGATTAGTTAGTCCGTAATTGTCAATCGATGCCAAGCTCACGCCGCCAGCCAAAAGAATGCCAATCGACAGAACCACAAACACATTCACACCAGATACCGCTAGGATCAAAATAGTGATGTACGGCAAGACTTTTAGCCACTCAATATCGCCAGTTTCAGGCACTTGAGTCGCGGTACTGTTGAAAGCGAACACTGCAATCGCGATCAACGCCGCAGGTAAAGCAATACGAATGTTCTCTTTAAACTTGTCTTTCATCTCACAACCTTGAGAGCGTGTCGCCGCGATGGTGGTGTCAGAGATGATAGAAAGGTTATCACCAAACATAGCGCCGCTCAGCACAACGCCTGCGGTTAACGGTAAGCTCATTCCTGCTGATTCAGCAATCCCCAACGCTACGGGGGCAACGGCTGCGATGGTACCCATCGAAGTCCCCATTGCTGTTGCGATAAAAGCAGAAATCAGAAAAATGCCCGGTAAAATCATGCTGGTTGGAATAGCGGATAAACCAAGGTTCACTGTTGCATCAACACCACCAGAGGCTTTTGCTACCGCAGCAAAGGCACCTGCAAGCAGATAGATCATACACATTGCGATGATGTCTGGGTGGCCAACACCACGCATGAAGTGTTCGATTGAGCGGTTAAGTTTCTCTTTACTTAAAAGAAACGCAATGATGATGGCTGGTAATACCGCGATGGGTGCAGGCAGCTGGTAGAAGGCAAATTCCACGCCTTGCAAAGATAAGTAAGTGCCTACGCCAATAAATAGCGCAAGGAATACAATTAATGGGATCAGTGCGACCGCAGACGGTGCAACTGTTTTAGTAGTTTGTTGGGAACCGGACATGTAAACGACAATGTTAATGATAAGAGAGAAGAGCAGACTAATATCACATTTCTACATTGTCAACGTCTAGACGTCTAAATGGCTGTTTAAATTTTACACGTAAAGAAAAAGATAAAAGCTCGTGTTGCGTATCTCACTGATACCACGAGCTTTAGTTATGCGCTAATGAAGAGACTGTCGTTATTGCATTGATTTGGCTTTTTTGCGTTTAACAATACCTAAAACCATCCACGTAAATAAGACAGCAGCAAATGCCCAAACCAGATATTTGTATTCGGTGTACAGGTTGCTCAACACGCTTAAATGTTCAAATGCAAAGTGAGTTAACAAGCTGAATACCAATACCCAAACCGTCGCCGCGAGGGCGTTACCGAGCAAAAACTCTCTACGTGGTATTTTCGCGATACCGCATGCAAGAGGCATAAATTGCTTCATTCCTTCAATAAAGCGGCTGACGACCAAGCACGTAGGGCCGTATTTCTGGATCGTCAATTGAAGCGTTTGCATCTTCGGGCCGGAAATGTAGCCTTTTTTATCTAACCACCCCTCAAAGTAATAACCGATTAAGTAGCCACAGGTATTACCAAAAAAGCAGCTCAGCCACGATACCATCATTACCATACTTAGGTTCATGACTTGTTCTGACGAGAGCAAAGATGCCGCGATCATCAGTGATTGACCAGGCATCGGGATACCTATCCCTTCTAGAAATATACTGACAATCAGCGCAACGTAGCCATATTGCTCAAGCAAAGGCTTCATTGACATGAGAAGTTCGTTAATATGTTCCAAAAGCTTTCCCCTAATAAAAGCGGAACGAAGTTGGAGTGATACTCCGAATGTCCTATTGGGTCAATTCTTGTTTCTCACCGTTGAGAAAAACTGACATGCCTCTGATAATTGCGCAGAATCAACCTGCAGCTGGCTTTACTCGCCGCCACGCTCTTTGGTAGCGGCGAACTAGGGAGATCCTTATGACTCTTTGGCTTTGGTGAATGCGCCATACAAATCAAGGCGGCGATGACGTAAGTTGGTGACAGAGCCTTCGGTATTAAGCTGTTTCAACTTAGTCAAATCAACATCAGCGAAGATTATCATTTCGGTGTTGGCGCTTGCTTCTGTCAAGGTCGCATCGTGTGGGAAATAGATATCCGACGGTGAGAATACGGCAGATTGTGCGTACTGGATATCGACATTATCAACACGAGGTAAGTTGCCGACACTGCCCCCAATTGCAACGTAGCATTCGTTTTCGATGGCTCGTGATTGGGAACAGATTCGTACTCGTTGGTAGCCATTTTTTGTGTCTGTCCAGAAAGGAACGAACACAATTTGTGCGCCTTGCTCGGCGAGCATTCTTCCCAATTCAGGGAATTCGCTGTCATAACAAATCAGTATGCCGACTTTGCCCGCATCGGTTTCGAACACTTGAACATTGTCACCACCGTCGATCACCCAGTCTTTTTGCTCATGGGGCGTGATGTGAATCTTATATTGAGCGTTTATTTCACCATCTCGTTGCAGTAAGTAGGCCACATTATACAACTTGCCATCTTCGATGACGGGCATACTGCCAGCAATAATGTTGATGTTGTAGGTGACTGCCATCTGCGAGAAACGGTTTTTGATCTCTTCCGTAAAGCTAGCCAAAAAGCGGATTGCTTCAACGGAATTTTTGTCGTTTTGCAAGCCCATCAGCGGTGCGTTAAAGAACTCAGGGAATAGGGCGAAATCGGCTTTATAGTTCGCAAGAGAAGAGATGAAGAACTCAGCCTGATCGAGCAAATCCTCCAGGTCATTCATCGCGCGCATTTGCCACTGGACGACACCAATCCGAATCAGTGTTTTTTCTACATCGTGTACGGATTGAATATCCTCTTCGTAGAAAAAGTTATCCCACTCCAGTAGAGTTGCGTAGCCTTTAGAAGCACTATCCTCTGGCAAGTAACCACGCATAATACGCTTTACATCGAAGTCATTTGCAAGCTGAAAAGACAAAATAGGATCGTGAAGCTCACGGCGTTTTATCTTGTCGATGTATTCAGCCACGCTCAATTCGTCAGCATATTTGTGGTAATTCGGGATGCGGCCACCGGCTAAAATTGCTTTGAAGTTTTTACTACGGCAAAGCTCTTTACGCGCATCATACAAACGTCGACCTAAACGTAGCCCTCGATAGTCCGGGTGGACAAATACATCGAGACCATACATTGCATCACCGGTTACTTGATTCTGTATGACGTTGTTTTCGGTAATGATGTCGGTATATAGATGAGGAAGAGAAAAGCGGTTGTAGTCCACTTTAATGGTTAATGCTGCACCGACTATTTTGCCGTTATCTTCAATACAGATTTGGCCATCAGGAAACTGATGAATGAGATCCATAATAGTCAGCCGTGGCCATGAGCCGCCAACATCAGGAAACACTAAGTCCATTAGTTCTGCAAGCTCAGGGTAATCCGTTGGCTCAATGGTACGTAATGAGAGTTTGGGCGAATTGCTGTCCATATCTTTCAATCCATTTATCCTTTTGAAACAGTGTTAATGAGAATGCCACAATTTGGAGCAGACAGATACTGAAGTCTTTGAGTTGTTTTGGTTTACCAAAAGCATTTCAAGAAAACAATATTAGCTTAGTTTGCTCTTCAACCATTCGTAAAACGCCGCCACTTTCTTAGCCGATAGGCGATAATTCGGGATCATCACGTAATAACCATAACCACTCTGTAAAGTTAGGTTGAGAATATGTTGGATATCCCCTCTTAAAATAGAATTCTGCGCCATAAAATCAGGAAGTAAGGCGAGTCCTTTTCCCATTTTGACGGCTTCGTAAGCTAGGTAAAAATGTTCAAAGCCTACAGAGTGATAGGTAACGGTTGATTCTACTGCATGTGCCGTTTTAAATTGCTCCCATAGCTGAGGGCGAGTGATTTGAGGTATAAACGGATAATTACTAACAGCGTGCACACTCTCAATTGCAGGAGCATTTGTGCAACCGACTAATAACAATGTTTCTTCGCACAGTAAGTGGCTGTATTCATAATGTGTGGATAATGGAAGGCAGCGAATATGTAAGTCACTTTCGTTGCTCGAATCTTTGACGTTCCCATCCCCGGTACAGACTCTTACTCGGATGTTAGGATGTTGCTGGTGGAAGTCATCAATATTAGGTATCAACCAAAGACTGGCAAAAGAAGGGGTTACGTCCACGGTGAGTAATTCTTGCTTTGAATCTGACTGGATTAAGTTGGCAGTTGCATGCTGAATAAGCTCCAAAGCTTCTGTGACTTGCGGCAGATAACGCTTGCCTTCTTCGGTTAACTCAATACCACTCGCCCTTCTTTGTATTAAAGGTAAACCCACCAATTGCTCCAGCGATGCGATTTGTTTGCTTACTGCGCTTTGCGTAATACATAGGGCATCCGCTGCTTTAGAGAAACTGAGGTAATTAGAGACCGCGACAAACGTCCTTAATGCTCGAATAGAAGGGTATTCACTGCCTTTTAACATACTTCAGTTCCATTAAACTCTGCTTAGGCA
The DNA here is from genome assembly GCF_016920955.1 of Vibrio sp. sp1. Classification (NCBI taxonomy): domain Bacteria; kingdom Pseudomonadati; phylum Pseudomonadota; class Gammaproteobacteria; order Vibrionales; family Vibrionaceae; genus Vibrio; species Vibrio sp. sp1. Next base: position 2,154,424 of record NZ_CP060589.1, read on the forward strand.
AAGAGTAGAGTATTCACGGCTTGAAGCAAAGTAAGATGCAACGTATGTGTGATTAGCTTCCTTTCTTATAAAAACTAGCTAAGCGTTTTTTGACTGATTAATCTACAAGAGTATTTTAGATGTTTATTTAATTTCTTTGAAAAATCTACAAATTAACAAGAATCTTTTTCACATCATCGATTAACCTCAATTTAGTATTGTTTATATAAAGTAAACAGACAGATCGTTTTTTCTGTTTTTGTTCGGCGTTCTTTAGAGGATTGTCAGTATTCTATAAAATTAAATATATTTTTCATTAATTTAAAGTTGGCATTGCATTTGCTCTTTACTATTCGAACCTTCAATGGAACTTATATTAGGAGAACGAAATGAAAAGCAATGTTGTTACTTTGATTAGCCTTTTTTCTTTAGCAACGTTTAGTACTTTATCACATGCTGCGGACTCCAACGATCATGGTGTATATGTTGGCGCCAACTACGGTTACTTAAAAGTTGATGGACAAGATGACTTTGATGATGACAGCGATGTTATTCAAGGTTTAGTTGGTTACCGTTTTAATCCTTACTTAGCGTTGGAAGGTGGTTACATTGATTTCGGTAGCTATGGTAATAACCTAGCAAATGCCGAAACGGACGGCTATACAGCGGCTCTAAAAGTTACCGCTCCCATTGCTGATCGTGTCGACCTTTACGCAAAAGGCGGTCAAATGTGGTACTCGACGGATTACAACGTTACGGGCTTCCAAGGCAACAAAGATGATGAAGGTGTATTCGCTGGTGCCGGTGTGGGTTTTAAAGTTACTGATAACTTCTTAGTTAACGCAGAATATATGTGGTACGACGTAGAACTCAATGCGGAGAATGTCGCGAACGGTGCAAACACGGAAACAGACTTTAACCAAGCATCACTAGGTGTGGAATATAGATTTTAATATTGTTAACAACTCTAAGCCCTAATAAAAAGCGAAGCCTAAATAGCTTCGCTTTTTCTGAACTCAATCTAGTTGAGGATAATAGAGCGTTTTTTAGAATAATTGTTCGTGCCTTTTACTGTCACTCTACTATATTTAGAGCATTTCTAACATGACTATCTAACCTTCTTACTAGTCTCGAAAAACAAAGTTTTATCACTCTATAAGTAATACTCGATAGGTCGATCGCTGCGCTACCTGACATTACATTCATGTGACCTAAAATACCGCGAACGTGTTCTGTATACTCGTTTTTTAGTTTTGAGATGTACGCCATAGCTTTAGCTAGTTGATCCCAAGCAGTAAGGCCTACAGTTGCTATTTGTTGTATTATATGACCCAGACCTGAAATTCTTAATAAGGTCAAAATTGAAGAGACTATTTTACTTACCCAACCATCAGTCATCCGAGCATTATATCTATTGTTGAAGTCAAGAAATACGTTGCGTTCTAGGTAAGCTTGAGATTTGGGTTGTAGTGCCGACCACTCATTACTTGTAGCGGTATTGACATAACCCGGAACAGATTTTTTTCCTAGTCCATGAGCGTGGAAGTCGATACCAGAACCTCCTGCTAACCGATACTCAATATCCCCCGTAAATAAATGGCCAAAGAGGAGACATAGGAACTGGAGTTGTATCATGAGTGCATTGTTTAATTTCCATATAAGTCAGAGTCTATATAACCAAATAAATTACATTGGCTGTTTACGTAGTAGTCATCGTTTTCTTCATCATCAATTGAAAAAGCAAAGTACTTAAGAGGGTTCTCAGTGTCACAAGCAAGGTTAGCCATGTTATTTTTTACGTAATCCTCTATTTTATAACCATCAAAGCTTCCTTCCCAAATAATAGTACTTTCATCATTGCTGAGTTCTGCGACTAAAACAATAGTTACATAGTGTTCAATAAGAGGAGTGCTTATGATGTTTTTATTTTCATAGACTGGAGAAAACTCAAAGCGACCAGTACTGTCTGTGAATGTTGATAAGTCTATTGATTTCCCTGACGTGCTTAAACCAATACTAAGGCTAACCTTCAGGCTACTAAGGGGTTTTCCTTTCTTTGTTAACACACCATTGATTTGCGGTGTGTATTGATTAACGTGTTCGTCATTCAATTTGCTTTCTTCAAAATTCATTACAATGCTCACTAATATGACTGTAATAATTCCAGTAACTTAATTTTTCACAACAATACTTTCATTTTGAAATTTAAAAATCTATATATGTTGTGTTTCTATTCAATATCTAAGGTTAACTTTGTGATTAGAATTACATTATTTTTTGGTAACTACTATTTGTAGTCATTACATCGATAGAGTTGTAATGAAACAAGCGAGTAGGGACTAACAATGAATGCATCAAGCAATTCATCGAGGGAGATGAGTATAGACTTTAGACTTAGATCTAGTTATCTCTTAGAAAGGATAGGTAAGCAGAAGACTTTTAAGTTGCAGGGCTTTTAGTACCATGCTCTCTGCCTTTTTGATTAGTACTTATGAACTTCTTGTTTACTGATTAATACTCAACGAGTTTGTAAACCTACATGGGCCAAAGGTATGCGGTAATCCATGTAGTAAGATTTCAGAAAGCATGAATGTTTGAAAAAAGAGACTATTTTAGTTGATACAAAAAAGGCCACCCGAAGGTGGCCTTTTCCAAACGTTTGGTGGAGCTGGCGGGACTCACCTTCAACTGCCTTAAAAAACAGTTACTTCAATAGGTTAGGGTGTTTGTGGTTTTTGAAAATAACCCTTTAGTACCTTATCTTAGTACCATATGAAGCCAGTATCAATATGGAAGCCTATTATCCTAAGTTAAGGACGCCAGTTCAGCTCCCTGTTTGGGAGTTGAACTGAGGTTTTTACTTTACATTTACACTTTCTTTTTCTTCTGTCTAGCAACACGCTCAGCCATTGCCACTTGAAATTTTTTCGTTTTCTCGACTTTTGTTATCAGCGTGCGTTTATAAGCTTGTATTTTACCTGCACTTTCAGACTTTCCTTCAAGAAAGGTTTTTATCATTGTGTCTGTCCAGTTCCGCTCTTCTTTCAGCCCTGTTTTTGATACCCACTTTTCGTGCCATGCTTGGCGGTAAATTTCTCTTTGTTGGCGACCATATTCGCGTCTTTCAGCTTCCGAATAGCGGTGCCATCTTCCATTGTAATAAGGCATAAGTTTTATTTTATTTTTTGTTTTATTTTTTCTAATTTTTCTTGTTGTAGAGGTGATAACTTTCTCAATTTCAACTCTTCATACGTTTTTAACAGTCGGTTTTTTTGTCGGTGTTGCTGCCTATTATTGTGCTCTTCTTTAGCCTTGAGCCATTTATCAAACTGACTTTGCATCTTCTTAATCAGTTTTTCGATTTCTAAAGCTTGATTGGCTTTTTCATATTGATACTGCCAAGTACTCAACCGTCGTCCTTTCTCTTTTTCAATTGGTTCATAGCTCCGGTAATCTATGCCGACATGTTGCAAAACCGCATGGTTGAAAGTTTGCTTCAAGAGTTTTGTCGCGCCCTTTTTTTGCAGCTCCATCAAAACGCGTCCACGAACCACTTTGCCAATGATTAGGTGGACATGATCACCAGTGCCTTTTTGCCCTTCTTGGTTTTGCTGGTGTAATACAGCGCGGATCTGCTGTCGATACTGTGCGAACTCAGCTTTTGTCAGCTTGCAGTATTTAGCCAGTTTGATGCAGCAATCGCTGGTAATGGATTGCCATTGCTCAATAGACGGTCTATGGCCTCTCGGCAGCGTCAAACAAAATTCCATGGCGTAGCTAGAGAGCGGCCGCCCGCCCTTGGGTTTGAGTTGTTGTTCAAGCCTAAACTTCTCGCCTGCTAGAGCAATTCGGTGGGATGTTTCAGCACAACCAATCAGTGAGATAAGTGCGTCACTATGTTTGTGATTAGCGTGTTGTTCGCTCAGTAGATAACGCTCGCGCATCATTACACCATCACTTTGGAGCTTCACAGGCTGACTGATAAGAGTGAAATTTTTAATCATCTGATGTGTTTTTTAGAAGGTTAGAAATAATTTCCATCACTTGCAAATAACTGAGCAAAAACATCAAAGATTTTTTGCGGTTCCAGATAGGACAACTCACTTCGTTCTTATGTTGTCCCACTGGCAAGAGTGGGTTCCCCTCTTGACTCCCCCTTTGAAAGCAGCCATAAATTTGCAGCAGCTTAAAATAGTTTTTATGCTTATAAAAAACACTATGGACAATCCTATCCCATCATCCGATCTTATCGGCTATGTCATTGAACTAGAAAAGTTCGAATCAACGACTCTTGAAGAACAAGTAATCAAAAAGGCAAAAAAAGCAGGCTTTTTAAGTGAGCATGATGAATCTTATGCTTATAAATCCAGCTGGATTAAGAAAGTCGCTAAGAATGCTGAAGAGGCATTTAATTTGGAGGCTGTTATTGAGAATGAGCCACTGGAGTTAACTATGGCAAATTTCAAACAATTAAGAGAAGAGAGAGAACAGCGAGTCAATGAGATTTTAGAGTTGCTATCTAAGTGCGTGCTTGACAGTGTTCCTCAGTATAAAGGCTAGATATTGTTCATAATTGTTCTGATCTTTAGCACCTGCAAAGGTGCTTTTTTGTTGTATGTCGCTGCGACTTGGAGAGTGGTGAGGTACAATCAGCACAATTTTTTCAATTGTGCTGTTTACAATGACTAACAACAACTTCTCCCAAACCGCTGCCTTTATCTGGTCGGTTGCTGACCTCCTTCGCGGTGATTTCAAACAATCTCAATATGGTCGCGTGATCCTGCCGTTTACTCTACTTCGTCGTCTTGAGTGTGTGCTTGAGCCAAGCAAAGATGCTGTGGTTGCTGAACATGAACGTATTAAAGCGATGAACTTGCCAGAAGAGGCACAGGAAAAGTTCTTGCTGCGTGCAACGCAATCACCAGTACAACCTGATGGTTTGTCATTCTTCAACACCTCGCCAATGAACCTTGGCAAGATGGGACAAAGCAACATCAAGGCGAACCTTGAGAAGTACGTGCAGTCATTCTCCAAAGATGCGCGTGAAATCTTTGAGCACTTCAAGTTCGATGAATTTGTTGGTTTACTGGAAGATGCCAACCTGCTTTACAAAGTGGTGAAGAAGTTTGCCACCACCGATCTTAGCCCAAACAGTATTTCTAACCACGATATGGGCTTGGTGTTTGAAGAGTTGATCCGTCGCTTTGCGGAAAGCTCGAATGAAACCGCTGGTGAGCATTTTACCCCGCGTGACATCGTGCGCCTGACCACCTCTTTGGTGTTTATGGAAGACGACGAAGCCCTAACCAAGGATGGTATCATCCGCACCATCTATGACCCAACAGCGGGTACAGGCGGCTTCCTTTCTTCTGGCATGGAATACGTGCACGAGCTTAACCCGAAAGCGGTGATGCGTGCGTTTGGTCAGGAGCTAAACCCAGAGTCCTATGCTATCTGTAAGGCAGATATGCTAATTAAAGGGCAAGATGTTAGCCGCATCAAACTGGGTAACACTCTGTCAAATGACCAACTGCCCGCCGACAAGTTTGACTACATGCTGTCTAACCCGCCGTTTGGTGTGGATTGGAAAAAGATTGAAGGTGAAATCAAAGACGAGCACCAGCAAAAAGGCTTTGATGGACGCTTTGGCGCAGGCTTGCCGCGTGTATCTGATAGCTCGCTGCTGTTCTTGATGCACCTTATCAGCAAGATGCGTGACAAGAAAAATGTTGATAACCAAGTCACTGATGGTGGTCGTATCGGCATTATCCTTAACGGCTCACCGCTGTTCACTGGTGGCGCAGGTAGCGGCGAAAGTGAAATTCGTCGTTATATCTTAGAAGCTGACCTACTTGAAGCCATTGTCGCGCTACCAAACGATATGTTCTACAACACAGGTATTGCGACTTACGTCTGGGTACTGACCAACAAGAAAGACCCAGAGCGCAAAGGCAAAGTGCAGCTTATCAATGGTGCCAACTTAAGCCACAAAATGCGTAAGTCACTTGGCTCTAAGCGTCACTTCCTGACAGATGATGAAATTCACGCCATCACCAAGAACTTTGGTGAGTTTGTTGAAACCGATATGCTGACAGAAAGCGGCAAACCACTAACAGCTAAGATTTTTGATACCCATGAGTTTGGCTACCGTCGCCTGACCATCGAACGCCCGCTGCGTTTGTCTGCGCAAATCACCGACGCTGCGGTGGAGTCACTACGTTTTGCCCCTAAGCCATTTAATGCCGTGATGCAGGCTGTCTTTGATCAGTTTGGCACTGAGTGGAATGACGACTCATACGGCTCACTAATTGAAGTGGAAGCCGAAGTACGAGCGCTGATCAAAGCAGACTTCCCAGATCTGAAAGAAAAGCAAATCAAAGATGTACTGGATAGCAAGCTGTGGCTCAATCAAAAAGTCCTGATGGATGCGGCGAAAGCCCTGCAAGTTGCGGTTGGTGACAAACTGGGTGGAAAGTCGCAGCAATCCGACGACTTTTACCAGTTTGAGTTGACTCTTAGAGGTGCGTTTGAGAGCACAGGCATCAATTTCAACGCCAAGCAGAAGAGACAACTTATTGATGCTATCACATGGAAAAACCAAACAGCGAAGCCTGTTATTAAGGGAGAGGTTAAACAAGCAGCACAACCTAAGTATGGCTCTTTCGCGTATAGCGGGGAAGTCAAAGAGTTACAAGGTAAATTTGTAGAGTTCAAACCAGATATAGAGCTTCGCGATCATGAAAATATGCCTCTAGACCCTAGCGTTAGCACCTCAGACATTATTGAACGCTATTATCAAACGGAGCTTCATCCCTCTGCGCCAGATGCTTGGATTAATACAGAATTTAAAGACGAGCAAGATCGAGAAGTTGGTGTGGTTGGCTACGAGATTAACTTTCGTTCTTATTTCCAAAGAAGCTATTCACGAGATGGACTGTTAAAAGGGAAGCTTGTTCGACTCAAAGATGTAGTACAAGTCAATGAAAAGGGACTCTATGTAGTTGATAGCACGTCTGGAAAGATTGTGGAGTATTCTAATCTTAACGAAAAGAGAAAAGCTTTAAGACCCACACGTTTTGATTTGCTGCCTAATACTCTCTTAGCGGATTTCTACAACATATTTCTACAGCAAGAAGAGGGTAATGACTGGCTCGATAGCAATTTCATGTCTTCGACCTCATTGAAATATGTATCTATGTCCTTGTGGTTAAACACGCGAATATCAGTACCGCAAATTGCAAACCAATCAGCATTGATTGACCTATGGTTCGAGTGTGACGCTGTGCTCACAAGGGTAGAGTTGCTGAAAAAGTCAGCATTCAGTGACCTTCAGACAGCACAAGAGCAAATACTGCCTTACCAAAGCGTTGCTAGTCGATATGAACAAGAATTTTCTTCTATGTTGCCAACCCCACTCGCTATCCTTTGGGAACTCGCTGAGTCAAAGTTTAATGAACGTGAAAGAGTTGAAGCATTTATCAAGTTTTATGAATACTTGGGCTTGTATTTGGTTTCGGTTGTTTTTGGATATAGATCACCACCCAAAAAGATTCTTTACAGTTCGAAAAGTCTAAAAAGCCTAACAATGGCTTTTAGTCACAATCGGTTGCGTGAACATGCTGTTTATTTTCCTGACTCGAAAACCTTAGTTGCTTCACTTTGTCATGATGAAATTACACAATTACTATCGAATGCTACAGACCTTAGAAATGATATCTCTCATCGAGGACTACCTTCAGCTAAGCTCGTACGCAAAGCTAAAGCAACAATACAGACGTTAAATGAGAAAATGCAAAGTGCGTTAAGATCATTCTTTGAAATTACAGCTCTAATTAAGCCTATTCAGGCAAAGTTTGATGGCAAAGTATTCATTTACGAAGTCGAAGTCCTAAAAGGTCTTGGTGTGAACCCTGCCAGAACCGCAAGAATTAAAACATCAGAGCCTATGATTGCTGACCAGCTTTATCTAGCTCAAGGCGACTTGAATCAGGAAGAAAGTATAACTGTCACAAAGCTGTTTCCGCTGTTAACAATGAGTGAGACGGTACAAAATAGTGAGATTATGGGGTTCTACTTCTATAGCGACACCGTTGAGGATAAACTTCGCTTTGTCTGCCCATATCCAAATGTTGAAACCTACAAATTTCTCCCAGAAGAACTAATTAGAGACTGTTTAAATGACTAACAACAACTTCTCCCAAACCGCGGCCTTTATCTGGTCGGTGGCTGACCTGCTTCGCGGTGATTTCAAACAATCTCAATATGGTCGCGTGATCCTGCCGTTTACTCTACTTCGTCGTCTTGAGTGTGTGCTCGAGCCAAGCAAAGGTGCTGTAGTTACAGAGTATGAGCGAATCAAAGCGATGAACTTGCCAGAAGAGGCGCAAGAAAAGTTTTTGCTGCGTGCAACGCAATTACCAGCACAACTTGATGGCTTGTCATTCTTCAACACTTCGCCAATGAACCTTGGCAAGATGGGGCAGAGCAACATCAAGGCGAACCTTGAGAAGTACGTACAGTCATTCTCTAAAGATGCGCGTGAGATCTTCGAGCATTTCAAGTTCGATGAATTTGTCGGGCTGCTGGAAGATGCCAACTTGCTTTACAAAGTGGTGAAGAAGTTTGCCACCACCGACCTTAGCCCAAATAGCATTTCTAACCACGATATGGGTTTGGTATTTGAAGAGTTGATCCGCCGCTTTGCGGAAAGCTCAAATGAAACTGCGGGTGAGCATTTTACCCCGCGTGACATCGTGCGCCTGACCACCTCTTTGGTGTTTATGGAAGACGACGAAGCCTTAACTAAAGATGGCATCATTCGCACCATCTATGACCCAACAGCGGGTACAGGCGGCTTCCTTTCTTCTGGTATGGAATACGTACACGAACTTAACCCGAAAGCGGTAATGCGTGCGTTTGGTCAGGAGCTAAACCCAGAGTCCTACGCTATTTGTAAGGCGGATATGCTGATCAAAGGGCAAGATGTTAGCCGTATCAAACTGGGTAACACCCTATCGAATGATCAGCTACCAGCCGATAAGTTTGACTACATGCTATCTAATCCGCCGTTTGGTGTTGATTGGAAAAAGATTGAAGGTGAAATCAAAGACGAGCACCAGCAAAAAGGCTTTGATGGACGCTTTGGCGCAGGCTTGCCGCGAGTCTCTGATGGTTCGTTGTTGTTCTTGATGCACCTTATCAGCAAGATGCGTGACAAGAAAAACGTTGATAACCAAGTCACGGATGGTGGTCGTATTGGCATCATCCTTAATGGTTCACCACTATTTACTGGTGGTGCAGGTAGTGGTGAGAGTGAAATTCGTCGCTACATCCTTGAATCTGATCTACTTGAAGCGATTGTTGCGCTGCCTACCGATATGTTCTACAACACAGGTATTGCGACCTACGTTTGGGTACTGAGCAATAAAAAAGACCCTGCACGTAAAGGCAAAGTGCAATTGATTAATGGCGCTAATTTAAGCACGAAAATGCGTAAGTCATTAGGTTCTAAGCGTCACTATTTAACTGATGACGAAATTCGCACTATCACGAAGAACTTTGGTGACTTTGAAGAAATCGACACCTTGACCAAAGATGGTGTGACGGACAACCAAAAACACTTCTCCAGCAAGATTTTTGATACTTATCAGTTTGGCTACCGCCGACTAACCATAGAACGTCCACTGCGCCTGTCTGCACAAATTACCGATGAAGCGGTGGAATCACTGCGCTTTGCACCTAAGCCATTTAATGCCGTAATGCAGACTGTATACGAGCAGTTTGGCTCAGAGTGGACGGAAGACTCGTACGGCTCACTAACTGATGTGGAAAAAGAAGTTCGTGTCTTGATCAAAGCCGACTTCCCAGAGATGAAAGAAAAGCAAATCAAAGATGTACTGGATAGCAAGCTGTGGCTAAGCCAAAAAGCGTTGATGGATAATGCCAAAGCCCTGCAAGTTGCGGTTGGCGACAAACTGGGTGGAAAGGCGCAGCAATCCGACGACTTTAACCAGTTTGAACTGACGCTGAAGGGCGCATTCAAGGCCACAGGCATAAAATTTGATGCGAAGCAGAAGAAACAATTTATTGATGCGGTAACGTGGAAGAACCAAGACGCCGAGCCTGTGATCAAGAAAGTGCTGAAAGAAGACGCACAGCCGCTTTACGGTGCTTTTGAGTACAAAGGTAAGGTCGTTGAGTTCCAACAGGATGGCGACCTGCGTGATAACGAGAACGTGCCGCTAGATCCAAGCGTCAGTACATCAACCTTGATTGAAAGCTACTTCAAGCGCGAAGTACAACCACATGTTGCCGATGCGTGGATTAACGCGGATAAGCGTGATGACAAAGACAGTGAAATTGGTGTGGTGGGCTATGAGATCCCGTTCAACCGCCATTTCTATGTTTATCAGCCACCGCGTGCGCTGGAAGCGATTGATGCCGATTTGGATGCAGTCAGTGCCGACATTATGAAGTTACTGCAAGAGGTGCATTCGTAATGGGCAAGTATCAGGCGTATCCAGAGTATAAAGATTCTGAAGTTGATTGGGTTGGATATATTCCCTTAGATTGGCAAGTGACGCGATTAAAGTATGTGGCATCGATTTTTGGCAGGATTGGTTTTCGAGGGTATACCGTAAATGACATCGTCGGTGAAGGTGAAGGAGCTATCGTTCTGAGTCCTTCAAACATAGTTGGTGATAAATTTACTTTAGCGAAGACATCTTTTTTAAGTTGGCAAAAGTATTACGAATCTCCAGAGATCATGGTGGAGAAGAATGATGTCCTTTTAGTCAAAACAGGGTCTACCTATGGTAAGTCAACAATTGTTACGGACGTAGATTCCCCTATGACAATTAACCCTCAAATGGCTTTAATTAAGAATACTACTATTGACTCAAGGTTCTTAGCTTATCTGTTTAACTCTTCACTGATAAAGGCAAAAATAGATGTAAATAACACTGGTAGTGGAATGCCAACCATGACTCAGGAAAATATCAATAACTTTCCAATTCCACGACCGAATAGCAAGTTAGATACCCAAATCGCCAACTTCCTCGATCACGAAACCGCCAAGATTGACACCTTGATCGAAAAGCAGCAGCAACTGATTAAGCTGCTGAAAGAGAAGCGCCAAGCGGTGATCAGCCATGCGGTAACCAAAGGATTTAACCCACACGCACCAATGAAAGATTCTGGTGTGGAGTGGTTAGGGGAAGTGCCCGAGCATTGGGTGACTAAAAGCTATCGTTATGCTTGTAAGATATATCGTGGAAAATTTGGGCATCGTCCTCGCAATGATCCTGCGTTTTATGATGGTGATTATCCTTTTATTCAAACAGGCGATGTTGCTAGAGCTGGCAAAATGATCACTAGCTATAGTCAAACGCTGAACGAGAAAGGTAAAGAAGTTAGCCAGTTGTTCCCTGCTGGCACCTTGATGATGGCTATTGCTGCAAATATTGGTGATACCGCAATACTGGGTTTTAAGGCTTATGCGCCTGATAGTGTTGTTGGTTTTAAGCCCTATGCCGACCTTGATATAGAGTTTCTTCGATATAGCTTTATGGCAGCACTGCCAGCACTAGAGCAGACATCGACGCAAAGCACGCAAGCAAACTTGAATGTGGATCGAATTGGTGCAGTAAAGGCGGTTTTCCCTGCGTACGATGAACAACGTGAGATTGTCCAATATCTGGATGGCTTACTTAATCAATATGATTCGATTGAGAAAAGATGCAAAGAGGCTATCGCGTTAATGCAAGAACGCCGAACCGCTCTAATTTCAGCCGCGGTCACAGGCAAAATTGACGTACGCAACTGGAAGGCAGCAAAACCTCAAGATCAAGCGTTGGAGCAAACCGCCTAAATTTATTGCCACTCTCGCTGAGAAAGCAGAGTGGCTTTTGCGAATTTGTTGGCAGAAAAAGAATAAGAAGAAAGGTTATGAAAGACACTACACAAGAACGGGTATTTCAGGACGACATCATCAGGCAGATGGTGGCTAATGGCTGGGTGCAAGGCACTGGAGAGGGCTATAACCGCGAATCGGCATTGTATGAAGCGGACGTGCTGACCTTTATCAAACAGACGCAGCCGAAAGAGTGGGAGAAGTTCTGCAAAGTCTTCCCGACCGACTCAGAGCGCCACTTTCTCGATGCCTTGGTGACTCAGCTAAAAAAAGCCGATGAGAACGCCACTGATCGTGCGTCACGTACCTTTGGCACTTTGGGCGTGTTACGTCATGGTTTGAAAATCCGCAATGCCCGTTTTGAATTGTGTCAGTTTAAGCCAGAGCATAACCTCAACCCTGAAACCTTGGCGCGTTATCAGCAAAACATCTGCCGTATTGTGCCAGAGCTGGTTTACAGCCCGTATGCAACGCAAGCGGAATTCGACGCGACAGGCAAGCAAGCTAAGAAATGGCGCATTGACTTGGTGTTGTTCGTTAACGGCTTGCCCGTCTCTACTCTTGAGCTGAAATCTGAGTTCAAACAAGCGGTAGAAAATGCCATTGCGCAGTACAAACTCACTCGTTTACCGAAAGACCCTGCCACTAAAAAGCCAGAGCCGCTTTTGAGCTTTAAACGCGGTGCCTTAGTGCATTTTGCGGTAAGTCAGTATGAAGTCTACATGGCAACTAAGCTGGCGGGTGAAAATACCTTCTTCCTACCATTTAACAAAGGTACACACGATGGCGGCAAGGGCAATGATATTCCTGAAGATGAAAGTCGCTACGCTACTGATTACCTGTGGAATGAGGTGTTAACCCCAGACAACCTGCTCAATATCATCGGGCGCTTTATCCACCTTCAAATTGAAGAAAAGGAAGATTGGGAGGGGCGTAAAACCAAGAAAGAAACCCTGATCTTCCCGCGTTACCACCAGTGGGATGTGGTAACCAAGCTGGTTAATGCCGCAATTGAAGAGGGCAATGGCAATAAGTACCTGATCCAACACAGTGCAGGTTCGGGTAAATCCAACTCGATTGCATGGACAGCGCACCAACTTTCGACCTTGCATGACGCTAACGGCAACAAGCAATTTGATTCGGTGATTGTGGTCACTGACCGCACCGTTCTGGATGATCAGCTACAAGATACCATCTATCAGTTTGAACATGCAGATGGCGTGGTGGGGCGCATCAACCGTAAAGAAGGTGATGGCTCGAAATCAGAGAAGCTGGCATCGGCACTGGAAACCTCTCAGCCTATCATCATCGTGACCATTCAAACGTTCCCGCATGTGTTAAAAGCGATTGAGAACTCAACGTCACTGAAAGAGCGTCGTTACGCCATTATTGCCGATGAAGCGCACTCGTCACAAACAGGTGCAACGGCTCGCCAGCTCAAAGAAGTGTTGATGACGGATGAAGCCGATGATGACACCGAGCTTTCCTCAGAGGATATTCTTGATGCTACCGTTGCGGCTCGTCGAGGCAGTGCCAACCTGAGTTACTACGCCTTTACCGCCACACCAAAGCCAAAAACTTTGGAGTTGTTTGGGCGCAGACCTGACCCAGAGCAACCAGCTTCTAAACGTAACTTGCCAGTGGCTTACCATATATATTCCATGCGTCAGGCGATTGAGGAAGGCTTTATCCTTGATGTTTTGAAAAACTACACTAACTACAAAGTTATCTATCAGCTCAAACAGAAGCTGGAAGCGGAAGATAAAGAGGTTGATGCAGGCAAAGCTAAGCTGAAACTCAACAACTGGGTGCGCCTGCATGATCACAACATCTCGCAGAAAGTGAAGGTGATTGTTGAGCACTTCAAAAAGAACGTGATGGGTTTATTAGGTGGTCAAGCTAAGGCGATGGTGGTTACTAGTTCTCGTAAAGAAGCAGTACGCTACAAGTTGGCTTTTGATAAATACGTGGCAGAAAATAGTTATGCGGGGATTCGTGCGATGGTCGCGTTCTCTGGAGAAGTGGAATTTAATGCCGCCGACCCAGACAGCACGGCGTTTATGGATCAGAAATTTACTGAGCACAACATGAACCCTGATCTTAAAGGTCGTGAGATGCGCAAAGCCTTCAACACCGATGACTATCAAGTGATGTTGGTTGCCAACAAGTTCCAGACAGGCTTTGACCAACCGAAACTCTGTGCAATGTATGTAGATAAGAAGCTCGCTGGTGTTGAGTGTGTGCAGACGCTTTCTCGCCTCAACCGTATCTATCCGGGGAAAGCAGAATGTGGCACTTTCGTGCTCGATTTCTACAACGACCCGCAAGATATTCTTGATGCTTTCCAGCCTTATTATCAAGTGGCAGAGCTTGAGGATGTCACTGACCCTGACAAGATTTTCGACCTATCAGAGAAACTGCGTGCTAGCGGTATTTTCTTATGGTCGGAGGTAGATCAATTCGTTGATGCCTTCTTTACTAAGAACAAATCTAATGCGGCTATCAGTAATATCTGCAAGCCAGCGATAGACCGTTGGCGCAAGCGTTATACTTCTTCGGTAGAAGCATACATTCACGCTAAAAACGTGTTTGAACGTACCAAGAAAACAGGCGATGCAGTGTTAATCGCTAATGCAGAAAACACCTTCAAAGAGTGCAAACAGGAGAAAGACCGCCTAGAGATCTTCAAGAAAGACTTAGGTAGTTTTGTGCGCTTCTATGAGTTTATGTCGCAGATTGTTGATTATGACGACAAAGAGCTAGAGAAACTGAGCCTGTATGCACGCCACCTTCGCCCAATGCTGCGCGAGAAGGTGATTGAAGAGGATGAACTTGACCTCGGTAATGTGGTGATGAGCCACTATCGTCTGTCGAAGATCCGTCAGCAGGACATTCAGCTTCAAGAGAATACGCCAGAGTACAAGTTGCACCCAAGCAACGATGTTGGCACTGCCAAGCCAAAGGATAAGAAAGAAGAGTTCCTCTCTCACATAATTGAGCGATTGAACGAGGTGTTTGTTACCGACAACCTAACCGACAAAGACATGATCAATTATGCCTTTACGGTGCGTGACAAGCTCACAGAGAACGAAACAGTTATGAGTCAAATCGCCAATAACACGCGTGAGCAAGCCATGCTGGGCGACTTCCCACGTGCGATTGATGATGCGATTTTGAATAGTAACGAAGCACATCAGGAGCAGATGATGCAGTTGTTGTCTGATCCGAACAAAACCAAGCAATTTGCGCGGGTTATCTTCGATATGTTGAGCGGAGTGAAGTGATGGTAAACGAGGTATTCGTTATCAAGGTTTAAATTGTCTCTTAGGATATTTATCTAAGATATCCGGAAAGGCTTCGTTTATTAAAGGGACGA
This sequence comes from Vibrio sp. sp1, assembly GCF_016920955.1. Lineage (NCBI taxonomy): Bacteria > Pseudomonadati > Pseudomonadota > Gammaproteobacteria > Vibrionales > Vibrionaceae > Vibrio > Vibrio sp. sp1. The sequence continues at coordinate 2,169,690 of NZ_CP060589.1, forward strand.
AGCCTTTTTCTAGGGCTAAGCTAATTGCCTTTTGCGTTCTTCGTCGAAGAAGTCGTATACAGTATCTACATGTGTATATAGAGAGTGTTCTAGAACAAACTGCCTGAACCGACCTTCAGACCAAGTCGCCATCTCTTCATAGTCGGGAGTGGGTTCTAGGATTAGTACATTTTCTTCTGCATGTACTTCGCTCCAGTGTTCACTAGCTTGTTGCTGAATATCACCATCTAAATCCAAATTATCTTCTAAGTTGTTCACAAAACTGACCCAATCGTCATTGCTAAGCCAAGCTCCATCAACCATATCTATTTGCAAATGATAAATCTCAGAGCCAGCAATGTACGGAGTAGGATTGCTTAGATAAGGTGTTTCAAGGACTAAACCATCATTAGTGATTGCGACACAAAGGCCTCCGCTCAAAGGCGGGCAAAGCACATCGCATTTTAGTAGCCTTTCAAACCTTGCGGTATTAGTGGTTTTTGAAACAGGTAAGCCACAAGCGATCAATGCGTTAATAAATTCGCTGACTTTAATTAGAATAATCGACTGGCTCTTCATCGATTCAAGGCTATTGCACTGTGCGTGCTTTGCTAGGGCTTGGTAGCCTTGATTAAGAGATAATGTGCGATTGTCTTTGGCGATGGTTCTATACTCATCTTTAAAGACTGAAAGTAACTGTACTGGAGTGAGTTCTGAAAATTGAGAATAAGCATTAACGTTCATACGGCCTCGATATCATGCTGGATTTTTTGACACACCGCGTTTGATTTTGTTGGTTTGCCAATGACCAGCATCTAGTCGTAGCAATATTAAATGAAGCACTTAAAAATGATCTCAGTTTACAGCAAACGCACCATTAGCCTGAGAGGGCGGTACAGAACTATAAATAGTAAATGACTAAAGTTCAAGAACTTAATGACTATGTGAGACGTTTAGGAATGTAGGGTAAGGCAGTAAGAATAAATAGTTGAAGTCAGAGAGGGGGTGACAGATGACGCACATATATATGTGCGTCATCTGTCACCCCCTCATACAATCTAATTAAACGCGGGCTAGAAAAGCTCTAACTATTCCACGACGGTGATGATGTCGCTTCGATTAGCCATTGCTCCCTTTTGCTGAACTGAAACAAGGTCTTTTTCTACCAGTGCTGTGAGGGCACGTTTGAATTTTTGAGTGGTTGTATTGGCAGCCACACCGTCTTTCGGAGGAAAGCAATGTGTACGTAGTTCTTCCCTTGTACAGCTCCCCCCAAAAATATCACGAAGTGCTTTAAGCAGAGGGTTGTTTTCATCATTTGTACTGTTTTTTTGGTTTTTGAACGTTGCTGGCGTCAGCGATGCGAGAGAGGTGACTGGTTCACCTTGTTTATTAAAGATATCTAATTCTACAGGTTGAAAATTAAAAACCACGTCTGGTGCTTCTGGTGCATCTTTCTGTTTGGTATTTCTTAACGTTACCAAATTAGCTTTTTTATCATATGCAACACTAAACTCATAATCACATGCGCAATGAAGTGTTGAGCTACCGCGGCTGCCTTTGGATACATCTTTGCCAGAATGATGAACAACTAGAATTGATGCGTTAGTTGCTTCTTTTAACAGGTCACAACCTCGTATAAATTTACCCATTGCGTCTGGATTGTTTTCATCCCCCTCAAAATTACGAGCAAGAGTATCAAGAACAATCAACTCAATTTTGACCCCCCTCGTGCTTTCGAGGTCGTGAACTGCCTCCAGAATGTCATCCCTAACTGATTGTTTTGATACGAACGCACTTTTCCCCAGTTTATATACGTGTTCTGCATTTTTTCCTGTGGCAAATTCCCAAGCTTTAACTCGCCTCGATATCCCTCTCTTTCCTTCTGCTGCAACATACATAACGGCACCAGCAAGAGTGTCGTAACTATGCCATTGTGAACTTGTTGCGATGGCACAACTTATATCAATAGCAATGAATGACTTACGAGTACTTGATGGCCCGTAAATAACACCAAATGACTCAGTTGGAATGAAATCATCAATAAGCCACGAATCAGGGTCATCATAACCGTAAGAACCACTTGTAAATGGTAGTTTGCCAAAAATAAATTGATGTTCTGAAGAGGATGAAATAACAGTATTTTTCATAGATAAATTAATAAGTTGATAAATTTAGGGTGATCGAAACCACTCACCCAAAAGTTAAGGTGAATAATCGTGATTATTTAAGTGTTTAGACGGTTATTTAGATGTGTTTGGGAATTCTCTAAAACCATTATCTAAAATAAAGGCTGTATCAAGAGAGTTAAAAGCCCAGCGAGAACCTGCCTTCCACCATTTACCTTCTGAGTTTTTGTATTCAACAGAATAAATAAAGGCAAGAAAGTTATTATTTTGATCGCTATACAACCGCTCTATACAATAATTAGTACGGATATTTCTTCTAGAGTTATAGATATAACCATCAGATTCACGGTTTGTGTCATTGTTCATTCAATTACCTCTTAATTATTAATTTAAAAAAGAAAAATAAGGAAGCACATTCTCTGTATGAGATGTATCAATCATATTTACCACAGGAGCCAGAATGCTAGGACGGTATTGCTCACTGTAGGTATCAAACGACTCAGAATTATGTTTATGGCCAACAATGCACTCTATAATCTCTTTAGAAACACCTAACTGTTTCAACTCATTGATGAACGTGTGTCGGAAAGAGTGTGCATCTAACCCTTTACCTAAACCCAATGAATCCCTACGGCGTTGAAACCACTTCGAAGCATTGTGTGAGTAGTACCCTTTAATAAGTGGTAGCTCTGGGAAGAGGCGACCTTTGCTCTTTGAATTTACGAATGCTAAGAAGCCTTTTGCAATCAATTCATTATGAATAGGGATCAGCCTGATAGATGAAGTATTTTTGACACTCTGCCCTTCGACGTTATCCCAAATCTTTAGACACTGGACACCATCTACTTGCAGTATGTCATCAATGGTTAGTTGGCAGATTTCGTTCAGCCTTGCCCCTGTGTAGCGTCCCAATAGCGGCACCCAATAGTAATAAGGGTGAAGGTAGCTATGTGATTTGTAGTCCTTCATTTTGAAAATGGCAGCAAGGTGTTGGTCGGAAAAGCATAGGCGTTTCTTTCCACCTTTTTCACTCTTTTTTGGAAGTCGATAGAATACATTGTCCTTAACGTATCCATGAGCTTTGCTCCAGTTAAGAAAAGTAGAGAACTTTTCGATTATCCCTTTGACGGTTGTAAGGGAAAGGCATGGTTTAGGCTTTGGCAGGGCAGCATTTTTGAAGATTACGTCGTACCCTGTTAGTCCCGTAAACTCAGAATGTTTCTTTGCGTTTGTGGGATAGTGGCTCAAGGCGTCTCGAACGTTTTCAGCTCCTGAACGATCAAGCTCGTTTAAGTCATCAAAGCCGATGAGGTGCAATACTCTCGTAAGAAGTTCATGATCTTGCTGGATGTTTTTTAGCTTAGATTTGCCGAGTTTGATACGTGAATCTGTGTAAGCATCTAGTAGTTCGACACCTGTTAGTGGTTCTAGTGTCTTATGGCTGCGTTGCACTGGCATTTTAAGACTGAGGATAGCTTCGAGATTTACGTTATCTCTGAAATTTGAGCGTAAGCTTTGTGCCACAGAAGAGGATAAATTCATAATAGTTCCTAATTAATCAATTGCTTTCCAATCAATCTAAGAAGGTCTTTCATGCCCGTAAAGAAAAAAAACCAGCAACCTATCAATCACATACATGTATGCATGTTTAACTGCAACTTGTTTTTTAAGTTGTTGTTTTTAAGTTGTTTATTTGGTTACTTTGAGATAATTACTGAAATAATGAGCGAATGAGTTTATTTTTTTGGGGCGTGAAATCACGCCCAAAATTAAAGCCACATAACTGTTTAAGAGGTAGCTAGGGTCACTCAGTTGAATAGTTTGTCACCTTATCTAGGGGGCGGGGATCAATCAGGTTTACGACAGTCATTACTTGCTCAATGTTCAGATCCTTCCCGTATCGGTCGTAGGTAATGTTATTTTGGGCATGACCGAGAATTGCTCCAGCAGCAATATGGGACACCTGTTTCTGTTTAAGTTGTGTGGCAACGGTATGGCGGAATGAATGAAAGTCCTGTCCTTTCGCAAAACCTAACCGAGTCTTGAACCTGCCGAACCATTTTGAAGCAGCACTGCCGAAGCCATCCCTTGAGTCCTTAAGCTCCGGAAATAGTCGGTCATGTTGAACTGAGGTTACAAAATCAATAAACCCGATATCAATTAGTCGTTGATGGATTGGTACAATTCGGCGGCTGGTTAAGTTCTTCAGTTTTTGCCCTTCAAACCTATCATCAATTTGGATCACCCAAACTCCTTCCATTTTGTATATATCAGCTTTGTAAAGCTGACAAAGTTCATTGAGGCGGGCGCCAGTGAAGTATCCAAGTAATGGAAGCCAGTAGTAATGGGGGTGCCTAAAGTCTTTCTCACAATGAACAGGAGTGCTGAACAACTTATGTAAATCGGCAGTAGAGTACGCAGATTTGGCAGCACTATCCTTTCTTTGCTTCTTAAACCTGATGGCTTTGAATGGATTAATATCAGTTAGTTCATTGAGAACACACCATTCAAAAAAGCCAGACATCTTTTGGCTATAGTCCTTGACGGATTCTTCACTGAGTGTCGGTAATCCAAGCTCTTTGTTCAGTTTAATCGCCTGAGTACCTGATAGCCCGTTGAATTGGTGATGCTTTTTAAGGTTTGTAGGGTAGAGGCGCAGTAAGTCGATAACTTGCTCGGCATCTGTTCGCCTAATGAACGTAAGCCGCTTTTTATTAAGTAGTGTCAACGCCAGTTTAAATTTGACCCACTTATCGACGTTATCGCCGAAGTAAAACTGACCCACCCATGTAATTAACTTCTACTTTCAGATAGGTTTTCCAGAACCGTTGGTATGGTTCCAGCCGCCTTCTTTCCTTTTAATCGATAGCTTTCACCGCTGATTTGTACGATGTGCGAGTGATGAAGAAGCCTATCGAGTAAAGCTGCCGTCAAGGTCGTATCGTCGGCGAACGCATTTGACCATTGGGAGAACGGCAGATTACTAGTCACGATAATGCTGCCTTGCTCATAACGCTTGGCGATGACATTGAAGAACAAGTTCGCTTCCTCTCTGCCGAACGGTAGATACCCGATTTCATCGACGATAAGGAGCTTTGGAGCGAGAACACTGCGTCTCAAGTAGCTTTCAAGTTTACCTTGAGCTTTCGCAGTGGAGAGTTGAAGCATCAAGTCTGCTGCCGTGATGAACCTTGTCTTTAAACCCTTTTGAACCGCTATGTGACCCAAGCTTACCGCAAGGTGACTTTTGCCAACGCCACTTGGCCCAAGTAGCACCACGTTTTCCTTTCGCTCGATGAAGGCCAACCCTGTTAGCTCTTTGAGCTGCTTTCTCGGAGCGCCTGTTGCGAACTTGAAGTCGTAGTCATCGAACGTTTTTTTCATTGGAAAGCTGGCGAACTTAGTCAGTGTGGCTCTTGTGCGTTCCGCTCGTGCTTCCAACTCTGCGTTCAGAAGTGACTCTAAGTAATCGGCTAGACTTAGTTCACGATGGTTGGCGGCTTCTGCTAATCTCGGCCATTCCTGACCGATAGCTTGTAGCTTCAGCGCTGCACAGGCAGCTTCAATGCGATTCATTTGAAGGTTCATGGTCGCACCTCCAACAGTGCATCATACGTTGATAGTGGGTGCTGGAAGCTCTCCAGCGGCACCACATTATCACTCATTGTTAGGGTTGTGACTGGGCGCGTTGGCGATGGGAGTAGCTGAAGTATAAAGCGCTCTTCATCTAAGAGAACTTGAGGCTTTGCACCTGTCGTTCTATGAGTTCGTTGATGAGCGACGGTTTCTAGCCATGCGCCGATATGCCCATTAAGAACATCGACGGTGATTTTAAGACCGTGCTGCTTGAGTGTCGCCGCAAGCGGAGTGACGAAGCTATTCTTCAAGTAAGAGTTAAAGCGCTCCACTTTCCCTTTGGTCTTTGCGCGATATGGACGACAGGCTCTTGGTTTAAAACTGTATTTCTTGGCGGCGGTGAGCAGTGCTGGATTCCAGCGGTGTTCACCTTCACCATAAGCATCACGCTCTATCATGATGGCTTTCGCATTATCGAACAGAACTTCTTTAGGGACGCCGCCGAAGTATTCAAACGCTTCTTCAAGACCTTGTATCCAGTCTTCTTGGCGCTCTCGTTCACTAAAGCGAACGAAGGTCGCTCTGCTATAACCAAGCGTTGCCACGAAGGCTTTAACACGTACACCGTAATGGGTGATGGTCGTAAAGTCGACTTGCATCTGCTCACCTGGCAATGTCTCGAATCGAACGACAGGGTCGATTGGCGTACTCGGTTTGTACTGCCTGATGTGCTCTTTGAGCATCGTTATACCGCCTTCGTAACCGAGAGATTTCAGCTCACGTAGTAAGACAGTTGCGGGTATCCAATAAGGCTTTGCGGCTTCAATGCGGGTGCGCAAGTAGTCATGGTAAGGCTGCAGTTTGGTTGGTCGAGATTGCCGCTCGGGATACACAGGCGCTTTGCTTTTATCTCGAAGATAAGTGCGAACTGTATTCCTTGAGATACCCAGATCCTTTGCGATGCGGCGGATGCTTCGCCCTTGCTGATGTAAAACGTGTATTTCCACTAGTTGCTCCTGATTGATCATAATCCGCCGTTTTGTCCATTTACGAACGGATAGTTTGCCTCAGGTGGGCCAATTTTAAATCGGCGTTAGTGGGTCATTTTTACATCGGCGCTGACAGTAGATCTAAAACTACGTTGCATTTCGCTTTCAGCATTACCGCTGACTTGTCGGATAGGTGAGCACTCTTGTATTTAATGAATAGCTCTAGCGCATGTTGAGGTGTGCCGCTCGAACGTTGTTTGGGTCTTTGCACTGCAATAGAGTTAGGTGGTGTTTGAACCTCTAGTTTTTTATTTTTGTTACGGGGGAGAGGCGAAGTTAGGCTTTTCCGTATTTCTATCTCAAGCTGCAACGCATGAATTGTTGCAAGTTGTTTATCGGATGTTTTTAGTGAACGTTTGATTTCCCTGCGCCCATCGAATAGGTGTCGGTGCTCTGAGGGGATTTGAAAGCGAAACTGCCAAATGCCAGATTTAGAGATAGATAAATAGCGCATGTTTTAGTACCAAAATGTAGTACAAACAGCCTAATATCGAAGTGGTGAATACAAAAAGGGCGATAACTCAGAGAGTTACCGCCCTTTCCAAACGTTTGGTGGAGCTGGCGGGAGTTGAACCCGCGTCCGAAAACCGTTCATCATTGGTACTACATGCTTAGTCGATCTTTAATTTCGCCACCCACCTGCGAACCGACACGCTAATGAATGACTAGCCTGAATTAAAATTCGCCGTTCATCTCTCAGGCGGGAGAATCCGGGCTAGCGCGTTTGGGTTTGATCCCTCGTTGATCCCCGTCTTACGTGCGGAAGCTAGGGCGAGAGAGCTCTTAGCAGGTTATTAAGCTGCTAGTGCGTAGTTTTCGTCGTTTGCGACTATTTTTTTGCGGTTTGTTAACGAGGCCTACCGCACCTCGGCATGCACCTCAGACTTCTGAATTCCCGTCGAATCCTAAATCAGCCCCAGGTAATATTCGCATAGTAACAGAAAAGCATTGGCTGTCCAGTACTATGCGTTTAAGTGGTCAAGATTAACGCAGCGCGCTCTTCATTACGCGTGCTTTTTCTCTTGCCCAGTCTTTTTCTTTTAGATCCGTACGTTTATCGTGCAGCTTTTTACCTTTTGCTACGCCAATTTTTAGTTTCACCCAAGAGCGAGACCAGTACAGTGAGAGGGCCGTTAATGTCATACCTTCACGGTTTACACGTCCGAATAGATTATCCAGCTCACGACGACTCATTAGTAGTTTACGCACACGTGTAGGATTCGCCACAACGTGTGTCGATGCCTGATTTAAAGGAGTGATTGTCATGCCACTCACAAAGGCTTCACCGTCACGCATAAATACGTAACTTTCAGAAATATTGGCTTTACCTTGGCGAAGGGCTTTCACTTCCCAACCTTGGAGCTCCAAGCCAGCTTCGATTTCATCATCGATGAAATACTCGTGGCGAGCTTTTTTATTCAGCGCGATAGTATTGCTACCCGCTTTTTGTTTCGTTTTTTTCTTTGCCATAATAGCGTCATTATACGGGTTGGATATCGGATAGGAAATCCTTTTATTTGCGCAATCGTGGAATAAAAGTAAAATTGGCGAGTAGCTTTAAATCTGTACATGTATCGATAGGAGTATGTATGAAGCAAGTCAGCCGTTCTGCGCTTGTGTCTTTTAGCGCCGAACAGATGTTCAATCTGGTTAATGATGTTGCTAAATACCCTGAATTTCTGCCTGGTTGCTCGGGCTCTAGAATCATTGAGTCTTCGGGGAATGGTATGGTGGCTTCTGTCGATGTGGCGAAGGCTGGAATCAGCAAAACGTTTACGACTTCAAATGAGTTGATCCCCGGTCAGGCAATTATGATGAACTTGGTGGATGGCCCGTTTAAGACGTTGCGTGGTGGTTGGATTTTTACCGCGCTAGATGAGCAAGCTTGCAAGGTTGAACTAAAGCTTGAGTTTGAATTCTCAAGTAAAATGATTGAGATGGCCTTCGGTAAGATTTTTAACGAGCTTACTAGTAATATGGTAAATGCATTTACTAAACGCGCAAAACAGGTCTACGAGTGTTATGAGTATTGAGTCAGATATGATTCACGTTGAGGTTGTCTATGCTCTTCCTCATGAACAGCGTGTATTTAACTTAGTGGTAAATAATCACGCAACGGTAGAAGAGATCATTCGACAATCCGGTGTATTGGAGTTGTACCCTGAAATTGATTTGTCCAAGAACAAAGTGGGTGTGTTTAGTCGTAACGTGAAGTTGGATGCGACCGTTCGAGATCGAGACCGAATAGAGATTTATCGTCCGTTACTCGCCGATCCGAAAGAGATTCGCCGTAAAAGGGCGGAGCAGGCTAAAGCCGAGGGAAGTGCAGACCCAGTCACCGGTGGCAAGCCTAGTACTGTACGTAAAAATAAGCAGGATTAATATAAACCCAATAGCTCATGTGAGTTACTCAAAGTTTGACTAACGTGATTTCTATATAATAAAAAACCTCCCAAACGGGAGGTTTTTTTGCAAAAGTCAGTTTACTGAATTTGCTCGTAAAATGCGTCACTTTTTGGAAAGTCACCACTGATGTCTGCGAGTGTGCCTTGGTCATTAAAGTTTACAATCAGATCTTTCTGTACTGGTTCGCCATGGCCAGGAGTATGATGATAGATGTAATACCAAGTGTTTGGATAGCCGTTTTCAATAAGCATTGGCGACCCTAATACGAAGCGAACCTGTGCTTTAGTCATCCCAAACTTTAATTTATCAACCGCACTTTGTTCTACATAGTTGCCTTGGTTGATATCAATACGATAAACCAGTCTTTCCAATACCGAACATCCTGTCAGCAATGTCATTGCTAATGGTACGGCAACTAACCACTTCTTTAATTGCATAATAATTTCTTAGTAACCTTTAAAATACTGCGCTGATAATAAACAAGCTCGACGCAGATGTAAAAAGCTATGCGTCGTATGGTAGACAATCTGACAACGAATTTTGAGTTGAGTTGCATTTATTCACCGATATTAGGCGGTAAATGTCACCACATGACGTATTAGTTAGGTGACGAAGAGCAAATTTCAATCGGAAGTAGGGTGATGGACGCTTTCAGCGGTGAGCAAAGCCTAGTGACTCGTTAGTCGGTTTTGGCGAATTCGCGTAATGCATCACCTGAAAAACGATAATACTCTTTTTCATGAATTAGTGTTGCACCAATTGAGCGGTAAAACTGACCTGCGGTAGGGTTACTACTTTCAGCTGTCCAGTCCAACCTTTGGCATCTACACTTGATCGCCAAAGATGCCAGATACTTCATTAACTTGAGACCAACCCCTTTTCCTCGAACCTTCGAAGATACGAACAGATCTTTTAAGTACATCTGCCCTGAGAGTTTTGGGGCAGGGAACATGACGGTATAAGATGCAAAGCCTACGACGTCATCATTATCGTAAACCGCAATGATATTAACACCAGAATGTTCAGAGAAGACTTGGCTCTTTAGATAATGGACCAGATCGTGTTTTGATGAAGCTTTTTCTTTGAAGTAGTAATGTTCTAACTCAATAAAAATAGGGATGAGATCTAAGCAGTTGGTTTTGTGTATTGCTCTGATATCCATATCTCATCCCTTGTCGATCTATTAAGCGGCGATAAGCAGTTCTTTTGCGTTTGCCAACGTTGAGTCGGTTATTTGACTACCACCAAGTAAGCGAGCTAATTCTGCCACACGTTGTTGTTCATCTAATGCGTGCATTTGGGTTTCGGTTTGGCCTGCTTTGGTTTGCTTAGCAACAAACATTTGTTGATGGCCGCATCCGGCAACTTGAGGGAGGTGAGTGACACACAATACTTGAGTAGATTCGCCAAGCTTGCGTAGCATTTTGCCCACTACGGCAGCTGTTGGGCCACTAATACCTACATCCACTTCATCGAAGATTAAACTTGGTGTATCTACTTTCTGAGCGGTGATCACTTGGATAGCTAGAGATATACGTGATAGCTCACCGCCTGACGCAACTTTTGCTATAGGTTGCAATGGTTGTCCCGGGTTGGTCGATACTAAGAAGCACACGCTGTCCATGCCAAGCGGCGATGGGTGCGTGTTGTCATTGCTAACTTCGATACTGAATACTGCTTTCTCCATGCTCAATTCGTGCATGCTTTGTGTGATCAGTTTGTTCAGTTCTTTTGCGTAACGGCTGCGTGATTTGTGCAGTTTTTCTGCTTGTGTTAGAAAGCTTTGGTACTTGTGTTCTACTTCTTGAGCAAGCTCATCTAAACGTTCATCGGAGCAATCTAACGCTTCTACTTGGGCCAGAAGATCTTGATGATGTTGGTATAGTTCTTCTGGCATTACGTGGTGTTTACGAGCTACAGACATCACTTTAGAAAAACGTTCTTCTACATAAGCCATACGAGCAGGATCAACATCGATGCCATCTAAGTAGCTGCGTAATTCATTCTTCGTTTCTTCAAGTTGAATCATCGCTTCTGACAGCATGTTAGGTAGCTCAGATAGCTTTTCATCTAATTCGGCTAATTGAATTAGGGAGTGATTGGCCGATTGCAAAATACCAAGCGCATTGACTTCTTCACCTTCGTAAATAAGTTCGATGGCTTGCTGACAGGTAGTGGCGAGTTCACCACTGTTGGATAGTCGTTTGTGCTCTTGCTCGAGCTCTGCAAATTCTTCTTCACCTAGCGATAACTCATTCAGTTCTTTGATTTGGTATTCAAGCAACTGTTTTTGCGCCTGGTTTTGCTGGCTATTTTCTTTTAGCTGCTTGAGGTTATTATCCGCCTGACGCCAATGCTGGTAAGCACTTCGTGTGCTTTTTAGTAGGTTTAAATGCCCAGCATATTGGTCGAGCATGGCCATTTGGTGCTCACTTTTCATCAATTGATGATGAGCGTGCTGCCCATGGATATTGATAAGTAGCTGCCCTAGAGATTTGAGTTGTGATAGTGGAACAGGGCTGCCATTAATGAAGGCTCTTGAGCGGCCTTCTTTTGTGATAATACGACGCAAAATACACTCACTGCCATCTAGCAGATCGTTATCTTCTAACCAACGTGTTGCATGTAAGTTGTTGTCCAATAAAAAAGCGGCGCTAACTTCGGTTTTCTCTTCACCTTGTCGCACCATGCCGGCATCGGCTCGTCCGCCTAAGCAGAGCCCTAAAGCATCGATAGCAATGGATTTACCCGCGCCTGTTTCACCTGTAATGGTGGTCATGCCCTTAGAAAGCTCGAGTTGTAAAGACTTAACAATCGCAAAATTATTAACACTTAGATGAGCCAGCATTTTATTTACCTGTATAACTGAACAATACTGTATAAGAGAACAGTATATACTGTTTCTTTATACAGTAAAGTCGGGTAGGGAAAATTTTCTTTGTAGGCTGTTTTTTTGTGATGAAGTGGGAAAAATGAGCCGATGTGATTACAACGACTCATTAAAATTGAACAGGTTACGGACGAGTTGGGTTAATCGTTAGTGGTTCTAGTGTGACGACTGCATTCACACCTGCACCTGGGTGATCTACGTATGAAGTGTCTTGCATTAGAGTGTAGTAAACGTCGACGAAGTCATCATCATTCGTGAGTACACCATCGGGGATAGTGTCGATGATCTTGTTCGTGATTTGCGGAATAATCGCGTAAGCCTGAACTTCTGGATCTGGAATCGCTTTCAATACTTCTTCGGCAACTTGAACAAGGAGTTTTGCCAATTGTTTATAGTCTGTGCCGTCATCTTGCTCCATGAGCACAATGTCTGCCGCACCCCAGCGGTAACGAGACCAGTGAATAATGATCTGATTTGGATAGTAATCTTGGTTATCGTAGTCTAAGTATGGAAGCTCCACCAAATCGAGAGTAGGTTCATCACGACTTGGATTGACGCCCGTTACGATAGCGTAGATTTCTGCCTTGCCAGAGATCCAAGGTTCTTTGTCATCGGCTAGACGGATCTTTTTCAACTGCGTGGTTTGAATTGGAGCCGCTTCGCCCACTGCGCTACTTGACAATAGCGGTGTATTTTGGCGTTGTTCATCAGCAATATATGGTTGAACTAAAGCTGGTTGACCGAGTTTTTTCATCTCAGCTTGCATAGCTTGCAAGCCTGCTTTTAGCTCTGCAGAGCTATTGTTATCAACGACAAGTACAGGTACCTCAGGGAGCTGGTAAACATCGAGTTGATGGATGTTGCCATAAACATCAAATGCTTCGATGTATTGCCAATTCTCATCATCACCACTTGGTTCAAATGCAAATAATGGCTCGACCTCGCCACTTTGCCATGCTGTTATCATGGCTTCATTTGCCAAGCGAACTTCTAACAACTGATCAGAGTATTCAGAAATACCTTTCCAGCTACGAATTTGAGTGTCAGCTTGTACAAGCTGGCGGCTGAACTCTGAGTTAGGGTTTTGCTTAACAAATGCTGATACAGACACGTTAGTCTGTTGCGGAGTAATATCTCTTCTCAGCATGGGTTCAATGGCAGCATAGTTCTCACTCAATTGTTGAGCTAGGGCCCGTTTCGTCTTAGTGATATCTTCCGCTTTTGCATTGGACACACTGTTGACTTGCGTTTCCTCTGATTGGCAGCCAATAAGTGCTAATGTACTGAGAACAGACAGAATGATGGTTTTCTTCATAATATGTCCTTTATTGATTGTATGAAATAGAGTTAATACTCTATTCATGGTGAGAATATCACCGGACATAGATCATTGAATTTGCTTTTCTATCTTTTGTGTAAAGTTTGCCCACAGGATCAAAATTTATAAGCTTCTCTTTAATGATGACAAATATCGTGTCGCCTCACTACTTTGTGTCTATTTCTTGTCTAAGAAAGCCAAAAGCCAGTAGCAATTGAGCTGCTGGCTTTTTTATTGAAGTTATTACCCTGAGTAACAAGTGTTAGAACAATTTACTAGACCAGCCAAGCTTATTCCGTAAGACGTGATAGTAGCTGTAGTCTTTTGGATGGATGAGCTTTAGTACATTTGGACTTTGATAGATGTGAATTTCGTCGCCAGGGGTAACTGGAAGTGAGACTTGTCCATCACAGCTAACTTCTTGTGTTCCACGGTTTTCTGGTGATACCACCAATTTAATTCGACGTTTTCCATCAACCACCAAAGGTCGACTCGACAATGTATGCGGGAACATTGGCACGAGTGAAATGGCATTCAAGCTAGGAGAAAGAATTGGGCCGCCGCCAGAAAGTGAATATGCCGTCGAGCCAGTCGGAGTGGAGACAATCAAACCGTCGGCCCGTAAAGAGAAGGCGAAGCTTTCATCTATGTACACTTCAAATTCAATCATATGGGCAATTTGCCCTGGGTGAAGTACGGCTTCGTTTAGCGCAGCGTTATGACTCTTTATTTGTCCGTGGCGGTGTACTTCCGCCTCTAAAAGAAAACGCTCCTCTTCAATATACTCACCGTCGAGTACCGCTTGCAGAGACGCTTGGAAGTCGTCTGGGTTCAAGTCAGTTAAGAAGCCCAGATTTCCACGGTTCACGCCTATAACTGGTACATCAAATCGGGATAAAATTCTTGCTGCACCTAGCATGTTGCCATCGCCACCAACCACAATGGCTAGATCGGCATTTTTTCCTAGTTCAACTAAGCTAGCAAACTGACTCTGTGGGATATCATCCAGTATTGCGGCAAGGCGATCGTCAATGAATACTTTATAGCCCTCAGAGGTCAACCATTGGTACAACTCTTTATGAGTTTGAATTGCTTGTTGATCTCTTGGTTTTCCGATAATCGCGATCACGTTACATGGATTTTTCATAGCATTTCCGCATTAAAGAGGCTTGAATCAGGAATCTTCATCCCCATAATAATGGCAAGTCACCTAAATATGCGAATTTTTATGTGGTTAAAGCCCGCAAAAACGCGCATGGCTTTAAGGGCATTATGTTGAATTCTGGAGATATCATGAGCAACGAAGAAAACAAAGTTACAGAAGAAGAGCTTGATCAAATCATCGAAGAGGCTGAAAAAGTAGAAGCTGAAGCACAAGAAGTTGAAGCTGAGCTTGAAGAGCTTGGTGATGAGACAGACGCTAAGATTGCTCAACTAGAAGCGGCACTATTGTCTAGCGAGGCAAAAGTAAAAGAGCAACAAGATGCGGTGTTGCGTTCTAAAGCTGAAGTAGAAAACATGCGTCGTCGCACTGAGCAAGAGATCGATAAAGCACGTAAGTTTGCGTTGAACAAGTTTGCAGAAGAGCTGCTTCCTGTTATTGATAACCTAGAGCGTGCAATTCAAGCGGCAGATACAGAGAATGAAACTGTGAAGCCGTTCCTAGAAGGCGTTGAACTAACACATAAAACGTTTGTAGACGTTGTAGCGAAATTTGGCTTGAAAGCAATCAACCCTGAAGGTGAAGCATTCAATCCAGAGTTCCATCAAGCGATGTCGATTCAGGAGAGCCCTGATCATGAATCAAACACTGTTATGTTTGTTATGCAAAAAGGTTACGAACTAAACGGCCGTGTGATTCGTCCGGCAATGGTAATGGTTGCTAAGTAACTTTAACTGCCTGTTTTTTAAATATAAAAGCGCCCATCATTTTTGATGGGCGCTTTTTTGTTTTAAACATAAATGACTGCATCGAACTTCGTTGTATATCGATAAATGAAAATTTGATCCCCTTCATATTTTTTCCTATTGGTTAATTATTTTCCTATAGGAGATTTTCTCTCATCTCGCTGCGTGTTTATTAACGGAAAGGGCTATAAGTGATTGTAATCATTCGTTGTGTGAATGTTTGTTCTGCATAGGAATGTAAATATAGTCATTTTTTCTAAAACAATGTCGTTAACAAAAATGTAAATTATCACTTTATTTTGTAACTTCGGTGTGTATGATTTGCGACTAATGCTTTAAAAGTAAGCATATATAACTACAAAAATGTAAATAGTAAACACAACATATCGGAGATTTATAATGGATAAATCGCTTTCTAGTAAGATTTTTATAGGCTTGTTTGCCGGCCTTGTGCTGGGGACAGCAATTCAGTACTTATTTAGCGGTATTGCGATTTTTGATACATACCTACTTGGAGCAGCAGAAGGTGTTGGCGGCATGTTCGTCTCACTGATCAAATTGCTTGTTGTTCCTTTAGTTTACGTTTCAATCGTATGCGGCATTGTTGACTTGAAAGACATCAGTGCATTTGGTCGTCTTGGTGGAAAAACTTTTACCCTTTACATTCTTAACACCATCATTGCGATTACGGCGGCTTTGACTGTCGGCTTGATCTTCCAGCCAGGAGCGGGCGCTAATCTAGCAGGAACGGTATCTGAGGCTGTACAGCTGACAACGACAGAGACGCCGGACATTTTCTCTTTAGTTGTTAACATTGTTCCTAGCAATCCTGTACAAGCGTTTGCTAGCGGCGACATGCTGCAAATCATCTTTATGGCAATTTTGACGGGGCTTGCAATTCAAGCTTTGGATTCTCGTGGTGGCCCAGCTATTCGCACATTCAAAATGGCAAATGAAATCATGATGAAATTGGTTGGATTAGTGATGAGTCTTGCACCATATGGTGTGTTCGCACTAATGATTCAACTAGGTGCAACGCTAAACGCCAATACATTAATGTCCGTTGCCGGTTACGTGGCTTTGGTGGTTGCGATGTTGGTGTTCTGGATCTTCTTCTTCTACCCAATGGCAGTGAGTATTGCGACAGGAACTTCTCCAAAGACTTTCCTACGTGCAACTCGTGAGCAGATTCTTTTCTCTCTATCTACCGCGAGCTCAAACGCGACTATCCCGGTAACGATGCGCACACTGACAGAAAAGCTTCAGGTCTCTAAATCGGTTGCTGGCTTCGGTGTACCACTGGGCGCAACGATGAATATGTCTGGTGTGTCTATCTATATTGCTCTCGCAACGATGTTTGTTGCGAACGCTTTTGGCCAGCCAATTAACACCGCAGACATCTTTACACTTGGCTTAACTATTCTTCTGTTATCTATTGGTGCTGGCGGCGTTCCTGGGGGCGGCGTGGTAATGGTAGGCGTTTTGCTTCACCAGCTAGGTTTACCACCTGAAGGTTTGGCAATCATTGCAGCGGTCGACCGTATTAATGATATGTTCTGTACATCATCTAACGTTGTCGGCGACACGGCAGTGAACACCATTGTTGCAAAAACAGAAGGTGAGATAGGTAAAGAAGAAGGTGTTGATGCTGAGCCTGCTCAAGCGAACGCCTAATACCTTGAATAATTTATTTTAACCCTAATATTGAAGCGAGCTCTTATGAGCTCGTTTTTTATTTAGGAAGAGTCGGGCATAAATAAATTTATCTGGGAAATGACGTTTTGTTGCGCTACAGCAGTGTGACGAGTTCCCAACTAATCAGAAAGAAACACATAAATTTCGAAAAAAGACGCTTTTTTTTAATTCTGCCCTTGAAAAGCATTTTGCCGCCCTTATCTATGTGGCATAGAGAAGCAAACATTGATTATTTTTGTTTGTGAGCAAGGGTTGAAACCCGATTCTCCTCCCCCCACATTGGGGTTATAACCAAACGAAAATAGAATTTATTCGGAGATAGCCAGATGGGTAAAATCATTGGTATTGACTTAGGTACTACTAACTCATGTGTTGCTGTATTAGACGGCGACAAACCACGTGTAATTGAAAACGCAGAGGGCGAACGTACTACTGCATCGGTTATTGCTTACACTGACGGTGAGACGCTAGTAGGTCAACCAGCGAAACGTCAAGCAGTAACTAACCCAGAAAACACGCTATTTGCAATTAAGCGTCTAATCGGTCGTCGTTTTGAAGACGAAGAAGTTCAGCGTGACATCGAAATCATGCCTTACAAAATCGTTAAGGCTGACAACGGTGATGCTTGGGTAGAAGCGAAAGGCCAAAAAATGGCAGCTCCTCAGGTTTCTGCTGAAGTTCTTAAGAAAATGAAGAAAACTGCTGAAGATTTCCTTGGTGAGGAAGTAACTGGCGCAGTTATCACAGTACCTGCTTACTTTAACGATGCTCAGCGTCAAGCGACAAAAGATGCTGGCCGTATCGCAGGTCTAGAAGTTAAACGTATCATCAACGAACCAACAGCAGCTGCGCTAGCTTACGGTCTTGATAAGAAAGGCGGCGATCGCACTATCGCGGTATACGACCTTGGTGGTGGTACATTCGATATTTCAATCATCGAAATCGATGAAGTTGAAGGCGAGAAAACATTCGAAGTTCTAGCAACTAACGGTGATACTCACCTAGGTGGTGAAGACTTTGATAACCGTCTAATCAACTACTTGGTTGATGAGTTCAACAAAGAGCAAGGCATCAACCTTAAGAACGACCCACTAGCAATGCAGCGTGTTAAAGAAGCAGCAGAGAAAGCGAAAATCGAGCTTTCTTCTACTTCTCAAACAGACGTAAACCTACCTTACGTTACTGCAGATGCAACTGGTCCTAAGCACATGAACATTAAAGTGACTCGTGCAAAACTAGAATCTCTAGTTGAAGACCTAGTACAACGCTCTCTTGAGCCATTAAAAGTAGCTCTAGCTGACGCTGACCTATCAGTAAACGACATCACTGACGTAATCCTAGTTGGTGGTCAGACTCGTATGCCAATGGTTCAAGCGAAAGTTGCTGAGTTCTTTGGTAAAGAAGCGCGCCGTGACGTAAACCCTGACGAAGCAGTAGCAATGGGTGCTGCAGTTCAAGGTGGTGTACTTGCTGGTGACGTTAAAGACGTACTACTACTAGACGTAACTCCACTGTCTCTAGGTATCGAGACAATGGGTGGCGTGATGACTAAGTTAGTTGAGAAGAACACAACTATCCCAACTAAAGCGAACCAAGTTTTCTCTACAGCGGAAGACAACCAGAGCGCGGTAACTATCCACGTTCTACAAGGTGAGCGTAAGCAAGCGATGTACAACAAGTCTCTAGGCCAATTTAACCTAGAAGGCATCCAGCCTGCACCACGTGGTATGCCACAAATCGAGGTTACTTTTGACCTTGATGCGGATGGTATCCTACACGTGTCTGCGAAAGACAAGCAGACTGGTAAAGAGCAGAAGATCACTATCCAAGCTTCTGGCGGTCTAAGCGATGAAGACATCGAGAAAATGGTTCAAGAAGCAGAAGCTAACAAAGAAGCGGACAAGAAGTTCGAAGAGCTAGCGACTGCACGTAACCAAGCTGACCAAATGATTCACGGTACTCGTAAGCAAGTAGAAGAAGCTGGTGAAGCGCTACCTGCAGAAGAGAAAGAGAAGATTGAAGCAGCAATTTCTGAGCTAGAAACAGCACGTAAAGGCGAAGACAAAGAAGCTATCGATGCTAAAGTTCAAGCACTAATGACTGCTTCTCAAAAGCTGATGGAAATCGCTCAACAACAAGCTCAAGCGCAGCAAGCACAAGGTGCTGACGCAGGTGCACAGTCTAAAGAAGACGACGTTGTAGATGCTGAGTTCGAAGAAGTTAAAGACGACAAGAAATAATATTTCTTAACCAGATGGCTGCTTAGCCATCTGGGGTCGATAAGACTTCGTGTGCGGGCGTTTGGGGCAACTCTTACGCCCGTCTGTTTGTAAACGCTGTCTTTCTAGTTAAGTATGTTGCAGACAAGTGCACTTACCTAGAACGATACAAACACCAAGCGGTGAATCGATGCCGTTTGTAGTAATTAACTGGTGACGAAGAACATGTCAAAACGTGATTTTTACGAAGTATTAGGCGTAAGCCGTGATGCCTCAGAGCGCGATATCAAAAAGGCGTATAAGCGTCTAGCGATGAAATTCCACCCAGACCGAAACCAGGGTGATGATTCTGCGGCGGACAAGTTTAAAGAAGTAAAAGAAGCGTACGAAGTTCTGACCGACCCTCAAAAGAAAGCGGCGTACGACCAATACGGTCATGCTGCTTTTGAACAAGGCGGCGGTGGTTTCGGTGGCGGCGGCTTTGGCGGCGGCGGTGCTGATTTCGGCGACATCTTTGGCGATGTATTCGGTGACATCTTTGGTGGTGGTCGTCGTGGCGGTGGTGGCCACCGTGCCCAGCGAGGTGCTGACCTACGTTACAACATGGAATTGACGCTAGAAGAAGCGGTTCGTGGTGTAACGAAGGAGATCGAAGTACCGACACTAGTACACTGTGATACTTGTGATGGTAGTGGCGCGAAGAAAGGTTCATCTGCTGAAACATGTGGTACCTGTCATGGTCATGGTCAAGTACAGATGCGCCAAGGCTTCTTCGCAGTGCAGCAAACCTGTCCTACCTGTCACGGTAAAGGTAAAATCATTAAAGACCCTTGTAATGAGTGTCATGGTCAAGGTCGTAAGCAGAAAACAAAAACACTTAATGTTAAGATCCCTGCAGGTGTTGATACTGGCGACCGTATTCGTCTATCTGGCGAAGGTGAAGCGGGAGAAATGGGAGCACCTGCTGGCGACTTGTATGTACAAGTGCACGTGAAAGAGCACCATATCTTCGAGCGTGATGGCAACAACCTATACTGTGAAGTGCCAGTAAGCTTTGCGATGGCAGCTCTAGGTGGTGAAGTTGAAGTACCAACCCTAGATGGTCGCGTAAGCCTAAAAGTGCCTTCAGAAACGCAAACAGGTCGTATGTTCCGTATGCGTGGTAAAGGTGTGAAAGGCGTTCGCGGTGGCGGTGTTGGTGATCTTATTGTTAAGTTGGTTGTTGAAACACCAGTAAACCTAAGCTCACGCCAAAAAGAACTGCTCAAAGAGTTTGAAGAGTCTTGTGGTGGTGAAGCGGCGACAAAGCACAAGCCTAAATCAGAAGGCTTTTTCAACGGTGTGAAAAAGTTCTTTGATGATTTAACCAGCTAAGACGTTAGTGAAAAGCACAAATACAAAGGCCTGCTAAAATGCAGGCCTTTTTGCATCTCGGTGTTCTTCCTAATTCCAGCAATCACTTGGTTCTTCGACATTTGTTGACGTTAAAGTAATCGTTTTAGAACCAGTCAAGCACTCGTCGTCGTCTTGTCCCAGAGACGATTTTGCTGTTGCTGTAATGGTATAGGCCGTACTTGCAGAGCTCGCAATATCGAAAGAAAATCTATTTGTGTCTGAGTCACATAGAGTGCATGTTCCTCCAGAGAGAATATGACTCCAGTCGTACCCACCATCATAAGATGTCTCTAGCTCTAGCTGAATTCGATTAAGATCGCTCAAGGCAACCGTCCTATGAGACTTGATTACATGATTAGTGTAAGAAGGGTAGGCGATCGCAGCAATGATCCCGACAATCACGACAGCTATCAGTAATTCGATCAATGTCATCCCTCTCAATCCTTTTTTGTAGCCGTTACAACGAGAAATTCGAATCATCACGAGTAGTTTCCTTTTCACTTTTCCGCCTATTTTTGGCAGGTGATAGCATCTGTGCAAGATGAATTACGGCCCTTTTGCCGTTTACATAGGAATTTGGGAAATGCCTCGCGGGTTTACGTTGTTGGAGCTTCTTATTACTGTTGCTGTACTGAGTATTATATTGGCGTTTGCAGCTCCAAGCTTTAGCCGTGTTTCACAAACTGTGCAAATGCAGCGATTAGCAACTGAATTAGCTGGTTTTCTAAGCCAAAGTAAGTCCGAGGCGGTAATGAGAAATCAAAAGTTATATATACATTTCTCTATGGCTAAAAACGTCGTTGTCAGTCAAGGTGCATGGTCTCTACAGTTAACTAACTCGTCTAGCGGCTCTGGGGGCGTAATTTTAAGCCTTTCCGGCTCTGCCTACCCTGAATTATCTTTGAAGCACAGCTACGATAATCAAAAAATAAGCTTCGATGAGGTCCGTGGACGACCCCAAGGAGGAAATATAGAGTTTTTCCCAACCAATGCTCAAAACACAAAACTACAAGCAAAGCTCTCTAACCCTCCCGGAAGGATTAAAATTTGTAGTAACTCTGGAGCTAAGTTATATGATTACCGTCAGTGCTAACAAACGTTATCAAATAGGTAGCTCTTTAATCGAATTGATGATTAGTTCTTTAATTGGATTAATTGTCCTTAGTGTAGTGGGCTCTATATTCTTGAGTTTACAAAAAACAGCAAAGGAAAAAAGCTTAGAGCTAAATTTATTGCAAGGTCTGAATATCACTTTATCTGTTATGAAAGAAGATATTCAAAGGGCAGGTTATGATGGTGGGAACGGTAGTTCACTCAAATTATCCGGAGCTACAGGAACCATAATGCTGAGCGGCGCCTCTTCTGTAGGGCTTGTGTATTTTAAAGAGGACTCAGCTGCCAATGAAGACTATCGAAATATTAAGTATGAGAAGAGAGATACTCGGTTTTTTATATGTGAAAAAGGCGTTGTGTCTCAAACACAAATATTATCTTTTGATGGTATAGATTTTTGTCGTTCTCTATTTGATGATGATATTTTCCAAGTTACCCAATTCACCGTTAGTTCAGAAACAGTGACTAATGGAGGAAATGTAAGTTCGGTCACGAGCGTTAAGTTAGGTTTGAAAACGATTGATGGAGTCTTTAGTGAAGTTGCGGAGTTTTCTATCAAACAAAGGAATTGGCAATGACATCTAAATATAGCTATTCCGGTTATACCACTTTGCTTGTGACTTCTATACTTTTATTACTTGCTTTAATTGCATCATTAGCATCATCCAAAGGTGTATTTTTTCAAATAAAAGTTGCGCAAAACGAAATAAAATCTCGACAAGCACATTGGTTAGCGGAAGGAGGTGTTGAATGTGCATGGGCGCAATTTAGAGTTAATAATATTGTACCTGCCGTAATAACAGATTGTGGCTCAGGGCTTTGGACGATTCCGAATTTTACGAGTACTTCCAAGGGGTATTTGGTTACTTCTAATGTTGGATTTACAAGCATTAGTAAGGAGATTATTTTGGGAGGTAACTTGAGTTATGGTGCAATGCAGTCTAGTGCCGACATTTATTTTCATTCTAGTGCAACGTTCTCTACTCCAGACCCAGGGGAATTGAGCAGCGATGGGTGGGAGTGTATTGCGTTAAGGTATAAAAAGCGCTTTTACTCCTCTTCAGTTGATAATAAAGGCGTAATTTATGGAGAGTCTCCCTATGCCGATTTTAACAACCCTACAAATAAAGATTGTGCAAACACGACGGCAAACCGTCATCTCTCATCTAGTGTTGGCGGGGTTGGTGCTGGTGATGATTTTACTCAAGATACAGATTTAAAGCCATTTGAATCCTTCTTTGGAGTAAAGGCTGAAGAGCATAACGATGTCCGAGATAATGGTGTATTTCATGTTATGACGGGCTCAGTGGCTGATGGTATACCTAATTGTGGTGCTGCTTTAACAGCAGAAATTCAGTCAGGGAAGCATCATTTATGGGTGGAAGGGAGCTGTGAAATCAAGCAATCGGAATACAATGATTTAGTGAATGCTACATCATCGACCAATGGCGTAACAGTGCTCATTCATGATGGTCTTTTCTCCGTGATGGGACCACCGAGCTCCGGCGCTACATCAAATAAGTTTAAAGGGGTCTTGTTTCATTTCAATCATGATTATACCCCGACAACAGCGGATTGGGTTGGGTTCGAAGCCAATGCTCACCTAAATCATGTGCCAAGTGTTGTAGAAGACTCATACAGGACAATAGCTTCTTATTATCAGCATGGTTCTTTTACGGTATCTGGTGGTCAATATTTTGATAGTGAAGATCAGGCAGCGGTTTTCTTCGATTCTTTGGACTTTAGATACAATAAAGATGTGATAGACAATTCAAGGAATGCGCATGCAATTCCTAGATGGAAAAAAGGCTCCTGGAATGATCTCTAAACAAAAAGGTTTTAACCTTCTTGAAGTTCTAATTTCTTTTCTACTTATCGGTGTTGGGGCTCTAGGTTTAACGAAGCTAAACGTGTATCTAGAACGCGAATCCGAATATGCCATAAAAAGTATTGAAGCACTTCGTCTAGCAGAAAACCAGCTCGAATGGTTCCGGACGCGTGGTGCTTCTGCGGCGATGTCTACCATCACACCTGCAAATTTTGCTTCTATTGCAACAGGCTCTTCTGTTACTGGATCTTATGTCGTCGAGTGGGAAGTTCCAGCTGCCACGGTTTCAGGAACACTGAAAACTATCACCATTACCTCTAGCTGGAAGGATAGAATCGGCGAGACGCGATCAGTTCAGCTTAAAACGATGATCTCACAATACAGTGAATTCGAAAACTAAGTTCAATTGCATACATGGGCTGGGACAAATGCGGGTGTAATTCCTGTTTAATACCGGACTTGTCACGGTTAATAAATAGTTTTTGAACTGTTAATTGAGTTGATGTGCTACTGTTTTTATTATGTTTAATTGAAGTGGTGTTTTTGCAAAATATGTCTCCAATTATGAAAAAAAATCTAGAACCTTGTGCTTTCTCCATTAGTGTTTACTAGAATACTCGTTGGATAGTAGGTCGTTATAATTATTCAAATAGGCCTTGGCACCAACATCATTCACTATGGAGTTACCATGAGTAACCAAGCTGTAAATAAGGCACCATCATCGAAGCCGAGCGGGATGGAGCGCTTTTTAAACTTTATCGAGAGGACAGGTAACAAAATTCCTGATCCTGCGATTTTGTTCTTCTGGGCATTGATCATTACTTGGGCGGCGTCAGCACTTTTGTCGAATGTATCATTCGATCTTCCAAACCCTCGAACGGGCGAAGCTCTTACTATCACCAACTTACTTACGGGCGAAGCGCTAGCAAGTTTCCTTGCTAATATGGTGACGACGTTTACTGGCTTTGCGCCACTGGGTATCGTACTTGTCGCAATGCTAGGTGTGGGTGTTGCAGATTCTTCGGGTTTTATTACGACGGGTCTTAAGAAGATGCTGAACTTCACGCCAGCTAAGCTTCTTACTCCAATGCTTATTTTGGTTGCCATTGTATCGCATACTGCGGCAGATGCAGGCTATGTTCTGGTTATTCCTCTTGGCGGTATTATCTTCCATGCGGCAGGTCGTCACCCTCTAGCAGGTATTGCGGCAGCATTTGCAGGTGTATCTGGTGGCTTCTCTGCAAACTTTATCCCTTCAGGTATAGATCCACTACTAGCAGGCTTTACGCAAACTGCGGCGCAGGTTCTTGATCCTGAATACGTGGTTAACCCATTAGCGAACATCTTCTTTACTGGCCTATCTTCCATCATTATTGTAGCGATTGGTTGGTACGTGACAGAAAAAATCATTGAGCCTCGTTTGTCAAAAATGCCAATTGATGACGATGCGGAAACTGCGCCAAACCTAGGTTCATTTACTGAACTGGAATCAAAAGCATTCCGTTATGCAGGTTGGGCAATGATGGCGGGTATTGCTTTACTTGTTGCAGCGTTAATTCCAGAAACATCAGCACTACGCTCGCCTGAAGGTGAAATTACGGCCTTCTCAGCACCGATCATGAAGTCTATCGTTCCGCTGATCTTTATTCTGTTTATCATTCCTGGTTACGTTTACGGTAAAGTGTCTGGAACGTTCAAGACCAGCAACGACATTATCAAAGCGATGGCTGACACCATGTCAACCATGGGCGCATACATTGTAATGTCGTTCTTCTGTGCTCAGTTCTTATCTGCATTTGCTCAGTCAAACATCGGTACGATGCTAGCGTTGTATGGCGCAGAAGGCTTAAAAGCGATGAACCTACCAGGTGAAGTGACCATCATCGGTATGATCCTTCTAACCGCGTCTGTAAACCTACTTATTGGTTCGGCATCGGCAAAATGGGCTTTAATTGGTCCAATCTTAGTGCCAATGCTAATGGCGGTTGGTATCTCGCCTGAGCTGTCTCAAGCGGCTTACCGTGTGGGTGACTCTGTATCGAACATCATTTCGCCTCTAATGGTATTTTTCCCTCTTGTAGTGGTTTACTGTCAGCGTTATGTGAAGTCGGCTGGTATCGGTACGCTTGCGTCACTAATGATGCCATTCTCGATCGCAATGCTGATCGGTTGGTCTATCTTCCTAGTTGCTTATTGGATGGTAGGTATCCCGCTAGGCATTCAAGCTCCTTACACTTACACAATGTAAAAACGTGTAGGGTGTGAAAGCCGCTAATTGGCAGCCAAAAAGCGCAGGTCTTCGATCTGCGCTTTTTTGTTCTCGTAAAACGAACATCGATAGGTCTTGTAACTAGTTTTTGGAGTTGCAGACTTTGTCCCGTGATGTGTTGCTGTAGTGAAACCGAAGTTGGTGATAAAATTCCTGACTTCAATCGTTTTTTGTTTCTTTGGAGCCTCCTTTGTCTAACCATCCGTTTTCCCCTCAAGATGAATTGTTTATGCGCAGAGCGATGGAGCTTGCTGAGCAAGCAGAAGCTGAGGGGGAAGTACCTGTCGGCGCAGTGCTTGTCAAAGATGGTGAAATTATCGCTGAGGGCTGGAACCGCTCTATTGGCACCCATGACGCTACCGCACATGCTGAGATCCAAACACTGCGTAAAGCAGGCCAAAAGCTAGAAAATTACCGCCTTCTGGATACGACGTTATATGTAACACTTGAGCCATGCCCAATGTGTGCCGGAGCCTTATTGCATAGCCGCGTTAAGCGGGTTGTTTTTGGAGCGCCAGATTTAAAAGCTGGAGCTGCAGGAACAGTGCTCAATTTGTTTGAAAGCCAAGCCGCTTACCATTACGCCTTAGTTGAAAAGGGGCTGCTAGAAGATGAGTGCCGCACTCAGCTACAAGCGTTTTTTAAGCGTCGCCGAAAGGAAATTAAAGCGAAGAAGCAAGCACAAAAAGCATTAGAAAATCGAGAGAGCGAGCAAGGTAGTGGGAGTAGTGAGGGCTAGCAAACACCTACAACGTGGTAGATGTTTGCTTGGACGCACTAGTGATTGACTAAATGTACAAAAACACGATTACGTGAACTTACTTTCTTTTTCATACATGTCAGTTTACGTTTACGTCGGATAGCAGCTACTGTGTTATTTAAACGCTTTGACTGCACTCTACGTCTTCTCATATTCAAAACCTCCTGCAGACAAGACTTATACCAGTAAAGCGCGGCTCATCGATGTTTGGCAATAGGCTCGATAATCGCACTAAACATTGTATGGTTTAAACGTTCTTCATTTGACTTCTGCATTGCACAGAGCCAGCAAACAATTTCAATACGATGCTTAATAATAGGAGTGACGTTATTTCGGCAGAGTGTAGCCGAAGGCGCCGCTTCATCAAGTGAGCTAAACCATGTGGTTGTAAAGTCATCTGTTACAAAGCAATCAGTTTTACTAACGATGAAGAAAAGGCGACCAACCAAAGGAATGGTTGAGTGTGGTTGGTGTCACTCAGAATATTGGATTCTAGATAAGTTTTCGTTAGGACTCAATAAAAATGACGAGCTTCATAGGCTCGTCATTTTTTAGTTTACCGCGGGTTTATTCTTCAATGCTTTCTTGTTTGGTGTCTTCTTCAACCGTAACGCCAGAAGCGCCAGAGACTTGTTCTACGACGGTCTCTACTGCGCCCGATATCAAAATGTCGGGGTTGAGCGGCGGAATCACTTGCAAATCATCGCTATTCTCATCAATCGCTGGCTGTTGGCTGACATGACCAATGATGGATTGGTAGTAACGTCGAATATTTTCTACGTAATTACGCGCTTCATCGCCTCTGGCGTACCCATAGCGAGTTTGGCTGTAATAGCGCTTCTGACGCAGTAAAGGCAGCCTATCTTTTACATCGGCCCAAGCGTTCGGATCGCCACCTTGTGCTTTGGTGAGTCGTCGTGCGTCCATCATGTGGCCGTAACCAATATTGTATGAAGCTAACGCAAACCATATTTTTTCATGCTCGTTAATGCTATCAGGCACGCGACCTACAATGCGACGTAAGTACTCGACACCACCACGAACAGATTGCTCAGGGTCTAAACGGTTTGTTACCCCGACGCTTTTCGCTGTTGGCAGAGTAAGCATCATCATCCCCCTAACACCCGTTGGCGATTTTGCTGTTGGTTTCCAATGTGACTCTTGATAAGCCAATGCTGCAATTAAGCGCCAGTCGAACTCTTCGCTGTATTTTTGGAATAAAGGTGCCCATTTAGGCAATTTGTCATCCAGAGCTCGAATGAATGCGCGAGTATCAACGTAGTCAAATGCTTCAATATGACCAATGTACTTTTCTTCGAGGGTGGACAGTTCTCCTGATTGTTTGATGTTACCGAAAAACTCTATCAGCATCGCATACAAACTTTCGTCTTCAGAACGTCGAGTAAACCAAGATACTGGTTGATCTTCTGTAAGTTCAAACGCGAGCGCAAGATCGGGGTAAAGGCGTTGAGCAAGGGAAAGTTCCACCGAATCAGTCACAGTAAAACGTAACTCACCCGTCGATACGTATTTGAGTAAGTCTCTCGTGTCAGCATCACCAACAATTTCAAACTGAAGTTCTGGATACTGCTTCTTTAACGCTGTTAGGGTCGGAACATATTGCGATTGTTCAACGATCTTTAATGTTTGAGCGCCTGCATTTGTATCTTCGTCGGACTCGTCGTCTTTCGAGGCTTGGTATTCAATGAGTTGTTCGATATCACGTGGTCGAAGTTGCCCTTTTTTATATACCACTTGTTGGCTTACATAATAATAGGCAGGGCCTGGTCTAAATCGTTTGACTGCTTGTGACGTTTGATTTAAACCCGTAGCGATGATATCGATATCTCCTTTCTTAAGAGCAGGAAAAAGCTCAGCCTGGCGAAAGGCTGGTTTAATCTCGAGTTTGACGCCGAGCTGTTCCGCAAACTGACGCGCCAATTCGTAATCCAACCCTGCGGGACCATCGGGACCTATGTAGTAGGAAAGCTGATTGTTTAGCGTGCCAACACGAAGCACACCACGTTCTTGAATTTTTTCAAATTCACTTTTGGGCTCCGACTCAATCTGGCAAGCTGAGAGCAAAAGAACAGAAACTAAAATTAGAGCACTGCGCTTGAGCCGGTTGAAGTGACTTATTTGCATTAATAGGTACATCTTGGAAAATTTCTATTTGCCTTTATATCAAAGCGAGCTCATGGGGCAAAGTGAATCACACACTTATAACGTGACATTGTGTGTTTTATCGACATTTTAGTTGTAATTCAAATTTGACAAAAAAAATGACGCAAACGGTTGCTTTTAGTGTTACATCACAAAAACAATTACTATATAATGCGCTCGCAATGACGAGGTGGAATCGGCATAGGTTCGACAGGGCTTATCTTAAGTGTCTGAATTTATTCCAATATCACCTTAATCAATTGCATAAGAGACCTAAGCACATGAGAATTTTGCGTGGCTCCCCAGCTCTTTCTGAGTTTCGTGTTAATAAACTACTGGAACTTTGTCGTGAACAAGATCTGCCTGTAACTGGCATTTATGCCGAGTTTATGCACTTTGCCGATCTAAAGTCAGACCTTGATGACCAAGAGTTAGAAAAACTTGAAAAGTTACTAACTTACGGCCCAACCATCGAAGAGCATGAGCCTGAAGGTCTTCTACTTCTTGTCACGCCTCGTCCTGGCACTATCTCGCCTTGGTCTTCTAAATCTACCGATATCGCTGTTAACTGTGGTCTGGATAAAGTGAAACGTCTAGAGCGTGGTACGGCTTATTATGTCGAATCTTCAGTTGTTCTATCAGAAGCTCAAGCTGACGCTGTTAAAGCGTTAATTCACGACCGTATGATGGAAACAGTATTCACAGAATTTGAAGCCGCATCAGCATTATTTACTGTTGCAGAGCCTAAGCCTGTCGCACATGTTGATATCTTAGCTGGCGGTCGTCTTGCGCTTGAAGAGGCAAACGTTTCCCTTGGCTTGGCACTCGCAGAAGATGAAATTGATTACTTGGTAGAGAACTTTACTAAGCTTGGGCGTAACCCAAACGACATTGAATTGATGATGTTTGCTCAGGCGAACTCAGAGCATTGTCGCCACAAAATTTTTAACGCAGATTGGACTATCGACGGGGTAGATCAACCTAAGTCTTTGTTCAAAATGATCAAAAACACTTTTGAAACGACACCTGACTATGTGCTGTCTGCATACAAAGACAACGCAGCCGTTATGACAGGTTCTAAAGCGGGGCGTTTTTTCCCTGACCCTAAATCTCGTCAATACACGTACCACCATGAAGATACGCACATCTTGATGAAGGTAGAAACGCACAACCACCCAACGGCAATCTCTCCGTGGCCGGGCGCATCGACTGGCTCAGGCGGTGAAATTCGTGACGAAGGCGCGACGGGTATCGGCGGTAAGCCAAAAGCGGGTCTGGTTGGTTTTACAACCTCTAACTTACGTATTCCTGGTTTTGAACAGCCATGGGAAACCGACTTCGGCAAGCCGGGTCGTATTGTGAATGCGTTAGACATCATGCTTGAAGGTCCTCTTGGCGGCGCGGCATTCAACAACGAATTTGGTCGTCCAAATCTATTGGGTTACTTCCGTACTTACGAAGAAAAAGTCACTTCTCATGCGGGTGAAGAAATTCGTGGTTACCACAAACCAATCATGATTGCTGGTGGTATGGGTAACATCCGCGATGAACACGTACAGAAGAAAGAGATCCCTGTAGGTGCGAGCCTAATCGTACTTGGTGGTCCGGCAATGAACATCGGTCTTGGTGGTGGTGCGGCATCTTCCATGGCATCTGGTCAGTCAGCAGAAGATCTGGACTTCGCTTCGGTACAGCGTGAAAACCCAGAGATGGAACGTCGCTGTCAGGAAGTGATCGACCGTTGTTGGCAGTTAGGCGACGATAACCCAATCGCATTTATCCACGATGTGGGTGCAGGCGGTATCTCTAACGCATTGCCTGAACTTGTCGACGACGGTGAGCGTGGCGGTAAGTTCCAATTACGCGATGTACCAAACGATGAGCCGGGCATGAGCCCACTGGAAATCTGGTGTAACGAATCACAGGAACGTTACGTTCTAGCGGTAGCGCCAGAAAACATGGAAGCATTCGACGCCATCTGTAAGCGTGAACGCGCACCGTATGCAGTGGTGGGTGTGGCGACAGAAGAGCGTCATCTAACGCTAGAAGATTCTCACTTCGACAATACGCCAATCGATATGCCAATGGATATCCTGCTTGGTAAGCCACCGAAGATGCACCGTGACGCAACCACACTAAAAGTGGAAAGCCCTGCCATTGTTCGTGATGGTATTGAGCTTAATGAAGCGGTGGATCGCGTACTTCGTCTTCCTGCTGTTGCAGAAAAAACATTCCTAATTACTATCGGTGACCGAACAGTAACGGGTCTGGTTGCTCGTGATCAAATGGTTGGTCCTTGGCAGGTACCAGTAGCAAACTGCGCAGTAACAGCGGCAAGCTACGACACTTACCATGGCGAAGCAATGTCGATGGGTGAGCGCACGCCAGTGGCATTACTAGACTTTGGAGCATCGGCTCGCCTAGCCGTTGGTGAGTCACTAACGAACATTGCGGCAACAGACATCGGTGATATTAAACACATTAAACTGTCTGCGAACTGGATGTCTCCAGCGGGTCACCCAGGTGAAGATGCGGGTCTTTACGAAGCAGTGAAAGCGGTTGGTGAAGAATTGTGTCCTGCGTTAGGTTTGACTATCCCAGTTGGTAAAGACTCCATGTCGATGAAAACCAAGTGGGAAGAAAACGGCGAGAGCAAAGAAGTCACTTCTCCACTGTCGCTAGTTATCACGGCATTTGGTCGTGTGGAAGACGTACGTAAGACCGTGACTCCACAACTACGCACTGACAAAGGAGATACCTCTCTAGTTCTTGTTGACTTGGGTAACGGAAAAAACCGCTTAGGTGCGACAGCATTGGCACAAGTATACAAACAGCTGGGTGACAAACCTGCTGACGTAGATAATGCAGAGCAGCTAAAAGGCTTCTTTGATGCAATGCAAGCGTTAGTACGTGATGACAAGCTAGTGGCTTACCACGATAAAGGCGACGGCGGTCTTTTTGTTACACTGGCTGAGATGGCGTTCGCGGGTCACTGTGGCGTAAAAGCGAACATCGCAGAGCTGGGTGACGATGCGCTAGCCGTTCTATTTAACGAAGAGCTAGGTGCGGTTGTTCAAGTTAAGAATGATGATCTAGATTCAGTTCTATCTACTCTGGCGGCAAACGGCTTAGAGGCATGCTCACATGTGATTGGTTCTGTTGAAGCTTCAGACGACTTTGTTATCACTTCTGGTGATGCAGTTGTGCTTGAACGTTCACGTACCGAACTACGCGTTATCTGGGCTGAAACAACGCATAAGATGCAAAGTCTACGTGATAACCCAGCGTGTGCAGACCAAGAGCACGAAGCTAAGAAAGACAACTCTGACCCGGGTCTAAACGTTAAGCTCAGCTTCGACGTAAATGAAGACGTTGCAGCACCGTACATTGCGAAAGGTGCTAAACCTAAGATGGCAATCCTACGTGAGCAGGGCGTTAACTCCCACGTCGAAATGGCAGCAGCGTTTGACAGAGCAGGCTTTGAAGCAACCGACATCCATATGAGCGATATCCTAACGGGCCAAGCGGTACTGGATGAATACCATGGCCTAGTAGCTTGTGGTGGCTTCTCTTACGGCGACGTATTAGGTGCGGGTGAAGGTTGGGCTAAGTCTATCCTGTTTAACGCACAAGCTCGTGAACAGTTCCAAGCCTTCTTCAACCGTGAAGAGACGTTCTCTTTAGGTGTATGTAACGGTTGTCAGATGCTATCAAACCTGAAAGAGCTGATCCCAGGTGCGGACTTGTGGCCACGTTTTGTGCGCAACGAATCTGAGCGTTTTGAAGCGCGCTTTAGTCTAGTTGAAGTTCAGAAATCTGACTCTGTATTCTTCGACGGAATGGCTGGTTCGCGCATGCCAATCGCGGTTTCCCACGGTGAAGGGCGTGTAGAAGTACGTGATGCAGAGCACCTAGCAGCGGTTGAAGCATCAGGTACGGTTGCGGCTCGTTACGTGGATAACCTCGGTAACCCAACACAACAATACCCGAACAACCCGAATGGTTCGCCAAACGCGATTACCGGTTTAACAACAGCAGACGGTCGCGTAACTATCATGATGCCTCACCCAGAGCGCGTATTCCGCACAGTTGCAAATTCTTGGGCTCCGGAAGGTTGGGGTGAAAATGGCGCTTGGATGCGTATGTTCCAAAATGCCCGTAAGAATATCGGTTAATTAACCAAAAGTTAATCTAGCTTAAGTGAAGCGTTGGTTGAGAGACCAGCGCTTTCTTTTTTCTTATCACTCTTTTTTCTTCGTCGCTCTTTCTAGTGACTTGGCGAAACGTTGCTTTGTTCTGCCTCTTCTTTGTCATCTATTATCTAGCGTAAAAAACTTGCAGCGTTTAGATTACTTTTATGCTCTAATACCGCGCTTACCAAGGGATGGTGTTAAACAGCTCAGCTTAGATGGAGTTATCAAGTTGACCGAATCCCTGATTGATCCCTAAATCCCTTAGGAAATGAAAGAAATGTCTAAGAATCCAAAATTTGCTATCCGCGTCACTGAAAAACGTAACGGCTGGAGCGCAGAAATCACTCGCCAAGTGACATCTCGTAAGACTGTAGTATCAAAGCGTGAAACAGGCTTTGACAGCGAAGAGAAAGCACAAGCTTGGGCTGAACAAGAACTGGCTGGATTTATCCAAAACCAAGTGGTTCGTAACGAGCGTAAAGCAGCGCAACGTCAAGAGCGTGAAGCAGAACAACTAGCGGCAAAAGTTCGTAAAGAAGAAGCCCGCAAAGCACGTGAAACCGAAGTAGACACTGACGAAGAATAAGTTTAAATCGGTGAGATGGTGACGTTACCCATCAAACAAATAGTGAAAATGCCCTGAGTTTTGTCTCAGGGCATTTTTTATTTATATCGGCTAAAAACAATCCGATGATACGGACAGGCTAAACGTGCCGTCTTCAGGGGCTGCAAATTGTTTATTGCCAGGAAGAAGGTGAGGGTTATTAGCATAAGTGCGATGTGTCGATTTGACCTTTGCAGAATGTCTTTCCGGTAAATCAAAGTGTTGTAAGCCGTCAGATAGATCGTTTGCTTCACCGTAGTCGAAATGTGTTGCGACGTCTTTGGGCTGCTTGGCGTAACGACAGTGATCCGGCTTACCATCTTCGTGCCAAGTTAAAGAGTTAGTTTTTGCATCTAGATTCAGGTTATTTGCTGTTGGCTGTGCGTAAAAATCTTCTGAAACTTGGTGCTTGCTTTGTTCTTGTAAGTAGTCTGCAATGTTCTCAGAAGCTTGCGCTAGGCTACCTACAGGGAAGAAGCAAATCAGAAGAAGCCGTGTTTTTAGATTGTTCATAATGTGTATGCAAGCAAAAGGAAATGATAATACTGATAAATAAAACGGCGTGCAATTATGGCCATTGGATACGATATAACAGGGCAGTTAATGTCTGCCCTGCATCTTTTAGGTATGGTTAGTATTGATAAGTGAGGTGCAGTTTGACTTCGCGACCAGGCGAAGGCACGCCATTAGATAGGTATGCTTCGTAGTAACGATCGGTTAAGTTTTTCACAACCGCGCCAACGCTCAAGCCTTCGACTTGTTGTATTTCCCAAACCACGTAAGCGTTTTGTAGCGTGTATTGCTCACTTGGCGATTTCACTTTTAAATTATTACCGCTTGCCTTGGTTTTGGTTTGCGCATCATACCAACGGACTTCCCAGCCCGTACGTAAACCAGGAATCCATTCGTAACCTAAACCCAGATTAATGTTTAATGGCGGTACATCAGGATGATCATCATCTGAACCTGTAGAGTCAGATAGGCTACCTTTGTTTTTGCCGCGAATGTAACTTGCTGAGAAATTACTGTAGAAATCTTCAATCCGGTATTGTGAAATTAGCTCAAAGCCATAGTTTTTAAAGCCATCTAGGTTTGTATTCCAGCTTTGTAACTCAGTAGTATTTTTGTCGAGGTTTTCGCCCGTTCGTATATCAACTGTGTCGCTAACATCGTTATAGAACATAGTTAACTCTGTTGCGAGGTTATCGCGAGAGTTCACCAGCCCTTCCGTTAAGTTGATAACGCTTGCTTGATAAGCATGGATACGAGACACGTCCAGATTCAAAGCAGTAGCCGTAGCGGTAGCTCGCGCATATTGCACTGAGTAGATGTTATCAACGGTTGGTGCTTTTAAAGCGTAGGCGTAGGAGGCGTTTAAACGCGTATTATTGCTTGCATCAAAGTCGATATCCAAACGTGGGCTAAAGCCTTTATGCGTCGTTTCACCGTAGTCATGTCCGGCAGCTGGATCATTATAATCCGGCGCTGCGTTCCCTTTTCCTTCACTCTTGATGTATTCGTAACGCAGAGAAGGTGTGATTGTTAGGCGGTCTGTTGCTTGATAGTGATCAGCAATGTAAGCGGCATAAATTGACTGCGTGCCAGATGGTTCGTAGTAAGGGGTGTACCAACCGTAGTTTTTCGCTTCATTACTGTCGTATGATGCGTTGAATACTAACGAGTCTCTATCGGTTTTTTGATATTGAAGCCCAGTGACTAGAGTGTGGTCTCCGAATTGTGCTTGGTTAAACACATCAACGTAATCACGCTCGTAACTCAGCCATGACTCATGACCGTAACTGCCAACAGAAACGAACATTTTCTCGAATGCTACGTCAGGGCGAACCCAATGACGATCGTTTTCGGAACGTGCCATTTTGATATTGAAATCAATATACGGGTTAGTCGGCATGTAGCGGTAAGAGATGGTCGTGGTGTTGTCCGTGTATTTGTTATCGACGGTGTAAGCGTATTGGGCTTTTTCTAATGAGCCGTATTTCTTGATATTGTATTCGG
Source organism: Vibrio sp. sp1 (assembly GCF_016920955.1). Taxonomy (NCBI): domain Bacteria; kingdom Pseudomonadati; phylum Pseudomonadota; class Gammaproteobacteria; order Vibrionales; family Vibrionaceae; genus Vibrio; species Vibrio sp. sp1. The sequence continues at coordinate 2,205,200 of NZ_CP060589.1, forward strand.
TGATGTTAGGCATTTTTCCGCGGCGGTTAGCCCAAGGTTTACGACCTTCATCTTTGTAGCGAGTGTGGCTAATTTCAAACTCGTGATCGTTGTTTTCATAACCGACCTTTACGAGCATGTTTTCTTGCTCATAACCTGAGTAATCCAGCGTTTCACCACCTCCGACTTTAATGTCATCAGAATCTTTTACCGAGCCATTCGCTAGAAAATAAAAACCAGTATCGTTTTTACCATAGAGTGTTAGCGTGTAGGCGTTCTCATCGCCGTTGGTGTTGTATGCACTTGAGATGCGAGCACCAAAGTTTCTTTCGCCGTACAGGAGATCATCGACACTTTTGGTTTTAATGCGAATGGAGCCACCAAACTTCCCGTTGAGTGCTCGATAGTCGTGCGCGCCCTTGATAATTTCTGCTTCGCCAATTAAGAACGGATCAAAAAAGAAGGTACCGTAGCGGTATTGTTGAAAGCCAATTGGAGCGCCATCGACAAAGACGGCGATATCGCTTGGATCATCAAAACCACGAATGTTAATACGTTCGCCACCAGAACGACCGCCACCATCTATTGATGCACCGGGAACGGCATCGATCATTGAGGCAAAATTAGAGTACTGTTGCTCTTCAATCTCTGACCAATTAATGGTGGTTTGCGCAGGCTCAGCAATGGTAATGGGTTTGGCATAACGAACGCCTATGACTTCAAGCTCTTCATTTGGCGCTGTCTCGGCATATGAATAAAGAGGGAAGAGCAAAGCCAGTGAAATGAGATTTACTTTGAATGGATGACTTTTTAATCGTTTCATATTGATGATTTATAGTGTTTTTATGAAGCTCGGATTATAAGAACATTATTACGATTAATAAATGATAATGAGATTAATTATCAAATGTGTTTTTGCGACGGATTGTAAAGTTTTTTATCCATTCGTGGAAACTGCGATGAGTATCGTTAGCGTACATAAAACAAAAAGCCCAGCATCATGGATGCTGAGCTTATTGGCTTTAAACAAGATAGTGCGAGCACTGTTGCTCCTTTTGAGCTAATCAGGCGCCTACTTGATAGGAATTACTGAGTTTCTAACGGTATCTGTCCGGTTGTCAGCGGCTCGGCATCGAATTCAGTGAGGCCTTCAATATAGCTTTCGACTGCTTGCTCTAAAGCATTATCACCTTGGTTAAAATAGGCAAGGTGGAAAATTGCATCGCCTTCGTTCACCAATGGTAATGTTTGTTGACCGATAACCAAACCACGCTTCGGGGCTTTTAGTTCTATCTCATCATGACCAAGAGGAGAGCTAATATAAGCGAGCGTTTCACCTTGTTCTACTTTGTCTCCCAGATTAACGACAGTACGCAAAATGCCGTTACCTGACGCGCGAACCCAGCTGGTGGACTTCGCTATGATAGGCTCAGGCAGCTTTTTCCTGCTCGCACGCAACATACCAATGGCTTGCATTACGCGCCGAACCCCGAGTACACCAGCGCTGATCGAAAGTGGATCAAAGCGCAATGCTTCGCCAGCCTCGTAGGTGAGCACTGGAATATCACATTTTTCTGCTTCACTGCGTAAAGAGCCATCACGCAATGCTGAATCAACAATCACTGGCGTTGCAAATGCTTGAGCAATACGCAGAGTTTCTGGGTTGCTTAAGTTTGCGCGGATCTGTGGCAAGTTCGTGCGATGAATTGCCCCTGTGTGTAGATCCAAAATGTAGTCACAACGCTTGGCAATGTTGTTAAAGAACCCGTGTGCCATACGAGATGCAAGTGCGCCTTTTTCACTGCCAGGAAAGCAACGGTTGAGATCTCGTCGGTCGGGCAAGTAACGAGATTTATGGATGAAACCAAAAACGTTAACGATAGGTACTGCAATGACAGTGCCTTTCAGTTTTTGTGGATCCAGTTGGTTAATGATCTGACGAACGATTTCTACGCCATTAAGCTCATCACCATGGATAGCAGCATTCACCATTAACACTGGTCCTTCTTGTTTCCCATGGATGATTTCCACAGGAATAGATAAAGGCGAATGTGTATATAGCTTCGCTGCTTCAAATTCGATCTCTAATCGTTGTCCTGGTTGTATTTGATGTCCTAAGAGCTCAAACACTTTGCTTTTTTTACTTCTGGCCATAAACCATCTCTGTCAAATGCGTCACCAGCAATGTAACAATTGCTGCAAAATCGCACTAATCATTCTCATTAAGGACACGACAAATTACTTTAATCGTCATGCGTGAAATTTTGGTGTGTGTGAAGTTTTTGTTTTCAATATGATCTTTTCTATCAGTTTAATACATAACAAGACATAGAGAAGAGAGCGCAATAATAGTCTTAAAAAATGTGACTGTATTAAAAATAATACTGTTCGTGGAGGACAAAAAAACGGACTTTTAACCCTACTTTTTATCCGATAATATCCGCGCCGAATTTGAGGTTTCACACTTTATAACTAGAGGTTTTGATGAAAAAGGCAATTGCTAAAATTGGTGCATTGACTGCGGTAGCAGTTTCACTTTCAGGTTGCGTAGGTAGTAATGCCGTGACAGGTTATGTCATGGGATTTAACTTGAAAGCTGTTGACAACCGTTACGCTCGAGGTGGCCTAAATATGCTTTTAGCGCCTGTTTATGGTGTCGCGATCGCAGCGGATTATATCGTGTTTAACTCTCTAGAATTTTGGACGGGTAAGAACCCGTTAAATGGTAAGCCACATATCTTCGATACAAAGGTAGATACTTACATTGATGTCAATCACCAGTTAGATAAGTCGTTAACGACGGCACCAATCGCACCATTAGCGGATAACCGTGTCATTGAGCAGGGGCGAATGCAGCAAATCGATGAGAACACTGTTCAAATGGATATTACTTACAGTAACGGTGAAAAGGCGACACTCATGGGTGTACGCGATGGTGAGTTTGTCACTTACTACATTGATGGTGAAGTTGTTGCACAAACCTCAATGGATGAATTAGCCGCTTACGCGCAAAACCGTGTGTAGTTGGGTTCAACTAAACCAAAAAAAGGGTGCCGTATGGCACCCTTTGTCATTTTTCGTGATTGAATTATGCTTTCTCTGGAATCGCTTCTAAAAGCGCGACCATCTGATCCCAGTACAACTGAACAGTATCAATCTTCACTTTCTCATCTGGAGAGTGGGGGAATTTTATTGTTGGACCGAAAGAAACCATATCCATGTGTGGGTATGGTTCTTTAAATAGGCCACACTCAAGACCAGCATGGATGACCATGATGTTCGGCTTATGACCGTAAATGCCTTCATACATATCACGGAAAATTGCCATGATCTCGGAATCTGCATCTGGCTTCCAGCCAGGGTAAGCGCCTGAGAACTGAATTTGTGCGCCTGCTAGCTCAGTAATCGAGCGCAGCATGCTTTCCACTTGGCTACGGCCAGAGTCAATGAGAGAACGAATCAAGCAAAGCACGGTGACTTTATTTTCTTCTGTGCTGATCACACCAACGTTTAGAGAAGTTTCAACAACGCCTTCCACCTCATCACTCATACGGATTACGCCGTTTGGACAAGCGTTAAGTGCCGCAATGAATCGTTGCTGATCGGCGATTGAAAATACTTGCGCGTCAGTCGTGATCGCTTCATTAAAGGTTACGATACCTGTTTCGATTTTACCCAATTCAGTTTTAAGCAGCTCAGTGTAGTGGTTGAACAGCTCAGCAAGTTTGTCTTGGTTTTCGACAGGAAGCGCAACAGTAACAAACGCTTCGCGAGGGATTGCATTACGTAAGCTACCACCACGGAATTCGACTAAACGTAAATCAAGCTCTTGAGCATGACCGGCAAGGAAACGACCAAGTAATTTGTTGGCATTACCGCGACCTGTGTGAATGTCACAACCTGAGTGACCACCTTTTAGGCCTTTCAGCGTCAGTTGGCGTGTTACAAAACCTGCAGGCGTTGATTCTCGAGAAATATCGAAAGTCATGGTGCCATCAACGCCACCTGCACAACCCATGTAGACTTCGCCTTCTTGCTCAGAGTCTGTATTTAGAAGAATCTCACCCTCTAACCAACCAGCTTCAAGGCCAAATGCGCCAGTCATGCCTGCTTCTTCATCAATCGTCAGCAGAACTTCGAGTGGACCGTGCTTAATATCTTTAGATGCCAATACAGCAAGGCAAGAAGCCATACCAATACCGTTATCTGCACCAAGCGTCGTGCCTTTCGCAGTTACCCATTCGCCATCGATGTAAGGTTGGATTGGATCTTTGGTGAAGTCGTGTTCAGTGTCTTCGTTTTTCTGCGGCACCATGTCGATGTGTGCTTGAAGTACAACAGCCTTCTTATTTTCCATTCCTGGTGTCGCGGGCTTTTTGATGAACACGTTACCGGTTGGATCACGGCGAACGTCAAAGCCTTGCTCTGTTGCCCAGTTGATAATGTACTGTGCTAATGCTTCTTCATGTTTCGATGGATGAGGGATAGAACAAATCTTATCGAAAAACTGCCAAAGTGGAGCAGGTGATAAGGTACTGATCTCAGAATGGAACTCAGACACGGAGGACTCCTTTTGATGTGCTTTGCCAAATATATACCGTAAAAATGTTGTCAAGGTAGCATTAAATGCTAGACGATTTGGCCTTCAAATTGCCGTTAGCATACCACCAGATAAGGAGTACGAGTAGTCGCGATCACAAGGATTTCTCTCAGAACTGTCACAGTTTGTGAATACAATAACAAGCACTATGTGTTCTCTATCATACATTCTGAAAGTGGCTTTATTTTTTAATTCATAAAATTGTAATTTAATTACATATAAACTTTGATAAAGGTCAATTTATGTATTTTTTGTGATTCCAATCACTAAAATGCTTGTAATTAAATTTCTTGGTGGTATATTTGTAACCAGCTTCTGAGAGAAGAATGAAATGCTCAAAGGATGAGTCCGTTTTATCGCCTCCAAGGAACCGAGAAATCAACGAATGTTTAATTGATTTAAAAGGTGATAGTTATGAAAGGTTTACCAAGTACAATGTTCTGGAATAGCAAGTCTGTTTACACCGGTAACTTTGTATACCCAACAAGCTTTGGCTACTAAGTGAAGTCAACGCATGTGACTCGAACAGTTTGTTCACCCCTATAAATTGGAATTTTTTTTCAGTGATAGTGCTGACATGATTCACCGCCACCCAAATTGGGTGGCGTTTTTTTATCTCTATTTTCTCTTCCTGACTCACTTATTGCCATCAAAGCCTTCTTCTATTCCCCATTCTTCGGTTTTATCGACTTTTCCATCAAATCTGTTAGATACCATGTTTAAAATGGGCCTTTTTCATCTGAAAGTTTAGTACATTGCTCAGTTTTTATTCTCTTTTAGAGAACTGTGTTATCTGGGTTACCTATTGTTTTATAAGAATATATTTCTTTACTTGCTTTGATGGGTTAGAGAATGTGTTTCATATCCAAAGAAAAAAAACGCATTAGAGTGAAGATTCTATCTAGAATTTGCTATTTGATAACTTTATAATTCCCGCCAATCGATTACGCAACCGTTTACTTTTTACCTTTACAGGATTCGATCATGCTCGAGAGGCTTTTTAAACTCAGTGAAAATGGCACAAATGTGCGCACTGAGATCATTGCAGGTGTTACGACCTTCCTAACTATGGCTTACATTATTTTTGTAAACCCAGCGATCCTGTCGGATACCGGTATGGACCGTGGCGCCATTTTTGTCGCAACTTGTCTTGCTGCCGCAATCGGCTGTTTTATCATGGGATTTGTTGCCAATTACCCAATCGCACAGGCACCAGGAATGGGCCTGAACGCATTTTTTACTTACTCTGTTGTATTGGGAATGGGTTATACGTGGCAAGTTGCGTTGGCGGCTGTATTTGTTTCTGGCCTTCTGTTCATTCTTTTAAGCGTATTTAAGATCCGTGAGTGGATTATTAACTCGATCCCGCATTCTCTACGAACAGGTATTTCAGCTGGTATTGGTCTTTTCTTAGCGTTTATCGCATTAAAAAATGCAGGTATCGTCGTTGATAACCCAGCGACATTAGTTTCTATGGGAGAGATCACATCATTGCCATCTGTATTGGCCGCGATTGGCTTCTTTCTTACGATTGCACTGGTTCACCGTGGTGTGAAAGGTGCGGTGATGATCGCCATTCTTGGCGTTACAGCGCTTGGTCTTCTATTTGGTGATGTGCAGTGGGGCGGTATTATGTCAACGCCACCAAGCATTGCGCCAACTTTCATGCAACTGGATTTCTCTGGTTTGTTTGAAGTAGGCATGATTTCCGTCGTATTTGCTTTCCTATTTGTCGATTTATTTGACACCGCAGGTACGCTCGTTGGCGTTTCTCAAAAAGCTGGTCTAACTGACGAGAATGGCAACATCCCTCGTTTAAACAAAGCGTTACTTGCAGACTCAACAGCAACGTCAGTAGGTGCATTACTTGGTACCTCCAACACGACATCTTATATTGAAAGCGTTTCTGGTGTAGCTGCGGGTGGGCGTACTGGTCTAACAGCCGTGGTTGTTGGTGTACTCTTCCTACTTGCTCTATTGTTCTCACCACTTGCGGGTATGATCCCTGCTTATGCAACGTCAGGTGCGCTATTCTATGTGGCGATCTTGATGCTGTCTGGGCTAGTAAGCATTGATTGGCGTGACCTAACTGAAGCGTCCCCAGTTGTTGTGACTTGTTTAGTTATGCCGCTAACATTCTCGATTGCAGAAGGTATCACGTTAGGCTTTATCGCATACGCGGCGATCAAGTTATTCAGCGGTAAGGGCCGTGAAGTGTCGATGAGTGTATGGGTGATGTCAGCCATCTTCATCGTTAAATACCTCGTCGGTTAATTTCTCGAGCAAAAAGCCAGTGTGGATTTATTCACGCTGGCTTTTTCTTTTTTTACGTTGTTCACAGAAGACGGTTTTTCTGCGGAATAGGCAGAGAATTTTGATATCACCGTTGGTATTAGCGGTGTGTTTCGGTAGAATAATCGTTTGCGCAGCTTGAAATCCTCGTCTCCAAACATTTTGGAGAAGTTAGTGAGCATTCCGCTTTTGAGTGACTTCGCTAGATTTTGAGGATGCATATTTTCAAATTATTAGGTTATTACAATGAGTAAAAAATTCATTATCACTTGGGATGCAATGCAGACTTACTGCCGTGAACTGGCTGAAAAACAAATGCCAGCTGAGCAATGGAAAGGAATTTGGGCGGTAAGCCGCGGCGGTTTGGTTCCTGGCGCTATTTTGGCTCGTGAACTGGGTATTCGTTACGTTGATACAATCTGTATTTCAAGCTACGACCATGATCATCAGCGCGACATGACGGTACTAAAAGCACCTGAAGGTGATGGCGAAGGTTACCTAATCGTTGAAGACCTAGTAGACAGTGGTGATACAGCGCGCAAACTACGTGAGATGTATCCAAAAGCGAAAATGATCGCTGTGTGTGCGAAACCATCAGGCAAAGAGCTGCTGGATGATTACGTTGTAGATATTGCTCAAGACACTTGGATCGAGCAGCCTTGGGATATGTCAATCCAGTATGCTGAGCCAGTAAACCGCAAGCAAAAATAAACGCGGTTAAAGAATATTGAGAAATGCCCCTTTATAGGGGCATTTTTTTTATTATGATATTAAATCATGCTAATAGCCTAGGGTTCTTCCTATGTCTGAAGACGTCAGTAAAAATCTTTCCGAAACTTTGTTCGTGAAACATAAGCAAGCAAAAGAAACCTCCGCGCTTACCCAGTACATGCCGACCAGTAAAAAAATACTTGATGAACGAGAAGCGCAGGGTGATCGTGCTTGGTATCGTCATTTGCGTCGCTTGCAATGGGCTTGGCAAGGATTGTCTCCGATCGAAATGGAAGGCGTACTGTCCAAAATTGCTTCATCTTCTCACTCGCGAACCAATGATGATTGGTTGGACACTGTAATGGGTTATCACAGTGGTAACTGGACATTTGAGTGGATCAAGCTTGGTATGGCTCATCAGAAGCGAGCAAATGAAATGCAAGGAGAAGAGGCAGCGGATGAACTCTTCACTGCTTCTTTGTGTTTTAGTATTGCAGGCTACCCACATTTAAAAAATGACAACTTGGCATCGCAGGCTCAAGTACTGGCAAACAAAGCGTATTCTGACGGCGCAGAAAAAACTAAGTACACCATCAAGCAAATTGAAGTGCCTTACCAAAATCGCAAAATCATCGCGAACCTCCATTTACCAAGAACGGATAAACAGTTGCCTGTGGTCATGGTGAGCGCTGGTTTGGATACTCTACAAACCGACATGTGGCGTTTGTTCCGTAATCGTCTTGCACCGCGAGATATTGCGATGTTAACCGTAGACATGCCTTCAGTAGGGCATAGCTCTCATTGGCCCTTGACCGAGAATTCAAGTTGCCTACATCAAGCGGTATTGAATGAGCTTTACTCGCTACCTTGGGTTGATCATCACAAAGTGGGGTTAGTTGGGTTTCGTTTTGGTGGTAATGCCATGATCAGACTCTCTTTTGTTGAGCAAGAAAAGATCAAAGCTTGTGTCGCTCTAGGCGCACCCGTACATGATATTTTTACTTCCCCTCAGAAGTTACAAAAAATGCCGAAGATGTACCTAGATCTTTTGGCTTCCCGTTTGGGGAAAAATGCGGTTGATATTAATAGCATGGCTGGTCAGATGATGGCGTGGTCATTGAAGGTTCAGGGCTTCCTGAGCAGTCGAAAAACCAAAGTGCCTATTTTGGCTTTGAGTCTTGAGGGCGATCCAGTGTCGCCACACAGTGATAATCAACTTGTTGCTCTATTTAGCCAGTATGGTAGAGCGAAAAAAATCAGTTCCAAAACAATTACAAAAGGATATGAGCAATCCCTCGATTTAGCCATAAAGTGGCTAGAAGATGAATTATTAGGGTGACAATTCTCCTAAATTAGTTAAGAGTGATATATCTGAGCAAAAAATAAGCTCATGATAATTAAAAATAATAATCATTCTTGGGTGTTTACTTTTAACTATGAAAACGGAGATTCATATGTCAGAGACGACTCAGGGCCCGACTCACTTTCGCTTGATGTCAAAGTTGAAGGCGATAGGGCCTTACCTGCGCGAACCACAATCGCAAGAAGGGCGCTATTATTTTGATTGTTTATCTGTATGTGTAGACGACAAAAAATCGCCTGAGAAGCGTGAATTTTGGGGCTGGTGGATGGATTTGGAATCCATCGAGGGAGGCTTTACTGCTAAATATCATATTGGCAAGTACAACAAAGAAGGGCAATGGGTATCTGAAGCCCTTCCCAAAAAAGTGGTAGAGGAAGTGTATCTCACGCAGAGCACATTCCATCAAAAGCTGGTTGATACTTTAGAAGAACACTTCAAATTAGAAGTCGAATATCACACGGAGTCTTTCGATTTCGCTTAATTTGGTTGTTTTCATTTAATACCAAACAAAAAGGTGCGAAAACGCACCTTTTCTCTTGTTAATTCCCTATTTGATTGTTAAAACATCCTCTCTTTATTTGTTTTTCACTTCAGAAGACATCATGACAACGAATCAACAAAATGCAGTTGTTTCACAACCACAAACTGTCGTTGTGAAACTGGGTACAAGTGTGCTGACAGGCGGCACTCTGGCACTCGACCGTGCACACATGGTTGAGTTAGCACGCCAGTGTGCTGAGCTTAAAAAACAAGGCCATTCAATCGTAATGGTTTCGTCTGGTGCGATTGCAGCAGGCCGTGAGCATCTTGGTTACCCCGCATTGCCCAACGAGATGGCGAGTAAGCAGTTACTTGCCGCGGTGGGGCAGAGCCGCTTGATTCAAACATGGGAGTCTTTGTTTGGTATTTATGGTATCAAGATCGGCCAAATGTTACTAACCCGTGCCGATTTAGAAGATCGTGAGCGATTCCTTAACGCGCGTGACACTATTAATGCGCTCGTCGCGAACGATATTGTTCCTATCGTAAACGAAAATGATGCCGTTGCGACTAGCGAGATTAAAGTTGGCGATAACGACAACCTTTCCGCTTTGGTAGGCATTTTATGTGGTGCAGATAAGCTCTTGCTTTTAACGGACCAAAAAGGTCTGTTTACTGCTGACCCTCGTAAAGATCCGAACGCAGAGCTTATCAAGGAAGTAAAAACCATCGACGACACGCTGCGTAAAATCGCAGGTGGAAGCGGTACAACATTGGGTACTGGTGGTATGGCAACGAAGCTGCAAGCCGCAGACATCGCTCGCCGCGCAGGTATCGAGGTTATTATTGCTGCTGGTAGTGCGCCGAATGTTATCTTTGACTCTTTAAGTGCTGAACCTCAGGGCACGCGCTTCCTACCTTGCTCTGAAGCCTTAGAGAACCGTAAACGCTGGATTCTAGCGGGACCTGCGGCATCGGGCGACATCGTTATTGATGATGGTGCAGTCAATGCTGTGGTTGGCAAGGGCAGTAGCCTACTTGCTAAAGGGGTCATCAAAGTTAGTGGTGACTTCGCACGAGGCGAAGTGGCGCGTGTAACAAACACTCACGGTAAGTTGGTGGCTCGTGGCATCAGCGCCTACTCAAGTGATGACCTAACTAAAATTACGGGTAAGCACAGTAAAGATATCATCTCTATTTTGGGTCATGATTATGGCTCTGAGGTGATTCACCGCGATGATTTGGTCGTCATTCAGGAATAGAATTAGAGGGAAGCAAAGTGGATTTAACGAATATGGGTAAAGCTGCTAAAGATGCAGCTTTCGAATTAGCGACAGCGTCAACTGCGCAAAAGAACCAAGCATTAGCCATCATTGCTGATGAGCTAGAAGCAAGCTCTGCTGCTATTTTGGCGGCAAACGCTAAAGACATCGAACTTGGCCGTGAAGCGGGTTTAACCGATGCGCTGCTCGATCGCCTTTTGCTTAATGAAGAACGATTGACTGCAATTGCGAATGATGTTCGCAACGTCATTAGCTTGAACGATCCTGTAGGCAGCGAAATAGACAGTAAGGTACTGGAAAATGGGATGTCACTGTCTCGTCGTCGTGTGCCGCTTGGTGTCGTGGGCGTAATTTATGAAGCGCGTCCAAACGTAACCATTGATATTGCAGCGTTGTGCTTGAAAACCGGCAACGCAAGTATTTTACGTGGTGGCAAAGAGACCTTTTTCTCGAATATGGAATTAGTGAAGGTTATTCAGTCTGCGCTCGCAAAGGCGAACCTTCCAGCCGCTTCTGTGCAGTACATTGAAAAACCAGATCGTGAGCTTGTTTCTCAATTGCTTAAGTTGGACGATTACGTCGACATGATCATTCCACGCGGTGGTGCTGGCCTACACAAAATGTGTAAAGAAAACAGCACGATTCCGGTGATTATTGGTGGCTTTGGTATCAGCCATATCTTTGTCGACGAATCCGCTGATCTAGAGAAATCCCTGAATGTGGTTGAGAACTCTAAAGTTCAACGTCCATCTGCGTGTAACTCATTAGATACGCTGCTCGTGCATGAAAAAATTGCAGCGCAATTCCTACCAATGATCGTAGAGCGCATGAACGATAAAGTGACCTTCGTGACAGAGCCTAAGGCAAAAGCACTGATGGCTCAAGCAACACAAATTCGCGATGCTGTTGAAGGTGACTTTGATACGGAATGGTTGAGCTACACTCTTGGTGTAAAAGTTGTGTCTGATGTGAAAGATGCCATTGATCATATGCGTGTCCATAACGCGAGCCACTCAGATGCGATCATGACCAATAGTTTGGAAAACTCAGAACTGTTCATCAATTCTGTCGGTTCGGCGGCGGTTTATGTGAATGCTTCAACGCGCTTTACAGACGGTGCGCAATTTGGCCTTGGCGCAGAAGTCGCAGTATCTACGCAAAAGCTACATGCACGCGGTCCGATGGGCTTAGAAGAGCTAACTAGCTACAAGTGGGTTGGTAAAGCGAACTACTTAGCACGCAGTTAACACATTCGACGAGATCTTGAGTGAAAAAGGGGCCTTTGCGCCCCTTTTTGTTTTGTCTAACATACCAATTCCGCTACACTACATGAGCTTTTATTTCGGTTTGAAAGCGTTATACCCAAATAGCTTTAATAGAGTCCGTATAACCATGAACGCGTGGTTATCCGTGATTGCTCATGAGGTTATTTTGGTATAGATATGGAGGTGATATGCATTGTCCTTTTTGTTCCGAGAACGATACCAAAGTTATTGATTCCCGCTTAGTGGCTGATGGCCATCAAGTTCGACGTCGCCGTCAGTGCTTGGCGTGTAGCGAGCGTTTCACTACGTTTGAAAGCGCAGAGTTAGTGATGCCTAAAGTGATCAAATCGAATGGCAACCGTGAACCATTTGATGAAGATAAAATGGTTGGCGGTATTCAACGCGCTTTAGAGAAACGCCCAGTGAGTGCCGATTCTATAGAGTTAGCGATCAGTATGATCAAATCACAACTGCGTGCGACGGGTGAGCGAGAGGTTCCGAGTGAAATGATTGGTAATTTAGTCATGGACCAGCTCAAAGAGCTCGATAAGGTGGCTTACATTCGTTTCGCTTCCGTTTACCGCAGCTTTGAAGATATTCGCGAGTTTGGCGAAGAGATTGCCCGCCTAGAAGACTGAGTAGCTCATGACTCAACACACTCTTGAAAGAGCGTTTTCTGATTTAGATTTCGCCATGATGTCACGAGCTATTAAGTTAGCGAAACGTGGCATTTATACCACCGCCCCTAATCCAAATGTAGGGTGTGTCATCGTTCGTGATGAAGAAATTGTCGGTGAAGGCTATCACCATCGTGCTGGTGAGCCGCATGCCGAAGTGCACGCGATGCGCATGGCGGGTGAAAAAGCAGTTGGTGCAACCGCTTATGTGACGCTAGAACCTTGCTCTCATTACGGCCGTACACCGCCATGTGCCGAAGGGCTGATTAAAGCCAAAGTGGCACGTGTGGTTTGCGCCATGGTAGACCCAAACCCGAAAGTTGCAGGTCGCGGCATCCAGATGTTACGTGATGCAGGAATTGAAGTACAAATCGGCTTGTTAGAGCAAGATGCCCTTGCCCTTAACCCTGGTTTTATAAAGTACATGCGTACAGGCATGCCGTTTGTTCAATTAAAAATGGCAGCCAGTTTGGATGGGCAAAGCGCACTCAGTAATGGTCAGAGCCAATGGATCACCTCCCCTGCGGCCCGCCAAGATGTGCAGCGTTATCGAGCGATGAGTGGTGGTATTCTCTCTACCAGCAAAACGGTGATTGATGATAATGCGTCACTCAATGTGCGTTGGGATGACTTACCTACCAGTGTTCAAGCGCAGTATTTACGAGAAGAACTTCGTCAACCAGTACGTGTAATCTTAGACCGTCAGAACCATTTAACGGGTGCGCTCAAGCTGTTCCACACCGATGGAGAGCGAGTTATTATTCGCTCTGATGGAGACTGTATCCCTCTATTGGACAGCGCTGACCAAATTGACTTATCAACGACATTAAAACGTATCTCGGATGAGCACCACATCAATCACTTATGGGTTGAAGCTGGAGCTACGCTAGCGAGTGCGATGATAAAGGCTAATCTTGTAGATGAGCTCATTGTTTACCTTGCGCCAAAACTCATGGGCAGCGATGGTCGGGGGCTTATCGGTGCTTTAGGGTTAAGCGCTATGGCTGACGTCATAGATTTAAACATTACAGACGTTCGTATGGTTGGGGTAGACATTCGCATCACCGCCACCATAAAACGTAATGAAATTAGATAAGAAATAGTATGTTTACAGGAATAGTAGAAGCAGTTGGCAAGTTAGCTGCGATTACGCCGAAGGGCGAAGACATCACCGTCACGGTTGAAACGGGTACGCTTGATATGTCAGACGTTAAGTTAGGCGATAGCATTGCGACCAATGGTGTTTGCTTAACGGTAGTTGACTTCGGAAGCCACTATTACAGTGCTGATCTGTCATTAGAAACCTTGAAGAAAACTGGGTTTGCTGATTACCAAGTAGGCGATAAGGTGAATCTAGAAAAAGCCATGTTGCCAACAACGCGATTGGGTGGACATATCGTTTCTGGCCATGTCGATGGGGTTGGTGAAATTGTCGAACGCAATTCAGTTGGCCGTGCGATAGAGTTTTGGGTTGCAATGCCTGCGGAAATTAGCAAGTACGTTGCAGAGAAAGGCTCGATTACTGTTGATGGTATTAGCCTAACCGTCAACGACTTACGTAAAAATGCTTTTAAGCTGACGATCGTTCCTCATACGAGTGAAGAAACTACGATTGACCAGTTTCAAGTGGGGCGCAAAGTCAACTTAGAAGTTGATGTACTTGCGCGTTATATGGAGCGTTTACTGCAAGGACAACAAGAAGATAAGGCCGAGTCTCGTATCACGATGGACTTTTTACAGCAAAACGGTTTTGCATAAGTCTTGGGAGTGGCTGCGTGAGGCATGCGATAAAGAGCAGACTCACAGAACACCGCGAGATTCATTGACTTGCTTAATGCAAAGCTCAAACTATTGACCTAACTAGCATTCACTGCAACGTAATTTTTCATTGCTGTCGCAATAACAAATTTAGAATAACGGGATAACAGACTATGCCAATCAGTACGCCACAAGAAATTATTGATGATATTCGCGCAGGCAAAATGGTCATCCTAATGGATGATGAAGACCGCGAGAATGAAGGTGACTTGATCATGGCTGCCGAGCATATTACGCCGGAAGCCATCAACTTTATGGCAACCTATGGCCGTGGCCTGATTTGTTTAACCATGACCAAAGATCGTTGCGAAAGTCTAGGTCTGCCACCAATGGTGCAAGACAATAATGCGCAATACACCACCAACTTTACTGTTTCGATTGAGGCAGCAGAAGGGGTAACGACGGGTATTTCAGCCGCAGATCGCGCACGTACCGTTCAAGCAGCAGTCGCGCCAAACGCTAAAGCTGCGGATTTGGTGCAGCCTGGTCACATCTTCCCTCTCGCAGCTCAAGACGGCGGTGTACTGACTCGCGCAGGTCACACTGAAGCTGGCTGTGATTTGGCTCGTCTTGCTGGTTTAGAGCCAGCATCGGTGATTGTTGAGATCTTAAATGACGACGGCACGATGGCTCGTCGCCCAGATCTAGAGATCTTTGCAGAGAAGCACGGTATTAAATTGGGCACTATTGCCGACCTAATTGAGTACCGCAATAACACTGAGACAACGATTGAACGTGTGGCTGAGTGCAAGTTACCGACAGAGTTTGGCGAGTTCACGTTAGTCACGTACAAAGACACCATTGATAACCAAGTGCACTACGCAATGTGCAAGGGCGATTTGAAAGAAAAAGCGCCACTGGTTCGCGTACATCTTCAAGACGTTTTTACCGACTTACTACGTAGCGATCGTAATGCAGAGCGCAGTTGGACACTAGATAAGGCAATGAAACGCATTGGTGAAGAGGGCGGTGTGTTGGTTGTTCTTGGCCATGAAGAATCGACTGATCTACTTATTCATCGCGTGAAGATGTTCGAAGCGCAAGACAAAGGTGAAGCCCCAACGCTTGCTAAAAAACAAGGCACGTCTCGCCGTGTTGGCGTTGGTTCACAGATTCTTGCGGATCTCGGTGTACATGATATGCGCCTTCTGTCATCGACCAACAAAAAGTACCACGCGTTAGGTGGTTTTGGTCTGAATGTTGTTGAGTACGTCTGCGAGTAACAACCGAACAATAAGTTCCTAGTCTTTGACGTGCTTAACTCGTCAATGGCTAGGAACCGGTGATTTGCCTCCAATTTCCATTAGATATTGCTCACAAATTTGTGCTAGAATCCGGCGATTCTCACTTGATGAACATATTTCACTTATAAATAGAGTTAAAGGAAAGCTTATGAAAGTGATCGAGGGTGGCTTCCCAGCGCCAAATGCAAAAATTGCTATCGTTATTTCTCGTTTCAACAGTTTTATTAACGAAAGCCTACTTTCTGGTGCGATCGATACACTAAAGCGTCACGGACAAGTAAGCGAAGACAACATCACGGTTGTGCGTTGTCCAGGTGCCGTAGAACTACCTCTAGTAGCTCAGCGTGTTGCTAAAACTGGCAAATTCGACGCTATTGTTTCTCTAGGGTCTGTTATTCGCGGTGGAACGCCTCACTTTGACTATGTTTGTAGTGAAATGAACAAAGGTCTAGCACAAGTGTCTATGGAATTCAGCATTCCAGTAGCATTTGGTGTTTTGACTGTTGATACGATCGATCAAGCGATTGAACGCGCAGGAACCAAGGCTGGTAATAAAGGTGCAGAGGCTGCACTAAGCGCACTTGAAATGATTAATGTACTATCTGAAATTGATTCCTAATGGGGGCCAGTGTGAAACCAGCCGCACGTCGTAACGCACGTCAATTCGCTCTACAGGCGATCTACTCATGGCAAATTACTAAAGAGAATGTTGCCAAGATTGAAGAACAGTTTTTGTCTGGCGACAAATACGATGAAGAAGAACTTCATGCATCTGAGCCAGCGCTTGCTGCTCCAGAGACAGACGTAGCTTACTTCCGTGAACTATTAAGCGGTGTTGTACTTAGCCACGCTGAGCTAGATAGCAAAATTCGTCCATACATCTCTCGTCCTATGCAGGATTTAGATATGATGGAACTTGCTCTTCTTCGCCTTGCTATGTACGAGATGACTCGTCGCGAAGATGTTCCTTACAAAGTTGTTATCAATGAAGCGATTGAACTTGCAAAAGTTTTCGCAGCAGAAGATAGCCACAAGTTTGTGAATGGTGTACTTGATAAAGCAGCACCTCACATTCGTAAGAAATAACGATTTCTTCAATGAAAAGGTCAGCACATGCTGACCTTTTTTGTATCAAAAGCTTTTACATCAAAAAGTAAGTGAATTATGTCTGGTGAATTTAATCTGATAGACAAGTACTTCGTCGGTCGTCAGAGCCAACGTAAAGATGTCCATCTAGCCGCTGGTGATGATTGTGCTTTGGTCAAAGCGCCAGCTAATGTTCAGATTGCGATTAGCACGGATACATTGGTAGCTGGAACGCATTTCTTAGCCGACGCGAACCCAGCATGGGTCGCACACAAAGCATTGGCTTCTAACATAAGTGATTTGGCGGCGATGGGCGCAACGCCTGCATGGGTGAGCTTTGCATTAACGATGCCTGAGCCAGATGAAGAATGGCTTGCTCCTTTCTGTGATGCATTTTTCGAACTGGCTGATTACTATGGTATTCAGTTAATAGGCGGTGATACCACCAAAGGTCCATTGTGTCTGACACTCACGGTGCAAGGTTTTGTACCTGAAGACAAAGCGCTCACGCGATCCGGCGCAAGGCCTGGGGATTGGGTATATGTAACGGGAAACCTTGGCGATGCAAAAGCTGGCTTGGATGTGATTCTAGATGACTCTCTGCGCAGCAGAGCCGGCGCGGAAGCACTAGAGCGAGCTCATTACCTTAGTTCTCCGCGTGTGCTTGCTGGACAAGCTCTTGTTGGCTTAGCCTCTTCTGCGATAGATATTTCAGATGGTTTAATCTCTGATATTAAGCACATTTTACAGCGATCTCAGGTTGGGGTGAGTATTGATGTCTCTCAGCTACCGATCTCTTCAGAATTAGTCCAGTTTTTAGATGATAAGATCAGCGCGCAGCAGTATGCTTTAGCAAGTGGCGAAGAATACGAGTTGTGTTTTACCGTGCCGGAGCAAAATCGAGGCTCGTTACAAAGTGCTTTATCTCATACTGGCTGTAAGGTCACATGTATTGGTCAAATCCGACCAAATGGAACCTTCGAGCTGCATGATAACAATCAACCACTTGATTGGGACTTAAGTGGCTTCGACCACTTTAAATGATCTGAGCTAAGCTCTAGCCAAGAGCCTGTTACTATTGAGCAACTCACAGGCATGACGATTGAAACCAAACTAGCAGTATAGGTTTAAGGATATGACCAACCCTCTTTCTCTTATTTCATTAAAGAACCCGTGGCATCTATTGGCGACGGGTTTTGGCAGTGGATTATCCCCGTTTATCCCTGGAACAATGGGCACACTGGCGGCCGTGCCTTTCTTTTTGTTGTTGGCACAATTACCATTTACGGCGTATGTCATTGTTGTTCTGATTTCGTGTGTGATCGGCATTCAAATATGCCAAGTGACCTCTGCAGACATGAAAGTACATGATCATGGTTCAATCGTATGGGATGAGTTTGCAGGCTTTTGGATTACGATGAGCATTGTACCTGCACTGAATATTCCACTCACTGAATGGAAGTGGTTGATCACTGGCTTCATCTTATTTCGTTTTTTCGATATGGTAAAACCTTGGCCAATTGGGTGGCTAGATAAGCGAGTTCACGGTGGGCTGGGTATTATGGTTGATGATATCGTGGCGGGAGTTATGGCCGGTGTTGCCCTGTTTCTAGTCGCAAAATATGCGGGCTGGATGAATTAAACGTTGACCGTAAAAAAAGGGATGCTATGAGCATCCCTTTTTACATTCTATTTTGCTAAATAATCCAAGATGGATTTTTCAATTCCTTTTGCATCGAGACCAAGCTCTTCATGCAGTTCATCTTGTGTTCCCTGATGAATAAACTCATCTGGTAAACCTAGGTTCAACACAGGTTTAATGATTTTATCTTTCATCATGAACTCAACGACACCAGCACCAGCACCACCCGCGATAACATTTTCTTCTAACGTCACGAGCACGTCATGATCTGTGGCTAATTGACGAATTAATGCTTCATCGAGCGGCTTCACAAAGCGCATATCAGCAACAGTGGCGTTAAGGTATTCTGCCGCTTCTAGCGCGTTACCCAAGAAAGTACCAAAGTTCAGAATAGCAACTTTTTCACCTTGGCGAACCATGCGCCCTTTACCGATTTCTAACGCCGTAAACTCAGTTTCGATTTCTACGCCCATGCCGCTACCACGAGGGTATCGAACCGCACTCGGGCCAGAATGCTTATGGCCAGTGTAAAGCATTTGTCGGCACTCGTTTTCGTCGCTTGGCGCCATGATCACCATGTTCGGAATACAGCGCATAAAGCTTAGATCGAACGCACCTTGGTGAGTTTGACCATCTGCGCCAACGAGACCTGCGCGGTCGATCGCAAACATCACTGGTAAGTCCATGATCGCGATGTCGTGGATCAATTGGTCATAACCACGTTGCAAGAAAGTCGAATAGATAGCAACGATTGGATGATCGCCCGCAATTGCCATGCCTGTTGCCAGTGTCACTGCGTGCTGCTCAGCAATCGCCACATCAAAGTATTGGTCTGGGTACTCTTTTGAGAAACGCACCATACCTGATCCTTCGCGCATTGCTGGCGTAATTGCCATTAGCTTAGGATCTTGGGCCGCCATGTCACATAAAAAGTCACCGAAGATCTTTGAGTAAGTTGGCTTACCGCCACTGCTCTTCGGTAAGCTATTGTTTGCCGGTGCGAACTTCGGCACTGCATGGTAGCCGATAGGATCTTTCTCGGCAGGCTCATAACCTTTGCCTTTCTTGGTCATGATGTGTAGGAATTGAGGACCTTTGAGCTCACGCATATTTTTCAGCGTTTTGACGAGTTCATTGACGTCGTGCCCATCAACCGGGCCAATGTAATTAAAGCCGAACTCTTCGAACAGAGTACCAGGCACCACCATGCCTTTTAGGTGTTCTTCCGTACGGCGAACCAACTCTTTAATAGGTGGAACACCAGACAACACTTTTTTACCGCCTTCACGGATAGAAGTGTACAAGCTACCAGAAAGTACTTTTGCAAGGTGGTTATTCAGGGCGCCGACGTTTTCTGAAATAGACATTTCGTTGTCGTTCAAAATCACCAACATATCAGGATGAACGTCGCCAGCGTGGTTCATGGCTTCGAATGCCATGCCTGCTGTAATTGCGCCATCACCAATCACACTGACGATTTTGCGACCTTTACCTTCTTTTTGTGCGCTGATGGCCATGCCAAGACCTGCACTAATCGATGTCGAAGAGTGGCCGACAGATAAGGTGTCATATTCACTTTCTTCACGCCAAGGGAAAGGGTGTAGACCATCCTTTTGGCGAATTGTTGGCATTTTATCGCGACGTCCGGTGAGGATTTTGTGCGGGTAAGCCTGATGACCAACATCCCAGATCAATTTGTCGATAGGGGTGTTGTAAACATAATGCAGAGCGACAGTTAGCTCTACGGTGCCTAAGCCAGACGCTAAGTGTCCGCTAGATTGGCTCACTGAATTTAGCAGATACGTTCGCAGTTCATCACACAGATTTGGTAATGTTTCTTTCGGAAGAAGACGTAATTCTTCCGGTGTATTTGCTAACGCCAGTGTTGGGTACTTTGAAATATCAAGAGTCATATAAATGCGCGCTTATAGTGTTAATTTTTGCGCTCGATGACATATCGGGCGAACTCTTCGAGTAACTGAGTATTGTATGGGATAGCTTCCAATGCTTGAAGTGCTTCCTGTAACAGAGTGTGAGCTTTCTCTATGGCTCCCTCTAAACCCAGCAGGGAAGGATAAGTGCTCTTATTCAGACCTTGGTCGGAACCTTGAGGCTTACCCAGTGTTTCTGTGTCACTGATGATATCAAGAATATCGTCTTGAACCTGAAACGCCAAACCAATTGCTTTTGAGTAGCGCTCCAAGTGAGGTAGAACCTCGATACCTTTCTCACCAGCAGCTAATGCACCTAATTTTACCGCACAATCAATCAGAGCTCCGGTTTTTTTACGGTGTATCTCTTCCATTTCTTCAAGAGAAACTTGGCGATTTTCCGCGCCTAAATCTAAGGCTTGCCCTACACACATGCCGCTGGCACCAGAGGAATGCGCTAAGGCTTTGATCATGCTGATGCGTTGAGCTTCTGCCGCCGGGCTTAATTGACCATCAGCAATAATAGTGAAGGCAAGGGTTTGTAGTGCATCACCTGTCAGTATTGCGGTTGCTTCATCAAACTTAATATGACAAGTTGGTTGACCTCGACGCAGTTCATCATCGTCCATGGCTGGCAGATCATCATGAATGAGTGAGTAGGCATGTATACATTCGATAGCAGCGGCGGGGGTGTCTAAGTCTTCAGGTTTACAGCCGAGCATTTGACCTGTGATGTAAACAAGAAAAGGGCGAACGCGTTTCCCACCTAGCAAAAGGCCGTATTTCATTGCTTGAATCAATGGCTGCTCTTGATATGGAAGCTGATCGAGCCACAAATTCAATTGCTGATTGTTTCTTTGTTGAAAAGACGTCAATGTCTGTTGCATCACATTGCTCACTACTGATTGTTATTCTGAATCTGGTTTGAAGTCACTCAGTGGTGCTTCATCATCTTCACTAAGAAGAATGCTCACGCGCTGTTCGGCGTCGCTTAATTTAGTTTGGCCTGCACGAGCTAAGGCAATGCCTCGTTCAAACTTACGCAGGGCATCATCTAGAGCAAGATCGCCATTTTCTAATTGATCAACCAAGCTATCAAGCTCTTCAATGGTTGCTTCAAAGGTCATGTTTTCTGGTTTCTTGACCGCCATCTTTTTTCTGCCTTAATCAAGCCTCGGGTAAGATGCACGAAAGTTACCTTAGCCTAGTAACTTGGTCAAATTTAACCTTATATAATTGTCACAAAATTAGCGTTCAACGAGTCTAAGCGGTGAAACCCCATATTTTGGTTGAGGTTGTTAAGTGTAATTTGTGATCCATTAGCTAAGATTTTTCTAAAAATTCTGCGCGAGTTGTCGATACAGGTAATAATCCGCCCAATGGCAGTATTTGAGTATAGCGTGAGGAGTGCTTTGTGGATTTAGCAACCCTATTAGGTTTGATTGGTGGTTTTGCATTCGTCATTATGGCGATGGTGCTTGGTGGCAGCATCGGCATGTTTGTCGATGTCACGTCGATCCTTATTGTCGTTGGTGGCTCAATATTCGTCGTGTTGATGAAGTTCACAATGGGACAGTTTTTTGGTGCGACAAAGATTGCTGGCAAAGCCTTCATGTTTAAAGCGGATGAACCCGAAGACCTGATCGCAAAAATTGTGGAAATGGCCGATGCGGCGCGTAAAGGTGGTTTTCTTGCTCTTGAAGAGATGGAAATAAACAACACATTCATGCAGAAAGGCATTGATCTACTGGT
Source organism: Vibrio sp. sp1 (assembly GCF_016920955.1). Lineage (NCBI taxonomy): Bacteria > Pseudomonadati > Pseudomonadota > Gammaproteobacteria > Vibrionales > Vibrionaceae > Vibrio > Vibrio sp. sp1. The sequence continues at coordinate 2,227,323 of NZ_CP060589.1, forward strand.
TGATGGCCATGATGCCGACGTTGTGAGAGCGGCACTCAAAAAAGACATCGCGCTTACGGATGAACGACATACGCAAGGTACTGGTGTATTTCGCGCCTTTGGCGACGTTGCTCCTGCGATGGGAATGATTGGCACCTTGGTTGGTCTTGTTGCGATGCTTTCAAACATGGATGATCCAAAAGCGATTGGACCAGCAATGGCCGTTGCACTCTTGACCACATTGTATGGCGCGATCCTGTCCAATATGGTGTTTTTCCCTATTGCGGATAAGCTTTCTCTTCGTCGTGACCAAGAAACGCTAAATCGCCGTTTGATCATGGATGGCGTATTAGCGATTCAAGATGGCCAAAACCCGCGAGTGATCGATAGTTACTTGAAGAACTACCTCAATGAAGGTAAACGTGCCCTTGAGATTGACGAGTAACTTGGAGAGTCGTGATGGATGATGAAGATAACAAATGCGATTGTCCGCCACCTGGCCTCCCGTTATGGATGGGGACATTCGCAGATTTGATGTCGCTACTGATGTGTTTCTTTGTTCTTCTGCTCTCGTTTTCTGAGATGGATGTACTGAAGTTCAAACAAATTGCAGGATCAATGAAATTTGCTTTCGGTGTGCAAAATCAGCTTGAAGTGAAAGACATTCCCAAAGGTACTAGCATTATTGCCCAAGAGTTTCGACCGGGTCGGCCGGAACCAACTCCGATTGATGTCATCATGCAGCAAACCATGGACATCACTCAGCAGACGCTCGAATTTCATGAAGGGGAGTCTGATCGAGCTGGTGGCACAAAACGTGATGAAGGCAAGTTAACGGGTGGGCAATCGGCAGAAACGTCAACTCAAAACAATGAGTCTGCCGAAGCGGACATGCAACAACAGCAATCTAAAGAGATGTCGCAAGAGATGGAAACCTTGATGGAAAGCATCAAGAAAGCCTTAGAACGAGAGATTGAACAAGGCGCCATTGAAGTTGAAAATCTCGGTCAGCAGATTGTTATACGTATGCGTGAAAAAGGTGCATTCCCAGAAGGTTCGGCTTTCTTGCAGCCTAAGTTTCGTCCTTTAGTTCGTCAGATTGCAGAGCTAGTAAAAGACGTGCCAGGCATTGTTCGAGTATCTGGCCATACAGACAATCGACCGCTAGACTCGGAACTTTATCGTTCTAACTGGGATCTCTCTTCTCAGCGTGCAGTATCAGTCGCGCAAGAGATGGAGAAAGTGAGAGGCTTCTCTCATCAACGTTTGAGAGTGCGGGGTATGGCGGATACGGAGCCCTTGTTACCGAATGATTCTGATGAAAATCGTGCGCTTAACCGACGGGTTGAAATCAGCATTATGCAAGGCGAGCCTCTCTACAGTGAAGAAGTGCCAGTAATTCAATAACTAGGCTTTAGTTTTAAGTCAGTAAAGAGGTAAGAAAGCGAGCAGATTGCTCGCTTTTTTTGTTTTTCCAATCCGCTTGGGTGTATAATCTTGCGCCTTAAAAGTGAGCTCAGACTACTTTTTGTGACTGAAACGCGGTTTTACTGCGTATGAAGTATTGAAGTTGAGTGTCACTCTTTGTTGATTGCGAAACTAACCTGCGAATTAGACTATGAAATTTATTGTAAAGCCCCATCCAGAAATTTTTGTAAAAAGTGAATCTGTGCGTAAGCGCTTCACAAAGATTTTAGAGTGCAACATTCGTAACATCATTAAGAGCCGCACGGAGTCTGTCGCGGTATTTAACCGTCGTGATCACATTGAAGTGACCTCTGAGAGTAACGAATTCCACGCTGAAGTTCTTGAGGTTTTGACTCATACACCAGGCATTCACCACGTACTGGAAGTGAAGCAAACTGAATTTAAAGACTTGCACGATATCTTCGAGCAAGTGCTAGAACTCAACCGTGCTGCACTCGAAAATAAAACCTTTGTTGTACGTGCGAAGCGTCGTGGCAAGCATGACTTTACCTCTATTGAACTAGAGCGTTATGTAGGCGGTGGTTTAAATCAAGCGATTGAAAGCGCTAGTGTTAAGCTACGAAACCCAGACGTGACGATCAAGGTAGAAGTCTCGAACGACAAGCTAAACCAAGTATTGTCTCGTCATAAAGGCCTAGGTGGTTTCCCACTGGGTACGCAAGAAGACGTGTTAAGCCTGATCTCGGGTGGTTTCGATTCTGGTGTTTCAAGCTATCTTCATATCAAGCGTGGTTCAAAAGTACATTACTGCTTCTTTAACTTAGGTGGTCCAGCACACGAAATCGGCGTTAAGCAGGTTTCTCACTACCTATGGAACAAATACGGTTCTTCAGCAAAAGTACGTTTTATCTCAGTTGATTTCGAGCCTGTGGTTGCGGAAATCCTAGAGAAAGTCGATGACGGCCAAATGGGCGTGATCTTGAAGCGTATGTTTATGCGTGCAGCAGGCATGATCGCCCAGAAGATGAAGATCGAAGCATTGGTAACAGGTGAAGCGCTAGGTCAAGTATCGAGCCAAACGCTAACCAATCTACGCCACATCGATAACGTAACAGACACGCTGATTCTGCGTCCGCTTATCAACTGGGATAAAGAAGACATCATCAATCTAGCACGTGAAATCGGCACAGAAGATTTCGCAAAGACAATGCCAGAATACTGTGGTGTTATCTCTAAGAAGCCAACCGTGAAAGCGGTGAAAGGCAAGCTAGAAGCTGAAGAAGAGAAATTCGACTTTAGTATCCTTGAGCAAGTGGTTCAAGAAGCTCGCATGATGGACATTCGTGATATCGCGAAAGAGTCTGAGCAAGCCGCACCAGAAGTAGAGCAAGTTCAAGCGGTAGAAGAGCACGCGGTTGTGCTAGATATTCGTAGTCCTGAAGAGGAAGACGATAACCCACTTGAAATCGAAGGTGTGGATGTGAAACATATCCCTTTCTACAAGCTGGGTACACAGTTTGGTGACTTAGACCAGTCTAAGACATACCTACTTTACTGTGACCGCGGTGTGATGAGCCGTCTGCAAGCGCTTTACTTGCAAGAGCAAGGCTTCAGCAACGTAAAAGTTTACCGTCCATAGCTGACTGTTAAAATACGTTAAAAGGCGCAAATTGAGACATCAATTTGCGCCTTTTTTGTTTTTGATCGCGTTACAGACAACCATTACTTAGCATAATGTTGAGGCTCATCGCAAAGCCATACACTTTGTGTTGATATAACGATAATTAATCCGAAAGAAGAGTAATAAAGTGATATTGCTGCCAGATATGCGGATGAGATTTTTGATAGATAAAAAAACACCGCCTAATTTAGGCGGTGTAACAAATTTGACAGACAGGTCAAAAATAAATACAGGAAGTATATGTTTTGTCACAGGGAGTGTGGACAAAACATTATGGTAGAAATCTACCTAACTCGAAATACGAGTTTGCAAACACAACATCGCAACAACGAAGCCAATTGATTTCCAAAGAAATCAAGCCGTTCAGGCCCGTGTTGCGGGGTGAAATATAGAATTTATCTGGCTGTTCGACAACGGACATTTTATAATGTTTCAGATTAAAAAAACTAATCCTATTAGAGGTCCCATATGTCTCGCAGATTGCCTCCATTAAATTCGCTTCGAGTCTTCGAAGCGGCTGCTCGTCATCTCAGTTTTACACGAGCAGCAGAAGAGTTATTTGTTACTCAAGCCGCGGTCAGTCACCAGATTAAAGCGCTTGAAGAGTTCTTATCATTGAAGCTCTTCCGTCGACGTAATCGTTCTTTGTTGTTAACAGAAGAAGGCCAAAGTTACTTTCTCGATATCAAAGATATTTTCACCTCGATTGCGGAAGCGACAGATAAGGTGTTGGAACGTAGCGAAAAAGGGGCATTGACGATTAGCCTACCGCCGAGTTTTGCTATCCAATGGCTTGTACCTCGTTTGGCCGATTTTAATGCTCAAGAGCCCGATATCGATGTACGTATTAAAGCCGTAGATATGGATGAAGGCTCACTGACTGATGATGTTGATGTGGCGATCTACTATGGCCGTGGGAACTGGCCAGGTTTGCGAGCAGATAAATTGTACCAAGAGTTTTTGATCCCACTTTGTTCACCTTCATTACTTTTGGGTAACAAACCATTAGAATCTTTAAGTGACCTCAAATTACATACTTTGTTACACGATACTTCGCGTAAAGACTGGAAGCAGTTTGCTCGTCATTACAACATTGAAGGCATCAACGTAAACCACGGTCCTATTTTTAGTCACTCAACGATGGTGCTACAGGCTGCTGCGCACGGTCAGGGGGTCGCGCTCGGTAACAACGTACTCGCCAAACCTGAAATGGAAGCCGGACGACTCATTGCACCATTCGACGAGGTGTTGATATCTAAGAATGCATTCTATGTGGTGTGTCATGAACAGCAGGCAGATATGGGCCGAATCGCAACGTTTAGAGACTGGATGTTAGCAACCGCGAGAAAAGAACAAGAGGAAGTATTGGATGAATCACTGGATAGCTGAGGGGTCTGAAAACGGACCGCTGTTTATTTTTGCTCACGGCGCAGGTGCGGGGATGGAGCATGACTTCATGACAGCTGTCGCCAAAGGATTAGTGGAGCAAGGTATTCGTGTAGTGCGTTTTAATTTCCCTTACATGGTGAAACGTTCGGAAGATGGCAAAAAGCGTCCGCCCGATCGCGCGCCAAAGTTGCTCGAAGCATACAGCGAAGTGATCGCTCACTTTACTTCTTCTCCCGTGGTTATTGGTGGTAAGTCAATGGGCGGTCGTATGTCGAGCTTGTTGGCTGAAAATGAGCTGGTGGCGGGCATTGCCTGTTTAGGGTTTCCATTTCACCCGCCAGGAAAGCCAGAGAAATACAAAGGCGAGCACTTAGCAACCATTGAGAAACCTACGCTGATTCTGCAAGGGGAACGAGACACCTTTGGTAAGCGTGAGGAATTCGATGATTTCGTCCTTTCGTCACAAGTAACGGTGAGCTTTTTACCTGATGGTGACCACAGCTTCAAACCGCGCAAGATCTCAGGTCATACTGAAGTGGGTAACATTGCACTCGCGATAGAGCAGTTAGCGGCGTTTATAAAAGAGGTGTACAGTGAAAAGTAAGTGGTTACTCTCATTCTCTGCTCTGTCTGGGCTGATTTCGGTCGCTCTTGGAGCATTTGCTGCTCATGGGCTAAAAGCGACACTGGCCCCTTATTTGCTCGGTGTATTTGAGACCGGAGTTCTGTATCAATTTATTCACACGTTGGCGATTGTGTTTTGTGCCATTCTGCTTCTGCTCCATTTGGGACAAAAAGCACAAAAATATTTTTTCATTGCGGCGATTTGCTTTATTATCGGCATCTTTTGTTTTAGCGGCAGTCTTTACGCGCTGGCGCTGACGGGCATTAAGTGGTTTGGGCCAATTACTCCTGTGGGAGGATTACTGTTCATGATTGGTTGGTGTCTGTTCTTTTTTGCTGCGTTCAATATCAAAGAGGTCTCCAAGTGAAACAACTAATGCTCTATTGCCGTTCTGGCTTTGAGAAAGAGTGTGCTGGTGAAATTCAGGACAAAGCGACACAGTTGGAAGTGTATGGCTTCCCTCGTGTGAAGAGAAACTCAGGTTATGTTGTCTTCGAGTGTTACCAAGATGGAGATGCCGACAAACTTGCGAGAGGTTTAGACTTTAAGTCTTTAATTTTTGCTCGACAAATGTTTGCGGTAGCAGCTGAGTTTCAATCGTTGCCAAGTGATGACCGCATTAGTCCAATTTTGAATGAACTAGCAGACATTGAAGCATTCCCTCGTTGTGGTGATTTGAGAATTGAAACGCCAGATACAAATGAAGCGAAAGAGCTACTGAAATTCTGCCGTAAGTTTACCGTCCCAATGCGTCAAGCGTTGCGCGGCAAAGGCTTAATGCTGAACAAAGATAACGCGAAAAAACCAGTACTGCACATTTGCTTTGTTGAGCCTGGCCACTGTTACGTTGGTTACTCTTACACTGACAACAACTCACAGTTCTTCATGGGTATCCCTCGCCTTAAATTCCCAGCAGACGCTCCAAGTCGTTCAACACTTAAACTGGAAGAAGCATTTCATGTCTTTATTCCACGTGAAGAGTGGGATGAGCGTTTGGCACCAGGTATGTGGGGTGTGGATTTAGGTGCATGTCCAGGCGGTTGGACGTACCAATTAGTGAAGCGCTCAATGTTCGTTCACTGCGTTGATAACGGCATGATGGCAGACAGTTTGATGGAAACTGGCCAGATCAAACACCATATGGTGGATGGCTTTAAGTTCGAACCAGACCGCAAGAACGTAACATGGATTGTTTGTGACATGGTGGAAAAGCCAGCTCGTGTTGCTCACCTGATGGGACAGTGGCTGTTAAAAGGTTGGGCAAAAGAGGCCATCTTTAACCTTAAGCTGCCAATGAAAGGGCGTTATGACGAAGTGCTGCAAGACCTTGAAAATCTGAAGCAGTTCCTCATTGATAATAAGGTAAAGTTCAAGCTACAAGCTAAACATTTGTATCATGATCGTGAAGAGATCACGATTCATATCCAATGTCTGTCGAATATTTCACCTTACTAACTTTATTCCCTGAGTCTTTTAGGGATAGTGATTAGAATAGAAAAAGCGCCTTCAAATGGCGCTTTTTTAATATCTGAGGGTTTCATGGTGTGAAACTACCATCGGGCACTACTCCGCTTTGTTTGGCCCTAAAAAGCGAATATCTTGCAAGTTAAAGCCTAGTTCTATATCGCACTTTAAAGCGGCGACGCGTTTACATAAACGAGCAGACTCAATGTGCTCATCCAATTTTTTACGGTATTTCGGTACGAGATCTTCACTAGCGTAGGCAGCTTCAATACTCTCAAACTGAGTGAGAATCTCTTTCGCTGCTTTCGGGCCAATTCCAGGTACGCCCGGAACCTGGCTAGAGCTTATCCCTGTCAATCCCCAGTAATCCGCTAGTTGACTTGGTTTTACGCCGAACTCTTTTTCGATAAATGGTTCATCTAACCAACGATGTTGGAAATAATCACGGATTTGTAGGGTAGGGGAAAGTAGCTGGCAGTAACCTTTGTCAGTCGAAACGATGGTGACTTTTTCACCATGGCTGGCCACTTTCGTTGCGAGTGTAGCAACCAAATCATCTGCTTCATCGCCTTCAGACAGCAATGAATCAATACCTTGCTCCCACCACGCTTGTTGAATCGCATCTAACCCTTGCAGTAGTGGCAGAGGCATTGGTTTTCGGTTTTGCTTATAGTCAGGGAGAATTTCAGCGCGCCAACCTCTATCTTGTTCGTGGTGATCAAAAACTGCGATGATGTGTGTCGGGTTGGCCTCTGACAGAATGCGAGTGAGGGTTCTTTGCGTTGTGGTTATGGTTCTTGCTATGTCGGTTGGATCTGGTTGTGCTGAGTGCACTCGGCGGATCAGGTTTAGGGCATCAATGATAACAAGATGAATAGACATAATGACTTAGCAATAAAAAAGGGGCGTAATGCCCCTAGTGTAACGAATGCTAGCCTGACTATCGACCACCAATTTCCGGGTGAGCGATTCGATAACACGGTTCGTAGTCTGAACCGCCAGGTAATTTCATTCGGTGCTGTTCGACAAAGTCTTTTAGCAACTTATCGAGTTTTTTCATGAGGACTGCGTCGCCATGAATGGTGAAAGGCCCTCTACGTTCTATTTCTCGAATGCCTTCAGCCTTTACGTTACCTGCCACTATGCCAGAGAAGGCTTGACGCAAGTTGGCCGCTAAAACTTGCGGTTCTTGATCTAGGCTTAAATCCAATTGTTCCATCGACTCATGAGTAGGCTCGAATGGCAGTTGGAAGTTTGGCTCAATTTTCAATGACCAGTTAAAGCTGTACGCATCGCCTTTCTCTTTTCGGTGAAGGCGTACCGAGTCCATGGAGCGTTTCATAATACGAGCGACTTCTGCCGGGTCGTCAATGATGATCTCGTAGTGCTTTTGCCCTTCCTCACCAAGTGTGTCGCGAATGAACTCATCAATAGAGCGGAAGTACTCTTCACTCTCTTTTGGTCCTGTTAATACGATAGGCATTGGTTGATCGGCGTTATCCGGGTGCATCATGATGCCAAGAATGTACAGTAGCTCTTCCGCTGTGCCCGGGCCTCCTGGGAAAATAACGATACCATGAGCCATACGGACGAAAGCTTCCAAGCGCTTTTCGATGTCGGGCATGATGACCAGTTCATTTACTATTGGGTTTGGTGGCTCGGCCGCAATAATCGAGGGTTCGGTTAAACCAAGATAACGTTGCTGAGTATAACGTTGCTTTGCGTGCCCAATTGCTGCACCTTTCATCGGCCCTTCCATTGCGCCAGGGCCGCAACCTGTACAGATGTTAAGTTCACGCAGGCCCAGTTCGTTACCCACTTCACGTGTGTACTGATACTCCACTCCATTGATAGAGTGACCACCCCAACATACGACAAGATTCGGTGCGATACCTGGAGTTAATGCTCTGGCATTACGAAGAATGCCGAACACGAGGTTCGTAATGTGAATTGGGTTAGTAAGGTTGAGCCGTTGGGCGTCTGCCAAATGCATGTTTACGTAAACGATATCACGCAATACGGAGAACAGATGCTCTTGGATACCTTTAATTATTTCGCCGTCAACAAAAGCGTGCTCTGGCGGATTAGTCAGCTCAAGCTTAATACCACGCTCACGACGCACGACGTTGACATCAAACGATTGGTATTTATCGAGCAGTTCTTTCGAGTTATCGGTATGGCTACCGGAGTTCAACACCGCTAATGTGCAATTACGGTACAGCTGATAAAGTTCACTCGAGGCTGTGTTCTTTAAGCGCTCTACTTCTAGTTGAGATAGCAAGTCCATGCTACCAGCGGGGCTTATATGGGTAATCATAACGCCTCCTTGTGTTGCATTAATTTGAGGGAAAGTACCAACTTACCTTTTTGGTGTTATACGTATGGTTTGATGAAAGGTAGTTGGCCGATTTGGTTTTATGGTTATCAACTCCCAAGCAACCTCAAGATGATACATTTGCCTTTTATAAATACATCATCTTGAAGTGACTTGGGTTTTTACAGCTTAGCAGACTAAAAGGGAAGAAATGTGATAACTCGTTGAAAATGGGTGGTTATAAAGCGCAGATTGCACCAAACTTGGTTTGTTTGCTCGCTTTTTGTACGAATCTTAGCTCCAGTTAAGCTGGTTTGTTCCACGTTTTTTAGCGTCCGCAAGCATCTTGCCAAGACGATCGAGCACATACTCTGGCGTATCGGACTCTTTGAAAGACGTCGATACAGCAGCTAAGGTAATCATGATATTTTGCTCACGGAACTTAAAGGGTAATTGGCTAATATCACGCTGGATATGCTTAATCAGATCCAGTGTGTATTCTTCAGATTGTTCCGGGACGAGTAGAATGAACTCCTCGCCACCAAAGCGAGCCACTGTTTCCGTTTCTGATACGCGCTTGTTAATAGTACGAGCGATAATCTTCAGCGCTTTATCGCCAGCCGTATAACCATAGCTATCATTCACCGCTTTGAAATTGTCTACATCAAACAGCACAACACGAAGGTTTTGCTGAGAGCGAATCCAACGGCGATACTCTAGCTCTAGTCGATCGTTAAATGCAGTGCGGTTATAAACTTTAGTCAGCGGGTCGAGCAACATACGCTGAGCTTGGTCATCTAAGCGTCGACGATAATCTTGCGTAGTTTCAAATACCGCTTCGAGTTGGTTCTTACTGTAACTTAACCGTTCTTGCAGCGCTTGCTCTCGCTCTTCCGTCATTTTCAGTCGCTCTGTCAGCGACGCCATTTTTTCGAGAAGAGGCGTGATTTCTTTTTTCACAACCGCGATATCTTGAGCTTGATTAAGTGACTTTTGGCTTAATTCAACCAAGCTGTTCATTTCTGTGTTGAGCTCTTGGCGGTGTTCAAAGTAGGTATGATGCTGGTCGACGTTCTGATGAACGGTTTTTAGGTTACTTGCGAGAGAAGTGTTCAGCTGATCAAGGAATTGGCTAGACGCCTCGCGCTCGAACTTTGTTGCTTCGACAACCAATTTCAGCGTTGAGAGCGTAAGCTCAATGAGAGACTCGGCACTCACGCCAAGGAGCAACTTAGCGCGAATATCCAGCAATCTATCGCCTGATTCTCCCTCGAAATCCAGCTCTGTAATAGTATGTTGGAGGTCGCTGGCTAAGCACTCAAGCTGAGATCTGTCGGGATTGTTTTCAAATTCACTAAGATGTAGACGTGAATTAGACGTGATGATTTTCAGAGCGCGTTCGTAAATACTCAGTAGCTTAGTGGCTTGATCAGCTTTATTGCTGGCGTGAACTTCAGAGAAACTCATCAGGTTCCGTAGTTCACGTTTTAACTGCGCAGGTAAGCCCGTGACACGTTGCAGTGTTTCACCACTGTGCTTGATTTGTTCGTTAAGGTAACCGTTCTGTTTATCCATCGTCTTCGACTGCTGTTTGAGCATCCTCTCTAATACCGCTAAACGCGGGATAAGAGTGCTGATATCTTTTTGATGTTGCAGCTCTTGTTGGATTTCAAATAGGTAGTTGGATACCTGAGTATTCGAACCCTGGCAAGCTGAAGACAATGATGCCACAACGCGTTTAAGAACTTGTTGTTCACGTTTGAATTTGAGTGAAGTATCACGATGAGTCAGTCTGAGTTGGTCAAGTTGACAACTCAGCTGATGCAGCTGCGACTGAATATCGGATTCCAAGATTCCCATGAAGTGACTACGGTTAAGTCCATGTACTACTGACAATTATCTGATAATAACAAAAAACTTTATAGCGTCATTAGTTATTACGTTCAACAGGCGTTTAATTATCCATTTTTTAATATTTTCTTGATGTCGTCCTCATTCTTGTAGGACGAATGGATCTTGATCAGGCCTTGGCTAATGGCATGTTGACAGGCAGTTCTTATGTTACCTGTTGCAAAGCTAGCAGCAGGCGCATTATCGATGGCTTTTAAGAACACCCAGTGGCTTTGCTTATCCTTCAAGCTGACTTCTCGTGCGATGTGAGTCGCAAGCAACAACAGATCGAGTAATTCCTCATCGTTAATTGCAGTGTAGGCTCGGGGTAAGAACGGATAATCACTGATGCCCATACGAATAATACGATTGACGTTGTGCTGCTGTGCGAACTCATCCACCCAAGTCTGGAATTTTTCGAACATGACTTCGGCAGAAGCATCACGGTCAGCGTTCGGTTCTATGTAGAGTAAGTTCGCATCTGAGAAATGGTAAAGACGCGACGGTTTTTCTATTTTTTCCGCAAGGAAGTCGCCAAATGCCCGTTCTAGTTCTAGACCTGCCTTATAGCCGTTATGGACGTACATGCTTCGTAAGAATGGCAAATCGATCATAACAAAGCGTAGGCGATCATTAAGTGGTTCGTGGATCAATTCACCCATTTGCCATTGCTCGAAAGTTTCGCTCGACTTTTTCAATGAGCGAGAAAGCTTAACATTCAGCATACGCAAGTTACGTAAACGAGAGCGAGAGTGGGTGAAGAGGTCGTTACGCAGTTTTTCGATTTCACTTGCTTGGCGCTGCATAATGACACCACGGCGCATAATGAACAAAAACATGACCAAGACAGTAATAAACAATGCAAATGAGATTTTCTGGAATTTACGATGCTCTCTTTCCACTTGCTCTAAGCGTTCTGATTGACCGATGTAATGGATGGTTTGTTCGGCAAATTCTTTTTGCTGACGGAACGCATCCTCACTGATTTGGTTAAGCTGCTTTTGTTCTAGACGAACGAGGTTGGTGTATTTTTTATAAGCTTGCAGAGAAAGTTTGTATTCGCCTGCCTGCTCGTAACCCAACCCAAGTAAACGGTATGACTGCTGCTTAATGAAGTTGTTATTTTCAGGTGACTTTTCAGCAAGCGCTAACGCCAGCTTTGCATTAGTAATGACGTCTTTACTGTCATTTTGATGATAAGCCAGACCTGACTGAAGCAGGGCAGCCTTTGCTTCAAGCTTAGGAATATTGGTGTATTCTAAAAGCTCTTTAGAGCGGTCTAAGTACTGCTCTGCTAGCGCGTAGTTATAGAGTTGTAGGTAGGTAGCCGCCAAGCTTAAGCGAATTTTAATGATTCTATTGATGTTCTTACTGGTACTTTCATGGTCAAGCACGTTGAAGTAATGCACTAACGCAAGGTTAAACTTACCCTGATAAAAGTAGATGTCGCCCATTTGCTCTAGGACGTCCGCTAGGATCGGAGAGCTAGGGTAGGAGTCATAAAAATCTGCGGCTTGGGATAAGTATTCGATCGCTTTGTCGTACACTCGTCGCTCCTGGAAGAGCCTAGCCAAAAGGCGATTCACTTTTGCTAATCTTGCACCACTGTTACTTTCAATAGATTGCCAATAACCGTATAGCAGTTCTGACAAAGCCAAATTGTACTTCTTGCTATTGAGGTAAAACTCGCCGACGGCAGTGTAGTAGTCGATCAAGGCTAACTCAGAGCGGCTATCGTCAAGCATGGTCTTTGCTTCAGAGTACAAGTTTTCCGCTTTAATGATATCGCCACTATGTGAAGCGAGGAGTGCTCTTTGCATCACTAGTCGGTAGCGAACGCTGTCGGTGCGTTGTAATACGGCATCGGCTTCATCGAGCTGTTGTTCAATTTGGTTAAGCGTGTCTTCCGCTTTTGAGTAGTTTTCGTCGTACATCCAAATCATTTGGTTGCGCATCAGCTGGAGATCTAAGTCCATGTACGGCAATTGATATTCTTGCGCTAAGCGTTCCGCTTTATTTAGGTGCTCGATAGCCGAACGAACATTACCCATGGCGTAATCTGCCTGAGCGATAATCTTGTGCGCTTCGATGGTGCTGCTTGGTGTGCGAACGCTACGATCTGTTTCGTCGCGAGACATGGCTGAAGGGCTGTCACTTTCTTTGCGTTCTGTTAGTTCACGCTGTGACAAATAGTTGGTTGCCGCTTGTTTTGCTTGTGATGGCTCTATTTCCGCCAATTGTTGTGCTTCGTTGAGTAACGCGGACGATAAAATGGTAGCATGAAGTGGCTGTACAAACAGCAAGCAAAGAAAGCCAATCAACTTGAATAGACGCGAACTGTCCCAAAACATCCTTTCGTTCCCTCGAACTGTTTTTAGATATGGCGATAACGGTGAAAAGCCTCAATTAGCCGTTTAAATACGGGTTGAAGCCATTTGATATAGTAACATGCTTGGACAATAAAAACGTCCGGCAACCCTTTAGATTGCCGAACTTATTTCTGTTGCCTATGCGCTTACTGACGAGCCATACGGTGATTGTGAGCTGGCTTATCTTGTTCCGTTGAGCGGTAAGGGTTGATATCCAAGCCTCCACGGCGCGTATAGCGGGCAAATACGGTCAGTTTGCTTGGTTGGCAGTATTTCATTAGATCCGTAAAAATACGCTCTACACACTGTTCGTGGAACTCATTGTGCTCGCGGAAAGACACTAAGTAACGTAACAGCTTCTCACGATCTATTTTTGCGCCTTGGTAGCGAATTTCTACACTGCCCCAGTCGGGTTGGTTAGTGATCAAACAGTTTGATTTCAATAGGTGGCTATGTAGCACCTCTTCAACTTGTATTTTACCTGCCGCACCTTCAAGCAAATCGGCATCAAAATCGTAACTGGTGATGTCAATGTCTTGGTCATCTACACATTCACCGTCCATTGTCACGATAGGTTGATTGGTATAGTGGGTCACTGGATTCACCTCAACCAGCACCTTTTCACCTGCGCATTCAGAAAGGTCTTGTGTTAAACGCTCAGTCACTTCTTCCCAGCTTGCAAAGCGGGTTTGGTTATAGCTGTTTAAGTACAGTTTGAAAGACTTCGATTCAATCAAGTTTGCGCTGGTGGCTGGAATGTATACTTCGCCAACGGCCACTTGTGGTAAACCTTTACTATTTAACCAAGACAGTTCGTACAGCGTCCAAATGTCGTGCCCCATGAAAGGCAGAGTATCGCCTAACTGGAGGTCATCTCGGTTCAGGCTGCGAGGGACTGGTTGCAGCAAGCTTGGGTCATACTGGTTCGCATACTCGGTCGTTTTACCTAGTGTTAAGCCAGCAAGCTCTTTAGCGTCAGAATATTTGCTCATACTTTGTGGTCGTTTTCGATTAGAATGGCGAGAATTTTACTGAATCCGCTGGTCAATTGCCATCCGGCAAGAACGGCTATCTGATAAATAAGGAATGAGGAGACCTTCATGACCCAAAACGTTACTCAGGCGCTACAAGAGTTCAGCCTGCGCTACCAACAAGCTTGGCAAGCTAAGCACAATGAGTTGCCAAGCAGTGAAGAGCTTGCAGAGCTTGTTTCTCCTTGTGTCGAAGAGAAGCGTGATGGAAAGGTGCTTTGGAAAGCGGTCGCACGTGATGAAATGGCCGATTTCAGCAATGTGGAAAATGCGATTGAGTTGTCACTGCAAGATGATGTTAAAGCCTTTTATGGTTCTCAATACTGCGCCGATATGGAGGCAACTTGGCAAGGTAATTCGTTGACGCTGCTGCAAGTCTGGAGCGATGACGATTTCGTGCGTCTACAAGAAAATATTCTTGGTCATTTGGTGACGCAGCGCCGCTTGAAACTTAAACCAACAGTATTTATCGCAGCGACAGATGAGGAAATGGATGTGATTTCTATTTGTAACCTCACTGGCAATGTGATTCTAGAGCGTTTGGGCACCTCTAAACGTGATGTATTGGCAGATTCATTGGTTGAGTTCTTGAATAAGTTAGAGGCTGCCGTCTAAGTATGTATGTTGTTGAGTTGCAGTTTGAGTGTTTTGATAACACCACCGTCAGCGCGGTAGACAAAGCCATTAATGGCTTGATGGATGCACTACGTTACAACGGCCAAGTATTAGGTCGTGAATTCCCAATAGTGATGGGAGAAGGTGAATTTTTCGTTCGTGTTGTTTGCCCAGAACAAGACAGCTTGCATCCACGTTATCACTCAGATTTCGTCAAAGTGTGCATGAACCGTTTGTCGGATGCGTCTTTGCTTGCACCGAAAATGCGTATGCTGGGGCGTGATTTGAATTCAGAACAAGCAGCCGAAGAAGAGACACCTAGCTGGCAAGTGTTGTACACGACTTATGTTCATACGTGTTCGCCTTTGCGAAGTGGTGAAACCCTGTTGCCAATTCCTTTGTATCGTAATGAGCCAACACTTAATGGAGACCATAAAGCCGTCATTAAGTGGCAGACTGAGTGGCAAGCGTGTGATGAAATCCAAATGGCAGGGGGCTGCCGAGCGGAACATGCGGCGCTGCACGAAATTTGCGATGTGGATAGTGTGCTGTTTCGCCGAGGTTGGGACTTACGTGGCCGTATCGAATACATCACGAAGATCCCTACGTACTATTACCAGTATCGTGTCGGTGGTCAGTCGCTGGAGAGCGAGAAAGCGCGCAAGTGTCCAAAATGCGATGGCGAGTGGCTACTCGATGAGCCACTACATGACATATTTCATTTTAAGTGTGATGACTGCCGAATCGTGTCGAATATCTCTTGGGACCACCTTAAGTAGCGAATTGAAGCTACTTAAATGGTTAGATAGAGAAATAAAAAGGGCTGATGTTTTTACATCAGCCCTTTTAGGTTTAGAACGTTTACGTTTGGAACGTTGTTTTCGGTCATGTTTTGAAAAGTGGGATTACCAACCTTTCACAACACCACCTTTGAACAGCTCTTTTGCCGCTTCGTAAACTTCTTCCGTTTGGTAAGCTTTTACGAAGTTTTGTACGTTTTGCGCATTAACATTTTCTTCGCGAGCGACAATTAGGTTTACGTATGGTGAGTCTTTATCTTCAACGAACACGCCGTCACGCTCTGGCGATAGGTCGATAGAGCTTGCGTAAGTGGTGTTGATGATAGATAGCGTTACGTCATCCAGTGAACGTGGAAGCTGTGGGGCTTCTAGTTCAATGATTTCGATATTTTTAGGGTTGCCTACGATGTCACGTACTGTAGCGAGTAGACCAACGCCATCACGTAGCGTAATCAAACCTTGTTGCTCAAGAAGCAGTAGTGAGCGACCTAGGTTAGTTGGGTCGTTTGGTACTGCGATGCGTGCGCCATCTTGAATTTCATCAATTGATTTTACTTGCTTTGAGTAACCAGCAATAGGGTAAACGAATGAGTTACCCGCGATAGCCAGTTTGTAGCCGCGGTCTTTCACTTGTTGGTCTAGGTATGGTTTGTGCTGGAACGCATTCGCGTCTACTGAACCATCATCCAGAGCGGCGTTTGGTGTTACGTAATCGGTAAATGTTACTAGCTCAACGTCTAGGTTGTATTTCTCTTTTGCTACTTTAGCGGCAACTTCGGCTACTTGTGCTTCAGCACCAGCAATAACGCCAACTTTTACTTTGTTTACGTCTACTTCTTTGTCGCCGCAACCCGCTAGAGCAAGAGCAGAGGCGGCCGTTGCTACAGTCAAAAGACCTTTAAGGCTAAATTTCATCTTTATCTCCTTATAATTTGTATTTTTGATGCTTATCTGTGGTCTACACGGCGCACCACTGCGTCGCCGATAGACTGAATAATCTGTACTAGAACAATCAACATCACGACAGTCACGGCCATGATAGTTACATCGTAGCGGTGGAAACCGTAACGAATGGCTACGTCACCTAGGCCGCCGCCGCCTACCGTACCCGCCATAGCAGAGTAGCTAACGAGAGTGACCAAGGTAATCGTTACTGAGTTAACAATAGTCGGCATTGCTTCAGGTAGTAGAACTTTTGTGATGATCTGTGTTGGTGTCGCCCCCATTGACTGCGCTGCTTCCACCAAGCCTGTCGGTACTTCTAATAAAGCACCTTCAATAAGACGAGCGACAAAAGGAATGGCGCCAATAGTCAGTGGGACGATTGCTGCGGTTGTACCGATAAAGGTTCCAACCAGCATTTTTGTCACTGGAATAATCGCAACCATCAGTACGAGGAATGGCACAGAACGACCAATGTTAACGATAGCGCCTAAGCCGCTATTTAGTTTGGTGTTTTCAAGTAGGCCGCCTTTCTTAGTAATATGGAGGATTACGCCTAATGGAATACCCACAGCAAAGCCGACTAATCCGGCAACCGCAACCATGTAAAGCGTTTCCCACGTTGCACCTAAAAGTAGTTTGCTGTTTAAACTCAGCCATTCAGAAATCGTATTAAAGGACATAACCAAGTACCTCTACTTTTACGTTGTGCTTACGCAGGTATTCAAGAGCTGCGTTGTCATCTTCTTCGTTACCAAATAGCTCTGCGACCATCATGCCGAATTTCACGCCACCAGCGTAATCAAGGTCGGAACTCAAAATACTCACATCAATATTGTATTTACGAGAAATTTGCGACATTAACGGTGCATCGACGGTTGCGCCAGTAAACTCTAAGCGAACCAACGGGTAGCTGCCATCAACACGCTCTGCTTGCAGACGAGCTTGGTAATCTTCAGGAATGGAAAGATCCAGCGTTGAGCGAATGAATTGGTGTGCCAGCTCTGTCTTAGGGTGCGCAAAAATATCGCCAACGGTGCCTTTTTCCACCAGCTCACCACCACCGATGATTGCTACTTCGTGACAGATGCTTTTTACGACTTCCATTTCGTGAGTGATAAGTAAAATCGTGATGTTGAGTTTGCGGTTGATCTCTTTCAATAACTCAAGGATAGATTGAGTTGTTGCTGGATCTAGTGCACTAGTGGCCTCATCACAAAGCAGCACGCTAGGATCGGATGCCAATGCACGAGCAATTGCCACACGCTGTTTTTGTCCGCCACTTAAGTTAGATGGGTAGCTCTCGTGTTTGTCGGCTAAGCCTACAAGCTTTAGCAACTCAGTTACTTTTGCTGTGATTTGCGATTTGTCTTTACCTGCCAGTTCTAGTGGCAGTGCTACATTATCAAACACAGTACGAGACGAAAGCAGGTTAAAGTGCTGGAAGATCATGCCAATGTTACGGCGTGTTTCGACTAGTTGTTTTTTGCTGAGTTTGGTTAGATCCACACCATCAACGATGATGGAACCAGAGGTCGGCGCTTCTAACATGTTGACACAGCGGATCAGCGTACTTTTACCAGCACCTGATGAACCGATAACACCAAAGATGGTGCCTTTGTCGATGTGTAGGTTAATGTCTTTCAGGGCAAGGATTTCCTTACTGCCTTGGTAGAACACTTTATTGACGTTTTTTATTTCTATCATGTTTCAACCTGCCCAAAGATACGGGGAACTTCGCTGTCAAAAACGGCCTTTGACAGAACTTAATGTTGAGCTTTATCTCAATTTTCAGTTGATGCTATGGGTTAAGCAGAATGAAGTCAATAGATATTTTTACGTCTAGACGTCTAAATGTATGGATGTTCTGTTTTGAAACGAAGATGTATAGATAACAAGCGGGAGGTAGACGGCGGGGCACCCTCAGATTTACCGATTCTTGCCCAACAAATCAACCGTTTTGTCGAGGCCTAGAATGAATTAGATAGTGTTGAAGTTTATAAGGTATGTAATAATCTGATTAAACCGAGTTAATAGAGAAATACGTTTTGGCAAAACCTGCTGTTTTTATCGATCGTGATGGCGTGATAAACGTTGACCACGGCTACGTTCATGACGAACATGATTTTGAGTACATTGATGGTGTATTTGAAGCGACGAAAGCGCTAAAAGATAAAGGCTACCTTCTAGTGTTAGTGACGAATCAATCGGGCATCGCACGCGGTAAATTCAGTGAAGACCGTTTCTTGTCTCTGACTCAATGGATGGATTGGAACTTTGCTGATAATGGTGTTGAGTTCGATGGTATCTATTACTGTCCACATCATCCAGAACATGGCATTGGCGAGTACAAGCAAGATTGTGAGTGCCGTAAGCCAAAACCAGGCATGTTCATTTCTGCGCGTGACTTCTTGAAGATCGACATGGAGAAATCTGTGATGATCGGCGATAAAGCTGAAGACATGATGGCAGCAGAAGCGGCAGGCGTTGGCACTAAGATTTTGGTTCGCACTGGTAAGCCAGTAACGGAACAGGGCGAAGCCATTGCAACGGTAGTATTAGATAGCATTGCAGATGTGCCAGCGTACTTAAACAAGTAATCTTCATTACTGACTGAGATAAGGGAAGCCACTGCTTCCCTTTTGTTTGATTCCTTCTTTTAATCTGAACACTTATGAGCAAAAAACTCACCATTCTTGATATCGCAAAATTGGCAGGCGTGGGCAAATCGACAGTAAGCCGTGTGCTTACTAACGATCCAAAAGTGAAACCCCAAACGCGAGAGAAGGTTGAGCAAATCATTCGTGAATCTGGTTATGTGCCGTCCAAATCTGCGCAATCAATGCGTGGCGGCAGCCAAAAAGTTATTGGGGTTATCATCTCCCGTTTAGATTCACCATCAGAAAATCGCGCCGTTGGTACAATGCTCAATGCTTTGTATTCCGCTGGTTATGATGCGGTGATCATGGAGAGCCAATTCGATCGCGATAAAACCAATGAACATTTGGATGTGCTTAAACGTCGCAACGTCGATGGGGTGATCGTGTTTGGCTTTACTGGATGTGATGAGCGAGCATTGGCGGAGTGGGGGAATCGTATCGTCGTGATCGCGATGGACACGCAAATGGTTTCCTCGATCAACTACGATAACCAAGGTGTGATAGACATGGCTTTGTCTCACCTTGAGCAGCAATCTTTATCTCGCATTGCTTATATTGGTGTTGACCCTGAAGACAAAACCACTGGCTTAGCTCGTCTAAATGCTTATAAAGCTTGGTGTCAACGCAAACAAATTACACCTTGTTTCCAGACGGGTAAGTTGAGCCATGAAAGTGCTTATCAGTTGGTAGACAAAGTCCTTCAATCTGACACTCAGGCCATCGTGTGCGCCAGTGACACCATCGCGTTGGGCGTGATTAAGCGTCTTCAAGAGTTAGGACGTGAAGACGTGGTTGTGACAGGTGTTGGAGGTAATGAATTGCTCTCTTTCCTTTTCCCTAAAGTATTTAGTGTCGACCCAGGTTATACCCTTGCAGGTGAGAAGTCCGCTAACATGCTGATCAATCAATTAAATGGCGATGAGGAAGTGGTTCACTTTACTCAACAGCCTATCGTTTGTTAATCCACACTAAAACGATCTGCTCTAAAATTATACTGTGATCATTCTCAATTAATGGGACTGTTCCCATTTTGTTTTTTGTCTTCGAATGGCAATATTAAAATTAAGAAATGGGAATGTTCCCATTTATAAAAACAAAATGATGAATCGAATGTATCCAATACAGGGTGGACAAAGTTATGAGTAAGATTGCGCGTAAAGACGTGGAGCGTCTTATTGAGCTGGTCGGGGGGCCGGACAATATTGCCAGTGTAAGTCACTGTTTAACTCGCTTGCGTTTTGTTCTAAATGATACGGACAAAGCAGATACGAAACAGTTAGAAACATTACCGATGGTGAAGGGCTGTTTTACCAACGCAGGCCAGTTCCAAGTGGTTATCGGTACTGAAGTGGATGAAGTTTACAAGGTACTGATCGGACTGACGGGTAAAAGTGAAGCCAGCAAAGACGAAGCGAAGAACGCTGCTCGTCAAAACATGAATATCGTTGAGCGTGGTATTTCCCACCTTGCAGAAATCTTTGTACCACTGCTACCAGCGATCATCACCGGTGGTCTGATCCTTGGTTTCCGTAACGTGATTGGCGACATCAAGATGTTTGATGGTCAAACGCTAACGGAAATCAGCCAGTTTTGGGCAACTGTACACTCTTTCTTATGGCTGATTGGTGAGGCGATCTTCTTCTTCCTACCAGTTGGCGTGTGTTGGTCGACAGTGAAAAAGCTCGGCGGTACTCCGATTCTGGGTATCACGCTTGGTGTAACATTGGTTTCGCCGCAGTTGATGAACGCCTACCTGATTGGTAAGCAAGTACCCGAAGTGTGGGATTTTGGCTTATTCGCCATCGAAAAAGTGGGCTATCAGGCGCAAGTGATTCCAGCAATGCTTGCTGGTATGGCTCTGGCGTTTATTGAAACCAACTTAAAACGCATCATTCCGTCTTACCTTTACCTAGTGGTCGTGCCGTTTGTCTCTATCATCGTGTCTGTGATTCTTGCGCACTCTATCATTGGCCCATTCGGTCGTATGTTGGGTGATGGTGTTGCTTTCGCAGCAAAAGCAGCCATGACAGGTGACTTCGCAATGATTGGCTCAACCATCTTCGGCTTCCTATACGCGCCATTGGTTATTACTGGTATTCACCACACCACCAACGCGGTTGACCTTCAATTAATGCAAGAGCTAGGCGGCACGCCAATTTGGCCTCTGATTGCGCTTTCAAATATTGCTCAAGCGTCTGCGGTCGTCGGCATCATTATCATCAGTAAAAAACATGGCGAGCGTGATATCTCAGTACCTGCGGCTATCTCTGCTTACCTTGGTGTGACCGAGCCGGCGATGTACGGCATCAACTTGAAATACAAGTTCCCAATGCTGAGCGCGATGATCGGTAGTGCGTGTGCTGCTGCTATTTGTGGTAGTGCGGGCGTAATGGCGAACGGTATCGGTGTGGGCGGTTTGCCGGGCATCTTGTCTATCCAACCGCAGTTCTGGGGCATTTTTGCTTTGGCTATGTTAGTCGCAATGCTGGTACCTGCTGCATTAACGTTAATTCTTTATAAGCGTGCACAAGCCAAAGGTGAGCTTGAGCCTGCAAACGCGTAATTCTATTTGAGGCAGTGACTTGGCTGCCTCCTCCTATTTTTCTTTTCAAATTTTAAGTTTCCGATTACTGGTAAGTGAGTGTTAGAAATGGCTATGACCAAGCATGATGAGAGCTGGTGGAAAACCGCAACCATCTATCAAATTTACCCAAAAAGCTTTTGTGACAGTGGCAGTAAAGGCACGGGCGACATCAAAGGGATCATTTCTAAGCTGGATTATCTTAAGCATCTTGGTGTGGATGCGATTTGGCTGACGCCGGTTTACCAATCGCCAATGATCGACAACGGTTATGACATCTCCGATTACTACTCGATCAATCCACAGTTCGGCACTATGGAAGATTTCGATACTTTGCTAGCAGAAGCGCATCAGTTGGGCATTCGTATCATCATGGACATTGTAGTGAACCACACGTCGACAGAACACAAGTGGTTCCAATCCGCACTGGGTGATAAAAACAGCCCATACCGTGATTACTACATCTGGAAAGATCCGGTAGATGGTGCTGAACCAAACAACTGGCAATCAAAGTTTGGTGGCAACGCTTGGGCGCTGGATGAAAAAACAGGCCAGTACTATTTGCACCTTTTTGCTAAAGAGCAAGCGGACTTAAACTGGGAAAACCCAGTAGTGCGTGAAGAAGTGAAAGAAGTCATCAGCTTCTGGGCAGAAAAAGGAGTGGATGGTTTCCGTCTCGACGTTATCAACCTGATTTCCAAGCAGCAAGATTTTCCAAGTGATGATATTGGTGATGGTCGCCGCTTCTACACCGACGGCCCACGCGTGCACGAATACCTTCAAGAGATTAGCGAATCTGTGTTTCAAAAATACGGCAGCGTGACGGTGGGTGAAATGTCTTCCACCACACTAGAGCACTGCCAGCAATATTCTTCGCTAGACGGCAAAGAGCTATCCATGGTGTTCAACTTCCATCATCTGAAAGTCGATTATCCAAATGGTGAAAAATGGACCAAAGCGCCGTTTGATTTCATTCAGTTAAAACAGATCTTCAATCATTGGCAAACGGGCTTAAATGGCAAAGGGTGGGGGGCGCTGTTCTGGTGTAACCACGACCAGCCACGCGTTGTGAGCCGATTAGGTAACGACGAGCAATACCGTGTTGAATCTGCCAAGATGCTTGCGGCATCAGTGCACATGATGCAAGGCACACCTTATGTTTACCAGGGGGAAGAGATCGGCATGACCAACCCGGGTTATACCGAAATCAGCCAATATCGTGATGTTGAAAGTACTAACATGTACGACATCATGGTCAACCGTGATGGTGTATCTCATGACGATATGATGGCGATCTTGGCACAGAAGTCGCGTGATAACTCACGTACACCAATGCAATGGAACAGTGCAAAACACGCGGGCTTTACTGAGGGCACGCCGTGGCTTGAAGTGGCGCAGAATTACTCGGAAATCAATGCTGAAGCTGCGGTTGCCGATTTGAACTCGGTGTTCTACTTTTACAAGCGTCTGATTGAACTGCGTAAACAGGTTCCAGTCATCACCGATGGCCGTTACGAGGACCTGCTGCCAGAGCACAAACGTATTTTCGCTTACGCTCGTCAGAACGATAAGCAAACGCTGCTGTGTATCAATAACTACTACGCTGAAGAGGTGGAATGCGTTCTGCCAGAACGTTTTGATATGAGTAAGGCGAAAAACTTGCTATCTAACTATCAAAACTCAGCGAGCGCAGTCGCGTCAAACCATCAAGTGTTACGACCTTACGAAACTCGTATTTTATTGATAGAAGAATAAACTCGGGTGTCATCACCCCTAAGATTGATGTTCGAGATGAAGGCTTTGGTGTGCTCCCCAAAGCCTTTTTTATTGAGATGCGAGATACTTGTGGAGTACAGGCTTATTTTGTTTCAATTGCTGTTAGCTGCACTTTCTCTTCGTTGATTTGTACTTGTTGTACTTTCAGCAGTTCAATTTGTTCAATCAGACCTAAGCTCGGGTTAAACCAACGTTCTGCCGAAGTGGCGAACTCCATTGAGTCCATGTCATCACAGTTCAGGTTGTAGATGTTTTCTTCCATCAGGTATGCCGCTTCAATTTTCTTGCCTGAGATCGAGAACGCTTTACGCACGCCAGTCTCTCGGATTTGCTGTTGCCAAACCACTTGGCAAGATGCTGTCATAGGAAGGTTTTGTACCCACTCATGCTCTTCAAAACGGTCTAGTAGGTTGTGAACTGAGTAGCCTGTAAGAGTGGTTTGCAGAGATATAGTTTCTTCACCGATGTCAATATTCGGGCTTTTCTCTTTTACGTCGTCACCGTTTAGGCGGAAAATCGGACCGCTGCGCATAAGCATGGCAATAAACTGATGACCAATGAAATAAGCGTCAGTGATTTCATGGAGTGCACCATCTGATCCTGCAAAGTAAAGCGTATTGCTCTCTTCGTCGTCGTTGTACTGCTCGTCTGAATAGTAGAACTGTTCGGCGCCGTAGTTCACCAAGTCATTAACCAACTGGACCATTGCCTCGCTGTTTGGGATTTGTGCCAATGCTGCCAATATTTGCTCGCGACCCATCGCTTGGAAGCTCAGTTTTATGTCGCCTTCTGGTTGGCCATCCAAGCTAAATGCGTAGTTTAGCTGTGTGCTTGGCGTGGGAGCGAAGATTGAGTTGTGAATCGAGACGTCGAAACTTTCTTGAGGCACTTTGTTTGGATTCGCACTGCCAGAAGACGAACCTCCGCCACAGCCGTAAAGAGCCAGAGTTGCTGCTGCGATAAGCGTCATTTTGTTTAGCATGGTTTACATTCCTGATTGATAAGGCCGCTTCATGTTGGGCCGTTGCTTGAATGCGAGCATGCTAAGTTCAGTGAGAGAAAAAGGGCAAAAAACAAAAGATAATAGGGGTTAATGAAAGCTTAATTTTATATTTAGGTCTTTGTTTTATTTGGGGTTATTTCGTTGGCTACGTTAATGCAATACTCGTTAATGAGCGCTTTCCATCGGCTTATGATTTCTTGATCGGTCACACTAACATGCAACGTTTTCCACGGTTGGAGGCAAGTCTCTTTTGATTCAGATTGAGAAAGACGCTCAAACAAGGTTTCGGAAGGTAAAACGCGCAGCAGCGCCACCAGTGATTCCATGTAGTTGAGACGGAACTGTTCAAGTTTGTTCTGCTTGTAAGCAATGTGAGACACAAAGGTATAAATCAGTGCGTTTTGGATACGTGAGTCGCCATCTGGTGTCGTTAACAGAGCTTTTGCCCTGTCTAAGTTACCTAATTTGAAATGCAATAGACCTAACCAGAGGCTCAGCTCATCTGGCAAAACATCAAACGACGATTGTACTTGAGTTAAATACGCTTCCAGCTTTTGATGTTCGTGCTCGTATAAGGCGAGATGTCTTGCCGTTGTTATAGCCGCAAACTCATCAGATTGTCGGAGAGGTTGGCTAGAAAAGGCATTCTCGAATAACATTTTTTTGTGAATATTCGAAAGCTGCCACGAACTTGCCGAAGGTGCAGGCAGATTGAAGTATTGCGCGACATCCGAGTGCATTTGGAAAATATCCGATTGTAAGGCAGATAAACGCAGTGTGTACTCATTGCGAAACGCCAGCTTGCCCGTCGCAGGATAAATAAGGTTCATCTGCGCTTTCAAGATGCCCTGTTTTGTGCCGTCTTTTAACTCGATATTGAGCTCGTAGTCGCTGGTCTGCATGTTTCGTGCGCCAGGGAAATATGGCGTATGACCGATAGGATCAAGAAAGTAACTGGGAGCATCTTGGTTGGCGATGTCGGTGTATGGATATTCGACCTGTTGTTGCAGCAAGATGGCTTTGACCAGTATGCGGTATTTTCGCGCCTGGGAGCCGATTGAATCGACACGGTTGAGTAGTAGCTCGACTTTGGGAATCAGTAGTTGATGACGTGTTTGTTGTGTTGAGATTTCTTGGCGTTGCCATAACAAGCTTGCGAGTGTCATGCTACATACCGCAAGTATGGCACATAAGCTGTAAGCAAAAATCAGCTTGAAGTTCTTATTACTCGCCACCTGGGTTGAGATAACGCGCCGATGGTTTTTCGCTGGTGGCACTAAACGAATATTGGCAGGGTTAAGAAAGTAGCCTTTGCGGGGGTAAGTGACCAAGAGCTTAGCGGCATCGTATTCGGGTAAGTACTGCTGTAGCAGGGCACGTAAGGTGCTAATGCGGTTCGTGAGCACATTCTTAGAGATGAACTTGCTCTGCCAAATGGTTTCAATAATGGTGTCAGCAGAGAGTGGGTGGCCAACGCTTGTTAACAGCAGTTCTAATAATTCAATGGTGCGAGGTTCAAGATCAATCGCGATAGCATCTTGATGAAGGGTCTGTGTCTTCGGGTTATAGATCAGCTCTCCAATCGCAATACAACTGTGAGTCTGTTTAGCTTGTTGCAGAAAGTCGCGCATACCGTACCGATCTATTTGGAAATCGCGAAGTATTATATAGCGATTGGAGCGCGAAATCTTATAAATCGCGCTTCAATCATTATCAAAAATTTATGAACCGTAGGTCACGGAATAGCGGTGCGGTTTGTGGTTCATCGCTAACACGAGATTGAGTGCAAACGCCCCCAAAATTGAAAGGCCAATCACTTCTGGTGTGACAAAGAAGAATGAAGCAAACAGGATACATGCATCGATTGCCATTTGGCTTTTGCCAACTGAAATGCCAAATTTGTCTTGGATAAACAAACACAGCACGTTAAAGCCACCCAAGCTGGAGCGATGTCGGAATAGGATCAGCATACCGAGCCCCATTAAAAGTCCGCCTGCGACGGCGCAATAAACTTCATTTATCGATTCGAGCGAGATTAGCAAATAAAGATGATCGGCAAAGATAGAAACCAACGCGCCAGAAATGGCACTATTAATGGCGAAATGACGGCCGAAGCGTTTCCATGCTAGTAAGTAAAAAGGACTGTTTGCTAAAAAGTACAGCACACCAAAGGTAAAAGGTGTAAATTGGCTAATAAGCAGAGCCAATCCAGTCGTGCCTCCCGTTAGAAGGTTCGCGGATTGGAGAAAGAAAACGCCTTGAGCTACTAAAAAGGTACCCGTGAGAATCGCTATCCAGTCTTCTTTTAATGAGTGTTTTTCCATCAATGTTGCAGTCATTAGTGATAAATAAGGCGTGCATAGTAGTAAAAAGATGATCTTTTCGGTAGCTAGAGGGTAAAATTTACGGTAAACCTATGTAATTGCTGTTTTACAGGGTGTAAAGCACAAATTTGACAGGCAATAGATTGTCGTTATGCGATTGCAATGCTGGCATGATAAACATTGCTTGTCATCATGAAAAAACTGCATGAGAAAAATTGTAAATTTCTCTTTATGACCTAAATCAAATTATGTAGAATGCGCGCCATTAGGGTGACGAAAACGTTTGCGTCGGGTCATTCAACAGTTTTTTTGCAACTTTCAGTACTAATCTGAGTCAGGAGATACAGATGCTTAAGCGTGATATGAACATCGCAGATTACGATGCGGAACTGTTCGCAGCTATCCAGGAAGAAACTCTTCGCCAGGAAGAACACATTGAACTTATCGCTTCTGAAAACTACACAAGCCCACGTGTAATGGAAGCGCAAGGTTCTCAGCTAACGAACAAATACGCTGAAGGCTACCCAGGTAAGCGTTACTACGGCGGTTGTGAGTACGTAGATAAAGCTGAAGCACTAGCAATTGAGCGTGCATGCCAACTATTTGGTTGTGAGTACGCTAACGTACAGCCTCACTCAGGTTCTCAAGCAAACAGCGCAGTTTACATGGCGCTTCTTAACCCTGGCGATACAGTTTTAGGCATGAGCCTAGCGCACGGTGGTCACCTAACTCACGGTTCACCAGTAAACTTCTCTGGTAAGCACTACAACGTTATCCCTTACGGTATCGATGAAGCTGGTCAAATCAACTACGACGAGATGGAACAGCTAGCACTTGAACACAAACCTAAGATGATCATCGGTGGTTTCTCTGCTTACTCGCAAATCGTTGATTGGAAACGCATGCGTGAAATCGCTGACAAAGCAGGTGCTTACTTATTTGTTGATATGGCGCACGTAGCTGGTCTTATCGCCGCCGGTGAATACCCAACACCAGTACCGCATGCTCACGTGGTAACAACAACGACGCACAAAACACTAGCAGGTCCTCGCGGTGGTCTTATCTTGTCAAATGCTGGCGAAGATATGTACAAGAAATTGAACTCAGCAGTGTTCCCTGGTGGTCAAGGTGGCCCTCTAATGCACGTTATCGCTGGTAAAGCAGTAGCGTTCAAAGAAGCGATGGAGCCAGAGTTCAAAGCTTATCAAGCTCGCGTAGTGAAAAACGCAAAAGCAATGGTTGGTCAGTTCCAAGAGCGTGGCTACAAAATCGTATCTAACGGTACAGAAAACCACTTGTTCCTTGTTGACCTAATCGACAAAGATATCACTGGTAAAGACGCAGACGCGGCACTAGGTGCAGCAAATATCACTGTAAACAAGAACTCAGTACCAAATGACCCACGCAGCCCATTCGTAACGTCTGGTATCCGTGTAGGTACGCCAGCGATCACTCGCCGTGGCTTCACTGAAGAAGATGCAAAAGAGCTAGCAAACTGGATGTGTGACGTTCTAGATAACATCGGCAACGAAGAAGTTATCGAAGCGACAAAACAGAAAGTGCTAGAAATTTGTAAGCGTCTACCAGTTTACGCCTAACTGCTTTTCATAGAGTGAGTCGATTTCGGTGTCGAACATACTCATTTGCTCGCGCAGACTCCGTGTGTTCTTCTAGAACTCGACTCATCTATTTTGAACATTGATATACTAAAGGCCCTCATTTGAGGGCCTTTTTGTTTGTCTGGCGTTTGGAATGAGATATAGCGAGAGTGTGTGATAAGGGGATGGCTACCAACACTGTCCCTTTTCAATATATCCAAACCACGTCATTCCGACGAGCCAAGGCGAGATCAGGAATCTTGTTGAGGCACACTCTTTTACTCAGAGTTTCCCTAAAAATCATCAGTATTCTGAAAACAGATTCTGAATCACGCTCGTTCCTCGCTGTTCAGAATGACGGTGGTAGAATGGCTTTTTATCATCATTTGCCAGATACAAAAAAGGTTGGCACTGAGCCAACCTTTTCTCTTCAAAACAAACTTTTCAAAACAAGCGAGAGCTTATTTAATCTCGATACCTTGAGCTTGCATATCGGCATGGTAAGAAGAGCGAACAAATGGACCACACGCTGCATGCGTGAAGCCAAGTTCTAGTGCAACTTCTTTTAGCTCGTCAAACTCTGATGGTGGAACGTAACGTTCTACTGGCAAGTGGTGACGGCTTGGCGCTAGGTACTGGCCTAGAGTCAGCATCGTTACGCCGTGTGCGCGTAGATCTTTCAGTACTTCGATGATTTCTTCTTTGGTTTCACCAAGACCCATCATCAAACCAGACTTGGTCGGTACATCGGGATGCTGCTCTTTGAACTTCTTAAGAAGCTCAAGTGACCATTTATAGTTCGCACCTGGGCGAGCTTTACGGTAAAGACGTGGCGCTGTTTCTAAGTTGTGGTTGAAGACATCTGGCGGATTGTCTTTCATTAGATCAAGCGCTACATCCATGCGACCACGGAAGTCAGGAACCAGTGTTTCAATCTTAATATGCGGGTTTAACGCACGGATCTCGCGGTTACAATCGGCAAAGTGTTGTGCACCGCCGTCACGCAGATCGTCACGGTCAACAGAAGTGATTACTACGTATTTCAGCTTCATATCGGCAATGGTTTTCGCCAGTTTTTGAGGCTCTTCTGCTTCCGGTGGTAATGGGCGGCCATGAGCAACGTCACAGAAAGGACAACGACGAGTACAAATAGCACCTAAGATCATGAAGGTTGCTGTACCGTGGTTAAAACATTCCGCTAGGTTCGGGCAAGATGCTTCTTCACATACGGAGTGAAGTTTATTCTTACGCATCGCCGCTTTGATGTCTTGAATTCGTTGGCTGTCGGCTGGTAGCTTGATCTTCATCCAATCAGGCTTACGTAGCACTTCTTTCTGCTCTGTAGGCATGTTCTTTACGGGAATCAATGCCATTTTATCGGCGTCACGATATTTAACGCCTTTTTCCATCTGGATTGGTTTGCTCATGCTTTATTACCTTGAGAAGGTGCTTCTGTGCTGAATTCTACTTGCTCATAATCGAGCAAAGTAACGAGTTCTTCTATTAATTGTTTTTCTACGGCTTCTACATTGTCTGGGCCGCCAAATTGGCTGACCTGAACCATTTCCATACCTTCATAACCACAAGGGTTAATACGCAGAAACGGTGTTAAATCCATATTTACGTTCAAGGCTAAACCATGAAACGAGCATCCTTTACGAATGCGTAAACCGAGAGAGCATATTTTCTTACCGGCAACGTAGACACCTGGTGCGTCAGGTCGCGCGGCTGAGTCAATATTGTATGCTTTTAGCGTGTTGATCACGAGGTTCTCGATTGTGGTAACGAGATCTCGTACACCTAATTTTTTACGGCGTAGGTTGATCAAGAAGTAGGCGACCAACTGACCAGGGCCATGATACGTAACCTGGCCTCCGCGATCACTTTGTACAACAGGAATATCGCCAGTGTTAATCAAGTGCTCAGCTTTACCTGCCTGTCCTTGCGTAAATACTGGGTTATGTTCTACCAACCAGACTTCATCACGGGTTTCTTCTGTGCGTTGGTCGGTGAACTCATGCATCGCCTTCCATACAGGCTCATAGTCTTGGCGGCCAAGTCGTTTTACAACAAGTTGGTGTTGCATGGGAATTCCTGTTGCTAATATATAAAGTTTTTGGATTATAAACCGGATAACCCTGATGCTCTACCGCTGCGTAACAGATTTTTAACTGAAAGCGATGTAAAGCCTCGTTATCTCTTTGATAAATAAAAAGAAAGCAGCCAAGGCTGCTTTCAAAAAAAATTTAATATATCAAAAAATTATAGAACCATGCGTACGATGTCAATTTCACCTAACTCTTTGTACAGTGTCTCAACCTGCTCGATAGAGGTTGCAGTAATGTTGATTGACACAGAGTGGTAGTTGCCCTTAGCACTTGGTTTAACGGTCGGGCTGTAGTCACCTGGAGCATGGCGCTGAATAACTTCAAGAACAAGCTCTGGAAGTTCAGGCTTTGCATGACCCATTACCTTGTAAGTAAATGAACAAGGGAACTCAAGCAGGTCTTTTAATTTTGCATCAGAGTTGATGGTTAGCATATCGATAACTCCAGTAGATATTCGTTGCGGTGCGAAATAGTACAGTCAAATTAGGGGGAACTCAAGACGAGGAGCTCAAACTTAAAAAGCCGCCCATTCAGGCGGCTTTGCGAATAAGTTTGCTACTCTAATGTTCTTTTTAGAAGAAGCTCTTGAATAACAATACGATGTAATCCCACATGCGGCTAAATAGACTACCTTGCTCTACGGTTTCTAGTGCCATTAGTGGGTATTCGGCAATATCTTCACCATCGATCTGATAGTATAGCTTACCAACTACATCACCTTTATTAATTGGGGCTTCTAGCTCTTTTTCAAGGACGAAGCTTGCTTTTAGGTTTTTCGCTTCACCACGCGGTAGTGTTACGTAAGTATCTTGGTCAAGACCCAGTGCTACGGTGTCTTTGTTACCCATCCACACTTTTTCTTCTACGAACGTTTCACCTGCTTTGTGCGGTGCCACTGTTTCGAAGAAACGGAAGCCGTAGCTTAGCAGCTTTTTACTTTCTGACTTACGAGCATTGGCATCTTTAGTACCCATAACGACCGCAACCAAGCGCATTTGACCTTCAGTTGCTGAACTTACTAGGCTGTAACCCGCATTACTTGTGTGACCCGTTTTGATGCCGTCAACGTTCATGCTCTTATCCCAAAGTAGACCGTTACGGTTGTATTGGGTGATGCCGTTGTAAGTAAATTTCTTCTCTGAGTACACTCGGTACTCATTTGGTACGTCACGGATAAGTGCTTTACCCAGCAGAGCCATGTCGTATGGTGTTGAGTACAACTCTGCGTTATCTAAGCCATGAACGTTGGCAAAGTGCGAGTTAGTCAT
The DNA here is from genome assembly GCF_016920955.1 of Vibrio sp. sp1. NCBI lineage: Bacteria > Pseudomonadati > Pseudomonadota > Gammaproteobacteria > Vibrionales > Vibrionaceae > Vibrio > Vibrio sp. sp1. Next base: position 2,259,168 of record NZ_CP060589.1, read on the forward strand.
ACCCAATGTGTTGGCCCAAGCGTTCATTAGGTCAACAAACGCATCTTCTGAACCTGCAATATGTTCTGCCATCGCAACACAGGCATCGTTACCTGACTGGACGATGATACCTCGGTTCAGGTCACGTACTTTAACTGTTGTGCCTACTTCAATGAACATCTTTGATGAATCAGGGAAGTTTTTCGCCCACGCATTTTTACTGATGGTGACATCATCATCTTCTGAGATATTACCACGCGCTAGCTCTTGGCCGATTACATAGCTGGTCATCATCTTAGTCAGACTAGCTGGAGACAATTTTGTGTTCATCTCTTTCTCTGCCAGTACTTTACCTGAATGGTAATCCATCAGCACGTAGCCCTTCGCCGCGATTTGAGGGGCATCTGGAACAACGATAGGTGATGCAAGAGCAGATTGAGCGAAAGTTGCAGAAAGGGCAACCGAAGAAACGAGAATAGATTTCACAAACTTATTTTTATTCATGGTAATTCAAATTTTTGGGTTAACTGCAGACATCTTATCAGAATCCCTAGTTATGTAAGAGGGGGATCAAAGAGAAATTCATGACACGAGGTCATTTGGCAGTGTTGTGTTTTTTAATAAATGCAGACGAATAGCCGAGCAACTTTACTTTATCTAATGTGGCTTGCGTCAGGGAATAGTCAGTAAATGGCCCTAACAACAAGCGATAAGACTCTTTCGCACTCTCTAGGAAAGTTTCTGTATCCAATTTTTGACCAAGCTCGGTACCTAAAGTTCGCGCGCGTTCTTCATTTTTTGATGATGCCACTTGAATAACGTACCTAGGGTGCGCTTCTAATGACTTTTTGTCCGTGGGCTGATTGATACTGATCACTTCAATTTCCACGTTCGCGGTGCCTGTTTTTATGACATCTAACTTGTGCGCGGCGGCATAGCTTAAATCAATGATACGGCCATCGTGAAAAGGACCTCGGTCATTAACTCGTACTATGGTGGTTTTTCCGTTGTCAGTATTGGTAACTTTTACGTAACTTGGTAACGGTAGCGTTTTATGCGCTGCCGTCATTGAATACATGTCATAGATTTCGCCATTAGAAGTCAAATGACCTTGGAATTTTTTCCCATACCAAGATGCGCGGCCTTTTTCTTTAAAGCCTTTCGCATTGCGAACTATTTTGTAGTCTTTGCCACGCAAGTGGTAATCTTTGTTCCCACCTAGGCTGTACGGTTCATATTTAGGATGCGCATCCTCGATGTGTTCGACTGAAAGCGGTGTATCCGGTGCAACATCGGATTCGAGTTCGTAACGGCCTTCTTGTTCTTTTTGGCTAGTTGATGAACAGCCTGCCAAAATAAGAGCAGAGAAAACCAAGGAATATAAAGCGCGTTTTTGCATGTCTAGGTCGCCTTAGAGAATGCTTTTCGGTGCGTATGAATCGACATCAGAATACCAAAACCAGCCATCAAGGTTACCATTGATGTGCCGCCATAACTGATGAGTGGCAACGGTACACCTACTACAGGTAGGATGCCACTTACCATGCCAATATTTACAAAAATATACACGAAGAAGCTGAGTACAATACTGCCTGCCATCATTCGTCCAAATGCGGTTTGCGCTTGGCTGGCGAGATATAAACCTCGTCCAATAATAAATAGATAGATGGCTAAAAGGCAAAGGAAGCCAATCATACCCCATTCTTCAGCAATTACTGCAAAGATAAAGTCAGTGTGTCGTTCAGGAAGAAATTCTAGTTGTGACTGCGTACCTTGCAACCAACCTTTGCCGGAAATACCGCCGGAGCCAATCGCAATTTTACTCTGAATAATGTGGTAGCCCGCTCCTAGCGGATCAGATTCCGGGTTAAATAGAGTACGAACTCGCACTTTTTGATACTCTCGCATCAAGAAAAACCACAGAATTGGAATGAAACCACCTAATGCAATCGCAGCACCAGCAATTATTTTCCAGCTAATGCCGGCGAGGAAGATAACAAAAATACCGGAAGCCGCGATCAGGATCGAGGTACCTAAGTCAGGCTGTTTTGCAATGAGAATGGTTGGTAAGCAGACCATAATCAGTGCAACAATGAGTGTTCTTAGCGTTGGTGGGAGGGGCTGTCTACCAACATAGCGAGCCACCATTAATGGCACCGCGAGCTTCAATAGCTCTGACGGTTGAAAGCGCACAAAACCGAGGTTAAGCCAACGCTGCGCGCCTTTCGATGCTTCACCGAAAAACAGCACGCCGAAAAGCAGTATAACGCCACCAACGAACATCAAAGGTGCCAAGCTTTCGTAAGTTCGTGGAGAAAGCTGCGCAAGGACGAGCATCACAACGAGTGAAAGCACCATTCGCATGGCTTGGCGATCCATCATCAGTAAACTTTGGCCACTGGCGCTGTACATGATCACCAGGCCAAACCCCATCAGGGCCAGTATGCCAAGTAGGAGTGGTAAGTCGATATGGAAGCGTTCAAACAGGGCGCGATTTTTACCTGTAGAGGGATCCATCTTCATTACTGTTTTACCTCTTTCTTCGCATTGTTTTCAGGCTCAATTTCTTCTGGACCAAGAACGACTCGGTCAAAAATTTTCCTTACTACTGGGGCACCGTTACTAGAACCACCACCGGCATTTTCTAGTACTACAGTGACGACCACTTTAGGATCATCAAATGGTGCAAAGCCAGTAAATAACGCATGGTCACGTAAGTGCTCGGCGATCTCATCGGCGTTGTACTCTTCGTTTTCACCCAGACCGAAGACCTGTGCAGTACCTGATTTACCCGCTGTTTCATAATTCATTTTGTAGAATGAGCGTCGAGCTGTTCCGCGCGTGCCATGGTTTACCCGACGCATGCCTTCTTTCGCCATATCCCAGTACTTTTTAGGCACATTCTTGATTGGTGGGTAAGTCACGTATTCTGTTGTTTGCTGCTCTTCGAAGTCGTTACCATTTTCTATCGTCGCTTTGAGCAAGTGAGGTGCGATCACTTCTCCCTCGTTTACTAATACGGAGGTTGCTTTGGCGATTTGCATTGGTGTTGCTGTCCAATATCCTTGGCCGATACCCACAGGGATCGTATCACCTTTATACCATGGGGTTTTATGGCGAGACATTTTCCAGTCACGAGTCGGCATATTCGCCTTACTTTCTTCGTAGATATCAATGCCAGTGTAATCACCAAAACCGAACATCATCATCCAATTCGAAATACGGTCAATACCCATGTCATAAGCGATTTGATAGTAGAAGGTATCAACAGACTCTTCGATCGACTTAATGATATCGACGCGTCCGTGTCCCCAACGCAACCAGTCCCGGAACGGACGTGTGTTAGAGTTTGGTATGCGCCAATAACCAGGATCATTTCGTGTGGTGTTAGGTGTGACGACACCTTCTTGCAGCGCGGCTACCGCCATAAATGGTTTGATGGTAGAGGCAGGAGGGTAAATGCCAAGTGTAGTGCGGTTGACCAAAGGACGGTTTTTATCGTTCAAAAGGGCGCGATAGTCTTTACCTGAGATTCCGTGCACGAACGAGTTAGGATCGTAGCTAGGGCTCGAAACCATAGCCAGTACACCATTGTCTCTAGGATCGATTACTACAGCACTGCCTCGGCGGCCGTCCAATAATTGGTGTACGTACAACTGCAAGTTGATATCAAGGTTTAAAACGATGTCTTTTCCGGGTACAGGTGGAACGTACTTTAAGATACGAATTACTCGGCCGCGGCTGTTTACCTCGACTTCTTGATATCCGGCTGTACCGTGTAAGAGGTCTTCGTAGTATTTTTCAATACCCAGCTTACCAATGTCGCGAGTGGCTTGATAGTTTGCGTCTTTTTCTTCTCGGATCAGGCGTTGCATGTCGCGATCATTAATTCGAGAAACATACCCAATCACGTGGGTTAAGACTTCGCTGAAAGGGTAGTAGCGCTTTAAGGTCGCACTTATTTCCACACCTGGAAAGCGGTACTGATTGACGGAGAATACCGCTACTTGTTTTTCGTTCAGTTGGGTAAGCAGTGGGACCGATTTAAATCGACGAGTCCGTTTACGCTCGTGGTGGAAACGTTCAATCTGGTCTGGTGTAATTTCCAGAATAGTTTGTAATTCTTGGATGGTTGCATCAATGTCTTTAATTTTTTCTGGGGTCAGTTCTAAGTTAAAGACGGGACGGTTCTCTGCCAGTAAAACGCCATTTCGGTCATAAATTAGACCTCGGTTAGGCGCGATAGGCACTACTTTGATGCGGTTATCGTTCGAGCGGGTTTGATAGTCTTGAAACTGGTTCACCTGAATGTTGTACATGTTGGCAACCAGAGCTCCCATCAAGACAACAATGCCGATAAAAGCAACAATAGCGCGGCTGGCAAACAGACGCGCTTCGGCTTGATAATCTCGGATTTGACTGCGGCGTTTACGAATCATTAACGCTTGGCTCTAAAGTTAAACAACGATTATTCGCGATGATAAGGGTGGTTAGCGGTGATGCTCCACGCTCGGTATAAGCTTTCTGCCATTACGATACGCACTAGAGGGTGGGGTAGCGTTAAGGCAGACAATGACCAGCTTTGGTCTGCTGCAGCTTTGCATGCAGGAGCGAGTCCTTCGGGACCGCCGATTAATATTGATACATCACGGCCATCTAATTTCCAAGCTTCTAACTGCTCAGCGAGTTGAGGAGTGTCCCATTTTTTACCTGGGATATCTAACGTGACGATACGGTTGCCTTTTGGTACCGCCGCGAGCATCGCTTCTCCTTCTTTTTGCAGGATGCGAGCGATATCGGCATTCTTACCACGCTTGCCAGCAGAGATTTCAATCAACTCCAACGGCATATCATGCGGGAAACGGCGACGATATTCTTGAAAGCCTTCCTCAACCCATTTTGGCATTTTTGTGCCAACAGCAATTAGTTGAATTTTCAAAAGATTAACCCCAGAGTTTTTCTAGCTGGTAGAGTTCGCGGTGCTCTTCTTGCATCACGTGAAGCATGGCGTCGCCCATATCTAGGACTACCCATTCACCTTCGTTTTCACCTTCCATTCCTAGTGGCTCAAGACCGGCTTTTTTCACTTCTGTTGCAACATGGTCAGCGATGGATGAAACGTGGCGTTTGGATGTACCAGTACAGATGATCATGTAATCTGTCACGCTTGATTTATCTTCCACATTTAGGACGATAATGTCTTCCGCTTTCATGTCGTCGGCTTTATCAGCTAAAAAGTCTTTCAGTTCTTCGCGAAGCACTCGGTTTTCCTCGGTTTGTCTCTTATCTCTACAGTGTTTTACATTCTTGCTTGCAAAACAGGTCGCGCACTATATCACGCTTTGATTTTTAAATTGCCAGCTTAATATCAGGAGAGCAGGTTTCTAAGCTCAACTGATGAATAGTTGGCCATACAGACTCGTCATATTGAGTTTTGGCTTTTATCTCGGCTTGAGCCAATAAGGAGAGCAATGCACAAATACGACTCGCTGATAAGCGGGTCAGTGCTGCGTTATAGAGTGGACGCTTGTTTTGCCAAACTCGATATTTCTCAAATACCTGGTTCATTCCCATTTGACTTAAGTCTTGATGCATATTTAAAAGTTGGCTCAACTCTTTTTGTACACTTCGAATCAAGATCACGGTCTCAACCCCTTCCGCCTCAAGTTGGCGAAGAATACGTTGTGCACGGTTTGCTTTACCTGCCAGTAAGGCGTCGATCCAGTTAAAGGTAGTGAAGTGGTTATGGCGACTTAGGGCTTCCTCTAAACGTATGATGGTCAGCTCACCATCCGGGTAGAGTAGGGCCAATTTCTCTAAGCTTTGTGTCAATGCAAATAGGTTACCTTCATGCCATTGAGCCAACATTTGCAGTGATTGCTGATCGGGTTTTAGTCCCAACGTGCGGCAACGTGTCTGAATGAACATAGGTAGGCGTTGAAGGTCTGGCGACAAGCAGCTTACCCAATCGCCTTTTGAGCTTAATGCTTTGAACCATTTCGCATTTTCTTGGGCTTTGGTCAGTTTGCTACCAACAATGACGAGCATGATGTCATCATGAAGCATATCACACAGTGTTTGCAGCTCTTTGCTGACGGCGGTTGTCACGCCACTTTCAGGAATTTCAAGCTCAATCAATTGACGGTTTGAAAACAGGCTCATCGCTTGGAAACAGTCGTAAACTTGGTTCCAGTCGATGCTAGCATCCACAGCAAAACGGTGTTTTTCCTCAAAACCTTGTTGAAACGCTGCCTTTTGGATGGCTTGGCGGCTTTCTTGAATCAGTAACGGCTCATTACCAAAGATTAAGTAAACCTGTTTAACTTGTTTAGTTAAATGATCCGTTAGCTTATCGGCATAAATTCGCATAGTGACTAAGAGTTTTTGTTCGCTGGCTCAGAGATTTGTCCTGCTTCATATTCGGCACGAATACGGCCCAACTGGCGCATCATCTGTTTTGCAGCTTGCAAGCGCATCTCGTCTTCAATTACGTCACGCTCAACAGATTTTGCAAGTGCGGTCAACGGGTTGTCTAGGTAGTTGCGGTTTACTGTTGTCGTAAAGTTTTTAGAACCATAGCCAGGAATTGTCACACGGTATTTTACTACGTATGTCAGCTCTTTTTCTGCTGCACGGCTATTTTGATAAAGCGATAGTGTACGCTCATCGATTGTCGCTTCCGTCAAATGAAGGTTGGGTACCGTCGATGATGGTTGAACAAGTTCAACTTTGTTCAGTTCGAGTTGAGAGCGAACATAGCGAGTTAATTCACTGTATTCATCGTAGCTGGAGAAAGACATAGTGTGCAGCTCTTCCGGTACGGAATACTCGCCGCGAAGGTGAAAACCACAGGCAGAAAGAAGCCCCGCTAATACCAATACCACTGGTAGTTTAATCAAAGAGAAAAAGCGCATTGATTGTATTCATCCTAAATTGAAGGGGTTATTTACCTTAAACCACTCATGTGAATGGTTTGAGGTAAATAAACAGGGTAGCGAACTACCCTGTTTAATGACTCTTGGTTAACAAATAAGTTCGCTAAACAGAGGCAAATTGCAAGCTGCGATTAGTTTGCAACAATGTTCAGCAGTTTACCTGGAACGTAAATAACTTTACGAATAGTCAGGCCATCAGTGAACTTAACCACGTTTTCGTCGTTTAGACCAAGCTGTTCGATATCGTCTTTAGAGATATCAGCTGGGACTGTTAGTTTCGCACGTAGCTTACCGTTAACTTGAACAACGATGGTTTTTTCGTCTTCAACTAGCGCTTTTTCGTCAAACGTCGGCCATGCCGCGTTATCAATGTCTGTTTCACCTAGTGCTGCCCATAGCTCGTATGAGATATGCGGCGTGATAGGGTAAAGCATGACAACAATAGCTTTCAGTGCTTCGTCAAGGATTGCACGATCTTGCGCAGATTCTTGAGGCGCTTTCGCTAGTTTGTTCATCAGCTCCATGATCGCTGCGATCGCGGTGTTGAATGTTTGACGACGAGCGATATCGTCCGTCACTTTCGCGATAGTTTTGTGAACGTCGCGGCGAAGTGCTTTTTGATCACCAGAAAGCGCTGAGGTATCTACTGCTTCTGCTGCGCCTTTCGCTGTGTGCTCTTTCACTAGTTTCCAAACACGTTTTAGGAAGCGGTTCGCACCTTCTACGCCAGACTCTTGCCATTCAAGTGTCATGTCCGCTGGAGACGCGAACATCATGAATAGGCGTACTGTGTCAGCGCCGTACTTGTCTACCATTTCTTGAGGGTCGATACCGTTGTTCTTAGACTTAGACATCTTGATCATGCCTGAGTGCGTTACATCACGACCTTCAGTGTCTTTAGCAGAAGTAATGCGGCCTTTACCATCACGTTCAACGGCTACGTCTGTTGGAGCTACCCACTCTTTGCCGCCTTTCTCGTTCTCGAAGTAGAACGCATCAGCCAGTACCATGCCTTGACACAGTAGTTGCTTGAACGGTTCGTCAGAAGTTACGTAACCCGCATCGCGCAGTAGTTTGTGGAAGAAGCGTGAGTACAGTAGGTGCATACAAGCGTGCTCGATACCACCGATGTACTGATCTACTGGTAGCCAGTAGTTTGCTTTTTCTGGGTCTAGGATGTCGTCCGCTTGTGGTGAACAGTAACGCGCGTAGTACCAAGAAGATTCCATGAACGTATCGAACGTATCTGTCTCACGTAGAGCAGGTTCGCCGTTAAAGGTTGTCTTCGCCCACTCTTTGTCTGCTTTGATTGGGCTGGTTACGCCGTCCATTACCACGTCTTCTGGAAGAATCACTGGTAGTTGGTCAGCAGGTACTGGGTGAACTTCACCGTCTTCAGTCGTTACCATTGGGATTGGTGCGCCCCAGTAACGTTGACGAGATACACCCCAGTCGCGTAGACGGAAGTTTACAGTCTTAGTGCCTTTGCCTTCTGCTTCTAGCTTCGCTGCAATTGCATCGAACGCCGCTTGGAATTCTAGGCCGTCGAATTCACCAGAATCGAACAGTACGCCTTTCTCTGTGTATGCCGCTTCAGAGATGTCTAGCTCGCTGCCATCAGCAGGCTTGATAACAGGCACGATGTCTAGACCGTACTTCGTTGCGAACTCGTAGTCACGTTGGTCGTGTGCTGGTACTGCCATTACCGCGCCTGTACCGTAGTCCATCAGTACGAAGTTTGCTACGTAAACAGGAACTTCACGGCCGTTCAATGGATGAATAGCAGTAAGGCCAGTAGCCATACCTTTCTTCTCCATTGTCGCTAGCTCAGCTTCTGCAACCTTGTTGTTCTTACATTCGTCGATAAACGCTGCAAGCTCTGGGTTGTTCTCTGCAGCAAGAGCTGCAAGTGGGTGGCCGGCTGCGATGCCCACGTAAGTCACACCCATTAGCGTATCTGGACGTGTTGTGTAAACTTCTAGGTCTTGTTGACCCTTAACTTCAAACTTCAGCTCAACGCCTTCAGAGCGGCCAATCCAGTTGCGCTGCATGGTTTTCACCATTTCAGGCCAACCTTCAAGCTTATCTAGGTCGTCTAGTAGCTCTTGAGCGTACTCAGTGATTTTGATGAACCATTGAGGGATTTCTTTTTGCTCTACAGGCGTATCACAACGCCAGCAACAACCGTCTTCAACCTGCTCGTTTGCAAGAACAGTTTGGTCGTTAGGACACCAGTTAACAGAAGAAGTCTTTTTGTAAACTAAACCTTTCTCGTAAAGTTTAGTGAAGAACTCTTGTTCCCAGCGGTAGTACTCCGGTGTACATGTTGCGAATTCACGGTTCCAATCGTAACCAAAGCCTAGAAGCTTAAGTTGGTTCTTCATGTATTCGATGTTTTCGTAAGTCCAAGGTGCTGGCGCAGTTTTGTTTTTTACTGCTGCGTTTTCTGCAGGTAGACCGAATGCATCCCAACCGATTGGTTGCATCACGTTTTTGCCTTGTAGGCGTTGGAAACGAGATACTACATCACCGATAGTATAGTTGCGCACGTGACCCATGTGCAGTCGACCACTTGGGTATGGGAACATGGACAGACAGTAGAATTTTTCTTTATTTGGGTCTTCACTTACAACAAAGGTTTTGTTGTCATCCCAGTGCTTTTGAACTTTTTGTTCAATATCTTGTGGGTTGTATTGTTCTTGCATCGATGGTATCCGTTATCTTGGAATTTGTGAGTTCGGTTAGAACAGACTTAAATAGATCGTCATAGAATACCTAAAGCTAGGGATCACAACAATAGCCAATCTGTACCCATGCGCCCTTAAGTGACGCAGGTAGGAGAAAGATGGAGGTCAGTTATGCCTAAACGTAAAACAGGTTATGAGGAAATGCTCGAGGATGTGATTGAAACCTTGAAGCACAGTCCGGAAGAAGTTAACAAAGCGATTGAGACGTCGGGCAAAGTGGTGGATGCTGCTAATGACTTGACCAAAGATGAATTGGCTTTAATCAAAGCGTACCTTAAAGCAGACTTAAAAGAGTTTTCAGAGAGTTACGAGGACAGTAAAAGCGGCCCGTTTTACTTAACGATTGCGGACTCGATATGGCAAGGGTTGTTAGAGATTACAGACCGAACTAAAGTTGAGTGGGTTGAGTTGTTCGATGACTTAGAGCATCAAGGGCTATATGAAGCAGGAGAGGTGATAGGCTTAGGCACCTTGGTCTGTGATGAGTGTGGTCACAAGACAACGTATAACCACCCAACAGTAATCATTCCGTGTATTAAGTGTGGTCACAAAGGCTTTACTCGTCAGTCATTAAAGCCATAAATGGCGAGTAACGACTGTATAATGCAATGAATAAAAAGAGGCTTAGTCGCCTCTTTTTTGTCTTTTCTACTTTCAAGCTGTTATCAGCTCTGTTTTCTTCTTAAACCGAAAGTCAGCGCTAAACTTGACCCAACCCAAATATACAATGGCCAAGTACCAAGGATTCGATATGGCGTTTTCCCATCGGTTGGGGTGAGCTCTGCGCGCAGTACTGCAGTTTCAAACTGCGGTACTTGCTCAACGATTTTACCTTTGTGATCGGTTACCGCTGTTAATCCGTTGTTAGTCGAGCGGATGAGCGGTTTACCCAATTCTAAGGCACGCATACGGGCGATCTCCATATGCTGAAGAGGACCGATAGAGTGACCAAACCATGCATCGTTTGAAAGCGTTAGAATGAAGTCTGTTTCGTCAGTCACATTTTGACGCACTTGCTCATTAAAGATGATCTCATAGCAAAGCGCTGGTGCCATGTGCATGCCATTCGCAACGATGTTTGGCTGCACAAAAGCCCCACGGCTAAACGATGACATCGGTAGGTTAAAGAATGGCGCTAATGGGCGCAAAATATCTTCAAATGGTACAAACTCACCAAACGGTAGTAGGTGATGCTTATGGTAACGTTCGCTTAAATCGAAGCTGTAGTCACCGTATGGTGTGATGCCGAGGGACAGAATACTGTTGTAGAACTGTCGATCTTCAGCTTGGTTGACGACACCGGTGATGATTGCGCTGTTATTCATTTTTGCAGCGCTGTCGATATTGCTCAAAAATGAAGGCACTTCAATTTCAAAAGCGGGAATTGCTGCTTCTGGCCAAACGATAATGTCAGCGTCCCAGTTTTCACGAGTTAAGTCAGCATATTTCATGATGGTTGGCCAGCGTTGACTTGGTAGCCACTTTAGGTTTTGGTCTACGTTACCTTGAATCAGTGCGAGCTTAGTCGTGTCTTCTGGTCGGGGTGTTACCCAATCGTAGCTGCGAATCCCAAAGCCAGTACTGAGTAGTACCGCAGGGATAATCACCATCAGCCACTGCTTATGAATCCATGCATAGGCTAACGCCCCTGCGCTGATAAGGATAAATAGAGTAAGCAGTTCTACGCCGCCAATTGGTGCAAAGCTTGCGAGTGGAGCATCTATCTGGCTATAGCCTAGCCATAACCAAGGGAAGCCGGTCATCACCCAACCACGCAACCAATCACTGATCAGCCATAAAGCAGGTACTGCGAGAAGTGCTTTTGTGAGCGTAAATTGAGGAAACAGCTTGTTGTTGAGCCAAGCAAATAAGCCTGAATAAACAGCCAAGTAGGCAACAAGTAAGCCCATTAAAAATAAATTGGCAATGAGCGGCATACCGCCAAAACCGGAGATACTGACGTAAACCCAGCTAACGCCAGTTGCAAATTGACCTAACCCCCAAGCATAACCAATCCATAGTGCGCGTTTCGGAGTTTGGTTAGCAAGAAGAATCAGTAGAATTGCAGGGCTAAGAATGGCAATAGGCCACAGCTGGTAAGGAGCGAAAGCGAGTGTAGTAGAGGCGCCAACAAAAGCGGCCACTAAGGGCCGCTTAAGGCGATGAAAGAGTTCATTCATCATTGTAATTTCTGAGATTCCCAATGGGTATCGCGTTACTCTTGAGTGGCTTCAACCAGGGTTTCTTCGTCTGGGATCGTCACTTGGAGTTGAATGACACGACGGTTATCGGCAGCGGTGACTTTGAAGTTGTAGCCTTCAATTTCAACCAGTTCACCACGAGAAGGTAAGTGACCAAAGGCAGTCATGACCATACCACCAACGGTATCAACTTCCTCATCGCTGAAGTTGGTTCCGAATGTCTCATTAAACTCTTCGATGGTTGTCAGCGCTCTGACAGCAAACGTATGCTTGCTCAGCTTACGAATGTCCGTCTCTTCACTTTCATCGAATTCATCTTCAATATCCCCGACGATTTCCTCAAGGATATCTTCAATGGTCACAAGACCAGAAACACCACCGAATTCATCGACAACAATGGCCATATGATAACGTTCTTCACGAAATTCTTTCAGCAGTCGATCAACGCGTTTACTTTCCGGTACCACAACCGCTGGTCGAATGACTTCTTCGATATCAAATGGATTACTGCCTGAGCCTAAGTATTTAAGTAAGTCCTTCGCTAGAAGTATGCCTTCCACATGGTCTTTATCTTCGCTGATCACAGGGTAGCGAGAGTGTTGAGCATCGGTAATCAAAGCAACCAAGGTATCAAGGTCGTGAGTACGCTCAACGGTAACCATTTGCGAACGCGGGATCATAATGTCACGCACACGCATTTCGGAGATTTCCATAACACCTTCAAGCATATCGCGAGTGTCATGGTCAATCAGGTCGTTAACTTCAGAGTCGCGGATAACATCCACAAGCTCTTGGCGATCTTTTGGTTCGCCCTGAAATAGTTGACCTAGACGTTCAAAGAAGGACTTTCTACTCGGACCTTCTGCCTTTTCTTTCTTATCTTCGTTAGAAGAGGGAGAATTATCTTCGTTCATTGTTTCTCAATTAAGTAACGCTATCAGAAGTGTGATAGCACACATAGAGAGGCGAACACGAGAGTCATTTAGGTGGTTCGCCTTTCCCTGTCGAGTGGCCAATAGCTACTCTTTTTCAGCAATGTAAGGATCTTCATAACCCATACCTTGCATGATTTCGGTTTCGAGGGACTCCATCTCTTCGGCTTCGTCATCCTCTATATGATCATAACCTAGCAGATGCAAGCTGCCATGTACAACCATATGCGCCCAATGTGCTAGCAGAGGCTTGCTCTGTTCAACCGCCTCTTTTTCAACAACTTGGCGGCAAATAATCAAATCACCAAGTAAATCTATTTCCATACCAGGAGGTGCTTCAAATGGAAACGACAACACATTAGTTGGTTTATCTTTGCCGCGATACTCATGGTTGAGCGTATGACTTTCTTGTTCATCAACAATACGAATGGTGACTTCGGCTTGTGGTTGGAAGAGAGGAATGGTCTTATCTAGCCACAATTGGAAATCTTGCTGCGAAGGCAAACCTTCTTCATTTTCGACTGCCAGTTGCAGATCAAGTTCAATCGCCATGGTTATTCCTTAGTTGAAGCAACTTGTGCATTCAGTTCGGCTTTTGCTGCTTCTAGTAACTTCGCATCGCGTTCTTCACGACGGCGTTTCTCGAACTCTTTACGCTCTTTCTGGTCTTGTGCTTCCCACTTCTCGTACGCGTTAACGATACGAGCAACCACAGGGTGACGTACAACGTCGTCGGCCAAGAAGAAGTTAAAGCTGATGTCGTCAACTTCGCTTAGTACTTCAATAGCATGACGAAGACCCGATTTCGCACCACGAGGTAAGTCAATCTGCGTGACATCACCAGTGATAACCGCGCGAGAGTTAAAACCAATACGCGTTAGGAACATCTTCATCTGTTCAACAGTGGTGTTCTGACTCTCATCAAGAATGATAAAGGCGTCGTTTAGAGTACGACCACGCATGTAAGCAAGAGGGGCAACCTCAATCACGTTACGTTCAATCAGCTTCTCTACGCGCTCAAAGCCCAGCATTTCAAATAGAGCGTCGTATAGCGGACGTAGGTATGGGTCGACTTTCTGGCTTAAATCACCAGGCAGGAAGCCCAATTTTTCACCAGCTTCAACCGCTGGACGAGTAAGTAGAATACGACGGATCTCTTGGCGCTCTAGTGCGTCAACAGCTGCTGCTACAGCAAGGTAGGTTTTACCTGTACCAGCCGGGCCAATACCAAAAGAAATATCATGCGTGACCATGTTAACCAAGTACTGCGCTTGGTTTGGCGTACGTGGTTTGATCACACCTTTCTTGGTTTTGACGAAGACTTCTTTACCGTGCTCGATATTAGACTCAGTATTCTGCTCAAGAACACCAGACTCTTTGATCGCTAGGTGGATTTGCTCAGGCTCAATATCTGGGATCTCACCTCGTACAGGTGCGGTATCAACATATAGAGTTTTCAGGATATCCAGCGCAGCTGATGCGGTATGAGGTTTACCGACAATCGTAAAGTGGTCACTACGGTGGTTAATTTCAACGCCTAGACGACGTTCTAAATGCTTGATGTTGTCATCGAATGGGCCGCACAGGCTAGCTAGTCGGCGGTTGTCTGAAGGTTCTAGGTTAATTTCTAGAGTTACGATTTTATTGCTCAATGTTGCCTCTCATTTTTTGCCACTTAGTGAGAGCCTGATAACGACCAGGCTCTCTATGGCTATTTATACGAGCTTACGGCGTAAAAGTAGCTACACCCAGCTCATCTTCGCGACGTGTTTTCGCCATCATCTGCGTTGGGGAAATCACACTACGAAGATCCATGTCTTTTTCAGTACGTACTAGCTCACCACGCAGTGAGTTTGCAAATACGTCTACGATCTTCACATCAACGAACTGACCAATTAGGTCTGCACTACCTTCAAAGTTTACTACACGGTTGTTTTCTGTACGAGCGCGTAGTTCCATTAGATTTTTCTTCGAAGGACCTTCAACTAGAACACGTTGTTCTGTGCCAAGCATTAAGCGAGAGTAACGCATCGCTTGAGCATTGATAGTTTGCTGTAGTTCGTAAAGGCGCTCTTTCTTCACTTGTTCTGACACATCACAAGGGTAATCCGCTGCTGGCGTACCTGGACGTGGAGAGAAAATAAAGCTGAAGCTCATGTCAAAGTCTACATCTTTGATTAGCTTCATGGTGTCTTGGAAGTCTTTGTCTGTCTCACCAGGGAAACCAACAATAAAGTCTGAACTGATTTGGATATCAGGACGAGCTTTACGCAGTTTACGGATGATCGATTTGTATTCGATAGCGGTGTGAGGGCGTTTCATCATCGTTAGGATACGGTCACTACCACTTTGCACAGGTAAGTGCAGGAAGCTCACAAGTTCTGGCGTATCTTCGTATACTGCGATGATGTCGTCTGTGAATTCTAACGGGTGGCTCGTCGTGAAACGAATACGGTCGATACCATCGATAGACGCAACCAAACGAAGCAGTTCTGCAAATGAACAGATCTCACCATCGTGCATAGGACCACGGTACGCGTTTACGTTTTGACCCAGAAGGTTTACTTCACGTACGCCTTGTTCAGCAAGTTGGGCGATTTCGAACAGTACGTCATCCATTGGACGGCTTACTTCTTCACCACGAGTGTACGGTACGACACAGTAAGTACAGTACTTAGAGCAGCCTTCCATAATAGAAACGAATGCTGTCGCACCTTCAGCGCGAGGTTCAGGTAGGCGGTCGAATTTTTCGATCTCTGGGAACGAAATGTCCATAACTGGTGCATCATCGGACTGAGATTGTTTGATCATCTCAGGTAGGCGGTGCAAAGTTTGTGGGCCAAAAATAACGTCAACGTATGGTGCACGTTCACGAATATGGTCACCTTCTTGCGTTGCTACACAACCACCTACACCGATAACTACGCCAGGTTTTTTATCTTTTAGTGTTTTCCAGCGGCCTAGCTGGTGGAAAACTTTCTCTTGCGCTTTTTCACGGATCGAACAGGTGTTAAGTAGAAGTACGTCTGCTTCCTCTGGCTCTTCCGTCAGCTCGTAGCCGTTTGCAGCATTAAGCAGGTCGGCCATTTTTGATGAATCGTATTCGTTCATCTGGCAGCCCCAGGTTTTAATTAGCAGTTTCTTACTCATCTCACTTTCGCTCGTTCAGTTGTACTTAAATCGGAGAGCTATTGCTCAAATTATAGCCGCCATCACGGCGGTAAGCGGCGTATTGTACTGCTTTAAAAAGCACCTGACTAGTGATCTAGCTAATTCTCTGCAAAGCCTGATGAAATCTAGTTTTTCGCCCTATGCAGAACAAGGTTTTTTGTTAAACAATTTTGTAAAAATAGCCATGGAAAGTACAATAAAAAACGCCAATTAATCAGCACGATGAAGAGTGAAAAATGAACAAGTATGACATCGCCGTGATCGGTGGCGGTATGGTTGGGGCAGCCGTCGCTGTTGGATTTGCCAAGCAGGGCAGAAGCGTTGTCTTGGTTGAAGGTACAAAACCTAAAGTTTTTGATGCCGCTCAGGCGATGGATATTCGTGTATCTGCAATCTCGCACCAGTCGGTGGAGTTACTTGATTCACTCGGAGCATGGTCAGAGATCAAGAGCATGCGAGTTTGTCCTTATCGTCGCTTAGAAACTTGGGAGCACCCAGAGTGCCGTACTCGTTTTCACTCTGATGAATTGTCATTGGATCAGCTAGGTTACATCGTTGAAAATCGCCTAATCCAATTAGGTCTTTGGCAAGTCTTCTCTCAGTATGAAAATCTAACCGTGATGTGTCCTGAGCGATTAAAAGCCATTGAGTTTGCAGATGTAAACCTTGTGACACTAGAAAGTGGGGAGCAGTTTGAAGCTAACTGGGTGATTGGTGCTGATGGTGCAAACTCTAAAGTTCGTCAATTGGCTGGAATTGGTGTAACTGCGTGGGATTACCGACAACACTGCATGTTGATTAACGTGAAAACAGAATTGCCTCAGCAAGATATTACTTGGCAACAATTTACACCTTCAGGCCCACGTTCATTTTTACCTCTGTGCTCTTTGAGTAACGACGATGGTCAAGTAGTAGGCCAAGGTTCTTTGGTTTGGTATGACTCGCCTAAACGTATTAAACAACTGTGTGCGATGGGTAAACCTCAACTAAGGGAAGAAATCTTACGTCATTTCCCTGCTGAATTAGGCGATATTGAAGTTTTACAGTTTGGCTCATTCCCACTCACTCGTCGTCATGCGCAAAGCTACTCAAGCAAAAATTGCGTGTTAGTGGGTGACTCTGCTCATACGATCAATCCGCTTGCAGGGCAAGGGGTAAACTTAGGCTTCAAAGATGTAGACGTTCTCCTTTCGGTAACAGAGCACCAAGAAAAGCTGGAAGATACCTTACTCGCGAAATACGAACGCGCACGTCGACCTGACAACTTACTCATGCAGACGGGCATGGACTTTTTCTATAAAGGTTTTAGCAACGATCTTGGGCCATTGAAGTTCGTACGTAATGCTGCATTGAAGCTTGCTGAAAACTCAGGGCCAATTAAGGCTCAAGTACTGAAATACGCGTTAGGTATGTAGTAAGCTACTCAAATCACAGATAGAAAAAAAGCGAGCCATGAGCTCGCTTTTTTAATTCGGCAAATCTAATGATTTCCCGAGTCCAGAACCAAAAAAAAGAAAAAACCCAGCAAAGTCATGCTGGGTTTTCCGATAATGGTGCGGAAGGAGAGACTTGAACTCTCACACCTTGCGGCGCCAGAACCTAAATCTGGTGCGTCTACCAATTCCGCCACTTCCGCAACTTAATCTGTAGATATCAAGATAATTGGTAAAATCTCAATATCGTTGTATATGGCAGGGCTACCTGGATTCGAACCAGGGAATGGCGGCATCAAAAGCCGCTGCCTTACCGCTTGGCGATAGCCCTAGAGCGTAAATAGTCAAAGACTACTTAACCTCTCTTATCGAGAGAAAGAATGGTGCGGAAGGAGAGACTTGAACTCTCACACCTTACGGCGCCAGAACCTAAATCTGGTGCGTCTACCAATTCCGCCACTTCCGCGTATTCTGATAGTGTAGATTAATTTAAGATGGTGCGGAAGGAGAGACTTGAACTCTCACACCTTGCGGCGCCAGAACCTAAATCTGGTGCGTCTACCAATTCCGCCACTTCCGCATCTTAAATCTACGTGACTGATAGCTTATGCTAGCAATCTAATCAATGGTGGCTACGACGGGATTCGAACCTGTGACCCCATCATTATGAGTGATGTGCTCTAACCAGCTGAGCTACGTAGCCATTTTAAATTTTTGACCAAGAATGGTGCGGAAGGAGAGACTTGAACTCTCACACCTTGCGGCGCCAGAACCTAAATCTGGTGCGTCTACCAATTCCGCCACTTCCGCAACTTGATCTGTAGATATCAAGATAATTGGTAAAATCTCAATATCATTGTATATGGCAGGGCTACCTGGATTCGAACCAGGGAATGGCGGCATCAAAAGCCGCTGCCTTACCGCTTGGCGATAGCCCTACATTGCTCTAATAAAAGAGACTTAAATAATGGTGCGGAAGGAGAGACTTGAACTCTCACACCTTGCGGCGCCAGAACCTAAATCTGGTGCGTCTACCAATTCCGCCACTTCCGCAACTTATTCTGTAGTTATCAAGGTAATTGGTAAAAACCTAAATAACGTTGTTTATGGTGGCTACGACGGGATTCGAACCTGTGACCCCATCATTATGAGTGATGTGCTCTAACCAGCTGAGCTACGTAGCCATTTTAAAACTTTGATCAAGAATGGTGCGGAAGGAGAGACTTGAACTCTCACACCTTGCGGCGCCAGAACCTAAATCTGGTGCGTCTACCAATTCCGCCACTTCCGCAACTTGACCTTTAGATATCAAGATAATTGGTAAAATCTCAATATCATTGTATGTGGCAGGGCTACCTGGATTCGAACCAGGGAATGGCGGCATCAAAAGCCGCTGCCTTACCGCTTGGCGATAGCCCTACATTGCTCTAATAAAAGAGACTTAAATAATGGTGCGGAAGGAGAGACTTGAACTCTCACACCTTGCGGCGCCAGAACCTAAATCTGGTGCGTCTACCAATTCCGCCACTTCCGCAACTTATTCTGTAGATATCAAGATAATTGGTAAAATCTCAATATCATTGTATATGGCAGGGCTACCTGGATTCGAACCAGGGAATGGCGGCATCAAAAGCCGCTGCCTTACCGCTTGGCGATAGCCCTACATTGCTCTAATAAAAGAGACTTAAATAATGGTGCGGAAGGAGAGACTTGAACTCTCACACCTTGCGGCGCCAGAACCTAAATCTGGTGCGTCTACCAATTCCGCCACTTCCGCAACTTGATCTGTAGATATCAAGATAATTGGTAAAATCTCAATATCATTGTATGTGGCAGGGCTACCTGGATTCGAACCAGGGAATGGCGGCATCAAAAGCCGCTGCCTTACCGCTTGGCGATAGCCCTACATTGCTCTAATAAAAGAGACTTTAATAATGGTGCGGAAGGAGAGACTTGAACTCTCACACCTTGCGGCGCCAGAACCTAAATCTGGTGCGTCTACCAATTCCGCCACTTCCGCAACTTATTCTGTAGTTATCAAGGTAATTGGTAAAAACCTAAATAACGTTGTTCATGGTGGCTACGACGGGATTCGAACCTGTGACCCCATCATTATGAGTGATGTGCTCTAACCAGCTGAGCTACGTAGCCATCTTTTGGAGCGAGACAATATAAACCTTCACGCTCTCAGTGACAACCCCTTTTATAAAGGAATCTCACTTGAATAATGGCAGGTCTACCTGGATTCGAACCAGGGAATGGCGGCATCAAAAGCCGCTGCCTTACCGCTTGGCGATAGACCTGCAGGCAATAGTCACAATGACTATTTAAAATATGGTGCGGAAGGAGAGACTTGAACTCTCACACCTTGCGGCGCCAGAACCTAAATCTGGTGCGTCTACCAATTCCGCCACTTCCGCATCTATTCCTAACTGCTCTGATAAAAAGAACATTTAGGAATGGTGGCTACGACGGGATTCGAACCTGTGACCCCATCATTATGAGTGATGTGCTCTAACCAGCTGAGCTACGTAGCCAAAACCATATTTTTTGTTCTCAACGCTTTGTTGCCTTGTCGTTGGGAACGGCGCGCATTATGCGAAGTTGAGTGAGATCCGTCAACAGTTTTTTTTAATAAATTTCGGAAAAAACCTCGTTCGCTTCCTTTTTAAACAAAGAGGCGTGTTTATGATCTAAAACTGGAAATAAATTAGCTTGCAGTTGCGTAATTTATTTTTGTTCATTTACTTAAGGTATTAAAAAAGCCAGCTTAACAGCTGGCTTTTAGTGTAAATGAAGTGTTTAGAATTCATTCATTTAATTAAACATTGAAGCGGAAGTGTACAACATCGCCATCTTTTACGATGTAGTCTTTACCTTCTAGACGCCATTTACCTGCGTCTTTTGCGCCATTTTCACCATTGAATTGGATGAAATCGTCGTAACCAACTACTTCTGCACGAATAAAGCCTTTCTCGAAGTCAGTGTGGATCTTACCTGCCGCCTGAGGCGCAGTTGCACCAACAGGGATTGTCCAAGCACGTACTTCTTTAACACCTGCTGTGAAGTAGGTGTGTAGAGTCAGTAGTTCGTAACCAGAGCGAATTACACGGTTCAGGCCCGGCTCTTCGATCCCCATATCTGCTAGGAATTCTTCGCGATCTTCATCTTCTAGTTCAGATAGTTCAGATTCGATAGCTGCACATACAGGTACAACGACATTGTTTTCTTTTTCTGCGAACTCACGAACCGCATCTAGATATGGGTTATTTTCGAAGCCATCTTCGTTTACGTTTGCAATGTACATAGTTGGCTTCAGTGTTAGGAAGTTTAGATAGCCGATTGCTGCTAACTCTTCTTTAGATAGCTCAACTGTGCGTGCCATGCCGCCTTCAGTTAGTACTGGTAACAGTTTTTCTAGTACGGTTAGTTCAAATTTTGCGTCTTTATCGCCGCCTTTTGCCTTCTTCGCGTTACGTTGAATCGCTCGCTCACAAGAATCTAGATCAGCCATTGCAAGTTCGAGGTTGATCACTTCGATATCTTCGATAGGTGAAACTTTACCTGAAACATGAACAATGTTTTCGTTTTCAAAACAACGTACAACGTGGCCAATCGCGTCTGTTTCACGGATGTTAGCTAGGAATTTGTTACCTAAACCTTCACCACGTGATGCACCAGCAACAAGACCAGCGATGTCCACGAACTCCATCGTCGTTGGAAGAACTCTCTGTGGGTTAACGATCTTAGCTAGTGCGTCTAGACGTAGATCTGGCACAGGAACCACACCAGTGTTTGGTTCAATGGTACAGAACGGGAAGTTTGCTGCTTCGATACCCGCTTTAGTTAGTGCGTTGAACAGAGTTGATTTACCTACGTTAGGTAGACCAACGATGCCACATTTAAAACCCATGATAGTAACCTTATTCAGCTTTGAACGTGTGGAGGCGATTTTGTGCTTTAGATAGGCCATCCTTAATCAGGATATCTAGACAACGAACAGCCTCATCAGCTGCTGCATCTAAAAGCTCTTGCTCTTTAGCTGGCGCTTTACCTAATACAAAACCCGCCACTTTATCTTTGTGTCCCGGATGACCAATGCCAATACGAAGACGATAAAAATCTTTGTTATTGCCCAGTTTGCTAATGGTGTCACGCAGACCGTTGTGTCCACCGTGCCCCCCACCTTTTTTAAACTTAGCGACACCTGGCGGTAAGTCTAGCTCGTCATGAGCAACCATGATCTCTTCAGGTTTAATTTGATAAAATTTCGCAAGCGCTGCGATCGATTTACCTGATAGATTCATGAAGGTGGTTGGGATAAGCAAACGGAGATCCTGGCCATTGACCATAATGCGTCCTGTTAGACCAAAAAACTTTGGTTCGTTCTTCAGTGTAACGTTGTGAACGCGTGCTAATTCTTCTACAACCCAAGCGCCCGCATTGTGACGAGTTCTGGCGTATTCTGGTCCTGGATTAGCAAGACCAACAAGAAGTTTGATTTGTTGACTCAAGGTTAGGATCTCTCTGGAATCTCAAAAAGCGCAGTATGATAGCACAGAAAACTCGCGGTGGGCGACCAAGGGATTTTCTAGTTATCAGTACAAATAAAAAAACACCCCAAAGAGGGGTGCTTTTGAAATCAGTGTAACTGAAATGTTCGTATTAGTTGAACATTGCAGAGATTGACTCTTCGTTGCTGATACGACGAATCGCTTCAGCTAGCATGCGAGATAGGCTTAGTGTTGTCACTTTACCTGTTGCAGCCATCTCTTTAGACAGAGAGATAGAGTCAGTTACGATAACTTGGTCAAGAACTGAGTTCTTGATGTTATCCGCAGCGTTGCCTGAGAATACTGCGTGAGTAGCGTAAGCGAATACACGCTTAGCACCGCGCTCTTTTAGTGCTTCAGCTGCTTTACATAGTGTGCCACCTGTGTCGATCATGTCATCAACGATCACACAGTCACGACCTTCAACATCACCGATTAGGTTCATTACTTCAGAAACGTTTGCACGTGGACGACGCTTATCTACGATTGCGATGTCGATGTCGCCTAGTGCTTTTGCTGTTGCACGAGCACGAACAACGCCACCTAGGTCAGGAGATACCACTACAGGGTTATCTAGACCGCGAGCCTGCATATCTTCAAGTAGCACTGGCGTGCCGAAGATGTTGTCTACAGGTACATCGAAGAAGCCTTGAATTTGCTCTGCATGTAGGTCGATAGTTAGAACGCGGTCAACACCAACGTTAGATAGGAAATCAGCAACAACTTTTGCAGTAATTGGCACACGCGCAGAACGTACACGACGGTCTTGGCGAGCGTAGCCGAAGTAAGGGATAACTGCAGTGATACGGCCTGCTGAAGCACGGCGCATTGCATCAATCATAACAACCAATTCCATTAGGTTGTCGTTAGTCGGTGCACAAGTGGATTGAATGATGAAAACATCGCTACCACGAACATTCTCATTGATTTGAACTGCAACTTCGCCATCAGAAAAGCGAGAAACAGATGCATCACCAAGAGAGATGTAAAGACGATCAGCAATACGTTGGGCTAGTTCAGGTGTTGCGTTACCAGCAAATAGCTTCATATCAGGCACGGTGGAAACCTCGGGTTTGCGTCCAGTTTAAATAGGTCGGTGTGAGGCTGATTGGTATTCAGCCAAAGTCTCTTTTAATGGCGAAATATTGCGCCCTTGAGCGACAAATGCCGAGACTTTATCAGAGAGTTGTGCAAGGATAGTTTCTGCTTCAGATTTGCTCGAAAATTCAGCAAAAACGCAAGATCCTGTCCCCGTCAATCTTGACGGCGCGTATTGTAGCAGCCAAGAAAGTTGCTTATCAACCTCTGGGTAGAGCATTCGTACAATTTTTTCGCAATCGTTTACGCTTGGCGTATTTAAAAGTGTTTCTAGATCTCGTTTTGGGGTGTTTCGCGTTAGATCTGGATGACAAAAAACGTCGACGGTTGCGATAGATACATTCGGTCTGACGACTAAATACCACTTTTCTTCGGGATAAGCAGGAGAGAGTTTTTCACCAACACCTTCAGCAAAAGCTGCAAATCCGCGCACAAATACGGGCACGTCTGCGCCTAGTTTTAAACCTATTTCAGCCAGTTCGTCGTCAGTTAGATTCAGTTGCCATAAGTAATTCAGTGCCACTAATGCTGTAGCTGCATTCGATGAGCCCCCACCAATGCCTCCACCCATAGGCAGCACTTTCTGTAGCTCAATATGCGCGCCAAAAGGGCAGTTTGAGTAAGCTTGAAGCGCGGTTGCTGCTTTCCAAATTAAATTGTCTTGAAGAGGCACACCTTCTATCTCTGGAGAAATCGTAATATCACCAGAATGGTTCGCTTGAATGGTGAGCTCATCGCCGTGATCGACGAATTGGAATAAGGTTTGTAACTCGTGGTAGCCATTCTCTGTACGGCCGTTGATATATAGAAAGAGATTCAATTTCGCTGGTGATGGCCAGCGTGTTGAAAGTTCAATCATTGGGTGATGTTCCATTTTGTGATCACTAGATTTATTTTGACATCAGCTGTGGTGAGTTTCAGCTTATTTGGCAGAGGGAGAGACTGTTCATGCCATTGAACGTCGCCATATCGTTGATAAGCGATACTCCAATCATTTAAACCAATTTGTTTGTTTAACGCTTGCAGTGTATTGGTTGGAGACAGTTGGAATTTGTCGGCATCGGTCGGTAGACCTAATAGCCAGTCAGGCATGTGATCGACGGGCATCATCAACCCTGTAAGACGGTAAATCAGCTGATTAGCACTGCGAGAAGAAAGGACCTGATCATCGTAAGTTTCTACTGTGGCGCCTTGTGGGGTGATGGTGAGCTTTAATGCCGTTTGTCCGAGAATCGTTGTTAAACGCAACTGGCTTAGTGCTGAAGAATGTTTCCAGTAGAAGTTTAAATTTTGTCTTTGGTCTGGGCCAATATAACCAAGTTTCCCCGTTGCTTGAAAATCTTGGATGGTTTCGAGTCGCTGCTCATGAGCTTGCCATTCAACGCTGGTAACACTTTCAGGAACGGACGAACAACCAGCGAGCAGTAAGCTCGACAAGAAAAAAAGAATAAAGGAGCGTAACGTCATGTTTGATGGCTTATTAATCAGTTTCATCGGGAATCGCTCACAACTATAGCATTGAAAAGTCGCACTTAGGAAAACAAATCCGGCTTACCCTTTCAATAAATGCGTGCTTACAGTAAAATTCTGGACCTATTTTATAACCTATCCCAGAGATACCACGTTAGATGTCCTTGCTTGCTATTGGAATTAATCACAATACAGCGTCTGTCGACTTGCGAGAGAAGGTGGCGTTTGGTCCGGATAAACTCGGCCCTGCACTCGAGCAACTTAGAGAGCACGAAGCGGTTAACGGCAGTGTGATTGTTTCAACCTGTAACCGAACTGAGTTGTACTGCGATGTTAAGCAAGGAGCGCGAAACAAGTTGATCGATTGGCTTGCTCAATTTCATCAAGTGAGCCGCGAAGATTTAATGCCGAGTTTGTATGTTCATGAAGAACAAGCTGCAATAAAGCATTTGATGCGCGTATCGTGCGGTCTTGACTCTCTGGTGTTGGGTGAGCCTCAAATTTTGGGGCAGGTAAAGCAAGCATTTTCTGACTCGCGAGATCATCAAGCTGTCGATGCCTCGATTGATAAACTGTTTCAAAAGACGTTCTCAGTCGCCAAACGGGTAAGAACAGAGACAGATATTGGTGGTAATGCCGTGTCCGTGGCTTATGCGGCATGTACACTGGCAAAACATATTTTTGAGTCGTTATCAGATTCAACCGTGCTTTTAGTTGGTGCGGGCGAGACGATTGAATTGGTCGCGAAGCATTTAGCGTCCAACGGTTGCACAAAAATGATTGTCGCGAACCGCACTAAAGAGCGCGCGCAAGGCTTAGCGGACCAATTTGGCGCAGAAGTGATCAGTTTGAACGAAATTCCTGAACATTTGGCGAAAGCGGATATTGTGATTAGCTCAACGGCGAGCCCATTGCCTATTATTGGCAAAGGTATGGTCGAAACGGCTCTAAAGCAGCGCCGACATCAACCTATCTTGTTAGTCGATATTGCGGTGCCGCGAGATGTGGAGTCGGAAGTCGGTGAACTGAACGACGCATATCTGTATTCTGTTGATGACTTGCAATCTATCATCGACAGCAACATTGAGCAGCGTAAAGTCGAAGCGATTCAAGCTGAAGCGATTGTTAGTGAAGAAAGCGCTGCATTTATGACATGGTTGCGTTCACTGCAAGCCGTCGATAGTATTCGCGACTATCGCAAATCAGCCAACGAAATTCGTGAAGAGTTACTGAGCAAAAGTTTGCAATCTTTAGCGGCAGGCGCAGATCCGGAGAAAGTGCTGCGCGAGCTGAGTAATAAACTCACCAACAAACTGATTCACGCTCCAACTCGCGCATTGCAAAGTGCAGCAGAGCAAGGCGAACCAGCAAAATTAACGATTATCCGCCAAACACTTGGCTTGGATGATCTATAACTCACGCTTTTTATTAAGAAAACGACACTATGAAAGCCTCTATTCTGACTAAGCTAGAAACGCTAGTAGAACGTTACGAAGAAGTTCAACATCTTCTTGGTGATCCTGATGTAATTGGAAATCAGGACAAATTCCGTGCTCTATCAAGAGAGTACTCTCAGCTAGAAGAAGTAACCAAGTGCTTCCAAGCTTATCAACAAGCACAAGAAGATCTTGTCGCCGCTGAAGAGATGGCAAACGAAGACGACGAAGAAATGCGTGAAATGGCGCAAGAAGAAATCAAAGAAGCGAAAGCGACGATTGAGCGTCTTACTGATGAGTTACAGATTCTTCTTCTGCCAAAAGATCCGAACGATGATCGTAACTGTTTCCTAGAAATTCGTGCAGGTGCGGGTGGCGACGAAGCGGGTATCTTCGCGGGTGATCTATTCCGTATGTACAGCAAGTACGCAGAAAAGCGTGGCTGGCGCATCGAAGTCATGTCTTCAAACGAGGCAGAGCACGGTGGTTACAAAGAGATGATCGCGAAAGTAAGCGGCGACGGTGCATACGGCGTGTTGAAATTTGAGTCAGGCGGTCACCGTGTACAGCGTGTTCCTGCAACTGAATCTCAAGGCCGTGTGCATACTTCTGCTTGTACAGTAGCAGTAATGGCGGAAATCCCTGAAGCGGATCTGCCTGAAATCAAAGCAGCAGACCTGAAAATCGATACGTTCCGTGCATCTGGCGCGGGTGGTCAGCACGTTAACACCACGGATTCTGCAATTCGTATTACCCACTTACCAACGGGTACGGTAGTAGAGTGTCAGGATGAGCGTTCACAGCACAAGAACAAAGCGAAAGCAATGGCGGTTCTTGCTGCTCGTATCGTTCAAGCGGAAGAAGAGCGTCGTGCCGCAGAAGTGTCTGATACACGTCGTAACCTTCTAGGTTCTGGTGACCGTAGTGACCGTATTCGTACATACAACTACCCACAAGGTCGTGTGTCTGATCACCGTATCAACCTGACCATCTATCGTTTGAACGAAGTGATGGAAGGTGACCTGCAGAGCTTGATTGATCCTGTGATTCAAGAGCACCAAGCAGACCAACTTGCGGCGCTCGCAGAGAACGGCTAATCGATGAGCCAAGTTCAATCGATTGAGCAAGCACTGAAAAGTGCGACGGCGAAACTGGCAGAAGGCGGCAAAGAGTCGCCTTCTCTCGATGCAGCTGTACTCCTTTGCCATGTCCTTGGCAAACCACGAACTTACCTGCTGACCTGGCCAGAAAAAGCATTAGAAGCAGAGCAAAAATCTCAGTTTGACGCTCTACTTGAACGACGTTTAACTGGTGAACCCGTCGCTTATATTATTGGTGAGCGAGAGTTTTGGTCTTTACCATTCAAAGTTTCTCCCTCTACCTTGATCCCAAGACCGGATACAGAACGTTTGGTCGAAGTTGCACTCGATAAGACCTACGAGCAGACTGGGCCTATTTTAGATCTTGGAACGGGGACGGGAGCTATCGCCATCGCGCTTGCATCTGAAATGCCAAAGCGTCAAGTGATGGGCGTAGACCTTAAGCAAGAAGCGAAAGCACTTGCAGAGTACAATGCTGAGCAGCTAAACATCAAAAATGTGACCTTTGCTCAAGGCAGTTGGTTTGAGCCTATTACAGAAGGTACGAAGTTTGCTTTAATTGTCTCCAACCCGCCATATATTGATGAAAAAGATCCACATTTATCCCAAGGCGATGTGCGCTTTGAGCCAAAATCTGCATTAGTTGCTAAAGAGAATGGCTTAGCTGATATTCGTCATATCTCGGATCTTGCTCGTCAGTATCTTGAAGTGGGCGGTTGGCTGGCATTTGAACATGGTTATGATCAAGGTGAGGCGGTGCGTGAGATAATGCGTGGCTTTGGTTACCAACAGGTCGCTACGGAAAAAGATTATGGCGGTAACGATCGAGTAACACTTGGTTGTCTGGCCAGTTAATCATGGAAGTCAGCAAACACTAACTAAAAAGAGAAGAAAAATGTACGTAGCTCTAAAACACATACACTTAGTGACGATCGCTCTCAGCGCGACGCTACTATCGATCCGATTCGTGTTAATGATGATGAACTCACCGAAGCGAAATAATCGCTTTTTGAAAGTGTTTCCCCACATCGTTGATACTGCATTGCTAGTGTCAGGTATCGCGCTTATTTTCATTACGGGTTTCATCCCGTTTACCGATGCCGCACCGTGGTTAACAAACAAAATCACCTGCGTACTGGCGTACATTGCGCTTGGATTCTTCTCATTGAAACTTGCGAAAAACAACCTACTGAAGATATTTGGCTTTTTCGGCGCATTAGGTTGGTTGGTCATGGCTGCAAACATTGCTGTGTCTAAGAGCCCTACGTTATTTGGATAGACGTCATGTTAGAGTTTTTTGACGAAGATTTTGACAATATACCGTTGGTGGAAGGTGCGCTTGAGCTAAACAAAGCGATTAACCCAGAAACCAAAGTACATTGGGCGAAACAAGAGTTAGAGCGTCTTTACAAAGATGCAGAAGCCACGCTTGTTCATGAAACCGATGAAGAGCAACGATTTGATGCATTCCTACGACTGTTTTTCCACGAGTGGGGGTTCAAAGGCGACGAGCAGGAATACTTTATTTCGGACAACAGCTTCATCGATAAAGTGTTGGAGCGCAGAAAAGGTATTCCTGTGAGCTTAGGTTCGATTTTGTTATACCTAGGCAAAAAGCTGGGGTTCCCGTTGAAGGGAGTTACTTTCCCTACTCAGTTCCTGTTAAAAGTCGACTGGATGCATAAGAAGCCAGACTACATCAACCCATTTAATGGTGAGTATGTAGGTGAAAGGATTCTTCAAGCTTGGCTTATTGGCCAAGAAGGACCGCTAGCTCAGCTAAAGCCTGAACATTTTGAGGAAGCTGACAACCCAACAATTATTGGTCGCTGGTTGGCGTTGATTAAAAGTGCGATGTTGCGTGAAGAGCATTATACGCTGGCATTACGTTGTACAAATCTTGCTCTAACATTTGTGCCAGATGACCCATACGAAATTCGTGACCGTGGTTTTATTTTCCAACAGCTAGAGTGCCCTCAAGTAGCGGTATCAGATTTTCAGTACTTTATTGACCAATGCCCTGACGATCCGGCTTCCGAGCTACTAAAATCACAAGTTAATGTGATGAGTGAAACGCACGTCACACTTCACTAATTTTATCGATGTGCCGAACTGTGGCGTATCGTGGACAGAAAAAGAGAATCAAAATGGAACAGAAAATCGTTAATATCGGCGACATTCAGGTTGCTAACGACAAGCCATTCACCCTATTTGCAGGTATGAACGTTCTTGAGTCTCGTGATCTTGCGATGCAGATCTGTGAGCACTACGTAAAAGTAACGGAAAAACTTGGTATTCCTTACGTATTTAAGGCGTCGTTTGACAAAGCAAACCGCAGTTCTGTTCATTCATACCGTGGTCCAGGTCTGGAAGAAGGTATGAAAATCTTTCAGGAGCTGAAAGACACTTTTGGTGTAAAGATCATCACGGACGTTCACACTGAAGCACAAGCTCAACCTGTCGCTGACGTGGTAGACGTTATTCAGCTTCCTGCATTCCTAGCTCGTCAAACTGACCTTGTTGAAGCTATGGCTAAAACAGGTGCGGTTATCAACGTGAAGAAACCTCAATTTATGAGCCCTGGTCAAGTGGGTAACATCGTTGAGAAGTTCGCAGAATGCGGTAACGACAAGATCATCCTATGTGAGCGCGGTTCTTGCCACGGTTACGATAACCTAGTTGTAGACATGCTTGGTTTTGGTGTGATGAAAAATGCTTCGAAAGGTAGCCCAATCATCTTTGACGTAACGCACTCACTACAAATGCGTGACCCATCAGGCGCAGCATCTGGCGGCCGTCGTGAGCAGACAGTTGAGCTTGCTAAAGCGGGTCTAGCGACAGGCATCGCAGGTCTATTTATCGAAGCGCACCCAAACCCAGACCAAGCGCGTTGTGATGGCCCATCTGCACTGCCTCTAGACAAGTTAGAGCCATTCTTAGCACAAATGAAATCGCTTGATGATCTGATCAAGAGCTTTGCAGATATAGATATCAAGTAAACGCCAGATGACTGGTGGTAACAAATACTATAGCCAACCGATGTTGGCTATTTTTTTATCTGAAAAGCCGTGAATTCTCAAACTTGTTACTGATGAATTTGTTATTGCTAAACAATGCATCATAATTATTAAATCAATGTGTTAGGGTGCACGTGGTTTTCAAATAGATCCAATGCTTAAAATGTGCGTCAGTAATCCCAATAAGAAAAAGGTAAATAAATGAATCAGCGTCTGATGATCAAAACTGTTTTGAGTGCCGCTATCTTGGCCTCGTTAGCTGGGTGTGCTACGCAACCTGTACCAGATTGGAATGCCGATACAACCTATAAATTGACCGTATTGCACACTAACGATCATCATGGTCGCTTTTGGCAAAATCGATACGGTGAATATGGCATGGCGGCGCGTAAAACGTTAATCGATGATTTGCGCGAAGAAATACAGGCTGAGGGGGGGAGCGTGTTATTGCTTTCTGGTGGTGACATCAACACAGGAGTACCTGAGTCTGATTTACAAGATGCCGAGCCGGATTTCAAAGGCATGAGCAAAATTGGTTACGATGCGATGGCTCTAGGTAATCATGAGTTTGATAATCCATTGGATGTGCTATTCAAGCAGCAAGAGTGGGCAAACTTTCCGATGTTGTCTGCCAATATTTACGATAAAAATACTGGCAAGCGTTTATTCCAACCATACGCGATGTTTAACAAGCAGGGCATTAAAATTGCGGTCATTGGTCTTACAACCGAAGACACAGCGAAACTTGGCAACCCTGAGTTCATTGAACAAATTGACTTCCGTGACCCAAAAGAAGAAGCCAAGAAGTTGATTGCAGAACTGAAAGAGACAGAGTATCCAGATCTGATTTTTGCTGTCACGCATATGGGACACTATGAAAATGGTAATAGAGGCATCAATGCTCCTGGCGATGTGGCGTTAGCTCGTTATTTGAATGACGGCGATCTCGACATGATCGTTGGAGGACACTCACAAGAACCTGTGTGCATGGAAGGTCCAAACGTTATCAAAAAGAACTTTAAACCAGGTGATGAATGTCAGCCCGATAAACAAAATGGTACCTTTATTGTTCAGGCACATGAGTGGGGGAAATATGTGGGACGCGCCGATTACGAGTTTCGTAATGGCGAACTCTCGATGGTGAGCTACGATCTGATCCCTGTAAACTTGAAAAAGAAAGTTAAAGTTGATGGGCAGTCGCAACGAGTCTTTATCCAAGAAGAGATTAAACAAGACGAAATGATGCTTGAGTTTCTTCGTCCTTATCAAGAAAAAGGTCAGGGCAAGCTAAACGTGAAGATTGCAGAATCTAACGGTAAGCTTGAGGGTGACCGCAATGTGGTTCGTTACCAGCAAACAAACTTAGGTCGATTAATTGCAACGGCTCACATGGAACGTGCGAAAGCAGATTTCGCTGTAATGAATTCTGGTGGTGTTCGAGATTCGATTGCTGCGGGTGATATTACTTATAAAGACGTGCTCACTGTTCAGCCATTTGGCAATATGGTTTCTTACGTTGATATGACGGGTAAAGAGGTATTAGATTATCTAAATGTCGTTGCAACTAAGCCTGTTGACTCTGGGGCTTATGCACAGTTTGCCGGCATTGCGATGAGTATCAATAATGGTGAGGTAACCAATGTGTTCATTGGTAATAAGCAACTTCGCTTAGATGGTAATTACCGCTTTACCGTACCAAGCTATAATGCTGCTGGTGGAGATGGTTACCCTAAAATCGACGATCATCCAGGGTATGTAAATACAGGTTTTACCGATGCTGAGGTTCTGAAGGATTATTTAGAAACACACAGCCCTATTGATGTTAATGAGTATGCCCCTTCAGGTGAAATCACGTATTTAGTTGATACGGCGATTGATCAGTAACCCAACAGAGAAAAAGCGATTGACTCAAACTCGCTGATATCATTAACTAAAAGCGCAGATCCAATTCAGTCTGCGCTTTTTGTTTTTATGAGGAGAATCTTGATGACTCCGGCCATTAATCTTGCGAAAAAGAAAAAAATTCCACACACGATTCATCAGTATGAGCATGACCCTAGAGCCGATAGTTATGGCTTGGAGGCTGCTGAAGTACTGGGGCAGGATCCGAAAACAGTATTTAAAACCTTGTTGTTCTGCTTGAACGGGGAGCCAAAGAACCTTGCGGTTGCGATTATCCCTGTTGATCAAAAGCTGAACCTAAAACTGGCGGCGAAAGCAGCGAAGGGCAA
Source organism: Vibrio sp. sp1 (assembly GCF_016920955.1). Lineage (NCBI taxonomy): Bacteria > Pseudomonadati > Pseudomonadota > Gammaproteobacteria > Vibrionales > Vibrionaceae > Vibrio > Vibrio sp. sp1. The sequence continues at coordinate 2,291,471 of NZ_CP060589.1, forward strand.
AAAGGCCGATATGGCTGATCCGGAAATCGCGCAAAAGACCACAGGTTATGTCGTTGGTGGAATTAGCCCACTAGGGCAGAAGAAAGCCTTACCTACTTTTTTGCACGAAAGCGCAGTAGAGCAAGACACAATCTGTGTGAGTGCTGGTAAACGTGGTTTAGAAATTGAGTTAGCCCCGAGAGATTTGCTGAACTTAACTCGCGGTCAGTTTGCACCTCTTTGTTTGTAAACTCATGACAAATAAAAAGGACGCTCATGAGCGTCCTTTTTTGATCTTGCCTGTCAGTGAAGCGTTACTTCTTCAGACTCAATGTACCACCAGTGCGTTTAGCTGGTTTACTTGGTTTCGCGGCATTTGGGTTCATGTAATGCTGCTTAGGCTTACTCGGTGATTGAGGCTTGTTTGCTGAATGCGTATTGCTCGATGCATCTGGTTTACGGTGTGATTTACCATGCTCGCCTTGCGGTCTGCTGCGTTCACCTTGTGGTTTCGCTTTGTAATGTTCTTTAGCTGGACGTCCGCCTTCATCATCACGCTGACGACGCTTTTGTTGACCTTTTTTCGAGTTTGGTGCATGACGGAATTCATCAGCATTGTTACCGCGGAAAGTTCGTGTCTTCTGGTTACGACGAGCAGTAGAATCTTGGTTTTCTTCACGGCTATCAAACAGCTTCGCGTCGGTCGCTTTACGAATGTTGCGACCTCTAGAGTCTGTTTTTGATGCTTCTTCTGTACCTACAGAGCCTTCACACATTGCTAGGATCTCTGCCACTTCTTCGTCACTTAGGTAACGCCATTTTCCATTCGGAATACCATCAAGAGAGATATTCATGATGCGTACGCGACGCAGCTTGAATACTTCATAGCCCAGCGCTTCACACATGCGACGGATCTGACGGTTAAGTCCTTGAGTGAGCACAATACGGAAAGAGAATTTAGTTTCTTTCGTTACCTTACAAGGTAGGGTGACTGTGTCGAGAATCTTAACGCCGCTCGACATCTGTTTGAGAAACTCACCTGTAATCGGTTTGTCCACGCGCACAACGTACTCTTTTTCGTGGCTGTTGCCAGCACGGAGGATTTTGTTGACGATATCGCCATCGTTGGTCAAAAAGATCAGACCATCAGAGGGTTTGTCTAAGCGGCCGATCGGAAAGATACGTTTTTGATGGCCGATGAAATCAACGATGTTTCCAGGGACGTCTCTCTCAGTTGTACAGGTGATGCCTGTTGGTTTATTGAGAGCGATATAAATCGGCTTCTCTTTTGCTGCCACTGGCTTACCATCCACACAAACATCATCACCAGGTAGCACTTTTGTCCCCATTTCAGGTTTGTTGCCATTAATGGTGACACGGCCTTGCTCAATCAGTCTGTCTGCTTCACGGCGTGAGCAAAACCCCGTTTCACTGATGAATTTATTTAATCGTTTAGCGTTGTCTTGTGACATTTTTGTCTCCTAACGTTTCACAACGGCGAATGAAGCTCCCTTCCTTTAAGGGGAAGGAAGAATAAGGGCGGGCATTCTAGCATTAGGGTGAAATTTAGCCTAACCGTTTTTGGTGACGTTCGCGGGTTTCTAATTTCTTTTCCGCACTTTTTCTAAGTAGGACGTAAACGGCTCCAGTTCCACCGTGAAAGCGTTGCGCACTATGGAAGCATTGGACTTCCTTTATTTGTCGTAGCCAACTGCTAACAAAACTTTTCATCATTGCAGGTGGATTTGAGCGTTCTCCTCGACCATGGACGATAACGACCGTTCTAATGTCCATTGATAGGCATTGCTTTAAAAACGTCACGACTTCATCACGTGCTTCTTTCAATGTTTTACGGTGCAAACCCAAGCGAGCTTGGATTGGATACTTACCAAGGCGAAGTTTGCGGTAAACCCCGTCCTGTACACCATCACGTTTGAACTCAACAAAGTCCTCTGGCTTGAGCATTTCAGCGTGATCAAGTGATAGGTATTCTGGGTCATCTTCCGTTAACCAGATTGCTGCTTCGCGTTTTGCGAGCTGTGCTTCTGTTACTTGGTGTACTTTTTTGTGTTCGGTGGTGTCTTGAGTGATTGGCTTTACATCGCCCATCATCTGTTGAAATAGATCAAAATCGTCGTCGTGAGACATAGCAGTAATCTCATTAAGAACAGGGAAGAATAATAGGATTATATCAATGAGTGGTGCATTGAGATCAAATAAAAAACCGGAGTAGGCAAGTAACCGACTCCGGTGCAAAGCGTTTCTAGAGCTAAGCGAGATCTAGTGAGGAGATTTGTCGTTCATGATCTTGTATATGAAGAAACCGCCGTAAAATAACATCAGACCAATTGCCCCAAAAATTACTATCATTGACGATAGACCCACTGCATTACCAAATAGGAGATCAAGCCAAAAGTCCATACGTTTCCTCCAAGATGTTCCCGACAGGAATAAACTAAATGGCGGTGTCTTGTTGCACACTGATCTGGATCAATTATGTTGCTAAGGTTAATAAACTGTATTTTGTTGTGAGTTATCAGTCACATTTTACGTGCTAGTGTTCAGTTATTCATCAAACGAATTAAGACCTAAGGTTTTTTTGTAAAAAGCACTTGCGCCACAGTTCAGAATCCGTAATATACGCATTCGTTGACGGGGACAATTCCTCAGTTAAACATCTCGGTGAATAGCGCAGCTTGGTAGCGCATCTGGTTTGGGACCAGAGGGTCGGGGGTTCGAATCCCTCTTCACCGACCACTTTTAGAAAGCCTGCTCAATGAGCAGGCTTTCGTCGTTTTTAGCGCTAGTAATTTTAGACTTCAATAGTATCGAATCAAATTGGGGTTCGCCTGATGTTCGAATATGGCACTTCACCGACACGTATTGAGAGGAAGGCTCTACAGAAATGTAGGGCCTTTTCATTTTTTAGAGTGAGTAAATTTATTACTTGATGTCACACGAGATAGTATTGATAGGAGTTTCAGAAGTAGTGAAGCGGACATAAGCGGTCTTTGGGTGATTTGGACCAATCTTGACGTAACCCGCTTTTAAATCGTCTTCATCAAACGTTAATGAGTGAGATTTGCTTGTGTTTCCATCATAGTAAACCGCTTCAAAGCCTTGGTTCATCATATGTGCAACGCGATTTCGAGTGTGGGCTGTTGAAAACGTGATGTTCGCGCAACGCATCATTGGTTTTTCGGTAATAAGAAATTGACCACTCTCTTTATCTAAAACACCGCCTTTTACTTCCGGAGTTATATCAATAGCTTGAAAAGCTTCTACGTTGCATGGCGGTTTAGCATAAGACAGCGAAGAAGTGAGCATAATTCCAATCGTGTATAGGAATAAATATTTAAATTTCATATGAGTTGTTTTGTATCCACTTAGCTTAACGGCGTTTTATAAGAAAGTTTGAATGAATTTTAAATGGTTGTATTTAAATAATTGTATTTAAATGGCATTTTTCAAACAATCACTAGATATCACAATTTGCTTGGCGCGTCTTACCCAGTGGTTTGATGTTAAATCCCCGATTTTTAAGCAGTTCAATCAGGTTATCTTTACCTACTAAATGCAAGCCACCAACAACAACGGTGTAACGACCCGATTGCTGAGGTAGAACACTGCCAGTGTCGAGTTTTTTAGCCCAATCTCGATTACGCTCGTATAAAAAGGCTTGGTTAAACTCTTCTGTTGTATGATCGGTCAAAGAGGCTTCGACCAACATGCTACCATCACCACTCTTCCAACTCTCTATCAAGCATTGAACCAACTCTTCTCCGCCATCATATTCTTCAATTGATGAGAGAAGTATCTCTTTACCGCCTTCTGATTGACCTGCGATTAAATCGATTTGGAATTGCACGGACTCCAGTGGAATGACCGGGATTTGCTTTTTATCAGCGAGTCCTATTAAGTGCATGTCGACCCCTTTATCAGAGACATACCCCAGTTTGTTGACTAAAGCGAGTTGGATGGTGAATGCCGCCATCCAAGGTGGGGAATTTAGGAGTTGAGTTTCTGGTAAACCTAAATCTTGGGCAATTTCAATTAAGTGGCGACGTTGAGCTCTGTCTAAAACATCTTTAGAAAGAATGGTTGTTTGTGGGTAAACCAAGCCTTCAGAATTCCTGACGTCTGCTTCAATAATCAACCCTGCGCTTTGGCTTAAATGCTGGATGACCGTTCTAGGGAGTGGGTACATCGTTTTATCCCCCACATGTACCGAGCCAATAATCATAAGTTCGGTTTCCCCTTTTTTCGCTAACCAATGCTGTGGCTCTGCATAAGAGGAAAAAGGAGTCAAAGTAACAAGTAGAGATGATATTAGCGTCAAGAGACGAAACATAGAATGGTCCTCAGATAAGATACCTTTAAACTTTATACGCAAAATAGCGTGAGGTTAAGTGCAATTTCTCCAGTGGGGTATTCGACAAAATCGTCATTTCTAAAAATATTGACGAGTTTTGACGACGAATAAATGAGAGTCACTTCACGAAAGGTAAATAGGTAATTCGCTTACTAATGGTTCACAAAATAATTAGGCGTGATCCAAATCTTACAAAATCAGTCGTAACTCATGAATATAAGTGACCTAGATCGCAGCAAACTCGTCAAAACAAGTTGTTCGATTTTGACGTGTATTGTAACTCCATGAAAATTAGGTTTTTATTGTTTTTGCTGAGTGTCATTTTTTGAGCTGGATCACTTCCTATTTCTATTTATTTTACGCTTAGAAATAACAGGTTGTATGTTGAATGTAACGGTTAGGTACCTCGCATTTGAGGGGCCGAGATTTTTATCATTGTCGTTTTGAACCACTGACTTTTTTGGGGAAGTAAGATGTTTAAACCTAGTCTGATTGCTGTTTCTGTTATCACTACATTAGCAGGTTGCTCTGCGCTGCAAAGCTCTGAACAACAAGTTGTAAATTCGTTGGCTAATAATCTTGATATTCAATACCAAGTGTTGACTAACCACGGTGCAAACGAAGGTCTTGCTTGTCAGGACTTAGGGGCTGAGTGGGCGTCTTGTAACAAGGTAAACATGACGCTGGTTAACCAAGGTGAAGCGGTTGACTCAAAAGATTGGGCTATTTACTTCCATAGCATTCGTCTGATTCTGGATGTTGAAAACGAACAGTTTAAAATCTCTCGCGTAACGGGTGATCTACACAAACTAGAACCAACAGATAAGTTTGATGGTTTTGCTGCGGGTGAAGAGGTTGTGCTTCCTCTTGTTGCTGAATACTGGCAGCTCTTTGAAACCGACTTCATGCCAGGCGCTTTCGTTGCTGCACCAAATGCAGAGCCTAAGATGATCGCTTCTCTTAACACAGAAGACGTTGCATCTTTCGTGACTGGCCTTGAGGGTAACAACCTAAAACGTACGCCAGATGACAACAACGTATTTGCGAGCGCTGTGTCTCGTTTCGAGAAGAACGAAGACCTAGTAAAACAAGACGTATCAACCACGTTACTACCAACGCCACTGTCTGTTGAAGCAGGTAACGGTACGGTAGATATCGCGGCGGGTATTGCGCTGCCTAAAGCCGCTTTCGATGCAACTCAATACGCGGTAATCCAAGATCGTGCAGAAGTGGTAGGTGTGGATGTTCGTGGTGATCTTCCTGTAAGCATCACTGTTGTTCCTGCAGACTTCACCGGTGAATTGGCAAAATCTGGTGCTTACGAAATGAGCATCAAAGGCGACGGTATTGCGATTAAAGCGTTTGACCAAGCAGGTGCTTTCTACGCAGTACAATCTATCTTTGGCCTGGTAGATAGCCAAAATGCTGATTCTCTACCACAACTGTCTATTAAAGATGCGCCGCGTTTTGATTACCGTGGTGTGATGGTGGACGTGGCTCGTAACTTCCACTCTAAAGACGCGATTCTTGCAACGCTTGACCAAATGGCCGCGTACAAGATGAACAAACTACACCTTCACCTAACGGATGATGAAGGCTGGCGTTTAGAAATCCCGGGTCTGCCTGAGCTGACTGAAGTTGGCGCTAACCGTTGTTTCGATTTGGAAGAGAAAAGCTGTTTACTGCCTCAGCTTGGCTCAGGTGCAACGACAGACAACTTTGGTTCTGGCTTCTTCAGCAAAGCAGACTACGTGGACATCTTGAAGTACGCGAAAGCGCGTAACATCGAAGTGATTCCTGAAATCGATATGCCAGCACACGCTCGTGCAGCAGTGGTATCAATGGAAGCACGTTACGACCGTCTAATGGAAGAAGGTAAAGAAGCAGAAGCGAACGAGTACCGCCTGATGGATCCTCAAGATACATCGAACGTAACGACGGTTCAGTTCTACAACAAGCAAAGCTTCATCAACCCATGTATGGAATCTTCAACTCGCTTTGTTGATAAAGTGATTTCAGAAGTAGCAGCAATGCACCAAGAAGCGGGTACGCCGCTAACAACATGGCACTTCGGTGGTGATGAAGCGAAGAACATCAAGTTAGGCGCTGGTCTGCAAGACATTAACGCAGAAGACAAAGTAAGCTGGAAGGGTAACATTGATTTGTCTAAGCAAGACAAGCCATTCGCACAGTCACCACAATGTCAGACGCTAATTGCAGACGGTACGGTAAGCGATTTTGCTCATCTACCAAGCCACTTTGCAGAAGAAGTGTCGAAGATGGTGGCAGAGAAAGGCATTCCAAACTTCCAAGCTTGGCAAGATGGCCTTAAGTACAGTGAAGGTGAGAAAGCGTTCGCAACAGAAAACACACGTGTTAACTTCTGGGACGTTCTTTACTGGGGTGGCACATCATCAGTGTACGAATGGTCTAAGAAAGGTTACGACGTTATCGTTTCTAACCCAGACTACGTATACATGGACATGCCGTACGAAGTTGACCCGAAAGAGCGTGGTTACTACTGGGCGACGCGTGCAACAGATACTCGTAAGATGTTTGGTTTTGCACCAGAGAACATGCCTCAGAACGCAGAAACCTCTGTAGACCGCGATGGTAACGGCTTCACTGGTAAAGGTGAAATCAAAGCGAAACCTTTCTATGGTCTATCAGCACAGCTGTGGTCTGAGACAGTACGTAACGACGAGCAATACGAGTACATGGTATTCCCTCGCGTACTGGCAGCCGCTGAACGTGCATGGCACCGTGCTGATTGGGAAAACGACTACAAAGTGGGTGTTGAATACTCGCAAAACTCTAACCTAGTAAACAAAGCTGCGCTAAACCAAGACTACAACCGCTTTGCGAACCTACTTGGCCAACGCGAACTGGCTAAGCTAGAAAAAGCGGGTATCGACTACCGCCTACCTGTACCAGGCGCGAAAGTTGAAGAGGGTAAACTGGCAATGAACGTTCAGTTCCCGGGTGTGAAGCTTCAATACTCTCTAGACGGCAAGAACTGGCTAACTTACGCAGATAATGCTCGTCCAAATGTGAAAGGTGAAGTGTTTATCCGTTCTGTGTCAGCAACCGGTGAGAAAGCAAGTCGAGTGACCAGCGTGAAATAACTCGATTCTTGTAAGTTAATTTTTTGGCAAAGCCTCAACATCATGTTGGGGCTTTCTTTATTTTTTGAGGAAATTAAGCGTGATCGATGTCTAATTATTTTTCATTGATAAATAAGTTTTTGGTTGTAATGGTCAAGGTTATTGTGAACTGGATCGACTTAATCTGCTAAATATCAATAAACAACCTGTTTATGATCACACTTCTATTTTTTGAATAATTTTATAAAAATACAATAAGTGCCTGTATTTCCGATGTTTTTATCAGGGTTGTTGAGCTCGGTTTGAACAAGATCACTTTTTAAAATGTTTTATTTTCCATCGCGAATTAATTAAAACAATATTGCGAACGCCAAGGAGGCACATTCCAAAGTTTGCGATAAAAGGGAAGAGATGCCCTCTAAAACTATCGCATAACGTGAATAAATAAAGGCAGTAATTATGAAAAACATTTTTGCACTGAGTGCTCTTTCTCTCGCTTTCGCTTCTAGCGCTTTTGCTGGTTCTTCTTACGTAACAGGTAATGTTCAATTCCACGATGATGGTCGAATTCATGGTTCGGACGTTACGTCTACACTGGAAGCTGGTCATACTTTTGATAACCAATTCGGCGGCTTTACGGTTTACACCGAATTTGATGGTATTCAGTTGGGTAAACTGGAAACAGAAAACGGTGGCGCAGGTAACACAACACCAGCAATCACTGTGGGTGGTGAGCAGTCATTTAATATTACCGATCATTTATGGGTTGCCGCGGGTTACCAACACCTGTTCTCTGCTGGCGAGAATGTACAGTACCGTCCATTGGTTAAGATCGGTTACAACTTCGATAACGGCATCTCCTTAAGTAACCGTACTCGTGCGCACATTGATGCGACAGACGCAGATGCGGATACAGATTACCGCATGGACAACCGCATCGGTTACGTGATGAATGAGGATGTGACGCTAAGCTACAACAACGTCTACATGATTGAAGCGGAAACCATGGACCACGAGCTTCGTGCAACGTGGACTCGTAAAGGTGTTCAACCTTACTTTGAGTTCCGTAGTCAAGCACACGGTGCAGAAAACGCGAGTGGTGACAGCCTAGTGAATAACGCTTTTGTATTTGGTGCCTCTTACGGCTTCTAATTTTATATTTGTCTTAACTGTCCATTAAGAAAAAGCCCAGCGGTTTATCTCGCTGGGCTTTGTTTTTATTGGTCGTTGCCTTCGTGGTGGCTATATTCGAACACTTGGCCTTTTTCGTTAAAGGCGTAAACGGTGTAGCTGTCTTTTTTGTCGCCATATTCCATACCAGGGGAGCCCATTGGCATGCCTGGTACTGATAGGCCTTTTGCGTTACGTGGTGGATTTTTCAAAAACGCTTTAATGTCTTCGGCTGGAATGTGACCTTCAAACAGATAGCCGTTGATCTCTGCCGTGTGGCAAGAGTAAAGCTGTTCATTCTTGATGCCTAGATCGCGTTTGATGGCGTTCATGTCATCGTGCAATTTTTCTTCGACCGTAAAGCCGTTCTCTTCCATGTGTTTTGTCCATTCTCCACAACAGCCACAGTATGGCGATTTATGGTTAATGACATCGGCTGCCAATACGTTGGCGGACACGGTCGCAAGCATTGCAAAGGTCAATAGTTTCAACTTCATAATACCCTCAAAAAGAAGTGGTTATTTTACTGAAAACAGTCGTAGTCGATTTGCATTACTAACGACAGTAATTGAAGACAGTGCCATTGCCGCTCCTGCGACAACAGGACTGAGCAAAAATCCAAACGCTGGGTAAAGCACACCAGCGGCAACTGGAATACCCAACGAGTTGTAAACAAAGGCACCAAATAGGTTTTGCTTCATGTTTTTAAGTGTAGCGCGAGAGAGTTCAATCGCATGTACTACCGCCATTGGTGACGTGTTCAGGATGGTCATTTGCGAACTTTCAATGGCGACATCACTGCCGCTACCCATGGCAATACCTAGGTTGGATAACGCGAGAGCAGGGGCGTCGTTAATGCCATCCCCCACCATTGCCACGACATGTCCTTGAGATTGAAGTTGCTCAATGTGCTGAGCTTTCTCATCTGGCATTACTTGGGCAATCACTTCATCAATACCAAGTTCTTGGCCGATAGTATTGGCAACGTGTTGGTTATCGCCCGTCAGCATTACCGTTTTGATGCCTTGCGATTTTAATGCAGAGAGCGCTTGCTTCGCATCTGATTTGATCGGGTCGGCAATGGCGATCAGACCGATCAGTTCGCCGTTCAATGCCACAGCTACCGGAGTCCACGCATTTTTTGCGCATTCATCGATGGCAGGTTTTAGTGCGCTGGTCTCGACGTTCTCTGCTTGCATAAATTGAAGCGAACCAATGAGTAGCGGTTTATCTTGATACGTCGCCCAAATGCCGCGCCCGCGAACGTTCTCAAACTTGTCTAATGAGACATCCTTTGCGTCGTGTCGTTTGGCGTAATCACATACCGCTTTTGCCAGTGGGTGCTCAGACTGACGCTCTGCCGCATACGCTAAAGCCAATAGATTTTCTTGGCTGGTGGCGTGAGTAAACACTTTCTGAACGCTAGGTTTACCTTGGGTAAGCGTGCCAGTTTTGTCGAACACAACCGTGTCGACTTTGCTTGCCAATTGCAGGGCGTCGGCGTCTTTGATTAGAATGCCGAGCTCTGCGGCTTTACCCACTCCCACCGTGACAGAAAGCGGGGTTGCTAAGCCTAGAGCGCAAGGGCAGGCGATGATCAGGACGGTTGTGGTGACCACCAGCATATAACTCGCTTTTGGCTCTGGGCCAACGGCAAACCAAACGAGCGCGGCCAGTATTGCTATGCCAACAACGACAGGGACAAACACCGATGAAATCTGGTCTGCCAGTTTCGCGATGGCAGGCTTACTGCTTTGCGCTGTGCGCACCATGCGGATGATACGAGCCAGCATGGTATTTGCGCCAATACCCGTTGCCTCAATGACTAATCCACCATCGGTATTTAATGTCCCGGCAGACACTTGAGCCTCTTGTGCTTTTAATACTGGTACTGGTTCACCAGTGAGCATCGACTCATCAATGTATGATTCACCTTGAATCACAACGCCATCAACAGGCACTTTCTCGCCTGGTTTGATACGCAGTTTCATGCCTAACGTGATTTGCTCAACCGCGATTTTTTGGTCGCCTTGTTCCGTAATTACCGTAGCTTGCTGAGGTTGCAGGTTAATCAACGCTTGTAAGGAACGTGTTGTGTTTGCTTTGGCTTTTGCTTCTATATAGTGACCAAGAGAAATTAAGCCGATGATCATTGCACTCGCTTCAAAGTACACGTGGCGTGAAGCAAGAGGGAACCAGTCTGGGAAAATCACCACAAGCATCGAATAGAGCCACGCTGCGCCAGTACCGAGCGCGACTAACGTGTCCATGGTGGCGCGCTTGTGAGTAGCTGCTAACCAAGCGTTACTGAAGAAGTGTTTCCCTGCTGTGGCAAGAAGGAGTAAACATACGATACCGATCGCGCCCCAAGCTAATTGGTCGTTGGTGTTGCGAATCATCATATTGCCGCCAGCTACGCCCCAAATCATTAAAGGGGCACCGACGACAAGGCCAGCAATAGCATCCAGTTTAAAGCGTTTTTGTTGCTGACGTTGTTGCTGTGCTTGCTTTTCTTGCTGGGTTGCGGCGTCTTGTAGGATCTCTGCTTGGTAACCGGCTTGTTTTACCGATTCAACAATTGCGTTAAGGAGGTCATCAGAGTCTTGGCTTGCGAATATTAGTGCGCTTTGTTCTGCAAGGTTGACCTGTGCTTTCTCAACGCCTTCTACGTTAGTAAGTGCTTTCTCTACTGAAGATACGCAACTCGCACACGTCATGCCTTGAATCAGCATTTGCAATTGAATACTCGCTGGTGGCACCTGCGTATCTTTAATATTGCTTTGCTGTTCTACCTGTTCGGTCTCTGGTGAGCTTTCGTTCTCTACTTCAACAGAATCAAGGTTGGCGGTATAGCCGAGTGTTGCTATTAAGTCGATCACTTGTTGCTCGGAGAGGAGGGTACGAATCTCTAAGTGCGTTGTTGAAGCCTCAAAAGAAATAACGTCTTGATTAGATTCTAATAAAGATGAAAGTTTTTTGACGCAACCGCCACAGCTTAAGCCTGAAAGGTTTAGTTCGTAGTGATTTCCTGCTTGGTAACCAAGAGATTCAATCGACGAGACGAGCTCTTTAAGAGAAGACTCGGTTTTGACCTCTACTTGCGTCGGGGACAAATTGAGGATCTCCACATCGTGATTTGCATGTAAAGCCTTCTCAACTTTTCTCGCACAGCCCATGCAGTTGAGCCCTGATAAAGGTATAACTAACTGATACATAATCTGCACCTCAATAGTAGTGATGCCATGAGCTTAAACCTTCCTGCAAGGGTAAGGTCAATACCCATTTGCTACTCACAACAATTTCGTCAAAATCTCTCGAATCCCACAAGTGCACGGTCATTTTACTTGCGAGTGATCTCAAGGTTTTTTCTCTTTGAATATAAAGTTCCGTTAAAACACCTAAAAGATGAATGAAGTCGCTCACGTTTTTTAGATACTCTCAATGTCAGTTCAGTGTCAAAACGTACTTTTAACGTTTTTTATTTTTTATATTTGATGTTAAGTAATTGTTTTTTATTATTTTATTTTATTTTTGATCTTCTCATTTTGAAGTCGCTCAGATTGCTGTAGGGAAAGTTTTTTAGTGCGAAAAAAGTTTGTCATATTTGCCCCGTCCAAACACTGTTTCAAGTTCCTGCCATGTCCTAGTTAGTGAATTTGAAAATGGAAAAAACTAAAAATATAGGGGTTTATAATGTCTTACCTAAAGAAAAGCCTACTTGCCACGGCAATTACCGGCATGATGTTCAGTGGTGTTGCATTTGCTGATGGTGCAAACAGTGACGCAGCAAAAGAGTTTCTAACCAAAGATTCATTTTCTTATGAAGTTTACGGGATCATCGCGATGCAGGCCGCGTACCGCGATTACGATTCTGGCAGCAAAGCAACGGACGATGATTTGGGTGGCATGCAGCTAAACAACGAATCTCGTATTGGTTTCCGTGGTAAAAAACAATTTGCTAACTTCGACCCTACTTTTATTTGGCAAATCGAAGGCGGTTATGTAGACCCTAGCTTTGGTGGCGAGGGCGCAGGTCTTGGTGAACGTGACACATTCGTCGGTTTTGAAAGTGCATCTTGGGGTCAAATTCGTCTGGGTCGCGTTTTGACACCTATGTACGAATTGGTTGACTGGCCAGCATCTAACCCTGGTCTCGGCGATGTATACGACTGGGGTGGTGCTATTGGAGGCGCCAAGTACCAAGACCGTCAATCAAACACTATCCGCTGGGACTCTCCAATGTTTGCTGACAAATTCTCCCTAGATATCGCAGCTGGTGCAGGTGATAAAGCAGGTCTAGGTGAAGGGGATGACTACTGGGGTGGTATTGCAGCACACTACAAAATTGGTCCTATCCAGTTAGATGCGGCATATGAAGGTAACCGTAATATAAAGATGGAAAGCCAAACGTGGGAAAACAACACGTACTTGGTAGGGGCACAAGGCTGGTTTGATAACGGGATCTCTTTCTTTGCGCAATACAAATACATGGAAGCGGACGCAAGCAATGGTGTGAGTGAAAAGCAAGATGCAATGTCTGCCGCTATCATGTACACGACGGGTGATTGGCAATACAAACTGGCTTACGCCGCTAACTTTGATCTCGAGCGTGATGGTAAGAAAATTAACGATACAGCGGACGATGTGTTATCAGCACAAGTTATGTATTTCGTAGACCCATCGGCAGTGCTGTACGTACGTGCTCGTACTCTAGACTTTGGCGACGGTGCGTCTCAATTAGATAAACCAACAGAAGCACGTTGGAAGTCTGCTGACTACGACGAGTTCTCTGTAGGTGTTGAATACTACTTCTAACTAAAGAAGCAGCTAAAAGGGCGGAAACGCCCTTTTTATCTTGATACTTATTCAAATAAGCCTTTGAAATGACTGGCCTGTAAATTTTAGAGGCTTATCTAAATTGGTATAAAGTGAGAAACCATGATGAAAAAAACAACGACACTTCTAGGACTTTGCGCAATGCTTTCGGCGCCAGCTTTTGCTGCTCAACTCACTCTGCAATCTGAATTAGTTCCTCGCGTTCTCAACGGCGAGTTCGTCTACCCTGAGTGGATATCCAAGAACAACAGCATCGAGTTAAAGGATGGGGAAAACCAATTAGCGGTAACGGTTGGACAAATTGTATTTGAAGATGGAAAGCGCCGTAAATTCGATTCGCAGCCGCTGGTATTAGAGTTTGATGCAGAAAAAGACACCGAGCTTTCTCTGACTTATCAAACATTCCGTACTATTGAAGAGGCGAGAGCCTTCGAACTCGATCCTAAAGTGGTATTGAAAGACAAAAACGGAAAAGAAGTGGCATTCTCTATGGTTCAACTTCGTAAAGGTGGTTTGCAAGGTTTTCGTGATTACGAACGAGAAGTTGCCGACTATAATAACGCAATGAATAAAGAATCGACTAAGGCAAGCATTGCGTCTTCTCCAGCGGAAACCAAAACAATCAAAGCATCGTTTAATGAATTGAGCCGTGAAGAGCAGCAAGAATTTATGCAATGGGCAATGCGTAACCTGAAGTAATTTCGTCTCGTGCTTTAACAGTAAATAGCAGGACTGTGCCTTTTTGGTTCTGCCCTGTTTTTATTTCTGTTGTCAAACCGATTGTAGAATTGACTTACGGTGGTAAAATGTCGCCACTTTTATCCTTGACATTACAACGAGAGATCTCTCGTTGCTCATTACCCCTAAGGAACTCAAATGACGGTTAAAACTCGTTTTGCTCCTAGCCCAACTGGCTATCTACACGTTGGTGGTGCGCGTACTGCACTTTACTCTTGGCTATACGCTAAAAACCAAGGTGGTGAATTCGTTCTACGTATCGAAGATACAGACCTTGAGCGTAACTCTCAGGAAGCGGTTGATGCAATTCTTGAAGGCATGGAATGGCTAGGCTTGGAGTGGGATGAAGGTCCTTACTACCAAACTCAACGTTTTGACCGTTACAACGAAATGGTTGATAAGCTTCTTGCTGAAGACAAAGCTTACAAATGTTACGCGTCTAAAGAGCTGCTAGATGAAATCCGTGCAGAGCAAGAAGCAAATAAAGAAATGCCTCGCTACGATGCTAACCATCCAAAAATCAAAGCAGCAAACGAAGCGGCAAAAGATGGCGATCCATGTGTTATCCGTTTCCGTAACCCGAAAGAAGGCAGCGTAGTATTTGATGATCAAATCCGTGGTCGCATTGAAATCCGCAACGATCAAATGGATGACCTAATCATTCGTCGTACTGACGGTTCACCTACTTACAACTTCTGTGTAGTAGTGGATGACTGGGACATGGGTATCACTCACGTTGTTCGTGGCGAAGACCACATCAACAACACCCCTCGTCAAATCAACATCTACGAAGCACTAGGTGCGCCAGTACCTACATTTGCACACTGTGCAATGATCCTGGGTGATGACGGCGCGAAACTGTCTAAACGTCACGGCGCTGTATCAGTCATGCAATACCGCGATATGGGTTACCTGCCTGCGGCACTAAACAACTACCTAGTGCGCCTTGGTTGGTCTCATGGTGACCAAGAAATCTTCTCTCAAGAAGAGATGATCAATCTATTTAGCCTAAACGCAGTATCTAAGTCAGCGTCTGCTTTTAACACTGATAAACTGCAATGGTTGAACAACCACTACATCAAGAACTCAGACCCTGCGTACGTTGCTGAGCATCTACAATGGCATCTAGATCAACAAAAACTAGACGTAACGAATGGTCCTGCTATCACTGACGTGATCAAGCTAGTGGGTGAGCGTTGCAACACGCTAGTTGAGCTAGCTGAGCAAATCCGTTACTTCTATGAAGATTTCTCTGAGTTTGAAGCGGGCGCAGCGAAGAAACATCTACGTGGCGTGGCTAAAGAGCCTCTAGAACTTGCATTAGCGAAAGTGGAAGCACTAACTGAGTGGACGACAGCTAACATCAAAGATGGCGTTATCGCAGCAGTATGTGAAGAGTTGGAAATCGGCATGGGCAAAATCGGTATGCCATTACGTGTTGCTGTAACAGGAGGCGGTCAGTCTCCTTCTGTCGATGCAGTCATGGAGCTGGTTGGAAAAGAGCGTTGTATTGCTCGCATTAAGATGGCGCTTGAGTTCATTGCTGAGCGTGAAGCAAACGCATAATTGCTTTGAACTGAACGTTCTTTTGAATAAATAGTCACAAAGCCGCGGTGAGCAACCGCGGCTTTTTTGTATCTTCAATTTAGATAACGAGAAACTTTCTCTCATATTGGTGAATGAAGAGATGGTTTCACCTGTAATTTACCTCAATATGGATAAGATTTTTTAATCCAAATATCGTTGGCATGAATAAAAAACGAGCGATTATATATCAAATATCTGATTGATTTTTATCCATGTTCCTTAAAGTTCCATTTTGTTTGTCTCATTTTTAAGAAAAAACCTTTGCTTTAGCTATGTTGTTTCAAAAAATAAAGCAAACGTTTGCGTTGTGATTGCGTGGGGATTTTTTTGCTTAAGATCACATGTTGTCGAGATTTTTGATGACAATAAATTGACAGAATTGGGATTTTTCTCGCGATTTCTTAGCGTTATAGTTCATCCCGTCAGCGATACCGAGATGGCGATATGTATCACTGAACAGGAAATGTACGTAAGTTGCTTCCATAAAAAAAATGCATGTGCATAAAAAGAAGCTGACTAAGTATCTCACTCAAGGAATGAATAAAAAGAATTGAAATACAACGTCAGTCAGACGGCGCATTTCGGCATCTAACAAAAGAACTTCTTTAGAGGAATCAATAATGAAAAAATTAGCAGCGGTAATTTCAGCGTCTCTACTTATGGCTTCAGCAGCACAAGCAGAAGTATACGTTGGTGGTAAGATGGGTAAGTCATGGATGGAAGACGCGTGTGTAGCGGGCCAGGCTTGTGACAAAGACGATTCTACTCTTGGCGCTTTTGTTGGTTACGAAATGAATAAATACTTCGCAGTAGAAGCGGGTTTCGACAACATCGGTGATTTTAACCAAACTTCTTTCGGTGGCCACGTAGAAGCAATCACTCTTGCTCCTAAATTTAGCCTACCAATCACTGAAGACATCGCACTTTACGGTAAAGTGGGTGGCGCTTACGTAATGTTTGATGGCAAAGATGATTACTCTTACCTAGGCGCAGCTGGTCTTGAATTCAACCTAAGCCAAAACGTAACAGCTCGTGCGGAATACCAAACACTGACTGACATCAGCAACGATGTAACTCGTGCGACAGGTAACACTGCAACACTAGGTGTTTCTTTCAAATTCGGCGGCAACGATGAGCCAGTAATCGTAGAAGAGCCAGTTGTTGTTGAAGAAGTGGTTGTAGAAGAAGTGGTAGAAGAGCCAGTTGTAGTTACGAAAACATTCGAAACTCAAACAATTGGCACAGGTAGCTTCGATCTAAACAGCACAACTCTAAAACCAGAGAGCGCTGCAAAACTTGATAACCTAGTTGCTTTCCTAAACGAGCACCCACAAGCGAACGTTGAAGTTGTAGGTTACACAGATACGTCTGGTCCAGCAGCTTACAACCTAAAAGTTTCTGAAAAACGTGCTGAGTCTGTTGCTAACGCACTCGTTGAAAAAGGTATTGATTCATCACGTATCCAAGCTCGTGGCGAAGGTGAAAACAACCCAATCGCTTCAAACGACACTCGTGAAGGTCGTCAACAAAACCGTCGCGTAGAAGTCGTTGTTCCAGAATTTGAATACCAAGTTCAGCAATAAGCTCCTATTCGACCGTAGTATAGAAGACTGAAGCTGAAAGCCCCAAAGAGTTCGCTCTTTGGGGCTTTTTATTTCTCTTCAAAAAACTGACTGAAATGTTCAAAGTGGCCAGGTATTACTTAAGATCAATGCTGTTTAAACGCCCCATAAATGTCAGGATCTCCAAGTTATCTTTATGTGCTTCTAACAACGCTTTTTTGGTTTGCATGTAGGCGGCAAGTTTGCCGTACTTACTAATAGAGCGAACCACCGTTTTATATTTATACTCACCGTCATCATTGAACTCTCGCCACTTGGCGATGTAACACGTATCTCGGTTGTCAGGGTTTTCAAGAGTAGGGTTAGGCTTGTGAACGATTTTAGGCTCAACGCTATGTGGAAGCCTAGTCATTAGGTAAGGGTCTTTCAAAAGACGTCGCCAGAATTTGCCCCACATTTGCCGGCCTAACTCGTTTCTCAGCTTAATGGCTTTTTGTAAGCCTTTCTTTTCTCCAATACGAACAAATCCTACCGAGCGGTGTAGTACCGTATCCTCGGGGGTATGGATATGTATCTTAAAGGCTGTCTTGCCTTTAGAAATAAAGCGGTGTCCAGTGTTAGTTATTAAATTGCTCTTAGACATAGTGCTAACTAATAATTTTATTAATAGCTAAAAGGGTAAGCAAAACTCATAGATAATTAAAGTAATAAAATACAAAACTGTAAATAGGGCTTGTTGAAATGATTTCAAGGGGAAGAAGTCAGATCAGTAGAAGGGTTTATCCCGTAACCGAAACACCCGATCCGATCATATTGATTACTGGGAAGATTATCTAACACGGTGTACTAGGGGGAGCAGTGCGAGGCTTGAAATTGAAGATACAAAAAAGCCTTAGCTCAAGTGGGAGCTAAGGCTATGATATGGCTCCCCCAGTAGGATTCGAACCTACGACCTGTCCCTTAGGAGGGGACTGCGCTATCCAGCTGTGCCATGGGGGCGTAATACCAATAGTTGCAGTTCATTGCACTGTTTTACTGAGTTCAAATCTAGCAATCTACCAGATCTGTATCAGCATCACGTTGAACGATTCGCTACGGTCATTGGTATAATCAAATAAGATGCGCTGCCTATGATATTCAAAAGTGAGCATATCTCAAGACTTAATGTTTGCTTTTATAGGATCTTGTTCATTACGTCGCCAATTTGAACGCTAGATGCTAAATTTGGCTGATCAATCGTCAGTTCCGCTTCGTGTTCGTATATGCGTGATACCGTTAATGTAATTTCGCTTTGCGAGACTTTGTTTCTTGGCAATCCATTTTGGTCGATAAACGACGCGGTGTGCCAAAGCTGCAATTTGTCTCCCTCTTTTACGCCGTGCATACGGCCGAGATCCATCGTTACGGTATTACCGAAGACTGCCACAACCTCTGGCAGTGTAATTTTGCAAGATAGCTCCGACTCCAGATCCAACATAATATTGCGACTAACGCGAAGCATCATCTCGCCATAGGTCGATGCCCAAAAACGTGCACTACGAGTGTCCACTTGACTCGTCTTAGCAAATGGCCAACGCGCGACCTCACGGTAGGCTTTGTTGAAGATTTCATGGCCAGTTTTACCATCAAATACTTTCATTTCTAACGCAAACTGACGATTGATGATGTCATCTTGCAATAGTTGAGATTCGACCGTTGCAGTGAGATCGGTAATGACCCCTCCAATGATGTATTGTGCGCCATTGTCTTGCGCGATCATTTGAGTGCGAGCAGGATAGTTGCTGCTTATTGAGTAGTCCGTTGTACCAACAGACACAAAGCTGCGTGAGGTTTGATCAAGTTGACGGTTCACTACGTGGCTAAAATCGTCACCAACTTGATAAATTTGTCCCATCACTGCTTGTTGTGGTGATGCGACCTCAATATTGCCGACCAGCATTGTCTTTTTGTATTGATCGGTGTGGCAACCCGTTGCCGATGGATAAATATCAACGCGGATTTTTACCTCGACTTTACCGCGACGTTTGCGTTCAGACTCGACCAAAATGTAACGGACTTCATGATTGGTAAACTGGTATTCGTTGCGGCTTTCTTCTAACAGCGGCATCAAGTTGCTAATACTGCCAATATCTGCGCCCGAAAAATTGACGGCTTTGAACAGCGCGTCTTCCAACGCATGGAGCCTTGCCGTCTCTTCTGAAGAAACGATGGTGGCAACGCCTGTGACTTCATACCAAGATGCCATTACCTTAAAAGGCACAAGCATCACTAAAGTGATTGAAAACAGACTGTTTAATATTTTTTTCATTGGTTACAACCGTTCGGGTATAAATATTGCTTTAACAAATTCAGTGAAGTTTGGTGGGTTTTTCTTCGTTAGGCAAACAAAGAAAAGCAAAGACTGTTCCAATATTCACTTTCTTGGAAAGGAATTAATAAAGAACGGTATCACCTAAGATTATCTGGAGAATCAAACCATGAAAAAGTGGCTTGTCGCCGCATCGATGATGACGCTTCTGACATCGTGCGCGTACTCACCGATTTACAATGGTAAAGAACCGTACTCGGGAAGCCAGTTCATGCTGATGGATAGTCCGCGTCATACGATGGACTTTTTCATTGAGAGCATGACAGAAGACCTGATGGTTTCTAATGTGGCAGTATCAGCGCGGACACCGATTGCGATTACCTCGTTTGTTGATCTACAAAATATGGATGCAACAAACTGGTTAGGTAACTCGGTCTCTGAAGGTTTTATCCATCAGTTTCAGCGCCGAGGGTTTAAAGTGGTTGATTTCAAAACTACGGGCTCTATTCAAGTGACGCAGCAGGGCGATTTTGCTTTAAGTCGTGATTGGCAAGATTTAGCTCAAGAGCAGCAAATTCAGTATGTACTGACCGGAACAATGCTGCGCCAAGAGGGCGGAGTGCTTGTCAATGCACGCGTGGTTGGCATGCAAAGCCGTGTAGTTGTAGCGACAGCGCAAGGTTTCCTTCCGGCTGACCGTATTGGGCGTGACTTAGATACGTTAAATAGCATCCGCACACAAGATGGTGTGTTGATTCGTTCTGACCCTACTATTCGTCAGCCGTACACTGTGATTCTCCGTCCATAGGATAGAAGCATGAAGAAGTTATTATTTATTGTTGCCACACTGATATTGGTTGGGTGTCAGCCATTACAACAGATGCGTCAAGATGAAATCTTAGTGGCGGTGGGCTACGCCAGCGTCAGTGAGCAAACAGGCCGCACAGTAGAAGAAAAGCGTGTACGAGCAATGCGCGCATCAAAAATTGATGCTTATCGTGAGCTAGCAGAGCAAGTTTATGGCATGCGTGTTAGTGGACGTGCAGAGCTGCAAGACCAGCGTTTGGGTATTGAAAGCACCACTGGTGCCGTCGATGGTGTAATTCGTGGTGCAGAAGTTGTGCGTAGTTATCTTGTTGAAGACAGTTATGTGACTGAGCTGCGTCTGGATATCCGTAAGATGGATAAGCTACGTGATTATGGAGAAGTTCAGCAAGTGCCTGAGAAGCGTCAGCAAACTTTGTTTTAAACCATTTCACTAGACAGATAATCTTTTTGAGCGGCTGATTGGTAACAATGAGTCGCTTTTTTTATATCTACGTGAGCGCGGGAATTGAGGGTAGGAGTGACGTTTAAGCTTTTATATTGGTGCCAAGCGTCGAGATGGTGTGGGTTTTTCCGCCCGCATTGTAGGTCATGCCAACTTTGCCATGAGTTCGCTGAAGCATGTTGTTGAGTTTATTGAAGCTCAGCTGTGCGCGACTAAGCGATTCGCCATTTACTTGGTTAACTTGTTGACAGTCGAGGACGATCGATTGGATTTGAGCAACAACCTGACTTAGGTGCTCATCTTCAGTAAGTTGATTGACGTGCGGGTGAGAGGCGATTCGCTGATCAGTTGTTCTGAGCTGATCAATGAGCGTCATCTTCTGTTTGGCAATGTTCTCAATCTCGGTAGAGACACGCGCCGTTATTGCTTGTGTTTCTTGGCGTAAAACAGCGGAAAGTGCCTTAGCATTTTCTAGCTGGAAATTAACGAGATCGACTAATGCTGCCATAAAATACTTACCTTCGGCCTAAGCCAGTTAGCTTTTGCCTTGCAATTCGTTTTCAAACTTAATCATGTTGTCAGCCAATTTTTCAGGATCGACTTTGTATGAACCGTTTGTGATAGCTTCTTTGATTGCTGCAACTTTGGCGCTGTCATATGCCGGAGAAGCTGCCATATCCTTCTGGAGTTTACTGACGGCTTTACTTTGCTGGCTGAGTGATACTGCGTCTTGTTGCGCTGGCGCCTTTTTTGATTCTGTCGTGCTGGTAGCATTGGAATCGTTACGTGTAGGAGCACGACTTGTTGTCGTCATCATTTGCCCTGAACGTATATTATCTATACCTGCCATGTTTAACCTTTGCCTTGTATCGTAATACTGGTATCCAGACTATCGACCAGCGCAAAAATAACTTTAGTCATTTTTTGCATTTTTATTGATCAGTTTAAACACGCTACCAGTGGGTATTAAAAATTAACAGTGATTTCCGCAATGTCAGTCACTATGCCTTCTATTATACGTTGTGACTTATCATTTTTCACTCTTACTTGATCGCCAGCTGAACCATCCTGCAATGCTGTGCCTTGCGTTGTGATCGTCATGCCAGAATTCACCGCTTTGATAATGACCTTTTCATTTCGGCATACCACACAAACATCATTTCTCTCTACGACATCGCCTAAGCGAACATTACGCTTTAGCTTTGCCCCAACCACTTGATCGTAGCTAGAAAATCCATCTTTACGAAAGCGCTGTAGCTCGATCATGGAAGTGGTAACATCCGATGCGCTGACGGTTTCTCCTCTCCCTAGTGTTCGTGTCGCGACGATCATTGGTACTGATACCGAGATCCTCACAGGGACATAGACTTTCCAGTCATCCGGTTGGCATTCCACTAACACATTGATGTTACTTCTCGTGCTGCTGGTGGAAGAGGCAGATGTATCTAACGGAACAGGGCAATCCGTTGCTTTTATTCTCGAGTCGATCTCTGCCGCATTAACAGATAGCTCGCCACCATCAGGCTGATCAACCGTAGCAAGAATATGTTGTTCTGCTGCTGTTTTTATTTGCTCGATCTGATTATCTGAAGCTGAATGAACAAAAAAGCTAAACATACTGAGCAAAATGCCGATAGACTTAGCGTACTTTGTAATTAGCGCTCTACATATTGTCATAGTCAATGGTGTCGAAGTGAAAGTGAAATACGCCATACTGTCTCCCTGGTATCGTGCTTGCCAGTGGTAGAGTATCATTTAAAAACAAAAAGTTTGAGATGGAGATGAGCATATGACGGGGATTCTTGACTCGGTGAATCAGCGTACGCAACTCGTCGGTCAGAACCGATTGGAATTATTGACCTTTCGACTGATGGGCCGACAGCGCTACGGCATTAACGTATTCAAAGTGAAAGAAGTACTACAGTGCCCTAAGCTGACTTCAATGCCAAATCTACACCCTCTGGTTAAAGGTATCGCTCATATCCGCGGCCATACCGTGTCCGTTATTGATTTGAGCCTGGCAATTGGTGGCCGCCCAACCACTGATTTAGATAAATGTTTTGTTGTTATTGCAGAATTTAACCGTACGATCCAAGCATTTTTGGTATCATCGGTTGAGCGTATTATCAATATGCATTGGGAAGCGATTTTGCCACCGCCAGACGGCGCAGGTAAAGCGCACTATTTGACTGCCGTGACAAACATTGACAATGAGCTGGTTGAAATCCTTGACGTTGAAAAAATCCTGGCAGAAATTGCGCCAGTTGATGAAACGATGGATTCCGCTATTGGCGAAGAAATCGCACAAGCAGAGCAAGAAAAGCCTATTGTACGCCGCATACTGATTGCTGATGACTCGACGGTCGCGCGTAAACAGGTAGAGCGTGCGATTACATCCATCGGTTTTGAGGTCGTATCTGTCAAAGACGGCAAAGAAGCGTACAATAAGTTGATTGAAATGGCTCAAGAAGGCAATATCTACGATCAAATTTCGTTGGTTATTTCCGATATTGAAATGCCAGAAATGGACGGCTATACCTTAACGGCTGAAATTCGCAGACATGCCGATTTGAAAGACCTTTATGTTATCCTCCATTCTTCATTAAGTGGTGTATTCAACCAAGCTATGGTTGAGCGTGTAGGTGCCAACACCTTCATTGCGAAATTTAACCCAGATGAGTTGGGTAACGCGGTTAAATCTGCATTAACACAATAAAAGAGACATTAATGACTGCTATTACAATCAGTGATCAAGAGTATCGTGACTTTAGCCGTTTTCTAGAATCGCAATGTGGCATCGTGTTAGGTGATAGCAAGCAATACCTCGTGCGTAGCCGACTGAGTCCTTTAGTGACGAAGTTTAAGCTCGCATCGTTATCAGATTTGCTACGTGATGTTGTTACAGGGCGTAATCGAGAATTACGAGTCGCCGCTGTGGATGCGATGACGACTAACGAAACCTTGTGGTTTCGAGATACTTATCCGTTCACGGTTTTAGCTGACAAATTATTGCCAGAAGTAGCGGCAAGTAAGCGCCCAATTAAGATCTGGTCTGCTGCCAGTTCATCGGGCCAAGAACCGTATTCTATTGCAATGACGATCCTGGAAACGCAACAGCGCAAGCCGGGCTTGTTACCAAACGTGTCCATTACAGCCACAGATATTTCGGCAAGTATGCTCGAGATGTGTCGTGCAGGGGTGTACGACAACTTGGCTTTGGGTCGCGGGCTTTCACCAGAACGTCGTCGCACCTTCTTTGAAAATGCGGACGGTGGTCGCATGAAAGTCAAAGATAACGTCAAGCGTTTGGTGAACTTTCGTCCACAAAACCTGATGGACAGTTACGCACTGATGGGTAAGTTCGACATCATTTTCTGTCGTAACGTATTGATTTACTTTTCTCCAGAAATGAAATCTAAAGTGCTTAACCAAATGGCGAGCAGTTTAAACCCTGGTGGTTACTTGCTGTTAGGGGCATCAGAGTCGCTAACTGGTCTGACTGATAAATTTGAAATGGTGCGCTGTAATCCGGGCATCATTTACAAGCTTAAATAGCGGTATCTCTTCATTGATAGAAAAGCCTGACTTCGTGTCAGGCTTTTTTGTTTGTTACCTTTCTGCGCCGAGCGCTTCATGTATCACTCAATTAGTTGAAGCGCGTTTTTGCCTTGTGCCCTCAACACGGTGTATCTTTATTAAGTGAGCAAAGTGATACGACATGACATTCCAGTTACTTTGGCTCACTTATTGCTATTTCAATTCACGGTAACCACTAGGTTGGTGTAATGCTTTAGGTTTTGGCATGCTAATTGCTTTTTGGTTATCAATCACGGTCAGTTCTTAATTGTAGAGGCAAACATGGCTATATCTTTTGACAATGCACTAGGCATCCACCAGCACACGGTGGGCGTACGTGAGCGCAATGCAGAGGTGATTTCCACCAACATCGCACAAGCAAACACGCCTGGTTACAAAGCAAGAGGTTTAGACTTTGCGAAGGAATTGCAAGCGGCAACATCTGGGGCAAGCATTGG
This sequence comes from Vibrio sp. sp1, assembly GCF_016920955.1. Lineage (NCBI taxonomy): Bacteria > Pseudomonadati > Pseudomonadota > Gammaproteobacteria > Vibrionales > Vibrionaceae > Vibrio > Vibrio sp. sp1. The sequence goes on from NZ_CP060589.1 coordinate 2,316,431, forward strand.
TCTTAGTCGCACAGATGGTCGGCATATTCCTGCCACTACAACGTTGGTTGGGGACAAGTTATATCGTCTTCCTACGCAACCAGATACGGGAGATGGCAACACGGTAGACTTGGATTTAGAGCGTAACTTGTTTATGCAAAACCAAATCAGACACCAAGCATCACTCGACTTTCTAGGCAGCAAATTCAAGAACTTAACCAAAGCAATCAAAGGGGAATAATTTAGATGAGCTTATTTAACGTTTTCAATGTGACAGGTTCCGCAATGAGCGCTGAATCCGTTCGTCTGAATACTACCTCAAGCAACTTGGCGAACGCCGACAGTGTCAGCAGCTCTGCGAAAGACACTTACAAAGCGCGTCATGCCGTGTTTGGTGCAGAGTTAAGTAACGCCATGCGTGGCGGTGATACGGTGCCAGTGAAAGTGATGGGTATTGTAGAAAGTGATAAACCGCTGAGTGCGGAGTACAACCCAGACCATCCCCTTGCAAACGAAGAAGGCTACATTTACAAGCCTAACGTCAATGTAATGGAAGAAATGGCAAACATGATTTCAGCTTCTCGTGCATACCAAACTAATGTACAGGTCGCTGATTCTAGTAAACAAATGCTGCTGCGTACGCTGCAGATGGGTCAATAAGGATAAGGGGGTAGCGTATGGCCGGAATTAACAACGTTGGTCAAAGCGGCTTGTCCTATATCGACCAGCTTAAAAGTCTACAAGAGAGTAACAAGAAAGCGGAAGAGAGCACGGGTAAGCAGGACCTAAAACAGGAAGACTTCTTATCATTGCTCACGAAGCAACTGTCTCAGCAAGACCCTTTTAAGCCGGTAAGTAATGACCAGATGATTGCGCAAATGGCTTCATTTGCGACCGTTGATGGCATTGGCAAGATGAACACTCAGTTTGAGAGTTTGAATTCGTCAATGACATCAAATCAAGCGTTACAAGCTTCCTCTTTGGTAGGGCGTGACGTATTGGTCCCAGGAGCAGCAGGGGTGAAGCAGGACGACGCACCAATGGCGGCAATGGTTAAGCTTTCACAATCTATCGATAATCTGTTTGTTCGTGTAGAGGATGAAGCTGGCCAACTGGTTCGTACCTTTGAGGTAGGGGCGAAACCAGCCGGCGACACGCGTGTGCTTTGGGACGGTAAAGATGAAAGCGGAAATCCACTGCCAGCTGGCAAATACAAAGTGAAAGCGTCTGGCTTAGTTGAGGGGGAGTCGCAAGAGTTCCCAGTATCGACGTATGCCAACGTAAACAGCGTATTGCTTGGCAAAGGTGACGGAAACGTATTACTCAATCTGGCTGGTTTTGAATCGCCAGTTCGACTTGCAGAAGTATTGGAAGTCGGCAAAGCGTAGTCATAGCTCGCTAGATTAGGAGATTTTGGAATGTCATATGTATCTTTAAGCGGTTTGTCCGCCGCCCAACTGGATTTGAACACCACCAGTAACAACATTGCGAACGCCAACACTTACGGCTTTAAAGAGTCCCGTGCTGAGTTTGCTGATGTCTACTCTAACTCTTTATTTACTAACGCAAAAACCACACCGGGTGGTGGTGCACAAGCAAGCCAAGTGGCACAGCAGTTCCATGAAGGCTCTAGCATTTACACCAACAACCCAATGGATTTGCGTGTTTCGGGGACAGGTTTTTTCGCTGTAGCGAAAGAGCGTCTAACTCCACAACAGAATGAACTGACACGTAATGGTGCATTTCACTTAAATAAAGAAAACTACATGGTGACCGCGAACGACGAGTTCTTATTAGGTTACCAAGTGGACCCAAGCTCTGGTGAGGTTTCTTCATACGAGCCACAACCCATCAATATTCCTGCTGAATTTGGTAAGCCAAAACAAACAGCAAACATTGAAGTGGGTGTGAACTTGCCAGCGAACGGCGATTTGAAAGATCCAACGCAGTTTGATTTTTCAGACCCAGATACATACAACCGTTCAACCTCTTCGACAATTTATGACTCGATGGGTCAGTCTTACAAGCTAACGACGTATTACTTGAAAGATCAGACTCAGCCAAATACATGGAACACTTACTACACCGTGACAGATAAAGAAGGTGAAAAGCCTTTAAATGTTGCGGCTGGTGATGCGCAAACGCCAACAGGTCATGTGGGGCATACCATGAAGTTCAACAACGATGGTACGTTGGCGAGCTTGAACAATGGTCAGCCAATCACTTCTGTGGCTCTGGGCGATCCGGCGACGAACACGACACCAGTCGATATGAATGGTGCCGATCCTGCGCAGACGCTTAACTTCGGCTTAGGCTCAGCAACACAGTTTGCGGCTCCGTTCGAACTGACTAAGTTTGACGAAGACGGTGCAACGACGGGCTTCCTAACCAAAGTTGACTTCGATGAAAACGGCAGCGTATTGGGAACTTACTCAAACGGTGAAAACGTTACATTGGGTCGTGTTGCTCTCGTACGTGTTCCAAACGAGCAAGGTCTGGATAAGAAAGGCGGCACTCAATGGGATTCAACGCAGTTCTCTGGTGACAAGATCTGGGGTGAATCAAATAAAGGCTCTTTCGGCACCATCAATAACGGTATGCTGGAACAGTCAAACATTGATATGACGCAGGAGTTGGTGGACCTGATCTCTGCTCAGCGTAACTTCCAAGCAAACTCACGTTCGCTCGAAGTACACAACCAACTACAACAGAATATCTTACAGATCCGCTAGAGCACTAGCTGGGTCATTCGATACTCTGCTTGAGTAAGCAATGGCGTGTGATTGCTTCTTAGTAATTACCGCTTTGTTCATTTTCATCATGACATTCATCTGATGCTTAGCCTTAATACACCTCACTCAGGCTAAGCATGCTTTGATCTACGATTTGCCGCTGTTGCCGCCGTATGGATCAAAACCTTGCCTCTCGTTACAGTTTTCTGCCCCTATTGACCTCTTTTAATTGTTGATTGTTAATTCAAAGTATTGATTGATAAGCCTATTTTTGTTTTGGCATAACTATTGCTTTTACTCCGTGTACAGAGAGATTTTTTGGAGTAATTTATGGATCGCGCACTGTTTCTCGCAATGAGTGGCGCCAAGCAAAATATGCAGGCACTACAATTGCGCGCTAATAACTTGGCTAACGTAAGCACGACCGGATTTCGGGCTGATTTAGCACAGGCTCGCTCAATGCAGGCTTATGGTGAAGGCCATCCTTCACGTGTGTTCAGCATGACAGAGCGTCCAGGGCATAACTTTGCTCAAGGTAGCGTGATTACAACAGGGCGTGATCTGGATGTGACGATTGAAGGCAGCGGTTGGATATCGGTACTCGATCACACAGGGAAAGAAGGGTTGACCCGTAACGGCAACCTAAAAGTCGATCAAAATGGCATGCTTACGAACGCAAGTGGTCATTTGGTGCTGGGTGAAAACGACGCGCCAATTACTTTGCCTATTCCTCTCTCCAAAATTGAAATCGGTCGGGATGGCACCATCTCTGTGCTTCCTCAAGGTGCCCCGGCAGAAGAATTCCAAGCGGTCGATCGCATTAAGCTTGTTAAGCCTAATGATCAAAGCTTGTTTAAAGACACCAATGGCTTATTTCGCCATAAAACTCCAAACCAACCTTACGAAGCAGACGCGACTGTTAGTCTCCAGACGGGAGCGATAGAAGGCAGTAACGTGAATGCCGTAGGTGAAATGACCGCATTGATTGACTTACAACGTCAGTTTGAAATGCAAGTCAAGATGATGAGCACAGCTGAAGAAATGGATAAATCTTCAGATTCACTGCTTCGTATGAGTTAACAGAGTTAGAGGTTCACTATGCATCCAGCACTATGGGTAAGTAAAACAGGTCTAGACGCCCAACAAACCAACATTGCCACGATTTCGAACAACTTGGCGAACGCCTCTACTGTCGGCTACAAAAAGAGCCGTGCAGTATTCGAAGATTTGTTCTATCAGAACATCAACCAGCCTGGCGGCCAGTCATCTCAGAACACGGAACTGCCAAGTGGCTTGATGCTAGGTGCGGGTTCTAAAGTGGTTGCGACGCAAAAAGTGCACACGCACGGTAATGCACAGACAACGACCAACGCACTGGACATGATGGTGGAAGGCGACGGTTTTTTCCAAGTGACATTGCCGGACGGCAACATCGGTTATACCCGTAACGGTCAGTTCACGCTCAATGGTGAAGGCACGTTAGTCACGTCGGGTTCTGGCTACCCTGTAGAGCCTGAAATTGTGATTCCAGAAGATGCGATTTCTATTACTGTCGGTACGGATGGTGAAGTGTCGGTTCGCGTCCGAGGTCAGCAAGACAACCAAGTCGTTGGTCAGCTAACCATTACAGACTTTGTTAACCCGGGTGGCCTAGAGCCAATTGGTCAGAACCTTTACTTACCAACGGGTGCCAGTGGCGATCCACAAGAGGGTGTTCCTGGTTTGGACGGTTTGGGTGAAATTCGTCAATCCATGCTGGAAGCGTCCAACGTGAATGTAACGGAAGAGTTGGTCAACATGATCGAAGCCCAGCGCGTTTACGAAATGAACTCAAAAGTGATCTCGTCAGTCGATAAGATGATGAGCTTCGTTAACCAGCAATTGTAACGATTAAGAGCAAGATTTGAGGAGCTCACGATGAAACGTATTTGCCTACTCGCTTTGATTGCTACGATGTCGGGCTGTGCCATGTTGGAACCGATTGAAACGGATGAAGTGACACAAGCAACCACTGTGGTCGACGCAGTAGAAGGCGATAAATCGAAAGAAGAGAGCAGCGGTATTGTAGATACTTTACGTGGTAGAAGTGATCCGGTGGCTGGCGACCCTGCTTGGGCTCCAATTCATCCGAAAAACAAACCTGAGCATTACGCTGCTGCAACAGGTTCGTTGTTTAGCGCCGAGCATATTACCGATCTCTACGACGATTCTAAACCACGTGGTATTGGCGATATTATTACCGTAACACTGGATGAGACAACCAGTGCGACGAAAAGCGCAAATGCCGATTTATCGAAAACCAATGAAGCGCAAATGGACCCGCTTCAAGTGGGCGGAGAAGAGCTGCAAATTGGCGGAAAATATAATTTCTCTTATGACTTAAACAACTCCAACTCATTTGCAGGTGACTCTTCTGCAAAGCAGAGCAACAGCATCAGTGGTTACATCACTGTTGAGGTGATTGAAGTACTGGCAAACGGCAACCTCGTGATCCGCGGTGAGAAGTGGATGACGCTAAATACAGGTGATGAGTACATACGTTTAAGTGGCACTATTCGTCCGGATGATATTAATTTCGACAACACCATTGCATCAAATCGAGTTTCTAACGCAAGAATTCAGTACTCTGGCACTGGTTTGCAACAAGATATGCAAGAGCCAGGCTTCTTGGCACGATTCTTTAATGTAGCGCTATAACACGCCCTGCTGACGGCAATTTGACTGCAAGAGATAAGTAAGCATGAAAAAACTCCTTTTAGTACTGATGAGCGTTGCTCTGTTTTCTACCGTAGCCCAAGCCGCACGTATCAAAGACGTCGCGCAAGTGGCAGGTGTACGAAGCAACCAACTCGTGGGTTATGGTTTGGTTTCAGGCTTACCTGGTACGGGTGAAGCGAACCCGTTTACAGAGCAAAGTTTCGCCGCCATGCTGCAAAACTTCGGCATTCAGATGCCGCCGGGCACAAAGCCAAAAATTAAAAACGTTGCCGCAGTCATGGTTACGGCAGAATTGCCGCCTTTCTCTAAACCGGGTCAGCAAGTGGACGTGACTGTCTCTTCCATCGGAAGTGCTAAAAGTTTGCGTGGTGGTACGCTACTACAAACGTTCCTCAAAGGTCTCGACGGTCAAGTTTACGCGGTTGCTCAAGGTAACTTAGTAGTGAGCGGCTTCAGTGCTGAAGGCGCTGACGGTTCTAAAATCGTAGGTAACAATCCAACCGTTGGTCTTATCTCTAGTGGTGCGACAGTAGAGCGAGAAATTCCAAACCCATTTGGTCGTGGTGATTACATCACGTTCAACTTGCTTGAGTCAGACTTCACAACGGCTCAACGTATGGCGGATGCTGTAAACAACTTCCTTGGCCCACAAATGGCGAGCGCTGTTGACGCGACATCAGTGCGCGTGCGTGCTCCTCGTGACGTCAGCCAGCGTGTTGCGTTCTTATCGGCAATCGAAAACCTAGAGTTCGACCCAGCAGATGGTGCAGCCAAAATCATCGTTAACTCACGAACGGGCACCATCGTAGTTGGTAAGCATGTACGTCTTAAACCTGCAGCAGTAACGCATGGCGGCATGACGGTTGCGATCAAAGAAAACCTGAATGTTAGCCAACCTAACGGCTTTTCTGGTGGGCAAACCGTTGTCGTACCAGACTCGGATATCGAAGTCAGCGAAGAACAAGGCAAAATGTTTAAGTTCGAACCAGGCTTAACGTTGGATGATTTGGTCCGTGCCGTGAACCAAGTCGGAGCTGCGCCTTCGGACTTGATGGCAATTCTACAAGCATTGAAACAAGCTGGTGCCATTGAAGGCCAGTTGATCATCATTTAATGGTTAGGAGGTAGGTATAATGAACAATCCTAACGACATTGGTTTTATCCATGACATCAGTTCTCTGGATACTCTGCGTCAAAAAGCAGTGAAAGAGGGAAAAGATGGCGAGCAAGAAGCATTGCATGCGGCTGCTCGTCAGTTCGAATCGATCTTCACCTCGATGATGTTGAAATCCATGCGTGAAGCCAATGAGGGCTTTGAGTCCAACATGATGAACAGCCAAAACGAGAAGTTCTACCGACAAATGTTGGATGAACAGATGGCGAGTGAATTGAGTTCGTCTGGTTCAATGGGACTGGCCGATATGATTGTTAAGCAATTAACGGCTGGGCAAGGGAACGACAAAAAAGAAACGGCTATGCGTGATGCGGCAAACAATGCTGCGGAATATCGTCGTGTTGACCCGAAAAAAGCGCGCGAGATTGAACAGCGCTTGATTGAATCTGGTCAGCTATCTCGACCAAGCAATGAACCCACTCGATTCGATTCACCAGAATCCTTTGTTAACTCGATGAAGCCATACGCGGAGAAAGCTGCGAAAGCCTTAGGTGTCGAGCCATCTCTGCTACTTGCGCAAGCCGCTTTGGAAACGGGGTGGGGACAAAAGGTCGTGAAGAACGCGCGTGGCAGCAGCAACAACTTATTTAATATCAAAGCAGATCGAAGCTGGCAGGGTGACAAAGTGACGACTCAAACTTTAGAGTTCCACGATAACACGCCAGTGAAAGAGACGGCAGCGTTTCGCTCCTACTCAAGTTACGAAGACAGCTTTAATGACTTTGTACGATTTTTGAATGACAACCCACGTTACGAGACAGCATTACAGCAACGCGGGAATTCAGAGTCGTTTATTCGCGGTATCCACAGTGCGGGTTACGCGACCGATCCGAATTACGCAGATAAAGTCCTGCAGGTGAAGGATAAAATCGAAAGTATGTAATGTTTCTGCGACAATTTATGACGTTCTCGAAGGCTTGCCATAGTGCAAGCCTTCACTTTATCTGAACATCTACGCCTTTCTATCACTTGGCACATCTTTTGCTTTTAATGTGTCTAGGTGATCGGTTTTGCCGATTTATATTTCGTTTTCGGGGGCATGTATGGCGTCAGATCTTCTGAATGTAGGTACTCAAAGTGTGCTTACTGCTCAGAGACAATTAAACACCACTGGTCATAACATTTCTAATGTTAATACAGAGGGTTATAGCCGTCAGTCTGTTATCCAAGGCACGAATGATCCGCGCATGTTTGGTGGTTCTACCTACGGCATGGGTGTGCATGTGGAAAATGTTCGCCGCTCGTGGGATCAGTTTGCCGTGAATGAACTGAACCTGTCGTCGACCAACAATGCCAACAAAACGGATACCCAAGATAATCTTGATATGCTTTCTAGCATGTTGAGCTCTGTGGCATCGAAGAAAATTCCCGAGAACCTGAATGAGTGGTTCGATGCGGTAAAAACCATGGCAGATACCCCGAACGATTTAGGGGCACGAAAAGTGGTATTGGAAAAGGCAAAAATCTTCTCTGATACATTAAATGATTTCCACGAAACCGTGCGACTGCAATCTGATGTCACCAATAAAAAATTGGATATGGGCATTGAGCGCGTTAATCAACTTGCTTTGGAAATTCGCGATATTCATCGACTGATGATGCGTACTCCCGGTCCACATAATGACCTGATGGATCAGCATGAAAAGCTGGTTACTGAGCTGTCAGAATACACCAAAGTTACCGTAACCCCACGCAAAAATGCGGAAGGGTTTAATGTTCATATCGGCAATGGACACACTCTTGTTTCTGGCACGGAAGCAAGCCAGCTCAAAATGATCGATGGCTATCCGGATGTTCATCAAAGACGATTAGCAATGGTGGAAGGGAATGGCATTAAAGCGATCAAGTCTGATGATATGGATGGCAAAATCGGCGCTTTACTTGAAATGCGCGACAAACACATCCCACAACTGCAAGATGAAATGGGCCGTTTAGCGACGGGTTTCTCCTACAAAATTAATCAGCTGCAATCTCAAGGTCTGGATCTCAACGGTAAGATAGGTAAAGACGTATTTACCGACGTAAACTCTGAGCTGGTGGCAAAATCTCGAGTTTTTTCTGCGCCTGACTCACAAGCTGATGTTGCGGTTTACATCGAGGACATTTCCGCGATCAAAGGTGGTGAATATTCGCTGCGTTTTGATGGCGACCAATATAGCGTGACAACACCGAAAGGTGAGCAAATGTCGTTGAACATCGACCGTTCGGATTCGTCGTTTGTTCTGGATGGTATGAAAGTGCAAATTGGTGAAGGCCTTGCCGCCGGTGAGCGCGTATTGCTACGCCCAACGAGAAGTGGTGCAGCCATCATAAAGATGGAAACCAATGACGCAAAAGCTATTGCCGCACAAAGTTATGAAGCCTCAACCACTTTTGCCCAAGGTAACGCCAAGTTCAAAATTCGTGAGGCGGGGGATGTTAAAGAGTTTGAGGTTACCGTACAACCAGCCGACGAGAAGCATGATAAGCCGTGGTTAAAGATCACGGATAAAAAGGGTAATTTACTATCGGACAAATACTCATACCCGTTAGATAAAGATAACTCGATGATTGAAATCTCAGTGCCGAAAAGCCATCCGCTGTATAAAAACGGCGATGCAACCGTGTTTGAGTTGAGCGAAGGCGCGCTGATGAATGATAAATTCACCGCAAACTTGGTGCCTTCTGAAGGTGGTAACGGCAACTTGAGAAAAATGCAGAAGATCCAAACAGACAAGATGATGGATGGAAAATCCAGTACCTTGATCGATGTTTATCATAACCTCAATACCGAAGTTGGACTGAAGTCTTCTACAGCAAACCGTTTAGCCTCCGTCGCTCGTTTAGAGCATGAAGCGGCGCAAGAGCGCGTTGCTTCTATTTCTGGTGTTAACCTCGATGAAGAAGCGGCCAACATGATGAAGTTTCAACAAGCGTATATGGCTTCATCACGTGTGATGCAAGCGGCGAATGATACCTTCAATACCATTTTACAACTGAGGTAAGGAGAAGAGATAAGTGCTAACCCGAATTTCTAGTTTCCATAACTATCAGTCCGTACAAAATGATCTGCGTCGTCAAGAGAATAAGGTTCACCACAACCAAGAGCAGCTTGCTTCAGGGAAAAAGTTACTGAAACCTAGTGACGACCCCCTCGCTGCGCATTACATCCAAAACATTAGTCAGCAACAAGAACAGCTACAACAATATCTTAGCTCGATAGTGTTGGTGCGTAATCGTCTAGAAAACCACGAAGTTAATATCGCCAATGCGGAGAATTTTGCCGACGAGTCGAAGCGCTTAACGATGGAGATGATTAACGGTGCGTTTTCTGCGGAAGACCGACAAGCAAAGAAGCGTGAGCTAGAAGAGATTGCGAACAACTTCCTTAACTTGGTGAACTCGCAAGATGAATCTGGTAACTACGTGTTTGCTGGCACTAAGCCAAAAAGCCAACCATTTTATCGCGATAAAGACGGTAGCGTGCAATACGCTGGGGACGATTATCAGCGCAAAATGAAAGTCTCCAGCATGCTTGAGATGCCAATGAACGATCCTGGCAGCAAGCTGTTTATGGAGATACCAAACCCATTTGGCGACTATCAGCCGAATTACGATCTACAAAACGGCTCTGAGCTGTTGCTAAACAAAGCCACTAACGTTGATACGAAGGATGATGCGGCGTATCGCGTGACATTTGTCGATATGAATAACGGCAAATTTGGTTACCAATTAGAGCGTAACGGCAAAGTAGTGGATGCCGATGAGTTTTCTCCAGAGAAAGGGATTGAATACAAAGGCCTGAAAGTGCACGTAAAAGGCCAAATTACGCCTGGTGACAGCATTGAGATCGAAAAGCGGGCAGAGTTCAGCATTTTCGATACCTTCAAGGATGCAATGGCATGGTCAGACAAATCGGTTTCGGATACGTCGGCGACTGCTAAATTGCACCAAATGACAGAAGAATTCCACGCTGCTTTTATCCACTTGAATAAAGCGCGTACAGATGCCGGTGCTCGATTGAGTACGCTGGATATCCAAGAGCAAAATCATGAAGACTTTAATTTGTCTCTGGCAAAAGCGAAGAGCAACTTTGAGGACTTGGATTACTCTAAAGCCGTGATCGAGTTCAGTGAAAACTCGCGAGCGTTACAGGCATCGCAACAAGCATTCGGTAAGACCAAAGATCTAACGTTGTTTAACTACATCTAGTATGACACTCATACACATTGTCTGATTTTGATGCCTTATGTGCAAAGCCTTAAGCGCGATAAGTCGGCGTAACCTGAGAGTCTGAGATGTCATGCGGCACGATTTTACCCAAAGCGGCAATGATGCGGGAGGCAAGTCGGGCGGCAACAGGGCAGCGTTCAATACCCTTGGGCTAAGATGAGTCTGACAAACCTGAAATAGCTTAATGATAAAGCTAACTTATTGTTTATCTGATTCTTTTAAAATTAGTTAAATAATTTACGCAAGTTGGCACACAAATTGTATTGAAAATATCAGAACAGATTTAGAGATTCTAAACCCTGCGTTTAAGGCAGATTTAGCAAGTAACTTTTACGGTCAGTGCTTATCCAAATGAGAGTAAAGCTGGCCGCTTCGCAAAAGCTTGCGAACTCAACAGGAGAGCAAAATGGCTGTAACAGTTAGTACTAACGTCTCCGCGATGACCGCGCAGCGTTACCTAAACAAAGCGACTGATGAATTAAACACGTCGATGGAGCGCTTATCTTCAGGACATAAGATTAACAGTGCAAAAGATGATGCGGCAGGTCTACAGATCTCTAACCGCTTAACTGCACAGTCTCGTGGCCTAGATGTCGCAATGCGTAACGCGAACGATGGTATCTCGATTGCACAAACCGCTGAAGGTGCGATGAATGAGGCAACCTCTGTCATGCAACGAATGCGTGACCTTGCGATTCAATCATCGAACGGTACTAACTCTCCGGCTGAGCGTCAGGCGATCAACGAAGAGTCAATGGCATTGATTGACGAGCTAAACCGTATTGCAGAAACCACTTCATTTGGTGGTCGTCGTCTATTGAACGGCTCATTCGGTGAAGCAGCATTCCAGATTGGTGCGAGCTCAGGTGAAGCCATGATCATGGGACTTACCAGCATTCGTGCGGACGATACGCGCATGGGCGGTGTGACCTTCTTATCTGAGAACGGTAAAGATAAAAACTGGAGCGTTGACCCAGCTAAATCTGACTTGAAGATTACGCTACCAGGTATGGGTGAAGACGAAGACGGCAATGTTGATGATCTAGAAATCAACATTAATGCCAAAGCGGGCGACGACATCGAAGAGCTTGCCACTTACATTAATGGTCAGTCTGATATGATTAATGCGTCTGTAAGTGAAGATGGCAAGTTGCAAGTTTTTGTCGCGCATCCAAACGTTCAGGGTGAGATTTCTATTTCTGGTGGATTAGCATCTGAGCTTGGCCTGAGTGACGAACCTATCAGAACGTCAGTACAAGATATTGATATGACCACGGTACAAGGTTCTCAAAACGCGATTTCTGTGCTGGATTCGGCACTGAAATACGTAGACTCGCAACGTGCAGACTTAGGTGCGAAGCAAAACCGTTTGAGTCACAGCATCAACAACTTGGCGAATATCCAAGAAAACGTTGACGCATCGAACAGCCGAATTAAAGATACAGATTTTGCGAAAGAAACCACGCAAATGACCAAAGCACAAATTTTGCAACAAGCAGGTACATCGATTCTTGCTCAAGCGAAACAGTTGCCAAACTCTGCAATGTCACTATTGCAGTAGTTTACTTAGCCTGTACTCAATACATTCAGACGTGGATGGGAATGCAGGCTTTTGGCAAGCAACTTTACAATAGAATGAGCGGCTCTCTCATCTCTCACCTGCCAATCATTTTCAATGTAAAGTTGCACTCGGTATGCCGGAAATGTGTTCATTTCTCTTGATCTCCACATAGGCTCTGGCGACCAACCTAGCCCCAGTTCTCTCAAAGGAAAAGGGGCTTTTTCTTTTCTAATTCTTACGTCTATCGTCTGCGAACTTATCTTCAATTGTTTCCTTTTGCTGGTTTTCTATACAATCTGGCCCTCTCGGCTCGATTTGTGGAAACTTGAGCACTTTTTCTTACTTTTCTTCAATTTTATTAGCTAAATCTCGCAATGTTATTTTTTTAAACTTTTTTCTAAAGCTTCTGAATTTGGTGTCGTTAATAGAGGTAACTTTGAGAGAACTACTTGGTTTTCCGAGACGTCGGAAACCGCTACACCGGAAAATCAATTGGAGAAATCACCATGGCAGTGAATGTAAACACTAACGTATCAGCGATGACCGCTCAGCGTTACCTAAACAACGCAAACTCAGCTCAACAAACTTCTATGGAGCGTTTGTCTTCAGGTTTCAAAATCAACAGCGCAAAAGATGACGCTGCGGGTCTACAAATCTCGAACCGTTTGAACGTACAAAGCCGTGGTTTGGATGTAGCGGTTCGCAACGCGAACGACGGTATCTCGATTGCACAAACTGCTGAAGGTGCAATGAATGAGACCACTAACATTCTTCAACGTATGCGTGATTTGTCTCTACAATCAGCAAACGGTTCAAACTCGAAAGCAGAACGTGTGGCGATTCAAGAAGAAGTGACCGCGCTAAACGACGAACTAAACCGTATCGCAGAAACCACTTCTTTCGGTGGTAACAAGCTGCTAAACGGTACCCACGGTGCGAAATCGTTCCAAATCGGTGCAGATAACGGTGAAGCAGTGATGCTTGAGCTAAAAGACATGCGTTCAGACAACAAAATGATGGGCGGTGTGAGCTACCAAGCTGAAAGTGGTAAAGGTAAAGACTGGAACGTTGCTGAAGGTAAGAACGACCTAAAAATCAACCTAACGGACAGCTACGGCCAAGAGCAAGAAATCAACATCAGCGCAAAAGCGGGTGACGATATCGAAGAGCTTGCGACTTACATTAACGGTCAAACTGACCTAGTGAAAGCGTCAGTAGACCAAGACGGTAAACTGCAAATCTTCGCTGGCAACAACAAAGTTGAGGGCGAGGTCGAGTTTTCAGGTGGTCTATCTGGTGAACTAGGTTTGGGCGAAGGCAAAAAGGTAACGGTAGATACTATCGACGTAACCTCAGTTGGTGGCGCACAAGAATCTGTTGCTATCATCGATGCGGCACTGAAATACGTAGACAGCCACCGCGCAGAGCTGGGTGCATTCCAGAACCGTTTCAACCACGCAATCAGCAACTTGGACAACATTAACGAGAACGTGAATGCGTCGAAGAGCCGTATCAAAGATACTGACTTCGCGAAAGAAACAACGGCAATGACCAAATCACAAATTCTATCGCAAGCGTCAAGCTCAATCCTTGCGCAAGCGAAACAAGCGCCTAACTCAGCGCTAAGTCTGCTAGGTTAATCTATTTAACAAAGCAAGAAACCAAAGCCAGGCTCATCCCTGGCTTTTTGCTTATTGGCTATAACGATTCAGATGTGTCCTGACATTATGTTCGATAAGGCATTCATATCGATTAGATGATCTCTTTAAATTCCAATGTTTCTGCGATGGTGGCGCAGAGACACCTGAGTCAAGCAGCTGCGCAAAATGTTGAGTCACAACGCAACCTAACTTCGGGGTTTCGAATCAACTCGGCGAGCGATGATGCGGCAGGTTTACAGATATCGAATACTCTCCATGTACAAACGAGAGGGCTTGATGTCGCCTTAAGAAATGCACACGACGCTTTTTCTGTTGCTCAAACAGCGGAGGGAGCATTGCACGAAAGCAGTGACATATTGCAACGCTTACGCTCTCTGGGGCTTCAAGCAGCAAACGGCAGTTATGACTCAAGTGATCGGCAAAGTATTCAATATGAGGTCGTAGCGCTGCAAGATGAGCTTGATCGTGTCGCGATCACGACAACATTTGCGGATAAAAACCTGTTTGATGGATCTTACGGTTCACAAAGTTTCCATATTGGCGCGAACGCTAATTCAATCTCTTTGACGTTACGTAACATGCGTAGCCATATCCCAGAGATGGGAGGGCAGCATTATGTTGGTGATGCGATCGATAAAGATTGGCGAGTCACTAAAGATAACCAAACCCTAAAAGTCGAATACCAAGACAGTAAAGGGCAAACCCAAACGGAATCCATTGGACTCAAATTGGGTGACCGTATAGAACAGGTCGCCACTTACATCAATGCTCAACAATCGATAGTGAATGCTTCAGTAACGGAAAACAACGAACTGCAATTCTTCGCTTCTACGATGAAGGCGCCAGAGGGTGTGGTTCTCGATGGGAGTTTAGCGGATGAGCTTGATGTGAGCGCTGGTCAATTAGTCACAATGGATGACATTGATATGTCGACGGCAGGTAAGGCTCAGCTTTCAGTCGGGGTGATTGATGCAGCAATTAAGTACGTTGATTCGCACCGAAGTGAAATTGGCAGCTTTCAGAACCGTGTAAACGGCTCGATGGATAACTTAAATACTGTGAATCGGAGTGTTACAGAATCCAAGAGTCGAATAAGAGATACAGACTTCGCAAGAGAATCTACGGAAATGGTGCGTTCTCAAGTGCTCCAAGATGCGACAACAGCGTTATTGGCTCAGGCAAAGCAAAGGCCGAGTTCGGCACTTGGATTACTTAGCTGAGCGGATTTCATTGATGTAAGTCGATTAGAAACAAAATTTCAGGTAATAAAAAACGCTGCCAATGGCAGCGTTTTTTCGTGTTCGATTAAGTAAAAATTACTTAGTTACACGTAGAACTGGAGTTTCACCAACAGTTACAGAACCAGAAAGCTTGTTTAGCTCTTTGATTTCGTCCATGTTAGAGATAACAACTGGAGTTAGCGTTGACTTCGCTTTCTCTTCTAGAAGAGCTAGATCGAATTCAATTACAGTGTCGCCAGCTTTAACAGTTTGACCTTCTTCAGCGATACGCGTGAAGCCTTCGCCTTTTAGTTCAACTGTGTCGATACCGAAGTGAACGAAAAGCTCAACACCGTCGTCAGACTCGATAGAGAACGCGTGATTAGTTTCGAAGATCTTACCGATAGTACCGTTTACAGGAGCTACCATTTTGTTGCCTGCTGGCTTGATAGCAATACCGTCACCAACGATTTTCTCAGCGAAAACAACATCTGGCACGTCTTCGATGTTTACAATCTCACCAGAAAGTGGCGCGATGATTTCGATAGCACCAGCGTCAGCGCTGTCATCAGATACAAGCTTCTTAAGTTTGTCAAACAGACCCATTGTGTCATGCTCCTAAGGTTTGGTTTTATTCTGTCGAATTATAGTATACCAATATAGCTCATTAGACGACTTTTTTCGCCGTCTAATGGCCATTAAGTATTGAATTACTTGGTACTACCGATTACTGAGCTTTCTCAGCAATAAACTTTTCTACCACGGCTTCGATTTCTTCTGCTGTCGGTAGAGAAAGGGCTTCTTCAGCCATTGCTTTCACTTCTGCGAAGTTAGAGTTACGAACAACTTTCTTCACTTTAGGGATTGAAATGCCGCTCATTGAGAACTCGTCCAGACCCATACCTAGAAGTAGAAGTGTTGCACGCTCGTCACCTGCAAGTTCACCACACATACCAGTCCATTTACCTTCTGCGTGAGAAGCGTCGATAACTTGCTTGATCACTGTAAGTACAGCTGGTGATAGTGGGTTGTATAGGTGAGAAATCATCTCGTTACCACGGTCAACCGCTAGCGTGTACTGAGTTAGGTCGTTTGTACCGATAGAGAAGAAAGACACTTCCTTCGCTAAGTGGTGTGCGATCGCAGCAGCAGCAGGAGTTTCAACCATAACACCGATTTCGATGTTTTCGTCGAACGCGTGGCCTTCAGCGCGTAGCTCTTCTTTGTACTCTTCGATCGCTTT
This sequence comes from Vibrio sp. sp1, assembly GCF_016920955.1. Taxonomy (NCBI): domain Bacteria; kingdom Pseudomonadati; phylum Pseudomonadota; class Gammaproteobacteria; order Vibrionales; family Vibrionaceae; genus Vibrio; species Vibrio sp. sp1. Next base: position 2,332,931 of record NZ_CP060589.1, read on the forward strand.
CTTAAGCTCACGGATTTCTTCGACAGAGATGATCATTGGGAACATGATACGCAGTTTGCCGTGTGCAGAAGCACGTAGGATGCCACGTAGCTGATCACGAAGGATTTCACGACGATCTAGACTGATACGTACAGCACGCCAACCTAGGAATGGGTTCATCTCTTTTGGAAGATCCATGTATGGGAGATCTTTATCGCCGCCGATATCCATAGTACGGATGATCACAGCTTGACCGTTCATTGCTTCCGCAACTTCTTTGTACGCTTGGTACTGTTCTTCTTCAGTTGGTAGCGCAGTACGGTCCATAAATAGGAATTCAGTACGGTACAGACCAACACCTTCACCGCCGTTACGAAGGATACCGTCACAGTCTTTCACTGTACCGATGTTACCGCAAACTTCTACACGGTGACCGTCAGTCGTTTCTGCGTGTAGGTCTTTCAGTTTCGCTAGCTCTTCTTTTTCAGCTAGGAATGCTGCTTTAACCGCTTTCGCTTCTTCTAGCTCAGCTTCTGATGGGTTAACAACAATCTTGTTGTTCATTGCGTCAAGAATCAGCATGTCGCCATTCTTAACTTTCTTCGTGATGTCGTTAGTACCAACGATAGCTGGAAGCTCAAGTGAGCGAGCCATGATTGAAGTGTGAGATGTACGACCGCCGATATCACAAGCAAAACCAAGCACGTAGTCTAGGTTGATTTGTGCAGTTTCAGATGGCGTTAGGTCGTAAGCAACAAGAATTACTTCTTCGTTGATATCGCTAAGCGAAACAATGTTGATGCCTAGTGCGTTCTTAACAAAACGAGAACCGATATCGCGGATGTCAGTTGCACGCTCTTTTAAGTATTCGTCGTCTAGAGACTCAAGAGCACATGCTTGCTCTTCGATCACTGAGTGGATAGCGTGATCAGCAGTCATCTTGTCGTTTTTGATAAGTGCTAGGATTTCCTCTTCTAGCTCTTCGTCTTCAAGAAGCATGATGTGACCTTCAAAGATCGCTTCTTTTTCTTCGCCAAACGTTTCAAGCGCTTTTTGCTTGATAGTTTCTAGCTGAGCTGCAGATTTGTTACGAGCGTCAAAGAAACGCTGAACTTCAGCTTCTACTTGATCGTCAGAAATAGTGTTTGTGTTTAGGACAATTTCATCTTCTTGAAGTAGTAGTGCTTTACCGATTGCAATACCAGGAGATGCTAGGATGCCTGAAATCATAGCCTTACCTTAAGTTTGGTCAACTTTATAAAACGGGAGAATAATGGGTGCGCTAACGAATAGTTTTAGCTTAGTTTTGAGCCTATTTCCAACGAAGCCATTTTGCTTTCACAAAATGGCTTCTGGAGTAGGAGACCGGATTAGTGTAGTTGGTCCATTAGAGCAACTAGGTGGTCAACTGCTTGCTGAGCTTGTGGGCCTTCAGCAGAAATAGTAACTTGAGTACCTTTTACTAGGCCTAGTGTTTGTAGTTTGAACAGGCTCTTAGCGCTAGCGCTTTTACCGTTAGAAGTCACAGTGATGTCTGCGTCGAATGCTTTTGCTTCTTTAACAAACTGTGCAGCTGGACGAGTGTGAAGGCCGTTTTCTGCTGTGATTTCTACTTGCTTCTCGTACATGTGATATACCCCAATAAATGTATTTTTTTGTTAGTTTGTGACCAGATTTTAGCTTAACTGCTTTACATCTTGTGCGCTAGCACGGGAAGAGTTCAAAGCGCGTCAGTTCTGATACTAGTCAAAAGTTTGGTAACTACGCAACTGTTTGCGTGCGTAATCACTTTGAAACCTTTTTGTGTTCTGCTTCTTTATTTTGAAGCTAGAAATAAAACACCCTGATATTACCAAAGGTAGGGCAGGGATCAACAAAAAAGCCCCTAAACGGGGCTTTTTTAAACTAAAAATTGATTTGAACACATATTATTGTTGGTTCTCTTTTTCGGTAAAGATACCTGCAAAGAGTGCTGTACTTAGGTAACGCTCACCGGAACTTGGCAAGACAGTTACAATTGTTTTTCCTTCAAATTCAGGTAGTTCTGCAAGTCGGTTCGCTGCAACAACCGCTGCGCCAGATGAGATACCAGCTAGGATACCTTCCTCTTCCATTAGGCGACGAGCCATCTCAATCGCTTCTTCTGAGGTAACTTGCTCAACACGGTCAATAATGTCTAAATCGAGGTTACCAGGGATGAAACCAGCACCGATACCTTGAATTTTGTGTGGGGCAGGTTGGATTTCTTCGCCAGCAAGTGCTTGTGCAATAACCGGAGACTCTGCTGGCTCAACTGCAACAGAAGTGATGGCTTTGCCTTTTTCACCTTTGATGTAACGGCTAGTACCTGTGATAGTACCGCCCGTACCAACACCAGCAACGAATACGTCGATTTCACCGTCTGTCGCTTCCCAAATCTCAGGGCCCGTAGTCTTTTCGTGGATTTCTGGGTTCGCTGGGTTGTCAAATTGTTGAAGAAGTAGGTACTTCTCAGGGTTGCTTGCTACGATTTCTTCTGCTTTAGCAATCGCCCCTTTCATGCCTTTCGCCGCTTCAGTCAGCTCAAGGTTCGCGCCTAGTGCTTTTAGTAGCTTACGGCGTTCTAGGCTCATTGATTCAGGCATGGTCAATGTTAGCTTGTAACCGCGAGCAGCCGCTACGAATGCTAGAGCAACACCAGTGTTACCACTGGTAGGTTCTACAAGCTCTACACCTGGCTTAAGAAGGCCCGCTTTCTCTGCTTCCCAAATCATGTTTGCACCGATACGGCACTTAACACTGAAGCTAGGGTTACGCGCTTCAATTTTTGCGAGAACTTTGCCTTTACTTACTTTGTTTAGACGAACGAGAGGTGTATTACCAATAGTAAGAGAGTTATCTTCGTAGATTTTGCTCATAGTGATGTTCCTTCATTACACGTTGTGTGAATATGGATAGAAGAATATGCGGTATGAAAAAAAGGGAAAAGGATTAAAAAGTTATATCTTATTAGGTTGGCCCAGAACTTGATAAAAGAAAAGGGAAAAGCTGGCGCTGATCCCTTTCCTTAATCTCTAATCGACTATCGTTGGTGCTTAAACTCCGCGACCCACATAGCGGTTGCACCACATATTGCTACAGGCATGACAATGAGGTTCAAAATTGGGATCGTCGTAAACACAGACACCAATACCCCAAAGCCATAGGCCTTACCTTGCTTTTGTTTCAATTTGTAACGCATGTCGTTAAATGGGATTTTATGGTTATCAAACGGGTAGTCACAATATTGAATCGCGAGCATCCAGGCGGTAAAGATAAACCATAAAAATGGGCCTACTGTTTGTCCAAGGGCAGGGATGAGCAATAATAGGAATAGGCCTATTGCTTTAGGTAAAATGTAAAGGAGCTTTCTCCACTCACGAGCTAAAACGCGAGGAACATCTTTCAGGACGGCAGTGAAACCATCATCATTTACTTTTTGTCCCGTTAAGTACTCTTCCACTTTTTCAGCCAAGAGGCCATTGAATGGCGCGGCGATAAAGTTCGCGAGCGTGCTGAAAAAATAGGAGAAGGTAGCGAGTATCGTCAGAGCGAGTAAAGGCCAAAGAATGTAAGTTAACCAGGATAAAAACTCAGGCAGCTGCCCAATCCAGCCTTCTATCCATATATTAAGGTTTGAAAATAGATAGAAGATGGCACCACCTACAAGCAAGATATTTGCAAGTAGAGGTAAGATGACAAAGCGCCTGATTTTAGGGGCTAGTGCCAATTGTATCCCGTATAGAAAATAACCGAACCCGGTTCTCTGCTGATTGTTTTTCTTCATGTCTATTTTGGCTTCGTGTAAATGAAAACTCATTGTACCTGTGAGGACTTTTCTTTCAAAGCCCTGACAAATGACGTCTTGTTAAGTGGAATCGTGGCAAGAATCACAACAAAAAACGGAACTTCTTGCATTAAGTTGTTCTAAATCTACATATAGTTTTGGTAAAGTAAACGTATCATTCAGATTTATTGCACTTGGGTTGCTGCTCAAGGAACTGCGAGTAGTAAAAACAAGTATATTGAGAGTAAATAATGCAGGAATTGCGATTCGTACTCATTGTTGTTGGCGCATTAGCCATCGCGGCATTACTGTTTCATGGTTTATGGAGCAGTAAAAAAGAAGGCAAAGCAAAGTTTGGTAACAAGCCACTTGGTAAGCTGGATGTTGACCAAGAAGACAAAAATGATCTTGTTGAGAAAGAACGAGACTTCGCTCCCGCTCCTGAAGATGACTTTGAGATCATTCGCAAAGATCGCAAAGAACCAGATTTTGGGATGGCGAGCTCTTTCGACAACAAGTTTGAATCTGACCCGTTATTCGGTGGTCCATCTGAAGTCAAACAGACGCAGCAGGAGCCGGATGACATCCCTTCATTTGTTGCAGAAAAAAATAAAGAAGAGGACGTTGAGCCTGTTGTTCAAGCAACAGTAGCTGAAGAGCCATTCCAGCCTGCTGTGGAAGAAGACGTTATTCCCGCCGCGTTTGATATTACGGAGAAAGAACAGCAAGTCGAAACGGTTAGTGAGCCTGTCGTTGCAGAGCCTAAGGAAGAGCCAAAGCCAGAACCTGAAATGCAAGTGATTGTATTGAATGTGCACTGTGCTGGTGAAGAGCCATTTGTTGGTACTGCTTTATTTGAAAGTATGCAACAAAACGGTCTAATTTATGGCGAGATGGATATTTTCCATCGTCATGTTGACTTGTCCGGTAACGGCAAAGTGCTGTTTAGCGTCGCTAATATGATGCACCCTGGTACGTTTGAGCATGCTGATCCTGCTGAGTTTACAACGAAGGGTATTTCATTCTTCATGACATTGCCTTGTTATGGCGAGGCTGAACAGAACTTCAACTTAATGCTCCGAACTGCGCAGCAAATTGCTGATGACTTAGGTGGTAACGTACTTGATGACCAGCGCAACTTAATGACGCCAGATCGTTTAGCATCTTATCGACGTCAAATAGTTGAGTTTAATGCCGCTAACGCATAATCTTAACAGCAAATAATAATAGGGCTCCGGATGGAGCCCTTTTTCTTGGATTTCCCAACCTCACCGATTGAAAATACACGGGGCTTTACTATGTCTGAATCAGTACTTCAGCGACTAGAAGAACTAAAAGAGTCGTTGCATTACCACGCTGTGCGTTACTACGTGGAAGATAACCCAGAGATCCCTGATGCCGAGTACGACCGTTTAATGCGAGAGTTACTGGATATTGAAGCTGAGAACCCTGACTTAATAACCGTAGACTCGCCAAGCCAACGTGTCGGTGGGCAACCTCTCTCTGCGTTTAGCCAAGTGACACATGAAGTACCGATGCTTTCGCTTGATAACGCGTTTGATGATAGTGAACTCGATAGTTTCCACAAGCGCGCACAAGAGCGCGTGGGCAGCCAGAGTGTGAAAGAATACTGTTGTGAGCCTAAATTGGATGGACTCGCCGTAAGTTTGTTATATGAGAATGGCGTTTTAGTTCAGGCGGCCACTCGAGGCGATGGTACTACGGGTGAAAACATCACAGAGAATGTGCGTACGATTAAAGCTATTCCTTTAAAACTCAGAGGTAATGACTGGCCAAATCGTCTTGAAGTTCGTGGTGAAGTCTTTATGCCGAAAGCTGGGTTTGAAAAGCTCAATGAATTAGCAAGGAAGAAAGGCGAGAAAATCTTTGTTAATCCACGTAACGCTGCGGCAGGTAGCTTACGACAATTGGATTCACGTATTACGGCTTCTCGTCCGCTTAGCTTCTATGCATACAGTGTAGGCGTGGTGCAAGGTGCAGAATTGGCAGCAAGTCATTACGAACGCTTTTTGCAAATCAAATCTTGGGGACTGCCAATGTGTCCGGAAACTAAGCGAGTTGAAAGCTTGGCGGATGTAAAAGCTTACTACCAAGATATATTGCAGCGTCGTGATGCCCTCCCTTATGAGATCGATGGTGTCGTTATTAAAATTGACGATATTGCCGTGCAAGAGCGTCTGGGTTTTGTTGCTCGCGCTCCACGTTGGGCGATTGCCTACAAATTTCCAGCTCAGGAAGAAATGACGACACTGAATGAAGTGGAGTTCCAAGTCGGTCGCACTGGTGCGATTACACCTGTTGCTAAACTAGAGCCTGTATTTGTTGGTGGGGTAACGGTAAGTAATGCGACGCTTCATAACGCAGATGAGATAGAACGTCTGCAAGTCAAGATTGGTGATCACGTTGTGATCCGCCGTGCTGGCGATGTTATTCCGCAAGTCGTTTCTGTCATCAAAGAGCGCCGACCAGAAACAGCTCGAGATATTGTTTTCCCAACTCAGTGTCCTGTTTGTGGTTCGCATGTTGAGCGGATCGAAGGAGAAGCGGTAACACGTTGTATGGGGGGCTTAGTTTGCCAAGCCCAACGCAAACAAGCGCTAAAACACTTTGTTTCTCGTAAAGCGTTAGACGTTGACGGTTTAGGCGATAAAGTGATCGAGCAGCTTGTTGATCGTGAGATGGTGAAAACTCCTGCTGACTTATTTAAGTTATCAGCGGGGATTTTAACCGTACTAGATCGCATGGGGCCAAAGTCTGCGCAGAATATTGTGAATGCGTTAGAAAAATCCAAAGAAACAACTTTACCTCGGTTTTTGTATTCACTGGGGATCCGTGAAGTTGGCGAGGCAACCGCAGCAAACTTAGCAATGCACTTTAAAACGTTGGGAGCGATCCAAAATGCTACCGAAGAGCAGTTGATTGAAGTGCAAGACATCGGTGCTGTGGTTGCTCAACATATTACGACTTTCTTTAGTGAAGAACAGAACCAAGCGGTGGTTAAAGATTTGCTTGAACAAGGAATTCATTGGCCAGAGATTAATACTACTGAGCAGGTGGGGGAATTACCATTAGAAGGTAAAACAGTAGTATTAACGGGAACACTTTCTCAACTGGGGCGTACAGAAGCCAAAGAAGCCCTCCAAGCACTGGGGGCTAAAGTGACGGGTAGTGTTTCTAAGAAAACCGATATTTTGTTTGCTGGTGAAAATGTAGGTTCGAAGCTCGCAAAGGCACAAGAACTGGGTATCGAAATTAAAACAGAACAAGACTTACTCGAATTGATGAATTAAGTCTTCTCAAAAAAGCTAAAAAATAACTAAAAGCCCCGTATGGTAAGCATGCGGGGCTTTTTCTTGTTCATAATTAAGTGTTTTTTTATTGAGTAATTGATGCCTTTGTTCTTTTCAGTGATCAAGATCGAACCTTGGGTTATTGGTTTTTTTGGCTTTTTTAGTCTGCGAGTGACTTCAAGTTGATACTTTCAGGCTAAATTTAAATGTTTGATTTTAAATGATATTTTGTTGAGTTGTGTTGGTGTTGTTAAAAATAAGATCTGGATCAATAAGTTATATGGAACTTTGGAGTGGCTCATATTTTTTTAGAAAAAAAATAAGTTCCATTTGGATGTTTTTAGCTGCGAAGTTAGTCTTAATCACGTGGATACACGGTGTGTATGCAGGAACTAAAAAAAGCCAAATTAGAAATAATGAGGTTTGATCAGGAATTTACTTCTCTCCTTCGGCGGCCAACTAAAGGTGAGATAGAAAAATACAGCTATATCCATTTTTAGGAGTTTTTCCATGGACAAATTTTTTAAGGTTTCAGCGTTAACCGCAGCAATGTTTGGTGTTGTTGCTGTCGCTCCAGCTACAGCGTCTACTGAAAGTGCAGCAGGTGGCGAGTACGTAGAGAAAGTGAACGAATTTATGCAAGACTCAAGTCTGAATGCATTATTCATAGTTGATACTCGTTCACGAACTCGTACAACAGGTAAGCCCGGCGGTGAAAATGGTGACCGTTGGAGTCGTCTAAACTACTCTTCTTACAACGCAATTTTAGACTTCACTTCTGGCTACCACGATGGTTGGGTGGGCGCAGATGTTGCGGCTTACTACTCTGGCGATCTTTACAACGATAGTCTTTACAATTCAAACGAAGGCTACCTATGTAACGAAATCTCAACTTGTAACAACCTAGACTGGGGTGCAGGTGATGGTCAGCAGCTTAAAGTTTACAAAGCAGCGCTGAAATTCAAAGCAAACGAAAACTTTAATGCTCGTTTCGGTATGTTACAGGCTGGTGGTAACGGTACAATCGGTAACGTTTGGAGCTTTGTACCTGGTACTTACCGTGGTTTCGAACTAAACGCTAAACTTGGTGATTTCAACCTAAGCTACTTTGGCGCAGACCAATTTACAGCACCTTGGCTGCTTCACGAAGATGATTACGCACCAGCGCTTTGGTCTGACACTTCATGGAGCTACCTACACTCTCTAGGCCTAAACGGTAACCTAACTGACAGCTTGTTTATGCAACTTGGTTTGGGTCAAGCTACTGGCGTTCAATATGCAAATGGTGTTGACTGGGGTGCAGGTCAAGTAACTAGCTACCACAACGAAACTGACAACACTTCTTACAAGGCTTACTTGAAGTACACTGTTAGTGACCGTACAACTCTAGCATTTGATTTCTACGGTGTTGACGATGATGTGAAATACGATGGTCTAGGTTTCCACACTGGTCTATCTTTGAATCAATCTTTCGGCAAGCTAGCTTGGATGTCTGAGTTGCGCTACACAGACACAGATAACCGTGCGGACTTCGTTCCTCGTACTATTCATACATATGGTATGAACAATGGTACTTGGTCTCAGTGGTGGGACGCGCTGTCTGACTGGAACAAAGCGGGTGAGCTAGCATGGTACAACCGTCTATCTTACAACCAAGGTAACGGCTGGAACTACTACCTAGGCTTTGGTTACGGTACTGGCGCTGACTCTGCAGCAAGCGGAGCATCAGGTGACTGGGATTACGAAAGCGAATACGCAGTTAACGCAACAGTATCTTACTCACTACAAAGTGGCGCGCTTAAAGGTTCTACCATTCGTTTACACGGTACAATCCTAGAACGTGATGAGTACGCAGGTGCTGGCGATGCGGATGAAACAGACTTACGTCTACAAGTTCTTATCCCTTACAGCTTCCACTAATACTTAATTAGATAATAAAAGGAGCCGCTAGGCTCCTTTTCTATTTCACTTCTCGGCCGTCGTATATTTTGCAATATAACGGTGGCAACATATGTACATTACCGTTTGGCAACTCACACTTTATCTCTGGGCCTAACGTACGACCACCGGATGCACCATTAGCATGAGTGGTTAACGGAATTATGGCAAAAGATATTACTAATAGACCAGATAAAAATCTCATAATAATCACCTTAATATAAACTTTAAATATCTACGTGCTTGTATAAACCGTGACTACGCAGAAAGGCAAGGTTGAATAGGGCTCTTATATCAAACTAAGCTCTTACTTCTTTACTATTCCCATTCCCCACCTCTAAATCGACACATTTCACTTGGAATATTCGTAACGTCGCCACTTGGCATCTTACATTCGACTATAGGTCCCAAATTAGTTGTACCGCCGTTTCCGTTGTTGTAGGCAAAGGAAGAAAAAGAAAAAATACCGCACAACATTAAAAAGAGAAGCTTATTCATAGTACATCCTCTTACTTACCAAATAAAAAGCACTCAACTTAAATGCTTATGCGTTAAGTATGTATCCGAGGATAAAAAGATCAAAAAATAATTCAATAAAGTTTTATTTTTTAAAATAAATTTAGATCGATAATTTACCTAAATATATTTCTATCTTATTGATTGTCGTGTGTTGAATAATTAAATAATAGGAAATGGTAGGTAGGGTATTAATAATATTACTAATACTTATTTTTTTCTCGATTTTAATTAAGGTAATGAAATGAAAGCAGTTGTTTAGATTAAAGTAATGGAGCATGATTTGCCCCATTACTTTGGCATAAATTAATTAGAATCAGGCTCAATGATTAAAATAATACCTTCAACATCGGTGATTCTTACGCGGGTACCGGCTGGAAGTGCTTGATCCGATTGTGCGGACCATGTGGTATCGGCTACCTTGATGCGATTGAGCCCGACGGAAAAGTCTTCTTCAAGGATAAGAGTACGCCCAATTAACTGCTTGTACTTTTGGTTCAGATCTCTTTCTTGGTCTTCTTGCTTGTCTTTAGACCATTGTCGTCGCCACCAAAGCCAGGTGGTGATTAAGCTGAAGCTTGCAAAGCAAAGCCATTGTAATTGCCAGCTCATTGGCAAAACGGTCATGATTGCTCCAACGATAAGTGCAGACACCCCGAGCCAGAGAAAATACCCTGCGGTACCAAGTAGCTCAACTGCTAAAAGAGCAAAGCCAAACGCTAGCCAATGCCAGAAAGAGATACCTTCCAGCAAACTAAAAAAGTCCATAAATTATTCTTTACCTTGCTGTTTAAACATTTCTGCTATCCCTGCAACCGAGCCCATTAGTCCGGTTGCTTCTAATGGAAGCATAATGATTTTACCATTTTCGGCTTGACCAATGCTCTTGATCGCTTCGGTATAACCCTGTGCAATGAAGTAATTGACGGCTTGCATGTCACCTTTTGCAATGGCTTCGGAAACCATGTAAGTCGCTTTTGCTTCTGCTTGCGCGGCACGCTCACGTGCTTCTGCATGGAGAATAGCAGACTGCTTTTCGCCTTCAGCTTTTAATATCTCTGATTGTTTATGACCTTCGGCCTTTAATATCTCAGCTTGGCGAACTCCTTCTGCTTCAAGAATTTCCGCACGCTTATTACGCTCGGCTTTCATTTGCGCATTCATTGCAGCGGTCAGATCGGCTGGTGGCTGGACATCTTTAATCTCAATTCGTGTGACTTTTACGCCCCAAGGGTTTGTTGCTTGGTCAACAATCGCCAACAGCTTAGAGTTGATCATGTCGCGTTGGCTCAGCATTTCGTCCAGTTCCATTGAACCTAAAACGGTACGAATGTTGGTAAGGGTCAAGTTTCTAATAGCGTGTTCTAAGTCGTTGACTTCATAAGCCGCTTTGGCAGCATCGATCACTTGAACAAATCCGACAGCGTCAATAACCACGTTAGCGTTATCTTTTGAAATGACCTCTTGCGCAGGAATATCGAGAACGCGCTCCATCATATTTACTTTTTGACCAACTTTATCAACGAATGGAATGATCAAGTTTAAACCCGGCTTTAATGTGTGGGTGTAGCGTCCGAAGCGTTCAACTGTCCAGTTGTTTCCTTGCGGAACCGTTTTAATGGCTGAAGATAAGATAACGACAGCAAGAACGACGAAAATACCGATGGTGATCAGTGAATCAATTGGCATGAGTTATTCCCTTAAGTGCATAATATTCGATCCATTTTTACCTATTTATAGACAATAGACAATTGAAGTTCTGAGACCTTTGAGAGGTTATTGGTTTTTTATATGACAAAGGCCGGAAATCCCGGCCTTTGTTGTCTTCTTCCTAGAAGAATGCGACGCTTAGTACAAAATTGAGTAAAGCTGGCGACGATATTTGCTTGCTAATGCGTTACCTTGACCTAGCGCACTGAGAATATCCATAAAAGTCTTCTTCACTTCACCGTCTTGGGCGCCCAAGTCTTTTTTAAGAATATTCCACAGCAGTTCCAACGCTTCTTCATCCCGACCAACTTGGTTGTATTGTACCGCCAATTCACAAGCGAGTTCGAAGTTTGCCATGTCTGCTGCGTATGCTTGTTCTAGTCGCTGTAACTCAGGGCTATCTGCAGCCTGCAAATGCAGCTCGAGCTTGGCTATTAGGCTCTTGTAGTAGTTATCTTGATACTCGAGAGGGATAGCGTTCAGTAGTTCTTGGGCAATATCAAATTGTTTGGTTTCTAGCAAACAATCAGCCATCGCGAGTTTCACATCACCACGCTCTTGCAGCTCTGGCGGCAAAGTGTGGATGATGCTCAAAGCCTGAGCATGCTCACCTTGCTGAAGAAGTTCACTGACTTGTTTTAATAGTTGTTCATCTGGGCTTGGCAAATGCTTTTGTAGCATGGTAGCAATGGCATCAATTGGCTGGGGGCCTCCCAGACCATCGACGGCTTGACCATTTATAAACAGCGCGATAGTTGGCAATACTTGCACGCCAAATTGAGACGCTAAAGCGGGCTGATCTTCACAATTTAGTAGAGCAAGCGTAAATGCACCGTTGTACTGTTGAGCAAGAGATTGCAACTCAGGGAGTATCTGTGCGCTTTCTGGCTGAGCGTTGGCCCAAAAGTGGATCAAAACGGGCGTGTTCATTGATCCTTCAAGCGTTTCGCGAAAGTTCTGTTCTGTTATCTCAACGATAAATGGGGATTGCATCAGAGTATCCTTGCCTTGTGTCTTGTCGTTGATATTAGATATGGAGTTGATTTAGGTGAAATTCAAGCGACATTCACCATCAATAATGAATCATTCTATTTTGAGAAAACGTGAGGTAATAGAGTGAGGTTATTGCTGCTCAGGTGTTAGATAAAAAGAAAACGCTGCCGAAGCAGCGCAATTCTAATGCTATTTGTTAGTGCGGTATCAAAATAGGATGAACATGGTCAACACTACACCCACACTAAGCCAGTTAAGCTGATTTAATGTCATTGTTGCCTCGCAGTAGTATAAACATTGCTACAAAACGTAATGGGTGGCGATACCAAATCTAAGCAACTCAATCACTTTGGGCGAAAGAATCCCCGCTGAATTGCGTAGAAATTGATTCGTTTAGTTGAGGTTTTTTTAACCTACATGTTCATAATGACATCACATTGTTACGGTGAAATTACATTTCGACAAAACTTTTTTATGCAGCCTGTCGCAAAATTTTATCAAGTACACGGGTTGGTAATAGTCTTTTCAAGACTGCGAATAATTTAGTCGGTGTAGTAATTCGATAACGAATTTTCGGTGAAACGCTAGTTAATGCATGAAGAACTGGTGCGATGCACGACTCTGCAGGCAAAACAAATCGATTATTAGACTTGTCGTTGTTGAGTCGCTCTCTTTGTCCTTCATAAGCATGACGATGGGGGCTAGATTCAATATCAACCCACTTCTCAAAGGCTCGTAATGCATTGTTTCTAAATTGAGTTTCGATCGGTCCTGGTTCTATCAATGCCACTTTGATATTCGTATCCGCAAGCTCTAGCCTGAGCGTATCTGTCCAGCCTTCTAAGGCAAATTTTGATGCATTATAGGCACCACGGTATTTCATTGCGGCAAAACCAAGAACAGAGCTGTTTTGTATGATGCGTCCTTCGCCTTGCTGGCGCATATGAGGAAGCACCTCTCTGACCAACTGGTGCCAACCAAAAAAGTTGGTCTGAAATTGATCTTGAAGAGCCTCGGTGGGTAAGTCTTCCAGTGCTCCGGGCTGACCATAGGCACCATTATTGAACACTGCGTAAAGCTTACCTTCTGCTAACTCTAGCGCTTGCTTCACGCCCGAAGAAATGCTTTCTGGGCTATTTAGGTCTAGATTGATGCAGGTTAGCCCTTCATTAATTAGGCGCTGGACATCTTGTTCTTTCCTACAAGATGCAATGACATTAAATCCCTTGTTTTGTAGGGCGTGAGCGCACACGTAACCGATGCCGGTTGAACAACCCGTAATAAGAATCGACTTTTTCATAATTTAATTTAAGACTCAGAAACATTGATTGGAGCCATCATTCATCAGCTCCGGTCATGAAGCAAGTGCTTGAGTGCTGGCTCTATTCTGGAGTAGCTAAATTTAAAGCCCAGTTCGGTGAGTTTTTTGGGTTTGGCTCTCATGCTATCAAACAACAAGCAGGAAGATTCTCCCATTAGGAGTTCCATCGCCCATTTAGGCGTGAACAAGATATGCGGACGTTTTAGCGTTTTAGCTAGTGTGCCGCTGAATATACGATTAGTCACAGGATGGGGGGCGCACATATTGAATGCACCGTGGGCATGTGGTGTTTCAAGCAAGTACATGATAGCGCGGATCATATCTAGGATGTGAATCCAAGGCATGTACTGATTACCGTTCCCAAGTGGGCCGCCTACGCCAAGCTTGTAAGGTAATAGCATCTTTGCTAACGCACCACCATTAAGGCCGAGTACCACGCCAGTTCTCATTAGACAAACCCGAGTTTGCTCCGACTCTGCGCGCTTGGCTATTTGCTCCCACTTTGCACAAACCTCGTGAGGAAAGTCGTCGCGATTAACATGTAAGCACTCATCAAACGGATGGTCTTGTTGATCACCATAGTAGCCAACTGCCGAGCCACTAATAAAAACAGAGGGAGGTTCGGTGCTTGCGTGGATCAGCTCAACAATTTGCTCGGTAATTTTCCAACGACTTTTGCAGATTTTTTCTTTTTGCTCGCTGGTCCACCTTTTATCCGCAATAGGCTCACCTGCAAGATTAATGACGGCATCAACGTGATTGAGATCGGCGAACGACTCGAGCGAGTCAAGGTATTCGATATTACCCAGATCAGCATGCTGTAGGCGTTGTTTTGCTCGCTCTGGAGAGCGTGTAAGTAGCATAACCTGGTGAGTTGATAGCAGCTTGAGCAACTCCGAGCCAATAAACCCAGTGCCACCTGTGAGTAATATCTTCATGTTATCTCTTTGAATGTACACGTATTAGAACATTATAGTCGCTTTGTGCTTAGCTTGATCATCTCAACACCATTATTTCTGGGATAGTGACAAGCTGGCAGAGATACTATTAACTTCACATATTAGAAAATATGTAACTAAATGTTATAGATGGCGCTAGTGCATTCACGGTAGAAGAGTGAAATCTATGCCAGACTAGAAGTTATCGCTCATTGGAACGAGCGTAATCAGTTTGCACAATCAAGGAGGATAGGCATGGAAGCATTTGTTGCGCTTTTTCGAGCGCTCCTCAATAGTGCTCGTGACTTATTACCCATCATCATTGTTATCACTTTTTTCCAATTAGTCGTTTTGCAAGAGCCGCTGCCCAACCTGGTCTCCATTCTTTTTGGCTTGTTGCTTGTCGTTTTAGGATTAACCTTTTTTATCTTTGGCCTAGAACTTGGTCTTTTTCCTATCGGAGAGAGTATGGCTCAAGCCTTTGCAAAAAAAGGCAGTGTGTTTTGGTTATTAGTCTTTGCGTTTTGTTTGGGGTTTGGCACCACGATAGCTGAACCTGCATTGACCGCGGTAGCGGAAGAAGCCTCAGAAGTTGCGGCAGAGGGCGGAATGATCGCTAACTCAGAGCAGTCCATGCAGGATTACGGAGAAGGACTTCGAGTAACAGTAGCTCTCTCTGTGGGGATAGCCATCGTTATCGGCGTTTTGCGTATCTTAAAAGGGTGGCCGATTCATTACATGATCATTGGTGGCTATGTAGGCGTTGTAATACTGACGTGGTTTGCACCTGAAGCCATTATTGGCGTCGCTTACGATTCCGGAGGTGTAACCACGTCCACCATAACAGTACCTTTGGTCACTGCACTGGGCGTCGGTTTAGCGTCTTCTATTAAAGGGCGCAACCCTATGGTGGATGGCTTTGGTTTAATCGCTTTTGCCTCGCTGTTACCGATGATGTTTGTGATGGTTTACGGAATGGTCGTAACATGATTTCAATTGATCATTTCCTAGACACTTTATTATCGACCGTTCGAGACGTCGTTCCCATCGCCAGCATTATTTTTGGTTTTCAGTTAGCGGTGTTAAGGCGTCCTGTTAGCAACCTTAAGAAAGTTTTGCTTGGGTTCGTTTATGTGATTCTCGGGCTAGCTCTTTTTTTACTTGGATTAGAAATGGCATTGTTTCCACTTGGGGAGACGATGGCTGTGCAATTAACGGCGCCGGAGTTTTTACAAGAGTTCAAAGTATCGGTAGGGAAAGCCTTAATGTGGGTCGACTATTATTGGGTTTACACCTTCGCCTTTTTTATAGGCTTTAGTACCACGATTGCAGAGCCTTCTTTAATCGCTGTAGCGATAAAAGCAAACCAAGTCTCTGGAGGCAGTATCAGTATTAACGGCTTGCGCGTAGCCGTTGCGTTTGGGGTGGCAATTGGTATTGCATTAGGTAGTTACCGGATTGTCGTGGGCGATCCCATTCATTATTACATCATCGCGGGTTACATCGTCGTTGTGATTCAAACGTTTTACGCTCCTAAGCTTATTGTTCCACTCGCCTACGATTCTGGAGGCGTAACAACTTCTACCGTCACTGTCCCACTTGTAACTGCATTAGGGTTAGGGCTTGCTTCGACCGTCCCTGGAAGAAACCCAATGATTGATGGCTTTGGCTTGATCGCGTTTGCCAGTCTATTTCCTATGATCTCTGTGATGGGCTATGCGCAAATAACCCAGTGGCTGAATAAAAACGTCTCGGAGGAAGAAGAAAATGCGCTTTAAATTGATACTTGCGTTTGTTGAAGACAGCAAAACAGACAAGGTGTTGGACGCTGCACGCGATGCTGGTGCGACCGGTGCTACAGTGATTAACAATGCTCGCGGGCAAGGTTTAAATCAAAAGCGAACGTTTTTTGGTTTAACGCTAGAAGTGCAAAAAGATGTGCTGCTGTTTGTAGTCGAGGAACATCTTTCTCGACACATATTAGAGACCATTAATGAGGTTGGTGAATTCGACAGAGAGTCGGGGCAGGGCATTGCTATTCAGATCGATATTGAAGATGCAGTCGGTGTCGCGCATCAAGTAGAAACGTTGACCAAAGTGGTTGAGGATGAGTTATGAGCAGTCAAACGATAATTAGAGTTCGAGATGTAATGGCGGCTACTTATGTCATGGTTGATGGGCTAATGACAGTTTATGAAGGCATAACGCTAGCGAAAAAATACCAAGTCAAAGCACTGGTGGTGAAAAAGCGAGATGATAATGATGAATATGGCATCGTGTTGATGAATGATATCGCCAAAAAGGTGCTGGCGAATAATCGTTCTCCTCAGCGCACAAATATTTATGAAATCATGACCAAGCCCGCTTTGTGTGTCGAACCAGATATGAACGTAAAATATTGTGCACGTTTGTTTGAGCGATTTGGCATAAGCAGAGCGCCGGTCATTGAAAGTGGCGAGGTCATTGGGATGGTGAGTTATAACAATATTGTTATCAACGGTATGGTGCGAGAAGAAGTGTAATAGGTTGATATAAATGAAAAATCAACGAATTTTTTCTCAAGTCAGCGACTGTTACAAAGAACTAAAATATTTAATATATGTTAGGTTGCATATGTGTTAATTCACCATTATTCTTTGCGCCCTAAGCCTAATGTCGAGGAATCTGTATCATGCCTTTAGTCTCTTGCCCCGTGTGTGAGAAACAAATCTCAAAACGCGCTCATGCATGTCCAGGATGCGGAGAGCCCGATCCGCTGCACCATCTAGCCAAATCAAAATTTATGTCGATGGTGTTTTGGATACTGGTGTTGGTTGGAACAGCGTATGCAGCATGGTTCTATGTTTTGCCTATGGTCATTGAATCATTGCGCTATCAGTAGTATTCAAACCGTCGTAGGTTGAGCTGCTAAAAAAATGCCGTAGAATGACCTCATACTTTTTGAGGAGACGATGTCGTGAAACTATTTTTTGCCTCAGACCTGCATGGCTCTTTGCCAGCAACTAAAGAAACCATTGATCTATTTTTGGCCTCTGGTGCGCACCACCTGATTTTGCTAGGAGATACGCTAAACCATGGGCCGCGAAACCCTATTCCAGAAGGCTACAACCCTCCACAGGTAGCAGACTTATTGAACCAATACAGTGATCAAATTATTTCTGTACGTGGCAACTGTGATAGTGAAGTGGACCAAATGCTATTAAAGTTTCCAATGATGATGGATTACTCATGGGTGCTACTTGAATCTGGCAAGAGAATCTTTTTGACTCATGGTCACTTGTACAACTCTGAAAAACGGCCGCCACTGCGTGAAGGTGATATTATCGCCCACGGTCATACACATGTTCCCGTCGCAGAGATGCAAGACGGAGCCATTATATTCAACCCAGGCTCGATGACATTCCCACGTAATGGCTTACCGAGAAGCTTTGGTACTCTAGAAGACAATAAGCTAACGGTAAAAACGCCAGAAGGCGAAGTATTAGCACAAACCATGATTTAACGGTTTTACTAAGTAAAAAAATAGGGAGCGAATTGCTCCCTATTTTGTGTCTGAATGTCCTAAATCGCGTTCTGGGTCGATAATGTCTCTAACGCGCTGTTTTAGCACCTTGGCTTCAGGAAAGCCGCTGTCTTTTTTCCGTTCCCAAATTTGCTGGCCATTACAGAAAATTTCGAAGCGACCACCTGTGTCTGGGTGTAAGCTGATTGTTTCTATTTCTTCACTAAAAGTATGCAGTAATTCTTGCGATAGCCAAGTTGAACGCAACATCCAGTTGCACTGGCGGCAGTAATAAATATCAATGATTGCTTTATCCATGAAACTTTCCTTTTAATCTTTTTAAACCAGCAACTTGATGCCCACCGCAAACGTGAGAATTTCGAATGCAACTTTAATCACTCTGTTACTGTATCGAGTCGCGGCCCATGCGCCTAAACTGCCGCCTAGAAAAGAGCTTAACAATAAAACAGGTAACCAAGCCCAGTGAATAGGCGCCCCTGCCTGTACGACGGCAATGCCTCCAATGCCATTCCAAAACAGGCCGACACAAATCATGGTGTAAGCAACGGCTTGTTTGTAGTCGTAACCAAACCAGCGCACCAAAAATAGTGTCACGAGCAAACCAGAACCTGCGGTAAGAGATCCGTTAATGATGCCGATAAACAGTAAGCCAATTCCACCAATAACCCAACCAATAGGATGACGGTTGCGTATTACTTCAGCTTGGCCTAGCGATGTCTTAAGTCGCGAGTAGATACCCAGCGCTAGGATCATCGTGCCGAGCATCTTTTCCGCGATACCATCAGGGATCTGTACAATTAAGTTAGCCCCTAAAATCACGCCAATACTGCCGGACAAGATAAGGTAGAGCGCGACTTTCCATTTAATAGTGCCTGATCTTAAATGCGTGCTTGCTGCGCCTAAGCCTAAAGCGACCGAAGCCACCTTATGTGTGCCTAGCGCAACGGAGAACGGTAAGCCGAGAAAGATGAGTAAAGGGAATTGAAGCAAGCCTGCTCCGCCACCGGAAAGTGAAGCCAGCGTGTTGGCGATTAGTGAACCGAAAAAGAGAGTAGTGGTATCTAGCCAATCCATAAGCAAAACAAAGGGGGCGTCTTGCCCCCTTATCATCCAATCAAAATTAGTTTTTAAACAGTACCGAAGAACCGTGGTTCAAGCTAGTGAGCAATAGTGTTTTTTCGTTCACGACGTCAATACGACGACTTTGCTCTGCATCTAGCTTAAAAATTTGAGTAATTAAACGTAGCTGTGCTTCGGAAAAGTCTTTTGATTGAGAAGATGAAATATCTTTAAACTCCGAAGGCGAGACCAACAAATAGTTGTCACTTACTTCCCAGCGGCCTTTTTCCGAGATATTTATCGTTGATTCTGCGGTTGAACCTTGAGCGAATAGTTTTATATTTGCTACGCGAATATAGTCACCATTAGGGAGATATTTCACGTTTGATTCAACATTAACTCGGCGTAGTGGGCCGACAGTATCGTCAGGCAAGCTGTCTGTAATGACTGTCACCATGGTCGACTGCCATTCGTTTGCTGTGAGGAGCTGCTCCACTTTTAGGTCACTTCCCCAATACAACCAACTACTGAAAAGAACGGATACGGCCAAAACCGCAGATGCTAATTTAATCTTCATATTGGCCTCCTTTATTTGCAGATGTCTGTTGGATCGTTTTGACCTGCGAAAATACGCAGTGTTACGTTCTCGTAAGAGTGGTTACTGTCATGAATGTAGTTCAGAATCAGCTGGTTATTTTGTCCACCAGTGGCAATCACTTCTACTGGCAACGAGTCTTCTGCATGGTGCTTCACGTAGCGCTCAATGCATTGCTCTATTGAAGGCAACCAGTTGTTGATTTGAGGGTGATTTACAGGTGTCATCACTGGTACATTTTGATACTCACCAATTTGACGGAATTGGGATTCCGCAGGGTTCGTGAATAACAATACGCAAACAGGAAGCAGCAGAGACAAAAAGATAATGACACGCGGTAGCCAGTTAATCGTGTTAGATGCTGGCTTCGGCTGAGTTTTAGTCGGCTCTACTTGAGGCTCAATATCAGCAGTAGTATCGGTCACTACCTCTGTCGGTGGCATATCGCTCGCTTCTAACTCCACTGCTGGCGCTTCTTGTTCAGAAGCGGTTTCTTCAGCGTCAGTGTTAGAGTCAGTAGAAAATGGGCTCAAGCGTTCCACTGAACAAATGAGTTGGTAGCCACGTTTAGGTACCGTTTTAACAAACTCTGGAGATTTTGTTGAATCCTTCAACATCTTACGCAGAGTAGAAATCGCTTGAGTCAGGCTTGAGTCATCCACCTCAAAACCTTGCTCACGCCAAACAAACTCGTGAAGCTCGTTACGGGTTAAAACTTCGTTTGGTCTCTCTGCCAACATCAGAAGTATACGGCTTTCGTTGCTTCCTAATCGTACAACGTCGTTGCCGTTTTGTTGGTCAGCGAGCGAATTACTATTTGGATCAAAGGTGAACCTTTGAGCAAGTAGAAATTTGGTGCCAATGTTAGTCATTTAGTTCTTCTTAGATGGATGATGTTGTAATTATGGTGATTTATGTCACAAAATTACCGGGGCGCTTGGAGTGCGCACGACATTTTAGATGCTTTTAGACGGGTAGGATAATTAAAATTTTCTAAAAAAACACCGTTTTTAGCAATATTGACCTTGAATTTACATTTGTCAGCCACATGTTAAATGACATCTCGGTAAGGTGATTTCAAGGGGAAAGTCACAAACTTGTCC
This sequence comes from Vibrio sp. sp1, assembly GCF_016920955.1. Lineage (NCBI taxonomy): Bacteria > Pseudomonadati > Pseudomonadota > Gammaproteobacteria > Vibrionales > Vibrionaceae > Vibrio > Vibrio sp. sp1. The sequence goes on from NZ_CP060589.1 coordinate 2,353,722, forward strand.
CTATGAAAAAGCCAATTAGTTTAGATGTTATGGAGCACACATGAGCGAAACCGTATCTCAAAATAAAGAAACTCGTGGTTTTCAATCAGAAGTAAAACAACTACTGCACTTAATGATCCATTCTCTTTATTCAAATAAAGAGATCTTTTTGCGCGAGCTGATCTCTAACGCATCAGATGCATCAGACAAACTGCGCTTTCAGGCGTTATCTAACCCAGATCTATACGAAGGTAATGCAGACCTTTGCGTGAAACTGTCGTTTGATGAAAGCGCAAATACCTTAACCATTTCTGATAACGGTATCGGTATGAGCCGTGATGATGTGATTGAGCACTTAGGAACAATCGCAAAATCTGGTACAGCTGAGTTTTTCTCAAAGCTATCTGAAGAGCAGAGCAAAGACTCTCAGCTTATTGGTCAGTTTGGTGTTGGTTTCTACTCGGCATTTATCGTAGCTGACGCCGTTACCGTGCGCACTCGCGCTGCGGGTCTAGCCGCTGATGAAGCGGTACAATGGCACTCAGCGGGTGAAGGTGAGTACACCATCGAAAACATTACCAAAGAGTCACGTGGTACCGACATCATTCTTCATATGCGTGAAGAGGGTAAAGAGTTTTTGAATGAGTGGCGTCTACGTGACGTTATCAGTAAGTACTCTGATCACATCGGCATTCCTGTTTCAATCCAAACTGTCGTTCGTGATGACGAAGGCAAGGAAACAGATGAGAAGAAGTGGGAGCAAATCAACAAAGCCCAAGCACTGTGGACGCGTAACAAATCTGATATTTCAGAAGAAGAGTATCAAGAGTTCTACAAACACGTATCACATGACTTTGCCGATCCCTTGGTCTGGAGTCATAACCGTGTAGAAGGTAAAAACGACTACACGAGCTTACTATACATCCCATCGAAAGCACCTTGGGATATGATGAACCGCGACCACAAATCAGGCTTGAAACTGTACGTACAGCGCGTATTCATTATGGACGATGCAGAGCAATTTATGCCGTCATACTTACGCTTCGTACGTGGTTTAATAGACTCAAACGATTTACCGCTAAACGTATCGCGTGAGATTTTACAAGACAATAAAGTGACTCAGTCTCTACGTAATGCTTGTACTAAGCGCGTGCTAACGATGCTCGAGCGTATGGCCAAGAATGACGAAGAGAAATACCAATCATTCTGGAAAGAGTTTGGTCTTGTGATGAAAGAGGGCCCTGCGGAGGACTTTGCAAACAAAGAGAAAGTTGCAGGTTTATTGCGCTTTGCTTCAACTGAAGTGGATTCTTCTGAGCAAACTGTGGGCTTGGCGTCTTACGTTGAGCGCATGAAAGAAGGTCAAGATAAGATCTACTACTTGACGGCAGACAGCTATGCAGCTGCGAAAAACAGCCCTCACTTAGAACAGTTCAAAGCGAAAGGCATTGAAGTTATCTTGATGTACGACCGCATTGATGAGTGGCTGATGAACTACTTAACTGAGTTTGATGGTAAACAGTTCCAGTCAATCACTAAGGCTGGGCTTGATCTAAGTCAGTTTGAAGATGAAGCAGAAAAAGAGAAGCAAAAAGAAACCGAAGAAGAGTTTAAGTCGGTTGTAGAGCGCACGAAGTCTTACCTAGGCGATCGTGTGAAAGAAGTTCGTACGACCTTCAAACTCGCATCCACGCCTGCTGTTGTGGTAACGGACGATTACGAAATGGGCACTCAAATGGCGAAGCTTCTTGCGGCAGCTGGTCAAGCTGTGCCGGAAGTGAAATACATCTTTGAGCTAAACCCTGAGCACGAATTGGTTAAGCGTATGGCTGACGAAGCCGATGAAGAAGCGTTTGGTCGCTGGGTTGAAGTTCTGCTTGGTCAGGCAATGCTAGCGGAGCGAGGCTCTATTGAGGATCCAACAGAGTTCTTAGGAGCCGTTAATCAACTTTTGACTAAGGTGTAATAACCTCTGCAAATCAAAAAGCTCGCATTTCGCGAGCTTTTTGTTTGTTGTCGCAAAATTTTGCATCTCAAGTGCTGAGTTAATAATCAATAGGGCGTGAAAGAGGGTACTGTTAACATTCTTTAGTCTTAATACACTCTTTGCTCAGAGAACCTGTGATAGAATCTGCGACTTGAATGTGAGTAATAAGGCGTGTATTTTTGCTCGCCTATATACGTTATACCGAAACTTATCGTTGCAGGTGCTTCTCAGGTTTGATGTCTAAGAGGTCAGCTATTGTGAGCTTCGGTATAAATCTTAAATATTAAAGAGGATAAATCATGCGCATCATTCTTCTAGGTGCTCCAGGTGCAGGTAAAGGCACACAAGCAAACTTCATCATGGAAAAATACGGTATTCCACAAATCTCTACTGGTGATATGCTTCGTGCTGCTATCAAAGCAGGTACAGAGCTTGGTAAACAAGCTAAAGCTGTTATTGACGCTGGTCAGCTAGTTTCTGATGAAATCATCCTTGGTCTTATCAAAGAGCGCATCGCTCAAGAAGACTGTGCAAACGGTTTCCTACTAGATGGTTTCCCACGTACTATCCCTCAAGCTGACGGCCTAAAAGAAATGGGCGTAGACGTAGACTACGTTATCGAATTTGACGTTGCAGACGATGTGATTGTTGAGCGTATGGCTGGTCGTCGTGCTCACCTTCCTTCTGGTCGTACTTACCACGTGGTTTACAACCCGCCTAAAGTGGAAGGTAAAGATGATGTAACTGGTGAAGATCTTGTTGTTCGTGATGACGACAAAGAAGAAACAGTACGTGCTCGTCTAGGTGTTTACCACGAGCAAACTGCACCGCTAATCAACTACTACGGCAAAGAAGCTGAAGCAGGAAAGACTAAGTACCTTAAGTTTGATGGTACTAAGCAAGTAGCTGAAGTTAGTGCGGATATCGAGAAAGCACTATCTTAATTTGCTGAAGTCAAAAATTTAATATTTTGATATATTGAAAGCGGCCCAAGTGGTCGCTTTTTTTAGTTTACTCGTAAACATATATCTAATTAACTTCAGCTCGGCTATTCGTTACTTCGAGGTTACTTAAATATATGAACCAAGCCGTTTACCATGAATAGGATGTTATGAAAGAGAATAATAAACAGGGTGTACTCCTAGTTAACCTGGGAACTCCTGACGCACCAACCGCTCCTGCCGTAAAGCGCTTTTTAAGTCAGTTTCTTCATGATCACCGAGTGGTAGACATGACTCGATGGCTTTGGTGTCCACTATTGCACGGCGTTATCCTTCCTATCCGAGCTCCTAAAGTTGCCAAACTCTATCAATCAGTATGGATGGAAGAGGGCTCGCCGTTGATGGTGTACTCTAAACGCCAAACGGAAAAGTTGGCACAAAAGCTTGATATACCTGTAGAGCTTGGTATGACGTATGGTAACCCAAGTTTGCAATCAGGCTTTGAAGCCCTATTGGCGCAAGGCGTTGATGAAGTCATTGTTTTACCTTTGTATCCGCAATACTCGGGCACAACAACGGCAGCGGTTTCTGACGGAATCACTAAAGCATTTAAGAACCTGCCTGTGATGCCAGGCTTTATCTTTATTCGTGATTATTACAATCACCCAAAATATATTGAAGCGTTAGCGCACTCAGTTCGTGAACATTGGCAAAAGAATGGTCAAGGAGATTACCTGCTGTGTTCTTATCATGGTATTCCAAAACGCTATGCTGACAATGGTGATGTTTACCCACAGCATTGTGAAGAGACGACTCGCTTGCTTGGGGAAGCGTTAGGTTTAAGCGAACAACAAATTGGCATGACGTATCAGTCCCGATTTGGGAGAGAAGAGTGGCTTCAACCTTATACCGATAAGACCCTAGAGGCACTTCCTGCAAAGGGTGTGAAAAATATTAATGTTGTGACCCCTGCATTTTCGTCAGATTGTTTAGAGACGTTGGAAGAGATCTCGGAAGAGTGTAAAGAGATTTTCCTTGAAGCAGGTGGTGAAAACTTTACCTACATCCCTTGTTTGAACGACAGTGCACTTCATATCGAGATGATGGTTGAGTTAGTTCAATCTAAACTTTAGATACAAAAAAGGGTCGCAATAGCGACCCTTTCTACGTTTAGTTGAGCGATCAAGCAACTTGTACTTGCTGCTCTTCTACTTGCTCTGCCGTGCTGTGCGTATTTTCAGCGCCATGCATCCAGCGAACGAGTGTATTAGAGAATAGGAGCAAAATTACGCCACTTACGGTTGCACTGACCGCAATACCACTAAAGATAGCCATAGCGCCTAACTCGCCTACGTGAGAGCCCACATAGCCCGCAACATAGTTAGCAATCGCATTACAGCCAAACCATGCACCCATCATAAGTGAAGCTAAGCGAAGCGGTGCTAATTTAGTCACCAATGAAAGACCAATTGGTGATAAACACAGCTCGCCTAATGTGTGGAAGAAGAAAGCGCCGACCAACCATAACATCGATGTTTTTACTGTTGTATCTCCACCTTGTTCTAGCACTGCGCCAACCATACAAAGGAAACCAATCGCCAAGAAAAATAGTGCCATCGCAAACTTCACTGGCGAAGTAGGTTCACGTTTACCCAATTTTACCCAAAGGACAGCCAGAACTGGCGCTAGAGTAATAATGAAAAATGGGTTTAGTGATTGGAACCACGCAGCAGGAACTTCGAAACCACCAATCATGCGATCAGTATATTGTTGAGTGTAGATGTTCATCAGACCACCAGCTTGTTCAAAGCCTGCCCAGAAGACAATAGTGAATAAGCTCATGACCAGAATTACTTTTAGTCGATTCACTTCTTCTTTGGTGAGTGGCTGCTTCGTGGTGGCGTTTTTGTTGTTTAGATCTCGTTTCGCCGCTGGTTCGCGACCAATATCACCAAGCCATGATTGAGCCAGTACCATTTGCATCACTAGGCTAACCAGCATACCCACACCAGCGGCAACAAAGCCTGCTTTCCAACCGTAAGAGGTTGTCACAGAGCCAGAAACGACGCCGGCAAGTAATGCACCTAAGTTGATACCCATATAAAAGATAGTGAATGCGCCGTCACGACGGTTGTCACCTTCTTGATAAAGGTCGCCAACCATGGTTGAGATATTTGGCTTAAAGAGACCGTTACCAGTGATAAGTAGGCCAAGACCTAAATAGAAACTGTGTAGCGAACCAATACCTAAAGCATCAGCAGGAAGTGCAAGAGTAAACTGGCCGATTGCCATTAACGCGCCACCAAGCAAAATTGAGCGACGTTGACCTAAATAGTTATCTGCTAGGTAACCACCAATAAGAGGCGTGATATACACAAGCCCTGTGTATATGCCGTATAGGTCTAATGCGTCTTTGGTTGACCAGCCAAGGCCGCCGTTCATTGTTGTATCGGTGAGGTAAAGCACGAGAATGGCACGCATTGCGTAGTAAGAAAAGCGTTCCCACAGTTCAGTACCGAACAATAAGAACAGGCCACGTGGATGACCAAAATATTGATGTTGGTTTGACATAAGCTCTTCTAATAATAGTTATTACATTTTTTAACGACTTCTACGTATACAATGCAATTCAACGAGTGACAAATAATAAAATTTTGCCATTCAACTATTTTTGTTTGTTAAGTGGCTGTTTTTGATTGGATTTGCAGATTATATGATGGTGTATTGGTTGTGTTACAAACTTAATTTCCATTTTTGCCTATGGACTTCTTTATCGTAAGTTGCTGAAAAATGTCGTTAATGCGAGCGATGTATAATCATACTTTTATAGATAAACTGAATATCAATGACTCAACTTTGGCTTAATGCTAGGATAAAAACAAAATAGAATTGGCTAGTAAAAAGATGAAACGTTGGTATCTACTTTATTGTAAACGTGGGGAGCAGGTTAGGGCGAAACAACACCTTGAAAATCAAGGTGTAGAGTGCTTTTATCCAACTGTAGAAGTTGAGAAGATTTTGCGCGGGAAAAGACAAAAAGTCGAGGAACCGCTGTTTCCTTGTTACGTATTCGCTTACTTTGATTATGAGCAAGGGCCAAACTTCACCTCAGTCCGCTCTACTCGAGGTGTTGTTGACTTTGTGCGTTTTGGTGCTCAACCGAAAGAAGTTCAAGGTGACTTGGTCTTCGAATTGATGCAGCTAGAAAAGTGTTGTAATGACAATACCGTTTCTGAATGCATGCCAAAACCAGGCGATCAAATTAGAGTTAAAAGCGGTCAATTTGCGGGCATAGATGCCATCTTCCAAGAACAAGATGGTGAGAAACGCTCAATTATGCTAGTTCAGATGATCACCAAGCGTGTGCCTGTCAGCATAGACAATAGTGATTTAGATTTAAAATAGCCTAATTCCATCAAACATAAAAAGAGGTGCAAAAGCACCTCTTTTTGATCGTATCTAATTTTTTGTCTGTTTTAAAAGGGTTGGACGAACCAACCCTTATCTTTATCGTAGAGAATTAGTATGAATCGTTGTGAACGGTCTGTACTGCACGACCTGATGGGTCAACACAGTTTTGGAACGATTCATCCCATTCAATCGCCTTCGCTGAAGAACACGCTACTGAAGGGCCTCCTGGTACACACTCTGCTGCTGATGGAAGTGGGAATAACTCTTCAAAGATTTCACGGTACACGTAGCCTTCTTTTGTCGTTGGCGTGTTGTATGGGAATCGATATTGAGCTGTTTCCATCTGCTGGTCTGTCACTTTCTGTTCCGCTACTTCTTTCAGCGTATCGATCCAGCTGTAGCCAACGCCATCAGAGAATTGCTCTTTTTGACGCCATGCGATCGATTCTGGCAGGTAGTGCTCGAAGCACTCACGAAGGATGTGTTTCTCCATTTTACCGTTGCCACACATCTTGTCTGCTGGGTTCAAGCGCATTGCTACATCTATGAACTCTTTATCTAGGAAAGGTACGCGTCCTTCAACTCCCCATGCTGCCAGCGACTTGTTAGCACGAGCACAGTCGAACATGTTCAGAGCAAGCAGTTTACGCACTGTCTCCTCGTGGAACTCTTTCGCGTTTGGCGCCTTGTGGAAGTAAAGGTAGCCACCAAAGATTTCGTCAGCGCCCTCACCAGACAATACCATCTTGATACCCATCGCTTTGATCTTACGACCCATTAAGAACATAGGTGTTGATGCGCGGATAGTCGTCACGTCATACGTTTCAATGTGGTAAATCACGTCACGAATCGCGTCCAAACCTTCTTGAATCGTGTACGTCATTTCGTGGTGAACGGTACCAATTTGGTCGGCAACTTCGCGAGCGGCTTTCAGGTCAGGCGCGCCTTCTAGGCCAACCGCAAAAGAGTGCAGTTGAGGCCACCAAGCTTCAGACTTTTCATCATCTTCAATACGCATCGCTGCAAAGCGTTTTGCTACCGCAGATGTAATAGAAGAATCTAGACCACCTGAAAGAAGCACACCGTAAGGCACGTCAGTCATTAGTTGGCGTTTAACAGCCGCTTCTAGCGCTTCCGTCAATTCTTCTTTGCTAGTGCTGTTACCTTGTACTGCTGCGTACTCGTTCCAGTCACGAACATAGTAACGTGTTGGCTGAGTATCTTTAGAGCTGTAGTAGCTACCAGGAGGGAATTCACTTACTGTTTTACATACTGGAACAAGAGCCTTCATCTCTGATGCCACATAGTAGTTACCATGCTCATCGTGACCTTGATAAAGAGGGATAATACCAATATGGTCACGGCCGACTAAATACTCATCTTTTTCTTCGTCGTAGAGCACAAAAGCGAAAATACCGTTTAGTTCTTCAAGGAGATCTGCACCCATATCTTGGTAAAGTGCAAGAATGACTTCACAGTCTGAATCGGTTTGAAATTCGTACTTTCCTTCGTAACGAGCACGAATTTCTTTATGGTTGTAGATTTCACCATTGACGGCAAGGATGAGCTTCTTATCAGGGCTGTATAGCGGCTGTGCACCACTATTTAGACCAACAATCGCCAAGCGCTCGTGCGCTAAAATAGCACGCTCTGAAGAGTAAATCCCAGACCAGTCTGGGCCACGGTGACGAAGTTTTTTCGACATCTCTAATGCGATAGGGCGCAATGCGGCTGCATCGCTTTTAATGTCTAAAATGCCAAATACTGAACACATACTACATCCTTACTAAACTAAACAATTTCTAATCGGTATGGTTTAAATTTGCCATTACTAATAAAAAAAGCAACGTTTTGTGATTAAAAAAATGATAAAAGGCCTTGTTGTATGGAAAATATTTAACTCAATCGTTGTTTTGGTGAATGAGATCAAGGTTTGGTATAAAAACTATACAAAAAAGGCTTTCTATCAATAGAAAGCCTTTCAAAAAATATCAGTGCTGTTGCTTATTTAATTGGTGTGAATTTAGGCTGAAGTTGTTTACAGACGTGTCGAGCAAAACCGCTACCAGCTTCACTATATATATTGAATGCTGCGTCAACGCCATTTTCAAGTAAGCCTTCCAATTGATCTGGGTATTCGGCGATAGCGGCAATTTGCCCCTTATATTTTCTGCGTTTAAGCTGCTCAAGTGCTGTTTGGTTACCTTGATGATGTGGCATTGCAAGCAGAACCAGTTTTACATGACCTGTATCTAAAATTCGCTCCCAGAAATCCGGGTCGGTGGCATCACCAGAAATCACATTTCTTCCTTCTGAACGATGATGATGTGCAGCGTCTTCACGAATTTCTATACCCAATGAAATTTTGCCATAGCGTGAGCGTAGCTCATCATAAGCGCCCGTTCCAATACGCCCCATACCTAAGATCAATACTTGGGCATGACCTGGGTTGATGAGTTGGTCGCGTTGATTGAGCTTTTCTACCGCTGTCTCTTGCAGCCACTTACCTGAATGTTGATAAATTTTATGGCTAAGGCGGTTAAGTGGCGCGGAAATTACAAAGGATACCGACACCGCAACCGCAATCGCAGCAAGCATATCACTTGGCATCCAGCCCATTTTATAGGCCAACCCTGCAACAATAAGACCAAACTCACTGTAGTTAAATAGTGATAAAGAGGCGAGCAAAGAGGTACGTACTCGAAACTTAAAATGATTAATAGTGACGAAGTACAAGAGTCCTTTGATTGGTAGCAGTAAGATAAATAGCAGGGCGAGAACGACGCCATTCACGCTCAATGAGGCGGATAAACCAATGTTTAAAAAGAAGCAGACTAAAAAGAGCTCCTTCATATTGAATAATGACTTGGATAGTTCTGAGGCTTTTGGGTGACCTGCGAGTAGCATGCCTAAAATTAGCGCGCCCAAGTCTGGTTTCATCCCGACCAACTCGAATAGCCCAGCACCGACAACAAGCGCGAAGAAAATACCGAATAGCACCAGCATTTCGCCGTGGCCAACTTTATCGAGCAGCTTATAAAATAGGGGACGAAGGAAAGGCAGTGCGAACAAACCGATGGCATACCATTCTGGGACTTTTCCGGTTGAAGCAGTCAGGAATACTACGGCAAAAATATCTTGCATAACCAAAATACCTATCGCGAGTGTGCCGTAGGTCGCGTTCATTTCGCCTTTTTCTTGCAATGCTTTTACGGCAAAAACGGTACTAGAGAACGATAGTGCAAAAGCTAAAAGCAGGATTTGGCTGCCGTCCATACTGGCTAGCGAAGTCAAGCCCAGTAGTTTTAAGCCGGATAACGCTAGGGTAAAAAAAGCGGTAGAGAGTATGTTGTGGGCGGTTGCCCCTCCCCATATTTCTTTGGACAGCAGGGTTTTTACATCGAGTTTGAGTCCAATAGTAAACAGAAGAAGAGTAACACCAAGATCTGCGAGAGTGACGATAACGTCATTGCTTTGGTAACCAAATGCATGCAAGCCAAATCCAGCTAGTAGAAAACCAACGAGGGGAGGGAGGCTGCATTTAAGCGCAATAAAACCAGCTAAAAAAGCGGCTGTAATTAGAATAATTTCCATACTGTTAAGCTGTATTCCTGATATACAAAAACGGGCTGTGAAAACACAGCCCGAGATTGTAACTCAATTGGTTGTATAAACTTAGTCTTCCAGTAACTTTTGTAACAAAACTCCGTTCAGCATAGCGCGTTTAATCATCGCAAATGCGCCCATCGTTGGCTGCTTATCAATGTGAGAAGCCACGATAGGGAGGTCGTTATGGAAAGTTTTAAGAGATTGATTCTCTACGTTGCGTTGAATTGCAGGGAAAAGAATATCTTGTGCTGCAGTAATATCGCCAGCAATTACAATTTTCTGTGGATTAAATAAGTTAACCGTAATCGCAATCGCTTTACCTAGCTGGTTGCCCACTCGCACTAAACTCTGTTTCGCAAGTTCATCACCATTCATTGCGTGCTGACATACCGCTTCAATTGTGATGTTTTCAAGGTCGGTTAAGCTTGATTCGTATCCTTGAGTAATCAGTTGCTTCACTCGTTGAATAATCGCTGGGTTTGCAGCTACGGTTTCTAAACAGCCAAAGTTTCCACATTGGCATTGCTCACCAAGCGGGTCAATTTGGATATGACCAATTTCACCGACGTTGCGGTTAAAACCAAGAAAAACCTGGCCGTTAACGATAATACCTGCGCCAGTACCGCGGTGGACGCTAACCAAAATAGAATCCTGGCAGTCTTGGCTTGCTCCAAAGTAGTGCTCAGCCAACGCCATGCCACGTACGTCGTTGCCAACAAAGCATGCTGTATTAAACTTCTCTCCAACAATTTCACCGAGAGCAAGATTATCGATATCGGTATTAGGCATGTATTCGACCACGCCAGTTGTTGGGTTAACAAGGCCCGGTAAAGTGATGCCGATAGCGATGAGTTGATCAATTTTGTCTTCGCAACGGCTTACGAAATCTTTTAATAAATCGATAAGCCCTGCGATTAAGTCTGCTTGGTTAGTGTAGTGCAATTCATGCTGATCTTCTGCCAGCGCGGTACCACCTAAATCGTATAAACTGAACTGTACGTAATCTCGACCTAAGCGAACGGCAATCGAATGAAAAGGTTTGACTTCAGTAGTCAAAGAGATCGCACGACGACCACCAGTTGAAGCTTGTTGGGCGACCTCCTTAATAAGGCCGCGCTCTAAAAGTTGGCGGGTTATTTTGGTAACACTAGCAGGCGCGAGCTGACTCACGTCCGCGACTTGAATACGGGAGATAGGACCTTGCTGATCAATCAGCCTATATACCGCAGCGCTGTTAAGCTGTTTTACTAAATCTACATTACCAATCTGTCCGCCATTCATGCTTAATTTTGCTCGTATTGTCCGTTAACAACCGTCGCTTTTACTTTAAAGTCACGATCGAAAATAGTCAGGTTTGCAACCATCCCTTTTCGAACTCGGCCAAGGCGATCCTCAACACCAATTGCTGTTGCTGGGTATAACGTGGCCATTCGTAGAGCTTCGTCTAAAGCGATCCCCGCGTGCTCAACTGAATTCTGAACTGCTTCAATCATTGTCAAAGCTGAGCCGCCTAGCGTGCCATTTTCATCAACACACTTACCATCTCGGTAATATACTTTCTTACCGACAAAAATAAAGTGATCAATGTTAGCACCTGCTGGAGCTGTGGCATCCGTCACCAAAACAAGCTTTTCACCTTTGATTTTATGAGCAATTCGGATGTTTGCGTAGTCGACGTGAAAACCATCAGCAATAATGCCAGCGTATACGTCAGGAGTATCGTAAATTGCACCAACAACTCCTGGTTCACGACCAACCATTGGTGTCATTGCATTAAAGAGGTGTGTGGCAAAAGTAATGCCTGCTTCAAAGCTTTTACGTGCTTCGGCGTAGGTTGCATTTGTGTGGCCAATTGAAACCACGATGCCAGCAGCCTTTAATCGCGCAATATGCTCTGGGTCGTTATGCTCAGGTGCTAGCGTTACTTTCGCTACGATATCGGCGTTTGCGCAGATAAGGTCGATCATGCTTTCGTCTGATGGGCGAATAAAATCGACGTTATGGATGCCTTTTTTCGCGACGTTAAGGTAAGGACCTTCGAGGTGTAAACCAAGCGATTGATTTTGATACTTGTTGTGGTACTCACGAGCTGCGGCAATTGCAGTTCGCATATCTTCATCAGATGACGTAATGAGTGTTGGCAGGAAGCTAGTACAGCCAGATTTGAGGTTTGCCTGGTGCATGATTTGCATGGTTTCAGGGGTAATTGCATCGTTTAGCATTACACCGCCACAACCGTTCAACTGCAGATCGATAAAGCCTGGACTTAGATTAGCGCCTGCAAGGTCTTTTACTTCGATGCTTTGAGGTAGCTCAGAAACCGGCACAATAGATTGAATAAGATCGTTTTCGATGATGACCGCATGATCGGTAAGAACATCACTACCGGTATAAATTTTACAGTTACTTAGCGCGTACATAGTCAGCTAGTCCTTATAGATGAGAATTCAATTTCTATATCGTTATCTAAGTAGAGACTGCTTCAGTCATATGGGTACTTAGTTTGTATCACTGAATTAGATAACGAGTCACATACAGCAAGTCGCGTTTTATCGATGTTATTGTCATAGTAACTAACTGAAAAGTAATAATTGTATGGTTTTTTATGATTCTTTTTCAGAGCAAAGTTACAGTGATTTACCCGCCTAGATACCAAAATAACACTGATTCTGCCTTGCATAAAGTGCGAGAATATTATCTTTAAAACGCCATTTTTTCGTATAATAAAATAAGTTTTATGATCTCGCTAGCAAAAACCTTCCGAAAGGGCAAATTGTGGTGATTATGATCACAAACGGTGAGCTTTTAATTTGCGGAGCAAAATTAATATCATAAACTTAGGATGACTAAATTGGACGGCTGAAATAAGTCATTCAACATAACATCTAATCCTATAGGGGGAACTTAAGGTGAACATTCTCGGATACTTCCAGAAGGTGGGTAAGGCGCTTATGGTGCCGGTTGCCACACTTCCTGCAGCAGCAATACTCATGGGTATTGGCTACTGGATCGACCCAAATGGCTGGGGCGCAAACAGTGCACTTGCTGCATTTCTTATTAAAGCTGGTGCAGCGATCATTGACAATATGTCAGTATTGTTCGCTGTTGGTGTTGCTTACGGAATGTCTAAAGACAAAGATGGCGCCGCTGCACTTTCAGGTTTCGTGGGCTTCTTAGTTGTCACAACGCTTTTGGCCCCTGGTGCAGTATCACAAATTCAAGGCATTGACCCAAGTGAAGTACCTGCTGCATTTGGTAAAATCAATAACCAGTTCGTCGGTATCTTGGTTGGTATTGTTTCTGCTGAGTTGTACAACCGTTTTTCTCACGTAGAGCTGCACAAAGCACTGGCGTTTTTCTCTGGCAAGCGTCTTGTACCGATCCTAACGTCTTTTGCTGGTATCGTTATTGCGTTCATCCTGATGTACGTTTGGCCATCAGTTTACGGCGGTCTGGTAAGTTTTGGTGAAAGCATTCAAGGTATGGGTGAAGCAGGTGCAGGTGTTTACGCATTCTTCAACCGTCTTCTAATTCCTGTTGGTCTGCACCATGCACTAAACTCAGTGTTCTGGTTTGATGTTGCTGGTATTAATGACATTCCAAACTTCCTTGGCGGTGCGAAATCATTAGCTGAAGGCACGGCAACGGTAGGTGTTACGGGGATGTACCAAGCGGGCTTCTTCCCAATCATGATGTTTGGTTTACCAGGCGCTGCTCTAGCGATGTACCATACTGCGAAATCAAAGAATAAAGAGAAAGTGGCATCTATCATGATTGCAGCTGCGTTTGCTTCATTCTTTACAGGTGTAACAGAACCACTTGAATTTGCATTCATGTTCCTTGCTCCAGGACTGTACGTTCTTCACGCAGCGCTGACTGGTCTATCAGTTTATATCGCGGCATCAATGCAGTGGATTGCAGGTTTCGGTTTCTCTGCTGGTTTAGTCGACTTAGTATTGTCGACTCGTAACCCGCTAGCGGTAAACTGGTACATGCTCATTGTACAAGGTCTTGGTTTCTTTGCGGTTTACTACTTCGTGTTCCGTACCGTGATTGTTAAGTTTGGCCTTAAAACACCGGGACGTGAAGATGATGAAGAAGCTTCATCTAACGTGGCTGGATCAAGCAATTCTTCAGAGCTTGCTCGTCAGTACTTGAAAGCACTTGGCGGTCATGACAACCTAAGTTCTATCGATGCCTGTATTACTCGTTTGCGCCTTTCTGTGAAAGATATGAGCGTTATCAATGAGAAAACTCTGAAAGATCTTGGAGCTATGGGAGTTGTGAAGCTAGGTACAAACAACCTACAAGTTATCCTTGGTCCACTAGCAGAGATTGTTGCTGGTGAGATGAAGAATGTATCTAAAGATGAAGACTTAAGTGGTGTTCAGCTACCAGCTTAACTGTTTAATAGTGGTGTGATTGTTTGTTATTGGTATTGCAAACAATTGATACTACAACATCGCAAAAGGCCTCCGCAGGAGGCCTTTTTTCGTTTAGGCCCTTTGAATCTGCTTTGCTTTCACGCTAACTCGATAAATATTGTCGTTTTAGAGCGAGTTCTTGTTGTCTAATTGCTTAGAATTGTGGATCATTAGGAACAATGTACTCTGTGAAACCATACTTGGATACAGGGTTCCGTTTTCTCTGACAATACTAATATTTTTGAGGTGCTATAGATGAGTGAAGCTGATGCTCGTCCATCAAACTTTATTCGCCAGATCATTGATAAAGATCTAGCGGATGGTAAACACACTAGCGTGCATACTCGATTCCCGCCGGAGCCAAATGGCTACCTGCATATCGGTCATGCTAAGTCTATCTGTTTGAACTTCGGTATTGCTCAGGACTACCAGGGTCAATGTAATCTGCGTTTCGACGATACAAACCCTGAAAAAGAAGACATCGAATACGTTGAGTCTATCAAGAAAGATGTAAACTGGTTGGGCTTTGAGTGGAGTGGTGAAGTATGTTACTCATCAAACTACTTCGATAAGCTTTACGAATATGCAATTGAATTGATTAACAAAGGCTTAGCGTACGTAGATGAGCTAAGTCCAGAGCAAATTCGTGAATACCGCGGCACACTAAAGGCGCCAGGTAAACCAAGTCCATACCGTGACCGTTCTGTTGAAGAGAACTTGGCGTTGTTTGAAAAAATGCGCGCTGGTGAATTTGAAGAAGGTAAAGCGTGTCTTCGTGCTAAAATCGACATGGGTTCTTCATTCATGGTCATGCGCGATCCAGTTTTATACCGTGTGCGTTTTGCTACGCACCACCAAACTGGTGATAAGTGGTGCATTTACCCAATGTACGACTTTACGCACTGTATTTCTGATGCATTAGAAGGCATTACGCACTCTATTTGTACGCTTGAATTCATGGATAACCGTCGTCTGTACGATTGGGTTCTAGACAACATCACGATCGAAAGCCGTCCACATCAATACGAGTTCAGTCGTTTAAACCTTGAATACACAGTGATGTCTAAGCGTAAGCTTAACCAGCTAGTTACTGAAAAACTGGTTAATGGTTGGGATGATCCACGTATGCCGACTGTCTCAGGTCTGCGTCGTCGTGGCTTCACACCTGCATCTATTCGTGAGTTTTGTAAGCGTATTGGTGTAACGAAGCAAGAAAATATGATCGAGTTTAGTTCATTAGAATCTTGTATTCGTGATGACCTAAACGAGAACGCTCCGCGTGCAATGGCTGTACTGGATCCTGTTAAAGTTGTTATCGAAAACTTTGAAGCAGGCGCAGTAGAAAACTTGACAGTTGCCAACCACCCAAATAAACCTGAAATGGGCGTGCGTGAAGTGCCATTCACGCGTGAATTGTGGATTGAGCGTGAAGACTTCCGTGAAGAAGCGAACAAAAAGTACAAGCGTTTAGTGCTAGGTAAAGAAGTTCGTTTACGTGGTGCTTACGTGATCAAAGCTGAGCGCGTTGAAAAAGATGCCGAAGGCAACATCACAACGATCTTCTGTTCTTACGATGCAGATACGCTAGGTAAAAACCCAGCAGATGGTCGTAAAGTGAAAGGCGTTATTCATTGGGTGTCAGCTGATAAAGCTCTTCCAGCGGAAATTCGTCTGTACGATCGTTTATTTACGGTGCCAAACCCAGGCGCAGCGGAAGATTTTGCTTCTACTATCAACCCTGAATCATTAGTTGTGATCAATGGCTTTGTCGAGCCTAGCCTAGCTTCTGCAGAAGCAGAAAAAGGTTACCAATTTGAACGTATGGGTTACTTCTGTGCAGACTCGAAAGACTCTTCAGCAGATAATCTAGTATTCAACCGCACGGTCGGTCTACGTGATACCTGGGCAAAAATTGAGAATCAATAATCTCGATTAATGCTGAGAATGATGAAAAAATGCCAGCAAACGCTGGCATTTTTTATACCTACTCCCACAGAGCGCTATATAGATGTGCAAGACTGTGGAGAAAAAGATGGGCGTTTAGTAGCTTTTGTTCTGTAACCAAAGTGCTGACGTCTAAGGTACTTACTTCTAGAAACAAAAAACGCCAGCATGTGCTGGCGTTTACTTTTTAAATTAACAAACCCTTATTTTTTCGGTTTGTGTGCATCTGGATTGTCTTTACAACCACCATCGCTACACTTGCCGTACAAGTATAAGCTGTGGTTTGTTAGTGTGACATTGTACTTAGCTGCAATCTCTTTTTGACGTTCTTCAATAAGATCGTCAGAAAATTCAATTACCTCACCACAGTCTAGGCACACTAGGTGGTCGTGGTGATGTTGAGTCGATAATTCGAAGACTGACTTTCCACCTTCAAAGTGGTGACGAGTTACAATACCAGCATCGTCGAACTGGTTTAGAACTCGGTAAACAGTTGCTAGGCCAATTTCTTCACCTAGATCAATCAACTTTTTGTACAAATCTTCAGCACTGATGTGCTGGCAGTCTGGCTGCTGAAGTACTTCTAGAATTTTTAGCCTCGGAAGGGTTACTTTTAAACCCGCATCCTTCAGCGCCTGATTATTATCTGACATATACTTTCCCGTTGGATCATCTGCAGCGATTTAACAGAATTCAATCTTCCTACCATTATAGGATAAGCGTTCGGAACATTAAACCACGAACTTCAAAGGGTTAATAGAATCTTTTTGTAAATTAGAAACAGGTCCATTATATTACAGCTCTGACCAGTTACAATTGTGTAACATTAAGCTTGGAGAGGGCAGGGATAGCGATGAATAGGCGACTAGCGAAGATATACAAACCAGGAATTGTAAAGTTCGCACTCAATATTTGGCCTCCTTTTTGGGGGGCGGGTATTAAAATCTTACATATTTCTCAAGACTTCCGTACTGTAAAGGTACGTTTAAAGCTTCGCTGGTGGAATAAAAATGCCAATCGCACCCAATATGGCGGCAGTATTTTCTCTTTAACTGATCCTATTTACTCGTTGATGCTGATGGGGATTCTACGAGAGGAATATTATGTGTGGGATAAAGAGGCAAACATTAACTTTATTAAGCCGGGGCAAAGTGATTTGTTTGCAGAATTTGAGGTCACTGAAGGGATGCTGGAAAACATTTATCAAATGACACGGAATGGAGAAAAGTGTTTTCCTGAGTTTATTACTCATGTAAAAGATAAACAGGGGAATGTGGTTTCAGAGGTTCAACGCAAGCTTTATGTAAGAAAGAAACCTCAGTATCGCGAAGAGGAAGTACTTACCGATGCTGTGTGACAATACATACAAAAAGACCTCCAAGTGGAGGTCTTTGCATCATTCAATTTGATTAGCCTTCTAGCTCAGCTAAACACATCTCTTCATAGATCTGTTTAACCCAGCTTTCAACACGCTCGTCAGTCAATTCTGGTTGGCGGTCTTCATCAATACATAGACCTACGAATTGGCTTTCGTCACCTTCAACAAGTGCTTTAGACGCTTCAAATTCGTAGCCTTCTGTCGAGGTATGGCCAAGAATTGTGCCGCCTTTAGATTCAACGATATCACGGACTGTGCCCATCGCGTCACAGAAGTATTCTGCGTAGTCTTCTTGGTCGCCACAGCCAAAGATAGCCACTAGCTTAGTAGAGAAGTCGATTTGCTCAAGCTCAGGGAAGAAGTCATCCCAATCACATTGTGCTTCGCCGTAGTACCAAGTTGGGATACCTAGAAGAAGAAGATCGAAGTTATCAATGTCTTCTTTGCTGCTTTTCGCGATGTCTTGAACGTGAACTAGATGTTTACCTAGTTGCTTTTGAATCATCTTTGCAACGGCTTCAGTATTACCTGTGTCGCTACCGAAGAAGATACCTACACTTGCCATAGAGTCTATACCTTTACATTGTTTGTTATTGGCGATGCTACTAAGGGTTTAACCTAACCCTGAGCCTTCCCAAGTTAGCTGAATTACACCTTTTGCAATAAAGCCAGCACAGCCTAGGAAAAGGACTAACCACACAATACGACGACCAAAAACAGGTACATTGCCTTGCTTTAGCACATCTTTTATCGCCATCCCGATGAAAAAAAAGATAGCAGCAAAAAGAAGATCGAGTCCAATAGACTCGAGCATATCCATATAGTCGTAAAGCATTTTAGCCCTTCATGCCGAAAAATCTTGGGCGCACTATACCACTGTTAAACGGTAAAGTTAATGCACTACAAGAAGGGTTATTTCAATAATCTAGTGTTGCTTTTCGAATTTGTTAACTCGAAATGTATTTTCGAATGACTCTCATTACTTCTGTCGGTTTCTCGGCGTGTAACCAGTGACCAGTGCCAGCGATAATGTGTGCTTTAGCATGGTTAAATTGTCGCTTCACTGCCGGCTGATGTTCTGGCATTAAGTAGTCAGAGTCGCCGCCTTTGATAAACAAAGTTGGGATATCTGTTGGTGTGATTTCTTGCCAGCCAATAATTTGGTCATAATTCTCAAAAAGGCTCGGTACGTTAAACCGCCAATCCATCTTATCGCCATTTTTGTACAGTGATTTAGAGAGAAATTGTCTTACACCATCGAGTTCAATATGTTGAGCTAGGATATCCATGGCTTGCTGTCGATTTGCTGGTTTTTCATTAATAACAGCATGTAAGCCGTTAAAAACATTATCGTGACGGTTCGTAGTGTAGGCAACAGGCGCCATGTCGAGAACGACTAACTGCTTGACTACATTTGGCGCAATGTCCACAAGAGCCATCGCGACTTTTCCGCCCATGGAGTGACCAATAACAATAGATGGCTCAACGTTTAAGTGCTGAAGGAGCTGAGCCACATCTTTTGCCATATCGGTATAGTTATGGACTTCGGAGTGGAAAGAGAGGCCGTGATTTCTCAGATCAATACTGATCACCGTGTGATCTTTAATAAGATCGCGGGCGAGTAGACCCAGATTACTTAAACTACCAAACAATCCGTGAATCAAAACAACTGTTTGGCCTTGGCCTTCCTGCTTATAGTTGAGTAATGCTGACATTTTATCTTATTCGTGATGGGTTTAACGTGGAGTATCCGCGTGGATCTCGTTATAATCCCCCAGAGTTTAAACATTGAGAATGTGAAAAGCGAATGAAAACAATTGAGGTTGATGAGGATCTATACCGTTATATAGCTAGTCAAACTAAGCATATCGGTGAAAGCGCCTCGGATATTTTGCGACGCCTTTTAAACCTTGATGGTCAGTTGCAGGAAGCTAAAGCCGCGCCTGTAGTAGAGAAGCCACAAGGGATTGTAGTAAGTAAAGATGCGGGTAAAACGGAATCTGTTGATGTAGTGAAAGAAATGCGTTCGCTGCTTATTTCTGATGAGTTTGCCGGTCTAAAAAAAGCGATTGATCGCTTTATGTTGGTATTATCGACCTTACATAAATTGAATCCAGAAGGTTTCGCCCAGGCTACGAATGTAAAAGGACGCAAACGCGTGTACTTTGCAGATAATGAAGAAACCTTGCTAGCAAACGGTAATACGACCAAGCCAAAAGCCATTCCTGGCACACCGTTTTGGGTTATCACGAATAACAATACAAGTCGTAAAAGACAGATGGTTGAACAAGTGATGGCACACATGGGGTTCCAACCTGACTTAATAGAAAAAGTAACAGGTTCAATCTAAGAAACCTGATAGAAGCCTCATAATGCGTCGCAGTGAGCGGATATTATGAGGCTTTTTTAATTTTATTTGTATTGAAAGAAAGGATGTCAAACATGGCTATGCACCCTCGTGCTGGGCAAAAAGCGCAGCAGGAAGATCTTCACAATATCCCAGCACTCGTTGCTAACTACTTCTTACTTCAACCAGACGCGGCAAACGCAGAACACAAAGTTCAATTTGGTACTTCTGGCCACCGCGGTACTGCAGACAAGCACACTTTTAACGAAAATCACATTTTAGCGATCGCTCAAGCGGTAGCAGAAGTTCGTTCTGAGCAAGGCACAATTGGCCCGTTGTTTGTGGGTAAAGACACGCATGCGCTATCTGAGCCTGCTTTCTCAAGTGTGATTGAAGTACTGATTGCAAATGGTGTGAAAGTGATTGTCCAACAAGACAACGGTTACACGCCAACACCGGGTATTTCACACGCGATTCTGACTTACAACATCAAACACGATGAAAAAGCAGACGGTATCGTTATTACTCCATCACATAACCCACCACAAGACGGCGGTATCAAATACAATCCGACACATGGTGGTCCTGCAGAAGCTGAGTTGACTCAAGCTATCGAAGATCGTGCGAACGAACTGATTGCTGAAGGTTTACAAGGTGTGAAACGCCTACCACTAGCAGAAGCAAAAGCATCGGATCTGTTTGTAGAGATGGACTTGGTGAAGCCATACATCGATGACCTGGTGAACGTTATCGATATGGAAGCAATCCAAAAGGCGAACCTGAAGATTGGTGTAGATCCATTGGGTGGCAGCGGTATCGATTACTGGCGTCAAATTGGTCAGGCATACAACCTAGACCTAACGCTAGTAAGTGAATCGATCGATCCTTCTTTCCAATTCATGTCGCTAGATAAAGACGGCGTTGTGCGTATGGACTGTTCTTCTCCTTACGCAATGGCGGGTCTATTGGCACTGAAAGACGAATACGATTTAGCATTTGGTAACGATCCTGACTACGACCGTCACGGTATCGTTACGCCAAAAGGTTTGATGAACCCGAACCACTTCTTAGCCGTTTGTATTGACTACTTGTACCGTCATCGTGACGCGTGGGGTAAAGACGTCGCTGTTGGTAAAACACTAGTTTCAAGTGCGCTGATTGACCGTGTTGTTGCGGATCTAGGTCGTGAGCTATGTGAAGTGCCTGTTGGTTTCAAATGGTTTGTAGACGGTCTGTACACTGGTAAGTTTGGTTTCGGCGGCGAAGAAAGTGCTGGTGCGTCTTTCCTTCGTAAAGATGGCACACCTTGGTCAACAGACAAAGATGGCATCTTGCTATGCCTTCTAGCAGCAGAGATCACTGCGGTAACGGGTAAGAACCCTCAAGATTACTATGAAGAGCTAGCGGCGAAGCACGGTGAGTCGAAGTACAACCGTATTCAAGCTGTAGCAAATGGCCCACAAAAAGACGTATTGAAGAAGTTGTCACCAGAAATGGTTGCGGCTGAAACTCTAGCAGGTGATGCGATCACTGCTCGTCTAACGCATGCACCAGGCAATGGTGCTGCGATTGGTGGCCTTAAAGTAACGACGGCTAACGGTTGGTTCGCTGCTCGTCCATCAGGCACAGAGGACATCTACAAGATTTACTGTGAAAGCTTCAAAGGTGAAGAACATCTGAAACAAATCGAAGCTGAAGCACAAGAGATCGTTAATCAAGTGTTTGCAGCCGCTGGTTTGTAAAACATCCAATGGTCAATGTATCTAGCAAAGGGTTGATGTGAAAACATCAACCCTTTCATGTTTAAGTGCCCCGAACCGCTTTATCTCCGGGCCATGAATCTGGTACCACAAACCAGAATTGACCGTCTTCCGTTTGTGCGTGTATGAATCGATCTAAAGGCTTTTCAATAGGTTGAGAGAAATCGTCTGTACCGGTCGCCCAGCATGGTTTATGTAAATGATAAAGGGGTTTACCAATTAAATCCCATTGACGTTGATAGCACCAGTAACCACTAATCTGACTTGGATTTAATTCATAACCCAAGCACTCCTTAGGAGTTGGCTCTGGAGTAAACGGATTAATATAGAGTCGTCCTTGCATCATTAGGCGCTCTTCTGGAGAGTCGTTTAAAGGAATTATTTTTTGAAATTCCGGGCGATCGCTCATTTTCAGCTGATGCGTGAGCATTCTATCCAATTTTACATGTAACTGGTCGTGAGCATTCGGGCCATACCAAATGCCGTTGTAAAGAAGATAAAACTTAATCGCCACTTCCCAATGTTCTATCTGATTTGATTCTGTATTCCTCAACACTAAATCGACAGCACCAATGGTCTTACCTTCCGCGTCGTTTAACTGAATTTCTTCGGCAATAATCTGATATCGTTCTGAATTAGAAAGAGCCGCAGTGCATAGGTGCTGATATAAAAAACCCAGTCTCGGATTACCATTGTATTGTTCTGAGCTATTCAAAGGTTTGACCGAGATATCTTCTAAGGTTGCAAACGGAGGGGTTAACTTGAAAAGCGGAGGTGAAGTGGCGATCCATTGGTAAAAGCGTTGCAGTTGGTTCATCCGTATCCCTAAATTTATGGTGAGGCGACAAGCTTTGTTATTGTAACTAAATTTGCTTTTGAGGGTAGGGTGGCTAGCATCGATATTAGGGTTCGAGATACACTTTAAAGACCTAAATGATATCAAGGTGCCAGATGTCAAAACGTTGTTGTATCAACTAGGTTGCATTCTTTCGTCTGATTCCATCAAGAGGTTATTTAGGTTTACATGCGCTAGAAATTGGAAGTAATAATGAATAACTTAAAGCTAGAACAGATTCTTAATGACAAACTGTCACCGCAGTTAATTAAAGATTACGCACCAAATGGGTTACAGGTAGAAGGGAAATCAGCGGTAAAGCGTGTTATCACTGGCGTAACCGCCTCTCAAGCCTTAATCGATAAAGCGATTGAGCTTAATGCAGACGCATTGCTTGTTCATCATGGCTATTTTTGGAAAGGTGAGCCTGAGCCAATTCGTGGCATGAAAGGTAAACGAATTCGTAGTCTGATCAAAAACGATATCAACTTATATGGTTATCACCTTCCTCTAGATATTCATCCAGAGCTAGGCAACAACGCTGAATTAGCTCGCTTACTTGAAATCGAAGTAGAAGGTGGGCTTGAAGGGCACCCTCAGTCAGTTGTTATGTTTGGGCGCTTGAAAAAGCCGATGTCTGGTGTTGAATTTGCGAGTAAGATCAACCAAGTTCTTGATAGAGAGCCTCTGCATATCGCTCCAGAGAATACCGATAAGATGATTGAGACAGTCGGCTGGTGCACTGGTGGAGGGCAGGATTTCATTGAACTTGCTGTACAGCACGGGCTGGATGCATTTATCTCTGGAGAAATTTCAGAGCGCACCACTTATACCGCTCGTGAAATGGACATTCATTACTTTGCTGCAGGTCATCATGCTACTGAGCGTTATGGTGTTCAGGCCTTAGGCAAATGGCTAGCGGATGAATATGGCCTACATGTGGAGTTTATCGATATTGATAATCCGGTTTAGCGTTCTCCATTAATAACGTTAAACGCAAAAAAGAAAAAAGGGTTGAGACGAAAATCTCAACCCTTTTGTTTGTCTATCTTCGTACTAAAAGATCATTCACGTTCGTGAAGTGGAGAAAACTCACGTTGTGTTTCGCCAGTGTATAGCTGACGAGGACGACCGATGCGGTTCAGTGGATCGCTGTGCATTTCGTTCCAGTGAGCAATCCAGCCGATGGTACGAGAAATCGCGAAGATAACCGTAAACATAGAAACTGGAATACCAATCGCTTTAAGAATGATACCTGAGTAGAAGTCTACGTTCGGGTACAGCTTCTTAGACACGAAGTACTCATCAGAAAGCGCAATGCGCTCAAGTTCCATTGCAACGTCTAGCAGAGGGTCTTGAATGTTTAGCTCTTTGAGAACTTCATGACACGTTTCGCGCATTACTGTCGCACGTGGGTCGTAGTTCTTGTAAACGCGGTGACCAAAGCCCATTAAGCGGAATGGGTCATCTTTGTCTTTCGCGCGGTCTACATATTCAGGGATGTTATCGACGCTGCCAATCTCTTCTAGCATTCTCAAGCAGGCTTCGTTTGCACCACCGTGAGCAGGTCCCCAAAGGGATGCAATACCAGCGGCAATACATGCAAATGGGTTCGCACCAGAAGAGCCAGCTAGGCGTACAGTTGATGTCGACGCATTCTGTTCGTGATCCGCGTGTAGAGTGAAAATCTTATCCATCGCACGGGCAACCACAGGATTTACTTCATACTCTTCGCAAGGGTTTGCGAACATCATATGCAAGAAGTTCTCAGCGTAGCTAAGGTCGTTACGAGGGTAAATAAATGGCTGACCGATAGAGTATTTGTAACACATCGCCGCCAGTGTTGGCATTTTTGACAGCAGACGGTACGCTGCAATTTCGCGGTGTTCGTCGTTGTTAATGTCAAGAGAGTCGTGATAGAAGGCTGCAAGTGCTCCAACTACACCACACATTACCGCCATTGGGTGAGCATCGCGTCTGAAGCCATGGAAAAAGCTTGCGATTTGCTCGTGTACCATTGTGTGACGAGTAACGGTCGTTTTGAATTGCTCGTATTGTTCTCGGGTAGGGGCTTCACCATAAAGAAGGATGTAACATACTTCTAAGTAATCTGCGTTATTGGCTAATTGATCAATCGGGAAACCGCGGTGCAAAAGAATACCTTTGCCGCCATCGATGTACGTGATTGATGATTCACAAGATGCAGTGGCAAGAAAACCTGGGTCAAAAGTAAAGTAACCATTGGCTCCCAGCTTACGAACGTCAATTACAGGTGTACCTAGCGTACCGTCCATAATTGGCAGTTCGATTGGCGCTTGACCTTCAACATGAAGGGTCGCTTTCTTATCCGCCATAACAATCTCCTTTGTTTATTATTTAATCCGTCCAGGATGTTTATGTGCCATTTTTGTACTGTTGTTAAAGCTTAAAGTCAATTTTTCTCCATCTTTGTGTGCACTTGTTATGATTTTTCTCATGAAAATCGTTAAAAATCTGTTCTATGTAGCATAATTTGTTACACCAATTGTATTAGAATGTTGCTCGCCGTATATTGGCAAAGAAAATTTTAGTTAAATCCTTATAAATTCGGGGCTAGAAACAAAGAGTGAGGTTTGTTGCTGGATTCCGTTTGTTAACAACTTGTTTACAATTATCTGAGTGGTTACTCGCGATATTTGTTAAATAGGTGTTAACTTTTGTACGTTTGGAAGCTGAAATTGGTTATAACAATAAATGCTCAATGGAGCTGAGTGAGCAAGCCCGTGAAAGAAAGAAAGTCAAGACCTGTTAATTTAGATTTACAGACCATCCACTTTCCTATCACAGCAATCGCATCCATCCTACACCGTGTGTCTGGGGTAATTACGTTTGTTGCGGTGGGTATATTACTGTGGTTACTATCCATTTCTCTGTCATCCCCAATGGGTTTTATGGAAGCCGCTGACATCGTCGATAGCTTCTTCGTAAAATTCATCCTGTGGGGAATTCTTACTGCACTTGCCTACCACATCGCAGGTGGTATCCGTCACTTATTGATGGATCTAGGTCACTTTGAAGAACTAGATTCAGGCACGATGAGCGCTAAAGTCGCGTTTGGTGCAACAGCAGTATTATCATTATTGGCGGGGATCTTGGTATGGTAAAACACGTATCTTCATTTGGTCGTAATGGTGTACACGATTTCCTACTAATTCGTGCAACTGCAATCATTATGACGCTATACACGATTTATCTGATTAGCTTCTGTGCATTTTCAGATATCTCTTACGCATCTTGGACCCAATTCTTTGGTGGTACCTTCACTAAAGTATTCACCATGTTGGCACTTGTCTCGATCCTGATTCACGCATGGGTTGGTTTGTGGCAGGTATTAACTGATTACATTAAGTGCGCGAAACTACGTGGCGCACTACAACTTGGTGTTATTGCCGTGCTATTCGGCTATGTCTTCTCTGGTCTATTTATTCTGTGGGGTGCGTAAGTGTCTATTCCAGTTCGTGAGTTTGATGCCGTAGTAATCGGCGCTGGTGGTGCAGGTATGCGCGCTGCACTACAAATTTCAGAACAAGGCCTATCATGTGCTTTGTTGTCAAAAGTATTTCCAACACGTTCTCATACTGTGTCTGCACAGGGTGGCATTACTGTTGCTCTGGGTAACTCGCACAAAGACGATTGGCAATGGCACATGTACGATACCGTTAAAGGTTCCGACTACATCGGTGACCAGAACGCGATTGAATACATGTGTAAAAATGGTCCTGAGTCAGTTATCGAGCTTGAAAAAATGGGTCTGCCATTCTCTCGTTTTGATAATGGTACCATCTACCAACGTCCATTCGGTGGTCAATCTAAAGAGTTTGGTGGTGAGCAGGCTGCTCGTACAGCCGCTGCAGCAGACCGTACTGGTCACGCACTTCTTCACACGCTTTACCAGCAAAACGTAAAACACAAAACAACCATCTTCTCGGAGTGGTACGCTTTGGATCTTGTGAAAAACCAAGACGGCGCAATCATGGGTTGTACTGCGATTTGTATGGAAACGGGTGAAATCTGTTACTTCAAATCAAAAGCAACCATTCTAGCTACAGGTGGTGCAGGTCGTATTTACGCATCGACCACTAACGCGCACATCAACACGGGTGATGGCGTTGGTATGGCACTTCGCGCAGGCGTTCCAATGCAAGACATGGAAATGTGGCAGTTCCACCCAACAGGTATTGCTGGCGCGGGTGTTCTAGTGACGGAAGGTTGTCGTGGTGAAGGTGGTTACCTTCTAAATAAAGATGGTGAACGCTTCATGGAGCGCTACGCACCAAACGCGAAAGACCTTGCTGGTCGTGACGTGGTTGCTCGTTCAATGATGATTGAAATCCGTGAAGGCCGCGGCTGTGATGGTCCTTGGGGTCCACATATCAAGTTGAAACTTGATCACCTTGGTAAAGAAGTACTTGAATCACGTCTACCAGGTATCTGTGAACTGTCTCGTACATTTGCACACGTTGACCCTGTGAAAGAGCCAATTCCAGTAATTCCAACTTGTCACTACATGATGGGTGGTGTACCTACTCAAGTCTCTGGCCAAGCAATTAAGCAGAAGGCCGACGGTAGCGAGATGGAAGTACAAGGCCTTTACGCATGTGGTGAGATTGCTTCTGTATCGGTACACGGTGCTAACCGTCTGGGCGGCAACTCATTACTAGACTTGGTCGTATTTGGTCGTGCTACTGGCTTGCACCTT
The DNA here is from genome assembly GCF_016920955.1 of Vibrio sp. sp1. NCBI lineage: Bacteria > Pseudomonadati > Pseudomonadota > Gammaproteobacteria > Vibrionales > Vibrionaceae > Vibrio > Vibrio sp. sp1. Next base: position 2,381,075 of record NZ_CP060589.1, read on the forward strand.
GGCGAAACGCTAGCAGCGCAAGCAGAAGCTCGTCCTGCAACAGAATCTGATATTGAAGCGTCTCTAGCGCGTACTATGCGTTGGGAAAACAGCACTGGTGGTGAAGATCCAGTTCAGATTCGTAAAGACCTACAAGCATGCATGCAAAACAGCTTCTCGGTATTCCGTGAAGGCGATGCGATGGCAACCGGTCTAGAAGAGTTGAAAGTGATTCGCGAACGTTTGAAAGATGCGCATCTAGCGGACAAGTCTTCAGAGTTCAACACGCAGCGTATCGAGTGTCTAGAACTTGATAACCTGATGGAAACCGCGTTTTCAACTGCCGTTGCAGCGAACTACCGTACAGAGAGTCGTGGCGCACATGCTCGTTTCGATTTCCCTGAGCGTGATGATGAGAACTGGCTATGCCACTCTATCTACAATCCGGAAACAGAAGCGATGACTAAGCGTGATGTGAACATGACGCCAACGCATCGTGAAGCTTTCCCGCCGAAAGTACGTACATACTAAAGGGAGGATACGACTATGAAATTAAACTTCTCTTTATACCGTTACAATCCGGATGTGGATACCAAGCCTTACATGAAAGAGTATACCCTTGAGGTAGACGAAGGCTCAGACATGATGGTGCTTGATGCATTGATTCTGCTAAAAGAGCAAGATCCAAGCATCGCGTTCCGTCGCTCATGCCGTGAAGGGGTATGTGGTTCTGATGGTTTGAATATGAATGGTAAAAACGGCCTAGCGTGTATCACACCGTTATCTGCTCTACAAGGCGATAAGATAGTTATTCGTCCACTACCAGGGTTACCTGTCGTGCGCGATCTTATCGTTGACATGACGCAGTTCTATGATAACTATGCGAAAGTTAAACCATTCTTGATTGATGATGGTGCATTACCACCATCACGTGAGAACCTACAATCGCCTGATGATCGTGCGCATTTAGATGGATTGTACGAATGTATCATGTGTGCATGTTGTACAACGTCTTGCCCATCATTCTGGTGGAACCCTGATAAATTCATCGGCCCAGCTGGTCTTCTCGCAGCGTACCGTTGGCTAATTGATAGCCGCGATACGGCAACAGATGAACGTTTGTCTGATCTTGATGATGCATTTAGCGTTTTTCGTTGCCATGGCATCATGAATTGTGTAAGTGTTTGTCCTAAGGGATTAAATCCGACGAAAGCCATCGGTCACATTAAGTCGATGTTGGTTAATCGTTCGGTTTAATTTACTCGCTCTTAGGAATGTCGCAGTGTTGCGGATCACCCGATATGACCGCTTCACTGCTTCAGTAATATTCGAGTAAAGAATACAAAAATTGCCGACCGTATTTTTAGTCGGCTCTTATAGCTCGGCAAAGACCGAAGCAAACGTGAAAACTACTGGTTAAGGGAAAATATGCACAACGGCGTGATGAAGGCATGGCTCGAGTCTTCACACTTGGCTGGCGCCAATGCAACGTATGTAGAGGACCTCTACGAACTGTATCTAAGTGATCCCGATCTGGTAAGTGAGGAGTGGAAACGTGTTTTTGAAGGCTTGCCTAAGCCATCAGAAGAAGTGGCAGAACAACCACATTCACGTGTCCGTGACTACTTCCGACGACTCGCTAGAGAAACAAAGCATTACAATGTCCAAGTTAGTGACCCAGATGTCGATGCAAAACAAGTAAAAGTTCTACAGCTAATCAACGCATACCGTTTCCGCGGGCATGAAGCTGCAGAATTAGACCCACTAGGTCTATGGCAACGCCCAACAGTGGCGGAGTTAGACCCTGCTTTTCATAATCTTACCGAAGATGACTTCGAAGAAACTTTCAACGTAGGTTCTTTTGCTGTTGGGCAAGAAACCATGAAGTTGAAAGATATCTATGAAGCCCTCAACAAAACTTATTGCGGTTCCATCGGTGCTGAATACATGCACATGACTGACACAGAGCAAAAGCGTTGGATTCAGCAACGCCTTGAGTCTGTCGTAGGCCAGCCATCATTCAACAAAGATGAGAAGCGCACATTCCTAGAAGAGCTAACAGCCGCTGAAGGTTTGGAGCGTTACCTCGGGGCGAAATTCCCAGGTGCAAAACGTTTCTCTTTAGAAGGTGGTGATGCGCTGATTCCGATGACGAAAGAGTTGATCCGTCATGCGGGTACAAGTGGAATGCGTGAAGTGGTTATCGGTATGGCTCACCGCGGTCGTTTGAACATGCTGGTGAACGTACTTGGTAAGAAACCTCAAGACCTGTTTGATGAGTTCGCAGGTAAACACGACGAAACTTGGGGTACGGGTGATGTGAAATATCACCAAGGTTTCTCTGCTGATTTTGCGACTCCAGGCGGTGATGTTCACTTAGCACTTGCATTTAACCCATCGCACCTAGAAATCGTAAACCCGGTAGTCATGGGCTCAGTTCGAGCACGTCAAGACCGCTTGGGTGATAATCAAGGTAGCAAAGTGCTTCCTATCACCATCCACGGTGATTCAGCAATCGCTGGTCAGGGTGTGGTTGCCGAAACTTTCAACATGTCTCTTGCTCGTGGGTTCCAAGTTGGTGGTACGGTACGTATCGTCATCAACAACCAAGTAGGCTTTACGACGTCTAATCCTCGTGACACGCGTTCTACGATGTACTGTACCGACATCGCGAAGATGGTGCAGGCGCCAATTTTCCATGTAAATGCAGATGACCCTGAAGCAGTTGCTTTTGTTACTCGCATTGCATTGGATTACCGTAACGAGTTCAAGCGCGATGTCGTGATCGATCTTGTATGTTACCGTCGCCACGGTCACAATGAGGCGGATGAGCCAAATGCGACTCAGCCTTTGATGTACCAGAAAATCAAAAAGCATCCTACACCACGCAAATTGTATGCAGATGTTCTGATCGACAAAAATGAGTCAGATATCGAGACAGCGACTCAGTTAGTCAATGAGTATCGCGATGCATTGGATCGCGGTGAAGTGGTTGTTAAAGAATGGCGTCCAATGGCGTTGCACTCTGTAGACTGGTCCCCTTACTTAGGGCACGAATGGGATATGGAGTGGGATTCAAAATACGACAAGACACGCCTTATTGAGCTAGGCAATCGTCTGTGTCAGTACCCAGAAAGCCATAAACTGCAAAGCCGTGTTAATAAGCTATACAACGATCGTCTAGCAATGATGACCGGTGAAAAAGCTATTGACTGGGGTATGGCTGAAACATTGGCGTATGCTACATTGGTTGACGATGGCAAGCGTATTCGTCTTTCTGGTCAGGACTCGGGTCGTGGTACTTTCTTCCACCGTCACTCGGTTCTTCATAACCAAACCGATGCAAGCACTTACATTCCATTAGCGAATATTCATGACAACCAAGGGCCATTCCAAGTCTTTGACTCAGTATTGTCAGAAGAAGCTGTGTTGGCGTTTGAATACGGTTACGCAACAGCCGAACCAGGTGGTTTAACTATCTGGGAAGCACAGTTTGGTGATTTTGCCAACGGTGCACAAGTTGTTATCGACCAGTTTATCTCGTCAGGCGAGCAAAAGTGGGCGCGTTTGTGCGGTCTTACTATGCTTCTACCTCATGGTTATGAAGGTCAAGGTCCTGAGCACTCATCTGCACGTTTAGAGCGTTACCTTCAGCTTTGTGCTGAGCAAAATATGCAGGTTGTGGTTCCTTCAACACCGGCTCAGGTGTACCACATGATTCGTCGTCAGGTTGTACGCCCAATGCGTCGACCTCTCATTGTTATGTCGCCGAAATCTTTGCTGCGCCACCCTCTATGTACTTCAACGATTGAAGACTTGGCGGATGGTACATTCCAATCTGCAATTCCAGAAGTAGATGATTTAGAACCAAGCAAAGTGAAACGTGTCGTGTTCTGTGCTGGTAAGGTTTACTTTGACCTACTAGAGCAGCGCCGTAACAACGAGCAAGACGATGTTGCTATCGTGCGTATTGAACAGCTTTACCCATTCCCAATGGAAGAAGTACAAGCAGCAATTGCTCAATACACTAACGTTGAAGACTTCGTGTGGTGTCAGGAAGAACCTCAGAACCAAGGTGCTTGGTACTGTAGCCAACATAACTTCCGTGCCGCTATTCCTGCAGGTGCAAATCTTAAATACGCAGGTCGCCCAGCTTCTGCTTCGCCAGCAGTTGGCTACATGTCGGTGCACTTGAAACAACAAAAAGCGTTGGTTGAAGACGCTCTGAACGTGAACTCAAAAACTTCGAATTAAGAATTAGAAGTTAAAGGAAGAAACAGATATGACAATTGAAATTCTGGTTCCAGATTTACCTGAATCAGTTGCTGATGCAACCGTAGCGACATGGCACAAACAACCAGGCGACGCAGTAGAGCGTGACGAGGTTTTGGTTGACATCGAAACAGACAAAGTTGTGCTAGAAGTTCCTGCTCCGGAAGCTGGCGTTTTAGAAGCTATTGTTGAAGCAGAAGGTGCGACAGTACTTTCTAAACAAATCATTGCTAAATTGAAGCCAGGCGCAGTTGCAGGTGAACCAACTGCAGACAAAACAGAAGGTACTGAAGCATCTCCTGATAAGCGTCACAAAGCTGCGCTTAGCGAAGAAAGTAATGACGCACTAAGCCCAGCAGTGCGCCGTTTATTGGCTGAACATGGCTTAGAAGCAAGCCAAGTGAAAGGCACTGGTGTTGGTGGTCGTATTACGCGCGAAGATATTGAAGCGCATCTTGCGAACGCTAAATCTGCGTCAAAAGAAGACTCGCCAGCAGTGGTTGACGTGCCGGCAGCGGCTCGCAGTCAGAAACGTGTTCCAATGACTCGCCTTCGTAAGACAGTTGCTAACCGTCTGCTAGAAGCGAAGAACAACACGGCAATGCTAACGACGTTTAACGAAGTGAACATGAAACCAATCATGGACCTTCGTAAGCAGTACAAAGATCAGTTCGAAGAGCGTCACGGTATTCGTTTAGGCTTCATGTCTTTCTACGTGAAAGCAGTAACAGAAGCGCTTAAGCGTTACCCAGAAGTAAATGCTTCGATTGATGGCGATGACATTGTTTACCACAACTACTTCGACATTAGCATGGCGGTATCAACGCCACGTGGTCTAGTTACACCTGTCCTAAAAGACTGTGACAAGCTTGGTTTCGCTGATGTTGAAAAAGGCATCAAAGAGCTGGCTATCAAAGGTCGTGATGGCAAGCTAACGGTAGACGAGCTAATGGGCGGTAACTTCACTATCACAAACGGTGGTGTGTTTGGTTCACTTATGTCTACACCAATCATCAACCCACCTCAATCAGCGATTCTTGGTATGCATAAGATCCAAGAGCGTCCGATGGCAGTGGATGGCAAAGTTGAAATCTTGCCGATGATGTACCTAGCGTTATCTTACGATCACCGCCTAATTGACGGTCGTGAATCAGTTGGTTTCCTAGTAACGATTAAAGAGTTACTAGAGGACCCAGCACGTCTCCTATTAGACGTTTAATATCGCTAAAACGTCTAGTTATCGTAGGTAGCTAGACGTTAAAAATTTCAATGGCTAGACTAGCTCAACGTTTGGCCTTCATTTGAATCCTTCAGTATGAGAACTCATGATGAAGGATTTATTTGAGAAGACCCTACAGACGTACAAGCAGCCAAGACTGCAGCGTTATGGAAATAATAAATCCCTTAAGGGAAAAACAAACGGAATATCGAAATGAATTTGCATGAATACCAAGCCAAACAGCTGTTTGCAGAATTCGGTTTGCCTGTGCCAGAAGGCTACGCGTGTGATACACCACAAGAAGCTTTTGAAGCCGCAGGCCGTATTAGTACAGCCAAGAAAGTAGTTAAATGTCAGGTTCACGCTGGTGGCCGTGGTAAAGCGGGTGGCGTAGAGCTACACGATACAAAAGAAGGCGTTAAAGAGTTTGCACAGAAGTGGTTAGGTAAAAACCTAGTGACTTACCAAACTGACGCTAACGGTCAGCCAGTAACAAAAATCCTTGTTGAAGAAGCTTCAAATATTGCGAACGAACTATACCTAGGTGCGGTAGTTGACCGTGCTAGCCGTAAGATTGTTTTCATGGCTTCTACCGAAGGTGGTGTGGAAATTGAAAAAGTTGCGGAAGAAACGCCGGAACTCATCCACAAAGCAGCAATTGACCCACTAGTAGGTCCACAAGCTTACCAAGGTCGTGAGCTAGCGTTCAAACTTGGTCTTGAAGGCGACCAAATCAAACAATTCGTTAAGATCTTTATGGGTCTTGGCACTATGTTTTCTCAGTACGATCTTGCTCTGCTAGAGATCAACCCACTTGTGATTACTGGTGAAGGCAACTTGCTATGTCTTGACGGTAAGATCAACATCGACTCAAACGCACTATATCGTCAGCCTAAGCTTCGTGAAATGCACGATCCTTCACAAGAAGATGAGCGTGAAGCACACGCAGCTCAGTGGGAGCTGAACTACGTAGCACTAGACGGTAACGTTGGCTGTATGGTTAACGGTGCAGGCCTAGCAATGGGTACGATGGATATCGTAAACCTACACGGCGGCAAACCAGCTAACTTCTTAGATGTAGGTGGCGGCGCGACGAAAGAGCGTGTTGCTGAAGCATTCAAGATCATCCTATCTGATGACAATGTGAAAGCGGTACTTGTTAACATCTTCGGTGGTATTGTACGTTGTGACATGATCGCAGAAGGTATTATCGGTGCGGTTAAAGAGGTAGGCGTAAGCGTACCTGTTGTTGTTCGTCTTGAAGGCACTAACGCTGACCTAGGTCGCGAAGTTCTTGCTAATTCTGATGTTGATATCATTGCTGCTGAGTCGCTAACTGATGCTGCTCAGAAAGTTGTTGCTGCTGCGGAGGCTAAATAATGTCTGTATTAATTAACAAAGACACTAAAGTAATCTGTCAGGGGTTCACTGGTGGTCAAGGTACTTTCCACTCAGAGCAAGCTATCGCATACGGTACGCAAATGGTTGGCGGTGTGTCTCCAGGTAAAGGTGGCCAAACTCACCTAGGTCTTCCTGTATTCAACACAGTTCGTGAAGCAGTAGAAGCGACTGGCGCAACAGCGACAGTCATCTACGTACCAGCACCTTTCTGTAAAGATGCAATCCTAGAAGCGATTGACGCGGGTATCGAGCTAATCGTAACGATTACTGAAGGTATCCCTACTACAGATATGATCGACGTAAAAGTGAAGCTAGAAGAAACTGGCGTTCGCATGATTGGTCCTAACTGTCCGGGCGTTATCACTCCTGATGAGTGTAAGATCGGTATCATGCCTGGTCACATCCACAAGAAAGGCAAAGTAGGTATTGTATCTCGTAGCGGTACTCTAACTTACGAAGCAGTTAAACAAACCACTGACGAAGGTTTCGGCCAGTCTACTTGTGTTGGTATCGGTGGTGACCCAATCCCGGGTTCAAACTTCATTGATATCCTAAAACTGTTCCAAGAAGACCCTGAGACAGAAGCGATCGTTATGATCGGTGAGATCGGTGGTACTGCAGAAGAAGAAGCAGCAGCATACATTAAAGAAAATGTAACGAAGCCAGTGGTTTCTTACATTGCTGGTGTAACTGCACCTCCTGGTAAGCGTATGGGCCATGCTGGTGCGATTATCTCTGGTGGTAAAGGTACTGCTGAAGACAAATTTGCTGCACTAGAAGCGGCTGGCGTTAAAACTGTGAAATCTCTAGCAGAGATTGGCCAAGGTCTACGTGAAGTGACGGGTTGGTAATCGACCACACTACTTAATAAGTATTAAAAAGCCTGCGATTTCGCAGGCTTTTCTTTTTCCGTTTCCGTGGATTTATGTTTGTTGTTAGCAAGGTCTTTCGCGTTTAATACTCAATGCGATTATGCTTTGCTTTTAATCAGCTGGCTCAGCATAAATAAGGATGTTGCGCTGATCACTACGGAAGGGCCGGCCGGTGTATCGAAGTGCCATGATAGGCTAAGCCCCATCAGTACTGCCACTGAGCCAATAATAGATGCGAACAATGCCATTTGCTCTGGTGATGAAGAGACTTTACGTGCTGTTGCGGCTGGGATAATTAGGAGCGAAGTCATGATCAACGCGCCAACGAACTTCATACCTACTGCGATTACTACACCCACCATTAGCATTAACACCAATCTAACTAAGTCTGTATTCACGCCCTCAACAGCGGCAAGTTCTTCACTGACAGTGCTAGAAAGCAGTGGGCGCCAGAAGACGTACAAACACGCGCTTACCGCAACAACACCTGCGTAAATAAACATCAGATCTTGTGGAGAGACGGCAAGTAAGTCCCCAAATAGGTAGCTCATTAAATCGACGCGCACGTTTTCCAAAAAGCTAACCGATACTAAACCGATAGAGAGTGCACTGTGTGCCAAGATACCTAACAACGTGTCTGTAGCCACAAGTTGTTGCTTTTGCAGAGTGACAAGCAAAACGGCCAGAGCTAAACAGCAGACGAGTAGCGCAAGGTAGAGATTTACGTTGAGCAAGAAGCCCAGCGCTAGGCCCATTAACGATGCATGAGCTAGGGTATCTCCGAAGTAAGCCATTTTACGCCAAACGACAAATGACCCAAGTGGACCGGCAATGATCGCGATACCAATACCAGCAAGAATAGAAGGTAGGAGAAACTCAATCATGATGGTGATGTCCGTGTTTATGGTGGGAGCATGATATCGCATCACCGCTTACTGGCGTTCCGGATAAATCGTGATGATGGTGCTCATGGTCGTGATGATAAAACGCGAGAGACTCTCTCGCTGCATTGCCAAATAGTGCGATGTAAGAAGGGTGCTGAGTAATAGTGGCAGGTGAACCTGAGCAGCAAACATGGTGATGCAGACAAATAACATCGTCCGTTTTCGCCATCACTAAATGTAAGTCATGCGATACCATAAATACGCCACAATCAAAGCGGTGACGAATGCTCTCAATTAAGTCATAGAGATCGATTTGACCTTGGATATCCACCCCCTGAGCTGGTTCGTCTAATACCAACAGCTGAGGACGTTGAAGCAGAGCGCGAGCCAGTAACACTCGTTGGTTTTCACCACCGGATAAGCGATGCATATTACTATTAAGTAAATGTTCAGCGCCAACAAGCCGTAATGCATCAATGCACTCCTGCTTACTGTATTTTCCTGCTAAATTTAGAAAGCGGGTTACATTCAATGGAAGGGAGTCATTGAGCTTCAACTTTTGAGGAACGTAACCAATTTTCAGTTTTCTTTGTCGGTTCAACTTGCCGCTAGTTGGCTTTTGAAGACCTAAGATAACTTTGACTAACGTTGATTTTCCCGCTCCATTGGGACCAATTAGGGTAGTTATTTTGCCCTTTTCTAATTCCATACTAATGTTATCGAGAACTCTGCGGCCATCGAACTCGACGCATAACTGCTCAAGATGGACTAAGGAAGACATGAATGAAACTCATTTGCAAATCAATAATGTTATAATGTAACATTATCTCACTTTCCACGCCATATCCCAAGTAAAACTATGAAAAGAGCATTAATTCTTGCTGCCTCAGCAATGTTAACACTGCCAGCACAGGCGGTAACGGTACTGACGAGTATCAAACCTATTCAGTTGTTAGTAACAGAGCTTACTCAAGGAGTAACTTCACCAGACGTGCTATTGCAGTCTAACACATCACCCCATGACTATGCTTTGCGTCCATCGGATGTTAAAAAGGTCGCTTCGGCTGATTTGGTTATCTGGTACGGACATGATCTTGAACCGTTTCTAGAGAAAGTTGTTTCGGATAGATCGAATACTTTGACTATTAGTCAAATTCCAAATCTAGAATTGCGTGAATTTGATAGTGAGCACAACCATGACCATGATGGGCACGATCATGGCTCACATGATCCGCACTTTTGGCTAGGTGTAAGCCAAGCACAACAAGTGGCCAAGGCTGTTGTGAATCAACTTGTATCACTTGATCCGGAAAATGCAGCTCAATATCAAGCGAACCTCAAAAAGTTTGAACTCGAGCTAAAAGACACTGACCAACAGATAAAGCAGAAGCTGGCACCAGTAAAAAGCAAAGGTTACTTTGTATTCCATGATGCTTACGGTTATTTCGAAGATCGTTATGAACTAAATCAAATGGGGCATTTTACTGTGAGCCCAGAACGCAAGCCAGGAGCGAAGACCTTAATTCAAATTCGTCAAAAGCTAAGTGGTGGAGATGTGGCTTGTGTATTTTCTGAACCTCAGTTTACCCCGGCTGTCGTTCAGAGCGTAATGAGAGGCAGTGATGTCGCTAAAGGCGAGCTTGACCCGTTAGGGAGTACAATTGAAGCAAAACCTGGCAGTTACTTTACTTTTCTCAACAATATGGCGAATAGTTTTGAGCAATGCTTGAACAAAAAGTCAGATTAAGTGCTGTCGTAATGTAGGAGTAGTCTTTTTAACGTGATCCAGTAGTAAGAATTACAACCTTTGGTAAGGCGAGCCTTTTCTCAGAAAGTAATTGAGATATCATTACCAATAATTATCAGCTCAAAATAACCGTATAAATCCATGTTTTACAAACGATGAACGGTCACTTTCAGAGCACAAATTGATACAAAAGGTTTTCGTCTTGCTACGCCAATTAGCCCTTGCTCTGTTGGGCTTTATCTTATCCTACCAAGCATTTGCGCTTCATAATGCAAATGCAATCTTTTACCCTTTGCCAACTCAGGCAAAGGGTACTTTTATCGCGGCTAAAAAGTTGTTCTTGGGTGAAAAGGGCGGTTTGTGGATTCATGACGTACACGGGAGAGTCCTGTTTTACGATGGTCAAACTATATTGCCTAAATCAGGTAGCTTCCTACAAACGTCGGCCAAGCAGTTGGCTTATCATAAAGGTGCTTTTTGGACCTTTATTGAAAATGAGGTCTATCGAACTTATCCAAATCAGGAGCGACGTTTAGTCTTTAGTTTAAATCCAGGCTCACAAATAAGAAAAATAGGGTCTTCAAAGAACTATATTTGGGTGAGTGATGGCGCGCATTTCTATACCTACAATATCGACACTAGCGAGTTAAACTCTTTCTCTCTATTGCAGCTCTATCAACATAGTAATAATAGCTACGTTTACATTAATGATGCGGTGCTAGTTGAAACGAAGTGGGCACTAGCAACGACTTCCGGCTTCTATCTTTCTGAAGGTGATAAGTTTGACCATGTCGCTGCCTCAGGTCAAAACTACATTGAGAAAGTCTATTATTCACACACGCGAAGAGAAATTTTGATAGGTACATTGCGTGGCGCTTTAATTTTCAACATTTACCAGCCTGATAAAGAAGTGATTAGAATTGGCGGCTCACATGTTTTGACATTCGCAGAGACAAATCAAGAGTATTGGGTGGGGACAGAGCATGGCCTTTATTTGTACTCATTTTTTTCAGGTGAGGTCACCGAAGTCGCGCCTGCAAGCTTTCTTGAGTTAGAGTTAGATAACACGAAGATTTATTCGTTGTTGAGCGACAATATGGGAGGGATGTGGATTGCGACTAACCAAGGTATTCGTTATTACTCGCTATTTAGTAAAAAATTTGAACGAGTGACCTTTAGTAGTTATGACTCACACACCCTATCAGGACGAATTCGGCAAACTATCGAAGGTCCTGATGGTGCGCTTTGGTTTGCTGATGACCGAAAGATTTATCGTTCAGGAAAGAGTGGGATTAACCAAGTCTTAGAGTTGGAGTCGCAGATCAATGAATTTGCGTTTCAAAACGGCATGCTTTGGCTTGCAACCTCAAAAGGGCTGGAAATATTTGAGCTAAATGGTCTCAACAAGATTACATTTCCTTATTTACAGGTTATGGCTGGACATGCCGTAGAGCATGTGACCGTTGATGGTGATGACCGTCTTTGGGTATCAAGCGGATACCATCTTTACAATGTTGATACTGCTGCACAAAGCGTACGAAACTTTGGAAGTGAGTGGCTAGTAAGTCAGTATTTGCCTGCTAAGGTTACGCGCCTATATGATACTGAAGACGCCCTATTAATAGGCACCGATCATGGCGTATACCAATACAGTAATGACAACATCCAGTTTATCCGTTTTTCAGAAAAGTTTGGTGAATCATTAGACATGACCACGGCGGTTGATGGCAGCCAGTGGTTTGCTTCATCTTATGGTGTGTTTAAAACTGATACACGAAGCGATGAAAAACGTGTTGTTGAAATGAGTGAGCCCAACGCCAGACCTGCTTGCTTGATCAGAGACAGGCAAGGTGTATGGTTAGCTTCCTCTGTCGGTTTAAGCTATTACCACCTTTCGGGTGAGTTAGTGAAACATTACTCATCGTCATCAGGCTTAATGAACAATGAGTTCCTCCCTGGTATTTGTAGCGTTATACAGCAGACAGAAATTGGTGAGCGAGAGCTTGTTCTGGGGTCGAAGTACGGACTCGTAAAAGCAGAAGCATCCAAGCTGCTTGTATCTAATCCCCCAGAGTCTAAGTTTATTGTTAGCCAAGTAGTGCTTGAAAATGAAGTTCTGCAAGTTGGTAGTGCCGATCTGAATGGGCTCACACTGCCATATGGATCTTCGCTGAGTTTTTTATTCGGTGTGATGCCAAAACCAGACAGTCAAAATTTGTACTATCGATTGAACAACAATGACCCATGGCAAACGTTAGAGGGGGGCCAACTGACACTCGAGCACCTTAGTTCCGGTGAATATCACTTGCAGGTCAGTAATGAGTCTCAAGTTGCCACTGGAGTCGTTGGTTTAGAATCTCACTTTATCGTCCTTCATCCTTGGTATCTATCGCGATTTGCTATTTTAGGCTTTGTCGTAGCTAGTATTGCGGTCGTCGCATTACTTGTTTTCTGGCGCTCTCGCTACGTTGTACAGGCTAACCGTGATCTAGCAGCTCAAGTGACTCTCAAAACGAATCAGTTAAGACATCAAAGTAGAGTGTTGCTTACGAGCAACCAGCAATTACGTAAACAGATTCAAGTTAGAAACCTACTCGTAGACCATGTAGCTCTATCCATAAAATCAAGCGTCGACTTTATTGTGGCGAAACTACCTATGCCTCTGGATACTGCGACAGAGGATCATTTGGCTAAAACGAATTGGCAGTTAAATGAACTCAAAAGTGTTCCAAGTGATGTAAGTGGTGGGAGTCAGAACTACAACTTGAGTCAGATAACTCAGTCAGTGGTTGATGTATGGCAAGATGACTTTGCAAAAGCGGGTATTTTGGTAGAGCTAGAAGATGAGAGCAAGCAGAGCCGGGTTGCTCTGGAAAGTTTTAATCTTGATGTTATTTTCAATAGCATTTTTGCCAATATCATCAAGCGCTCTTTCCGAGGTCAAACGGTTAGAATTATGCTAGAAGAGGGACATGATATTGTGTCATTGAGCTTTCTTGATTACGGGACGCAATTACCTAATAAAGTCGCGACTGGGCTTCCATCTAACTTAAATCACTCTGAGTTGAGTATTGACCACCTTGCCCAACTAGTGACAACGAGTGGTGGTTATTTGGCTGTCTTCTCTTCTGATGCTCAAAACAAAGTCGAGATTACATGGCCATCTGCGAAGGAAAGGAGTTATCTGGATGAACCGCAGCAAGAACTCAATCCTGTAACTATTGCAGAAGATCAAGTCACACCAGAGAAAGAGTGGTTGCAAAAAGTCTATCAATTAGTGGCAGAGCATTACCATGATCCTGAATTTGGCACTGCGTCAGCCGCTAAAATGCTGTATATGTCTGAACGCTCTTTACAGAGACGTTTTAAATCTGCCTCGTCAAGAACGTTAAAAGACTATGTCACAGAGGTTCGTTTGGAAACGGCGTGTGAAAAGTTATTGGCGGGTGAGAAAATCAGTGAAGTCGCCTTTAACTGTGGCTTTAATGATCCATCTTACTTTAGCCAAAAGTTTAAGCTGCATTTTGGTTTGCCCCCTTCCAAGTTTGCTCTGACTCAAGAAAGCCAAGAAATTAACTAGAAAACCTTCATTATACGCTCCCTAATTAATAGTTAAGATGCTGGGGAGCTGCATACAGTGCTCTATTATTGCTGCAGTTGCTAACGCAGTAAGTTTCATTGTTTCTTCATCACATCTAGCCTACAAATCCATTCTCAACACGTAAGCACGATCACGTTCTATCTGTTAGTCGCGATGTTCATAGCAATAAGCATAAATGGCTTCAAGAGAATGATTTACTGATAGTTGCAACAAATAAATGACAGTTGTATTGCTGTATCAAAAGAGCGTTGTTCATTTGGGGGAGTGATGGCATGCGACATTCGTGAAAACGAAAACTGTGTTGAAAAGATGGATAAGGTAAAGAAGTTTTGAAAGAGGTGAAAAAAATATCGTGGTATAGCCGGGGGGACTATACCACGGGTGTCAAGGACACCTTCGCTTGCTGCCGGAGTGACATGTTGCCATGCCACCTCTGGAATTTATTAGAGAGGTTGCCCTCTCGATGGAGTAACTATACGAGAGGTTACTTATTTTTCTTATAAAAATAACGCCATGTTTATATGAGAAAAGCGACAACGTTTTGTTTTTTAATTAACCCACTGTTTTAATTTGCATTTTTTGTTTTCTATCTTGGTTTGTGACATTTTTGTTTCGTTAGGTGTCATTTTTAATTGTTAATTTTGACGTAAATAACGAGAGGAAATTTACGAAGTTAACGTTTGAAAGCGTGAAAACATTTACGGAATCTTTGATTTCACACAAGGATTGAAGGGGTATAGGGGAGTAATATTGGCAACCTAAACTTATTAAATAATAATATTTCTCATTAGCAATACTCTTAAGGGCCACTATGAAGTTATCAGAGATTAATCCTGGCGATACGGTGACGATTCGGTTGTTAGATGGTCTTTCATCAGATATCAGAAAGAAACTCATGGTAATGGGGCTGCTTCCCAATACAGAAGTCAAAGTGATTCGACGTGCGCCAATGGGCGATCCTTTACAAGTCGAAGTCCGTGGTGTGTCTGTCGCATTGCGAGAAACAATTGCTCAGAAAATTGAAGTGGAGCGAGTGTAATGCAATATCAAGTGCTAACCGTAGGTAACCCTAATAGTGGTAAAACGACGCTATTTAATGGTTTAACTGGCGCAAAACAGCAAGTTGGTAACTGGGCAGGCGTCACGGTTGAAAAGAAAACGGGACAATTCAAGCATGCTGGGGATGAGTTTTTGCTCACTGACCTTCCGGGTATTTACTCATTAGACAGTGGTAATGATAGTAATAGTATTGATGAATCCATCGCATCGCGTGCGGTTCTAACTCATCCTGCTGATCTCATTATTAACGTGGTGGATGCTACAAGTTTAGAGCGCAGCTTATACATGACGCTGCAACTTCGCGAACTTGGTCGCCCTATGATTGTTGTCCTCAACAAGATGGATGCGCTAAAGCGTGAACGTCAGATGATTAACGTTGCAGAGCTTGAGAAAACGTTAGGTTGTCCGGTTGTCAGTTTATCTGCAACCAATAAAACTCAAGTGGCAGAGTTTAAAGAAAAGCTCCATAAATCCATCGTTCAAGGAGTGCCACTTAAAGAATTGTCTTTGCATTATGGTGAGAAGATGGAGTCGGCAATTCAAACGGTTTCCGCACTTTTTAACGACCAAACCGTCGCTCATCGTGCACTAGCGATTCGTGCGCTTGAAAAAGACACAATGGTGCTCAATAGTCTTTCTGATATTGATAGAAGCAAAGTCTTGGAAGTCATTACGACGTTAGATTTGGATATCGATTTGCATGTCGCGGATACTAAGTACACGCATCTGCATGAACAGTGTAAAAAAGTTCGCCGAAGCGAAGGCAAGTTAAGTCGTAGTGTGACTGAAAGACTCGACCAGTTTATTTTGAACAAGTGGATTGGAACTCCTTTCTTCTTTGTTGTTATGTACCTGATGTTTATGTTCTCGATTAACATCGGTAGTGCATTTATCGACTTTTTTGACATTGGTGTGGGCGCATTGTTGGTTGATGGTGGGCATCACTTGTTAGACGGTCATTTGCCTGTGTGGTTAGTGACGGTTCTTGCTGATGGTATCGGTGGTGGTATCCAGACGGTTGCAACCTTCATTCCGGTTATCGCGTGTTTGTACCTGTTCCTAGCGGTACTTGAGAGCTCAGGTTACATGGCTCGTGCAGCATTCGTACTAGATAAAGTGATGCAGAAGATCGGCCTACCGGGCAAAGCATTTGTACCGTTGGTTCTTGGTTTTGGCTGTAACGTTCCGTCAATCATGGCAACTCGTACTCTAGACCAAGAACGTGAGCGTAAACTGGCTGCATCTATGGCGCCATTTATGTCATGTGGTGCTCGTCTGCCTGTATACGCGCTATTCGCTGCGGCATTCTTCCCAGGTTCTGGCCAGAACATTGTATTCGCACTTTACCTACTTGGTATTGTGGCAGCGATCTTCACAGGTCTTTTCCTTAAGCACACGCTTTACCCAGGTAGCAGCGATAGCCTAGTGATGGAAATGCCAGATTACGAGCTTCCGACGCTACAAAACGTGGTGATCAAAACTTGGCAAAAGCTAAAGCGCTTTGTACTTGGTGCAGGTAAAACCATCGTTATCGTTGTTGCTATTCTGAGTTTCTTCAACTCATTGGGTACTGATGGCAGTTTTGGTAATGAAGACAGCGAAAACTCGGTGCTTTCTAAAGCTGCGCAAGTTGTAACTCCAGTATTCGCGCCAATCGGTGTTCAAGAAGATAACTGGCCAGCGACGGTAGGTATCATTACTGGTATCTTCGCAAAAGAGGCGGTAGTTGGTACGCTTAACAGTCTATACACGACGCCAAGTGACGGTGAAGACGCAGAATTTGATCTAATGGGCAGCCTAGAAGAGGCAGTAATGAGTATCCCTGAAAACTTAGCCGGTTTGAGCTACTCAGATCCACTAGGTATTGAAGTGGGTGACTTAACTGACTCAAATGCCGTTGCCGAAGAACAAGAAGTCGATGCTTCTATCTTCGGTAACATTAAATCGCAGTTTGCTTCTGGCAATGCCGCATTTGCTTACCTAATCTTTATCCTACTGTACACTCCTTGTGTGGCGGCGATGGGTGCTTACGTACGTGAGTTTGGTCATAAGTTCGCACGCTTTATCGCGGTTTGGACAATGGGCTTGGCTTACCTATGTGCGACGTTCTACAACCAATTGACGCATTTCGCAGATAGCCCAGTAACAAGTGGTATTTGGATGGCTGTGATCGTAGCTATCTTCTTTGGCACATACCGTGTGTTCAAACAAGTTGGTAAGAAACAAAACGGTGCATTAGAGGCGCAAGTAGCATGATTTTAAAAGAGCTTTATCAATACATTGCAGACAAAGGAACCGTCTCCCAGTCAGATCTGGCTAAACAGTTTGGGATGAGTGAAGATGGCGCCGACGCGATGTTAAACGTGTGGATTAAGAAGGGCAAAATTAGCCGCCTAGTCGACACTAATAAAGCTCATGACGTGACTCGTGTTCGCTACTCAGTGACTAAACAAGATGGTTTGTCTCTGACAGTCACCATGTAGCGACTATCAAAATTAGTCACCTAAAAATTATCACGTAAAAACGACAAAGCCGCATCAGCAATGATGCGGCTTTTATTTTGCTGGTTATTGTTTGTGAATACAGCGAAATTAATGTTCTTCAGAGTGTTTAGTCGCGCCTAACTCTAGGAACTTTAAACCAAGACTTAAAACTAAAATCGAAATAGGTAATGTTAAGATCGTCCAATCTAAGCTGTCGAAGTTAATCAGCACGAGCTCTAAGAACTTCACAAACAAGATCACGATGATGACTTCAGCCAAAATGTTTTTTAGATGGCCGATGTTTGGGGTTCTGATCCAATGCAAAACCGACTGCTCTTGTGTTTTCGCTTTAGCTTTGTTGGAAATAAATAGTGTGTAGATGCCGTGAGCAAAGATGAACAAAACTAGTGCGACAAGAAACGTATCCAGTGACTTGATCAAATAAGCGATCGCGATGTCTGCTTTATCTAAATGTGCGAGTGCTTCTGGAGGTGTTTGATTGAGAATGAAGACCGCAAATGCCGAATAGGTTTTTGCTGCACCCATAAGAAAAAGCAAGAATGAAGCAGCCATAGAACAGATAATGGCGATCCAGCTGACGTATCGGAATGTGTTGAAGACTTGTTTCATGATGACCCTCTCTAACTGAGCTGGTAGTCTAAACAAGTTTTATTTTAGTGATAATCCCAGAAAAATGAGAAAGATTGTTACAAATACGTATTAATCTTTCTCTGTCTATTTCAGCCGTATTCAAAGGCGAGTTATTTTCGCTAGCAGTGCTTATGCTTTTTGGAAAATAGAACTCAGTGACAGCACATTTTTAATGCGACCAAGCAATTCGTTTTGCTCTTCTTCTGTACGGAATTCACCTTTGGTGTTACCCCAAACCGGTCCCGGCCATGCTACGTCATCTTTGAAGCGAGCAATATGGTGAATGTGCAGCTGTGGCACCATATTACCTAGCGCACCAAGGTTTAGCTTGTCTGGACGGAATGTTGCTTCCAGTGCTTGGCTTACCGCTTGAGACTCTAGCAAAAACTGTTGCTGTTCTTGCATTGGCAAGTGGTGAAGCTCTTTTAGGTTTGCACGTTTAGGGACCAAGATAACCCATGGCACGGCGTTATCTTTATGCAGAAGCGCCACACACAGTGGGAAGTGGCCGATAACGGTGGTGTCTTTTGCCAGTTGAGGGTGCAGTTCAAAACTCATTATGTTGTCCGATTTGAATTGAATGACATCAGTATACGCCAGATAAAACAAAAGGTTGACGCTTTCACGTCAACCTTTGTCATCATTTAGCTTGTGCTACTTAAGCTACCTACGTAAAAGCGGATTACATACGCTCTAGAGTATCAATACCTAGTAGAGACAGACCTTGCTTGATGGTCTTCGCTGTTAGCGCAGCTAGTTTCAGACGGCTTTGTTTCACAGCTTCGTCTTCAGCAACTAGGATAGGGCACGCTTCGTAGAAACTAGAGAACTGACCTGCTAGTTCGAATAGGTAGCTACACATGATGTGCGGTTGGCCTTCGCGAGCGACAGATTGAACCGCTTCTTCGAACTGCATAAGTTTAGCAATAAGTGCTTTCTCTTTCTCATCAGTGATTTTGATGTCGCCTTGGAGAGCGTCCATAGCAACACCAGCTTTAGCGAAAATAGAAGCTACGCGAGTGTATGCATATTGCATGTATGGTGCTGTGTTACCTTCAAACGCTAACATGTTGTCCCAATCGAACACGTAGTCAGTCGTACGGTGTTTAGATAAGTCAGAGTATTTAACCGCTGCCATTGCAACTGTTTTAGAGATCTTCTCTTTTTCTTCCGCATCTAGCTCAGGGTTTTTAGATTCGATCAGTTGTGCTGCACGAACTTCTGCTTCATCTAGAAGGTCGGCAAGGCGAACGGTACCACCCGCACGAGTCTTGAATGGCTTACCATCTTTACCAAGCATCATGCCGAACGCGTGGTGCTCAAGAGATACTGACTCAGGTACGTAGCCTGCTTTACGAACAATTGTCCAAGCTTGCATTAGGTGCTGGTGTTGACGTGAGTCGATGAAGTAAAGCACACGGTCTGCGCTTAGCTCTTCATAACGATATTTTGCACATGCGATGTCTGTTGTTGTGTATAGGAAACCGCCATCGCGTTTTTGAACGATAACGCCCATTGGTTCGCCATCTTTGTTCTTGTATTCATCTAGGAATACAACTTGCGCGCCATCATCTTCAACGGCAAGACCTTGTTCTTTTAGGTCTGCAACGATCTTAGGAAGCATGTCGTTGTACATGCTCTCGCCCATCACGTCGTCACGAGTCAGTGACACGTTTAGACGGTCGTAGTTGCGCTGGTTTTGGATCATGGTTACATCAACGAGTTTTTTCCACATTTCTGCACAGTACTCGTCACCGCTTTGCAGTTTTACCACGTAGTTTCGCGCCTTTACTGCGAACTCTTCATCTTCATCGTACAGCTTTTTCGATTCGCGGTAGAAGCCTTCAAGGTCCGCAAGTTCCATAGAAACTTCGCCAGACTCTTGTTGTACACGCTCAAGGTTTGCGATAAGCATACCGAACTGAGTACCCCAGTCGCCGATGTGGTTCGCACGGATCACTTTGTGACCTAGGAACTCAAGAGTACGTACTACCGCATCACCGATGATGGTTGAACGTAGGTGACCAACGTGCATTTCTTTAGCAACGTTTGGTGCAGAGTAGTCGGCAACGATAGTTTGAGCTTCGTCTGCTGCAACGCCAAGACGTGAGTCAGCCAGTGCTGCTTCCGCTTGTTTTGCTAGGAACTCTTCGCTTAGGAAAATGTTGATGAAACCAGGACCAGCGATTTCTGTCTTGCTTGCAATACCATCTAGGTCTAGAACATCCAGTACTTTCTGTGCAAATTCTCGTGGGTTAGTACCCAGTTTTTTAGCAACGCCCATTACGCCGTTTGCTTGGTAGTCACCAAATTGTGGCTTTGCTGATTGGCGTACTGCCGCAGGACTGCCTGCAGGTGCGCCAGCGGCTTCTAGAGCCTGAGATACTTTGTCATTAATAAGTGCTTGGATATTCACACGCGTTTCCTTCAATTCAAGGACGAAGAACTCGGCGAAGTAAGTGCCGAGTTCTGTTGGAGTTCACAAAAATGGGGCTAATGATAACAACTTTATTGCTTTTCATACAGAGAGGAATTGGGGAAATTTATACTTTTTCGATTGAATGGAAATGTGGTTTGGTTTGAGTTTACTATTGCGCTCAGAGTAATGAGATAAATCGCCCCAAAAGAGAGCCACAATGACGACTCAACTAGTTGAAAAACGCCTAGCGCCTAAATTGATGATCCAAGATCTGGATGCATTTATGGCGAAGATTGAAGAGCTTGCATCCCTGTTAAAACTGGATCTGAGCTTTGCTCAAGCTGACCATATTGCGCTGCGAATTAATGATACTGAAACAGCAAAAGCCGCGCATGAAGCATGGAATCAATACGGTAAGGTGATTTCACAAGCGAAAATCAACGGTCGCCCAATCATCGTTATCGAATTCGATAAAGCGTTGGAAAGTCGTGGCTGGAAGATTGAGTGTCTGGAACTGCCATACCCTGCGGAAGGCAAAATCTACTCAACTGAAAGCTGGGAACATGTGGAGTTTGTTATTCCGTCTCATGCCGAAACTGCAGACGAGTTTCTTGCTGATTTGAAACACACTTACCCAGCGTTTGGGGCGCGTTTTAATGAGTTGGAAGAGCTGGGTGTGAAGATCAAACTGTCGAGCCCGAAAGGGGATGGCGAACGCTTGAACAACCCAACGGTGGCGTTTAAGTACCAAGACATTTGTATCAAACTGCACCCGCATTCACTTAAGCGTATTGTGGAGTCTGAGCAGGCTGAATAAGCAAGTTTTGAACGACTAGAAAGAAGA
This sequence comes from Vibrio sp. sp1, assembly GCF_016920955.1. NCBI lineage: Bacteria > Pseudomonadati > Pseudomonadota > Gammaproteobacteria > Vibrionales > Vibrionaceae > Vibrio > Vibrio sp. sp1. Next base: position 2,402,506 of record NZ_CP060589.1, read on the forward strand.
AAGGTTTGCAAATGAGCAACCCTTTCTTTCATTCAAAAGCGATGAACTTAAAGGATCACTGTCTTATTCCCATAAACAAAGACGTGGTCATTGATCACTTTATTCAAAGCCTTACTCAATACGTTCTTCTCTACATCGCGTCCCGCTTGCGCCATATCTTGGGCATTGAATGTATGGTCGACAGGAATTACGTCTTGCTTGATGATCGGCCCTTCATCTAAATCATTAGTCACGAAGTGTGCTGTTGCACCGATGATTTTCACACCGCGATCGTAAGCTTGTTGATATGGCTTCGCGCCAATAAAAGCAGGTAAGAAGCTGTGATGAATATTAATGATTTTGTGGTGATATTTCTCAACAAACGTCGGCGTTAATACGCGCATGTATTTAGCTAGCACCAAAAAGTCAGCATCGTATTGATCGATCACTTCTAGCATCTTCTGCTCGTGTTCTTCACGGCTAAGGTTTTCATGGGTCACATGGTGGTAAGGAATGTCGAAGCGTTCAGTGAGAGTTTGCAGTTTGTCGTAATTCCCCACCACAGCGGCGATCTCAACATCTAGGCTTCCATCGTAGGTTTTCATCAGAATATCGCCTAAACAATGCGCTTCTTTTGTGACGAGAATGACGATGCGCTTACGGCGAGAGCCAACCAATTTACGCTTAGCACCTTGCGGGAGAGCTTGGTCCAAGTCGGCAAGAAACGTTTGATCGTTGAAGTACCCCTCCAACTCCGTTCTCATGAAAAAGTGGCCACTGGTATTATCAACAAATTCGTTATTGTGAACGATGTTGAGTTGGTGCTTGTAACAGATATTAGTAATTTTCGAGATGAGACCCGGGGCGTCAGAACAGTGGGTCAACAGTGTTTTCTTTTCCATAAATCAGGTACTTCCATGCATTAATATTTTAGCGTACGAATTTGTTATTATTCCCTGGCGGGTGTAACTGTACTGCCATGTTTCACCATAAATAATCTATTCTTACGTTGGTTTCAACAAAATATCCGCGTGTCGCCGCAAGCTGGTCAGATTGTGGGCTGATGTCACTCCTATTCCTCTGATATACTCTCGATAATTTTTCAAACTCAATACCAAGCATGATCGCAAAAACTTTTTCCTCTGATGGCGCGTTAGGTAAGGCCATTCCTGGCTTTCAAGCTCGTCAGCCACAAATCGATATGGCGGAAGCCGTCAGCAGTGCGATCAAAGATCAAACCCAGTTGGTGGTGGAGGCAGGAACCGGAACCGGTAAGACCTTCGCATACCTAGTCCCTGCGCTGTTGAGCGGTAAAAAAGTGATCATCAGTACAGGCTCGAAAAACTTGCAAGAGCAGTTGTACCATCGTGACTTACCGCTCATGGTCAATGCGCTTGGTTTTTATGGCCAAGTGGCGTTATTAAAAGGGCGTTCTAATTATCTGTGTTTGGATCGTTTGAGCCGCCAAATGGTCGAAAGCCACACTAATGAATCTGACCCGACGTTATTAACTCAACTGGTTAAAGTGCGTACTTGGTCATCAGAAACCAAAACAGGTGACCTTGGTGATTGCGATGATCTGCCAGAAGACAGCATGATCATTCCGACTATCACCTCAACCAATGATAACTGTTTAGGTAAAGAGTGTCCGAGCTACACCGATTGCTTTGTATTGAAAGCGCGTAAGCGAGCCATGGATTCCGACATTGTTGTGGTGAACCATCACTTATTTCTTGCTGATTTAGCGATCAAAGAGACAGGATTTGGTGAACTGATTCCAGAAGCCGATGTGTTTATTTTTGATGAAGCTCATCAGTTGCCAGATATTGCGAGCGAATATTTCGGCCAGTCAGTTTCAAGCCGCCAAATTCACGATCTTGCCAAAGACATTGAAATAGCCTATCGCACCGAAGCCAAAGATATGCGTCAATTGCAAAAAGTGGGCGACAAACTCATGCAAAGCGCAATGGACATGCGGATTGTATTGGGTGAGCCAGGCTTTCGTGGCAACTGGCGTGAGGCGTTGCAATCAGGTTCTATTAAGCGAGAATTATTGCGCTTAACTGACAGCCTCGAATTGGCGATTGATGTACTCAAAATAGCCTTAGGGCGCAGTCAATTACTGGATACCGCCTTTGAACGAGCAAATTTGATCAAAGGCCGTATCGACCGGGTATGTGATGTCGATATTACCGGTTACTCATACTGGTACGATACCTCGCCTCGTCATTTCGCTCTGCACATTACGCCTCTTTCTGTCGCGGACAAGTTCCATGAGCAAATAGAGATTAAACAAGGCGCTTGGATTTTCACGTCAGCAACCCTAGCCGTATCGGGCGATTTCAAGCACTTTACTGAGCGCCTTGGCCTCAAGCCTACAAAGCAATTTTCTCTGCCGTCCCCCTTTGATTATCAAAAGCAAGCGCGCCTTTGTGTGCCAAGGTATTTGCCAGAGCCAAACAGTAACGGCTTAGCGGATAAGTTAGTCCGAATGCTTGCTCCGGTGATTGAAGAAAATGATGGTCGCTGCTTCTTTTTATGTACCTCGCACAGCATGATGCGTGAACTAGGTGAGAAGTTCCGAGAAGTACTTGAGCTGCCTGTGTTAATGCAAGGGGAGATGAGTAAGCAGAAAACCTTGGCGGAGTTTATGGAACTGGGTAACGCTTTACTCGTGGCGACGGGCGCTTTCTGGGAAGGGATTGATGTTAGAGGTGATGCGCTGAGCTGTGTTATTATCGACAAATTACCGTTTACCGCCCCTGACGATCCGTTACTCAAAGCCCGTATCGAGGATTGTCGATTACGTGGCGGTGAACCATTTGCTGAAGTACAAATCCCGGATGCAGTGATTACGTTAAAGCAGGGAGTCGGGCGATTAATTCGAGATCAGAAGGATCACGGTGCGTTGATCATTTGTGATAATCGCCTCGTCACGCGAGACTATGGTGGTATTTTCCTCGGAAGTCTACCACCTATCCCAAGGACGCGAGACTTAGATGGAATCAAAGCATTCCTGAAAGCAGAACAATCTGTCACAGACGCAAGTGCTGAGGCATAACCCAATAAATGAGAGTTGTAGAGAGTTAAATGAGCGCAAAAATTCTTGCTATCGATACAGCGACTGAAAACTGTTCAGTTGCGTTGTTGGCTAATGATCAAGTGATTTCACGTAGCGCGGTTGCACCACGCGATCACACCAAAAAAGTACTGCCAATGGTTGATGAAGTACTCAAAGAAGCTGGCCTGACTCTACAAGAGCTGGATGCGTTAGCGTTTGGACGTGGTCCAGGTAGCTTTACTGGCGTTCGTATCGGTATTGGTATCGCACAAGGTTTGGCGTTCGGTGCTGACTTACCTATGATCGGCGTTTCAACGCTGGCTGCAATGGCTCAAGGTAGCTATCGCTTACATGGTGTGACCGATGTCGCTGTGGCTATTGACGCACGTATGGGTGAAGTTTACTGGGCACGTTACACTCGCCAAGCAAACGGTGAGTGGGCAGAGATGGATGCAGAGTGCGTAATTCCACCAGCACGTCTCGTTGAAGAAGCACAAGCAGACGACAAAACGTGGACGACAGCAGGTACTGGTTGGGATGCTTACCAAGAAGTATTAGCAGACCTACCGTTTAATTTGACGCATAGTGACGTTCTGTACCCTGATTCACAAGACATCGTGATTCTTGCTGAACAAGAATTTAAAAAGGGTAATACCGTGCCGGTCGAAGATTCGAGCCCTGTTTATTTACGTGATAATGTGACATGGAAAAAACTTCCTGGTCGCGAATAGTCCGTTTTTCATTAACCTGACAAAAAGCAGGGCGTTTGCCCTGTATTTTTATGGAGTGCTATGGCGTCGATTAATGGCTTGCCTCCTTCTTTGATTCCCGGTGCAAATCGCACTCATAAAGCCAGTCAAAAGAAGCAGGTAAATAAATCACAAACAAAGCAGCCTGTAGGTCAGCCTTCAAAGGTTGCTAACGCCGTGGCGCACTCCATAAAACACGTGGATGAGTCCCAAATTCACCGAGCTCAAGTGCAATATGACCTTCCTGAAGGGGGCGCACGTAAAGCAATGGAGCAGTACATGGATGTCATGAATCGAGCTAAAAAAGAGGAACTGGCTCAATTACTTGGTGTCGATATTTACGTGTGAGATCTCCCCAGCTTGGGGTTACTAATATTGAAAGGTGGTTTATGAAGGTTTTTGGACGGTTTTTTCTCGCATTATTTGCTACGGTTGGTTTGTCTGCGTGTAGCTCTTTGCCAGAGGAGCTAAATGCAAGCACAGCATTGGTCGTTACAGACTATAAAGCGTTTGCTGAGTCTCAGGGGCAAGTGAGTGAAGATGTTCGCCTTGGTGGAATCATCGCTAAAGTGGATAACTTTAAAGATAAAACGCGTCTAGAGATTGTAAACCTTCCTATCAGTGAGTCTGGTAAACCTGATATTGATGAAGAGCCTACGGGGCGTTTTGTCGCCTATTTTGATGGCTATTTAGAGCCTGTCGCCTTTAGTGAAGGCCGTTTGGTGACGGTTGTAGGCAAAGGAGCAGGGGAAGAAGAAGGAAAGATCGGTGAGCACGGTTACATCTTCCCGGTAATTAAGGGGGAAGGGTACCGTTTATGGAAAATTGAAGAACGTGTACGCATGTATGACTCGCCAACCTACTTTTACCCATGTTACTCGATTAACTGCCGCATGTGGCGTAATGATTTCCCGCAAGACGGTAAAGTGATAAAACAGGTCAAATAATCTGCGATGCATGAGCGTCAATTCGAGCTTCCTGCCGGCAAAATGGCAGCCCTTGAGATAGGGAACGAGAAAACGGCTGACTTGTCAGTCGTTTTTCTTCATGGGTGGTTAGATAATGCGGGCAGCTTTAAAGCGCTCATGGAGCAGTTGAATCAACTTAATCCTCACTTACACCTCCTCGCCATCGATCATTTTGGTCACGGTTTATCGAGTCATAAATCTCACGATAATTATTACCCCTTTCACGACTATATTGCCGATTTGTATCAGTTTTTGGACGAATTATCACCAAACAGACTGATATTAGTAGGGCATTCACTTGGTGCTTTAATCGCAAGTTGCTATAGTGCAGCGTTTCCAGAGCAGGTCGAAGCTCTTGTGCAAATTGAGGGAGCAGGACCTCTTCATGAGGATCCTACTAACAGTTTGCCTCGTCTTCGCGATGGCGTTTTAAGTCGAATAAGACAGCAAAACAAGCCAGAGCGAGCCATTGCCTCCTTCGATCTGGCGTTAAAATTACGCATGCAAGCCAACCAATTAACCGCTGAGCAACTTCTACCGATAGTCGAGCGTGGAACAGAGCAGCGAGGAGATAAATGGTATTGGCGGCATGACGCCAAGTTAAAATGTGCGTCGCTTTACCGAATGGCGCAAGCGCATGCTAACTCGATTACCAGCCAAATACGTTGTCCTCATTTGATTGTATTAGGCGATCAAGGATTTCAGAATTTACCATCTAACCAAGCTGATTGGGGAGAGAATCCACCGCAAGTGGTTTCTGTCAAGGGTGGTCATCACTGTCATTTAGAGCAAATACTCGAGGTCGCAACGCGAATTCTTGGTGTAGTTAACAAAATTTAAACAAGTGTTTGAGAGTTGCGTGCTCAAGCACGTTCGCTGTGCTGTAATAGCTTTCAAAATAAAAAGGACGCTATTTTTTAGCCAGTTATAAACGAGGAGTAACATCGTGGATAAACCATGGCTTTCACGTTATCCAAGTGACGTACCTGAAACCATTAATCCAGAGCAATATGAGTCTTTGGTAGAAATGTTTGAACAGTCTGTACAAAAATATGCAGACCAACCAGCATTCATGAACATGGGCTCGGTTATGACCTTCCGTAAATTGGAAGAGCGTAGTCGCGCATTCGCAGCGTATCTGCAAAACGAGTTAAAACTGCAAAAGGGTGACCGCGTTGCTCTGATGATGCCAAACTTACTGCAATACCCAGTAGCATTATTTGGTATTTTGCGTGCAGGTTGTATCGCCGTAAACGTTAACCCACTTTACACTCCTCGTGAACTTGAACACCAATTGAATGACTCAGGTGCGACGACGATTGTGATTGTGTCTAACTTTGCGAATACGCTAGAACAAATCGTCGATAAAACACCAGTCAAACACGTGGTGTTAACCAGTCTTGGTCAAATGCTGCCACGAGCGAAAGGTACGATTGTCGATTTTGTCGTGAAGTACGTTAAGGGCATGGTGCCTAAGTACGATTTACCTGGTGCTATCTCAATGCGTCAGGCTCTACGTAAAGGTCGTCGTCTACAATACGTTAAACCGTTTATGTCTGGGGATGACATTGCATTCCTGCAATATACGGGGGGGACGACAGGTGTCGCGAAAGGTGCGATTCTGACTCATCGCAACATGATTGCGAACGTTCTACAGGCAAAAGGCGCGTACGGACCGGTTTTATCTCCGGGGCGTGAATTAGTCGTAACAGCGTTACCGCTGTATCACGTATTTGCTCTTACCGTAAACTGTCTGCTGTTTGTCGAAATGGGTGGTCGTAACTTACTTATTACCAACCCTAGAGATATTCCAGGGTTCGTGAAAGAGCTACAAAAGCATCCGTTTACTGCGATTACGGGCGTGAATACCTTATTTAATGCATTGGTCAACAATGAAGATTTCCACGAGTTGGATTTCAGTAATCTACGTTTAGCCGTTGGCGGCGGCATGGCAGTGCAGCGCTCAGTGGCAGAAAGATGGCAAAAGACCACGGGTTGCTATTTGCTCGAAGGTTACGGTCTAACAGAGTGTTCTCCGTTGGTGGCGGCATATCCGCATGATCTTGTTGAATACAATGGCTCTATTGGTCTGCCGGTACCATCAACAGAAGTTCGTATCGTGGACGAAGAAGGCAACGCTCTTGCGAATACTGAAACTGGTGAACTTCAAGTTCGTGGTCCTCAGGTTATGCAAGGTTACTGGCAACGACCTGAAGCAACGAAAGATACGATTAACGAAGACGGCTGGCTATCAACTGGCGACATCGTTAAGTTCGATGACGAAGGCTTCCTGCATATCGTTGACCGTAAGAAAGACATGATCTTAGTATCAGGCTTTAATGTTTACCCGAACGAAATTGAAGACGTTGTAGCACTACACGGCAAAGTACTTGAAGTTGCTGCTATTGGTCAGCCGCATGAAGTGTCTGGTGAATTAGTGAAGATTTATGTCGTGAAACGCGATCCGAGCTTGACCAAAGACGAAGTGATCGCGCATTGTCGAGAACACTTAACTGGCTACAAAGTTCCGAAGTTGGTTGAGTTCCGCGAAGACTTACCTAAAACCAATGTCGGTAAGATCTTGCGTCGTGTTTTACGCGAAGAGAATGACGCTGAACTTGCGAAGAAAAGCGCATAAGCCGATTTCGTCGAGTCGAGAGATTTAAAAAATGATAGAATGCCAGCGTTTTGCTGGCATTTTTTATAGCGAGAAGTATGTGAACTATCAAATTATTACTAAAAACAAAGACCTAGAAGAGGTTTGCACTCATGCCCGAGAGGCAGACGTAGTGATGCTGGATACTGAATTCGTTCGTATTCGCACTTTCTACCCGCAGTTAGGTCTGATTCAGCTTTTCGATGGTAATCGCCTCTCGCTGATTGATCCGACTGAATTAACGGATATGACGCCGTTTGTAGCGCTATTAAAAGATACTTCTGTGCTAAAAGTGCTGCACGCATGTGGTGAAGATTTAGAAGTTTTCCAAAACGCTTTTGGTTGTACACCATTCCCTATGGTAGATACGCAGCTGATGGCGGCTTTCCTCGGTCACGGTCTATCGACAGGCTTCGCATCGCTGGTGGAAGAATATTTAGGCGTAGAGCTCGACAAAAGTGAATCACGTACCGACTGGATGGCTCGTCCACTGACACAAAAGCAATTAGATTATGCTGCCGCAGATGTTCATTACTTGTTACCGTTATACGAAAAGCTGTTCGATAAGGTGACGCAAGCAGGTTGGTGGGAAGCTGTACAGCAAGAAAGTGATTTACTCGTTTCGAAACGTATTCGCGTAACCAATGAAGAGAATGCCTACCTTGATATTAAGGGCGCTTGGCAATTAAAACCTTCTGAGCTGGCGATTTTAAAGCCATTGGCGACGTGGCGTTATCGTGAAGCAATCAAACGAGATTTAGCGCTGAACTTTATCTTCAAAGAAGGTGATCTATTAACGGTCGCTCGTCTTGGTTTAACGAACTTTAAGAAGATGGAAGCAGAAGATATTGATATCCGAGCGATTAACCGCCATGGCGCGAAGATTGCCGCGATTGTTAAACAAGCGAAGCAAACACCTTCTGAAGAGTATCCTGCGAAAATTGAGCGTTTAATGGACTATCCGGGTTACAAGCAGGTCTTCAAAAATATGAAAGACTTGGTGAAATCGGCTTCGCAGAAGTCAGGTTTAGCCACGGAGTTCCTTGCCTCTAAAAAGCAGATCAATCAGTTGATCAGTTGGGTTTGGAAAAAAGATCGTGACCCAGAAGTATTGCCTGATTTGATGCAAGGGTGGCGTTTGGATTTACTCGGCGACAAGATGAACAAAGCATTAAAGTAATGAAAGATGAAAAAGGTTGGCCTCGATGCCAACCTTTTTCGTTCTAATTAGAGCATTCGTCTTGCGAGAGAAACTGATTACTTTTCTTCGTCTGGTAGCTTCACATTCAGCTCAAGAACTGAGATATCGTCGTCTTTGTGCTCAAATGTTAAGTCAACCATATTTGGATCAATTGCCACGTACTTGCTGATCACCTTCAAGATGTCTTCTTTTAATTGAGGCAAGTAAGACGGCGCAGGATCATTTTGGCTGCGGCGCTCTGCGACAATGATTTGCAAACGCTCTTTAGCTAGATTCGCAGAAGTTTTCTTCTGTGGACGGAAAAATTCTAATAATGACATGTCTAGCCTCCAAAGAGTCGTTTAAAGAGTCCTTTCTTCTCCTCAGTAAGGAAACGAAATTCAACCTGATTGCCTAATAAGCGATCAACGGTGTCAGAATAAGCCATACCCGCATCGGTGTTATCGTCAAAAGTGACTGGCACACCTTTGTTTGACGCGTTAAGCACGGCTTGGCTTTCTGGAATCACGCCCAGTAGTGGAATATGTAAGATCTCCTCTACGTCTTCAACGCTTAGCATTTCGCCTTGAGTGACGCGAGATGGGTTGTAGCGAGTCAGTAGAAGGTGCTGTTTTACTGGCTCTAGCCCTTGTTCTGCACGCAGTGACTTGGAATCTAAAATACCGAGAATGCGGTCAGAGTCACGCACAGAAGAGACTTCTGGGTTCGTTGTGACAATGGCTTCATCGGCATAGTACAAGGCCATTAACGCGCCTTGCTCGATACCTGCTGGTGAATCACAAATAATGAAATCAAAGCCCATTTCATCAAGTTCGCCGAATACGCGCTGAACACCATCTTTTGTCAGTGCGTCTTTATCACGAGTTTGAGAAGCAGGAAGAATAAATAGGTTGTCCGTGCGCTTATCTTTGATCAGAGCTTGGTTTAATGTCGCTTCGCCGTTAATGACGTTCACAAAGTCATACACGACGCGGCGCTCACAGCCCATGATTAGATCGAGGTTACGCAAACCGATGTCAAAATCGATCACCGCGGTCTTTTTTCCCTTAAGAGCTAGACCAGAGGCGATGGCTGCGCTTGAAGTGGTTTTACCAACGCCACCTTTACCAGACGTTACTACAATAATGCGTGCCATTTTTTTTCCTTTTTAGATTAAATCGCGAGAACTTCTAAATGTAATGATTCATCGGCTTTACTGATCATTACTTTCTTTTGCCAGTACTCGCTTTCAATTTGATCGCTTAACCAGTAGTCACCCGCAATGGATACCAGTTCTGCTTGTAAATCGTGGCAAATAATACGCGCTTCCTGCTGACCACTTGCTCCTGCAATCGCACGACCTCGAAGTGTGCCATGGATATGAATAGAGCCGTCAGCAATGACTTCAGCACCTGCACTTACGTGCGCTAGCACCACCAAATCACCATCTTTTGCGTAGATCTGTTGTCCTGAGCGGACAGGCGTACGAACTACTTTCGTTGGTGCCATTTTGGCAGGTGCTTGGCTTGGCGATTTGCTCGCCGACATAATGGCGAAGCCAGCTTCGGAAGCAAGGTTTTGTACACGCTTGTCTTTACAGCCCGTTACACCGACCGGAATAAAACCGGCATCTGAGATGCCTTGTTTAAGCTTAGGGAAATCAATGTCGCCTTGTACTTTTGCTATATTGATTACCAAAGGCGCGGATGCAAAAAAAGAAGGTGCTTGAGAAACTTTTTCTTGCAAAAATTCGACAGTCTTTGCGATCTCATTGTCAGAAAGGTGTAAAACTGACAATGTAAAACTGCTACCTTTAAGGTCTGGTGAATGGGTCATCGTGGACTTCTTGCCTTTATTGAAAGAGCGTTGCCTTAAACTAGGTATGTCATGTTATATTTCATCCTTTGACGCAGCAAGTTCTCTCGTGGGCAAATAGGTGAATTAATCTCAAATTTGCTATTAAGTTTGCGAGAATTTGACGTTTTCAACCTAATCCGCACTCAACGCGGCTAAATCAGCATAAAAGGCGTGTCATGCTTTGTTCTATTTATAAAAGCTCGAAAAAAGAAGGTACTTATCTCTATATTCCGAAAAAGGATGATTTTTCACAGGTTCCTGACACCTTAATGCAGATGTTCGGTAAGCCTATCGCTGTCATGACGATTAAACTTGATGGCCGTAAATTGGCACAAGTTGATATCGAAAAAGTGAAGGCTTCATTACAAAATGATGGCTTCTTTCTTCAGGTTCCACCGCCGCCGGAGAACCTATTAGAAAAGTACAAAGAACAAAAAGCCCAGCAGAAAGGCGAATAACGTCATCGTTTTTCATCTGGGATTTCTGCCTTGCTCAAGGAGGGCAATATGAAAAAGATACTGGCTACCATGCTTAGCGTTGGTATGTGTACCTCGGCTTTTGCAAGTAGCGAGGGTTTTGATGAATACTTGAATAAGCTGCGTGCTGAAGCTCGTGATAAAGGTATCTCAGAGCAGGTCATTAGTGCTGCTTTTGCTAATGTTGAGTACAAGCCCCGAGCAGTAAAAGCGGACCGAAACCAACCAGAAAAGAAACTGACATTGGATGAGTACATTCCTCGCGCGGTGCCTGAATGGAAGGTGAAGCAAGCCAGACAACTCTACACAGAGCATTACACTGAGCTAAAGCGTATAGGCGATGAGTACGGTGTCCACCCGCGCTTTATTGTGGCACTTTGGGGAGTTGAAAGTAACTTTGGTAAGTTTACCGGCAACTTTAAAGTGATTGATGCACTATCCACAATGGCATTTGAAGGCCGTCGTGAAGAGTTTTTCCGGAAAGAGACCATGTCGGCACTTCAGATCCTCGATCAAGGCCATATTGAGCTAGAGAACTTTAAAGGCTCATGGGCTGGTGCGATGGGTCAATGCCAGTTTATGCCAAGCTCTTTCCTTCGTTTTGCTGCTGACGGCAACGGTGATGGTAAAAAAGACATATGGCAATCTGAAGCGGACGTGTTTGCATCAACCGCTAACTATTTGAGCAAGTCTGGTTGGGATGATAAATATACTTGGGGTCGCCAAGTTAAGGTTCCTAAAAATATTGATCGCAGCCTAGAAGGGCGCACGGCTGAAAAAGGCAAATACCTTCAAGAGTGGAGCCAATTAGGTATCACAAAATATGACGGTAGCCCGTTGCCAAAACTGGATGAAGACATCAAAGCATGGTTGATCATGCCGGACGACGAGAATGGTCGTACTTATCTGGTTTACAATAACTACAACGTATTGATGAAGTGGAACCGCTCTTACTACTTCGCACTTGCTGTGAGTCACTTGGCTGACCGCATTAAATACTGATCTGCCATCAAACAATTTGGCATCCAGTCTTCAATACAAGGGCTCTTCGGAGCCCTTTGTTTTTTCTATAACCAAATCGAGGTAAAGCGTGTTATCTGAACGTGCCGCACAAATGGTGATTTTCTCCGCTCTTCTTAAACACAAAAGCTTCACAGCTGCTGCAAAGAGCTTAGGCGTGTCGGTGTCTCATGTGAGTAAACAGTTGAGTCAGTTAGAAGCGTCTCTTGGTATCAAGCTTGTTCAACGCACTACGCGAAGCTTTACGCCGACTGAGGCAGGGAAAACCTTTTTTCATCACTGTGAGCAAGTGGTACAAGCGGTGAGCAGCGCCACATTAGAGATGGAAACCCAGCGGGATGAAGTGGCAGGTTTGGTACGTCTTGGGTTGTCGCAATCATTTGGTACCTTACACATCATCCCAGCGATTCAAGAGTTACGCGAACTGTATCCTCAACTTCAAGTGGAAGTACATCTGTTTGACTATAAGGTCGATATGTTAGCCGAAGGGCTCGATTTATGGGTAACCAACAATGAGCATTTGCCTGAAGGTTACATTGCGCAGCGTTTGACGGATTGCCAGTTTGTTGTTGCGGCATCGCCAGATTACTTATTGAAACATGACACGCCAACAGAACCTGATGACCTATCTGCTCACAACTGCCTCATATACAGAAGCTGGGAGCGTGACTATACGGGGTGGGCGTTTACCAAAGATCAGCAAGAATTGAATGTAAAAGTTTCGGGTAACTATTCAGTGGATCTGGCAGAAGCCGTCCGGGATGCTGCTATTGCAGGTTGGGGTATTGCCTACCTTGCCACTTACTTGCTGGGTGATGAGTTCAGAACGGGTAAGTTAATACAGCTGTTACCTGACTGGAAAGCCAGCCAGTCGATGCCGTTTTATGCGGTATACCCAAGCCGCCAACATATGCCAAAAAAAATATCCGCAGTGATTAACTTTATCAAACAGAAGATCGGCAACCCTTGTCATTGGGACCAACGTTTGGCGCCTTACATCTCTATTCCTAAATAACAGGATCAATGACGTTGTAGAACGACATATAAGGTGATTCACTTCACAAAAATTTTTCCTGAATCAGAAACATATTTTCCATATGGAAATAATTAAAATAAGCAAACGTTTATCTTCAATAAATTCAATTGGTTATTTTATTGGTCAGTTATTGGTCTCTTAAACTTTTCACACTGTTAACATCCTCAACTTGCAGCATTTTGAGTCCGCTATACAATCCGGTGCCTTCCATATCCCCCTTCTGTCGGATTCATTTTATGAACTCAATTATTGGTATCGTAGCCATACTATTCCTAGCATGGCTACTTTCTACAAATAGAAAAAATATAAAGCTGAGAACGGTGTCGTTTGCGTTTGCTTTGCAGGTACTGTTTGCGTTGTTGGTTTTATATGTACCAGCAGGAAGAGATGCGCTGAATTCAGTGAGCAGTGTTGTGTCGAATTTGATCAACTATGGTCAAGAGGGCATTGCGTTTTTATTCGGTAATTTGGCGACAGGGGGCTTCACCTTTGCGATCAATGTTCTGGGTATCATCGTTTTCTTCTCCTCTCTTATCTCAGGTCTTTATCACATTGGTGTGATGCCAAAAATCATTAACTTTATCGGTGGTGGTATTCAAAAGCTGCTGGGTATCGGTCGTGCGGAGTCTTTGTCTGCAACAGCAAACATTTTTGTCGGTACCATTGAAGCACCATTGATGGTAAAGCCTTACCTAAAACACATGACTGACTCGCAGTTCTTTGCAGTTATGACAGGTGGTTTAGCGTCAGTTGCTGGCGGAACGTTGGTCGGTTACGCATCACTGGGTGTCGACCTCAACTATCTTATTGCAGCTGCATTTATGTCGGCACCTGCCGGCTTGTTGATGGCAAAAATTTTAATGCCAGAAGATACGGATAAAGCAGCAGATATCGACATTAGCCAAGTTGAAATTCCACGTGCAACCAACGTAGTAGAAGCATTAGCCGATGGTGCCATGGCGGGTGTACGCATTGCTGTATCGGTCGGTGGTACGTTACTGGCGTTTATTAGTGTCATTGCAATGCTAAACGGTATGTTAGGTTGGATAGGTGATCTGATTGGGACACCATTAAGTTTTGAGCTCATCCTAGGTTTTGTGTTTGCGCCGGTCGCTTGGTTGTTGGGTATACCATGGCAAGAAGCAACCACAGCAGGCTCGTTGATTGGTAACAAGATTGTTGTGAATGAGTTCGTCGCTTTCATCCAGCTTGCAGAAGTGAAGTCTCAACTTAGTGAACACTCACAAGCAATCGTGACGTTTGCTTTGTGTGGCTTTGCAAACATCTCAAGCATGGCGATGCTGATTGGTGGGTTGGGCTCTTTGGTACCAGAAAAGCGTGCATTTGTTTCTAAGCATGGTTTCCGTGCGATTATCGCTGGTGTCATGGCGAACTTAATGAGCGCTTCGATTGCGGGCGTGATTTTAAGTCTGTAATTGAAATAGATATCAACAATTAGCAAAAAGGCTCCTTGCGGAGCCTTTTTCGTATCTGAAGTTTTACGTTATTTGTCTGTGTGGAACTGTTCGCAAGCGAGCATCGTGTTCTCAATTAAACTTGCGACGGTCATTGGGCCAACGCCACCAGGAACAGGAGTAATAAAGCTCGCACTTTCACGTGCTTTGTCGTACTCCACGTCGCCAACTAGTTTGCCTGAGTCAAGACGGTTAATACCGACATCGACCACCACTGCGCCTTTTTTAATCCACTCACCAGGGATGAAGTTAGGCTTACCAACCGCAACCACGACAACGTCAGCTTGACGCACATGACTCTCTAGGTCTTTGGTAAAACGGTGACATGTTGTTGTTGTGCAGCCCGCAAGCAGCAGCTCAAGTGTCATTGGACGACCAACAATGTTTGATGCACCAACCACAACCGCATGTTTACCACGTAGCTCAATGTTGTAACGGTCGAGTAGGGTAATTATGCCCTTTGGCGTGCAAGAGCGAAGCTTTGGAATACGCTGCGCAAGACGACCAACGTTGTAAGGATGGAAGCCATCCACGTCCTTCTCTGGGTGAATGCGCTCTAAAACATGTGTTGTGTCTATGCCCGCAGGAAGGGGTAATTGCACTAGAATGCCGTCAATTTCATCATCGTTGTTTAATTCATCAATCAGAGCTAGTAACTCTTCTTCTGAGCTAGACGCAGGAAGGTCAAAAGACTTAGAAACAAACCCAACTTCTTCACATGCGCGGCGTTTGCTACCGACATAAACCTGAGAAGCAGGATCTTCACCAACTAGAACCACTGCTAAACCAGGAGCACGTAGCCCAGCTTCAACACGTGCTTTAACACGTGCAGCCACTTCGGATCGAACAGTTTGGGAAATGAGAGTTCCGTCTATATTTTGAGCAGTCATGACTTTCCTTATAAATTAAGAAGGCAGATTATCTGCGGCGCATTGTCGCAGAATTTCTTATTAACATCCATACGCAAACGTTTGCTTTGTGGTGTTTTTGAACATTAAGCGTTTTAATGGACTTTTTTTAGGCATTCAGATCAGAATGTTATGAAAACCCGTTGATTTACCCGTTTGAACTCGTATAATCCTGTCCCTGTAGCGCGCCCTTAGCTCAGCTGGATAGAGCACGTCCCTTCTAAGGATGTGGTCATTGGTTCGAATCCAATAGGGCGTGCCATTTATTCAAAAGCCTCGATAACTCTTTGAGTTGTCGGGGCTTTGTCGTTTTTAGGTTTTTGGCTGTAATTGCCACTCTATCTACAACTTTTGAATGGCATTCTAGCCATTGCAATTTCTAGCAATTAATATGGACGCATATTAATTACCTTTCGTTAACCTTTATGCCTGCCACTTCTAACTTTTATGACCGACACGCCGACTCTTTCGCGAAGCAATACACATCGATCCAGTTTGAGGATGTCCACGCGAGTTGGAGAGTCTTCTGGCCCCAGGCTGGAGATCGTGTGTTAGATGTTGGCGCGGGCTCTGGTCGAGACGCGAAATGGATGGCTGAGCATGGGTGTGAAGTTGTTGCGATCGAGCCTGCTCAAGCACTTCTAAGGCTTGGTAAGTCTTACTGTGGCGATTCCGTTACTTGGCTTGAAGATGCATTACCTAAGCTTGAGAAAACCATTAATCTTGGCTTTCGCTTCGATTTAATTCTTGTCAGTGCGGTATGGATGCATCTTGCGCCTACGCACCGTGAACGTGCATTTCGCAAACTTGCAAATTTGTTAGCGCCTAATGGTCGATTGGTGATTAGCCTTCGTCACGGTGACTTTTCTGACGGTCGTAAAGCTTATCCCGTATCGGTTGAAGAGCTCGAAAAGTTTGCAAAGAATAGCGCTTTAATGGTGAGAAACGTATCTCTCGATGACGATCAGTTAAAGCGAACGGGTGTATCTTGGCAAACTGTAGTGATGTCTTTGCCTGATGATGGTTCCGGTGATCTGAATAAGGTTCGCCACATTATCGTCAATGATTCCAAATCGGCTACCTATAAGCTCGCACTACTACGTACTTTACTACGTATTGCAGACGCTCATTCTGGTGCAGTGGTTGATCGCAGCGAAGGTAAAGTTGCAATCCCATTAGGATTAGTTGGCTTATATTGGATTCGTCAATTTAAGCGTTTAATCGATAAAGAGAACATCCAGCAAAGCTCGAACTCGTCTAAAGGGCTAGGTTTTATAAAGCCCGATGGCTGGGGCAGACTTTCCCATTTAAGTCCTGATGATCTTGCTATAGGCACGACATTTTTTGGTGAAGATGCAGTGGCGCTTGATAAAGCGATAAAAGACAGCTTAAAAACCATAAAAGATGGTCCCGTCACTTTTACCTATCAAGGTGATAAATCAAACCCTTACTTTGAAATGATTCGTTCAGCTAAGAAGCCAAAACGTTCAATTGTTGTGGATAGCGAGTTCCTCGAAGGTTATGGGCTGTTTGTGTTGGATGAAAGCCTTTGGGATTGTTTTCGATTGTATAACTCTTGGATTGAGCCGCTGGTGGTCAACCAATGGATTATGGAAATGCAACGATTTCGGTCTAATCAAGAGCGGGGTATTCCACTGCAAACGTATCATGATTGTTTGGTCTGGATTGATAAAGACCATGATACGCGAGTCGTGCGAAAGAGAATTGAACAGTTGAAGCTCAGCCATTGCGACATTGTCAGTGTATGGAGTGGAAGCAAATTACGAAATGAGTATCACGTTGATCACTGTTTGCCATTTGCTTATTGGCCCAACAATGATAAGTGGAACTTACTACCAACATCTAAGGTTGAAAACCTAAACAAGCGTGATCGTATTCCTGCTAGCTATCGATTAAACGCATCCAAGCCGCGAATTTTGGATTGGTGGCAGTTAGCTTGGGGAGAGACGGATAATTTGAGTCGGACGTTTTTTACCGAGGCTTCATTGTCGCTACCTAATGTGCCTGCATCTTGTCAAGATTTTGAGCATGTCTTTGAAGCGATGGGATTACAAATTCGTGGTGTTAAAAGTCGCCTTTGTATCGCGGAATGGTAATGTCTTGTTTGCCGTTACAGCGTGATATATGAACCTGATAGGCAACCAACAAAAAAGCGCTGGTTAACCAGCGCTTTTGCATTTACTAAGGGCATTACATCTTTTTAAAGATGATGGAGGTGTTGATGCCGCCAAAGGCGAAGTTGTTACTCATCAAATATTTCACGTCCAGCTCTCGGCCTTGTCCGGCGATGTAGTCTAAATCACCACATTGCTCGTCGAGGTTTTTTAGGTTGAGCGTTGGGTTGAACCAGCCTGTGTGCATCATTTCTAAACCTAGCCACGCTTCAATCGCGCCACAGGCGCCTAGTGTGTGGCCAAAGTAGCTCTTGAGTGAACTGATTGGCACTTTGCCCAGAGCATTCGCTGTTGCGTTGCTTTCCGCAATATCGCCGCGGTCGGTGGCAGTGCCGTGAGCAGATACATAGTCGATCTTCTCAGCAGGAATGCCCGCGTTTTGCAAAGCCATTTCCATACAGATTTGCATGGTTTCCATCTGTGGTTGAGTGACGTGTGCGGCATCACAGTTGCTGGCAAAACCGATGATTTCTGCATAGATTTTCGCGCCACGAGCGACGGCGTGTTCGTACTCTTCCAGAACTAGCGTTCCCGCACCTTCACCAATCACCAAACCATCGCGATCGGAGTCATAAGGTCTTGGTGTGCTTTTCGGGTCTTCATTCTTCAGACTGGTGGCAAAAAGGGTATCGAAGACAGCGGATTCCGTTGGGCACAATTCTTCAGCGCCACCAGCAACCATTACCGTTTGGTAGCCATGTTTGATCGCTTCGTAGGCGTAGCCGATTGCTTGGCTGCCAGAGGTACATGCACTGCTGGTTGGGATCACTCGGCCTTTCAAACCGAAAAATAGACCAACGTTCACTGCTGTGGTATGCGGCATCATCTGCACGTAAGTCGTTGCGGTGATCGCTTTGGTGGTTTTCTCATTCAGCATGACACCAAATGCACCGATTGCATCAGTACTGCCTGTTGATGAGCCGTATGCGATACCCGTTTGACCATTGGTGAGTACGTCGTTACCAATCAAACCTGCTTGGCTCAGTGCGTTTTCTGTTGCGACGGTCGCCAATTTGGAAACACGCCCCATGCCGCGTACTTGCTTGCGCTTGTAGTGCTTTGGCAGTTCAAAATCTAAAATTGGTGCCGCGAGCTTGGTGTTCAAACCATCATACTGTTCGTAAGAAGGCATGTATTGCGTCGCGTTCTGGCAGTCACGCAGTTTTGGTTCGACAGATTGCCAATCGTTACCAAACGCAGTCACGCCCGACATTCCGGTTACAACAACTCGATGGCTCATACTAGGCCTCCGTTTACCGAAATGACTTGGCGAGTTACATAGCCTGCGATGTCAGACATAAGGTAACTGACTAAACCAGCAACTTCTTCTGGCTCTCCCATGCGGCGCAAAGGAATTTGCGGCATCGCATGTTCTTTCACGTGTTCGTCTACCATGCCTGTGTCGATAAGCCCTGGAGCAACGCAGTTGACGGTGATTTTGCGTTTTGCCAGTTCAAGCGCGAGTGATTTTGTTGCACCAATTACGCCCGCTTTCGCTGCGCTGTAGTTAGTTTGACCACGATTCCCCATTAGGCCAGAGACTGATGCAAGCGTAACAATTCGGCCGCCTTTGCGCTTTTGCACCATTGGCATAACACAAGGGTGAAGAACGTTGTAGAAGCTGTCTAAGTTGGTATGAATCACACCATCCCATTCTTCTTCGGTCATCGCAGGGAAAGCGGTATCTTTTGTGATGCCAGCGTTGTTTACTACGCCATAGTAAGCGCCGTGTTCGGCGATATCGGCTTCTAGCTTCTCACGACAATCTGCACGGTCACTGATGTCGAATTGGATAAGACGACCGCAACCACCATGCTGTTCGATGGTGTTTAGGGTGTCTTGCGCGCCTTGTTGATCGCCCATGTAATGGACAATGACTTGGAAACCATCTTTGGCTAATTGAACGGCAATGGCTTTACCGATGCCTTTGCTGGCACCTGTAACGAGGACTTGTCGGGTCATTGTTGACTCCTGATTTTCATTTCTTGTAATTTTTCTTCTGATGGAACGTAAACGTTCAATTGGCAAGTCGCTACAACAGTTCCTTGTAGCTCAATACGGGCTGAAAAAACCGCCATACCGTTATCTTCCATAACTTTTTCAGCATACACATCGAGCACCTGTCCGCGAGAAAACGTATCGCATTCAGACGTGTATCGACGGCTACCAAGCAAAAAGCCAATCGGTGGCGCTTGTTCTTTCATTAATGCGTGGTAACCAGACCACGCCGCGACAGATTGCGCCATAAACTCAATGCCAACGTAAGCTGGCACAGTTTGAGAGGCCGAGTCGAAGAACGGGTTGTGTTCTGCGATATCAACCTGGCAGTGAATCGTATCTTGTTGAACATCCAAAGCACGATCGACCAAGATCATTGGTTTGTCGTGTGGCAAAAGTTGTTCGATGGGAGGAAGTTTAGTCATGAGCGTAACCAAAAATAAGACTAATATTGTTGCCACCAAAAGCAAAAGAGTTGCTGAGAATCGCTTTGTTACCCAGTTTGGTTGGCGTCTCAACTAACGATATATGGATATCGTCTGCCTTGGTTTCGCAGTGTTGTATTGGCAAATCAAGGTTGTACTTGAGAATATGCCAAGCGATCGCGGCTTCCGTTGCACTTGCTGCGCCTAATGTGTGTCCGGTAAGTGGCTTTGTCGAGCTTACGGGAACGGAGTCACCAAAGCAGCGATGAATGGCTTTGCTTTCCATCGCATCGTTTAACGGCGTTGCTGTGCCATGCGCGTTGATGTAACCAATGTCTTGCGCTGTAAGTCCTGCATTGGCCAACGCTTTTTTCATCGCTTCTTCTGCGCCTAACCCTTCTGGATGTGGTGCGGAAATATGGTGTGCGTCTGAGCTGTCGCCAGCTCCGAGAAGAGCAACGGGCGCAGGTGTTTTGCTTAGCAACATTAATGCTGCGGCTTCACCGATATTGATGCCGTTGCGATGTTGGTCAAACGGCTTACAAAGGGTATCGGATAGAGCTTCTAAACCGTTAAAGCCGTTTAGTGTGAGGCGACAAATGGTATCCACACCACCCACAATAACCGCATCAACAATGCCAGAGCGAATCAGGCGTTGCGCGGTTAAAAAGACACGGCCACTAGAAGAACAGGCGGTTGAAACTGAGTAATGTGGGCCGCTCAAATCAAAGTAGGCGGCAATAAAATCGCTGCAGTTGCCAAGCTCTTGTTTGGTGTAATGGTAGTCGGCAGGAAAATTACCCTTTGCCAGCTTTTCACCAAATGCGATTTCGCCATCTGAAATGCCAGATGTGCTGGTGCCGATCACGACTGCGATACGGTCACGACCATATTTAGCAATGGCGTCACGCACGTCGCCTTCGATTTGCTGCAAAGCCGAAAGTGCGAGGCGGTTGTTTCTCGTATCAAACTGGCTGAGTGCGGTCGGTAATTGCGGTAACGCCTGTGCGATTCGACCGATTACTGTTTGGCGGCCTGAATTTAAAATATCTTGGTCAACCACCATGTTGGATGGCTTCGCTCCCGATAAACACTGGTGGATGAGCGCATCATCTTGTCCCATGGCAGAGTGAAAGCCACAGGCCTGAATATACAAAGGTTGAGAAGAGCGAATAGGCATATTGTTATTCTAAATTGTTCTTAATTAATCTGATGTTGCAGTGTTTGAATAGAAATTGAAAACTGATGCTTGAGGTGGTGAAAATCAATCTTACCCTCTAACTTGTTAGAAGAGCTGTATTGAATCTCAATGATCTTTTCACCGTCGCTATCAAAGATGGCGCGAGAATTATTTTTATCAATAATTCGCCACCTTACCTCATTTAACGATCCTTCCCAAGCGGAACTCGGCCAGAGCGTGATCATCAGGTTAAATAATACCTGTTCTGGCTGCGGTAGCGAACCTTGTAAACCGTTGAGCACTTCGGTTTGAATTTGTTCTCCATCGTAAGACAGTGAGAGTACTCTCGTCCCCCAGGATGAGAAGCCTGCCAGCACCACTTCGTTGTTGATCACTTGCAGTTGTACCGGAAGTTGCTCAGATTTGGTTTTACCATCTATTGCCCAAGAAGCCGTAATTAACTGACTGGCAGACAACTGATAGCCCAAGCTTGCGGGAGTGGGCAAGCTAACTTGGGTGTGCTCGGCAATGTCGACCTGAGGCGTCGATTGGTGAGGTACCAAGCTGCATGCACTTAATAACAGACTCAGTGTGATGAACGTCGCGTAGCGAAAGGCGTGATTGAAAATCATGACGTCGTTTCCTCTGTTTTAATTGCAATCGGAGAGAGCAGCCAAGCGACCAAAATACCACTTAATACCGTAATGCCGAAACTGTGAATCGCGTGAGTTTGGCTGAGTGACAGCAACCCAAATGACAACACAGTGGTCATTGCCGAAAGGGTGATCGCCAATAGTGTACTCACACTGCGGGCTTTCTCGGCAAAGAACAGAGTGTAATCGATCCCGATACCAAGAATGAGCACCAAGCCAAGCAAGTTGAACAGGTTTAATGTTGTTCCCATCGCGACAGCAGTTGCCAGACCGCAGGCGCAAGCAATCAATGATGGCAGTAAAACTCGCCAACTGTGTTGCAGACCGTACCGCTTGATTAATACCAGAAAGATCAAAGCACCGGCGGCTGCCAATAGCTCCATGATTTTGATTCGGTATTCACCAAATAGGGCGGATATTTCTTCAGCTTTGTTTAGGTAGACAACATCAGACTGTGATTTGGCAAATGCCTTAACAACAGCGGAGTCTTGCAATTGGTTTAACACCACAACCGTTGCTGATTTTTCTTTAATTTTACCCAAATGAAGAAAACGTACAGGCGCTGATACCGGGTTTTGCAAGTACTGTTCAACCGTAACAGGGATAAAGTCGGCGTCCATTTTGGGCTTTTTACTTAAGCCCAGCCCGGAAGCAATTGGGCTGGATTGTGTCGCGTAAAGATCGCGAATCAATTGATAGTCTTGTTGCTGACGTTCCACTGAGCTCAAGTAGCGGCTCAGACTCTGGTAGCTTTCGATGGTGCTGTCCGCTTTCCACGCTTCTAAAGTTGGCGTCAAAGACTCCAGCTTTTTCATTAGGTTTTCGTCATCGTCGGCGGTAACGACCAACATTTGCTGTGAAGATTGCATGCCACTGAGCGTCGTAATCAAGGTTTCTTGTTGCTTGAGATCCTTCGGCATCGTTTGCAGCAGACGAATGTCGTCATCGTAGTTCAATTGCAGCAAGAAAAAGCCACTCGCAACCACACATAACATCGGTAATCCGACTTTAATTCGAGGTTGATTCCAAAGCGTTAACCATTTCGCCAACAGTGATTGTCCCGGTAAATTCGAAATGGAGCGCGATGGGTTACGAGCCAGTATCGGATACCAAGCCACCACGGTGATGTAAGCGGCAATCAGACCAATGGATGAAAACAGCGCAAGCTGCTGCAAACCAGGAAACGGTGCCACTAACATGCCCAAATAGCCGATCAAACTGGTGATTAAGCCAAGTGTGATCGCTATGAAAATATGCTTTAACCCTTGCTCGCTATCCCATTCATTTCCCGCCGCAAGGCGTTCGGTTAGGTAGTGGAATGCGTAGTCGATAGACACGCCGATTAAACTTGCGCCAAACACTAAGCTGAACAGATGGACTTTTCCAAAAATCCACGTCGTAACGGACAACGCAACGAGCAAACCAATGGTGATGGAAAGCAGTGCCAGAGACAGTGGCATCACACTACGAAAGACCAACACGAACAATGCAATGATACCGAGCAGAGAGAACATACCGATGGTACTGATCTCCGATTTGGCACTTTGCGTACCAAAGTCGGCGTAAAATAGAACGCCAGTATGTGCGACTTCAGCGCCATATTTCTGAGCGACGCTTTGTTCTAGCGCTTGAATATCAGGGACTGCAAGCTGCCCAGTTAGGCTATAAGGCGAGTCTTTTAGCTCAGCAGTAATAAGCAAGTATTGAGCACCGTCTTTTTCGACGGATAGATAGCCGTTATCCAACCGGAAAGAGGAAGATTGCTGGGTAACTTGGCTTAAATAATCACGAAATAACAAGAAAGGGTCATTTTGTAACTCTTGCCCGGTCACTCCAGAAAACGGGTTGTACAGAGACTGAATTACATGCTGCACTTGCTGCTCTGGATTTTTGCTTAAACGCTCTCGTTGTTCAGGCGTCAGCAATTGGAAACGGTGCTTAAAGTAGTAACTCGCCCAAGCTTGCTGCTCTTGAGGTGAGATTTTTCCCACCACATCGCGAAAATGATTACTTTGTCGTAACCCCTTATCAAATTCAGTGGCCGCTGCAAAAAGGGCATTTTTGTCCGGCGCTGTGATCACGAAAATGACTTTGTCGCTCATACTTGCCGAGACCGACTCAAAGGCTTGCTCAGCCACTGGGTTTTGTTGGTTCTTCGGCAACAGTTTTAAAATGTTGGTCTCAATCGGAGATTCTGCACTCCAAACCCATTGTTTGAGTAGCAACGCGCCCGCTAAAACAACGAGATTGAGCCAAACCAGAGCAAAGGTATGAGTGCCAAGACTGAGTTTAGAAACGGAATTGAGCGTCTTCGGCATCCGTGAGTTCCTGAGGTAGAGAGGTCTGGTTTGTAAACGTGATTTCGGTCTTATCGCCGCGCAGCTCTTGCAGGGTTAGGCGATCAATATGCGTTTTACCGGAAAGGGTGATGGCTTTAAACACCGCATTTAATGGCGAATGTTTGGGCACTAAAACGAGCTGCCACTGATTGTTCTCAACTGAAAAATCGAGTGTGAATTGTTCTTGCAGTGCAGAAGTATCCCCGTGGAACACGGATAAAAACACATGGCTAAAGTAGAACGCCATTGGGTTTTCTTCAGCAGAGATCGTTTTCGGATCTTGGTTGGCAAAAGTCTGACGAAGTTTGTTTTCCGTCAATACCAAATTGACTGCGAAAGGTTCTGTTTGTTGCCACAACAAGCCATGTGTTTTGCTCAGTGTGAACTGACCTTTAGAGGTTAGAGGTTGACTGAACATTTCCAGATGACGCTGCTGCGTAAAATCTCCGCGCACGATTTCATGCTGAGACAACTGCTGCTGAAGCGATGCCAAATCTGTTACGTTTGCTGTCGGTGTGGCCAGTGCTGGAACAGAAAATATCAACAAAAAAGAGAGTAACCACTTTTGCATTAGTCCAGACTCCCATGGTTGTGCCATTGCTCTACTTTATCTAAAAAGATTGCTGGAGAAACAAAGCACATCTCTTGCTTTTCAATGGATACGGCGACTTGCGTTGTATGCGCTTTGCACATACGTTGATTCGTTTCGGCGTCGTAAATCACGTAATCCACACGTAAGCGGTTTTCCCACTCAGTGAGTTGCGCGGTAATGCGAATGGTGTGATTAAACGGAATCGCCTTCACGTATTTAACGCGCGTGTCGATGATCGGCCACATGTACCCAGAGTCTTGCATATCGCGATAGCTGTATTGGATCTTTTCCATCAGCACACGACGCGCTTCTTCAAAATATCGAAAGAAGTTGCCGTGATAAATCACGCCCATCGGGTCAGCATCTTGGAATGAGGTGACCATAGTCACCTCCGCTTCTAATGGGTAGAGAACCTGCTCTTGCATTATACCTCCGCGTAGAGTGGCCAATGACGTTGCTGAATGCGTTCAATGAAATGGCGCAAATCTTGTTCCAATGGGCGATCTTCAATCACAAATTCAAACTCGCTCAGTACTGCGTCACGAATTACTCGCAAACTCTGACTCATGTGGTGTTCGTCCAATTCGTTATGACGACGACGAATCTCAACCGCTTGAACGCTTGCTAGGAGTGAAGCCGCAGCAACTTGCTCTGTTAACTCAAGTACGCGTAAGCAATCACGAGCCGCGATGGTGCCCATGCTCACTTTGTCTTGGTTGTGACATTCGGTTGAGCGAGAAAAAACGCTTGCTGGCATGGTGTTTTTCAACGCTTCTGCCGTCCAAGCTGAGATACCAATCTGAACCGCTTTAAAGCCGTGGTTGATCGGTTTACGCTCGCCTTCTGCACCGGTTAAGTTAAACGGCAGGCCGTTATTGAACTTGTAATCCATCAATTGCGCCATCTGACGATCCAGCAAATCAGCTAAGTTGGCAATGTTCACTTTCAACGTATCCATCGCCATTGCGATATGACCACCGTAGAAGTGACCGCCGTGCAGAACGCGCTCATTGTCGCCATCGATGATTGGATTGTCGTTGGCACTATTTAGTTCATTCTCAATCAATTGACGTAGCCAAGGCAGTGAGTCTTGCACCATGCCAATGACGTGTGGCGCACAACGCAGCGAGTAACGATCTTGCAGTCGGTCGCTATTGCGTGGCGGACGCTCAGCATTGAGATCATCACGCAGCCAAGCCGCAACTTGCTGTTGACCAGGATGAGGTTTTACCGCAAACAACGCTTCATCAAAGTGGAAGTCATTACCTTGCATACCCACAGAGACCATCGCGGTAATCTTGGTGCAAAGCTGCGCTAGGTATTCTGCACGTTTGTAGGCAAGACAGGCGAGGGCCGTCATCACAGATGTACCGTTCATTAACGCCAAACCTTCTTTTGGTTTTAGGCGAATTGGCTCAATGCCCAGCTCTGCAAACACTTCTTGTGTTGGTCGCACATCACCTTTGTAAAGCACTTCACGTTCGCCAATTAAGGTCGCCGCTAGGTAAGACAGAGGCGTTAAATCGCCACTTGCGCCCACCGAGCCCTCTTGTGGAATACGTGGCGCAATGTCGTGGTTGATAAGCGTAACGATTTGGTTCAACAGATCGTGAGACACGCCAGATACGCCTTGCGACAATGAACATAAACGTGTTGCCAGCACCGCACGAGCTTGCTCATGAGAAAGGATTTGACCTAAGCCACAGCCATGGAAGCGCGTAAGGTGCAACGGAAGTTCATCCACAAGAGCGGGTGGAATCGCCACAGTACATGAATCGCCGTAACCCGTAGTCACGCCGTAAATAACGCCTTCTTCTTTCAGTAATCGTTCCAGAAACGCCACGCCACGATCAATTTTCGCGGTAAATTCTGGCGAGGTGTTCATGTTTGCCTTTGCACCTTGAGCAATGGCAACGACATCTTCGATGGTTAAAGATTGGGCACCAAAAGTGATGTTGTGATTATTGTTGTTTGTCATGTGGCTGATTACTTAAAGTCCAGAAGTTAAAAAAGTTGTACCACTGTAACGGCGCTTGCAGTGTGTGGTGTTCTAATCTTTTTGCGTACTGTTGAACAACGTGTTCTAGTGCCTGCTGACGCTCCTTGCGCGGTAGCGTGATTTGGTCACTAAAGTGTTCAAAGTACACATTAAAATGCGGAGTGTTTGCTTCATCGTCGCGTAGGCCGAAGAGTAGATAAACCGGCGCTTTTAATACCGAGGCCAGCATGAATGGGCCTTGCGGGAATGGTGCAGGTTTACCAAGAAAATCTGCCCAAACGACACGATTTTCTTTGCTGGTGGAAGTGCGATCGCCAACGATCACCACCCATTCGCCTTGCTCGATTTTTTGTTGAAGCAGAATCGCGGTGTCTGGTCCCATTGAGCTGACTTGAATCAGATTCAGTTCCGAATTTGGGTTTACCGCCTTCATTACAGCATTAAATTGTTCAGCGTGTTGGGTAAATACCAAGGCATTGATTTTGACATGAGAGTGTCGACGACCAAGCGCGCGGCAGAGTTCGATATTGCCAAGGTGCGAGCCTAAAATGAGCACGCCTTGTTTTTTCTGCGCCATCTCTTCGAAATGATGCTGGCCGTGAATGGTTAGGTTATCGACGTTAAAGTCACCTTGCCAGGCAGCCAGTTTGTCGAGCATGGTTCGCCCAAAAGAAAGCAGATGATGATAGCTGTCCAACTGTTTTGGTAGTGCGATGCTCTGCTGCGTTGCGTAGTACTGCAAGTTTTGCAGGTAAACCTCAGACGCTTCACGGGCAGATTTACCCGTGAAGTGGTAGTAGCGCATGACTAATTTTAAAATCAGGTCAAACGCTTTTCTGCCGAACAAGCGGTAAACCGAGAGTAAGGTTTTGATGCCTAAAATCGTGCCTTGTTCTTTTCGTTTCGACCAGTGGGCATTATTGTCATCTGTGTTTTGGCGCTTTCTGGCGAGTAGCGAAGGAATGCGCGGCAACATGCCAAAAAATAGGCGAGTGTGCATCCAGCTTATCTTGACGTTGTCCCACAATGCGTCGAAGTGGGAAATGCCACCTTCAGGGTAGATCACGCGCGTTGGAACAAAATCAATGTCGACGCCTTCCCAATACATTCGCACCAGAATTTCGATATCAAAATCCATGCGTTTGCCGATGTTGTACTTGTTCAACACGGCGACCGTTTTCGCCACTGGGTAGGCGCGGAAACCGCACATGCTATCTTTGATAGACAGTGACAAGGTTTCTATCCACACCCAAACGTGCGTAGCGTAGCGACCATACAAACGGGATTTAGGTACGCTCTCGTCGTATATTGGTTGGCCCGAAATCAGGTTATCTGGTTTTGTTTCGCTGGCGCTGAGCAATTTCGGCAATGCTTCTAGGTCGTGCTGACCATCTGCGTCGATTTGAATGGCGTGCGTAAAACCAAGTTGGTGAGCTTGATGTAGGCCAGCCATCACTGCGCCACCTTTACCTTGGTTTTCGCTCAAACTAATCAGTTTTATCAGCCCTTGCTCACTCAACGCTGAAAGCGCTTGTTTGGTGTCTTCATTGCTGCCGTCGTCCACGACAAGCACTGGCAAATCGAAAGAGGATAACGACGCAACCACGTCTGCAATTGTGCTGCCGTGGTTGTAGCAAGGAATTAAAAAGCAGGGACGGTAATCACTCACGTGACTCACCCAGTTTCATTTTGCCTGAAGAGTGAGTCACCAAGGTTTCACCGTTTTTCGATGTGTACTTAAAGGTCAATTTCTCGCGCTCATTGTCCCAAGAGAGTGAGAGACAAACGTCGGCGTTTGGCAGAATCGGCTCTTGAAATTTGATGACTTCCATTCCTTTAAATACCTTGGGAGTGTTCAAATATTGAACGGCGTAGAACAACGCCCAGTCAATTTGAGTGACGCCGGGTAAAAGAGGAAAGTGACTGAAATGACCTTGGAAATCTAAGATGTCAGCATCCACACGCAGCGAAAGCTCCGCGGTGTGGTCACTCACTTCAATATTCTGAATGGTTGGTTTTCTTTTATCCATGTTACTAGCTTTATTGGAATAGTTTTTCAATTTCAGCAACTTGGCGTTTGCCTTGGCTGTTCAATGGAATTTCGTCGACCACTCGGAATTTTCTCGGGATAGCGATCGGTTCTAACCAATTGCGCAGTGCCTTGCGAAGTTCAAGCCAAAACTTGCCTTTACCAAGTTCATCAAGCACATCACCGCCTTTATCGTTAAGTACGATGATTGAGACTAACGTGAGGCGACCAGATTCTTCCATTGGGATCACCACGCTTTCTTGAACCCACGGCAATTGCTCTAAACGTTTTTCCACTTCGACAAGGGAAATACGCTTTTCTTCGACTTTGACGATTCGGTCAGTGCGTCCACGCAATTCAAAAGAAATACTATCATGGAAATAGCATTCATCCGCAGTTTGGTACCAAGTGTTTTCATCAATGTGTGGCGAGCGGAGCTTTAAACAATTTTCATGGTTAAGCTCGGCTTCAACACCAGGGAATAACGTCCAGGGAGTACTGGCTTCGTGCTGCTGACGGTAAGCAATGCCGCCGGTTTCTGTGCTGCCAAAAACTTCAATAGGAAGTGACCCAAACAACTGCTGGCTGTGCTGCGCCGCTTGGTTTGGCAAGGGGCCACCAGAAGAAAATACACACCGAATCGCAACCGGATCGTGCTCTTCACTGAGTCGTTTAAGTAACGCAGGGCTACTTACTAGCGTGGTGTCAGCATCGGCGTGATGGACAATTTGCTCTGGGAACTCTAGGTTGTGTGCTGAAAATGGACGTGCAGAGCACAAAGGCCACAATACGCGGAACAGCAAGCCGTAAATGTGTTGATGAGAAACGGTGCTTTCAACGCGTGTGTTGGCAACTGTGTCGCCCCATAGGTTATCTAGAATAGAAACTTCGATATCGAGCTGTTTAAGCGTTTTTGCAATGGCTTTTGGTGTGCCGCTTGAACCCGAAGTGAATAGCGTTACCGGTATTTCCGCTAGGTTTAATTCTCGCCAAAAATAAGGTTGTTTGGCCTCTGGCTCGTTAATCACGGTGGTTTCTAGCAATGATTGAGCTTCGATCAAAAGCGAGCTCACCAGTTCTGGAACCGAGACATCGGCATCATGCAGCAACAAATCGTAGTGCTCACTGAGCTCTTTGAGTGCTTCTGGTTGGTAATTACCAGGTAATACAATGGATTTTCCTGCATAACAACAAGCAAAAAAGCCAACGGCAAACAGGTAGCTGTTGCCAAAACACAACGCAATGTTTTGCGTTGGTTGGGTTTCTAACTGCTGAGCAAGTGTTGCGACGTGCTGCTGGAAATCACCCCACGTGATAACCGTGTCGCGCTCGTAAGAGACTGGGGATTGCTCAGACCTCTCTGCGATGAACAAGGTCGCTAGGGAGGTAAAGCTCGAATACGTTGTATTCATACGATTAGTGTTCCTTTCGAACAAATTGACGCACGATCCATTCTCCAGCGAACAAGCCACCAGCAAGTAAGTAGCTGATGAGGCCGTTATAAAGCGTCCATATTTTTACTGGTAGGAAACAGGTATAGAGTGCAACAGCAGCGTTGAGCGTAAAAAAGGCGCACCAAACCATCGTCACTTTGCGAGTGTAAGTCACGCCACTAGCCGGAAGGTCGGGTTCTTGCAAGCGAGCAAGCCTCTCTATGATCGATTGCGGCTGTTTTAAGCTCAGTCCAAATACACACAGCATACATACATTGACAACGACAGGGTAAAACTGAAGCCACCCATGTTGTTTAAACACCATGCCAAGCGTAATTAGGACAATGCCAACAGCGCCCGTAACGAGCGCCAAGAACTTAAACTCTTTTAGTGGGGTCTTATTTGCGACGAAAACACGCAAAAGTAACGCAGCAATTAACAAGCCCCCAACTAAGTTCAAGCCAAATTTATCTATACCGAAATAGACGGCGAAGGGGTAGGCAAACAGTACAATTGCAGACAGACCAGTCAGCAATTGGCGCATTAACTTTCCTTCAATAACTCAGTAACAGCGTTAACCACATCGTCGACGGTTCTTACTGTACTAAACTCTGCCGGCTTGATTTTTTTGCCAGTGACATTCTGTAGGTGTACGACCAAATCAACGGCGTCAATGCTATCAAGATCGAGATCTTGGTATAAGTGCGCATCTGATTGAATGTCGGCTGCATCAATTTCGAACAGCTCAACAAGCGCATCTTTAACTTGTTCAAATACTTGATCTTTATTTACATCAGTCATGAATATACCTACAACTTATTCATTAGTTTGAGAAGAAACGTATTTCGCTAGATTTGCTACAGACGCAAAGTGTTCGCGCGTATTTGAGTCGTCGGCATCAATAACGATGTTGTATTGTTTTTTTATTGCGAGTCCAAGCTCAAGCGCGTCGATAGAATCTAAGCCAAGTCCATCACCAAAAAGTGGTGCATCCGTTTCAATATCATCTACGGTTAAATCTTCAAGGTTTAAAGCATCAATAATAAGTTGCTTAATGTCGTTGTGTAACTGTTCCACTGGGACCTGCTTATTAATAAAAGTTTTCTGGAAAAATGTTTTCAGCTAGGTGCTGTTGTAAGCGTCGCGCCGCTATTGTCGGCGACGTAGTTTGCTTTATAAAGGGGGTAATCTCAACTTTATCCTTAACTTCAACCCTGAAAAAGGGCTTTGTTGCCGGTACTTGATACCATTTTTTCTCTTTTGTGAGGAAACTTGGCGTTACCGTAATATGGACAACTCTTAAATCTCGTTCTGTTCTTACCGCAATTTGTGCTGCACCGCGTTGTAATTTCGGCTCTACACCTGGTGTTGTTCTTGTTCCTTCAGGAAATATAAGCAACACGTTGCCTTTGTTAAATCGCTCATCACAAAGTGCTAATAAATCATCCGGTGCTTCATTGGGAATATATCCGGCTGCTTTTACGATGTGCTTCATAAAAGGATTCGACCATATTGCCGATTTTACTAAACAGTCGCAGCGATTTAATTGTGAAGCAATGAGAACGTAATCGATTAAACTAGGGTGGTTGGCAACAATTAAACAATTACGATCTTGTTGAAGAATATCGGCACCAATAATTTGATAATCGATTGCGCCACTTAGCTTCATCAATTTACAAAATGTGTTGAATGAATATCGAATCGCACCCTGAACTTTATATTCGCGTTCCGTTTGGTCTGAAACAAAAATACGAATGGTCGGAATAACAATGAAACTCAGTACTAAACCACCTAACCCAAATACTGAAAAACAAAAGCCTGTTGCTAGCACACGCCAATACTGATTTAAGCGAGTCATTTTTTGTGCCATTCCCAAGCTTGTTGCGGAGCGAAAATAGTCCACTGGCTTTTATCTAACAAGTATTGTTGCAAAAATACTAAACCTTGAGGAAGAGGATGACCGGAACGTTCTGCGTTTATGGAGCTTTGTATCGCGAACTTGTCTCCATGAGAAAGTATTAAGCCAAGTCCAAACCCTTGGTATTGTTGGTTTTCATATTCTAAATAAGAGTCAGGCATAGGCTCATCAAAATCAACAAGCAGTACTTTTTTGTCAGGATTGTCGGACAAAAACAGCCATGCTTCTAATATTGCGCTTTGGAATGTGTTTTCTGCCGCAGCGATAGAAGTTAGGGGAATGGGTTGTTTAGTTGCGATAGTGGCAAGCCCTGCGGCGGTATTGTGCACCGATTGAGAAAAAGCCATCGGAGACGCCTCTTCTCCATTAATTATATCTTCAACTAGTGCGACGCTGCGATGCAGTTCACCATGACGGCTTGAAAATACAAGGTAATCAACTTGATGTTGATTAAGCATTTCGATTGCAGTTTGTACCGCCAGTTTACTGAGTGGGCTCATTCTTCTGCGCATCATCGCAGGAATATTTGCAACATTGATTTTGCCATCTTCTGGCCATTTTATCTCTGTTGCCCATTGTTTCCATTCATTGGATTCGGATAAACCGAATGAATTCGCTGTCCACGCATCAATATTGAACGAAATGTTGATCTTCGAGTTTGGCATATTGGGTTAAATTGTTTATTTTACAGCTCGATACAAATTGGGGTTGACCCAAATTCACAATAAAAAGGAAATTATCATGTCGCGTTTTAAGCTGTATGTCTCGTTATTATTAACTTTGCTTCTTGTTGGTTGTGGACGAGTACAACCTGTAATGAATGTGGAGGATACTCCAGTTGCTTATGATCTTCAAAATAAACAAGTAAAAATGGCCATAGTGCAATCAGCAACTAACCGAGGCTGGACGATCGAAGAAGTAAGCCCTGGTGTTCTTATTGCAAAAATCCACGTTCGTAACCACTCTGCAGAAGTAAAAATCCCATACAATAATAAATATTACTCAATTATTTATCTCAACTCAGTAAATCTCAAAGCAAGTGATGGCAAAATCCACCGCAATTACAATCGTTGGGTAAACAACTTGAATGTTGATATTCAGCGAGCTATTGCATTGTTGGGCAATCAATCTCAACAATAAAACTATTAATTGCAGTTAGGTTTTTCCGTGTTAAATCAAAATAATGACCCTTTTAATGCTTTTGAAGCGAAGACAGAAGCTCAGAAGTTATCTTTTGCACCAATCGTGTTCCAGACCGCCAAAACGCTTCGAGATTTAGGTATTTTAGCCGCTTTAGACAGCGCTGGCGCTCAAGGCATGAGTGCCACAGATATTGCCGAGAAAACGGGAGTATCAGAATATGGTGTTAAAGTACTGTTGGATATGGCGATTAGTGCGCATATTGTTTTATGGGAACGACCTAACTATTCGCTTGCAAACCTTGGTTTTTACCTTCTTCATGATGGTATGACGAATGCAAACATGGATTTTACGGCAGATGTTTGTTACGCCGCGATGATGCATTTGACGGAAGCAATTCAAGAAGGTAAACCGTCAGGTTTGAAAGAGTTGGGCAATTGGGAGACCATTTATCAAGGTCTATCGACGTTACCAGAACAAGCCAAACAGAGCTGGTTTAAGTTCGATCATTTCTATTCGGATCGCTCGTTCCCACTTCTGCTTAAAGAAGTATTTGCAAGCAAGCCAAAGCATCTTGTGGATATTGGCGGAAATACGGGAAAATGGGCGATTCAGTGTTGTAAACATGACCCTGACGTTCAAGTGACGATTGTTGATTTACCACAGCAATTAGAAGTAGCGATGAAGAATGTTTCAGAAAACCAGTTCGTCGAGCGTGTACGTCCATACCCTGCAAACATGCTTGATAAAGCACAAACATTGCCGGAGCATGCTGACGTTTGGTGGATGAGCCAGTTCTTGGATTGCTTTTCCCCAATTGAGATCCTCAATATCCTTAAAAAAGTTAAAGCCCAGTTAACGAAGGGAGATACTATTTACGTATTGGAGCTGTTTTGGGATGCTCAAAAATACGCGGGAGCTTCCTATAGCCTTAATGCCACTTCTCTTTATTTTACCTGTTTAGCTAACGGTAATAGTCGCTTTTATCGCAGTGATGATTTCTTAGAAATTGTCGAAGCGGCAGGTTTATCTGTCGTTGAAAGAACCGACAATATTGGCCTTGGTCATACCTTATTAAAACTACAAGCAAACTAAATTCAGAATGAAAACAGAGCTCAAGCAAGTTGTTGTCGTAGGAGCGGGGCCATCAGGTTCAACCGTTTCTGCGTTATTAAAATCGCGTGGCATAGATGTTGTTGTCCTAGAAAAAGCGACTTTTCCACGTTTTTCCATAGGAGAAAGCCTACTCCCTGCATGTATGGAAGTTGTTGAACAAGCAGGAATGACTCATGCAATAAAGCAGTTTGGTTTCCAGTATAAAGATGGTGCTGCATTTCGTCGTAATGGCGTATACACCCAGTTCGACTTTACAAACAAATACACACCAGGACCGGGCACGACGTTTCAGGTTCAACGTGCCAACTTTGATAAAGTATTGGCAGATAGCGCTGAAGAGCAAGGCGTAGAGATTCGTTATCAGCATGAGCTGCTCAACCTAGTGTTTGAAGGGAAAAAGTCTCGATTAGAAGTGCTCGACTCAAATAAGAAGGCTTATCAAATCGAAGCAGATTTTGTGCTGGATGCAAGTGGCTTTGGGCGTGTTTTGCCACGCTTGTTGGAGCTAGAAGAACCTTCTTGTCTTCCGCCTAGAAAAGCGATCTTTACCCATATCGAAGATCATATCTCTCCCCAAGAGCCGGAATACGATCGCAACAAAATTTTAATTTCAGTTCATCCTGAAAATCACGACGTATGGTACTGGCTAATCCCATTCTCTAATGGTACTTGTTCGTTTGGTGTGGTGGGTGAGCCAGAATTTTTCGAACAATACCCAGAAGATAAGATTGCAGCGTTGCAGCAGTTAGCCAATGAAGAGCCGGGTTTGGCTGCTTTATTGCGAAACGCGAATTACCCGAATCCAGCAGGCGAGTTGGGTGGCTATTCTGCTAACGTCAAACGTTTAGCGACAGAGCACTACGCGTTGCTTGGTAATGCAGGTGAGTTTCTTGATCCTGTATTTTCATCGGGTGTCACTATCGCCATGAAATCGGCAGAGTTTGCAGCGGACTGCGTGGTTCGTCAGCTGAATGGTGAAAAGGTTGATTGGCAAGAAGAGTACTCGCAACGCTTAATGGTGGGAGTGAACACATTCCGCACTTATGTGGAAGGCTGGTACAACGGCACGTTGCAAGATGTGATTTTCTATCAAAACCCGAACCCACGTATTAAACAGATGATTAGTGCGATTTTGGCTGGATATGCTTGGGATACGAATAATCCTTACGTAAAACAAAGTGAGCAGCGTTTGTCGACGCTTGCAGAACTGGTTCGGGAAGCTGAACTGTAAGGATATACATTCGCTTATCCGAGAATCAGTAAGCCCAGGTCTTACCAAAAAATTGGTAAGACCTTTTTAATGCCTCTTTACTTTTACTTCTAGCGTGTTGGAGACACATTGACCACTTACATCGGTGTGTATCGAATTTGAGAATTTTTATGGTGACATTGATCACATCTAGAATTCCTGTTACTGATATTTATATTAAATTTGTAGGAAATGGATTACATTCTGGGAGTGTTCCCTACATCCGGCTTCGTTGTGAAAACGGTTTATAAGCAACTGTATAAGTTAGTAAAGTTCCAAAAACTACATCAAAAAAAAGACAAGTTTCTTACCAAATCAATTCGCTTGGTGAGTTCGAGCCATCGACTACGCCAAACGCTTCCTCTACTTTCTAAAATTGTCGAAGAACATGACGCATCAACGGTCTCTTCGATTGCAGATCCCGAGAACGCGGTCGCGTGGGGAGGTAAAGTTTCTCCAGAGTTCAAATCTAAAGTCATTCGTATTAGTAAAGAGCTAAAGATCAATCCTAATCATCTTATGGCGTGCATGGCATTTGAAACTGCTGAAACTTTCAGTCCAAGCATCAAAAATGGTTCCGGAAGCGGGGCTACAGGGTTAATTCAATTTATGCCCTCTACCGCAGAGTCATTAGGAGTGAACACAAAGACTCTTGCGAGAATGAGCGCGCTTGAACAACTTGACTATGTGAAAGCGTACTATTGGCCCTATCGAAATAAAATTAATAGCTTAGAAGATGCTTACATGGCCATTCTCTACCCTGCTGCGATTGGTAAACCGCCGTCTTTCGTTTTGTTCAGACAAGGCTCAATTGCCTATCGACAGAATGCAGGTATCGACCGCCACAAAACGGGGAAAATCACGCTTAATGATGTTTCCTACAAAGTGAGGCAAAAATTAGAAAAAGGTTTGCAGCCCAATTTCATGGGCTAAGATTGTGTCATGTTCCTAGTTTTTCGCGCATGAATCCTTCTGTTACTTCACGGGGATTCTGATACACTACGCGCCCATTTCCTCTGTTGAGACCTTTCTATGCCATTTTCTAAGCTTGGTTTAAGCGCATCGATTGCTGATGCAGTAAAAGCGCTAGGTTATGAAAAACCCACTTCTATCCAACAAAAAGCCATTCCAATCGTATTGCGTGGCCGCAATTTAATTGCAGCAGCGCAAACGGGCACAGGTAAAACGGCCAGTTTTGTTCTGCCAATCTTAGAAAAGCTTAGTCGAGGCGAAACGCAACGTAAAAAACGCGCTCGTGCGATTATCCTAACGCCAACACGCGAACTTGCGCTTCAGGTTCATCAAAGTATTGAAGCTTATGGTAAAAACTTACCATTACGCTCAATGGCGATGTTTGGTGGTGTGGATTATGCACCACAAAAACAAGCCTTGATCGAGGGTGTCGATATTGTGGTAAGCACGCCTGGGCGCTTGATTGATCTGTACGGTCAACGCGCGATTCACTTTGATGAAGTGGAAATGCTAGTGCTTGATGAAGCCGACAAAATGTTGGATATGGGATTCATCGATGCGATCGACAAAATCGTCGACTGTATGCCAGAACATGTGCAAAGTTTGTTGTTCTCAGCGACGTTATCTAACCCTGTTCGTGACTTGGCCAAAAATGCGATTATTGATCCTGAAGAGATCACGATTGCAAAGCACAGTGCCTCAAAATCAAATATTAAACAGTGGATCACGACCGTCGATAAAGACATGAAGTCGTCGCTGTTAAGTCACTTGCTTAAAGAAAATGACTGGTCGCAAGTACTGGTATTTATTGAAACTAAACACGGCGCAGCCAAACTGGTAAGCCAACTTGAGAAACGTGGCATTGTGGCAGAAGCATTCCACAGTGGCCGTAATCAGCGTGTTCGCCAGGAATTAATAGAAAAGTTTAAAGCGGGTGAAATCCAGTACTTAGTCGCAACCGGCGTTGCTGCTCGCGGTATTGATATTGATAATCTGCCAGTTGTCATCAACTACGATTTACCTTACCCAGCGGATGAGTATGTACATCGTATTGGTCGTACAGGTCGTGCTGGCGCGAAAGGTGAGGCGATATCACTGGTTTCAAAAGACGACTTTAAGAACCTCTGCATGATTGAAAGTCGTTTAGGGCACTTGCTAGAGCGAGTGGAAATTGAAGGTTTTGCGCCAAGAAAGCCAGTACCAATTTCAATTTTAAATTACGTGCCTAAGAATAAACGTAAACCGCACGATAAGCGCGAATCAAAATAGCCAGTTTATCCCATGATCTAAAAGCCGCATTCTTGCGGCTTTTTGCGTTTTAAGGCATCCAATTATGTAGCCATCGCGACGGTTTCTATTCGGTAATGAGGAAAAAAGTTAATCAGTGTCATACGCTTAACACGTAAAGTGAATCAAGGTGCGTTAAGCTTTTGTCAATTATCTGTCCGCAGGTTTGCACAAGGTAAGGAATGGGCGCAAACTTTTTTGCTTGCTAATGAATGCATAAGATGGGGCACAAATGAAAACAGGTGATAAGCAATTCGCCGTTATTGGTCTTGGCCGATTTGGTTTGGCAGTGTGTAAAGAGTTACAAGATTCAGGCGCTCAAGTTTTAGCCGTTGACATCAACGAAGACAGAGTTAAAGAAGCCGCCAGTTTTGTTAGTCAGGCGGTTGTGGCTAACTGTACTCACGAAGAGACGGTTGCTGAGCTCAAACTTGATGATTACGACATGGTGATGATTGCCATCGGAGCAGATGTCAATGCCAGTATTCTTGCGACATTGATTGCTAAAGAGGCGGGAGTAAAGTCAGTATGGGTTAAAGCCAACGACCGCTTCCAAGCTCGTGTTCTGCAAAAAATTGGCGCAGACCACATTATCATGCCTGAGCGTGACATGGGGATACGTGTCGCGCGTAAAATGCTCGATAAACGGGTTCTTGAGTTCCACCCATTAGGCAGTGGCTTAGCTATGACGGAGTTTGTGATTGGCTCTCGTTGGATGGGTAAGACACTAAGTGATTTGGCTCTGTGCAAAGTCGATGGCGTGCAAGTGCTAGGGTTTAAACGGGGCCCAGAAATTACCAAGGCACCTGACCTTAATACCACACTAGAAATTGGTGACCTAATTATTGTGGTCGGCCCTCAAGATGCGCTCGCAAATAAATTAAAATCGCTATGACGTATTTTCATCAGAAAGGTGTTTTTTACGCACCAGATGGTAAACAAGAGAAAGCGAAAGGCAACGAACCGCGAATTATATTGCTCAGTTTTCTCGGTGTTTTACTGCCTTCTGCGGTATTGCTAACCTTGCCAGTTTTTTCTGTTACGGGCCTGTCGATAACGGATGCTTTGTTTACTGCAACGTCCGCTATTAGTGTGACAGGGCTTGGTGTTGTCGATACTGGGCAACACTTTACGCTTGCGGGTAAAATCTTGCTGATGTTTTTAATGCAAATCGGTGGGTTGGGGCAGATGACGTTGTCGGCAGTCTTACTCTATATGTTCGGCGTGCGTTTGAGTTTGCGTCAACAAGCGCTGGCGAAAGAAGCATTAGGGCAAGATCGGCAAGTCAATCTACACCGACTAGTAAAGCGGATTGTTGTTTTCGCGCTTGTTGCAGAAACGGTCGGGTTTATTTTTCTCTCTATCCGCTGGGTCCCTGAAATGGGCTGGCAGACTGGTATGTTTTACGCCTTGTTTCATGCAATTTCTGCATTTAACAACGCTGGGTTCGCGCTGTTTTCTGACAGTATGATGAGCTTTGTGAATGATCCGTTGGTTATCTTTACACTGGCGGGGCTATTCATTTTTGGCGGGCTTGGTTTTACTGTTGTGGGTGACATCTGGCTAAACTGGCGCAAAGGTTTCCACTTTTTGCATCTTCACACCAAAATCATGCTGATTGCGACACCGATATTGCTCTTAGTCGGAACGATGATGTTTTGGTTACTTGAGCGAAGCAACCCAAACACAATGGCGTCTTTACCTGCAACAGGGCAATGGTTGGCGGCATTCTTTCAATCTGCGAGTGCTCGAACGGCAGGGTTTAATAGTGTTGACTTGGCGTTGTTTACCCAGCCAGCCTTACTGGTCATGATTGTTCTGATGTTAATTGGAGCGGGTTCCACCTCAACGGGGGGCGGTATTAAAGTTTCCACATTTGCTGTTGCGTTTATGGCTACGTGGACCTTTTTACGCCAAAAGAAACATGTGGTTATGTTTAAGCGAACCATAAATTGGCAAACTGTGACTAAGTCATTGGCAATTATCGTTGTGAGCGGAGCCATCCTGACAAGTGCAATGTTTTTATTGATGCTTACCGAGAAGGCCAGCTTTGATAAAGTTATGTTTGAAACCATTTCCGCATTTGCCACAGTGGGGCTCACCGCAGGTTTGACTGCGGAACTTTCTGAACCTGGTAAATACATTATGATCGTGGTGATGATCATTGGTCGTATTGGGCCGCTCACGCTTGCCTACATGTTGGCACGTCCTGAACCTACCTTGGTCAAATACCCAGAAGACGCCGTTCTTACAGGTTAATATAGCGTTAAACAATGGCCGCGCGACCATTACGAGCATTGATTAATAGCAGTGCTCGTACATTTATAGAATATGTGGAATGTTGCCCAATTTTACCTACAAATTCGTAGAAGTTCATTTCTTCTTCCTTTCGTTTCGATACTATTCATTCACTCAATTTATATTCTCAGAAGCTACGCTCATAACAGCGTTTTGGAATCCGACGCTTTTGTAGTGTGACACCAAACTACGTCGTGTTATCTGAGCGAATTGATACCAGCCTTCGTCAATAGTCACTCAGTCTTACTCTATGCCCATAGGGTTACTTTGTGTTTGTTGTGCTTGGTATGAATGAACGAATCGAAAAGATGGAGTCGTACTTTGAAATTCAACACACTCGCCATGGCTATGTTAACTGCGCTTCTTGCAGGGAAGAGCATGGCAACTACTCCGCCATCACCGGTTTGGCATACTATTGCGTTGAGCGATGGTAGCTCCAGTGAGGCAATTCTACGTGGAACGGCAGATTTCCACTGGTTTGAAGATAAGCAGGGCAATGCCTTACTTCAGGAAGACGGCGTTTGGTTTTTCGCGCAGATTCAGCGCGAGTCAGACACGCCAATATTGATCTCGACAGGTGTGGTGAAAACGCAGTCGAGTGAGCCACCTGAGTCGGCGAGGTTTCGACCGGATTTACAAGTTAAACCGCAATTATCTTCTCTAAAAACCATTGAACCGATGGCACGAAAAAACCTACTGCGCTCGGCGCAAGGTTACCAGGCGATGAGCAGTTCAACGGTGAAGCAGCAGCCCCTATTGGTTGTGCAAGTTTCGTTTGATGACCAAGCAATGGTGCATGATTTTGAGCAACGCGTATTTAATACCAATGGTCAAAGCGTTGTGGATTACTTTGATAAAAACTCTCAAGGTAAATTCAAAGTTGTTCCTGCACTTGAGAGTTACGGCACCGCCAATGACGGTGTGATAGATGTGACTGTGGCACAAAGCCACCCTAACTGTCACTCTAGTTCGACTGATAAGACATGCACCGCCAAGTTGAATGCGGTTTTCACCGAGGCTTATCAAAAACTGGATCCATACTTTAATCTTTCGGCCTACGACAGCAATCAAAATGGTACCGTAGAACCGTCAGAACTCTCTGTCATGTTTATTTTTGCGGGGGGAGATCGTTCAACAGGGGTTCTCAACCGTCCTGCGATTTGGCCGCACAAATTCTCTCACGATGATGTCACACTAGATGGTAAAAAGATCACAGACTATTGTGTGTTCGCTGACTATCAAGTTGATCATCAAGCGACGTTGGGCGTGATCGTACACGAGCTTGGCCACTTAATGCTTGGCTTACCGGATTTGTACGCAAGGAACAGTGATGCCTCGATCGGCTCTTGGGGCGTGATGGGTGGCGGTTCATGGGCGCAGAAACCGGGAGATTCATACGCTGGTGACACTCCGGTGAACATGAGTGCATGGAGCAAACACGCTGCTGGTTTTGTTGTACCAACGGTAACTCATGAAAGTCCAGCGCCTATTTCTGTGAACAACGACGATGTCAAGCTGGTGTATCTCGACCCGTACTTGAAAGAGTTTGGTCCACGTGTTTACTTGGAAAATCGCACCTTTAGCGGTTACGACCGAGCATTGGCGGCTGAAGGTATCCTGGCGACGTCGGTCAATGTCCAGAACCGCTTTAATGATGTTGGCGCGATGCAGGTTCAAATCATGCAGGCTGATGGTCTGAATGAGTTAGAAAATGATGGTAGGAGTGACGCTGACGATTTGTACCCTAATGGTGGCGATGTCATTTCAGATACATCGACCCCGGGTCTGAGAGCGATCACAGGGTTTGATACTGGGGTTCGTATTTCCAACATTGCCAGCAACACCAACGGCGGTAGCTTTTCTCTTGAGCATACAAACGAACCAAATAAATCAGCATGGCTGAACTCTCTTCATCAAGGTTATGTGTACGCGAGTGGGAGTAACACTCTGGCGGTGTCACTGGACTTGAATAGTGATACAGAGCTTGATGGCCTTCAACTTTATGCGCAAAGAGATAGCGCTCAAAGTGACATGACTTATCGAGTTTGGCGATTCCCATTTTCTGGAAACATTGGCTATCGATTAATATTGAATCAAAACAACGCTGAGCTTTTACAACAAGGTAACTTCCAAAAGTCATCTCGAATTTTATTCCCCCAATCAAGCCAATTGAGTGCGGGTCAGCACTTATTGGTCGTTGAATTGGAAGGCGGTCAATTTGATGCAAACTTTGACTTCGGCCGCTTGCTAAAAACTGAAAAAGCCTCCCTACCTGTAATGTGGACTGGTGATTACAGTGAGATTGGCACGTTTGGTCTAGAAAAAGCCGGGTTCTCTTATATTCCGTTTGCAGCATTATTAAATGTGGATGCGAGCAACTTGGTTGAAGCGAAATCTGATTCGTTACAAACCAATAAAAATACGCCAATCAAACTGAACCTGATGGACAATGATTTCATGGCGGTAGGGTATCAGTTCAATGTGGACATTGTGCAGAAGCCTGAGCACGGCACCATCTCTGGCAACCAGTACCAACCTGAAGCTAACTTCGTTGGTCTGGACACTTTCCAATATCGTTTGTTGTCGGTT
Source organism: Vibrio sp. sp1 (assembly GCF_016920955.1). Lineage (NCBI taxonomy): Bacteria > Pseudomonadati > Pseudomonadota > Gammaproteobacteria > Vibrionales > Vibrionaceae > Vibrio > Vibrio sp. sp1. Next base: position 2,445,283 of record NZ_CP060589.1, read on the forward strand.
GATGGTGCGTACTCATCTTCAATCGTGAATGTGCAGGTGGAAGTGCTTGGCAGCAACGAAGCGCCAGTGGCCGTGATTGATGTTGATAATAAAGACATGACGGTTGGGCAGCGAGTCACGTTGTCTGCGTTAAATAGTACGGATGCTGATGGTGATGTGTTGAGTTATAAATGGGAGCAGTTGGCTGGCACTTCAGTTTCTCTTGGCAATGCAACCAGTGTTAGCACAAGCTTTACGGTGCCTCAAGGTGCAAAAGCGGGTGAGGTTCTGACATTCCGTTTAACCGTGACTGATCCTAGTAATGAAACGTCCAGTGCTACCGTCGATTTAACCATGAAAAACGCAGCGCCACTTACGCTTGCAGATACGGCGACCGTTGCCGTTGGTGAAAGTATTCTGATTGATGCAGCGAGCAACGATTCGGATGTGAACGGCGATAAACTGGTTGTAGAAAGCGTACAGAACGTAACGGGTGTGGGAAGTGCGAGTGTAGAGAATGGCAAAATCCGTTTTCAAGCACCGGATAGCCCTACTGACGGCATCAAGCTGCAATATACGGTTTCAGATGGTCATGGTGCCACTGCTACGGGGGAAGTTATCGTGACGGTTGTTGCTTCTTTGAAGACAACGACATTCAAGAACTCTGAAGGTAGCGGCAGTGTTTCTTATTGGGCTTTGATGTTGCTTGCAACATTAGGCTGGCGACGTCGCGTCTAAAACGGTATTAATTGCGGTATAAGCCACTCACATTGAGTGGCTTATTTTTTACCTGATCTATTTTGGTTTCGTTCTCATTGTCTTATGAGATGTGTTTCTCATTATTTTTAAAGCGATTTTTCTACTCTGCGGTTACCCTAGGGGCCGATTTTTATGAACTAAGGATGTTATATGTCTACCGAGGGCTTTTCTGTTTCGGAAATATGCCGAGAAGCGGCAGTGATGGTGAGAAGGAATCTACTCGCAATTGTTATTGCTTGTATTCCGTTGATTATCGTGCACTCAATTTTTGCTTTTATGTATCCTGAAATGACGGGGCAAGATCAAGCGAACGTTCAAGAAGGCAATGTCGCAGGATTTTATTTCGTCACAATTATTTTGTACCCACTTGTTGCCGCTATGGCGGCTGTGCGTGTGCATCGAATTTATTTAGCCGGCGATTACATGCACTCTGCGTTGGATGTATTTCGTTTGTCAGCGCGAGAATTCCGTTTCATAGGCTGGTGGATACTGTTTGGACTGATGATGATGCTCGTTATTGGTATCCCGATCTTTGTGTTGTCGTTTATCTACATTGCAGAAAGTGGTGAAGCCGACTTTGTTGCTATGGCTATTATCACAACGATTGCAAGCATTCCCGGCTATTGGGTAATGGCGCGATGGTCATTTGTGTTGCCAGCGACTGCAATGGATCATCAGCCGCGCAGTTTGCGTCGTTCGTGGAATCAGAGCAGACCATACAACAAACAAGTATTCATTTTGATGGGACTAATTCCATTGGGGGCGGGCTTGCTCAGTCAGCTGATCTTTAGCCACTTTACGAATCTCTTTATGTTGAGCCTCGTCGGTGTGGCCTATGGTATTTTTGGCGCGTACCAGCTGGCATTGTTATCGTTGAGCTATAAAACGGTAGTGGATATCGAACGCGCTCGTTTTGATACGCCATCACAGCCACCAAAAACGGGTGAAGAATTTTCCGCTTAACCCTTTGATCGTTTTTACATGCTACCTCCGTTTAGGAGACGGTCTGCGGCAGGTTGATACCTTCCTGCCGCCTTCACGTTATTCACGCAAAATACCCATGCCCATTTCATGGCTGAATGACAGGGACATTCACACGTATACTCACAACAGTACTTCTTTTTGTTAAGGAACCCTACATGTCCATTTGGCAACGGGTCAATTTCACCCATCGCTTTAGTCAATTACCGTCAGCGTTCTATACGTTGGTCGAGCCACAACCCTTGGACAACACTCGCTGGGTCGCTTGGAATGGTGAGTTTGCACAGCAGTTTGGTTTACCAGCAGAGCAAAACGATGAGTTATTGGCGGTTTTTTCTGGGCTAAGTGAATTCGAACAATTTCGTCCTCTTGCGATGAAATATGCAGGCCATCAGTTTGGCGTTTACAACCCAGATTTGGGCGATGGACGTGGATTACTGTTGGCAGAAATTGAGCATCAGAATGGTACTTGGTTTGATCTTCACCTCAAAGGTGCAGGGCTAACGCCTTACTCGCGAATGGGAGATGGGCGAGCGGTATTACGCTCAACTATCCGTGAGTACCTGTGCAGTGAAGCCATGGCGGGCCTTGGGGTTCCGACGACACGTGCTCTCGGTATGATGGTCAGTGATACACCTGTTTATCGAGAAAAAACGGAATCGGGCGCTTTGTTACTTCGAATGGCTGAAACCCATGTTCGATTTGGTCACTTTGAGCATTTCTTTTACACCAACCAGTTAGCAGAGCAGAAGCTGTTGGCGGATAAGGTGATTGAGTGGCACTTTGCTGATTGTGCATCGGCGGAGAAACCATATGCCGCGATGTTTGACGCCATCGTGACTAAAACAGCCGAGATGATCGCATATTGGCAAGCTTTTGGTTTTGCGCATGGTGTGATGAATACCGATAACATGTCAATTCTTGGGCAAACTTTTGATTATGGTCCGTTTGGCTTTCTTGATGATTATGAGCCGGGATACATTTGTAATCATTCAGACTACCAGGGTCGTTACGCATTTGATCAACAGCCTAGAATTGCGCTTTGGAACTTGTCAGCATTGGCGCATGCGCTATCGCCACTCGTTGAACGAGAAGATTTAGAATCGTCGTTGAGTCAATTTGAAGTTCATTTAAGCCAGCAGTTCAGCCGCCTCATGCGTGAGAAGTTGGGCTTAAAAACTAAGATAGCGGAAGACGGGCGTTTGTTTGAAGCTATGTTTGAGCTTCTTCACCAGAACAAAACGGACTACACTCGCTTCTTCAGAACACTTTCAAACCTTGATAATGCGCCTTCCCAAGCCGTAATCGATTTATTTCTCGACCGAGAAGCTGCGCGAGCTTGGCTTGATCTGTACTTAGCTCGGTGTGAGCTAGAGGTTGATAAACTAGGGGGCCAGATTTCAACCGAACAGCGTTGCAAACAGATGCGTCAAGCCAATCCCAAATACATCTTGCGTAACTACTTGGCTCAGTTGGCGATTGATAAAGCGGAAGAAGGGGACTTTAGCGAATTACACCGATTGGCCGGACTGTTAAAACGCCCATTTGATGAGCAACCCGAGTTTGATGATTATGCGAAATTGCCGCCGGAATGGGGGAAGAAAATGGAGATAAGCTGTTCTTCATAAATGGGTCATTTCCCACCCATTTATATCTTTTTCTTGGGTGGAATTCACTCGTTACACTTCGGATTCATGTTAATGGTCTTTTTTAATTTATTGAAATACATATAAATTTTAACATGGTCCATTAATTGCTCTTTGTTGAACATCCGTACCCATCGCCTAACACCTAGTTACTCATGGACGGGATGGGATGTGATTCAACAAGGAGAATAATAATGTTTAAGCCTCTAACTCTACTATCTGTCTCTGCACTTGCTGTTACCAGTTTTAATGCTGCCGCAAATTGTGACCCAGGTGAAACGGTCATCAAGTTTAGCCATGTAACGAATGCGGACAAACACCCTAAAGGCATCGCGGCTTCGTTACTTGAAAAGCGCGTCAACGAAGAGATGAACGGTAAAGTCTGTATGCAGGTGTTTCCTAACTCAACACTTTATGATGATGACAAAGTGTTGGAAGCGCTACTGAATGGTGATGTTCAACTCGCTGCTCCTTCTCTTTCTAAGTTTGAGAAATTCACCAAGAAGTACCGCCTTTTCGATCTTCCTTTCTTGTTCGATGATGTCGACGCGGTTGACCGTTTCCAAAACTCGGAAGCGGGTGAAAAGCTGAAAAATTCAATGAAACGTCGTGGCCTACAAGGCATTGCGTTTTGGCATAACGGCATGAAGCAAATGTCAGCCAACAAGCCGCTCATTTCTCCAACTGATGCTGAAGGACTTAAGTTCCGTGTTCAAGCCTCTGATGTACTCGTTGCTCAGTTTGAGCAGCTAGGTGCTAACCCACAAAAAATGTCGTTCAAAGAAGTTTACGGCGGCTTGCAAACTAAGGTTATTGATGGTCAAGAAAATACTTGGTCAAACATTTACGGCAAAAAATTCTTCGAAGTTCAAGATGGCATTACGGAAACGAACCACGGAATTCTGGATTACTTAGTTGTGACGTCAAACGACTTCTGGAAAAACCTACCAGATGATCAGCGCGAGCAGTTAAATACCATTATTCAAGAGGTAACTGCGCAGCGTAATGCTGAGTCAACCAAAGTAAACCTTGCGAATAAGAACAATATCATCGAAGCCGGTGGTGTGGTTCGTACTCTAACGCCAGAACAGCGCCAAGAGTGGGTCACTGCACTTCAACCAGTATGGAAGAAGTTCGAAAAAGACATTGGTTCTGACCTAATCGAAGCCGCTTTGGCGTCTAACCAAAAATAATAACAGCTAGCACATTTAGCCCTCTCAAACTGAGGGGGCTCTTTCCCCCTACAGACGACGTGATGTAATTATGGAACAGACTTTTTTTGCCAAGGCTGGACGAATCACCGATGCCATTGAAGAGACTTTGATTGCTTTCTTCTTGGGTGCCATGACCTTGCTGACCTTTGCCAATGTCATCTTTCGTTATGTCTTTAACGACAATATTCTTTGGGCGCTTGAGCTCACCGTTTTCATGTTCGCATGGATGGTGTTGGTTGGCGCATCTTATGGTGTGAAAAAACACTTTCATATTGGTGTCGATGTCATTATTAACATCGTTCCGGAAGGTAAACGAAAAGCCCTGGCGCTTTTTGCAGCAATGTGTTGCTTAGCCTTCTCTATTTTGCTGTTAATTGGCGCTTGGAACTACTGGTATCCGTTCGCTACCGACCGAGCGTGGTATGAAACGGACGATATTCCGATGCCTGAAATACTCCAGTTCATGGCCGACTGGTTAAATGAGGGAGAGCGTTATGAAAAGCTGCCACGTTTTATTCCTTACTTCGCTTTGCCACTTGGAATGGCGCTACTAACGTTTAGATTTGTTCAAGTCACGTGGCAAATCGCTACTGGTAAGCTCGATCGCTTGATTGCAGGACATGAAGCGGAGGAAGAGCTCGAATCTCTTAAAGCTGAGATGAGTGACGCTGAAGACGTAATGGCTCCAAAGGCCTCGCAAGACGCTAAAAACAAGGAGCAATAAGCCATGGATATCTTATTTCTATTTTTGATGGTAATTGGCTTTATGCTGGTTGGCGTGCCAATTGCTATTTCGCTGGGCCTTTCCAGTGTTCTTTTCCTTTTAATGCATTCGGATGCCTCTTTAGCGTCAGTTGCTCAAACGCTGTTTAATGCATTCGCGGGCCACTACACGCTATTGGCTATTCCATTCTTTATATTGGCTTCAAGCTTTATGTCGACGGGTGGCGTAGCAAAGCGGATCATTCGTTTCGCCATTGCCATTGTAGGCTGGTTCCGCGGCGGTTTGGCGATGGCTTCGGTTGTAGCGTGTATGATGTTTGCCGCGTTGTCAGGTTCCTCACCTGCAACGGTTGTTGCCATAGGTAGTATTGTTATCGCAGGTATGATCAAAAACGGTTACTCAAAAGAGTTTGCCTCTGGGGTAATTTGTAACGCAGGTACGCTAGGGATTTTGATCCCACCTTCGATTGTGATGGTGGTGTATGCAGCCGCAACGGATGTGTCAGTTGGACGTATGTTCCTTGGTGGTGTGATTCCCGGTTTGCTGGCGGGTGTCATGTTGATGATCGCGATTTACATTGCCGCGAGAATCAAGAACCTTCCAAAGCAACCTTTTGTCGGTTGGAAAGAAACTTTTGATGCCGCCAAGGATGCAAGCTGGGGCTTGTTGTTGGTCGTCATCATTCTTGGTGGTATCTATGGCGGTATCTTTACGCCGACAGAAGCCGCTGCGGTTGCTGCTGTGTACTCATTCTTTATTGCTAACTTTGTATACAAAGACATGGGGCCATTTGCAGACAAGAAAAACACTAAACCTGCGCTCGTTAAAATCTTCCAAACCTTTGTTCATAAAGACACCAAACACACCCTGTATGAAGCGGGCAAACTCACCATCATGCTGCTGTTCATCATTGCTAATGCCTTAATTTTGAAGCATGTTTTAACGGAAGAACGCATCCCGCAAATGATCACCGAGTCGATGCTCTCGGCTGGTCTCGGACCCATCACTTTCTTGATTGTGGTGAACGTCTTGTTGTTGATTGGTGGTCAGTTCATGGAGCCATCAGGCTTGTTGATCATTGTTGCGCCGCTCGTGTTCCCAATTGCGATTGCATTAGGCATAGACCCAATTCATTTGGGCATAATGATGGTGGTGAATATGGAGATAGGAATGATAACGCCGCCCGTGGGTCTTAACTTATTTGTGACCGCTGGTGTTGCCAAAATGTCGATGATGAACGTAGTGAAGGCAGCATTACCCTGGGTTGGAGTGATGTTCTTATTCCTAATTATCGTCACATATGTACCATGGGTATCGACTTGGTTGCCTACTACCTTGATGGGGCCGGAGATCATTACCAAGTAATGGAAGCCAGAAAGTAGAAAGAGGTGTGAGAATTCACACCTCTTCGTCTATTGACTTGTAACAAGTTTTGCGCGGGTCTGAATTAATTCGACGTTCATAGTGTCGCCACCTCTTTTTATTTTTACGACGCTCTTCACCGAATCTTCTCTCTTCTTGATAGCAACCGTCTACGAGCACGGTATCTGTAACAATCGGTATTCTCACTTTTTCGTTCATATCTATAACAACCATGATAAACCCGTTGTTAAAAATTATGATTCAAGTTGAATATAATGCCAGCTATTTGAACGTGTTTTATTTGTAAAGGTCTTTATTTATTTGGTAGCGCTGCATCTTGTCGTAAAGGGTTTTTCTTGGCACATTCAATTGGCACATTGTCTGTTTAATACTACCGTTGTTTTCTAATAAAGCGCCTTCAATGGCTGCTCTCTCAAACTCCGCCACTTGCTCTGCAAGGCTTGAGGAAGACTTAGCGACTGGGTTCGATTCTCCCAACTGAATTAACTTACCCAATAGCACAAAACGCTCTGCAGCATTTCTGAGTTCTCGAACATTGCCAGGCCAGTCATGGCTCATCAGTTGCGCTAGATCTTGGGGTGACAAGCTAGGTGAGCTTTTGCCATAACGTGAAGCTGCTACCAACAGAAAGTGGTGAAAGAGGGCGGGAATGTCTTCTTTTCGTTCGCGTAGTGGCGGGAGATCCAGGGTCACGACATTGAGCCGATAATAGAGATCCTGACGGAAAGTACCTTCTTCAGCTGCGTGTTTTAAATCGACCTTTGTTGCGGCAATCACTCGAATATCTAAAGGCAATAATTCATTGGAACCGACACGCTCAATCACGCGCTCTTGTAATACCCTCAATAAACGAATTTGGGCTTGGATAGGCATCGACTCGATCTCATCCAAGAAAAGTGTGCCGCCTTGTGCAAACTCAAATTTACCGATACGACGGCTTTCGGCGCCAGTGAATGCGCCTTTTTCATGGCCGTAGAGTTCACTCTCAATTAAGTTCTCTGGAACCGCTCCACAATTTACGGCGACAAAGTTTTGGTTCCGGCGAGAGCTTTGCTCATGTAAAGAACGAGCGATTAACTCTTTCCCTGTACCGGTTTCACCAAACAATAAAATATCGGCGTCGGTATCGGCGATTTGGGTGATGGTCTCTCGTAATATTTGGATGCTAGAGGTTTCACCAATAACTCGTGGACCAAGGGTTTTACTGGCTTTAAGTGACAGGCGCAGTTTTTCATTTTCATTGGTTAGTTTGCGCTTCTCAATCGCCCGCTTAACCGTTTCAACCAAATGCTCTGGCGCAAAAGGTTTCTCAATAAAGTCGTAAGCGCCTTGATGAAGGGCTTGCACTGCCATGGAAATATCACCGTGTCCAGTGATCATGATGACGGGTAAGTTTGCATCGCGTTGAGTCAAAGTTGTTAGCATATCCATACCAGAAATGCCCGGTAAACAGATATCAGTGACCACGACGCCAGCTTCTTCTCCTTGCTGCATCGCTATTAAAGCCGATTCTGCATCCACAAAAAACTTGGCGTCGATATCCGCAAGTTCAAAGGTCTGTTCTATAGCGAGTCTGAGATCGGCCTCATCATCAATAAAAAACACCTGACACATGATCTTATCCTTTTGATGGTTCAGTGTTGTAAGAAGTGATAGGTAAACACAATGAGAATCGAGCGCCGCCTTGTTCTCGATTATGGGCACATAATTTTCCATTCATACTGGCTAAGATTTGTTGCGAGATAGAGAGACCCAAACCTAAACCGTTCAGTTTAGTGGTTAGAAACGGCTCACATAAATCAGAAAGTGAGAAAGAGCCAAGTCCTGGGCCATTATCATCAACATGAATCCAAACTAAATCAGTGTGCTCATCGTGTTCTACAGATAATTCTACCTGTTTGTCTTGTTGTTCTTTGAGTGCTTCTATCGCATTAGTCAGTAAATTGACCAACACTTGCTCCAGTTGAATAATATTGATCTGCACTTCAACATCATGCTCTGGCAAATTTGTTTCTAACGTGACGCGCCCTGATTTAAATGCGGGCTTCATCAGTTCTTTTACAGAGGCTATCACAGGGAACAATCGAGATTGAGCCAACTCGTCACCACTGGTTTTTTTGGCGAAAGAGCGAAGTTGCTGACTGATATTTGCCATACGGTCAGTGAGAGCAGAAATGCGAGTGAGATTATCTTCCACTCGCTCATATTTTTCTTTTTTTAGAAACAGCTTGCCGTTCTCCGCAAAGCTACGAATTGCTGCAAGTGGATTATTCAGTTCATGGCTGATACTGGCCGACATTTGTCCTAACACCGCGAGTTTCGCTGCTTGCACCAATTCATCTTGAGTAACGCGTAAAGTTTGCTCGGTATCGATACGCTGTGCGATCTCCGCTTGCAACTCGGCAGTCCGTGCCATGACTTGATATTCCAACTTTTGATTTGCTTCTTGTTGAATTCGTTCAAGTTGCAAGTGACGCTGTTGACGGTGATAGATAAGCTGACCAATTAAAAACAAAACCATGAATGCTAGAGTGAGTACAAAGATGTAACCCATGGTGAACCAAACGATCGACTGTTTAGGAGACAGCACACGAATTGTCAGTTTGAGTTCGGGAAGGGGCAGCGAAGAGACCACCAAGGTTCCTTTATTGTATGGGTAACCCTGTTTAAGCTCAGAATGCACCTCGTCCAAACTACCCACTAATCCAAGCGTTTCAATTGGCGCATCAAGATATTGTTGGCTTGCCCAAACTTGCTTTTTCTCTTTTTTTGTCAGTGGTTGTAAGCTTTTGAGCAGCCATTCACTTCGGCTACTCATGAAAACAATTCCGTATGGGTCGCTGGCGACAAAAACACTGTTTGGTTGCTGCCAGTTGTCCTCTATCTTACTTAGGTCCATCTTCACCACGACGACACCAAGTACACCGCCAGCGTATATGATGGGATAAGAATAGTAGTAGCCACGTTTACCAGATGTTGAGCCCAGTGCGTAGTATTGGCTTCTTTTGCCTACAATGGCTTGTTTGAAATAAGGGCGAAATGCAAAATTTCGCCCGATAAAGGAGCGCTGTTTACGCCAGTTGCTGGCCGCGATCGTTGTACCCCATTGATCGATTAAGTACGTATCCGCTGCTTCAATCACGCCATTAACGGATTCTAAATACCGATTAGTGATTTCCAGTTGCGCACTGTTGTTGGGGTGCAGAAGCGCTTGATAAAGAGGATCATCTTTAGCGAGAAGATTTGGGATATGGGCGTACTTATCGAGTTTATTTTTTATATGGCCAGAAAATTGCTCAAGCTGTGATTGGTGTTTATCAAGTAGAGATTGATAACTGGTCTGCCAAACCCAATGGCCACCGATAATTGCGCACAGGAAATAGAAAGCAAAAAATGTCAGCAGAATCCGTTTTTTTTGCGACATCCTTACACTCCTTACAACTTCCTTTGGTCACGTAAGAAAATGTTAATAGTTTGTAGGAAGGATTAGGGATTTAGTTTTCAACTCTGTGGAGTAAAACAAGAGCAAGATCTCTTTTTAGGCTTTTCGATAAAAAAACCGGTCGATTCTCTTGAAAAAGTCGCTATTGTCCCCATTCTAGATATGCTGGCGATGCTTAGACGGTGTCTGAATCGCATTTTTGAAGAAAAAATGGGTCAGCATTCGAGAATTTAGCGCAGACAATGTCCACATAGTGGCTATTGGCTCGACAGGGTTGCGACAGATCGCTAGAATGTCGCGTCTAAAAATTCTGTCCTGAGGCTAATAGGAGATACCTTTGGTTATTTTATCGAAGATATCACTGATTAGTCCGGTACTGACAACCAGTATCGATACTCGATTTTAAATTAGGTGTTCGGACAGAACACTACACAAGGATGAAGCGTAAGCTCCTCTGAGTTTCGCTCATACGCTCGGAAAACCGAGCCACTTTAGAGGTTTATATATAATGCAAGTTACTGTTGAAACGCTAGAGGGCCTAGAGCGCCGTCTAAACATTACTGTTCCAGCTGCAAACATCGAAGACGCTGTAACAGCTGAACTACGCAACATCGCTAAAAACCGTCGTTTCGATGGTTTCCGTAAGGGTAAAGTGCCTCTAAAAATGGTTGCTAAGATGTACGGCAAAGCAGTACGTCAAGACGTTCTTGGTGAAGTAATGCAACGCCACTTCATCGAAGCTATCGTTAAAGAGAAAATCAACCCAGCTGGCGCTCCAACTTTCGCTCCTGTAGAGAACAAAGAAGGTTCAGACCTAGTTTTCACTGCAACTTTTGAAGTTTACCCAGAAGTTGAGCTTAAAGGCCTAGAGAGCATCACTGTTGAAAAACCACTAACAGAAGTTAAAGATGCAGACGTAGAAGAGATGATCGATACTCTACGTAAGCAACAAGCAACTTGGGTTGAAGTTGAAGAAGCAGCAGAAGATGGCAAACGCGTAAGCATCGACTTCGTTGGTTCTATCGACGGTGAAGAGTTCGAAGGCGGTAAAGCTGAGAACTTCCCTCTAGAAATGGGTGCTGGTCGCATGATCCCTGGTTTCGAAGACGGTATCGCAGGTAAAACTGCTGGTATGGAATTCGACATCGACGTGACTTTCCCAGAAGATTACCACGCTGAAAACCTAAAAGGTAAAGCAGCTAAGTTCGCAATCAAAGTGAACAAAGTTGAAGCTCGTGAACTTCCAGAACTAAACGACGAGTTCGTTGCTAAGTTCGGTGTTGTTGAAGGTGGTGTTGAAGCACTTAAAGCTGAAGTTCGTAAGAACATGGAACGCGAACTTAAGCAAGCTGTTAAGAACCGCATCAAAGAGCAAGCGATTGACGGTCTAGTTGAGCAAAACGACATCAACGTACCATCAGCGCTTATCGAGCAAGAAATCCAAGTTCTACGTCAACAAGCTGCACAACGCTTCGGTGGTAACCCAGAAGCTGCTGCTCAGCTTCCACGTGAACTGTTCGAAGAACAAGCTAAACGTCGCGTAGTTGTTGGTCTTCTACTAGGTGAAGTAATCAAATCTGAAGAGCTAAAAGCGGACGACGAGAAAGTTAAAGCTCTAATCGAAGAAATGGCTACTGCATACGAAGATCCATCAGAAGTTATTGCTTACTACGAGCAAAACGAAGAAATGATGAACAACATGCGCAACGTAGCTCTAGAAGAGCAAGCAATCGACGCGATCATCGCTAAAGCACAGGTTTCTGAGAAAGAAGTAGGCTTCAACGAGCTACTTAACCAACAACAACCTGCTGCTTAATAAGCAATATCTTGCGTAGAAGGTTGACTTAACGTTAACTATTCTGCTAACAATGGTCCGTATGATAGTCATCATCCGGGCCATTTATTTTAGGGACATAAGAATATGAGCTACCAAGAAAAAAATGCAATGTCGCCAATTATGGACGCGCTAGTACCAATGGTGGTTGAACAAACTTCCCGAGGCGAACGCTCTTACGACATCTACTCACGTCTGCTGAAAGAGCGCGTGATTTTTTTAACGGGTCAAGTGGAAGACCACATGGCAAACCTTGTCGTGGCTCAGCTACTTTTCCTAGAATCTGAAAATCCAGATAAAGATATTTTCCTATACATCAACTCGCCAGGCGGCAGCGTAACAGCTGGTATGTCTATTTACGATACCATGCAGTTCATTAAGCCAAATGTCAGCACTGTGTGTATGGGTCAAGCATGTTCAATGGGTGCCTTCCTGCTTGCAGGTGGTGCGCCAGGTAAGCGTTACGTACTGCCTAACTCTCGTGTAATGATCCACCAACCATTGGGTGGTTTCCAGGGTCAAGCTTCTGATATCCAAATCCATGCTCAGGAAATCCTGACGATTAAACAGAAGCTAAACAAGTTGTTAGCAGAACATACAGGCCAACCTCTTGAAGTCATTGAGCGCGATACTGATCGTGATAACTTCATGTCATCAGAGCAGGCTGTGGAATACGGTATCGTGGATGCAGTGTTAAGCCACCGTGGCGAGTAATTAGCCAGCGCATTTTGGCAAAAATTGATATACACTCATTCATGAAGAGTAAAGGCTAAGAGGTTAGCGAATGACAGATAAAAGCAAAGAAAGTGGCAGCGGTAAATTGCTGTACTGTTCTTTCTGCGGCAAAAGTCAGCACGAAGTTCGCAAGCTAATCGCAGGTCCGTCAGTGTACATTTGCGACGAGTGTGTCGACTTATGTAACGATATTATTCGCGAAGAAATCAAGGATGTTCTCCCTAAGAAAGAATCTGAAGCGTTACCAACGCCAAAACAGATCCGTGAACACCTTGATGACTATGTGATCGGGCAAGATTACGCGAAAAAAGTGCTCGCAGTTGCGGTATATAACCACTACAAGCGTTTACGCAATGGTGATACAACGAGCGAAGGTGTGGAGCTTGGTAAGAGTAACATCCTTCTAATTGGTCCTACAGGTAGTGGTAAAACACTACTTGCGGAGACATTAGCTCGATTCTTGGATGTGCCATTTACAATGGCAGACGCGACGACACTAACCGAAGCCGGTTACGTAGGTGAAGACGTTGAAAACATCATCCAAAAGCTTCTGCAAAAATGTGATTACGATGTAGCTAAAGCGGAACGCGGCATCGTTTACATTGATGAAATTGATAAGATTTCACGCAAAGCTGAAAACCCATCTATTACGCGTGACGTATCTGGTGAAGGTGTTCAGCAGGCGCTACTAAAACTTATCGAAGGTACGGTTGCATCGGTTCCACCTCAAGGTGGTCGTAAGCATCCTCAGCAAGAATTCCTACAAGTGGACACATCTAAGATCCTGTTCATTTGTGGTGGTGCTTTTGCTGGCTTAGACAAGGTGATTGAGCAGCGTGTTGCAACAGGTACAGGTATTGGCTTTGGTGCTGAAGTTCGTTCGAAGAATGAATCGAAGACGGTAGGTGAGCTATTTACTCAAGTTGAACCTGAAGACTTAGTGAAGTACGGCCTCATTCCAGAATTCATTGGTCGTCTACCTGTAACAACAACACTGACTGAGCTTGATGAAGAAGCGTTGATTCAGATCCTATGTGAACCGAAGAACGCACTGACCAAGCAATATGCAGCATTGTTTGAGCTAGAAAACGCCGAACTTGAATTCCGTGAAGATGCGCTGCGCGCTATCGCGAAAAAAGCAATGGAGCGTAAAACAGGTGCTCGTGGCTTACGCTCGATTCTTGAAGGCGTGCTACTTGAAACCATGTACGAATTACCATCTGCAACAGACGTTAGTAAAGTCGTGATTGATGAGTCCGTCATTAATGGCGAGTCAGAGCCACTGCTTATTTACAGTAACGCAGACAATCAGGCAGCTGGAGCAGAGTAAATTCAGCCATAATGAAAAAGGAGGTAAGTAATTACCTCCTTTTTTTATTTCTCTTATTGAATCCAAACAATTAGCCCCCATATACTGCCTTAAGTAATACGTTAAACGTGAAAGCGGAAGAGAGAATTATATGAACTTGGAACGTTCCGAGCGTATCGAGATCCCGGTACTACCTCTACGTGACGTAGTGGTCTACCCACACATGGTTATTCCATTGTTTGTTGGTCGTGAGAAATCGATTAGCTGTCTAGAAACGGCGATGGAAACCAACAAACAAGTTCTTCTTGTGGCACAAAAGCAAGCGGATACTGACGAGCCTACGGTTGACGACCTATTTGACGTAGGTACGGTAGCCACCATTCTCCAGCTCTTGAAGCTTCCGGATGGCACAGTAAAAGTATTGGTCGAAGGCCAGCAGCGAGCAAAAATCAATCACTTTAAAGAGAGTGACTTCTTCCTAGCGGAAGCTGAATTTGTTGTTACGCCAGAATTGGATGAGCGTGAGCAAGAAGTGATTGTGCGCAGCGCGATTAATCAGTTTGAAGGGTTCATTAAGCTAAACAAGAAGATTCCACCAGAAGTGCTAACGTCACTTAATGGTATCGACGAAGCCGCACGCTTAGCGGATACCATTGCGGCTCATATGCCGTTAAAGTTGGTGGATAAGCAGCAAGTGCTTGAAATTGTTGACGTCACTGAGCGTCTGGAATTCCTGATGGGCCAGATGGAATCAGAGATCGACTTGCTGCAAGTTGAAAAACGAATTCGTGGTCGCGTTAAAAAGCAAATGGAAAAATCTCAGCGTGAGTATTATCTGAATGAGCAAATGAAAGCGATTCAGAAAGAACTTGGTGAGATGGAAGACGCACCAGACGAGTTCGAAACGCTACAGAAGAAGATTGACGAATCAAAAATGCCTCAAGAGGCACGTGAAAAGACAGAGCAAGAGCTGCAAAAGCTTAAGATGATGTCTCCAATGTCTGCTGAAGCAACAGTGGTTCGTAGCTACATCGATTGGATGGTCAGCGTTCCTTGGGCTAAGCGCTCAAAAGTTAAGAAAAACTTAGCGAAAGCAGAAGAGGTTCTTAATGAAGATCACTACGGTCTAGAACGCGTCAAAGAACGTATCCTTGAATACCTGGCTGTTCAAAACCGTATCAACAAGCTAAAAGGTCCTATCCTTTGTCTTGTTGGTCCTCCTGGTGTAGGTAAAACGTCTCTTGGTCGTTCAATTGCTTCAGCTACAGGCCGTAAGTATGTTCGTATGGCGTTGGGTGGTGTGCGTGATGAAGCGGAAATTCGTGGTCACCGTCGTACTTATATCGGCTCATTACCAGGCAAATTGATCCAGAAGATGTCGAAGGTTGGTGTGAAGAACCCGCTGTTCTTATTGGACGAAATCGACAAAATGTCTTCCGATATGCGTGGTGATCCGGCATCGGCTCTACTAGAAGTACTTGATCCTGAACAGAATAACTCGTTCAACGATCACTACCTAGAAGTGGATTACGATCTCTCTGACGTTATGTTTGTTGCGACATCGAACTCGATGAACATCCCGGGTCCATTGTTAGACCGTATGGAAGTTATTCGTTTATCTGGTTACACCGAAGACGAGAAGCTGAACATTGCAAAACGTCACCTTGTTGATAAACAAGTGAAGCGTAATGGCTTGAAAGCGGATGAGATCGTCATTGAAGATTCTGCGATTATTGGCATCATTCGTTACTACACGCGTGAAGCGGGTGTCCGTAACTTAGAGCGTGAGATTTCTAAGATCTGCCGTAAAGCGGTGAAGAACATCTTGCTGGATAAGGACATCAAGTCAGTAACGGTAACGATGGACAACCTAAAAGAGTACTTAGGTGTTCAACGTTTCGATTACGGTAAAGCGGATGAAAGTAACCGAATTGGTCAAGTAACTGGCCTAGCTTGGACCGAAGTGGGTGGCGATCTATTAACGATTGAAACTCAATCAATGCCAGGTAAAGGTAAGCTGACACAAACGGGTTCTCTTGGTGATGTGATGCAAGAGTCTATCCAAGCAGCAATGACAGTGGTTCGCTCTCGTGCAGAAAAGCTAGGTATCAATACTGACTTCTACGAGAAGAAAGATATTCACGTACACGTCCCGGAAGGCGCGACACCAAAAGATGGCCCAAGTGCGGGTACAGCAATGTGTACAGCATTGGTTTCTTCTCTAACAGGCAACCCTGTGAAAGCAGAAGTAGCGATGACGGGTGAAATCACACTGCGTGGTGAGGTTCTACCTATCGGCGGCCTAAAAGAGAAGTTACTTGCGGCACACCGTGGTGGCATTAAGACAGTGCTAATTCCAAAAGATAACGAGCGTGATTTGGAAGAGATTCCTGATAATGTTATCGCGGATCTGGAAGTTATCCCTGTACAGTGGATTGATGAAGTACTGAAAGTCGCACTAGAGCGAGACCCGACGGGCGTTGAGTTTGAGTCTCAAAAATAGTGATGTGTAGCAAAAATAAGTAAAAGTTTACGCTGATAAGCCCAAAAAGGCTTGTCAGCGTTTTTTTTGGGCGCTAAGTTAGTTTCGATAGCTGCTAGCCCTTGATGAATAAGGGGTGGAGCATATTTTCTTAACAATGGAACGAAAGTCATCACAAAAATAATCACAGATGACACAAAGGGGAAATTACAGTGAATAAAACTCAGTTAGTAGAACAAATCGCAGAAAATGCAGATATTTCTAAAGCGTCAGCGGGTCGTGCTCTAGATGCATTCATCGAAGCAGTAAGCGGAACTCTTCAATCTGGTGATCAAGTCGCTCTAGTTGGCTTTGGTACATTCAGCGTTCGTACTCGTGCTGCACGTACTGGTCGTAACCCAAAAACTGGTGAAGAAATCCAAATCGCAGAAGCAAAAGTACCAGCTTTCAAAGCTGGTAAAGCACTGAAAGACGCTTGTAACTAATCACGGCGTTATTTCTGTAACCGGCCATTTGCTTAACTTTTGCTCAAACAATAAGTTTCGAACAAAAATTTACAAACTTCGAGCCGAACTTTCTTAAATTATGCGCATCATACTGATGCGCATTTCTTTTTCTGATATTATTGCGCCATTATTTCTATTAGATAGAAGCAGTAGGCTTCAATTGTGGAGAGCAGTTAAATTATGATGGATCGACTACGCGAAGGCGTGAATAGCATCGCGGTCAAAATTATCCTTGGACTTATCATCCTGTCTTTCGTATTTGCAGGTGTAGGTAGCTACATCGTTGGTGGTAGCAACAACTCTGCAGCGAAAGTCGGTAACACTGAGATTCCTCGTGGTGAGTTCGAGATGGCATACCAAAATGAGCGTAACCGTATGCAAGCTCAGTTGGGTGACTACTTCTCTCAAATGCTGGCTGACCCTGCATATGTTGAATCTTTCCGCAAATCCGTTTTAGATCGAATGATCAATGACGTGTTGCTTGACCAACAAGCTGAAGCTTTGGGTCTGCGAATCAGCGACACTCAAGTGCGTAGCATGATTCTAGACATGCCTCAGTTCCAATCTAATGGTCAGTTTGATCAAGAGATCTATCAAGCTTCTTTGCGTCGTGCAGGCTTTTCGCCAGACTCTTTTGCTGAGTACATGCGTCGTGAATTGGTTCGTGAGCAACTGCTGAATGCGCTACAAAACAGTGAATTTATTCTGCCGGGTGAAGTACAAGCAGAAGGCAAGCTGTTCACTCAAACTCGTGATATTCGCACGATTCAGATCGACTTAGCGGAGTTTGCGAAAAATATTGAATTGACCGACGAAGAAATTCAAGAGTACTACAAAGCAAACCCAGACAACTTTACACGCCCAGAGCAGGTTAAAGTCTCTTACATCGAACTGTCAGCTGAAGCGCTAAAGGAACAAGTTAATGTTTCTGATGCTGAGGTGAAAAAGTACTACGACGAGCACTTAAACAAATACTCTTCAGAAGAGCAACGACGTGTCGCTCACATTCTTGTAGAAGGGGACGATGAAGCAAAAGCGCAAGCTATCCTAGATGAGCTAAACGCGGGTGCAGATTTTGCGACGCTTGCTCAAGAGAAATCTGACGATTTTGGCAGCGCTGAAAACGGTGGTGACCTAGGTTGGATTGAGCGTGATGTGATGGACCCTGCTTTTGAAGAAGCGGCATTCGCACTGAAGAATCCTGGCGATACGTCGGGTCTAGTAAAGTCGGACTTTGGCTATCACATTATCAAGCTTGAAGAGCTAAAAGATTCTGTGGCGAAGCCATTTGAAGAAGTCGCTGCTGAAATCAAACAAGAGATGGTCGACCAACAAGCGATCGATCAATTCTACGAGTTGCAAAATGAGCTTGAGCGCGTAGCGTTTGAATACCCAGACTCATTGTATGATGCTTCTCAAGCGGTTAACCAAGAAGTGAAGACAACGGACTTTATTTCTCAGGTTGATGCACCTGAAGTGCTTCGTAGCCCTGCGGTAATGCAAGCTATCCTAAGCCCTGAAGTTAAAGAAGATGGCCTAAACTCTGAAGCTATCGAAGTTGCGCCTGAGCATATTATCGTTGTTCGTGTTGAAGATGCGCGTGACGAGACAGTTCTTCCACTAGAAGAAGTGAAAGATCAGGTTGTTGCAGAGCTATCTCGTGTTAAAGGTGAGCAAGAAGCGATGGAGCTTGGAACACAAGTCGTTGCGGCATTGAAAGAAGGTAAGACGAACGTGCTTGCTGAAAACAATCTTGCCTTTGGTGAACAAGAGACAGTAGATCGTCGTTCTCCGTTGGCAACAACGGTATTCGCGATGGCAAAACCAGTCGATGGTAAACCAGTATACGGTCAGTCTAAAGATCTTGAAGGTAACATCATTATCATCGAGCTTGATGCTGTAAACGCAGAGCTAGATAGTGAGTTAGAAGATCAAGTTGCGATGCAAATGCAGCGTGCATCTTCTCAGCAAGACTTATCATCTGTACTAGCCGTACTGCGTGCAAATACTGACATTGAGTACTTTGTTGTGAGCAACTAAGCACAATTAGTGTAATTTGTATGTTGAATAAAACGGACCGCATAAGCGGTCCGTTTTATTTTTGTCTTTATGAACTTCAATCATCAATAGGCATTACTTAAATTAGTGCGCGTTTAAGTGATAGCGGCCGTTGTGAATTCCGGGTCATCTCAGTTTGTTAAATGCATAACCATATTGCTTTCCATTGCAAACTTGATAGTGACTCGCTCTCGACGACTGTTTTTAGCCTACTATTTTGGAGATTGTATGTTCAATATGAAATGGATTTTGACATTGTGCTTATTTGTTTTTGCACCTTTTAGCATGGCTGCGGATTCAGCCACTGACAAATATGAAGGAATTGAAATTACTGTAAATATCAACACGGCCACTGCTGAAGAAATTGCGACCATGTTGAAAGGTATAGGTGAGAAGAAAGCGCAGAGTATAGTGGACTACCGCGAGGAGCATGGCCCTTTTAAAACGGCAGCAGATTTGAAGAGCGTAAAAGGCATTGGTGAAGCGACAGTTAAGAAAAACGAAGACCGCATTTTACTGTAGCTTGATGTATCGCAGATATTGAGTCTGAATTCAGAACAATATCTGTTTCCCTATTACTGCTTTCCCGAACCAGCCCCTCTTTCGTGGTTCGGGATTTTTTATCCGAATAAACGACGGCGAAGGCCTTTTTCCAGTAAAGCCATCACTAACCCACCGAGTGCGCCAAACATATGAGCATCAATAGCAACGTTTGCACCGATAAGCTCAGCAGTACTGCTGGATGGGCCATAGACCTGCTCCCATGCTACTTTGGCGATTAGTCCTCCAACTAACAACACACTGCTTCTTCTGCTTTCAAAGACTTCTCTGAGCGCCCAAAATCCAAACAATCCGTGTAATACGCCGGATAAACCCACGTATACCGACATGTTGGTAAACAAATTCAGCGCACCAACACATGCACATAAGATTGAAAAAACGATAAGGAAGTTACGAGTGCTTGGGCGAAAAATAAAAGTAATGATCCACAATCCGGCGAGGTTCATTCCTAAGTGCGCAAAGTTGGTATGTGTGAGATTTCCTGTTACGATTCGCCACCATTCACCATGGCGTATATTGTAGCTGTGCCACTCGGTTAGGCTTGCCATTGGTTCAAATTGAAGTATCAAACAGATCACGCTGATAATACTCAGCAAGGTATAAAGGTTCACTCTATGTCTCGTTATTGTTCTCGTTGTGGAAAATCGCAAAAAGCGTGTATTTGCCAATGGATTGTACCGCTGGCAAGCGAGGTAGAACTTATCATTCTTCAGCACACGAGTGAAGAACATCGTCCGCTTGGTACGGCACGGATTCTCAATTTGAGTTTAGATAACTGTATTTGTTTGATAGGAGAGGACTTTTCTTGTGATGATGCCTTAAATCACTTATTAGCGGATGAGTCATATCAACATTTTGTTCTTTACCCATCAGAAGAGTCACGATGCATTTCTGAAATGACTCAAGCGAGTCATAGTGTATCTAAGAAAATACGTTTGATTTTGCTCGATGGTACGTGGAAAAAAGCGTACAAAATGTGGCAACTCTCAAGCAACTTACATCCACTCCCAACCGTGCAGTTGCCTAAGCAACTACAAGGGCACTACACCATTCGTAAGGCGCCCTCTGAGAATAGCTTATCGACAGTCGAGGCTGGTTATCATTCGCTTCGCTTGCTTGAACCCGAGGGAGACTTTACACCGCTGATGCGTGCGTTTGAAAAGATGATCGAATTCCAAATCGCCCAGATGCCTCCGGGCGTTTTTGAAAAGAATTACTTGAAAGGTTGAGTGTTACTAAAGAACGATGGAAGAGAAAAGTTGGCGGTGTAGCTTTTGCGCGTGACCATCGGTCATTGCAGAAATATAATCGGCGATGACCCTCATTTTATTGCTCTCGCTCTTCGCCTGACACCACAGATCTCTTGTATGAACGGGTAGTAATCGCTCTGGGTCTGCTGTTAACGCTTCAAAAATATCCATAATAATTTGCTGACCCTTATACTCAACGATCTGGACCTGCGGGACTTGGATAACGAAGGTGCTGACAAAGTGCTTGAGTACGTCAAGTGCACGTGCCATCTGTGGTTCTAAACACGCATTCCAAGACAGTAACGGGTTATTAAACGGCTCATCCACCGTTTTGATTGAAATGCTGGTCAGTAGCGCGTTAACCATACCACCGATAGCATCTTTCCGCTCATGGTGCTTACCGCTAAATAGCATCTGTCCGATGGAATCGATATGAGCTTCAAACCACGAGTCGCCACAGTCCGCTAATTGACTTGCTGCGCCTTCTTGCCATTGCTGACGTGTCACCATACCAAGTACGATTGCATCTTCTAAATCATGAACACCGTAGGCGATATCATCTGCTAGCTCCATGATTGAGCAATCGAGTGATTTAAAACGCGTTTTACTGTGCTCAAACTCCGATTCTGGCGTTGAACGCATCAGACTAAGCAATGCCTTGTCGTTGTCAGAAAGCGGTGCAATTACCCAATCAAATAAGTCTTTATCACAATCATAAATGCCTTTAGCTGGGCTCCAATCTTTTGCTTTTAGTTTACGTTGATGCTCGGCTGGTTGAGGCAACTTGACGGAGCGTGTTTGACTAATGAGGGCAGGGTACTTAATCAAACCAAGCAGTGTGCGGCGTGATAAATTCATTCCGAAATGCTCAGTATAAGGCTCTAACTTAGTGACGATACGAAAGGTTTGGGCGTTCCCCTCGAAGCCGCCATGTTCGCGCATTACGTAGTTTAGAGCGACTTCTCCCCCATGACCGTATGGAGGATGCCCGATGTCGTGAGCCAAACATAATGAATCAATTAAGCTGTCTGATGGTAATAGATCGCGGAACTCTGGCTGTTTTTTCTTTAACTGGGCGACGATACCGGTCCCTAGTTGCGACGCTTCTAAGGAGTGTGTTAACCGACTGCGGTGAAAGTCTTCCAAGCTATTGCCGTGTACTTGGGTTTTTGCTTGTAGGCGTCGAAATGCAGCCGAGTGAAGAATACGCGCTCGGTCTCGTTGGTACGGGCTCCGATGGTCGTCTCGACGGATTTTATGCTCATCATCATGGCGCTCTTGCCATTGCGGGTGTAATTCAAACGACACGATTATCTCCGTAAGCTAACTGATTTCATCTAACGATAATTCGAAACTTGGGGCAAAGGTATTGAGAAAGTAATCCATTTCAGGCGTTCTGCGTTCTTGCAAAGTGACGTCTAAGCGTTTTTTTGCCAGAGCGAACTCATGGTTGCCGGCGCTCAGTTCTTCAAGACATTTTAAATAGGCACAGATGGAATCGGCTTGCTTAACGATTTTTGCGTCCTCTTCGTGTGCAGAGTGAGAAAGAAGATAGGGGGCAAAATCATCGTGGAACTCTTCCGGTAACATTGAGAGTAATTTTTGTTCCGCTGCCGATTCTATCTTCTTATATTCTTTGGCAATTTCAGGGTTGTAATACTTCACTGGAGTTGGAAGATCACCCGTTAATACTTCACTGGAATCATGGTACATGGCAAGAATAGCGATGCGTTCTGGATTAAGGTTGCCGCCGAACTTTTTGTTTTTAATTAGGGCAAGGGCATGAGCGACAAAAGCAACTTGTAAGCTATGCTCTGAAACGTTTTCTGGTGAGACGGACCGCATTAAAGGCCAGCGTTGGATCAGCTTCATTCGAGCCAGGTGGGCGAAAAAATGGCTTTCTTTCATGGCTTTCTCCGTTTCTGGTGTAAAAAAGGAACTCACTAGGAGTTCCTCTAAGCATATGAGAGATCAGCACTAATTACTACCAGTGATTCATTACTGGCTGTAGGTTGATAGGAATCTTTCAAAACGTCCAATGGCGATTTCTAGATCTTCAACGTGCGG
The DNA here is from genome assembly GCF_016920955.1 of Vibrio sp. sp1. Lineage (NCBI taxonomy): Bacteria > Pseudomonadati > Pseudomonadota > Gammaproteobacteria > Vibrionales > Vibrionaceae > Vibrio > Vibrio sp. sp1. The sequence continues at coordinate 2,468,213 of NZ_CP060589.1, forward strand.
TAGTGTCACGATGCGGAAGTGGTCTGGTTTTGGCCAGTTAAAACCGGAACCTTGCACCAGTAAGACCTTCTCTTGTTTTAAGAAATCTAAAACCATCTGCTGATCGTTCTTGATGTTGTACATTTTAGTGTCGATTTTCGGGAAGAGGTACATCGCACCCTTAGGTTTGACACAAGAAACACCAGGAATCTGATTGATCAGTTCATACGCTCGGTTGCGCTGCTCTAATAAGCGTCCGCCTGGTAAAATCAGTTCATTGATACTCTGGTATCCACCTAACGCGGTTTGAATGGCATGTTGCATTGGTACGTTTGCACATAAACGCATCGATGAAAGCAGCTCCAAGCCATTCACGTACCCTTGAGCCAGATGTTTAGGCCCCGTTAGGAACATCCAGCCACCACGGAAACCACAAACACGGTAGGCTTTTGAAAGGCCATTGAATGTCATGACTAGCACGTCTTCAGTGAGTGTGGCGACTGAGGTATGTGTTGCACCGTCGTACAACACTTTGTCGTAGATCTCATCTGCGAAAATGATCAGTTTGTGCTGGCGTGCTATCTCAATCACTTCAAGTAGGAAGTCACGGCTGTATACCGCACCTGTCGGGTTGTTCGGGTTGATCAGAACAATGCCACGTGTCTTTGGTGTGATTTTCTTTTTGATGTCTTCAAGGTCTGGGTACCAGTCAGTTTCTTCATCACATAGATAATGAACCGGCTTACCACCAGATAGTGCAACTGAAGCTGTCCATAACGGATAGTCTGGTGCTGGGATCAGCATTTCGTCGCCATTGTTTAATAGCGCTTGCATAGCCATTACGATCAACTCAGACACGCCGTTACCTACATACACATCTTCGACATCTAGCGAGCGTATACCTTTACGCTGATAGTGTTGGACCACAGCTTTACGAGCAGAGTAAATGCCTTTGGAATCACAATAGCCTTGAGAAGTCGGCAGATTACGAATCACGTCGACTAAAATCTCATCAGGGGCGTCAAAACCAAATGGGGCAGGGTTACCAATGTTTAGCTTTAGGATTTTATGCCCTTCTTCCTCCATGCGCTTAGCATGTTTGAGTACAGGACCCCTAATGTCGTAGCAGACATTGTCGAGTTTTGACGACATCCCGATATTTTGCATTGTTTAATTCCTAAAAATTCGTTAATTTCTTTATTAAAATACAATAATTTGTTTTTTATTAGAATATATATCTGTAAATAATCTGTCTGCTGGTTAAGTTTTGCTCGCTTGCTATCACAGGATTTTGCAAAAGATCGCATACGACCTTGATTTGCTTTGGGTCTAAACTTAGAGTAGCCGTCAGTTACCATTTATCCTCACATACAACGAGGTTGATTTGTCACAGTTCCATCAAGCCGTAAAGAGAATTATCGAGCGAGTTCAGCAATCGGAAGGCAATCAAACACGTCTGGTCGAGCCCCTTAGCGAGAAACCTAATTTCTCATTTATTGATTGGCTTGATGCGCAACCACTTTTCCCTAAGTTTTATTGGCAGTCCCGCGATACACGTGAAGAGGTCGTTGCACTAGGGCAATTGCACGCTTTTGTTGAGCCAGGTCCTGCTTATACCATTCTAGGTGAAGGGCAAAGAGTCTGGGGCGGGCGCTCTTTTGATGGACAGCATGAGAAGAATCGTCGCTGTATGCCCTCTTTTTTCTTTTTGCCTCAAATTGAGTTAATTCGTTTTGACCAACAGTGGTCTCTCGCAGTTAATATTTCAGAAGACAAAGCGCGAACTCTAGCTGGGTTGAATAAACTGGTTTGTGAGGTCGCGACCTTAGCTCCAATTTCGTCTCACATCCGCTCTATTGTTCACACGCCAAGTCAGCCTCAATGGAATGAGTTAGTTCATAAGGTTCTGACTGGTATAGAGAATGATGATTTTAAGAAAGTGGTTTTAGCGCGTCGCTCTACCGTGCAGCTTGATAACACATTAAGTGCTGCACAGCTACTTAAAGCAAGTTACTTAAATAACCATCATAGCTTCCATTTCATGCTGAGCTTAGACAGTAAGCACAGTTTTATGGGGTCTACGCCAGAACGTTTGTATTCTCGCGTAGGGCATGAGCTACATACCGAAGCGTTAGCAGGTACGATTGGTCGGGGAGACAATGCCACTCAAGATATGGAGTTGGCGAATTGGTTATCCCAAGACCAAAAGAACCTCAACGAAAACCAGTATGTGGTGGACGACATCATTGACCGTCTATCACCACATTCTGAAGTGGTTGAAGTGGAAGCTGAACCGAGTTTGGTCAGACTACGAAAAGTGCAGCACCTTAAGCGAAATATTCACGCTAGTCTAAGAGCGGGGATAAATGGTGTTCAGTTGTTATCGGCGCTTCAACCAACAGCGGCGGTTGCTGGCTTACCCCGACAAGAGTCGATGCAATTTATATTGGATAATGAGCCGTTTGCACGCGGCTGGTACGCGGGGTCAATGGGTTACATAAGCCATGAACGAGCAGAGTTTTGTGTCGCAATCAGAAGTGCGCTTGTGCTCGGTGAGCAAGTACAACTGTTTGCGGGCGCAGGGATTGTTCCAGGCTCCATTGCAGAACATGAGTGGGCAGAACTTGATAAGAAAATGTCGACGTTACTTACGCTGATTTCTGATCATCCGCCATTGGGAGTCGCATCATGAGTCATGACCAAGCGGTGCTCAATCGAGTTTGGTCAGAAACCATATTGATTGAGCTTCAGCGATTTGGCGTTAAGCATGTTTGTATCGCTCCCGGATCTCGTTCTACGCCTTTAACTTTAGAAGCGGCAGAACAGTCCGACTTTTCCATTCATACTCATTTTGATGAGCGTGGATTGGGCTTTATGGCTCTTGGTTTAGCGAAAGCTACTCAGGAACCCGTGGCAATTATCGTTACCTCTGGTACGGCAGTGGCGAACTTATTACCGTCGGTTGCCGAAGCCAAACTTACTGGTGAAAAACTGGTGCTGCTGACAGCAGATCGTCCAGTAGAACTTGTCGGCTGTGGTGCAAACCAAGCGATAAATCAATTGGGTATTTTTTCACATCATGTTTCGGCCAGTTTGAATTTACCAAGCCCAAATTTAGCAACGTCGCTTAACTGGTTGCTGACCTCTGTTGACGAAGTGATGTTTACTCAGCAATTGCAGGGTAGTGCCGTTCATATTAATTGTGCATTTCCAGAGCCTTTGTATTCCAACGGCGCAAAATCGGATTATCAAACCTACTTAGATTCGGTCGCCGGATGGCGAAAAGGAAGCGGCACTTATACTCAGCGTTTTAGCCATTTGTCACAGGCAAACATCCCGCCTTTTTCGGACAAAAAAGGCTTGGTTGTGATTGGCAGCTTACCGCTTGAACAAGCGAAGTCGGCGCAGGCATTTGCACAAAAGATGGGATGGCCAGTACTTGCAGACCCGCAAAGTGGTCTCAGTTCGGATTGGGCGTATTACGATGTATGGCTTCAACTTCCCGAGTTCGCAAACGAGCTTGAATCTTGTGAACTTATTATCCAATTTGGTAGCCGAATCATCTCCAAACGTTTGAACCAATGGATTGATAAACAAGTATCGAAAAATCAACAAAGTAAAGACGTTCAGTATTGGTATGTCTCACCTTGTATGGACCGGAATAACCAAAATCATCTGGCGCAAATGCACTGGGTTGAGCCTCCTAAAACGTGGGTTTCTCGCATTAGTTTTGAGAAGTCAATATTTGCTGGGTGGGCTGATAGGTTAGCGAATGACGTTAAGCGAGTTCATCAACGTATCGCAGAAGCCTTCCTATCTGATTCAGCGTCTGCCATTGACGAAATTGCGTTGGCAGCAGACATCAACGAGCGCACAAAAAACGTAGATGTTTTCTTGGGTAATAGCTTGTTTGTTCGGCTTGTTGATATGTACGGAAAATTGGATGGTGTAGAGGTTTTCACTAATCGAGGCGCGTCAGGGATTGACGGTTTGTTTGCTGCGGCATCAGGCGTGCAACGGGCAAGAGGTAATCCGTTACTAATGTATATCGGTGACACAGCAGCACTTTATGATCTCAATTCTCTGGCGCTATTTTCTCACAATAAACTGCCGGCGATACTTGTTGTTACTAATAATGACGGCGGTGCGATTTTTGATATGTTGCCAGTACCACCAGAGCGCAGAACGACATATTATCAAATGCCTCATGGTTATCAGTTTGAACACGCGGCAAAGCAGTTTGGTTTGGCGTATTTGCATGTTTCTACACTGGAGCAATTCCAATCATCTGTAAAAGAGCATTTATGTCACGGCCAAGGAACGTTGCTGGTCGAGGTTCAAACCCCATCTAACCAAGCTGCTGAGACACTCAAGGCATTTAATAAGAGTCTGAATGCTTTACTTTGAACGTTTCCCTGTATTAGAAAAACACCAAAGTAGAACGTTGCCCACTTTGGTGTTTTTGCATGGCTTACTCGGTAGCGGTGCCGATTGGCTCGCGTGTTTAAATGCATTACCCGAATATGAACGTGTTACGGTTGACCTCCCTGGTCATGGGCATAGCCAATCTATTTCTTGCAGCGATCTGAATGATTGCTGCAAACTTCTTGGTTCCACACTATCTTTATTATTTCCCTCACAACAACCACTTATTTTGATTGGTTACTCTATGGGCGGCCGCATTGCGATGCATGGTATTGCCCATCAATGCTTTCCAGATCTCAATATTGCAGGCGCGATTATTGAAGGGGGAAACTTCGGGCTTCAAACTGAGTCAGAGAAACAGGTGAGATTAGAGAATGATGCTCGCTGGGCAATGCGTTTCAAAACTGAACCACTTGAACGTGTTTTGAACGATTGGTACCAACAAGCGGTGTTTTCTTCACTAAACCATGAGCAAAGACAAACATTCATTGCGAAGCGAAGTGATAATCTTGGCTCAGCGGTGGCGAATATGTTGATGACGACATCGTTAGCCAAACAGGCATATTTGTTGCCCTCACTGCAAAAGCAGAACATACCAGTGTATTACTTGTGTGGTGAGAAAGACCAAAAATTTAGCCAACTGGCACAACGTAGCGGGTTGGCGTATCGACAAGTTGAAGGCGCTGGTCATAACGTCCATCAAGAGCAGCCCAAACAGTTTGCGATACATACCAAGCAAATAATTCAGTCTCACTTTGGTGAGAGTAACGAGAACAATGGGAATCACCATGGCTAAAACAGTAGGCATTTCTGAAGAAGAACTTTACGCTCCGGTTCAATGGAAAGATTGCGGCGAGAAATACGAGGACATTCATTACCATAAGTCTGAAGATGGTATCGCGAAAATCACCATTGCGCGTCCTCAAGTGCGTAATGCGTTTCGTCCTCAAACGGTAAAAGAGATGATTGATGCGTTGGCAGATGCGCGTTACGACTCTGGTGTTGGCGTGATCATTCTGACAGGTCTAGGTGAAGACGCATTCTGTTCTGGCGGTGACCAGAAGATCCGTGGCGACTACGGCGGCTACAAAGATGACCAAGGTACGCACCACCTAAACGTATTGGACTTCCAACGTGATATTCGTACTTGTCCAAAACCAGTGATCGCATCGGTAGCTGGTTGGGCTGTTGGCGGTGGTCATGTACTGCATATGATGTGTGATCTAACAATTGCAGCTGACAACGCTCAATTTGGTCAAACAGGCCCTAAAGTGGGTTCATTTGACGGCGGTTGGGGCGCATCTTATATGGCTCGTATCGTAGGCCAAAAGAAAGCTCGCGAAATTTGGTTCCTATGTCGTTTCTACAATGCTCAAGAAGCGGTAGACATGGGCCTAGTAAACACAGTTGTACCACTAGCGGATCTAGAGAAAGAAACCGTTCGTTGGTGTCGTGAAGTACTACAGCACAGCCCAATGGCATTGCGCTGCCTGAAAGCTGCATTAAACGCAGATTGTGATGGTCAAGCGGGTCTGCAAGAGCTAGCGGGTAACGCAACGATGATGTTCTACATGACTGATGAAGGCCAAGAAGGTCGTAATGCCTTTAACGAGAAGCGTCGCCCAGACTTCGATAAATTCCCTCGCAACCCATAATCCGTCTAAATGAGGAGCGTGTTAGCTCCTCTGTTCCTTTTTTCCTGAGCGCCTCGCCCTCTGGGAGGCTGGTGGGATTGCTCGTCAGAACGCTCAAATATACGGCATTACATAGGACTTGAATTATGCGTGAAGCGAAAATTTATCGTTATAGCTTGCCCATGGATAGTGGTGTCATCCTACGTGACAACAAGCTAACCGAACGTGTTGGTTATGTTGTTGCGCTTTCCGAAGATGGTAAAACAGGGCTTGGAGAAGTCGCTCCTCTTCCTGGTTTTAGCTTAGAGAGCACCGAAGATGCGGGTGTTCAGCTACAAGAACAGGCGGAGCGTTGGGTAGCAGAGTTGGATGTGGATTATGCCAAGATGTACCCGTCGGTTGCGTTTGGTTTATCGATGGCACAGCTTGAATTAGCTGGTGGCTTACCACAACAAGGTAAATACCAAACAGCGCCACTATGCACTGGCGACCCAGATGAGCTCATTCCAAAGCTGAACGAAATGGAAGGTAAGAAAGTCGCTAAGGTGAAAGTTGGACTTTATGAGCCAATTCGCGATGGCATGCTTGTGAACCTTTTTCTTGAATCAATCCCTCAATTAACGCTTCGACTCGATGCCAATCGCGCTTGGACACCAGAAAAAGCGCAGCAGTTCGCTAAGTACATTGCTCCGTCTCTGCGTCAACGAATCACGTTTCTAGAAGAGCCGTGCCGCTCTCCTGGCGATAGTCTCTCTTTTGCGATTAATACTGGTATTGCTATCGCTTGGGATGAAACATTGCAAGATGCGGTTCGTCGTGAAGATTTCCGTCTTGAAGATCTAACTGGTGTGAAAACGATCATCATCAAACCCACACTCATTGGTTCAGTGGATTTTTGTATTACACTGATAGAGAAAGCGAAGTCACTGGGGATGAAAGCAGTGATTAGCTCGAGCATTGAATCCAGTCTCGGTTTAACTCAATTAGCGCGCTTTGCCCAATGGCAGCTGCCTGATGAAGTTCCAGGTTTGGATACGATTGGCTTACTCAAAGCTCAGCTAGAGCAGGGCTGGCCTAAGTGTGAACTTCCCGTTCTTCCTCTAAAAGACCAGGAGATTGTGTGGCATTCTGCGTAGACAATATTGCGAAGGCACCATGGAAATATTGGGCTCAAACGAGCCCTTTTTCTATTGCACTCAAGACATCAACAGAAGTATTAAACTGGCAACAACTCTCGAAGCGTATTGACCAATACACTCACTATTTGAATGACTTGGGTGTAACTCGGGGGGATGTGCTGACTTTGGTTGGCAAGAACCAAGTAGAAACACTGTTGTTTTATCTTGCCTCCAAACAGTTAGGTGCGCTCGCTGCGCTGACCATGGAACAACCACTAGATAAGTTGCAGGGTAAGCTTGCTACACTTTACAGGCCTGATCAAACTCGGTTTATCTGGTTTTCTCAGGAGTGCGCTTCGACCTTTTCTGAACATGATATACAAAAACTCAAGGCAACATTGCTTTCATCGCCTGTAGTATCACAGCAAGAGAGTGATTCGTTGACTGAAGATAGCTATCATCATGACCGGCTCGCTTCAGTAGTATTTACTTCTGGCTCTACAGGGGAGCCTAAAGCTGTGGTTCATACACATCGACAGCATCTTGCGTCTGCAGAGGGCTTGTTGCAGGAGTTCATTTTCACTCAGCAAGATGCTTGGCTATTATCGCTTCCGCTGTATCACGTCTCTGGATTGGCGATTGTCTATCGTTGGCTATATGTCGGAGCAACACTAAAAGTCGGTTCAGGGAAACTTGTTGATGATGTTCAGGGCGTATCACACGCTTCTTTGGTTGCGACTCAGCTCAAACGGTTATTGGATGATGATGCACATTTGTCATTGACACATGTGCTACTGGGCGGCAGCCACGTTGATCACGAGTTGGCACTACGAGCAACAGGGCAAGGCATTGAGACATGGTTAGGTTATGGGATGACGGAGGCGGCCTCTACCGTTACCGCAAAGAGAATTGACAGTACCAGTAATGCTGGGCATGTATTGGAGCACCGTAAGATAAAATTAGTTGACCAACGCATTTTTGTTGGCGGTAAGACATTAGCGGCAGGGTATTTCCATCAAGGACATGTTACCCCATTTCTGGATGAGAAAGGCTGGTTTGACAGCAAGGATCTTGGCGAGTGGCAAGGTGATGAATTAAAGATAATCGGCCGTGCCGACAATCAGTTTATCTCTGGTGGTGAGAATATCCATTGTGAAGAGATTGAAGCCGCTTTGAACCAAATTGATGGTGTAGTGCAGAGTATAGTGGTTCCAGTCGAAGACGCGGAGTTTGGTCATAGACCAGTAGCTGTGATTCAGACCAATGGATTGCGCAGCAAGTCGGAGTATGACCAGCACTTGCAATCAAAGTTAGAGAAGTTTAAATGGCCAGTGGGATACCATGTAATGCCAGAAACTCTACTAGAAGGTGGGATCAAAATTTCACGTAAGGCCGTGAAAGAGTGGCTGTTGTCATCACTTCAGCATTAGTCAATTTTGCTATGTATTAGTCATAAAGAGAATTTCGTATCCTTATAACTCTGAATCATAATTATGCTTCTTCGTGGAGAGAAAATGCATAAGGTTCAGGATGGCAAAGCTAGTTTTAATTGCGGCAGTAGCACTACAAATTGGTATCGCGATAAGTAGTGAAGGGCTAGCCCGCTCTCTTGCAGAGCTAACGGCATTTTTGATCGCTATTGCGTTGGTCGTTATATACAAAAATAGCAAACGGGAAATGCCGTCCCCTCAACGCGATAAGCAGACCACCAATATCTAAAACAGTAACCAACTTAGAGAAGTGGTCGAAATTAACACCCACAGAGTCACACCAAACAACAGTGGCTTAGCTCCAGCAGACTTTAGTTTTGAAATTGAAATGCTACAACCTATCAAGAACAGACATACAACCAACGCTTGCTTTGCTCCAATGAAAATGCCGTGATAGACCATTTCAAATTGAGGAAATAAGTCGCTAAACGCGATAGCTGCACAGTACCAAAAAATGAAATAAGGGATAGCTAGTTTTTTCTTTCCATTCTCTTTTTGGCCTCTTGAAAAGATGACGGCACTGATCAAAGCAACAGGAATGATCCATAAAGCGCGCGCGAGTTTCAATGTTGTTGCCGTCGTTAGTGCTTCTTCCCCATAGGCCGAGGCAGCCCCGACAACAGAAGATGTGTCATGAATGGAAATCGCAGCCCATGTGCCAAACGTGTGTTGATCTAGCCCTAAAGCATGTCCAATCACAGGAAACACAAAGAGTGCAATGGAGTTCAGGACAAATACCGTTGCCAGTGCTAATCCAATCTGCTCGTCTTTCGCTTTAATGGCCGGTGCCACAGCAGCAATTGCGCTACCACCACAAATTGCAGTACCTGATGAGATTAAGTAAGCGGTTACTCGCTCCAATTTAATTACCCTGGCAATGAGAGTGCCCATGATCAGTGTGCCTGTAATAGTGGCGATGATCAGGCCGATACCATCCGATGTGACTGCAAGTGCTTGCTCAAAGTTGATGCCAAAGCCTAAGCCAATAATCGAGTAAGACAGCAGCTTTTTAGTAAAAGAAGCGATGGGCAGCTCGGAAGGCACAAAACCAAAACTTGCGAGTAGAAAACCGATAACTAGAGCAATGGGAGAGGAGGCAAGAGGGGTTAGACAAAAAAGTAACGCCAATCCAAACAGGAGGTAGTTTCTATTCAAGGTTTTTATTCGCTGTTGTGAATGAAAGGGAGAGTATATCGCACTGGGTGTGGTCAGTTTGTCTTAATGATTTGAACACATGTTCAGTTATCCTAAACATGTGTTCAAGTGTATTTATCGCCAGTCGCCTCTAAGTTGATGCACTTTATCGAACATTGTTTTTGCCGTTGCTTCATTTGGTGGCACCGGTTGTCCTGCCTCAATTTCTAGCTTTGACCAAAATCGAGTCGGTAAGCCACAGCATGCGCGACCTTTTGCGCGGCTGAAATAGCTTCCCCATAAGCCTTTAAGTGCAACAGGTATGACGGGTACTGGGCTACGACGTAGAATGATATCAATACCGCGCATGAATTCATTCATTTCACCATCTGAAGTTAATCTTCCTTCAGGGAAAATACAGACGATATGACCTTCGCTTAGCGCAGCTTCCACATCGTTAAATGCACGTCTGATAGAGCTTCTGTTACTCGCTGAAATTGGAATTACCCCAGTTCGACGTAAAAAGCGCCTTAATGGAGGTAGGTTGGCGTAATCTTCCTCCATGACAAAACGAATCAACCTTGGGCATACGGCACTAAGTAGCAATGCATCCATGTAGCTTACATGATTACATACAATCAATGCCCCACCATGCTCGGGTAGGTTGTGTAGATTCTTATGCTTAACTCGATAGATGGTGTGCGTAAGCATCCACATGACAAAGCGAACTACAAAAATAGGAATTTGCAAAAAGATGTAAGCGGCGACTAAGAAATTTAAAACGGCTAACAATGCAAACAGCTGAGGAATTGTCATCTTGATTACACTGAGGCACACAATACCTAAGACAGCGCTGCCGACCATAAACAGAGAGTTAAAAATGTTGAGCCCTGCGATGACTTGAGCACGTTCGGTTTCCTTTGCTCGATGCTGCATTAATGCGTAAAGAGGCACGATAAACAAACCGCCCGAAGCGCCAATCATCAATAGGTAGAAAAATAATGGCCAAAAAGGCTCATATCTAAAGAAGTCTACAAAGTTATGGAAAGTAGGTAGATCATTGGGAATGGAAGTGGCCATTAGGTACCCAAATACCGTAATGCCAAAGGCACCAATTGGCACAATACCGACTTCGATACGATGGTTTGAGATCCAATTGCAAAGTAGCGACCCTAGCGCGATACCAATGGAAAATAGAGCGAGCAAGAAAGACACCGCACTCTCGGTGCCATTTAGGTAAATCTTAGTGAAATTCGGGAATTGTGTTAGATATGCGGCGCCTAAAAACCAAAACCAGCTTATTGCCATTATGCATTGAAAAACAACTCGATCGGATTTGGCGATAGAGAGCGTGTGTTTGGTTTGCTTGTATGGTTGCCAACGAAAAGAGAGATTGGGCGCGCTGGCTGCAGCAAAGGGGATTGAGCGGCTCGACAAGTAGCCTAACAATGCGAAGATCACGACACAAAATGCGGCGAGGTATTTTGCGTTGTCTGCAGAGGCTATAATCCCAGCGCCTAAGGTGCCAATAAGGATGGCGATAAAGGTACCAGCTTCAACAAGAGCGTTGCCGGGCACTAACTCTTTAGCATTTAACTTTTGAGGCAAAAGGGCATATTTAACTGGGCCAAAAAATGCTGACTGTGTGCCCATTAAAAACAGTAGCAATAAAAGCACACCATAACTTTCGGTTATGAATCCGATGGCACCTAACAGCATGATGGCTATTTCAAATAGTTTGACCTTACGAATAAACCATGACTTTTCATATTTGTCGGCTAATACGCCAGCGGAAGCAGAGAACAGAAAGAACGGTAGAATGAACAAGCCTGCCGCAAGGTTGATGAACAAATTGCTCGAAATAGGCAGTGCACTGGAGCCAGCGAATGCGACAAACAACAGCAAAACGTTTTTAAAAATATTGTCGTTGAAAGCGCCAAAAAATTGAGTAATGAAATAGGGCAGGAATTTTCTCTGCGTAAGTAAGGACGGCTGTCTGTCGGATGACATGGATAATCCTTTGTTACCAGTTCGTGAGGTAGTTAGAAAGAAGATTACTGATCAATTCTTTGCCATCAATCGGTTCACTAGAGAAAAACTTATCATCAACACTGAGTAAAGTAATGCCATGTACGCCAGACCAAAGGACTCGACTCGCTTGAATCACTTCGGATTCAGTACGATGTGGTGCGATTTGAGCCAATAGTGACTCTAGCATTCCCGTCATACCATCGATACGTTTGGCATGCCATTCCGGAAGTTCTGCTCCATTCATGTTGTGTTCGAACACTAACTGCCAACGGTATGGGTGTTTTTGAGCAAAATCGTGGTAGCAATAAGCGAGTTCAAAAAGCGCTTGATGGGAGTCTTTGCTGTCATTAGTCGCTTTGCGTGCTTCTTGAGATAACTCATCTAAAGTTTGAGCGACAACATGAAGCAACAACAAATTATAATTACCAAAAACATTTACCAATGTGCTTGGCACGTAACCAATCATGTTAGCGATTTTACGAAGACTGAGTTCGTGGTAAGAATTCTCATCTAAAAAGTTTTTGACCGTTGTTAACGTCAAATTCACTAACTCTTCTCGGGTGTGATCGTTTCTGCGCGCCATACTCTCAAACTACTTTATTGAACATCGTTCAATATGATAGTCAGCTACCTATTAACCGTCAACAAGGCAATGTGTCCAAGTGCCCTCAAGGTGTAGGATTCTGAGCTGTGTCACTGATTCTAATTCAAGTAAAACAATCTGGAGTATTAGTGAACTTATTCCATACTTTTTTTACATTGATCAAGCGCCTTCAGCTGAATTGCAAGCAGTGTGAGCAGTCTGCATTTTTGGCAATATTCTGATACATGTCAGCTTCTATAAGCTATTTTCATCAATCGGTATACAGAGTATGATGACTTAAAAATCATCTTTGGCGTGCTACTGTTTGAAACAACGATTGTTTCGTCTTGAAAATGGGGCACTATCTTAGATAGCTAACTTTAAGGATAACGATGAAACGTTTATTTTCTATTGTTGCTTTATTGATGTTTACTGTTGCTGTAACGCCTATCGCGGAAGCGAAGAAGTTTGGTGGCAGTAAGTCTTTCGGTAAGAGCTACAAAACTGCACCAGCACCGAAACAACAGCAACAAAACACCAATACGGTCGGCAAAGATCAGACGACAAAGTCTTCAAGTAAGAAAGGCCTTATGGGTGGTCTGCTAGGCGGACTTCTTGCTGGTGGTCTACTTGCTGCATTCTTTGGCGGTGCTTTTGAAGGTATCCAGTTTATGGATATCCTAATTATTGGTTTGATTGCCTTTGTCATCTTTAAACTAATGCGCGGTATGCTAGGTGCGAAGCAGGGCAGTATGAACCAGCATCGTCAACAGCCTGCATTTGGTGGCAACGCATCTAAGTTTGAGCAACCAAACATGCAAAACTTTGAGCAACAACCAAACACAAATAATGGTGGCTTTGGTGGTTTTGGCGCTCAAACAGACGTACCACATAACTACCCACCGGGTTTTGACCAAGCAGCGTTCATTAATGGTTCTCGTGAACACTATCGAATCCTGCAAGGTGCGTGGAATCACAACCAGCTAGAAACTATTGAAGAATATGTTTCTCCAAGCTTGTTTGAAGACCTAAAAGCAGAGCGCGCGAAGCTCGACGGTGAGCAGCATACTGACGTAATGTACGTTGATGCGGAGATCGTCCGTGCTGATTACGATGCAAATAAAGCACAGCTTAGTCTGCAGTTTAGCGGTCGTTACCGTGACACAGTAGAAGGTGTTGAAGAAGAAATCGAAGATATCTGGCACCTAGAGCGTGACTTGACTGCGCCTAATGCGCCATGGTTAATCGTTGGTATTCAAGGCTAGTCACCTTTAAACCAATTTAGTCACTAGTAAAAATCCCGCATCCCCTGCGGGATTTTTTGTATCTATCATTTATATTTCTTGTACGTGTTTTTATACAAACATCACTAATTGAGTCCGTTTGGTAATTTTGCGAGCCCACTTTTTCTAGTAAGTCCTCAAGTGTTTTCCTATTTATATTGAACATTCATATTAAGGTCATACGAACTAACAAAATCAAAATAGCTAGTACATTGTTTGTAGGGTAAAGATCTGCTCCTCAGCCTTTTGTTTGTGGAGTTTCACATGGGGTTGGTTGCTTTAGTGAGATTGAGTATAGGTTATACCAATCGTAGTAAATAACTGGTCATTCTAGCTTGTTAAAATACTCGATAACTGCGTTGCAATTTTTGATTGTAGAATAACTACTTATCAAAAAATTGCGCCTTGTTCTCAAGCATTTTCCCTACGCTATTTCTGATCACTTATTTACCGTGATAGGTATTCAATCGAGAAGAGTTTCGGTTAGGAGTGAAAGGTTCGTTGTAGTAGGACTATGCTATCAAGATCCTGAAACGAAAAAAGCCAGCTCAATGAGCTGGCTTCTTCAATATGGTGGAGGGGGACGGATTCGAACCATCGAAGGCAGTGCCGGCAGATTTACAGTCTGCTCCCTTTGGCCACTCGGGAACCCCTCCAGGGTGTTTTATACTTAAAAGTTAGTTTCCCAACCTAGCGTTCAAGTTCTTCTCATGTTTAAAGGAAAAACATAAGAAAGAATATGGTGGAGGGGGACGGATTCGAACCATCGAAGGCAGTGCCGGCAGATTTACAGTCTGCTCCCTTTGGCCACTCGGGAACCCCTCCAGGGTGTTTTATACTTAAAAGTTAGTTTCCCAACCTAGCTTTCAAGTTCTTCTCATGTTTAAAGGAAAAACATAAGAAAGAATATGGTGGAGGGGGACGGATTCGAACCATCGAAGGCAGTGCCGGCAGATTTACAGTCTGCTCCCTTTGGCCACTCGGGAACCCCTCCAGGGTATTTTTATACTTAAAAGTTAGTTTCCCAACCTAGCTTCCAAGTTGTTCTCATGTTTAAAGGAAAAACATAAGAAAGAATATGGTGGAGGGGGACGGATTCGAACCATCGAAGGCAGTGCCGGCAGATTTACAGTCTGCTCCCTTTGGCCACTCGGGAACCCCTCCAGGGTATTTTTATACTTAAAAGTTAGTTTCCCAACCTAGCTTCCAAGTTGTTCTCACGTTTAAAGGAAAAACATAAGAAAGAATATGGTGGAGGGGGACGGATTCGAACCATCGAAGGCAGTGCCGGCAGATTTACAGTCTGCTCCCTTTGGCCACTCGGGAACCCCTCCAGGGTATTTTTATACTTAAAAGTTAGTTTCCCAACCTAGCTTCCAAGTTGTTCTCACGTTTTAAGGAAAAAACATAAGAAAGAATATGGTGGAGGGGGACGGATTCGAACCATCGAAGGCAGTGCCGGCAGATTTACAGTCTGCTCCCTTTGGCCACTCGGGAACCCCTCCAGAGGATTTTTATACTTAGTAAGATGTTTTCCCAACTCATCTCCCAAGTGCGGAGCGAATCATAGCAAACTCGCTCAGGCTGTAAAGCGTTTTTCTTACGTTTTTACGTTGAATGCTGTCTTTTTGGGCAAAGATGGTAGAAAGTCAGCGTTTTGTTTGTCCTTTGAACAGAAGAGAAGCGCACTTTTTACTTGAATTTACACTACTTGACGTTAAACACCGTATCTACTGATAAACTGTAAGCAGTTTAATGACATAAGTTTATTCGTTTAGAAGTCAATATCATGAGCATGAAAGCCACGTTATCGTTATCTGTTTTAACGCTTTCTATATTACTGAGTTCTCCATCGGTTTGCGCTGCGATGCGAGGAGGCTCAGCGGTTACTGTTGTGACTGAACAAGTAGAAACGCACGAGATCAATCAATCCTTAACTCTTATCGGCAAATTAAAGGCAGCGGAGTCTGTGGTTGTCGCATCGGAAGTCGCCGGCAAAGTGAATCAAATCGCTGTTAAAGCGAATCAAAATGTCCAGCAAGACCAGTTATTAATTAAGTTAGATGACGATAAGGCTCAAGCCGCTTTGATTGAGGCAAAGGCGTATCTAAAAGATGAACAGCGTAAGTTAAAAGAGTTCCAACGTTTGGTTAAGCGGAATGCGATTACTCAAACTGAAATCGATGCACAAAAAGCCAGTGTTGAAATAGCACAAGCGAGGCTAGATGCTGCTCAAGCCAATTTAGCTGATCTCCATATTACTGCTCCATTTTCTGGCACTGTTGGTTTTATCGATTTTAGCCGCGGCAAAATGGTCAGTGCGGGTACTGAACTTTTGACGTTGGATGATCTTTCCGTCATGGAACTGGATTTACAAGTACCGGAGCGCTATTTATCGATGCTTTCTATTAGTATGGAAGTCATCGCTAAAACCAGTGCATGGGGTAGCCAGATCTTTACTGGTCAAGTCACAGGTATTGATACGCGTATCAGCGCCGAAACACTGAATCTTCGCGTGCGTATTGAGTTTGATAACCCAGAAAATCAATTGAAGCCGGGCATGTTGATGAACGCTTCACTAGCATTTCCTGCTATTAAGGCGCCAATCATTCCTGTTCAAGCACTTGAATACTCCGGAACTAAACGTTTTGTATATGTAATTGATGAAAATAACAAAGCTACTCGTCAAGAAGTGTCGCTAGGTGCTCGTGTTGGCAACGAGGTGGTGATCGAATCTGGTGTTGAGATTGGTGACAAGATTGTGGTTCAAGGCATTGTTAACATGCGTGATGGTGTCGAAGTGAAAGAAATTGTCGCGCCACTAAAAGCGAACACCACGGATGTGACACGCAATGACAGTGAATCGGATGAGGAAGAAAACTAATGTTACTGTCCGACGTTTCAGTTAAACGCCCTGTCGCGGCGTTAGTTCTGAGCATGCTGTTGTGTGTGTTTGGCTTTGTGTCATTCACCAAATTAGCCGTTCGTGAAATGCCTGATATAGAAAGCCCAGTCGTTTCTATCAGTACGCGTTATGAGGGTGCATCTGCGACTATTATTGAAAGCCAAATTACCTCCGTTTTGGAAGACCAGCTTTCTGGGATCAGTGGAGTTGATGAAATTAGCTCCACTACTCGTAACAGCATGTCGCGTATCACGATCACGTTTGAGTTAGGTTACGATCTCAACACAGGTGTGAGCGACGTGCGTGATGCCGTAGCTCGTGCTCAGCGCTCGCTACCTGATGAAGCGGATGACCCTATTGTTTATAAGAACAATGGCTCGGGAGAGGCGTCGCTCTACATCAATCTCAGTTCTGCAGAGATGGACCGTACTCAATTAACCGATTATGCCGAACGTGTATTGATGGACCGCTTTAGCCTGATCTCTGGGGTTAGCTCCATTGATCTCTCCGGTGGTTTGTACAAGGTCATGTACGTGAAGCTTAAGCCAGAACTAATGGCTGGACGTTCAGTTACAGCTTCGGACATTACATCAGCTTTACGAAGTGAGAACCTAGAAAGCCCAGGTGGTGAAGTTCGCAACGACTCAACAGTAATGTCCGTGCGTACGGCTCGTACTTATAACACGCCTGAAGATTTTCAATATCTTGTCATTAAACGCGCAAGCGACAATACACCTATCTATTTAAAAGATGTAGCAGATGTCTTCATTGGTGCAGAAAACGAAAACTCAACCTTCAAAAGTGATGGTGTAGTAAACATCAGTCTTGGTGTGGTACCACAGTCAGACGCAAACCCGTTAGAAGTAGCGAAGCTGGTTAGGTCTGAAGTCGATAACATCCAGAAGTTCTTACCAGAAGGTACACGTCTTGCGATAGATTACGACGCGACAGTGTTTATCGAGCGTTCAATCGAAGAGGTGTACAGCACGCTATTTATCACGGGCGGCTTGGTGATTTTGGTATTGTACATTTTCATCGGCCAAGTTCGTGCAACCTTAATTCCTGCGGTTACTGTACCTGTTTCTCTGATTTCGTCGTTCATTGCCGCGTACTACTTTGGGTTTTCTATCAACTTGATCACCTTGATGGCGTTGATATTATCGATTGGTTTGGTGGTTGATGACGCAATTGTGGTTGTAGAGAATATCTTCCACCATATTGAACGCGGTGAATCGCCATTACTCGCCGCATATAAAGGCACAAGAGAGGTTGGTTTTGCTGTTATAGCAACAACATTAGTGCTGGTGATGGTGTTCTTACCGATCTCCTTTATGGATGGCATGGTAGGTCTACTATTTACAGAGTTTTCTGTATTGCTGGCTATGTCGGTCATATTCTCCTCTTTGATTGCCCTGACGCTGACTCCTGTATTAGGTAGTCAGATTTTGAAAGCGAATGTAAAACCAAATCGATTCAATGAAGCGGTTGATCGCTTGTTTAGCAAGCTTGAGAGTGGCTATCGCGCATTATTGAAAGGCACATTGAAAGTACGTTGGGCTGCTCCGCTGGTGATTCTAGCTTGTTTGGGCGGTAGCTATTTCTTGATGAATCAGGTACCGGCCCAGCTGACCCCACAAGAAGATCGCGGTGTGATATTCGCGTTTGTGCGCGGTGCAGATGCTACGTCATACAATCGTATGTCAGCCAATATGGATATTGTCGAAGACCGATTGATGCCATTACTAGGGCAAGGTTATCTGAAGTCATTCAGTATCCAAACGCCAGCGTTTGGTGGCCAGGCAGGAGACCAGACAGGCTTTGTGATCATGATTCTAGAAGATTGGAACGAACGTGATATCACGGCTCAGCAAGCCCTTAACAAAGTACGGAAAGAATTGGCAGGTATCCCAGATGTTCGAGTGTTCCCATTTATGCCAGGTTTCCAAGGTGGTTCGAGTGAGCCAGTTCAGTTCGTATTAGGCGGCTCTGATTACGATGAGCTCGTTGTTTGGGCTGAAATGCTAAAGAACAAAGCAGAAGAATCACCAATGATGGAAGGAGCAGAGATAGATTACTCGGAAAAAACGCCTGAGTTATTGGTTACAGTTGACCGACAGCGTGCCGCAGAGCTAGGAGTCAGTGTTAAAGACATTTCTGACACCCTAGAAATCATGCTCGGTGGTAAAAGCGAAACGACTTATGTTGAGCGTGGCGAAGAGTACGATGTGTATCTTCGCGGTGATGAAAATAGCTTTAATAATGCTGCAGATTTAAGTCAGATTTATCTGCGCACGAATAGCGGTCAGCTAGTGACGTTAGATGCGGTCACAAAAATTGAAGAAGTGGCGGCCTCTATTCGTCTTTCTCACTACAACAAACAGAAGTCCATCACTATTACTGCCAACCTGTCGGAAGGTTATACATTAGGAGATGCGCTGAATTACCTAGACCAGGAAGCCATCGACAACTTACCGGGTGACATTTCGGTGAGTTATTCGGGGGAGTCGAAAGACTTTAAAGAGAACCAAGCGAGTGTTGCTGTTGTGTTTGCATTGGCACTACTAGTGGCGTATCTCGTGTTGGCGGCTCAGTTTGAAAGCTTCGTAAACCCGTTAGTGGTCATGTTTACGGTGCCGATGGGTGTATTTGGTGGCTTCCTTGGTTTGGTTATTATGGGCCAAGGTATGAATATTTATAGCCAGATCGGCATGATCATGTTGATTGGTATGGTGACGAAAAACGGTATTTTGATCGTAGAATTTGCCAATCAGCTACGTGATCGTGGCGTTGGGTTTGAAAAAGCGATCATTGATGCAGCTGCGCGACGTCTACGTCCAATCTTGATGACTGCGTTTACCACACTTGCTGGCGCAATTCCGTTGATAGTATCGACAGGGGCGGGTTATGAGAGCCGTATTGCCGTGGGTACGGTAATCTTTTTCGGGATGGGGTTTGCGACATTGGTGACCTTGTTTGTTATCCCGGCAATGTACCGATTGATTTCGGCGAAAACACAAGCACCAGGTCATGTAGAAGCAGAGTTAAAAAAAGCAATTAGCCATGATACGAAGGGCCGTATAGCGCACCCTTAAATCAAACGTTAAAACATAAAAGCCGAGGTAATAACCTCGGCTTCTCTTTATCGGTTTAAAGTTAGCTCGGAAGCGTTCGATTAGAAGCGTTTCCCTAGGCTGATTTGTACACCTTCGTAGCTGTCGTAAAAATCTTCAAAACCCATATCCGCGACATTATAAATGTACTCTGCGCGTAGCCAGATATCTGTACTCATATCCCAATGGACACCAGCACCGATGTTGAATAGTGCGCCTGAGTCATCTGTGACTTTTTGTTCGTTTGGTACGTACATTTCGGCTTGAGTGCCAAGCGCAGTTACGCGACCAAACAGTGACAGCGGCGTATCGCCTAAGTTATCACTTGTTACAACAGCAGACATACCTGCTTGGTAATAGTGAAGATCTAAGTCAGTTTTTAGAGCATCGTTCTTAAGTTCATTTTGTGAATAGCGCAGAACCCCTTCAAACGCGAGGTATTGGTTTACATGGTAACCCCAGCCAACTGTGATATGTGGTGTTGACCACTCATTGTCTCTATCCGAGCCGAAGTACGGTGTATCAAAACCAACGTTACCAGTACCCAGATAAAAATAAGATTGATGAGCTTGTTCTTGAGCAGCTAAAGTTGGCACGCTAATGGTCAAGGCAGACAATAATAGAATGGCGTTTTTCATAACTAGACGATAACCTTGGTAAAAGACCGTTGTAATGATTTGTTTAAATGTTAATTTAATCAATAGGATGGATGGTAATTATCATATCAGCTTTTATCAAAGGTAGTGATTTTAGAATGGGAATTGTTGCGCTAAAGCATACTTCTTACTCATGACTACCGACTAACTAGATATGGTGATGAAAGCTAGTTAAATAAGAGAGAAGGAAAGGAAAGTGGCTGAATTCAAATACAAAAACTTGACTCAAGAAGAACAAGATAAGTTAGACGCGGCGACATTTCGCCGTTTATTGGCGCATTTAGATGCCAACAAAGACGTACAAAACATCGACCTGATGATCCTTGCGGGCTTCTGTCGCAACTGCTTTAGCAAATGGTATAAATCTGAGGCTGAAAATCTCGGTTTGGATTTAGATATTGATGACGCTCGCGAACGTGTTTACGGCATGACTTACGATGAATGGAAACAAAATCATCAACCAGCGGCAACGCCAGAACAATTGGCTGCGTTTGAAGCGCGCCAGAAAAAGTAAAACCCAACGATAAAAACAGCCCGCATGAAGTTGGGCTGTTTTTTAAAGTCCAGTTTGCACGTTAAGCGTTAGTTGAGCCGCAACAAGCTGGCTCAACGCAACCTTTTGCTTGAATGACTTCGAGTTGAGCTAAGTAAGGTTGAATATCGCCGATGTTCTCTTTTACCCATGTTAAGTCATAATACGTATCTAGGTAACGCTCTCCAGAATCACATAGAAGCGTCACGATAGAACCCTTCTCACCGCGTTGTTTCATCTCACAAGCCAATTGCAGCACACCGTAAAGATTGGTGCCTGTTGATGCGCCGACTTTACGCCCAATCAGCTGAGATACCCAATGGGCGGTTGCCACACTGGCTGCGTCTGGAATTTTGCGCATTTCATCAATGACACCAGCAATAAAACTTGGTTCGACACGTGGTCGCCCGATACCTTCAATTTTGCTGCCAGTATCGCCTTTCAATGAGTGATTTCCTGACTGGAAAGCATCGTAAAACACTGAGTTTTCAGGGTCTACCACGCAAAGCTTAGTGTCGTATTTTTGGTAACGAATAAAACGGCCAATGGTTGCTGATGTGCCGCCTGTTCCAGGACTCATCACTACCCAGCTAGGAATCGGGTGATCTTCTAACTCCATTTGGCTAAAGATAGAGTTCGCGATGTTGTTGTTACCGCGCCAGTCAGTAGCACGTTCAGCATAAGTAAACTGGTCCATGTAGTGACCATTTAGCTCTTGAGCCAAGCGTCGAGACTCGTCATAAATCTGATCTGATCGTTCAACAAGGTGCGCTTTACCACCGTAAAATTCAATTTGTTCGATCTTTTTACGTGCAGTGGTTTTCGGCATAACAGCAATGAACGGTAAGCCAAGTAAACGCGCAAAATACGCTTCCGAAACGGCAGTGCTGCCTGAGGACGCCTCGATTACAGTGGTTTCAGGACCAATCCATCCATTACAAATAGCATAAAGAAACAATGAGCGCGCCAATCGATGCTTAAGAGAGCCTGTAGGGTGCGTACTCTCATCTTTTAGATAGATATCGATAC
Organism: Vibrio sp. sp1; assembly: GCF_016920955.1. NCBI lineage: Bacteria > Pseudomonadati > Pseudomonadota > Gammaproteobacteria > Vibrionales > Vibrionaceae > Vibrio > Vibrio sp. sp1. Next base: position 2,490,122 of record NZ_CP060589.1, read on the forward strand.
CATCAAGAGAAGGTAGTTCGAGTTTAAATAAGTGAGTATCAGCAGAACGTTGGAAGTCTGCTTCAATTTTACGCACTGCATTGTTGATCCAATTGTGGTCAGTACACATGGCGTCTCTCCTTGGGAAATCGATAGATAAGTATTAGATAGGGATAATTTATCTATAATTTCCGAGAAAAACTTTGCTATTGTTACTCTTAATAAAGATACCTGTAGAAAAATTTTCTACATTTTATGGGTTTTATAGAAATGAGCTTAGATCGAATAGATAAGCAGCTGCTTGCTTTACTACAAACCGACAGCACCTTGTCATTAAATGACGTGGCTGAGCGAGTCAATCTTACTACAACACCATGCTGGAAGCGCTTGAAAAGGTTGGAAGAAGAGGGCTACATCGAAAAACGCGTGGCGTTGTTAAGTGCAGAAAAGCTCGAGCTATCTTTCATTGCATTTGTTCAGTTAAAAACGATTGATCATTCCGAAGGTTGGTATCACCATTTTGTTACAACTGTGAGTGACTTTCCTGAGGTAATGGAGTTTTATCGTATGGCTGGCGAGTATGACTACATGATGAAAGTACTAGTCAAAGATATGAAGTGTTTTGACGAATTCTATAAGCGGTTAGTTAATAGTGTAAAAGGGCTATCTAATGTGACTTCAACATTTGCTATGGAGTCCATTAAATACACAACAGAGTTACCAATCCTAAAATAACTCGCCCTATAAGAATTCTATCTAATGTTAATTCTACCTTTTAGTATTTTAAATGTTAAAAGGTAGTTTGATTATGCTTTTAAAACTATTTCCTGCCAGATTTTTACAAATATAAACGATATTTATTCTCTCTTCTATTTTTCATTAACTATTTGTTTTTACAGTCCATTAATCCTATACATCATAATGAAAGAAAAAATAACGCAATTTTTTCTCTTTCTTTTTCATGTTTTATTTTATTGAATATTAATTTTTACTAAATTAATGGAAGAGTTTGATTTAAACGTTTGCTTTTTGTGTTTTCATGTAATTTGGTCGCTATTTTTGAGTATTTGTTTTTAGGATTAATACAGTAGCAATTACTTAAGTAATAAAGTACTCAAAAATGGGGATAGTGATTAATAAAACATCGTATTATTATCGCCCCATCTTGTATGTAACAAAGTATTACTAAAAATGAACAGAAATTACTATTTGCTTTTTCTCGCAGCTTTACTCGCTGGCTGTGGCGGTGGGGGAGACTCTAAGCCGAACAATACGAAGACACCAACTACGGTAACAAAGCAGAACCGTCCGCAATTAAAAGTGGAAGACACGGTGTTGAAGTTTGAAGGAGTGGGAACGGTTACTGAAGCAAAACTGAGCAATGTACATGGGTCGGTATCTTACCAAGTCATTGACTCTAATCCGCCAAATGTCGTGAAAATTAATGACTCAGGAATACTACAAATTCTGCGCCCAGGAACGGCGACGATTCTTGCTACAGATAGTAGCTCTGCTTATGAATCTTCTGAAGCAAGATTTTCTGTCACTGTAGAGCGAGGCATCAATACTGAACTTTCAGTGAGTGATCTGAATTTCAATGCGATTGAGTCAGAAGGAAAAGCGTTGATCGTCCGTGGCCAAAAAGGCGAACTGAGTTATGAGGTAGAAAGTGGTCATAACTTGATTCGTGTTGATGAGAACGGTTCGGTATATTCATTAGGTTCAGTTGGTCAGGCATCGGTGCTGATTACCGATTCAGGTAACGACTTTTACTTGCCGAAACAAGTTCGCGCTACGGTTAAACTGCATGCAGTAGCTCCGGGGCAATTACAGTTCGCTTTGCTTGAAGACGAGTATCGAGAAGGGTTGACGTTAGAACCAGTGCGTTTAGATAAAGCTCAAACGCAACGTATTTCTTACAAAATCATAAATAGCGTACCAGACAGCAAGGTGGCCGAGTTGCTAGACCCTGAAACGGGTTTGCTTCTTGTTCATAATGTTGGGCAATTAACGGTTGAAGCGACAGCAACTTACAGCGACGCGTTTCTGGATAAACAGCAAACAGCGCAATTTTTTGTGGATGTAAAACAAGGCAAGCGTCAAGAAATCAGCGCAGCGGATATCGTCACAACTTATGAGGAAGGTGGACGAATTTTCCCTAAGGTGACGAACGCCTACGGTGACTATGAGCTGAGAATCATTCGTGGTGAAGACGTTGTCGCTAAAACTGAAAATGGTGAAGCATTACTGATCAAAGGTGTTGGTGCTGCTGAAGTGGAAATTTACGAGCATGACATGCGTAATTATCCTGCAAGCAAAACTCGTTTTGATCTTGAAGTTAATCGCGCGCCTCATCCCGTTATAAAAGACATTGAAATGCCGCTTACCTATCAACCAAATCTTTCAATCCCTCTGGCGTTTAAAGGGCAAAAAGGTAACGTAAATCTAGTTAGCAGCTTACCTAATGGCTTACGAATGACTGACGGCAAGTTGGAGGTAGTGACTGCGGGTGAGTACGACCTTAAGTTTGAAGACGATGGTGGGGAGTTCTACCAACCTATTCAATTTAATGTCGTCATTAAAGTTGCAAAGGCTGAAGGCCAACCCATGGCAACGCACGATTATGACGTTGTATACAGCAACAAATACAGTTTTGATCTTCATCGTGATTTTGGTTTGAGTGCTGACGAGCAAATTGAGATTGTAGATAACACCGCACCAGATGTTGTCGGTGGTTTTAGTGAAGGACGTCTCCATGTGTATAAAGCGGGTAAAGCGACGCTAACTGTGCGCAGAAAAGAGAGCGCGAATTATACTGTTGGTCCTGATCAAAAAGTCTACGTGACAATTTTGAGTGCGCCGAGCCGAATTGAAGTTCAATCCGATGTGGAAGAGATTTGGAAGGTTGGCCAAACATTTGTTGCGCCGAAAATCTCTGGTACGGTTGGGGAAGTTACGTACCGATTTGCAGACAACGCAGCAACAGATGTAGTTTCCTTAAACAGCCAAACGGGTGCCATGCAAATTCTTAACGCGGGTAGCACAAAAATTATTGTTTCGGATGCGGGGGACGACAAAGTGGATCCGGGTGAAAGTAGCTTCTCGGTCACGATTAAACAAGGCACAAACCCTGTATCGGTTACTTACCCAACGGTAGAATTCTCCGCTGGTAGTGTTATCTCACCAGTGATGAGTGGTGGGACTGCGAAGGCAAGTTACCGTCTTATTAACCAAAAAGATCCTGTGGTCGAGCTAGTTTCCCCTGATACGGGGCGTTTGAAGATTTTGCACGCAGGCGAGTACCAAGTAGAGGTTACTCTTACTGGACGCAACTACAAAGCTAAAACAATCGTCGTAAATGGCACTATTAACAAAGCGAATCACCCTGGTTTAAGTGCTTCTACAATGAAGGTGGAATTTGAACCATTTAAAAAGGTTAAGCTAGACTTTGGTACACCAATAGGAAACCGAAGCTATCAAATATCCAGCTCAACAATTAAAGGAGTCGCTTCATTAGATGTTGATAAGGAAGAGCTGACGTTACTTGACCTCCCGCCAGTAAAAAGACGTTGGATTTCTCTCGACGTTTCTGAAGGAGAATCTCGAGATTACAAAGCGTTGGAAAGTAAGAAAGTCCAGCTGTATCTAAGCTTTGCAGATGAAGGTGTTGCGGATCAATATACATTGCTTGAAACTGAACAAACAGTATTGTTTAGCACGCTAAATGCACGTGAGTTTTCTAACTTAGAAGAAAGTGAGTTTGGTTTGATGAACGTTCGTTCAGTGCGTGAGCCAACGGACGAAGAATTGAAACTATACGGCAAAGGTAAGATTGCACTACTTGCATTCAAACCGGTGGGTAACGATGACCAAACTCTAATAAAAGGAGCGTGGGTACACTTAGCTCGATTTGATGGATGTACATCAGAGCTGTTCGAAGATGATCTCAAGCCTTTTGAAGCAATTGACTATGATGACCCAGGGTACTGCACCAACGGCAGCACGATTCGTATGACTCGGTTCTTAGTAATTGATGACTCGAAGATGGAAAAGGTAGAGTATGAGTTAGTAGCACCTGTGATTACTTACCGTCGTGGGGTTCGTGAATTTTTAGCAACGAATAAAGGTGGATTCTATGCCGACCCAAATGTCATTTACGGGAAAGGCGAATATGGTTACCCGAAATCACTTTACGAATGGTCGGTTGTTAACATGAAGTATCAACCAAATTAATCATCGTTTGATACCCATTAAAAAAGGAGTGCGGAACAGCACTCCTTTTTTCGTGTAACGAACACGAGCTATTTCGTGTAGCGCATCACCCCTTCTTGCACGGCGGTCGCCACTAAGTGACCTTGCTGGTTGTATATTTCGCCTCGGACCAACCCACGAGTATTGCTCGCCGTTGGGCTCTCTATCGCATATAGAAGCCATTCATCCATCTTAAACGTACGATGGAACCAGATAGAGTGGTCAATGGTGGCCACTTGAAAGTTAGGCGTCATTAATGAGACTTCATGTGGATGCATTGCTGTCACAAGGAATCCCCAATCGGATGCGTAGGCCAGAAGGTACTGGTGAATTAGCTGATTCTCTGGCATTTCACCATTAGCACGAATCCAAAGGTACTGTTTGGGTTCTGCTTTTTTGGGCTTCAAAGGGTTGATAACCGTAACGGGGCGAGTTTCGATTGGCTTTTCCCCGCAAAATGTTTTGCGTAAGCGTTTGGGTAGAAATTCTGCAATATGGCTTGCGAGCTCACTCTCTGAGGCAAAGTTTTCTGGACCAGGGATATCTGGCATTTCTTTTTGATGATCAAACCCAGGTTGATCGCCATGGTAGGATGCGGTTAGGTAAAAAATAGGGCGTCCATTTTGAATTGCTTTTACGCGTCTAGTGCTAAAGCTACGGCCATCTCTCAGATTTTCTACGTCATAAATAATAGGTTTTTCTGGATCGCCAGGGTACAAAAAATAGCTATGGAAGGAGTGTACCGTGCGTGTTTCTTCAACGGTGTAGCGCGCAGCAGAAAGTGCTTGCCCAATTACTTGACCGCCATAAACTTGAGGCAAACCTAGGTTTTCACTTTGGCCACGAAACAAGCCTTCTTCTAATTTTTCGAGTTGTAGTAGGCTGAGCAATTCTCGTAGTGGTTTACTCATTGTGTCTCCTCACCGTTGTCTTTCATTCCAAGTTACCTCAACAGCCTCACTCTTGTGAAGTGGCATAGTTAAGAACTATTGAGTAACTTAGAAATAGTATTGTTCCAATTATGAAACAAAATCAATTGTTTGATAAATTCTAACTCAGTCAAACTATTGTCAAATAAAATGACAGGAAGCAGACAGTTTTATATTCCACACCTATAATTGCTTCGGTTTAATGCTCTTTTCGAGGAATATATGAAAAAAACACTACTACTTGTTACTTCTCTACTCTTTGGGGCTGCGTTAGTGGGTTGCCAAACTTCTCAAAATACAGAAATGGAATCTACAGAGGCGTCAATGAAGACGATTACAGGTACAGTGGCTTATCGCGAGCGGATTGCCTTGCCACCAAACGCAGTGGTTACTATTGCGTTAGAAGATGTGTCCTTGGCGGATGCGCCAGCAAAAGTGTTGGCGAAACAGACATTCGAAACAGAAGGTAAGCAAGTTCCTCTTTCTTTTGAGTTGAGTTACGACAGCAATGAAATCAAACCAAACCATCGTTACAGCGTTCGTGCTCGCATTGAGGTAGATGGAAAGCTGCGTTTTATCAGCGACACACATAACGGTGTTATTACAGATGAAGCACAAACTCACCAATTAGATATTCGTCTAGTTGGAACACGTTAATACGACGTACTGAGAACAAAAAATGGCAGCTTAAGGCTGCCATTTGTATTTTTTAAGTGAAGTTTTGCCAACTTCCGAGACTTCAATCCCTTCTGCTTCTAATTTCTTTTTTTGTCGCTCTAAGTCTCTGCCTTTTAAAGATATTTTTCCTTGGCTATTTACCACTCTAAACCAGGGGAGTTTGCTGTCTTCTGGTAGGTTACCCAGTGCTTTACCAACATGTCTCGCATAGCCCGGATAACCGGCCATTTTTGCAATTTCCCCATAGGTGGAGACTTTTCCTTTTGGAATTTGGTGAATTACAGCAAAGATTTGCGCTAAAAATTGGTCCATACTCAAAAGTGTCTATTTTGGATTACTAAGGAATGGTAAACCATTGGACTTGTATATTGCTAACGGTTCTTAACCCTTGTGTTGTCAGCGACTCACTTTGAAGAATTACATTTTCTGTTCTTTAGTGTCGTTGGTTGATGAGCCTTAAACAGCATGAAGCAAACGCAAGCTAAGCTTGAATCTAGACCCTCTCAACGACTTTCAATCCCAGTTTTTGCCGTTGAGTTACCAAGTAGGTGGGGAAGCCAGGAGGCGCTATGATTTTATCGACACTTCAATTTTTCGTTACGACCTTACTCGCTGTTGTCTGCGTTCGGGCGATGAGTTTGAGCGAGGGTGACATTCCCGTTCTTGCACTTATGATCCCCGCGCTGTGGGTTCTGCCACAAGGTGGGTTCGCTGGCTTAGTATTGCTGGGAGCGATGATGGCTTTTGGTGCGACACTCTCAATGCAGCCAATTGCTTTGTCGGTTGGTGTTTTGATCCTTTTCCCACTTTTAATGGTGGTGTTTTCTCGTAGAAGCTCTTTAGGCGTGTTGCTCACCGCTGGTCTTATTGTACTTACACTGCAAGTTGGTCTTATGGTCACACAGCAAGGCGGTAAGCTGGATGGGTCTGCTTGGGTTACAGTGGTTCAAACCATTGCGGTTATGGCGATGTGGTGGTCGGCTGCGCATTGGACGCCATCCAATAAACACAGCTGGTGGCCGTTGTTTTTGTTGCTCCCTTTGTGGATTGCAGGCCTACCGTACGCCGTTCTTATGGCGTTAAGTTTGACGGGAATGTTAGCGTCAATGGAAGCACTTGCGAAGCTTCAATATACCATTCGTTGGAGCAAATTATTATGTTGGACATTGCCGACTGTGGGTTTTGCCGCCTTAGTCGTCAGCCCGACCACGGATGTGCCAAACCCTGTTTTCGTGGTTTGGATCTGTTTGTTAGGGACGGCTTGGATGACTGACTATATTTTACGTAGTAGCGATGAACAGGCTGAATTATGAGTTTTTAGTCAGGTAAAAAGTGACATGTGCGGCAGAGTATCGAATTGGTTGTGGAACAAAATGGAGATTAGTATATGTTCTTCATTTCATATTTACTACACTTCCAATAATAATAACCACAATATAAGTGGTTGATTTAAGATAAGTTTGTCATGACAACTTTTGCTCGAACACTGTTGCTTTTTGCATGTTGCCTCTTGAGTTTGAATGTAAAAGCCGAAGCCCCTTTAATTGCTCATTATAAAGTCGCGACTGAAGCGGATGATGTCGTCACTCGTGTTCTTTTCAATGCTGCTTCAAAGGAGTTTGGCTTTACCGTTCAATACGTGAACTACTCCAGCTTTGATGCCATTCTAAATTCAGTAGCGAATGGGGAAGCGGACTTTGCTGCGAATATCACTTACACACAAGAACGTGCTCAACGTTTTAGTTATTCCCGCCCAACAAATATCGAATATACCTACCTCTTTGGTTTAAAAGATTCGACGTTGAGTGACATTTCGCGTGTTGGCGTCCCCAAAGATACAGTTTATGCCCAATTACTTAAACAACACTACCCTGAGCTAGAACAGATCTCTTATCAAGGTCACGAACAAGCAGTAACACTGCTACGTTCAGGTGCTGTGGATGGCGTTGTCGATGCCATTAACCAGCTCAAGCCGATGCTGATGGAGGGGTTTGACGCCAAGATGCTCAATGATCAGATTTCGATAAAGCCCGTATCCATCATCAGTAAAAAAGATCATCATCTTGAAGAGTTGGACACGTTCGCTACGTTTATTCACGGGGAAGCGGTGCAAAAGCAGCTTCGCGAAGAAATTTCCCAGTATCAATTTGAATTAAGGCGAGCAGCGTTGCGTGATTCTATTCGTTTATTACCCCTTGATTTTAATGAACCAATACGGATTAAGCTCGAATCTATCTTTCCATATGTTGTATACAACGCAGATGGTAGTGTCGAAGGGATGACGGCTGATGTAGTCCTGAGAAGCTGTGAGATCTTGGCTTTAAACTGCTTGATCATTAGTGAGCCTGGTGAAAGCTGGGGTTCTATGTACCATGAGTTTATCCAAGGTAATTTCGAAATTTTGGCGCCGTTAACGGTCAGCCGTGAGCGGCGCGCATTTAGCTACTTTCCAAAGCCCCATTACGCGCCAGCATCGGTGATGGTCAAGCGTTTAGGTTACAAACCGAGCACATACTCTCATGTTTCACAGTTGATATCTGAGCGGATTGGCGTAGTTAAGGATGACTTTTTCGATCAAATGATGACGCAACTGTTACCGCTAAAAGAACTCAAACGTTATCGTACCCAACAAGAGCTCATTCAGGGGCTACTAAATGAAGAAGTCGATTACATTCCGATGGATACGGCGATGCTCAATCATTTTTTACGTCTCAGTGAATTGGTTCCGATAGAGCAGGATACCGCTATTGGCGAGTTTTATGAGTCACAACTCTCTGTTGGATTGGTCGCGAATGAAAAAGGAGCCATGCTTGCGCCTTTCTTCAGTCGAGCGATAGCGATGTTAGAAGTTGATAAGATCATTGCTCAGTACGATGTACGCCCAGATTGGCGTACCGCACTTGAATATGAGATTCGATTAGCGACGCAAACACAAGCTGTGTTTATCTTTGTGTTATTGTTTGCTATTTGTGTTTCGCTTTATCTTTACCGTCAATCGAACACTGACAACTTAACAGGGTTAAGGAACCGTCGTGCGTTGCAAGTAAAGTATCGAAAAGGAGTAAACAAAGATCTATCCATACTTTACTTAGACATTAATCATTTCAAACGAATCAATGACACTTATGGGCATCGCGCTGGGGACGAAGTTTTACAACTACTGGCACTAAAAATTCATTATGTCTGGTCGGGAAGATGTTATCGAATTGGAGGGGATGAGTTCATATTGCTGGGTTATCCAACGCAAGCCGAGTTAACTAGAGCAATGAGAGAGCTCAGTAGAATCGACGTGAAAGGCAAATTATGTAGTGATTTGGAGTCTATAAGTATCTCTATTGGTTTCTCTGCAAAAAGGGAACGGCACATGAGCTTAGAGCAAGCGATGCATTTGGCTGATGAAGACATGTACATGAGTAAGCAGTCCTCACGGCACGACTCCTCTTATCGTGACTGTACGGTTTCATCATAAAGGAATGAATTGATCGAGTTTTGTTCAAACGGTAATGAAATGATGAAATTCAAGGTTTTTGCTCTTGCATTATGAGAGCTGATACTGAATAATCGCCCCATCGATTGAGGCAAGACCTCTCGAAAAGAATTATGGGGCTCTGGTCCTCTCGCAACAATAGCTCGTGAACTCGGTCAGGTCCGGAAGGAAGCAGCCGCAGCGTGTGACTTGTGTGCCGGGATGTGGCTGGGGTCCCACCCTTTGAAAGCCCTGCGTTATCGCAGGGCTTTTTTCGTTTTTGAGCCTTCTTTTATTTTGGCTACGCTTGGTGTTCAACGTCTTCTGATGATCAAGCTTCTTGAGGTTATTTAGGTATAATTTATAATCTCATCCGCTCGATACCGAACTTTCGTGAAGATTGTTTAGGGTACGCTCGTCGAATAACCATTTTCACCTGGGATACTTTAATGATTTCAAAAAACCAATTAAAACTGCTTCGTGCTTTAGGTCAAAAGAAACAGCGTAAAGCGCATGGCTTATTCCTAGTTCAGGGTGAAAAGAACGTACTAGAGCTAGCAAGTAGTTCATTGAAGGTGAAGCAGGTTTTTGCAACAGCGGCATTTCTCGAACAAAATGCTGGTACGCTAAATCGTTTTGATTGTGTTGAAGCATCGCTTGATGAATTGACCAAAGCGAGCACGCTTGTGAGCAATAATGCGGCCATTGCTGTGGTTGAAATTCCGAGTGTAAAAGAGCCTCAAGCGAAAGGCTTGATGATTGCGCTAGATGGTGTATCCGACCCTGGTAATCTAGGTACGATTATTCGTGTTGCAGACTGGTATGGCATCAAGCACATTATTGCGAGTACAGATTGTGCTGATCCTTATAATCCTAAAACGATCAGTGCGACCATGGGCAGCTTTGGCCGCGTACAAGTGAGTTTGGTGGATTTGCCAAGTTATTTGGAACACGCCAAATTGCCAGTATATGGCGCGTTTTTGGAGGGAGAGAGCGTTCATAAAACGGATTTCGCTGCTGAAGGTATTTTGTTGATGGGCAGCGAATCTCATGGTGTGCGCGAAGCCGCAGCAAAATTCGTGACAGATAAGATCACGATTCCGGCGTTTGGCGGTGCCGAATCACTGAATGTCGCGATGGCGACTGGCATTATTTTAGACAACATGCGCCGCCAACATAGCTAACGCAACAATTACTTAATAACAAAGCCAGTCAATTTGACTGGCTTTGTTGTATTTATTGCCTAGAAAAATCAGCCTGGCTGAATCTTGCGTTTAACGAAATACAGTGAATGTTGTTCGGTGAGTTAATTTTGTTTTAGTTCAATAGGCTGTGCCTATAAATAAAATTACTCCTTTCCATTTAGTAAAATCAGGAAATTAGGCGACACTTATCTAAAGGCCGCAATAAAATGCCCTTAAGGAGATAAGAATGCATTCATTAAAAGTAAAAGATTACATGACGTTGCAAGCGGTGACTTTCACGAAAGATATGTCACTTTCGGCAGCTTTAAACAAAGTAATGCAAAGTGTCACACTAGGTGGCCCTGTCATTGATGAAAATGAAAAAGTGGTTGGGTTTTTATCGGAGCAAGACTTATTAGATAAGTTGGTGAAAGCAAGTTATCACTGCCAAGATACACATACGGTACAAGAGTGTATGCATGATGATGTCTTATCTGTTTCTCCAGAAATGTCAGTAATTGAACTGGCTGACATGATGAAAGTTGGAAAGCCGAAAATGTATCCAGTGGTGGATGGCAAAGGTAAGTTGGTTGGTGTTATCACAAGAAGAGACGTGCTGCGTGCCATCGGAATGACATTAAATGAGTGTTTTAAGCATCCCGTTTAACCTCTCTGTTTAAATTTTACGGAATATTGCTTTTAAACTGGTTTGGAAAGACGCTTCGGCGTCTTTTTTATTTTCTATCGCCGAACTGTACAAATTTATCTTGACCTTGGAGCTTACTCTAAGGTTTATCCTTAGCAATAGGTAAATCACCGATACCAATAAGGAAAAAATTATGTGTACAAAACATCAAGGTTGCCAATCTAGCAAAATCAAAACTGCGGTGCCGCTTGGTGCAAGCGAGTCATGCTGTGCGCCAGTAAAATCTTCCCTCAATATCTCTCAGGCCAGTGTTGATGTTTCTGAAAGCTCTTGCTGTAGTGGAGGAGGCTGCAGCGTTGACACAGGCGAGGAAGACGATCCCACAAGGGAGAGTAATTCCTCCGTTCGGAACGCTTGGCTTGTGTCAGGTATGGATTGCCCATCTTGTGCGCAAAAGCTTGAGAAAGCCATTACGTCTTTACAAGGCGTCAGCCAAGCCAAGGTTTTGTTTGCAACAGAAAAACTGGTCGTCGATTTTGATGGTCTAGAGCTGATAGCTACGATAGAGCAGACAGCCCAAAAAACGGGTTTCCCGCTCTCTTCACTTGATGCTCCAAAACCAAGCACTACAAAGAAAGGCTGGCTTGGCGTCATAAGAGACAACATCCAAATTCTCTCGATTGCTGGTGCAATGGCTACTGCGGCAGTAATTTCTAAGATCGACCCTCAAATAAGCGCTTGGTTATTCACTTTGACGTGTTTACTTGGTTTATACCCAATCGCGCTCAAAGCATTTAAGTTGGCGCGTAGCGGTACGCCTTTTGCGATTGAAACGTTAATGAGTGTAGCGGCGCTCGGCGCTTTATATTTAGGTGAAACCGCCGAAGCCGCAATGGTGTTATTGCTTTTCCTTATTGGTGAAAAGTTAGAAGCATATGCATCATCTCGCGCGCGAAGCGGTGTCCAGGCGTTAATGGACTTAGTCCCAGAAAATTCAATTTTAATTATTGATGGTGAACGCAAAGAAGTACCAGCTGCGCAGCTTAAACCAGGGGATATCATAGAAGTCGCACCCGGAGGTCGTTTGCCTGCCGACGGTGTTTTGCAAGATGCGCTTGCGAGTTTTGACGAAAGTGCGTTAACGGGAGAATCTGTTCCCGTTGAGCATCAAACCGGTGGCAAAGTGATGGCCGGGGCTGTGGTTGTCGATAAAGTGGTTCGTTTACAGGTGACTTCCCGTCAGGGCGAGAATGCGATAGATCGAATTCTTCATTTGATTGAAGAAGCAGAATCCCGTAAGGCACCATTAGAACGCTTTCTTGATAAATTTAGCCGTTGGTATACGCCACTAATGATGTTGGTGTCTCTGATGGTTATCGTTACGCCGCCATTACTATTTGCCCAACCGTGGGAAACGTGGATCTATCGAGGACTCGCCCTGCTGTTGATTGCTTGTCCATGTGCATTAGTCATTTCAACGCCTGCGGCGATCACTTCTGGCTTGGCGGCAGCGGCTAAGCGGGGCGCATTGATCAAAGGTGGAGCGGCGCTTGAGTTGCTTGGCAAGGTTGAGTCTGTCGCATTTGATAAAACTGGGACACTGACGCAAGGTAAACCAGAAGTGACCGACGTCTTTGCTTTTGATATGGATGAAGACAAGTTACTTAGCCTAACTGCGTCAATCGAGGTTGGTTCAAGTCATCCTCTAGCGGTTTCTTTAGTTACCAAAGTGCAAGAGCAGGGGCTTACTATTCCTGAAGCGTTGGATAAAACCGCGCAAGTAGGCTCTGGTGTCACTGGTTACGTCGATGGAAAAATGGTCCAAGTGGTCACGCCTTCAAAGGCAGACTTTCCACTTTCTCAAGAAGCCAAAGAGCAAGTGGTTACGTTGGAACAACAAGGTAAAACGGTTGTCATTGTGCGTTTCGATGACGAGGTCATTGGCGTGATCGCATGGCAAGATACATTGCGCTCAGATGCCCAGCAAGCCATCGCAATGTTGAAGGAACTTGGGGTCACGTCGGTGATGCTAACGGGTGACAACCCGAGAAGTGCAGAAGCAATGGCAAATAGAATAGGCTTGGATTATAAAGCGAGTTTGTTACCTGCAGACAAGGTGCATTACGTCGAGAAGCTATCACAACAACATACCGTTGCGATGGTGGGAGACGGTATCAATGATGCTCCAGCCATGAAAGCTTCGAGTATCGGCATTGCGATGGGAGGCGGTACGGATGTTGCGCTCGAGACAGCTGATGCGGCGTTAACACACAACCGTTTGATTGAGCTACCTGCCATGATAGAACTGTCGCGTGCGACGCTAAGTAACATTCGTCAGAATGTCGCGTTAGCGCTAGGTTTGAAAGGTGTATTCTTAGTGACAAGTTTACTTGGTGTTACTGGGTTGTGGGTTGCTGTATTAGCCGACAGTGGTGCAACAGCACTGGTGACATTGAATGCGTTGAGATTACTTCGTTTTGAGTCCAAGCAGATTAAATAACTGACCTAACCATTGATCCCACTCATTAATAGCCCGAGGCATTCGTGTATCGGGCTTTTTTTAACCGTATTCACCTGATGCGATCAGACGTTTTTCTCGTCCTTGAAATCACGCATTGCTATGCAACAAAATGATCTAATGCCCCTTAAAGTGTGATCAATACCAGTTTTGTTTGAAATTTCATTTTCATTACATTTTGTCATTGTGATTGTGATCACTCTATGTTGGTGAAAGGTTCGCTACAGTGCATCTGTACCCAATAACTGATTAATGAGCTTATTGTTCATAAAATAAGCCACAATAAGGAGCGACTTATGTCTCAAGCTGTATTCCATTTAGGTATTACTGAAGCTGATCTTAATGGTGCGACTCTAGCGATCATTCCTGGTGACCCAGCGCGTGTTCAAAAAATCGCAGAACAAATGGAAAATCCAGTATTTCTAGCAAGCCATCGTGAATACACGCTATACCGTGCAGAGCTAGACGGTAAACCTGTTGTGGTTTGTTCTACAGGTATTGGTGGTCCTTCTACCTCTATCGCAGTTGAGGAATTGGCACAGCTTGGTGTTCGCACTTTCCTACGTGTTGGTACAACGGGTGCAATTCAACCACATGTAAACGTGGGTGACATGATCGTAACGACGGGGTCAGTTCGTCTTGACGGTGCGAGCCTACACTTTGCTCCTATGGAATTCCCAGCAGTTGCTGACTTTGAAGTAGCAACCGCAATGAAAGCAGCAGTAGAAGAGTCTGGCGCTACAGTTCACATGGGTGTGACTGCATCAAGCGACACGTTCTACCCTGGTCAAGAACGTTACGATACGTTCTCTGGTCGTGTTGTTAAGCGTTTCCAAGGCTCTATGCAAGAATGGCAAGACATGGGCGTACTTAACTTCGAGATGGAGTCTGCAACACTGCTAACAATGTGTGCGAGCTCTGGTTTAAAAGCGGGTTGTGTGGCTGGTGTTATCATCAACCGTACACAAAAAGAGATTCCAGATCATTCAACTCTGAAAGAAACGGAAGCGCGTTCAATTAAAGTGGTTGTAGAAGCAGCGCGTAAAATGCTTTAAGCCGCTATAGTTGGCATTTAAACAAACAGAAAAAACCAGAGGCTAACCTCTGGTTTTTTTCTACTTATAGAAATGCGTACAGCTAAAATTTAGGTATAAAAAAAGCAGCATTAATGCTGCTTTTTATCGTTGTGAATTTTAGCTTTTCTTAATGGCACTATATCTCGTCTGAACCGCCCGCGTCTTTAAACCAAGCAGTTAAGTGCGTTCTTAAATCTTTAAGCTCATCAGGGCCAATCAGGGCTAGCCCTAAGTCTTCAGCACGAGTAATGTCATTGTGACGAAGAGGACGGAAGCTCACCAACATTGCGCGCGCTTGTAAGCCACCTAATAGATCGCGAAGCGATTCTAACTTATATAAAGTATCGTCGCCGTCATCTCTCATGCCTTTGGTTTTGCACTCGATGATGTGCAGCTTGTTGTTTACAACTGTTGCGACATCTAACTCATTGCGTACTTCACTTTCACCAAGTTTGCGATAAACCTGAACATTTAACGATCGATCTTGGATCGTCGGCATGGTGTCTTGGATTTGCTTCACGGTGCTGTGAACCAAAGTTTCTAACCACTCACCGTTTGAAAAGCGTCGAGCATCTTCATCTGCAAACGTTAAAACGCCATTCTCATAGGTGGCGATTTCTGCTTCTACTAAATCTGAAAGCAACATGTTGAGCTCACGGTAGCCCTGCTGTTTTTCGGAGAGCTCGACATCAAGCTTTTGTTCTTTGCGGCATGTGGTTGCAAGGTAGTTAAGTGTTGCTAGACCTGGCCCAAGCTCAAGCGCATTTGAGGCCCATCGTTCACCAAGTTCATACAATTTTTTATCAAGAAGAGGTGGTAAATCAACGTGGTGAAACTCGCCGCGTGCACCAAAGATAGTGAGGTAATCTGCAATCGTAATGTGATCTTCGACTTGGGTATCTTCTTTGCCATCAGGGTATAACCAACAAAGCTTATCGCTACTAGGCTCTACCACAAAAATTGGCCAGCGATAGGTACGGAAAACTTCGTACACCGACAACAAGCGATGACGAAGACCACAGCTCGCGTTCAATTTTACATCTTCGCCGCGTTCATGGAGGTCTTTTGCCAGTTTTTGAATTGCTTGTTTGATCAGAGATGTATTAACAGCGGATGGAATTTCAAAAAATTCAGAAGTAATTTCTCGTTGATCTAAAACGGCACTCAGTCGGTCAAATATATCTAACTGGCTCTTGTCTCCGATGAAGACGATATGTGTGCTTAGCGTACGATTATCTAATAGAGGAGTGACCAATCTCACTGGGTCTTGGTCGATAATACCAACATGAACAGCCATAGATTTTCCTTTTTATGAGGCCGCTCGAAAAGAGTTGTGCAAGGGGATGAGCTGGCCTTATTAATCATATGTAGACATGGCCGACAAAAAACAAGGGCGACTTAACAAAAAGTCGCCCTTATACAGTTGATTGCACTAATTAATGCTCTTAGTTATAAAGTATTTATAACTTAAAGCGGTGGACCAATTCATTTTGCTGATGAGCCAAGTGGGTCAGTGATTCACTGGTTTGTGCGATACTCGACATGGCTTGGAAACTTTCATCGGCGATACTGTTGATATCTTCAATGCTGCGAGCAATGTCTGTTGATGTTTCACTTTGCTCTGCTGCTGCTTGTGAAATGTGCGTACTCATTTGGCTGATTTCGATGATTAGCGCCTGGATCTCTTCCATTGAGCTGTTCGCTTTTGATGCTTGCTCAACCGACATCTCCATATCGCTCATACAGCTTTGTATGACTTGGTTCGCCGATTGCGAGCTAGCTTGCAGATTACTGATCATGGATTCAATTTCAGTGGTTGATTGAGTCGTTCTTGATGCGAGTACTCGTACTTCATCTGCCACTACCGCGAAGCCGCGACCTTGTTCACCAGCGCGAGCCGCTTCAATTGCCGCGTTCAATGCCAGTAGGTTGGTTTGCTCCGCAATGTTGCGGATCACATCAAGGATAGACCCAATTTGACCACTCATCTTTTGTAGCTCAGAAACTGCGGAGACCGATTCGTTCAAACGTGTTTCTAGTTGATTAATGGTTGAGATGTTACTGCTCATAACATTTCTGCCTTCTTCAGAGGCAGATTCGACGCGTTGCACCATTTCTAGCGAGCCTTGCGCACTTTGCGCGACTTCCTGCACTGAATGAGACATTTCTGTCATCGCGGTAGCGACGTTTGCCGTTTGTTCGCGTTGAGAGCTCAATTTAATTTGTGCTTGCGAAGAGGTGCGTTCGTTGGTTGTCGCGGTTGACGATAGGTTTTCTGACGCTTCGTTGAGTTTCACCAAGATCTCGTGAAGGTTGTCGGCGAGTGAGTTAATGTGTCCACTCACACGGCTGAATTCGTTGTTATAGCGAATGTCGATACGCTGTGTCATATCACCTTCAGTCAGGCTTTCTAACACTTTTAGAATACGAGTCAACGGTTCGCGAACGCTTTGAGCGATGTGGTAGCCAATCGCTGTCGCGAGTAAAACGACAATAACGCCAATGATGATGGCTTTCGTTACACCCGCCGAATATATGTCACCTGCGTCTGCCAATGATTCATTGAGCTTATCTGTTGCGGTTGTCGTGAATTGCTCAAGAATCGCCATGGTTGAATCCACTTTATTTGCTAGGTTGGCGATATTGTTATACAAAGCGGCGCGAGCATTGAGGTAATTATTATGTTGGTCTAGCACACCGCCACGCATACCAACGTCACGAGTAAATTGCTCTACAGATTCGCCAAAAGCTTTTTCTAGCTCAGGAAGCTGAGTCACCAACCCGCGGAATGCGTAATTCAAGTGCGTTACTGCTTTGCGGTTTTTAGCTACGGCTTGCGTAACAAACTCAGGGTTGGAACTGGCGAGGGCATCAGAGGTAATTACTTCGGCATCTTTTAACTTGATAAAGTAGCTCTTTGCCATGACTTTGACAGAAATGCTGGTTTGATCTGCCACATATTCTTTAAGACCAACCGAAAGTTCGGTATTCAGTTTTTGGAAGCGGCGTGAGGATTTTTGCACTTCTTCTTGAGCCGCGAACATTGCTTCGTAGTTGTCCATGGCCTCTAGAGCTTCTGTAAAATAGCTCTGCTCTAACGTTTTTAACTGTGAAAACGGTTCGGCAAGAGAAGGGTAGATTTGGCTTGCGGTTTTCAGTTGAGCCAATGTGGATTCGAAGCGCTGTTGAGATCTAGCAAATTCCTGACGCATTTCATCCATGCGTTGTTTATTCTCTGTTGTCAGGAAGTCTTTAAATGATTTGTCGGCAGAAAGCAGCTCAACACTGGTTTGATTAGATAACGATACCAACGGTAGGGATGATTTAGATACCGTGCCAAATTTTCCGTGAATATCACTCATTCCTCCCATCATAATGGCAATTGTGACGGCAAATAGGATGATGATCAGTGCAAAGCCGGCATACATCCTTTTAATAACTGAACCTCGCATAAGTGAGTTTCCTCTCCCAAAAATAGACAAGCTACCCAAGCATTTTTGAGTTTACTTGGGTATAAAAATAATAATTGTCTTAAAAAAGTAACAAAATTCATTGGATTGTATTCAGTTTGTGACGCGCATTTTATGACGCACACGACAAAAAAAGCCTCGTTAATTAGCATTTGATTAATAATGTTAAGTGAACACTGTTTTTATTGAGCTCCGCTTTTGGTTGGCGCATACTAATTGGGGTCTAATTACGTTTATAAAATGGAGTCCTCATGGCGGAAGAAACGATCTTTAGTAAAATTATTCGCAAGGAAATCCCTGCCGATATCCTTTATCAAGATGATTTGGTGACTGCGTTTCGCGACATTAACCCTCGCACACCAAGCCATATTCTCATTATTCCGAATAAACTGATCCCAACAACGAATGATGTAGAAGCTGAAGATGAAGCAATGATGGGGCGTTTGTTCACTGTTGCTAGAAAGTTAGCGAAAGAAGAAGGTATTGCTGAAGACGGCTATCGCCTAATCGTTAATTGTAATCCACATGGTGGCCAAGAGGTTTACCATATTCACATGCACCTACTAGGCGGCCGCCCTCTAGGTCCAATGGTATTGAGCTAAGCTTTTAAAAGTGGGTGGCGATTCACCCACTTCTTTTTCCTGTCGAATGACACATTTGTGGAGATAAATGTGAAACTAGGTGTAAAGCTGTTAGGGCTGATGAGCTGGGCTTTAATGGCCTCTGGCTGCGCGAATTTATCTGCGGGCAATCTGTTTAGCCATTACAGCAACCAGAATCAAGAAGTTTATCAAGCCGTTGTTGCAGGGGAATATGCCAAAGCAAAACAACTTCAATCAAGTGAAGTGGGTGGCGAGATACTTGGCAATTTTGAAAAAGGTCGTATCTCTTTTCTTGCTGAAGATTACCCAACAAGTTTAAATGCGCTAGAAAGCAGCGATCGTGCTGTACGTGTTCAACAAGATCGTGCAACGATATCTGTGTCAGACACGGCAACGAGCGTCGGCTCTCTCGCAGTGAACGACAATCTCCAAGACTATCATCCCGCCGATTACGAACTTGGCTTTTTGCACCTGTATCTAGGACTAAATTACTTACAGAAAAACGATTTAGAAGGGGCACTAGTTGAAGTGCGTCGAGCTAATCAAGTTCAGGAAGCAGCAAGAAAGGCGCGTGAAAAAGAGCTAAAAGCAGCAGAGAAAGACCTTAACAAGCAAGGCATGTCTGCCAATTTAGGCAGTGTGTTAGCGAACTACCCTGATGCTGGTAAAAAACTAAGCGCGGTACAAAATGGTTATCTGTTCTATCTTTCTGGCTTGTTATATGAAGCGTCGCGAGACTTAAACAGTGCTTATGTTGATTACCGACGAGCACTCGCTGTAATGCCAGACAACAAGCAAGTTGTGGAAAGTACCTTATACGCTGCTAAGAAGCTGGGCATGCGTGAAGACTTGCGCATGCTAGAGAAGCGGTATGGCAAAGCACCTTCTGGATTAACTCAGTCACAAGGGCGAGTCATCGTTATTGATGAGCAGGGTGTTGTTGAGGCGATGAAAGGGTGGCGTATTGATTTACCGATTTACGACAGTCGCGATAATGGCGCGATTTATTCGTTGGCGCTTCCTTATTATCAGAACCGAGGTGCTCAACGTTTTAGCGATGTTGTTTTAAATGGTCAGGTATTGCCTTCCAGTACGCTGACTGATGTTAATGCGATGGCGCAAAACGATCTTAATGAACGTCTTACTACAATAGTGATCCGTCAAGCTCTTCGTGTTTGGGCAAAAGATCGAATCCGAAAAGAGGCGGCGAAAAAAGGCGATGATGTGGGCAACATACTTTTCAATGTATGGAACACATTGACCGAACAGCCAGATACAAGAAGTTGGCAAACATTGCCAGCGCAAGTGAAAACGGCTTCAAAAATCGTGAAACCGGGAACACAAAGTTTAAACTTGGGTGATCAAACCTATCAGTTTGAAGTGCCTGCACAGCAGACTACATTGGTATGGGTATCTCGTCAGGGAGCACACTCAACCGTGTGGCATAAACAGCTAGGGAGACTGTAATGAAAGCATGGCTTGTTTGTTTAGCAATGGCTATTGGTTTAGTTGGATGCGCCGAAAACACGGCTGGTATTCGAATTGATGGCCAAACGCAAAAAGTATTTTTTAATGATAACGTTTTAGGTAGTCGCTTATTAGTTGACAACATCACCACCACTTACGTTGATGATCGCCCACGAGGAGTCGTGCTGCTGAGTAGCAATTACAAAGGTGATCAGCACATTCTTTACCGATTTTATTGGTATGACAACAATGGTTTAGAAGTGAATACCAAACCTGGTCCGTGGCGAAAAATGATTGTGCGAGGATTTGAGCAAGTCACGTTATCTGAAGTTACTGTGAATCCAAATGGCACAAAATTCCGTGTGCAAATTAGAGAAGCACAAGACGATTAATCTTAACGGCTCTGCCGAAGCTGCCGCGCTAACGATGCGCTGGTATTGAAAAACTAAGGAACTCTCATGAAAAAAAGTATTATTGCTCTTTTAGGTCTTGCCGTCATTTTAGGTGGCTGTTCTAACAAAGTCTCTTACGGCGATGCGCAAGCAACAGAAACCACGACTATCGATTTTGGCTCAACAGATTTACAAAAAATCGCGGCTGAAATGGTGGATAGCATGATGATGTCGGGCTCTGTAGCAGCAATTACTCGTGACCAACGTCCTATCGTTTTTGTTGAGCGAATTAAGAACAAAACCAGTGAACATATTGACACTGAATCCATTACTGACACGATCTCTACTAAGATGTTGAACTCAGGTAAGTTCCGTTTTGTTGATATGGATCGTGTTGAGTCTGTGCGTGAACAACTTAACTTCCAAAACACGGATGAGCTTGTTAACCAAAGCACAGCTATCCAATTTGGTAAAATGGTTGGTGCTCAATACATGCTTTACGGCAACCTATCTAGCATTGTGAAAAATGCAGGTAGCGATAAAGATGTATACTACAAGATGACCATGCGCCTAATGGACCTAGAAACAGGTTTGATTGAGTGGGCGGATGAAACTGAAATTCGTAAAGCGCAATCTAAGAGCCTATTCGGTCTTTAATCGAACAGGATGGAGAAGTCATCAATGGCATGGTTTTCTTGGCAACAAGCAAAACAGTTAGATCCGAGTCTTAACGCTCTCGATGGCTTCTTTACGGAGCCTCCGGTAAAAGTACAAACTGTTACCGGGGGGCTCACCAACCGTTGTTGGCGGTTGGAATCTTCTCAAGGCCTTGCATACATCTGGCGACCGACCAGTCATGTCTGCAAGGCTTTTTCAATTTCTCGTCACAGTGAATATCAAGTGCTGAATGCAGTCTCTTCATTGGAAATTGGCCCCAAGCCAGTTTTTATTCATGAGCAAGGGTTGCTGGTGGAATGGATAGAAGGAGAGGCACTGACGGAGTCAGGCTTAGCACTAAGCGATTTATTATCCATTGCGGCGAAGATTCATCAATATCCGATAAGCGCAATTCCTTTGGTTCCATTTTCATATATTTCTCGCATCGATCATTATTGGCTTGAGCTTGATGGTCAGTATGTGGGTACGGAGTTTGAGGCTTTGTACATGAAGTGGCGCACGGAACCGAACGTTGCACCTGTTCCGCTTGCCCTATGTCACTTCGATTTGGGGTGTTACAACCTAGTGCGAGGGGAGAGTGGGGTGAAAGTCATTGATTGGGAGTATGCCGGGATTGCTGACCCTAGGCTTGATTTGACCTTAACTATTCAGGTCGCGAATGCGCCTGTGGAAGAAGCGGTAAAGCAGTATTGCCAAATTCGAGGTATCGAAGATGTGTCTCTTTGGCTGAGAGGTGTACACGCTTGGCAACCAAGAACCTTGGTGATGGCGATGCTCTGGTATCTACTTGCCTATAAATTGTGGGGAACTGAACAATACTTAAACAGTGCGTATGAGTTGAAAGGCTCATTGTGTATGGAAGATCACTGTTTTGAGAACTCGTGATATTTTCCCCTTTAACAGTAAGGAAATAGTGGTAGTTTTAATAAAAGTACCAGATACACACAGGGAGAGGTACACATGATTATTTACTTACACGGCTTTGACAGTACAAGCCCGGGTAACCACGAAAAAGTTCTTCAACTGCAATTTATCGACGACGACGTTCGTTTTATCAATTACAGCACCCTTCACCCAAAGCACGACATGCAACACTTGTTAAAAGAAGTGTCTAAAGTTATCGATCAATCTGATGACCCAAACCCGTTAATCTGTGGGGTTGGTTTAGGTGGTTACTGGTCTGAGCGAATTGGTTTTCTATGCGGTATCAAGCAAGTGATGTTCAACCCGAACTTGCACCCAGAAAAAACGATGGCTGGTCGAATCGATCGCCCAGAAGAGTACGAAGATATCGCAACAAAATGTGTTGATCAGTTCCGAGCGAAAAATCAAGCTCACTGCTTAGTGATTCTCTCTAAAGATGATGAAGTGCATGACAATTCGAAAACGGCAGCTGAGCTAGAAAAACACTATCAAATCATTTGGGATGAAACTCAGTCTCATAAGTTCAAAAAAATCTCTCATCATTTACAAGCGATAAAGGCATTTAAAAATACTTATTAATGTTGAGTGTAGACAGTAAAGCGGCGTTTTTATCGGCTGCTTTGCTGCGATTCCTTCTCTTGAGTATGCCGAGCCACTGTCTCTTTGAAAGGTACATTTTCTTGGTTTAACGCTTTGAATATTGTGTTCTCCTTACCGTTTTCTTACTTCCCTCCTATGTAGCACGAACACCTTGTTGTAGAGTAGTCGAAAAGTAGTCAATCCGTACTCGTTACACGGATTTTGGTTGCCTTCAAAGTTGGTCTCTATATAATGAACCGGACTAAAATAATTTGATAAATATCAAAAAAAATTGAGAGCGAGTAATAAACTTGCCCAAAAACTTCTGGCGTCGTATGCGTACCAGATAAACATGCCAAACCCTGACAAGTCATTGATAGATAAAGAATCAAAGTGGGTGGTAGTTTTTTAATCCAAGTAATTGAGACACCTCTAAGAACCAAGAATTCATCGGTTGGATGGATGCCACAAATGTTTGTGAGTCATGCATCGAGCTGAACCCCATATATTCATTTTTGTAGAGGAAAATCATTGTGACACGCATTATCGTTGTAGGCGGCGGTGCAGGTGGTCTTGAGTTGGCAACTAAGCTTGGTCGAACTCTAGGTCGCAAAAACCGTGCGCGAATTACGCTAGTCGATCGAAAAGCGAGCCACTTGTGGAAGCCATTATTGCATGAGGTTGCTACAGGTTCTTTGGACGAAGGAGTAGATGCACTGAGCTATCGAGCTCATGCAAAAAACCACAGCTTCGACTTCCAAATGGGTAGTCTTCAAGACATCGACCGTGAACGTAAAGTGATCATCTTAAGTGAGCTTAAAGACGAACACGGTGAACTTCTTATGCCAAGCCGTGAGCTAGAATACGACATTCTAGTGATGGCGATTGGCTCGACATCAAACGACTTCAACACGCCTGGCGTTCGTGAAAACTGTATTTTCCTAGACAGCCCTGAGCAAGCACACCGTTTCCGTACAGAAATGAACAACGAGTTCCTAAAGCTGCACGCGAAAAACGGTAACGGTACGGTCGATATTGCGATTGTTGGTGCTGGTGCAACTGGCGTTGAACTATCAGCTGAGTTACATAATGCTGTTAAAGAGCTGCGCACTTATGGCTTCGGTGATCTTGATTCTAGCAAGTTGAACGTCAATCTGATTGAAGCAGGTGAGCGTATTTTACCAGCGTTACCTCCACGTATTTCTTCTGCTGCTCATCAAGAGTTGGTGAAGTTGGGCGTAAACGTGCGCACCGCCACTATGGTGACTAAAGCTGAAAAAGATGGCCTTACTACAAAAGATGGTGAGAAGATCCCAGCTCAAATCATGGTTTGGGCTGCGGGTATCAAAGCTCCAGACTTTATTAAAGATATCGCTGGCTTAGAAACGAACCGTATCAATCAGCTTGTAGTGAAAAACACACTACAGACAACACGAGATGATGACATCTTTGTTATTGGTGACTTAGCACAATGCACCCAGTCTGACGGTTCGTTCGTGCCGCCACGCGCTCAAGCTGCACACCAAATGGCAAGCCAGGCATTTAGTAACATCGTCGCGAAGATCAACGGGCGCGAGTTGAAAGACTATGTATATAAAGATCACGGTTCATTAGTGTCTCTAAGTCGCTTCTCAACCGTTGGTAGTCTGATGGGGAACCTAACTAAAGGGTCGATGATGGTAGAAGGCCGTATTGCTCGTGTCGTTTACATCTCATTGTATCGCATGCACCTAATGGCGTTGCACGGTGTATTCAAAACCGGTCTGATGATGCTCGTCGGCCGCATTAATCGCGTGCTGCGTCCAAACCTTAAGCTGCACTAAGGTTTTAAATCCACTCTGTGTGGATGTGTTGTATCTTAAAAAATGCAGAAGCCACCGCAAGTCGGTGGCTTTTTGTTTATGTTAGATCTGTCGGTAAAAGTGAGTACACAACGCCATCTTTAGGCTTACCATGAAAAATAAACCGGTTTCTGGCGATGGCTTCTTTTTGTGCACCGACGGACTCAATTAAGGCTTGGCTAGCTTCGTTGTCGGGGTCACAAACAATCTCTAGTCGAGTTAAACTTAGCTTTGCGAAGCAGAATTCTGCTAAGGCTTTAACGGCTTCTTGGGCATAGCCTTGCCGTTGATAGCGGTCGGCAACCCAGTAACCAATACTCGCCATATTAAACGTATGATATAACTCATTAACCGCTGCCATTCCAACCAAAGTGTTACTTTGCCGCTCATAGATACCGAAACCAAAAGCCTCAGTTTTGACCCAGTTAAGACGGGTTGCCAACAGAAAGTCCTGCGCGGTTTTCAATGTGACGTTTTTATCACACCAGTCAAGCCATTGGTGCAGCGAAGGGGATTCTGCAAGTAATCGTTGTAGTGAATGTGCTTCTTCAGCAGGGATGAGCTTGAGCGCTAAGCGGGGCGCAATGATTTCAAAGTCTGGACTCATGAACTAATACGACTTCCATGTTGAGTGTAAGTAAATTGAAAGCTGTCTATTTATACTTGAACGCAGCTATTTTCCTTGCTCTGCGTTGGTTAGGAATAACTGAGGTATAGCAGATAAAAACAAAGCGCAGCTTTGCTGCGCTTTGTCGAACCGCTCGTGCTTATCGAACCCGACGAACTTGAATGATCATACCCATCAACGGGTTATCTAGGTAATGAGTCTCGCTGCTACGCATACGACGTTTTTGATCCATTCGATAACTCTTCAGGAATTTCTCTTCGGTTACTGTCGGCGATATTTCTGCCAAGTTACCTACTTGGACGTTACCATCTACTTCACCTAAGTCATCCGCCAATTGCTCAGTTGAGGTTGGTTCAAAACGCACCTCTCTAACACTTGGTTCGCGCAGATCTAGTGTTGTTTCGGCGAAGAGGTAATGCTGTACGTATATTTGGAATCGACCATCTAGTTCATATAAAGGACCATTGACCGTCTCTTCACTGTAACCGTCGCTGGAAAATGTTTGATTGCCATTGATTGGGCGGCCATCTGCTTGATAAGAATCAGAGAAATCTCGCCCGCCAACGATGCGGAAAATTGGGGCGCTAGATTTACCTCGGTCACCTTGACGCCAGGCTACGTGTTTAAGCACTTTAAAGCCGGCATGATTATTTAGTGCCGCTTCTTGCGCGTTGAGACGGAAAGAAGAACTTGGCAAAAGTGTCACGCCTTTAGAGCGGCGGTAGGATTCACTCTCTAGGCTACCGACATTTTCCATATCGATTTTTGGCAGTTGATTCGGCCAAGATTCTGTTGTGCTTTCAGCGTCGACTGCTCGCTTGAAAATGATCACTTCAATATCAAATTGGCGCTGTGCCCAAGAGGGCATTGAGACACATAGAAGCAATAACGGGATCAGTATTCTCATTCGACTATTAGCTCGTTGGTAATAAATTCTGTTTAAAATCATTCAGTAAGTCTTGAACAAACTGAATGCGTTTACGTCGGTCCACCAATGGTACGCTAAACTTGAACTTAGTTGGACCTTCCATTGCAAATTTTTGCGGCTGTGATTGCAGCAGTTTAACTAAATACGCTGGATTTATGTCAGCATCAGGGTAAAACTCGATAAATCCACCTTTATCATGGGCTTCTATCTTTTTCGCTTTTAAACTACCAGCCGAAATTTTCAATTCTGAGACGGCAAGTAAGTTCTTTGTTGCGTCTGGAAGCAAACCAAAGCGATCAATCAGTTCCACTTTTAGCTCTGATAGTTCATCACTGCTTGTGACACTCGCAATGCGTTTGTACATCGACAGTCGTGTGTTTACATCCGGAATGTAATCATCTGGTAAGAGCGCTGGGATTCGCATTTCCACTTCAGTTTGCTCACGAAGCAGCTCATCCAAAGATGGCTCCTTGCCTTCTTTTAATGCTTGCACTGCTTGTTCCAGCATTTCCATATAAAGTGTAAAACCAACGGATTGAATTTGCCCACTTTGCTCATCACCAAGCAGCTCACCAGCACCACGGATTTCTAAATCGTGGGTTGCTAACGTAAAGCCAGCACCTAAGTCTTCCAGTGAAGCAATCGCATCAAGACGCTTGATGGCATCTTTGGTCATGGCTTTTGGATGTGGCGTTAATAAGTAAGCATAGGCCTGATGGTGTGAACGTCCAACACGGCCACGTAATTGATGCAACTGCGCCAAGCCAAGATTGTCCGCACGATCCATGATTATGGTATTCGCCGTTGGTACGTCGATACCGGTTTCGATGATGGTTGTACACACCAACACATTAAAGCGCTGATGGTAGAAGTCATTCATGATTCGCTCAAGTTCGCGCTCGCGCATTTGACCATGAGCCACGGTAATGCGTGCCTCTGGGATGAGTTTCTGTAAGTCTTCTGCCGTTTTTTCAATGCTTTCAACCTGATTGTGCAGGAAGTAAACCTGACCACCACGCATAATTTCACGCAGTACCGCTTCACGGACCACTGGCTCTTCTTTTTGTCGAACAAAGGTTTTAATGGCTAAACGGCGTGCAGGAGGTGTCGCGATGATCGACAGGTCTCGCATGCCACTCATTGCCATATTCAGTGTGCGTGGAATTGGTGTTGCGGTGAGGGTAAGAATGTCCACATCCGCACGCATTGCTTTGACTTTTTCTTTTTGACGAACCCCAAAGCGGTGTTCCTCATCAACGATCAACAAACCTAAATCTTTGAATTTAATGTCGCTCGAAAGCAGCTTATGCGTACCAACGACAATATCGACTTTACCATCGGCAACGTCTTGCAGAATGACTTTTTGTTCTTTGGCAGATTTAAAACGAGACAGTACTTCAACTCGGATTGGTAAGTTGGCAAAACGGTCACGGAAGTTTTCGAAATGCTGCTGAGCAAGTAAGGTTGTTGGTACGAGTACGGCGACCTGTTTACTATTATCCGTTGCGACAAATGCTGCGCGCATAGCGACTTCCGTTTTACCAAAGCCCACGTCACCACATACTAAGCGATCCATTGCTTTTGCCTGGCACATGTCTGACAATACGGCATTGATGGCCATCGCTTGGTCATCTGTTTCTTCAAACGGGAATGTTGCTTTAAATGTTGCGTATTGCCCACGATCTAGCTCAAATTTGAAGCCCGGTTTTAATTCTCGTTTTGCATACACATCCAGCAATTCTGCCGCGACATCACGCACTTTTTCTGCCGCTTTACGACGTGCTTTTGCCCACGCTTCACCACCTAATTTATGCAGTGGCGCACTCTCTTCAGCGCCGCCAGAATAACGGCTGATAAGATTCAGTGATGAAACTGGCACGTAGAGCTTGGCATCGTTTTGATACTCAAGGGTGACGTATTCCGTTTTCATACCACCGGCTTCAAGTGTTTGTAAACCGATGTAGCGGCCAATACCGTGATCAATATGAACCACAGGTTGGCCGGGTTTTAGTTCGGCAAGGTGGCGAATAACGGTGTCACTGTTGACGGCTTTTTTATCTTTGCGGCGTCGCTGGATAACACGGTCACCGAGTAGATCACTTTCACAGATCAGAGCGAAGTTCAGCTCTTCGTGAATGAAACCATGCTCTGCTGCGCCTAAGACCAAGCTGAATCGATCACCCGAGTCTAGAGCTTGGTAAAGTGAGCCATGTACGACTGGCCGAACTTTGATGCCTTGCAACAGCTCCGTTAGTGCTTCACGACGACCTTCTGACTCTACCGAGAAAACGATTTTGCCGCTGAATTGCTCACTAAACTGACGAAGGCGCGAGAGCGGCTCTTTATTTTGTTGTTGAACGCCAAGCTCGGCTAACGATTGTACTGGTAGGTTTTGACGACCGGCACGCTTAACCACTTTATCTAGGCTCAATTGAGCGATAGGGAGCTGTTTTAGTTGACTGAAAAGTTCGTCTTTTTTCAACCAAAGCTGTTCAGGAGTCAAAAGAGGACGCAGCGGATCAACTTTTTTCTGGTCGTATCGATATTCGACATCGGTTAAGAAAGTATCGACCGCAGATTCGATATCACCATATGTGATGACTTGAGAGTCTTCTGGCAAATATTCAAATAAAGTCTCGGTATGGTCAAAAAACAGCGGCTGCCAATACTCAATACCAGCGGGCCACGTGCCTTTGGTCACTTGCATGTAGATTGATTCAGGCTCGCGGCGTGCGTCGAACTGGGTGCGCCAACGTGTACGGAAATCTTCAATCGCTTCTTTAGTGGTTGGGAACTCATGTGCAGGCAGCAATTGGATTTGCTGAATATCGTCGATAGAGCGTTGGTTCTCTGGATCAAACGTGCGAATGGTATCTATTTCATCATCAAAGAAGTCGATGCGGTACGGGTCATTGCTGCCCATAGGAAAGAGATCCAGAATAGACCCACGACTTGCATATTCACCTGGTCCAAATACTTGATCTACATGGCGGTAGCCAGAATTTTCAAGTTGTACACGTAACTTCTCTAGCGAGAGCCGATCACCAGTTTTCACCATTAAAGTGTGTTGCAACAGAAAATCACGTGGCGATTGGCGTTGCAATACTGTACTGACCGGGACGATGGTTATGCCATCACGTTGACTTGGCAGTTGGTATAGGCGAGCGATACGTTCAGAGATGATTTCTTGATGCGGAGAAAAGTTATCGTAAGGCAGCGTTTCCCAGTCGGGGAACAGGCTTACCGTTTGGTCGGTGAATTGCTCAATCTCTGCCTGAAGCTTTAAAGCGATTTGCGGGTCAGGCACAACGAGTAGCGAGTGACTCGAATGCTGCTTGGCTAGCTCTGCAATGGCTAGAGGTAGAGCTGCGCCCGGCAAATTACCTAGCTGTTTTTTGTCGCCACGCTCTGAAGGGTTGGTGACGGAAAGAATCGTTGCTTTTGTCATAGGAATTATTTTTTATCTCGCTCCATCGAGCGCTGACGTAAAAGTTTTTGTTGTTGATACAGTGCCGCCTTTATCAGTAAATCTTGATCAGATTCTCGGAGCATCTTGTATCTAAGCGTGATAATGAAATCTTGCTCTGAAGCATCACATTCTTCTACTTGAGCGTAACAGTAAATCGCCGCAGCAGGGTGATCGAGGAACAGTTTAACACGAACGAGTTGTTGAGTAGTTAACGCTGTATCTGAGCGGAAACTGAGTTGACTAGCACCAAACTGCGTCGTTTGATATCGAATGGAGGCGTCATCTTGTTGTGAAAGCATAAAGCTCAACAAGAGGTTAAGTTTCGCGTTTTGCGTATCAAGCAAGTTGATCACATGCTTTAACTCTTTGTTTTTCAGCTCTAGACGCGCGTTGTCTGCCAACATATCTAAGTGACTAAATTCACTGGCGACAATAAATGGTGCTGGAATTTCGGAGGCAAATGTTTCTTCATCTGGCAAAGCAAAGTCCGCACTCAACGTTTCGACGTTGATGGTGAGGTTATGATGGACGGTAAAGTATTCTTGCTCTGTCATATAGTCGATCCTTTTGCCAGTGAGCGCTCCCTGTTCACTCAACAAACAAAGAGAAATAGGGCACTGATTATCGCTAACTGAATGAAGTTATCAAGTTTAGCTGATTTGTCCTTGAACTTTTTGCCCTAAATACAGACTTATTGCATGTCGTTGACAAATTTAGCGATTCTCTTGTCTTCTTAATGAGAAGAGTAAGGTAAGATAATCCGCTAAAGCTTTATATCAAAACAACCAGTTGGTTTGTCTTATATGTATCATCCTATCTCATTGTTTATTGGCTTAAGGTATCTTCGGGGACGCTCTGGAGATAGGTTCAGCCGATTTGTTTCTTATATGTCGACGGCGGGTATTACGATCGGTGTAATGGCGTTGGTGACGGTTCTTTCTGTGATGAACGGGTTTGAATCGCAGTTAAAAGAACGCATTTTAGGTGTGCTACCTCATGCCGTTGTTTCGCAACACGATGGAAAAACGCCTATGACCGAGTCTGCCCCTCCATTTGTTCAAGCGATGTCGAGTGAATCTCAGCCGGAGCCTATCGTTAGAGGAGAGGCTGTTATTCAGAGTTCTGCACAGCTGACGGCTGGTTACCTCATCGGTATTGAACCTAAGAAAGGCGATCCGATTAGCAACCATTTGATTGCCGGACGATTATCGTCACTTCAAGCAGGTGACTACAATGTATTTTTGGGTCACAGTTTGGCGCGTTCACTAAAGGTCTCAATCGGGGATAAAGTGCGCTTGATGGTGACCAACGCAACGCAGTTTACCCCACTTGGCCGTATTCCTAGCCAGCGAAACTTTACTGTCTCAGGCATTTTCAATACGGGATCGGACGTTGATGGTCAATTAATGATTGTGAACATGACGGATGCATCTAAGCTGATGCGTTTCCCTAAAGACACGGTTTCTGGTTGGCGTGTCTTTTTCTCTGACCCATTTATGGTAACGGATTTTGCTGACCAACCCATGCCTGATGGATGGGAATGGAGTGATTGGCGCGAACAGCGTGGTGAGCTTTTCCAAGCGGTGAAAATGGAAAAGAACATGATGGGACTTATGCTAGGTCTAATTGTGGGTGTCGCTGCATTCAATATTATCTCCGCTTTAATCATGGTGGTAATGGAGAAGCAATCAGAAGTTGCAATATTGAAAACTCAAGGCATGACTCAATCTCAAGTGATGACCATTTTCATGGTGCAAGGTGCAAGCAGTGGTGTAATTGGCGCGATTGTTGGTGGCGCTGCGGGCGTGATCTTGTCACTTAATCTAAATGCGATTCTTGAATCTGCTGGTGTGGCGCTATTCAGCTTTGGTGGTCATCTACCCATCTTGATTGATTCACTGCAAATTCTTTTAGTGGTGGTATTGGCGATTGCTCTTAGCCTTGCTGCTACGCTTTATCCTTCTTATCGAGCATCTTCTGTTAAACCTGCTGAGGCACTTCGCTATGAATAAGCTATTAGAATGTCGTGATATTCGTAAAGTCTACCGAGAGGGTTCGTTAGATACGGAAGTGTTGAAAGGCGTAAGTTTCGATATCGACAAAGGGGAGTTGGTTTCTATTGTTGGCTCTTCTGGTTCGGGAAAAAGTACCTTATTGCATATTTTAGGTGCGTTAGATGACGCAACTCATGGTGAAGTTGATTTTCTAGGGCAAAACCTATCAGCTTTGAGCTCGAACAAACAGGCGGCATTACGCAACAAGCACCTTGGTTTTGTATACCAGTTTCATCACTTGTTGGCTGACTTTACTGCGCTTGAAAATGTGGCGATGCCACTGATGATTGGCGGTGCTAAAGTAGCGGATGCAAAACAGGCGGCTAAAGCGCTGTTAGATAAAGTTGGTTTGAGTCATCGGATGCAACATAGACCCTCCGAGTTATCGGGCGGTGAGCGTCAGCGTGTTGCGATTGCGCGTGCATTGGTGAATAAACCTGATCTGGTCTTGGCTGATGAACCTACGGGGAACTTAGATCACAATACGGCACTGTCTATCTATGATTTGATGCGCGAGCTCAATAAAGAGTCAAACATTGCATTTTTGGTTGTCACGCATGACAAAGAGCTGGCAGCAAAAATGGATCGTCAAATGCACATGCAAGATGGTTTGCTCGTAGATCGTTTTGTGACTGATACAGCATCTGCGGAGGGCTAGTTTTGTTTACCTCTTTAGCTTTGATGATTGGTGGTCGCTTCAGTCGAGCGAAAAAGCGCAACAAGATGGTGTCTTTCATATCGCTTTCTTCGACCATTGGTATTGCGGTTGGCGTTGCTGTGATCATTATCGGTTTGTCTGCAATGAATGGCTTTGAGCGCGAGCTGCAATCGCGTGTGTTGTCTGTGATCCCACACGGCGAGTTAGAAGGTGTTAATGGACCACTTCATGACTACACCAAAACGATGAATCAAGCTCTAAAACATGAACATGTTGTTGCGGCAGCACCGTACGTTCGTTTTACGGGCTTGGCAGAAAAAGGCAGTAAGCTAAAAGCGATAGAAGTTCGTGGTGTAGAGCCTACTTTCGAGCAAGCGGTGTCGAGCTTATCGAATTTTATTGACCAAGAAGCTTGGCAAAACTTTTATGCCGGTCAGCAGCAAGTGATCTTAGGCCGAGGTGTAGCAAACGAGCTAAATGTCGCCGTGGGGGATTACGTTACGTTAATGATTCCGCAAACAGGCGGCGCAAATAAAGTGCAGGCTCCTAAGCGTGTGCGCGTGAAGGTGTCAGGGTTCTTAACGTTGAATGGCCAAATCGACCACTCTCTAGCGTTAGTACCATTAGCTGATGCGCAGCAATACGCGAGGTTAGGGGAAGGGGTCACAGGCATTTCACTAAAAACTGACGATGTTCTCAATGCGCCTTCTATTGTTCGCGAGGTTGGTAGCATGGTTGATGTTTATGTGTATTTGAAAAGCTGGCAGCAAAAGTTTGGTTTTTTGTATCGCGATATTCAGCTCGTGCGCACCATTATGTACTTGGTGATGGTACTGGTGATTGGCGTGGCATGTTTTAATATTGTGTCTACGTTGATGATGGCAGTGAAAGACCGAGCGGCGGAAATCGCAATTTTGCGAACAATGGGAGCAAAAGATAGCCTAATCAAACGGATCTTTGTTTGGCAAGGTGTATTCTCTGGTGTATTTGGTAGTCTCGTCGGCAGTGTTATCGGTGTCTTAGTGGCGTTAAACCTGACTCCGTTAATTAAAGGGTTAGAGAGCTTAATTGGTCATCAGTTTTTATCGGGTGATATTTACTTCGTCGACTTCTTACCATCACAACTACACTGGCCAGATGTGGCATTGGTGTCAGTGACGGCGATAGTGCTTAGTTTACTTGCGACGTGGTATCCTGCTTCGCGTGCCGCAAGGTTGAATCCGGCGGCTGTACTGAGTTCTAAATAGCGGATTGTTTTACAATATGCGAAAACAAAAAGGACCGAATTCGGTCCTTTTTTGTATTTATCCGACTTGAATAACATCGCGTTTCATTCTAACTGTTAGATGCCCCTCAACTGATAGCTCAAATGCTGATTTTTACGCAGTAAGGTCTTATCTTATTTTGCGTTTTTGCCAGCTCCGTACCACTGAGTAGCGCCAAAGCCCTCGAATTCCGAAGTAGCCAATAATCGCGGATACAACCCCACAAATTGCGCAGCCCAATAGAAATGGAGGTCCAATGGTGCTCATTTGCTGCATGATGAATTCCCACGATAGTTCAAAGTGAAAAGGTTGCGGGGGAAGACGCATCACTAGAGCACCTAGCTTGTACGCAAAGTAAAATAGCACAGGCATAGTGATAGGGTTGCTGATCCATACCAAAGCGACGGAGAGGGGCAGATTGACACCCAACATAATGGCCAAGCCAGCGGCCATGATCATTTGGCTCGGCAGCGGAACAAAAGCCATAAATAACCCGACAGCAAAAGCCCCTGATGCCGAGCGGCGGTTTAAGCACCACAAGTTCGGGTTGTACAACACATTGCCGAAGACCTTCAATGCTTTTTGGCGTTTGATCAATTCATGATCTGGCATGAAGCGTTTTATCAGCTTTCTAGGCATAGGACAGCATGACTCTCTCAGAAAAAAGTTGGACCTTGGCGTTATTTGTAGCGAGCGTAATCTCGTCGGCTTGGTGGCCGACAATACCAGATTGGCGTTGGTTGCTGCTGGGAATAATAACCACTGGCTCAATAATCAAATTACGTCGTGGCTTAATTAGCATAGGCGCAATTGCGGGCTTTACGGTTGTCATCGTCCACGGCAATGTATTGGAGTCTCAGAGACAAGCCCTTTTTCAAGCAGGGGAGAATATTACCATAATTGGTAAAGTTGACAGCCCTTTTACGCAAATAAGTCACGGTTATGAAGGTATTGTCGCTATAGAAGCGGTAAATTCTCAAACTCTGTTACCTTTTCTTAAACCTAAAATCCGTCTTATTACGCCTTTTCCACTCGATGTTAACAGTGAGTTTACGACATCCATCTTGTTAAAGCCGATTACAGGTCTACGCAACGAAGCTGGCTTTGATGCTGAAAAGCACGCGATGGGTAAAAATATTATCGCCCGAGCGGTTGTTAACAAAGATGCTAAGTGGATTGTTCGTTCTAATGTATCTCTGCGTCAATCCATTATTGCCGATGTCGCTGATGATGTGTCTTCCCTTCATCATTTCTCGTTAATAAGTGCGTTAGTTTTTGCTGACCGTTCTTGGTTGTCTAAGGAAGATTGGCAAGCGCTCAGGGACAGTGGTTTACTGCATTTGGTCTCCATTTCTGGTTTACATATTGGTATGGCGTTTACTTTTGGGCTAGTCGTGGGCGGTACCGTTCGTTATCTATTACCCCAATACCAGTTGTTACCTAGCTTATATGGGCTGATCTTCGCTGTTGCCTACGCTTGGTTAGCGGATTTCTCTCTGCCTACTACGCGAGCAGTGTCGGTATGCGTTGTTTACGTTCTCCTGAAGTATACTCTGGTGCACTGGACTTCTTGGCGAGTTCTTTTGCTTGCAGTATCTCTACAACTGCTTGTCCAACCTTTTGCATCCTACAGCATGAGCTTTTGGTTATCATACCTCTCCGTTTGTGCGGTATTGTTCGCAATTAATTTGATTCGACATCAAAGGGGAGGTTGGAAAGCGCGATTAAAAGCGTTATTGCTTACTCAATTGATGTTGAGCGCTTTAATCGTACCTGTTAGTGGCCATTTCTTCTCCGGTTTTAGTTTGTCCTCAATAGCCTACAACTTGGTATTTATTCCTTGGTTCGGATTTATCGTTGTACCTTTGATGTTTCTAGCCCTGTTCTCATCTTTGTTTCTTGAAATGATAGCGAAGCCTCTGTGGCATTTGGTGGACTGGTCATTACAGCCATTGAGCACGTCAATACAGTACGCAATAGGTTCTTGGCAACCTATTAGCATGGAAATGACAATGCTGGTTATGGCGATAGTGGTTTGCTTAATATTTCAACGGTTCATGTCTCAGTACGCGTGGTATTTGTTACTCGGCATCGTTATTAGTATCAAGCTTGCATCGGAGTATGAACCGCATTGGCGTATCGATGTATTAGATGTAGGTCATGGCCTTGCAGTGGTTGTAGAAAAAGACGACAAGGTGTTGCTGTATGACACTGGTAAAGCATGGCAAAGCGGCAGTATCGCAGAGCAGGTCGTCACTCCGGTTTTGCATCAACGAGGTTATGAAAGCATAGATACACTGATTCTAAGCCATTCCGATAATGATCACGCAGGCGGCCGCTTTTTCATTGAAGATGCCTTTTCTCCACAACGTAAACTTAGTAGTCAATTCTTTATCGAATATGAGCCTTGCACTAGAGGCGACCAATGGAAATGGCAAGGATTAAACATGGAAGTGCTCTGGCCTCCTGCACTTGTTCAACGTGCGTATAATCCGCACTCCTGTGTATTACGACTTACTGACCCTATTTCTAACTTTAGTATGCTTTTTACTGGTGATATTGAGGCCGTTAGCGAGTGGATTTTGCTTAGAGAACCCGGAAAGTTACAAAGCGATGTGATGCTAGTCCCTCACCACGGGAGTAAAAGTTCATCGAATCCTCGATTTATCGAGGCGGTGAGCCCGAGTGTGGCGGTTGCTTCTTTAGCAAAAAACAATCGATGGGGAATGCCAGCGGAAAGTGTCGTTGCTTCATACCGAAAGCTTGGCATTACTTGGCTTGATACTGGTGAGGGTGGTCAGGTAAGCTTCTTTATTCACCGTGATAATTGGCGCTCAGAAACCAAACGTAGCGATACATTTGAGCCTTGGTATAGGCAGATGCTGCGTAGCGGAACTAATATAAAAAGACCTAATGTCGAATTAGGTCTGTAAGTTTTAGCTTTTTATTTTTAATATATCCAACCTGAATTTTTTATTCTTTTTTAATGGTAGTGTAAAACTAAATAGTTTCTTTTCACCATTTGGTCTGGCTAGTTGCTCTAAGCTAGAAAAGTAGTCTTCGAAAAACTCGGTCTTAAGTATACATTCTAACCACAAGTTAGCTTTTATAGAATCTAATTTGTTCCATGGTTTTACTCTTGATGCGTAATGGAGTTGAATCGGATTATCATATGCATCCAATAATTCTTCTTTAGTATAGTTAACCTCATCCACAAACTCTTTTCTGTCATACATACTATACACATAGTTACAAACCATGTTTCTTAAGGGTAATTTTCCAACTCTAGGGTGACAACAGAAGTTTAGAACGTCTTGTTCTGGCTGTATTAATCTGTGAGAGTTTTTTTCGAGGTAGTCTTTAAACCTTTTCTCTAAATTATCTTTTCTAATGAGATCGGCATTCATAAAAAAGTATCCAGCACCTATTTTCAGTTGGCTAATCTCTTCATTAGAAAAACTCTTTTTATAAACATCATTATAGCTTAGGATCTTATCTACGGAGAATACCCCTGATATATAATTATTATCATCGTTGTTATTATATTCTATAAAATCTTTTGAAATGTCATTTAAGTAAATAACATCGACATCAGATACGATCATTTTTTTATGTTCTTTAATTAAACTTGAAATACTAAGTTTGTAAAACATAGCTTTAGAGTAATGACCTTTTGTCTTTATGTTTTTCCAATCATTTTCAAAGTCGACATTTTCATTGAAATTAATGAAAATAAGTTCTGAGTTTTTGAATTTTTGTATGGTTTTTTTTTAATTTTTCTTGATTTAGCAGCGTAATATCTTCATGTAAGACATATATCTGGTATTTGTAGTTTTTATCTGATTTCTCAAGCAAAGAATAGAATGCTACTGCAGCTGGAATAACATAGTTGTTATCAAAGCAATGAACAATGGGAATGACTTGCATATTTTTTATTGTAAATAAGAATGAACATATCAAGAGTATAGAGCGAAATATAAAAGACTAAAAGACTTTCTCTAAGTGGACATAACACATTTATTAATGTTTATCAGTAGATGAACAGGTACGATGGTCAAGTTTGCTTCACGATGAGGCTTGATCCCCCAATTTTCATATTTAAGATTGAATATCAGTTGAGTCAGAGTAGGTTAGCCAATGACACATTGGAGATCTACTGGGTAAAAGTGGCAGTCTTATACGTTAGCAAACTTAGTGTACGTTCTAGGGATAGGCATATGAGCGCTAACAGAGTAGAATGAATGCCTTAATGTAAGAAAACAAAGCACTTCTATGTCAACAAATACTGATGAAACGACTTGGCAGACGTTTAAGCGTCTCTGGCAATTTATACGCCTTTATAAATCTGGCCTAATCGTTGCTGTTTTAGCATTAGTTATTAATGCAATATCAGATACTTATATGATTTCCTTGCTAAAACCGCTACTCGATGAAGGTTTTGGGAACGCTGAGTCTGATTTTTTACGCACGCTTCCATTGATTATTTTTGCTATGATGTTCATTCGTGGCATAAGTGGATTTGTCTCCACCTACTGTTTGAGTTGGGTATCTGGCAACGTAGTTATGCAAGTCCGTCGCATGGTGTTCAATCACTTTATGCATATGCCGGTGTCTTACTTTGATAAGGAAAAGACGGGCAATTTATTGTCGCGTATAACCTACGACTCAGAGCAAGTGTCAGCGGCAACTAGCCAAGCGTTGGTGAGCATTGTCCGTGAAGGCGCAAGTATCATTGGTCTGTTAGTCTTGATGTTTTACAACAGCTGGCAATTGTCGCTAGTGCTGTTTGCTGTTGCTCCCGTTGTGGCATGGGGTATTGGTGTTGTTTCTAAACGTTTTAGAAAAATATCCAAAAATATGCAGACCATGATGGGTAACGTAACTGCATCAGCAGAGCAGATGCTGAAAGGCCATAAAGTTGTGTTGAGCTATGGCGGCCAAGACATCGAACGTCAACGATTTGAAAAAGTCAGCAACCAAATGCGTCAACAAAGCATGAAGTTGGTGACGGCTCAAGCGGCGGCTAACCCTATCATCCAAATGATTGCATCACTTGCAATTGTTGCCGTTCTTTATTTAGCAAGTATTGATTCGATTAAAGAGCAACTGACTCCAGGTACATTTACTGTTGTGTTCTCTGCAATGTTTGGTCTGATGCGCCCACTTAAAGCGCTGACTAACGTTACTTCTCAGTTCCAACGTGGTATGGCCGCGAGCCAAACGCTCTTCGCGTTAATTGACCTCGAGCCTGAGAAAAACGAAGGTAAGTTGACAGTTGAACGCGCAAATGGCGATGTTTCGGTTAAAAACGTAAGCTTTACTTACACTGGCGCAGAAAAACCAGCATTGGAAAATGTCAGCTTCGATATTCCAAGAGGAAAAACGGTGGCGCTAGTTGGCCGTTCTGGCTCAGGTAAAAGTACCATCGCGAACTTGTTCAACCGCTTCTATGATGTTGGCAGTGGATCTATCACATTAGATGGGCATGATATTCGTGATTACGAGCTAAAGAATTTACGTCAGCAATTTGCACTAGTATCGCAAAATGTTCATTTGTTTAATGACACGATAGCAAACAATATTGCGTACGCAACGGATGGCCAATACGAGCGCAGTGATATCGAGAAAGCGGCAACACTCGCGCATGCGATGGAGTTCATCAGTAAGATGGATGGCGGACTAGATGCGATGATTGGTGAAAATGGTGCTAGCTTGTCTGGTGGTCAACGCCAACGTGTTGCGATTGCGCGAGCTCTATTGCGTGATGCTCCAGTGCTAATTCTTGATGAGGCAACTTCAGCTTTGGATACTGAATCCGAGCGAGCTATTCAAGCTGCACTTGATGAGCTGCAAAAAGACAAAACGGTACTTGTAATAGCGCACCGCTTATCCACAATCGAGAAAGCCGATGAAATTCTTGTGGTTGATGATGGTGCCATCATTGAACGTGGCAACCACGCTGAGCTTATTGAGAAAAATGGTGCGTATGCACAATTGCACCGTATTCAGTTTGGTGAATAAGCGCGGTGATTGAAAAAATCTGGTTTGAAAGCCATCCAATAAAATATCTCTTGTGGCCGCTTTTGTGGCCACTGAGTTTATTATTTGGAGCGATAAGCAAGTCAAAGCGAAAGCAATACCAAACTGGCCGCAAGCAAGCTTATAATGCGCCTATACCTGTTGTTGTGGTTGGCAATATCACTGCTGGTGGCAATGGTAAAACACCAGTTGTTGTGTGGCTTGTTGAGCAACTACAGCAAATGGGCTTTAAGCCGGGGGTTGTTTCTCGTGGTTATGGGGCAAAGGCTCCTGCCTATCCGTTAGTGCTAAAAGAAGATACGCCAGCGAAGCATTGTGGCGATGAACCTAAGTTGATTCATCGCCGTACAGGAGCACCTGTTGCGGTAGATCCTGTGCGTTCAAATGCAGTGAAAGCACTGCTAGATTTGGATGTGGATATCATAATTA
Organism: Vibrio sp. sp1; assembly: GCF_016920955.1. NCBI lineage: Bacteria > Pseudomonadati > Pseudomonadota > Gammaproteobacteria > Vibrionales > Vibrionaceae > Vibrio > Vibrio sp. sp1. Next base: position 2,530,272 of record NZ_CP060589.1, read on the forward strand.
CGGATGATGGATTACAACATTATGCGTTAGGCCGTGATATTGAGTTAGTGATTGTGGATGGGAATCGCCGGTTTGGGAATGAAAGCCTGATTCCATTAGGTCCTTTACGTGAAGGTATTGAGCGACTTAAAGAAGTCGACTTTATCATCACCAATGGCGGTCAAGCGCATACGGGCGAAATCGCAATGGCTTTAGCACCCTCTAAAGCTATTAATCTTAAGACTAAGCAACATGTGGATGTCTCGGAGTTGAAAGATCTCGTCGCATTTGCGGGCATTGGGCATCCTCCGCGTTTTTTTCATACACTAAACTCGATGAACGCAAATGTTAAAGTCACAAAAGGTTTTGCTGACCATCAAGACTTTGATCAACAAGAATTAGAAGCATTGGCTCAACAAGGGACCAATGTGATTATGACCGAGAAAGATGCCGTCAAGTGCAGCCATTATGCGCAAGATAATTGGTGGTATCTGCCTGTATCTGCCCAGTTTGAGTCAAACGATGCAGAGCAAATTTTAAATAGAATAAAAGAGGTTAAAGCGGCTTATGGATCACCGTCTACTTGAGATTGTAGCTTGCCCTGTTTGCAAAGGTAAGCTGACGTACGATAAAGATAATCAAGAGTTGATCTGCAAATTGGATCGCCTTGCTTACCCGATCAAAGAGGGTATTCCAGTTCTGCTAGAGCCTGAAGCTCGCGCTATGAGCATGGATGAGGGACGCTAATGTCTTTTACGGTTGTCATCCCTTCGCGCTACGCATCGAGCCGTTTGCCTGGTAAACCGCTAGCGGATATTGGTGGTAAGCCTATGGTTCAGTGGGTTTATGAACAAGCGCTACAAGCGGGTGCGGAAGATGTCATCGTTGCAACTGATGACGAGCGTGTTGCGAAAGCGGTTTCGTCATTTGGTGGTAAAGTTTGTATGACCTCTCCCCAGCACGAATCAGGTACGGAGCGTCTTGCAGAAGTTGTTGAAAAGATGGCTATTCCGTCAGACCACATTATTGTTAATGTGCAAGGGGATGAGCCTTTGATTCCGCCGTCCATCATTCGTCAGGTTGCTGATAACTTATCAGGGTGTGAAGCCCCGATGGCGACGTTAGCTGTAGAAATAGACTCGGAAGAGGAAGTGTTCAACCCGAACGCTGTTAAAGTTGTCGCAGATGAGCAAGGCTATGCGTTGTACTTTAGTCGAGCAACCATCCCTTGGGATCGCGATAACTTTGCTAAACAAGACAAAACCATTGCCAACCCATTAATGCGTCATATTGGTATTTATGCTTATCGAGCTGGTTTCATTAATACGTATGTCAACTGGGCACCAAGTGCATTAGAGCAGATTGAGTGTCTTGAGCAACTGCGAGTGCTTTGGTACGGTGAAAAAATTCATGTGGCGGTAGCGAAAGAAGCACCAGCGGCAGGGGTTGATACGCCCGAAGACCTAGAAGCCGTGCGCGCGATTGTTGCAAAGCAAGCGTAACAAATGCTCATATAGATTTAAGAATAAACAAGGCTCCTGAATTAGGAGCCTTTTTTGTTTTACTCGTATCGCGGTATTAGTTAAATGTTAGTGTCGTATTGGTTCCGTTTAGGGCAGGTCGCTAACACCTCTCGGTGACCGGTGTCTTTCACTTCTTGGAGAATGACATCAAAGCCCCATAATCGGTACACGTGCTTTAGAACTTCTTCGTAACTATCATCAAGTGGGATGCGGTTGTGAGGAACGTACTGCAACGTAAGCGATCGATCACCACGGACATCGACATTAAACACCTGAATGTTTGGCTCAAGATTAGATAAGTTATACTGAGCGGCTAAGGTTTCTCTAATGCGTTTATAACCCATCTCATCGTGTATAGCAGCGACTTCAATAAAGTTCTTATGGTCATCATCGTTGATCGCAAACAGCTTGAAATCACGCATTAATTTCGGAGAAAGGTATTGGCTAATAAAGCTTTCATCTTTGAAATTATGCATCGCGAAATGCACTGCATCTAACCAGTCGGTTCCTGCTAAATCTGGAAACCACTCCTTGTCCTCATCAGTTGGTTCTTCGCAGATACGCTTAATATCTCGGAACATGGCAAAGCCTAACGCGTAGGGGTTAATGCCATTAAAGTAAGGACTGTTATAAGGCGGCTGAGCCACGACACTGGTGTGGCTATGTAAGAACTCTAGAATGAACTTTTCAGACACCAAGCCCTCATCATAAAGATGGTTGAGTATGGTGTAGTGCCAGAACGTTGCCCAGCCTTCATTCATGACTTGCGTTTGTTTTTGCGGATAAAAATACTGACTGATCTTACGGACGATCCGAACAACTTCACGTTGCCATGGCTCTAGCAACGGCGCATGTTTTTCGAAGAAGTAGAGCAAGTTTTCCTGAGGCTCGCTTGGGAATCGCTCTTTAATGTCTTCCTCTTTCGTCTTGGCTGTTGGTACCGTGCGCCAAAGCTCATTAACTTGAGATTGTAGGTATGCTTCGCGTTCTTCTTGTCTTGCTTTTTCCTCTGTAATTGAGATTTTCTCTGGACGCTTGTAGCGGTCTACACCAAAGTTCATTAACGCGTGACAAGAGTCGAGCAGCTTTTCCACTTCTTTTACGCCATATCGTTCTTCACATTCGGCTAAGTACTTTTTGGCGAACAGCAGATAGTCGATAATAGAACTGGCGTCAGTCCACGTTTGGAATAGGTAATTACCTTTGAAAAAAGAGTTATGGCCGTAACACGCGTGTGCTATCACGAGTGCTTGCATTGTTACCGTATTTTCTTCCATCAAATAAGCAATACAAGGGTCGGAGTTAATCACAATCTCGTAGGCTAGCCCCATTTGACCATGTTTATAGTTCTGCTCTGTTTGAATGAATTTTTTACCAAATGACCAGTGGTTGTAATTGATTGGCATGCCGATGCTTGAATAGGCATCCATCATCTGTTCTGAAGTAATCACTTCTATTTGGTTAGGGTAAGTGTCTAGGCGATAATGCTCCGCGACACGCTTAATTTCTTTGTGGTATCGCTCTAACAGCTCAAATGTCCAATCTGGTCCATCTGGCAACACTTTACTGTTACGCTTCTTAGGCGCCTCTCCTGAGAGGTTTCTCGTTGCGGTATTCATCGCTAGCCTCCTTACGCCGTTTCTTTTTGGAATAGTTCACGAAAGACTGGGAAAATATCCTCCACAGAGCGAATGTTTTTCATTGCGAAATTAGGAAACTCTTCAGTGAGTTTTTCGTACTCATGCCATAGAGTTTGGTGCGAGCGCCGCGTGATCTCTATGTAAGAGTAGTACTGACAGTTTGGAAGTAATTTGTTCACTAACAGATCCCGGCATCTTGGCGAATCATCTGCCCAGTTGTCACCGTCGGATGCTTGAGCTGCATATATGTTCCACTGACCAATCGGGTATCGCTCTTTTACTATTTCATCCATTAACTTGAGCGCGCTAGATACAATGGTACCCCCGGTTTCTTGTGAATAGAAAAATTCGTGCTCGTCCACTTCCTTCGCTTGGGTATGGTGGCGGATAAAGACGACTTCGACATTCTCGTAGGTACGAGTTAAGAACAAGTACAAAAGAACATAGAAGCGTTTTGCGATGTCTTTCGTTGCCTGGTCCATCGAACCGGATACGTCCATTAGACAGAACATGACCGCTTGGCTTGATGGTACCGGGCGTTTCTCATAGTTCTTGAAGCGTAAGTCGAAGGTATCGATGAACGGCACGCTTTCGATTTTCTTGCGCAGTTCTTCAATTTCAGCCTTCAAGCGGTTCTCTTCAAACTGCTGAGCAGGTTCAATATTTTTGATGCGAGCAAGTTCGTCTTCTAACTCTTTAAGAAGTCGTTTCTTACCAGCAGTCATTGCAGTACGGCGCGCAAGAGATTGTTGCAGAGAACGTACTACGGCGATATTGGAAGGGATACCGGCAGTTTGAAAGCCTGCACGGTGCGTTTTCCATTCTGTGATTTTGGCAATTTGGTTTTTTTCTAGATTAGGCAGCTCGAGATCTTCGAACAAAATATCGAGGTACTCATCTTTTGATATTTGGAATACAAATTCGTCTTGGCCTTCTCCATCTGGACTGGCGTTCCCTTCTCCAGAGCCGCTACCTTGACCGCCACCTTTGGGACGCTCAATCTTATCACCAGTAATGAATTGGTCGTTACCGGGATGAACTCGTTCGCGAACACCACCTTTGCCTTGATGAAATATAGGCTCATTGATGTCTTTGTGAGGGATAGAGACGTCTTCGCCCGTTTCCGTATTCGTAATCGAGCGTCGATTCACTGCGTCTGCTACCGACTCTTTTATTTGCTCTTTGTGGCGCTTCAAGAAGCGCTGTCGATTAACAGCGCTCTTGTTCTTGCCATTGAGCCTTCGGTCTATAAATTGCGCCATGAAATAGCCCTCTTCATGTTTCACAAGCGACCTAACTCAATACTGGGTTAGGATGACTTACGTACTCGTAGGTACCACTCAGAAAGTAGGCGAACCTGTTTCTCGGTATAGCCTTTTTCCATCATGCGAGCGACAAAGTCGTCGTGCTTCTTCTGATCTTCAGAAGAGGTTTTCGCATTAAATGAGATAACCGGAAGTAGCTCTTCGGTATTGGAGAACATTTTCTTCTCGATTACTGTGCGCAGTTTTTCGTAGCTGGTCCAAACCGGGTTTTGACCATTGTTATTCGCTTTCGCACGAAGCACAAAGTTAACGATTTCGTTTCGGAAATCTTTCGGGTTAGAAATACCAGCTGTTTTTTCGATCTTCTCTAGCTCAGCATTCAGTGAAGAGCGATCAAATAGCTGACCAGTTTCTGGATCTCGGTACTCTTGGTCTTGAATCCAGAAGTCTGCATAGGTGACATATCGATCGAAGATGTTTTGGCCGTATTCAGAGTAAGACTCAAGATAAGCGGTCTGAATCTCTTTACCGATAAATTCAACGTATCGAGGCACTAGGTAGCCTTTCAAGAACTCGAGATATTTCTCTGCTGTTTCAGCAGGGAACTGTTCGCGCTCAACCTGTTGTTCAATCACATAGAATAGATGTACAGGGTTGGCTGCCACTTCGGTTTGGTCGAAGTTAAATACGCGTGACAAAATCTTAAAGGCAAAACGTGTTGAGAGACCGTTCATACCTTCATCGACACCAGCATAATCACGATACTCTTGATAGCTTTTTGCCTTTGGATCCGTATCTTTCAGCGTTTCACCGTCGTATACGCGCATCTTAGAGAAGATGGACGAGTTCTCGGGCTCTTTAAGCCGAGAAAGAATACTGAATTGTGCCAGAGTCTCGAGCGTGCTTGGTGAACAAGGGGCTTGAGACAACTCACTGTTTTCAAGAAGTTTTTGGTAGATTTTGACTTCTTCTGAAACACGTAGACAGTAAGGTACCTTCACAATATAAACACGGTCCAAGAACGCTTCATTGTTCTTGTTGTTACGGAAGGTCTGCCACTCAGATTCGTTTGAGTGAGCCAGAATCATACCGTCGAATGGAATCGCAGAAAGGCCTTCTGTACCGTTGAAGTTGCCTTCTTGCGTTGCTGTTAACAGCGGGTGAAGCACTTTGATTGGTGCTTTGAACATCTCAACGAATTCCATTAAACCTTGGTTTGCTTTACACAGCGCACCGGAGTAGCTGTAAGCGTCTGGATCGTCTTGCGAATAGTGTTCAAGCTTACGAATATCGACTTTACCAACCAATGATGAGATATCTTGGTTGTTTTCATCGCCTGGTTCAGTTTTGGCAATACCGATTTGGTCAAGGATAGAAGGGCGTACTTTCACTACTTTAAATTTGGTGATATCACCACCAAACTCGTGAAGACGTTTAGCGGCCCAAGGAGACATTATCGAGCGAAGATAACGGTGCTCGATGCCGTATTCTTTTTTCAAAATATCGCCATCTTCTGTGGCTTTGAATAGGCAGAATGGATGGTCATTCACTGGGCTGCGTTCGCCGTTAGCAGTAAGAACATAAATAGGCATCTGTTCCATCAGAGCCTTAAGCTTTTCTGCAAGCGAAGACTTACCGCCACCTACAGGGCCGAGTAGGTAAAGAATCTGCTTACGCTCTTCTAGGCCTTGCGCCGCATGTTTTAGGTAAGACACAATTTGTTCTATGGCATCTTCCATGCCATAAAAGTCTTTAAAGGTTTCATAACGAGAGATAACACGATTCGAGAAGATTCGGCTTAGTCTCGGATCCTTTGCCGTATCGATTATCTCTGGTTCACCAATCGCCATCAGTAGGCGTTCTGCTGCATTAGCATAAGCGCTTTTGTCATCTTTACACAGGGCTAAAAACTCCTGTAACGACATCTCTTCATCTTTTGCAGCTTCATATCTTGATTGATAGTGGTCGAAAATACTCATGTCGCTTTCCCCTTTAATAGTCAGTCTACCGACGAACGTTGATTCAGGCTTTCCACCAACAGTTATGCTCGTTGTTGTTTGAATATACGTCCTGTTATCACATTTGGTTCGTACAGAATGTAAGATTGGCGACACCAAAGACTTTGCTTTATGGACGGTTTTTTCGTTACAACGGTGAGCGGTGGATATGAATTTTTCAATCACAGCCTTTCTCTACTTAAGCCTAGTCGGGGATTTGCAATTTTGCTTAACAATTATGAATTTATTGTAAAAGTGACATTTGAATCACTCTTTTATTAAGGACGAATTTATGTCGTGAATAGGTGCAATAGAAATCAAATATTTGGCAAAGACAGAAGAGTCTCAGTGATTCGTTGTTCTACATTGAGCAAGGTAAGTGAAAGAGGTAGGAAGAGAGCAAAGTCTTAGATAAGTTTGTGACAGGGTAAATAACAAGGAGAGCGGGCGCTCTCCTCATTCTTAGACGACCATTTTATGCGCTGAAGATTTGCGCTAGTTCGTTTTCACATAAATGATACTGACGAGGGCAGTTACGCCAAGTTTGCAGCATACGGCGGTATTTATCTAGCATCGGCATTTGGCTGTTAAAGTGATGATCTGCCTTGTCAAACTGAGGGTACAAACCTTCAGAATCGATGAGAAAACGTACGTAATGTACTTGTTGCGCTTCTGAAGCGATATCAAATCCCAAGAACTTCAAGCGACGTTGATCCACGTTGCTACGATCTTCATCGTCTAGCATGTTGTAAGACTCTTGCATCGCATGATACATCTCCATAACGTCGATGATCTCACGACACTCTGCTTCTGAGAGGCAGCCGAAATCTTTGTTCAACTCTCGCATTTGTAGTTCATAACCACGTTCAACGATCGTTTGTAAGCGTTTGTATTTGGCCGCATTACTTGGATCAAGTTGAGACATAAGGTTGTATTGGTTTGATAGAATCAAACGTTGAGCGTTTGACATTTCCATGGTGACCTCACTAGATATCTAATACATTTTTAATGTGCTTAGGTTAACGCTTAAGACATGAGTGAAACATGATCTCAACACATATTTAATACTAAAAAATGGCAAGAACTGTCACTTTTGACCAGTTTGAAAACACTTATTTATGGTAATGATTGTATATGTAGTCTCGGTCTGAAAATACTCTCAGCCACTCTGGCTTGAATACGGTTAAAACCGCCAGTGCCATACCATTTAATAGACCTTCTGGAAAGGCGAGCAACGGCACAAAAACAAAGTAGTTATGTTGAATGGTTTCCCAATCGTAGTGACCAACTGATAGGTGATAAAAAGAGTTAATGATGAGGTGCAGACTTCCTGTTATCGCGCCATTGAAAAATCCAGCAACGAAGATGAAAACAAAAATGTTTCGTGGCAAGTAGTGGTAACTCAGAAGAAACACTAAGTAACTAATGAAAATCGGAATTAGGGCTGATAGAACTAACGACGTGGGTAAGAGTAGCAAGGACACATCATGTAGTAGGTGGTTGACCAACATAGCGGGAATGCTGAGTAGAAATGCCATGCGCCAACCATACATCATCGTCAGCGTTGTTAGTGCAAGAAAATGAATCTGTAATCCTTCTTTTACACCTGCTTGAGCTGTCCATAAAATACTGAAAAAGAAGAGCGTTGCAAAAACGAGGTGCTGAAATCCTTTTTCTTTTTCCAGTTTGGGCCAAACGACTTTTTTCCAATCTGGTAGGCAGTAGACTACTACTATCCAAATTGAGACAACAAGAGAGCCTAAGTTAAACAAATCCATGTTACTTCCTTCCTATGCGAACATGACGCAATCATTTCTATCGTTCTTTTTATACCTAAATGACCGCAGAGAAACTCACTGATAAGGCTTAGATATAATCAAAAAAATACCAGCAATAAGCTGGTATTTTAAAGAGGTTAGTCTTGCGGTTCACTTAGTATTTTACGTTATCGTTGTATTGAGCAAGAATGGATTGAATTTCATCCATGGTTTCTTTCGGTGGCGGGTTTACGCCTTCGAGTGGGTATTCTAAGCCTAACGCTTCCCACTTATGAGCCCCTAATTTGTGGTAAGGAAGTAACTCGACCTTTTCGATGTTATCCATGTCTTTAATAAATTCACCAAGCATGTGTGCTGCTTCTGGGTCATCTGTGTAACCAGGCACGACGACATAGCGAATCCATGTTTTCTTTCCGATTTTTTGCAAGTAACGAGCAAAGTCCAATGTGCGTCGGTTGGATACACCGATGAGATCTTGGTGCACTTCGTCTTTCATGTGTTTGATGTCAAGCATGACTAAGTCTGTTGCATCCAGTACTTCATCGATAACATCAGTGTGCTTACGAACATAACCGTTAGTATCTAGACATGTATGAATGCCTTCGGCTTTAGCTGCGCGGAAAAAATCACGTACGAATTCCGGTTGAAGCATCGCTTCGCCGCCAGAACAAGTAACGCCACCACCTGATGCATTCATGAAGTGGCGGTAACTTTTCGCTTCGGAAATGATTTCTTCAACCGTGACTTCTTTGCCATCATGCGTGTCCCAAGTATCGCGGTTATGGCAATACTTACAGCGCATTAAACAACCTTGCAAGAAGACGATAAATCGAATACCAGGTCCGTCTACGGTACCACATGACTCAAATGAGTGAATACGACCAGCTGTTGACATCTTTTGCTCTCATTACTAGTAAATTCTAGCTGTTATTTTATTACAAAAAGCAGGGTTAAAACAGCTTTGTCGGTACTAAAGGCAAGGTTATTTGAAGAAAGAAAATAGATGGAGCCAATCTACATAAACGCTTGAACACGAGGTGGTTAATACCTACCCCGAGAACTTGCCGTGTATCTAGATTGACTTCGATGCTGGGATAATCCAGTTTTTAGAAAAAGGCGAACACGGAGAACGAGCCTGTCCCATAAACATCGGTTTGGGCTTCTTCATAATCCGGTGTTTTAATTGTAAAGGTGATGCTTGCACCATAATTTTGGTTGTACCAAGATACCCCCGCGACGGCACTTGCTTGCCAATTTTGCAGTGTGACGTCGTATGGCGCTGACGGTTCAGGAATGCAAGGACGATCTCCTTCGATAGTCATGTCATTAAAGCGGTAACGACCTTCAAACCCGGTGAACAAGAACCAACTCGACGTGTTCTGAGCGATCATACTTGCTGAGAAAGGGCTTTCGACACTGATATTGGCGGCTCCGATGCTATTCGCTAGGTTTGTACCCCAACGAAACATGACGCCTTGAGAGACATCACTACGGAAGTTACCCGCATTGATGTCGTTAATGTTGGTGATCTCCCATTGTGTTTTTTGTTCTTCGCTGCGCATCAATTTGTTAAATACGCGGTAACCAAGGCTGAACGCCACTTTATCTTCAATCTGGTAATCCCAACCTTGAGGGTCCGTCGATCCTGTTATGCCGTGAACGATTTCTTGCGCCTTTTCTGATAGCGAACTTTCACCCGTAGTTCCTATGGTGAAATTGTACCGTACAGCTTTGTCACTCGTTAGGGAAAGGTAGTTGATTTCGGTGTGTAGGTAACCGGCATATGGGCGATCATTGATTAGTGGATAATCGGCTTCAATGTCGCTTGGAGTCCACATCTTGTGGCCAAGAACCAACTCTATTTTATCGATATTGGCGTGCTCTGAGTTAGCTAGACTCAGCCATTTCCATTGGCTTTCTTGTGTCAGTTGGTCTGTCGCGTAAGAAAGGAAAACACCATTCGTATAGTCTTGATCGACGCCAAAAATACCATCGTTGTCGATGGTAAAAGAAACCGTAGACTTAGTGGATGCTATTGCAACTGGAGAAAGAAGGGTAAGAATAATTAATTTACTAAATCTCATAGACTTTATTTGCTAACTTTTTTCGCATCATACGTAAGAATGCGGGCAAAAGTCTTTCGCGATATCACAACTTTCATTCAAGAAATAAAAAAAGGCTGATGCTACTTAGCATCAGCCTTTGTTGTATTACTAGAACGTTATTTCGCTATAGTCTTATAGAGACTCAGTGAATGTACGCGCGATTACGTCAGCTTGTTGCTCTGCAGTTAGAGAGTTGAAGCGAACAGCGTAACCAGATACACGGATTGTTAGCTGAGGGTATTTCTCTGGGTGCTTAACTGCGTCTTCTAGAGTTTCACGGTTAAGAACGTTCACGTTTAGGTGTTGACCACCTTCGATACCCGCTTCGTGGTGGAAGTAACCATCCATAAGACCAGCAAGGTTAGCGCGTTGTGAACCCTCATCTTTACCTAGTGCGTTAGGTACGATAGAGAATGTGTAAGAGATACCATCTTGTGCGTCAGCAAACGGCAGTTTAGCAACTGAAGTTAGTGATGCTACAGCACCTTTCTCGTCACGACCGTGCATTGGGTTTGCACCTGGAGCAAATGGAGCACCAGCACGACGACCGTCAGGCGTGTTACCAGTTTTCTTACCGTAAACCACGTTTGAAGTGATAGTAAGAATTGACTGAGTAGGGATTGCATCACGGTAAGTCTTAAGCTTACGGATTTTGCCCATAAATACAGAAACAAGTTCACATGCAATGTCATCAACGCGTGGGTCGTTGTTACCGAATTTAGGGTAATCGCCTTCGATTTCGAAGTCGATTGCTAGACCGTCTTCGTCACGAATTGGCTTAACTTTTGCGTATTTAATTGCAGATAGTGAGTCAGCTGCAACAGATAGACCAGCAATACCACAAGCCATAGTACGCTTAACGTCACGGTCGTGTAGAGCCATTAGCGCCGCTTCGTAGCTGTACTTATCGTGCATGAAGTGGATAGCGTTTAGTGCAGTCACATATTGTTTCGCTAGCCAATCCATGAAGTGGTCCATTTTCTCCCACAGTTCATCGTAGTTAAGAACATCGCCTTCGATCTTAGGCATTTGCGGGCCAACTTGGATTTTTAGCTTCTCATCCACACCACCGTTGATGGTGTAAAGCATTGTTTTCGCAAGGTTCGCACGAGCACCGAAGAACTGCATTTGCTTACCAACAACCATTGGAGATACACAACATGCGATCGCGTAGTCGTCGGAGTTCATGTCTGGACGCATTAAGTCGTCATTTTCGTACTGAATAGAAGAAGTATCGATAGATACTTTCGCACAGAACTTCTTGAAGCCTTCAGGTAGTTGCTCAGACCAAAGAACAGTGATGTTTGGCTCTGGAGAAGGACCCATAGTGTATAGTGAGTTTAGGAAACGGAAGTTTGTACGAGTAACTAGCGTACGACCGTCAAGACCCATACCACCCATAGACTCAGTTGCCCAGATAGGGTCGCCAGAGAATAGATCATCGTACTCAGGAGTACGTAGGAAACGAACCATACGTAGTTTCATTACGAAGTGGTCGATCATTTCCTGAGCTTGTTCTTCAGTTAGCTTACCAGCCGCGATATCACGTTCGATGAAGATGTCTAGGAATGTAGAAGTACGACCTAGAGACATAGCCGCACCGTTTTGAGATTTAACAGCAGCTAGGTAACCGAAGTAAGTCCACTGAATAGCTTCTTGCGCAGTTTCAGCAGGACGAGAAATATCACAACCGTATTTTGCAGCCATTTCTTTGATTTGACCTAGAGCACGGTGTTGCTCTGCGATCTCTTCACGAAGCTGCATTGTCATTTGTAGGTCTTCGCCGTTCTCAAAACGCTCTTGTAGAGAAGAGAACTGCGCGAATTTATCCTTCATTAGGAAGTCAATACCGTATAGAGCAACACGACGGTAGTCACCGATGATACGACCACGACCGTATGCATCTGGAAGACCAGTCAGTACGCCAGATTTACGACACGCCATGATTTGAGGAGTGTAGATATCGAAAACGCCTTGGTTGTGAGTTTTACGGTATTCTGTATAGATTTTTTTAACTTGTGGGTCTAGCTCGCGGTCGTAGGCTTTGCATGAACCTTCAACCATGCGGATACCACCGTTAGGGATGATCGCACGTTTTAGAGGAGCGTCAGTTTGAAGACCTACGATAGTTTCTAGGTCTTTTTCGATGTAGCCTGCATCGTGAGCAGTGATGGTAGAGATAACTGAAGTATCAAAATCAACAGGAGCGTGAGTCGCGTTCTCTTGTTTGATGCCTTCCATTACCTTAGCCCAAAGCTTGTTAGTCGCTTCAGTACCTTCAGAAACTAGGAAAGATTCGTCGCCTTCGTACGGAGTGTAGTTCTTCTGAATGAAATCACGAACGTTTACTTCGTTTTGCCAGTCGCCTGCAGCAAAACCTTCCCAAGCTTTAGCAAATTGCTCTGCCATGACATACCTACCTTTTTAGTAGAAAAAAATACGTACTGCTTCGCCGTTGAGCCAGCTATCCCCAGATAAAAGAGGGGAACAGTACACTCTTATGAATAACAATATTTATAGTCTTAAATTTACGTATTCGATTTACAAAACTATAAATATTGTCACTAGTTTTAACGTTTCTCTTTTTAAGCAACAGTTAGAGGTTAAACTAAAATTTTTTTGCAAACCTTAAACTAAATCAATAAATCCTCAAAAATCTCGATAAAAATGGGGTAGCGACGAGCGCTACCCACAAATTTCTGGACTGCTAGCTTATAGCCAAGCTTGGATGCCATACTGGCCTTCAAGCATACCAACTGCAAGCATAGCAACTAAACAGATAACGAGTACGCTTACTGGGATCACAATCTTGTCTACAAATGATAGGCGAGACGCGCGCTCTTTATCTCCAATTAAACCGTTGTTATCTAAAAGCATAGTTAGTGCCCAAGCTAGAACTGGGTTAACAACGGCAGAACCAAAGATACAGATACCTGCTGCTTGTGAGTCTTTTGAGTCCTTCACCATCTGCATGCCAGCTTCAAGCAGTGGTAGAGATACACCAACGAGAAGAGCAACGCGCATAACTGGAGGCCATACTGCAACGTCCATAGGAAAACCAAGGATTGCAACAATAATACATAGAGAGCCTAGTAAGATGGCACCAGCAGGAATAGGGCGTTTCGCGATTGCAGCAGGGATCATGTAAGTCCCCCAAGATGATGTGATGTTACCACCACCCACTGCAGTACCGACCATTTGGCGAACGGAACACATTGTCATTGTGTCATCAACGTCCATCAGCACTTTCTCACTCTTACGTGGGTAGTTCATCTCTTGGAAGATACGGTGACCCAAGAAGTCAGGTGACCACATTGCTACCGCAAGAATGGCGAATGGTAGTGAAGCGATGAAGTGTTCCATATTAGGAAGACCAAGCATCCAACCTTCTTCTGTTGAACCCCACCAGTAGATTGGATTTAGGTTTGGAAGGCCTGTCTCGGTTACGAATTTAATATCGAAGCCTGCGCCAAGAGCAAGTGCGATTGCAAGCCCAGTGAAGGCACAAACAGGGATCGCTAGCCAGCGTTTGTTCACTTTAGCAAGGAACGCGTATAAGCCAATGGTAACCGCAAGAACAATTAGACCGATGTAACCCATGCTACCAGCGGCAACCGTATCGGATTGCAAACCAACAGCCCAAGCTTGAATAGAGTTAATTTGGCTCATGGTTCCGGTTAAACCTAAGAAAATAAGAAGGCCACCAGCCGTACCTTCAGAGGTGAGGTTAACCAGTTTTGACCCACCTTTTAAGAGGCTCAAAATCAAACCAAACACACCAATGAGAATTGCTAATGCAAGAGGGTGAGCACCAGCAAGAGCGATGGTACCAATAAGAGGGATCATTGGGCCGTGGTTGCCTGCTAGGTTGGCTTTAGGGTTAATAAAACCAGAGGCAAGCACACAGAAAAGAAGTGCAGGGATGAGCATTTCTACACGCGCAACTTCGATAGCAAAGTCCTTGCCTAAGTTTACGTGGTCCCATGCTGCAGTAAGACCTTCAGCCCAAGACATCATTACCGCAGAGTACATTGCGATAATACCGATAGTACCAGCAAGCGCTGGAACAAGGTCTTCAAGCTCAAAGCGGAAGTCACGACCTGGCAAGTTCAAGCCAAAACGACGTGGCTTCATGATTTGTAGTTCGTGGTCTAGGTAGTCTGAACGGCTTGCGAACTCAGATGCTGGACGATGAAGCTCACGGTAGCTCTTGGTCTCGATATCTGAATCAGAGTGCGTTTTGTTAACTGCGTCTGACATAGATTCCTCATATATTTAAAAGTTATGAATTCTTCATTCAATTGTGTTGGTCCGCATCCTGCGGCACGCTTATGCTAGCTATTGTTAGATTTGTTACACGTCGACACTGTGCCTAAGCATAGCTAATAACTTATTGTGTTGAGGCACAAAAAAAGCCTCATCTTTTGGCAGGAGTCTAGCAAGATAGCCATTTAGGGTGATTGATTTAGATCACTTTAAGAATGGTTGTGAAATAAAACTACAGAAAGTTTCTGGCATGCGAATGAGATGCGGAGATCTTGTGTAATTTCATTACACAAGTTGCATAAAATTAGAACTTTTTGTCCTTTTGCACGAGATGCAGATTAAATGTCAATATTCACGATGATTATATAAAGCTGGCTTTATTCTTGCTTTGGACAGAGCAAAGACAATTTTTTGGCTAATCATTGCCGCTCAGTTTAGGAAAAAGACATGAAACAGCTTAAAGTACTGCCACTAGTGGCAATTATCTCAGGGTTAATGGTCGGTTGCGGCGGCGGTGGCGGCGGTGGCGGTGGTGCAGCGCCGAAAACTGCGTTTACTTTTGATTTTGCTATACCAGCAACAATGACTGAAAGTGAAGCAACTACGAAAGGTTGTACTGTATATGACCACAAAACTGAGCTGAACGGCGATAAAACGGTTTTAACCTATAGTGCAGCGTCAAAAGAGCAAGTGACCAACTATGTTATCGGTTACTACTCTGATGCCGATGGCAAAAGATCCGGAGACATTATCAAACCTACCACTGATAACTTTAAGTTTTATCTTGAAGATATCCCTGACGACGGCTTTGTAACGTTTCAAGCAATAGAATTTAACGGCAAAGAAGCTCGCGTAAACACGTTTTCAAAAGAGTTCTTGCAAGATAAGAAACTACGTAATGCTACTTTTGCACTAAACCGAGACTCTTTGAACAAATGCTTTACTGGCGGTAACTTAGCAAGCAATAAGTTTACTAACTTAGATTACCGAAACGCTGAATCAGGTGGCGGAGATTACAACTTTGTCTCGCAAACCGATATTTTCACGTCTCCGAACCCTGATATGTTGCCTACTGATGAACTGATGGGGCTTAAAGGTGAACCAACGGCATTGTTTCAGTATGAATCAGGTTCAAGCGACAAAGCGCTTTACCAGTATGGTATTGGTTCGTGGGGAACTGGTGAGATAGCCTTAGTTAGAGCGGATAATACGTCAAACATTTATTCGTCTTCTGACTATACTTACGACTCGCTCAACATTGGCTTTGTTACTAACGGCTTTGCATATGACGCGTTGAAGCTGGATAAAACGGCCGTTGAATATAATCGCCCTAGTGCAACGAATAAAGAAACTTGGGTATACATGGCGTTCTCAGAGAATCAAGTTAATGGTTGGGAGTCTCTACTTAACGAAACGATCTCTGACGGATGGGATATTGACGTTGATCCGAGTGCTTACTTAAATATTGATAACCTGCCGAACACAAAACCAAGTGTATCAACGCAAGGAAGTGCAGAGTCCGTGATTGATCTGGACATGGGCTTAACATCGTCTACTGAAGGCTTTACTCGTGTCGCTTACTTTGCAACTTCAGGCGACTACAGAGTCACACATCGCATTTTCACAACAAGTGACAGTGATTCTGTTGTTGTTCCAGAATTGCATTACTACAACTTCCCAACATCGGCCGTTAACGGTTTGAAAGTTTCAGCTTCGGACGATTTTAATCGCACTGCTTTGGTAGTGAATGAAGATAGTAATATTGATTCTAAAGTTTTCATGAGCTTCTTCTCCAATGGTGAAGCGTCAGAGCCTGAACTAGATGAAGACCTAGATGGCATCATTACTTCTGAAAAAGAAGGCTTAGAAAATGAAGTGACATTACGTACTTCAAACTCGTTGGTAGTCAGTCGTTTTAATTAATTCATTGCGACCTCGAATAGGTTTCAATTAACACTTTTGTAAATTTATTAAGCCCCTTTGAAAGGGGCTTTTTTATATTTAATATTCAACTTTTGAAGAATATGTTGCTATATATTGCATATTAATTTGTCTATCGTATCTTTCTATTCGAATTATTTAGGTTAATAATTTGTTGCAAGTTTCAAAGGGCGGTGCTAATTTGTTCCGAATTAGAGAGGGCGGAGTCCCTTAATTGCAGTGACAAAAACACAGGGAGTAGGGCGCATGAATGATGTACCAGCGCTAGATATAAAAGACCTGCACAAAACATTTGGACAAAATGAAGTTTTAAAAGGCATTTCACTTGCCGCGCACAAAGGAGATGTTATCTCCATTATTGGCTCTTCCGGCTCAGGTAAGAGTACCTTTCTCAGATGTATCAACTTGCTAGAAACGCCTACCGCGGGCGAAATTTGGGTAAATGGTGAATTAATCCAAATGAAGAACAGCAGAGCAGGTGAATCCGTTCCTGCTAATGAAAAGCAAGTCCAACGTATTCGCTCACGCCTGGCAATGGTTTTCCAAGGTTTCAACCTCTGGTCTCACCTAACCGTACTAGAAAACGTGATTGAGGCGCCTGTTCATGTCTTAGGCGTGCCAAAAGCTCAAGCGATTGAAAATGCAGAAGTATTGCTTAAGAAAGTAGGCTTGTATGAGCGTAAAGATTATTACCCTGGGCACTTATCTGGCGGCCAGCAGCAACGTGCAGCTATTGCCCGTGCGCTAGCAGTTGACCCAGAGGTGATGTTGTTTGACGAGCCAACTTCTGCGCTTGACCCAGAACTTGTAGGAGAAGTTCTGGGGGTAATGAGAGATTTGGCAGATGAAGGGCGAACTATGCTGGTGGTCACGCACGAAATGGCGTTTGCGCGTGACGTATCAAACCATGTGATGTTTTTACATCAAGGCTTAGTGGAAGAACAGGGAAATCCAGCTAAGCTATTTACAAACCCGGATTCAGAACGATTACAGCAGTTTATCTCATCCATTTACTAATATTTGTTAGGCGGCAGACTATTGCCTCCTAAGCCAACACAACAAACAAAACGAAATAAAATAGCAATCACAGGAGTATGGAAATGAAAAAGTGGTTATTAGCAGCAACGATTGCTGCAACGGCAGTATCAGGTGTTGCCCAAGCGAAAGAATGGAAAACAGTTCGCTTTGGTATCGAAGGCGCTTACCCTCCGTTTAGCTGGACAGAAACTGATGGCTCAATAAAAGGCTTTGACGTAGACATGGCAAATGCACTCTGTGAAGAGATGCAAGTGAAGTGCAAAATCGTCGCTCAAGATTGGGATGGTATTATTCCTTCTCTGCTTGCACGTAAGTACGATGCCATCATCGCAGCAATGTCTATCACTGAAGAGCGCAAGAAAAAAGTCGATTTCACTGGCAAGTACGCACAAATCCCAAATAAATTTATCGCTAAGAAAGGTGCGGGTCTAGATTTTGATAATCTTAAAGATGTCAAAATTGGCGTGCAACGTGCGACGACACATGACAAGTACTTAACTGACAACTACGGCGATGATGTTGAAATTGTGCGTTATGGCTCTTTTGATGAAGCGTATCTTGATCTAGAAAATGGTCGAATTGCTGCCGTTTTAGGTGATGCGTCTGCTCTAGAAGAGGGTGTGATCAACAAAGCAGGTGGCGAAGCTTATGAGTTTGTTGGACCATCGTTAACCGATCCAAAATGGTTTGGCGAAGGTATGGGTATCGCTGTTCGTAAACAAGACAAAGATCTGACGAAGAAACTCGACGCAGCAATTATTTCACTACGTGAGAAAGGTGTTTACCAAGAAATTGCTGGTAAATACTTTAACTACGATGTGTACGGTGAATAAACCGTAATTAAGCGACCGTTGGCTTGTTCCTAGAAGTAGTCAACGGTCGATTTTTTGAGTTTAGGGATTAGGAACTCACCTATGCTAGATTTACAAGGATACGAAGCTTCGATTTTGAAAGGAGCTTTAGTAACAATAGAAGTTGCAGTGCTTTCACTCATTCTCGCCATGGTCTTAGGAATGCTTGGCGCATTAGCTAAGTTAGCACCTTACAAATGGGCAAGGGCGATTGCCACTCTTTACACTACCGTCATTCGCGGCATTCCAGATTTGGTTCTGATGATGCTAATTTTCTTTGGTGGACAAATACTTTTAAATAACAGCCTTTACTCCATCAACGAAACGCTCAACGAGTGGTTTGCCTCGAGTGATCCAAACCATGAATGGACGTCTTACTTACCTGATTATATTGATGTCAGCCCATTTATTGCTGGTGTACTCACGATTGGTTTTATCTTTGGTGCCTACATGGCGGAGACTTTTCGTGGAGCGATCATGGCGGTGGACAAAGGTGAGCTAGAAGCGGCGAAAGCTTATGGGATGAGTTCTGCTTTATCGTTTAGAAGAATCTTACTGCCTCAGATGATTCGTCATGCATTACCTGGATTTGGTAATAACTGGTTAGTGTTACTTAAGACCACAGCGTTAGTTTCCATTATTGGTCTGGATGACATGGTGAGAATGAGCTCATTGGCAGCAGGTACGACCAAAATGCCGTTCACCTTTTACATGGCTGTCGCGCTCATCTTTCTATTTTTTACCAGCGTTTCGACCGGGCTACTCAAGCTTGTTGAGCGTAAGTTCAGTATTCATGCGAGGTAAGTTATGGACTTTTCTTTGATTATTGAAAGCTTTCCAACTTATCTTCAGGGACTTTGGACAACAGTTTGGTTAGTGGGATTAGCGTTGGTTATTGGCTTGTTTGTCTCTATCCCATTAGCCGTGGCACGCAATAGTACCAATTACGCTCTAAGCTTACCTTCTTGGGGATTCATTTACTTTTTCCGTGGAACGCCGCTATTGGTTCAGCTGTATTTGATTTACTACGGCATGGATCAGTTTTTCCCTGTGAAAGATACCTTGTGGGAGAACGCTTGGTTCTGTGCTTTGGTCGCTTTTATTCTGAATACATCGGCTTACACCGCAGAAATTATTCGTGGTGCGATTAATGGTTTGCCGAAAGGTGAGGTGGAAGCTGCGAAAGCCTATGGCATGAGTAAGTTTATGACATACAGACGTATTATCTTGCCGAGTGCATTGCGTCGAGCATTACCAGCTTATTCCAACGAGGTCATATTTATGCTGCACGGAAGTGCAGTCGCGGGCATCGTTACCATCATGGATTTAACTGGTGCTGCGCGTCTAGTTAACTCGCGCTACTATGCACCATTTGAGTCTTTCCTGACGGCGGGGCTGTTCTACATGGCACTGACGTTTATGATCTTGTGGTGTTTCAAAGTGGCAGAGAAGCGTTTCTTAGCTTATCTGCGTCCTTTAAGCTAATTATCAATAGAGGCAATAGCATCGGAGTGGGTGCTATTGCTTTTGATAATTTTGTTATCTTCATTCCTATTTTTTCAGTCGATGTAAAAGACTCTTTCTTATTATTCATCAACTTACATTAACATTCGGTAAACTCATTGTTTAGTAAGTAAAAATGAAAAAAACAATTCTATCGTTGGGCATTGCCGCCTTAGCCACAGGATGTGGTGGGGGAGAGGGAGAATCACAACCTAATGCTCAAGTAAAACCAACGCCAGCTCCAGTTCAACAAGCTCTTGAAACTGGTAATGCACTGCTCGTTTCTGACCCGAGCGAATTCATTCGTAAAAGTCGTCAGGTTGTAGAAGCTCACAAGATGCAGTCGAATACGATCAAATCTGCAATTGCGAAAAACCTTTCAGGTCTTTATTGGGATCCAACCCATGATGCCGCGATCTTGGCACCTCAGTATGGCTTCAACGACACCATCTTGATGACCAATAAGGCCATGGCAAGCGGTTACAAAGATCAAGCTCTGTCAATTGGCGTTGCCGGGGAAAAGTCTAATGGTCAACGTTACGCACTATTAGGTAGTAACCCATTTAGAACGGCACAACGTTTTCCCGACTCTTCCAACGCAGCGATGACGAAATGGTTAAGTAATCTGGTCACTTGGTTGTCGGGCGGAGTTACTTCAAACGTCGTCATCGCGCAAATGGACCAGTCTTATTACTTTCCGGATGAGCAAGCGACTCGGAATTGGCTGAAAGACAATGTTTCACAAGAGTTGGCGTTTAACGAGGCCAACCTATGCGATGGTTCGAAGCTACTTAGCTGCTTGCAAACCAATACTCCAAACTTATTGATCTTGTCACAGCATCTGCAATCTGGCGACACCAACCAACAAGTACTCGATGCTCTGGCATACGCTGAGCAAGCCCAAATTCCTGTTCTATACCTGCATTGGGATGGAGGACTAACTGAACTTGGCCGAGACATTTTGGAAAAATTCCATGTTGATTATGTGGGAGATAACTATTGGCGTAAGTTAGGCTTGGTTGATTGGGCGCCTTCATCACTCATGAACTTCGTGCCAGACTCTGTTGCTACGCAACAAGCGCTGTTGTCTCGTTTTGAATCTCAAAACTTCAATGTTGACTTGTCACAGTGTGAGGACAAATCTTGTCCTGACACTGCGAATATGGAAAGTCAATTTTATGCAGGGGCAAACAGTATTCGCCATCGGTTGAAAAAGCTTGATGAACAAAAAGTAGATTTGTTTAATCAAGACGGCTACCAATACGAAAAACTCATGGTATTGCTGGCTGATCATTATCGTCAAACGGTTGTCTTCCCAATGGACAAACAGTCAACCCAAACGACCGAATTCCTAAAGTCGTACTTTGCCGATTACGTGCAATACAACAGCCGAAGCGTAAACCCAAAACAACCAAATATGGGGAACTTCAGCCGTAGTGAGTTTAGCCCTGAAGTAAAGAGAATCAGCGCAACTATTAATATGGAATCAAAGCGTAATTTCCGCTCTGCTGGTGTGTATGCGCTTCCTGGGGAGACCTTTACGGTCACGCGCAATGACAGTAATGAAGTGACGACTAAAATTGTCATCAACAGTTTAAGAAGTGGCGCAACTCATGAGTTCAGCAAAGATGGATACACGCGACCAAAAATGCTGACTTCTTTCGCCTATGAGGTGAAGCCGGGTGAAACCATCACGCTGACTTCACCTTATGGCGGGCCTATCCAGGTTCACTTTAACAATAATGATGTGCCAGTAGCTCTAACATTTAGCCATGTAGCGCAACACCCTGTATGGAGAAGTGAAAAGGATAACGATGCGTTTATTCAGGAGCTTGAAGCGAATTTGTTCGATTGGGCTGAGCTGATCACTCCTGGGTTTGAAGTACACTCAAAGCGCGACAAAATGTTGGAGTCGGTCAACGATGAGATGTGGTCGACACCAGCTGAAATGGCGCTAGCGACAGAAGAGTATGTTCATAACTACCCACATGTCTTGGCTGGTTTCCAAGGGCCGGGGATCGATGAGGTTCCGGAAATTATCCAGTATGCCAAAAATCAAGGTTGGGAAATCGCCAATATTGATATGGTGAAGCATATGAACGCTGACCAAGCGACGTGTGGTTACGGCTGTTCTGGTAACCCATACGATGCTTACTGGTCATTCAGCCCACTCGGTCACGGTGATTTACATGAGCTTGGTCATGGCTTGGAAAAAGGTCGATTCCGATTTGCAGGCTGGGAAGGGCATTCAACGACCAATTACTACTCGTATTACAGTAAGTCTCGTTTCTTCCAGAATACGGGGAAAGTTTCAACTTGCCAAAGCTTGGATTTCAAAGGCCAGTTTGAATTATTGCAAGTTAGCCGAACTCAAGCGGATCCAAACGCATACATGGCTGCGCAAAATCAAACCAGTTGGAGTTGGGGCGCTCGTGTTTACATTCAAATGATGATGGCGGCGCAGCATGAAGGTGTGCTTAAAAATGGTTGGCATTTATTGGCGCGCTTGCACCTGATTGAACGTGAGTTTAACCGCTTAAAATCGGACGATGCGCTTTGGGATGAGAGACGATTGAGCATTGGTTTCGCCAACTACTCTCGGGAAGAAGCAAATAGCATCTCAAACAACGACTGGTTGCTTATTGCTCTGAGCTACATCTCTCAGCGAGACATGACGAGCTATTTAGATATGTGGGGCTTCTCGTTCACAGAAAAAGCGAAACAGCAGGTTGTGGCGCTGAATCTACCGCCGATGCCGCTCACTTACTTTGCAAGTAGTAATACAGGCTACTGTCTGAACGAATTTGCTCAAACACCGATAACTATTGATGGTCAAACGGTTTGGCCGCTGAATCAGTGATTAACTGGTAATTTGTATGAAAAGGGAGACAGAGTCTCCCTTTTTATTGGACTAAGCTTAGCGTTGAGTCTCGCTTATAGCTTTGCAATATATTACTTAAATGTTGACCAGATTGGTGCGTGATCTGAAGGCTTCTCGATACCACGAAGCTCATAGTCGATACCAGATTCAATACACTTTTCCGCTAGAGAAGGGGTTGCCAAAATGACATCAATTCGTAGGCCACGGTTATCATCAAAACCGCGAGAACGGTAGTCAAACCACGAAAATTGATCGTTCACCTCTGGGTATAGCTTACGGAAGGTGTCCACAAAGCCCCAGTCTAGTAAGGTTTTCAACCATTCGCGCTCTTCAGGTTGGAATGAACATTTACCTGTTTTTAGCCAACGTTTACGGTTTGGTTCGCCGATACCGATATCTGCATCAATAGGGCTGATGTTGATGTCACCCATAACAATCAATTGCTCGTCGTTATTGTGATGATCGTTTAGGTAGGTCATCAGATCTTTATAGAATTGGCGCTTGTATGGGAATTTGGTTTCGTGGCTGATGTTATCCCCTTGAGGGAAATAGCCGTTTAGCACAGTGACCTTTTCGCCGTTTTCATTTAAAAACGTTGCCATGATCATGCGCTTTTGATGTTCCTCGTTATCCGTCGGGAACCCTTTTTGTACGTGTAGAGGCTCTTGCTTACAAAGCATTGCTACGCCGTAATGTGCTTTTTGACCATGGAAATACACTTTGTAGCCCATGGCTTCGACAGCTTCAATCGGGAATGCTTCATCGTGAACTTTAATTTCCTGAAGACCAATCACATCAGGTTGGTGTTTGTCGATTAGCGCTTGGAGTTGGTGCAGTCGCGCACGTAGTCCATTGATGTTAAAGCTGATTACTTTCATTATTTATCCTTTTGGGGGCGTACTTTTTTATGAATAGTATCATTGTGTAAGAGCACTGAAAATGAGTCTCGGTGAAAGGATTGAAACGCTCTGAGCTACTTTGCTTTTAATTTGTTTTCTAAGTCGTTTTGCACGATCTTTAAAGCGTTAAGCGCAACTTCTGGATCTATCTCATTGCTCTCAAGCAAATAGATTAAATCGACAGCCAGTTTGATCTCTTCAGGTGCGTCATCTAAAGGCGAGGTTGGTTGATCAGCCATTATTGATGTTTTTCCCTATGTGTAATTTGGTTCTCTAGCTTAAGAAGTGCTGCTTCACAACGCGCTAAACGTTGCTCGGTTGCTAGTAATACTTTTTGAGCGTCGGCACGCATAAAACTCGGAGCGCTTTCGACAGCACGTTCTTTTTCTAACACCATCTCGCGCAAGCGTCTTGCCCACTCTTGGTGTTGAGCGAGTTCCTGATAAAGCACGTTGATAGGCTTGCGGAAATAGCTGCTATGTTTGATTTCATTCTTACGAATTTTAGTGGTAGAAATCTCGCGTTGAATTGCACCGATTTGCGCCACTAACCGTTCAGTGAGGTACTCAGCACGCAAAGCGGTGAGCTTACCTTCATTTTGCTCACGCACAATCGCATCCAGCGTGGCTTTTGCTTCTTTTACGCAAGGAGTAAGTAAGCGAGAGCGGCAACCAAATAAACGCTCATCAAAAAGCGGAACATGATGTTCGCCTCTTTGACGGTCAAGAACAGCGGCTTGCTTCGCCATTTGTTCTAGATTTTCCTGGAGTTGAGAAATGTTCATGACAAACCTACAAACCATGCGTCATAAGCCAATTTAATGGCTAGTATGCTGACGACAGTAACAAATACAGGACGAATGAATTTAGAACCAAATCTAATAGCGGAGTGCGCGCCAACAAAAGCACCAGCCATTAAACATACTCCCATTGTTAAGCCTAGCACCCAGTTGATGTGTCCGAGGAATGCAAAAGTGATCAAAGAGGTAAAGTTACTGGTAAAGTTCATTGCTTTTGCTAAGCCAGAGGCGAGCAAGATATTCAGTCGGTACAGCGCCATTGAACTTACTGTCCAAAAAGCCCCAGTTCCAGGCCCTGCGAGTCCGTCGTAGAATCCTATGGATAAGCCTTGCATGTACTGTTTTTTATGAAGTTTTGGGCAAGGCTCGGGTATTGGACTTTGATGAGCAGAGTGGGGTGTTTTATGAAAAACGGTATACAACGCTGCCGCCAAAATAACAAGCGGCAATCCTTTTTCCAGCCAATCCGTACTAATCGCATCTACAAATAGCGTACCTAATGTCGCTCCGACGAGTGTTGCCACGAATGCACGCCTCCAGCATTGAGGTTTGAATAGACGTTTTTTGTAGTACGTAAATGCTGCAGTAGAAGAAGCAAAGGTAGCGGCAAGTTTATTGGTGCCTAGTGCAATATGAGGCGGCAAGCCTAGCGAAAGTAGAGCAGGTACGGTAAGCATGCCACCACCACCAGCAACTGCATCAATAAATCCTGCGACAAAAGCGACAAGCGCCAACACCAACAGCATGGTTGGCTCAATCATTTCCATAAATGGTGATTCTTCTAATATTCTATTTTACGTTTAAATGGAGGTAGTGAGTCGATTAAGGCTTGTCCGTATCGCTTAGTGACTAGGCGTCGATCAAGAATCGTTACTCTACCAGAATCTCTCTCTTTACGCAGTAAGCGACCTACGCTCTGGATCAGCTTTTTGCTTGCGTCTGGTACAGTTATTTGCATAAACGGGTTTCCTCCTTTTTTCTCAATGTATTCGGAATGAGCCTGCTCAACAGGGGAGGTTGGAACGCCAAATGGAATTTTTGTAATCACCAAGTTTTCAAGTAATTCGCCAGGTAAGTCTAGCCCCTCAGAGAAACTGCCAGTACCAAATAAGACGCTGGTTTTATTTGATTCTATTAACTTTTTATGTTTTTTTAGAATTTCTTGACGTGAGCTTTCACCTTGAACTTGCAACGCCCAGCCTTTTTTTATGAACTCCGAAGAGAGTGCCTTCGCGACTTGGTTCATCTGCCAATAGGATGAGAATAATACTAAGTTGGCTTTCTTGTCTTCCAAGTACTTAGGCAATATCTCGATAAGATATTCAGTAAATTGAGGCGCTGGTGGTTCATATTTCATCGCAGGGATAAGCAATTCTGCCTGGTTTTGGTAATCGAATGGTGACGCAAGCGCTAAAAACTGAGTGCCTGATTCTGGTTTTCCATCAATACCAACCTGATGGCAAAAGTAATGGAAAGAGTTTAATGCACGCATCGTTGCGGAAACCAAAATGGCGCCAATACATCTGCTCCAAATCTGTTGGTCGAGTTGCCATCCAATTTCAAGTGGCGAAACACTCACAATGAAATCACCCTCGCGATCGGGGTGGGTTTCTAACCAGCGAGCTAAAGGCGCACCTTTTTCACGAGTTGGTTCAGCCATTAAATGCCATACTTGCGCTAGGTTTTCTAACCTTTGAATGTAGAAACCGAGCTCTGCAAGCGCTGGTTCAGCCAACCTTGTCGCAAGCTCCCCGTCTTTTACTCTTTCCGCAATAAGGTCGGCAATTTTTGCCACACTCTGATTTGCTTTTTTACTGAACTGTTTTAGTTCTTTGGATTGGCTCTCTAGCCACTCAGGTAGTTCACCGTGTTCGAAGCGGTAGATACCCTCTTCAAATTGAGCTGGGTCGAACTGTTTGGGCAATTGAGTCAGTGCCGGTATCAAGTTCTGAACCGCGTCTTGAAGGTCGTTGCGAAATCGAGCTACGCGTTTCTCGTCTGCGAGTGATGAAAACTTACTAATCGACTGATTCAACTTCTCAAGCCATGCTGCCGCGCCTTTTAAACTCGCAGATGCTGAAGCATGGTCACGAGCGACGTGAGGTAAGTGATGTGCCTCGTCGAAGACGTATATTGTATTTTCTGGCTCAGGTAAAATCACGCCGCCACCTAAATCTGCGTCTGCCATGACGAGAGAGTGGTTAGCAATGATGACATCGTTTTTATCCAACTCTGAGCGCGCTTTTTGGAATGGACAGCCGCGGTGGCCTGGTAAACTGTTATTGCAACTGTGTTTATCACTGACAATCAGTTGCCAAAGCTTATCATCGATGGTTTTAGGCCAAGAATCACGGTCACCGTCCCATTTCCCTTGCGCAAGAGAGCGATGCATTGTTTCCAACAGCTCTATATCTTTTTGCTTAGGTTTGGTTTCAAACATGGCTAACTGGCCACCATCAGCACCGCTAGCAGTGGCGAGCTTTTCAGCGCAACAATAGCGTTGACGGCCTTTTGCCAAAATAAAAGAAAACTCGCGGTCAGTAATCCGACGAAAAAGAGGGAGGTCTTTATTTATGAGCTGCTCTTGCAGAGCGACGGTCGCCGTTGAGATAACCACTTTTCTATTATTATGTACAGCCACGGGAATGGTCGCCATTAGATAGGAGAGCGATTTACCAATTCCAGTCCCTGCTTCTGCAACGAGTATTCGGTTAGATTTGTGATACTGACCGCACAGCGTTTTTGCAATCTCTGCAACAAGGTAGTTTTGTGCTCTTCTAGGCACAAAGTTATCAAGTTGATCTTGAAGGTTTTGATAGCTATTACGAATCGATTTTTGAATGTTACTGGTCAGCATACGGGCCTCAAATGCGTTGGAGGCGAATAGTAGCACACATCACTAGTTGTACAGTAGTTCACAAAACGGAATGCTTTTATAAGGAATATAGATCTCCTTCACAAAAAAATATTGAACCTTATCTTAATGAAATTAATTTCATTATATGAAAAATATAAAACTCCAACTTGGTCTGATTTGTGGGTTTTTATTCTTTTTTTTGTTTTTTTAAATTTACTTATTGGATTAAAAAACCATTTGTTAATAATTTTGTAAATTACAAATAATAATGGAGATTGGTTAGATGTTCGTCGAATAAATAAAGGTAAACTTATCAAGTTATTGTTTTATAATGGTATTTTGTTTTTTTTACATTGGTATTTAGAAAATTTGACAGCCAGAATAATCTTTTGCACTCTTAGCTCCAGATTTTGAGGAGGTGCTGTATAACGTTTTGTTAACGCTCTACCTCAAACATATAAAAAAAGGGAACCGGACAAGGATATCCCGAACTAAGAAAAGGCAGTGGATTAATTATGAAAAAAACTCTATTAGCACTAGCTGTAGTTGCGTCTGCAACTTCAGTGAACGCAGCTGAAGTATTCAAATCTGAAGAAGGTTCTGTAGATTTCTACGGTCAGCTACGTCCAACTCTTCTATTCACAGAAAAAACTGATCACACAGCAGAGCTAAACACTAGCTCTTCTCGTACTGGTGTGAACGCGGTTTACGTTGTTGACGAAAGCCTAAAAGTTCTGGGTGAAGTTGAAATCGGTGTTGCTCTAGGTGACAACTACGACGCAGGTGCTGATTCAAGCGAGCGTACAGATGACTCTGTATACGTACGTCGCCACATCATCGGTTTTGATATGGGTGATATGGGTACTCTTCGCTTCGGTAAAGAAGGTACTTGGGCTGATGACGTATACTTCGCAGATTACTCTTACTTCTTCGGTGGTAACGCAGCGGAAACTGCATACGGTCACGCTTGGAACAACGATTCTCAAATCAAATACGCTTACGAAAATGACGCGTTCTGGCTAAAAGCTGGTTACGCGCTAGGCGAAAAAGATTCTAACGAAGAAGTACTAGAAGTATTCGTTGGTAAATCTTTCAACGACCTATCTCTACACGCTGGTGTACTTACTGCGAACAACGACATCAACGTAACTAAAGAGAAAAAACTAGTTCTTAATGGTGTAGAGCAAACAGTTTCTCACACAGAGCGTACTGATAACGAAAACCTATCTTTTGAAGTAACTGCTGAGTACGCACTAAACGAGCACACTCTAGGTGCTACGTACTACTACAACGAAAACGAAGATAAGCTAGGTAAATCAACAGTTGATTCACACTACATCGTTGTAGCTGGTATGTTCGCTGTTGCTCCTAAAACAACTCTATACTCTGGTTACGAGTACCTAGCTCAGTCTACTGACGAAGCAGGTAAAGTAGACGCAGACTCTTCTTGGTTCTACGCTGGTGTTGAATACAAGTTCTCTAAATGGGCACGTGTATTCGCAGAAGCGGGTTACACTTTCGAAGGTACTGACTTCGACAACAAAGACACAGACGACGCAACTAACTTCGGTGTTGGTGCTCGTTTCTACTGGTAATCAATACCCAGTTTGATATTGTAAGACCCAGCTATATGCTGGGTCTTTTACTATGAAGATAAGGATGAAAAATTCTATGCAGTTATCATTAAAAGTGGCAATGGCACTGTCTATTTTTGCCAGTACAAACCTCTACGCTGCAACGACTTTAGTGGTTCCAGAAGACGTGAAGTTATTGGCCGTCAACATGGAGAAGCCAGATCTAGAAGGTGGTCTTTTTTCTAGTGAGAAGACAATCGAACTACCTGACGGAACGAATCAAATTGTCTTCAAATATCAACCTACATTCGAAATTAACGAAAACCTTAAGACGGTTTACAGTGATGTAATCGTTGCTAAATTTGATGCTGAAAACGAAAAGCTAACGTTTGAACTGCCAGAGTTTAAAACTCTTCGCCAAGCGCAAAACAACATCTCGCCTCTAGATTGGCAATTACTGGATACCAAAGGCCAACCTATTGCTTTGGTCGAAGATGTATTAGAGTCAGATGGTGTTCAAATTGGTCGTAATTACCCTCAAGAATCTCGCAACTACAATATTGCTGGCGGTATCGCGAGTGTTGCCGTTAGTTATGTAACTGTGAATCAGCATCAACAATCAGTAAGTGATATCGAGCCTCGAGTTGAGACTAGTGATACCCGTTCAACAGCCGCATCGAACGACAGCCCAATGGTTGATGTATTAAAGACGATGTACCAGAAAGCGTCTCCGGCGGAAAAAGAGGCCTTTAAAAACTGGCTTGCTGAGCAGTAATCCCTTAGTTCATTAGATAGGGCTTAACTGAAAAAGTATGAATCTAAAAAGCAGGCTTTAAGCCTGCTTTTATCTTTTCTGCTTGTTAGAGAGAGATTTCTCTCCATTCACCAGGCATTAGGTCGTTAAGGACGATATCACCCATCGAATGACGAATGAGGCGCAAAGTAGGGAAGCCAATGTGCGCAGTCATGCGACGCACCTGACGATTTCTTCCTTCAATAATGGTAATGGCTAACCAAGTGGTAGGGATATTTGCGCGAAAACGGACCGGAGGCGTTCTGTCCCAGACTTGTGGTTCTGGAATAACTTCAACTTCGGCTGGTAGAGTCATACCATCTTTTAGCTCTACTCCCTTTCTCAATTTTTCAAGATCTTGCTCCTGAGGAGCGCCATCAACTTGAACCCAATAAGTCTTCGGCGATTTTGACTTTGGCTGCGTTAGCTTCGCCTGCAAGATGCCATCGTTAGTGAGTACCATCAAACCTTCGCTGTCTCGGTCCAATCGGCCAGCCGCATAGACATTTTTGATTGGGATATAGTCCGCTAACGTTTTGCGACCATCGCCATCGGTAAATTGACTGAGCGTATCGTAAGGCTTATTGAAAATAATGACTTTACGATCTTTAGGGGCCACTTTTGGCTTTTGGCTTTTTGTTGGGCGATTAGGGCGGCGGTCTTGCTGAGTACGAGTCTTCGAGCCATTGCGAGCTCCTGAGTGTTTAAAATGGCCCGTTTTAGACTGGTTACGACTGCGACCTTTTTCCTGACCTGTACGAGATGACATGTTAACTACCCTGCAAAAATGTAAATGAACTGTGTTTGAAAGTTTTAAGTTTTCTCATGATCGGATATGATTTGCGCGCCTAAAACTAACAAACGCGCACAGAATGATAGACTAATTCGTGTTATTTGTTTAATTATATCAGTGCACTCATGGATTCAGAGCTTAGAGCTTCAAACTACAACAAAGAGTGCGAACCGCATGTGGCGTTAGTGAGGAGACATGTACTGCTAACGTGCAGCAATGCGTCAATTAAACCAACTCAGACGCTGAGTTGATCAGCCAACAAGTTGATTAAAAAATAGGGAAATTTCATGCCTACAGAAAAACCTACAATTATCTACACCATCACTGATGAAGCGCCGGCGCTAGCAACTTATTCATTACTACCAATCATTCAATCATTCACAGCATCGTCTGGCATCAATGTAGATACTCGTGATATTTCACTAGCAGGTCGAATTATCGCTAACTTCCCAGAGCATCTAAAAGAAGAACAGCGCATTGGCGATGCGTTGACTGAGCTTGGTGAACTAGCTCAAACTCCAGAAGCAAATATCATCAAGCTACCTAACATTTCAGCTTCAGTTCCTCAGCTTAAAGCGGCGATTAAAGAGCTTCAGGCGAAAGGTTACGATTTACCAAACTACCCAGAAGAGCCGAGCACGTACGAAGAGAAAGCGATTAAAGCGGCTTACGACAAAATCAAAGGTAGTGCGGTTAACCCAGTACTTCGTGAAGGTAACTCAGACCGTCGTGCTCCGACTTCGGTTAAGAACTACGCGAAGAAAAACCCACACTCAATGGGTGCATGGTCAGCAGAATCTAAGTCTCATGTTGCGAGCATGTCAGACAATGACTTCTTTGGTAGCGAAAAGTCTACAACTATCTCTGGTGCAACAGATGTCAAAATCGAGTTTGTCGGTAATGATGGTACAGTTAAAGAGCTTAAGTCTGCGTTCCCATTACTAGATAAAGAAGTCATTGATACTTCAGTAATGAAGAAGAAGGCGTTGGTTGAATTTTTCGAGAAAGAGATTGCTGAAGCGAAAGCACAAGACGTGCTGCTGTCTCTTCATATGAAAGCGACGATGATGAAAGTTTCTGACCCTGTCATTTTCGGCCATGCCGTAAAAGTTTACTACAAAGACGTTTTCGATAAGTACGGTAAGCTGTTTGAAGAGCTAGGCGTTGATGTAAACAATGGCATCGGTGATGTTTACTCAAAAATTGAGTCTCTACCTGAAGCGCAAAAAGCAGAAATTGAAGCGGCCATTCAAGCGGTTTACCAAACTCAACCAGAACTTGCGATGGTTGACTCTGATCGTGGTATCACAAACTTACATGTACCAAGTGACATTATTGTAGATGCTTCTATGCCAGCAATGCTTCGCTCTTCGGGTCAAATGTGGGGACCAGATGGTAAACAAAAAGACACCAAAGCGATGATTCCAGATCGTAGCTACGCAGGTATTTACCAAGCGGTTATTGATTTCTGTAAAGAGCACGGCGCATTTGATCCAACCACTATGGGTAGCGTACCTAACGTTGGTCTAATGGCTCAGAAAGCTGAAGAGTATGGTTCTCACGACAAGACATTCATTCTAGACGCTGCGGGTACTGTTCGCGTTGTTGATGCTTCAGGTAACGTACTGTTAGAGCAAGCGGTTGAAGAAGGTGATATCTTCCGTATGTGTCAGGTTAAAGACGCACCAATCCAAGATTGGGTTAAACTAGCAGTGACTCGCGCACGTGCAACAGGTGTTCCAGCTGTATTCTGGCTAGATGAAAACCGCGCGCACGATGCTGAGCTCATCAAGAAAGTAAACGCCTACCTACCAGATCACGATACTGACGGTCTAGAGATTAAGATCCTATCTCCTGTTGAAGCTTGTAAGTACTCACTAGAGCGTATGAAATCGGGCCTAGATACTATCTCTGTTACAGGTAATGTTCTTCGTGACTACCTAACAGACTTGTTCCCAATTCTAGAGTTAGGTACGTCTGCTAAGATGCTATCTATTGTTCCATTGATGAATGGTGGTGGTCTATTTGAAACAGGCGCTGGTGGTTCTGCTCCTAAGCACGTTCAACAAGTAGAAAAAGAGAATCACCTTCGTTGGGATTCTTTGGGCGAGTTCCTAGCGCTTGCAGCTTCGTTAGAGCATTTAAGTGTAGCGACAAACAATCCTAAGGCTCAGGTTCTAGCAGATACACTAGATAAAGCGACCGGTGAGTTTTTAGACACCAACAAATCTCCGTCACGCAAAGTGGGTGAGCTAGATAACCGTGGAAGCCACTTCTATCTTGCACTTTACTGGGCGAAAGCGCTTTCAGAGCAAACGGATGATGCGGATCTTGCTGCTGAATTTGCACCAATTGCAAAAGCGCTGTCAGAGCAGGAAGAAACGATCGTTGCTGAGCTAAATAATGCGCAAGGCGTGAAAGGTGAGCTAGGAGGTTACTACTTACTAGACGATGCATTGGTTTCTAAATTGATGCGTCCAAGCGAAACCTTTAACGCAATCATTAACAAGTAAGTTAGTGTAAAAACACGTCGTTTTCGGCGTGTTTCCTATCCTGTAAGTGCGTTGTAAGTGTTCCTTTTGTAACACGTGCTCTAAATAGTAAGAAACCCGCTATCTTGGCGGGTTTATTTTTCTCTTCAAAACATCAACGTGGCGTTTCGAGAGCAATATTTTTATATTTCGACAGCGCTCTAATTATTTGGCTTGGCCTTCAAGAGGCACGACGCTACTCGCGTGACAGCCTTTGGGACCTTTTTCAATCTCGTAAGAGACTTGTTGGCCTGCTTTCAGTGTACGATAACCGTCCATCTGGATAGTTGAGTAGTGGGCAAAGATATCTCCCTCTTCTTCATCTGAACAAATAAACCCAAATCCTTTGGCATTGTTAAACCACTTTACTGTACCTGTAGCCATGCTTTACATCCCTCATGCATTTTTTACTGATGTTGTTACTGCAACCAAGTTATACCTTTAACTTGGTACTACCATTGTCAGCGAATGCCAACAAACGTCAAATCAATGATAAGTCACATTCATCAAACCACTTAAAGAAGAGAAGTTTCAAAATGATGATTTATGCATCGACACTTTCCACTGTAGTCAATGAATTTCGACAGTCAATAGCAGTGAGCAACAAACAGAAACATAATTGAAAACAAATCACTTTTGAGATTAACAAATTTGCAAACAGTTTTTCGTATATACGCAGAAGTTTAGTCAATTTGCCTATGAAGTGGCTCATACTGAAAAAGCCATACTGTCCGTGTTGCTTATGGGAGAAGAATCCTCTGACTGAATAAAAAATGAAGTTTTCGTGATAATTACCGTATTCTCAATGAGGAAGTGTGATCCAGATAGAAGATGATGGGGTGGTTTGCAATAGTCCGAAAGCAATAAATAGAAAGTTCTTTTATAAGAAAAAATGTGTAACTTATCGACAAGCATCTTTTATTTGCGCCGTATCAAGACGTGCATTAGTCTCTATATTAGGTAGCAACTTTTATCGATCAAAGATCGAATTCGGTGCCATAACTCACTACACCGCGCTGCACGCTTGTGGTAGATTGTTTTTATAGGTCGAAAACATCAACCCTTTGATACGATATCTTTAGATTGCCATGAGTAAAAATTTTGAATGGGTCACTCCGGACTCTGATCTTCTGGAGCGAGAAAGTACGAAAGTCCAGCCACCTAAGCTGTACAATGTCGTACTCAATAATGATGACTATACACCTATGGATTTCGTCATAGAGGTGCTTGAGCGATTTTTCTCACATGATATTGATAAAGCAACTCAAATCATGCTTCAGGTCCACTATGAAGGAAAGGCAATTTGCGGCACATACAGCGCAGAAATTGCCGAAACAAAAGTAGCGCAAGTTACGATGTACGCAAGGGAAAATGAACATCCGCTACTTTGCACTATGGAGCAAGCGTAAACAAAGAAGACTTGCTCGAACAACCCCAGTTGTTTTTTCGGGAGGTACTTATGCTAAATAAAGAACTAGAGTCAAGCCTTAACGGTGCATTTGCTCGGGCGCGAGATAAACGCCACGAGTTTATGACTGTCGAACACCTCCTACTTGCATTGTTGGAAAATGATGCAGCTAAGGAAGCCCTTCTAGCTTGTAAGGCGGATCTTGACGCTTTACGCAACGAACTCGATATTTTCATCGATCAAACTACGCCTCTTATCCCAGATAGTGATGAGACGCGTGAAACGCAGCCGACTTTGAGTTTTCAACGTGTACTACAACGCGCCGTCTTTCATGTACAGTCGTCTGGTCGTAATGAAGTAACAGGCGCCAACGTGCTTGTTGCTATCTTCAGTGAACAAGAGTCGCATGCCGCTTACTTACTGAAGAAAAATGACATCTCCCGATTAGATATTGTTAATTTCATCTCCCACGGTATTACTAAAGCATCAGGTGCAGGTGAGGATTCATCATCAGACTCGTTTAGCTCAGAAAGTGTTGAAGAGCCTAATTCTGAAGAACGCCTAGAAAGCTTTGCGACGAATCTTAATCAAGTCGCTAAAGATGGAAACATCGACCCACTCATTGGACGTGATAAAGAGTTAGAGCGCACTATTCAGGTACTTTGTCGACGCCGCAAGAATAATCCACTACTAGTGGGTGAGGCAGGAGTTGGTAAAACAGCCATTGCGGAAGGTCTTGCATGGCGAATTGTCGAAGGGCAGGTCCCTGAGGTCATTCAAAACAGCGTGATTTATTCACTAGATATTGGCTCTTTGCTCGCTGGTACCAAATATCGCGGTGATTTTGAAAAGCGCTTCAAGGCGATTTTGAAACAACTTGAAAAAGAAGAAGATGCCATTTTGTTCATCGATGAAATACATACCATCATCGGTGCAGGCGCGGCATCTGGTGGTCAAGTCGATGCAGCAAATCTTATTAAGCCTCTTTTAAGTAGCGGTAAGTTGCGTTGTATTGGTTCGACGACATACCAAGAATACAGCAACATTTTCGAGAAAGAGCGTGCGTTGTCTCGCCGTTTCCAAAAGATAGACGTTGTAGAGCCTTCATTGGATGATACAACTAAAATCTTGATGGGTTTGAAGCCGAAGTACGAAGCTCACCATGAAGTACGTTATACCAATAAAGCACTGCGTGCCGCGGTAGAACTGTCGGCTAAATACATTAATGAACGCCATCTACCAGATAAGGCCATTGATGTCATTGATGAAGCTGGTGCGCGTAGTCGTCTTGCTCCTGCAAGCCGTCGTAAAAAAACGGTCGGAGTGGCTGATATCGAATCAATGGTTGCCAAAATGGCGCGAATTCCAGAGAAGTCGGTTTCTTCTTCAGATAAAGACATTTTGAAAAACTTAGATAGCAAAATGAAGATGTTGGTATTCGGTCAAGATAATGCGATTGATGCATTGTCCGAGGCGATCAAGCTGACACGTGCAGGTTTAGGTGTAGACAACAAACCTGTTGGTTCATTCTTGTTTGCAGGCCCAACAGGGGTTGGTAAAACAGAGGTGACGGTGCAGTTATCTAAGCTTCTAGGTATCGAGCTACTTCGTTTTGATATGTCTGAGTATGGTGAGCGTCACTCCGTAAGTCGCTTAATTGGTGCGCCTCCTGGTTATGTCGGTTATGACCAAGGTGGTTTGCTAACCGATGCTGTTATTAAGCACCCACACTCAGTCGTATTACTTGATGAGATTGAAAAAGCGCACCCTGATATCTTTAACCTGTTGTTGCAAGTCATGGATAACGGTACGCTAACGGACAACAATGGTCGCAAAGCAGACTTCCGTAATGTCATTCTTGTTATGACAACTAACGCAGGTGTGGCGGAAACCGAGAAGAAATCAATTGGTTTGATTCAACAAGACAACAGTCACGATGCAATGGCGGAAATTAAGAAGGTGTTTACTCCTGAGTTCCGTAACCGTCTTGATAACATCATCTGGTTTAACAGCCTTGATGAAAGCGTTATCCATCAAGTGGTTGATAAGTTCATTGTTGAACTGCAAGTGCAACTTGATGCGAGAGGCGTTTCAATGGAAGTATCGCAAGACGCTCGCCATTGGTTAGCACATAAAGGTTATGACAAAGCTATGGGGGCTCGCCCAATGGGGCGTGTTATCCAAGAACAGCTTAAGAAGCCTTTGGCTAACGAACTGTTGTTTGGATCTTTAGTTGACGGCGGTACAGTGAAAGTAACGCTGGTCAACGATACGCTTGAGTTTGAATACTTAAGTGAGAAAGAGACAGCGATGCATTAATCGTTAGTCGGTAACAAACGCAAAAGCGCACGAGAAGATCGTGCGCTTTTTTATCTGAACTAAATCGGAAAAAATTATGCAATAAAAAACGGAGCAGCTTGCTCCGTTTTTTATTGCATCCGAAAATCAGAGATTAACGAGCGCGGAAGACGATGCGGCCTTTTGACAGGTCGTATGGAGTCATCTCTACAGTTACTTTGTCACCCGTTAGGATACGGATGTAGTTCTTACGCATCTTGCCAGAGATGTGAGCAGTCACAACGTGACCGTTTTCAAGTTCAACACGGAACATAGTGTTTGGTAGAGTGTCAAGGACTGTGCCTTGCATCTCGATTACGTCTTCTTTAGCCATTTAATCCTCTTTAGAAATTAGGCAATATTAGCGGGCTATATTCTGCCGCTAAATAGTAATTATGTAAAGTTGAGGCGTATTCTACCCTCGCCAACGCTGATTTACTAGCCTTTGGTGGCGTTGAAAGCGTGTTTTGTAGCTCATTGCTGGGCACTCATCAATCTGATATCCCAAATATAGCCACTGTTGTTTGTTTTCTTGGCAGTATTTAATTTGATAAAGCACCGCTAATGTCCCAAGAGATAACTCGTAGTCAGGGTCAAAGAAAGTATAAAAAGCACTCGAGCATTGTGGCATCAAATCTGTCACTGCAATGGCAAGCAATTGATCTGATTCATCGTAAATGTGTAAAAACGACGTTGTCAGCCAGCTGGTTTGAGCAAATCGAGCAAACTCATCACGCTTTGGTGGGTACATTGTGCCGTTTTTATGCCGTTTGCAGATGTACCGACTGTAAAGCTCAAACCATTCCTCATCCATTTCAGGTTTCATTTCCCAGCGTAAAGACTGTGCTTTATTAAGCAGCCTCTTCTGACTTTTTGATAGTCTAACGTCTGGAATCGAGACTCGAATTGGCTGGCAAGCGGTGCAATGCTCGCAATGCGGTTTATATATGGTATCTCCGCTACGACGAAAACCGTTAGCCATGAGCAACTGGTAATTTTCTTCAGTATGCAGCCTTTCATCAAGCGCCACCGCAACCCGCTCTTGCCGTTCAGGCAAATAACTACAAGGGTGATTATTCGTCAACCCTATTCGAATATGTTGTATATCCGTACTCATACTGAATCCTGCAAAACTTGGGGCTGATAGGCATCAAATAGTGTTTGCTTTTCTCTTAAAGATAGTAGTTTTTGCATAAATTCGTCACGCTCAAGTTCAAATGCGCCAAGTGATGCCAAGTGAGAATTCATAACTTGGCAATCGATTAATTGACCTTGCTTTGACGCCAAATGGTTGCATAAGTACCACAATGCAATTTTGGATGCGTTATCTTTTAGACTAAACATCGACTCTCCGCAAAAAAGTTGGCCCACGCAAATGCCATATAGTCCGCCAATCAGGTTGTTGTCATGCCATACTTCTACAGAGTGACAGTGACCAAGTTTGGCTAACTCAATGTAGGAAGCTTGCATTTCCTCGTTGAGCCATGTTTCCTCTGCAGGGCGTGTTGAAGAACATAGTCTAATCACTTCTTCTGTCGCGAAATTGAGTGTTACTTTATAGTTATGTTTACGCTGAAATTTTTTGAGACTTTTAGATGGCTTAAACTGTAATGGGTCAAACACGGCGCGCGGAGAAGGGCTCCACCATAAAATAGGTTCACCAGGACCATACCAAGGGAAAATGCCTTGATAGTAACCATTGAGGATTCTCATGGGGTTTAAGTCACCACCAAAAGCCAGCAAACCATTGGGGTCGCTGAGTGCTTTATAGGGTGAGGGAAAGTTGAACGTTTCATCGAGTTCAGTTAAATAAATAGCCATAAGAAGTCGTTACCAACATTGGAGTCAGAGGAGTTTATGATGACCTGGTTAAGAAATATCGTAAAAGTATGGCTTGGGATCATACTGTTTTTACCACTTGTCGCCAACGCAGCCTATGAAAGAAATGTTGCCAAGCCAGTTAATGAAGTAGTTTACGGGAAGATTGACTCTGTCCGTTATATTACTCAACAAGAGGTTGTTCAATCGAAAAGTAACGGTTGGAAGACACTACTTGGTGCCACTATCGGTGGTTTAGTCGGTAATCAATTTGGTGGCGGTACGGGAAGAGAAGTCGCGACGGCAGTGGGCGCGCTTGCTGGTGCCGCAGTTGCTCAAAACCAAAGTAATTACCAATACACGGTTGAATATAAGTTAGTTGAGCTACTCATCAAAGTGAAGGGTGATAAGCTAATTAATGTCATCCAAGATGTTGATAAAAATATGTTATTTAGTCGAGGGGATGAAGTTCGTATTTTATATTTTGATGATGGAGTCAGGGTTGATATCACTTATTAACCCTAGGTTGTTTTAGTCTAACGAAGCCTAATCAGGCATGTACAGTCGGGCTGGCTTATAGTCAAATAAAGTCGAAATAGTTTGCTGTTTCGCCGTGCTTCTTTCGCTCTGATTTACATCGCTGGCAATGCCTTTAATTCTGTATCTTTAGGCTGCTTGAGGATATTCATAAATTAGCGCCGATTTACTCTGGTTTTGTCGTGTTTTTTTGGGTAGTCTGAATTCACGAAGAATTGTTTAGCCCTCATAAAAATCGTATGTTGAGGGCACAAAGGATTATCAACTTTTAATGGAAAGCCTAACGTTACAACCTATCAATAAAATTCAAGGGGAAGTGAACCTTCCTGGCTCTAAAAGCGTTTCTAATCGAGCTCTTTTACTTGCTGCTCTTGCTAAAGGCAGAACTCGCCTTACTAATCTCCTCGACAGTGATGATATTCGTCATATGCTGAATGCGCTGACTAAACTAGGCGTTCAATACCAACTTTCCGAAGATAAAACAGAATGTCTCGTTGAAGGCCTTGGGCGTCCGTTTTCTGTCTCAGAGCCGGTAGAGTTATTTCTCGGCAATGCTGGCACTGCGATGCGACCATTAGCTGCGGCTCTTTGTCTTGGAGAAGGGGAGTATGTACTGACGGGCGAACCTCGTATGAAAGAGCGTCCAATTGGTCACCTTGTCACGGCACTGAAAGATGCTGGTGCGAACGTTGAGTACATGGAAAACGAGAACTTTCCGCCTCTCAAAATAATTGGTACTGGCCTAAAAGCAGGTACAGTTTCTATCGATGGGTCCATTTCAAGTCAGTTCTTGACCGCTTTCTTAATGTCTGCGCCATTGGCTGAAGGTGAAATTCGCATCAACATCGAAGGCGATTTGGTTTCTAAGCCTTATATCGATATCACCCTGCATATCATGAAGCAGTTTGGAGTCGATGTGATCAACAATGACTATCAAGAGTTTGTGATCCCAGCCGGTCAGCAATACATCGCTCCAGGTGATTTCTTGGTTGAAGGTGACGCGTCTTCTGCTTCTTACTTCTTGGCGGCGGCAGCCATCAAAGGCGGAGAAGTTAAAGTCACGGGTATCGGTAAAAACAGCATTCAAGGTGATATTCAATTTGCTGATGCGCTTGAAAAAATGGGTGCAGAAATTGAATGGGGTGATGACTACGTAATTTCACGTGTTGGTCAATTGAAAGGCATCGATATGGATTACAACCATATCCCTGATGCTGCAATGACCATCGCGACAACAGCGCTATTTGCCGAAGGCACTACCGCTATTCGTAACGTTTATAACTGGCGTGTAAAAGAAACAGACCGTTTGTCAGCTATGGCGACTGAGTTACGTAAAGTCGGTGCGGAAGTGGAAGAAGGGGAAGACTACATCATCGTCAAACCTGTCTCTCAGTTAAAGCATGCTGCGATTGATACTTACGATGATCATCGAATGGCGATGTGTTTTTCGCTGGTGGCACTTAGTGATACGCCTGTGACGATTAACGATCCAAAGTGTACGTCGAAAACGTTCCCTGACTACTTCGACAAACTTAAGGCTTTGAGCTGCTAAATATTCTGACCTGAAACAGGAAAGCCAGAGTGAATAACACTCTGGCTTTTTTGTTTCCCAATACTATTTAACCAGCGTAAATTCCTTAGAAAGGTGATGCGCTAAGTATTTGAACATATTGAATACTGCAGTCGTATTTGAAGTTGGTAAACCTTTGTCATCAAGGAAGTATTCACCTTTAAAAACTAAAACACCTTCTTTTTCTTCTACACTTGTTGCTCGCATTCCCTCGATGTAATCATCGTGCTCTTGGATGATTTGGTTAGCGATCAAAAGAAGGTCGAACTCTTCGATAAACGTTCTATCAGACATATTCTTTCTACCATCCTATTCAGTTAAGAACGCTGAGTATACCTACAACTAAAATGGGTTTGCATGATTAATTCAGTCAATCGTTCAGTAAGACTAAACAGATCAATTTTTAGAGTATAAGCATGATGCGGAGGAAGATGGCAGAGCATTGAACCAAACTATTTTGTGATGGGTAACAAAATTTATTGCATTGGATTAGCGGATGCTAAGTTTGCCTGTTTAGATATGCCGCTCAATACCTTTCAGAACCCTGTCTCTTTGAAGTATAAAGACGATGAATTGTCAACCAATCGGATCTGAATTTCAAAAAAGCAGTTGATCTTCTTTTCATCTCGCACAATAGTAAAAAAAGAAGCAATGAAATAGAACATTATGCGGGTGGCCTTTAAACAAGGCTTCTACCCGCATTATTATGAAGGACGTTAGAGTCAGTTATGGGTAAATCACTCGTTATAGTGGAGTCACCAGCCAAGGCAAAGACGATAAATAAGTACCTTGGTAAAGACTTTATTGTTAAGTCTAGTGTTGGTCATGTGCGTGATCTGCCTACGGCCGGTCAAAGCACTGGTGAGAAAAAAGCCGCAGCCATCTCAACTAAAGGGATGAGTCCGGAAGAGAAAGCGCGCGTTAAAAAAGAGAAAGACCGCAAAGCGTTGATCAAAAAGATGGGGATTAACCCATATCATGACTGGGAAGCGAATTACCAAATCCTTCCAGGCAAAGAAAAAGTTGTCAACGAACTACAAAAACTCGCCAAAGACGCAGATTGCGTTTATCTCGCAACCGATTTGGACCGCGAAGGGGAAGCAATCGCATGGCACCTTCGTGAGATCATCGGTGGCGATGAAGAGCGATACAAACGTGTAGTTTTTAACGAAATTACGAAAAACGCGATCCAACAAGCTTTCCAGACACCTGGCGAGCTGAACATGGATGGTGTAAATGCCCAACAAGCACGTCGCTTCATGGACCGTGTCGTTGGTTTTATGGTTTCACCTTTACTTTGGAAAAAAGTAGCTCGTGGCTTATCTGCTGGTCGAGTGCAGTCTGTTGCGGTGAAATTGTTAGTTGAGCGTGAGCGTGAGATTAACGCGTTTGTACCAGAAGAATTCTGGGACATTCATGCGAATACGAAAACGAAAGACAAAGCGGACTTTAAACTGCTTGTTGCGCAGAAAGACGGTTCTGCGTTTAAGCCAGTTAATGAGGCAGAAACCAAAGCAGCGATGTCTGTACTTGAGAATGCAAGTTACGAAGTATGTAAGCGTGAAGACCGTCCTACAAAGAGCAAGCCTTCAGCACCTTACATCACCTCTACGCTTCAACAGGCAGCGAGTACACGTCTGGGCTACGGCGTGAAAAAGACCATGATGCTAGCTCAGCGCCTCTATGAGGCCGGTTACATCACTTACATGCGTACTGACTCGACTAACCTAAGTGCCGAGGCTGTGGACGCTGTACGTGACTTTATTGGTTCTGAGTTTGGTGATAAGTACCTGCCAGCGAAACCATTGACGTACGGTAGCAAAGAAGGGGCACAGGAAGCGCACGAAGCGATCCGTCCTTCAAATGTGGGTGTTAAGGCGGAAGACCTGCAAGGTGTCGATGCTGATGCGCACAAACTTTACGCTTTGATTTGGAATCAGTTTGTAGCGTGTCAAATGACGCCAGCAGAATACGATTCAACAACCATCAGTGTAAAAGCGGCAGAATACACGCTTAAAGCGAAAGGCCGTATCCTTAAATTTGACGGCTGGACTCGTGTACAGCGTCCAATGGGCAAAAACGAGGATACAATCCTTCCTGCGGTACAACTTGGCGATAAGCTAAGCTTAGAGTCACTTGACCCTAAACAGCACTTTACAAAGCCACCTGCGCGCTACACTGAAGCAGCACTGGTTAAAGAGCTGGAGAAACGAGGTATTGGTCGTCCGTCGACTTACGCATCGATCATTTCTACGATTCAAGATCGTGGCTACGTGAAAGTTGATCAGCGCCGTTTCTACGCTGA
This sequence comes from Vibrio sp. sp1, assembly GCF_016920955.1. Lineage (NCBI taxonomy): Bacteria > Pseudomonadati > Pseudomonadota > Gammaproteobacteria > Vibrionales > Vibrionaceae > Vibrio > Vibrio sp. sp1. The sequence goes on from NZ_CP060589.1 coordinate 2,573,260, forward strand.
AAAAATGGGTGAAATTGTTACTGACCGCCTTGATGACAGCTTTAACGATTTGATGAACTACGACTTTACTGCGCGTATGGAACAGAAATTGGACCAAATCGCTGAAGGTGAAGTGAACTGGAAAGCTGTGTTAGACAACTTCTTTGCTGATTTTACTGGCGATCTTGAAAAAGCGGAGCTGGATGAGTCAGAAGGCGGTATGAAGTTAAACCACATCGTCATGACGGATATCGAGTGTCCGACGTGTAGCCGTCCAATGGGCATCCGTACTGCTTCGACAGGTGTGTTCTTAGGCTGTTCAGGTTACGCGTTACCACCAAAAGAGCGTTGTAAGACAACCATCAACTTGGGTGACGAAGAAGGTATTATTAACGTTCTAGAAGAAGACGTTGAAACCGCAGCTCTTCGTGCTAAAAAGCGTTGTCCGATCTGTGAAACAGCGATGGACGCATACCTGATTGATGACAAGCGTAAGATGCATGTTTGTGGTAATAACCCGAATTGTGAAGGCTACCTTGTTGAATACGGCGAGTTCAAAGTAAAAGGCTACGATGGTCCAGTTGTTGAGTGTGACAAATGTGGCTCTGATATGGTGCTTAAGAACGGTCGCTTTGGTAAATACATGGATTGTACGAGCGAAACGTGTAAGAACACTCGTAAGATTCTTAAGAATGGCGAAGTCGCGCCACCGAAAGAAGATCCTGTTCATTTCCCCGAGTTGCCATGTGAAAACTCAGATGCGTATTTCGTACTTCGTGATGGTGCTTCAGGTCTATTTATGGCGGCAAGCAACTTCCCGAAATCGCGCGAGACACGTGCTCCTTTGGTTGCTGAACTGGCACGTTTTGAAGAGCGTTTACCTGAGAAGTTCAAATACCTAGCGACCGCACCGCAAGAAGATCCTGATGGTCGTCCTGCAGTCGTACGCTTTAGTCGCAAAACAAAAGAGAACTACGTTCGTTCGGAAGAGAATGGCAAACCATCTGGTTGGACAGCGCTCTTTGTTGACGGTAAGTGGGAAGTCACTGATAAGCGTAAAAAAGCGAAAGCATAATAACGTACGATCTAAGTAATGTAAAAAGGCAGCGATATCGCTGCCTTTTTTGCGTTTTGTTTTTGCGTAAAGGCCACTGTGTTGTTCGTATAGATCTTTGCTGCTTTGACTGAGTTTTGCTGACGCGAGAAGATCCCAGCATCAATATTTCGTAGTCGCTGATGTATTTTTTATGTAAAAAATATTCGTTGTAACTTTCATTTTGCATTCACATATTTGTTATACATTGGGCTAAAAAATCGGTGGTGTAGTGAATCCGTTCGTAAATTGTTTTCACAATGTAATCGTTTGCTTTTCCATGTGTGATCTAGATATCGTCTTGAGTACGCAAGAGCTGTATGGTACACAGAATGGCGTATTAAAAATTGTAATTTAGAACCCGCTTAGATAATTTATTACAAAAATTAGTGCAACTGTGTGCATTGTTTGCGTCAAAAAATAAGGAAAGAGTGGACGTTGCATACTGGAAGTGCCGTAGCTTTTTTATCCGTGTTGTAAGAGTTCACAGAAACTCAGAGACGGTTGCTAAATGTATTCGCTTGACTCCCCGAGTATGACTCATTCAAGCGAGTACCAAATCCAAGCTATAACGATATGGAGAACAACAAATGGCTGGTGTTTTGGGAATGATTCTTGCTGGTGGTGAAGGCTCTCGTTTGAGACCTTTAACGGAATCTCGCAGTAAACCTTCGGTACCGTTTGGTGGTAGTTATCGATTGATCGATTTTGCTCTAAACAATTTTGTTAATGCGGATCTGATGCGCATTTACGTCCTAACCCAATTTAAATCTCAATCTTTATTCCATCACTTAAAAAAGGGGTGGAACATCAACGGCATTACAGACCGCTTTATCGATCCTATTCCCGCTCAAATGCGTACTGGTAAACGTTGGTACGAAGGGACGGCGGACGCGATCTATCAAAACCTGCGTTTTATGGAATTAGAGGAACCAGAGCAAGTTTGTATTTTTGGCTCTGACCATATCTATAAGATGGATATCAAACAAATGCTGAACTTCCACTCAGAAAAGCAGGCTTCTCTGACGGTATCTGCATTGCGCATGCCACTAAAAGAGGCGTCGCAATTTGGGGTTATCGAAGTGGATAGTGAAGGTCGTATGATTGGCTTTGAAGAAAAACCAGCAAATCCAAAGTCGATTCCTGGTGACCCTGATTACGCTTTAGTTTCAATGGGTAACTATGTTTTTGAAGCTCAGGTACTGTTCTCAGAGTTGGTCGAAGATGCGGATAATGAAGCTTCATCACATGATTTTGGAAAGGACATCATTCCAAAGATGTTCCCTAGAGGTGATGTGTTCGTGTATGACTTCAGTACCAACAAAATCAGTGGCGAAAAAGAAGAGGTGTACTGGCGTGATGTCGGAACTATTGATGCGTACTGGCAAGCGCATATGGATCTGCTAGAAAAAGATGCTCCATTTTCGCTGTACAACCGTAAATGGCCATTGCACACCTACTACCCACCATTGCCACCTGCGACATTTACCGACTCTGATAATGGTCGTGTGCAGATAATCGATAGTTTAGTGTGTAATGGCAGCTATGTTAGAGGCTCAAGAATCGAAAAGTCGGTGCTTGGTTTTCGCAGTAATATTGCTTCTGCTTGCGATATCAGCGAATGTATACTTCTTGGTGACGTAAAAATTGGCGAAGGCTGTGTTTTACGTCGTGTGATTGTCGACAAGGATGCCGATATTGCTCCTGGTACTCAGATTGGTGTGAATCTTCAAGAAGATAAAAAACACTTCCACGTGTCTGAGGAGGGCATTGTTGTTATTCCGAAAGGAGCTCGAGTTGGCTACTAACAACTTATCTATTCTGTTTGTAGCTTCTGAGGTTGAAGGCCTCATTAAAAGTGGTGGCTTGGCAGATGTTGCCAAGGCACTACCGGAAGCCCTTCAAAACCTACAGCAAGACGTAAGAATTACCATCCCTGCGTACAGCAGTATTGATAAACTCGCAGACGCAGAAGTTGTATTAGAAACAGAATTAACATCATGGCCGCATACGGAGTATCGAGTTTTGCGGCTCATGTTAGGTCAAAATCCTGTTTACCTGATTGATTGTCCGCCGTATTTCAATCGACCATCAATGTATGCGGAGAACAACCAAGCGTATACTGATAACGGCGAGCGCTTTGCGTTTTTTAGTGCAGCATGTCTCGACATGTTACCCAAGCTCGCCTTTCAACCTAATATCATACACGCGAACGATTGGCACACAGGTCTTGTTCCATTTTTGCTCAAGCACAGGTATGGCAATGATCCGTTTTTTGCTCATACTAAAAGCGTCATTTCAATTCACAATGCGGTCTTTAAAGGCGTATTTAGTTATGAAGACGTGCAGTGTTTGCCAGAGTTTCATTGTAGAAACGTTCCCGATGCTGCGGTGAGTGCAACGCATATTACGATGCTCAAAGCTGGTGTAATGAATGCAGATAAGATAAACGCGGTCAGCCCTACGTACGCAGAGGAACTCAAAACAGAGCTTGGCAGTCATGGAATGGCTTGGGAGTTTCAGCAACGCGCGCAGGACTTAGTTGGTATTTTGAACGGTTGTGATTACAGTGCTTGGAACCCGGAAACGGATACTTACTTGCCAGTTAATTACTGCGCCGACCAGCAAAGTATGTCGCAAGGGAAGAAAGCTTGTAAAAAAGCATTACAACAACGACTAAATTTGCCTGAAAAAAATGTAGCTATGTTCGGTATGGTTTGTCGGTTGACCCAGCAGAAAGGCGTTCATTACTTGTTGCCTGCTTTGGCCGATTTTTTGAAGCACGATGTTCAGCTAGTTGTCGTTGGGACCGGAGACCCTGTTCTTGCCGCTCAGCTACGAGAGGTTGCCGCGCAGTTTTCTAGCAAATTTGCCTTTGTAGAAGCGTATGACAATGAACTTGCGCATATCGTTGAAGCTGGTTCTGATTTCTTCTTGATGCCTTCTGAGTTTGAACCATGTGGTTTAAACCAAATCTATAGTATGGCTTACGGTACATTGCCGATAGTACGCGGTGTTGGTGGCTTAAAGGACAGCGTTAGCGATTATGATGTAAACCCATCTGAAGCAACGGGGTTTGTTTTTTTCGAACCGACACCGCAGGCATTGTTGTTAACGATGCTAAGGGCACTGTTGCTCTACGCTCAAAACGAGCCTGAAGTGAATAAAGTACAGTTGCACGCGATGCAACAAGACTTTTGCTGGCAAAAGGCCGCAGAATCTTATTTGCAGCTTTACCACTCAGCGTTAGTTTGACTTAAAATTGTAACGAAAGGCGCCGAATGAGGTGCCTTTATTATCTTGAGTAAGGGGAGTGTGGTAGGATGGCTTTTTACTCAATAGCACGATCTTTTTGATACTGAATATGACCCAGCCGCTACTTTTTCATAAAACTTATTTGCACCCTACTAGTAATGAGTGGGTTGTATTTGTGCACGGTGCTGGTGGTAGCTCTTCTATCTGGTTCAAGCAAATTAAAGCTTACAAGCAACACTTTAACTTATTGCTGATCGATTTAAGAGGTCATGGAAAGTCAAATCAGTTACTTAAAGAGCTCATTGCTAGCCGTTATACCTTTACGGAGGTTACCCAAGATATTTTGAAAGTATTGGACCATTTAAAGATCCAATCCGCTCATTTTGTCGGTATGTCGCTTGGTACTATTATTGTTCGAAACCTTGCTGAATTGTCATCAGAGCGCGTACGTTCGATGGTGCTCGGCGGTGCTGTCACAAGGCTTAACACTCGTTCTCAGATATTGGTGAAATTAGGTAATTTTTGTAAGCATATCCTGCCGTACATGTGGCTCTACAAACTGTTCGCTTATATTGTTATGCCTCAAAGAAGCCAACGAGAATCTCGCCACCTTTTTATTCGCGAAGCCAAGAAGCTTTGCCAAAAAGAATTTAAACGTTGGTTTATTCTTGCCGCTGATGTAAATCCGTTAATGAAATATTTTAAAGATCGAGAGTTACCCATTCCGACTCTTTACTTAATGGGCGACAGGGATTACATGTTTATTAAACCTGTCAAAGAAATGGTTGCAGCACATAAGCTCAGCATTCTACGAGAAATCCCGAATTGTGGTCATGTATGCAATGTAGAGCGTCCAGAAGACTTCAATCAACACTCCATCGAGTTTATTAAACAGCAAGCTGTATGTGCTTAAAACTGAGTGCATCCACTGAATAGGAGAGCCGCTATAGCTCTCCTAGTTGATATCCACATTGCCAACATGCACCAAATTGCCCTTCGTTTATTTCATGACATTTTGGGCATTGCCAATCTTGATACTCATGCCTATCGGATTGTTTTCGATATGCTTTTACTATTTCTTCAGCTTTCATCTTTTGTGCCGTGTCAAAAAGCCACACATAAGGATCGGTATCATCACCAAACGGCAGTTCTCCTTTTAAGCCGAAAATACCTTCTCCGCGAACTTCACAGTAAATTTGTTCCACTTTAAGCAGCTCACATACAATGTGTGCTTCTGCTGGGTTTTTAGCGATAAATATTTTCATCAAAATACCCACTTCACCAATTACGAGTTTTGCTGACTTGGTGTCGGCCTTACTTTATTCATAACCCATTTAGTGATGATTGGAAATAGTCCCAATAGCGCAAAAGACGCTAATACTGCGGGTGAAACAATGCCCGATAGGCTTTCAATTGTTGCTAATTGAGTACCTGCATTCAGATATACGGCTGTGCCTGGCAGCATACCTATTTGGCTAGTGAGATAAAATCGACCTACAGACATCGGTGTTAAGCCCATCAGTAAGTTGATTAGAAAGAAAGGGAATACAGGGATTAGACGCAAGGAAAATAGATAAAAAGCTCCGTCTTTTTCGACACCTTGATTAATTGCGTTGAGTTTATTTCCGAATTTGTTTTGTACCCAGTCACGCAATAAGTATCGGCTGCTCAAGAAGGCCAGTGTTGCCCCCATAGTGCTAGCGAAAGAAACCAGTAGCAAGCTTGTCCAAAAACCAAATAAGGCTGCACCAAGTAAGGTGACTACTGCCGCTCCTGGGATAGAAAAAGCGGTAATTGCAATGTAGGTAAAAAAGTAAATCGCAGCCGAGAATACAAAATTCTGATCGATGTATGTAGTTAGTGCTTCTTGTTGGGCTTTTGCATTCTCTAAGGTTAAATACTGGCCAAAGTTAATACCTAAAAAGACGATAGCCGCTAGTAGGATGAGACCTAATATCAGTTTCTTATTCATAATTTTGATTCCAATTTGGGATATATGTAATAAGACAGTAGGAAAACCGAAAAAATTTCACAAAAAAACCGCAGATTAGACTGCGGTTTTACAAGATAGTTTTTAGGCCGACTTTTATTGGAGGCCGTTCATCAACTCATCTCGGCGAGCTTGAGGTACCACACTCCAATGAGTGCCGTTGATAGCACCTTCTAGTGCCCATAGCAACTCAATGTTGACGGTTGCAGAGTGCGTATCTCTTATCGCTTTATAGGCGTTAAGCGCACCTTCCTCTTCAAGCTTCTCTACGGATTCGATGCCGGCTTTTTTTAGCATGCGCTCGGTAGCCAGTCGTAAGTTAGGCAAATCTTTCAAACGGTTAGGCTTTGTACTTGCTTGCTGTTCTTTCTCAAGCTTTGCCTTTTTCAATGATTGATTCGCTACTTCGATTAAGCGTTCGCTTGATTCCCATAAATCGCTGGAAATAGCGTAGTACTTTGTAACGACTGGAAAGCCACGTTTTTTATAAACGTAAGGCTTTAGCCCTTGTTTCTCGAAGTCAGATGAAGTTTTTTGGTCTGCTCTGATATGAAGCTGATTGTTTACCACTAGTGCAAACATTGTTTCATCAGCGAATAGTCCGAAGCCACCAAACATTGAGCGCGACTTGATATTACCAAGTGCCTCAAATAGCTTCATAGAGTCTTTGAGTATCGGTTTATCCATGTTTTGTTATCTCGGTGTAATTAATATTACGCCACCAAAAGTCAGGTCCGAGAGAGTAGCAAACATGCGTAAAAACAATGTCATTACAGAGTAAAGTCATTGCTTACACACTTGCCATCGGTAACCCCGCTACCTTCCATATCGCAATATGGTTCAGGCCGGAGGCTTTGCGTCCCACTCTTTCGAATGGTTTGCCCTGTGCGTGACACAATGAGCATACTTCTTATATTGAATTAACATCACGGTTTAGCGTTAAAAGTGTGATTTCGGTTCAATAAAAATGATAGATTGAATGCTCTATTTTGCATATGGAAAGGTGCAAATTGGCCTTTGAAAAGGAGTTCTTAATATATATTACATTTATATAAAACAGGGAGTTAACGTTAGTCAATTGTTATTAGAGTGGTGTGAAGTATTAGAGAATGCTTAATTTTTCCAAAAAAATAAGCGCCCCTGTAGAGCGCTTATTTAACACGGTTAAATACAGTGAAATTTAGTTCATTTTCTTCACAGTATTTCGAATTACAAGCTCAGGTTGCATCTCGAAAATTCGTTTTTCGTGTTCTTTATCTTTGATACGCTCAAGTAGAATTTCGAATGCATTTTTACCAACACGACGTTTAGGTTGGTGGATAGTCGTTAGCGGTGGAGAGAAGTATTCCGCAAGCTCGATGTTGTCGTAGCCGATCACTGAAATATCTTCAGGAATTTTGATCCCGTTTTGTTGCAAGCGGCTCATTAGGCCTAGAGCCATTGTGTCGTTAAAACAGAATACCGCCGTCGGGCGCTTGTCCATTGCGGTAATTTTATCTGCAACTAATACGGCCGTATCACATTCAAAGTTACCTTCAAGGATCCAGTCTTCATTTACAGTTAGGTTCGCTTCGCTCATTGCGCGACGGAAACCTGCAATGCGCTCTTGGCAAGCAAGCTTTTCAAAATGACCGCTTAGACAAGCGATATCCGTATGACCATTGTCAATCAGATGTTTGGTTGCAATGTAGCCACCTTCTTCTGAGTTATCCATGATCTTGTCTGCTTGTGAGCTCTCTGGGCCCCAATCCATGACCACTTTAGGAATGTCCGCATGACGGTCAAGCATCTCTTTTAGTTCTTCGGTTAAGTCAGAACACATCACTAGGATGCCATCAACGCGCTTTTCAGCCAGCATACGAATGTAATCGCGTTGTTTTTCGTAAATCCCGCCTGTGTTACATAAAATCAGAGTATAGCCTTGGCGGTAACAGTAGCTCTCAACGCCATCAATCACTTCTGAGAAAAATAGGTTAGTTGATTGAGTTACTAACATGCCAATCGTACGAGTTGAGTTGCATTTTAGGCTGCGTGCAACGGCACTTGGCGCGTAATTCAGCTCGTCAACGGCTTTCATTACTTTTTCTTGCGTTGCTTCTGCAACGAAACGCGTTTTATTGATAACGTGCGAAACTGTCGTAGTGGAAACGCCGGCTAAGCGAGCAACGTCTTTTATCGTGGCCATAAATGGTGTCCTGTATCGAGCTACTGAAATATGTCGTATTGGATGTACCTGATGCTCTAATGGTTTCACACCTAGCAATCTAAAATTGGCGCTAAGTGTCTCGGCAGCGGTTGATCCAAGTGCGACAAAAGGGTGCGTAGCAGCATCGGTCGATGAATTTTATCTTTTTTCTATCTGATGAGAAATTGCCATCAACCTGTTAAGAAAACACAAAAACCGCTATATTTCAGCGGTTTACATATAAATCATATTTAATCGTTTGCGCTCACATTTTAGCCCTATGTGGACTGACTAGCAATGTTTTCAGCAAGAGATTTGTGTATTTGAAGTCACATTTTGACTGCTAAATAACCAAGCGTCTTTGCGCTAAGTTAAGGCAAACGAATATTATACCCAAGTTACTTACAATTGGTCACTTTCAGGCATACAGGAAGCCCGATAGGCAGGCTCCCTAAAAATAGGCGGCAATTATTCCCCAAGAAGGTAGGCGCTGTCTAGTTTACAAAATGCAACTAATAGTTTCGCGACACTCGAGTAAAATCCAAATTCGTCGAATTTTTTACATTTGTCTGAAAACTGAGGTAACCAAGACATCAATTGTTGCTGGATAAAGTCGTTTTGTTTAACGAAGGCTTCTTCCATGTGTTTTTCTTGTTCAAGCTCGTTTGAGCGGATAATCATGTTCCCGAGAAAGTCGAGCTCAACGGCTAAGTGATCCGCAGGTTCCTTTAGGTTTTCGTCTACTTGAACGCCAAATTCAGCCATCAACTTTTCCATTTCCTCAGCTGGCTTGTCATTCAGTAAACCTGATTCACCAATGTACATGGATGCGTAAGGAAGAGCGCCGTATTTTTCTGTCTTCAAAAACAGTTCACAAAAGTCAGCTGCAAGCTCTAGTTGTGCATCTTCACGATCTTGTAACCGATTCAATGCATCAACTAGGCTATCAACAGCTGGTTTCAGCGACTCATTTTCACCTAAACCTGCGAGAAAACTGCGAATTTCAACACTGTGATAGGCTTCCAATTCTTTCTCTGTTAGTTCTTTTGCGAACAAGCTCGAAAACCACCAGTAAATTTCAGCGCGTTTTTCATTAAAAGCTTTCACTTCTTGCATTTTGGGCTCCTGAATGATGCTTCAAGTCATGCATCACAAAGTCAATTAGGGATATCCCCTAAGTGTAATCAATTAAAATGAATAGCAGTAACTATAATTGTTATGTTTTATGGTCAAAAATGACCGTTTATTAATAGCAATGGGCAAGCTTGTTTTGAATCAATAAAAACGCTAAATCTTGCGTTTTAATGTATCTATGACTAGAAATGTTACTAGTTATGAATAGAATACGTCTTGGATAATAAGAAGACAGAAAAGTGGTGTAAATGAGCTATCACGTATTAGTCGTAGAAGATGATGTTGTAACTCGTAGTAAGCTTGCGGGATATTTCCAAAATGAGGGCTACCAAGTCAGCGAAGCAGAGAGTGGCGCAGAAATGCGTGAAGTTTTGCAAGCGGGCGATGTAGACCTGATCATGCTGGATATTAACCTGCCTGGTGAAGACGGCCTGATGCTTACTCGTGAGTTACGTAGCCAATCGGATATTGGTATCATATTAGTAACAGGACGCACGGATAGCATTGATAAAATCGTAGGCCTAGAAATGGGTGCTGACGATTATGTGACAAAACCTTTTGAACTGAGAGAGCTGTTAGTTCGCGTTAAAAACTTGCTGTGGCGTATTTCAGCAGCGCGCAGTGGCAGCTCGAAAGCGAATGAAACCAGTGAAGAGCACATTGTGCGCTTTGGGGAGTGGACATTCGACATTCAACGTCGCGCACTTAGCCGCAACGGTGAGCCAGTAAAACTAACTAAAGCAGAGTATGAACTTTTGGTGGCATTATCGTCTTACCCTAACCAGGTGTTAAGTCGTGAGCGTATTTTGAACATGATCAGCCATCGAGTGGATGCGCCGAATGACCGCACCATTGATGTTCTTATTCGACGTATGCGCGCAAAAATGGAGTTCGATCCTAAGAACCCACAGATTTTTGTAACGGTACACGGCGAAGGCTATATGTTTGCTGGTGACTAGTTGGAACATAACTCAATCGTAAAAAGAAAAAGGAGAGCTTCGGCTCTCCTTTTTTGTGGCTTCAAGATAATACTAGTTTGCTTCAACCATTGGTGTTTGGCCGACAGTATCACGCAACCTTTGCCAAATACTGCCCAAGTACTCATGCCAATAAAGCTCTGTTTGTTCTAAGTAACGCGCTTTAGGTGAGTATTTATCCCAAGGTTGACTGATTTCGCTAATAGCTAAGAAGTTGGTCGGGGCTGGGATTGGTTTAATGCCTGCTGCGTTGAACTCATACAATGCACGGCTCATGTGACTCGCAGAAGTGACTAACACAATCTCCTTTTGTTGAACGAATGCAGCCGCTTGACGCGCCTCTTCCCACGTATCTTTCGCATCTTCTAATAAAATGATATCGGATTTCGCGACTCCCAACGCAAGGGCAACGTTCGCCATCATTCGCGCGTGGCTAATTTCAGATCCGCCAGCATAGCCGGATAAGATTAATTTCGCGCCTGGATACATTCTTAAAATACGAATGCCCTCAGTTAAGCGCATTAATGCTGCACGGCTTAACTGCGAGGTGGGTGGAATTTCGTCATCGATAACATGACCATTCCCTAAAACCATCACGTAGTCGATGGTGCCAGAAACTGGCAAAAAGGCTTTATGCTCTCGCTCTAACGGCATAAGAAGCTTGGTTGAAACAGGTTGGAAGGCAACAAGAAAAATGCCAACAAAAGAGAATAGAACAACGAAGCAGCCAGTTTTACGTTTTGTAGTAAAACTAATGAGAGCAAGACCCAACAAGCCTATCAGCAGCAATGCCGGAAGGGGCATAAGCATGGCTGACACTACTTTTTTCAGCTCAAACATACATAAATAGTCCGAAAAAACATCAATTGATAATAAAAATGAGGGTATCCCTCTTTATTCCTGCTTTCCTTGTGCCAGAATAGCGGCACAATCCGTTATGATAACTCAGCAGAAGTGACAGAAGACCGCAATTTCGACGATATCGCCCACAAATTTGCAAAAAATATTTACGGCTCCGATAAAGGGGAGATCCGCCAAATCATTGTGTGGGAAGATTTTCTACAGATTCTAAGTGAATTAGATGCTGACCAGCAACCCCTAGAAGTGTTGGACGCTGGTGGTGGTTTGGCACAAATGTCGCAAAAGCTTGCTAAGCTCGGACATCGAATCGCTTTATGTGATCTATCTTCGGAAATGCTGCAGTTGGCTAAGCAGGATATTGAAAAAAACGGTTTGCTTGAGCAGTATCGCCTGATTCATTCGCCTGTCCAATCCATCGGTGAACATATGGATGTACAGGTCGATCTGGTTATGTTCCACGCTGTGATGGAGTGGCTGGTTGATCCTAAGGCCGCACTTGAAACAGTTCTAGAGCAAGTAAAACCGGGAGGCATCGCATCAGTCATGTTCTACAACCACCACGGTTTAGTCTATAAAAATGTGGTTTGTGGCAACATTCCTCATATTTTAGACGGCATGCCTCACCGGAAAAGATTTAAACTACAGCCACAGAAAGGCCTAAAACCCGAAGAGGTCTATCAATGGATAGAAGATTCTGGTTTTAGTATTTGTGGCAAATCTGGTATTCGTTCCTTCAGTGATTACATAGGCAATATGCAATACATGGGCGATTACGAGTTTGAAGATGTGTTGGCGCTAGAAAAACAACTTTGTCGACAAGAGCCATACCTCTCATTAGGCCGCTACATACACGTGTGGGCTAAGAAGAACGATAAACAGGAATAACGATGAGTGAGATGACTCTCAATGCTGCAGAGCAACCAATCGATGAGTTGGTTGGCTGGGTTAAGCAGCACGATTTCTCGTTGAACCTGACCACTGAGCGATTGGCATTTTTGATTGCCATCGCTGTACTAAGTAATGAAAGGTTCGATGAAGAATTGGGTGAAGGTGAATTGCACGACGCATTTGCCATCGTCACTCGACTTTTTGATGAGACCGGCGAAGCTTCGGCTTTCCGTGCGAACAATGCCATCAACGAGATGGTTAAGCAGCGTCTTATGAGCCGTTTTGTCAGTGAGATTACTGACGGAGCGAGCATTTACCGCTTGTCGCCATTAGCGATAGGAATTACCGACTACTACGTGCGTCATCGCGAGTTCTCGAAACTGCGTCTTTCTATCCAGCTATCGATGGTAGCGGATGAAATGGCAAAAGCGATTGAAGCTGCACAAAAGGGTGGCACTCCGGGCCACTGGAAGAAAAACGTTTACGGAATTTTGAAATATTCTGTAGGCGAGATCTTCGATCAAATCGACCTTAACCAACGTGTGATGGATGAGCAGCAACAGTCTGTTAAACAACAGATTGCTGATCTGCTTAACAAAGACTGGCGTGAAGCGATCAACAACTGTGAAGCGCTACTGTCAGAAACGTCGAGCACGTTGCGTGAACTTCAAGATACGCTGCAAGCTGCCAGTGATGAACTGCAAACTCAGATCCTAGATATTCAAGAAATTGTTTACGGTGACCCTGAGCTGGAGTTCATCGAAGAAGCCTTGTTTGGTCTGCAAATGAAGCTGGACCGAATCACAAGCTGGGGCCAGCAAGCGATCGATCTCTGGATTGGTTATGACAGACACGTACACAAGTTTATCCGTACTGCTATTGATATGGATAAGAACCGTGCGTTTAGCTCGCGTCTGCGTCAATCCGTCAAAGATTACTTCGATGCGCCTTGGTATCTGACTTATGCAGATGCGGAAAGGCTTTCTGACCTTCGTGATGAAGCCCTAGTACTGCGTGATGACGAGGTAACGGGTCAAGTTCCGATGGAAGTAGAATACGAAGAGTTTCAACAAGTCAATGATGAGTTGGCAGAGCGAATTGGTGACATGCTAAAAGCGCATAAAGATCAAGGCACACCAATCGACTTGAGCGTGGTACTGCGAGATTACCTTGCACAACACCCATACACTCATCACTTTGATTTAGCTCGCATTGTCGTTGATCAGGCGGTACGTCTGGGTTACTCAGAATCCGACTACCAAGCTGTTCAGCCAGACTGGAAAGCAATCAACGAATTTGGTGCAAAGGTACAAGCGAATGTCATCGACCGATACTAATGAATACATGTCAGAGAATCTGGCAAAAGCAATTTCTAACCCTCTGTTCCCAGCGCTAGACAGCATGCTTCGAGCAGGGCGTCATATCTCAAGTGAAGATCTAGACAACCACGCGTTGTTGTCGGATTTCGAACTTGAGCTTTCTTCTTTCTACCAACGCTACAACACCGAATTGGTGAAAGCGCCAGAAGGTTTCTTCTACCTTCGTCCACGTTCAACGTCTCTGATTGGCCGTAGTGTTCTTTCTGAACTGGATATGCTGGTGGGTAAGGTATTGTGTTTCCTTTACCTAAGCCCGGAGCGTCTTGCGCACGAAGGCATCTTCACTAACCAAGAGCTGTACGACGAACTGCTTGCTCTAGCAGATGAAAACAAGCTGATGAAGCTAGTGACGAACCGTGCGACTGGTTCCGACCTTGATAAAGAAAAGCTGTTTGAAAAAGTACGTACGTCACTTCGTCGTCTACGCCGTCTAGGCATGATCATCAACATCGGTGAAACCGGTAAATTCAGCATCAGTGAAGCGGTATTCCGCTTTGGTGCCGATGTACGTATTGGCGATGACATGCGTGAAGCGCAGCTGCGTCTGATCCGTGATGGTGAAGCAGTAGTGCACACCAAAGAGCCAAGCCAAGGCAGCTTATTGTCTGAAGAAGATCAAGACGACCAAGCCCAAGAAGAAACAACAGAAGAGGGTGAAGCATGAGCATGATTGAACGCGGTAAATACCAATCGCTGACCATGGTCAACTGGAACGGCTTCTTTGCCCGTACGTTTGACATCGATGGTCTGGTCACCACGCTATCAGGTGGTAACGGTGCAGGTAAATCAACCACAATGGCGGCGTTCATCACCGCATTGATTCCTGACCAAACGCTGCTGCACTTCCGTAACACGACAGAAGCAGGCAGCAGCCAATCGTCTCGCGACAAAGGTCTGTACGGTAAGCTACAGCCGGGCGCGTGTTATGCGGCGCTTGACGTGGTTAACTCACGTAACCAACGCCTATTGTTCGCAGTAAAACTGCAGCAAGTTGCAGGTCGTGATAAGAAAGTAGATATCAAACCGTTTGTTATCCAAGGTCTTCCAAGCCATGTGAAACCAACAGATATCTTGGTTGAAAGCGTATCTGCGACTCAAGCTCGTGTACGTCAAATCAATGAAGTAAAAGAATCAATCGCAGAATTTGAAGGCGTTCAATTTAAAGCCTTCTCTTCTATCGTGGATTACCACGCACAAATGTTTGAATTCGGTGTGATTCCGAAGAAACTGCGTAACTCTGGTGACCGTTCTAAATTCTACCGCCTGATCGAAGCATCGCTTTACGGTGGTATCTCAAGTGCGATTACCCGTTCGCTACGTGACTACCTTCTGCCACAAAACGGCGGCGTGAAGAAAGCGTTCCAAGATATGGAATCGGCGCTGCGTGAAAACCGCATGACGCTAGAAGCGATCAAAACTACGCAAGCAGACCGTGACTTGTTCAAACACTTGATCACAGAGTCGACTAACTACGTGGCAGCGGACTATATGCGCCATGCTAACGAGCGTCGTAAAAAACTAGAACAGACATTGTCTTTGCGTTCAGAGTTATTTGGTTCTCGCGAGACCTTGATTGAGCAAAACAATCTGCTTAATCGCGTTCAAGAAGAGCTGGAACTGCTGATCGAATCAGAATCTTCTTTAGAGCAAGACTACCAAGCGGCTTCTGATCACTTGCAACTGGTGCAAAACGCGCTGCGTCAGCAAGAGAAGATCGAACGCTACCAAGAAGATCTTGAAGAGCTGAGCGAGCGTCTTGAAGAACAAATGATGGTAGTGGAAGAAGCGCAAGAACGCGTGATGATGGCTGAAGAGCAAGCTACCGTTGCAGAAGAAGAGGTGGATAGCCTTAAGACGCAACTTGCTGATTACCAGCAAGCTCTTGACGTTCAGCAAACTCGCGCCCTTCAATATCAACAAGCAGTTCAAGCGCTGGAGAAAGCGAAGCAGCTACTTGGCGATGACAGCCTAACGGCGGAATCGGCTCAAGCGCTTGTCTCTGAGCTTAAGAGCAAAGAATCAGAACACACCAATGCGTTGCTATCGGTTAAGCACAAACTGGACATGTCTTCTGCAGCGGCAGAGCAGTTTGAAACCGCGCTTAAACTGGTACAAAGCATCGTTGGTCAAGTTGAGCGCAAAGACGCGTCTGAACATGCGAAAACTGCAATTGCGAAAGCGCGTGAGTCACAACAAATTGCACAAAACGAACAACAATGGCGAGCACAACACCGTGATCTCGAACGCAGCCTTAACCAGCAGCGTCAAGCACGTGAACTGGTTGCTGAATACAAAAAGCAATATCACGTTGAACTAACCGATGAGGTTACGTTTGAACAAGAACGTGAACGTCATGCGACGCAAATCGAATCACTAGAGATAGCTCAAGAAGAAGTTCGTGATCAGCGTGGTGAACAGCGCCGTCTAGAGCAAAACGCGGTGGCAGAAATCAGTAAGCTTGAAGCAATAGCACCAGCTTGGATTGCGGCGAACGATGCGCTAGAGAAACTGAGAGAGCAGAGCGGTGAACAGCTTGAGGATCGCCATGCGGTAATGAACCACATGCAAGTTGTCCTTGAACAAGAAAGGGAGCTGTCTTTAGCTAAAGATAAGCTTGCTGAGCGCCGTAGCCAGCTAGACTCTGAGATTGAGCGTCTTGCTTCTCCTGGTGGTTCAAATGACCCTCGCCTGAAAGGTTTGGCAGATACGCTGGGCGGTGTATTGCTGTCTGAGATCTACGATGACATCACGATTGATGACGCGCCTTACTTCAGTGCGATGTACGGTCCGGCTCGTCACGCTATCGTCGTTTCTGACTTGTCAGGCATCGAAGAGAAACTGGTAGAGCTAGACGACTGTCCAGAAGACTTGTACATCATTGAAGGTGACATCGATGCCTTTGATGACAGCTCGTTCGATGCAGAAGAGTTAGAGGGCGCGGTTTGCGTTCGTATGAACGATCGCCAAATGCGTTACTCTCGCTTGCCTGAGATCCCATTGTTTGGCCGCGCGGCACGTGAGCAGCGTCTAGAGTTGCTGCGTAACGAACGAGAAGAAGTGGTAGAGAAACACGCAAAAGCGGCGTTTGATTCTCAGAAAATGCAGCGCTTGTACCAAGCGTTTAACCTATTTGTGTCTAACCACATTCAGGTTGCTTTTGACGCCGATCCAGAACAAGCACTGGCAACTATTCGTGATAAGCGTAACCAAATTGC
Organism: Vibrio sp. sp1; assembly: GCF_016920955.1. NCBI lineage: Bacteria > Pseudomonadati > Pseudomonadota > Gammaproteobacteria > Vibrionales > Vibrionaceae > Vibrio > Vibrio sp. sp1. The sequence goes on from NZ_CP060589.1 coordinate 2,590,216, forward strand.
TCGCGTGTTGGCGGATCTGGATGCGAAAGAGCAACAACAACGTTCTCAGCTTCAAACCAGCAAGCAAGCGTTGTCTTCTCTGGACAAGCTAGCGTCACACATGGTGCTTGTTGAAGATGAGTCATTGCAAGCGCGTTTTGATGAGCTAGAAGAGAAAATCGCTCAGCTTGCAGAGGCAAAAAACTTCTTAAACAACCATGCAAAAGCCGTCACGCAATTAGAGAATATTGCGTCTGCGCTTGATGCTGACCCAGAGCAATTCGATGCACTAGAAGCAGAATACAAAGCGGCAGACGAGCGGCTACAAGATCTTAAGAAGCAAATCTTTGCACTCTCGGATCTCGTTGAACGTCGTCACTACTTCGCTTACTCAGATTCAGTAGACCTACTGAACAAGAGTAGCGAACTGAGTGAGCAGCTAAAAGCTAAACTGGTTCAAGCTGAACAAATGCGTACTCGCTCTCGTGAAGAGTTGAAGCAATCGCAGGGTCAAATGAACCAATACAACCAAGTATTGGCATCATTGAAGAGTTCACACCAAGCGAAACTGGAAACGGTTCAAGAGTTCAAACAAGAACTTCAAGAGTTTGGTGTTAATGCGGACGAAGGTGCGGAAGAACGTGCAATGCGTCGTCGTGACGAACTGCACGAGCGTCTACACACGTCTCGCAGTCGTAAGAGCGAATACGAGCGCACGATCACCTCTACTGAACTAGAGATGAAAGGCTTGGCGAAACGTCTGAAGAAAGTTCAGAAAGAATACGTTGAGCTACGTACGTTCGTGGTTGCAGCGAAAGCTGGCTGGTGTTCAGTACTTCGTCTGGCGCGTGAGAACGATGTTGAGCGTCGTCTACACAAGCGTGAACTGGCTTATATGTCAGCGGATGAACTGCGTTCAATGTCGGATAAATCATTGGGTGCGCTGCGTCTCGCGGTTGCGAACAATGACGACCTGCGTGATGCGCTGCGTCTATCAGAAGACAATGCACGTCCAGAGCGTAAAGTTCTGTTCTACATCGCGGTTTACCAACATCTTCGCGAGCGCATTCGTCAGGATATCATCCGTACTGATGATCCAGTTGAAGCGATCGAAGAGATGGAAGTTGAGCTAGCGCGTCTAACGGAAGAGCTAACCCAACGTGAAAACCGCTTAGCGATCAGCTCTGAGTCAGTAGCGAGCATCATTAAGAAGACGATTCAGCGTGAGCAAAACCGTATTCGTATGCTGAACCAAGGCCTGTCGAACATCTCGTTTGGTCAGGTGAAGGGCGTACGTCTAAACGTGAAGATCCGCGAAAGTCACGAAGTGCTACTGAACGGTCTAGCGACACAGCAAGAGCAGCACAAAGACCTGTTTGAATCGACTCGCTTTACTTTCTCCGAAGCAATGGCGAAGCTGTTCCAACGTGTGAACCCACATATCGATATGGGTCAACGTTCTCCTCAGGTTCTGGGTGAAGAGCTACTGGATTACCGTAACTACCTAGAGCTAAGTGTAGAAGTGAACCGTGGTACAGATGGTTGGCTACAGGCTGAGTCTGGCGCACTATCAACAGGCGAAGCGATCGGTACCGGTCAGTCAATCCTTCTGATGGTCGTGCAAAGCTGGGAAGAAGAGTCTCGTCGTCTACGCAGCAAAGACATTGTGCCTTGTCGTTTGCTTTTCTTGGATGAAGCAGCGCGTCTGGATGCGAAATCGATCGCGACATTGTTCGAATTATGTGACCGTCTGGATATGCAGCTTCTTATCGCGGCGCCTGAAAACATCAGCCCAGAGAAAGGTACGACCTACAAACTGGTGCGTAAGGTGTTTAAAGATCACGAACACGTACACGTGGTTGGTCTGCGTGGTTTTGGTCAAACGGATAAGCCTAAGACTGAAGCACAAGAGATGATTGAAGAGTTTGAATCGTAAACTTCGAATCTAACAAAACGCCCGCAATGAACGCGGGCGTTTTTGTATCTGTTTGCGAGGCAGGCTTCGAACTACATAAGATAAGCCGAGACTGTAGGACGGCAGTCTCGGCTTATTAGCGGAACTTAATGAGGAAGCGACGTTTATTCCTCTGGAATATCGTCCCTGACTTCGATCATTTCAGCAAGCTCTTCAAGTGCTTGGACAGAAAGCTCAGACAAGCGTTGTAGGTGTTGGTCTAAGCTCTCTTGTTCTTCAAGCTCTGGTTCATCATTATTTGTTTCTTTTATTAGCATTTCCCAACCTCTCAAGTTGAGTAAGGGGAGCTCTCATCATACTCAAAAGGCAAAGTAGAAAAGAAACGATCTATGTTGATTTTGTTAGCTCGATCATTGATTCAACTTATATATGAGAAGGATGTGTTTAATAAGGAGAGCAAGTGCAAGGTTTTTGGATGCGGGAACAAAAACGCCAGTAATCATGACAATTACTGGCGAGTAATAACGAACATTATGTCGGAGGGTTAGAACAACGGCTTCACACCGAACTGCTCTGCCGCGTAAGCGACGCGTTCAATCGGTTTTGGATACTCAGCAGGTGTACCAAGGCTCTCTATGTGTTTCAAACGAGGAAGCAAGCCTGCACCATTAGCGATTTGGATTGCCAGACCAGGGCGAGCGTTAAGCTCTAAAACCATAGGTCCTTCATCTTTATCCAGCACCATATCCGTACCCATGTATCCCAAACCTGTCATTTCCCAGGCACTTGACGCAAGCTCCAGCAAGCGCTCCCAATGCGGTACTTGAAGGGTCGAAAGGTCTTTACCTGTATCAGGGTGATGAGTAACTGGATGATCGAACTGCACCGCTCTGACGGCTTTACCTGTCGCGATGTCAATGCCTACTCCTACGGCACCTTGGTGAAGGTTTGCTTTGCCGTCGGAAGCCGCTGTAGAACAGCGCATCATCGCCATAACTGGATAACCTTTAAATACGATGATCCGAACATCTGGTACGCCTTCATAACTGAAGCCATCAAAACAGTCATCAAACTTGATTAAGTTTTCAACCACAGCAACGTCATTTTTACCACCAAGAGAGAAAAGGCCAGCAAGCGCATTACTAATGTGACGCTCGACCTCATCCCTACCAATTGTAGAGCCGGAGGGTTTGGTATATACCCCGTTTTTGTGAGACGTAACAACCAGAATGCCTTTACCGCCACTACCTTGTGCAGGTTTGATTACAAAACCAGGCCAGTTCTCAACCATTTTGTGGATAGTCTTAACTTCAGCTTGGTTATGAATGACACCGATCAGGGCAGGAACTGTTGCTCCTGCTGCCTGTGCAATAATTTTGGTCTTTAGCTTGTCATCGACAAGTGGGTATTTAGAACGATCATTGTAACGGCCAATATAGCTGTGGTTACGCTTGTTCATCCCCATAATGCCTTTATGGCGAAGCTTAGACGGCGAAGTAAAACTTTCGAACATCGTTTAGTCCTCCGCTAGTGGTTTGAAGCGTCGTAGCTCAGTGAGGCGGTAACCTGTGTAAGTACCTAGTAATAGAATACCGGCCAGAACAATCAACTGTAGACCAATGAAGTTAAAGGTTAAGTGTTGAATGTATGAGTTCGTCATTGCAAGGTAAACTAATACCGCTGTCAGCAATGAACCACCACCTTGCAGAGCAACTTCCTTCGCACCTTCTTCTTCCCATAGGATTGACATACGTTCAATCGTCCAAGACAAGATGATCATAGGGAAGAAGGTAATTGTTAGGCCTTCTGTTAAGCCCATTTTAAACGCAACAACGGTGAACACCGAGATGATCATAATAACGGTAATAATGACCGCAGATATCCTTGCTACCAGCAATAAGTTCAACCTAGACAAATAGCTTCGAATAATCAGGCCTGTACCTACAATTAGCAAGAAACCGACAATACCCGTTAATAGTTGAGTTTGAACAAAAGCAACGGCAATCAACACAGGCATGAAGGTACCGGATGTTTTCAGGCCGATAATCACACGCAAGAACACAACGATCAGAGCACCGATAGGGATGAGCATGATGGTTTTGAACATCGCTTGCTCTTCCAAAGGTAAGCTATGAATTGAAATATTCAGTAATCCATCTGCTTCTATTTTGTTGTTTGTAGCTTGTTGTGGTGTCATTTCTTGCTTAATCATCGAGAAATGCACTTGGCTATTTTTACCACCAACAAGGTCAAGTAAGGATACGTTTGATTCATCCCACACTAACAAGTTGGGTTTCACTGCTTTTTGTTCGGATTTTGGTGAAAACAGTACCCAATCTTTACCTGACCAAACCTGAACCATTGGTTGAATTGTTTGGCGTCGACGACCATCTTCTAGTTCGATAACACCGACGGTTTTGCTTTGTATACCTGCGGTAAGCAAAATATTATGCAGTGCATCAGTACGGCTGAAATCGTTCAGTAGTAGCGACGAGTTTTGGCTATCTGGGTCATTAAGCGCTTTGATAAGCTCACGAGTAAACGTCACATTATCGGCAGAGCGACTCATCGCACGTTCGATAAGGGCATTTGCCGCTGCTGCTTGTGGTGCTGATAGCGTTGGTGGCGTAATGTCTTCCGTTGGCGGTAAAGGAGTGACTTTAGCCTGAGGGTCTACTAAGAACTGGGCTTTGTAGTATATGGTTTGTGGCCCTTGAGCTTGGCGAATTGACCATTCTGCACGACGGCCTGAATCGTCATTGATGTAGGAAACGCCATAACCTGATGAGGAAGCAGATTCACCGATAAGTGTGTAACCACTTTGTGTATGAGGTGCTGCAAGTGACGCTTTTACTTCGTTGCCGTTAGCATTGAACTCAATACGAGCTTCTACATCCCATACCTGACGAGTTTCGCCTGGCGTCCAAGGCACGCCGTAGTTTTCATGCCTGAAAACACTCAGAGCAATGCCCGCAATCACCAATAAGATGATAGAAAGGTAAAACGGTATTTTTGACGTCATAATCTACCTTATTATTTTTTATCTTCGTCCGTTTGGATATAGGTACGACTTACATCGACAAGTGCTATGTCGCGCATAAATTCTCTACCCAGTAAAATAGGATGGTTCATATGTGAGCGATCTGCCAACGTAAATTGCGCTTTTTCATGAATTTTTCCAACGCGCACCCAAAGTTCTACCACAGCGCGGCGTTCTAACTCTTCACTGGTAACCTGGCGGATTTTGACGTAGCGAATGACAGGAGCTTCGATCCAAGTACTTTTCTCTTCTTCGGATTTACTGGTGTCTGCTAAGTGGAATCGGACCCATTTTTTACCATTTCTTTCGAACTCTTCAATATCAACGGCATTTAAAGACGACGTCGCGGCACCAGTGTCGATACGTGCATCAAAAGTTTGCTTAATCGACTCTACAGTGACCTTTTCGATAGAGCCAAGGACAATATCGTGAGTTGGGGTTGGTTCCACAGGAGCGGGAGATTGGACAATAATCGGCTCTTTCGGTTTTTTTACTTCTGCCATTGCTTCATCGCGAAATGTAAGAAGTTCAACCTGTAGTTTATCGACTTGTTCTTCAAGGCTGTCGATATAGTCCGATTGGTTGCTGAGCTGTAGCTCTAGGTTGGTAATGCGATTATTGACATTCGCTTCTGAATTTTGAATCGCCGCTAACGTTTCTTGGTGGTACTGTTCGCCTTTGGTTAGTGAGCATCCAGATAGTAAGGCGATGGCAACAATCGGGGTCAATCGTAATAACATTGAAAACCTTGGGATTGGATTAAGTTGTTTATTTTTTAGGAGTTTAGCTTATATCGATAAAGCCTCACAAGTAAGAATGTTTCTCTATTACTTATTGTTTGAGGAATAGTGATGAAAAGCCAAAAATCAAGGGCATAAAAGCGCATCCTTATTTAGAGCGTGCTTATATTTTGACGTGAAAAATGGATTCAAAAAACAAACTCGCTCATTACGAGGAAAGAGGGTAATGTCTTAACTCGTAAAATGAGTTAAGACAATGTCAGGAATCTCAGCGAATTATGATTTGCGAGCGACAAGAACCGCGCGGCGAGGGGCAGGATAGCCTTCTACAGTTTTGCTTGGGTCGTTCGGATCTAAGTAGTCAGGTAGAGAGTTATGCGTCATCCAATCTGTGGTACGTTGTTCATCTACGGATGTGATGTTTTCATCAACGATACGAACATCTTCAAAACCGACCAATTCTAGCCACACTTTTAGGGCTTTTGCTGAAGGGAAGAAATAGACATTACGCATTTGCGCGTAACGAGAAGTCGGGACCAGTACTGCATTCTCATCACCTTCAATCACGAGTGTTTCCAATACGAGTTCACCTCCAGATACCAATTGATCTTTTAGTTGCACTAAATGATCGAGAGGCGAGCGGCGATGGTAAAGCACGCCCATGCTGAATACCGTATCGAACGCTTCTAACTTAGGTAGTTGTTCAATGCCCAATGGCAGTAGGTGTGCACGTTGGTCATCGCCCATTAGTTTACGAATTGCTTCGAACTGAATCAGGAACAGGTGAGATGGATCGATACCGACAGTTAAGCGTGCACCTTCGCCTAGCATGCGCCACATGTGGTAGCCGTTACCACAACCTACATCGAGTACGCTGCGATTCTTTAATGGTGAAATATGCGGAAGCACGCGGTCCCATTTCCAATCACTGCGCCACTCAGTATCAATATGGATGCCGTGTACGTTGTATGGGCCTTTGCGCCAAGGATGGAATGTACGAAGTAAGCTTTCTAGCTTTTTAAGTTCCCCTTGAGGCATGGGCTCATTGTTTGAAATCGTGACAGAATCAACAATGTCGATGTTGTCCGGTCTACCCGCTGGGATTTTGTTCAGGGCTTTCAACCAGCGACCAAAGTCACCGTGCTCTGCATTTTGCCAATCCGTTAGCTGTTGTGGAAGCACATTAAGCCAAGGTTGAAGACGGGTGTCTTGGGCAATCAATTGGTAGAAATTTGCAAAGTTAAACATAGTTAGTTAATCGCTGAGTTGATGGGTATAAATTATTAACAAAAGCCGAAATCGGTATGGTTCAGGCTTGGTATGCATGGTCTATTTAATCGCGAACATGGAGCCGAAGTTAAAGCATTGGAACCAAACGTCATAGCTAGAAAAGCCAATTTTAGCGAAACGCTCTTTATGTTCTTTCTTTGAATCTGGGCGCATTACGTTTTCTATCGCGCTGCGCTTTTGGCTGATTTCTAGTTCGCTATAACCATTCGCACGTTTAAAGTCGTGGTGAAGGTCAATTAACAGCTCGTTCGACACTTCATCTTCGAAGACGAATTTCTCAGATAGAATCAAAATGCCGCCCGGACGAAGGCCAGCGTAAATTTTTTCGAGCAAGGAGTAACGATCTTCTGGAGAGAGGAATTGCAAAGTGAAGTTCAACACCACCACTGACGCGTTTTCAATTTCGATATTGCGAATGTCTGCTTCTACTACATCCACAGGAGTGTCACTGCGGTAAGCGTTGACGTGAAGTTTACAACGCTCAACCATTGCAGGAGAGTTGTCCACTGCGATGATTTGGCAACCTTCTTGTTTGATATGGCGACGCATAGACAATGTTGCAGCACCCAAAGAACAGCCAAGGTCATAGATGTTTGAGTGAGGTTTTACAAAACGCTCTGCCAGCATACCGATTGCAGAAATGATATTGCTGTAACCCGGTACCGATCGTTGAATCATGTCAGGAAATACTTCCGCTACGCGTTCATCGAACGTGAAATCCCCAATTTTATCGATTGGAGCCGAAAAAATAGTATCTGGATTGCTCTTAGGGTTCATAACTAAGTCTCTGCATACAAGCCGCCTGAAAATGTCAGGCACCAAAAAAGGCGCGTATTTTATGGGAATTTCGCGCCTCTGTCATGTGTTGCGTTAGAACATCTGTAACTGCGAGTTGCCATCGTCAGCTGGGAAAGGTGATAACTCAGGGAGTGTGATACGCTTTTGTATGTCTTTATATAGGTTTGCGGCCAACTCTGGCGCAATTATATTGTCTGCGGTATGGATCATGACATATGGCTGTTTACCTTCGGCAATCCATTGTGGCAACTTGTTGAGCCATGGTTTAAAAAACTCGTAATTTTGTTGTTCTTCTGGATGACCAATAAAGCGAATCAAAGGATGTGAAGCGGTAGCAATGGCGTGAACAGGGACTCGTGGTTTTTTCATTTGTGCATCAATAATCGCCTCATTGTCGGGCTTAGCGGCAAAGACTGGGCGGCTATCCATAATAATGCGGTCAATATTATTCTCTACTAACCATTGGTTAAGTGCTCGCTCTTCTTCGCCTTTGGAGAAAAATGCCATATGGCGAACCTCAACACCGAGAGGGAAGTTAGGTGGAAAGCTCGCGCAGAACTTTTTCAGTCGATCAAGGTGCTCAGGACCAAATGCGGCTGGTAATTGAATTGTCCATTGGCCTACACGGTCATGCAAAGGCTCCATGACTTTCATGAAGTCTCTCAGTTGTTCGCTGCAACCTCTTAGCATTTGCTCATGAGTAATGGCTTTAGGAAGTTTGAAAGTAAAGCGAAAATCATCGTGGGTTGCGGCTCTCCAGTTTTGCACTGTATTGAGCGTCGGTGTGGCATAAAATGTCGTGTTGCCTTCCACGGTATGAAACACTTGCGCATACCTTTCTAAACGTTCAGCGGGCTTTGTCCCGCTGCCGTAAAAACTTTGTTGCCATTGATTGTGCGACCACATTGTCAATCCAAGTCGAAGAGGTAAGTTATCCATTATTCTTTACTGCTTGCTACTCGTGTGAATACTTTACGAGAGTTTTGCTGAAATAGGTAATTTCACGCTATAATCCTCCCCAATTTTTTCGCTTTGGTGAGCTTTTGAACATTTGTTGTACTAAAAAGCACCAGTGAATGATAAAACACACGTAATTGTATGTTGAGTAGTCGATTTTCGTGGACATTCAGCGTATAACTGAATCTTTACTCTGCTTAGCAATGAGGCTGACAGAGCGTAGTTAACAACATTTGAGAGATTGGGAATTTCATTATGCGTACCCATTACTGTGGTCACCTGAACAAGTCCCTTGCAGGACAAACTGTAGAACTTTGCGGCTGGGTTAACCGTCGTCGTGATTTAGGCGGTCTTATTTTTATCGATATGCGAGATCGCGAAGGTATCGTTCAGGTAGTTGTTGATCCAGATATGGCAGATGCGTATGAAGTGGCTAACACACTTCGTAATGAATTCTGTATCAAGCTAACTGGTGAAGTTCGCGTTCGTCCAGAAAGCCAAGTAAACAAAGACATGGCAACAGGTGAAGTTGAGATCCTTGCGAAAGGTCTTGAAATCATCAACCGTTCTGATGTTCTGCCTCTAGACTTCAACCAAAAGAACTCTGAAGAGCAACGTCTGAAGTACCGTTACCTAGATCTACGTCGTCCAGAAATGAGCGACCGTATCAAGCTACGTGCTAAAGCGTCTAGCTTTGTTCGTCGTTTCCTAGATGACAACGGCTTCCTAGACATTGAAACACCAGTACTAACAAAAGCGACACCAGAAGGCGCTCGTGACTACCTAGTACCTAGCCGTGTTCACAAAGGCAGCTTCTACGCGCTTCCTCAGTCTCCACAGCTATTCAAACAGCTTCTAATGATGTCTGGTTTTGACCGTTACTACCAAATCGTTAAGTGTTTCCGTGATGAAGACTTGCGTGCTGACCGTCAACCAGAATTCACTCAGATCGATATCGAAACGTCATTCATGACGGCTGACCAAGTTCGTGCAACGACTGAGAAAATGGTTCGTGAAATGTGGCAAGAGCTACTAAATGTTGACCTAGGTGAATTCCCAGTAATGCCGTTCAGCGAAGCGATTCGTCGTTTCGGTTCGGACAAGCCAGACCTACGTAACCCACTGGAACTAGTAGACGTTGCTGACCTAGTGAAAGATGTTGAGTTCAAAGTATTCTCAGGTCCAGCAAACGACGAAAAAGGCCGCGTTGCCGTTATTCGCGTTCCAGGTGGTGCATCTTTGACTCGTAAGCAAATTGATGGCTACGGTGAATTCGTTGGCATCTACGGTGCGAAAGGTCTAGCTTGGATGAAGGTTAATGACCGTGCAGCGGGCATGGAAGGTATCCAATCTCCAGTCGCTAAGTTCCTAAATGAAGACGTGATCAACGGCATTCTAGATCGTACTCAAGCGGAATCTGGTGACATTATCCTATTTGGCGCTGATAAAGCGGGTATCGTTGCAGAAGCAATGGGTGCGCTACGTTTGAAACTAGGTAAAGACCTAGAGCTAACGGATGAATCTGCTTGGGCTCCATTATGGGTGGTTGACTTCCCGATGTTCGAAGAAGATGACGAAGGCAACCTACACGCGATGCACCACCCATTCACATCGCCTCTAGGTGTGACTGCGGAAGAGCTAAAAGCAAACCCTGCTGCGGCAAATTCTAACGCTTACGATATGGTTCTAAATGGCTACGAAGTGGGCGGCGGCTCTGTTCGTATCCACAACGCAGATATGCAAGAAGCCGTATTTGATATTCTAGGTATCACACCTGAAGAGCAACAGCTTAAGTTCGGCTTCCTGCTTGATGCGCTGAAATTCGGTACGCCTCCACATGCTGGTCTTGCATTTGGTCTAGACCGTCTAGTAATGCTGCTATGTGGCACAGAGAACATCCGTGATGTTATCGCGTTCCCTAAAACAACAGCAGCGGCGTGTCTACTAACAGACGCACCAAGTATTGCGAACCCAGCAGCGCTAGAAGAGCTAGCAATCGCAGTAACTGCAGCGAAAGAAAAAGACGCAGAATAAGCGCACAACATTTGAAGAAAACTCCCGCAACTGCGGGAGTTTTTGTTTAAATAAACCCAAGAAACTTCCAAAGCAATTTCCCAAGCAACGCTTTTTAGAACATGTTTTGTTATTAAGCGTCAAAATACATTAAAAGGTGAATTATGGCTGGTCATAGTAAATGGGCGAATATTCGTCACCGTAAAGCAGCGCAAGATGCGAAGCGCGGCAAAATCTTTACTAAATTAATTCGTGAAATCGTTGTTGCGGCAAAAGAGGGGGGCGGTGAGCCAGAAAATAACCCACGTTTGCGAGCAGCAATTGATAAAGCACTGTCTAACAACATGACACGTGACACTGTCAACCGCGCTGTCAGCCGAGGTGCTGGTGGTGAAGGCGACGACAACATGGAAACCGTGATCTATGAAGGTTATGGTCCAGGTGGTACGGCGGTCATGGTCGAATGTATGACGGATAACCGAAATCGTACGGTATCTGGCGTACGTCATGCATTCTCAAAGTCAGGCGGTAATCTGGGGACGGATGGTAGCGTCAACTATCTTTTCGACAAGAAAGGCGTGATTTCATATGGCCCAGGTTTAGATGAAGATGGGGTAATGGAAGTAGCATTAGAAAGTGGTGCTGATGACATTGAAACGGCAGAAGATGGCTCGATTGATGTCTACACGGCCCCAGGCGATTTTGGACTCGTAAAAGATGCTCTTGATGCCGCAGGGTTTGAGGCAGAGAACGCTGAGGTGTCGCTGATCCCATCTACGAAAGCAGATTTGGACGCGGATACTGCGCCAAAACTACTTCGTTTGATTGACGCTTTGGAAGATCTGGACGACGTTCAAGAGGTTTATCACAATGGTGATATCTCTGACGACGTTGCGGCTACGCTAGATTAAACTCAAGGTGTCGGGAGCGGTATTTGCTCCGAAGTTAGCAAGTAATAATAAAAAGACTGAGGCCGAATTAGGCCTCATTTTTAGGAACATTCATGTCAATTATTTTGGGCATTGACCCAGGTTCGCGCATTACCGGCTATGGGGTCATTCGTCAAAATGGACGCCACTTGCAATACCTTGGTAGTGGCTGCATTCGTACTTCAGAAAAAGAACTTCCGGGTCGGCTTAAACAGATTTATGCAGGCGTCACGGAAATCATTACCCAGTTTCAACCGGACGTTTTCGCGATCGAGCAAGTGTTTATGGCCAAAAACGCGGATTCAGCGCTAAAACTTGGCCAAGCTCGTGGCAGTGCAATTGTTGCTGCGGTGAATGCGGAGTTGCCGGTATTTGAATACGCGGCTCGTCTTATTAAGCAAGCTGTCGTCGGCACTGGTGGCGCGGACAAAGCGCAAGTTCAGCATATGGTTCAGCAGATGCTTAAATTGCCCGCCAAGCCTCAAGCGGATGCAGCCGATGCTTTAGGTGTGGCGATTTGTCATGCCAATACTAACAAGACTCTCGTTGCGTTAGCGGGCAAAGCAACCAGTGCCAGAAAAGGGCGCTACCGTTAAAATTAACTGGATGTCTATCCAGTTCTTTATTATCCTGTCGCAAATTCATTTCCAAAGAGTATTTATAGTGATTGGACGTCTTCGTGGCATACTGATTGAAAAACAACCACCTGAAGTATTAATTGAAGTTAATGGCATTGGCTATGAAGTCCAGATGCCAATGAGCTGTTTTTACGAACTGCCAAATGTTGGCGAAGAAGCCATTATTTATACTCACTTTGTTGTCCGTGAAGATGCGCAATTGCTATACGGTTTCAACACAGTAAAAGAACGAGCACTTTTCCGTGAAGTGATCAAAGCCAATGGCGTTGGTCCTAAACTCGGTCTTGGTATTCTCTCTGGTATGACAGCAACGCAATTTGTTACTTGTGTGGAACATGAAGACGTTTCTACGCTGGTTAAGCTTCCAGGCGTTGGCAAGAAAACCGCAGAGCGATTGGTTGTTGAAATGAAAGACCGCTTGAAAGGGTGGGGCGCAGGCGATCTATTTACACCATTTACGGATGCTGCTCCTGCGGATTCTAGTGCGACATCCAACAACGCGGAAGAAGAGGCAATCAGTGCGCTTCTAGCTCTAGGTTACAAGCCGACTCAAGCGTCGAAAGTGGTATCTCAGATCGCTAAACCGGACATGAGCAGTGAGCAAATGATCCGTGAAGCTCTAAAATCAATGGTGTAACGCTGGTTGCACAGTGAACATTTGTTCAAGATAACTCATTCTCTAAGGTTAATGCCAATCGCTTAACGATGTTTTTTGTGTCATTCCAGCGAGCCTGGCGAGACTGGGAATCTAATAGCAGCACGCTGAGCGGTTAATGAAACAATTTGACCATAAATCGCTCGGATAGAAGATCCTGTATCACGCTCCTTCGTCGCTGTACAGGATGACGAGATATAGAAATATGCCACTTGCTGTTAAACGAGCGGCATTATTCTCTCAGGTAACCATTTTTCAAGGTAAAAAGATGATTGAAGCCGATCGTTTAATCGCGCCAGAAAACCCTGCCTTTCGTGATGAAGATGTCATTGATCGTGCTATTCGGCCAAAAAAATTAGCGGATTACCAAGGTCAGGACCATGTTCGTGACCAAATGGAGATCTTCATTAAAGCTGCTCAGTTACGTAGCGAAGCACTTGATCACCTTTTGATTTTTGGTCCCCCAGGTTTGGGTAAAACCACACTTGCGAATATCGTTGCCAATGAAATGGAAGTGAACATTCGCACTACTTCAGGCCCTGTACTTGAGAAAGCAGGCGATTTGGCCGCGCTGTTAACCAACCTTGAAGAAAACGATGTGTTGTTCATCGATGAGATTCACCGCTTGAGTCCGATGGTTGAAGAGGTGCTATATCCGGCGATGGAAGATTATCAACTGGATATTATGATCGGTGAAGGTCCGGCCGCTCGTTCTATTAAGATCGATTTACCACCGTTTACGTTAATTGGTGCGACGACCCGAGCGGGCTCTTTAACGTCACCATTGCGCGACCGCTTTGGTATTACTCAGCGCCTTGAGTTTTATAAGATAAAAGACCTCCAAGATATCGTGCAGCGAAGCGCGGATTGTTTAGGTTTATCAATGGAACCTGAAGGTGCATTGGAAGTGGCAAGACGTGCGCGTGGCACGCCACGTATTGCTAACCGTTTGCTACGCCGTGTTCGTGATTATGCGGAAGTAAAAGGCAATGGTCACATTTGCGCCGATGTTGCCGATAAGGCGTTGAATATGCTTGATGTGGACGCCGAAGGCTTCGATTACATGGACCGTAAGCTACTACTCGCGATTATGGAAAAATTTGGTGGTGGTCCGGTCGGGCTCGACAACATGGCAGCGGCGATAGGTGAAGAAAAGGACACTATTGAAGACGTTCTTGAACCTTATCTTATTCAGCAAGGTTATTTACAACGCACTCCGCGTGGAAGAATCGCGACAGATCGTGCGTATTTGCATTTCGGAATTGAAAAATAAGATTCCCTCGCTGGGCCTTTGTTGCCCAGCGCTTCATTAAAGTTGACCAAACTCACATTTTTTGAATTTTTTCTCATACTGGTTTAGTAAGTAAAAAGCATTGATTGTTAACTCGATGTTTGCTTGCAACTGGTTAATTTCTCTCCTGATTACTCTCTCTTAACATCCGTATCCAATACTGGTTGATCTAGATCAATGTGATGGATTTTTGTGCAAATTCCGCGCATAAACATTGATGTATATCAAAGCGCGTTACGGCTATAAACCTTTTGAAACAATCTGTTTTTACAAGTAATATTAGCCCCAGCTATATTAGCTGATGCTTAACAATTAACTAACCAATGAAGCACATTTTTGCAACAATGAGTTGTGATAATTCAACATTTTTCAAGTGTAAATAACACCTGAATATGGATTGCAATATGTAGAGAGTGTCATTCAGCCGACACATAGGAGTTACCATGATTGACGTAGTTGATCTATCGCGGTTGCAGTTTGCACTGACAGCGATGTATCACTTCCTATTCGTACCATTGACCCTTGGTATGGCCTTCCTTCTGGCCATTATGGAATCGATGTACGTAATGACGAACAAGCAAATCTATAAGGACATGACCAAGTTCTGGGGTAAGCTATTCGGTATTAACTTTGCACTTGGTGTGGCGACAGGCCTTACCATGGAGTTCCAGTTTGGTACGAACTGGTCTTACTACTCCCACTATGTAGGTGATATCTTCGGTGCACCGCTAGCGATCGAAGCACTTGTCGCATTCTTCCTGGAGTCAACTTTTGTTGGTCTATTCTTCTTCGGGTGGGATCGTCTATCTAAACGCCAACACTTAGCGGTTACCTGGCTTGTGGCACTAGGCTCTAACTTCTCTGCTCTTTGGATTCTTATCGCAAACGGCTGGATGCAAAACCCAGTAGGCGCAGATTTCAACTTCGAAACCATGCGAATGGAAATGGTGAGCTTCTCTGAGGTTGTACTAAACCCAGTTGCTCAGGTTAAGTTCGTGCATACGGTTGCTTCTGGTTACACTTGTGGCGCAATGTTTATTCTAGGCATCAGTTCATACTACCTATTAAAAGGTCGTGACATTGCGTTTGCTCGTCGTTCGTTTGCTATTGCTGCTTCTTTCGGTATTGCAGCTATCTTATCTACCATCGTTCTTGGTGACGAATCTGGCTACGAGCTTGGTGAAGTTCAAAAAGTGAAACTCGCTGCAATTGAAGCAGAGTGGCACACTGAACCTGCACCTGCCGCATTTACGTTATTTGGTGTTCCTAACCAGGAAACGATGCATACCGATTACGCAATTAAGATCCCTTACGTAATGGGTATTATCGCGACACGCTCTTTTGATGAGCAAGTAACAGGTCTTCGTGATTTACGTGATGAACACGTCGATCGTATTCGTGACGGCATGTACGCTTATGAACTTCTAGAGAAGCTTCGTGCGGGCGACAAGTCAGAAGAAAACATGACTGCGTTTGATGAAGTGAAAGGTGACCTAGGTTACGGTCTACTTCTAAAACGCTACACAGACAATGTTGTTGATGCAACAGAAGAGCAAATCCAAGCTGCTGCGGACGACTCAATCCCAACAGTATGGCCGCTATTCTGGTCATTCCGTATCATGGTTGCTTGTGGCTTCATCATGTTGTTTGTCTTTGGTGCGGCGTTTATCCAAACGTGTCGTCAGAAGATTGAACAGAAACAATGGATTCTAAAAGCTGCACTATTTAGCATTCCACTACCTTGGATTGCAATTGAAGCGGGTTGGTTCGTCGCTGAGTACGGCCGTCAGCCTTGGGCTGTAGGTGAAATTCTACCAGTGCATGTTGCAGCTTCTGCACTAACTGCAGGTGAAATCTGGACTTCACTCTTCGCAATTCTGGCGCTATACACGGTATTCCTGATTGCAGAAGTTTACCTAATGTTGAAATTCGCTCGTAAAGGCCCAAGTAGCCTGAAAACGGGTCGCTACCACTTCGAGCAAAATGCTGACTCTGTTGAAGACAAAGTTAGTCGCCAAGTAGAAGCGTAAGGTAAGGAGATAACAAGATGTTTGATTACGAAATCTTGCGACTCATCTGGTGGGTACTAATCGGTGTTCTACTAGTTGGTTTTGCAGTAACAGACGGCTTCGATATGGGTGTAGGCGCGCTTGTACCTATCATCGGTAAAAACGACACGCAACGCCGTGTCATGATTAACTCAATTGCTCCTCACTGGGATGGTAACCAAGTTTGGCTTATCACTGCTGGTGGTGCACTGTTCGCAGCTTGGCCTTTGGTTTACGCAACGTCATTTTCAGGCTTCTACTTAGCGATGATTTTGACACTAGCAGCGCTATGGCTTCGTCCTCTTGGCCTAGACTACCGCTCTAAAATCGAAGATCCAAAATGGCGCAATAGCTGGGATATCTGTATCTCAATCAGTGGTTTTGTTCCGCCAATCATCTTTGGTGTAGCGTTTGGCAACCTTCTACAAGGTGTACCATTCCAATTGAGTGAGTTCTTGATGCCAACATACCATGGCTCATTCTTTGGTCTACTAAACCCATTTGCACTGTTGTGTGGTCTAGTAAGCTTGTTCATGATTTTGATGCAAGGTTCTACTTGGCTACAAATGAAAACAACAGGCGAAGTGCATGTGCGTGCGCGCAACGTTGCTCAGTTGGCTGGTTTACTGACGGTTGCTGCGTTTGTAGCGGCTGGTTTCTGGATCCAAAATATCGATGGCTACGTCATTGTTGGCGGTATCGACACTAACGCAGCTTCTAACCCTCTAAACAAAGAGGTTATCCGTGAAGCTGGTGCGTGGATGAAGAATTTTGAAAACTACCCATTACTATGGGCTGCTCCTGTACTAGGTGTTGCAATGCCGCTTCTCGCTGTATTGGCATCTCGTCTTGAAAAATGTGCGATTTCGTTCATTACTTCAAGCTTGGGTGTTGCTGGTGTTATCTTTACTGCAGGTTTTGCGATGTTCCCATTCATCATGCCTTCAGACTTAATGCCAAGCCACAGCTTAACAATGTGGGATGCAACGTCATCTGAGCTGACTCTGAACCTAATGACAGGCGTTGCGTTTGTTATGGTGCCAATCATCCTTGGCTACACATCTTGGACTTACTACAAGATGTTTGGTCGCCTTGATGACCAGTACATTGAAGACAACAAAAACTCACTTTACTAAGGAGCATTTACTATGTGGTATTTCGCATGGATTCTAGGTGTACTACTTGCTTGTGCATTCGGTATCATCAACGCTCTTTGGCTAGAGCACTCAGAAATGATGGATAAAGACAGTGAGTAACCTCGCTGATAAGGTAGCGAAACTTCACGCACCAATGGATAAGACTCTGCTACGAGTCTTATCTCTCATCCTTGGCTTTATGCACGTAGGATTGGTGATGTGGGACCCTGAAGCTTACCATCAAGCAATTGGTGGTTTTAACTCAATCATCGCACCAGCACTGATTTGGTCTGTATGTTCAAGCATGGTGTATGGGGTGGGCTTCAAGCCAAGAAACTGGTACTGGCAAGTTTTGTTTAGTCCTTATTTCTCGTTAGCTATCTTAATTTATCTAACGGCACTTTATTTCATTTAGGCTGAAATATGCTGTAATAAAGTCGGTTACTAAATCATCGAATAAAAGCTAGGTATCTCGCCTAGCTTTTATTTTTTCTACAAATTTCAAAAATATTTCCTTAGCTCGGTACCAATTGCTGTCGCTTCAGTTATAGTAATTACTTTAAAGAATTGAATATATTGGTACTCCCTTGCAAGGCACATCAAATCTCTTTCACTGGCCGATCACCGTGTACTATGAAGACACTGATGCGGGCGGTGTTGTATATCATTCTAATTATCTAAAATTCTTTGAGCGCGCACGGACAGAGATGTTACGTGCTAAAGGCATTTCTCAACATGTGTTACTGGAACAAAATATCGGCTTTGTTGTCCGACACATGGATATCGATTTCAACCAAGGGGCTAGGCTGGACGAGCATCTGACAGTCGTAACCCGAGTGTCAGAAATAAAACGTGCTTCTCTGCAATTCTGTCAAGAGTTGGTCAATGATCAAGGCAAGATATTGTGCAAGGCCTCGGTTAAGGTAGCATGTATCGATAATAAGAAAATGAAACCAATAGCTATTCCAACCTTTATAAATTCGGAGCTAACAAATAGTGACTGCTGATATTTCCATTTTAGATCTCTTTCTTCAGGCCAGTCTGTTGGTAAAGCTTGTGATGCTGACGTTGCTTGGCATGTCAATTGTGTCATGGGCAATGATCATCAAGCGCAGCAAAGTGCTTTCTCAAGCATCAAAAAATGCAGAGCAGTTTGAAGACAAATTTTGGTCGGGTACTGATCTTTCTCAGCTTTACCAAAAAGTAAAAGCGCGTAAAGACGAAATTGAAGGCACAGAAGAAATCTTCTACGCAGGTTTTACAGAGTTTGCTCGCCTACGTAAGAGCAACGCAAATTCACCAGCTTACATCATGGAAGGCACTGGCCGCGCAATGCGCGTTGCTGTTTCTCGTGAAGTAGATGAGCTAGAAACAAGCTTACCGTTTTTGGCAACAGTCGGCTCTATAAGCCCTTATATCGGCCTATTTGGTACCGTTTGGGGCATCATGCACGCCTTTATTGCGCTGGGTGAAGTAAAGCAAGCTACGCTGTCTATGGTTGCACCGGGTATCGCCGAGGCACTTATCGCGACAGCGATGGGTCTATTTGCGGCTATTCCGGCAGTAATGGCGTACAACCGCCTAAGCAATAAAGTGAGTAAACTAGAGCACACTTACGCAACATTTTCTGAAGAATTCCACAGCATCCTTCATCGTCAAGCGATGGCTGGCCGAGACAGCGCGGATAAGGAATAAAGCATGGCGGGTTATCAACCTAAAAAGCGAAAAATGACAGCGGAGATCAACGTTGTTCCGTATATCGACGTAATGCTCGTACTGTTGATCATTTTTATGGCGACCGCTCCATTTGTGACTCAAGGTGTCGACGTTGATCTTCCGAAAACATCGACCGCAGAATCTATGCAAGACCTTGCTGGCGAGACTGACAGTAGCTTTATTATCATCGAAATTGATAGCGAGGGTAATTTAGGCCTAAGCGTAAATGATGAAGAAGTTCAGCGAGGTTTGTCGTTGCAAGATGTTATTGTGCGAGTGAAAGCGGAGCGAGAGGTTAAGCCAGATTCACCAGTTGCGGTAGGTGGCGACGCGGCAACACCATATGCCGATGTTGTTCTATTGCTGGATGAACTAAGTCGAGCTGGTATCCCTAAGGTAGGTCTAATGACCGATATCAGGGAATAGACATCAATTATCTATGAAAGATCACAAGAAGAAACCCAACCAATACACCAAACCGATAGCAATATCGGTTGGTTTGCATGCAATTCTAGTTGCAGCCCTGCTTTGGGGGACGGACTTCAATATGTCTAAACCAGAGCCTACAGGGCAAATGGTTCAAGCTGTTGTCATCGATCCAAAACTTGTGCAGCAACAAGCGAAAGAAATTCGCCAGCAACGCGAAAAGGCAGCGAAAAAAGAACAAGAGCGTCTTGATAAACTGAGACGCGAAGCAGAGCAGCTAAAAAAAAACCGCAAAGCTGAAGAAGAGCAAATTCGCAAGTTGAAAGAGCAGCAAGCGAAAGATGCTCAAGCAACACGAGAAGCAGAAGCTGCGCGTAAGAAAAAAGAGCAAGAGCGCAAGCAGGAAGAAGAACGTGTTCGCAAAGAAAAAGAGCGAGCTGCTAAGCTAGAAAAAGAGCGCAAGGAAAAAGAAGAAGCCGTGCGTAAAGCTGAGCAGGAGCGTTTAGCAAAAGAAGCGGCTATAGCAAAAGCTGAGCAAGAACGTTTAGCTCGTGAAAAAGCAGCAAAAGAAGCGGAAGAAAAAGCACGTCGTGAGCGTGAAGCTGCTGAAAAAGCTGAACAAGAGCGCATTGCAAAAGAGAAAGCGGCAAAAGAGGCAGCGGAGCGAGAGCGTAAAGCGAGAGAAGCAGCTGAGCGTGCCGAGCGTGAGCGTAAAGCTCAAGAAGCCGCGTTAGATGATATTTTTGCGGGTCTCGAGGATGAGGTCAGTAAAAACAGTGCTGCGCGCAATCAATTTATTGACGACGAACTTTCTCGTATGTCATCCATCTATACTCAAAATATTCAGCAAAAGCTGATTAAGGATGACTACTTGCTGGGAAAGGAGTGTAGGGTAAACATCAAATTGATTCCGACAGGAACTGATATGATGGTCTCTGGTGTTACCGTTTTGAGTGGCGATACTCGAGTATGTGCTGCGGCGAAGCGAGCAATAGCTCAGGTAGGGACGTTCCCTAAATCTTCAGAATCAGCGGTCAATGAAAGACTAAAAGACATCAACATAACTGTTGCTTTGGACTAAAAGGAATAAGACGTGATTAGACGCCTTTTACTAGGAATGTTTGTACTGTTTAGCAGTATGACAAATGTGGCGAATGCCGCATTAGAGTTGGTCATTACCGATGGTATTGATTCAGCACGACCAATTGCTGTTGTTCCGTTTAAGTGGGAGGGCACACAAGCGCTTCCAACGGATGTTTCTGCTGTTATCGCCTCGGATTTACAACGTAGTGGTAAATTCAGCCCAGTTCCAACGAGCAAAATGCCACAAACACCGTTCAGTGAATCAGAAGTTAATTTTGATGCTTGGACCAATTTAGGTGTGGATGCGCTATTGACTGGTTCAATCAAGCAAAACGACCAAGGTGACTACGTTATCAACTATCAACTTGTTGATATTGTGCGTGGTCAGTTAACAGGTGGGAAGAGTAAGGCGCTTGGTAGTGACGGTGAATTAGTCCTGTCAAAAGATCATGTGCTGTTCAATAAAGTAGCCACTGTTCAAGGGCCTCGTATGCGTGAGTACGCTCACCGTATCTCTGATTTGGTGTATGAGCAGTTAACTGGCGACCGTGGCGCTTTCATGACTCGTATCGCATATGTGGTAGTGAACGATAAAGACCGTTTCCCTTACCAACTTCGAGTCGCTGATTACGATGGCTACAATGAGCGTCTGGTTTTACGCTCTAAACAACCATTAATGTCACCAGCGTGGTCCCCCGATGGTAAAAAGCTTGCATATGTTAGCTTCCAAAATGGCCAAGCAGAAATCTTCATCATGAACATCTACACCGGTGAACGTGAGAAAATTACTTCATACCCACGTCACAATGGTGCGCCAAGATTTTCGCCAGATGGCAATAAGTTAGCGATTGTTCTTTCTAAAACAGGCTCGCTTCATGTTTATACGTTTGACCTTAACACTCGTAAACTGACGCAAATTACGCGTGGCAGATCAAATAATACGGAACCGTTCTGGCATCCGGATGGAAAATCGTTGATTTTCACATCGGATAGGGGTGGTAAACCACAGATTTATCAAGTAAATTTGGGCAGCGGTTCTATTGACCGTTTGACTTGGCAAGGCAGCCAAAATTTGGGTGGTCAGATTACTCCTGATGGGCGATTCCTAGTTATGGTGAACCGCAGCAACGCAGGATTTAATTTGGCGAAACAAGATTTGGAAACTGGTGCTCTTCAAGTCTTAACTAAGACCTTGCTTGATGAGTCTCCTAGTATTGCCCCAAACGGTGGCATGGTTGTGTATAGCTCGATTTACAACAAGAAAAACGTACTATCGATGGTGTCAATTGATGGTCGATTCAAAGCTAGATTACCGGCAACAAATGGGCGTGTTCGAGCGCCTGCATGGTCACCGTTTTTGTAGTAATAAGTTTGATTAATAAAGGAAAATAAGATGCAACTGAACAAGGTTCTAAAAGGGCTACTAATCGCGCTTCCTGTAATGGCTGTTACAGCGTGTAGTTCAAGCGACGACGCTGCTTCTAACACTGGTGCAGCAACAAACAACAATGGCGCAGTGGAAACAACAGTAGCTACGCCAATTGATCAAAGCGGTCAGTTGACAGAGCAAGAGCTAAAAGAGCAAGCGCTACGTGAAACTCAAACAATCTACTTTGCTTTTGACAACTCAACAATTGCAGCAGATTACGAAGAGATGCTAGCGGCTCACGCTTCTTACCTAAGCAAGAACCCAGCACTTAACGTAACTATCGAAGGTCACGCTGATGAGCGCGGTACACCTGAGTACAACATTGCTCTAGGTGAGCGTCGTGCACAAGCAGTAGCGAACTACCTACAAGCACTAGGTGTTCAAGCTGACCAAATCTCAATCGTTAGCTACGGTGAAGAGAAGCCACTTCTTCTAGGTCAATCAGATGAAGTTTACGCTAAGAACCGTCGCGCGGTTCTAGTATACTAATTCGAGGTAATCCTCATGTTCAGTAACACTAAGCGCGCTGTTGCGCTTACGTTACTGGCAAGTGCAGCGAACTTTGCGTTCGCTGCACCAGCTCCAGTATCTGATCTCAACAGCACATCATCCGTCTCTAAGAGCCGTTCATCTGAAACGGAAGTAGAGCGTCTAGAACGTTTGCTCCAAAACCGCAATCGCGTTCAGCTCCAAATGCAACAGCAAATTGACCAAATGTCGCAAGAGATCAGTGAATTGCGTGGTCAATTAGAGCGAAATAGCTACGAAATGAAACAAATGTTGCAACGTCAACGTGAGTTGTTTGTCGAGCTGGATCGTGTTCGTGGAGAGATAAAATCCACACCTGCACAAGAAGCACAACCTGTGAAAACAGGTGGCCAGTACACTCCAAATGTTGATGAGCAAACGGCATATCAGAATGCAGTTGACCTGATTCTCAAAAAGCGTGATTACACTGGTGCAATTGCAGCGTTCCAGCAGTTCCAGAAAGATTATCCTGATTCTACATATTCAGCGAATTCTCACTACTGGTTAGGTCAGTTGTACTTCGCTAAAAAGCAGGATGAGGATGCAGTGAAAAGTTTTGCCGCTGTGGTGTCTTATAAAGACTCCAATAAGCGAGCCGATGCGTTGCTTAAGTTAGGCGAAATCGCTGAGCGTAATAACAATGCAGCTCAAGCGAAAAAGTACTACCAACAAGTGGTTGATGAATACCCAGGTAGTGCATCTGCAAAACTTGCCAGCTCTAAGCTGTAAGACGTTATGTTTTAAAAAGGAAGCTTCGGCTTCCTTTTTCTTTTCCATTTTCTGTTGGTGCAGAGCGGCTAAGTCGATAGCAATGATGCAGAGCCTCTGACCTTATGTTGCACCGAATTTCGCTACTCGGAAATGCTACCTGTAACAAAGATATACGGCTAGACCGCTAGAAATCCCCGCGACAAGTTGGTTTTTGAAAATTAACGAGGTTACAATACTCGGATTAAAGGAAGTTGCGTAGAGCAAGAGCAATGAGCCATATATTAGATAAAATCGACACTGTTTACCCATTCCCACCGAAACCAGTTCCATTAAGCGAAGAAGAAAAAGCATCTTACATTGAGCGTATTAAAAAGTTACTCAAAGAAAAAGATGCGGTACTTATCGCGCACTACTATACCGACCCTGAGATTCAAGCCCTAGCTGAAGACACTGGCGGGTTTGTTGGTGACTCGTTGGAAATGGCGAAGTTTGGTAATCGTCACCCTGCAAGTACATTGATTATTGGTGGTGTTCGCTTTATGGGCGAGTCGGCCAAAATTCTGACACCAGAAAAGCGCATTCTAATGCCAACGTTGGAAGCGGAATGTTCGCTCGACCTTGGCTGTCCTGCGGATAAGTTCAGCGAGTTTTGTGATGCTCACCCTGATCATACGGTTGTAGTTTACGCAAACACCTCAGCAGCGGTTAAAGCCCGTGCCGACTGGGTCGTTACATCGAGTATTGCGCTTGAAATCGTGGAACACTTAGACGCTGAAGATAAGCCAATTATTTGGGGACCAG
The DNA here is from genome assembly GCF_016920955.1 of Vibrio sp. sp1. NCBI lineage: Bacteria > Pseudomonadati > Pseudomonadota > Gammaproteobacteria > Vibrionales > Vibrionaceae > Vibrio > Vibrio sp. sp1. The sequence goes on from NZ_CP060589.1 coordinate 2,614,339, forward strand.
ACCGTCACCTAGGATCGTACATCGCTAACAAAACTGGCGCAGATATGCTGCTTTGGCAGGGTGAGTGTGTGGTTCATGATGAGTTCTCTGCTGATGCGTTACGAAAAATGAAGAGCGTGTATCCAGATGCGGCTATTTTGGTTCACCCTGAGTCACCAGCAAGCGTCGTAGAACTTGCCGATGCCGTTGGATCAACGAGTCAGCTGATCAAAGCAGCGAAAGAGCTTCCTCACAAACAAATGATCGTTGCGACAGACAAAGGTATTTTCTTTAAAATGCAGCAACTAGTGCCAGAAAAAGAACTTATCGAAGCACCAACCGCAGGTGCAGGCGCAACATGCCGCAGCTGTGCACACTGTCCTTGGATGGCAATGAACGGTTTGAAAGCAATTGAGAAAGCGCTTAGTGAAGGTGGTAAAGAGCACGAGATTTTTGTTGACGAAGAACTGCGTGTTAAATCCCTTATACCACTTAACCGCATGCTAGATTTTGCTGAGCAGCTAAATATGCAAGTGAAAGGTAATGCTTAAAAAGTAGGCGTAACTGAAAGTAAATCTCAAAAACCAGTCGAATATGGCTGGTTTTTTTGTGTCTTACTATCAATGAGTTACTATTGATGCAATCAATGAATATCGAGGTCATAAATTTATGGCGGTGTGGTTAGTAGTTAAAAAGTGGCTTAGTTCACACCTTTTTAAATTGAGCAACCGAAGCCTTCTCATCTTTAGTGGCTTATATGTGAGCCTTTCATGGTGGCTGCTGGTTCTCGCTGGTGAAACAGCATTAACAGACAGTTTCGCTAACTTTATCTATTACCTCATGGTTACGGCGAGTACGGTGGGTTATGGCGACCATTCTCCAGTAACAGATTTGGGTAAATGGGTTGTCGTACTATTTGTAATCCCCGGCGGTTTGAGCTTATTCGCCGCATTATTGGGGCGTGTCGCTGGAGCTGCGATGGACTATTGGCGAGCGGGTATTTTAGGAAAACGGAGAGTAAGAGTGGAAAACCATATTGTATTGTTGGGCTGGAATGGATCGAGGACGATGCACCTTATTCGCATGTTACAACATGAAGAAGAGGGAAAGCGTCCGATTGTTTTATGCAGCCGTTCAGAAATAGAGAACCCGTTACCTGGCGAAATCAGTTTTATCAAAGTGACCAGTTATACCGATTCGCAAGAAATGAAAAACGCCAATATTGCCGAAGCCGCTTGCATTATTGTGGATAATCTCTCGGACGACATTACCTTGTCAGCCGCTCTATACTGCGCATCTGTAAACCCTTCCGCTCATTTGGTCGCTTACTTTAAAGATGAAGCGCTAGGCCGACTTCTAAGTCAGCATTGCCCGAAAGCGGAATGCATACCTGCTGTTGGCGCAGAAATGTTGGCAAAAGCGGCGGTTGACCCGGGCTCAAGTGCGCTTCATCAGGAGCTTTTGGCTTCAACACGAGGTATGACGCAATACTCAGTTATTTATCCCGAGGGTCAGTCTGCCACCACTATTGAGAATCTCTTCGTTTTTCTCAAAAGACGCCATCATGCCACGCTGATTGCTTTTGATATTGGCGATGGTATTCAACTCAACCCAGATTTAGATGCTGAAGTACCCGCGAGTACCAAGCTGTTTTACATTGCAGATGAACGTATTGAAGATTTTGCCTGGAAAGAAATGAACAAGGAACAATAATGCACATGATTGCCGGCCTGTTAGCAGGCTTCCCAAACTTTTTACTCTATTTCTCTGTTTCTATTATTTTTGTATTGGCGTTTAAGTTCATCTACGTCAAGTTGACGCCATACGATGAGTGGCATCTGATCAAAGAAAAACAAAATACAGCAGCAGCGATTGCGCTAAGTGGGGCCTTCCTTGGTTATTGTCTCGCGATTTCGGGGGCGGCAAAAAACTCGGTCAATATCGTCGATTTTATGGTGTGGGGCGTTGTTGCAATGCTTGCTCAAATTATCGCATTTGCAATTGTACGCTTTATTTTACTTCCGAAAGTGGCAGAGCGTATCGAAAAAGATGAACTGCCAGCCGGTATTGTATTAGCCGCAGTTTCTGTTTCGGTCGGCGTATTGAATGCCGCTTGCATGACTTACTAGGAGGAACGATGAAGCGGAGTTCTAACGTTAAACGTTCTTCCATGGACAAAAGCTTAAAGCTTGGGAAAATTCTTCCCTTTGCTGCCTTTGGTGGTATTTTCTTCTTTGCTACGTACGAGTCAAAAACAGAAGGGTACATTTTTTCTGATGCTGATGAGTGTAAATCTAACTCGCCTGAGTTTAGTGAACAGTGTGACATTGCATACCAAGAAGCTTTAGCTCGTGCCGAACAAAATGCCCCTCGCTACCGCAGCGAGTTCGAATGCGAGAATGATTTCTACGAGGATGATTGTTACTACAGTTCCAGTTCCCGAGCTTATGTACCTAACTTTGGCGGTTTTTTTTACAGTCGCTCATTAAGCGGGTTGAAAGGTTATAACAAGAGCTATTACTCAGAGCCGATGTACCGTTATAAATCCAAATTCTATAATGGAGCAGGACAATTCTTTGGCTCCTACCGAAATCAGCCGACCAAAGTTGCGACGAATAGCCTTAATAAACGTGGTGGCGGCACCATTGGCAGGGTGATGTCTCGAGGCGGGTTTGGTAAAGCGGTGTCGGTCAGTCGAGGCGGTTAAAAAGCACTATGTTTCGACGAGAAATACAAGAGCGCGAAAACTGGCGTGAATTAGCACGCCAGTTTGGTTTTGGTTTCCATACCATGTATGACCAACCGTATTGGGATGAGAGTGCTTACTATCAATTCACGCTGGAGCAAATTGAGCGCGATATAGAAGCGCCCACTGAAGAGCTGCATCAGATGTGCCTGGCTATTGTGGATGAAGTCGTTCGGAGTGAGCGGTTGCTGACGCAATGTGCGATCCCTGAATCTATGTGGGAGCAGGTCGCTTCTTCATGGAGACGAAGCGAACCTTCGCTTTATTCGCGGCTGGATTTCGCGTACAACGGGACCTCGCCAGCAAAATTACTGGAAAACAATGCGGATACGCCAACCAGCTTGTTTGAAACTGGCTTTTGGCAGTGGGTGTGGCTAGAAGATGTTGTAAATAAAGGTCGAGTTCACCGTAGCGCGGATCAATTCAATATTCTTCAAGACTTTTTGATCGAGCGCTTTGCCGAAATAGCAAAATACCAACCAGGACAAACACTTCACTTTAGCTGCTGCAAGTACACTGAAGAAGATAAAGGGACTGTCCAGTATTTAGAGGATTGCGCGCGAGAGGCAGGATTAGCAACGGCATTCGTGCATGTCGAAGATATTGGAGTGACGGAAGATGGTCTGTTTGTGGATGCTGACGACAGAGCGATTCGTTGGATGTTTAAGCTTTACCCTTGGGAGTTTATGTTTGAAGAGGAATATGCGAAGTACTTAGCGACTGCAAACGTAAACTGGTTAGAACCGATGTGGAAGTCGATACTATCCAATAAAGCACTTTTACCGTTATTGTGGGAGCGCTTTCCTAATCACCCGAACCTTTTGCCCGCTTATTTTGCTAACGATTCAAAAGCGAACACTATGAGAGATTATGTCATCAAGCCACTATTTTCTCGAGAGGGCGCGAACATCGAGATCGTCATCGATGGAAAACGTTTTGTTAAAACGTCAGGGCCTTATGAATCTAAATTCAATATCGTCCAGCAATACCATCCACTACCTAAGTTTGGGCAAAACCATACGTTAATTGGCAGTTGGTTGGTCAATGATAGAGCTGCCGGTATTTCGATTAGGGAAGACAGTAGCTTAGTGACTCAAGATATGGCGCGGTATATTCCACATGTAATTTTAACATGATCAAAAAAGCTCTCCATTTGGAGAGCTTTTTGTCTATTCAGCCGTTCAATCTTGATGGTCGACAGCGTTGCGCCTATTGTTCTTCAGCTAATGCAACACCGCGCTGGGTAAGACCACATAACATCACTGGCATTGCATTGAAGATCTCTTCAAACTGCTCTAAGCCTTCCATACCTTGTTCGGCCAATGTTTCAATGGTTGTTTCTGGGTCGTAAAGCATAGTAAGAGAAAGTAAAACACCACCGAGTAGGGCATTATCTTCGCTATCCTCAGGCATCAACGTTTCCCAGTCATCACGCGCAAGTTGCCAGCCTTGTAATACACCTTCACAGAAATCGCGAGCCTGACTTGTTACAATGTCTTGCTCATCTAGCGCGCACCCTGCAGGCCACTGCCAAGTGCCTTCTAGGAGAGCGGGACGAGTTTGGTTCCACATTTGTACAATCTCGTCAATGTACTGCTCTAGTTGTTCACCGTCAGTAAATGGCGCTGTTTCTTCTCCACCCCATAAGAATGGCAACCACTCTTGAGGCATTAATACGTTTGGCGCTGCAGCCATCGCTGTTACAAAGCCTTGAGTTTTTGCTAGGTTTAGTAGTTTACCGTCAAGTTCTGGGAGAGAAAGGATGTCTTGTAGTTTCAAAATAGAATACCATTTGTTAATGGGCTGGTTGATTGCGCTCATCTTACCAATCAATTAGTGATAAATCGATATTAGGGAATGATTCACACATCTATGGAAATTCGCTCATCACTTAGAAAAAAAAGCATTCTCGCCCTAACACTTTACCTGTGCTTCTTTATCGCCACTATCGGTTCTGTCGCCTATTTGGTTGTTGAGCCACCAGTTAGACAAAAGCTAGAGCAAAACCTAGAGTTACGTACCCAACTCCTGGCTCTTGAGATAAAAGAGCCCCTCCTCAGTTCTACAGGTGTATTGAGCAGCTTAGTAGGGCTAGCCCAAGGGACTGAAAATATTCAATCTCTCAACACAATAATTCCACATATTCTTCAATTGAGTGACAAGATGCTTGTTAGTGGTGGTGTATGGCCTAAACCCGAACTCAAAGCAGAACAATGGAGATATAAAAGTCTATTCTTCAATAAAAACAGTGATAGTGGTATTGACCAAATTCACTCCTACAATAACCCCGAATCTGGCGGTTATGATAATGAACCCTGGTATGTCGCTGCCGCCGATGCTCCGGTAGGTTCTGTTAGTTGGTCTACGGTTTACATCGATACCTTTACTCAGGTCCAGATGATTACCGCGTCTTCTCCGTACTACCAAAACGGTCGATTCGCTGGAGTTGTAACGGTAGACCTATCACTTGATGCACTTTTTCAGTTTATTCGAGAGCACACGAACCAGCATTCTTTGGGGGTAGTGGTTCGCGATGCTGACTCAAACGTGATTATTGAACACAACTTTCAACTGACGGACGAAATTTATGTCAGCGAGCTTGATTTCGGAGAGTTCGATTGGCGCATGGAAGTTGTCAACGCAAAAGCTAAAGTCGCTGATCAAGTGTTTGAACAAGTGATGAGCGTTGAGGGGAGGATCATTCCATTTTTGCTCTTGTGTGTCTTGGTCGGTTACTACTTACTGAATCGCTATATTGTTGAACCAATTGTTCGCATTGCCGCTAAGATTGATGACTCGAAAACTGGTGGGATCATAGATATTGACTACGATAGCGATGACGAAATCGGACAGCTTATCGAGAAGTTCAATGAAAAGACGATCTATTTAGAGCAGGAGAGAATAAAAGCTCAGGCTTCGACAAACGCTAAAACGGCATTCTTAGCCACATTGTCCCACGAGATTCGCACACCAATGAACGGTGTACTAGGAACTGCCCAGATACTGTTAAAAACACCACTTACCGATGAGCAGCGTAAGCACCTGAGAACACTTTATGATTCAGGTGATCACATGATGACATTACTCAATGAGATTTTAGATTACTCAAAAATTGAACAAGGGCATGTTGAGTTTGAAAATAAGCCTTTCCCAATTGAGTCGATTATCGGCAGTATCAAGAGTGTTTATCAAACGCTATGTGCAGAAAAAGGTCTTCGCTTTAGAGTAGTCTCGCATTTACCAACGGGTCGTTGGTACAACAATGACAAAGCCCGTTTGCGTCAAGTATTGTTCAATCTACTCAATAACGCTGTTAAGTTCACCGATCGTGGCATCGTAGAGGTAGAGCTAGCCGAGAAATCGAGTAAGGCAGGCACCAAGCTGATACTAAAGGTAAAAGATACAGGAATTGGTATTTCAAAAGAGGCACAAAAACGCATTTTTCGTCCTTTTGAGCAAGCGGAGTCATCAACGACTAGACGGTTTGGTGGTACAGGGCTTGGTTTAGCAATAGTCAAAGAAATCGCGGAACATATGGGTGGGCAAGTGGTTGTAGAGAGTCAGGAGGACGCTGGAACGACTTTTACTGTCGAAATTGCCCTTACACCTTGCAAGCCGGGTAAAGTAGAGTCAATCAATACACATAAATTGAACTGTAAAGGGTTGAAAGCACTCATTGTTGAAGACAACCGAACAAATGCGATCATTATGGAAACTTTCCTCCGAGCCAAGGGCTTTGAGTGCACAAGTGTCGAAAATGGTCAGCTTGCAGTCGATGAGGTTGCGATCAAACCATTTGATTTGATACTGATGGATAATCATATGCCTGTTCTAGATGGCGTTGGGGCCATATCAGCCATTCGAGCAATGAGTTCACCTGCTAAGTCGGTACTGATTTTTGGCTGTACAGCGGATGTGTTCAAAGAAACACAAGAGCGTATGATTAATGTAGGAGCAGATCAGATAATAGCGAAACCAATAGTGGAGTCTGAATTAAATGATGCACTGTATCTTCATGCGACACAGTTATATCAGTACCAATCGGACTTTGATGGAAATGCAGCAGATAGCTTTAATGCTGAAAAGTGGTTACTCAACTTCTATGTCGCTCTAGATAATGGACATCTTAATGAAGCACTTGAGGCTATTTCAGCGATCATTGCGGAGGCTCCCCTTGAACTCAGTGGCGACGTTTCTTCAGTCGCCGAACGGATAAGAAGTAACTTAAAGCGTCAGCAATCCCCAGACCAAGATGATATCGATACATTAACGATTTTGCTGGCCTCACCATAATTTAATCAATATGGCGCAACTGTGAATTGTTCTTACTATTCATACGTCATCCAGCTTCGTGACAAACTCTTCTAACCCGCAATGAACAGGCTTGCAGTTTTACTTTTACGAGTAAAACAGCAAGACCTTCTACTGTGATTATATCGGTAATACTCTGAATTTTCGCAACTTGGTAGCATAAGCTATAGGAGTGACTGTTTTCGGTCCGAGTTTTGTTCTAACTTTACGTCGAAATAATTATCGTAACCCCTTTTTATGTAAGTGAAATCCGTGTTTTTGTACCATTTTTACGTGATTTTAGGCGTTTTCACTCGCCATTGGTGAAAAAAACTACTTTTACTTTAAAAGTTGGTTATAAATTTACAACTTAATTTTAAATGCAGAACCATAAGCTAGTTTTTGTGTGCTCTAATTGCATCATTAACTGGCTTGGTGTCTTTTTAGTGGTTAATAGTTTTATTGTTTTTATTAATTGCAGTGTTTGATTTTAAGGGTTTTGTAAATGAAGTCTCGTGGACCATTTTGTATTCGTCACGCCGCAGCGGATACCTTTGCTATGGTTGTTTTTTGCTTTATCACAGGGATGATTGTCGAGATTTTGATTTCAGGGATGACATTTGAGCAATCTCTAGCATCGCGTACGCTATCGATTCCAGTGAATATCGCCATTGCTTGGCCGTATGGGGTTTTTCGTGATTGGGTGCTGCATCAAGGTAGTAAGGTGTCGCCGTCTTCCTTTATGAAGAACATCTCTGATCTGGTCGCTTATGTACTATTTCAATCTCCAGTTTATGCGGGTATTTTATTCGCAGTTGGCGCGTCTACAGATCAAATTGTGACCGCAGTGGCAAGTAACGCTGTTATTTCTTGTGGCATGGGTGTGTTGTATGGGTACTTCTTGGACATGTGCCGCCGTTGGTTCCGTGTTCCCGGTTATTCTCAAAGCATGTAAATGCCCCAGTTTTGCTCAATTTAGTTACTTAGTGAGCAATCGATTCGAAAAGGGCGCTTTTTTTTATGTTTAGCCTTGACCATCAGGCACATAATCATTAAATTAGCGCCTCGTTAGCCAATGATGCTAACCAAAATTTGATTCGGTGAGTTGTCCGAGTGGCTGAAGGAGCACGCCTGGAAAGTGTGTATACGGCAACGTATCGAGAGTTCGAATCTCTCACTCACCGCCACATTCTATAAGCCCTTGTCGTGTAAGAACTTCTTATAATACAGGGGTTTGGTGTTTTAATGTAAGCTGCCTACTGGTACAAAGAGTAGGTACAATGTCGAACATCATGGCAAGTCCTTATAAGCATCCTCAAACTGGTGTTTACTACTTTAGAATGGCTGTCCCCAAAAAGCTGGTTCCTATAATCGGTAAGACAGTCTTCAAGAAATCTCTTCAAACGAAAAACCTTTCTGAAGCAAAGCAGCGATTTCCTCAGCATCTTGATGATGCGCTCAAGCAAATCGACTTCGCTAATTTAAAGCTATCTAATTCATCTGATATTGAGCTTAATGTCCGTGATTGCGCGATCATTGCCGAGCGTTGGTATCTGCGTGTCAAAGATGAGGTTGATGGTAATGGTAACTATGATTGCTATCTTCGATATGAATGGTATGGCGTTGAGGGCGATAAGCGTCTCCACGTATTCGGCTTATCTGACACATTTGAGTTTAGTGGTCTAGATGCGTCAAAAGCTACTGAAGAGGAATACCAAGAGCTTTTGGAAGGCTTGAAAGATTTCATTGAAGAACAGCTAAAGATAGAAGGTTTAGTTGTATGTGAGACAAGCGCTTCATATAGACGTTTGGTTTACGCTTTTTACGATTACGCCCGTCGAGTTGAGTCTCTCTGTTTGGCTCGTCACAAGCGAGACTTTGGGTATGAGCCAGTGACCACTCCAATCGCTAGTGAGTCCCTTTCAGTGTCTAAGCCTGATAAGATACCGTCTAGGGCTTTGAAACCATCTCAGAACTCCATTTCGAGCCTATTGAAGCGTTACCTTGAGTCTGCATCTATTAATGGCAAAGCTTCTCAATCCTTGGCAGAGGTTGAGTCTCAGATAGAGCGTCTTATAGAGATAATAGGGGATCTAGATGTTGCTGATGTAACGAGAGGTCATATCTCAAAATACAAAGATACCCTGTTACAATTGCCTAAGTCTAAAGCTAAAGAGATTAGAAACAAATCAGTACCTGAGCAGCTTGAGCTTGTTAAAACAAAAGGGCTTGAGACAATCTCTCCTTCAACCGTTAAGACTATTCTCAGAAAGACTTCTCCTGTATTTGGCTATGCTGTTGAGCTTGGTCTGATAGACGTCAACCCGTACAAAGGCGTAACACTTCCTAAAGTACAGAATAAGTCTGCGGTAGCGGAAGCTAAAGGTTTTACTCCTAGTGAGATCAATCAGTTATTTAAGCTAGATATATTCACTGATGTCACTGCTAGTAAGCCTTATGGCATGGCTTGTTATTGGGTGCCTCTTCTATGCAGGTATACGGGTTCTCGGATTGAAGAAATGGTTCAACTTAGAAGTTCAGATATACAACGATCAGACGAAGATATTCACTTTATTTATGTTCGTGAGGGTGAAGAGCAGAACGTAAAAAACGTTAAGTCTGTTCGACAAGTACCGATTCATGAGCACCTCATTGATTTAGGCTTTTTGGATTATGTGGCGTCCTGTGGAGAGTTTCTATTCCCTGAGCACAAGCCAAACAAACACGGTAAAAGGTCTGGTGCTATTGGTAAATGGTGGAGTAAACAGGTCAAGACGGTAGGCATAACCAAGCAGCCATCACACTCGTTTAGGCACTCTTTGAGAACAGTTTTGCGTGGCCTAGGAGTGGTTGATTCTGTTAGTGATGCTATCACTGGTCACGCTCCGGCTAATATCGGTGCAGCATACGGTACGGTTGATATGAAGGCTAAGAAGAAAGCAATAGACTGTTTGCCTAGGTTGGCTGTCCCACGTCTTTGGTAGCTTTTCGTTAATGTATTTACACTGTTGTGTACACCTAAAGTCTCCCCACTGTTCACACGTGTACACTTTGGTCTTAAATAGCCCGTAGGCCTTGTGGTATAAGGCTTACGAGCTCGCAATGTCATTTCTAAAAGTCGTAGTTTTCGGTTACGTTAGGAGCTTTATTTCCACTATTTTTATCTTGAATACTCCCTTCGATAGTCCCAGCTTGTTCCAGCCACTTACTCCGTTGAGATATCGAGATACCCTAGTGACCTTTCTTAAACCTTCCCTGAAGATATCCTCTCCAAAGAACTCAATGAGGCGGCTGATGCTATTTGAGACGTCTTTAATTTGCTTTTGCTCCCACTGCTCATCATCTTTGTCAGATATATTATCTTTGCCCTTAAAAGCATCTGAGAGGCGTCTAATCTTCGGAAACCCCTTAGAGTCCCAGCAGCTTTGGGGTAGGTAATAACGTGACTCCAAGCCAAACTGGAGGCCTTCAACAAAGCTCTCTAAGTCGTTCATCTCGATGTCAGTCCCTAATGCTTCTTTACAAGCTTTTAAGCCGTTAGCAATGTGTGCAGCCTGACCACGACTACATCCAACAAGCTCACATACTTGAGAGACGCTCAGGTCAAACTCTCGGTTAACAATTAGCTTGCGAAACTGAGCTTGCATTACTTCATCCTTAGTAATGTCAACGCCAGTTTAAATTTGACCCACTTATCGACGTTATCGCCGAAGTAAAACTGACCCACCCATGTAATTAACTTCTACTTTCAGATAGGTTTTCCAGAACCGTTGGTATGGTTCCAGCCGCCTTCTTTCCTTTTAATCGATAGCTTTCACCGCTGATTTGTACGATGTGCGAGTGATGAAGAAGCCTATCGAGTAAAGCTGCCGTCAAGGTCGTATCGTCGGCGAACGCATTTGACCATTGGGAGAACGGCAGATTACTAGTCACGATAATGCTGCCTTGCTCATAACGCTTGGCGATGACATTGAAGAACAAGTTCGCTTCCTCTCTGCCGAACGGTAGATACCCGATTTCATCGACGATAAGGAGCTTTGGAGCGAGAACACTGCGTCTCAAGTAGCTTTCAAGTTTACCTTGAGCTTTCGCAGTGGAGAGTTGAAGCATCAAGTCTGCTGCCGTGATGAACCTTGTCTTTAAACCCTTTTGAACCGCTATGTGACCCAAGCTTACCGCAAGGTGACTTTTGCCAACGCCACTTGGCCCAAGTAGCACCACGTTTTCCTTTCGCTCGATGAAGGCCAACCCTGTTAGCTCTTTGAGCTGCTTTCTCGGAGCGCCTGTTGCGAACTTGAAGTCGTAGTCATCGAACGTTTTTTTCATTGGAAAGCTGGCGAACTTAGTCAGTGTGGCTCTTGTGCGTTCCGCTCGTGCTTCCAACTCTGCGTTCAGAAGTGACTCTAAGTAATCGGCTAGACTTAGTTCACGATGGTTGGCGGCTTCTGCTAATCTCGGCCATTCCTGACCGATAGCTTGTAGCTTCAGCGCTGCACAGGCAGCTTCAATGCGATTCATTTGAAGGTTCATGGTCGCACCTCCAACAGTGCATCATACGTTGATAGTGGGTGCTGGAAGCTCTCCAGCGGCACCACATTATCACTCATTGTTAGGGTTGTGACTGGGCGCGTTGGCGATGGGAGTAGCTGAAGTATAAAGCGCTCTTCATCTAAGAGAACTTGAGGCTTTGCACCTGTCGTTCTATGAGTTCGTTGATGAGCGACGGTTTCTAGCCATGCGCCGATATGCCCATTAAGAACATCGACGGTGATTTTAAGACCGTGCTGCTTGAGTGTCGCCGCAAGCGGAGTGACGAAGCTATTCTTCAAGTAAGAGTTAAAGCGCTCCACTTTCCCTTTGGTCTTTGCGCGATATGGACGACAGGCTCTTGGTTTAAAACTGTATTTCTTGGCGGCGGTGAGCAGTGCTGGATTCCAGCGGTGTTCACCTTCACCATAAGCATCACGCTCTATCATGATGGCTTTCGCATTATCGAACAGAACTTCTTTAGGGACGCCGCCGAAGTATTCAAACGCTTCTTCAAGACCTTGTATCCAGTCTTCTTGGCGCTCTCGTTCACTAAAGCGAACGAAGGTCGCTCTGCTATAACCAAGCGTTGCCACGAAGGCTTTAACACGTACACCGTAATGGGTGATGGTCGTAAAGTCGACTTGCATCTGCTCACCTGGCAATGTCTCGAATCGAACGACAGGGTCGATTGGCGTACTCGGTTTGTACTGCCTGATGTGCTCTTTGAGCATCGTTATACCGCCTTCGTAACCGAGAGATTTCAGCTCACGTAGTAAGACAGTTGCGGGTATCCAATAAGGCTTTGCGGCTTCAATGCGGGTGCGCAAGTAGTCATGGTAAGGCTGCAGTTTGGTTGGTCGAGATTGCCGCTCGGGATACACAGGCGCTTTGCTTTTATCTCGAAGATAAGTGCGAACTGTATTCCTTGAGATACCCAGATCCTTTGCGATGCGGCGGATGCTTCGCCCTTGCTGATGTAAAACGTGTATTTCCACTAGTTGCTCCTGATTGATCATAATCCGCCGTTTTGTCCATTTACGAACGGATAGTTTGCCTCAGGTGGGCCAATTTTAAATCGGCGTTAGTGGGTCATTTTTACATCGGCGCTGACAGTAACTCCAACCCCATGCGCTTGATTGACATCTTGGGCTGCTGAGAATGCCTCAGCGTAAGTACGGTTTTCTATGATCAACGAGTTAATCATCAATTCAGCATCAGGGTTTTCTTCAAGGTACTTCAAACAAGCTCCAGTGCGGTGGAAACCATCCACTACGTAATACTTATCATCAACCACAAAAACAGTGATAGGCTGCCTTATAGGCTGTCCATTACGAAGGTCTTCAAGAATCTCCTTGCTTTGACTCTCTTGCTTAATCTCTTGCGCTGAACGTACTCGTTTGTCTTTAATGAGTTCAACGTCACGGGCTTGCATCGCGGGATCGAGTATGAGAGTTCGAGGGTCTAAATACGCAAATCTGCTATCTGCCATGAATTGATTCATAGTGTGTTATGTACCTGTAGGTCTATGACTGATTATTAATGTTTCTCTTTTTGGTTTGATTGGAACCCTAGGAGGGGGGAGGGTTCGGGGTAATACATATCGAATATGATTGCGGCTAGTAGTAATCTTTACACCAAATGAGCGGATCGTTTTTTCATTTTTTTGTGATTACGGTATTTTAAGCTTTTACCAAGGCTCTTTGGACTGTGGATAAGGAGACTCCCACTTCGGAGACGATCTTTCTTAAAGACATTCCTTGTGAACGTAGCTCAGCGATACGCTGGTGGTTAGTTGTGTTAGTTGGTCTACCTTTATACTTCCCTGCTGCTTTAGCTTTCTCAATGCCTTCCTGACGTCTTTCCTGAATCATTGCTAACTCGAATTGAGCTACAGCTCCTAGCATGTTCAGCATGAGCTCAGACATATGATCGCTTCCACCAGCATTAAAGCTTAGGTTTTCCTTGTGGAATCTCACGCTAACACCTTGGTTAGTCCAGTCGTTTATTAGCTGCTTTAAATCAACCAAATTACGCGCTAGGCGGTCGATGCTATGAACGTGGATTGTATCTCCTTCTCGAACGTAGTCTTTAAGAGCTTCTAACGCTGGCCGTTTAGTTGAGCCACCACTGCATTTATCTGTAAAGCTCTTATCAAAGGTGATACCAGAATCTGTAAGTTGACGGTCTGTATTTTGGTCTGTGGTCGAAACTCGCAGATAAGCTATGTGTGCCATTAGGTGTACCCGTTTAACTCTTAGATGTTAGAAATTTTATTGTGGTCACAATGCAAATTCAACCCTATTGGGTACTGTTTGATCAAGGTTTGACCGTAGTCGTTTGGGTATACCTAATAGGCACACTCTCTACAGGTTCACATACTTAAGGTTTTTACCATGCTATGTTTAAATCTGTTTCATATAAACTGAGGGAATATTAGTGAAGATCATTTCTTTATTTAACCACAAGGGTGGTGTCAGTAAGACTACCACTACTTTTAACCTTGGCTGGATGCTAGCTGAGTTAGGCTTCAAGACAATGATAGTTGATGCAGATCCTCAATGTAACTTAACTGCTTTGGTTATGAACTACGATAATATTGAGGATGCTGAAGAGTTTTACAGCAATAACCCAAACGGTACTTTGGCTGAAGGTCTCGAGCCAGTTATGAATGGTAGGTTAGATGGTTTAAAGCTTGGTGAACCAATTGAAACAATTAACCCAAATTTGTACATGTATTGTGGAAGCCTAGAACTATCTGAGTATGAAACGCAAATGAGCGTTGCGTTAACTACGAGTGCTGCTATTCCTGCTATCAAAAATATTCCGGGAAGTGCTAACGAGTTACTGAGACGTATGGGGAAAGAACACGGCTTTGATTACATACTAATTGATATGAGTCCTAGCGTTGGTGCTCTCAATCTTTGTCTATTAATGTCAAGTGACTATTTCATCGTTCCTACTTCACCTGACTTCTTCTGCTCTCAAGCCATTGACTCTCTCTCCAGAGTATTACCTGAATGGAACAACAAAGCTCAAACCTTTAGAGACCCTAGTTTAGACATGCGTTTCCCAGAGGAACCACCAAAGTTTATTGGCTTTATCTCCCAAAGATACAGACCTCGTGATGGTGCTCCTGCCAAATCTTTTCAACAATGGATTGATACAATAAAAGAGGGCGTTAGAACTAAATTGATACCGTCCCTTGAACGTTGTGATATGGCAATAAGTTCTGAAGTGTTCAGTACAGTAGTGTCCCAAGATGAACCATATAATTTAGCTAATATTGCAGATTTCAATTCATTAATTGCTCAGTCACAAAAACACAATGTACCTGTATTTGCATTAAATGACTCTCAAATAGAGCAAACGGGTACGATTCTACATAAGATGAAGGAAAATAGAGAGAAGTTCAGAGAAGTGTTTACAGATCTAGCTAAAAGTGTAGTGGACTTAACTTCTAGCTAAGGGCTAAAAGTGAGCACAACAATAGCGGTGTTTGAGTTGTACAAATTACTGGTACAAAGCAATTAGTTGGAATATACTTAAGTGTCTGTATTTTAATGATTAATTTCTGGTAGCTAGCAATCGAGAGTTCGAATCTCTCACTCACCGCCACATTCTAAAAGGTCTGATTTGTCAGGCCTTTTTTCGTATCTACACTAAAGTAATGCGTCATTGAAAGTACACAAGAGTGCTCAAGGTGCAAGCGCCATTCTATCTACAAGCCAACTATTCACATCTCACCTCTATACAACGCCAAAATTGAAGATGCTATACAGAGGCAGCCATAATCTGATTGGTGCGGGTTAGCACATCCGCTTTAATCTAGAATTTAGCACCCATATCACATGAGGTATGAATACGGCCACAAGAATGAACGTAGTGCTACTAGATGCTAAGCAAAACAGCCATGAACACGAATACAACAGCAATCATACCAAAGAGATCTGTGTTTAGATTGAGGTCATCAGGGTTAAATTTTTCAATGCTTTGCGTCGTTTTGCATCTTATCTTCATGTTCTTGTCCTTATTTCATGTACGATTTCAACAGCAACATAACATGCAATTGAGTGTTCACAAGTCATAAAAAGCATAAGTATACTTGCACCACATTGAGCGCAAAAAATACTCAAAGCGTTTTAAAGTGGCGGTCTACCTTTTGTAACATCAAATATTCTTTCTGTTTTTGTGCCTGTATCGCTATAGTTGAGAAACGGTTATCTCGTTCTAGTTAGGAACAAACTACTGGCTGCCGCTACATTCTCTCAGCGTTCCCACTCAGTCGCCTTGGGTAGATACTTTAGTCGTTGAGTACTGCAAAAAAACGCCGCATGAGCAGCGGCGCTTTGTTGAGGAATTCCCTTTCCTACTTGTAGCTAAGTTCTGTCGCTTTGCCTTTGAAGATCCGGTATACCACAAAGGTGTAAAGCAATATCACCGGCATAACAATCATCACACCGTAGCCCACGATTATTAACGTCGCAGGCGAGGAGGCAGCTTGTTGTGCGGTCATCAATCCCGGCACAACTTCTGGGAAGAAGCTATACGCAAGCCCGAGAAAGCTCAACGCGAAAATGACAGTGACACCAAAGAAAGGCCAGCGCACACCCAGATCATTCACCATTGGAACCTGACGCAAATAGCGATCAACTAGGAAGATGGTTGCCAATACAATTAACGGAACTGGGGCAAGCAACAAGATTTCTGGGAAGCTGAACCAACGCAAGGCAACTTGTTGATTTACAATTGGGTTTACAACGCTAACCACCAAGATTCCTAAGGCTGCTAACCAACCAGCACGGCGAGACCAACGGGCCGAGCGTATTTGCAAATCACCTTCCGTTTTTAGTACTAACCATGCGCCACCGATGTAAACGTACGCCGCCGCTACACAAAGTGCGCTTAACCAAGCAAAGCCAAATGCTTCGGTTGATTGTTCAAATCCCATGATGTAACGACCCACCATGTAGCCTTGGGTTAGCGCGGTGACTAACGAGCCAATTCTGAAGCACCAATCCCAGTGAGGTTTATGATCCGAGTTCGCTTTGGCTCGGAAGTCGAACGCCACGCCACGCATGATCAGTGCGATAAGCATAATCGCGGTCGGCATATAAAGTTCCGTCAAAATCAAGCTATGAGCAGTAGGAAAGGCAATCAGCAGAATACCGACGGCTAACACCAACCACGTTTCATTCGCATCCCAGAAAGGGCCGATAGACGCTATCATTCGGTCACGTTGCGCTTCATTATCACTCGGTAAAAGGGTACCGACGCCAAGATCGTAGCCGTCGAGCACGGCATACATAAAGACCGAGAAGCCAAGCAGCAGAAGATAAATTTCTGGTAGATAGTCGAGCATGATTAGGCCTCTTGTTGTGTCAGTGGGACTTCATGGGCTGCAACGTCTTTGCGCGCCAAATAGAATAGGGTATGGATGTACGCAACCAGCAATGCAGCATAAATGGCTAAGTACATAATGAGCGAAGTCATCACGCTACTGCTCGCAACCGTGGTGACGGCTTCGGATGTTCGCAATACACCGCTGACCAACCAAGGTTGTCGACCAATCTCAGTAACATACCAACCCGCCAGTGTGGCTATCCAACCAGAGAACGTCATGGCTAATACCGTGTACAGGTAAGGTTTAGGTAGCGCTTTTTTACGTGCTAGCTTCACCGCGCCATACCAGCTAACAAGCAACATAAGGACACCAACACCAACCATCACGCGGAAACCAAAGAACAAGGGCTTCACTGGCGGGTGGTCAGGTGCAAACTCGTTAAGTCCTTGGATTTCCCCATCTAAGTCATGCGTAAGAATCAAACTCGCCAGCTTTGGGATGCCCACTTCAAAATCATTGCTGCGAGTTTCTTCATTTGGCATCGCAAACAGAAGAAGAGGCGCGCCTTGCTCGGTCTCCCACACGCCTTCCATCGCTGCGATTTTTGCAGGTTGATGTTCAAGCGTGTTTAACCCGTGAAGGTCACCGACAAAGATTTGAATTGGGATGAATCCAGCCGCCGCGAACAGCGCGACTTTTAGGCCAAGTTTGGCTGAGCGGTGATCTGGCTTTTTCATTATTTGATAAGCTGAGATACCCGCAATCAAGAAGCTGGCAGTCAGCGCCGATGCTAATAGCGTGTGCAGAAGACGGTAAGGTAAAGAAGGATTGAAAATAACTTCCTTCCAACTGGTTACATGTACAATTCCGTCAATCACTTCATAGCCACTTGGTGTGTGCATCCAGCTGTTAAGCACTAGAATCCAAAACGCGGACATACTTGTCCCAACAGCAACCAGAACGGTGGCGAGAGTATGAACCCATTCCGGCACTCGTCCTCGTCCAAAAAGCATCACGCCAAGGAAGGTGGCTTCCATAAAGAAGGCGGTCATCACTTCGTATCCGAGCAATGGTCCTGCTACGTTACCGACTCGTTCCATAAAGCCTGGCCAGTTGGTACCAAACTGGAAACTCATCGTAATGCCGGATACTACACCTAAGGCGAAAGTAAGAGCGAATATCTTGACCCAGAAGTAATAAACATCGAGCCATACGGGGGCTTGGGTGCGGTTATATCGCCACTTGAAAAACACCAACATCCATGCCAACGCGATGGTGATGGTCGGGAAGAGAATGTGAAAGCTGATATTGGCCGCGAACTGGATCCGCGACAGCATGAGGGTATCTAACATCTTGGTTCCTCAAAAACGTGCCATACTAAAAATCGTGTCTATCTGTAATTTAGTTACGAAAAGTCGGGCAGTTTGGATTCATGTATCGAGAAATACAGGTGATTCTGTTTTCTTCTAACCATGATTTATATCAACTAAGGGAAAGAAAGGAGTGTAGGAAATTGTCTCAAAATGCCACTAATAGTCGCGAGAAGTGAGTAAAAGAAAGCAAATGTAACTGAAGGAGCATGGATTAAGATTAGTTCGAATTATCCTTATGATGGTTTCGATAATCCTGAAATAAAATTACAAAAACAATATTTTTAGTAAGGAAAATTGCCTTGCCTTCACTTTGAACCTCTATACTATTTATACACTAGTCATGTCGAGATCATCTCAAACACAGCAAACTTACTGGCAGTTAAGGTGGGAAACTTTAGCTAATTGATAAACTTAAAATTGCACTGCTAATGACATATGCATCATAAGTTCGTTAGCACTCGACCAGAAGTGCGATAGGCTACATTTTTATACTAGCGAACGATTTGGCGCTAGGTAATTCGGCTTTCACTAGATCAACAAGTCGACTGCGGACCATTTTCGATTTCTGATGAGTTTCAATCCAAACTGACACTTACTTTTCAGCAAGTGTGCTAGTGTCTTTCTTATTATTTATTAAATAATTAATAGATGCCGATATGGTAAAGAGAGTTGTGGACAGCTATCTCGAGCAGTAGACTGGCGCTAGCCAGAGAGTCTGACTTTGAGGGGGGCATTCTACATGAATTTTGGATTCTGCCACCGCAAAGCTGATATTGAATTTGATGGAGATGGATAATGAATGACAGTTGGGCTAATTTCTTTCCTTACTTTGCTGGAGCTTTTAAGCTTATTGTATTAGGGATAGGAGCCTACTTAGCCATTAAATGGCATTTTGACGAAGAGCGAAGAGTAAGAGAAGCGGAAGGTGTGGTGTTTGATAACCCAAGTCTCATGAAAAAGTTTGCGAAGACGCTAACTCTGCCATTCCTTTTGTGTCTTCTCGTTCTTCTTGTTATATATGCTACCAACTGGTTCCTGTATTGACGGCTTTATTGTTTGTTGTAGTAAAGCTGAATGCTGCCGCCTCTGAGAGTCGAGCCGTAGTTGAAGTTAACGCCTATGCCGAAATTGTCCAACCAATCAAAGGGCTTTGGTGCATAAAATAGCCATCCTATAGAAGCTTCGTAGTAATGCGGACTTCCCAGTTCATCGCTTAAATCATGCGAAAGGTCGACTCTTTTAATCCCGGTAAATAAAGCCTGCTCACCGTGATAAATATTGTAGTAACCGGTGATTTCATTAGATAGGTACCAACCTTTAGGGTTGCCTATATTGCCGTTATTTGCGCTTCCCCAGCTGTGCCCAATGAATGAATTCAATGTCGAACTGGCATGCCATTTCCCCCAAATTGTGGGAGACGTGTATTTGGCTTTAATGGATGGTTGAACTATTGCCGCCCATGCTGAAACGTTAACGGCACGGCCGTCTAGGATTCTTCCAATGATGGATGAAAGTTTATTATCGGTAGAGAATGAGTTTTTATAACGCATAAGGTGAGTCGTCGTTCTGGTGCTAAGGGTGACGTTTTCACTTGCTTTGTATAGATACCCATAACCAATCGATGCACCGTATGTCCTTTCCTTGAGAAGATCCTTACTTGTGCCGAATAGTTTGAGATCATTCTCTGTTTGTATCGTAAATGCCTTAAACGACAGCTCATGTAAGTCCTCGCTGCCCTCTATGTCAAAGTTAGTCGTGTAAGGGAGAACATATACGGATTTGCTTCGACGTTCATTGATTGACTCGTCAGTCCCGAACTCTGGGTTGGCGGTATCAAATAATGCATTCGGATCAAAGTCGCCAATACCAAACGCAATTGCGTCAGTGTCGGACAGCAAAACCGCGATAGAAAAACGTTGTTGGAGAAGGTTGCTAATTTCCTTATCTAGTGGATCCGCTTGAGCTGTGTTAGGAAGAGAGAGTAGGAGAGCGAGCGAAACGACTCGCCACTCCACTGAGGCGAAGTTGGGTTGGAACATTTTGGCTCTTTCAAATGGTTCATGCATGGAGTTTTTGGACGTACCGGTACGCTAACATTAGTTTAATCGTTGAATGGTCGGTGTAACTTTGAGAAATCTATGTTTTCTCATATTGATATGAAAAAGTTCCTTAAACGAGTTTAGCTTCAATGTGTATGCTGCACCAGATTTGTTTAGCAACATCATTCTTTTCTGAAGATGTAGCAAGACTTTGTGACTAGGTTGCATTATTTTCTTTAATGCGTCTCTTGAGAGGAAAATAGCAAACTTTTTTATTGCCTTGGCGCTCAAGAAAATCTGAATCGTTCACTGTGCTACTGGTTAACTTCGAAAACTTGTAAGCATCCTGTCTGCCAACATCACGACTAACATCATCAAGGAGTACCCTTAAATACGTCAGATAAACAATGGTTTTTTTGAGCTTTAGAAGAAATGTTCGGACCTTTGCATATTCCGCGGTGGTGCTCAATCCAAGAACTGTGTTTTGTATGTGTTCTCAGTAAATCATTGAGTCGATCTATTCTTCAAAATGTGGTCCCTTTTAATTCACTTTCTGTTACATATTTTTCGTTTTGAAAGAGCATTTTAATTTGCATCTTTTGAAAAGATCTCTTTGTTAAATTTTGTATAAAATCAACTAATTGTTGAAATTAGAACCCTTGTCAAAAAGTCATTAGATTTCATGTTGAATAGCCTCTTTTACCTAATAGTATACTCTATTTGTTTGATATAATTTCCGGCAGTTTGTATACCATAAATAAAGAGAGTCTATTCATGTTCCAGAACTTAACGATCAAGCAGAAGATAGTGATTCCGCTGTCATTGATTATTGGATTGTTTATTGTGAGCTCTGTATTAAACGTTATGACAAGTTGGAAGCAATCTGAATTGAGTGAGACACTCAACGAACAGATCGTGCCGAACTTATTAACGATTGAGGATGCTTACCGCGATCTTTACCAAGCTACATCTGCAATCCAAGGTGTTGCTCTTTCTGATACTCAAACCGATATTGATCACCACATCGGTGAATACAAAGACAACGCATACAAAGCGCTGCCGCGTATGGAACAAATGATTGAGCTATCGCAAGCCGGTGTGACGCCTTCTACACATGGTAATGAAGTTCGAACGCTTGTCTCTTTGGGTGAAAAATGGTTAGCAAGTTATGAGGCGATGCTACGTTTACCTCAATCTCAATGGCGTGGTTACTACAATGAGCACAAACATACCTTTGAAGACCAATTTATCGAGGTTAGAGCGCAGCTTAACGTTGTAAAAGATGCAATAGAAGAAAAGCAAAGCCAATTGAAGGACGAAATATCAGCGGCTGCAACAAGAGCAGAACTCATTCTTGAAGCGGGCATTGTGATTGTTATTCTGGCCGCTATTGCGATGGCGTTTTTGTTGTTGCAAACGGTTGTGAAGCCTATCAATGATATTAAAAATGCGATGACAGAAATTGCGTCCGGTGAAGGTGATCTAAGTCAGCGAATCGATGTAAAAACACAAGACGAAATTGGCAATTTAGCAGACGCATTTAACCAGTTTGTGTCCAAAATTCAAGTGACAGTCGCTCAGGTAATTGAAAGCTCAAATACCTTACGTAACGAAATGGCAAATCTTAGCTCGTTGACCACGACCATCGCGAACTCGACCGTTTCTCAGCAAAAAGATAGCGAGGCGGTAGTGCATGAAATGCAAGTCACCAGCAGAAATGTAAGCGATAGCGCTAACGAAGCTGCGGTTGCGAGCCAAACAGCGAATGATGAACTTACCAATACCAATGTTATTTTGGATCAAACGGTTAGCTCAATTCGTAGCCTCGCAAGTGAAATCGAAAGCGCAAGCCACGTCATTAACACATTGGATCATGATGTGAGTAACATTGCGTCCGTACTGGATGTAATTCGTGGTATTGCCGAGCAAACAAACTTATTAGCGCTTAACGCAGCCATTGAAGCGGCTCGCGCTGGAGAGCAAGGGCGAGGCTTTGCTGTCGTAGCGGACGAGGTTCGTTCTTTAGCCAGTCGTACGCAACAGAGTACGGGAGAAATCCAAACCATGATTGAAAAGCTACAATCTGGTGCAGGACAAGCTGTAGAAGTGATGCGCGGTAGCCAAAATAGCAGTGATGAAACGATCAAGTCCGCTGGCCGAGCGAGTGAATCCCTTTCTGAAATCTTGAACGCGATTTCACGTATGAACGAGATGAATACACACATTGCAACGGCTGCGAGCCAGCAAAGTACAGTAAGTGACGAAGTAAATAGCAACGTACAAGGCATTGCAGACAGTAGCACTTCAATTGTGGAAATCGTAAACCAAGCGCAAGCTTCTTTAGCCATGTTGTCAGAGCAAACTCAACGTTTAGATCATCAGGTCAGTCAGTTCAAAGTATAAGCTTGAGAACAGCAATCTCACTGACGAAATAACCCGCTTCTTAGCGGGTTATTTTTTAGATAAGTGGCGAACCTGACCTGTGAAATTTCGACTATATTTACGTTCCTTTCTCACTTTAGTTCGTATACCAGAGTGGGCAAATAACCCTGGACAGCGGTCACAAACTCTGTACAGCGTGATGATGCTTTTATCATCACTTTTGCTGCTTTTTAACCATTGCAATTGCACACAGGAAAATGTGATTTCCAACCCAAAATCTTCAAATTTGAGAACTTCATAACACCTTTACCATAAACGTTTTTCGTAAGCGTATAGAACTGTAAATTTTGTTGTATGTACAACACTGGGTATTTATCATCCTAATTAATTTGTTCTGGATATACATCCTTTAGTCATTATTAAGTCATTCTAGAAGCTTTTAATAAGGAATCTTGAAGGCTTGTCGGTAGATAAGAGAGAAAAATTCATGAGACGTAAAACCACGCTATCTCTGCTGATTGCGTCGAGCCTTTTTGTGGTTGGATGTCAACCTAGCGAAGAAGGATCGAGCCAAGGTGGTGGTCCTGCGCCCGCAACCGAAGTAGAAGTTTTAACAGTGCAGCCAACGCGCCAAGCATTGACAGTAGAGCTGCCGGGTCGTAGCAGAGCATTCAAAGAAGCAGAAGTTCGTCCGCAAGTCACTGGCATTATTTCGGAGCGAAATTTTGTTGAAGGTGGCCTTGTTGAACAAGGACAGTCGCTATATCAAATTGATGATTCATCATTTCAGGCGGATTTGCTGAGCGCTGAAGCGGAATTAATCCGTGCGCAAGCTGCGGCAGAGTCGACCTATGCCACGGTGAAGCGTTACAGAACCTTGATCACCAAAAAATCCATCAGCCAACAAGACTTGGATGAAGCAGAAGCGGCATACAAAGAAGCGAAAGCGCAGGTCCTAGTTGCAAAAGCCAAGATCAACACAGCAAAAATCAACTTAGATTACACGCAAGTCAAAGCTCCGATTAGCGGGGTGATCGGTAAATCGAGTGTGACAGCGGGTGCGTTGGTTACGGCTAACCAAGCTGCCAAATTAGCGACCATTCAGCAGCTTGACCCTATCAATGTTGATATTGTGCAATCATCCGCGCAACTGCTGCGTTTGAAAGCATCACTCTCCCAAGGCCATATGCAAGAAGATGACTCTGCGCAAGTTACATTGATGCTTGAAGATGGCAGCACTTACGAACACAGAGGCACAATGAAATTTACTGAGGTCAATGTGAACGAAAGTACGGGCAGCGTGACGCTTCGTGCCGAATTCCCAAACCCTGACGGTTTGTTGCTACCTGGAATGTTTGTTCGTGCGACGGTCATTACTGGTGTCGACCCTGATGCGATTCTAATACCACAAAATACGGTATCTCGTGATGCGACAGGTAAAGCGACAGTGATGACGGTTAATGGCGAGAACAAAGTGGAAGCGAAACCAGTGAAGACTGCCGAAGCGATCAATAGCCAATGGCGCATTATTGATGGTTTGAACGCGGGTGATAAAGTCATTACCGCCGGTTTACAAAAGGTAGGGCCAGGCAGTTCGGTAACTATCCAAAACGGTGAACAGGAGTAATCATGGCACGATTTTTTATCGATCGTCCGGTATTTGCTTGGGTTCTCGCGATTCTAACGATGTTGGCGGGGGTAATGTCATTATTCAATTTACCCGTCTCGCAATACCCAACGATTTCACCGACGACGATCACCATCAGTGCTCGCTATCCAGGTGCATCAGCAAAAACCGTTGAAGACTCGGTAACGCAGGTTATCGAGCAAAACATGACAGGATTAGATTACCTTCGCTACCTATCATCGAGCAGTGATGCATTTGGTAATGCGACAATTACCCTGACGTTTGATAGCGAAGCTGATCCTGATATCGCGCAAGTACAGGTGCAGAACAAACTGCAATTGGCATTGACTTCATTGCCGATGGAGGTACAAAACCAAGGTATTGTCGTCAATAAATCCAATACGGCATTTCTCATGGTTGTCGCAGTTTATTCTGAAGATCCTGACTTTACAGAAAACGATATCGGCGACTTTGTTGTAACGAATATTCAAGACCCGATAAGTCGTGTAACTGGCGTAGGACAAGTGCAGGCGTTTGGTGCGCAGTATGCAATGCGAGTTTGGCTGGACCCTTTTAAGCTTACGCAGTTCAACTTGACCGCAATCGATGTAGCGAACGCGATCAGTGAACAGAACGCGCAAGTTTCTTCAGGTCAACTGGGTGCGGCACCTGCGCAGGAAGGTCAGTTGTTGAATGCTACGATTTCTTCTGCAAGTCGTTTGAGCAGTGTAGAAGAGTTCCAAGACATCATTCTTAAGTCCGACGCCAGTGGTTCGAATGTTTATTTGAAAGATGTAGCTCGCGTTGAGCGTGGTGCAGAAAGTTATGATATTCGAGGCCAATATAATGGCTTCCCAGCATCGGGGTTAGGTATTTCATTAGGTACTGGCGCAAACGCGCTTGAGACCGCCAATGCGGTAAAAGAGCGCTTAGAGCAACTGAGTGCAACGTTCCCAGAAGGGTTGCAGATTGCTTACCCATTTGAAACAACGCCATTCGTCAAAGCCTCGATTCAAGAAGTGGTTAAAACGCTATTAGAAGCCATTCTTCTTGTGTTCTTAATCATGTACCTGTTCTTGCAGAACTTCCGTGCGACGATCATTCCAACGATCGCAGTGCCTGTCGTATTGCTCGGAACCTTCGCTATTTTGTACGCGACTGGATTTAGCGTAAACACGTTAACCATGTTCGCGATGGTTCTGGCTATCGGTTTGCTGGTGGATGATGCCATCGTTGTGGTAGAAAACGTCGAGCGTGTGATGCATGAAGATGGTTTAGAGCCCAAAGAAGCGACCAAAAAATCGATGGGACAGATTACTGGTGCCCTGATTGGTGTCGGTTTGACGCTTTCAGCGGTATTCGTCCCTATGGCGTTTATGTCTGGTTCTACCGGGGTTATTTACCGTCAGTTTTCAATAACTATTGTGGCGGCTATGACGCTTTCCGTTTTGGTTGCGATAATTCTGACTCCAGCATTGTGTGCTACGTTGCTGAAAAAAGGCGATGCTGAGCTTCTAGAGAAGAAAGGCTTCTTTGGCTGGTTTAACCGCAAGTTTGATGCGATGACAGCAGGCTATGAAACCGGCGTTGCCAAACTTCTAAAACGCACAGGTCGCATGTTGGTTGTATTTTTGGCAATGAGTGCAGGTGCTGGCTGGTTATTTATGAACCTTCCAACGTCATTTTTGCCAGATGAAGACCAAGGCACAGTATTCTCAATGGCTATTTTGCCGCCTAACTCAACACAAGAACAGACGGAAAAAACACTTGAGAAAATGCGTGACTTTTACCTAGTAGACGAAAAAGACAATGTAAAATCTGTCTTCTCCGTTGCTGGATTTAGTTTCGCAGGTCAAGGCCAAAACATGGGGATGGCATTTATCGGCCTGAAAGATTGGTCTGAGCGTGAAGCGCCTGGCGCTGATGCGGCTTCCATTACGGGCCGAGCGATGGGGTACTTCTCTACCATTAAAGAAGCTTTGGTGTTTGCGTTCGCCCCTCCAGCGATTCAAGAGCTAGGTAACTCGACAGGTTTCGATTTCTATCTCCAAGACTCGTTGAATAAAGGGCACGATGCATTAGTTGCGGCTCAAGGGCAACTTCTGGGCATGGCAGCACAAAACCCGAAACTTGTCGGTGTTCGTCCAAACGGTCAGGCAGATGCGCCAATGTACAAAGTGAACATTGACCACGTCAAACTTCGTGCTTTGGATGTCAGTATCAATGACGTAAACCAAATCCTGTCAGCTGCATGGGGCGGGGCTTACATTAACGATTATATTGACCGCGGTCGTGTGAAGAAAGTGATGGTGCAAAGTGATGCGGAATACCGCATGCAGCCAAAAGACTTCGATTCATGGTACGTACGCAACGCTAAGGGAGAGATGGTGCCTTTCTCTGCTTTTGCGAGTGGCGAGTGGACCTATGGTTCTCCTCTTTTGCAGCGCTTTGATGGTTTGCCAGCAATGAATATTCAAGGCGGTGCAGCTCCTGGTGTAAGTACTGGTGAAGCCATGGAAGAAATTGAAGCAATGGTAGAAAAGCTACCAGAAGGTTTCACGGTGAACTGGAATGGTATTTCGTATGAAGAGCGCCTTTCCGGAAACCAAGCGCCAATGCTATATGCGCTATCTATCCTCGTCGTATTCTTAGTTCTTGCCGCTTTGTATGAAAGTTGGTCAGTACCTTTCGCCGTGGTGTTAGTTGTTCCTCTTGGTGTGCTTGGTGCTGTGCTTGCGGTAATGACGCGCAGTATGGATAACGATGTGTTCTTCCAGGTGAGCTTATTAACTACGGTCGGCTTGGCAACCAAAAACGCCATTCTGATTGTTGAGTTTGCAAAGGACTACTACGAGAAAGGCGCTGGGCTTATCGAAGCAACCTTACATGCTGTTCGCGTTCGTCTGCGCCCAATTATCATGACATCGCTTGCTTTTGGTTTGGGTGTGGTACCACTAGCTATTAGTTCAGGTGTGGGATCGGCAGGTCAAAACGCAGTGGGTACCGGCGTACTTGGTGGCATGATCAGTGCCACGATATTGGGTATATTCTTCGTCCCAATCTTCTTTGTAGTGGTTGAGCGATTGTTTGATCGACGTGCGAGAAAAGAGTCGGAGGCAGAGTTGTCTGAGACCAGCACTAAACCCACTCAGCAAAGCGAGTAGGACTTGCTTGTTTTAACTGAGTTATACTAGTGATAATAAACACGATTAAAGGGCGCTTCGGCGCTCTTTATTTTATGTTTTCACTTGGTGGTTACCGTCTATGACGCGAGCCTGAAAGACGGCGTGTTGTGTGCAGTATCAGCACAGCCTTTTCGGCCGAATGAAAGCCTAAAGAAGAAAAACGACGATGAAAGATCAGAAAATTTCCCCAATTTCCGTTTTGGATCAAAGCCCTATGTTTGTCTGCGGTGTGATGCAGCGCATGTACCGCAATCGTGCCCAAGCCGAGCTGTCTCGGCAAAATTTGATGACACTAGAAATGGCAAGTGCACTGGCCGCTTTAGAAGAATTTCAACCTATGAGCCAGCAAGCGTTGGCTGATGCGGTTCGAACTGAGCGAAGTGTAGCAAAGCGGATGGTGGACAATCTGGAAAAGAGAGGGTTTGTTCAAGTTTCTAAAAGTAAATCGAATCAGCGCCTTAAAATGCTAAGCATGACAAAAGAGGGAGCAAATGCTTTAAAGCAAGTTCATCAAATCATGACGAATTTACAGAAAGAGTTTTTTTCTTGTTTGTCGGAATCTGAAGCGAGTGAATTTTTTCGTCTGGTAAGAAAGCTCACTTTTGCGAATCACGACCAGTAACTTACATCAATGCCGTTTAGCGTCTTTATTTTATCGCGGACCAATTATATTAAGCTGTAGAACTTAAGAAATAGGATGCCCAACGTACAGGTCACGGTAGAAAGCACCGTAGTGAGTGCGATGATATTTGCAGCTAACGTGGCATTGCCTCCCATGGAACGCGCCATGACATAGCTGGCAGCAGCGACTGGAGAGGCGTTCATAAAGAAAAGAATACCTAGCTCAATTCCTCGAAATCCTACTAAGTAAGCTCCCATGGTGATGATGACTGGCGCTACGATGAGCTTGTAACTGCTCGCAAACCAAGATGGACCTTTCTCTTTTCTCATCAAGCTAAAGTCAAGTGAGCCACCCGTACACAACAGCGCCAAAGGCAATGTCATTTTGGACAAGTAGTCTCCTGCGTCAATAACCACATTCGGTACTGGAATAGCGAGTAAATAAAAAGCCATTCCTAGAACAATGGAGATTATGAGCGGATTCCTAGTCAGTGTTCGGCCCATCATCTTTGCTGCTTGCGAGGCAGACGTTGCCCCCTTGGGCGATAAGCAAATTACCGCTTGGACGTTATAAATAAATGTGGTGACCGCGACATAGAGCGCTGCTAGCGCCACACCTTGAGAACCATACGCATTGGCAACGTAAGCGATACCAATAATACCTGTATTTGCTCGGAACCCACCTTGGATGAGAACGCCTTGGTCAGGCGATGCTTTGAACAGAAGTTTGACGGAAAGGTAGGTGAAAATGAAAAACGAAATACTAGCGATGACGCCGAAATTGACGAATCCACTTGCCGCGGAAAAGTCGTGTTCTGAAGCCACAATGCTGACAAATAACATTGCAGGCAAGGTAACTTGAAACACCAGTTTAGAGCCTACTTCGATAAAATTATCGTTGATTAGACCAAAGCGCTTAAAAAGAACGCCAAGTACCAACATCAAACAGATAGGTCCGGTTATCGACAAAGAGAATTGCAACTGATGTAAAACAGCTTCCATGTAAGTATCCGCAGCAAAAGAAAAAAGTGTTCCTGCTGCCTATTAAGCCACAAACCCGGAGGGTAGGACAGTAACGTGATGAAATTTTCTTCTGTTGTAGGTTCCGGAGTCATTTACACTCCAAGTTATGGACGAGGTCCCAATTTAACAAAGCGGTACTGGTCCTACGTGCGATATGTTGGTTAACTCGTTGTCGTGATGCATCCACATGCGTATTAGATGTGAGGGCTGGTCATCGTAGTTATGGATAGGAGTTCATCAATGAAAAGGAAACACAACAAAACTGTACTGTGTGCGTTTGTCTCTGGTTCGGTATTTGGTGCGGTTTTGGTCATTGCGATGTCTTTACCAATGTAATCCTCTTAATTGGCTGTTGGAACACTCACACTAATTCAGTACAAAACAGATTGAGTTCTGCGGTGTGTGCTGTTAGTTTAAAAAACATGAAAATACACGTTCGCCCTTCATTAACAACCTTCTCTTGGTGGCGCTCTAAATAGAGCGGCGCGGAATACTTACATTCTTAAGCTGCTGGATGGTAGCTAAGAGTGTTTGATCTTTTTATCTCCAGTAGCGATCTATTAATTACTTGGAGACAAATATGAATACCCATAAAAATACATCTCAGCGTGAAATTATACTTACCGGAGATCGAGCAACAGGTCCATTACACCTAGGGCACGATATTGGTTCATTGCAACAACGAGTCAAATTGCAAACGGAGCACGAGCAAACGATCTTGGTCGCGGACATGCAAGGGTTGACGGATAACGCGCATAATCCATCAAAGGTATCCTCTAATATTCTCAACGTCGTTGCAGATTATTTGGCTGTTGGTATCAACCCCGCTCAAACTACGATCACGTTGCAGTCTCAAATTCCAGCGTTAGCCGAGTTGACAATGTATTACAGTAATCTTGTTTCTATCGCACGATTAGAGCGAAACCCTACGGTTAAAAATGAGATTCAGAGTAAAGGTTTTGAACGCTCTATTCCCGCAGGCTTTTTAACGTATCCAATTTCTCAAGCTGCTGATATTACGGGGTTTCATGCGACGCTAGTACCAGTGGGTGATGACCAACTGCCGATGTTAGAGCAAACTAATGAAATCGTGAGAAAAATAAACCATCTGGGTGGAAAAGAGGTTCTTAGAGAATGCCGTCCATTACTTAGCGATGCACCTCGTTTGCCGAGTACTGACGGTAAAAATAAGATGTCTAAAAGCATGGGGAACGCAATCAACTTAGGCGCCTCCGAAAAGGAGATTTCCGCGGCAGTGAAATCTATGTATACCGATCCCAATCATCTGAAAATTGAGGACCCTGGCCAAGTCGAAGGGAATATTGTATTCATCTACCTCGATGCTTTTCATCCTGATAAAAATTATGTCGAACAGCTAAAAGACCATTATCGACGAGGTGGATTAGGTGATGGTTTGACCAAGAAAGTGTTAGAAGAATGCTTACAAGAAATGCTTCGCCCTATTCGAGAAAAGCGCGCTATGTATTTGAATGATAAAGCGCAGCTGATTGATATTTTAAAACAAGGTAGTGAGCGTTCTCGCGAGAAAACCGAAAAAGTGCTATTTGATGTGAAAGATGTATTTGGTTTAAATTTGTTCTGAATTAAAAGTAGAGAGTTGAACATAAGGCACGACGGCTGGTTAGCAACGTGCCTTTTTAAGTTCCCAGTCAGTCAAAGCGCATTATTAAGAAGAAAAAAATTCACGACGAAAATCCGCGACTTCTTGTTGGTAATAGCTTTGCCATTCCGGTTCTGACAAATTTGAATGGCTTGTGGCTCTCTCTTTTCTGAGCCTGGACTCAAGTTGTTGCAATGCTTGTTGGTAACCTCTGACTTGCTCTTTTTGCTCAGCAATTTGTTGCTCACGAGCGTGAATGTTTTTAGTTTCTTCTTTCGTTAAGTAAGTTCGTTCTAGCTCTGCGATGATCGCCAAGCGATCTGGTAGGCTCATACTATTAGGAATCAGGGTGACCGCACGCTCATATTTTTCCTGGTCGCTTGTTAGCCCGATAGCACCTGCATGTTCTTGCCAGTCAATGGTGAGTTGCTCGAAAGCTCGCAAAAAGTTATCTGGGCTTTGAGTGTCCAGCTTTTGGGCTTCTAAGTTGAAATCGTACAGCGCGAACTCATCCGCAAAAACAACATCAGCCAATTCCCCCCAGATGCTTCTTGCTTCGTTCTTCAGCTGTGCAACACGCGACGCCAGTGATTGTTGCTCATCAAATAACAAATTTCCTACACTCTCTTGCCATTGGCTGCTGAGCTGAGGGTAGTTCGCCAAAAGCTGGAATCGAGCTGAAGATAAATGCGCCTCAAACAAGGCGACCTGCTCTTCACAACTACGGTTCAACATACACTCTTGCCAAAACGTCTCAAGTTCGGCGACAAGTTTCCTGCCTTTGAGTTGAGTTAATCGCTCAGTCGTTATTTGAACTGTGGAAGGGAGCTTAGCGGTTTGTGGTGAAGTATCTGTATCGGGCACGATGCTGCTTGTTTGTGGTGATGTACTGGAGACATTCTGATTTTTTGTCTTAGGGGAAGGAGAGGAAGCGAGCTCTTCTTTTTGAACATCGTGACTGAAAGTTAAAAATATCATGCCCGCCATAATGGCGGACATGATTATCAAAGCGATTTTCTTCATGGCTTGATTGTTGAGCTTACTGGGAAATGGTCAGAAAGGTTGTAGTGTTTCCATAAACTCTCTGCGGTTGTGCGCGGTACGTCTACACGGTTGTCATTGAATGATTTCACCCCGTATTCACTACTCACCATAACATAGTCAAGGTATTCCACGTTTTCGCCACCTGATAACGCTTCACCTGCGAAGTTATTGATACGGGGATCAAAGGTTGACTCCGTGTAACCAGAGTAGTGAGGCTCTATGGCACTTAAGTTAGCGATCATTTGTTGGTAGTCACCAGGAAACTTTCTTTTGTTTACGTTAAAGTCGCCGCTGTATACCACAGTTTCGCTTGAAGGAATGTTAAGAGATTGGGCGAGTGTGCGGATTTGTTTGAACTGGCGCTGACGATACTCACGGGCGGTGTCTGTATCGAAAGATGCGGTATGGGTAGCAAACACATGATAAGCCTGACCACCTTTAATTATTTCCGCATAATTTACGCCTTTATCGGCAAAGCAGTCTGTACCAGAGCAATCGGGAAAGACATATTGCGCTTCATTCACGATAGGGTAGCGACTAACTATGATTACGCCACCATCATGAATATTAACGCCTTCTTTATCTAACATCTTTGTTTGGTAAGGATATTCCTTGGCTAACTCACGTAAGAATGCTTCACGGCCGCTGGCAAACACCTCTTGCAGTGCCAAAACATCGTAACCTTTTACATGTTGAGGAATCAGTTCGTAACGATCTCCAATGTGCGATGCAATAGCCGTCAACGCCCAGATGTTATAAGTCATCAACTTAAGGTTTTGTTCTTCGTTGTCGACAGATTCCGCTACCTTGCTTGGCGTGATGGTGTAGTAAAGATCATCATATCGAGCGGTACTGTCTGACTTAAATGCCAGTTCGGTTTCTCTCGCACCAAAAGCGTTAGTGTTGGCACGATGAATGTTACGATCATCTTTGAGAGATAACTCGACATCGGCTGCGGACAAGCCGTATTCAATGGTCGAATTGTACCAATGGCCTTCCATTATTTGATTGAGTGTTATGCTTTCACCTTCGGGGCTAGAAACCACAGTTTCAAAACGGTAAGTTTGATTTGATTTCACGCCCTCCCAGCGGTTGAAGCTTAATACAGATTTAGTTTCCCACGGACCAAGTACCTGCATATGTTGTTGCCACTCTTCTCCGTATTGAAGCAAATCACTGCCTTCATGTTTTACTTGAATAGTTAACGGTTGATCAGAGTTATTCGTTAGGTAAACGTCGGTATCTGCAATGCTGGGTAACGCTATCAAGCTACTTACTAAAAGGCTCCACTGCGAAAATTTCATCTTATTTTTCCATCATTTGAACTAGAGCAATCATTCTTGTTTATAAATGTTACTTGCACGTTAAATATGGATGACATCTAAGTCAGTGCTGAAAATTGTTATCAGAATGTGATCTTTATTCAATGGTGAGGGTGGAGGTATTGAGTGTGTTGCCGTTGAAGCGGTGGAAAATAATACCAACAGTCAACGAATTGCATTCACTGCAATCAAGCTGTCATCTTTGCTCTATAAGTTGTGCGGCGTCATTCATCTAGCCATATGGCTAGAACTCAAATTGATAGATGGAGCACCATGGCTAGAGCAGTAAATCCAACCGATGAAACCATCATTAAATTGTTACAAGAGCAAGGTCTGATTAGAAGTGAAGCAGAAGCGCGTTTAAAGAAAGAGGTGTACCGCTTGCAGCCTAATGAGATAGCAAAAGTAAAAAATTATGCCCAGCATTTTGGGATAAACGCGAAAGAAAAGCTCATCGATGAGATCTTGGATCTGCGCCGAGAAGCGCTCATGAAAAGATGTAGACACAATACGGAGCATACGACCCTATCTTTAAAATAGCATGTGATAAAACTATCAATTACTGGTCAAGATTTGATCTCTCAAGCCGATGTATATAAGAGCGTTCAATGATATCGAGCGCAAAAAACAGTGCGTTTTAGAGGTTAAGCTTTCACTTAAGTGAGAGGTTTGGAAAGGCTGCGGGGAGAAAGTGCATGCGTATTAAAGACTTAAGTGTCGTAAAGAAAATATCGGTTAGTTATTTAACCGTTTTTGCCGTGTTTGGTTTAGTGTCAGTAATGTTGGTGCAAGGTTTGTTAACACTGAATAAAGACATCTCAGTGCTAACAGATAAAAGTTTACCTTCTGTTGCGATTTTGAAAGGTATCCAAGTTGATATTACTAAAGTGCGTAAAGATGAGTTCTCTTTATTGCCAAACGCAAATCACCCCAAAATTGGTGAGTGGTTAAAAGGCCTCGACCAATGGCGTTCTGATGTGCAGGCTGGTATTGCAGAATACGAAAAGCTCGACCTTAATAAGCGTGAAACGCAGTCCTTTAGCGTTTTTAAAGAAACTTGGAATCAATACATCAAAGAAACGAAGACTTACAACGTATTGCTAAGCCAAGGCGATGCTGAAAGTGCAAATGATGTAATTTTATCAAGTTTCGATACCTACTCAAAAGCGTTGAGCAGCTTGGATGATACCCTCGCGTTGAACGATGAGTTGGTAAATTTGATTGGCGAAGAAGTACAAAGTGAAGCGGCATTTACACAATACAGCGCTGCTGTTGGTGCGCTTGTCGTCGCATTGGTCATGGTAATGTCTGCCATGTTGCTTTCTCGAGTCATCTGCGGGCCTGTTGATCGAGCACTGGAATTCGCTTCCAAAATCGCCAAGGGTCAATTGAATAATCAAATCGACGAAAGCGAATTGAGCAAAGACGAGTTAGGAACGCTGCTCAAAGAGCTTGTCGGTATGCAAACAAACTTACATTCGTTGGTTTCTGAGATTAATGACTCAACGATTCAGCTAACGGCAGCAGTAGAGGAAGTGAGTGCTATTTCTTCTCAGACCGCCTCTGGTATGCAAAATCAACAAATTGAACTTAGCTCGGTGGCTTCTGCGATGACAGAGATGCAAGCTGCTGTAAGTGAAGTGGCACAAAATACCGAAGTTGGCGCAACCTCTGCTTATTCGGCTGCGGAAGTGGCAAAGCAAGGAACGGCGACGTTACAACAAACTATCGCAGTAATTGAGCGTGTATCACATACGATCCAAGAATCAGATGAACTGGCACGTGAGCTTGAATCGAGCTCAAACAATATCAATGTGGTCGTCGATGTGATCCGCGGGATTGCCGAGCAAACAAACTTGTTAGCACTGAACGCCGCAATTGAAGCCGCTCGGGCTGGTGAACAAGGTCGTGGGTTTGCTGTTGTGGCAGATGAGGTTCGTTCTCTGGCGCAACGCACTCAAGACTCCACTTCACAAATTGTGGAAATTGTTAATCAGCTACAAGAGAGCAGCAGTAAAATAGGGCATTCAAGCCGTGATTGTCAGGAGGGTATTTCTCAGTGTGTTGAGCAAGTTAATGACGCTGATAGCCAGATAAAAGAAATTGAACATTCTGTCGATAACATAGCGCAAATGAGCACACAAATCGCAACGGCGTGCAGTGAGCAGAATTCTGTATCCGAAGAGCTGAATCGCAGTGTGGAGCATATTAATAGTGCTTCAACAGAGATGGCTGAGGGAGCTTCACAAACGGCTGTGGCTTGTCAGCAGATTAGTAGCCTAGCGCACAACTTGAAAACTCGAATGGGTTCATTCCAGCTCTAGTTGTTGTGTTTCAGCTTTATTCCTAACCTCATTGCTACAATAAATAAGCCGGACGAAATTTCCGGCTTATTTATTCTCTGTCTATATAAGTTCAGAGTATGCTCAACCTTGGGAGAATATGCTCGCTAGGCTGGAATACCACTGTGAAACTTAAAATCTGTATCTGGCGTAGAAATTAAATCTGCCTCTATACGTCCAAAGTAGGCGATGCGCTCGCTGATATCTTTGCCTGCGATTTGCTCCGCTAATACAAGATAATCCTGGTAATGGCGTGCTTCTGAACGTAATAAAGAAATGTAGAACTTTGCGATATCGTCATCCATATGTGGTGCTAGTTTGGCAAAACGCTCACAAGATCGGGCTTCGATGTACGCACCAATGATGAGTTTATCGATCAGCGTTTCCGGCTCATAAGTCTTCATATGCGAAATCAGTCCTTTAGCATAGCGACTTGCTGGAATATTTTTATACTCAATTCCACGACTTTCCATGATCTCTAAAACTTGATAAAAGTGGTGTAACTCCTCTTTTATCAAAAGCACCATCTTATCGATCAAATCTTGGCTGTATGGTGAGTCGGACTTAGCCATGATTGACTTAGAAATATTGCTCTTGCCTTTTAAAGTTTCCAATGAGCCTACGTTACGGTAAGCAAAATCTTCGTAGGGCTTAAACCAGTCAAGTAGAGCATGTGAACTGGATTGGTCAACGGCATACTTACGAATTAAAAACATGGCAGATTGGCCAGCTTTTAGTTCGCACAGTAGGTGGTCTAACAAAATGGTTTGAAGGTTCTCTGGTTTCTTTGCTTCCTCTACCCATTCATCAGGTGTACTGCATTGCAGAAATTGGTTAATGGGAGCAAGAAGATCTTGATAGGCGTCTAGATTCATCATTTTAGTTTTAGTACTTCACATTTTTATTGGGCATATCCGTTGTCTTGCGGATAGAAAAAAGGCTGCAATTGCAGCCTTTCTTGACCTGAAGTGAATGTTACCACTTTTTCTTCTCGCCGAAGAGTGCTTCCATGTCATTGTCACGCTCTTTGTCAGCAATCTGCTGCATTTCGGCATCGCTTTTATCTTGGCGCTTTTTATCTAAGTCACCTAACATCTCTTCAAGCTTTTGTTTCGCTTGAATAGAATAAGGATCGCTCTTAGTGCTCAAAGCATCGATACCTTTACGCAGCAGTTGAAGCGCGGTGCCTGGTTGGCCACGAGAGATAGAGTCGTTTGCTCTTTTGATGACATTTTCAATGTTGATGCGAATTTGCATCGTTTCCAAGCGCGCATTTTCGGTGACGTAGGTCTGGGTATCCAATCGGCCTTTGTTGTGCTCGTTACGGATAGTGTCGCGAAGTCGTTTAACCAGCTTAAGCATGACGATAGCTTGTTTATCACTACTCGGCATCTTGAAAGTGGTACTCTCGCCTGTAGGGCCATTCTCTTTTAGCTGCGTAATCTGCTGCTTCATATTTTCGATACGTTGAGCAAGTTGCTTGTTCTTCGGATCCAGCTCATGCATGCTCTCTAGCGCGTCAAGAATACGATTGTTTAGACACAGCAACAGCTCTTTACTAAAAGGGATATGGTGCGCATGACCAATCAACTCTTCAGTACCATCTATCAAGGCTACATATCGTGCTGTTTCCTGCCTTTTTGCGGTTTCAACTTTAACCTTATATTGCAACATAATGTTATAGCCTAGGATTAACACCAGTAGGATGGCTACCAAAGCGATTATTAAACCAATATTCATATCTTTGCGTCTGCTTTACTTTTCTGCGGCTAGCGTTAAAGAATACATGAATCTTATCTTACTCGGCACCTTATTTGTTTGATTATTTTGTCTCTCCCACGTTTTAGTTACTGATAGAAGTCACATCATAGAACTTCGGTCATTTATTGGCTCAACTTTGTGCATATTGTTTCTTGCTTGAAGATTATTAGTATGTGATTGAGGTATAAGTTAGAAATTGCTGTTCATTTCGATTTGAACGCGTTATAACTAATTATTATATCGCTCGCTTGAGTGGCCAATAAACTCTCTCATGAATAAGTAAGGGATTACGATGAAACTGCAGCAGCTGAAGTATATTGTTGAGGTTGTAAACCATAATCTGAATGTATCTGCAACGGCGGAAAGCTTATATACCTCTCAGCCAGGTATCAGTAAACAGGTTCGGTTGCTGGAAGACGAGTTAGGCATTCAGATTTTTGAACGTAGCGGTAAGCACTTAACGCAAGTGACGCCAGCTGGAGAAGAAATTGTACGTATCTCTCAAGAAATTCTCGCTCGTGTAGAAAGTATCAAAGCGGTGGCTGGAGAGCACACCCATCCAGAAATGGGGACGCTGAATATCACCACGACACATACGCAGGCTCGTTATGCACTGCCAGATGTCATCAAAGGTTTTACTTCTCGTTATCCAAAAGTGTCGTTACACATGCACCAAGGTACACCGTCACAAATGTCTGAGGCGATAGCTAAAGGCACAGCGAATTTTGCGATTGCGACAGAAGCGCTTCACTTATATCAAGATGCCATCATGCTGCCTTGTTATCACTGGAATCGTTCAATAGTTGTGCCTAAAGACCACCCACTAGCGAAGAAAGACAAAGTAACGATCAGTGATCTTGCCGCTTACCCATTAGTCACTTACGTGTTCGGTTTTACTGGCCGTTCAGAGCTGGATACAGCATTCAACCGCGAAGGTTTAACCCCGCGAGTGGTGTTCACTGCAACTGATGCAGACGTCATTAAAACTTACGTTCGTATGGGTATTGGTGTGGGTGTGATTGCAAGCATGGCTGTGGATGAAGAGCAGGACGGTGACTTGGTTGCAATAGATGCGAGCCATTTGTTTGGTGCGAGCACCACGAGCATCGGCTTCCGCCGTGGTACATTCTTACGCTCTTACATGTTCGATTTTATGGAGCGTTTTGCACCGCACTTAACGCGTCCAGTGGTTGAGCAGGCGATTTCGTTGAAGTCTAATGCAGAAATCGAAGAGATGTTTAAAGACATCGAGCTTCCGGTGAGATAACACTTCATTGATGTTTCGATTCCCTCTACAATGCGCTCGTTGTAGGGGGAGCTATGAAAACGCAATTTCAATTTATTAATGACTGCTTAATCGAAAACCAATCTTTGTGGCGATTCGAGCCTTTTAAAAGCAGCATTCACACATCATTACCTTGGCAGGAGCAACATCCTCGACTGTGCCAATGGCTAGCGTCTCTTACTCCCTCTCAAATCGAAGAATACAAAGCAGCACCAGAACTCGCGTTAAAAGCACTTAGTCCGTTTTTGCCTGAGCTTGAACAACTCGCAAAACTGACTCATTTAGAGCTTTTGTCGTTAAACGGCTTGGAACTCGCTCGTGGTTTAGATAACGGTATTCCGGGACGTAAGTTGGAGCAAATTAGCTCGATGGGTGAAGCTGCAATTCAACAACACTGTGGCGAAGAATGGCTAGAATGGTGCTCAGGTAAAGGTTACTTGGGGCGAATCCTGACCACGCAAACCGATCAGCCTGTAACCAGCTTTGAATACCAACAAGCACTGTGCGATTCGGGACAACAAGCAGCCAATGAACATCATTGGAAGATGACGTTTATTCAAGGCGACGCGTTTGATAGCAAAGCGAAAGCCGTGTTTAAGCCAACGCAACACGCAGTAGCACTGCATGCATGCGGTGACCTTCACGTTCGTCTAATGCAGTACGGCAGTGAAAATGGGATTGCTGCGATGACCATATCACCTTGTTGTTACCACTTGATTCAGTCGGAACAATACCAGCCGATGTCGGAATCGGGCAGGGCTTCTTCTCTCTCATTGTCTAAGCAAGAACTGCGTATCCCATTACAACAAACGGTGACGGGAGGAGAGCGCGTGCGTCGTCATCGTCAGCAGGAAATGATGTTTCGTCTTGGGTTTGATTTGATCACGCGACAAGCTTTGGGAATGGCAGAGTATCAGCCTGTGCCGAGTATCCGTAAGTCGCAATTAAGTGATGGTTTTGAATCGTTCTGTCGCTGGGCAGCGGAGCAAAAAGGCATTGTTCTTCCTCAAGAAATCGATTTCTCTCATTTTGAAAAGTTAAGCGAACAACGCTTCTGGCAAATGGAGAGAATGAGCTTAGTGCAACTTGTTTTTCAACGTCCGTTGGAGATCTGGCTCGCATTAGATAAAGTGCTTTATCTTGAAGAACGTGGTTACCGTGTTAGATTGTCAGAGTTTTGCCCTAAATCGGTCACACCTAGAAATATTTTAATTTGTGCATATAAGATTTAGTTATTCTTTATAGCCAAACGCTCTATATGAAAAAGCCCACTTATGAGTGGGCTTTTGTAAACAAAACGTGACAAGTTATGTTTTATTTTGTCATTAATTAAACATAGCGATAGCTTGAGTTGGTTCAACGTATTCCAAGTCAAAGCTTTCTGCTACTTCTTTACACGTTACTTTTCCGTGAATAACGTTTAGACCTTCAAGGAAGCCTTTATCTTCTAGAAGTGCTTCGCGGTAGCCTTTATTTGCTAACTTCACGATGTATGGAAGTGTAGCGTTGTTGAGTGCAAATGTTGAAGTGCGAGCAACTGCGCCAGGCATATTTGCTACACAGTAGTGAACCACTTCATCAACGATGTAAGTTGGATCTGCGTGAGTTGTCGCGTGCGAAGTTTCGAAACAACCGCCTTGGTCAATTGCCACGTCAACCACTGCCGCACCAGGCTTCATCTTAGCAATGTGCTCTTTAGTGACCAGTTTAGGTGCTGCTGCGCCAGGAATTAGAACGGCACCGATAACAAGGTCCGCTTCTAGAACATGCTTCTCGATAGCGTCTTCAGTAGAATAAACCACTTTTGCGCGACCTTGGAATTCTTCGTCAAGCTTACGAAGTGTGTCTACGTTACGGTCTAGAATGGTGACGTCAGCGCGAAGGCCAACCGCCATACGAGCAGCGTTTGCACCAACAACGCCACCACCAACGATAACGACTTTTGCAGGTTCAACACCAGGTACGCCGCCTAGGAGCAGACCACGACCGCCGTGCGATTTTTCCAACGTTTGCGCACCAGCTTGGATAGACATCCGACCTGCCACTTCTGACATTGGTGCTAACAGTGGCAAACGACCCATATTATCTGTTACAGTCTCATAGGCTATACAGACAGCTTTGCTCTTGATTAGCTCATCAGTTTGTGGAAAATCTGGTGCTAGGTGTAAATAAGTAAATAAAATTTGCCCTTCGCGGAGCATTGCTCTCTCTACTGCTTGGGGTTCTTTTACTTTTACAATCATGTCTGCTTGCGCAAATACGTCAGCAGCATGAGGGAGAATGGATGCGCCGACAGCGATGTAATCATCGTCTGAAAAACCAATGCCGGCACCTGCATTGGTCTCAACTAAAACTTGGTGACCATGTGAGATGAGTTCTCTCACGCTAGCTGGGATCATACCAACACGATATTCGTGATTCTTGATTTCCTTAGGTACGCCAATGATCATCCTGTATCCTCTTTCTATAATGGTTGTATTAACTGTTAGTAGGGTGTTATTGTCGAATTAATAACTAGTATAGTTATAGATTTGTAAAATTTGGCACCAAATATTAAAAAGTTGTAGTATATTTTTTTGCAAGGAAGTAATAAGGTGGAATAAAAAATGGCAGACAACTATAAAAAGCCGTCCAAGGAACTAGACCGTATCGACCGCAACATTCTTAATGAGCTGCAGAAAGACGGTCGTATTTCAAACGTTGAGCTTTCAAAACGTGTGGGACTTTCTCCAACGCCATGTTTGGAGCGTGTACGTCGCTTAGAGCGTCAGGGGTATATCACAGGGTATACTGCATTATTGAATCCGCAGTTCCTGGATGCATCACTATTAGTATTCGTTGAGATTACGCTAAACCGTGGTGCGCCGGATGTGTTTGAGCAGTTTAACTCAGCTGTTCAAAAGCTAGACGACATACAAGAGTGTCATCTTGTTTCAGGTGACTTTGACTATCTTCTTAAAACCCGTGTATCAGATATGGGTGCTTACCGCCGACTATTGGGCGATACGTTACTACGTCTACCTGGCGTAAATGACACTCGCACATACGTTGTTATGGAAGAAGTGAAACAATCTAACCAGCTTGTGATCAAAACTCGTTAATTTCTTGCAAAGAAAGCGGTATATGCTTCCGCTTTCGCCAGAGAGTAATTGGGTTTTTCTCCTTGATATGGTTAAATCAATTTACCGAGCGGCTTGATGCCGCTCGGAATGTTTTGCAATTTCCTATTTCATTTCCATATTCAAGTTGATTTATGTTCAAAGAGAACGCAAAGAAAGTCGAAACCATTATCAAAACCAGTGAAGAGCCCCAGTCTTCACGCTTAAATGGCTTCCAACGCTTAAAAGAGTGCTGCTTTATCGTTGGCGTTCTTAGCTCGGTATTGCTTGCGGTTGCACTATTTACCTTCAGTCCGGCCGATCCTTCTTGGTCCCAAACCGCATGGGGAGGGGATATCGATAATGCTGGTGGCCTTTTCGGCGCTTGGCTAGCCGATACTCTATTCTTCACATTTGGCTCTCTCGCTTACCCAATCCCTTTCTTGCTAGCGGCGGCTGCATGGGTGATTTGCCGTAAACGAGGAGAAGATGAGCCCATTGATTTCATGCTATGGGGTACAAGGCTGCTCGGTCTGGTCGTCCTTATTATGACCAGTTGCGGTCTTGCCGATATTAATTTTGATGACATTTGGTATTTTTCATCCGGAGGTGTGGTCGGGGATGTGTTGTCTAGCCTCGCTTTACCTACATTGAATGTACTCGGTACCACATTGGTATTGCTGTTCTTGTGGGGAGCGGGCTTTACGCTCTTCACTGGCATCTCATGGCTTAACATCGTGGAATGGCTTGGTGATCGTGCGTTAGCACTAATTGCCGCGCTTGCAAATAAGGCAAGAGGTTCAGAGCAGGAAGTTTTAGAACCTCAGCTTGATGAGTTTGTAGAAGACAAAGTCTCTACGCCTAAACATAATGTAGATTATGAAATTGATGATGAGCCGCTTCCTCATTTAACGGCATACGACGTCGATGAACCGAAAGAATCGGCGCCAGCGCATGAGTATCCTATTTATATGCCGCAAGCGAAACCTGATAAGCCTGCGGAACAGGCGATGGTAGAACCGACGCCACCACAACGCAAGGCTACGGTTAATGCTGCGCCAGTTTATGCTGAACCTGAGCCTCAAACACAACCTATCCATACGGTTAACACTGATAACGTTGATCCGCTCTTGGAACGCACCAAGCAACTGAATGTTACGATAGAAGAGCTTGAAGCAGCGGCGCAACAAGCAGATGACTGGGGAACTGAAGAACAGGCAGCCCCATCATTTGCAGACACTTACTCTTCCTATGTAGAGCCACATACAGCTACAGAAGAACCGATCAGTGTTGAACCAGATTATGCGGAGTACGAACAATTTGAAGCAGAGCAAGTACAGCAGCCAAGTATTGAGCATCCTGTACATGAAGAGCCTGCAATTGATTCTGCTGTATTAGATAGCATCACGGCGCAAACAGAATCGAGCCAACATATTGAGCCTACGATCTCTGACTTTGATGTGTTAGATGATGAAGACGAAGTGGAATCTCAGCCTGCACAGCAAGCACAGCCAACAACGCCTCATCAGCAAGTTGCAACACCTTCAACAACATTTGAACCTGCACCTCAAAAAGTGGAGGTGGAAGAGGTCCAAGACAACGACCAAGATGTTACCGCATTCCAAGATATGGTTTCCAATGCGCAAGCCAAAGTCGCTGCAACACAGAACCCATTTTTGGTACAGAAAGAAGAAAACTTGCCAGTTCCGGAAGAGCCACTCCCAACGCTCGAGTTGCTTTATCATCCAGAAAAACGTGAAAACTTTATCGACCGTGATGCGCTAGAGCAGGTCGCTCGATTGGTAGAGAGCAAACTCGCTGACTACAAAATCAAAGCCGATGTGGTTGGTATTTATCCTGGTCCAGTGATCACTCGTTTTGAGCTTGATTTGGCGCCAGGGGTGAAAGTAAGTCGTATTTCTGGTCTTTCAACTGACTTAGCGCGTG
The DNA here is from genome assembly GCF_016920955.1 of Vibrio sp. sp1. Classification (NCBI taxonomy): domain Bacteria; kingdom Pseudomonadati; phylum Pseudomonadota; class Gammaproteobacteria; order Vibrionales; family Vibrionaceae; genus Vibrio; species Vibrio sp. sp1. The sequence goes on from NZ_CP060589.1 coordinate 2,657,895, forward strand.
CATTGTCTGCGATGGCGGTACGTGTTGTGGAAGTAATCCCTGGCAAGCCTTACATCGGTTTGGAACTGCCAAACATGAGTCGTCAGACGGTCTATTTATCTGATGTCATCAGTAGCCCTCAGTTTGAGCAAGCAACGTCACCAACAACGGTTGTGCTAGGTCAAGACATTGCGGGCGAAGCTGTGGTGGCAGATCTTGCGAAGATGCCTCACGTGTTAGTAGCAGGTACAACAGGTTCTGGTAAGTCGGTGGGTGTGAACGTGATGATTTTGAGCATGCTGTATAAAGCAGGTCCAGAAGATGTACGCTTCATCATGATTGACCCGAAAATGCTAGAGCTTTCTATTTATGAAGGTATCCCTCATCTTCTTTCTGAAGTTGTGACTGATATGAAAGACGCATCAAATGCTCTGCGTTGGTGTGTGGGCGAGATGGAACGTCGTTACAAATTGATGTCGGCATTAGGTGTACGTAATGTGAAGGGCTTCAACGAAAAATTGAAGATGGCAGCAGAAGCGGGCCACCCAATCCATGACCCGTTCTGGCAAGAAGGCGACAGCATGGATACTGAACCGCCATTGCTAGAAAAGCTGCCTTACATCGTCGTTGTTGTTGACGAATTTGCTGACCTAATGATGGTGGTAGGTAAGAAAGTTGAAGAACTGATTGCTCGCTTGGCGCAAAAAGCGCGTGCGGCAGGTATTCACTTAATTCTTGCGACTCAGCGTCCATCGGTTGATGTTATTACCGGTCTAATTAAAGCTAACATTCCAACTCGTGTTGCGTTTACGGTATCGACTAAAACGGACTCTCGTACAATCCTAGATCAAGGCGGCGCAGAATCACTACTTGGTATGGGTGATATGTTGTATCTACCGCCGGGATCAAGTCATACAACTCGTGTTCACGGTGCATTTGCATCAGATGATGATGTTCATGCTGTTGTAAACAACTGGAAAGCGCGTGGTAAACCGAACTACATTGAAGAGATCATCAGTGGAGATCAAACTCCAGAAAGTCTATTGCCAGGTGAGCAAATGGAAGCGGATGAAGATGTAGACCCGCTCTTCGATCAAGTTGTTGAGCACGTGGTTCAATCACGTCGAGGTTCGGTTTCCGGAGTTCAGCGCCGATTTAAGATAGGTTACAACCGTGCCGCCCGTATTGTAGAGCAGCTTGAAGCTCAGGGCATCGTAAGTGCTCCGGGTCATAACGGTAACCGTGAAGTACTGGCACCTGCGCCACCAAAAGATTAATGAACTTGTGTTACTCACCTCAGTCCAACTGAGGTGAGTGGTTCTAATAATAGGTATCTGAATGAAAAAACTATTTTCAGCGAAACTTTTCTCTGCGCTTGTTTTAAGCTTTTCCCTCTTCTCTACTGCGCACGCAGCGTCTCCTAAAGATGAATTAAACAAACGCCTTTCTATGAATGATGGCTTTAGTGCGGATTTCTCTCAGCAGGTTATCAGCCCTGAAGGCGAAACGGTGATGGAAGGAGAAGGTACGGTTGAAATTGCCCGCCCAAGCCTGTTCCGTTGGAGTACAACATTCCCTGATGAGAACCTATTGGTCTCTGACGGTAAGACATTGTGGTACTACAGCCCATTCATCGAGCAAGTGAGCATCTACTGGCAAGAGCAAGCAACAGAGCAAACGCCATTTGTTTTGCTAACGCGTAACCGAGCAAGTGATTGGAATAACTACAAAATATCTCAAAAAGGTGACCAGTTTACTCTCGTTCCTACCGCAGTAGACTCCACACAAGGTCAATTCCAGATTAATATTGATGCCAAAGGTGTCGTGAAAGGCTTCAACGTGGTTGAGCAAGACGGTCAAAAAGGTTTGTTCACCTTTAACAACGTGAAGCTGGGTAAACCAAAAGCAGACAGATTCACATTCACAATTCCAAAAGGTGTGGAAGTGGATGACCAAAGGAATTAATTGGTAGTGAGTAATTACACATTAGATTTCTCGGGGGACGAAGATTTTCGTCCCCTTGCTGCTCGTATGAGACCGGAAACAATCGAGCAATACATTGGACAACAGCACATTTTAGGCCCTGGTAAGCCACTGCGCCGTGCGCTAGAGGCGGGTCACATTCACTCTATGATCCTTTGGGGACCACCAGGCACAGGCAAAACGACATTAGCGGAAGTGGCTGCAAACTATGCCAATGCTGAAGTTGAGCGCGTGTCTGCCGTAACATCTGGTGTGAAAGAAATCCGTGCAGCAATCGAGAAAGCACGTGAGAATAAAATGGCGGGTCGCCGCACCATCTTGTTTGTGGATGAGGTGCATCGCTTCAACAAATCTCAGCAAGACGCATTTTTGCCGCATATTGAAGATGGCACGGTTACCTTTATTGGAGCGACGACAGAAAACCCATCGTTTGAGCTAAACAACGCATTGCTGTCACGTGCGCGTGTGTACAAGCTAACGTCTCTCGACAAAGATGAAATCTCGTTGGCGTTGAACCAAGCCATAAGCGACAAAGAACGTGGGCTGGGTAATACACCTGCACACTTCGCTGATAACGTATTAGACCGTCTAGCAGAACTGGTAAACGGTGATGCTCGTATGTCTCTCAATTATCTTGAGCTCCTCTACGATATGGCAGAAGACAATGCGCAGGGTGAAAAAGAGATCACGCTTAAGTTGCTTGCGGAAGTAGCAGGGGAGAAGGTCTCTCGCTTCGATAACAAAGGTGACATCTGGTACGACTTAATCTCTGCGGTTCACAAATCAATTCGTGGCTCAAACCCAGATGCTGCGCTGTATTGGTCTGCGCGTATGATTGCAGCGGGATGTGATCCTCTTTATATTGCCCGTCGATTACTTGCGATAGCATCGGAAGATGTAGGTAATGCTGACCCTCGCGCAATGCAAGTGGCACTGTCTGCTTGGGATTGCTTTACCCGAGTTGGTCCAGCAGAAGGTGAACGTGCGATTGCACAGGCGATCGTGTACTTAGCGTGTGCGCCAAAAAGTAATGCGGTATACGTGGCGTGGAAACAAGCGCTCACAGACGCTCATAACTTACCTGAATATGAAGTGCCGCATCACCTTCGAAATGCGCCAACCAGTTTGATGAAAGACATGGGTTATGGGGCTGAGTATCGTTATGCTCACGATGAGCCTGGTGCTTACGCAGCAGGTGAGCAATATTTGCCGCCTGAAATGGGCGATCGTAGGTACTATCAGCCGACAAATCGTGGTCTGGAGACCAAAATCGGCGAAAAGTTAGATTACTTGGCTACTTTAGACGCAAATAGCCCACAAAAGCGCTATGAAAAGTAGGCGTTTTTGGATACATTTGTTTAGTAAATTTTTTTAACGCGTACGCTTGGAAAGTGCGCGTGATTTCACAACAAAAAGCATAGGATTAACAATGCTGGATTCTAAATTACTTCGTACAGAGCTGGATGAAACAGCTGCTAAACTGGCGCGTCGTGGCTTTAAGCTAGACGTAGATACTATTCGTAAACTTGAAGAACAACGTAAGTCCATTCAAGTAGAAGTAGAAAATTTACAATCCACGCGTAACTCCATCTCCAAGCAAATCGGCCAAAAAATGGCGGCTGGCGACAAAGAAGGCGCAGAAGAGATCAAGAAACAAATCGGTACGCTAGGTAGCGATCTTGATGCGAAGAAAGTTGAACTTGAGCAAGTAATGGCTCAACTAGACGAATTCACGCTTTCTGTACCAAACATCCCAGCAGATGAAGTGCCAGATGGCAAAGATGAAAACGACAACGTTGAAATCTCTCGTTGGGGTGAGCCAAAGTCTTACGACTTCGAACTGAAAGATCACGTTGACCTAGGCGAAATGGGCGACGGTCTAGACTTCGCAAGTGCAGTTAAGATCACTGGCGCACGTTTCATCGTGATGAAAGGCCAATTCGCTCGTCTACACCGTGCAATCGCTCAGTTTATGCTAGATCTTCACACTGAAGAGCACGGCTACACAGAAATGTACGTACCTTACCTAGTAAACTCTGACAGCCTATTCGGTACTGGTCAGCTTCCTAAGTTCGGTAAAGACCTTTTCCACACAGAGCCTCTAGCGGAAAAAGTAAACGACGAAGAGCCACGTAAACTGTCTCTAATCCCTACTGCAGAAGTACCTGTAACGAACCTAGTTCGTGACACGATTTCTGACGAAGCGGATCTACCAATTAAGATGACAGCGCACACGCCATGTTTCCGCTCAGAAGCAGGTTCTTACGGTCGTGATACTCGTGGTCTTATTCGTATGCACCAGTTCGACAAAGTTGAGCTAGTACAAATCACTAAGCCAGAAGATTCAATGAACGCACTAGAAGAGCTAACAGGTCACGCTGAGAAAGTTCTACAACTTCTTGAGCTTCCTTACCGTAAAGTGGTTCTATGTACAGGTGACATGGGCTTTGGCGCTCGTAAGACTTACGACCTAGAAGTTTGGGTTCCTGCTCAAGAAACTTACCGTGAGATCTCTTCATGTTCTAACATGTGGGATTTCCAAGCTCGTCGTATGCAAGCGCGTTTCCGTCGTAAAGGCGAGAAGAAACCTGAGCTTGTACACACGCTAAACGGTTCTGGTCTTGCTGTAGGTCGTACAATGGTTGCTATCCTAGAAAACAACCAAGAAGCAGACGGCCGCATTGCAATCCCTACAGTACTTCAGAAGTACATGGCGGGCGCAACGCACATCGGTTAATTCATTAACCACTAGAACACCAAAACCCAGCCTTTGCGCTGGGTTTTTTGTTATCTGCGTCGAGTGAAAATACGTTGTTATGTAATTAGCACACGCATTAGTGACGAGCTCGCCCAGAATCTGGCAGTAGGAGATAAATGATATTTTTCTAAGCGGTTTTTCACGTGACAAGCTAACGTCCTCATTTGTCTTTGTTGTTAAACGTTATGCCAGTAAATCATTTTTTATTACGTGTTATTTTTGCGCTTACCTTGCTTGTTTTCGGGAGGGTTATCGCAAGTGAACTTATTCAACCTCAATACTTAGATAGTGAGCGAACCGAACGCTTTTTTGCGCGCGAATTAGCACAACCATCCGAAGAAAGTATGCAGCTGCGTAATTCACTCGACTGGGGATATGGGCTTGAGTTGGCAAATGCGTCTGGCGATACGAAATCGGTGTCTAATTGCAAAGACTTAGCTACTGCAAACTCTGCGGGTTTTACTGCGGCTAAAGCTTATGAATACGGCGTGTTTAAAGCGTATTTAACTCAGTGTCAAACATGGAGTGAGATGGCAAAGTTAACCGCCTCCAAGCGCTCATTTATATCGAAATTTAAGTTAGACGATAACTTTCCTAATTTAACCCCAAGTGCGCTTGCTTTTGTTATTTCTAACGAAAGTGCTGAGAAAGCAAAGACACTATCAACGTGGGATGAAGCAGACCATATCCAAAGAACTCATGTCTCCAGTGAAGTGAGAGCAGAGTACTTCGACGCGACCGATGGCTTTCAAGTCATTACGATTGTAGCAAAAGGTGATTACAACGCTGACGGCATCGAGGATATCGTTATTGAGAAAGAGAATAGTGTACTCAGTGGCTCGTATTCATCTTCACATGGATATGTATTAACCCGTATGTCTGAACAGTCGCTATTTAAGGTGTTGGCTGAATGGTAATGAAACGATTGGCGGTCACTTGGGGGGTAAGTATTGCCATTATGAGCACATTTGCTGTTGCTAGCACCTCGCCTAGAAAAGTCTTTGAATGTTCAGTAAACCAAACTATGAACTTTAGTATTTCGATAGATCAAGCCAAAGGCGGGCTTATCCTTTATAAGTCTATTGCGAATAAAAGCCCAGTTTTACAGCGGATAAAACCTCAAGATTATCGTGTCGAACATTACCATCGAGCATTGGTAGATGAGAAGTCACTGGAATTTAGTATTGGTGAGCGGGTCATATTAGTCAGTGAGTACTTTAGCGAGGAGTTTGGTGAGGTAGAGAAGATACTCAGTGTTACTTTGAGAGAGCCTGAACAAATCCAGTACTTTGAATGTGAGGAAGGAAGTATGAGTAACCTTGCATTGCTTTTCCATGAGAGTGCCGAATAATCGATTACAGAGTGATTATTACCAAAACGTAATAGTGTTTTCGAGTTTACCCTAATTATCTTGTTATTTGTAATCGATATAATCATCCACCTTACCACGGTAAGTAGATTTTCTCATTCAAGTAACGAGGAGGGCTTATGGCCGTAGGGTGGGCAAACGACGATAGCGTCAGCCAACAAATTCAAAACACAATAGACGACGAGATTTCCCGTGTTCGTGGCAGTATCACAAAGGGTGAGAGCACCCATTACTGCGATGAGTGTGGTGATGAGATCCCAGAAGCGCGTCGTCTTGCAATGAAAGGCGTTCGTTTGTGTATCGAATGTCAGTCAACAATCGAATTGGTATCTCAACGCCAAGCATTGTTCAATCGACGAGCGAGTAAAGACAGTCAACTTCGATAGCTTTACTGCTCTAATAAATAACGAGACGGTTTGAGTCTCATACTCAAACCGTTTTCGTATTGAATGGAACTATGAAGCGAAGCAGTCTTTACGTTGCAACGCTGCATCAATCGCGTTAACTAGCTTCTCAATATCTTCTGGCTTGCTGATGAACGGCGGCATCATATAAATCAGTTTGCCAAATGGACGAATCCACACTCCGTGTTCAACAAACAAGGCTTGGATGGTTTCCATATTCACAGGGCGAAGCGTCTCCACTACGCCAATAGCACCCAACCAACGGGTGTTTTTCACCAAGTCGTATTCTTCAAGTTTTGGTAGTAACTCAGAAAACAGCGTTTCAATTTGTTGGGTTTGTTGCTTCCAATCACCTTGCTCGATCAATTCCAAACTTGCAGTAGCTACGGCACAAGCGAGTGGATTCCCCATAAAGGTTGGACCGTGCATAAAACAACCAGCATCACCACCACAAACAGTGTCTGCTACGTGTTTGCTCGCGAGGGTCGCAGAGAGGGTCATGTAGCCGCCAGTAAGTGCTTTCCCGACACACAGAATGTCTGGTTGAATATCCGCATGTTCGCAGGCAAACAATTTACCTGTGCGTCCAAAACCGGTAGCGATCTCATCTGCAATCAATAACAGACCGTATTTGTCGCAAAGTCTACGCACGCCTTTGAGAAATTCTGGATGGTAGATGCGCATGCCGCCTGCGCCTTGAACAATAGGTTCTAGGATCACCGCAGCAAGTTCTTGATGGTGCGTCTCAATCTTGTGCTCGAAGTCGGTAAGGTCTTCTGGCTTCCATTCATCCCAATAACCACAAGTTGGTGACTCCGCAAAGATATGCTCAGGCAAAAAGCCTTTGTAGAGAGAGTGCATTGAGTTGTCAGGATCGGTGACCGACATCGCCGCAAACGTATCGCCGTGATAACCGTGTCGCAAAGTAAGAAACTTCGGTCGGCGTTCGCCTTTTGCATGCCAATATTGAAGTGCCATTTTTAAGCTGACTTCTACGGCAACAGAGCCTGAATCGGCAAGGAATACATGTTCAAGATTACTTGGTGCTAGGGATAGCAACTTCTTACACAAACTGATTGCTGGCTGGTGGGTAATCCCGCCAAACATCACGTGAGAGACCTTATCGATTTGCTGGTGAGCGGCTTGATTTAAGTGCGGATGGTTATAGCCGTGGATCGTCGACCACCAAGAAGACATGCCATCGACCAGCTCAGTACCATCTTCCAATTTAATGTGCACACCATTTGCCGATGCCACTGGGTAGCAGGTCAGAGGTGTCAATGTAGAAGTGTAAGGATGCCAGATATGCTGGCGGTCGAAGGCGAGATCCATGTGCGATTCCAATAATAATTTAGATTAAAAAACAGACAGATGTAAACTTTGTTCTTTTGCGTCGTGTTGACAGTTTATCGAGACTCAGTAGACTGTCAACACAACAACAAAAGTGACTAAAGGAATACACGTGGAAGTTCGTCATAACTGGACGCATGCTGAAGTGCGCGATCTCATGGAAAAACCATTCATGGATCTCCTATTCGAAGCGCAGCTTGTACATCGTCAATATCAACAAACCAACCATGTTCAAGTAAGCACGCTTCTGTCGATTAAGACAGGTGCTTGTCCAGAAGATTGTAAGTACTGTCCTCAGAGTGCTCGTTACACCACAGACATCGAAAAAGAGCGTCTGATGGAAGTAGAACGCGTACTCGATGCTGCGCAAAAAGCCAAAAATGCTGGTTCTACTCGATTCTGTATGGGCGCAGCATGGAAAAACCCGAAAGAGCGTGACATGCCACATTTGACCGACATGATCAAAGGCGTGAAGGGCATGGGTTTAGAAACGTGTATGACATTAGGCATGCTGACGCCAGATCAAGCAAAGCAATTGGCAACCGCAGGTCTGGATTACTACAACCACAACCTAGATACCTCACCTGAATTTTACGGCAACATCATTACCACACGTACTTACCAAGACCGTTTAGATACTTTGTCTCACGTTCGTGATGCTGGCATGAAGATTTGTTCCGGTGGCATCATCGGCATGGGTGAAAGTGCTAACGACCGAGCTGGTTTGTTGGTTGAATTGGCTAACTTACCGGTACACCCTGAAAGCGTTCCAATCAACATGCTCGTGAAGGTAAAGGGGACACCACTGGAAGAAGTGGATGATGTTGAGCCTTTCGATTTCATTCGCCTGATTGCGATTGCACGAATCATGATGCCTCAATCAGCCGTTCGTTTATCCGCTGGCCGTGAAAACATGAACGAACAAATGCAAGCGCTGTGTTTTATGGCGGGTGCAAACTCCGTTTTCTATGGCTGCAAGCTTCTGACCACGCCAAACCCTTCTGAAGACAAAGACATGATGCTGTTCAACAAGCTCGGTATTAACAGCCAAGAGGTGTCTCAAAAGCCTGATGAAATCGAAGAAAACGAGTTACTCGATCGCGTCGTAGAGCGCGTTGCTGCCCGTCCGACAAAAGACGACCTTTTCTACGATGCCAGCGTTTAAATCTCGTATCGAGTCCGCCCTTGCTGAGCGTAAAACGCAAGGGTTGAATCGTTCTATGAATGTGGTGTTTGCCGGTAACCAGTCCGTTTTGGAACACGAAGGTAGACGCTACATTAATTTCTCAAGTAATGATTATTTGGGATTGGCTAATGACCAAGCGCTTGTTCGGGCTTGGCAGCAAGGTTTAAGCGTATATGGTAGTGGCAGTGGAGCATCACCGATGGTGACTGGCTTTAGTGCCGCGCACAGCAATTTAGAAGCCGCACTGACCGAATGGTTGGGTTACGACAGAGCAATTCTGTTTGGTTCTGGATTCAGTGCTAATCAAGCCTTGTTGTTCACCTTGTTGGAAAAATCAGACGTATTGATCCAAGACCGTTTGAATCATGCTTCATTGATAGAAGCGGGGGCGTTGTCACCAGCTAAGATGAAGCGCTTCAAACACAATGACATCGAGCACCTAAAGTCGCAGATTAATAGCGAAGACAACCATCTAGTTGTGACGGAAGGGGTATTCAGCATGGACGGTGACTGTGCACCACTCGCTGATATCGCTGCTGTCGTTGATAGCCACAATGCATGGTTTGCTGTCGATGACGCTCATGGAATTGGTGTTCTCGGTCAATCCGGTGGTGGTTCTTGCGAGCTTGCCGCGGTTAAGCCTGAGTTATTGGTCGTTACCTTCGGTAAAGCGTTTGGTATGTCTGGCGCGGCTATTTTATGTAACCACGCAACGGGGGACTTTTTAACTCAGTTTGCTCGTCACCATGTGTATTCCACGGCGATACCACCAGCACAAGCGTATGCGTTGACTCATGCAGTCTCGATGGTTCAAGAGCAGTCTTGGCGACGTGAAAAGCTCTCTGAGCTTAGTGAAGTGTATCGAGATAGTCTTAGCGACCTTGAGGGGTTTGTTGAGACTCAAACTTCGATTAAGCCCTTTTTGATTGGTGAATCTGAATTGGCTTTGCGAGTAGCAGGTGCTTGTCGCCAAAACGGTATTTGGGTTACCGCTATTCGACCACCGACGGTGCCTAAAGGGACGTCTCGTCTTCGAATCACACTCACTGCCAATCACACCAACGAACAAGTTAAAACGCTTTCAATGGCATTGAAGCAAGCATTAGGAGCGCTGTAATGGATAATGCAACTACCGCATTAGCGCAAACGCTCGCGTTAGAGAGTTTCCATCAAGATAAAGACGCGATTGCCTCTTCGTTTGGTAAAGCAGCAGAAACATACGATAAACATGCGGCTTTTCAACGTGATGTCGGGCATCAGCTGCTTGATAAACTTCCTGAAAACTTGACGGGAAAACGTGTATTGGATTTAGGTTGTGGCACGGGTTATTTCTCCCAACTACTTCAACAACGCGGTGCGGAAGTAGTCTGCGGCGATATCTCTCAAGCCATGTTAGATAAAGCAGAGCAGCGTTGTGGTGCAGTACGAATGCACTACCAAGTTGCTGATGCTGAAAACTTACCATTTGACGATGATAGCTTCGATTACGTGTTTTCAAGTTTAGCGCTGCAATGGTGTACAGATTTAAGTTACCCACTAAAAGAAGTGCGCCGCGTGCTAAAAAATGGTGGGAAAGCGTGGTTCTCTACACTGGTTGATGGATCACTGTATGAGCTGCGTGCATCATGGGAAAAAATTGATGCATATCAACACGTCAATAACTTTCTAACGCTCAATCAGGTAAAAATTGCGTTAGCGCAATCTCGATGTGACAGCCATCAACTAGACTTGACCACCATCACAGTTTGGTACGACTCTGCATTTTCAGTTATGCGTGACCTCAAAGGTATAGGTGCAAATCACGTAAGCGGGCGCTCACACGGTTTAACTAGTCGCGAGACTTTGTTAAAAGTTGAGCATGCGTACCAAGCGTTTAAAAACGATCAAGGTCTTCTACCTGCAAGTTATCAGGTTTGTTTTGGAGTAATACATCTATGATTGATGCTTTTTTTATTGCTGGTACGGATACTGATGTTGGAAAGACGGTAGCGTCTAAAGCCATTTTGCAAGCGATCGCCGCAAAAGGACTAAACACTATTGGTTATAAGCCAGTGGCAGCAGGGAGTGACAAGACTGAAGCCGGATGGCGTAACTCTGATGCTTTACACTTACAAGACGCCGCAACACTCGATGTGGCCTATGATGATGTGAACCCATACGCTTTAGAGTTGCCTGCTTCTCCCCACATTGCAGCGAAGCATGAACATGTCGAAATAAGTTACGATGTTCTGAGTCAAAAACTGGCTCAACATAAGCAGCAAGCCGATGTTGTTCTCGTTGAAGGTGCTGGAGGCTGGCGTGTGCCAGTATCCGATACGGACTGTTTATCTACATGGGTAAAAGAAGAGCAGTTACCTGTTGTACTGGTGGTTGGCATTAAATTAGGCTGTTTGAGCCACGCTTTACTCACAGCGGAGAGTATTAAAACGGATGGTTTGAATCTTGTTGGCTGGGTGGCAAACCGCGTCAACCCAGGCACAGAGCACTACGCTGACATTATCGAGATGCTAGAAGCACGTATCGATGCACCTAAGCTTGGGGAAATTCCATATATTCCAAGTGCTAAACGTAAAGAGCTAGGCAAGTACATTAATGTAGAGCCGTTGCTAAACACTGACTAATGGTGTTTAGGGTAAAAGACTAAAAAACCAAAGGGCTGCGCAATGCAGCCCTTTCTTGTTGGTGTAACCTAAAAAGTCAGATTACTTATCTTGGCTGAGCCCCATCAATGCTTGTTGTGTTTCTGCAACACGCTGAGACATATGATGATCGGTTGAAATACCAAGTTGTTGCTTTGCCTCGTCCTCTGAGATGCCTAGGTGACAACGCAGTAAATCAATAGCCATCTGATAGTCGTTAGTTTCTACCATGGTTTTTCCCTCAATACATGGAGTTTTTGAGCTCACCCAATGCACTTTTTGCAATGTACTTAGAGTGGCTCTGTTTTGTTCATCTCATTCGAATTTAGCATGTCCATGTAGCCGCACAATAAGACCAAAGTCTATAGCAGAGCTAACGTACTGTTTTTGGTCTATTAAAAAATTTCTAGCTAAGTTGCTAAGAGGTGATAGATTTAACACCAAGATCATCTATCAATAGATGATGGGTAGCTCAGAGCTTATTTTATCATTTTGATAAATGTATATGAACGGAGGTTCCGGCTCCTACCAAAGCATGTTTTGAAATCGCTTGAATCAAATATTTCAGTCCCGAAAACAAATGTTGCAATTTATTGCTTAACCTTGTTTTTATCGCGGATAGACTATATCTATAACGCACGGAACATGAAAATCAACGGAATTGGCTTTTATAGCGATTACCATTTGTTCCTTATAACAATCCGTTTTAAAAAAACGATAAGCTTCCTCGGAGAAAAGTAATGAAGCGAATTATGTTATTCCTAGCAACTAACCTAGCTGTCGTGCTAGTGCTTAGTGTTGTTCTGAATATTGTTTACGCTGTAACTGGAATGCAACCAGGCAGTCTGTCAGGTTTACTTGTAATGGCTGCTGTATTTGGTTTTGGTGGCGCATTTATTTCGTTGATGATGTCAAAGGGTATGGCGCTACGCTCGGTTGGTGGTATGGTCATTGAAAGCCCGCGCAACGAAACGGAGCATTGGTTAGTCGAAACTGTGGGTCGTCAAGCTCAACAAGTGGGTATTGGTATGCCAACGGTGGCTATTTATGATTCACCAGATATCAATGCATTTGCGACAGGTGCAAAACGAGATGACTCTCTTGTCGCAGTTTCTACTGGTCTTTTACACAATATGACTCGTGATGAGGCAGAGGCAGTACTTGCACACGAAGTGAGCCATATTGCAAATGGTGATATGGTCACGATGACGTTGATGCAAGGTGTCGTGAACACGTTTGTTATCTTCCTATCACGCTTTATTGCCAATATCGTGGCATCGAACGATGATGAAGAAGGCCAAGGTACAAATATGATGGTTTACTTTGGCGTATCCATGGTGCTTGAACTGGTATTTGGTTTCCTAGCTAGCTTCTTGACTATGTGGTACAGCCGTCATCGCGAATTCCACGCGGACGCAGGTGCTGCGCGCCTCGTTGGCAAAGAAAAAATGATTGCGGCTCTAGAGCGTTTGAAGGTGAGTCATGAATCTCAACTGGATGGCACCATGATGGCGTTTGGTATCAATGGCAAGCAGTCGCTGACTGAGCTACTAATGAGCCACCCTCCGCTAGATAAACGTATTGCAGCGTTGCGAGGCCAGCAATACTAATTGTTCCTACTTAAATAATTGTTAATCTGCTGAAAAGGCTTGGTTTTGACCAAGCCTTTTTTTTCGCCGATTGATCGCGTGCGAACTTCATCACGTACTACTTACAGAAATAAAGTTATACAAAATTATTTTTGTACAACTTTGGAGGAATGAACTATCTTGTACATATAATAATTTTGTACAACTTAATGGGCGTGTAGGAGTAAAAAATGGACATACAGTCTGTTGGCAATATCTATCAAAAGCTCAACAAAGCGAACTTACATCTGCTTAAGGATATATATCACCAAGATGTAGTATTTGAGGACGCAGCGCATCGTTTAGAAGGATGGCCAGCACTTTCGGATTATTTCACCTCATTATATGCCAACGTCATCAGTTGTGATTTTGTAATCCATGAGCATCAACAAGTCGGAGATACAGGCTTCCTAACTTGGACAATGGACCTTCAGCATCCCAAACTTCAGAAGGGTGCGCCTATTCTCGTCAATGGTGTTTCGCACCTCAAATTTAGCGAAGGTCAGGTCATTTATCACCGAGACTATTTTGATCTCGGAGAGATGCTCTATGAGCATTTACCATTACTTGGTTCAGTCGTTAAAACCATCAAGCAGAGGTTAGGACAATGAACAACACCATTTTAATCACAGGCGCCACCTCCGGAATAGGAAGACAGCTTGCCCTAGATTACGCGACCTCAGAATGGAATGTGATTGCTTGTGGTCGGAATCAAGATGTTCTTGCAGAACTGGAGGCAGTTTCTTCCAAAATTCATACATTGCAGTTTGATGTGACAAATTATGAGGAAACTCAGCAGGCGCTCTCTAATTTGCCCTTTACGCCAAACACATGGGTTTTTAACGCAGGCGATTGTGAGTACATGGATGAGGGAGTGGTCGACGCGAAACTCATGGCGCGTGTGATGAACGTAAATGTTGTCGGTGTTGCCAACTGCGTTGAAGGCTGCCAAGTACATTTAGAGAGAGGGCACCGCATTGTTATTGTTGGCTCTATCGCATCAGAAGTGGCACTGCCTCGTGCAGAAGCTTACGGCGCATCCAAAGCGGCAGTCAGTTATTTTGCACGCACGCTCGCCGTCGACTTGAAAAAGAAAGGGATCAAAGTGGTAACGGTGTTTCCTGGTTTTGTTGAAACGCCGTTGACTGACAAAAACGACTTCGAAATGCCAATGATCATTTCTACTCAGCAAGCGTCGGACTCTATCAGGAAGCAGTTAGCCGCCAACAAGACCTATATCTATTTCCCAGCGAGATTTACCAGTATTTTACGTTTTATCTCGTTACTTCCATACAGTTGGCAAGCTCGCCTAACTGCTAAACTCGTATCATAAGAAGGAATAAAAATGAAAACAGCAGGAAGAAAGAAGATAGCGATTGTGGGAACGGGAATCTCTGGCCTTACTTGTGGTTATTACTTGCATAAAGAACATGAGGTAACGCTTTTTGAAGCGAACGATTACATCGGTGGCCATACTGCAACCGTTGATGTGAGCCTTGATGGTAGAGAATACGCGATAGACACTGGGTTCATCGTCTATAACGACCGTACGTACCCTAATTTCATTAAAATGATGAGCGAGATTGGCGTTGAAGGTCTGCCGACTCAAATGAGCTTCAGTGTCAGAAACGATGGGAACGGACTAGAGTACAACGGCCACACAGTGTCGACATTGTTTGCTCAAAAACGTAACTGGGCAAACCCTAAATTTTATCGATTTATCTTCGAGATACTTCGTTTCAATAAACTTGCCAAGCGCTTCGCTAGCGAGCAATCTTCGCACTCTCAGACGTTAGGTGAGTTCCTTGACGAACACAAATTCAGTGCTTTTTTTACCGATAACTACATATTACCGATGGGTGCTGCGATTTGGTCGTCGACTTTAGCTGACATGCGCGCATTCCCTCTTATGTTCTTCTTACGTTTCTTCCTCAACCACGGTCTGCTAGATGTGACTAACCGACCACAATGGTATGTGATTAAAGGTGGTTCACGTTCATACATTCCACCATTGACCAAAGGCTTTGCCGAGAATATTCGTCTTAATAGTCCTGTCGAAAAAGTGGTTCGCAACGAAAAAGGGGTTGGCGTTCAAGTTCGCGGAGAAACGCATTGGTTTGATGACGTTATCTTTGCTTGTCACAGTGATCAAGCAATGAGAATGCTAGAGGATATCAGCCCAATTGAGCAGGAAATCTTGGGGGATATGACATACCAAGCAAATGAAGTTGTTCTTCATACCGACTCTGCCGTACTACCAAAACGTAAGGCAGCATGGGCATCATGGAACTACCTATTGGAAGGCAGTGAAGAGGAACAGCAACGCCTCCCTTCGCTCACTTATAACATGGACATTCTTCAGCATATTCAATCAGAACATACGTTTTGTGTAACGTTGAACAGTACTGAGCAAATTAACTCAAATAAAGTCTTGCGTTCGTTCACTTATCATCATCCAGTATTCACCACTGAGTCTATTGCAGCGCAGCAGCGCAAAGATGAGATACAGGGCAAACAAAGTACCTGGTTCTGCGGCGCTTATTGGTACAACGGTTTTCATGAAGATGGCGTGCGTAGCGCGCTTGATGTTGTGAAAGAACTAGAAGAAAAGTACCGCGAACAAAATGTGGTTCCTTTCGAAAAAGGCGCAGCGTGATATGGATAGCCAAATGAACAGCCGATTGTTTATAGGCAACGTTCGTCACCGTCGATTCACGCCTGTGAATCATGAGTTGAACTACTCTTTATTTATGCCCGCCATCGATGTAGACGAGCTCGATGCTTTAGAGAAAAAAGTATGGGGTTTTGGTTCGCGTTGGTGGCATTGGGCTCGCTTCAAGCGCAGTGATTACATTGGTGAAGGCAGCGTCAAGTCGGCAGTGCACAGCAAAATTGAAGAACTGACAGGTGTTCGCTGTACCGGCAAGGTAATCGCAGTCTGTCACTTGCGTTATCTAGGGCTTTATTTCAGTCCCGTTAATTTCTACTACGTTTATAACACGGAAGGAGAATGGAAGTATCTCCTCGCAGAGGTGAGTAACACTCCTTGGAATGAACGACATTACTACGTGGTGTCAGCAGATAAAGAAGAAGAAAAGTTTGGTTGGGAACAAGTTAAAGCATTCCATGTTTCACCATTCAACCCGATTGACCAACTCTACCGCTGGAGAATTAAACCTTTGACAGACAAGTTGAATATTCATCTTGAATGTCACAAAGGAGAGAAACACTTTGATGCCACCATGGTTATGAAAGCCAAGCCACTTTCAAGCAAAACCTTATTGAGGTGTTTGATCGTTACACCAATACAAACGGTAAAAGTAATGGTTGGTATTTATTGGCACGCATTAAAACTTTGGGTGAAAGGCGCACCTTTTTATTCTCATCCTAAATATTCAACGCATGAAGAAATAGAAGCCGATACTGAAAAAACAGACAAAAAAAATAAAAAGCACAAGGAGAATTCTGCATGTTAAATACTAGTTCTATGACATTGCCGCGTAAATTGACGACAACGCAAAAAGCGGCTCGCGGAGTTATTTTTCAATGTCTGCAAAAAATGGAAATCGGCTGCTTAACAGTTATTGAAAGTTTTAAGACGGAAACGACAGAGCGAAGCGAGCGTTTTAGTGCGCCAAAAAGGGAGGACAGTGGTCAACCTGTTGTCGCTACTATAGAGGTAAAACATCCAGGCTTTTATTCACGGATCTTGCAGGGCGGCAGTATTGCTGCTGGTGAGGCTTATATGGATGGGTGGTGGGATAGCCCCGATTTAACCTCATTAATGAAACTGATGGCCCTTAACATGCGTGCTCTAGATAAACTCGAAGAGCAAGGCAGTTGGTTGACTAAAATACTGTACAAGTTCAGTCATTGGTCAAACAGAAACTCTGAAGAGAACTCACGTAAAAATATCCATGCGCATTACGACTTGGGTAACAACCTATACGAAGCGTTCCTTGACACCAATATGCTGTACTCGTCGGCGCTTTACAATCATGCGGACGACTCTCTAGAGCAGGCTCAAATCAACAAAATGGATCGTCTATGTCAGCAACTTGAGCTGAAGCCCACTGATCATGTTGTTGAAATTGGCACTGGGTGGGGCGCTATGGCGATTTACATGGCCGAACAATACGGCTGTCAGGTCACCACAACAACGATATCTGAAGAGCAACACGCGTACGCGGAGCAAAAAATCAAAGAGCGTGGCTTAGAAGATAAAATCACACTACTCAAAGAAGATTACCGTAACTTAACCGGCACTTATGACAAGCTCGTTTCTATTGAAATGATTGAAGCTGTGGGCAAACAATTCCTGCCTTCGTACATTAAGGTCTGTGAGTCTTTATTGAAGACTGGTGGCTTGATGGCGATTCAAGCGATTACGATTGCCGATCAGCGTTACGATTACTACAGTAACAACGTCGACTTTATCCAAAAGTACATTTTCCCGGGTGGTTTTTTACCGTCGGTAACCTCACTAACCCAAGCAACAACAAAGTACAGTGACTTAGTGACGCGAGACTTGTTCGATATTGGTTTGGACTACGCCAAGACGCTGAACGAATGGCACTTACGTTTTAATCGAGCAGAGAATGAAGTGCGCTCGTTTGGCTACGACGACCGCTTTGTGCGTATGTGGCGCTACTATTTGAGCTACTGTGAAGGTGGCTTTTTGGCTCGCACGATCAGTGCCGTTCACATGACGTTTCAACGCCCGTAGTTCGTTATGAAGGTGTTTCTTGCTTCGACATGGTTCCAACTCTGCTGGTTTGCAGCGGTGCTTGGAACCTATCAATGGCAATGGGTGACGTTATTCCTTACTTTGGCAACCCTACTATATTGTTTGAAAACTGACGCATCTTCGCTCAAAAGTATTGGTGTTATCGCCACGATTGGTCTCGTGCTTGATACATTAAATCAGCAATTTTCAATTTTCATGTTTGCCACTCAATGGTTACCCCTTTGGCTTTTGTGCCTTTGGATTCTGTTCGCCTGGTATGCCTATCAACTCAAGTCAATTTTGTACCGTTTCCCAAAAACCTACGTATCAATAGTAGGCGGACTCGGAGGAACAGCGAGCTACTTTGCTGGCTATAAGCTCCAAGCCGTTGAATTTGGATTTAGCACTGGCGCTACACTGGCAATGTTGTTTGTCGAATGGTGCGTCATGATGCTCTTGATACTCAAGGTGTACGGAAATGAAAAGCTTGAAGAGAGACTTAACTCAGAGACTGACTAGGCTGCTTGCGTTGGTAATAGTAACTGGCTCTTTTGCTCTGCAAGCTCAACCTGTTGGAAACAGCGAAGCTGCTAGCAACATTGCGAATTGGAAGGGATGGAAAACTGTTGGAGAAGCCCAACTTACTTGGTTCATCTTCGATATTTATCACTCAAGATTAAAAGCGCCTGATGGAAAGTTCATCGTAAGCGATGACGTATCGCCACATCCCCTTGCGTTGGAAATTAATTACAAGAGAGACATCAGTAAGCAACAGCTGCTTGATGTGACGGATGAGCAGTGGGCGAAATTGGGTTTTACGGACTCATATCGAAAAGCTTGGATCAGCGAGCTCGATCGTATGTTTCCTGATATTCAAAAAGGTGACGAGCTTACTTATCTAACAGATGGAAAATCTGGTCAGCTTTTTTATAAGCAGGTTGGGGACGTGCAAGTAAAGAACGTTGGCATCATTGAAGACGAACGAATGAACGATGCATTTTTGGCTATATGGTTATCACCCAACACAGAATTTCCGAAACTCCGAAAACAATTGATAGGGCAGGTTAGATAGTGTTTAAACGAATTTTTAAATCAGCGACTTTAGTGGCAGCTGTTTTTCTTTCGGCATGTTCCGCAGACATTGATAATTACCGCTCTTCTAAACCGACTTTTGACGTATTCGGTTATTTCGAAGGCGACATAAAGGCGTGGGGGATGGTGCAAGATTATACCGGACAGCAAACGCGTCGCTTTGAAGTCGATATAGTGGGTACTGTAGCGGGTGATACGCTGACGCTGGTGGAAGACTTCGTGTTTGATGACGGAGAGGTGGACCAGCGAATTTGGGTTATCACTAGATTAGAAGACGGTCGTTATGAAGGTAAGGCAGACGATATTATAGGTGTGGCAACAGGGGAAGAGCAGGGCAATGCGCTACAGTGGCAATATGACTTTAAGCTACAAATGGAGGATTCATCAGTGACGGTTGCTTTTGATGATTGGCTTTATCGTCAGGATGACAGACACGTTTTCAATCTAACGAAAATAAAAAAGTTTGGTGTGGAAGTAGGAACAATAACCTTGTTCTTCCAAAAGCTGCCATAACAAATGGGGCTGATCTTCAATTAATAATCCATTCCATATAACTAAAATTATTTTCTCCCGACCTAACTCTCCTAACTAAAAAAGGTTGACGCTTTCGCGTCAACCTTTTAAGTATCTGGTCGTTACAGGAGTATTACAGCTTATCTGTCAGCTCGATTGCTTGACCGATATAGTTCGCTGGTGTCATCTCTTTCAGACGTGCTTTCTCGTGCTCAGGAAGCTCAAGACCGTCGATGAAGTTACGCATTGCTTCGCCGTCTACACGCTTACCACGAGTTAGCTCTTTCAGCTTCTCGTATGGCTTCTCGATGCCGTAACGACGCATAACGGTTTGTACTGGCTCAGCTAGTACTTCCCAGTTCTTGTCTAGTTCAGCAAGAAGCGCTTCACGGTTTACTTCTAGCTTGCTGATGCCTTTAAGTGTCGAAGTGTAAGCGATGATAGCGTAGCCAACACCAACACCAAGGTTACGTAGAACCGTTGAGTCAGTTAGGTCACGTTGCCAACGAGAGATAGGCAGTTTCTGTGCTAGGTGGCCGAATACAGCGTTCGCAAGACCTAGGTTACCTTCTGAGTTTTCAAAGTCGATTGGGTTAACTTTGTGAGGCATTGTTGAAGAACCGATCTCACCAGCAATAGTTTTTTGCTTGAAGTGGCCTAGTGCAATGTAACCCCAAACGTCACGGTCGAAGTCAATCAGGATAGTGTTGAAACGAGCGATAGCGTCGAACAGCTCAGCGATGTAATCGTGCGGTTCGATTTGAGTTGTGTAAGGGTTCCAAGTTACGCCTAGAGACTCTGTGATGAACTCTTCAGAGAACTTGTGCCAATCTAGCTCTGGGTAAGCAGAAAGGTGTGCATTGTAGTTACCTACTGCACCGTTGATTTTCGCTAGGATCTCAACGTTTTCGATTTGCTTGAATTGACGCTCCATACGGTACGCCACGTTTGCCATTTCTTTACCCATAGTAGATGGAGAAGCAGGCTGACCGTGTGTACGAGATAGAAGAGGAATGTCGCGGTATTCCACTGCTAGTGCTTTGATAGCGTCGATTAGGTTACGGATTTCTGGAAGAATCACGTTCTCACGCGCTTCTTTAAGCATTAGAGCGTGTGATGTGTTGTTGATGTCTTCAGAAGTACATGCGAAGTGGAAGAACTCGTTTACTGCGTGCAGTTCAGGAACGTCTGCTACTTTCTCTTTTAGGAAGTACTCAACCGCTTTTACGTCGTGGTTAGTTGTACGCTCGATCTCTTTGATACGGCGTGCATCTTCTTCAGAGAAGTTTGCAGCAAGGTCGTCTAGGAATTGGTTTGCTTCTGCGCTAAACGCTGGCACTTCTGCAATTTCAGCAGTAGCAGCAAGCTTTTGTAGCCAGCGGATTTCAACGATAGTACGGTACTTTAGTAGACCGTATTCACTGAAAATTTCGCGTAACGCAATTGTCTTGCTTCCGTAACGGCCGTCTACTGGTGAAACAGCAGTCAATGCTGACAGTTCCATGATGTTCTCCTGAATTGGGTTTCTAAATTTCGTGAGCTTTATACCAATAACTGTGGCAATTGTCACGAATATTGCGCAAACGTTTGCGCGAGATTTGTTTTAGTCGAAAAAAATGAGCTCGCGATAAACGCGAGCTGCTTATTTGATATTTTACTACAGACGAGCAAGAAGGATTTGTGCTTGCTCTACCATCTTCTTGCGCCCGAAGATTAGGTGGCGACGCTTACCACCAACTTGACGCCAAAGAACTGCACTACGAATGCCAGATAACAACAGCGCACGAACTTTGTGTTGGCTTGCCGTCTGCTGCAGTACAGATGGCGTGCCCGTTACTTGAATGCGTGGGCCAATAGGGCTAACGACATCCAGATAGATGCTCGCTAAATTGCTGATCATTTGATCGTCTAGTAGCTCAAAGTGCTCTGACTGACGCTTGGCCATTTGAATACGATCACCAAGCTGAGACATAGCATCGTTTCGAGAGCTTAACTTACGTTCTAACGCCATTAAACTAATAATGTAACGAGTAATTTCACTGCCTGATGGTGTGCTATCAATCCCTTTAACCAAGCATTCTAGGCCGAGCTTTAGATCGGCTTCGCGACCGAATACGCCAACTGTGTTAGCAGGGTTAGTGCTCAAAATAGCGTTGATTGATGTTTCAAAAGCATCTTGATCACAATGTCCGTTTCTCGCTACCTGTTGAACTAAAGCAACAGCTTGGCAAATCCCAGCGAAAGCGATAGTACGGTCATAAAGTGTATTCGCCACGTAACGACTCCTAAGCTTGAGAATATTTAATGCGTTGCTCGATGATGCCGCCACCTAGGCACACGTCACCTTTGTAGAACACTGCTGATTGACCTGGAGTTACAGCAATTTGTGGCTCGTCAAAGATAACTTTAATGTTTTCATCATCGATAGGGATGATTGTACAAGGAATATCTTCCTGACGGTAACGAGTTTTCACTGTGCACTTCATAACATCGCGAATTGGCTCACGATCTACCCAGTGAAGTTGTGATGCAAGTAGACCTTCTGATTTCAACATTGGATGGTCTTTACCTTGAACGGCAATCAAAACGTTACGCTCTAGGTCTTTCTCACCAACGAACCATGGGTCTTCGTTACCACCGCCACCTTTACGGCCACCGATGTGCAGACCTTTACGCTGACCAAGAGTGTGGTACATCAGGCCTTGATGTTGACCAATCACTTCGCCCTCAGGTGTTTCGATGTTACCTGGTTGAGCTGGAAGGTAGCGACCTAGGAATTCTGTAAACTTGCGTTCACCGATGAAACAAATACCCGTAGAGTCTTTCTTCTTCGCTGTGATTAGATCTTGCTCTTCCGCAATGCGGCGTACTTCTGGCTTTTCTAGATCACCAACAGGGAATAGGCTACGTGCGATTTGCTCGTTGCTTAATGTGTACAGGAAGTAGCTTTGATCTTTGTTGCCATCTAGACCACGTAGCATTTGTGGTTTTTCACCGTTTTCAGGGAAAGAACGACGCACGTAGTGACCCATTGCAATGTAATCCGCATCAAGCACTTCATCAGCGAACTCTAGGAATGCTTTGAACTTGATTTCTTTGTTACAAAGAATGTCTGGGTTTGGTGTACGACCTGCTTTGTATTCTGCAAGGAAGTACTCAAATACGTTATCCCAGTATTCAGCAGCAAAGTTGATGGTGTGTAGGTGAATGCCCAGCTTGTCACATACTGCCTGAGCATCAGCAAGATCTTCTGCTGCTGTACAATACTCTTCGTTGTCATCTTCTTCCCAGTTCTTCATGAACAGGCCTTCTACTTGGTAGCCTTGTTGCTTTAGAAGATACGCAGAAACAGATGAATCAACGCCGCCGGACATACCGACGATGACTTTCTTTTGGCTGTTATCAG
The DNA here is from genome assembly GCF_016920955.1 of Vibrio sp. sp1. NCBI lineage: Bacteria > Pseudomonadati > Pseudomonadota > Gammaproteobacteria > Vibrionales > Vibrionaceae > Vibrio > Vibrio sp. sp1. The sequence continues at coordinate 2,680,928 of NZ_CP060589.1, forward strand.
ACATTACTAAACACCACTAAAATTAACGGGACGCAGATTCTACCAGAATCCACTGACCGGTGACAGATCCGAGATCGAAATCACACTTCGATTTTGGCTTAAATTTATCCAAATGCGAAGGTGAGGGTTAAATTCGATAAGTATAGAAGGGTTATATATGGCATAGTTGGCAAAAATCCAAGAGGAAAAAGCAAATGACTGAAGAAAACCAATTTATGCAAGAAAGTGAGTTGATTGAAATTGTTGAAAATCAGCTAGAAGATGGCAATCCGCTCAAAGTAAAAGAAACCTTGATGCGTTTAATGATGACAGGTACACCACGTGAAGATGCGGTTGCGATGATGGCATGCGCAATGTCGATTGAGATTTTCGACGTGATGAAAAACGAAGGTGAATTCAATCTGAAACGCTACAGCGAGCACCTTGATCAATTACCAGATTTGGGTTTCATGGAAGGCGAATAGGCCGATTGAAAGAAAAAAGCAGACTGCAAACGTTTGCTATAATTGCCTTTATTGCTGCTTTAATAACGGCGGTATAGAATCCGTTCTCCTTTTCATCCCTTACTCAGACTAACAATATGAAATTTCCTGGACAACGCAAATCCAAGCACTATTTTCCTGTTCATGCTCGTGACCCATTGGTGAGCCAAGCACAAGAAAGTAAAAAGATGACGCGCACACACATCATCGGCATTGATCAAACGCTGGTTGATATTGAAGCGAAAGTGACAACGGATGTGATTGAAAAGTACGGTTTGAGTAAAGGACACTCGTTGGTTATTGATGATGCAACAGCAGAAGCTTTGTACCAACAGCTAAAAGCAGAATGCCTGATTACCAATGAGTATGCAGGTGGTACGATCGGTAATACGCTGCACAACTATTCAGTGTTGGCCGATGACCGTTCAACACTTCTGGGCGTAATGAGCCAAGATATCAAAATCGGCAGCTACGGTTACCGCTACCTATGTAACACATCTAGCCGTATGGACCTGAACTACCTACAAGGTGTTGACGGTGCAATCGGTCGTTGTTTTGCTCTGATTACCGAAGATGGTGAACGTACTTTCGCAATCAGCGAAGGTCAAATGAACCAACTTCACCCAGACAATATCCCTGAGAAGATCTTCAAGAGCGCATCTGCTCTAGTTCTTACTGCATACCTTGTTCGTTGTAAAGAAGGCGACCCAATGCCGGAAGCAACGATGCGTGCTATTGAATACGCGAAAAAGCACGATGTACCAGTGGTATTAACGCTAGGTACTAAATTTGTTATTCAAGATGATCCAACATTCTGGCAAGAATTCATTCGCGACAATGTTTCTGTCGTTGCGATGAACGAAGACGAAGCAGAAGCACTGACGGGGGAATCTGATCCACTTGCTGCGTCTGATAAAACATTGGAGTGGGCTGATCTAGTATTGTGCACGGCGGGTCCTGTAGGTCTATTTATGGCTGGGTATACGGAAGATAGCGCGAAGCGCGAAACTTCTTTGCCATTACTTCCAGGGTCAATTGCTGAATTTAATCGTTATGAATTCAGTCGTCCGGCGAAAAAAGACTCATGCGAGACGCCAATAAAAGTGTACTCGCATATCTCGCCATATATGGGTGGCCCAGAAAAAATTAAGAATACAAATGGCGCAGGTGATGCTGCGTTATCTGCTGTTCTTCATGATATGGCAGCAAATAAATACCATAAAGAAAATGTGCCTAATTCAAGCAAGCACAGTAACGAGTATTTAACTTACTCTTCTTTTTCTCAAGTCTGCAAATACGCAAACCGTGCTAGCTACGAAGTTCTCGTGCAACATTCACCACGATTGTCGCGCGGACTTCCTGAGCGGGAAGATAGCCTAGAAGAAGCATACTGGGAACGTTAATACGAAGCGGTTTAATTAACTATTCTGTAACTAAAGTAAAAGGCACATTAAGAAATGTGCCTTTTTTATTTGTAATGGTTTAAATAAAAAAGGCTCCCTATGGGAGCCTTTTAAAAATAGCACGGATCTAGATTAGGAACTCATCCAGAGATTTACCTGCATCAAGTTGCTCTTGAATCGCCGAAGGTGTACGACCTTGGCCAGTCCAAGTTTTCTCATTACCGTTTGAATCTGTGTATTTGTATTTAGCAGGGCGAGGTGCGCGCTTCGCTTTGCCTTTCGTCTTAGTTTCGCCAGATAGCGCAGTAATAAGTGCTTCTACGTCAATACCGTCTTGAGCGATTTTCTCAGCAATCTCTGCAAGCTTAGCTTCTTGCTCTGCTTGTGCTGCGCGTTCTGCTTCTTCTGCTTCACGACGCTCATCTACGACAGTAGTGAGTTTATCTAGAGCTTCTTCCAATTGTTCTAGAGTCAGCTCACGAGAAAATGCACGAAGGCTACGGATATTTAGAAGGGTTTTAGTCAGCTCTGACATAACGATTCCTATTAAAAGGTTAATGTGTTGGGCACTTTTTATCGTTACGATTAAATAATGCCAATCTATAAATAAACAAAGAGTCCTTATATTTAACTTTATCTTTTCCTTATGTGCAAATGCTAAATCAAGATTTTGTTTAAATTTGACTATTTTTTAAAGCAATTAATATTATTACACTCGAAATAAATCATTATTAGATGAGAACTAAAATCAACAATCATTATTGTATAGAGAGAGTGACAGCTTGGTTTTTTATAAAAAAATTTGAGTTATTACTTAAAAATATGAAGCATCCATCTTTAATGCTGTGTCATATATCCTTAATTTATTGATATAAGATAAACCATGATATTTCTAAGGTAGTAATAATGTTTCATAAATAACATGATTGATGTGATTTCAGTTGCACAAAACTTATGGAAGTAGGCAAGGTTTATAAATTATCTCAGTCATTATTTATTTGTTTAATTTAGTTTGATGTGTTGCATTGACTCTCATCATAAGTACAATGGCTGCCACCTGATGCAATATTGCAGACAATTTGTTGTTAATTTGTACAGTTAGTGGTTAATTGTTTGTTGTTGCCGTAGAGGCGCGGTCTCGAAGAGTAGCTATTATTGGGGTGATGCCAATGAATAATAGTGGAAGGCGAAGATTGCCGAAGTAAGTAACTCATCAAAGTTACTTGCTGGGGTTGTATCTGAAAGGAACAACACTGCCATAGTATATATTCACATTAAACTATGGAGCGCTACTGTAGGGTTGGGTGGAGTGTTCGCTTCCCTGTCGCTAAGTTCAACATGAGCACGTATCGTATGCTACGTGACTTGTCTGCAGTAGATCTCTAGCCAAACTTTGGTTTTTGAAGATCATGAATTTAATAGATTTTTCTAGTTCTCCTGTTTCATTATTGCCACCTATTGTCGCTTTGACTTTGGCGATTTTGACTCGACGTGTATTAGTTTCCTTGGGTGTAGGTATCGTGCTAGGTGCGGTGCTACTTAATAGCTGGTCTATCAGCGACACCGCAGGTTACGTCAGTTCTCAAGTTTCTTCTGTCTTTATTGAAGATGGCGGAATTAACACTTGGAACATGAGCATTGTTGGTTTCCTAATCTTATTAGGTATGACAACAGCTTTATTAACGCTATCTGGCGGTACTCGTGCTTTTGCTGAATGGGCACAATCTCGAGTGAAGAGTAAACGCGGCTCCAAACTTCTTGCCGCCTTTTTAGGCGTATTCATTTTTGTCGATGATTACTTTAATAGCCTTGCTGTTGGTGCGATCTCTCGCCCAGTAACCGATCGCTTTTATGTGTCTCGCGCTAAGCTTGCGTACATTCTAGACTCAACCGCTGCTCCAATGTGTGTAATTATGCCTGCTTCTAGCTGGGGTGCTTACATTATTACTATTATTGGCGGGATCTTAGTCTCACATGGGATCACAGAGTATTCGGCTCTTGGCGCATATGTTCGTCTTATTCCAATGAACTTCTACGCCGTTTTTGCGCTGCTAATGGTGTTCGCTGTTGCGTGGTTTGGTCTTGATATTGGTAAAATGCGTGAGCATGAGATCTCTGCATCGCAAGGTCGTGGCTTTGATAAAGACAAAGAAAATGACTCGCAAGAAGCGCATGACCTAAACGAAGAGCTAGATATCCGTGAAAGTGAAAAGGGTAAAGTGTCAGATTTGATACTTCCTATCGTGACGCTGATTATCGCGACTATCGCTTCAATGCTTTACACGGGTGGCCAAGCATTGGCTGCTGATGGTAAGGAGTTTGCGCTTCTTGGTGCTTTTGAAAATACAGATGTAGGTACATCACTAATCTACGGTAGCTTGCTTGGCTTAGCAGTTGCAGTGTTTACTGTTGTGAAGCAAGGTCTACCAATGGCTGAGATCGCACGTACACTTTGGATTGGTGCTAAGTCTATGTTTGGTGCGATTCTAATCTTAGTATTTGCCTGGACCATTGGTTCTGTTATCGGTGATATGAAGACTGGTACTTACCTTTCGACAATGGCGCAGGGCAATATCAACCCTCATTGGCTCCCAGTTATCCTATTCTTGTTGTCTGGCCTGATGGCGTTCTCAACAGGTACTTCATGGGGTACGTTCGGCATTATGCTACCAATCGCGGGTGACATGGCTGGCGCAACAGACGTAGCGCTAATGCTACCGATGCTGAGTGCGGTTTTAGCTGGTGCGGTATTCGGTGACCATTGTTCACCAATCTCAGATACGACTATCTTGTCATCGACGGGTGCACGTTGTAACCACATTGATCACGTATCAACACAGCTACCTTATGCATTATCAGTCGCGCTTGTTTCATGCGTGGGCTTTATTGCCCTTGGTATGACTGCTTCAATTGCGTTTTCGTTTATTGCAGCGTCGATAACATTCGTTATCGTTTGCGCTATTTTGTCATGGCTTTCAAAGTCTAAAATAGCGTCTTGCCAGAGTGCGTAATTCACTGATTTAAAAAGTAAATTTTTAGGAGGCTTCGGCCTCCTTTTTTATTTGTATTATACAATTCGAATTTTTTTAAAATTAAGGGTTGAAAAAAGTAATCAGCTTGGTTAGTGTGGTTGGTAACAAAGCAAATGAGAAGAGCCTTGAAATAAGTATGCGTAATTTTGTAATGAACATTCATCACCATCATCACCCAATCTAGTCTTTCGGGCGATGTACGCATACCCGGGAGGCAGGAAACTCCCGGAGGTAAAATCAAAGTAAAAGCAGATTTTAAACCCTCGGGAGACTTCAATCTCCCGAGGGTTTTTTAGTTTTATTAGTTTGAAAAATACTTAGATATCAAAATCTTGCATAGGGACAAAGCAATGCAAACACAACGTTTAAGAATCGCAATTCAGAAAAAAGGTCGTCTTAGCAAAGAGAGTCAAGCTCTACTAAAACAGTGCGGCGTAAAGTTCAACGTAATGGGCGAGCGTTTAGTTGTCCATTCTGAAAATATGCCAATTGATTTACTCTTGGTTCGTGACGACGACATCCCAGGTTTAATTATGGATGGCGTGGTTGACCTTGGCTTTATTGGCGAAAATGAACTAGAAGAAGTTCGCCTTGACCGCAAAGCATTAGGTGAACCCTGCGAGTTTGTTCAGCTTCGTCGACTTGATTTTGGTGGCTGTCGTTTATCTATCGCAATCGACAAGGACGAAGAGTACAACGGTCCACAAGACTTAGCTGGCAAGCGTATTGCTACAACGTATCCTCAACTTCTAAAAGCGTACATGGATGAAGCCGGCGTTCCATTCTCTACATGTATGCTGACAGGCTCTGTAGAAGTTGCCCCTCGCGCGGGTCTCGCTGATGCTATCGCTGATTTGGTTTCTACAGGTGCAACACTGGAAGCGAACGGCCTTAAAGAAGCTGAAATTATCTTTAAATCAAAAGCGACATTGATTCAACGCACAGGTGAGTTCGACGCAGACAAAGTGGCGCTAATCGAAAAGCTGTTAACTCGTATGCAAGGCGTGCAGCAAGCGAAAGAATCTAAGTACATTATGCTTCACGCCCCAGCAGAGAAGTTAGATCAAATTAAAGCACTACTGCCAGGTGCTGAAGACCCAACTGTTCTTCCTCTTTCTGCAGATAAGCAGAAAATGGCTGTTCACTTAGTGAGTTCTGAAAACCTATTCTGGGAAACAATGGAACAGCTGAAAGAGTTGGGCGCAAGTTCAATTCTCGTTCTACCAATTGAAAAAATGATGGAGTAAGCATCATGAGAACAGTCGTTTGGCAATCATTAAGTGAGAATCAGCAAGACTCTATTTTGGAGCGCCCTGCTATTGCAGAAGGTGCCAATATCACCACTGCTGTGGCCGAAGTTATTGCTAAAGTTCGAGAAGAAGGTGACTCTGCTCTTATTGAGCTGACAGAAAAGTTTGACCGTGTTAAGCCTGAATCCATTCGTGTTTCTTCTCAGGAAATTAAGGCAGCGTCAGAGCGTTTGTCAGAGTCAATGAAGAGCGCACTAGAGCAAGCTTACGCCAATATTTCTAAGTTCCACAAAGCGCAAAAGCCGCAACCGCTCAAGGTGGAAACGCAGCCAGGTGTTCTTTGTGAACAAGTAACACGTCCAATTCAAAAAGTGGGTTTGTACATTCCTGGTGGCAGTGCGCCTTTGCCATCGACTGTTTTGATGCTCGGCGTTCCTGCAAAAATTGCAGGTTGTCGTAAAGTCGTTCTTTGTTCTCCACCGCCAATCGCTGATGAGATCCTTTATGTCGCGAAGCTGTGTGGCATTGATGAAGTGTACAACGTCGGTGGTGGCCAAGCAGTTGCTGCAATGGCTTATGGCACCGAGACTGTATCGAAAGTAGATAAGATCTTTGGTCCGGGCAACGCTTACGTGACCGAAGCAAAACGACAGGTTAGCAATGATTTCCGCGGTGCTGCGATTGATATGCCAGCAGGGCCATCAGAAGTTCTTGTGATTGCCGATGAAACCGCAGATGCAGACTTTATCGCTGCGGATCTTTTGAGCCAAGCAGAACACGGTCCTGATTCTCAAGTGGTATTGGTGACTCCTTCTCCTGTGATTGCTGATAAAGTGACGGATGCGGTTCAACGTCAGCTTAAGGAGCTATCTCGTGCGGACATCGCAGAGCAAGCATTGGCTTCAAGCTTGATCATCATTGCCGAGTCTCTTACTCAATCGGTTTCCATTTCGAATTACTACGGTCCTGAGCACTTAATTGTTCAGACTAAGAACCCACGCGAGCTTTTACCTCTATTAGATAACGCAGGTTCTATCTTCCTAGGTGATTGGTCGCCTGAATCAGCAGGTGATTACGCATCGGGCACCAACCACGTTCTTCCTACTTACGGTTACACACGCACGTATTCAAGCTTAGGTTTGGCCGATTTCTCCAAGCGTATGACGGTTCAAGAACTGTCTGCTGATGGCCTAAAGAACCTTGCACCAACTGTGGTCACCATGGCGGAAGCAGAAGGTCTGGATGCGCACAAACGTGCAGTGACCATTCGCGTAGAAAAATTAGCAAGTAAGAAAGAATAAGAGAGTAATGAGATGGAAAAGCTAGCGCGTAAACAAGTCCAACAGCTTACCCCTTATATGTCGGCTCGCCGAATCGGTGGTACGGGTGACGTATGGCTAAACGCCAACGAATCGCCATTCAATAATGAATATAAAACAGACTTTGCTCGTCTTAATCGTTACAGCGAATGCCAACCGAAAGAACTGATTTCCGCTTATGCAGCGTATGCGGGTGTGAAACCAGAACAAACGCTGACTTCTCGCGGTGCTGATGAAGGTATTGAGTTATTAATTCGTGCATTCTGTGAGCCGGGTGAAGATGCGATTCTTTACTGCCCACCAACTTACGGCATGTACGCCATCAGTGCAGAAACCATAGGTGTAGAGCGTAAAACCGTGCCGCTAACGTCAGATTGGCAACTAGACCTTGCAGGCATCGAAGCTAATCTGGATAACGTGAAACTGGTTTTTGTATGTTCGCCAAACAACCCAACAGGTAACTTGGTTAAGCGAGAGGACATTGTGTCTCTGCTTGAGATGACAAAAGACCGTGCAATCGTGGTGATGGATGAAGCGTACATCGATTTTTGTCCAGAAGCGTCAACGGTGGACCTACTGGCGCAATACTCGAATCTTGCGATTCTGCGTACTCTGTCGAAAGCTTTTGCGCTTGCAGGTCTGCGTTGTGGATTTACGCTTGCGAACGAAGAGCTTATTAATGTACTTCTTAAAGTTATCGCACCTTACCCAGTCCCAGTTCCAGTGGCAGAAATTGCGACTCAGGCGCTTTCGGAAGCTGGTTTAGCACGAGCGAAGTTTCAAGTTCTCGATTTGAATGCAAACCGTGCTTACTTGCAAGTTGGCCTTTCAATGATTCCGGGCTTGGAAGTGTTTGAAGGGTGGGGGAACTACCTATTGGTGAAATTCCCAGATGGCGATGACCTTTTCAAAGCGGCTTGGGATACGGGCATTATTTTGCGTAACTCGCCAATTGAAAATTGTGTGCGTATCAGTGTGGGTAACCGTGACGAGTGCGAAAAAACGCTTGGATTTATCAGAAACTACTACGCATAAATAGAGACAGAATTTATCGCTCTCGCTCAATAGCGGGAGCGCCAAAAGAATAGCAATAAGGAAGTTCGAGTGAGCAAACAACAAAAAATCCTTTTTATTGATCGTGATGGCACCTTAATTGTCGAGCCGCCGATTGATTTTCAAGTAGACCGTTTAGACAAACTAAAGCTAGAGCCATTTGTTATCCCAAGCCTGTTGTCGTTGCAGGATGCAGGATACCGTCTAGTGATGGTCACGAACCAAGATGGTTTGGGTACCGACAGCTACCCACAAGAAGATTTTGATGCACCACACAACATGATGATGGAGATCTTTGAATCTCAAGGTGTGAAGTTTGATGATGTGCTGATTTGTCCTCACTTTGATGAAGATAACTGCTCTTGCCGTAAGCCTAAATTGGGCTTGGTAAAAGAGTACCTTCAAGGTGGCAAAGTGGATTTCCAAAATTCTGTTGTGATTGGCGATCGTCAAACTGATCTTCAACTTGCAGAAAACATGGCAATTCGTGGCATTCAATACAACCCAGAAACCATGGGTTGGAAACAGATCCTGAAAGATCTCACGGTGAAGGCACGCGTTGCTGAAGTGGTTCGCACCACAAAAGAAACGGACATCAAAGTATTCGTTAATCTTGACGAACAAGGCGGCAATGACATCTCTACTGGTCTTGGCTTCTTCGACCACATGCTGGATCAAATCGCGACACACGGCGGGTTCCAGATGGTGTGCAAAGTAGAAGGTGACCTGCACATTGATGATCACCACACAGTAGAAGATACCGCTCTTGCGTTGGGTCAAGCGTTGAAAGAAGCACTGGGTGACAAGCGTGGTATTGGTCGCTTTGGCTTTAGTTTGCCAATGGATGAGTGTTTGGCGCAATGCGCACTAGACCTATCAGGTCGTCCTTACCTTAAGTTCGACGCGCAATTCAGCCGTGAGCAAGTGGGTGATCTTTCAACAGAGATGGTGGTTCACTTCTTCCGTTCTCTGACTGACACATTAGCGTGTACGCTGCACCTGTCTTCTGCGGGCAACAATGATCACCACATCATTGAAAGCTTGTTTAAAGCGTTTGGTCGTACTTTGCGCCAAGCAATCAAAGTAGAAGGCACTGAGCTACCAAGTAGTAAAGGCGTGCTTTAAGGCTAACTTTAGCAAGGAGAAAAACAGTGACAGAACAGAAAGTTGTCATTATCGATACTGGCTGTGCCAACGTCTCTTCGGTGAAGTTTGCTATTAAACGCCTAGGCTATGACGTAACTATTTCAAAAGATCCGCAAGTTGTATTGTCGGCAGATAAGCTATTCCTACCAGGCGTGGGAACCGCCAGCGAAGCGATGAAGAATCTAGAAGAGCGCGATCTTATCAGCTTGGTAAAACAGGTAGAAAAGCCATTGCTAGGTATCTGTTTAGGCATGCAACTGTTGGGCAAAGTGTCTCAAGAGAAAGGGCAGAAAGCCGACGAGTTGGTTGAGTGTCTTGGACTTTGTGATGGCGAAGTGAAGTTGCTACAAACCGGCGATTTACCGCTGCCGCACATGGGTTGGAATACAGTGTCTGCAAAAGCAGGTAATCCACTTTTCAAAGGTATTGAAGAAGGTGAGTACTTCTACTTCGTGCACAGCTTTGCAATGCCTGTTGGGGATTACACGATTGCGGAATGCGAGTACGGCAACCCGTTCACAGCAGCAGTACAAAGCGGTAACTACTACGGCGTGCAATTCCACCCTGAGCGTTCTTCAAAAGCGGGCGCGAAGCTTATTCAAAACTTCTTAGAATTATAAAAGGGATTTAGTGTGATTATTCCAGCTCTTGATTTAATTGAAGGACAGGTGGTTCGCCTTTATCAAGGTGATTACGGCCAAGTAACCGAGTACAAAGTCGACCCAGCAGAGCAGTTCAACTTGTACCACCAAGCGGGTGCTAACTGGCTGCACTTGGTGGATTTAACTGGCGCGAAAGACACGACAGCACGCCAGCTTGATTTGATTGCAAAGCTACTAGCAAGCACGCCAGCGAACATCCAAATCGGTGGCGGCGTACGTACAGAGCAAGACGTGATTGACCTGCTAGAAGCTGGTGCTCAGCGTGTTGTTGTTGGTTCTACAGCAGTAAAACAGCCAGAGCTTGTGAAATGTTGGATGGAAAAATACGGCGCAGAGAAAATCGTTCTCGCGCTAGACATCAACATCGATCAAGACGGCACGCGTAAAGTGGCGATCTCTGGTTGGCAAGAAGACTCAGGCGTGACTATCGAAGCTCTGATCAACGATTACCTAACGGTAGGTTTGCAGCACGTGCTTTGTACGGACATTTCTCGTGACGGTACGCTAGAAGGCTCAAACGTAGAGCTTTACGTTGACCTATGCAAACAGTACCCACAAGTGCAGTTTCAATCTTCAGGTGGCATTGGCTCATTAGCAGATATCGAAGCGCTAAAAGGCAGCGGTGTGGCTGGTGTGATTGTTGGTCGTGCACTGTTAGATGGTAAGTTCACAGCAGAGGAGGCGTTTGCATGTTGGCAAAGCGAATAATTCCATGTCTTGATGTTCGTGATGGACAAGTGGTAAAGGGCGTTCAGTTCCGTAACCATGAAATTATTGGCGATATCGTTCCTCTGGCACAGCGTTATGCAGAAGAAGGCGCAGACGAGCTTGTGTTCTACGATATTACCGCTTCAAGTGATGGTCGTGTCGTCGATAAAAGTTGGGTCGCTCGCGTTGCAGAAGTGATTGATATTCCTTTCTGTGTGGCTGGTGGTATTAAATCAGCGGAAGATGCAGCGCGCATTCTTGAGTTTGGTGCAGACAAAGTGTCCATCAACTCACCTGCATTGGCGAACCCGCAACTGATTACTGACCTTGCTGATAAGTTTGGTGTGCAATGTATCGTCGTTGGTATCGATTCATACTACGACAAAGAGACAGGTAAGTATCAGGTTTACCAGTTTACCGGTGATGAAGAACGCACCAAAGCAACTCAATGGGAAACGCGTGATTGGGTGCAAGAAGTACAAAAACGCGGCGCTGGTGAAATCGTACTGAACATGATGAACCAAGACGGCGTGCGTAACGGCTACGATATTGAACAACTTAATATGGTGCGTGAAGTGTGTAACGTGCCATTGATTGCATCGGGTGGTGCTGGTGCCATGGAGCACTTCGCAGAAGCCTACCAAAAAGCAAATGTGGATGGCGCGCTTGCCGCATCGGTATTCCACAAGCAAGTCATCAATATTGGTGAACTAAAGCAGTATTTGAAACAACAAGGCATTGAGGTACGACTATGAGTGTGAAAGCCGCCGAAGTAAGTTCGCTAGCTGAGCGAATCAACTGGGAAAAGGTGGATGGTCTGGTACCTGCCATCGTACAAGATTTCCAATCAAGCCAAGTGCTGATGATGGGTTACATGAACCAAGATGCGTTGGCAAAAACGGGTGAAACAGGTCAAGTGACGTTCTTCTCTCGCACCAAGCAACGTCTTTGGACGAAAGGTGAGACTTCTGGCAACGTATTGCAATTGGTGAACATGCAGCTCGATTGCGACAACGATACGCTACTGGTGAAAGTTAATCCCATTGGCCCTACGTGTCACCTGGGTAACACAACTTGCTGGGATGTGGACCCTCAAGAGGAGTCACAAATGGTGTGGCTTCATCAACTTGAGCAGTTACTGGCTGCCCGCAAGAGTGCCGACCCAGATTCCTCTTATACTGCCAGTCTTTATGCCCGTGGCACCAAGCGTATTTCGCAAAAAGTGGGCGAAGAAGGCGTTGAAGTCGCGCTTGCGGCGACGTCGGGCGATAAGTCGGAGTTAGTGTGTGAATCAGCAGATTTGATTTACCACTTAATGGTATTGCTTCAAGACCAAGGCTTATCGATGAATGACGTAGTGAATAAACTGAAAGAGCGTCATAAGTAAGCTTGCGATAAGTGAAAGCCCCTATGCTCTCGAGCCTAGGGGCTTTTTACTTTAGTGTTCTTGATTCGGGGCAAAAACCGGCAACAGTGCTGGTGGCGATTAGATTCTGAATCACGCTCGTCCCTCGCTGTTCAGAATGACGGTATATTTTCTAATGGTACTTGCAGTAGAGTTATTTACTTCAAATAGGTACATATATTAACGTCACTCCAACGAACCTAGGCGAAGTCAAGAATCCAATTAAATCGAGCTCAATAAGCTAGGAGTGGATGATCTTACCCACAACACTTCTTAAATTTCTTACCGCTTCCACAGATACACGGGTCGTTACGACCTACTTTTAGGCTACTCACTGGTTGGTTTAGGCGAGGATCTTGTTCTGGTTCTTCTTCTAGCTCTTCTTCTGGAAACGTGCCGTCAATGTAGTACCAAAGCCCATTTTCTTTTACAAAGCGAGAACGCTCTGTCATGCAGTAGCGTTTGCCGTCTTCGTCAAAGTAAGCGTTGAATTCAACAAAACCTTCATTCTCGTTACAACCCGCTTCAGCTTTCACTACCTCAAGCTTGCACCAATCGCTGTCGATAGATTGGGCAATGCCTTCACGTTGCTCTTCTGCATTACAGCTTGGGTGGTATGTGTTCACCACGTAATCCACTAGACCTAACACATGCGCGCTGTAACGAGAGCGCATTAGCTGCTCCGGAGTGGTGACGTCAGCGTGGTTATTGTGGGCAATTTCACAACACTGTTGGTAGGTGCGGTTAGAGCCGCAAGGACAAGAAGAAGCCATAAAATGAAATCTCGATTAATTAAGCGGTAAAAACAAACAACCCCACATAAGTGAGGTCGCAGGTATTCTTTGGGGCATTATAGCCGTTTAGGGCGTTTGAGACAGCAGTTCTTGAGCCCATTCCGTCGATTGATTAAAAGCGTCTGCTAATTGAGGTTCGGTTAATTTAAGAACGGTGCAATATCGCTCGGCTAACTCCCAGTCCGCTTGTTCGTAGGCGATCGTCATCGAAAGTAAGTGACCAAGTACGCCTTTTCGACTGGTTAATGCGAGTTTTATATCTTCGTCAACGGGGATATCTTCAATGACATCCGAGAGAGGTTGATCGAGCAAAGATCCGAGTAAAGAAAACATGCCTGTTAAAAAAGCCTGCCCAGGGTCATACCTAGTGTTCATTTGACTAAGTAACAGTTCACACATTCGTGCACGCTGAATCGCTAAAGAGTAAAGAGAGTCAGGTTTATCTTCTTGAACGGACGCAATTGCAACTAAGGAAATAAAGCGTCGTAGTCGCTCTTCACCCAGATAAATAAGCGCCTGTCTGAACGATTTTATCTTAGTCGTTAATGTATATCCTGAATTTACGTAAGTAAGCAACTTGTATGACAGCGTCACATCAATCGAAAACAGACGTTCAACCTCATTGAAGTCGATGGGCTTATCTGCAATCTCTTTACAAAGTTGGATGACGGTAAGAAACGCGGGGTTCAACCGTTTTTTCTGGATCATCTCAGGTTTGCTAAAAAAATACCCTTGAAAATAGTTAAAACCGGCTTCTAGAGCTTGCTCAAACTCTTCATAGGTCTCTACCTTTTCCGCAAGAAAGTCGATTTTAAATGGGCTCAACGCCTGAATAAAAATGGCAGCTTTCTTGATCGGCACAAGTCTAATATCAAACTTGATCATGGAAACGTATGGAAGAAAACGCTTCCAAGCTTTCGTCGGAACAAAATCATCCAGAGCAATTTTGTACCCGCACTCATGAAGGTGCTTGATGGCTTCTAACAGTTCTTTTGTCGGTTCGCAGTCTTCAAGGACTTCAATGACGAGAGATTCTTTAGGAAACAAAGTTGGGACCAAGTTCACCAAGCTTTGATGCGGAAAGTTAACAAAGCCAAGTTTGTTTCCTAATGTGTTGTAATGCGTCGATAAAAAATGATCGGATAGCAGTCGACTAGTAGCCAGCTCTGGTTCTACTTCAGGGAAGGTATTTTTAGGGCCGTCTCGAAAGAGGAGTTCGTAACCTATGGTTCGTTTTTCTCTATCCAGAATCGGTTGGCGAGCTACGTAAGAATACTTCAATTAGGTACTTCGTTCTGTTTAACTTAGTATTATGATAATAGCGATTTTTTACAAAATATCTACGACTTGAGCGTGAATCTTCTACAAGCTCTACATGCTTAACGCAAATTCTGTATGAACGGTCTCGTTTGTAGGTCAAAACTATCAGAATTTACTTTTAAAACTGAGCCTTGCGTATACCAATCCCCTAAAACAATTCGGGTCTTTTTAACGCCATCGACGTCAAAAAAATGTGTGTTCGGGCGATGCGTGTGACCATGAATCATTAAGTTGACGCAGTTCTGAGACATCACTTTCTCGACCTCATTTTGGTTAACGTCCATGATATCTAATGACTTGCTCATTTTATCATCACGAATATCGGATTGAACTTTTGAGACAATTTTCTTCTTAATGAACCAAGGAATACGGTTAAACAACCATTGTAGCCATGGCTTGTGAACGGTTTTTCTAAACTCTTGGTATTTCACATCGTCAATGCAGAGCGTATCGCCATGTAGGATTACGGCTTTTTGACCATAAAGATCAATCGTGCAGACATCGTCGAGTAATGTCATACCGGTTTCTTTGCAAAAGCGTTTGCCGAGTAAAAAATCTCGATTGCCTTGGATGAAAAAAGTTGGCACACCCGCATCCGTCAGTGCTTTAAATTCTGCGCGGATTTGGTCTGCAAAAGGGGTGTTGTCATCGTCACCAATCCAGAACTCAAACAGATCGCCGAGTACATAAAGTGCATCAGCTTTTGTTGCTTCTGTTCGCATGAACGTCACAAAACATTCCGTGATATCAGGACGTGATGGGGTAAGGTGAAGATCGGAAATAAATAATGTCGTCATAGAAATAAGGGGAAGCTATGCCTCCCCATTAACTTATCTTTTAAAAATAATTCCTAAGAATTACTCTTCAATTGTTGTACCAGTGATTACTACGTCTTCTAGAGGTACGTCTTGGTGCATGCCGTAAGAACCAGTGCTAACGCCTTTGATCTTATTTACGATGTCCATGCCTTCGATTACTTCACCGAACACACAGTAACCCCAACCGTCTAGGCTTTCGCTACGGAAGTCTAGGAATGTGTTGTTGTTTACGTTGATGAAGAACTGAGAGCTTGCTGAATGCGGCTCCATAGTACGTGCCATAGCAAGTGTACCCACTCTGTTGCTTAGGCCGTTGTTTGCTTCGTTCTTGATAGGTGCACGAGTCGCTTTTTCACGTAGACCAGACTCCATACCACCACCTTGGATCATGAAGCCGTCAATAACACGGTGGAAAAGCGTGTTGTCGTAGAAACCGTCGCGGCAGTACTGAAGGAAGTTTGCGCTTGTCTCTGGCGCTTTCTCTTCGTTTAGTTGAATCTTGATGTCACCAAAATTAGTGTGAAGGGTGATCATGCTACTTTCCTTTACTGTGTTGTGTTGAGCCCGAGATTCTAGCCTAAGTTCTAGTGCTTTAAAAACTCAGGAAGAGGAAATTCTTCGTTTTGTGCTTGAAGTTTAGCCGATTATCGTTTTATCGGTTAATTGCTATTACCTAACTAGGTTGGAGTTGATATACTCATCTTCTTTTATTCATTCACAATCATAGATAGAGATCATGTTAAAGATATATAACACACTCACAAGACAGAAAGAGGAATTCAAACCAATTACAGCTGGCAAAGTCGGTATGTATGTCTGTGGAGTTACCATCTACGATCTCTGTCACATTGGTCACGGTCGTACTTTCGTCTCTTTTGACGTTGTATCACGTTACCTTCGCTACTTGGGCTATGATCTGACGTTTGTACGTAACATCACAGATATCGACGATAAGATCATCAAACGTGCCGCAGAAAATGGTGAGTCTTGCGATTCATTGACTGAGCGTTTGATTGGTGAAATGCACGCTGATTTTGATGCTCTGAACATGAAACGTCCGGACGTTGAACCTCGTGCGACACAGTTTATTGCTGAAATCATCGAATTGGTTGAGAAGCTAATCGAGCGCGGTTTTGCATACGTTGCAGATAACGGTGACGTAATGTTTGAAGTGGGTAAGTTCAACGAATACGGTAAGCTTTCTAAGCAAGACCTTGATCAGCTTCAAGCTGGCGCGCGCGTTGATATCGAAACAGCAAAACGCAGCCCTCTAGACTTTGTACTTTGGAAGATGTCTAAGCCGGGTGAACCAACGTGGGAGTCACCATGGGGTCCAGGTCGTCCAGGTTGGCACATAGAGTGTTCAGCAATGAACTCTTCAATCCTAGGTAACCACTTCGACATTCACGGCGGTGGTTCTGACCTTCAGTTCCCACACCATGAAAATGAAATCGCACAATCATGCTGTGCACACGATACACAATACGTGAACACATGGATGCACAGCGGCATGGTAATGGTAGACCGTGAGAAGATGTCTAAATCTCTAGGTAACTTCTTTACTATCCGTGACGTTCTTGGTCACTACGATGCTGAAACAGTGCGTTACTTCCTAATGTCTGGTCACTACCGTAGCCAGTTAAACTACAGCGAAGATAACCTAAACCAAGCACGTGCTTCGCTTGAGCGCCTGTACACATCTCTACGTGGTTTAGACCTAAACGCTGCGCCTGCTGGTGGTGAAGAATACGTATCTCGCTTCACTGCAGCGATGAACGATGACTTCAACACACCAGAAGCTTACTCAGTACTGTTCGACATGGCGCGAGAAGTTAACCGTCTGAAGACAGAAAACCTAGAGAAAGCGAGCGAACTCGGTGCGCTAATGCGTGAACTAGCTGACGTGATCGGTATTCTTCACCAAGATCCTGAAGCCTTCCTAAAAGGTGATGCGGGTAACGATGATGAAGTGGCTGAAATTGAAACTCTGATCAAGCTGCGTAATGACTCTCGCGCTGCGAAAGATTGGGCGAATGCAGATATGGCTCGTGACAAGCTGACCGAAATGGGCATTGTTCTGGAAGATGGTCCAGAAGGCACAACGTGGCGTCGTAAGTAATTGAATTTTCATTTTTAAAGGGCTGATAATTCAGCCCTTTTATTTTCCATTTCCATAAATTAAAACTTTAACTTTAGGTAATGCTCTGTGGCTCAGATGTATTTCTATTACTCAGCAATGAATGCGGGTAAATCAACAACGCTTCTTCAATCCTCTTTCAACTATCAAGAACGCGGCATGACGCCAGTTATTTTTACGGCTGCGCTAGATGATCGTTTTGGTGTCGGTAAAGTGAGCTCTCGTATTGGTCTTCAATCTGACGCACATTTATTTCGTCAGGATACCAATTTGTATCTAGAGATCGCAGATCTGAATGAGGTTGAAAAACGTCACTGTATTCTTGTTGATGAGTGTCAGTTCTTGTCGAAAGAACAAGTTTATCAACTTACTGAAGTCGTTGATAAGTTGCATATTCCAGTATTGTGTTACGGCCTTCGCACCGATTTTCTAGGCGAACTTTTTGAAGGCAGTAAGTATCTATTATCTTGGGCAGACAAGCTGGTTGAGCTCAAAACAATCTGCCATTGCGGCCGCAAAGCGAATATGGTTATTCGTACCGATGAACACGGCGTGGCAATTAAAGAAGGCGATCAAGTTGCGATCGGCGGTAACGATAAGTATGTCTCCGTATGCCGCCAACATTACAAAGAAGCGCTCGGTAAATAAGCCGTATTGATACATAAAAGCCACCGAACTTGGTGGCTTTTTGTTGTCGGTTAGAAAAAGTTAGACTAAGTTAAAACCAAACCGCTCGAGTAAAACCTGGTAAGAAGATTCGACTTGCTGAGGGATGTTCTGCTCGGTTTGAAATCCTTTCTCTGGATAGCTTTTTACGCGAGAGAAATCTTCCATTAGTGCTTCTAGCACCATCATTAATGGCATGTCTTCATTAATGTATTCAAAAAATGGAAGAGCCGCAGAGCTTACTTGGAGCTGAGTGTAGGGTGACTGCCACTGTTTTTCAAATGTCGCGATTGCTCTACGCTCCATAAACGGTTTTTGTACCAGAATAAACGAGGAACATTGTTTTCCTTCCTCTTTTAATCGTTGCTCAGTAAAGCGAACGTTTTCTCCACTGTTTGTGGATTTAGTCTCGAGCAAAATTGTTTCACTTGGAACGCCCGACAACTTTGCAATCTCGGCAAAGGTTTCTGCCTCGCTTTTTTCAAACAGTCCATCTGTGAAGCGACCTTCACCCCCTGAAAATACAATCAAAGGTGCCAACTTTTGGTGGTAGAGCTTGGCAGCGTGCTCCGCTACACGCACATCATTACTGCACATCACAAACAAACAGTCCGCAGGTTTCAGTTCATGTTTGAGTTGCATGTAATCCCAAAGCGTTTCTATATGTCTATAGAGCCTCATAGCGCATCCAAAGTTGAATTGAAGTGAAATCGATAACCAAGTGAGAGTAGTTTGTCAGCAAGAATACGCTTGTCAGCTTGCTCTGTGACGGGTGGAAGAGGTATCTCACTTCCGATTTTGTTTATGGCAGCTTGGTAGAACTCAGCCTTGCTGACAGTATGAGGTGTCGTAACGTTAATGACTTGGTTGCTTAAATTGCCTAAGGCAAATTTCGCAGCCGAGACAGCATCATCTTGATGAAGCATATTAGCTGGTGCTTTACGACTAACTTGTTGAAGCCTTGCTGCAAAGCGAGATGGGTGTCTATCTGGCCCGATTAATCCGCTACAACGTAGAATAACAAAGTTAATATTCGAGTCGATAACATGCTGCTCTGCTTGAAGCATAATACGTGCATTGTCAGAGAAATAAGGGCTTTCGGCTGCTAAAGAGATTGACGC
This sequence comes from Vibrio sp. sp1, assembly GCF_016920955.1. NCBI lineage: Bacteria > Pseudomonadati > Pseudomonadota > Gammaproteobacteria > Vibrionales > Vibrionaceae > Vibrio > Vibrio sp. sp1. Next base: position 2,700,244 of record NZ_CP060589.1, read on the forward strand.
GTCAGCTTCTTCCATATCGGAAGCAAGGTTAGGGTAAACCGTGGTAGAGCTGATCATGAGAAGTTTTTCAACGTTGTTTTGCTTAGCTGCGTTGGCAAGTATTTGCCATTGCTGTGCATATTCTTGACCGCGTCCTTTACGAAATCCTGGAGGAAAAGCACCGATAACGTGCGTAATTTGATGCTGTTTGAGCAGCTCATCTAGCCGTGCTGTGGCGTTCAATTGATTGAAATCGAACAATGCGGAGTGAGTTAATGAGGTGGGTAACTCTTTTAATCGAGTTTGGCTACGACGAGTGACGACAACATAGTGTCCATCTTTCATCAATGTTTCTGCTAGCGGAGTTCCGAGCCAGCCTGCACCTACGATCAATGTATTTGCCATTTGGGTCTTCCTACTTACTTATGTCTGCCCGAATAGGTTGAGCAGTTCTGCTTTGGCTTGTTGATGGAGGGGATCTGAATGCCATTTCTGGTGCTGAATAAGGTCAACATTGACTTGCCAAGCCAGTTTTGTGAAATCATCCCCAACTTTTTTTAATGTATTAGGTGAATACGCGACTAAATGCTGTGGTAGAAAGCACCAACCAAACCCTTTATTCGCCAATTCCAACAAAATATAGTAGTTATCAGCGTACCAGATATCTGGGCTAAATGCTTGATTGAGACCACATGGCTCTGCACTTTTGGATCGTATGACCAATTGACGATGTTGTTTTAGTTGATCAATGTGAGTGATTTGCTGCTTTGCTAAAGGATGCGTTGAAGAGACATAGACATCAAATGCAATATTGCCAAGATTGGTGAAATCGATGTGCCTTGGCATTTGTAAATCACTCAAAATAATCCCAGTCGTGGCGCGTTCCGACTTAACCAATTCAATGATATCAGGGCTTGATGCCGTTAAGCATTCAACTTGTAAGTGTGGAAAGCGTTGCTCTAACTTCTTTAGCACATCCGGCAAGCGAGTCAGAGGAATCCCTTCATCAATAGCTAAGGCTAATTTGTTCGTTGGCGTGGAAAAGAGCTGCGATGCCCTATTGTTTAGGCGGTCGAGTTGGCTGATTGTTGCTTGTGCATAGGGTACGAGAGCGAGGCCATTCTCAGTTAATTTAGGGTACCTGCCTGATCGATCAAAAAGCTCAACGCCACAGTCGATCTCCATATTCATGATGTGCTGGCTCACTACAGATTGAGCTCGCCCCAGTTTTCTAGCTGCTCCTGAAAATGATCCTGCTTCTGATGTAGCAATAAAAGCTTGCAGTTGTTCGATGGTAAACATATCGCTTAAACCGATGGTATCTAACTTTTGGTTATCTAAATAATAGATAAAATTCTAAGCATTGAGTAGAACTATTTGGACAGAGAAATATGACTCGTAACGAACGAATTTTTCATGCAGTACTTTTTGAGTTAATCGCACTCGCGATTATTGTACCAGCGGCTTCATTGATCACTGGAAAGGGCTCTAGTGATCTTGCGTTGGTTGGGGTCGGGTTGAGCATGTATACCGTGATATGGAACTACATCTACAACTTGTACTTTGATAAGTGGTTTGGTGGCAATCGAGCTGAGCGAAGTTTAGCGATGCGGCTTGGACACACTGTTGGTTTCGAGGGAGGATTGATCTTTATCTCTCTACCTGTGATTGCCTGGTTCTTAGAAATTACGCTTCTTCAAGCTCTGATGCTGGAAGCCGGCTTCCTCGTTTTCTTCCTATTTTATGCTACTGGTTTTAACTGGTTGTATGACAAGGTTCAACCATTTAGCAAAATGAAAAAGCGATTATTGCCGCAGGCATCGACAGGAAAAATATAGGACTAAAAAACGCCACCGAGTTCGGTGGCGTTTTTTGTTCAAATTACACAGACAAAACTCTTAAAATCTTATCTGCATGTTCTGCAACTTCAATGCCTTCGTCTGTTAGATAACCACCGTCAGGCTGTGTACAAAGTTGCTTCTCATATAGACGAGCAACGGCTGCCTGCATTTCTTCTGACGCGTCTGTATGAACTTTAATACCAGTTGCAGCACTACTTAGGTCGAACTGAAGAAGTAGATTCAATTCGGCGATATGTTCAGCTGAATATTTCATAAATGATTCCTTTGCGCTTTTTTTACCAAGCTAGTCTGAAAAGTAGCGTTGGGCAACATTCAACGACAAGAAGTGTTAAGTATGGCGCTATCAGGCTGATATAACGCAGGATCTTTGTTCGAAAGGTCGAATACTTGTTAAGTATCAATGATACTTACGGTAGCGAATGATAGGCGCTATTTATTGCTTGATCTCCCAATAACAACGATTTTAGTAAACACGCCAAATAGCACTTGAAAAAATAGGGAAATAGAGCGATTATCCGCGCCTCTTTAAATGTTTCTAAATGTTACACCAGAATGAACTTTAATCAGTTTGACTCACTATTACCGCCACAAGCTGCGGAACGCGCAGCTGAAGTGGGGGTAGGCAAAGCAACGAAAGCTCCAATCAAATCTTTTCTGCTCGCCATTTCTGCGGGGCTTCATATTGGTATTGCTTTCATCTTCTATACCACAGTAACGACAGGCGCAGGCGAGCTGCCTTGGGGCATTACACGACTCATTGGTGGTCTGGCATTTAGCCTTGGTTTGATTTTGGTGGTGGTTACTGGCGGCGAGCTTTTCACTAGCTCTGTACTGACACTAGTTGCGCGTGCGAGTGGAAAAATCTCTTGGCAAGCACTTATCAAAAACTGGTTGGTGGTTTACTTTGGCAATATGGTTGGGGCCATTTTGCTCGTGGCCTGTATGCTAGTTACCAAGCAATATATGTTTGATCATGGCCAAGTTGGTCTTAACGCGATGGCGATCTCCCAACACAAATTACATCATGGTTTCTTTGCTGCTGTTGCGCTTGGCATCATGTGTAACGTATTAGTTTGTATTGCAGTTTGGATGACGTTTAGTGGGCGAACATTGACAGATAAAATAGCGGTCATGATTTTGCCTGTGGCTATGTTCGTGTCGGCAGGTTTTGAGCACTGTATTGCGAACATGTTCCAAGTACCTATGGCGATTGGTATTAAGTACTTTGCGCCAGAAGCGTTTTGGCAAATGACAGGGGCAGATATTGCAAACTACGCGGACTTAAACATGATGGGGTTCATCGTAAACAACCTAATTCCTGTTACGATAGGAAACATTATTGGTGGTGGCGTATTTGTTGGCATGTGGTATTGGATGATTTATCTACGCGATGGAAATAACCATTTGCGATAAGTTTAGAAGATCACAAGAAAGGCGAACCAGATGGTTCGCCTTTCTTTTTATTTGTCTCTGCAAATGTCAAATAAGTCGAGTCATGCTAAATCAACTCTTCGTTGATGCCAAAATCGGTTGGGAGCCAATGAGAAGTTACTTCCTTTGGTTCTTGAACGAGCCAATCCAGAGGTGCATCGGACAGGAGTTCATCGTAATTTTCTTTGATCATTAAGACATCCATGTACGTCTCTCCAAGTTTGTGGTCACTGCCTTTACTTTAAAATTAGAACATGTCAGTCACGTGATCAATGCATGACGATTCGATTGATCACTTATGTTGCTATGTTTCTGGTTGCGTATGGGTTTTGGGGGCTTATCCACATTTTCTGTGGATAACCTGTATCAAAGGTCGTGCGTATCTAAACTTGCAAAGAAAATTTCATAAAATTAGAGGCTTATATCAAAAAGAATTCTGCCTGACTTTTCATCTGAAAGCGTCTTGATGAGTGCTCGAAGAATAGTTGAGTTATTCAGTTATAAGTACGTTCGACTTGGCAACATAAGTTGTTTAACGGGCTTTACCCACAAGCGCCAACTAACCGTGAGTTTTGGTCGATTCGGGTTGCTCGATTTTTATCTTGATTCGGCCTTCTTTGGTTTGTACCCAGCGCAATGTCATTTCTAACGTTATGGTTACGGAGGCACTCAACATAACGAAAATAGCCAGCATAATTACTAACTGGTATTTAATCGCAACCATCGGGCTCGCGCCACCTAGAATTTGACCGGTCATCATACCCGGTAAGGTAACCAGCCCTGTAGTGGCCATAGAAGCTAAAGTCGGGGCAAGGGACTTTCTAAGAGCCTCCTGAATGAAGGGGAAGGAGGCGTAGCGAGGAGAGGCTCCAAGTGAGATTGCAGCCTCATATTCTGCTTGTCTCTGCTCAAAAGCCGTAAACAAATTCTGAAGAGCGATGATATTACTACTCAAGCTGTTACCCAATAACATACCAGCAAGTGGGATCATGTACTGCGCATTGTAAATAGGGGATGGTTGCACTAGGCCTGCTGTAATTGCAATCAGAAGTGGTATTAGACCACAGGTAAGGCCCGTTAGTAGCGGAAGCATAAGTGGCTTTTTAGGTAACTGAGCTTTTCCCGCAATTGAGCTGGCACCAATCAGTAGCATGATGGCAAGCCAAAGTATATTGACAAGTAAACTGTTTAATTGAAAAAGATATTCTAAATACACGCCAATCAATATGAGCTGAAATGTCATTCGGATAACACTGATTATCGTGTCTTTTGCTATCCCTAATTTGTAGCGGGCATTGATAAAGAAGGGGACCAATAAAATCAAACCAAACAGTGCCAGTTTGACCCAGCTTATATCCACCACGTTATCCATAATCGCTCCTTGAAAATACGCGAATAATTGTATCTAAGCCTCCCCTTTATATGAACCACTATGTGCACTTTTTGCTGTTCTTAAAGTAAACCTTGAGTGCTATTTTAGACATTAATACGCAGCATTCTGTTTACAAGTGGTTATCTTTTTCGGAGTTTTTAAGTCGATTTATGGCATGGTAATTACGATTTAAATGTGATCGATGTTTCTTAAATGTTGTTTATTTAACAACTCCTTAAAAGACTTATTTTGTCACATCTGTTCATGTTTTTTAATAAATAACATCAATCCATCATATCTCTGGATGAGCTCAAAAAAGTGTTGAATTACAAGGTCTGAGGTCGCTTATTTGATTGAACCCTACTATTAGTATGGTCTAACATTTTCCGTTAGAGATTGTAAAAAACTTAAGCTTGGTTACGCGGGCTTTTCAATAACACTAGATACAAAATAGGCAAATGTATGAGTGATGTTAATAAAATTGAGAGTGGTGAAAAACGCTCCCTGGAGTGGAAGTCGTTCCTCTTCATTGCAGTTGTTCTCTTCCCAATTCTGAGTGTGGCCTTTGTTGGCGGCTACGGGTTCATCGTTTGGATGTTGCAAGTCTTCTTCTTTGGACCTCCAGGCGCGCACGGCATGTAAGCCAGTGAGCTCATAACCACACTTTTGAAAAGATTTTAAGAGAGCAAATAATGAAATCATTAATCATTAAACTGTGGCGTACCATGACGCGCCCAGCTGTACATATCAGCCTAGGTGTGCTGACTATGGGCGGCTTTATTGCTGGTGTTATCTTTTGGGGTGGCTTTAACACCGCTCTAGAAGCAACCAACACAGAAGAATTCTGTATTAGTTGTCACACAATGCGTGACAACGTGTACGTTGAGCTACAAGAAACGGTGCACTGGAAAAACCACTCTGGTGTTCGTGCTACCTGTCCTGATTGTCACGTTCCACATAACTGGACAGATAAGATCGCTCGTAAGATGCAAGCTTCTAAAGAAGTATTTGCACAAGTATTTGGCAACTACGACGAACCGGGTGTGTTCGAAGAGCGTCGTATCGAACTTGCTAAACACGAATGGGATCGTTTCTCGGCAAACAAATCTCTGGAGTGTAAAAACTGTCACAACTACGAATCGATGGATTTCGAGCAAATGTCTCCTACGGCTCGTATCCAAATGAAGCAAGCCGCTGAGAAAGATCAAAGCTGTGTTGACTGTCACAAGGGTATTGCGCACAACCTACCAGCAGGCATGGACAGCATTGGCGGTATCGTGGGTGATCTAGAGGGTATGACTTCTAACACGGATTACGGCGTTGGTCAGCAACTCGTGAGCGTTCGTCACCTACCAATTTACTTTGATGCGCAAGGCAGTAAAGAAGCTGGTCTTCTTAATCCTGCATCGACCGTTAAAGTTCTTGAAGACAAAGGCGAGTTTGTTGAGATCGAAATTGACGGTTGGCGCAAAGCAAAAGGTTTTGGTCGTGTAATTCAAGAAGACTTCGGTAAGAACATTGCGACTGCGTCTCTGATGAAAGAAGCAGCAACAGACAGCAACATTGTGACGACTGGTGAGAAAAAAGTGGATGAGCTAACAGGCCTTCCTTGGGAAAAAGTAGCGGCGAAAGTATGGATTAAGAAAGAGTCTATGCTGAACGACATCAATCCTGTTTGGGAAAAATCTCGTGAAGCCTACAAGACCAATTGTTCTGTATGTCACACTCAACCTGCGGAAGCGCACTTCGACGCGAACACCTGGCCAGGTATGTTCGACGGTATGTTGGCGTTCGTTAACCTAGATACAGACAGTGAAGCACTGATCTTGAAGTATCTACAGAAACACTCTTCAGATTATGCTGAAGGTCACCACTAATAAGCGTCGGATTGGAGTAATTTTAAATGGCTATTACACGAAGAAGTTTTCTTAAAGGTGTAGCAACCACAAGTGCAGCGTCAGTAATTGGTCCTAGCTTATTGGCGTCCGCCTCTGCAAATGCCGTTGAGACGACAGGTACTTGGAAAGTAACCGGTTCTCACTGGGGCGCGTTCCGCGCCCACATCTACGCGGGTAAAGTTCAAGAGATCAAGCCGCTAGAGCTAGACAAAAACCCAACAGAAATGTTGAACGGCATTAAGGGTATTATCTACAGCCCTTCACGTGTTCGTTACCCAATGGTTCGTCTAGATTGGTTGAAGAAACACAAATACAGCGCGGATACTCGCGGTAACAACCGTTTCATCCGAGTAACTTGGGATGAAGCGCTAGACTTGTTCTACCGTGAACTAGAACGTATTCAAAAAGACTACGGCCCATGGGCGCTGCATGCAGGTCAAACAGGTTGGAACCAAACGGGTTCATTTAACAACTGTACTGCGCACATGCAACGTGCAGTAGGTATGCATGGCAACTTCATCACTAAAGTAGGTGACTACTCGACGGGTGCAGGTCAAACCATTATGCCGTACGTGCTAGGCTCAACCGAAGTTTATGCACAAGGTACGTCTTGGTCTGAGATCCTAGAAAACTCTGACAACATCGTTCTTTGGGCTAACGACCCAGTGAAAAACCTTCAAGTAGGTTGGAACTGTGAAACGCATGAGTCGTTTAAGTACCTTGCACAACTAAAAGAAAAAGTGGCGAAAGGTGAGATCAACGTTCTATCTGTAGACCCAGTGAAGAACAAAACTCAGCGCTACTTAGAGAACGATCACTTGTACATCAACCCGCTGACAGACGTAGCGTTCATGCTCGCTGTGGCACACGTGTTGTACAACGAAAACCTGTACGATAAGAAATTCATTGATACTTACTGTCTAGGCTTTGAAGAGTTCATTCAATACGTTCAAGGTAAGACAAAAGACAAAGTAGAGAAGACGCCTGAATGGGCAGCAGCGATTTGTGGCGTGAAAGCGGACAAGATCCGTGAATTCGCACGCATGCTAGTCAGCGGTCGTACACAGATCCTGATGGGTTGGTGTATCCAGCGTCAAGAGCACGGTGAGCAGCCATACTGGGCAGCGGCTGTGGTTGCTGCAATGGTTGGTCAAATCGGTCTACCTGGCGGTGGTATCTCTTACGGTCACCATTACTCAAGTATCGGTGTGCCTTCTACTGGTTTCGCGGGCCCTGGTGGTTTCCCTCGTAACCTTGACCAAGGTATGAAACCGAAGTGGGACAACAACGACTTTAACGGTTACAGTCGTACTATCCCTGTTGCACGTTGGATCGACTGTCTGCTAGAGCCTGGCAAAGAGATCAACTACAACGGCGGTAAAGTGAAACTGCCAGACTTCAAGATGATGGTTATCTCGGGTTGTAACCCATGGCACCACCATCAAGATCGTAACCGCATGAAGAAAGCGTTCCGCAAGCTTCAAACGGTTGTAACGATCGAGTTTGCTTGGACTGCGACATGTCGTTTCTCAGATATCGTTCTACCGGCGTGTACGCAATGGGAACGTAACGACATCGACGTATACGGTTCATACTCGAACAAAGGTCTGATTGCGATGCATCGCCTAGTTGATCCATTGTTCCAATCTAAGCCTGACTTCCAAATCATGAGTGAACTAACTCAGCGTTTTGGTCGCCGCGAAGAATACACTCGTGGTATGAGCGAGATGGAATGGATCGAAAGCCTTTACAACGAATGTAAAAAAGCGAACGAAGGTAAGTTTGAAATGCCAGAATTCAACGAGTTCTGGGAGAAGAGCGTACTAGACTTCGGTGAAGGTAAACCTTGGGTTCGTCATGCGGACTTCCGTAAAGACCCTGAGCTGAATCCACTAGGTACGCCGTCTGGCTTCATCGAGATCACGTCTCGTAAGATCGGCCGTTACGGTTACGAACACTGTCAAGAGCACCCAATGTGGTTCGAAAAATCAGAGCGTTCACACGGTGGTCCTGGTTCAGATAAATACCCATTCTGGTTGCAGTCTTGCCACCCTGATAAGCGTCTTCACTCTCAAATGTGTGAGTCTGAAGAGTTCCGCGCGACTTACGCGGTACAAGGTCGTGAGCCGGTTTACATCAACCCAGCGGATGCCAAAGCAAAAGGCATCAAAGATGGTGATTTGGTACGTGTATTCAACGGTCGTGGTCAGCTATTAGCTGGTGCTGTTTTGACTGACAGCTACCCACGTGGCGTTATTCGTATCGAAGAAGGTGCGTGGTACGGTCCTCTAAACGAGAAAGAAGGCGCAATCTGTACCTACGGTGATCCTAACACGCTAACGCAAGACATCGGTTCTTCTGAGCTTGCACAGGCGACTTCTGCGAACACATGTATCGTAGACTTCGAGAAGTTCACAGGTAAAGTGCCGCCAGTCACTTCATTTGGTGGTCCGATCGAAGTTGCTTAATTAGTGCAGTTTGCATAAATCCAAATACCAGCCTCAGGGCTGGTATTTTTTTATCAAAATTTCAGTGAGCGTTGTCTCAATAGTAACTTCATAACGTTAAACGAGACTGGTATTCGTGATGATGGTAACGAATTGGGTGAGACAAGCAGGAGATAATGCGCCAAGCTAAACAATAATAATTAAGTGAGTAGACTCTTTATGGCTCAGAGCATTCAATTAGCAAATCACACTGAGATCACTGTGAATAACAATGACTTCCAAGTTGAAGTCGAGGGTAATCAATTACATTTTTCTTTTGCTGGTCTTCACAATAAAACCTTTACGGACCGTGAAGTGTTATTCGAAATGCCGTTTTTGTACGAGCACGAGGCCAACGTAATTGGGGATGGTTTTCAAATGTTGGCGCAAACGGCGGGAACGATCAATCACCCCGTTGATATTGGTCGCTGCCCAGACAATAATCCTTCTTATCGAATCTACCCTAAAGATGCCCCTAAGCGTTATTACAACTATTTAGTGGTGGAAGGTTCAGCGGGCTACACATTATTTGGCTTCACATCATGTCATCGCTTTGCAGGCTATTTTGATGTTGTGCTGCGTGATGGGCATTGGGTTTTATCAGCCGCAATTGATGGTGAGTTGACTCAAGTGGCGGATTGGGAAAGTAATCAACTTGAATCCGTGGCGGTACTCTGTGGTCAATCGCTGTCCGAGCTTTATCAAACCTATGGCGAGATGATTGCAAAGCATCATCCTGTTCGCCAAGGTGTGACACAAGATGCGCCTGTTGGTTGGTGTTCGTGGTACGCGTACTACGCGGACGTGACAGAGCAAAACATCATGCAGAACGTGGATTGCATGCAAGATAAGCTCGAAGACCTAGAGTGGCTACTTCTGGATGATGGCTATCAAGCCTTTATGGGCGATTGGTTAACCCCATCAGATAAGTTTTCTGGTGGCGTAAAAGAGCTCATTCATAATATCCGTGCAAAAGGAAAAAAGCCGGCAATTTGGATGGCGCCTTTCATTGCACAGCCTGAGTCGGAGATCTTCAAACAGCATCCAGATTGGTTTGTTCTCCACAAGGATGGTGGCTTACTTAAAGCAGAAGATGTCACATACGGTGGTTGGCGATGCACGCCCTGGTACATACTCGATACCTCAAACCCAGAAGTGCAAGACCATCTGACGCATGTGGTCTCTGTTATGCGTCAAGAGTGGGGCGTTGAGCTATTCAAATTAGACGCAAACTACTGGGGCACCTTAAAAGGTGTTCGTAAACAATCTGGTATTACAGGCGTTGAGGCGTATCGCTTAGGAATGGAAGCGATTGCCAAAGGCGCTGGTGATGCGTGGCTTTTAGGTTGCAACGCGCCAATGTGGCCATCTCTGGGGCTTGTGGATGCAATGCGTGTTTCTGACGATGTAGAGCGTCATAGTCGTCGATTCGAACAGATAGCCAAAGAAACCTTTTACCGTAGTTGGCAGCACCGAAAATTGTGGCAAATTGACCCGGATTGCGCCACGTTCACTTCATTAGCTAATCAATCTGCATCCAGAGAAGAGTATGAATTTCATCGCACGGTGTTATTAGCGAGTGGTGGTTTGCTGCTGTCTGGTGACCCGCTCCCTGAGATTACGCCGTTTGCTAAGAAGACACTGTCTAAGCTCATGTTACGTCAACAACGTAACCAGCAATCTGCAAAGTTTACCGCTTTGAGTTTAAATCACGCGTTTTTAAAACTAACGACGAAGAATGACCTCCATTGTTTGTTTAATTATGCGAGTTACGGAGCGATGGAATTTACGCTGACGTCTGATCAACCGGTGGACTGGTATGATTACTGGACAGGGGAAAAGCTAAACCAAGAACCTTGCCAGTTGTTAATGGTGAGCGTGGATAAAGGGCTCAATGCGAAAGCGATCGTTACAGCATAACGTGAAGTAAATCGCCTAATACCAAGATCAAGAAAGGAGCCTATTGCGGCTCCTTTCTCGTTTGATGCTCTGAGCGTTAGAACTCGAATAAAAAGTAATACCCGTATCCAACAATAAACGCAGGAATGGACGAGTAAATAGTCGCGACCAAAGCAGCTTTCGGTGCCATTGCAATAGCGGGGAATAGGGCGTCACCATCGTTAGAAATCGCATTGGCCAGTTGCGCAGAAAGTGGCGCTGCACCAGAAATGTATAGGCTAGTGACTAAAATTTGCGGTCCACAACCAGGCAACATACCAATGGCTAGGCCAGCTAATGGCATCCAAATTCCCCAATGAGAAAAGGTTTCTACAAGGTCGAGTCCAGAAAAATAGGTCGTCAGTTCAAACGCCAGAAAAGCGACGATCACCCAAGCACTGACGAAATTCGTATCTTGTGCTGCTTTTTGAATCGGGTGTGAGTCCACGATTTTTTCATCTTCAGAGACCGTTGACTGATAATCGCCGAGCTCTTTTGTCATAGCCCACAACGACATTGTGATCACCGCGAAGATAGCGCCCAGCCATTCAATGGTATTGGCCTGCAAAGACAACAGCTGATTAATATCGATTTGGAAAGACATTAACACAGCAACGACACTAGCAGGCACAATAAGCCATTTCCAAAATGCGCCTTGTAGATTGATTGCACGTTGTTCAAGGGGTGTGTGTCGGTCTGTCTGGTGTTGGCAACAAGCATGTGTCTGAGGTGCTTCTTTTGGTTCTGGTCGCAGAAAGTTATCAGCATGAAAAGCATTAACGACTAACCCTGAAAGAGTACCCACGATAATGCCTAATCCAACCACGCCTAATCCAACACTTGGTTTGGCGGCCAGAAGTAAAAAGGCAGCGTCACCCATTGTTGAAGTAAGTACCGCGACAATCGCACCAAATCCTACTCGGCCACTAATAAATTGCGTTGTCACAACAATAGCGCCACCACAGCCAGGCAAAGCACCCAACAAAGAAGCAAAGAAAACCTGATGATTACGCGAGCGATGATATAGCTCGGTAATTCGATTGGTTTTCGACATAAAGTTTGAAAGATAATGATAAATAGCCAATGTGGCAGCAACATAGCATGACACCGCCCAGAATGAGTCGGATAGCGTCTGTACGGCTACGTCACGTGTATTTTCATTGCCTAGCAAAATGAGCATGACGATAGGGATCAGCAATCGCTTATAAGCTAAACGAAACTGAGTAGGCTGAAACAACTGTTGTGCAGAGTGTAATAATTGGGTCGCGTTCATCGTTTACTCAAATGCAAATAGGAATAATTATCATTATATGTAAATGAGATTTATTCGCAATAGCATTGTGAACTTTTCTTCGTGTCAAACTCTCTGAAATCAGGTAAAGTATCGGCCTTTGTGAGCAAACACGCCCTAATTAACTGTATTAGGCGGCGTATAAAATTGACTTGAATAGGAAGAAACATGATTCTAGTTGTAGGTCATAAGAACCCAGACAGTGACAGTATTTGTAGTGCACTCGTTGCAACTGAACTTCTAAAAGCGCGTGGCGTTGAAGCTATGCCAATTCGCCAAGGCGAAATCAACCGTGAAACTCAGCACATCCTAGAAGTTGCTGGCGCTGAAGTTCCTGAGCTTCGCACATCAGTTGCGGGTGAGACCGTTTGGCTAGTAGATTACTCAGATCTAGCACAAGCACCAGACGATATCGCAGAAGCTGAAATTGCGGGTATTGTTGACCACCACCGTCTAGGTGACGTGATGACAGTAAACCCAATGGAAGCATGGATCTGGCCTGTTGGTTGTACCAACACTGTTCTATTCAACATGTTCAAGATTGAAGGTCACGCGATTACTCCACAAATTGCTAAGCTAATGATGTCAGCAATTCTATCTGACACAGTAGGTTTTGCTTCTCCAACTTGTACACAAAAAGACAAAGATGCCGTTGCTGAATTAGCGGCAATCGCAGACGTACAAGATGTTGACGCGTTCACTAAAGATCTTCTAATTGCTAAAACAAACATCGAAGGTCTATCAGCGGCTGAGCTTGTTGAGAAAGACCTTAAAGGTTACCCATTCAACGGTCGTGACGTAGTGGTTGGTCAGGTTGAACTTGCAACTCTTGAGCAAGTTGACGGTATGATCGAAGCACTAGAAGCAGACCTAGAATCTCGTTGTGAGAAAGATAACCTAGCGTTCGCTGCTGTAATGCTAACAGACATCACGACTGCTCAAACTCGTCTTCTATACAAAGGTGAGTGGGCTGAGAAGCTTGTTAAGCACGAAAAAGACGGCATGCTAATGATGGAAAACACGCTAAGCCGTAAGAAGCAAGGTTGGCCTTGGCTTCAAACTGAGCTAGCTTAATTTTCTAGCATATACTTTAAATGCCCGCCTAGCTGCGGGCATTTTTCTATGGGAAATAGGAGACGAATATGTCTGAGCAACTGACCCAAGAGCAGATGGATACCATTAATCGCTACAACGAAGAGCAACGTTTAAAGTACTGCGTAAAAGAGATTGTGGCGAATCGTAAGGTTTGGATTCTGAAAGACGAACATGGCTGTGTCATGTTAAATACAGAAGATGATGATTGTGTACCAGTATGGCCAAACGAAGAGTTCGCTTTGCAATGGGCGAATGGTGATTGGGAAGATTGCGAGCCTGAGGCGATCTCTTTAAACAAGTGGCACAGCCGTTGGACCTCTGGTCTAGAGGATGACGAGCTATCGATTGTTGTATTCCCAAATCAAAATGAAGAAGGGGTCGTATTGTTTCCTGACGAGTTTGATTTTGAACTGCGCAAACAAGCGAGCCGCCGTTAGTTCTTTGATTAGTACCCATGCAATAAAGAAGCCTGCGTTAAAGCAGGCTTCTTTACATTTGAACGATTACATCTTTGATAAGCTATTTTGTTTGATGGCTTGGCGCTTTATAAAAGTGGCTTTCGACTAGTCGTTCAGTAATAGGATGCTCGGGATGAGTCAGTACTTGGTTGGTCTCGCCAAACTCGACCACTTCACCTTCATGCATCACCATCACTTTATCAGTAATATGCTTAACAATGCCAATATGCTGAGACACGTACACAAATGACAATCCCATCTCTTCTTGCAACTCGAGGAATAAGTTAATGATCTGCGAGCGCATTGCCATATCCAAACCGTTTAACGCCTCATCAGCGACAATGATGGAAGGTTGAAGAATAAGTGCACGAGCCAAACACACGCGCTGTTTTTGACCGGCAGCTAGCATTTGTGGATAAAAATAGGCGTGCTCAGGCAGCAATCCTACGCGGAGCAGGGTGTTCTTTACACGCTGCATGCGCGCATCTGGCGGCATGTTGGTATTTCGCTTTAGCGGACCTTCTAAAATACGACCAATCTGGATTCGTGGGTTTAACGATGTGTTTGGATCTTGGAAAATCATGCGGATGAGCTTGCAGCGTGTCGCGTAATCTTTGTGCTCCAATCGTTCGCCATTCACACGGATCTCTCCGGAGCTTGGTTCAACAACGCCAGCAAGCATACGAGCTAGTGTGGATTTTCCTGACCCGTTTTGACCAATAAAACCAATAGTTTGCCCTGGCTCTAAAGTAAAGCTTACCGGTTTTACTGCCTCATTAACCTGGCGTTTGAACAGACGGGAGCGCGTAACAAATTGCTTCGATAAATTATCGACTTCAAGTAACGCACTCATGACTTTTTCTCCGTGTTCAATGGAAAGTGGCAGTTAAATTTATGATTCTTAATTCGTCTGGTGTGTGGAATTTCTACACATTGTTTCTGCGCATATGGGCAACGTGGTCCGAGGCGACAACCGATAGGTAGATGCTGCAATGGCGGAATCGAGCCCGGTAGGGATTGGAGTTTTTGCTTGTGTGGTACCCAATCATTAAAGTCAGGCATCGCTTTAAGCAAGGCATCGGTGTACGGGTGCTTGGGTGCCGCAATGATTTTACTGGTATCGGCAGACTCCACCGACTGACCACAATACATTACCGTAATACGTCCTGCCCACTGTGTTATGGTCGCTAAGTCGTGGCCGATAAGCAGAATGGTTGTGTTATTAAGTTGGTTCATGCGGCTCAACAGACGCAAAATTTGCGATTGGGTAATCGGGTCTAAGTCGTTGGTTGGCTCATCTGCGATCAGCAACTTTGGTTTGGTCGCTATCGCCATGGCAATCATGACTTTTTGACACTCACCATCAGTCAGTTCATAAGGATAGCTACCCATTAAACGCTTGTGATCTTTAATACCCACTTTATGCAAAAGCGCGATGGCCTGTTTTTTACGCCATTTAAATCGCTCCCACCATTTCCCTTCAAATGCGCGAGATGGAATGGATTCAATCAATTGACGCCCGACTTCCTCTGAAGGGTCAAGACAAGTTGAAGGTTCTTGGAAAATCATCGCAATATCACGAGCAATGACGCGCCGACGCTCTTTTGGTGTAAGCTGAAGCAAGTCAATATTGCCAAGGCGCATACGGTCTGCGGTGATGCGCCAGTTATCTTTACTTACCCCGACAATCGCTTTTGCAACTAAGCTTTTCCCTGAACCAGACTCACCTACAAGACCACGAATTTCGCCTTCGTTCAAAGTTAGGCTCATTCGGTCAACGGCTTTGACCAACCCTTGAGGTGTTTCGATCTCAATGGTCAAATGTCGAATATCTAACAACGGCATTATTCGATCCCCGCATTAAGCGCTTGACGTACACCTTCACCTACTAAGTTTAGGGTAATAACAGTAAACATGATGGTCAGGCCGGGTAGGGTCACTGTCCAAGGTGCAATATAAATAAGCTCGACAGAGTCACCTAATATTGCTCCCCACTCGGTGCTTGGGGCCTGTGCGCCTAGGCCAAGAAAACCCAGTGCCGTAATATCTAAAATCGCAGCAGACAGCGCGAGTGTGATTTCAGCGGCAATGACCGTCAGAATGTTAGGAAGAATTGAACTCCACAGTAAGTAGAAATCATTAGCTCCATCAAGGCGTGCTGCCATTATGTAGTCTTTTTCAACTTCGGTGTGGACTGCGATATAAACAGAGCGAATAAAACGCGGAATCAAAGCTAAGCAGATTGCGAGTAAAATATTGAACCCACCAAAGCCGAGAAATGCCACAAAAATGATTGCTAATAAGAGCGACGGGATCGACATGACGGTATCGAGCAAGTGGTTGAGAGTACTCGACAGTAAGCCTTTCGTCATACCTGCCAATACGCCAATTAAACAGCCTACAACGGCAGCAATTGCGGTGATGGCGACAGCAGCGCCAAATGTTAGCTGAGAGCCCATAATCAGGCGCGAAAGAATATCTCTACCTAAGTCATCGGTCCCCAAAAAGTAATCAACCGTTCCTGCTGGGGCCCATGATGGCGGCACAAGCAACTCACCTGACTGTGCTTGGGCGTCAAATGGTGCAAGTAGGGGCGCAAAAATGGTAATAAGGACGATAAACACCAAGCACCACAAGCCAAACATGGCTAGTCCGTTGGCGCGGTAGCTTCGCCAAAAACGCTCAAACTGTGTTGGAATGCGCTCTTCCTGATAAACGTTATTTGTTAGCATACCATTCCTTTCGAACTAAAGGGTTAATCATCGCGCCAATCAAATCCGAGAGAATGTTAGCGGTAAGAACCAAAGTCGCAAGTACCATCACGCCAGCTTGGATAGATGCATAGTCTTGGCTTGCTAGCGCATCTAAAAGCCAACGACCAATACCTGGCCAGTTAAAAATAGACTCCGTGATGATAGCTAAGGTAATCATACTCGAAAGTTGAACACCAACTTTGGGAATGATAGGCGGTATCGCATTCCGCAATACATGTTGAGTTACGATTTCGCGGTTAGAAAGACCTTTGATTCTCGCTGCACGGATGTAGTTTTGGCTCATCACTTCCGCTACCGAGGAACGCATTAGTCCGACAACCTGGGTGGTTGGAGCCAAAGCGAGCACCAAACATGGCAGCACCATATGCTCAATGACGCTTTGCAGTGCATGAGCGCGGTATTCGCCTTTCGCCATGAATGCGTCGATAATGGCAAACCCGGTTACATGATCAATTTCGTAAAGTAAATCATACCGTCCCGCAACGGGAAAGAGTTGGTATTCCAATGAAAAGACCATGATAAGTAACAGAGCAACCCAAAAGATTGGGGCGGAATAACCAGACATTGACATGAATGAAATGCTGGTATCGAGCCATTTACCTTGCTTCATCCCAGCCACGGTTCCAAGTGGAATGCCGATCAAAAGGGACACCAAAAAGGCAAAGAAACACAATTCCAAAGTGGCTGGGAATACAACGGCGAGCTCGTCGTAAATCGCATTGCCGTTTTTACTTATGCCAAAATCGAGTTGAGAAAGGTTGATCAAGTAAGTTTGCCAGCCAGACCAAAAATCAACGTTTGCCCAGTGCGAGAGAGGGTCAAGGCGCAGCAGAGAAAAACCCACTAATGTAAGGATCATCAAAGTGATGATAAATAGGTTAAAGCGTCGAACGGTATACCAAAACATCAGTGAATTCTCTCAACTCTATCAAACGGTTGGGCATTGAAAGGGCTTGATTTGAAGCCTGTCAGCGATTTGTCGTGCACACGGAACTGCACGCCATGCGCCAGAGGAATAACCGGGAACTCTTGATTCAAAATGTTCTGTGCTTGGCGATATAGGTTCAAACGGTAACGCGGTTCTTGAGTTTCTAAAGCCAAATCGAGCAAGAAATCGAAGTCATCGTTACACCACATGGACACGTTAAGGCCAACGCGGTCAGACTCGCAAGATAATAAAGGGCGGAAAAAGTTGTCAGGATCCCCGGTATCACCAATCCAACCAGTTAAAAGTAAATCGATATCGTTGATGTTCTCCAAATCCACACGTTCAAACCTATCATCGGTAAGTAGCGTTAATTTAACCCCAATATCGGCAAAATTCGCTTGGATTAGCTCTGCGGTCTTGCGAGGGCTTGGGTTAAAAGCACGTGGTTCAAGTGGTACCCACATGGTCAATTCTAGGCCGTCTTCGTAGCCTGCATCTCGAAGTAGTGCCAATGCATAATTCCGGTCATAACGAATTTTTACGCTGTCTTTTTGATAAGCCCATGAATTAGGTGGTAGCAAGGTATAAGCTTGGGAGCCAGTTCCGTAGTAAACCGAATCTAAAATATTTTGACGGTTGATCGCTAAGTTAAGAGCTTGGCGAACTCGAGCATCACTCAGCGCGGTGGTTTCTGTGTTTATCGCAATAAAGGAAACGTTGTTAGCTGGTGTAGCCGTCAGCTCAAGGTTGTCATTTTCTTGAATGACAGGTATTTGGCTCGAAATAGGTGAAGAGAGTACGTCACACTCGTTTCTTAAAAGTTTAGCTAATGTACCCGTCCCTCTGTGAGAGATATCGAACACCACTTGTTCCATTTTTGCTGGTGACTTCCAGTAATTTGAATGACGCTCTAATCGAATCAAGTCGTTCACTTGGTACTCTTTTAATTGATAAGGGCCGGTACCGATAGGAAGTTGGTCGATTTCTTCTTTATGATCTTTTGCTGCCAATTGCTGTCCATACTCCGCAGACAAGATAACCGCATGGCTGGTGGCAATATTGGCCAAGAAAGAAAAGTTTGGCTGAGATAACGTAAACCTTACCGTATACTCATCTATTGCAACCACGTCTTGGAGTAGGTTTTGAAAATCTAACCCTGCAAACCATGGATAAAAACCACCACCTACTTGGTGAAAAGGATGGTCTACATCGATGATTCGCTTGAAGCTAAATACCACATCTTTTGCATTCAATGAGCGAGTGGGTGTGAACCAAGGTGTGGTTTGGAATTTAAGACCACGTTTAAGCTTAAACGTGTATTCCGTCCCTGATTCATTTACTGACCAACTCTCGGCGATGCTTGCCACGGGCTGATGTGATTTAGGATCGAGCGTGAGCAGCGTATCGTACAGCTGCGGGCTCAGAGCCTCTGCGGTAATACCGCTATCAATAAGCTGAGGGTTAAACGTGGTCGGCTTACCTTGTCCGCAAAACACAAAGCCAGCTTTGCGAATATCATTGTGGTCAATTTCATCGCCACAAGCGGTCAGTAGGCTAATCCCAATAAGGCTCAGCGATAATCTTATAAAAGCATTCATAATATGAAATGTTCATTGGATCTTGCTCGTTTCGTTTGATCTTACTCTTTCAAAGCTAACAAGCGAAAATGATCTCGCTAATTTATCACCTTTGTGAACTCGCTCCAAACATAAAATCCATACACTGTAAGGTGTTATGCCATAAATGCATGCGAATTAGAGCGCAGTCACGAGCTCGTGTATTGATTGAGTACTCTCGGTCAAGTTAGCTTTGTCCGACCAAACCATATTTTCTAACCATCCCTCGTAATTGGTGATAGCTCAAGCCAAGTAGCTCGGCTGCTTGACGTTGATTAAACTTGGCTTCTTCCAATGCACGATTGAGTAAATGGATATCTTGTTCCTCTTGCCATTGTTTATAGTCTAGAGGGAATTGGATGGTGTTGCTTGATGCTTCCTCTTCTTGTTGTTCTGCTTGTTTTGCACTATGGCCAAGCGCGCTGTGCCAAACCGTTTCAAAAGGATTGAAAACCAGTTCATCAATTGGGTGAGCATTCAGACCATGTTGGTAAATCGCACGTTCAATCACGTTTTTTAGTTCGCGGACGTTACCGGGCCATTCATATTCAATAAGCGACTGCTGCGCTTTTGGGGTAAAACCGACAAAGTATTCCAGTTGCAGTTCACGACACATTTTCATCGCGTAGTGCTCTGCTAAAGAGAGAATGTCTTCTTTGCGCTCGCGAAGAGGCGGTAACATAATGACATCGAAGGCTAGCCTGTCGAGCAGATCTGCACGAAAATCACCTTGCTCTGCCAATTTTGGTAGGTCGGCATTGGTTGCACAAACAAGTCGAACATCCGCATTGAGAGCGGTATGACCGCCAACTCGCTCATATTCACCATATTCGATGACGCGTAATAGCTTTTCTTGAACTAAAAGTGGTGCGGTCGCCAGCTCGTCAAGAAACAAAGTACCGCCCTCGGCACGCTCGAAACGCCCTTTATGCTTACCTTTAGAGCCTGTGAAGGAGCCGGATTCATGTCCAAACAATTCGGAATCTATTAGCCCTTCGCTTAATGTCGCACAGTTGAGTGATAGTAGTGGTTTATCCCAACGTCTTGATAAATAATGCAAACGCTGAGCGATGAGTTCTTTACCCGTACCTCGTTCACCAATGATGAGGACAGGGCGCTCAATGGGTGCAAGTTGTGATACTTTATCTAGTACAGCGAGAAAAGCAGGTGATTCACCAATCAGGTTTTGCTTCATAAAGTCCTTCTTATTTAACAGCCGAGCCATGATTTAGAGATAGAGTTGGTAAATTTCACCAACAGTTGGTGAAAAACATCATAGCACAATAGTGTGTAACGACAACAAAATGAATAACACTCTGATTTAAAAGAAAATTATAAGTTGGCACGTTACTTGTTATATATTCAGGGAGACACAAGGTTAATCACCACCTTGTCGAGTTTTAATAGGAAAAAAGAGGAGTTCCGTTATGGGTATTTTTTCTCGATTTGCAGATATCGTTAACTCAAACATCAGTGCATTACTGGACAAGGCGGAAGATCCTGAAAAAATGATCCGTCTTATCATTCAAGAAATGGAAGACACACTTGTTGAAGTGCGTACTAACTCGGCTAAAGCGATTGCAGACAAGAAAGAGTTGGCTCGTAAGGTTGAAACGTTAGAAGAGCAAATTGGCGAATGGGGCCAAAAAGCGAGCTTAGCATTAGTTAAAGAGCGTGAAGATCTAGCTCGTGCAGCGTTAATTGAAAAGCAAAAGCTAGAGCAAGTGATTAAAGGCCTCCACACTGAGCAAACCTTAGTGGAAGAAACGATCGATAAGCTTACTGGCGAGATTGGTAAGTTGGAAAGCAAAATTGCTGAAACGCGCGCAAAACAGCAAGCACTAGCAATTCGTAACCAAACTGCATCTAACCGTCGTGATGTGCAAAAACACCTGCACACTAGCCGTACTAATGAAGCGATGGCGAAATTCGAGCAATACTCACGTAAAGTGGATGAAATGGAAGCGGAAGCAGACCTGTATGCTCAAACCGGTAATGCTAAATCGCTAGAACAAGAGTTTGCAGAGTTGCAGGCACAAGACGAAATTGAAAAAGAGTTGGCAAAACTGAAAGAACAGATGTCATCGAAAGATAAATAAGAAAGGAGCCATTTATGTCGGCATTTTTTATAGCAGGACCAGTGATTGTCTTTTTAATCTTTGTCGCTCCACTATGGCTCTTCTTACACTATCGCAGCAAACGCAAAACAGATAGTGCACTGTCGAGCCAGGATTTAGAGCGCCTTCAGGTACTATCTGAAAAAGCAGAAGCGATGCAGTCCCGAGTTGATACATTGGAGCGCATCTTGGATGCTGAGTCACCAACATGGAGACGCAAGTATGAATAATCGAGAACTGTATCGTGATCCAGTAAATGGCAAAATCTCCGGTGTTTGCGCCGGTATTGCCAACTACTTTGGTGCAGAAGTTTGGTTGATTCGTATTGTAGTGATTTCTGCAGCGCTGTTAGGTGGTACGTTTTTGGTATTGTTAGCGTACGTCGCGATGGCGTTTATGTTAGAAAAGCAACCAGTAACGTATTCTGAAAATATCAGAGCGCAGCAAGAGCATACGCTCAAAAGTAAGCCTTGGCAGAAAGGGCAAAGCCCTGATCAACTGCTCAGTGTGTTGGAAAGGGATTTTGACCGTCTTGATGGCAAAATTCGTAACATGGAAGCTTATGTTACGTCTGATACATATAGGGTGAACAGAGAATTCAGTAAGCTTTAGGCATTTTGTATCCAAAGAAGATTTAACTGAAGCAGGCATAAAGCCTGCTTTTTTATCACAAATTACTAATTTTAAAGCACTATTAATCTTTTCTGCTCTGGAAGTTCGTTCAAAATTCATCTACTTTAAAAATAATCCCCCAATTTTTATGGATGAATGTAATGAGAAAATTGCTCATTCCTATTGCCATCTCGGCTGTCTTGTCGGGGTGCGGTAAAGAACTTCCTCCTGTTCCTGAACCTGAATCGCGCCCTGCGAAGCTATTTACAGTATCTGTTGGCAATGCCCAGTTTGAGCGACATTTTCCTGCCACGACGGAAGCTGGCGATAGAGCAGTACTGACATTTCGAGTTCCTGGGCTTCTTCAAACGATAGAAGTGAATGAAGGTCAAGTCGTCAGTAAAGGTGATGTTTTGGCGTCATTAAACCCAGATGAATATTCTCTGCTCGAACAGCAAGCTCGGGCAAATTTTTTGCTCGCAGATGTGCAATACAAGCGATACCAAAAGCTACGTAAAGACCAAGTAGTATCTGAGCAAGATTTTGATGAGGCAAAAGCGAACCACAACTCGGCAAAAGCTCAATGGAATCAAGCAAAGGCAAACTTAAGGTATACCAAACTTGTCGCGCCATATGATGGAACTATTTCGTACATTCCAGCAGAAAACCATGAATATGTTGCCGCGAAAGAAGGGGTGATGAATATTCAGTCCAACCAACTCCTCAAAGTGATATTCCAAATCCCAGACTATCTTCTAAATCGTTACACGCAGGGGAGCGATGTCTCTGCCAGAATGATATTTGATGCGTTCCCCGAGCGAGCCTTTGACTTAACCTTTCAGGAAATCGATACAGAAGCCGACCCTAAAACGGGCAGTTACAAAGTCACGATGGTCATGGAGCGGCCAGCAGAAATTGGCCTTTTGCCGGGAATGTCTGGCAATGCTTACCTCCTGTCCAAAAGTGCAGGAGCGACAAAGATTCCTAACTCCGCGTTGCTAGAAGAAAACGGCAAAACATACGTTTGGCGTGTCGATGAGCAAGGCATTGTATCCAAAGCCGCAATTGAGATGAATGACAAAAATCAAGTGTTAGCCGGGCTTAACGATGGCGACCAAATCATTATCTCGGGTGTCAGTGTAATTGAACCCGGAATTAAGGTAAGAGCGTGGATTAAGGAAAGAGGGTTGTAATATGAAAGGAATCATCTCTCTAGCGACTTTACTTTCAACGCTTTTTCTCGTTGGCTGTGGGGATAAGGCGCCAGAAAAAGAGCTCGAAACGCCACGAGTTAGAGTTACGTCATTAGCGGGAAACAAGGTGGATGACAACTTGTACTTCCCTGCGGTTGCGAATGCAGCGGATCGCTCTCATTTGAGCTTCAGAGTGGCAGGAGAAGTCAGCCGCATCATGGTAAAAGAGGGCGACAAAGTCACGAAGGGTGATGTTATTGCAACGCTAGATCCCACTGACTATGAGTTGGATGTAGATAATGCGAGTGCGCGTTTTTCTGTTGTCGACAGTCAGTATCGCCGCTCACGCCCTTTGGTTGATAAAGGCCTATTAGCTAAGTCTCAGTTTGATGAAATTGCAGCACAACGACAAATCGCCTTAGCTGAGCTTCAGTTAGCCAAACTTCGTCTATCATTTACTGCCTTAAAAGCGCCCGTGGATGGGATTATTTCGCGAGTTAATATCGACCAATTCGAAAATGTTCAAGTCGGACAGCATATCGTTAATATTCACAGCTTGGAGCGAGTCGAAGTGTTGATTCAGCTTCCTGACCGCCTCTATGTGAACCAACCGCCAACGGAAGAAAGGCTTACCGCGATCAAAGCATTAGTGCGCGTGCCCAGTGGTAATGAATATAACGCGACGGTAAAAGAATTTACGACTGAGCCCGATCCAACAACAGGTACGTTTACTGTCACACTGTCGCTTCCTATGCCGGAAGAAGAGTACATCCTAGATGGTATGGCTGTTGAGGTAACTTCTAAAGACGAGAATGTTGGGCTTGATCTCAACCTAGGAATTAATGTCCCTATCGAAGCCATTTTCAATGCGGACGGTGACGAGCTGGGGCGCGAAAACAAATTTGTTTGGGTACTGAATGACGACAATACGGTATCGCGCAAACAGGTGCGAGCAGGTAAGGCATCTAAAACGTCCATTCAAATCCTTGATGGTCTCATGCTCAAAGACAAAGTTGTGATTGCCGGTGTTTCTCGATTAAGGGATGGCATGAAAGTGGAAGTGATACAGGAAATGGCTACGCAGGAGGCCGGTCTATGAGCGATCTTAATAAATCAGTGCCTCAAAGTGATGATGATGTGACCGGTATTGCTGCGTACTTCATCCGAAATCGCGTCATCAGTTGGATGGTTGCACTGATATTTTTGATTGGTGGTATCGCCGCATTCTTTGGTTTAGGGCGTCTTGAGGACCCTGCTTTTACTATTAAAGATGCGATGGTAGTGACCTCTTACCCTGGTGCGACACCGCAACAAGTCGAAGAAGAAGTGACGTATCCAATCGAAAAAGCGATTCAGCAGCTTACTTATGTTGATGAAGTGAATTCGATTTCTAGCCGAGGATTATCGCAAATCACGGTCACGATGAAGAACAATTATGGCCCTGATGATCTACCACAAATTTGGGATGAGTTGCGCCGTAAAGTGAACGACCTTAAAGGGACGTTGCCTCCAGGTGTGAATGAACCTCAAGTGATCGATGATTTTGGTGATGTTTACGGGATTTTGTTAGCGGTGACTGGCGACGGTTATAGCTATAAAGAGCTACTGGATTACGTCGATTACTTACGCCGAGAGCTCGAACTGGTTGATGGCGTGAGTAAAGTTTCGGTATCTGGGCAACAGCAAGAGCAAGTGTTCATCGAAGTATCGATGAAAAAATTGAGCAGTATAGGTCTTGCTCCGGATACCGTGTTTAATCTTCTTTCGACGCAAAACGTAGTTTCTGACGCAGGAGCGATCAGAATTGGTGATGAGTACATCAGAATTCAGCCGACTGGCGAGTTCCAGAGTGTGGATGAGCTAGGCGATTTGTTGATTACTGAGTCGGGTGCTCAGGGGCTCATCTTCTTGAAAGATGTGGCGGAAATAAAACGTGGTTACGTAGAAGTCCCGAATAATATTATTAATTTTAACGGCAGCCTCGCACTAAACGTGGGTGTTTCTTTTGCTGAAGGCGTCAACGTCGTTGAAGTCGGAAAAGCGTTTGATCATCGCCTTGGAGAGCTAAAGTACCAACAACCTGTTGGTATCGAAATCTCGGAAATTTACAGTCAGCCTAAAGAGGTGGATAAATCGGTTAGCGGTTTTGTTGTCAGCTTGGCTCAAGCTGTCGGTATCGTCATTATCGTACTTCTGTTCTTTATGGGGCTACGTTCAGGTCTGCTTATCGGTTTAATTTTACTGCTGACGGTGTTGGGTACGTTCATTTTCATGAAGTATCTCGCGATAGATTTGCAGCGGATTTCATTAGGTGCCTTGGTTATCGCGTTAGGTATGTTGGTGGACAATGCAATCGTCGTGGTTGAGGGGATTTTGATTGGTACGCAAAAAGGGCGAACTCGACTCCAAGCGGCGACTGACATCGTTACCCAAACCAAGTGGCCATTACTTGGGGCAACTGTGATTGCTGTAACTGCATTTGCGCCCATTGGACTGTCTGAAGACTCGACGGGTGAATACTGTGGCACTTTGTTTACGGTTCTGCTGATCTCATTGATGTTGAGTTGGTTTACCGCTATCTCGTTGACACCGTTCTTTGCTGACATCTTCTTTAAAGGCCAGAAGATTAAACAAGGTGAAGGGGAAGAAAATGATCCATATAACGGGGTTATTTTCGTTATTTATAAAAAGTTTCTTCAGTTTTGTATGCGTCGTGCTTGGTTTACCGTTGTGGTGCTGATTGCGGGATTAGCGGCAAGTGTTTACGGGTTCACCTTTGTGAAGCAAGCGTTTTTCCCATCTTCGACAACGCCGATTTTTCAGTTAGATGTATGGATGCCAGAAGGAACTGATATTCGAGCAACCAACACAACGCTTAAAGAGTTAGAAAGTTGGTTAGCTAAGCAAGAGCATGTTGACCATATCACGACGACCGCGGGTAAAGGCTTACAGCGCTTCATGTTAACGTACGCGCCAGAGAAAAGTTATGCGGCTTATGGTGAGATAACCACTCGTATGGAAAACTACGAAGCGTTAAAACCATTAATGGCGAAGTTTCGAGAGTATTTAAAAGCCAACTACCCAGAAATCAATTACAAGCTCAAACAGATTGAGTTAGGCCCTGGTGGTGGTGCAAAAATTGAAGCGCGCATTATTGGTTCAGATCCAACCGTCCTTCGTACGATAGCCGCTCAGGTCAAGGACATCATGTACGCCGATCCTCAGGCAACAAATATCAGGCATGATTGGCGTGAACGAACCCAAGTTCTTGAACCTCAGTTTAACGAGAGTCAGGCACGTCGCTATGGCATTACAAAATCAGATGTCGATGACTTCTTGTCCATGTCATTCTCTGGAATGACGATAGGTCTTTACCGAGACGGCACTACGCTCATGCCTATCGTGGCTCGCTTACCTGAAGATGAACGCATTGATATTCGTAACATCGAAGGCATGAAAATATGGAGTCCAGCACAGAGTGAGTTTATCCCACTTCAACAAGTCACAATGGGTTACGACATGCGTTGGGAGGATCCTATTATTGTGCGTAAGAACCGTAAGCGTATGCTCACTGTGATGGCAGACCCAGATATTCTAGGTGAAGAAACCGCATCGACGTTGCAAAAACGCTTACAGCCCCAAATCGAAGCGATTCAATTACCACCAGGTTATTCCTTAGAGTGGGGTGGTGAATACGAATCTTCAGGTGATGCTCAAGAGTCACTGTTTACTACTATGCCAATGGGGTACTTGTTCATGTTCTTGATCACTGTATTCCTATTTAACTCTATCAAAGAGCCACTCATTGTTTGGCTTACCGTGCCGCTGGCGTTAATTGGTGTCACCACTGGTTTGTTGGCACTCAACACGCCGTTTGGTTTTATGGCATTGCTCGGCTTCTTAAGCTTATCGGGAATGGTGCTCAAAAATGGCATCGTATTACTGGACCAAATTGAAATTGAAAT
Organism: Vibrio sp. sp1; assembly: GCF_016920955.1. Taxonomy (NCBI): domain Bacteria; kingdom Pseudomonadati; phylum Pseudomonadota; class Gammaproteobacteria; order Vibrionales; family Vibrionaceae; genus Vibrio; species Vibrio sp. sp1. The sequence goes on from NZ_CP060589.1 coordinate 2,727,259, forward strand.
GAAGTCCGGTAAAGAGGCTTATGACGCGGTCGTTGATGCTGCGGTAAGTCGCGTCCGTCCCGTTTGTATGGCTGCTATCACGACGATCCTTGGTATGATCCCACTGTTGCCAGATATTTTCTTCAAACCAATGGCGGTTACGATTATGTTTGGTTTGGGTTTTGCGACAGTCCTGACACTGATTGTCGTGCCAGTGTTGTATCGTTTGTTCCATAAAGTGGCAGTACCGAAACAGGCTTAGTGCTACTGATATAACGATGAAAAATATCGCGCCTCTAGCTCATCAGTTAGAGGCGCTTTTTAAGGAAGAATAATGACAGAACAAAAAACGTGTGCGTGGGCGATGAATCACCCATTAGAACGCGAATATCATGATTCCGAATGGGGCGTGCCAGTATATGACGACCAAGTCCTGTTTGAATTTATTACTTTGGAAGGTGCGCAAGCTGGGCTTAGCTGGATCACCATCCTTAAAAAACGCGAAGGTTACAGAGAAGCGTTCGAGAACTACGACCTAGATGCGTTGGAACAAAGAAATGAAGAACGCGCTGAATACATCGTGGAAAACTTCGATGTTGTGAGACATCGCGGAAAGATTAACTCGGTATTTAGTAATGCCAAAGCGGCCAAAGCGTTAATTGCTGAATACGGGAGTTTATCAGACGCGTTGTGGCAGTTCGTGGACGGTGAACCAATCGTCAATCAATGGCAACATATGAGTGACGTACCAGCTTCGACAGAGCAATCCAAAGCCATGAGTAAATTCCTAAAAAAGAAAGGCTTCAAGTTTGTCGGTGAAACCATCTGTTATGCTTTCATGCAAGCCGTCGGCATGGTGGATGACCATATCGTTGGATGTCCTAAAAAGCAGAATAAGTGACGTTTGGCTATTAAGCTAATGTTGTTAGTTCTGGCTATCATGAATACGTTCCAAAGCTTCGATTCGACGCCATTGAGTGGCATCGAAGCTTTGTTTTCTTAAAGCAATGATTTCTGCCTGTTTTTCGTCTTGCCCTAGAAAATCCCTATTCAGAATATTTTGACGCTGCTTTAAGTAAGTGGCGAGTTGAGTCTTAAATGATGCTCTTTGCTCATCAAGCTTTTGCAGCCTCTGCGCTCCGGCATCTCCTACCAGAGCAACACGGGCGATGTACATGTCTTGTGAATCAAGCTGAGAAGCTTGCTCGAGCTGCTCTGCTAATGCGTTATTGCGTTCACTTTCTCGTATGTAATCCGGTTGTTCTGATAACGCTTGATTGAGAAGGTGGGTCTGACTCTCGATATCCGATGCCTGTGTTTTAATCGTCAGTTTTTCCAATGCAAGTTGGCGAAGTCGGTTTTCTTCGTCAAACAATTGGGTTATCTGCACCTCGTTAAAGTATTGAAGCTGTAAGTTCAGTATTGCTTCATTCAGCATGGTTAACTGTTCAAGCGTTAGGTGGTTGTGCTCAAAAGGCTCTAATGCAGAGAGTGCTTGCTTGTAGGAAAGGTAGGTTTGAAAAAGTTTGGCATCAATATTCAGAGTTTGCTTTGCTAAAGTGTCATCATTGACTTCCGCTTTGATCGTATCGAGATCTTCTTCGCCCAGCCGGCTAAGAGAATATTCGAAGAAATCTTTTGGGGAAGAGACATCGGCGGCTATATCTTGCTGAGATGGCGAATGGTTAGAGGTTATCTCTTGTTGTTTGTCGCTTTGCAACAGAGAAAGCGCTCCCACGCCAAATATCGAGAGCAGGATAAAAGTGGTGAGAGCGACTTTCTTCATTGTGATGACCTCTTATAAACCTTGAAGTTTGAGACGATTTGCATGTTGGCGATAAAGCGTGACTGGATCGGTTTCAAAAAGATGATGAATACCGAGTAGGCCGTTAATTTCATCCAAATGGTTCATTTGATAATCATCACGTATGACTTTGCCCAAATGTGTGCTGCACGCACCAACTAAGCCATCATTTGGCCCATCAAAGGCTAAGCCAAGTACCATCATGGCAGCGTCAGTCGGATCGAAAACGTTTGTAAAAGTGGATGATCCGGTCCATGAGTAGTAATAAACGCCATTTGAAGCCAGCAAGTCACCATTACCACATTCACTGGTAGGGACTCCCTCAGGGTAGTGTTGGTTAAACGCTAATGATCCTTCCGTGGTTAATGCTGCTAATGAGGCCAAAGGGTCTTGGTCGAGATCAGAACCACCTGATAGAAGATTAATAAGAGTGGTTAAACCTTGCGCCAGTTTTACCGCGAGCTGCTCACTACCCGAACCCTCAGATACGGTGCCACGAACTAAATCGGCTACTTTAGACCCTTTATTAACGCCTCCTATACTCGTAACTGATGCGACTAGGTCAGGACGGACAGAGGCAACATAGCGCGTTGTTGGACCACCATGACTGTGACCAATGAGATTGACTTTCTCTGCGCCTGTTGCTGCAAGTAAGGTTTCTACTTGAGCAAGCAGTTGCTCCCCTCGAACTTCGCTGCTATTGGTCGCGGATACCTGTGCAACATAAACCGTAGCGCCATCTTTTGTTAAGGAATGTGGTATTCCGAAAAAGTAATCAACGCCTGCCAGGGTATCAAAACCAAACAAACCGTGAACCAGAACAATCGGATACTTGGTTTGGGTATAACCTGTTGCAGCGTATACGGAGGTTATTGGGACGGTAACTAAGGTAAAAAGCATTAGCGCTATAAATTTGAGTTTCAAAACTATCTCCTTGTGGTATGACCTCTTATGAGTGATAAAAAGTAGGAGAGAAACTCTAAATTTGGAAAGCCTATTTGTGGCACATTATTTCATTCTGTGACTGCTCAATTGAAAAACAACACAAATGATTAACATTAATTAATGGCTCGGGTGAATGTTAGTTAATTCTAATTAAGTCAGGGGTTTATAAAAACGCCCCGCAATGCAGGGCGATTCAATCATTGTTATAGGGAGGCTTCTTTTTCAAGCATTAAGGCGTAATAACGCGCAAAACCAGCCTCTAAATCAGCGATCAAGTCATTCACGTCTTCTAAGCCAATATGAATACGAACCAAAGTACCTTCAAAGTGTGGGTGAGCTATGGTTCTCAGGCTGTTAAAGCTCTTAGGTTCGTTAGCTAGAATGAGGCTTTCATAACCGCCCCAAGAGTAACCCATACTGAAGTGTTTCATGCCATCAAGCAGAGCCGTCGTCGCTTTTGGATAAGACGTTTTGAGAACAAATGAAAACAAGCCGTTTCCACCTGTGAAGTCTCGTTTGAAAAACTCATGGCCAGGATTTGTTTCTAAAGCTGGATGGCGGACATGATCAACTTCTGGGCGAGAAGCGAGCCACTGAGCGACTTTTAAACTGCTTTCTGCGTGCTGTCTTAGGCGAACATCCAACGTGCGAATACCTCGAAGACCTAGGTATGCGTCGTCAGGAGAAACGCACTGACCCATCAGGTAGCTTTGTTCACGAAGCTGATCCCAATACTTTTCAGAAGCCACAGCAGTACCTAGCATGACATCTGAATGTCCAACGATATACTTAGTTGCCGCTTGAATGGAAATGTCTACGCCATGCTCGAAAGGAGAGAAGTTCACGCCAGCTCCCCATGTGTTGTCTAGCATCACGATGATATCTTGCTCGTGGGCAATGCGCGCTAATGTAGGCACATCTTGGACTTCCATGGTTATTGAACCAGGAGACTCCAAGAAAAGGACTTTGGTATTCGGCTGAATCAAGTCTCGGATACCTTCACCGATCATTGGGTCATAATAGGTGGTTTCGATGCCCATTTTCTTCATGATGGTGTTACAAAAGTCACGAGTTGGTTCGTAACAAGTGTCCACCATTAGAATGTGATCGCCAGTTTCAACGAAAGAGAGGATGGTGTTTGAAATTGCTGCCGTTCCACAAGGGTAAAGCGCGCAACCAGCTCCACCTTCAATCTCAACCATTGCGTCTTGGAAAGCAAAGTGCGTGTTGGTGCCTCGGCGACCATAAAACAACGTTTTGTTTGCACGATTAATGGTGGCTTGGTTCTTTTCTGCAACGGTATTGAATACCACAGTTGAAGCGCGTTGAACGGGTGGGTTTACAACACCATTTGTCCACTTTTTATCGCGGCCAGCGGTAATGAGTTTGGTTTTTTTTCCCTCTGACATAAAAGTTCCCTGTCTTAAATATTGCGGTTTTGAATATTTAAAACATGGACGACGTAGGTTATGCAAGGGAAAAGTCAACTATCAGCCAATAACAGCCAAGATGAACAGGTAATGATGTCGAGAGGTATCGTGTACATAGGGAGCTAAAAGAACAAACCTCCAGCAGGATGCATGTAGCGCTGGAGGTTTTTTAGTCGGTGTATTTGAGGTATTAGAGGAGTGGGTTGAAGAGATAGAACACTCGCTCTAAGAACCGAGAAAATAGGCTCCTTTTCTCCCATTCTTCCAATACAACAGTGTGAGATTGCTTAATATAGCTATCTTGTAACCAAGACATTTGCTTGGTGAACTCTTCGTCATCAACGGCGAGGGTCACTTCGAAGTTCAGCCACAAGCTGCGCATATCCATGTTTACGGTGCCAACTAAACAGAATTGGTCGTCAATTACGACAGATTTTGTATGCAGCAAACCACCATAAAACTCATAAATCTTGACCCCTGCACTCAAGAGCTCACTATAAAAAGCGCGTGACGCCCATTGCACCATCATAGAGTCATTTTTATGGGGAATAATGAGTTCAACGTCAATGCCTCGTTGTGCTGTCATCTTTAACGTTTCGAGTAAATCAGCATTGGGCACGAAATATGGTGTTGTGATTCGTACCGAGCGATTGGCTTGGTTTATTGCCAATGTTAATACTTGATAGATCAGATATTCCGGCATACCTGGGCCAGAAGGCACAACCTGAATAGGGTGTTGGAATTCACTCTCATCGATTTTACATTCAGGTAGTCTCGGTAAATGGCGTTCGCCAGTTTCGACTTCCCAATCCCAACAGTGGATGGCACTCAATACGTTTACCGTTGGTCCCGTAATGCGAACCATGATGTCCACCCAATGCCCAACGCCACTATTTTGCTTGAAGTAAGCCGGGTCAACCAAGTTCATTGAACCTGTATAAGCAATTTCATCATCAATTACGATGATCTTGCGATGCTGGCGAAGATCAAGACGACGTAAGAAAATACGCCACATCTTCACTTCTAACGCTTGAATAACTTCAATTCCAGCATCCTGCATCATTCGATACCAAGGACTTCTGAAAAAACGCGGGCTACCTGCTGAATCGAGCAATAGTTTGACATCTACGCCGCGTTTAGCCGCTTGGATAAGTGCAGAAGCGACAGAGTCAGCCAAACCACCCGGATGCCAAATGTAGAATACCATTCGAATACTGCTCTGCGCGTTTTCGATGTCTTCAATAATGGAATGCAAAATCTCATTAGGTGACTGTTGCAGCGACAATGTATTACCGCTCAATGCGGGAAGACCAAGGCGGTTGTTACAAAGTTCATCAATTCGGTAGATGTGCCTTCCCATCGTTTCTGGGTTGTGCGCGTTACAGTCGTTAAGCTGACTGAACCATTTCTCGAATGGTGTAAACATCTCTTTCGCACGTTCGGCTCGTTTTCTGCCTAAGTTCAGTTCACCGAAGAGGAAATAACATGCGACACCCAGAACGGGAAGGATATAAATGATCATTAGCCAAGCTAAAGACACGCTCACTGCACGGCGCTTTAAAACGACACGAATGGTCACACCTGCGACCAGTAACCAATATAGCCCGATGCCAGCTAAAGTAAGAAAGTGATAAAACTTGTCCATATACGCTCAGAGTAATATGCCCTTCTAGGATATTAAGCATAAAAGTGGGTTGGGGGAATAGATTTCCCATTTAGACGTGGGATTGACCTTATATGAGGAACGAATTTCATAACAGCTGATTCTGTTATTTTAATGTGAAAAATAAGGCCATTCTTTAACTTTTGAACAAAAAAGCAGCATTTAACCTGCGTAACTCGACACTTGTGCGATAAATGTACTTTTTTGGGGTTCCAATTTTAAAGGGGAGCTGCTTTACTTTCTAGACATAGTGCGTCGAACGCTTATTTTATAAGTGTACAATAATTTTTACAAAAACTTTTTAGACGCCTATCTCTATGCATACACAACAAACTAATTTTGGAGAAAAAGCGTGGCTACAACTAATACAGCAGCATCACGTGATACGTGGGGGTCTAAACTAGGCTTCGTAATGGCAGCAGCGGGTTCCGCTGTCGGTTTAGGCAATATATGGAAATTCCCTTACACAGCAGGTGAGAGTGGCGGCGGTGCATTCGTTGCTATCTATCTTATCTTTGTAATTTTTATCGGCTTTAGCGTGATGCTGACAGAGTTCGCTATTGGTCGTAAGACAGGTCTTTCTGCCGTAGGTGCATTCAAAACAACTGACCGACGCTGGACGTTCACTGGCGTTATGGGAGTCTTCAGTGGTCTTTTGATCATGGGCTTCTACCCAGTGGTTGGTGGTTGGGCATTGGCCTACATCTTTAAAGTGGGCGGTGGTCTACTCAGCGCGCCAGAAGCAATTGGCGACAGCTTTGGCGGTTTCATCTCAGATCCGATTCAACCTTTAATGTGGATGGGTGTTTACCTGTTCCTTAACGTCATGATCGTGATGAAAGGGATTTCGGGTGGTATTGAGAAAGCCGGTAAGGTTCTGATGCCGCTTCTGTTCTTAATCCTAATCGTTGTTTCTGTTAAAGGCTTGATGCTGCCAGGTGCAATGGCTGGCCTTGAGTTCTTATTCATGCCGGACTTTTCTAAAGTCGACAGCAACGTAGTTCTTGCTGCACTAGGGCAGGCGTTCTTCTCACTTAGCTTAGGTATGGGTTGTATGATGACGTACGGTTCTTACCTGAAGAAGAAAGAGAACCTAGTTCAAACAACCGGTATGGTTACTGCGATGGATACAGGTGTCGCGATTCTTGCTGGTGTTGCTATGTTCCCAGCAATGTTTGCCTTTGGCATGGAGCCTGCAGCAGGCCCTGGTCTTGTATTCGTTGTCGTTCCTCAGCTATTTGCTGAAATGGGCGGTGTGATTGGGTTGCTATTCGCGTTGCTATTTTTCATCGGTTTGACGGTGGCGGCATTAACTTCTTCAGTATCACTATTGGAAGTTGTCGTGTCTTACCTAATTGACGAGAAAGGCATGAAGCGCTCTAACGCAGTTCTGTCTGCAAGCGCAGTTATGGCGGCATTATGTATTTTTGCGTCACTATCGTTAGGTGGAATGGGACCAACGCTGTTTGGTACCGGTGCCTTTGATATCTTCGACTTGCTAACGGACAAAATCTTCCTAGCGGTTGGTGGTATGTTGGTTTGTATCTTTGCTGGATGGCGCCTAAGCCGTGCTGAGCTAGAAAAAGAGATCACTAATGACGGCGAAGTATCCTTCCCGCTATTTGGATTGTGGTACAACCTAGTTAAATACCTGATTCCTGTTGCGATTGCTATTGTTGCCTTCATGGGGATTAAGTCTGGCTTTGATAGTGGCAAAGGTGAAATCATGCTGCTGGGTATCGCAATCATTGGTCTTGCTGGCATTTTCTCGAAGAAGCTTTAGCAAATACCTTGGGGGCAAGCCTCGATAGCTTTGTCCGATAACTTATGTATACTGCTGGCTCCAAACGTGGAGCCAGTTTTTTATGTTCGATATTCTACATACCCATCCCGATTTTCTGATCATCAATAAGCATCCCAACGTCTCTGTTCATAAAGACGATGGCGACACAATGCTGCTGCAAGAAGTGGCTAAGCAGAGTGGTGATCAGCAGCTCTATCTTATCCATCGCTTGGATAAAATGACATCGGGTATTCTGCTCCTCGGACGCAACGCCAAAGCGGCCAGTGCGTTATCGCAAGCCTTCGCTGACCGCCAAGTAGAAAAGTTCTACCTAGCGATTGGCTCTAAAAAGCCGAAAAAGAAACAAGGTTTGGTCGTTGGTGATATGGAGCGTTCGCGCCGTTCATCATGGAAGCTGGTCAACAGCAAAAATAACCCAGCCGTCACCCAGTTTTTCTCTCTTGCGGCAGAGCCCGGAGAGCGCCTATTTTTATGTAAGCCACACACTGGTAAAACGCATCAAATCCGCGTGGCATTAAAATCGGTTGGCTCAGGCATTGTTGGCGACCCGATTTACAATGCAGGCAATGAGGCTGATCGCGGTTATCTGCATGCATTTTCACTTTGCTTCCAATACCGAGATGAGCAATGTCGCTTTGTTTGCGATCCACGAGAATACAAAGTGCTTGGTAACAAATGGCACAGTGAAATCGTCTCTCAGGGTTTGGATACTTGGCTTTCCCCTTGGGAACTGAACTGGCCTACGATCAAATAACCGTCACAAAGAAAACTAATAAGAGAACTCGATGCAAGCATCACAACTTCCGCTGTTTTTTCAGCATCTAGAAACCGAGCTCGCGCAAGCTCCGAATGAAATTCGTCGACTGTTTCACGGTCGTGGCCGTCGTTTTGAAGGTCTAGAGCAAATCACCTGTGACTGGTTACAAGGTCAGTTGATCATCAACTTGTTTAAAGAAGTCGACGACGCGTTTCTCGCTGAGCTGAAAAGCGGCCTGAATGCGTTGGCACAATCACAACTGTGGGCAGACAAGCAAGGTCGCACCATGGTTCTTCAGCACCGTTATGCCGATGGTGCGCCTTCAGAAGTGCTTGTCGGTGAATTAGACGCTCGCCCTGTCGTTGAAGAAAGCGGCTTGAAATACCAATTGGATATTGGCCGCAACCAAAACTTCGGTCTGTTTTTGGACATGCGCTACGGTCGTGATTGGGTTCGCGAAAATGCGAAGCATAAAAACGTGCTCAACTTGTTTGCTTACACGTGTGGCTTTTCTGTCGCTGCCATTGCGGGTGGCGCAGATAAAGTGGTTAACGTCGATATGGCAAAAGCGTCGCTGTCTAAAGGTCGTGAGAACCACAAGCTAAATGGTCATAACATCAACCAGGTAAGCTTTATGGGGCACGATATCTTTAAATCGTGGGGTAAGATTAAAAAATCTGGTCAGTATGACTTGATTATCATCGATCCGCCTTCATTCCAGAAAGGCAGCTTTGCGCTGACGAAAGATTACAAAAAGATTCTACGTCGATTGCCGGATTTGTTGGCAGAAGGCGGTCAAGTGATGGCATGTGTGAACTCGCCATCTGTGACAAGCGACTTCTTGATTGAAAGCATGAAAGAAGAAGCGCCAGAGTTGACATTCCGTGAGCGTCTGGATAACCCACCAGAGTTTATGGACGTAGACAGCGAAGCTGCATTGAAAGTGTTGTTATTTAGCTAAAAGACTTTTGTTGCAACAGAAGTAACATCAAAAAAAGCGCCGCGAAACAACTAGACAGACGTATCGCGGCGCTTTTTTGTATTTGGAAAATTAACCAATCTGCAGTTCAAGATCCGCTTCGATGGTTGATGAGCAGGCGAGCACATAGCCTTGTTCAATTTCTTCTGGCGTTAATGTTTCTAGGCTGGTGGAAGAGACGCTGCCTTGACGAACCTTGCATTTGCACGAGCCACAAATGCCGCTACGACAAGCGACGATTAATGGTAAACCTGCGCCTTCAAGCACATCGGCCAGTACCTGACCTTTTTGCGCATCGATGGTTTGAGCAAAGTCAGGAACAGAAACACGAACAACTTCATCGGAGACCGATGTTTCTGCGCCAGTCGCTGGCGTAAAACTCTCTTGGTAGAAGTTCGTCATGTCAAAACCAAGGTCATTCAAATAGCCGTGAACATCTTGCATAAACTGGCTTGGACCACACAGGTAAACGGTGCGCTGTTTGAAATCAGGAACAAGCTCTTTAAGCCAGTCGGCATTCAAACGACCTTGTGGGTGTGACGTTCCTTCGCGGTTTTTCAGCAACAGCTTTAAATGGAAGTTGGGATACACAGCGTCGAACGTTTCTAGCTGATCGTAGTAAATCGTCTCTTCTGGGCTGCGTGCAATATGAAGAAATGCGATGTCCACATCGTTGTCGTTTTCATCTTGATTACTCAGCCAGTGCTTTGCCATCGAAAATACGGGCGTGACGCCGCAACCTGCACTGATAAGCAAGGCTTTTGTTTCGCCATCACGTAACACGGGTGGATGGTCGATGCAGTTAAATTCGCCTGCTGGTGGTAATGCTTGAACAGTATCACCGAGCAGCAGCGAGTCAACGATGTAGTTCGATACTTTACCGCCAGATACTCGTTTGATGGTGAGTTGAAGGTGATCGTCTTCATTGATCGAGCTGATTGAATAGGCACGAAACTCCATTTTTCCATCAATTTCGACGCCCAAGTTAATAAACTGGCCAGGCTTAAACTGAAACAGAAGTGATTCGGTTAGTTCGGCCAATTTTATGCTGACGGTGTCGTGTGTTTCGAAGTATTTGTCGATGCAACGGAGTGTGACGGGTTGGTTACCTTGCCATTCAAAAAACATAACAATCTCTTTGGTTGTGGCTATTTTTGGTTCGAAATAGATAGCGCCTCCGCGTAAGGAGGCGCGTAACAAGCAAGTTTATTAAGCTGCTAGGATGGCTTTTAGATCATCCTGAACATTGCCAATACTGCGCATATCGAACTTCTCTTGGATGATGGCGATTAGGTTTGGCGTTAGGAATGCCGGTGCAGTAGGGCCTGTGTAAATGCCTTTCACGCCCAATGCAAATAGCGTTAGCAAGATAACGATCGCTTTTTGCTCGAACCAAGAAAGCACAAGCGTGAGTGGCAGTTCATTGATGTCACAGTCAAACTCTTTCGCCAGTGCAAGTGCAAGCTGGATTGCAGAGTAAGCATCGTTACATTGGCCCACATCCAATAGGCGAGGAATGCCGTTGATATCGCCAAACGTATTCTTGTTGAAGCGGAACTTACCACACGCCAAGGTCAGGATTAGCGTGTCTTCTGGTGCTTCAGCCGTAAAATCGGTGTAGTAGCTACGTTCCGCTTTATCGCCGTCACAACCGCCGACTAGGAAGAAGTGCTTGATGTTGCCTTGCTTCACTTGGTCGATAACCGCAGGGGCGGCGTTCATCAGTGCATTTCGACCAAAACCAACCGTGATGTGGTGTTCGATTTCATCGTGTTGGAAACCATCTTGCGCTAGAGCACATTCAATCACTTGGCTAAAATCATCGCCTTCGATGTGAGCCACACCAGGCCAGCCAACAATACTACGAGTGAATAAACGGTCTGCGTATTGACCCACATTTGGATTCAACAAGCAGTTTGACGTCATTACGATTGCGCCAGGGAAGTTTGCGAATTCTTTCTGTTGGTTTTGCCATGCGCTGCCGTAGTTGCCGACAAGATGAGGATATTTCTTCAGCTCAGGGTAGCCGTGTGCAGGCAGCATTTCACCGTTGGTATAAACGTTAATGCCTTTGCCTTCAGTCTGTTGCAGGATTTTTTCTAGGTCATGCAAATCATGGCCAGAAACAAGAATACATTTGCCTTTTACTGGCTTGACGTTCACCGTGGTTGGTTCTGGATGGCCGAAGGTCATTGTTTCACCTTGGTCGAGCATTTCCATCACTTTGTAGTTCATCAGGCCGATGCGCATTGAGCAATCAAGTAGTTCGCCGAGATCTTCAGGGTCTGTGCCCAACCACGCCATGATTTCATGGTATTCGGCATAGATATCGTTGTTGGTTTGCTCAAGAACACGTGCGTGCTCCATGTACGCGGCTGCACCCTTAAGGCCGTATAGGCAAAGTAGGCGTAGGCCAATCACATCTTCATGTACTTGGTCCTTACCACGGTTAACCGCGACTTGAGGAGCAAAAGCTAAGATTGCTTCTGCGCTATTTGGTAGCTCAAAGTGAGCAACAACAGGGATGTCAGCAACTTCGGTATCGGCGAGTGTTGCAGCAGACATTACTTGCTCTTTTAGCAATGCTTTGTACGTTGCCGCTTGAGAAGTTAGCTCTAGGACACGTTCAGGGTCAAAGTTTACGTTCGTCAATGTAGAGAAAAATGCCTTTGGTGCCCATTGGTTGATTTCATCGTTAATGATGTTGAATTCAAGTGCTTTTGATGCCCAAAAAGAAACCCCTTGCAGTGTGTAAACCAACACGTCTTGAAGGTCAGATACTTCAGAAGTTTTACCACACATACCTTGTGCAAAAGAACAACCTTTAACAGCAGGGGTTTGAATTGTCTGTTCACATTGAATACAGAACATATTGGGTTCTCCAGTGATTGTTTTAATAGTCGTGATGTTGACCACTAGAGAGCAGAATGCGTGCCAATTATTATCTTGTTGATTTGTATTGAATTTTATCAGATTTAGGAGAGTGGTTGATGTGATTAAGACAACGCAGCTGATGTCTTAATCACATCGGCTTCTTGTGGTCGGTTATTTATTGATCCCGAGCTTTTTACCCATCCGATATAAGTTCCCTCGATCTATTTGTAAAAACTCCGCTGCTTTTGCCCAAACGCCACCAGTTTGGCTCAAAGCATGTTCAATTAAATCACGTTGATAGCTTTCTATTAGCTCTCGCATTGGTTGGCTTTCTTTAGGCAGATAATGCGATGTGTTTTTTACATCATCGAGAGCCAATGAGGTGTCGAAATGGTTAAGCATGATCGTGCTTGCGCCTTGTTGAATGGCGTGTAAAGCCGCGCGAGTTAAAGTGTGTTCGAGCTCGCGCACGTTTCCGTACCAAGGTAAAGATTCCAATTGAGTCAACACTTTAGGGTGAACGTGCAGATTGGGTGCATTGAATTGTTGGCGTACTTTTTCCAACAAATATCCTGCTAAAACGGGAATATCCCCGTCACGGGCACGCAGTGGGGGGACTTGGATTGGGAACACGTTCAAACGGTGGAAAAGGTCTGCTCGAAACGTGCCAGCTTCGACCTCTTTTTCTAGTTGTCGATTGGTCGCTGCGATGATGCGCACATTGACCATCAAATGCTGATCGCTACCTACACGTTGCAGCTCGCCTTGCTGAATTACGCGCAGCAATTTTGCTTGCAAAATCAAAGGCAGTTCGCCCACTTCATCAAGGAAAATCGTTCCACCGTCTGCCAGTTCAAACTTACCGGCACGGTGGCTATTAGCACCTGTAAATGCGCCTTTGACATGGCCAAATAGTTCACTTTCAGCCAGACCTTCAGGCAGGGCCGCACAGTTTACGTAAATCATCGGCTTATCGCTACGATGAGATTGCGCGTGCACCGAGTGCGCGACCAGTTCTTTACCAGTACCGGTCTCTCCTGTGATAAGTACCGCGTAATCTGATTGAGAAACGGTCGCAATGTTGTTTCGTAACTGGTTGATCTGCGGACTCAAACCCACCATTTCGCCATGTTGAGAACGGGCTTGCTGGATAAGGGTTTGAGTGACGCTTTTTTGCTTCTGGTTTTGTGCTTTGAGTGCTTTTAATTGCGCAATGTTACGCAATGTCGCAGCGGTCAAAGCCGCAAAGGTTTCAATAGCGACAGGGTCAATGTCATCAAACGCGTCCACCGTTAGAGCATCCATAGTTAGTGCGCCAACAAGTTGTCCTTCCACATACAAGCTAAAGCCCATGCAATCATGAACATCAATGCACTGGTCTTCGGTTAATAGTGTGCCGTCAAAAGGATCCGGAAGCGCACAATCGGCATCGAAACGTACAGGTTCTCGGCTATGAATAATGGCATCTAAGCGAGGGTGCGCTTTGGGGAAATAGCGACGACCTAAGACCGAGCTGGATAAGCCTTTTACCGCGACAGGAGTTAGAAACCCATCCTCATCGAAGATAAACAGGCAGCTCGCATCACATGGGAATACTTGCGCGACCCCATCAATGAGGTTTTGATATTGCTGCTCATGAGAGCGATTAGAGCTGAGGTTTAGCGCGATATTAAGGAGTACGTGGTCAACAGTCGGTGTCATAACAAGCCCAAAGTTATCTGGAATGGGCTCATGCTAGCAACTTGATGTCATTTGAACATCGAAAGGTGTGGGAGATTGATGTTCCATTGACGACGATCAAGTTTGATACGAAAAGAAACGCGCAAGTTAACAAGCCAGTGATGTAAGCTTGCGCGGGTTAGGTGTTTGAATTAAAGCAGGCCAAAGGTTTGGTTCGTCCGAATTAACGAGGAACGACTCTAGCGTCATTACCAGAAACATTGATTTGGACCGCTTGGCCTGGTTGGAAAATCATGTTTGGATTTGCTTCTTGAACAATAGAGATAATCTTTCCGTCCTCTAAACGAATGGTCAGATTCACGCCATTTCTTTTCGCGGTTGCTTCAGCCGCTTTGCTGCCTGCATAGCCACCCAATAGACCACCACCAATGGCAGCGATATCCGAGCCAGAACCGCCCCCAACTTTTGAGCCTAAGATCCCGCCCACGGCAGCACCAGCGATGGTGCCAATGGCATTGGATTGGGTAGAGGCATCAATGGTTACGGGTTCTACTTTTTCTACTGTGCCGTAGTAAACCTGCTGAACTTTGCGAGTGTCGGATGAGCCGTATGCATCTCCGTACGGGTTAGGTGAGCTACAGCCGCCAAGCACGAGCGCACAAGTAATGGTGAGCAACATGCCTAAATTGATCTGTTTTTTCATATAGCCTCCGAATGGTTTCTTCATTCAAAGAGTATATACCCCAATTTAACCTGCGTTTTGGTGCTTTATAAAACAGTGGCTTAGCGGCCTGTCCCTTAAGGAAACGCGATTGTCTAAGCAGTATTAATGATCGTTAAGCGTATGAAACCCTGAATAAATACGTGTAAAAGTAGTAAACCAGCATGCCGCGCCAAAGATATACGCGATGACGGCAAAGTGTTGCGGTAGCAAACAAAATAAAATCAAGCAGCCAATGGTTTCTGTACCTTCGGTTAAGCCGCTCATGTAGTAAAGCGATTTGTTTTTATATACCGGATTATCGATGCCTTGTTTTCCTGCCATGATGGCAAAAGCCAAAAAGCTACTACCAGTGCCGATGAAGGAAAAAATCAAAAATGCGCCTGCAACGGCATTGTGTTCTGGGTTGGCAAGCACAAAGCCAAAAGGAATCAACGAATAGAACAAAAAATCTAAGCTGATATCAAGAAAGCAACCCGCATCGGTAATGCCTTGAATCCTTGCCAGTGCACCGTCTAACCCATCACAGATTCTGTTCAGCAAAATAAACAGCAACGCCAACAAGTACTGTTCGGCGATCAAAGCAGGCAGGGCAAAACAGCCAAGCACAAAACCAAATACTGTCGTCTGATTTGCGGTGATGCCACATTTATCGATATATGTCGCACTGAGTGCCAGCGGTTTGCGGATGAGCTTTATACTCAGGCTATCAAGCATGATTTGTCTCCCACGGCCAGTTTAGGCAGCGGCTGCCATCAGGAATATCATCTTCATCGTGCGTTACCATCAAAGTAGGGATGTTCGCTTGCTGCAATTGTTCGACCACCCAATTGCGAAATTGTACACGCAGGTCTTTATCCAACTTGCTATAGGGCTCATCAAGTAGCGCAACTTTCGGCTTTGCTAGCAGCATACGAGTCAATGAGATACGGGCGCGTTGCCCTCCCGAAATTTGGTCAGGAAAGGACTCTGCTAGTTTGGTCAATGAAATGTTCTTCAGTGCTTGCATGGCGTGAGCTTTACGCTCTTCACCTTTGATTGAGTTTGGTAGCGCGAAGGCAAGGTTCTCCCACACCGTTAAATGAGGGAAGAGCAAATCTTCTTGGAACAGAATACCGACCTGACGCTTATGGGCAGGGAGGGCATCCAACTTTTCGTTATCAAGCGTAATGGATCCAGAGTAGTTGAACTCGGCGGATAGGTGCCCGGCAATGGCATCCAACAAAGTGGATTTACCACAACCGCTAGGCCCCATCAGGGTAACGATTTCACCTTTTTCT
Source organism: Vibrio sp. sp1 (assembly GCF_016920955.1). Lineage (NCBI taxonomy): Bacteria > Pseudomonadati > Pseudomonadota > Gammaproteobacteria > Vibrionales > Vibrionaceae > Vibrio > Vibrio sp. sp1. Next base: position 2,743,175 of record NZ_CP060589.1, read on the forward strand.
ACGGTCATATTGAACGCCGAGAAAAGCGCGTCGCCATTGGTTTTACGGATGGCGAGGTTTTCGAGACAAAGACTCATTCAGTAGTAAACCTTTTATAGACAAGCGGCGATACTTCCTGTGCAAGTGGCTAAGCAGTATCGCAAAAGAGAAGAACATGAATGGCAGCAGAGCTTGCCAAATGGCGTAAATAGCGGTGACACGTCGGTCAAAACCACTGGATAGTGCAACGGCTTCGGTTGTGATGGTGCTAATGCGCCCAGCCCCTAGAACTAATGTAGGTAGGTATTGCGCTAGGCTGACACTAATACCGACAGCCCACGCGAATGCAATCGCAGGCAGGAGGATTGGCAGTTTCACTTTTAACCAAGCTTGCATCGGTGTTTTACCCAAGCTGAGTGCGACGCGAGTTAAGCTGTTATCGAAGCTGCGCCACGGCCCGTCTAGCGAGAGGTAAATAAATGGGAATGCGAAGAATATATGCGCCCAACATACCCAAAAGAAATACGCATTACTGTTTAAGTACAGCGTCACTACTTGCATACCGAATAGCACGGATAGCTGAGGAATCAGCATTGGGATGGCGATGATGTAACCGGGCACCTGCCAGCGATAACGGAGACGATACTCATGTGCTATTAAAGCAAGAACTAGCGCGACAGTCGCGCTGATTAGGGCGATTGACATACTTTGTTCTAGAGTCCCTAGAATACTGTGCCATTCGTATTCCCAAAAACGCAGGCTGTAACGGCTTGGGAGCAAATCTGGAAAGCGCCAACGTTGGGCAAAGCTCCACAGCACCATGAGTGGAATCATTAGAAGTGCAAGTAGCGCTACCAGTGAAAATAGGGTTTTACCGGGTAAACGAAACCCGTTTCGACCAGAGTACTGCCAGCGTTTGAAGCCTTTGGTAATACACCATTCCATTAAGCGTGCAAATCCAATCAAAAGGCTTGCGATCGCAAACAGTATTACTGCGCCAGCGGCCGCTCTTGGTAGGAGCGATAAATCTGGATCGTTAAACCATTGCCATACCAAAACCGCAAACGTCGGCGGGTTGGTGGGGCCAATAATCAGGGCGACATCGACAACGGACAAACTGTAAGCCAATACCGCCAGCATTGGAAAGCGCAGTTTTGCTATCCACTGTGGGAACACGCATTTCCACCACGCTTGCGCCGAACTGTAGCCCATCGAATGACTGACTTTTTCAATCTTATCGACTTTCAATTGCTGAAGAATTGGAATACTCATCAACAATAAAAACGGCACTTCTTTAATCGCAAGCATGATGATCAAACCGAGTGCGTGCGGATCTTTAATCAGCAATGCTAAGTCATTCACCGTTTGTGCATTCGGGTCGTAACCAAACAGTTGGTTGAGAACCCTAACGCCCATACCAGTTGGGGCAAACAAGAACGCAAAGCCAATCGCAAACGCTACGTGCGGCATGGCAAGAAGTGGCGAGAGGCTTACTTCAATTTTTCGCCAAAACTTGCTACCCCAAGAGGCTTGCAAAATCGCAAATGTGATCAAGCAAGCCAAGTAGCTACTGAAAATGGCAGAGTAGAAAGTAAGCCCGATGGATGTCCAAACACCCTCCCAATCAAAAACAGCGTTAAAGCCATCTAAAGAAAAGTGGTGCAAGCCGATAGGAGGCACATAACCGAGCGCAGAGACAACCACTCCAAGTAGTCCCGGAATGGTAGGCAAAATACAAACTGCGATAATGACTAAATACAGCGCTCTTAACATGGATTCTTACTAATTCCCGTAGCGTTTCAACCATTCTTTTTCTAACGTCGCTTGCCAACTTGGATGTGGCTCAGCGATAGATTTGAATTGTTGAGTGTTTTTGGCCGAACCAGTTAGGTATTGGTTGCTTAGTACCGAAGGGTCGCCCCAGATGTTTAGGTTACCTTTGCGAGACTGTGCTTCAGGGCTCAATAAAAAGTTTATCGCAACTTGTGCACCAGCACTGGCATTTGCGTTCCAAGGAATCGCTAAAAAGTGGATATTTGAGAGTGCTCCTGCGTCCATTGCGTACGCTTTGGTGCTCTCTGCAAGATTACCGCTCGACTGCGCAGAGAAAACCGCGTTCGGGTTAAAGGTAATCGCCAGGTCAGTCTGACCATCATCTAGTAGCTGAAGGGTTTCTGCTGTACCGCCTGGAAACTGCTTACCACCGCGCCAAGCGACTTTATGGAACTCATCTAGATAAGACCACAGCGGTTGAGTGACTTGCTCAAACGTGTCATCGGTAACTGGTTGTTGCAGCTCAGGGGCGTTGTTAGACAGTTCAATGAGTAATGCTTTGATAAAGCTTGTGCCATGAAACTCTGGTGGTCGAGGGTAAGTCAGGCGATTCGGGAACGCTTTTGCATAGCTCAGCATTTCTGCGAATGATTTTGGAGGGTTATGGAGGGTTTGCTCGTCATGGATAAACACTAATTGTCCTACTCCCCAAGGTGCTTCTAGACCTTCTGTTGGCTCGGAGAAGTCCACATCAATTGGTAGAGATTTATCCACATATTGCCAGCTTGGCAAACCTTCGACAAAAGGACCAAATAGCAATTGGTTATCCTTCATTGATTTGAAGTTTTCGCCATTGATCCAAACCATATCAACACTGCCACCGCTGTTTTTGCCTGCCGCTTTTTCTGCGATAAGTCGAGTAGTGGTCTCAGAAATATCAGTTACTTTAACGTGGTTTAGCGTCACGTTATAACGTGATTTTAGCTCTCTACTCGCCCACTGTATGTAGCGATTAATTTCTTGGCTTCCGCCCCAAGCATGAAAGTAGACGGATTGCCCGTCGGCTTGTTGTTCGATTTTTTGCCATTCGCTATTCACTGATGAATCGGCAAAAGAAGGTGTCGCAAAAGTCGTGGCTAAAATGCCAATGCTGCTGAGTAGCTTTTTCATATCTATTCCGTGTTATGTCTTTTGGTGCTTGCTTTCGTTTCTATTGACGTTTTCGCAAGTCGTTCCGCTCTGTTACAAGGATAGTAATTCATCTCTCTCTATTATCAATGCCAATCCCAAACGGAATCACTCATTGATTCAAAGAATTACTCTCAATGTGAAGCAAAACGAAGAAAGGACAAATTTGGTGTCATTTTAGGAGCGGACCGTTTGTTTGAGGATATTCTTTCAAGTAATTGAAAATTATTGTCCCCAGAGATATGAATAGGTTGTTTTACAGAGCAAAATTGATGTTTAAAGCATGGAATTGAGGGCGAAAAGAGAAAGAAAGTTGGCCATTTAAATGACTTTGGCATGCATGACTAACGATTCATCGATATAAAAAAAGCAGCCGTTTGGCTGCTTTAAGATACTATCTGGTTTACTTAGTTGGGATTAGTTTACCCAGTCACGTAGTGTAAACGTCAATTCGTGATCGGCACTTTTCAGAACAAGACCATCTGTAGTTAGCGTGATATCGCTCCAGTTAGATAGTGTTTGTGTCATTGCGTTTTCGATCTTCATTTGATCTTCCATACACATCTTCATGGTCATGCCCATTTTTTCGATGCGTAGTTGGTTGTTTTTCAGCTCGGCTTGACCGAAGAAGTTGTTACAACCTGCGTTGCCGTTTGCGGTTAGATTTTCACCGATTTCTAGGCGAGCCGCTTTTTGGTGTTCGTCTAGAACGATATTTTTGCCATCAACTTGAACAAGTTCCCAGTTGTGGTGCTGCAAATCTTGAGCCGTTATTTCTTTCACATCATCACCGTTGCTAGCACAAGCAGTCATAAGAACAGGGAGAGAGATTGCTGTAACTAACGTTTTTAGGCTAAGCTTCATTTTATAGACTCCGTTTTTATAAACGCGGTAAGTATAAGTAATAAAACACTGTTTTTGTCAGCATAAGGTTATGGTTTCGTATGTTTTTGACATAACGAAGTATATAGCAAGTTTTGTTGCTGACTAATCTTCTCATTATTTAAACTAGGCCAATACGCCCTAATATGGAAAGAGCGGTTTTAGTATGGAGCAACTGGAGTTTTTTACTGTCCCAAGCCCTTGTGTTGGAGTATGTACCTCCGATGAAAAAGGGTATTGCAAGGGGTGTATGAGAAAGAGAGAGGAAAGGTTTAATTGGCTTAACTTAACCCCCGCTCAGCAGTTGCACGTTATTAAGTTGTGTCGTCAAAGGTACAGAAGAAAGATGTTGGCCGGGAAGACGAAGCCAGAACAGCTTCAAGATGAGTCATCGCCTCAACAAGACTTATTCTAGAATTCTTGTTCAGTCTGTGGGGTTACGCCTTCGCTTTCGGTTCTGATTAGGCTTTTACATATTCCCGGTCCGGCAAGGTGTCCTTTAAGAACCGGGAATCTCCTATCCATTTTCCCTATAGAGCGGTAATTGGCGTTATTTCATCGACCAACGGTCGCTAACCCAGCCTCCCGCTTGTTCGTCGAAGTGATTTCCTGAAAATCTATGATTGAATTCAACATCTAATTTACTTGTTGGGCGTTCATCCATCAGTTGATGAATATATCTCGCCATAGGATCCGTACAAGCTTCACGCTCTCTACGGGTAACTACTTCTTTGATCATTTGGAGTCTGTAGCTATTGCTGGCTCGTTTCATTTTTGACCTCCAGAACTCGATGGCAGCAGTTTGAACACATTGACGTCCAGATCGCTGCTCATTAGTGTGCGCGTGGAGGCACATCACCATCGTTTGAAGTCCAAAGACAAATTGTTTGAGAGCAGTGTTTGTAACGCCATTCACATCTTTCTCAGAATCATTGACTATGCTATTAAAAATGTTTCGCGAAATTTAGCCGATGAACCTGCATATTTAAAAGACCTTATCAAACATAGAAGCCCAACACAGGGGCGTCAATAACACAAATGAACAATTTTTGAACATATTGTGAAGGTGGAGAGTTTTCAGTAATTTATCGAAAATAAAAAACCGAAGCACAAAGCTTCGGTTTTAAGGAAAGCCCTGACGAAATTGCTTGTAAAAGCTCTTAGCGCCAGGGGTAAGGTGTTGAGTATTAGCTACCAGTTGCAGGACAACCTTTTACTGGTTGGCCATTACTGAAGTACTTGATGTTCTCTAAGTTCTTGTTGTAGTTATCCGCAGAGATTTGTGGGTTGTTTACGAAGAACTCGCGCAAAACGTATGCATCGGTTAGCTGTGTAGATTGAACATCGATGATTGGATAGTTATCGCCACCAGCAGCACTGAAGCTGATTACAGAGAATGTGTACGTTGCGTCTAGATCGAAGCCTTTATTGTTAATATCGGTAATGGTTACTGAGCCAGCATCACAATTTACATCTAAAGTGATGTTATCTAGTTGAGCGTAAGCACCAGAACCTGCAGATTTCGTCGCAACCACGTCTAGGTATTCTTTAACTTCTTTACCTGTCATAGTTGCTTTAGTCACGAAGTTACCAAATGGCTGAACCGTTAGTACGTCACGGTAAGTGATATCACCATCTTGGATTGAATCACGCACGCCGCCAGAGTTCATCACACCAAAGTCAGCATTTACCGTTTTGTAAGTACGGTATGCCTCGCCGAGTAGGTGACCTAGGTTAGTTTGTTGAGAGCGAACTACGTTACGATCACCTTCTAACTTACCCGTCGTATTAGAAATCTTCTCATCTAATAACTCTTGACCTTGTTGTTGGTATGGCAGTAGTAACGCTTTTACTGTTGCATCTTGTTGAATTCGTTCACCGATAACTTCATCGTTTTCGTCTAGAAGGTTTACAGGAATCAGTGCGTAGTTCGCTAAGTGAAGCTTGCCGTCGTAGTATTCGAAGTCAGCACGACCCACATATTTACCCCACTCATGCGCTTGCATAATCCAAGTGCCTTTTTGTTGGTCTGGGGCACAATCATCCCCAGGTTTGAAATCAGCATACTCATTGGTACCTGGTTCCATACATACAGGGTTTTGCGAGTGACCACCGATGATCGCGTTTAGCTGTCCTTCTTCAAGAGAGCGAGCGAGTTTCACGTCACCTGGTGCTTCACTACCGTTTTTACCATCTTCGTAGTGACCCATGTGCGTCGTTGCAAATACTAGGTCTACCTTTTCGTTCTCTTCGATTTCCTTCAGTACCTTTTTGATTTCTACTTGAGGGTCTTCGAAGTGGATGTTTGATACGTTGTCTGGATTGACTAGCTTCGCAGTGTCTTGCGTTGTTAGACCAATAACAGCGATCTTAAGGCCGTTGATAGTAAATACTTTGTAAGGGGCGAAGTAACGCTCGTTTGTATCTTTTTTATAGATATTCGCAGCCAGCATAGGGAAGTCAGCTAGCTCGGCTTGCATATCGAGAATATCTAGTGAGTTATCAAATTCGTGGTTACCGACAGCCATTGCATCGTAACCAAGTAGGTTCATCCCTACGAAGTCTGGAACCGCATCTTGCATGTCTGATTCTGGTACACCGGTATTAATATCACCGCCAGATAGCAGAATGGTTTCACCGCCTTTTGCTTCGACTTCTGCGCGGATAGATTCGATTAAAGTGTGACGCGCAGCCATGCCGTATTCGCCGTCGCTGTTATGCCAAAAGCGACCATGGTTATCGTTAGTGTGGAGAACGGTGAACTTAGTACAAGAATCTGCAGTCTCGCAGGTTACTGGAGAATTGTCGCTGTCTGAGCCGCATCCTGCTAGCGCAGCGCCCACTGCCACTACCAAAAGAGATTTGGAAAACTTCATAAGGGATCCTTTCTTTGTGATTTTGTTATTGTTACGGCGTGAAATATACGGAATTAATGTGAAACTTTAGTGATCTATCTCTTATTTATACTTCTATCGGAGAAATGAATTAATAAGCCTGCAAACTACGTCTATAAATAAACAGAATTGGTATTTAGTATTTATTTTATATCGCTAGCTCTATTTTTTGTGAGGTAGTTAATTGAATGTGTGTTGTTTGTGTGAATCAATGCGCATTTTTACGAAGTATTACGCTGATTTTGGTGATTATTTTGCCAAGTTTATGTTTTTCCTAATAGGTATGACACAAATCGTTATAAATTTTCGCTCTGATGATGAGGGGTGGCGGTTTGTATGCATAATGAACAGCACAGAGCTTAAACTCATTTGATCATGGCTTTATTCTGCCAAACTCTATCAAAAATTGTATTTATCTCTTTACTATAATTGCGATCGTTTAGAAACCTTATGCTTTAAGCATCGTTTATTTATCCTCATCCGATACCTTATCGTGCTTATTCCGCATTTGACACTCGAGTGTTTAAACAAATAGATTCAACCTAATGAGTCAAAATGAAAAGTAAATAATGGATCGTTCTTCTTCGAATATTATGATGTGAACTATCATTTAATTAATGAAAATGAAATGGATTAATGTAAAGCGTTGCGACTGTAGCCGTTATCTTTGAGCTTTGGTTTAAAGGGTAGGGTTAAAAGAATTTGTAAGTGGTGAACGCTAATAAAGGATGCTTATGAGATACACAGTAAGGGACGCACTCAAAAAGGAAGCAGCCCAAATCGCCAAGATACACGTTGACTCTTGGCAGGTGGCGTATAAAGGATTAATGCCAAAGAGCTACATAGAGCAGTTTACGATTGAGCGTCGAGAAAGGATGTGGGCACGAGTGATGACGGAGCAACTGGCCCAATTGATCGTAGTTGAGAGGCAAAGAGAAATTGTTGGCTTTTTAAGTTACGAGTTACCTAACCACACCAGCGAAGATAAAACGGCATTAGTGACATGTTGCTACGTTACGCCGCTACATTATGGGCAAGGAGCAGGAAGTGCACTGTTAGATGAGTTAGAGACACGTTTGCTCTCTACGTCAGTTATGCAGATCAGTTTGAAAGCACTGGATACTAATCAACAGGGGCTTAACTTTTACAAGAAGTGTGGTTTTGTGCGTACTGGAGAGGAAGAGTCGGAAGTGATTGAGAGTATGACGCTGACCGATCTCACTTTAGTGAAGTATATTGCCCGTTCATAAATCAAATGCTATATGCCAAATATAGTAAAACCCCGGAGGTGGTAAGACTCCGGGGTTTTGAAATTTTGTAGATGTCTCGGTTGGTAAGTCCGATTATCTTTTATGCAAAAGGTTTGGATTTAATCCGATTAATTCCTTGGTAGGGAATTAGATACGGATGAAGTCCATGTGTTCAACTTTTGGCTTGAACGCGTGACGTTGAACGTCTTGTGGCTTAACTTTAACTTCTTTGCCATCGATAACTAGAACGATGCCTTCGTAGAATTCAGGCTTGTCCATTTGGTTTACGATGTCGTCGTGGTTAAGAACGATAGCTACTGCTGCTTCTTCACCGCCGTATACAACTGCAGGGAATTTGCCAGCGTGACGTAGGCGGCGGCTCGCACCTTTACCTAGTTCAGTACGTACTACTGCTTCGAATTTCATAGTATTTACTCTCAAATTAGTAAAAATCAAATGTTCACAATCAACAATGCGACCTTGTTGTTCGTGGTAAAGCTTGAAACAGGAACTGTTCAAGCGAGCGCGGATACTATCATTCCACTTATAAATGGGCAACCCAAATCGTATCCAAATCAACAAAAAGGTATGATTTAGCGGGGTGGAAGGCTATCCCTTTTAACGCTTTGCTTGGATTTTGTTCACATCGACTTCATTTTCATCGGTTTACTGATCATGGTCCGAAAAACAAAGTTTATGTGTTATATGCTTTATGTTCGGCTGAGATGTAAGACTAAAGATGCTTTTAATCCACCTAAAGCGCTTGTATCCAATGTTAATTGACCTCGGTAACTGTGTGCCATTTCACTGACTATGTTTAGACCAAGACCTGAGCCAGGGGTTGTTTCATCCAATCTAACTCCTCTCTTGATTACTTGACTCAGTTTCTCTTTAGGGATGCCTGGCCCATCATCTTCAATAATGATGTGTATATTTTCCTTATCCTGAGAGGAGTGCACACGAATCATGCTGTTGGCCCACTTATAGCCATTTTCTAGCAAGTTACCTAGCATTTCATCGAGATCGGTCTGCTCTACTGCTACATTCAGCTCTGAATCAAGTTCATTAATTAAGGTAATGCTTCGGCTCGCATACACTTTATCAAACGCCATTGAGATAGCATCCACACGATCTGCTGGGTTCGACTTCACTGATAATATGTTCATCGATCCGGCCATACGGGCACGACCCAAATGGTAATCGATATGGTCTTGTATTTGATTGATTGGAGCTCGGAGACGGGATTGTGCCTCAGGTTCTAACGTCTGAACTTCATTTTTTAGAACAGAAAGTGGCGTTTTAAGTGCATGAGATAGGTTACCTGCATGATTGCGAGCTCTCTCTAGTAATTCTTGGTAATGGAACAGCAGAGCGTTGAGGTCGAAGATTAGAGGAGAAATCTCTTTTGGGTAGGTTTCTTCTAGACTCTTTTTGTTACCAGACTTCAGCTCGGCTAATTCTTTTTGTAGCTTTGTAAGCGGACTCAATGACCAAGCAATTTGCAGTAAAATGACGGTAAGCACGCCCGCGAATAATAAACCCAAAATAAGCCAAAGTTGGCCGATTAACGTCTGAAGGGTATTTTTAATGGGCTCTTCGTCAATACCAATAATAATGTGAATAGGACCATCGTAATCAGGAAGATACAGTGCTTTTTCTAGCGTAATTAGTTTTTCGCCTCTTGCTCCATACGCATCTTTATCCAAACCTTTGTATTCGATTTTTTTGTCCCACAACGAACGAGAACGTTCGAGGCTTGCCTCTGTAGAGGCACTCCAATACAAACCACTGTAAGGTCGGTTAAATCGAGGGTCTGATAGCTGAGCTGCGAGTGAAAGATGCCCGGTGTTATCGACTTCTAACTGTGCTGCGACTTCATCCATAAAAATGCTGAGCTGTGAGCGAGTGTCATCAACCATATAGTTGTAGACCTGCGTCGGTATCGTCACACCAGCGGCGAGGATCATTGCCGTTAACCAAACGATCGCCGCTAAAACGAGGCGACTTTTGATACTCAGTCGTTTTATTGCGTTCAACGGTAGCCTGTTTCTATTCGGCATTTAATTGGTATCCCAACCCTCGGACAGTTTTGATGATCTTTGGTGCGATTTTTTTGCGAATTCGGCCGATAAAAACTTCGATTGTGTTGGAGTCACGATCAAAGTCTTGTTTGTAAATGTGCTCGACGAGTTCGGTTCGAGAAATCACTTTTTCCGGGTTATGCATAAAGTAAGCGACCACTTTATACTCTAGCGCCGTCAAGCTTACCGCTTGCCCTTGCCACATGACTTTAGAAGTGCGTGTATCCAAGCTCAAGTCGCCAATTTGCATCACAGGAGAGGCATTACCAGAGGCTCTTCGCAGCTGTGCACGAATACGAGCGATAAGCTCAACCATTTCAAATGGTTTAGTTAGGTAATCGTCTGCACCTGCGTTTAAGCCTTCAACTCGCTGCGTTAGGGTGTCGCGAGCGCTTAGAATCACGACAGGAGTATTAATGTTTTCATCTCGGATGCCTTTTAGGACGGTAAGACCATCCAGTTTTGGCAAGCCGAGGTCAAGAACAATGGCGTCCCATTCTTCCGAAGTCGCGCGATACAGAGCGTCTATGCCATCTTGGGACAGTTCTGGTACCCAGCCGGTACTTTCTAATGTTTCGATGATTTGCTCGCCTAAACGAGGATCATCTTCAACAACAAGTATTTTCATATTGATGATTCTTATTATGTTTGGATTTTTATCGAAGTAAGCTTCGCATCGCGTCTGGATTACGTATTAGACAAGTTTAGTTGTTTTGCGGCTTTAACGCTTTGTTAAAGCTGCGACCTTTGATCTCAAGCATTTCCAGCGTGGCGGCGTCGTACTCAACTTTTAGGACGCTATTGTTGTACAGAATTTTCAATTCATACACCCAAGCATCATCATCTTCTTCAAGCTCGACCTTGATGATGCGGCCGTATAGGTCGTTTTCTACTGCGGCGTAAAGTTCCGAAAATGGTCGTATATATCCTTGTTGAACCGCGCGATAGACCTCATCTTGATCTTCATCGAATTCGATACGTGTTCCTGGCTTTTCGACATCTTGCACGATGGCGTGGCCATTTTGTGATGTGTACTCGTTGCCATGCTTGGCAAAACTTGGTGCACACATGAATGTCGTGATAAGGCCGAAAAGTAACGCAGAATGTAGAGAAGTCGTTGCTTTATACATAGTCAAACCTTTTCTGGAGCGTTAGCCGCAGTATATCGGAGATAGATGAACAGAGAGTGAATCAGCTAATTAAGTTTTGCCATGTGTTGTCGATGTTATTTCAACTCATCTTCAAAAATTTTATCTCGCAGCTTCCAAAAGCGACCAGATTTTCTAGCAATAACAAACTGAGGCAAACGGAAACGATGTTGATTAGCGACAACGCGTGTCGGTGAAGCCTCTTCAAAAGGGCGATGCTTGTCTGCTAAGTGGGGGCGTACGAACTGATCTTTAAACGTTTGTTTTTGTTTTTTGGTACTCAATGTCCAAAACTCATGAACTAACGCATTGCCTTCGCCTTGGTATGGTTCACCAGAATACGTCACCTTTAGCTGAGATTTACCATCACTGGACTTAAATACAGATAGGTCCATTTCTGTGCATTCAAAGATTAATGCATCTTTGAGATTAAGGGCTTCTTTTAGCTTTTTATCTGGGTCTACGAGCGTCGCATCACACTCATGACAAATTCGTGCAGCGATATCGTTGTCCGCACCACATTCACCGCAGTATTTGGCACGAAAACGGTAGCCACAGTGTTCACGTTCGCCTGTGTCTTCATCTTCAAAGTAACCTTGGCAACGTCTGCCAAAATGTTCAACCAAGAAACCGTTACTATCCAACTTACCCCAGAAGTTGTTATTGAATCCGCAAGCCGGGCAAGGAATCGTGATAATTTCACTGTCAGAGTCTGGTTTGGGATCACCGACTTCAGGTTGGTATAAATCGTAGCTGTTGCCTGCGTAATCAAGCACTAAACATTCTGATTTTCCGTCTGATAAGCGTAATCCTCGTCCTACTATCTGTTGGTACAGACTGACTGACTCTGTTGGTCGCAAAATCGCGATTAAATCGACATGCGGCGCATCAAACCCGGTTGTCAGTACCGAAACATTGACTAAGTATTTTATTTGACGATTCTTGAACGCTTGGATGATCGCATCGCGCTCCGGCGTAGGTGTATCACCAATGACGATTTCAGTTTCGCCTTCTGGCAATAAACTGTGTATCTCCTGTGCGTGTCGAACAGTTGCAGCGAAGATCATGACACCTTGACGCTCTTTCGCATATTGCATGATTTGCTCAACAATTTGTGGAGTCGCACGTTTGGCTTTATCGATCACCATGTCCATTTCTGCTTCTTTGTAGCGTCCGGTGTTAGCGGGCTTCAGCTGAGAGAAGTCGTAAGACAAAACGGGCGCATCCATCATGCGGGCTGGAGTGAGGAAGTTTTCGTCGAGCAAGTAACGGATCGGCAGTTCGAAAATACAATCGCGGAAGAATCGAGGCTCTTCGGTTCGCACTTGACCTCGGGTGTGATACTGATAAATCCAGCCCATTCCTAAACGATAGGGCGTTGCAGTTAGTCCCAGCACCTTAATGCCAGGGTTCAGTTCTCGTAAGTGAGTAATAACTTTTTGGTAGCTGCTGTTTTTGTCATCTGGCACACGATGGCACTCATCAATAACGAGCAGAGAAAACTGGTTTTTGAACGAATCTAAGTTACGTACGACCGATTGAACCGAAGCAAACACGACTTGCTGGTCAGTTTCTTTTCGTCCCAATCCTGCTGAGAAGATGGAACCTTTTAAACCATAACCTTCATACTTTGCGTGGTTTTGCTCGACCAGTTCTTTTACGTGGGCGAGGACTAACACTCGTCCTTTCGCAAGGCGAGCAAGTTCTGCGATCACCAAGCTTTTCCCGGCACCGGTTGGCAGCACGATCACTGCTGGTGTCGAGTGTTTACGAAAGTAATGAATAACGGCTTTAACCGAGTCGGCTTGATAAGGACGAAGTGTGTACATGAAAATATGTGAAATTGCTCAACTATTCGAACGAGGAACGCTATAATACCTGACTTTTATACCCAAGTGACCGTTAAACCAAGATTTAGAGATCACTTGGGTATAATTCAATGAGGTATTCATGCGTTTAGATAAATATTTGTGTGACGCTCTGGGTGCAACACGCAAACAGGCAACAAAGATCATCAAAAGTGGAGACATCACCGTAGACGGTGAGGTTCAAAAAAGTGGTGCACTTAAAGTACCTGAAGGTGCGGAAGTGATGTGGGAAGACCGTGTTATTGGTGCTCCTGGTCCTCGTTACATTATGTTGTATAAGCCTGCTGACTTTGTTTGTTCACATGAAGATGGCTACAACCAAACTGCATTCGCATTGCTTGATGAGCCTAAAATTGAAAACCTTCACTTTGCGGGCCGATTAGATGTCGACACAACTGGTTTAGTGTTGATTACGGATGATGGTAAGTGGTCTCACCGTATTACCTCACCTAAGCATAAGTGTGAGAAAACGTACCGTGTTTGGCTCGTCGATGCTATTCAGCCTGATTATGCGGAAAAGCTCGAACAAGGCATCATTTTGCGCAATGAATCAGAAGCAACATTGCCTGCTCGTTTGGAAATCGTGAACGAGGCCGAGAATGAAGTATTGTTAACTATCGTGGAAGGTAAGTATCACCAAGTGAAACGTATGTTCGCGGCGTTAGGAAATAAAGTTGAGTACTTACATCGTGAGCGTATTGGTTCTATCGAACTTGATGAGGCACTAGAACCAGGTGATTATCGCTACCTCACGCAAGAAGAAATTGATTCTATTTGGAATTAATTGTCGTCATGGGAAATTCTTTAGTTCCTAATAGGAACTAGTCTTTTGGTAGGAATTGGCTCAAAATAAATTTCCCTACCAAAATTAGTGCCTAGACAATTCCGGTGTGCTTACTTATCTCAGTGATATGCCTTTGCATTTAGCTGAGGCATGCATACTCTTATTGCAAAGCCTTCGGCTACGGTGAATGGAATGATGGTGTCAACGCCATCATTTTTACTGCATTGTGTTTGTTTCCCATAAACACATTTCGCTTTCACATGCTTTTCTATGTCGAGTTCGTCAAGGTCACACCTTGGTACATATTTGCCCTTATGATTCTCGAACGTTGGATAGAACAGGTTTTTGGCTTCTACATTCAGCGATATGAGAACTTCCGTTATTTTCACTTTGTTCTGCAAGTATTGACGGTAGGGCTCCAACAAGAGGTAAAAGAATGACAGAAAAAGCTCAAAGTGCTCCGCAATCCCAAATCAGTTTTCTATTGTTTCTGGTACTAGGAGCGATTGGTGCTTTGACGCCTTTGGCGATCGATATGTATTTGCCTGCGATGCCGACAATAGCGAAAGATTTGGGGGTCGCGCCTGGCGCGGTTCAGATTACGTTGACGGCTTATACCGCGGGTTTTGCGATCGGCCAGTTAATTCACGGGCCGCTTGCCGATAGCTTTGGTCGCAGACCTGTGTTGATTTTAGGCGTACTTTTCTTCGGTTTGGCTGCTGTTGTGAGTGCGACAACAAATGGCATTGATGCGCTGACCTATGTACGTACGGCACAAGGTTTTGCTGGCGCGGCAGCGGCGGTCATTATCCAAGCCGTCGTGCGTGACATGTTTGACCGTGAAGACTTTGCACGCGCAATGTCCTTCGTTACTCTGGTCATTACTATTGCGCCGTTGGTGGCACCGATGATCGGTGGCCATCTCGCGATTTGGTTTGGTTGGCGTTCCATTTTTTGGGTACTAGCTATTTTCGCTGTAGTCGTGATTTTTCTCGTACTTTGGAAAATCCCTGAAACGTTACAGCCTGAAAATCGTCAGCCTCTTCGTTTCCGCACGACGCTGAGAAACTACGCCAGATTATGCTCCAATCCTGAAGCGATCGGTTTGATGCTCTCAGGTGCGTTTTCATTTTCCGGAATGTTTGCATTTTTGACGGCGGGTTCGTTTGTTTATATTGATTTATATGGTGTTCGACCAGACCACTTTGGTTACCTATTTGGTTTGAACATTGTGGCGATGATCATCATGACCAGTATTAATGGTCGCTTGGTGAAGAAAGTTGGTTCCCATGCCATGCTTCGTTTTGGGTTGTTCGTGCAACTTTTGGCGGGGATTGGTTTATTCGTAAGTTGGTTAATGGACTTCGGATTATGGGGCATTGTACCTTTTGTTGTGCTGTTTATCGGTACATTGTCGACGATAGGTAGTAACGCGATGGCGCTGCTTTTAAGTGGTTACCCATCAATGGCGGGTACGGCGTCGTCTCTAGCGGGGACATTAAGATTCGGTATCGGTTCATTGGTTGGTGCGCTGGTGGCATCACTGCCCGGGAATGTTGCTTGGCCGATGATCATCGTGATGTTTGCTTGTTCTGTGCTTTCAGCACTGTTTTATTGGACTTTAGGAAGAAAGGCGTAATGTCGAATTACACCAAAGAAATTCAAAACTTGGTTAACTCAGCACTTGAAGAGTTAGATCAAGAGCATCGCTCAGGTAAGTTAGCCAATGCCCCTGTTGCGAATAACCATTATTTAGTGCGTTGGGTAACAAAGGCGCTAAAATCACAACGTTTCGGACGTACAGTGGGCGATGACTTAACGCGTTGGCAAAAAGCAGGTCGCTCAAAGGGGAACGATGCTGGTTTGTTGTTTATCTTCAAGCGTATTTCTGCTTTTTATGCGCAATTCTTCCCTGAAGGTGAAGACTCCAAAGTGTTCAAAGATTCAGATATTGAGTCTTTTCTTGATTTGATGGAGCAAGCAGGCTGGGAAGTCTCAACGTCTGAGCAACTGATTGGGTGCGGCAAAGTACAAATCTTCACTGAAGGTCAAAACTCTTTAGCGTTATGTGCAGACCAATGCGAAAGCTGTTTTGATGGCGAGTTGCTCGTAAAGCCAATGAGTTGGTTTGTGCGTGGCAATCATGCTGAGTTTGTTGAGAAAGCAGTGCAAGCGGGCTTTATGGTTCATAAGGTAACAGACTACAAATCGATGGTGAAATACCATGGCGAGTACCTTATTTTTCCAGCAAACGAAGGCAACCAGTTAGCCGAAATTCCACTCTCGTTCAAAGCTGACTAAAGTGACATTTTGAGTGTTTAGAAGCCCCTGTTATTGGGGCTTTTTGTTTTCTAAACGGTTTGCTTCTTTCGCGATGGCTTTGACCATGCCTTTAAATATGAAAAGATGGGCTGGCATCATTGCAAACCAATAAAGCAGTCCAAGAAACCCTTGCGGGTGCCACCAGGCGGTAATATCCAGCTCTCGTTCGTCACCGAGATCTTTGATGGTAATTTCTAAACGCCCAAGGCCTGGGCCTTTCATACCAAAAAACAGTGAAAGAAACTGATTATTATCGCAGCGAATCACTTTCCAAGAGTCAATAAAATCACCGACTTTAAGCTCTGGTCCAGGAGGAGAAACGCGAATCGGTTTTCCGCCACCAAAAAAGATATCGAGCCATTCACGTGTACGCCACAAAATGTTGGCAAAGTAATAGCCTTTTTCGCGACTCCCGATCTTTTGCGCCACTTTCCATAATGCCGCAGCGGAGGCATTAGTTTTAATGCTCGCTCCAGCTTGTTTTGGGTAATAGCCATATCCTGGTTGCCATCGACGAAGCGCTGCGGGTTCAAACCCCCAGACATTACTGCGTACAAATGTGCCTTCATCTTGAATGGTATCAGTTACCGCTTGCTCGTAGCTGATCAGCGTTTGAGGAAATCGTTCTTCAATCGCTTTGGAGTTTGCAATGTAGTCGTGCTCTAAGCCCGCAAGTAATGCTTTACCGATACTAGTTGGCACTGAGGTAACTAAACCTAGCCAGTACGATGCCATTTTCGGAGTAAGTAGCGGGGTCGACCACAGTCGATACGGCTTGTTCGTGATTCGGCAAATGACTTTGAACTGTTCGCGGTAGCTAAGTGTATCTGGCCCACCAACTTCATAAATTTGACTTTCTTCTGGAGAGGGGGCTTCTGCTAACTTCAACAAATAGTGGTTGAGATTGGGCAAGGCAATAGGGTTCGCTTTTGAGTCGACCCATTTAGGCGCGATCAAAATAGGTAAGTTGTAGACAAAGTCACGCATGATTTCGAAAGCAGCAGAGCCGGGGCCGATGATAACGCCTGCACGCAATTCAGTTACTGGAATACCAGACTGTCGAATTATTTTTCCCGTGGCTTTACGAGCGGCTAAATGGCGAGAGTTTCCGGTTTGAGGTTGAATGGCACTCAAATAGATAACATGCTCGACGGAGCTTTGTTCCAACGCATATTTGAAGTTCAAAGCAAGGTTTAGTTCGTACTCAACAAAGTCATCACCTTGAGCCATCCCGTGCACGAGAAAAAAGACTAAATCAAAATCGTTCACTACAGCCTTCGTGGTCTCTGCGTCAGCCAAGTCGAGATACCTTAACGTTAAATTAGGGTGAGGCTGAGTTCTTGACTCTAAATAATCAATATGTCGCGCCGCCGCTGTGACGGCGTAACCTTTATCTAAAAGTAACGGAAGAAGTTGAGAGCCAATGTAACCCGAGGCGCCTAGCACCAACACCTTTTTCATTATCTGTCCTTTTATCGTTGGTGGAATAAACACCACGGAGTATAATCATGAGACACTTTCCCCATTCTATCAATAAGTTGTCGTTGGAGCGCTTGTGACTTTTCTTTCTCAACTCTCAATACACGCAGATAAAGCATTCTTACGTCGTTTATTTGCAATCGCGTTACCAATTACACTGCAAAGCATGATGTTTTCAAGCCGAAGCCTCGTCGATGTTCTTATGCTTGGTCAACTTGGTGAAGCAGAAATTGCCGCAGTTGGAGTTGCTGCGCGCGCGACTTTCGTCACCACCATTATGTTAGTTGGGGTGACAACGGGTGGTGCATTGTTAACCGCTCAATATTGGGGGGCTGGCGATAAAGTTGGGGTGCGTCGCAGTACCGCTTTAACATGGATGATCGCAATGATGTTTGCTGCGATTGCTGTTGCTTTGTTTGTTGTTTTTCCACAGCCCATCATGAGTTTGACTACCGATTCACAAGAAGTGATTGAGCTAGGGGCCAGCTATCTCATTATTTCGTCGGTTAGCATGTTTGCTGTTGCATGTGTGGCCAGTATGTCGGTGGGCCTAAGGGCGATGCACCAACCAGGCCTAAGCACTTTTTTTAGTGGTATAGGCATTTTATCTAATGTTTTTCTTAACTGGGTTTTAATTTTTGGTCAATTAGGCTTTCCTGCTCTGGGTATTACGGGAGCAGCGATCGCAACGGTAATCAGTGGCGCGATCGAAGTAGGTTGCTTGTTTGGTTATCTATGGTTGAAAAAACACATAATCGCATTTGGTTGGGATGATATACGCGCAGGATTGGTCTTAGATAAAATTACGCGTTTCTTGAGCCTCTCTTTGCCAACCACATTTAACTTCTTGGCGTGGGCTGGTGGGCTGTTTGCTTATCACGCCATCATGGGGCAAGCAGGTGTACAAGGTTTGGCGGCACTTTCCGTAATGACACCTGTTGAGTCGATCGCATTGGCGATGATGATTGGTTTATCGAATGCGGCTGCAGTTCTAGTCGGGAACCAGCTCGGCGCTCGTAATTTTGAACCTGTTTATTATCAAGCATGGGCGACGGTCATTTTGAATGTGCTTATCGCATTTGTGGTCGCCGTCTTGTTGATAGTGTCAAATCAATGGATCCTTAATGCGTTTAGTGCACTGACAACAGACACTCGCGAGCTAGCTGAACAGTTTATGGTGATTCTTGCGTTGGGTGTCGTGTTACGCTCGGTACCGATGATGGCGATTGTTGGTGTATTACGTGCGGGCGGTGATGTTAAGTTTTGTTTGTATCAAGACATCTTGGCGCAGTGGGTGATCGGGATTCCACTCGCAGCATTTGCAGCGATTTATCTCAATTGGGACCCACAATGGGTTTACTTACTCTTTTTGACGGAAGAAGTTGTGAAGTGGGCGATTTGCTTGCCAAGAATGGTTAGCCGAAAATGGATGAAAAACCTGATTGGCCAGTAAGGAGGAACAGAGTTTATTTTGGCTGCAAAAATCTGCTCAAAACGTCAACAAAATTAGCAACAGAAAGTGAATCGAGTTGCATTTGTACTTCCATAGTGTGATCAAGCATTCAAAATACTTTCTACTAACAGGATTTTAGTGTAGATTCTGATCCCAATTTTTAAACACCATCCGAGCGGCATAATCAATGTTAAAACTGTCAGACCTATGTAAAGGCTATGTAGACGGGGGAGAGTTTCACCCTGTATTACAAGGGGCAGAATTAACATTGCAGCAAGGCGACCAAGTTGCTCTGATGGGAGAAAGTGGTTCGGGTAAAAGTACTCTGCTGAATTTAATCGCCGGATTAGATACTGCTGACTCTGGTGAAGTGCAGTTTCCAAATTTTGCTATGCATGAAGCACCGGAGCATTTAAGAACCCTTTATCGCCGCAACAATATTGGTAATATCTTCCAACAATTCAACCTGCTTCCTACACTTAATATTGCCGACAATATTCGTTTTTGTCGTCAGTTAAAAGGTCTGCCGGAAGATAAAGAGTTGTGGCGTCAAATTCTTTCTGCTTTGGACTTAATGCCATTGCTAGGACGTTATCCGGAAGAGGCGTCTGGTGGGCAGCAACAACGTGCGGCGATTGCTCGCGCCCTTTATATGGAACCCAAAATCCTGCTTGCTGATGAGCCAACTGGTAGCCTAGACGAGCGAAACGCAGAAGCAGTAATGCGCTTATTAACGAGTCTCGCTCGCCAATTGGAGTGTACTTTGCTGTTAGTGACGCACAGTGAAAAAGTGGCCGCCCATATGGAAGGAAAGATTCGACTTCAAGGAGGGCAGCTACATGTTATGGCCCGTAGTTAAGGCACTACTCGGTCATTACCGTCGTTACCCTCTACAAATTATTCTTGTCTGGCTGGGATTAACTTTAGGCGTGTCCCTCCTTGTTGGTGTTACTTCTATCAACCAGCATGCAAAACAAAGTTATGCCACTGGGGAAAAACTTTTCTCTAATCCTTTGCCATACCGAATCCGAACGAAGCACTCTGCCAATAAAATTCCTCAAGGTTTCTATATTCAGTTACGTCGAGCTGGGTTTAACCAATGTGCACCGTTTGACGTGCTTCATCTAGATGCCAAGACCGATATGAGCCTGATGTTGGTGGGGATAGATCCTGTCGCGATGATCCCACTACAACAAGGAAAATCGCTAGGTGAGATGCCGGTTTTATCACTAATGAAGCCTCCTTATCCTATTCTCGTTAGTCAAGATTTGGCCGCTTACATGGGTTGGCAAGATGGGGACTTCATTGAGATGAATGACGGAAGCCGTCTTGGGCCTATTCAAGTAGATAAGGACAAGATGCTTTCGGGTACTCGGCTGGTTACTGATATATCGTTGTTGCGTATGCTCAAGCGGAGCTCAGGTTTGTCTGCGATTTCTTGTGGTGAAATGCCAGAGGAAAAGCTGATAGCACTGAAAAACATGCTGCCAAACGGAATGACGCTCGTTAGGAATACGCGTACTGAGCTTGAGTCGCTAACTAACGCATTCCATATGAATCTCACCGCGATGGGAATGCTGTCGTTTTTGGTCGGGTTGTTTATTTTTTATCAAGCGATGTCTCTGTCTTTCATCCAGCGACAACGTTTGGTCGGTATTTTGAGACAGACTGGTGTTAACGGAACACAGTTAGCGCAAGCCTTATTGCTAGAGTTGTCTTTGCTCGTCTTTATTGCGTGGGCGTGTGGTAACTTTTTTGGCTTGATCTTAGCGAATGAACTTATCCCAGCAGTGTCTTCGAGCCTGAGTGATTTGTATGATGCCAACGTAGGTTTAACCATAGGATGGTCATGGCAATCTAGCTTATATAGCCTAATCATGGCAGCGATGGGTGCGTTGATATCGTGTCTGTGGCCATTAATCCGTTTGTTGAAGTCACAACCAATCCGCCTTTCTTCTCGACTGTCGCTAATGCGATTTGCTGGAAGAGAGTTCTCTTGGCAGGCGCTTGCGGCATGTGCGTTTTGTGTCGCTGCAATAGCGGTATATCAGGCGCCGAAAACACAAGAAACCGGCTTTGCTATTATTGCGCTGATGTTGGTTAGTGTGGCGTTGTTTATGCCATTTATTATGTGGCATATGTTCCAAAGTTTTTCTTATACCATGCGATGGGTTCGTGTCCGTTGGTTTTTTGCTGATGCAGCAGCCAGCATGAGCTATCGCGGTGTGGCTACGATGGCGTTTATGTTAGCGCTGGCGGCAAACATTGGTGTAGAAACAATGGTCGGAAGCTTTCGAGATACAACCGATAAGTGGCTAAATCAGCGATTAGCGGCTGATGTGTACATCTATCCGACCAACAATTCAGCCGCTAGGATGAGCGCATGGCTCCAGAATCAGCCAGAGGTGAACTCGGTTTGGTGGCGCTGGGAAAAAGATATGCCGACCGAGCATGGTGCTCTGCAAGTTGTGAGTACGGGCTCTTCTGAAGGTGAGTTAGACTCACTTACCGTCAAGTTAGGTGTCCCAAATTACTGGTATCAACTGCACGCTACCAAGAGCTTAATGGTCAGTGAGTCGATGGCCTTGAGGCTGGATATCCGCCCTGGCGATTTCATTAACTTGCAAGAACCGCTTGGTGGTGATTGGCAAGTCGTAGGCGTTTACTACGATTATGGAAACCCATATAACCAGGTGATGATGTCGCACCGGAATTGGCTGTATGCATTTGCAGGTACGGGTAATGTTGGTCTTGGCGTAGTATTAAAAGATAACGTCAATGGAGAAGGGCTGAAAAATCGCTTAGAGAATGTATTCCGTCTCCCGCAAGATCGTGTGTTTGATAACGGTAATATTTATAGCCAAGCAATGAGAGTGTTTGATCATACCTTTGCGATAGCAGGAACCTTGGGCAATATCACGCTGATTATTGCCGTGTTTGGTTTATTCTTTGCAACGTTGGCAGGAGAACTTTCACGGCAGCGGCATTTTTCCTTATTAAGGTGCATGGGTGTGTCCGGAAAAGAACTTGTCGTATTAGGTGGTTTGCAGCTATTCGTCTTCGGAGCCATTTCTGCGATTATTGCAGTGCCGCTCGGCTTGGCGCTCGCACATTTGATCGTTGATATTATCATTAAGCAATCATTTGGCTGGTCTCTAGAGCTTCAAACGATTCCATGGGAGTATGCTCAAACCATTGCTTGGGCGATGCTTGCCATTATGGTTGCTGGCGCATTGCCAGTTATTAGAATGATCAAAAGTACACCGATGAAGTCATTAAGGGACGCGTTGTAATGAAAAAAATGGGCTCTAAAAAACGCTTGTTGGTTTCAACGCTCATTGTTGTTACGTTCGCGTTTCTGACTGGGGCTGCTTTTTACTCAACTTTTTGGTTAGAGGCGACAGCAACACGAGAAAGCGAACTTGATTCTATCTTAACGCGTGAAAATCAAACGATTTTCGAGCCTGTACTACCTAATGAGCATGTCTCTTTACCCTCAGACTTTCGCTTTCATCCCGAGTATCAGCATGAATGGTGGCACTACTTTGCGAAATTAAAAGATGAGCAAGGCAAGATCTACAATGTTCAATGGAGCTATTTCAGGGTTGCGACGGACGAGCGAGAAACCAGCGGTTGGCAGAACCCTCAATTGTACATTTCACATGTTGTCGTCAGTCATGGTTCGCATGTATGGAAAGAGCAACGGGTAGCTAGAGGCGGGATAGGCCAAGCTGGTATGATCAATCGTCCTTTCAGGTTATGGATTGATAATTGGACTTGGCGATCACTCGGTGCGACGCCTTTCCCGGGCAACTTGAATGTGAATACTGATACGTTTGGACTTGAGCTCAATACCATGACAAGCGGCCCCTTTGTGGTGAATGGAGACAAAGGCTTCCAAGTTAAACATGCGTTGCAATCTGTTGCTTCTTTCAGCTTCAGTGCTCCATTTTTAAAAGTAAAAGGCAGCTTAAGCTTAAATGGTAAGCGATTCTTAGTGACGGGTTCTGCTTGGGCGCAAAAAGAGTGGGGCAGCGGCTTAATTGGTGAGGGGCAACAAGGCTGGGATTGGTTTGTTTTCAATTTAGATGATGGTCGAGCATTAACTGTTAGCCGTTATCGTCACCATGGGCAAACACCGCACGTGTTTGGCACGTTGTCGACACGCTCAGGTAAAGTCATCAACCTCTCAGACGATGATATCAGTATCAAGCCAATGCAAGTGACCAGTTTATCCAATGGAAGAAGGTTACCTTTGCAGTGGATTATCAATATTCCGAAGCATCAAATTAATTTGACTACCCGCATTATCAAGTCAGATATGTGGCTACCCTTTGTAATACCTTACTGGGAAGGGCCTACTTTAGCCTCCGGCTCCAATGAGGCTTGGGGCTTTATGCAGCTGACAGGCTATTGAGTTGTGAAGAAAACCACCCCCTACGGGTGGTTTTTTAGTGCGCGAAGCTTCCTAGCTTTTTCTCAAAAGTACGGGGTTATCATGATGGTACAAGCCGTGTTATGCTGATTTTCTCATCATCTTGATAAATATTTGGTGCGACAAAAACAAATACGATCTCCGATCAAAATTGAGTGTCATGTTGGAAAATACGATGTATAGTAAACTTAACATCGAAAAAACCGAAGTTTATACTCTGAAGAAGCGATTATTCTAAAGTTTTCGACAGCTATACACTCTTATCACTCTTTGTTAATCGTTTATTAAGATAATAAATATAAGGACGAAACCATGAACGATGTCATTCGTGACTTTTTCAAAATGGAATCAGCAGGTGGTATTCTTCTCGTAATTGCAGCGGCAATTGCGATGACCATTGCTAACTCACCGCTGGGCGAAACTTATCAATCTGTACTGCATACTTATGTATTCGGTATGTCAGTTTCTCACTGGATTAATGATGGCCTAATGGCTGTTTTTTTCTTACTTATTGGCCTTGAAGTGAAGCGAGAGCTACTTGAAGGAGCGCTAAAATCAAAAGAAACCGCAATTTTCCCTGCGATTGCAGCGGTTGGTGGTATGTTAGCCCCTGCTCTTATTTACGTTGCGTTTAATGCTAACGACCCAGAGGCGGTTTCTGGCTGGGCCATCCCAGCTGCGACGGATATTGCATTTGCTCTAGGTATCATGGCGCTACTAGGTAAGCGCGTACCAGTAAGCCTTAAAGTGTTTTTGTTAGCTCTCGCTATCATCGACGATTTAGGCGTGGTTGTTATTATTGCACTGTTTTACACAGGTGATCTTTCTAGCATGGCGCTGCTTGTTGGCTTCATCATGACTGGTGTCCTGTTCATGTTGAATGCGAAGGAAGTAACGAAACTGACGCCATACATGATAGTCGGCGCGATCTTATGGTTTGCGGTACTTAAATCTGGTGTTCACGCAACACTTGCAGGCGTAGTGATCGGCTTTGCTATTCCTCTTAAGGGTAAACAGGGCGAACATTCTCCACTTAAGCACATGGAGCACGCACTTCATCCATACGTGGCATTTGGTATCTTACCTCTATTCGCATTTGCAAATGCGGGGATTTCGCTAGAAGGCGTATCGATGTCAGGCCTAACTTCAATGCTGCCATTAGGTATTGCTTTGGGGCTACTGGTTGGTAAGCCTCTAGGTATCTTCACCTTTAGTTGGGCAGCTGTGAAAATGGGTGTAGCTAAGTTACCGGAAGGCATTAACTTCAAGCATATCTTTGCGGTCTCTGTGTTGTGTGGTATCGGTTTTACAATGTCTATATTCATTTCCTCTTTAGCGTTTGGAAATGTAAGCCCTGAGTTTGATACCTATGCTCGACTCGGTATCTTAATGGGCTCGACGACAGCCGCGTTACTTGGCTACGCGTTACTGCACTTTTCTTTGCCTAAGAAAGCGCAAGCGTAAGATACACACTGTTTAGTAAAGCCTCCCATTCGGGAGGCTTTTTTATGTCTGCAGATCGGCACATCAACTACTTCAGGATGGTTACTTTTGTGACCAACTAAGGTCTAGCTTATGGAGTTGGGGCAAATCATCGAAAGAGGCGCTTGGCAAATCTATAGGCGAAAAAAAGCCCAGCCGAAAATTTGACTGGGCGGATACAAACATAGGAGTTAATAAGAAAAAAGCAGCAACGTAACAATTAGATGGAAACAAGTTTGACGGCCAGTGAAACTTCAAATGCCCTAACTGTTACGTATATTCAGACCGAGCCTTTTCCAAACAGTTCCATTTTTTTTCAAAAAATTTCTACTTAATGCTTTCTAGCTTCTTACACACCCGAAAGTAATAGAAAAATCGAGATGGATTACCAACTTGGCGAAGTTACTAACTTCTGTGTTTCTCATTTTATCTCCCCTAGAACCGAAGATGTATTTCATACTCTCGTCGCTCACTCCAAGCCGCCAAGGCTATTGTTAGCATTTCAATTGCGATGGACTGAGAAGTTTGATCGTTTTCTTCTGACAAGCTTCACTGGAGTATTCGATTGAATTTCAAAAGATTAGATCACACCTTTTACTGTCTGGTCAGACCAATTGGTTAAAGTGTGATGTTAATCATTTGTTAATCTTAAGTTTCGGGAGTATATTTTCAAACAGTTGTTTAATACGAGTGATTAAAATGGCCCCGAGAACATCAACAAAAGAAAAAATACTCGATGTCGCAGAAGGACTCTTTGCTGAACATGGCTTTAATGATACTTCGCTAAGAACGATAACAGGTAAAGCTAACGTTAACTTAGCATCGGTAAACTATCACTTTGGCGATAAAAAAACGCTGGTTAGAGCGGTTTTAGATAGGTATTTAGAAGCACTAATGCCGAGCATTAAGACTTCATTAATTGAGCTAAACACGCGCGATAGCTACAACATGGACGATGTCTTTGAGTCATTGCGATTACCTTTACGTACATTAAATGATGTACGCCCAAATGGTACTGCGCTATTTATGTTGTTAATTGGCCGCGGTTATACAGACGTTCAAGGTCATCTGCGCTGGTTCATTACCACCAGATACGAAGAGGTACTGAACCTTTTCACTTTCTCGATAATGAAGGCGAACCCGGAACTATGTGAAGAACAGTTGTTTTGGCGACTGCACTTCACGTTAGGAACCTGTGTATTTACGATGGCTTCAAGCCAAGCTCTTTCGGAGCTGGCAGAAAGTAAGTTTGAAAAGGAAGTCGATGTGAAATCTGTCGTCGATTTACTGATTCCATATTTGTCAGCAGGAATGTCAGCAAAGCAGTTGGCATAAGACAAATAAGAAAGTTAAACCAATAATAAGATTATACCCCGAGCGGTTACGTGAACAAAAGGATCTGAACTATGAGCTCTCTACGAAGAAAATGGATTAGTGACCCGGCTTTTAAAGTGTTCAAAAAAGTATTGCCACCTCTGTCTAGCACCGAGAAAGAGGCGATGGAAGCGGGTAGTGTATGGTGGGATGCCGAACTATTCTCAGGCAAGCCAAACTTCACAACATTGCATCATTATCTAACGCCTACACTGACGGCAGAAGAGCAGTCATTTATGGATAATGAGCTTGAAACCCTGCTAGAAATGCTTGATGACCAGAAGATTGTCAAAGAAGACAGGGATTTACCGCCTGAAGTATGGGAGTACCTACGTAAAGAGCGATTTTTCTCTTTGATCATCTCGAAAGCATATGGTGGTCGTGAATTTTCCGCTTTGGCGAACTCAACCATTGTTTCTCGTATTGCGACTCGAAGTATCAGTACCGCGGTATCGGTAATGGTACCGAACTCTCTTGGCCCTGGTGAGCTGCTATCGCACTATGGTACGCAAGAGCAAAAAGATTACTGGTTGCCTCGTTTAGCTGATGGTACAGACATCCCTTGTTTCGCCCTAACTGGCCCTGAAGCGGGTTCTGATGCAGGTGGCATACCTGATCAAGGCGTGGTTTGTTACGGCACCCATGAAGGCAAAGAAGTGCTTGGCGTGCGAGTTAGTTGGAATAAACGCTACATCACGCTTGCGCCAGTTGCGACAGTGCTCGGGTTAGCATTTAAACTGCAGGATCCTGAAGGGCTACTTGGAGACAAGAAAGAGGTTGGCATTACATGTGCGTTGATTCCCGCTGACCATGAAGGTGTCGAGATAGGCGAACGCCATGATCCTCTGGGGTCTGCGTTTATGAATGGTCCTACTCGTGGTGAAGATGTCTTCATCCCTATGGACTGGTTGATCGGTGGCGCTGATTATGCAGGTAAAGGTTGGCGTATGCTGGTTGAGTGTCTTTCTGCTGGTCGCGGTATCTCTCTCCCTGCGCTTGGCACAGCGATTGGTCACCTTACTACACGTACAACAGGTGCTTATGCTTACGTGCGTAAACAGTTTGGAATGTCGATCGGTAAGTTTGAAGGTGTTGCAGAAGCAATGGGGCGCATTGGTGGTCTTACTTACCTACTAGAAGCGACGCGTACGCTAACGACGACTTCTCTCGATATGAAAGAAAAACCTGGGATTGTAACCGCGATTGCCAAGTACCACATGACGGAAATCGCGCGTACCATTCTAAATGATTCGTTTGATATCCATGCGGGTCGTGCGATTCAAGATGGTCCAATGAACTATCTTGCTAAACATTACCTTGGTATCCCGGTTGCTATCACTGTTGAAGGCGCGAATATTCTGACTCGTAACCTGATGATTTTTGGTCAAGGTGCGACTCGATGTCACCCATATGTTCTAAAAGAAATGGAAGCTGCGGCGAACCCAGATTCTGAACAAGGTGCGAAAGAATTTGACAACTTACTCTTTAAACACATCAAGCACGCTCTCGGTAATACATTCGGTGCATTTGGTGCAGCACTAACTGGTTCTCGATTTGTTAACGCGCACATGAGTGGCCCAACCCAGCAATACTACAAAGACATTACTCGTCTCAGTCGTGCACTTGCAGTAAGTGCAGACTTTGCGATGTTAACCTTAGGTGGAGACTTGAAGCGTAAAGAAATGCTCTCCGCACGTTTGGGTGATGGATTAAGCTATCTATATATGGCATCTGCTGCCTTGAAAAAGTATGAAGATGAAGGCCGTCAACAAGGCGATCTAGACTTCGTTCATTACGCTGTTCAACACTGTTTGTATAACGCTTCTAAGTCATTAAATGAGGCTTACACCAACTTCCCTGTGAAATACGTTGGCGGTGTGCTTAAGGGGCTATTGTTCCCGCTTGGTAATCATTTCAATAAGCCAAGTGATGAGCTGTGTGTGAATTTGGCTGAAGCGATGATGACGCCAGGTGCGCAACGTGATCGACTTACGCATCTTTGTTACATCGGAAAATCAGAGAATGACAGCGTAGGCTTAATGGAGAATGCATTCCTTGCAATGTACGACATTAAACCTTTGGAGCGTAAACTTATGAAGGCTGCGAAGGATGGTAAAGTGGCTCGTAAAGGTCTGCTGCATGACCGTTTGCAGCAAGCATTTGAAGCAGGCGTGTTAACTGAGCAAGAAATTGATCAAATCATGGCTGCAGATAAATTGCGCTACAAGGCGATTCAAGTTGACCACTTTAGTCATGACTTTTCTGAAGTGCGAACTCATAGCCCAAAAAAGTCGCAGTTGAATCCGGCGGCATAATAGACAACTAATGTTAAGAAAAGCACCTCAATGAGGTGCTTTTTTGTATTCTTGGGGAGTGGATGATGGGATAGTGCTCCAACCACTTGCCTTTTAAGAGCATTTTTACAGAAATTAGATGCGAAATCCCAACGAAACTTTTATCCTAACAAGGTTTTTTAAAGGAAGTTGAATATGATCATCAAACCTAGAATTCGTGGATTTATCTGTACTACAACGCACCCTGTTGGTTGTGAAGCTAACGTAAAAGAACAAATTGCGTACACCAAAGCGCAAGGTCCAATCAAAAACGCACCTAAGCGTGTTCTTGTTGTTGGTGCATCAAGTGGCTACGGTCTATCTTCTCGTATCGCTGCGGCATTTGGTGGCGGTGCATCAACTATCGGTGTTTTCTTCGAAAAAGAAGGTACTGAGAAGAAACCAGGTACAGCAGGTTTTTACAATGCAGCTGCTTTTGAAAAGCTAGCGCGTGAAGAAGGTCTGTACGCAAAAAGCTTAAACGGCGACGCTTTCTCAAATGAAGCGAAACAGAAAACTATCGAGCTGATCAAAGAAGACTTAGGTCAAATCGATATGGTGGTTTACTCACTGGCATCTCCAGTACGTAAAATGCCAGAAACTGGTGAATTAGTTCGTTCATCTCTTAAACCTATCGGTGAAACTTACACATCAACGGCTGTTGATACCAACAAAGATGTGATCATCGAAGCTAGCGTTGAGCCTGCAACAGAAGAAGAAATCAAAGACACTGTCACGGTAATGGGCGGTGAAGATTGGGAACTTTGGATCAATGCGTTGTCTGATGCTGGTGTTCTTGCTGAAGGTTGTAAGACCGTCGCGTACAGCTACATTGGTACTGAGCTAACTTGGCCAATTTATTGGGATGGTGCACTAGGTAAAGCAAAAATGGACCTAGACCGTGCAGCGAAAGCGCTAAACGACAAGTTAGCAGCAACAGGCGGCAGTGCCAATGTTGCGGTACTTAAATCTGTTGTAACTCAG
Organism: Vibrio sp. sp1; assembly: GCF_016920955.1. NCBI lineage: Bacteria > Pseudomonadati > Pseudomonadota > Gammaproteobacteria > Vibrionales > Vibrionaceae > Vibrio > Vibrio sp. sp1. Next base: position 2,772,884 of record NZ_CP060589.1, read on the forward strand.
GCGAGTTCTGCAATTCCTGTTATGCCACTGTACATCGCAATGGTATTCAAGAAAATGCGCGAAGAAGGTGTACACGAAGGCTGTATGGAACAAATCTACCGTATGTTCAGCCAACGTTTATACAAAGAAGACGGTAGCGCGGCAGAAGTTGATGAGATGAACCGCCTACGTCTGGATGACTGGGAACTTCGTGACGACATTCAGCAGCACTGTCGTGAGCTATGGCCTCAAATTACGACTGAGAACCTAAAAGAGCTGACTGACTACGTTGAGTACAAAGAAGAGTTCTTGAAACTATTTGGTTTCGGCGTTGAAGGCGTAGATTACGAAGCGGATGTGAATCCAGCAGTTGAAGCAGACTTCATTCAAATCTAATCACAGACTAGATAACCAATAAACAAAAGGCGCTCATTGAGCGCCTTTTTGTATTTCATAGCCAAAGTGAGTATTAACTTAGTATTATCAGTATCGTACCAGCTAGCGTCATTAAAATATTCGCAATCGCATAGGTACCCGCATAACCAAGGGCTGGGATGGTGGACTTAGCGTAGTCGTTAACGACATCCATAGCTGGAGCGCAAGTACGGGCGCCAATAATGGCACCGAAGAGCAGGGCACGGTTCATCTTGAGTACGTGTGCGCCAACTAAGTAAGCCAGAACCACAGGCACAACACTGACAATAAATGCCAAACCAATGACTTTTGGTCCTACTTGCGTTAGGTGCTCGAACATCTTTCCACCTGCACTTAGACCAATTCCCACCATAAAGAACATTAACCCTAGATCTTTGACCATATTCAGCGCCCCTTGTGGGACATAACCGAAAGTAGGGTGATTTGCTCGTAAGAAACCAAGCGTAATACCGGACAACAGAAGACCCACCGCATTACCCAAACTGAAAGACACCTGACCGAACGTCATTGTGATGAGGCCAAACAGAATACCCAAAATAAAGAAGCTACAAAAAGCGAGCAAATCGGCCATTTGACTGTGGATCGAGATGAAACCGATTTTTTCCGCCAGTCCATGTACTCGGCTTTTCTCGCCGCTCACTTGAAGGACGTCCCCTTTAGCGAGCACAATGTCTAAGTCCATAGGCATTTCAATCTGAGCGCGAACTACGCGGTTTAAGAAACAGCCAAACTCAGACAAATTCAAATCCGATAAACGTTTACCAGCGATAGCGTCACTTTTTACGACGATTTCTTCTTCAACGATGCGCAAATCAAGCAAGTTACGGTCGAATACTTCTTTACCATTACGGAAGCTAGGGTCTAAGCGAGCATGGCTGTCAGGGAAGCCAACCAGTGCAATTTCATCTCCCTCTTGCAAGATAGCATCACCATCTGGGTGGGCGAGAATACCATTGCGACGGATTCGTTCAATGTAACAGCCAGTTTGACGATAAATACCCAGTTCTCGCAAGTTTTTACCATCAGTCCAGTCAATTAGCTCTGGGCCCACTCGGTAAGCTCGAATAATGGGTAAATACACTTTTCTCTGGCTTGAATTTCCAAGGCCACGCTCTTGTGCGATTTGCTGCGCGGAATCAGAAAGGTTTTGTTTTTGCAGTTTTGGCAACAATTTAGCAAACATGATCATGCTAATTAAGCCGACCAGATAAGCCATCGCGTAGCCTACGGATAGATTTTCTAATACCAGAGAAAATTCCATATTCCGCGGTATAGTCGCAAGGCCAGAGTTAAGAGCATCTTGTGCACCAACCAGTACTGGCGTTGCGGTCAATGCGCCTGCCATCATACCGGCGGATAAGCCAAAATCGAGGCCGAAATAGTGACTCAAGCCATACGTTAAGCTGACCGCAGACACGAGAACAGTCATGCTTAAAATAAAATAATGCTTACCATCTCTGAAGAATATACCAAAAAAGTTTGGTCCAGCTTCAATGCCAACGCAGTAGATAAACAGCATAAAGCCAATGGTTAAAGCTTCTGCATTAAATGAGAAACCAAGGTGGCCCATTACCAAAGAGGTAATAAGAACGCCAATAGAGTTGCCTAATTGTAATTTGCCAAATCGAATTTTTCCGATGGCAAGGCCAATGGCTAATACGACGAAGATTAGAAGGATAGGGTTTTGCTCGAGAAGGTATACGACGTCTATGTTCACTGTGTGGCTCGGTAGAGTGTGTGCCAAAAAAGATTAAGAACTGTGAATTGTAACTAAATATAGCAAAAAGATAAGTGAATTTTTTTAGGTTTTACCATTAGTTGACTTAACGTAATAACCAGCTGAAAAATAATAAAAAAGCCGCATGAAGCGGCTTTTTTGAAAACAGTCTTTATTACTCGTCAAATAGACCTAGGTGCTCTTTCGCGTATGCTTCGAACTCGTCGCAGCCACCGATGTGCTCTTGGTCGATAAAGATCTGAGGAACGGTTTCAACTGGTTTACCAACTGTTTTCTCAAGATCTGCTTTAGAAATACCTTCAGCGTGAATATCAACGTAACGGTAGTTGAAGTCATCACGTTTTGCTTTTAGCGTTTCTGCGTGCTCTTTTGCACGAACACAGAAAGGACATGCAGGGCGACCAAAGATAACAACGAACATAATCTTATTTCTCCTAAATCTATTCTTTTTTGAAAGCGTACAAAACATAGCGGCTGAGTGCGCTTTCTTTTGTTGGAGTAACTATGCCCGATCCAGATACGGAAATAAAGCGGCAATTACCTCTTGGTTCTATAGGTGAAATCTATCGAATAAAAACTAAACGCACGTGCTTATTTTACGACTCTGAAGTATGTGAAGTGACGCATAAAAAACATACATTCTAAAGGGTTAATGATGGCAAGGTGGAATTGGTCAATTTTTTTTGTTTAAAAAAATAGCAATCTATTTTGGCTATACGCAAATAACTTCAACTCTTACGTAAGTGTTAAATCAGAGGGCGAGAGGTTATTTGGGTATATTCTTTTGGGAGGGTGTGTATGTTTCAGTTTATGACTGCAACAAGGATTATATTTGGTGAAGGTGCGCTTCAATCTTCATTATCCGTTATTAACCAATTTGGCTACAGTGTTTTGCTGGTTACTGGGCAGGATACCCAACGAGCCGCCCCCATTATCCAATATCTTAAAGCTCAAAATATGCGTTACCAGCACGTAGCTATCGTTGGTGAACCATACATCACGATGGTAGAAGAGACCGCAGTGCTCGGTAGAAAATTCCAACCTGATATGGTGGTTGCGATAGGTGGTGGCAGCGTCATCGATATGGGCAAAGCCTTAGCTGCCATTATTCCCAATCAAGGCAATGTTTACGATTACGTAGAAGTGGTAGGAAGAAGCGTCCCTTTAAAAGCAAAGCCTCTTCATTTTATTGCAATTCCTACGACAGCAAGCACCGGTTCAGAAGTGACCAGAAATGCTGTGCTGAAATCTGGACAAGATAAAGTGAAAGTGAGTCTTCGAAGCCCTGATATGCTCGCAGACGTTGCCATTGTAGACCCGACACTTACTTACGGGACCAACCAATACACATCTGGACGTGGCGCAATGGATGCGTTCACTCATTTAATGGAAGCGTATGTGTGTGGTGAGCCAAACCCTCTTACTGATATGGTCTGCGAAGAGGGACTACGCCGTTTAAGCCGTTCAGTGGTTGCCGCTTGTAAGCAAGATAATCATAAGGCACGCTCTGATTTATCGTTCGCTGCATTGCTTGGTGGTATGGCGATTACTAATGCCAAATTAGGTGCCGCTCATGGGTTAGCATCGGCGTTAGGAGGCAAGTTAGACGCCCCCCATAGCGTTATTACGGCTCGCCTAGCTCCGCACGTGATGCAGGAGAACATTAACGCCGCTAAACTCGCGGGTAGGAATGATGTGATAAGTCGTTATCGCAAGCTGGCCCAATTAGTCACTGAGCGAGTAAATGCTAACGAACACGATGGAATTCTTTGGGTAAATATGGTGCTAGATAAGTTAGCGTTACCGCTACTGGCTCAATTTGGAGTATGCCAAACCTCTTTTGAGCAAGTGGCGAATGATGCGCTTAAATCAATGGCAATCAAAGGGAATCCTTTACCTCTTAATCAGGAACGTTTGATACACATATTGCAGCAAGTCTGTGATTGTAGCGGAGAGTGCGCAGCTGAGAGTGCACAACATGTCAGTTCTGTTGAAGTACTGGAATCAAGAACGGACTTATCGAGTGTCAACGACTTAGGGTGATTGCTCCCTTAGCAGCATTAAAACAAAAGGGGAGCCTTGAGCTCCCCTAGATAAAGTATTGACTAAGCTTTAGTGCTTAGTACTGGCTTAATTTGTCATAGCGACTGTCTTTCAACGCATCTTTTACGCGTTTTAGGTTCTCACGGAAACCTGTACCACGGCGAAGAGTGAAGCCAGTTGCTAGCACATCAATCACTGTCATTTGTACAACTCGGCTTGCCATTGGCATGTAAACGTCGGTATCTTCTGGAATATCGAGCGTGATGGCCAGCGAGCTTGCCTTTTCTAGAGGAGAATCCTTCGCTGTAATCGCAATAACCGTTGCGCCATTTTCACGAGCAAGGTTCGCTATTTCTACCTGACTCTTTGTTCGACCGGTATGAGAAATAAGAACCACAACATCATTATCACTGCAGTTGATACAACTCATGCGCTGCATAACAATATCTTCAAAACAAGTAATTGGAATATTAAAGCGAATAAACTTGTTTTGTGCGTCTCGGGCAACAGAAGATGATGCACCAAGGCCAAAGAATGAAATGCGCTTCGCTTGCGTTAGCAAATCGACCGCACGGTTCACTTGCATTGGATCTAGGCTATTTTTCGCGACATCTAAACACGCCATCGTCGATTCGAAAATCTTATGGGTGTACGCGTCTGGGCCATCGTCTTCTTCCACATTACGGTTAACGTAAGGGGTGCCGTTGGCTAGGCTCTGTGCCAAGTGAAGCTTAAAATCTGGAAAGCCCTTGGTGTCCAGACGACGACAGAAGCGGTTTACAGTGGGCTCACTAACGTCGGCCATTTTAGCCAACGTTGCAATGCTTGAATGAATTGCAGTTTGTGGAGACGCCATAATTACTTCCGCAACTTTGCGCTCTGACTTACTGAAATTCTCCAGGTTTTTTTGAATTTTTTCTAATGTATTCATAGTGTTCACGAGGGTATAGAGAACAACTCGCTGGCTCTGCTAACGAAAGGAAACACGAAGATTCCGGAGTAGAGTGGGGCGTTAACGAAAACAACCAGCGCCATAGAATCAGTATAAACCTGATCTTCAATCAGTCTAAACCAATAACGGGTACTATTTAGTGAGAATTTGACAGGCCTCAAACAAAATGTTGTAAAAACTACAGAATTGGATGTGTAAACGAAGTTTTGTTGCGCTAGTCGCACGATAATGATGTTTGAGTTACATCAAAACGAAAAAAAATTTCAAATTGATGTAACTCGATCTGGCTGTTAAGACGATTGAATATCAACAACCAGCTGTTGAATTCTTTTCATCAAATTTGGTGCTTGCTTGGCGATTTCGCGTTGTTCATCAAGCACTGAGCTCAAAATTTCTTTTGTGGTCAGTGGATTTGCCAAAACCACTCGAAACACTATCGTATTCATGCGTTGCCATTGGTCTGGGTTCAGTCTTGTACGTGAAACGAACGATTTGCCCGTTTCGCGCTGACGCTTTTGAATAAACTGTGTTAACTCATTGATCAGCTCATTCAGTTGTTCTTTTTGTGAGCCTTCTGCTTGTGCTAATGCTTCACGGATGAATGGCGGCAAATAACGGTATGTGAGCAGACAAAGCTCTGGTTCAGAAACTAACTCGAAATCATCTTGCTGTTTGATTAAATCCGCAAAGTATCGAGCTTTTTCAATGCTTTGGTCAATCAGAAGCTCGTAACCTGGGCGACTTATGATGTGCATTGCGGCGTAGACCAACATCGCCATGCCCGAACGTGAGCCTTCTAGTGTATGGCTGCCTAGGTCTTTTGAACCTTTGCGCAATATATATTGAGCGTGATGCTCTATGGATTTCATTGCGTCAGGGTCTTTGAACAGAACCATACCAGCGCCCATCGGGATATAGAGCTGCTTGTGTGCATCAATAGTTACTGAGTCTGCCATTTCCACACCTTTAAGAAGATGACGGTGATGGTTAGACATCAGTGTTGCGCCACCCCATGCGGCATCCACATGGAAGTGACAGCTGTGAGCTTGGCAGACTTCAGCGATTTCAGGCAATGGATCAACATTACCTGTCTCTGTTGTGCCAGCCACACCAATAACAGCAATAGGCTTGATGTTTTGTTTTTCGAGCTCAACAATTTTCGCTTTCAGGTCGTTGACAATAATACGGTTGTTGGCATCGGTTTTAACCGCAACCAAGCCCTCTTGGCCTAGCCCTAATACATCGGCTGCTTTCTTAAGGGAGTAGTGACCACGCTCAGACACTAGCACCGCTAAGCCATCATAGCCATAGTGCTTCATGGCTTTAAAAAGGCCTTCCTTTTCAACGCCTTTAAATGAGCCATTGGCTCTTAACGCTTTGTTACGTGCTACCCAAAGCGCAGTGATATTGGCAATGGTGCCGCCGGAACAAAATGCGCCTAATGAGTGGTTTGCACTGTGCATCCACTGATTGTAAAACGTATCATTCTGACCATATATCAAGCGATGCAGCATACCCAAAACTTGACGCTCAAGTGGCGTAAAGGCTTTGGAAGTCTCTATTTTTACCAGGTTTTGGTTTAAGGCGATCATGATCTTTGACAGTGGCATCAAGAAATAAGGCAGTGCCGATGTCATATGACCAATGAAGCTTGGTGAAGATGTGTGAACTGAGTGCGACACCAAAGTGTCGAGTAAGTGCTCTGTATGATCTGACACGAACTCTGGCTGCTCAGGAATCTGAGCAGAAGAAAAGTCTTTTTCGATTTCGCGTAAAGGCTTTTCTTCTGCCACGATGTGTTCACGAAGAAATTGATTTAGATTTCGCGAGAGGCTCTCGTCAATTTTAGTTAACGTTGAGTCCGGACCTTCTGGGACAGTGAAGATCTTTAGCAAGCTCTCAAAGCTAACATCAGCGGTTTTTTGTTCCTTAACCATAGCAAAGAATCTTTGTAGTTATTTTGGTAATGCGAGCGGCACAATCTAAACTAAAACGGGCGCAAAGTCCCGTTTTAATTGTTGAAACCCAAGTTGTAGAAATGAAAATTTTAGGTGAAGGTTACGATATTCACATTAAAAAATTCTAGATTGAGTACGTTAAAACATTCTAGTGTTTTTGAATGCTAATCAACGACTAATGCGAGCAACCTTAGTCACATTTCTGCTTTTCAATCTTTTCTATTGACTGATTGTACTTATTAAGTGCGGTATCAATTTGTTGGGGATGACTAAGCAGATCAGCGAATGCTGAACGAAGCTCGTAGTTTTTGGGGTGGTTAGTTGATTGACGGTCGCTAAATGTCTGTTTTGCAACTTCACCTAACTTATCGCTTCGGGTCGCTAACTGCTTAACGTCATGTTGCTCTAGTTTTAACCATGCTTCGATTGGCTGTTCCGTCGCAACGCGGCTAGGGTCGTTCTCTAGAAAGTAGTGAACCGCTTCGCGGTTTAATTCAAAGTGATGTTTACGTCCATCCAAGAACCATTGACTCACTTCTTTCAGATCTGGATATTGGGTAACCGTCAAATCAACAAGATCTTGATACCACTGTAGTGAGGCATCGACGTAGCCATCGTATTTGCTAGCAAGACATTGTTGATCTGCGGCAAGCGTAAAAGTTGAGCTTGTAGCGAGGAGCGCTGCAACGACAAAGCGTTTCATTCTTCTTCCTTCTGGTTGTTATCCCTTTATTAACGCAATGCACATCAGTTGATGTTTCTCCCTTCTTTCTATTTGGTCGTGACAAATCGTTGGGCTGAATGACGAAAAGAAAGAGGGGTCTTGCCAAAAAATATTGACCACTTTGACGTTAACTGGGTATTTAAATTTTTGCCGTATTGTAATGGATGTTAAAGCGAAAACCTGAGATCTAGCTAGCAAGTGATACAAAGAAAAGCATCATAACTGGTACCAATAAACTCAAAATAAAGCCGCTAACGATAGCAACAGGAACACAACGCACACCACCGGTAGTTTGAATAACGGGTAGGGTGAAGTCCATTGCTGTTGCACCGGCATAACCAATTGCGGTGCACGGATAGCTACGAATAAAGAGAGGAATGGCAACCAGTGCGACTAACTCTCTCATCAATTCAATCAAGAACGACGCGCCACCAAATACCGGACCAAAAGCGTCACCCATTAAAATACCTGCGAGTGAATACCAGCCAAAACCTGAAGCCATTGCGAGTGCTTGATAAAGAGGAAGATCCAAAAGCACCGCTGCAAGAACGCCACCAAGCATACATGTTGCGATGACAACAGCCGCAATGGCCATTCCTTGTTTATTTAATAGGATTTGACGCAGAGTAAGTCCACTATTGCGCAGCTGAATACCAATAAAAAATAGAAGTAGAAAGAGTATCCATTCGCTTGCTGTATCTACCCAACTCAAATCAATGGGTAACAGCAGGCCAACCACTAACCCTCCGCCAACGACCACGATAAGCTTAACTGACTCTAAAGCCATCGAAGATAACGGTAGCTTCTTTTGATTCTGATTGGTCTGGAGTGGAATAATTTTATCAATAATAGGCAGAGCCAACAGGTTGCAGGCACTTAGACACAAAAAAAACGTACTCGCATAGAGGAGAATACTTTGTAAGTTGCTGCTTAAATTATCGAGCGCCGCTAAACTAAGACCCATCAACGACAAAATGACGTAAATAAGGTAGGACGTTGACTGATTGATCTTCTCCAATAACGAAGATCGAGATATAGGAATTAGATACCCCACCACAAGCGGAGCGAAAATAAATAGCATCCCTGAGAACATAAAGCTCAATGATTCCTTTTTGAGATAACATCAACACGCATAAATCAAATTATCTATCGGTTGAAATTAGAGACATTTCACCACACACAGCTCAGCCTTGAGCGAATCGTTTTATCGCGGATAAGGTATTATCAGAAAGCGATAAATTACAAACCGCTAGCATTGAGTACAGCACGGATTTGATCATTGAAGTCAGTATCACTCATGTTACTAAGTTCATACAAGACTTCTGCACCAGTTAAGTTGAATTCAACTTCATGTTCGTCAATGCGTTCATCGTGATTGCGGAACATCAATAAATGATGCGCAATTCTAGCGATGTCGAGATAACTCACTTCTGGTCGCGTTAACTCGTATTTTTCGTTTGAGGATACTTCTCTGAAGTCGTTGTCAAACCCCCAACGCTCAAGTACCAGTTTACTTGTGGCAGAACAACGTGTTTGGAAGATCTGCAATGCAATATCTGGGTCTAAGTAATTGCCCCTATCTAAGTACAAGTGGTACTCATTAATTAGGCAAAATAACCCAATATCGGCTAATAGACCGACCAATAACGCCTTTTCTTGCTCTAGATGACCATAAGTGCCTGGCTCGTGGCTACGAAACGATTGAACCAACATCACCATGACGGCACCGAGCTCACGCGATATCGCGGCACTCTTCACCAAGATGGCATTGCATTCTTTAGTGAGATTAACTGAGTGTTTAAGTTGCTCAATCGCTTGTGCGGTAACAATATCACGTACACGAAGTATTCCGAGACGAGATACCGCTGTAGTTAAGTCGTTGCAGGTGATATTTCTGCGATTGAAAATCACAGAGTTAGCGACTCGTAAAACGACCGCTGCTAATCCGGGATCTTCCAATAAACAGTTAGCAACATCGGCAATCGTGGTGTGTTCTTCGACACATAACTGCTGAATTTTAAGCACGACATCAGGAATAGGAGGTAACGAAATCTTACCCGTGGAGATGGACTGTTCTACCAGCTGAGCAAACTCGGATTCCAGTGCGTTTATAAGCTTATCTTTATTATTTGGCAGCCAAAAAAATGATAAATGTTCCATTGTGACGCTGTACTTGAGATCTTTCGTACAGTGTACCCTTACAGCGTATTCTTTATCAATTAAATGCGTATTATGTGCCCGTAATTGCCAGCGAGATCATAATGATGGCGCGTTTTAGGCATGCTATGCGTCAAAAAAATATCACCACACGAACAATAAGTGTGAAACTAATCACGTATGCAGAATTTATACTTTTTTATATGTGACCTATGTCCTAACTTATTTTTCAACGTTAAGTATGATTAAGCAAGTTGGTGAGCACAACTCACAAAAATATCGCCAACAAATCGACATTTATAATTCGCTATAAGCTGCTGTTTATCTGGTGACATCGCTAATCGGGGTAATTTATTCAGATTAAAGAGGTCAATGGACATGACAGACCAAGCTTTTTTTAAATATGTACGCACCTTCAGTGAGTACCAAAAACGTTCTATGTTCGGTGGTATTGGTTTATTCACCGATGATGCTATGTTTGCGCTTGTCAGCAATGATTGCTGCTACTTACGTGGTGGTAATGGGCTAGATGAAGTGTTTACTCAACTGAGCTGTGAGAAGTATAAGCACGTCAAAAAACAGACGACGGCAACCGTAAATTATTATGATGTAACCGATTTATTCGAATCCGGATATGTAGGGCTTGATGAACTGGTACAGAAATCAATTGAATACTCAATTAAGGAACGGAAATATCAAAAGTCCTCTGCCAGTAGACGCTTAAGAGACTTACCCAACATGCAACTAACCCTTGAACGTATGGTCAAGAAAGCCGGTGTTGATGACGTAGAAACCTTTTTAGAACTTGGACCTGTAAAAGTCTTCAACAAAGTTAAAACGGCTTACGGTAATGATGTTGATGTAAAGCTACTGTGGAAATTTGCTGGTGCAACTGATGGCGTACATTGGAAACTGATCCAAGAGCCGCGTAAAAAACAGTTATTGGCACTGTGTGACTAGGCGAAGCTGATCGCACAATGATTGACTCGTTTCGATGGAGTTAGCGGGTCGTAAAGGCAAGTGTGAAAAGCGGAAAAAGGACGTTGAAGTTTTTTACCACTTCATTGAGTTAGTCATTAAATTAGACAAAAAACCGAGGCAGAGACCTCGGTTTTTGTTTTTTTAATTTGCTCTTTTCTTACAGCACAAATCTTAAAACTTAAAACGCGTAGTAAACATTACCTGATCACCGTAAAAATCGTTGATACGTGCTTCAGCACCCAAAGAGAAAAGCTCTGTTGAGTGGAATCGAGCGTAGGCAGAGCCAGTCCAATCGTCATCGTTATCGATAGAAACGTAGCCGACTTTGCCGCCTACTTCTAATTGAGGGCCCAACCATTGGCGAACACCTAAGTTCAGCTCCATACCAACATCTGTGCTGCTCTCGTTCGAAGGTTGCACAACGCGCATTAGCATTTCACCAGTAAGATCTGCCCAGTTGTTTAGCGGAGAATGGAAGCCAAAGCCTGCAGCTGAGTCAAAATCACTTTCAAACTCAGAGTCAATACGAGCAATAACATGCGCGTTCGGGTGAATTGATTTGCTGAATCCAGCACCAAATGTCACAGGACTTGCGCCAATACGTGCTTCGAAATAGTCGTAGCTAAAGTTGCTCATAGTTGCTGGCGCATTGCGATCGTTTGCAGCTAGGGCATGGCTTGATGCCACTAGTAAGGCAGCGGCTAATAGTGTTTTACGCATAACTAACGATAAACCTTGTTCATTATTTCCATGGATTCAAGCAACCACTTGAACCGTAATCTGATTTGTCCGACATCATAATAAAAAGGAAGGTCCACGACCAACAAAAATGTGTCGATGTTTTGTCAATTAACTTAATAGTTCCTTGGTTTAAGCAAAAACTACGCCATATACGTAGTGTCCGAGGATTTCACTCGGACAAGTAACGATGTTTTTCTAACCTCGTTCTACTATGCGAGGTAAGGTGGTTCAATGACCATCGTTGAGTTCAAGTTAGAACTAAACACTTTATTACTCGCCAAAGCTTGCTCTTCTATCTGCCATGGCGTTGAGGATTGCCTCAGAATCAAGGATTTGAGTCCAGGATAGCAGGTTATCATCATTCTCAATCACAAACGCGGTAAGCTGAGACACGATTGCCTTTCTCAACGCTTCGCCTTTCCAAGGTTTGGCAATGTAATAATCGAGACTCGCGTTATTTACGGCTTCTACGGTGTCTTCCAAACCGGCTTGTCCTGTGAGTAAAACTTTGCGCGCTGCTTTTGTGTCACCATTTTGACTGAGTTCGATTAAGAAGCTGATCCCAGTTTGTTCCGGCATAATGTGGTCACATAAAATGAGAGCAAGCTGAACTTCTTCTTCCGCCATCTCCTCAATCACTTGCCGAGCTTCAGTCACTGATTCCGCTCCTTCGACAACAAAGTTCTCCTCGAAGGGAGCAAGATCTTGGAGCACGCTATCCAAGACTTCTCGTTCGTCATCGACACATAAAATTAGATACTTGGTCATGTTTCATCTCCTTCTTCGATGACTGGTAACCAGACGGTCATTCTTGTGAACTGGCCGATCTCTGATTCGACGTCAATCCACCCTCTGTGTGCTGTTACGATTTGCTGGCAGATGGACAGCCCGATGCCTAAGCCAAAGTTACCTTCTTTTTTTGTGGTGAAGTTCAGCTCGAAAATGGCGTCTCTTTGCGATTCAGGAATGCCACATCCATTATCTTCAAATGAGATAACGGCATAATGTGTGTGCTCTTTTTCTACAAGGCGTGTTTGTATGTTTAACACACCTTTCTCTGGAAATGCGTCAATGGCGTTAGAGACCAAGTTCGTCCACACCTGTTGGAGTGCGATCGGTTGACAAAGGATGGAAGGCAAGTTTGCATAGTCGGTTGAAACTTGGTGCATTTTTAATTTGTTCTCGAAAATCACCAAGGTGTCTTCAATACCCTCATGAATATCGGCATAGTGCAGGGTTTCATCATCTGACCGAGCATATCCTTTCAGGCTTTTTACCATATCAGCAATTCGTGCTGCACAGACATTAATTGAGCGAAGTGTAGAACCTGCTTTGTGGTATTGCTCTAGTGTATTGAGAGCATGATAAGACGCTTGCTGCTTTCTCATTAGTTGGGTAAGTAGCTCTTGATCGGACTCTAATCCAAGGCTCACCACTTTTTTTGCCAATGCTCGGTCTGGAAAAGTATGGCTAAGCGCTTTTACGCGTGATCTGAGCTCGGCGGTTGAAGCGGGTTTTGAGGTTTGCGCTTTGCTCAGTAATTCAATGCCTTTGGTTTGTATATCGGAACTGGGCGCATCGTTAAGTAATCGTTCTAGCGTATGCGTTAAATTCTCTACGCCCCTCAATATCGCGGCTACTGGATTGTTTAGTTCGTGGGCCACTCCTGCAACCAATTGACCAAGCATCGCCATTTTTTCTCTTTCAATGAGCTGCTGGTGGGCTGATTCTAAAGATTCGAGCGTTTTTTGAAGTTGCAGTTTGGTGTTGATGCTTCTTTGCAATCGGCGGTTGAAGTGGCGTAAAAGCAAGTTTGTAAAAAGAGGCAGTAAGTTTGAGTCGCTTTGCATCACTTTATTGAATACGTTGCGATCGAGTTTGATAACTTCTGTTTTGGTTAGTGTTAGAGCTGTCGAGAAAGAACATTCCCCAGTAACAAACGACATGCCTCCGACAATATTCCCTTTGTTATGGCGTACAACCTCTCGCTGCATGCCTTGCTCATCGCGCTTGTACAGAGCCACTTCACCTTCGGTGATAAACCACAAAAAGCAATTTGGCTCGCCTTCCACGGTTAATAAGTGTTCAGGTGAGTATGTACGGCAAGCTCTTGTTTCGTCATTATCTTTGAAAAATTGCTGGAGAGCGGAGATCACTTGCTCGGCTAACTCGGCATCAGACATCGAGTGGTAGTCGTGTAAGAATCCAGCTTGATAATGGCTCATCTGGTTATTGATGTGCGCTCGCAACAAGCTGTGATGATCCAATATCTGACTGTAACTTAGCAGGTCTTCTTTGCCATTTCGCAAGATAAATTGGGTCAGCTCTTTTTGCACTGTGTTAAATAAGACGTGATCTGGCAAAGGTTTAGTGAGGCAGTGGTCGAGCCTGCCCTCATTAACGGCAGTGAGAATTGCCTCTATATCAGACGAGCAGCTAATAAGAATTTTTCTTGCTTGCTCGGTATGTGGCATCCGGTCTAAACCAATAAGAAAATCCACGCCGTTAAAATGAGCGTGATGGCTCGCTATAACTAAAGCAACAGTCTGTTCTCTTTCTTCTAGATACTCTAAAGCGCTTTGAGCCTCTTCTATCGATTCGACAGAAAATATATCAAACTTACTTGAGAAGGCAGACAGCTCCAATCGAAACTGTTCAGCACTGATTGGGTTGTTGTCGAGACACAACACAGCATAACGATTCACAGATGTTTTAGCTCCGGTTAAAACTTCGCCACGCAAACTTTAACAATAAAAGGACATGATGAGTGGGAGCCAAGTATGATTCCTGATTAATGGACTAGAATAAGCATCAATAGTCTGATTTGTCTCAATGTTTTCTCCGCAGGTGGTTTGGGGTAGACTGACCGAAAATATCTAATAAGTGACGTTATGCAAAATCTTAAAAAAATCGGCGCCATTGGTGGTGCTATCTCATTAGCACTGTGTTGGCCATTGGCTGTCGGACAAATTGGTCAGTCCATCATTGAAGATGGTATTACCAATATGAATGATGAAATGATTAAAGGTGAAGTGGTCGAGTATCAGCGTGGCTACTTGTCTTCAGTCGTGCTGACTCGTTATTCAGTTGTTGATCCTGAGCTTAAAACTCAGCTAGAGCGTGATGGTATGCCAACGACGTTTGACGTAACCAGTGATGTTAGCCACGGTCTAACAAGCCTAACAGCTGATTCAAAATTGGTGGACAATGACTTTTTGCCTCTCACGATGCATAGCCAGACTCAACTAAATGGCAATACAGCATTTATCCTCGACCTAGACAGTTGGCATTATCGTAACGAAGCGCAAGGTGTTTCTGTTTCTACAAGCCCTGCAAAAGTAACAGGTGATGTGACGGTATTGGGTGATCTCAATTACCAAGTTTCTGTTCCTTCTGTTCAAGTGGATTTTGAAAACGGTGAAGAGCTTCATCTGAATGCATTGACAGGGCAAGGTAAAGGAAAGCAAGCAAAAGGCTACTGGTTAGGCGAGCAATCTTTCTCTCTAGAGAAGCTAGATGTGGTTGATGCGAACTTGACGCCTGTCTTTTTGATTGAAAATGCGAGCTACCGTGGTAACACTACGATGAGTGAGTCTGGTGATAAGCTGAACAGTCAATTAAACCTAGATGCTAAGAAACTACGTTTAACTGATGGGACGGATGTCGATAACTTTAAGTTGGATTTCTCAATTGCAGATGTGGATAGCCAGTCTTTTGATCAAATTATGTCTATCTATCAAGGCTCTCCTATGCTAGATGAGCAGGAAATTGCGAATTTATTGCCGCATGTCGATACGCTGTTTAGCAAAGGTTTTGATTTATCCGTGAACGAGCTTTCACTCGCGTTCGGTGACGGCAAGTTCCACAACGAGTGGCAACTATCCATCCCTGAAGGTACTGAGCATATTACTCAAGATCCAATGAAGTTGGTGACGGCCACTACTGGTGAACTTAGCACTTACTTCTCTGATGAATTAGTAACGCATTACCCATTTATTCAAGAAGGGATTGATGAGCTCCTTATTATGGAGTTGATCGAAAAAGTAGAGGGCGGTTATCAATTAAAAGCAGAAATTGGTGAAGGCAAATTGAAGTTCGAAAATGGGCATGAGTTCCCATTGGTGGCTCTACTTATGCCTGCTTTGATGCAACAACAGTAATTCGTGTTGTTGCGAATTTGTTCCAATTCAACGCTTAGTCTTTAAAAAGAGGTCGTAAGACCTCTTTTCTTGTTTTTATCACTGCGAAAACGTGATATTAATTTCTTAATATTTACATAGCAGGAGCAATGAGCATCATGGAACAAAATACGGACAACGTATTTAACTTCAGTGCAGGGCCAGCAGGTCTGCCTAAAGCAGTTATGCAGCAAGCACAAAAGGAACTAATCGATTGGCAAGGTCTTGGCACTTCGGTCATGGAAATCAGCCACCGAAGCAAAGAGTTCATCAAAGTTGCAGAAGAAGCCGAGCAGGATTTACGTGATCTTCTGAATATTCCGGACAACTATAAAGTGCTGTTCTGCCAAGGTGGTGCTCGTGCTCAGTTTGCTGCTGTTCCTCTAAACTTACTTGGTGATGCCGATACGGCAACTTACATCGATGGTGGTTATTGGGCTGGAAGCGCGGTAGCTGAAGCGAAAAAATACTGCGAACCAGACGTGTTTGATGCAAAAACAGAAATCAACGGGAAAGTCGCGGTTCTACCTGCAAGTGAATGGAAAATTGCTCCAGAAGCGGCTTACGTTCACTTCTGTCCAAATGAGACCATTGATGGTATTGAGATTAACGATCTTCCTATCACCGACAAACCGATTGTTGCTGACATGTCTTCGACAATTCTTTCTCGTGAAATCGATGTGTCTAAATACGGTGTGATTTACGCGGGCGCTCAGAAAAATATTGGTCCTTCCGGCATTGCTATTGCTATCGTGCGCGATGATTTATTAGGTATGGCGAAGCAGGTACTACCAAGTATCTTGGATTACACTGTTTTGGCAGAAAAAGAATCAATGTTCAACACGCCACCAACCTTTGCATGGTACCTGTCTGGTCTTGTTTTCAAGTGGCTGAAGGCACAGGGTGGAGTAAAAGCGATTGAGCAAGTGAACCGCGCTAAAGCCGCGCTACTGTATGATTACATCGATCAGTCTGATTTCTACCGTAATGGCGTGCACTCAGCAAACCGTTCTTTGATGAACGTGCCATTTCAACTTGCTAAGCCTGAACTAGATGCAACCTTCCTTGAGCTAGCAGACTCTAAAGGGCTGAAAGCGCTAAAAGGTCATCGAGCAGTTGGTGGTATGCGAGCATCCATTTATAACGCAATGCCGCTAGAAGGTGTTCAAGCGTTAGTAGACTTCATGCAAGAGTTTGAGAAAAACTACGCGTAAGCTCAAACTGATAGTTGTTCTCCAAAGCGTCGCTATTGCGGCGCTTTTGTTTATCTCAACTCACATCATTCCAGGAAGGTAAAATGACCAAGGCAAATATTGAAGCGCTGACTAAGCAGTTCCCACTCTTGGCAGCACTTATTGATCTTGAAGAGGTTTGTTGGTTCAACCCCCATATCAGTTCCTTGGAGGAAGGCTTACCTCATGTCGGGTTAGATGAAAAAGATATTCAAGCGGCGAGTGAACGGCTAACAAGATTTGCGCCTTATTTGATGAAGGCGTTTCCCGAAACGGAAACGTCGCGTGGCGTTATTGAGTCCGCAGTGGTGGATATTCCCAATATGAAAGTGCGTTTGGAGCAGCAATACGACACACCAATATTGGGCCATTTAATGCTCAAAAAAGACAGTCATTTGCCAATTTCTGGTTCGATCAAAGCGAGAGGTGGTATTTATGAAGTGCTCACTCATGCAGAAAAGTTGGCGTTTGAAGCCGGCTTGCTCTGTGAAAGCGATGATTACAGCAAATTGTTCAGCAATGAGTTTCGGCAGTTTTTTAAGCAGTACAGTATTGCGGTTGGCTCAACCGGCAATCTTGGTATGTCCATCGGCATCATGAGTGCGAAGCTGGGTTTTTCAGTTTCAGTCCACATGTCTGCGGATGCGCGGGAATGGAAGAAAAATAAGCTCCGGTCACATGGTGTTAATGTCGTAGAGCACCAAGAAGATTATGGTATTGCTGTCGAGCAAGGTCGTAAAGAGGCAGAAAAAGATCCCAACTGTTTCTTTATCGATGATGAAAACTCACGGACGCTGTTTCTAGGTTACTCTGTTGCGGGTGAGCGTCTTAAGCAGCAATTTGATGACTTGGGAATCGTGGTTGATGAGCATCATCCATTGTTTGTTTATCTTCCTTGTGGTGTTGGCGGTGGACCTGGTGGGGTAGCATTTGGCTTGAAGGTAGCATTTGGCGAGCATGTCCACTGTATTTTCGCAGAGCCAACGCACTCACCGTGCATGCTGTTGGGCGTACATACAGGCTTGCATGACGATATTTCGGTGCAAGATTTGGGTATCGATAACATTACCGCCGCTGATGGTTTGGCAGTAGGTCGTGCCTCGGGATTTGTCGGAAGAGCGATGGAAAGGCTACTTGATGGTTTTTACACCATTGATGACGCTCGTATGTATCACCACTTGGGTGAGTTAAGTGAACTGGAAGGTATTAATCTAGAGCCTTCTGCATTAGCCGGTATGATTGGGGCAGTGCACGTCTCGAATAACCATGCTTATCAGTCTCGAATGAAATTTGACGAAGAAAAACTCAAAAACGCAACACATCTTGTTTGGGCAACAGGTGGGGGCATGGTTCCGGAAGATGAAATGGCGGCTTATCTCAAAAAATCTGGTCGGTAAATCAGCACTGTATACGTGCTTAATTAGGTAACTAATAATACAGGAATAACAAAAGGGCTCATCGTTTGATGAGCCCTTTTCGTCACTGAAAATCGAATTATAGAGATTGTAATAGCTGGTAGTAACGACCTTTTTGAGCGAGTAGCGTTGGATGGTCGCCTTGTTCGATGATCTCACCTTGTTCCATCAAACAGATGCTATCCATACTTTCTAACTCTATCAGTCGGTGTGTAATGAATACTACTGTCTTATTAGCAAAGTGTTCATTGAAAAGCGCCATCACTTTTTGTTCCGTACGCTTATCGAGGCCTTCAGTCGGCTCATCTAAGAGTAGGATTGGGGCATCACGTAGCAATGCTCGAGCAATACCGATTCGGCGTTTCTCACCACCAGATAACTGACGACCGCCGTCGCCTAACCAAGCGTCTAAACCTGGCTCTTCAAGAAGTCCGCCAAGCTCGACTTTTCGTAAAATAGTAGACAGTTGCTCATCACTTGCATCCGGAGCGGCCATGAGTAAGTTGTCACGTAGTGTCCCGTTTAGTACATCTACGCGTTGACTGACCACAGTCATTGCTGCTCGCAGGTCCGACTCGCTCCAATCTTGCAGTTTTGTACCACCGATTCGAACTTCACCTTGGTTAACATCCCAGTAGCGGCAAAGAAGCTGAATCAGTGTTGATTTACCTGAACCTGTTTGACCTACAATTGCAGTTTTAGTGCCCAACGGTAGTGAGAGTGACAAGTCTTTCAGCACCTTTTGCTGACCGTCAGGGTAAGTGAAGTCAATGTTGTCGAATTCAATGTCTAACGTTGTGCCTTTATGTTTCGATTGCTCAGGGAAGACAACGTCAGGTTCAGCCAAAATTACTTCATTTAAACGACGAGCAGAAGTCAACGTTTGACCCAGGTACTGGAATGCGCTCGCGATAGGCATCAGAATCTCAAAGCTCGCCATGGTTGCAAACGCAAACAGCGCAATCCAAGGATCAGGAGCACGACCACCTACGCCGTCTGCAGCAAACCAAAGCATCACAACCAGTGTAATGCCGTTCACCAGCATAAGCAGTCCTGAAGCCATGCCCGTTAAATTCGCGTTCACAAATTGGTTAGACAGCAACTGCTTCTGCTTCTCTAGAATGAGATTACGATAACGTTCTTCTGCTCCAAAGATACTCAGTTCACTGTAGCCTTGAAGCCAGTCCAGTGTCGCCACTCGCAATTGCGCTTTATGATGAGTGAGATTCTCGCCATTGTTTTTACCCAGTTTATAGAACAGTACTGGCCATACAAACAACATGACGGTAAGAATCGAGCCAAGCAGTAGGGCGAGATGCCAATCAAAGAACGCCAGGACAGCCGTTAAACTCAATATGCCAAAAACACCAATCACGACAGGGCTGATAAGTCGAAGGTAAACGTGATCCATCGCATCTACGTCCGCTACTAGGCGGTTGAGCAGATCGGCATCACGCATCGTAGAAACACGACCCGGAATCAGTGGTGCAAGTTTCTTAAAGAAGAAGATACGTAGATCGGTAAGCAGCTTGAACGTTGCATTGTGGCTAACGACACGTTCTCCCCATCGACCTGCGGTTCGAGCCATTGCAGCGCCGCGTACCCCGGCACCTGGTAACATGTAGTTGAAGGTCTCACGAGCAACCGTCAAGCCTGCCACCGCTGCGGCTGAAATAAACCAACCTGATAGCGTTAATAAGCCAATAGACGCCGCTAAGGTCAGAAATGCCAGTAGCATACCTAGCGAAAGACCAAACCAGTGTTTTTTATAGAGTTTTAGATAAGGGAGTAAATCACGCATCTAAGTTCCCCTTGTCTGTTTCACGTTGTGCGAGGTTCGCTTCCAACATGTCTTTAAATAAGCCATCTTCTGTCGACAGTGTGGCGTAATCACCACGTTGAACAATCTGGCCGTCCTGCATAACAAGAATTTGCGATACGTTTTGTAAAGGCGCAAGTTGGTGAGTAATCATCAAATTCGTTGTGGCATGCGCATACTTGTTAATGCCTTCCATCACGAGTTTTTCACTGCGAGCATCTAAGCTTGCGGTTGGTTCATCTAATAACCAAAAACGACCATTTTGTAGCATGGCGCGAGCCAGTGCTAAACGCTGCGCTTGGCCGACAGATAAACCACCAGAACGATCAGATATCGGATAATCCAACCCATGCATTTCAACAAATTCAGCAGCGTGAGAGTCATTCAACACAGAATGTACGTCTGCATCCTGAATATTTTGCTTACCTAGTGTGATGTTATCTCGAATGCTACCGTGTAATAGCATCGGGTTTTGACCAATCCAGCTTACTGCCTCTCGCCATGTGGCTAGATCCACTTGCGACAATTCGCAGCCATTAATTTTTAAGCTACCTTGATAAGGCATGAAACCGAGGATTGTGTTTACCAAACTTGTTTTACCTGCGCCACTTGGTCCAACCAACGCTGTACTTTTGTTGGCTTCAAGAGAGAAGGATAGGGGACCTGCGAGCTGCTTACCTTCCAGACTAAAAATGGTTAACTGGTCCGCTTCAATATGGATAGGGCTGTTTTTATCTAACGCTTGGGTACCATCTTTGATTTGATCGACTTCCAAGTCCAGAAACTCGACAATGCTTTCTGCTGCGCCAACCGCTTGCTGTTTCGCATGATAGAACGTGCCCAAATCACGTAATGGCTGATAAAACTCTGGAGCAAGAATCAGAATGAACAAACCAGCAAAGAGCGTAACACCTGCGCCGTAGTAGCCGAAGTCCAGCTCCCCGATATAACTAAAGCCAAAGTAGACAGCGGTAATTGCGATAGAAATAGAAGTGAAAAACTCTAACACCGCAGAAGACAGAAACGCGATTTTCAGAACGTCCATGGTACGAGTACGAAAGACTTCCGAAGCACCATTAAGAGTTTCAGTTTCAGATTTTGTTCTATCGAATAAGCGAATGGTCGTCATTGCTTGCAAGCGGTCATAAAAGTGACCCGACAAACGCTGCATTGCTTTAAAGTTTTTACGGTTTGCTTCTGCGGCTTTCATCCCAACCAGTGCCATGAAAATAGGCACTAGTGGTGCAGTGACTAGGAAGATCAAGCCTGCTGCCCAGTTTACTGGGAATACGACAACCAAAATGATGAAAGGCACTAGTACCGATAATGACATTTGAGGCAAGTAGCGTGAGAAGAAATCTTGCATATCTTCTACCTGCTCTAAGATGAGCGTTGCCCAACTGCCAGCAGGTTTGCCTTTGATGTAAGCTGGCCCAAGTTTATGAACTTTATCTAAAATGAGTTGGCGAATATAAACTCGAATTTGCTCCCCGCAACGGTAACCGGCAAGCTCTCGACCCCAGGTACAAGCAGCTCGACCGATAACCGTGCCACCGAGCCCAACAAAATGCCAAATGAGGTCGGCTTTGTCGACTTGGTCAATGATTAACTGGTGTAGAATGGAGGCGAGCAGGGCTGCTTGAGCCAATAAAAACACGCTTGAAAGTACGCCTAGGCCTATCGCAATCATAAGCCAGCGCTTGGCTAACTTACTTTGTTGCTTCAGCCACTTATTCAAGCTGCTTTGCTTTTTCTTATCCATCGTGAAGGCTTAATGATAATTGTTTTAATGAGGCGGTAGTATACAAAAGAAAACCCAGCGGGAATACCGCTGGGCTTTAAGGATATGACACAAATGTGAAAAGTTATTTGTCACCAAGTGAGTCTAAGAAACGTTCAGCATCTAATGCAGCCATACAACCTGTACCTGCAGAGGTGATCGCTTGACGGTAGTTGTGGTCCATTACGTCGCCAGCTGCAAATACACCTTCGATACTAGTTTGTGTTGCGTTGCCTTCAAGACCTGATTGAACGATGATGTAGCCATCTTTCATGTCTACTTGGCCTTCAAAGATTTGTGTGTTTGGCTGGTGGCCAATTGCGATGAATGCACCCATTACATCGATATCTTCTGTCGCACCGCTGTTCACGTCTTTAATGCGGACGCCCGTTACGCCCATATCGTCACCCAGTACTTCATCGAGAGTGCGATCGGTATGAAGAACGATATTACCGCTTTCAACTTTATCCATCAGACGTTTCACAAGGATCTTCTCTGCGCGGAATGAATCGCGGCGGTGGATCAGGTGAACTTCTGACGCAATGTTAGATAGGTATAGCGCTTCTTCAACAGCCGTGTTACCACCGCCCACAACTGCAACTTTCTGATTACGGTAGAAGAAACCGTCACAGGTTGCACAAGCAGAAACGCCGCGACCTTTAAATGCTTCTTCAGACTCAAGGCCAAGGTATTTTGCTGATGCGCCGGTAGATATGATTAAGGCATCACAAGTGTACTCACCTGAGTCGCCTTTTAAACGAAATGGGCGTTGTGATAGCTCTACTTCATTGATGTGATCAAATACGATTTCAGTTTCGAAACGCTCGGCGTGTTCTTTCATGCGATCCATCAATGCTGGACCTGTCAGTCCCTCAGCATCGCCTGGCCAGTTTTCAACTTCAGTTGTGGTGGTTAGCTGACCACCTTGTTGCATTCCCGTCACAAGCACAGGGTTTAAGTTTGCACGCGCTGCGTAGACGGCAGCTGTGTATCCTGCAGGACCAGAACCAAGAATTAATAATTTACAGTGTTTTACGTCGCTCATTATGGCTCCAAAAAGGGCGTAACATTTCCCTCGATTGTATGGAAATTCTTAGTGCTTTAAAAGCATAAACAACGATTGTGATCGAATAATTGGTTATAGATTAGAACCCACTAAATATTGATTGAGAACGTTGACTTCTAGCATAAAATTCTATTCGTAGTAGAGAAGTCTAGTTTCAAATATTGTCAAAGCGTAAAACTGAAACATGGCTCTGTTTTTGTGGTTTGGTTTGGTTTGTTATGTTGTTTTCGTCGTTTTGTTGAAGCTATCAACGTTAAAAGCTGGTAATTGCAGAATATTTGCGTAACCTAGTGTGTAAATTAAATGTTAATTAATGTGCCTCATTAAAGGAGCAAATGATGTTACATTCACGTGAGAATACTCTACATTTAACACAGCTCAGCATGGCAGCAATTGAGCAGCTTTCCCCATCGTTTGAAGAACTGCCTCGTACCGAACATGCAGATGGTCAGTATCGACTACGACGTTATTCTGTGGTTGGTTTTGATAACGGCAAAGTCATCGACTTAAATAAAAATAGCTTTGTTCAATCCTCTGATATCAACCGATTTCAAGGTGATGTTGTAAGACAATTCGAGCCAATTGAGAAGGATATTCTTACCAGCGATGGATTTCGAGAAATGTGTGAATTGTTTGTCAATGCGAATCATCTGCCAAACGGTCAAGAAATAGAAATTCACCAAATCCGTATCAGGGCACTGGAAGAAGAAACCCAAGTAGCACCTGAAGGTGTGCACCAAGACGGTTTTGATCACATTGCAATGGTTGGTGTGGGACGCCATAACATCATCGGTGGCGACATCATGCTGTACAGCAGCCATAACCAAGCCCCATTTTTCCGTAAAGTGCTAGAAACCGGAGAGGTCGCAATCTTGGCTGATAGCAAGCTGTGGCATAACGCGTGCCCAATCCGCTCTGTTATTGATGACGAAGCGGGCCATATGGATGTATTTGTACTCACTGCTACGGATAAGCGTAATGAACTTCAATCTTAATCAGATCAGAGAGCAATTTCCGGCGTTGGCTCAATACCACAACGACAAGCCCGTGACGTTTTTTGATGGTCCAGGTGGCTCACAAGTGCCTCAACCAGTACTAGACAGCATGGTTGGGTATTTAGGTCGTTTCAACGCTAACTTAGGCGGGCATTATTTTTCTAGCCAAGTGACCGTTGACGTAATGCAAAATGCGCGTGAGTCGGCTCAGGCGCTACTTAATGCCCCTTCATCTGGCAATATTGTCTTCGGTGCCAATATGACCTCACTAACCTTTCAGCTTAGTCGCGCGATTAGTCGAGATTGGCAAGCAGGAGATGAGATCATTGTTTCCGCTTTGGATCACTATTCAAATGTATCCAGCTGGCAGCAAGCGGCAGAAGATAAAGGCGTTACGGTTCATCAAGTTCGTATCAACGAAGAAGATTGTACGCTGGATATGGAGCATTTAAGCCGCCTTCTTTCTGATAAAACGCGCCTTGTCGCTGTGACTTATGCATCGAACACGACGGGTTCTATTGTGGATGTACAGCAAGTAGTCAGCATGGCGCACAATGTTGGGGCACAAGTTTATGTGGATGCCGTCCATTATGCGCCTCATCATTTGGTTGATGTTCAAGCGTTAGGTTGTGACTTTTTAGCTTGCTCAGCTTACAAGTTTTTCGGACCGCACGTTGGTATTGCTTACATAGCCGATCAGTGGCTCCACAGTATTCGCCCTTACAAAGTCGAGCCTGCCACTAATATAGGCCCTGGTCGATTTGAAACAGGAACGCAAAGTTTTGAAGGTCTTGCTGGTGTCGTTTCTGCGGTTGAGTATCTGGCTCAATTTGGTGAAGTCGGTTTACCTCTTCGCCAACGGTTGGAGCAAAGCTACCAACTGTATGAACAACATGAGCAGCGCTTGAGTGAGCGTTTCTTACAGCGTTTGAATGCATTAGATGGTGTCAATCTATTCGGTATCGCAAAGGAAGATAGCCAACTCCGCACGCCAACTTTTGCGCTAACGTTTGACCGATATTCTCCAGAGTTCATCGCGAAAACACTGGGTGAACATAACATTTGTGTATGGAATGGTCACTTTTATGCGTTGGGCTTAGTTCGTCAACTTGGTTTAGAAGAATCGGGTGGTGTAGTGCGAATTGGTTGTATGCATTACAATACAATAGAAGAAGTCGATATGTTATTCGATGTGCTAGAAAGCATCCTTGACGCATAACTAACGATTTCTTCCTAATAGAAAAACAAAAGCTCGAGTCAAACTCGAGCTTTTTTCGTTTTTATTTGAATCAACGCGTTTTACAAGCGATTACTCACTAACTTCAACTTCATAGGAAGTGAATTTTCTTACATTAATAACGCCAGTATCAAAGATGAGGTATTGACCTTTAATGCCTTGCAAAGTGCCAGTAACAACCGGGTTTTTATCGAAGTTATGCGAAGTGATCTTCGTTGGGTGCTGTTGTACCGGGTAGCTAAGGTCGGTAATGCTTTCGTTTAATACTTCAATGGCATCTTCGCCGAATTGCTGTTTTATCTCGGCAATTTTCTCTTCGACTAAAGGCAATAGCTCAGCAAAACGGTCCTGCAATGCCATAGGTTCACCGTCACCTTTAAGCAGTGTGCGCCAATTGGTCTTGTCTGCGATATGTTTCGCCAGTTCAACTTCAATTAAACCGGAGATATGGCGAGTTTTTACTTTAAAAATTGGCAAGCCCTGAGTCGCGCCTTGGTCAATCCAACGAGTCGGGATTTGAGTATGACGAGTAATACCAACTTTTAAGCTGGATGTGTTGGACAGGTAGACAAAGTGATCCACCATGCAATTCTCTTCACCCCATTGTGGTTCGCGACAAGTCCCTTGATCGTAGTGGCAGGTCTCTGGCTTCATGATACACATGTCGCAGCTTGCTAGCTTTTTCATGCATACAAAACAGTGGCCTTGCGAATAACTCTTTTTCGTTTTCTTTCCACATGAGCAACAAAAAATATTGCCAGTGTGAGTCAGTGTGAGCGTTTTACCCAGAAACGGAGTTAAGTCGATTTCTTCCTCACCGACAGGAAGACGGTAGTTGACGGCACCGTCCAGAGAAGCACGCATTTTGTTTAGCGTGCCAGTTGCAATTAATGACATGACATTACTCATTATTGTGTTTTTGCACAGTATATACTGAAGTGGAGAAGAGATGCAGGGTTGACAGGAGCTTTAAAGTAAATGTCTTGCACTAAATTATTATGCATCGTGTTTTATTTTCTAAAAATTATGGCTGTGAAATGCTTCGCAAATAGAAGTTGAGCTGCACTTTTTAGAAATTTTAAAACGTGATAACGGTTCAAAATCCGTTACTATGTGTCGAAACTAAGAATTGAATGAGAAAGTGATTTTATTTCTTGATAAATCACCTTGATTTCATTTTTTGAAATTATTGAACCTCACGTATTGCATATAATCTCAGCAGGTCACTTGCCCATGAAGTGGATCCATAACTTTATCTTTGCTCTTTCTATTTGCACTATCAGTTTGGTTGCCCTTTATAGTGTGCTTGGCGATACGCGAAAGCTGACCATTACACCTGAGCATTTCAATATCTATGCAACTAAAGATGCCAGTGAAGGAGGTGTGAGTGAGGCTGATATCACATACGATCGGCAAAGCCTAGTTCTTAGCTGTGAACTAAAGCAGAGCTCGTATGCTTGGCCTTACTGCGGAATCTCGGTTTATACCGATTCAGCAACGCCAACACAGGGTATTGACCTTTCCAACTACCATACGATTCGATTGAAGGTGCGATATGAAGAGGCAGGAATAGGGGCTAACCCTAGCCACGACCTACGTTTGTATCTTCGCAATTATAATTCTGAGTATTCCAAGCCGGACGACGAGTACACCATTAAATATAATGGCATGCAGTTTTCTCCGTCGGGTTCGATCGATATTGTCGAAATTCCGATTAAAAATCTTCAGGTGATGACCTGGTGGTTAGCAGATAACGGAGTCGCGATTGAGCACTCTGCACCTGAATTTTCAAACATCACACGTATTGATATTGCAACTGGGTCTGGTGCGGCACTTGGTAAACATAGAATTGTGATTGATAAAATTGAGTTTGAAGGCGCTTACCTTGCGCAAGAAACATTGTTGTATGCATTATTACTCTCTTGGATGGCGCTTGGACTGGCTTTTTCACTGCATGAGTTACGAAAAAATAGAGTGGCTTATGAAAAAGCGCAAAAGCGTCACCGTCATTTGGAAAAGGTGAATGATACTTTGCGAGCTCAAAACTATGAGTTTGCAGAGTTAGCGCATCGAGATGCTTTGACGGGCACGATGAACCGATATGCTGTGCAACACTGGCTGGAACAACAATCTCGTCAGGTTCGCTGGGGGCATAACACCTTCAGTATTCTCTATTTGGACTTGGATAAGTTTAAAAAGGTGAACGACAAATTTGGGCACCAAATGGGGGATGACATATTGCGCGAATTTGTCATGGTGGTAGCGACTTCTATTTACTCAGACGATCGACTCGTTCGTTGGGGCGGCGAAGAGTTTGTCGTATTTTGCCCTGATACCAATATTGAACAAGCGTTAGAGAAGGCAGAAATGATTCGCAAAAATGTGGAGGATCATTTGTGGGTGCACGGTGAATCATTAACTTGCAGTATTGGCGTTGCCCAAATGCAGAATGAACGCGTCTCAGAAACCATGGCGAGAGCTGACGAAGTGTTGTATCAGGCGAAGCGCAATGGTCGCAACCGAGTGGAAGCTCATTATGGTTTACTTGCTTGCGAAAAGAAGCAAGCCTGATAGTGGTTCACTAAAAGGAAAGAAAAAAGGTGGCCAACTGGCCACCAAGAGGGAAACTGCTGAACACCACTTAGGGGGGGAAGTTTGGGTTATCGATACGATTACCGTGAGCAGCAGTGTAATGCTAATCGAACTTGCTATTTTTACCAGAACAACCAAGCGAAAAGCGTTAGTGCAGCAATACAGGCAATGTTTAATACGAAACCAATTCGCATCATTTCTTTTTGCTTGATATGACCCGTACCGAACACAATCGCGTTTGGAGGTGTTGCAACTGGTAACATAAATGCACAAGATGCAGCGACGGCAATCAGTGCAGAAAGAATAACCGGAGACATGCCTAAGGCTTCTGCAATGGTCGCAAATACAGGGACAAGTAGTGCAGCACTGGCGGTGTTACTCGCAAACTCAGTTAAGAAGACAACAAAAGCAACCACTGCAAGAATCGTTAAGAGAATACCAGCTTGCTCAAGGAAGCCTGACAAGCTATGAGCCAAAAATACGCTTGTTCCGGTTGTTTTTAGGACGTTACTCAAACAGATACCACCACCAAATAGGATTAACACACCCCAGTCGGTTGTTTTCTCGATATCTTTCCACTCGACGGCGCGAGAAGCACCAAGTAGAAGGATGGCGCCAATAGCTACAAGAGTATCGAACTTCGCGAAGCCACCCAGCATAGCGTTAATAGGCTTACTGAATATCCACAACGTCACGGTCAGTAAGAAAATCGCCAACGTAATCATTTTGCCGTTTGTCCATTCGACTGGTTGATGGTCAAGGTCAAACTTGTGGCTAAGGTCAGGCTTAGTCATCGTGTACAATACGAGGATAGCGATTGGCATTAATACTAGGGAAATAGGTACACCAAACTTCATCCATTCAGTGAAGCTAAGGCCAACTTCAGCTGCTGCAATTGCGTTTGGTGGGCTACCAACCAGTGTTGCAATACCACCAATTGAAGCACTGTAAGCGATACCGAGTAGAACAAACAAAAAGGTGTTGTGGTTTTTCTTGGCGTCTAGCTTTGTCATCACACCCAGCACAAGCGGTAACATCATCGCGGCGGTGGCGGTGTTTGAAATCCACATTGACAGGCCAGCACTCACACCAAATAGCATGAATACAGCGACAGACATTTTTCCTCTTGCCAGCAATAGTACTTTATCTGCAATAGCTTGATCTAGCTTTTGTTTATGTAGAGCCGCAGCTAGTGCAAAACCACCCAAAAATAGAAAAATGATGGAGTTGGAAAAGTTATTCAGTGCGGCTTGAGTGTTGAACACACCCAAAAATACCGCAAGTAGTGGTATGAGCAGCGCAGTAATGCTGACGTGAATCGCTTCGGTTAGCCACAAAATAGCAACAAAAACTAAGATGCTCAGGCCGGTTACTACTTGTGGTTCAAAGGGTAAGGTATTAAACAAGATAATGAACAATAGGATATTCGCGTTCAAAATCATGCTGTTGCGAGTGAAGAACCAATTCTTCAATGTCACAGCGAGTGCGGTCATGGGTAGTGCTCCTTTTGCATTGCCTTTTGTCGGTTTTTTTATGGCAAAGTAACTGACTTGTAGTTATTTATTGATGAAATGTTACTTTGAATGCGAAAAAGAGTTTTGCCTGAATCGTAGAGCAAATTAGAAAGTGTGATGTTGAGAATTGGAAATGGGTAGAAAACTACCCATTTGTTTTATAGAAATGTTACTAGGCTTGTGAGCCACGTTATTCCTCTATTCGACGGGGACTTGAAGAGGCTCGTTATCTGCTTTATTTGGCTCTTTTACTGCAACGATAGGTTCTTGAGGGCCAAGGAACTTAGGCTGCGTATTGATAATGTACAGGTCTAAAAACGCTTTCACACGGGCTAGCAGTTCTCGAACACGCATCGATGTTTTTTGCTTGTTGGCCGTCGGCCCTGCTACCGCGAGACACTGGGCATCAATGCTGTAAGCATCAGCGATGAACAGTGCGCGTTCACAGTGAAAGCGCTGAGTCACAATCAGAAATCGCTCCGAAGCAAAAATTTTTTTCGCTCGTACAATCGAATCTAAGGTACGAAAGCCAGCATAATCAAGGTGAATCACTTCTTCAGGCACGCCTGCTTTAAGTAAGTCGCGTTTCATTGTCCACGGTTCGTTGTATGAACGGTGGGCGTTATCACCACTCAATAAAAACTGTTTTACTTTGCCTTGGTTGTAAAGCTCAATCGCCGCATTAATGCGATGAGTGTAGTAAGTGTTGAGGATCTTTCCGATGTATTTACTGGTACCAAGAACTACGGCAACCTCATGTTGAGGGATTTGCTCGTATTCAGTGAAAATGCTCTCTTTGGCTTGTAAAACCACCCACCGGTCGATGGCAATAACAGAAACAAGCAGACTAAGTGCAGAGATCGACAAAATCAAAGCAAATCGCTTCCAGGAAAATTTCAGCTTCCACTTTGATCTTATGCGAGAAAACAACAAAACGTTTTATATCCTTAACTAAAAATGTAGTTCTCATCATATCTGATAGAAACAAAAAGAGAGAAGCCCATTTATGCCAAAATCTGGTTAGGATGATAAAAAAATAAAAGCCCCTACATGGTAGGGGCTAATTATTAAACGAATTGTCTCAAGCTTAGAACGCAGTGCGTTTGTAACGGCGGTAAACAGGTTGCCAGAACGACTGTTCAATCGCCACGTTCAATGCTTCATCAGTAATTTCTAATGCGACACCTTGTTCAATTGCCTTTTTACCAACGGCAAATGCGATTTTTTTCGATACTAAGTGGATCTCTTCTAGTGGTGGAAGTAGAGCCCCACGACCGTTGATTGCTAGAGGAGAACATGTTGCGAGCGCGCGGCTTGATTCCATTAGCATCTCGTCAGTGACACGTTTTGCATTGACAGCAAGTACACCAAGGCCAATGCCTGGGAAGATGTAGCTGTTGTTACATTGTGCAATAGGGTAAGTGCGACCTTCATGAACCACTGGCTCAAATGGGCTACCTGTTGCAACCAGTGCTTCACCATTTGTCCAACGAATGATGTCGTTCGGTGTCGCTTCCACGCGGCTTGTTGGGTTCGACAGTGGGAAGACAATCGGACGCTTACAGTGTTTATGCATTTCTTCGATGACTTCTTGGCTAAATAGGCCAGGCGCACCAGAAACACCAATTAGTACCGTTGGCTTGGCGTTACGCATAACATCGAGTAGTGAGAAGCCATTTCCTTCATTTTCCCACTCTTTCGTATTGGTATGCTTTTGCACCAAGCGTTGTTGGAAATCAAGAAGGTTAGGCATGCCTTCTTGTAACAGACCCCAACGGTCAACCATGTAAACTTGTGAGCGAGCTTGCTCGTCAGAAATTCCTTCCGATACCATTTGTGCGATGATCGCTTCTGCGATACCACAACCAGCAGACCCTGCGCCTAGGAAGGTAATACGTTGTTTAGAAAGCTGGGTTCCTGCTGCTTTACAAGCTGCAAGTAGAGAGCCAACAGTAACAGCAGCAGTACCCTGAATATCATCATTGAAGCAACACACGCGGTCTTTGTAACGCTCAAGAAGAGGCATCGCATTTTTCTGAGCAAAGTCTTCGAACTGGATCAAAGCATCAGGCCAACGGCGCTGTACCGCTTGGATAAACTCTTCTACAAATGCATCGTATTCTGCACCCGTAATACGAGGATGACGCCAACCCATGTACATCGGATCAGCTAAGCGTTGCGGGTTATTGGTACCCACATCAAGCACGATTGGTAGCGTGTAAGCAGGGCTGATACCACCACACGCGGTATATAGTGACAGTTTACCGATAGGAATACCCATGCCGCCGATACCTTGGTCACCCAAGCCAAGGATACGTTCGCCATCTGTCACAACAATCACTTTAACGTTGTGGTTTGCTGCGTTGTTCAGCAAGTCGTCAATACGGTCACGGTTCGGGTATGAAATGAACAGACCACGACCACGACGATAAATGTTAGAGAAGTTTTCACATGCTGCGCCAACAGTCGGTGTGTAGATGATAGGCATCATCTCAGAAATGTGATTTTGCACTAGGCGGTAATACAATGTTTCGTTGGTGTCTTGGATATTACGCAGATAAATGTGCTTATCCATATCGCTTTCGAAACTTTTGTATTGCTGGTAGGCACGTTCCACCTGCTCTTGGATAGTTTCGGTCGACTCTGGAAGCAGACCTTCTAAGTTGAATGAACTACGTTCTTCAGCAGAGAATGCACTGCCTTTGTTCAAAAGAGGGGTTGCTAAAAGAGCCGGACCCGCATATGGAATATATAGTGGGCGTTTATCGTTGTTCATTGGGTGCCTTATGTAGGGTTGAAGGATGCGCACCAAATTTTAACGGGTTCACTATTTAGTTGTAAACATGCGTTGATGCACATCAATGTAATGTCGCAAAAAAATTCAGATACCGACGAAAATATCGGCAATATTGGTTGTTTAGAGATACCTAAAGCAGGATTTTTTTACTTGGGTATAATGTTTTGCATCATCAAATCAAATCCAATTTCTATGTTTCAACTACCTATCGACAGCCTGCAAGCCGAGTTTGACCATCATGTAAGCCTTAACCATCTTGTGGTGGAAGCCGAAACCGGGTCGGGTAAATCTACCCGCTTGCCCATGTGGGCGGCAAAACACGGACGCGTTCTGGTTATTGAACCACGTCGAATTGCTTGTACCTCGCTGGCTGAATTTCTTGCGGAGCAATCAGGAGAGCCAATGGGTCGCAAAGTCGGTTACGCGATCAAGCTTCATGCCTACTTTGATGAAAAAACCGAAGTTGTATTTGTGACTCCGGGGGTTGCACTGCGTTGGTTTTCGGAAAACAAGCTAGCAGACTTTGATGTCGTGATAGTGGACGAATTTCACGAGCGACGCTGGGATATTGATCTATTAACCGCCATTTTGAAGCAAGAAAATCAACATCGATTGATCGTCACTTCCGCTACCTTAGAAGGCGAAAAGCTTGCTCGTTACCTGAATGCTAAGCGCCTGAGTTCGGAGGGACGTTGCTTTCCAGTCACGGTGACACATCGTTCTACAGACAGCCGCTATTTACCGAACAAAAAGGGATGTGAACAGGAGGTTGTCGGAGCGGTAAAAGAAGCACTGGAAGATGAAGATGGCGATATTCTTGTTTTTCTCCCAGGACGCAAAGAGATCACCCAATGCGCGCAGATGCTACAAAGCAGCAGTGATGTCATGGTGGTTAAACTTCATGCCTCGGTCAGTGATGAAGAACGACATCGTGCGTTGACGGTACAAAAGCAACGGAAAGTCGTATTGGCAACCAACGTCGCGGAAACCTCTCTGACCATTCCTAATATCCGTGTGGTAATCGATAGTGGTTTAGAGCGCAGAACTGTACAACGAAATGGACGTACAGCACTGACATTAACCAACATTTCTAAGGCCAGTGCCGCGCAGCGAATGGGGCGAGCAGGTCGCGTTACCGAAGGGGCTTGTATTCGTCTATATGGTGAGCACGCGCCTTTAGAGTTGGTGACACCTCCAGAATTACACAGAGAAGAGCTCGTCGAGCCCATGCTGGCAGCGGCTTGTTGTGGGTACCGTCTCTCAACACTCGATTTTCTCGACTCAATTCCAGAAAAGTCGCTAGAGGCATCTCATTCGACGTTGTTATCCATGGAAGCGATTGATGAGGATGGCAATGTCACGCAGCACGGGAGAAAAGTATATCCACTACCCATTGATGCACTGTTTGCCGATCTCGTTACCAGAATTCAAGCGAAGCCAGAGAAGGAAGCAATGATTGATTTGGCTGCCGCCTTATCTGTGCCTGCGCAGCTCTATCAGCGACAAAGTGGTGAAGTTGCTGAGCTTCTATCTCAAGAGGAGCCATACGGATGTGATGCCTCTTTGTTGATCCGTTTGGTTCGGGGGGAGCGACTTCCGGGCATTGTCATTGATGCCAGCGCACTCGAAGAGGCACAAGGTTTAGCGAAACAAATGCGAGAAGTATTTGAATTACCGGAACTTGACGTTGCCTCTCGATATAAACGTCAAGCGCTCTTTTTCTCCATCGCCTCATTGCACCCTGAGCTTGTGTTTGTCCGACGAGCTCGTCGAAGGGATGCTCTAGGAAATGGCGTAGTCGAGATGCTGGTTGGGCGTAACAGCCGCTTTCCTGACAAAGAAGAAGCGGCAATCGTGCTAGACAGCCATAGCGTGCCAGGACGAGGCGTTAAGCAAACACTGAACCTCGCATCGGTTATGATGCCTATCCCGCTGACATTATTACGCGAACTTGAATTTGGGGAGTGGCAACAAGGTGAGACGAATTATGAAGAAGATACGCCAAGAGCAACAATGCACTTGGTCTACGCCGGGCGAACAATCTGTACTGAACATCAAGCGTTAAAAGGTGATGTTGCTGTTCATTCTATTGTCGAAATGATAGAAGACGAGACACTGTTACCAGGTTTTGCTTCTCAAAGAAAACAGCAAATCCAACACTGGAAACTCTACAACGCATTGGGCCTTAATGTCGAAGGAGAAGAGGTTAACGACTTGGCCTCCTTGACATTTTCTAGCTGGTTAAAGGATCAGTTGGAAACATTAGGCGTTGAAAACATCGATGATATGGCGTTGTTTGAACCAGAAGACTTAACATTTAACGGTGTTCCAGAATGGGAATACGACGATTTCACGGAGCAGTACCCTTTAGAACTTTTGCTGCCAGAACTCCAACTAGATGTCGAGTATTACGCGTCTCGCAAGCTGGTACAGGTCGTTTATCGAGAGGGAAACCGTAAGGGAGACCCGAAGCGTTGGGAGCTGCCACGTTGGGCGGGTTGGAAGATACAGTATAAAAAGGCCAGTCGAGTGATTGATGTAAAGTAGGTCGGCGGATGACGTTGTGACAAGAATTGATATTTTCTTGGTGAATCTATAATAATTTCATATTGATAGCGTTACTTGCGTGTTGTTTTTAGTTTCTTAATTGAAATATTAATCAATTGAATGCTTATATATGGCGAAGCTGTACATCAGTTGTTACAAAGCTGGTTTTAATATTTCCTTTTGTATGTAAATTAGGGCATAAAAGACGAATGTTTTATATCCCATTGCTATATCAAAACAGTTGAACGATATTTGGTATATCTCATTTTCGAGTGTCGGGGGCATAGAATGGATCAACAAGGAAAGACGTGCATTGAATTCGACTACACTAGCTTTTTAGGAGCGACAGGTAGTAAAAAATGGACCTTTTTAGAGGCATTTGCCACCATCGCGCCTATTTTCGGTTTGATGTGGAAACAGAACATTGCGGAATTGCGCAAGCCTGAAGATCGGTTGTGGGATGCCGCATTAAAATCGATGTCTTCTCGTAAAAGTGATGAATCCAATTTGGTCCGCTTAACCCAGCTAGCTAAACATGAAGGGATCAATGAATTGCGAGTCGTTATGCCATATTCGCTCGATGTTCAGCAAATCGAGTACATAGAATCTCGCAGTCAGTTGAAGGTGGATACGTCAGAACAAGATGTCCTTAACATCAAGTTTTAGGCTGAGCATTTCCACTTCATCGATGTACCACTTAACAATAGTGCAATGAAAAGCGACCTCAAAGTAGGTCGCTTTTTTATTTTGAGGTTTTTGTCACAGGTCTTGGAAGTGTGATGAATATAGAGTATTTGCACTTAAATTAACAAAAATGTAACGTTTGGAAATGCAATTGTCATAACTAGCTTCTAACTTTGTGTTTTTAGGACAAATTACCGACTAAGTGGTTGGTACTGTAAGTTCGAATTAACGTCCCTTATTGGCACACAAGGATGATTGAGTCACCACGTCATTTGGGCATAAAAACAAACACAATAAGAAAGGAAGTCAATATGTCTTTGTCTCGTCGAGACTTTATGAAAGCTGCCTCTTCAACGGCGATTGTTACCGGGCTGGTGGGCTGTGGTAGCGATGCTAGTGAATCTGTTGCGGTTACCTTTGAGCACGGAGTGGCGAGTGGAGATCCTACTCAAACACAAGTAATCATTTGGACTCGTGTTACAACCTCAGCGAGCTACGCAGATGTAAGCTGGCAAGTTTCATCTAACGAAAATTTTACTGATATCGTGCAAAGTGGCACTTTTGCCACAGACACGAGCCGAGATTTCACGGTAAAAGTCGATGTTCAAAATCTCAACGCAAATTCTCGTTACTACTATCGATTCATGGTTGGTGATGTCACTAGCGAAGTCGGGCAAACTCAAACATTACCAGAAGATGGTGTAGAAAAGGCATCCATGGCGGTTGTTTCTTGTGCAAACTATCCTGCTGGCTATTTCCATGTGTACCGAGAGATTTTAAATCAACATGAGCAAGACCCGTTTGATGTGGTGCTTCATCTCGGTGATTACATATATGAGTATGGTGCTGGTGGCTACGCTAATGAAGATGCTGAGGCACTAGGGCGAGAGCCAAGCAAAGGCACTGAATGCATTACCTTAGATGATTACCGAAAACGGTATGCGCAATATCGCCAAGATGCTGATCTGCAAGCGTTACATGCGAGCCTACCAATGATTGCTGTCTGGGATGACCATGAGCTTGCAAATGATACTTGGAAAAATGGTGCGGAAAACCATCAAGAAGAGGAAGGCAGTTTTAATGATCGTCGTGCAGCTGCGGCTGCCGCGTGGACAGAATGGTTGCCCGTTCGTGAAAACACTTTCTCAAACATGCTGATTTACCGTCAGTTTTCGTTTGGAAGTTTAGTCAATTTGATGATGCTCGACACGCGACTTGTGGGGCGTGATAAACCGTTGGATTATTTCTCGCTCAGCTCACCAACGATGGAAGCTATTGGCGGTTTAGTTGCTCAGTCGCGCAGTCAAGACCGAGAGCTGTTAGGCGCTGACCAACTCGCTTGGCTGATGGATGTGTTCAGTACGCACGACGCAACTTGGAATGTGCTAGGGCAACAAGTGTTAATGTCTCGTATGGAGTTGCCAAGTTCGGTTATGACCGCGATGTTTCAATTGTTTACTGCCACTGAAGAACAAAAAACAGAGGCGTTATTAGCGGTAAACTCTGCGATTACGGGTTATCTCTCTGACCCAAGTTTAGATACCATTGCTTTGCCATATAACCTAGATGCATGGGATGGTTACTACGTTGAGCGAGAGAGCGTTTATCAACTGGCCAAAGCCAGCAGTGGTAACTTTGTCTGTTTGGCAGGAGATACGCACAACGCATGGGCAAGTGAGCTTAAAGACATATCTAAGCATCCTATCGGGGTAGAGTTTGCGACTAGCTCGGTGAGTTCCCCTGGGTTAGAGGCCTACCTCGCGTTAGACCCTGTCGCGATCGCTCAAATGGAATACACGCTGCCGCACTTAGTGTCAGAATTACAGTGGGCAGACATCAAACAGCGTGGCTTTATGCGCGTTACTTTTACGCCCGACAAGGCAGAGTCGACCTGGTATTTCGTATCAACGATTAAAGACAAAACATATCAGGTGACGACTAAGTCAGCCTTTACAACAGATGGCACTACGTTAAACATCAGCTAAACTGAACCTAATATGAAAAAAGTCCGCAAGCTAGTGCGGACTTTTTATTGGAAAGCGTTTAGCAATCTAGCGACAGTGCTAGTCAATCAATCCGTATTCTTTGCTCAGAACTTCGATGATTTCCGCTTTCGGATTCTCACTCAAATGAATCGGCTTGCCTGTAATCTTCTCGGCAATACCAATGTAGGTGCTCGAAATCGCCATCAAAGATTCGACGGGTAAAGCATTATCACGAGCGAGTGCTTCACGCTCTGGCATACGTTCTTTGTTTAGCAAGATATCTGGGTCAGGGAAGTGGTTAAGTAGGAACTGGCGGAAACCTTCTTTTGAGTTCTCTACGATGTGACCTGCTTGGTACTCTTTAGCATCCCATATACGAGACGAGTCTGGTGTACCCACTTCATCCATGTAAATCAGCTTTTCATTGCCAGCAGCATCATGAACATAACCAAATTCGAATTTGGTATCGACAAAGATTTGGTCGATTTCTTCTAACGCTTGGCTGATAACGTTAAAGCCTTCTTTCAGCAATTTTTCGTAGAGTGCGATATCGTCAGCGCTTGAGAAGTTAAATGCTTCGTAGTTGTCTACGATGTTTTGACGAGTAATATTTACGTCATCCGCTTCTGGCACACCGGGAATGCCTTTTAGAATGCCTTTTGTGGATGGGGTCATTAGCAACTCTGGCAGTGCTTTGTCTTTTCCTAACCCTTCAGGAAGTTGGATTCCACAAAACTCGCGCTCGCCATTTGCGTAAGCGCGCCACATCGAACCCGTGATGTATTTGCGGCAGATGGCTTCGATTTTTACCGGTTTGGCTTTTTGTACAATCCAAACAAAAGGGTGAGGAATGTCTAGAATATGGCTATCTGCTAAGCCATTTTCTTTGAACAGTTTGAACCAGTGATTAGAAATCGCATTAAGCGCAGCCCCTTTACCCGGGACACCATTAAGACCACCTTCAGCATGCCAAATACAATCGAATGCAGAGATTCGGTCGCTAATCACCATGATAGCCAAAGGCGCATCTGGAGCGACATCGTATCCTTTTTCTTTGATCAGTCGGGCGCTGTCTTCTTCAGTTAACCAGTAAACTGAACGAACTTTTCCACTATGAACGGGTTTATGGGTGCGAATTGGCAGGTCGTCATTGACGGCAAGTACTTGATTAGCAAGGCTCATTGCGACATTCCTATCATCTTAATCAAACGTCAGAAAGAGAAGATATTCAGCAAAATGTGGGCGCTGAATAAATCGAATGTGGGCATCATACCAGAACTATTTTAACTCGCCAGAGAAAAAGCAAACGTTTGCTTGTTTTCTTTAATACAAAAAAATGCCCCCTTAAAAAGGAGGCGAGATGCAGGATGGATAACGTCGAACTTATTAGTGGTACTTATTAACTCTGCCTTCGACGAAAAAGACTTCACACTGATAGCGCTGCGCCATGTCGCG
This sequence comes from Vibrio sp. sp1, assembly GCF_016920955.1. NCBI lineage: Bacteria > Pseudomonadati > Pseudomonadota > Gammaproteobacteria > Vibrionales > Vibrionaceae > Vibrio > Vibrio sp. sp1. The sequence continues at coordinate 2,811,888 of NZ_CP060589.1, forward strand.
CAACATAGATTGATTCATAAGTGCAATTTTATTTGATGCAACAACAGCACTGGCATTGCCTGATCGGATGGCTTTGATCACGATCTCGACTTCTGAAAGCTGTTGAGAGGGCTTCATTTGAATAACGTTTTTACAGCAAATATTAGAAGCAGTGAGTTGTTCAAAGTCTGGACGAGGGCAGTCTGCTGTAAACAAAATCCATTGTTTCTGCTGCGATAAAACAGCCAGCTTAGATAGAAGCTGATCCGAAACGGCCATGGGCTTAGTTGCTTGTGCCAATACGTTGTAACGAGAGTATGTATGAGATTGACTTTGTAACTGCATCTTACTGTTCCTTTATACATGCTGTATGTGTATACAGTAGTTTGTTTTGGTGACCTGATCAACCAGTTTCTCAAAAGTTATTTGCGGTTTTTTGAGAAGGAAATAAAAGGATTTGATTCTAAGTAATTGAATTTATGTGGTTGTTTTTCATTTTTGATATGTCTAACATCAATTTAAAAATGTGAGGTGAGTAGAAAACTGGACGAGAGACATACAGGGGTTTACTACTGTATATACAGGTGTTTTTCACGGACAATGGTTTGTATACAGTGGGAGAGGGCTGATAACCGATGCGACGTGCTATGTAAGATAGGAGGGAATACGAGATAGAGATTGGAAATAGGCTTGGGCGATCAAAAAAGCGCCTTAAAAGGCGCCTTTGAAAATCAGTTCCGTTGATTCCGTCTTGCTTAGCTCGCTCGTTGCAAGCGTTCGCGCATTTGTAATTCGCCTTGGTTAAATAGGCGCACGTCGATTTTCGCCATATCGTAGCAAGCTTTACATGAGTAGTGGTGCTTGCCATCTAAATAATCGTGACGAGTTACAAGGCTAGGTTTTTTACACCAATCACAGGTGCCTTCTTCAGTGAACATTGATTTTCTCCCCACCTAGATTAATTTGAGTCGTTAGGTGTTATTTTGCGCCGGGCATTATGGCATAAAAGCGCGACTTAAGTTAAATGTCTGTTAATTTGTTTGAGAGGGAGATCGATTGCGGCGCTTGATTATATAGGTCTAAAAGCATGCTAGCCAAAGTATCCTAACCTATTTTTACTGTTTTGTAACATTTTGTGAGACGAGCTTAAAGGCATGATTGAGTCGCTTCATTTCTTCTTCACTGCCTCTTGTGTCAGGATGATAAAGCTTTGATAGCTGTCTATAGCGTAGCTTGATTGCTTGTAAATCAGGGATGTGTTGTGGTGTGTAGCCAAACATAGCACACGCGACGCTTAGCTTATGGTTCTCTGCCTGGGTTTTGGATTTCTTAAACTCTTTGAATACTTTCTCTAGCTGGCGTTTCAGTTGCTTGTTCGTAAACTCTAGCTCTTTTATTTTTTTCGCCATTCGTTGATTTTGGCTTTCCTCTTTGGCTTCAAGCGCTTTTCTATTCTGCTTAAGTTTCTTGATTACGAGAAAACTTAAGCCGCTGATGATGAGTATCGCCGCTAGCCAGATCAGCCATAAAAACTGCGAGTGTTCTACTTTGGGGTTTGCAACTGTGCTTTTCTCTTCCTGTGCTTGCTCAGCCTTTTTATCGAGCGACTTTATTTGCGAGACTTGTTTAGCTCGCAGTTGGTTGAAGCGCTGCTCTAACAGTTGATTATAAGCTTGTTCTGCTGCTGGATTATGCTGAGAAGCCATTTGATACAAGGCTTCAGTCAATTGAGAAGTTGTGACCTTATCTGGATTGCGCTGAATAAAATCGGCGAGAAGAAAGCCACGATCGGTTGGGTCATTGAGTGCGATAGAGGTTAGCCAATATAACGCTTGTGTTTCATTTTTTTCGCCATTTATCCCTTTAGCAAAGTCGTTCGCGAGCTGTTTTTGTGCAGGGAGGTAACCTTGGTTGGCGGATTGCTCTAGCCAGTAGCGCGTTTCTGGTGAGGCTTCAGCTTCGTTTGATGCCAATAATTGTTGTGCGTACTCGTATTGTTCGATGGGGTCATTTGGAGCTTGAGAGGCAAGTGAGTAGCCAGAAAAGCTGAGGCTAAATAAGCAGAGTAGGGCAGACGTTTTGACAGACATTAATATGTCAGGCCTAACGATAATGGTTAGGCCTGCTCCGGTAATTTTTTATTATTACCGTTATGGTGCAACCAAATTACTTCAGTGGCAAGATCTGGATTTCAACACGACGGTTGCACGCACGACCTTCAGAAGTTTGGTTTGAGCAAATTGGGTTACGTTCGCCGTAGCCGCGTGCAATTGCACGACCAGGTGCAACGTTTTGAGATACTAGGAATTGACGTACGGACTCTGCACGGCGCTCTGACAACGTTTGGTTGTATGACTCACTACCTGTGCTATCCGTGTAACCGTCAATAACGAGACTGGTATCTGGGTACTCAACTAGGATGCGAGCAACACCGCGTAGAGTGTTATGGATACTAGCATCAAGCTGGTAAGAGCTTGAAGAGAAGCCGATACCGTTTTCCATACGCAGTAAAAGCTGATTTTCACCAACACGCTGAACTTGTACGCCAGAGTTTAGCAAAGCGCGACGTAATTCCGCTTCTTGTTGGTCAAAGTAGTAACCAACGCCAGCGCCAGTCGCTCCGCCTGCGGCTGCACCAATGAGTGCATGCTGACGACGTTCTTTAGCATCATCACCCGTTGCTAGGCCGATTGCTGCGCCAGCGATCGCACCAATAAGCGCGCCTTGCGTGGTGGAGTTAGTTTCGTATTCACCCGTTGTTGCATTTTGGCGTTGAGTGGCTTGACAGCCAGTAAGAGCTAGCACTAGAGCTAGTGCAATAGGCATCTTTTTCAAGGGAAAATCTCCGTATAAAACTGAGGCGAAACCATGCCTCATAATGGGATGCGAATTATGAATAAACAAGCATTAATATTTGTTATGAGAAAGTAAGATTGATAAGAGTTTCTGTAAGAAAATTCCTATCAATACTGCCAAAGCTCTCAAAGTAAGCCCTATAGACATCGAAGTCATGGGTGCTTATGTGAATCCTTTACTATTCTGGCTATTTCGATGAATCGCCCAACATTTTGCGTGCTTGTTCGCCGCCCACTCCACGGTTAACTGAAACCTTTCTACCTTTCTTTAAGCCCACTTCGTAGTCTTCAGTTAGGTTTTTCATCGCTTCTTTCAATTGCTTCTTGAACGTTTCGCGGTCAATGTTTTGGAATTCTTTATCAATATAGTCATTAATTTTATTGGCCGACTCTTCATCTGGAGAAATAATTGGCAATTTTTCAATCGCGCCTTCCACCCAGCCAGATACAAATGAGTTCACACGGCGAGTCACTTCCTGAGAAGAGGTGCCGGTGCCAGCAAAGCTGTTTCGGAATTGTCCGGTACTTTCGTTCATCTCGCGATAAACAATATCGAAAGCAAATGCAGCAAAAATAGCGCGATCTGCTTCACCGATAAATTCGACACGTTTGAGCCCTTTGTGATTCAACAATACTGCTTCGACACCGAATTTTGTGTTAATGCCGCGAATCACTCGCAATATGGTAGAACTGATGTTCGCTGGTAGCAGATGAGAAGATTGTGTTTTTCCCATTCTGATGAACTCAATATCGTCTTTATCGAGACCATATTTAAGCATGAGGCGATGTGCCATTTTGATAGCATTGGCAGCCTCATTAACATTAGCGGAATTGCCCAGTTCTAAGCACTTGGCGATTTTTTTCAGAGCTTTTTGTTTATCCATCGACAACCAGTAACGAAAGCAGAAAATTTATGAAGTCAGATATATTACCTTTTTTGACATAAAAACGAAATACAAGGTGGGACTGAAGATAATTTCTGCACATAAAAAGAAGCCTCGCATTAAGCGAGGCTGGCGTTTTAGTTCGTCGTAATCAGTATGAAGCCGTACTTGTGTCTAAGAAGCCATTCTTCATTAAGATTCGTTAGAATTACAACCCGAGCTGGTTGAGCAAGTCATCGGCATCATCGTTTGATCCCGACGATTTAGATTCTTTCTCAGCCAACTGTTTACGTGTTGCCTCTAAAATGTCGTCTGGGTTTTCGTCTTCAGCAACTTCAAACTCTTCCAGTTGGATGAACTCAGTTTTATCCATTGCTAGCTCGAGATAGAAAATATTGTTGTTTTCGGTGGAGAACGTCACTCTGCGCGCTTGAGGGCGGTCAAGGTTGGTATCAACTTGTAAGATAACTTGCTTATTCAGCGCCAGCATTTTTGGTTGGTTTTGTGTGATGTTCGTTTGCAGGTCTTTACGAATTTTATTAGTGAAGTCTCCGACCAGTTGATTCATGAGTTCACCCAGAACATCGCCTACCTCGTCAGAAGTATGAGATATTGCCAGTTCTTCTTCTGGCATGCCCATATTACGCATGTAGTTGGTGTAGATCTCCAGTGCGGCTTTTGCCGTAAAATTAATCACAACTAGCCCGGTAAATCCGCCATCAAACAGAACAAAACAGCCAAAATCTGGTTTGAGGCTAGTCTTGTGGATTTTTTGCACCATTGCTGAATAATTTACTTGAGAAGATGTCGCCGAAGTAAGTACGCCAGAAACAGACTGGCAAAGTTTGAGAAGGATATCTTCAGTGGTCACAATTTTATTTTTTTTCATTCTGAAAACTCATCTAGAAACGCGATTCGTTCCCCAATGTAAGGCATCAAGCGTGAAAAAATAAAGCATAAGTTTAATTATTGTATCGAGATTCTGATTTGCTCGTCTTTTTAAATGTTGTAAAGTGACGAAATTCAAAGAATATTACTTCACTAACTCTTTTGTGGTGTTTTTTCGCTTAGCGCCAATTTGTATGAGAAGTGAGCAAATAATTACACAACCCGCAGCTGATCGGATCAGCGTCGTAGGGGCAGGAAGCAAATGTTACCAAGATTACACTCGCAAACTGATGTCGATCCTCTTGTTCTTAGTTTTCTGAAAGAGCTTGAGCACGCCGGATTCACTGGTGATATCGAAAGCCAATATTCAAGTCGACTAGCGGTTGCCACTGACAACAGTGTTTACCAGCAACTTCCTCAGTCTGTCGTTCATCCCAAAACGACAGAAGATGTTTCTCTCCTCGGGAAACTGAGCAATAAAGAAAAGTACGAACGAATTACCTTTTCACCTCGTGGTGGCGGCACGGGGACCAATGGTCAGTCGCTAACCAAAGGTATTGTGGTGGATATGTCTCGCCACATGAACAAAGTGCTTGAGATTAATGAGAAAGAAGGCTGGGTTCGTGTACAAACTGGTGTAGTGAAAGACCAGTTAAATGACGCAGTTCGCCCTTATGGCTACTTCTTCTCTCCAGACTTATCTACCAGTAACCGTGCAACGATTGGCGGCATGGTCAACACCGATGCTTCTGGTCAAGGTTCTCTGAAATACGGAAAAACATCCGATCATGTTTTGTCGCTACAAGCGGTGTTTGCTGATGGCTCAGTTTTAGAATCAGACCTGTCCAACGGCTACCCAAAAGAAGACGAGTTTGCTGCCAAGGCGCTACGTGTAACGGAATTCGTATGTCGTGAAAAACGCCAGCAGATCGTAGATAAGTTTCCTCCTCTTAACCGCTTTTTAACGGGCTACGATTTAAAAAATGCCTTGAATGAAGACGGTGACCGTTTCGATATCACACGAGTACTTTGCGGCGCGGAAGGTTCATTGGCATTTATTACCGAAGCAAAGCTGAACCTGACGCCAATTCCGAAAGCGCGTACGTTGGTTAACGTTAAATACAACAGCTTTGATTCTGCACTGCGTAATGCACCGTTTATGGTAGAAGCGAAAGCGCTGTCTGTAGAAACCGTTGACTCAAAAGTGCTTAATCTCGCGAAGCAAGATATCGTTTGGCACACCGTGAGCGATTTACTTACCGATGTTCCAAATAAAGAGATGCTTGGCATCAATATGGTGGAATACGCAGGTCAGGACGAAGAGGAAGTTGCTGCTCAGGTTGCAGCGTTGACCGCCAAGCTCGATACCATGTTGGAAACAGAAGAAGCGGGCATTATCGGCTACCAAGTTTGTAACGATGTAGCGAGCATTGGGCGTATTTACAACATGCGTAAAAAAGCGGTGGGTTTGTTAGGCGCAGCAAAAGGTCGTGCTAAACCGGTCGCATTCGCTGAAGATACCTGTGTGCCACCAGAAAACCTGGCGGACTTTATTGTAGAGTTTCGAGAACTGTTAGACAGCAAGTCTCTGAATTACGGCATGTTTGGTCACGTCGATGCTGGGGTGCTTCACGTACGTCCTGCGTTGGATTTGTGTGACCCGCACCAAGAAGCATTGATGCACGAAGTGTCTGATGAAGTGGTCAAGCTGGTGGCGAAATACGGTGGTTTGATGTGGGGTGAACACGGCAAAGGTTTCCGTTCAGAATATGGCCCTGAGTTTTTCGGCGACGAGTTGTTTACTGAACTGAGACGTGTGAAAGCGGCATTCGATCCACACAACAAAATGAACCCGGGCAAAATCTGTACACCGCTGGATAGTGATGCAGAGCTTGTCAAAGTTACCGATACCAAACGTGGTTACTATGACCGTCAGATTGACGTTCAAGTACGTGACAGCTTTAAACAAGCGATGGAATGTAACGGTAACGGTTTGTGTTTTAACTATGATACCAGCTCGCCAATGTGTCCATCGATGAAAGTAACAGCCGATCGTCGTCATTCACCAAAAGGTCGTGCAGGTTTGGTTCGTGAGTGGTTGCGTCAGCTTACTGAGCAAGGCATTGATATTCTTGACTTAGAAAAACAAACACTAGAAAACAAAACATCAATCAAAACCATGATTGACCGCGTACGTCATTCTATCAATCGTCGTCACGAGTATGACTTCTCTCACGAAGTGTATGAAGCGATGAATGGTTGTTTGGCGTGTAAAGCGTGTGCGAGTCAGTGTCCGATTAAAGTCGATGTTCCGAGCTTTCGCTCGCGCTTTTTAAACATCTATCACTCTCGTTACCAACGTCCTGCAAAAGACTATCTGGTTGCGAACATTGAGACTATGCTGCCGATGATGGCGAAAGCGCCAGGTGTCGTAAATGGTGTTTTGAAGCAGTCGTGGGTGAAAAGTTTAACGGCATCTACGGTCGGGTATGTCGATGCGCCGTTGTTATCAGTACCCACCTTGAAACAACGAGTAGAGTCGCTGACAACGCCTTATGATCTGCAAGCGCTCAGTGGTTTGTCTTCGTCTGAAAAGAGCAAGCATGTTTTAATTGTTCAAGACCCATTCACTAGTTACTACGACGCTGATGTCGTTGAAGACTTCGTTAAGTTATTGAAAAAGCTGGGTATGAATCCGGTGCTTCTGCCGTTTAAGCCGAATGGTAAAGCACAACACATTAAAGGGTTTTTACGTCAGTTTAAGGACACAGCAGCCGACACAGCGAAGTTCTTGGCGATGGTAGCGGATCTGGATATTCCATTAGTTGGCGTCGATCCTGCTTTGGTGCTGTGTTATCGAGATGAATACGCTGAAGTGCTTGGCAGTAAGCGAGGTAATTTCGATGTACTAACAGCCCACGAATGGCTTTACCCAAGACTAGAAGCGTTTGAAAGCGGAGAGCATAAGGCGCAGGAACCTTGGTATCTGTTTGCGCACTGTACTGAGAAAACCAAAATGCCAAATGCGGAAAAAGAGTGGGGCGCTATTTTTGCTCACTTTGGTGCAGTTTTGAATACGGTACCTGTTGGTTGTTGTGGTATGGCGGGTACGTTTGGTCATGAGGTTGATAAGTTGTCGATGTCGAAAGATATTTACAATTTAAGCTGGAAGCCAAGCTTAGATAAGTTGGATAACGAGAGATGTTTGATTACAGGCTATTCTTGCCGCAGCCAAGTGAAACGCTTTGAAGGAACGAAGCCCAAGCATCCCGTTCAGGCATTGTTAACTTTGTTGTAATCGGACTAGATCAAGCCCAGTTTTACTGGGCTTTTTAGAAACCGTATTTAGACCCTTTCAAAGGATATGAATCTTGAGAAAACTTGAACTCAAAGTCCCACCTGTTGTGGTGTTTTTGCTAGTCATACTTTTGATGTACGGACTTAAAGTTTTGACGCCGAGCATGAACATTCGAGTACCCTTTGTTGAATTTGTAGTAGGTGTATTAACTTTGTTGTCTGGCTACATGGGCATTGCTGGCGTGTATGAATTTCGCAAAGTAAAAACCACAGTGAACCCAGTAAAACCTGAAGCGGCATCTTCTGTTGTAAGAACTGGTGTGTTTGCCTTTTCACGCAACCCTATGTACATGGCATTATTGCTTCTAATCATAGCAACTGGTTTGTGGTGGCAGCACTTGAGTGTGGTGCTTTGTGGCGTGATATTTGTCAGTTATATGAATCGGTTTCAAATCAAGCCTGAGGAACGCGTTTTAGAGCGATTGTTTGGTGAAGAGTATGTGGATTATAAAAACCATGTTCGTCGTTGGCTCTAAGCATTGCGTTTAGTTTTGTTTGGATGAGACATAAAAAGAAAGCCCAACGGTCGACGTTGGGCTTTCTTTTAGTAAACACGTTTTTTGTGCGCTTCTGATAGGGCAGTCTACTAGGCTGCCTTAACGAACTTTGCTAGGAATGCATCCTTACGTTCATTAAAGCGGCGTACAAGGTCATCAACCGCTTCTTGGTCATATGGCTTCAAGCCACTTGCAACCATGCGCTTAATACCTTTACCAACGACTTCACCGTCTTCTTTAAACGCAAAGTTTAAGGTGACTACACCTCGTTTTCCTTCTACGTCGAATGTTGCGCCAGTGAAATCCACCTCTGGATGCGTAAGGTCTAAGCGTGAAAATTCGACTTCCATGCTTTCATAAATAACTAATGGACGCTGGCAGTTGATCATCATTTGCTTCTCTTCCATAAGAGGAACCATGATGTGAGGGAAGTTCATACCAGAAAATTGCACGTAATTTGTCACTACATGCTCAATAAATGCCGGATCGTGGTTAGTTTCACCTTCACGGGACATGTGTAAGTATTCTTTACCTGCCTCGTCAACAACAGCGCTTTCTTTGTCACACTTATTTTCAATATGAAGTGCTACACCATCGTTTACCATGCCAGAGAAGTTAAAACGCATCTTTTGGCTAACGCCTTCTTTACTGAGAAGCACAGCGAAAAGTAAATCCCCAGGGACACAAAAGCGTTTGTTGTCTTCATCATGAATTGGGTTGTAGTCACCTGCGACACGTTTTGCAAAGTGGCTTGCTTGTTCGCGAGTGAACTGAAACTGGTGATTAGTGTTTGAAAAATAAGGTGTTAGAAACATAATTTTTACGTAGTAACCAAAACTGTGTGGGATTATATGCGAATATCTGCGTAGCAATGGTCCATCCAGTGAAAACTTCACCGTATCCTAACAATAAGACACTATTTCGGCGGATAAACCGTTAAAAACGCATACTTTAGCAACGCTTTTATTTGTGAAAACAATAAACAACGACCTTTTCGCTCGCCTATCTTGTAAAGTATAGCCATCAAAGTAGACAGGCGTTCATAAATAGTGCCATCAATATGTTTAATCGTATATAAAAAGGCTCCACGCAGAACGTAGAGCCTTCAAGTCATTATCTGTTTATTCGATGAAATCCAGTTATGCTTGGTTATTGAACACTTGGTAACAAGCTCTCTGGCATGAGCGTGTTGTGAATAGCCAGCTTAAGCAGAGTATTTGCCTGTTCAATGTCTGGAGCAAAGTAGCGATCTTTATCGTAGAACGATACTTTTTCACGCAACATTTGTTTCGCAATCTCAATACGCTCAGAGGACTTGTTTGGCGCTCTAAAGTCTAGGCCTTGTGCTGCTGAGAGGTATTCGACAGCCAGAATACCGCGAGTGTTTTCGCCCATTTCTTTCAATCTGCGAGCCGCGAATGTTGCCATTGAGACGTGATCTTCTTGGTTTGCAGATGTTGGCAAGCTGTCTACTGACGCTGGGTGAGCGAGTGTTTTGTTTTCACTTGCTAACGCAGCGGAGGTAACCTGAGCAATCATGAAACCAGAGTTCACACCACCATTGTCGACTAAGAACGGTGGCAGTTTTGATAGCGCGCTATCGATAAGTAATGCCATACGACGTTCAGACAAGCTGCCGATCTCGGCAATCGCAAGTGCTAGGTTGTCGGCTGCCATTGCAACAGGCTCCGCGTGGAAGTTACCGCCAGAGATGATGTCACCATCTTCAGCAAACACCAACGGGTTATCTGATACGGAATTCGCTTCTACTTGTAGTACTTCCGCCGCATTGCGGATTTGCTGTAAACACGCACCCATCACTTGAGGCTGACAGCGCAAAGAATACGGGTCTTGTACTTTTTCACAGTTAGTGTGCGAATCACCTATTTCACTCGATGTGTCTAACAAATGACGGTATGCGAGTGCTGCGTCCATTTGGCTGCGATGACCACGTACACGGTGAATGCGCGGATCGAATGGACGTCGGCTGCCGAGAGCGGCTTCAACAGACATTGCACCACAAACGGTTGCTGACGCGAAAAGGTCTTCCGCGATAAACAGGCCTTCCAATGCGAACGCTGTGGATGCCTGAGTCCCATTTAGTAGCGCTAAGCCTTCTTTTGGCGCCAGAGTGATAGGCTCTAGACCTGCGATTTTTAAAGCTTCTTGCCCGGAAATGATATTACCGTTGTGGCGAGCTTGTCCTTCTCCCAGTAATACTGTGCTCATATGGGCTAGAGGAGCTAAGTCACCTGATGCGCCAACAGAGCCCTTTTTAGGTACGCAAGGGTAAACTTGTGCGTTGACTAGGTCGGTCAGCATATTAATGACTTTTAGGCGAATCCCAGAAAAGCCACGAGACAGACTATTGATTTTTAATACCATCATCAGACGAACCGTTTCATCTGACATAAACTCACCGATACCTGCCGCATGAGAGAGAACGATACTGCGTTGCAGTGTTTCTAAATCTTCTGGTGCTATTCGTGTGTTAGCCAATAGCCCAAAACCAGTGTTAATTCCGTAAACCGTTCGATCTTCCGCGATGACTCGGTCTACGACCTGTGTGCTTTCTTCAATGGCCGGAATGGCTTCAGGATCCAAAGTAAGGTTGACTGGTGAACGGCTCACTTGGCGTAGTTCGTTTAAGCTAATATGACCTGGCTTTAGCGCTAAATTTAACATCTCTTTCATCCTTACTTGAGCTTCTTCAGTTCTTCGTTGAGCATTGGCAAATCTAGCCCTTGCTCTGCTGCACATTGTTTAGCGATATCGTATCCCGCATCAGCATGACGCATCACGCCTGTTGCTGGGTCGTTATGCAGCACGCGGGCAATACGTTGTGAGGCATCTTCACTGCCGTCACAGCAGATAACCATACCTGAGTGTTGCGAGAAGCCCATACCTACGCCACCGCCGTGGTGCAGTGAAACCCAAGTTGCGCCGCCCGCCGTGTTGAGTAGCGCGTTTAATAATGGCCAGTCTGATACGGCGTCAGAACCGTCCATCATACCTTCGGTTTCACGGTTCGGGCTTGCTACAGAGCCAGAGTCTAAGTGATCTCGACCAATGACAACGGGCGCTTTAAGTTCGCCATTTTTCACCATTTCGTTGAATGCTTGACCAAGACGCTCACGATCTTTAAGACCAACCCAGCAAATACGCGCAGGTAAACCTTGGAACTGGATGCGTTCGCGAGCCATATCTAGCCAGTTATGTAAGTGCGGATTATCTGGAATTAGCTCTTTTACTTTTTGGTCGGTTTTATAAATGTCCTCAGGATCGCCAGAGAGAGCAGCCCAACGGAAAGGACCGATACCTTCACAGAATAGAGGACGAATGTAGGCTGGAACGAAGCCAGGGAAATCAAATGCGTTTTCTACGCCTTCTTCCAAGGCCATCTGGCGGATGTTGTTACCGTAGTCGAGTGTTGCGGCGCCGCGATTTTGCAGCTCTAACATCGCTTGAACTTGCACAGCCATGGATTTTTTCGCTGCTTTTACGACCATTGCTTCATCTTGCAAACGCATTTCTGCTGCGTGAGACATGCTCCAGCCTTGTGGTAAATAGCCATTGAGCGGGTCGTGTGCAGACGTTTGGTCTGTTACTACATCAGGCGTGATATTACGTTCTACCAGCTCAGAGAAAACGTCTGCTGCATTACCTAGTAGACCAACCGATACTGGTGTGTCTGACTCTTTAATGATAGCTAGCGCTTCATCTAAAGAAGTCGCTTTCTTATCGACATAGCCTGTACGTAGGCGGTAATCGATACGTGACTCATCACACTCTACTGCAATCATGGAGAAGCCCGCCATTGTACCAGCGAGAGGTTGAGCACCACCCATGCCACCGAGACCACCTGTTAGAATCCAACGGCCCTTTGCTTCACCGTCAAAGTGTTTTTTTGCAACAGATACGAACGTTTCGTATGTGCCTTGTACGATACCTTGCGAGCCAATGTATATCCAGCTGCCAGCGGTCATTTGGCCGTACATCATCAAGCCTTGTTTATCGAGCTCGTTGAAGTGTTCCCAGTTTGCCCAATGCGGAACAAGGTTTGAGTTTGCGATAAGCACGCGTGGAGCATTTTTATGAGTAGGGAAAACACCAACAGGCTTGCCTGATTGAACTAAAAGCGTTTGGTCATCTTCGAGTCTTTCAAGTACTTCAACAATCTTGTCGTAACATTCCCAGTTTCGCGCTGCTCGGCCAATGCCGCCATATACAACCAGTGAATGTGGATGTTCTGCAACATCAGGATCAAGGTTGTTCATCAGCATACGAAGAGGGGCTTCGGTTAGCCAAGATTTTGCGCGCAGTTTATCTCCGTGAGGTGCACGAATTGTTCTGCTTGTATCAAGTCGTGGATCTTGTCCCTGGCGCTGTGTCATTTCAGACTCCTTTAGTTTCTCGTGATGACCAAGTACTTGCTTGGTCGTAATAATCAGTGGCATCTGGGATGCATTATGGTTTGTGCTGTTTTTCCGCCATTGCGTTGGCGATATCCCAACACAAACGGGCAGCTAATCGTGCTGTTTGACTATCGACGTCATAATTTGGGTTGTATTCGGCGATATCAGCCAGCATTAACTTATTTTTGTAATGAAGAATTCGATCTAAAAAGGGTGCAATAGTGTCGTAACTCACTCCCCGAGCTGCTGGTGCGCTGACTCCAGGTGCGGTTGCGGCAGGAAATACATCCAGATCAATGGTCAAATAGAGGTAGTCACAGTCGTCAATAAAATGCTGAAGCTGAGTTAAGTGATAACTGTGGTTTAAGTAGCAGAGCTGATTGTCCTCTACATACCAAACATTTAACGCATCTGCTTTTTCAAATAGCGCTTTAGTGTTGCTACTACGGCTTACACCAATACAAGCGTAATGAAAGTCCCAATCGTTACGTTGGCAAAAATGATGAATTTGGTTGAAGGGGGTGCCAGAGCTTGGTCTTATGTCGGTGAGGTTGCTCTCAAATGCGCGCAAATCGAAATGCGCATCGAAATTAATAATGCCGATTTTAGGCTTCTTCTCTGGATGGTGCGCTTTAAAATATTCCGCTAAGCCGGAAAACGAGGCCCACGCAATCTCATGCCCACCACCTAGCACGATGACTGGCGTATGGGGCAGTGCGCTTGAAATGGTTGCTGCACATAGAGCTTGGCTCTCTTCCAGTAAGTCGTCTTCACACACCACAGTACCTAAGTCATATAGTGGGGCGTCTTGGTGCCATGCTAAATTAGCGAGTGCTCGTCGGATTAAGTCTGGCGCTTTTTTCGCGCCAATGCGTCCTTTGTTTCTCGCAACGCCAGCGTCGGTAGCAAAACCGAGTAATGAGACGCCATGCGCAACGGCACGCAACTCATCTGCTTTTTGGCGTTGAACAACGTGATGAATTCGCTGACCAAGCTTGCCGTCCTCGGCATCATGACGGCCTTGCCAATGAAATAGGGGAGAGTGTAGGTCGAATTGAGACATATTATTGGCCTCCGTGTGAAATGTATTCACCATTTACTATACGACCTACCAGACGTTTTGCTCCGACTTGATAGCTTAAATCCGCAGGGCTTTCGATATCCCAGATAGAGAAGTCCGCATCAAACCCTACTTTGATTTCGCCACGTGAGTTTTGATAACCCAGAGCTTTGGCTGCATGTTGCGTTACACCACGCAATGCTTCTTGCGGTGTAAGGCGAAATAGCGTGCACGCCATATTCAGCATGAGTGTGAGATCAGAAAATGGTGATGTACCTGGGTTGACGTCCGTAGCAATTGCCATCGGCACGTTATGCTCTCTCAACAACTCAATCGGTGGTAACTGAGTTTCTCTTAGAAAATAAAAAGCGCCAGGCAATAGAGTGGCGACGGTGTTTGATCGAGCAAGTGCTTTAACACCTTGCTCATCTAAAAACTCGATGTGATCCGCTGACAGACCGTTGTATTGCGCAGTGAGGGCTGTACCACCGAGATTAGAAAGTTGCTCAGTATGCCCTTTAACCTTTAAGCCGTGGCGTTTTGCAGCTACAAACACTTTTTCTGTTTGTTCAAGATTGAAACCAATCGATTCACAAAAAACATCGACACTCGTAGCTAATTCTTCCTTTGCGACAACAGGGATTATGTCCTGACAAATGTGCTCAATATAATCATCTGCACGACCTTGGAACTCTGGCGGAATGGCGTGAGCGGCGAGAAGTGTAGTGGTGATTTTAACTTTGCGCTCTTGTTCAAGCATTTTGGCTGCACGGAGCATTTTTATTTCATCATTCAGTGTCAATCCGTAGCCTGATTTCACTTCGACAGAAGTGACGCCGCTCGCGAGTAGCCCGTCTAAACGTGGCAACGCTAACTCAACTAATTGCGCTTCGGTTGCTGAACGCGTCGCATGCACCGTTGAAAGTATCCCACCGCCTTGTTTGGAAATTTCTTGATATGGCACGCCGTTTAAGCGCATTTCAAATTCGTTGGCACGATTGCCCGCGTAAATAAGATGAGTGTGGCAGTCGATCAAACCTGGCAGAACTAACTTGCCTTGAAGGTCGATACTCTGAGCGTAATGTTGGGCAGACAGCAGAGACTCGGTTTGCGGTGCGTCTTCACCAATGGCACAAGTACTGATCGCAACGATTTTTCCAGATTTAATACCAATGCGCGCTGGAGGCGTTGGAAGGTATCCGCATTCTCCCGATTGCATGGTAACTAGACGTGCGTTTTCAATCAGCAAATCCATGTTTGTGTCCCTGTGTTTATTTGTATCATTAAATGTATATACAAATAAATAGAGCAAAATAAGAACACTGACAAGATTGATGTTGCTAAAATGTGATCAAAACGTAGATCTAGAGGATAAATCTTGTCCTTAAATGAGCACTTTTGAGCTCAGCTTATATTTGTTACCAGGGTGATAAAGTAGGGCGGTACTGACTAACTTATCTTGGCTCCACGTTCTGCGATTCAAGAGAAGGCAAGGTTCATTGGCTTGCATTTTTAAGTCTTGCTTAATACGGCTTTCAGGCACAATTGCCTCTACAGTATGTTCTATCGCGCTGAGTGGGCAATTATCTGACAGGTATTGATTTGGAGTGATTTGTGTGAAGTCTTGATTTAAATAACTCGGGGCATATTGGCTATTCACCCAGCGGAGCTCCAATTGAATCGGCGTTTGGTCTTCATAGTGAATAATTTCACTGTAAAACACTGTCGTGCCTAGCATAACGCCGAGTTTTGTCGCAATGTTGTCATCTGCTTTTATGGCAATCTGTTTGAGCACTTTACTGCCATACTTTCGCCCTCTATCGCTGACTTCTTCGGCAATGTTTCGAATGTCTAGCAGGGGAGATTCTGACTTTTCACCAGGATCACACACGAACGTGCCTAAGCGTGGGCGACGTTGTAATCGGCCCTCATTTACTAAATCCCGAATTGCTTTGTTCACTGTCATTCTACTGACACCAAATTGCTCGGTAAGCTCAATCTCGGTGGCGATGCGATGACCAACTACCCACTCTCCAGCATCAATTTTATCCAGGATAAATTGTTTAATTTGAATGTAGAGTGGTGCAGACATAATGATTTCCCTTTATTTGACTATACAAATACTGCTTAATTTAGGTACAAATTGCAAACATTTCTCGACGAATGTACCGCTTAGTGACCGAACAATCCTATAGCAGGGCTGAATGACTCTTGCTGCTGAGCATTATTTGGCTTGATGATTGAATTCAAACATTTTCTTGTGGTCTATTGCTTGCACAGCAGAAAACAATTGTGTAAACAAACGATTATTAGAAGAAAAGTCGCTAAAAAAGGAAAAATATGTTTAAAAAATTGAAAGCATCACTGGGGATCGGCTCTGCAAAAGTAGATACCATTTTGGACGAAATGAGCGTGTTTCAAGGAGCGACGCTGAAAGGGCATGTTCATATCAAAGGCGGAGACGTCGAACAACAAATTGATGCTATTACGATTAAATTGAACACGGAAATGAAAGTCGAAGTGGATGATAGCGTAAGTTACCAAACCTTCACTATTGATCAATTGAAAGCAGTTGACCCTTTTGTGATTCAACCTAATGAAGAAAAGCAGGTTCCGTTTGAGCTAAAACTGCATGATGAAACGCCAATTACTGCGGTTAGCGCACTTAAGAATCAATGTCATGTTTGGGTCGAGACGACGTTAGATATTGATTTTGCGATTGACCCGCGTGACCGTGACTATATTGAAGTGAAACCACTACCAGTAGCATCTCGGGTTATTCAAGCGATCGAGCAAGCTGGCTTCACTATGGTTAAAGCCGATGTTGAAAAAGGCTTTTTGCGCGGTGGCTCGTTTGCCTCTCGCTCTGGTATTTATCAAGAGCTAGAGTTCCGTAACAGCGGCTTTATCTCATCAAAAGAAATTGAGCTCTCTTTTATTCTGGAAGGGCAGGTCATGCATTGTTTGGCAGAGATTGACCGTTCGCTCAGCTTGGCTGGTGACCAATATCGCTCGTTTACGTTGCCGATCAATGCAACCGATGCTCAAGTCGCTGCCGCAGTTGCACCAACGCTAAATCTATAGCTCTCATCAACTTGATGAAAATATGTACCGATATCCTATTGTGAAAGCGATATCGGTACTGTTATCCATGTTTCTTGCGTTCTCTACGGCTAAAAACTCAAGCGCTGAATTTTCCATTAGATATCGATAGCCCAATACCAGTTCATTAGAGGCATCAGCAAACTCTGTGGGCCCTTCTGTTGAGCCTTGATACCAATGATATTCCAACATCAGGTGATGGTTATCTTCTAAGGCATAACGGTACCCACCCGCAATGGCAATCGTATTATGTCGATAGGGCAGATCGAGCAAGGCACGGTCATCCGAGCGAAAAGTCATGCCAATCATCGAATAAAATGCATGAGCATCACTTAAGTAGCTGTAGTTTAATTGGAAGCCTTGCTCGAAACTGCTACCTTGAAAAGTACCGTGAGCCACATCGTTAAAATACAAACTGCCGCCAATCGATAGGCCGTGATGTTCATTTTGGAACACTTGATACTGTAAGTAAGTAGATAGGTTATTGGCCAGTGTTTGTCCTTCGAAATCATCTTCAAGCACATCATATTGCGGCATTGAAATGTAAAAACGATCTCTGTCTACTTTATCCCGCCCATTTTGTCCGATACCGAAAAGTTTATGGAAGCTTTTCGTCAGTCCATCTAAATGGTTGTCAGCGGCAAAGACCCATCGATAGTTGAGCTCCCACTGCCAACGGTTGCTGACTTGCCATTTGCTGCCTAATTCGATTTGATTGTGGTAATAATCCAGTGCGTATTCATCAGTATGAGCCCAAACACTTGCCACGGTTCCCGAACCATAAGCTTCGACAAAACCATAGGGCAGACTATGTCCTGAACGCAGTACGTTGGTGTGACTAACCACTTGCATTGGGGATTGTGCGTAAGAACGCAGCGGGCCATATAAGTCATTTGATGCGAAGGCTTGCAAAGAACATATCGAGGTGCTTAGAAGCACCATAAAGTGCGATTTGAAATAGACCATGATGAATACCTACATACAAACTACTCTATAAAACAACTATATACCTAAATCGCACGTTGAGCACTCGCCCAGCGTGTTAGGCTTTGTATCGGTTCACACGTAATAGGCGATATTGTAATTTGTTGTGTAAGTTCATTGAGGGGCAATTCCATTCACCAGCTATGCGGTCTCTTAAAAAAGCATGATCAGTTTGTCGTGACGGGTCTGCGGTTAAGTTCTTATGACCAAACAAAATCGCGCTTTGCATTCTAAATGTGAGCTAGGTACAATCCCATTTTCGATAACGGTCCGGTATTCGTGTTACCGAGAGGCCTTTATTGACTCTCAACTATTTTCAACAAATAGCTTCTAATTTGAATAACATGTGTTGCTTGGTGTGCAACACCACTGTAAAGGACATAGCATGCCTATTATTACTCTTCCTGACGGCAGTCAGCGTCAATTTGACAACCCAGTATCTACTATGGAAGTTGCGCAATCGATCGGTCCCGGTCTTGCCAAAGCAACTATAGCTGGTCGTGTAAACGGTAACCGCGTTGATGCGTGTGACCTAATTGAAGAAGACGCAAGCCTTGAAATCATCACAGTTAAAGATGAAGTAGACGGTCTAGAAATCGTTCGTCACTCTTGTGCTCACCTTCTTGGTCACGCTCTTAAGCAGCTTTACCCTCAAGCTAAAATGGCGATCGGTCCAACCATCGACAATGGCTTCTACTACGATATCGACCTAGACGAATCTCTAACGCAAGAAGATCTTGAAAAGATTGAAAAGCGTATGAAAGAGCTAGCGAAAACCAAGTACGAAGTGGTTAAGAAAAAAGTAAGCTGGCAGGAAGCGCGTGATACGTTTGAATCACGTGGCGAACCATACAAAGTGGAAATCCTAGACGAAAACGTATCTCGTGATGATCGTCCAGGCCTTTACCACCATGAAGAATACATCGACATGTGTCGTGGTCCTCACGTTCCTAACATGAGCTTCTGTCAACACTTCACTTTGCTGAATGTTGCAGGTGCTTACTGGCGTGGTAACAGCGACAACAAAATGCTTCAACGTATCTACGGTACGGCTTTCCACGACAAGAAAGCACTGAAAGCGCACCTAACTCGCCTAGAAGAAGCGGCAAAGCGTGATCACCGTAAGATTGGTAAGCAACTAGACCTATTCCACATGCAGCAAGAAGCACCGGGTATGGTGTTCTGGCATCACAATGGTTGGTCTATCTTCCGTGATCTAGAAGTATTCATCCGCGCTAAGCTAGATGAGTACGGTTACCAAGAAGTGAAAGGTCCACTTATGATGGACCGTGTTCTTTGGGAACGCTCTGGGCACTGGGACAAATACGCTGATGCAATGTTCACAACTTCTTCTGAGAACCGTGAATACGCGATTAAGCCAATGAACTGTCCAGGTCACGTACAGATCTTCAACCAAGGTCTAAAATCGTACCGCGACCTACCGCTACGTATGGCTGAGTTTGGCTCATGTCACCGTAACGAACCATCTGGTGCACTACACGGTATTATGCGTGTACGTGGCTTTACTCAGGATGACGCTCACATTTTCTGTACTGAGAGCCAAATTCAAGAAGAAGTAACAAACTGTATCAAGATGGTGTACGATACGTACCAAACATTTGGTTTTGACAACATCGTAGTGAAACTGTCTACTCGTCCAGAGAAACGTGTAGGTTCAGATGAAATCTGGGATCAATCTGAAGAAGCATTGAAGCAGTCTCTTGAATCGATGGATATCCCATACGAAATTCAAGAAGGCGAGGGTGCGTTCTACGGTCCTAAGATTGAATTCACACTATACGATTGTCTAGACCGTGCGTGGCAGTGTGGTACTGTCCAGCTAGACTTCAACCTACCAGGTCGCTTAGGTGCAACTTATGTAGGTGAAAACAATGAACGTCTTGTACCGGTAATGATTCACCGTGCGATTCTAGGTTCACTAGAGCGCTTCATCGGTATCCTTATCGAAGAATATGCTGGTTTCTTCCCAACTTGGTTGGCGCCAGAACAAGCAGTTCTTATGAACATTACTGATAAACAGTCAGGTTATGTTCAAGAAATAGTACAAAAACTACAAAAAAGTGGAATTAGAGCTAAAGCGGACTTGAGAAATGAGAAGATTGGCTTTAAAATCCGCGAACATACTTTGAAGCGTGTACCGTATATGCTTGTTGTTGGTGACCAAGAAATGGAAGCTGGCGAAATTGCAGTGCGTACTCGTAAAGGTAAAGATCTTGGTAAATTTAAAGTGGATGATTTTATTGCATACATCCAAGACGAGATCTCTAGCCGTAAGCTCAATCTGGAGGAATAAGCTATTAAAGGCGGAAGACGTGGCCAACAGCCGGTAAAACAAAACCCGCACCGTATCAACGGTGAAATTCGTGGTATTCGTGAAGTTCGACTAACAGGCGCTGACGGTGAATCAGTTGGTGTTGTATCGATTCAAGAAGCCATTGCAGCTGCTGAAGAAGCTGGTATGGATCTCGTTGAGATCAGTCCTAACGCCGAGCCACCTGTTTGTCGTGTGATGGACTATGGTAAGTTCCTCTTCGAGAAGAGCAAAACTGCTAAAGAGCAGAAGAAGAAGCAAAAGCAGGTCCAGATCAAGGAAGTAAAATTCCGTCCTGGAACTGATATTGGAGACTATCAGGTAAAACTACGCAACCTGACGCGTTTCCTTGAAGAAGGCAACAAAGTGAAAGTAACAATTCGCTTCCGTGGCCGAGAGATGGCACACCAAGACATCGGTGTTGACGTTCTAAATCGTCTTAAGGAAGATACTGCAGAAATTGCTGTAGTTGAATCTTTCCCTAAGAAGATTGAAGGTCGCCAGATGATCATGGTGCTAGCCCCTAAAAAGAAGTAATTAACGGCTCATCAAGTAATTAAAACCTAGCCGCTTTCCTTTATATAAAGGCATATGGCTGGGTTTTGTTCGCCCTAATTACGTTGTTTATTAAACCTACTCAATGCGGAGTTATTCATCATGCCTAAGATGAAAACCAACAAAGGTGCTGCTAAGCGTTTTAAGAAAACTGCTGGTGGTATTAAGTACAAGCACGCTACAAAACGTCACATCCTGACTAAGCGTACTACTAAGAACAAGCGTCAACTACGTCCGAATGCAATCCTTCCAAAATGTGAAGTGGCTGCAGTAATCCGTATGTTGCCATACGCTTAATTCTTTTTAGTTATCAATCGTTTAGTTTAGGAGAAGCATAATGCCTCGCGTAAAACGTGGTGTACAAGCTCGTGCACGTCATAAGAAAGTTCTAAAACAAGCTAAAGGTTACTACGGTGCGCGTTCACGCGTTTACCGCGTAGCTTTCCAAGCAGTTACTAAAGCTGGTCAATACGCTTACCGTGACCGTCGCGCTAAGAAACGTCAATTCCGTCAACTATGGATTGCACGTATCAATGCGGCATCTCGTCAAAATGGTCTATCTTACAGCCGTTTCATCAACGGTCTTAAGAAAGCATCTATCGAGATCGACCGTAAGATCCTTGCGGACATCGCAGTATTCGACAAAGCTGCATTTGCAGTTCTAGTTGAAAAAGCGAAAGCTGCTCTTTAATTAGCAGTTTAGGATTAAGAGAAGGAGAGCATTAGCTCTCCTTTTTTATTGCTAAAATTTATACCCAAATGACTTTTAGCTTGGCTATTTAGAGTATTGTTTATCAGTCTTCTCAATTTATTGGTTAGCATCTTATGTTAGTTATAAGGTAGCTTGGGTATAAATTTTTACGTTTATAAGGGATTAAAAATGATCTACACAACGACCGAAAGCATTCCTGGCAAGCAGATCTCTGAAATCAGAGGGGTTGTAACTGGTAATGTTGTTCAATCAAAGCATATTGGCCGTGACCTCATGGCGGGTATCAAGAGCATTGTTGGCGGCGAAATTCGTGGTTACACGGAAATGATGACCGACGCGCGTGATATTGCTATACAGCGCATGGTGGCGGACGCTGAATCTAAAGGTGCCGATGCAATTGTAGGGATTCGATTTACCACAAGCTCAATCGTAGATGGTTCTTCGGAAATTTTGGCATTTGGTACTGCAGTGAAACTAGCGGACTAGTCTACTTGAATAGCATTGCAAAAATGCTAATAGAGAGCGGTGAATTATTATGCATTTACCGTTCTGTTCCTTTTAGGTTAATTATTCTAGATTTTTGTAGAGAGAATAGGTTTATATTCTCAACTTTACGTTACTATTAAAATTAATCACGATGATTTAGAGTAATTGCTTCACTTTTATTTTGCATATTATTTTATATCTATAATGAAATTGAATTCATATTGAATTTTTCATTTGTTGTGTGAATTCTCTTTTCAGTATATTAATTCATGTTTTTCTTATAAAAATATGAACTTATACCTTGCCAAGCGGTTCTAAATTGTTACAAATACTATACAGCTGTAACATTGCCAAAAGGAATTGTAGATGAGAGATCTGACTCCCGAATACTTGCTAGCCGCATTACGCCAAGCGATTAAAACAAAAGGGCTAACATATCGAGAGCTATCTGAGAAAATGGGTATGCCACTATCTACCTTTAAGAGACATCTTACAAGCACGAATCTCGCTTTAGATAAGTTGCTGGAATATTGTAGAGCGGTTGATTGCACGTTAGATGAACTACAAAAGCTCGCAAATCAATTGCAAGGTGAAGACGAGGATTACTTTAGTCGTACGCAGGATGAGGTATTCTTTCAATTCCCTCACCTTTACGACTTTTATCGTGAATTGAGAATGCTTCGAGGTAAAGACGGTTATTCTATTTTAAAGAAAAAGTATGACTTGTCTGAGCAGAGCATGTCTGATTACTTAAAAGCATTAGAGTTGTTGGATCTCGTTTACGTTGATGAAGATAAAAATATAACGCTGCACGGGCCTTTATATTATAGCTATGCAGAGAACTCCAAGCTCAACGACAAATATACCCGTGATCATTGAAGATGCTTGATTTTCGATAGAATCAGGAGCATGCTACGAACCATGAAAATTACACTGACTCCTCAACAGAAACTGCAACTCGAACAAATGCACGACATTGAACGTGATAGTCGAGTTTGCGACCGTATTAAGGCTGTTTTGCTGGCTTCTGAAGGCTGGAGTCAGACTATGATTTCACAAGCTCTTCGTATTCATGAATCGACCGTTGCTCGTCATCTCAGCGACTACGTTCTTTCTGAAAAACTTAAGCCTGAAAATGGCGGAAGCCAAAGCAAGCTTTCTGCTACTCAAACCATGCACCTAATCGAGCATTTGACTGAGAAAACCTATTCTCATACGCATCAAATTGTCACTTACGTTAAAGAGACATTTGGACTGGATTACACGGTTTCTGGTATGAATAAATGGCTTCACCACAATGGTTTTAGCTACAAGCAACCGAAAGGCGTACCACACAAGTTTGATGAAGCACAACAGCAAGCATTTATAGAGGCTTATGAAGCGTTAAAGGCAAGCTGTGGCAAGGATGAATCGATAGTCTTTATCGACGCAGTTCACCCAACACTATCAACAAAAATATCTCATGGCTGGATACGAACTGGTCAGGATAAAGTGATTGAAACAACGGGTAATCGTAGCCGATTGAACATTATTGGCGCACTGAACTTGTCGGATATTGGAGCAACCATTGTTCACAACTATGAGAGCATTAACAGTGAATCGATTGTTCGCTTTTTCTGTGAGTTAAGAAAGAGTTATCCCTTAGCTCATAAGCTTCATATCATCTTGGATGGTGCGGGATATCACCGCAGTGACTTAGTCAAAGATGCGGCGTTTGTCCTGAATATTGAACTGCATTATCTTCCACCTTACAGTCCAAACCTCAACCCAATCGAGCGGCTATGGAAAGTAATGAATGAGAAGTCGAGGAACAACGTTTACTTCAAAAGAAAACGGGACTTCAAGGCGGCAATAGACCAATTTTTTGCAGTGACTCTTCCAGAGATCGCAGGCTCTTTGACATCTCGAATTAATGATAATTTTCAGGTTCTCAAGCCAGCATCTTCAAGTTGATTCGGTATATACCGAAATCATAAAAGAGCAGACGACTACCCACGATAAGTGTGTTCGCGTTGCTTTGGCGCGTATGAAAATTACTGAAGAACAGCTTTTGTTACTGGAAGATCAAGTTGCAAAGACCGTCATTGATTTTCATTCCAAAAATGTTGTAGCAGAGAACTTTAATGTCTCTGATTTTACTAATATTGTTCTACTTGCTGGGCCACATCAGCCAGTCACATTCTCTGACGGCATTATTGAGACAGAGGGGCGATTTATTGATGATATTCGTTATGCCATCGCAGCTGCAGGTGATAAGCCAAGCCTATCTATATAGATTTTGAGCCTTTTTTGAAGAGAGTTTCTGAAAGGGCGTTGCAAAAGAAAAAGCCTAAGACAGCAAATACTTTGTAAGTAGGGCATTCAGCGGTGTTTGCTCTTAATTCAGACTTAAAGTGTGTTGGGCTTATTTCGAATAATACCTGTTCAGCATCTACTTTCGTTATTTTTAACATGCTGATTTCCTTCGTTGTTCCTCCCAAAGCCTCTCTCGCTTCCTCTACAAAGAAACCATTCTCGTTGAACCAAGCATCCTGTAGCTACTTGGGTATGCATAATTGGTAGCTATTTATCTTCTAATTATAAATTCATACTTGAAATGTTTGTTTTTTGATCTATTATGACGAAGTGTCATTTATGACGGTTCGTCAACTTTAGTTGCGTTCCTGTATTAAAGAATCGTGTTACAATTATTGGGAGTGTGTTGGTATACGGATCAAAGGATTATGTTTAACTTTCGCTGTAAAAAATATAGCAAGCAAGACGGATGTCGTGTGTCTTCAGGGCTAACAAAAAAGCAACAGGCGATTGCTGATCGTGAGATAGAGCTTATTCAATTGGCTAAGTCTTTAGTTCAAGAGCAAGGCTTTGCCAACTTAACGATGGACAAGCTTACAGCGTCAAGCCCTTATTCTAAAGGGACGATCTACAATCATTTTTGCAGCAAAGAAGATGTGATTCTTGCGCTTTGTATTCATTCGCTGAAAAGCGAAGCAATATTTTTCGAACGTACCGCCAAATTTAATGGCAATACCAGAGAAAAAATCATTGCGATGCATGTAGGTTATCGTATTTACGCTCGTATGGAGCCAGTACTATCAACTTGTGCGATTGTTGCAAAGACGCCTTGGGTTTTAGAGAAGGCTTCGCCTAAACGTGTGAATGAACTGAATAACTTGGAAGAACAAGTAATAGATGGTGCTGATGCGCTGGTGAACAATGCGGTAGAATGTGGTGATCTTAAGTTTTCTCCCGCAATTGGTTCTGATGCTATTGTATTCGCCAACTGGTCTATTGCATTCGGTTCAAACGCTTTGGCGCAAAATGCATCGAACAGTCGATGTATTCAGCGAATTCAAGACCCATTCTCAGTACTGCACAACGCGAATATGTTACTTGATGGTTTAGGTTGGTCGCCTTTATCTACAGAATGGGACTACCGTAAAACCTGGCGTCGAGTGGAGCAGGAGTTATTTAGTGAAGAGCTTGCTTATTTAGAGTCAGTGAATCGCTAATAAACTGGAAAGGCCAATCTGACGTTATGGTTGGCTTTTTTATCGCACTATTGTGACGAATCGTCATTAAATCTCGAAGGTTGGCGTTCAGCCAATGATCACGAGAAGCATAGGAAGTTACTAAAAACTAACTTATGTAGCCAAATTCATTCGATCTAAAGTTTGCATGTCGAGTTTGTCTGGTTATTTACAGCATTTGCTGTTTTTTTAGTTTTTAAATTTGACGAAACGTCACAAAAGGAGAGTGTGATGCCACATCACAACGTTCAACAATACGCCCGTTCAGGGTGGGGTAAGCTACCAACGAATTACAGTGTATTGGTGATGCTTGCTACCGTTTTATTGATTGTCATAGCAACTATTGGAGGAAAAAATCTTTACTTTAGAGGAGATTACGACATCTTCTTTGATGGAACAAATGAGCAGTTACTTGCGTTTGATGAAATTCAAACCACCTTTGCAAAATCTGACAGTCTTGCTTTGGTTATAGCGCCAAAGAGCGGCACTGTTTTTACTCCTAGCACATTATCTCTTATTCAGCAGATCACTGACGAGGCGTGGCAAGTTCCATACTCGACCCGCGTTGATTCCCTCGCCAACTACCAGCATACCGAAGCGTTTGAAGATGATCTTCTTGTCGAAGATTTACTGTATAGCGAATATGAATTGACACCTCAACGAATAGAGAAAGTCAAAAGTATTGCGTTGAGTGAGCCGGTTTTGAAAAGTTCACTGATTTCTGAAAAAGGAGATGTCACGGTCGTAAACATTACGGTCCAACTCCCTGAAATAGATAAAACTGCTGAAGTACAAGAGGTGGTTGCTTACATAAACGGAATGATTGAGCGTTATCAGCAAGTGTACCCAGACACGGAATTCCACAAGGCTGGTATTATTGCAATGAACTACGCGTTTATGACCGCAGCCCAAGATGATAGCGCAACATTAGTGCCAACTATGTTACTAGTGATATTGGTGTTTCTGACCATCATGTTGCGCTCATTGCTTAGCGTCATCGCGACGCTCATCGTTATTATCGGCTCGGTTATGGTTACAATGGGCTTGTCAGGATGGGCTGGTATGTTCTTAAGCACGGCGACCGTTAATGTGCCTACCTTGGTGATGACGCTTGCCGTCGCAGACTGTGTACACATCATCGCGACAATGCGTCAGTCTATGCAAAACGGCTTTAGTAAAGCCCACTCTATTGAGCGAAGTATTGCGCTCAATTTCATGCCTATCTTGATTACCTCCATTACCACCGCGATCGGCTTTTTAATGATGAATATGTCGGATTCTCCAATCCTGAGAGATTTCGGCAACCTATCAGCCCTTGGCGTCATGGTTGCTTGTTTCCTTTCCATCACGTTACTTCCCGCCTTGCTTAATATCCTTCCGGTTACGGTGAAGTCGGATACTTCTGATGAAAGAAAGCACTTTATGGATCATTTAGGAGATTTCGTGGTGTCAAAGCGACATGCTTTATTGCCGTTGTCGGTGCTTGTTATTGTCGCGAGTGCGAGCTTGATTCCACTGAACAAAGTCAATGATGAATCCGTCGAGTACTTTGGCCATAGCAATGAATTTCGCCGAGCGGCTGATTTTATGGAAGAGCGAATCAGTGGCATGGCGAACATCAGTATCGCGATAAAAACCAACGAATCGCAGGGTATTGCGGATCCTAATTTTCTCAATACCGTGGGTAAATTTACTGACTGGCTAAGGTTGCAGCCAGAAACGGACCATGTTGCGACCTTGAGCGATGTTTATAAGCGCCTAAACAAGAACATGCATGGAGATGATCAGGCTTATTACTCGCTCCCTCAAGACAGAGAATTAGCGGCTCAATATCTGCTGCTTTATGAAATGTCACTACCGTATGGTTTAGATTTGAACAACCAAATCAATGTAGATAAGTCGTCGATCAAGATGGTTCTCACCGTGGAGAACTTGGGCAGCGTCGAGCTTGTTGATTTGGAAAATCGCATTTACCAATGGTTTAACGAAAACGCGCCTCAATATGATGTTGTTGCTTCTAGTCCTTCATTGATGTTTGCGCATATTGGTGAAACGAATATGGCCAGCATGCTGTCAACCTTGCCCATTACTCTTGTCTTAATCTCTGCATTACTGATCTTTGCCTTGCGTTCGTTCAAGCTTGGCTTAATTAGTCTTGTCCCGAATATTGCTCCTGCGCTTATTGGTTTTGGTATTTGGGCGCTGGTTTCTGGCGAGATTAACTTGGGATTGTCTGTCGTTGTGACATTAACGCTTGGTGTTGTTGTCGATGACGCCGTTCACTTTCTTTCTAAATATCAACACGCTCGTAAAGATGGCCACAGTGCGGAGCAAGCGGTTCGCTACGCCTTTCGCACCGTGGGGCGCGCGCTTTGGATTACGACGGTCGTGCTTGTTGCTGGTTTCTCTGTTCTGGCGATGTCGAGCTTCCGTTTAAATGCCGATATGGGACAGCTGAGTGCCATTGTCATCTTTATTGCCCTTGTTGTGGATTTCATCTTCCTACCGACTCTACTGATGTTGTTTGACAAAGGTGTTTACGACGAGGTGGAGCGCCGAAATAAGCTTAAATCAACTGACTCTCAAACCAAGACTGTTACTCAGTCATAACGAATTAAAGGATTGAACATGAATTTAGTAAAAAATGCCTTAAAAGTATCAGTACTTTCTGTCTCGCTTATTATGAGTCATGCGGTGTTGGCGGATGAAGCCAAAGGACTAGAAATTGCCCAAGAGCGCAAAGCCCGTGATGAAGGGTGGGGGGATTCTGTTGCTACGATGCAAATGATTCTGCGAAACGCGCAAGGAGAAAGCAGCACACGTTTAATGCGCTTACAATCACTCGAAGTTGATGGCGATGGTGACAAAGGGCTCACGATATTTGATGAACCGAGAGATGTAAAAGGCACGGCGTTTCTTAACCATTCTCATACGGTGGGTGCCGATGACCAATGGCTTTACCTTCCTGCACTGAAACGTGTGAAACGTATTTCCTCGCGTAACAAATCAGGTCCTTTTATGGGCAGTGAATTCGCGTATGAGGATCTCAGTTCCTTTGAGATTGAAAAATACCGTTTCAACTACCTAAAAGATGACAGCATAAACGGGCAAGATGTTTTCGTCGTAGAGCAAATTCCGACCGATAAGAACTCAGGTTATACCAAGCAAACGGTATGGTTAGATAAAGCGCATTATCGTCCACTTAAAGTTGAGTTTTACGACCGCAAAGGCTCTTTGTTAAAAACGCTTTCTTTTTCCGATTACAAGCAATATCTCAACCAATATTGGCGAGCGCACACTATGGCGATGACAAACCATCAAACAGGAAAAAGTACTGAGCTAACGACTAGCGAAATGCGTTTTAACACTGGATTACAAGACAATGACTTTCATAAGAATGTGTTGAAGCGAGTGAGGTAGTGGAGGAAAAATGAAGCGATTAAATGCTGGGTTGTTGCTTAGTGCAGCAGCCTTTTTTTACTCGATGCCTCTGACTGCCGTCGAGCTCGCAGGACAAGTCAATATTGAGCATCGTCAGTTTTTTAAAACGGGCTCTCAGGGTCAGAGCAAAGCGCAAACGTCATTGGTTTTGCAGCCAGAATTTTACTGGGAGATGCAAAATGGTGATGCAAACTTTACTTTCACACCTTTCTATCGTCTGGATGGTCTAGACGATGAGCGAAGTCATGGTGACATACGAGAGGCACTTTATCTGACTTATTGGGATGATTATGAGCTTCGAGTTGGGATTAGTAAGGTCTTTTGGGGAGTGACTGAATCAGCCCATTTAGTTGATGTAGTAAACCAAACAGATGCCATTGAAGCCGTCGATGGTGAAGATAAACTCGGTCAGCCGATGTTACATTTTACCTCTTTCAAAGACTGGGGCACCGTCCACGCAATGTTGTTACCTTACTTTAGGGAACGAACGTTTGCGGGTACAGATGGCCGCTTGCGAACCGACCCCGTTGTCTCTGATGATGCTATCTATGAATCAAGCAGAGAAGAGAAGCACGTAGATGTGGCTTTTCGATATTCGAAAATGCTTGGCGATTGGGACGTAGGCCTAAGCTATTTATATGGAACAAACCGGGATCCTTACTTTCGTTTAGAGTACGGAGAATTAAAGCCTTACTACGCTCTGATGAGTCATGTCGGTCTGGATGTGCAAGGAATTGTTGGCGATTGGTTATGGAAACTAGAAAGTGTTTATCGAGATAGCGCTGATAATCATGTCGGTCTTGTGACGGGCTTTGAGTATACCTTCGTCGGTGCATTTGACACGGTTTGGGATGTGGGGGTTATTGGTGAGTACCTCTATGACAGTCGTGGGAACAACGCACAAACTATCGGTCAAAATGATGTGTTTGCAGGTATTCGTTGGGCGCTCAATGATGAGGACGGAACGGAAGTATTGACGGGAATTACGAAGGATTTAGATAACGATGATGTTTACAATGCTAAGTTAGAAGCATCGAGCCGAATATCGAATCACGTTAAGTGGCAAATTGATGCTTGGTTGTTTAAAAATGAAACACCAAATGATTTGCTCTACTTCGCTAGAGATGACGATTTTATCGAGCTATCTATTCAATACTATTTCTAAAACAAAAGGGCACAACTAAACGGCAGATTAACTAAAGATGACATTTTTGACGTTTTTGTGCTCTTTTTATTCAATAACCTCTTCTTTTCGTAATTCAATTTGGCATTGGTGCCCGGTTTGGCTACTATGTACAGCTATCAAAAAACCAATCACTCCCTTATGGACACTACCTACAGGTAGATGAGGAAACGATGCAACATCTAGAAGAGATCATTGCTAGCGCGAGCACTGCAATTGAAGCTGCCGAATCGCTAGTCGCACTTGATGAAGTGCGTGTTCAGTATCTGGGTAAAAAAGGTGAGCTAACTGCTCAACTTCAAAGCCTAGGCAAACTACCACCAGAAGAACGCCGTGAAGCTGGTCAAGAGATAAATAAAGCGAAAGGCGTAGTTCAGCAAGCTATCGCAGCTCGTAAAGATGCACTACAACGTGCTGAGCTTGAAGCGAAACTAGCAGCAGAAACAATCGACGTAACACTACCAGGTCGTCGTATTGAAAACGGTGGTTTACACCCAGTAACTCGTACTGTAGAGCGTATTGAGAAGTTCTTTGGCGAACTTGGTTTTAACACCGAGGCTGGCCCAGAGATCGAAGATGCATTCCACAACTTCGATGCGCTAAACATCGCAGCTGATCACCCAGCGCGTACTGACCACGATACTTTCTTCTTCAACCCAGACTTGATGCTTCGTACTCATACGTCAGGCGTACAGATCCGTACGATGGAAAATGGTAAACCACCATTCCGTTTCATCGCACCAGGCCGTGTATACCGTAACGACTACGACCAAACGCACACGCCAATGTTCCACCAAGTGGAAGGCATGCTGGTTGATGAGGACGTAAACTTTGCTCAGCTGAAAGGCATCCTGCACGATTTCCTATGTAACTTCTTCGAAGAAGAAGTAGAAGTACGTTTCCGTCCATCTTACTTCCCATTCACTGAGCCTTCAGCTGAAGTAGACGTGAAAGGCAAAAACGGTAAATGGTTAGAAGTACTAGGCTGCGGTATGGTTCACCCGAACGTGCTACGTAGCGTAGGTATCGATCCTGAAAAATACTCTGGTTTCGCATTCGGTATGGGTGTTGAGCGTCTAACAATGCTTCGTTACGGCGTGAACGACCTACGTGCGTTCTTCGAGAACGATCTTCGTTTCCTAAAACAGTTCAAGTAATCCAGAGGGTTCATCAACATGAAATTCAGCGAATCATGGCTTCGTGAGTGGGTAAACCCTGCGGTTACTACTGACGAGCTAACTCACCAAATTACAATGGCCGGCCTAGAGGTAGACGAGGTTCTTCCTGTTGCTGGTTCTTTTACTGGCGTTAAAGTCGGTCACGTTGTTGAATGTGGCCAACACCCAGATGCAGACAAACTGCGCGTAACTAAAGTTGACGTGGGTGAAGAAGAGCTTCTAGACATTGTTTGTGGCGCACCTAACTGTCGCCAAGGTCTGAAAGTAGCAGTCGCAACAGTTGGTGCTGTTCTTCCAGGTGATTTCAAAATCAAAAAAGCGAAACTACGTGGCCAGCCATCTCACGGCATGCTTTGTTCGTTCACTGAACTAGGTATCGACGTTGAGTCAGACGGCATCATGGAACTAGCAGAAGACGCAGTAATCGGTACTGATTTCCGTGAATTCCTAGGTCTAGACGACGTAACAGTAGACGTAGATCTAACAGCAAACCGCGCTGACTGTTTCAGCATTCGTGGTCTAGCTCGTGAAGTTGGCGTACTAAACCGTGCTGACGTGACTGAGCCATCAGTAGAAGCAGTTGCCCCTTCAATCGACGATAAAGTGTCTATCGAAGTGAAAGCGCCAGCTGCGTGTCCTCGTTACCTAGGTCGTGTTATTAAGAACGTAAACGTTCAAGCTGAAACGCCACTATGGATGCAAGAGAAACTGCGTCGTTGTGGTATTCGCTCTATCGACCCTGTAGTAGACATCACTAACTACGTTCTTCTAGAGCAAGGCCAACCAATGCACGCATTCGATCTAGCGAAGATCGAAGGTGGCATCGTAGTTCGTATGGCAGAGCAAGGTGAGAAGCTAACGCTTCTTGACGGCAACGAAGCAGAACTAAACGCAGATACACTAGTAGTTGCTGACCACAACAAAGCACTTGCAATCGCAGGTATCTTTGGTGGTGAAGAGTCTGGTGTAACAACTGAGACTAACGACGTTCTACTAGAGTGTGCATTCTTTGCACCTGACCACATCCGTGGCCGCGCACGTAGCTACGGTCTTCACACTGATTCTTCAATGCGTTTCGAGCGTGGTGTGGATTACGCACTACAAGTGAGCGCAATGGAGCGTGCAACTCAGCTTCTTGTTGAGATCTGTGGCGGTGAAGTAGCACCTGTTGTTGCAGTAGAGTCTGAAGCAGACCTACCTAAGCCAAACAAAGTTGCTCTACGTCGTACTAAGCTAGACAACCTGCTAGGTCACCACATTGCAGATAGCGACGTAGTAGAAATCCTAGAGCGTCTAGGTTTGACTGTTGAAGCTTCAGAAGAAGGTTGGATGGCAGTAGCGCCAACATGGCGTTTCGATATCGCTATCGAGCAAGACCTGATTGAAGAAGTTGGCCGTATCTACGGTTATGACAACATTCCTAACCAACACCCAGCAGCAGCACTTAAGATGCACAACCACGTTGAAGCGGATCTTCCACTGAAACGCGTTCGTGATCTTCTTGTTGACCGTGGTTACCACGAAGCAATTACATACAGCTTCGTTGAGCCTGAGCAACAAAAGCTAGTTGTACCTGGTGTTGAGCCTCTAGTGCTCCCAAACCCAATTTCTGCAGACATGTCAGCAATGCGTCTTGGTCTTATCCAAGGTCTGCTGAACACGGTTGTTCACAACCAGAAGCGTCAACAGCCACGCGTTCGTCTATTCGAATACGGCCTACGTTTCATCCCATGTGAAACTGCAGAAAACGGCATGCGCCAAGAGCCTATGCTTGCAGGTGTTATTGCTGGTACTCGCGGTGAAGAACATTGGGATATCGAAACTAACACGGTTGATTTCTTCGACCTTAAGGGCGATCTAGAAGCGATTCTAGAGCTATCTGCGAACGAAAAAGCGTACTCTTTCGCTGCACTGTCACCTGAAAGCAAAAAAGCTAACCCAGCTCTTCACCCAGGTCAATCTGCGGCAATCATCGTAGACGGCAAAGAAGTAGGCGTGATCGGTACCGTTCACCCTGAGCTCGAGCGTAAGTTCGGTCTAAATGGTCGCACTATCGTATTCGAAATCGAATGGTCTGCAATCAACAGCAAAGTGATCCCAGAAGCGGTAGCACTTTCTAAATTCCCTTCAAACCGTCGTGATATCGCGGTAGTAGTGGATGAAGCTGTTGCATCTGGTGACATCGTTAACGCTTGTCTAGAGCAAGGTGGCGAGTTCCTTAAAGATGCGAAACTGTTCGACGTTTACGTAGGTAAAGGCGTTGAAGAAGGTAAGAAGAGCCTAGCAATCGCTCTGACTCTGCAGTCACTTGAGCGTACGCTTGAAGATGCAGATATCGCTGGTGCGGTTGACGCTATCGTTGCTCACGTTTCTGAGAAGTTTGGTGCGTCTCTGCGTGACTAATCTCGCGTAACGTATCTTCTTAAGAAATGAAAACCCTGCCAGTTTGGCAGGGTTTTTTATTTTTAGGATTACCTTATCGTTGTTCAAGTTCCTTACTGCTCGCACCACCCCTCATTATTTTAAAATACTAGACCAAACTAGGGATGGCCCTTACCCGAGATTAGGAACGTATTGTTTTTCAGCTAATACACGCTAACGATAGCTTATTGGCGGTTAGGCAGCGAGTGAGAGGGTATAGCTAAGCAGAAGAGGCAGCGTAAGAATGCTGAAAAAGTTGCCAAATAGTACCATTGACGCCACCTTCATGGGTTCTATATTCAGTCTTTCCGCAAATAGGTAATTCATGACGGCTGGCGGCAGCATTGTGAAGAGCACCATCATTTGCAATTGCATCGTTGGAAGGGGAATTAACCAATAAATAAGTGCAAAAGCGACAGCACCAGTTGCCAGTGACTGCACGGTACACAACACACCAATCTTTAAACCGTCCAACCGTAAATGACACATTTGTGCCCCCAGAGATAAAAGCATCACGGGTACGGCCGCTTGCCCAAGTAGAGCAGTGGCTTCGTATAAAGGCGCCCATGCACCCACATTTGACACGTTGAGAAACAGAGCCAGAGACGCTGCTAAAAAGATTGGCATCTTGACTATTTGCTTAAAAGGGTTGCCATGACTAAGCAGCATTACGCCTAAGCTGATATGCAAGCATGCTGACACGACAAATAAAAGCACTGCTGAGGACAGCGCAATTTCTCCAAACGTATAGGTAAACAAAGGAATAGCTAGATTTCCGCTATTGCGAAACATATGTGGTGGCGCCCAGGTTTTAAACGAGAGTGACGTCCATCGACATACCGGGATCATGAGTAGTGCGGGAATTAAAACCGCGACAATTGCCGCCAAAAGAAGCGGCCCCTGATTTGAATCGAGCGGCATGCTAACGAGTGACGAAAATACCAGTGCTGGCGTAAATACCTCAATATTAATGCGGTTTATTGGGCGAAAGTCAGGCTTGATGTAACGACCGACCAAATAGCCAACTCCGACAAGAGCAAAAACAGGGAAAAGAATATTTATGATTTGATTAATCATGGTCGCCTAGAAGCAGTGTAAGAAGCTAATGAGGAAATACACGAACTTCCACATTATCAATCTTTATATATGGCGTCATCGTTAAACAGCGAGAAGCGTGGGTTTAATCAAGCTTTCAAAGCACAGTTGCAAAGTACAGGTGGTCATACCTTTTAATCTAATTGTTACGTATCGAGTTACATACAAATCACTGAATTTACGACAAGTTCTATGTCAAGTGTCTGTTAAATAACCAATATCTGATATTTTTATTAAATAGTGTTTAATGTTGATATTTAAACTACTTTTAGTTTTATAATCTGGATATTTTTCCTGATAAAGATGAAACAAAAACAAAAATATCAAATTTCTGGCGTTTAACAATAATTTACGTAGTGCTATTCCTTTTGTTCGCCAAGAAAAAAGTTGGCGAAAATCATAAGCTTGTCATACACTTCCTGATGTAACCCCGATATGTTGTTGAATTGGTAGGGTAAAACTGCTCTGGCGCTACACTAACGTAGCATTGTTTAACATAGCTTTGAGGAAAGTTTTATGGCGCTCACAAAAGCCGAACTGGCAGAAAACCTGTTTGATAAATTAGGATTTAGTAAGCGGGACGCCAAGGAAACGGTGGAAGTGTTCTTTGAAGAGATTCGTAAGGCACTGGAAAGTGGCGAACAGGTAAAACTGTCAGGTTTTGGTAACTTTGATCTTCGTGACAAGAATGAACGACCTGGTCGTAACCCGAAAACTGGTGAAGATATTCCAATTACTGCTCGACGTGTAGTGACTTTTCGCCCGGGTCAGAAGTTAAAAGCTCGTGTAGAAAACCTGAAGAAAGTACAGTAAGCCGAATAAATGGATCACGCTAAGGCGTGGTCTTTTTTTGCGTAAAATTCGTGTGCATACAAATGAAAACCACCGCCATGCGGTGGTTTTTCTGTTTATGAGAGACGCTTAATGATATCGGTTACGCCGCTTCTAGATGCGTTGTTAAGTATGGTTGCCATGCTTGTTGGTACAAGTTCTTAGACTGTGTACGCATGTTGCGAATAGAGGCAAGCTCTATTTCGCTTAGCTCACGTTTTTCCAACATCGCTTGACGTTCTAGTTTCTGGATTTTTTCGTATAGGTCGTGTTCGGGACCGCTTTTTACATCTGCGATTGCTTTCAAGTGCAGTTGAACTTCGGCTACTAGGTTTGTTTTTGGTAAACGAACGAGCAAGTTCAAGTCTCTATATCCTGAAGGGCCAGGTTTTTTGAATCGATTTTTTACTTTCACAATCGTTGTTTCACGCTCTAACGTTTCATAAATGGAGACTAAGCTCGCGACGTCTTCAGCTACAATCGTTGCACGTGCTAGGTCAGTAATACGTTCAACTTTCCCATCTAACTCTAAAGCTATCTTTTCTTCTGCTCGTTGTTTGGATTTCACGCCTGCGAAGTATGGCTGAGCGTCATTAAGAAGTGCGGTACTCTTACAGATAGTTTCAAGTTCAAATTGTGCTTGGTGAGCTTTGCTGTAAAGGATGTCGAAGTCAGAATATGGCTGAGTTGGTGTGGTGTCGATTGACTGAATGCCATATAAACCGCTAAGGCTGTGTTTAAAAAGTTTCGAACAAACTTCGTTTTGGCTGGTTGAACGATTTTGTTCGCCATTAGGCGCAGGGGTAATTGGAAGTGCGGCAAATGCCGGTGCACGGCTAAGTACCAAAAGCATCAATGCTGTAGTACGAAGAAATAAGCTCATTCACTCTCCTTAACTTGCTTGTACTTAGAAAATAGGGAACATAAAGGTCGCTAAGTTCGGCAAATCAGGTACTAACTTATAAATGGGGCCATTACGAAAGATTCCAAGGTTTCAGTTTTATCTTGAAGTAGAATCATGCGTTAGATCACCATTTCTCTTTTCTTTATTCTGATTATCAGATAAAGGCGCGTCTCCTATGAGACCGATTACATCCTATCACCGCAGTATTAACCAAAGATGAACGGCATAGACAAATTGAAAAAAAACGTTAGTCTTACCTCTCAAAATGAAAACAGCCGACAAGTAGAAAGTAAAATGAGAGACCAAGAATTTTGGCATAACAAATGGGCCAGCAATCAGATCGGATTTCACTTGGAAGATGTAAACCCGCTATTACCAGTATATTGGAAACACACTAATCCAAAGCGTGAAGATAAAGTGTTAGTTCCTTTATGTGGAAAGTCAGAAGACTTGATTTGGCTAGCGATGAAGCATGATTCGGTTGAAGGCGTTGAGCTAAGCCATATTGCTGTGCGTGCCTTTTTTGCTGAACATTTTTACACGCCAACGGTAACGCCTATTAATGGCATGCACGAGCTTTATCAATTTGATGAGCTCTCTATTTATACTGGGGACTTTTTCACTGCACCAGTATCTCAAGCCGATATCATTTATGATCGCGCCGCGTTGGTTGCTTTACCGCAAGATATGCGAGAGGAGTATGTAGAGCGTCTCAAGCAACTGCTGAACCCAGGCGGTCGTATTTTGCTTGTCACACTCAACTATCCTCAAGAAGAGATGGCGGGGCCTCCATTTAGCGTGCCGGTCGAAGAGATAGAGCAGTTATTTTCAGGTTACAAAGTTACTTGTTTGAACGTAGATGAAGCTGACGAGAATCATCCTAAAATTGCGAAAAAAGGCTTAAGTCGCTTCTCTGAAGAAGTGTACTTAATCAAGAGTGAATAGGCTCTCTTCGGTTTGGAACACGAAATAGCGCAGCAATTTGAGCTGCGCTATTTTTGTATGAGTGGTTCGTATTTAATAAATGATATTCACTTTTGAAGCACTTTCAACAGCATCTTGAACGGCTTCTTCGGTGGTTTTTCGTCGCGTAAGGACAACACCTAAACGGCGGCGACCATCGATTTCTGGCTTACCGAATAGACGAACTTGTGTTTGAGGTTGAGCTAAAGCTTTGCTTAGGTTTTCAAAGCGAATGTTTGTGGAAGTCCCTTGTCCAAGAATAACAGCAGACGCAGATGGGCCATATTGCACAATATTATTAATTGGCATTCCGGTAAACGCGCGCACGTGGAGAGCAAACTCAGACATTTCCTGCGAAATCATTGTAACCATACCCGTATCGTGAGGGCGAGGAGAGACCTCATTGAAAATGACTTTATCACCTTTGACAAACAGCTCTACACCAAAGATGCCGTAGCCACCGAGCGCGTTTACCACTTTCTCAGCCGTGTATTCAGCTGCTTTTACTGCGTTTTCTGACATAGCTTGCGGTTGCCATGATTCGCGGTAGTCGCCATCTTCCTGACGATGACCAATTGGAGCACAGAAATGCACACCGTCAACGGCTCTGATGGTCAATAAAGTGATTTCGTAATCGAAGTCGATAAAACCTTCCACGATAACGCGACCTGCACCCGTACGTCCGCCTTCCTGAGCGTAATCCCATGCTTTTGTAACGTCGTCTTCGGTCTTGATAACACTTTGCCCTTTACCGGAAGAGCTCATCACAGGCTTCACCACGCACGGAATACCCACATGCTCAACCGCGGCTTTGAAGTCTTCAAAATTATCTGCAAAACGATAAGGTGAAGTCGTCAATTCCAGTTCTTCTGCTGCCAAACGTCGGATACCTTCACGATTCATTGTTAGCCTGGTTGCCTTAGCGGTTGGAACAACATTCAGTCCTTTTTCTTCAAGCTCTACCAGTTTGCCGGTTGCGATGGCTTCAATTTCTGGTACGACGTAA
Source organism: Vibrio sp. sp1 (assembly GCF_016920955.1). Classification (NCBI taxonomy): domain Bacteria; kingdom Pseudomonadati; phylum Pseudomonadota; class Gammaproteobacteria; order Vibrionales; family Vibrionaceae; genus Vibrio; species Vibrio sp. sp1. The sequence goes on from NZ_CP060589.1 coordinate 2,850,546, forward strand.
GTAGGTTGTTCCTTCGCAATAACTTCTTCTAAGGCGTTCCCATCTAACATGTCGATAACATAACTACGGTGAGCGACTTGCATCGCTGGAGCATTGGCATAGCGATCACAAGCAATCACTTCTAAACCAAGTCTCTGGCATTCAATGGCGACTTCTTTACCGAGTTCGCCAGAGCCTAAAAGTAATACACGGGTAGCATTTGCGCTAGTTGCAGTGCCAAACATAGTGTTCCCTTACAAAATAGAGTGATGAGACAGAAATTGCAGGAGATCATACTGAAGTTTTATGACAAAGCAAACGTTTGCTTTTGGTTTTTAGGTAATAAAAAAGCTCTACATGTTGTAGAGCTTTTTGTTGAATTTGTCGTTTATACGTTGACAAAACTAAGCGGAATATCTGGATTCAACGCTTCTAACGTTGATTGCGTATCGGCTAAATGACTGATCTTACCTTCTGAGTTCTCTACCAATGCAGCGGCTTTGATGCTGTCAAAGGTTTCACCCGCAAGTAAAACTTGGATTAGCGCAACTTGTAATGGCGGCAAGCTAGGATTGAACGCTGCATTTTCTGCATAAGCGCCTTGGAATACACGGCCGCTAGTCATCTCTAATGCTAAACCACTCAAGTTGTTGGTGTATGGAGAGTGGCTCATGTTCATCGCTTCAACTGCACTTTGGATGAGTGCGTCTTCATCATCACATGAGAATTGGTGTTTAACTTCTGCCATTAAGCCGGACTCGATACCGAGATCGTTTGGTCCAAAGGCTTCAGGCAGGTATTCATGAAGTGACTTTTCTTCGCGTTCTGGGAGCTGGATTTTAAGCTCGTTTGCGGTAGATAACTCATTCATGAACTGGCGGCAGTGACCACATGGGCTGAAGTTGATAGTGATATCCTTAACACCACGTTCGCCTTTCATCCAAGCATGGCTAATCGCAGACTGCTCTGCGTGAACCGTTTGACCCAACTGTACACCAAAGAATTCCATGTTGGCACCGAAGTAAAGGCGACCTGAAAGACCACGAACGATAGCGCCGACATAAAAGTCAGAAAGGGGAGCATAGGAGTACGCTGCGGCAAAAGGAAGTAGCGCAACACGAAGCTCTTTGTCTGATAGACCGGTAGCTGAAAGCAACTGCTCAAATTGTTGAACTGAAAGCGTAGCATCAAAATCATCAGCTTGGATGATAGGAGCAAGTTGTTTGGAAAGTGCTTCTGGAGCGCCTGCTAGCGCCTGTTCAATGCGACTTTTCATGTTGAATCCTTGTTATTGCATGGACAGTTATTCTATGTGAAAGATAGAAATGTTCCGTGCGTTAGATCACGATAAATAATGCAATTGATAATTCTGTTACATAATTAGAGTGAGCTCACACATGTATTCGATTGCACAGGTGTGAAGCGTTATCTCCGTCTCACAATTAACCATATCAGTATATATTCATATGACCAAGGAGCAGGAGTATGTTACCAACGCGACTTTTACCGCTATGCTACTTTATACCTACGTAATCTAGAGCGAGTGGTAGCAGCTAGAATGCTAATGCTATGAATGTATATCTCGATCAAGTCCCTTCACGATATTACTGGGTGAGGTTGCTAGATAAGATAGGGTTTTGAAAAGGGTAAGGAAGAAGCGGAAAGGCTACGGTCTGCCGGAAGGAGGGCAGACCGAGAGCGCTTAACTATTGATATAGCCAGACAGCCAAAGCAAAAAAGCTTGGAGCCAAAATAGAAGTTATGATCCCACATAAAACCAATGCGAGTGATGAGAACGCGGCATCTATGGGCTGTTTCTCTGCACAAGTAGCGGTGCCTAAGGCATGAGAGACTGTACCCATTGTCAGACCACGTGCAATCGGGTGTTTAATTCCAATTAAGTTGTAAATTGGGTATGCCAAAATCGCGCCCAATAAACCAACAATCAGAACCAAGATCGCCGCAACGGCGGCTTCACCACCGAGGTGACTCGAAATTTCCATTGCTATTGGCGTAGTGACGGATTTACCCACTAGACTTGCGATTAAACTGATATCTGCTTTGAAAGCGACTGCGATCAAGGTGGTTGTCATCATCGACATCACACTGCCTACTGTGCAAGCAAAAGTGATGATTCGCCAGTTTGCTTTAATCTGTGGTAGTTGTTCATATAGCGGGTAAGCTAGAGCAACTACGGCTGGTTGAAGTAAAAAACTGATCCCTTCGTTATCCGCATAATACGTTTCAAACGGTACATTTAAGTAAGTAAGCAAAGGAATGAGCACTGCAATACTGATCAGCAAAGGATTTGCTAGAGGATTATTCACTTTGATTGCGATTTGGCGCGCGACAAGAAAAACCGCAATGGTAACAACTAACCACATATCAGTGTTTCTCCTGTAGCAAGTAATCCAGCAGCCAAGCGAGGCTGACCAGTACAATGAGTGAGCCGCCAACCGCGCTAGCGATGATAGGGAGAGCATTGGCGAGTAGTAGGTCGAAATGCTGCATTAATCCCACGCTGATAGGAACGAACAATAAGATCATATAGCGGATAAATAGCGTGGCGCCCGGTTTGACCCAGTCGACTTTTACAAGCCCAAGAGTCATGGAGAAAAACAGTACGAGCATACCGATGACACTTCCTGGAACGGAAACGCCAGTGAACTTTTGAATGGTAATTCCGATGCCAAGTGCTCCCATGATGAGGAAGATTGAAATGAGCAGTTGGATCAGTTGTAAGAATCGTTCTTTAATCATTTTGACAGTATATAAACAACAAGCACACCATAAGGTGCGCTTGTATTAGGAGGAGTTAGGAAGCTAAGCTCTCTACATAACGGTACACGGATTTTAATATCGCAATCTTCTTTTCGTCACTTTCATGTTCGTGAACTAAGTTTTCTAAATTCAGCATGTACTCTTCAATTTGGCTTTCAAACACTTCTCGACAGTGTAGTGCCCAGCGTCTTTGTTCTTGCTCGTCTAGTGTGCCTGGGAAGTTACGCGCACGATAGCGGAACAATAGAGGTTTAATACGCTTGTCATCAAATTCAATGTCTAATGCAGCAAGATTATTCGGATCGGTTTCGCGAATGATATCCATAGCTGCGCGATCGGCTGGAGAAAAGAACCCGTCGTAAAGTTGTGTATCGACGTCATCACTTTTATCGAATTTGCGCTCGACTGAAAAGAGGCTAATCAGCTTTTCTCTAATTTCAGGATGTTGGCGCAACAAAGCGAGATTGGCGAGACATTGCTGGCGATCAATGCCAATAGACTCCGCATTTTCAGCCGTTAACGTTTTTGCAGGGGCGAGAATAGGGCATTTGTTCAAATGAACTAGTTTAACTGGCACTGGTAGCAATTCACCAAGATCTTCGCGCTTCGTGTAGAGTCTTTCGTGCAGCTCTTCTGCGGATAGCTCAAGAATAGGTTGAGGGTCTTTCGCTAAATCGATGGTGATAACGGCGTTATTATTGGTTGGATGCCAAGCAACAGGCACAATCCAGCTAGTGTACTGACATTCGCGCCCTAGCATGCCTGAAACGTGCATCAACGGTGTCATGTTGACGATGTCGACTAAATCATTGAGCTTGCGCTTTTGGCGCATAGAAAAAAAGTAATCAAACAATTTTGGTTGCGCTGCTTTTACTTTCTTTGCCATTTCGATAGTCGCAACCACATCTGCCATCGCATCGTGCGCGTTACTATGTTCTATGCCGTTAGCCACGGACAAATGTTCTAATTTAAAGCTAGTGAAGCCATCTTCGTTTTCTGGCCATTCTACGCCTTCTGGGCGAAGGGCATGGCACGCGCGTAGTACATCGAGTAAATCCCAACGCGAGTTACCGTTTTGCCAACTCCATGCGTATGGATCGATGAAGTTGCGATAACAAGTATAACGGGTCACTTCGTCATCAAAGCGAATGCTGTTGTAGCCTAAACTGGTGGTATTTGGTCTCGCGAGTTCAGCGTGAATCTTAGCGATAAACTCTGGCTCAGAAAGGCCTTCTTGAACCGTTTTTTGCGGAGTAATACCAGTAATAAGCGCAGCTTCAGGAGACGGAAGATAATCAGCCGGTGGTTGACAGTACATGACTAAAGGCTCGCCGATGATATTAAAGTTTTCATCTGTACGAGCACCAGCAAACTGGCTTGGGCGATCTTTCGCGGGGTTGGTTCCCCATGTCTCATAATCAAAGAAGAAAAAAGTGGGCTGATTATCTTGGTGCATTCTGCTTACCGTTTACAAAACCGATGACAGTATTAGACCATTCAACGCCTTGACTAGCAACGAAAGATGCAAGTTGAATTTTTGAAAATGAAAAAAGCCGATGGCGAACCATCGGCTTGATATTTTACGTTTTATCGCTTTGGAAGGAATTTGAGTTCTATGCTCGTGTTTCTTCCAATGTTGCTTCACTTTCTGGTGACTTCAGCACTCGGCTAGCAATTGTACCCGCAGTCATTGAGCCTGAAACGTTTAGTGCGGTACGTGCCATGTCAATCAGTGGTTCAATAGAGATAAGCAGTGCCGCGATGGTCACAGGTAAGCCCATTGCAGGAAGAACAATCAAGGCTGCAAACGTCGCACCGCCGCCGACACCTGCAATACCAAATGAGCTGATGGTGATAATCGCAATCAATGACAGGATAAAGTGTAGATCAAGTGGGTTGATACCCATTGTTGGAGCTACCATCACTGCAAGCATTGCAGGATAGATACCCGCACAGCCGTTTTGGCCGATAGTGGCACCAAACGATGCTGATAGGTTTGCAATCGCTGGTGGTACGTTAAGCTTGGTGATTTGCGCTTCTACGTTTAGTGGAATTGTTGCTGCTGAGCTACGAGATGTAAACGCGAAGGTCAGTACAGGCCAGATTTTCTTAAAGTATTCCGCAGGGCTAACGCCAACAAAAGAGACCAATACGCCATGAACAACAAACATCAGTGCGATAGCAACATAAGACGCCACAATAAAGCCAAGTAGGTTTAGGATGTCGCCTGCGCTTGATGTCGCTACCACTTTTGCCATCAGTGCTGCGATGCCGTATGGCGTTAGGGCCATGATCATCTTCACTAATCGCATAACGATAGATTGAGCAGCTTCTACGAAAGTACGAATCGGTGATTCCAACTCTGCTTTTTCCATCATCACTTTACGAGCGGCGATACCAGTTAACACGCCGAAAATCACAACAGCGATAATTGATGTCGAGCGAGCACCTGTTAGATCAGCAAATGGGTTGGTTGGAATGAAGCTAACTAGCATTTGAGGAATAGTTAAGTCACTTACTGTACCGGCACGGCTTTCTAAAACGGCGATACGAGCGGTTTCACGCGCGCCTTCAGTTAAACCTTCTGCTGAAAGGCCAAATGTTGTTGTCACCAAGATACCGATGAGTGCAGCAATTGCAGTCGTTACTAGAAGAACAGAGATGGTCAGGCCAGAAATTTTACCTAATGATCCACCTTTCTCCAATTTAACAACTGCAGAGATCATCGATACCAACACCAGTGGCATGATGACCATTTTCAGTAGACCAACGTAGCCACTGCCTACAATGCCTACCCATTCAAGTGTTTGAGCAATTGCGCTGTTGCCTTCACCGTGAATGAGTTGCAAAGCAAGACCAAAAAGAGAACCGGTAACAAGACCGATTAAAACGAGACGAGAGAGTGTGTGTTTCTTTTGTTGTTGGTTAAATAGAAAGAACAATATGCCAACAAAGACGGCTAGAGAGGCTATCACTGCAAAATTCATAATCTGACCTTATCAACCTGCCGAAATGGCGGTTGTTTTTTATACGGGGTTTTATACGGATTTGTTTATGGGGCGTAAGATAACGCTCGTGATATAACTTTAAAAATGACAAACGGGTATTAGCTAGATCTAAAATGAATATAAAAACGAGATCTAAGTCGCGTGAGAGCGTGAATTAGCACGTTAATTGTACAAAATGGTTATTCGTAGTGATGCAGTAAGTCACGCATTTCTTTCCTTTGTAAGTAAACCACCGAGTCTTCTTGATAACTGAAAAGTTGATAAACCATCGCTTTGGCGACATCTTCTGCTCGAATCGGTAAAAAGTTGGACAGTTTGCCAAGCATGAATGGGCGAATTACCTTAAACAGAGTTTGTACTAACTTCTCGTCCATTCTTGGGCTTTGACGTTGACCAACAAGCGGGCCTGGGCGAACAAATACGATTTCCTCAAAATCCATAGCTTCGATTCGTTGTTCCATTTGTCCTTTACAAGCTAAGTAATGGGATGGCGATTTACTATTTGCACCGAGGCTAGAAACAACCGCAAGGCGTTTGACTCCGATTGTTTTCATTTGTTGGGCGACTTTACACACCAGATCAACATCTACTCTACGCAAATTATCCTTACTGCCTGCTTGCTTAAGGGTCGTGCCTAAACAGATAAAGCCGATGGTTGGTGTTGGTTGGTTCTCATCCCATTGGTGGATAGAAAGGTCTGCATCAATGAGAGGAATAAGCTTGTTGTCCACATCTAGGACGCCATCGAGTGGGCGGCGAGAAAGATAATATAATGTTCCAACACCTGATTGATTTATGAGGTTTGCAATGACTTTTGAGCCTACTAAGCCAGTTGCACCGGCGATGATTGCGCAGGTGTTGTTATCCATATCTTTTCTCCTATATGGGAACATAGTCTAAGCTATTGTAGCGGATTTCAACGAGTTACTTATAATCTCGTGCAAGAAAGGTGAGACGCTCTGCGAACTCGGCAGACTATCCTGAGATAAACTTGATTAGCGCTGCCCCAATTGGATGCAAGTGTATACAATAGTGGGCGCGCAAAAACTGTCGCTGAACAAGACCTCTTGAACAACAGAACACCTCTCACCCAGACAACATCAAAGGAACGTAAAAAATGGATGACTCTTTTGCTGCGGAGATACAAGCACGCATAGATAACAAAACCAAACCCGTCGGTTCTTTAGGCTTATTGGAAAAGGTGGCACTGCAGTTAGCTCTTAATCAAAGTCAGGATAAACCTCAGCCAGTTGATTCCATCGCTATCTGCAAACCGAGCATGCTGGTATTTGCTGGAGATCACGGCGTTGCAGAGGAGGGTGTGAGCATTGCGCCAAGCGAAGTCACTCAACAAATGGTGGCTAACTTTCTCGCTGGCGGCGCAGCCATCAACTGTTTTTGCGACATTAATGGCATTCAACTCAAAGTAATAGATTGCGGCATGTTGGCTCCTATTGATGTGCTGGTTCCAGAATTTAAATCCCATCCCAACTTGGTTGAACAACGGTTGGGTAACGGTACGGCTAATTTTTCTAAACAATCAGCGATGTCCCCAGAACAAGTGGCGTTAGGTTTAGAATATGGTGCGAAGATTGCTGAGCAAACCATTTTGCATGGTTCAAACCTCTTGATGTTCGGTGAGATGGGCATCGGTAATACCAGTTCGGCCTCAGCACTGTTATCGGCACTGAGCTCATTAGATATTGATTATTGTGTTGGCGTTGGCACCGGAATCAATCAACAGCAGTTGAGCCGCAAATATAAACTGGTAGCACAGGGGGTAAACCGATGTCGAGGTCTTGATACCAAAGCGATTCTCGCACAGGTTGGGGGCTTTGAAATCGTACAGATAGTGGGCGCTTTTTTAGAAGCCAAGCGGCTTAAAACTCCAGTTTTAGTGGATGGGTTTATCGTATCGGTAGCGGCTTATATTGCGACGTTGTTAGACGAAGAAACGCGTGAATACATGTTGTTTGCCCATCGCTCTGAAGAAAATGGACATAAATTTGTATTGGAACATCTAAAAGCAGAACCTCTGCTCGACCTTGGTTTACGGCTAGGGGAGGGAACAGGAGCCGCTCTTGCCTTGCCTCTGTTAAAAGCTGCTGCCCAGTTTTACAACAAAATGGCGAGCTTCGAGAGTGCAGGAGTTACAGTTTAGTGTCAGTCCCTGATAATTCTGAGAAAGTCATGCCGTCATCGTTAAGATACCAGTGGGAGTTATTTCTATTAGCTACCAGTTTTTTTAGCCGCTTACCCGTGCCCCAAGCGTTGCATTACAGTGAAGAACGCATGAATCAGGCAGGCCGTTACTTTGCGTTAGTTGGTCTCGTGCTTGGAGCACTTTGCGCTTTGGTATTCTCGCTCACCTCAATTTTTTTCCCAGAGTCGGTTGCCATAGTATTAACGATGGTGTTTAGCTTATTGTTAACTGGGGCTTTTCACGAAGACGGCTTGACCGATATGGCGGATGGCATTGGCGGTGGCATGACCGTAGAGCGACGCCTCTCTATTATGAAAGACAGTCGTATTGGCACTTATGGTGCCGCCACTCTCATTATGGCGTTATTAGCTAAGTATGTTTTTTGGAGTGAACTGGCTAACTTGCCGCACTTTTGGTTGGTCATTGTCGTCGCTTACACCGCAAGCCGAGCACTAGCAGCGACGCTTATTTATGACATGCCTTATGTCAGTGACAGTGATACGTCGAAAAGTAAACCGCTAGCAAGTCGCCAGTCTTCTCTAGAAGTCTCCATTTTGTTGTTTACTGGTGGCATAACATTGCTTGTGCTTGGTATCGCGGATGCGATCTTGATATCGCTTGTTCTCGTGGTATTTCGTTTGATGTTCAAACGTTGGTTAACCAAGAGAATTGGCGGCTTTACGGGGGATTGCCTTGGCGCAGCGCAACAGTTGTCGGAACTGCTTATTTATCTCACTATGATTGGGTTGTATCACTCCTCATGAAGCAATTGATACTCGGTGGCGCGCGCTCTGGGAAGTCGCATTTGGCAGAAAAAACAGCTAAGCAATTATCGGTCGCTTCTCATCGATCATTACACTATGTTGCAACCGCGCTGCCATTTGACCAAGAAATGCGAGAGCGAATAGCGCATCATCAAAAGCAACGCGGGGGCGAGTGGCAAGAGCATGAATGCCCCCTTAATTTATCTGAGTTACTGACAAATTTCGCTACCACCGATGTTGTATTGGTCGATTGTTTAACCTTGTGGCTCAACAATTGGATATTTGAGTTAGGTGATGAATGTTCCAATGAGAAGCTAGAAGCAGAAATTGAAAAGCTTATACAGGTGGTGCGTGGCTCAGATGCGACGTTAATATTCGTCTCTAACGAGGTTGGAATGGGCATTGTACCTTTGGGGGCGGTTAGTCGTTATTTTGTGGATAATGCAGGACGGATGAATCAAAAACTAGCCAGTGTTTGCCATCGCGTTACCTTTGTTGCTGTTGGTTTGCCGTTGGTTCTTAAAGAGTAGGATGGAACAAAATGAAAACACTCAATATCTATCTTGTGCGTCATGGAAAAGTAGACGCTCCACCAGGACTCCATGGCCAAACAGATGTAAAAGTTACGCCTGCTGATCAAGAGAGTATTGCTCGGGCTTGGGCCGAGAGTGGACGAGGTGTGGGTGGAATAATTTCTTCTCCGCTTTCACGCTGTCAAGAACTGGCAAACATCATTGCTGAACAGCAATTATTACCAGTAATGACGGATGAGTCTTTACAAGAGATGGCATTTGGTGATTTTGATGGTATGCCTTTTGATATGCTCACTGAGCAGTGGAAAAAGCTAGATGCTTTTTGGCAATCGCCAGCACAACATACGTTGCCGAATGCTGAGAGCTTAAGCACATTTTCTGAGCGCATATGTCGCGTTTGGTCTCAAATCATCAACGATATCAATGACAATCTACTTATCGTCACGCATGGTGGCGTCATTCGTATGATTCTTGCTCATGTATTGGAGTTAGATTGGCGTAACCCAAAGTGGTATTCGACGTTGTCGATAGGAAACGCTTCTGTCACGCATGTAACAATTACCATAGATGAGCAAATTTACGCCTCGGTGCGTTCGATTGGCGTACCTCTTTTAACTCGTTAATTTATAAATATTAAAATGCCCAGAACGATATTGCTTACGGGCATAGTCACGGAAGATGTCAGTGGAAGCCCATCTGCTAGGTGCAGGAAGCGAAAATTGACTCAGTTACTTAAAAAGGAAATATAGAAATGACAACGCCGAGTTGGGATTTGTCCATCGTTTATAACGACCTTTCTGACCCACGAATTCAAGACGATATTGCTCTTGTGGAACAATGTATTGATCTTTTGAATAAACAATCAGCAGATTGTGGCAACGTAGAGATCATGCAAAATGCGATTTTAACCAATGAAGCCGCGAGTCGTTTAGCGGGTACAGTTGCAAATTTTGCGAGTTGTTATGCTTCTGTTGATGCAACAAACGCCGAAGCGAAATCGTTACTTGGTAAAATGACCCGCATCTTTTCGGAGCTTTCCCAAGCGTTCAGTCCCTTTGATTTGACATTAACTCATGCCGACAAAGAGTTTATCTTGCGCGTGTTAGACCATGAGAATCCTGATATCAGTGGGCAAGCTTTTTCTATCTTGAATTCTAGAAAGTTGGCGGATACTCGTCTTAGCAACGCAGAAGAACAGTTACTGGCTGCGATGAGTGTGGATGGCAAATCGGCTTGGGGTAACCTATACGATAACCTGACTGGCTCATTGAAAGTGAAGCTTGAGTACACAGATGGTAATAGTGAAGAGCTTGGGTTTTCTCAAGCGGCAAGCATTCTTTATGGTTCTGAATTCGAGCGTCAAGAAGCCGCGTGGCGAGGCGTACAAGATGCAATGCAAACGCACCAAGAATCATTCGCTGCGATTTTGAATGCGTTAGCAGGATGGCGCTTAACTGAAAACAAAAAGCGTTCTACGAAGCGTGAAGTTCACTTCCTAGAGCCGAGTTTGCATGGTAGCCGAATCCAAGCTGAAACTTTAAATGCGATGATGACCGTAGCCAAAGACAGTCGAGCTATTGGTCAGAAAGCGGGTTTATTGATGGCGCAAGTACATGGTCTGGATGAGATGAAACCTTGGAATCATCTGGCGGCTATGCCTGCTTTGAGCGGTGAAGCGAAGGTTTACGACTTTGATGAAGCGATTGATGTTATTTGTGAAGCATTTGAAACAGTAAACCCTGAGATGTCGGAGTTTGTCCGTTTGATGGTACAAAATGGTTGGATTGATGCCGCGCCAAATGCTAACAAGCGTCTTGGCGCATACTGCACCAAACTGCCAGCAACGCGAACACCACTTGTGTTTATGACTTGGAGTGGCAGTCGGTCAGACCTTATGACTCTGGCACATGAACTTGGCCATGCGTTCCATAACTGGGTTATTCGTGATTTGCCACTTTGCCAAACTTACTACCCAATGACGTTAGCAGAAACCGCCTCTATCTTTGCAGAAAACATCGTTCGTGATCATTTGATTTCGAAAGCGGAGAGCGTTGATGAAAAGCTCGAGATGTTGTGGGAAGAGTTGTCATCTGCGCTAGCTTTAATGATCAACATTCCGGTTCGCTACGAGTTTGAAAAATCGTTCTATGAACGCCGCCAGGATGGAGAGTTAACCGCAGATGAATTCTGTGAGTTGATGTCAGAAACTTGGAAAGAATGGTATGGCGACGTAATGAGCGAACCGGATCCGTACTTCTGGGCAAGCAAGCTGCACTTTTCTATTGATAGCGTGAGCTTTTATAACTACCCATACCTATTTGGTTTCTTGTTTAGCAAGGGTATCTATGCACAGCGAGAAAACAAAGGCGAAGCGTTTTACACCGATTACATCAATTTGCTGCGCGATACAGGCTGCATGATGGCGGAAGATGTCGTCGAAAAGCACCTGTCGATGGATTTAACCCAGCCAACGTTTTGGCAGCAGAGTGTTGAGCTAGTGCGTGAAAAAGTCGATGAGTTTGAGCGTTTGCTCGCACAGCGCGGCTAAGTTTTTCGCAGTGTTGATGCATAATCTGCTTTATAGCTACAAAAATTTGATCAAATCATAATGATCTTAATCAGGGCTGTGGTAAAGTTCACAGCCCTAACACTTTGTAATTGTTTGAAAATTAAACGCCTCAATGCTTGATTTGAGTGCCTGGCGCGAAAAGGCATCGGATTTTCGAGGGAAATAGTGATTTCTACTCATAAGTGAGATCGCAGCAACAAAAATCCTTTGTACAATTTATTAACATATCCGCCGTGCTATTAAGGAGTAACGCATGACGAAGTCTCTCTTTCGCCAATCGTTTTTAACTGACACGTTAGATGTTCATATTGATGTTGCACCAGCGGAGCAGGTGCTTTCTAACGGTGTAAAACTTAAACTCTATCAGCGTGGTGTATTAGAAGTAATCCCTGCGAATTATACTCAGGATACGAAGAACATCATCATCTCTTGTGGGGTTCACGGAGATGAAACCGCACCGATGGAGCTGGTGGATTCCATTATTCAAGACATAGAATCTGGGTTCCAGACGGTCGATACCCGTTGTCTGTTCATTATCGCTCACCCAGAGTCCACTCTGGCGCACACGCGATTCCTTGAAGAAAACCTCAACCGTTTGTTTGACGAAAAAGAACACAAACAGACAAAAGAGCTTGTTATCGCCGATACGCTTAAGCTGCTTGTTCGAGATTTTTATCAGGATACCGACCCGACAACACGCTGGCACCTTGATTTACACTGCGCGATTAGAGGCTCGAAGCACTATACGTTTGCAGTAAGTCCTAAGACTCGTCATCCTGTGCGCAGCAAAGCATTGATCGATTTCTTGGACAGTGCACACATTGAAGCAGTGCTCCTGTCAAACTCACCATCGAGCACGTTTAGCTGGTACAGTGCCGAGAACTTTGGTGCGCAGGCTCTCACAATGGAGCTTGGCCGTGTGGCTCGTATCGGTGAAAATGACCTCGATAAACTGACCGCGTTTGATTTGTCTTTACGTAATTTGATTGCGGAAACGAAGCCAGAACACTTACCAAAACCATGCATTAAGTATCGCGTAAGTCGCACAATCGTTCGTTTGAACGAAGACTTTGACTTTATGTTCGACGACAATGTTGAAAACTTCACCTCATTTGTTCACGGCGAAGTGTTTGGTCATGATGGCGACAAACCATTAATGGCGAAGAATGAAAACGAAGCGATTGTCTTCCCGAACCGCCACGTCGCAATAGGTCAACGTGCAGCTCTGATGGTTTGTGAAGTGAAAACCCGTTTTGAAGAGGGTGAGTTGGTTTACGATTAATCCAACATTGCTTTGAGAAGTTAATTGCAATTTACCGAGGCTTAACTGTAAGGTTAAGCCTCGTTTGTTTTTATCGGCCGCTATGGATTTTCAACAACTTATCCTGAACAAGGAACGACGCTGGCAACGTAACCTGATGGTTATGTCGATCGTGCTCGCTGTACTCTCTGCCATTCACTTGATGGTCGGAGAAATTTTCCTTTCTCCTTTTCAATCCTTATCTGCATTTGAACAGAAGTTATTGGTGGACTTGCGTTTACCGAGGTTAGTGTCTGCGGCAATTATTGGTGCTGCGTTAGCGGTATCTGGCGCGACGTTACAAGTGTTGCTTGGGAACGTGTTGGCTGAACCTGGCGTGCTCGGTATATCTGGTGGTGCAAGCTTAGCAATGGTCTTAATCATGTTCGCGTCACCTGTTCTTCCTACCCCGATTGTTTTTATGTTGGCAGCGATTGCAGGCTCGATGGTCTTCACGTTTGTTTTGGTGGCGATAGCAAGGGCAATGCACCTGACGACGGCTCGATTGCTTTTGGTTGGGGTCGCATTGGGTATTTTATCGAGCGCGATTGTGACGTGGGCTTTTTACTTTAGTGATGATCTTAGCTTACGCCAACTGATGTATTGGTTAATGGGCAGTATTGGCGGTGCGAGTTGGTATCAACATACCGTTACCTTGGTGATGTTACCGGTGCTCATCTGGTTATGTTGTAAAGGCAAATCGCTTGATAGATTGATGCTGGGTGAGATTCATGCGACCCAATTGGGTGTCGATGTGCATCAAATGCGTTGGAAACTGATCCTCGCCATTTCTGTTTTGGTGGGTAGTTCAGTCGCTTTGGGTGGCATCATCAGTTTTGTTGGTTTGGTGGTGCCGCACTTGTTGCGTTTGGCTTTTGGTACGGAAAACCGTTATTTATTGCCACTTTCTGCAATATCTGGTGCTGCGTTGCTTGTATTTGCTGACATCGGCGCAAGACTGTTATTGGACTCCGCAGAGTTACCTTTAGGTGTCATGACAACATCGATTGGCGCACCTATTTTCATCTGGATGCTGGTGAAGAGTCATGATGCACGTTAAACATATGTCGGTTGGTAGTCGATTATTGCCTCTTTCTTTTGAATGCAAAGCTGGCGAAATCGTACATGTAGTTGGGCCTAATGGTTCCGGTAAGAGCACTTTATTGGCTGCGATTTCTGGTACGTTAAGTCACCGAGAGGGTATGAGTGGTGAAGTGTACGTTGGCAACAAAAACTTGCTTACTTTACCGTTGTCAGAGCAAGCTCATGTTCGAGGTTATTTGTGTCAGCAATCGCGCCCAGCGTTTAATGTTGATGTGTTTCAGTATCTCGCTTTATCTCTGCCAAGTGGTGCTGAGATTGCGGATATCAAAGTGCGTGATGCCGTGAATATGGTGGTGGAGCTGGTACAACTGCAAGATAAGCTTCATCGCAGTATTCAAACATTATCCGGTGGTGAGTGGCAGCGTGTCCGATTAGCAGGTGTATGTTTGCAGGTGTGGCGTACCATTAATCCTTTTTCGCAGTTTTTAATTTTGGATGAGCCAGCAGCACCGTTAGATATTGCGCAAGAGGGTCTGCTCTATCAATTGATTAACGCTATGGCGGCGCAGGGGATTGGAGTATTAGTTGCTAATCACGATCTCAATCGCACATTAAAGCACGCAGATAAAGTATTGCTGCTTAACAACGGTGTGCTGCACTCATCAGGAAATGCCGATACTGTGCTAACGGAAGAAGCTCTCGGGGAAGTGTTCAATACTCAAGTCAAAAAGGTCATCGTAGATGAGCAACCTTATTTAATCTTTGATTAGTATTTAGGGACAACAAAAAACGACCTACTTGAGGTCGTTTTTTTTAATCGAGATAGCCAAACTCAACGCTTATTGAGTTAACGGTTTTAGATCTGCTGGGCGGTAGTAAACAGATTTGAGTACTTTGCCTTTACGAATGGTTTTACCTTCCGATACGAAATCTTCGGCGCATTTCGCGATGATGTATTCACCTTTCTGCACCGCCATCAACTTGATGCCTTGTTCCGCGTAGAATGCTTCTGTTTCTGAGTACTCTTGCTCGTTACGGCATACTTTGCTCATGTTGCTTGAATGGACTTCATCCCAGCAAGGAATAAATTCGATACCACGGTTTACCGCAACGTTTAATAGAAGATCAATTAAGTAGCTGATCGCCAGGTTGTCTTCTACTTTGCTGTGGCCAAGATGAACGAGACGGCCCATTAATACATACACGCTGTCTACGATGGCATCTGCTTGCTCAGTTTTACAATCTGCTTCTGCTAGCTCTGTTAGCTCTTCGATCGCCAAAGAGGTGTGTAGTGTGTCTGCTTGCGTATCAAGGCTTGCAGCGTCTGCGACTGGTAAGTCGAACGTACTACGGAACTCGGTGATATCACGGTATAAGTGATCAAAAATCTCTTGGGTTAGCTTTGACAGTTGCATTCTAATTTCCATTGAATCGATTGAAGCGGCAATGATACCAAACCGCACTTTGAACCCCAAGGGCATTGCATCTAACTGGTGATAAATCTGCCTTTGGGAATGGTGGTGCTTAACGAAATAGGTAAGGGAACAGCTTTTTACGTTCTTCCTCTGAAAGGGCGGAAACACGAGCGATGTTCGTATCGGGAATGGATTCAGGATCAGGATAGTGTTTTAGTACCTTTTCCATACTCTCTTCGCGAATCAAATGGAAGATCGGGTAAGGAGAACGATTGGTTAGGTTTTCGTCGTCTTCAGGCCTTGCGCCGCCAAAACAGTAATCAGGATGGAAAGTCGCTACTTGGAAAACACCTTCCCAGTTTTGCTGCTTAATTAATCCTTCAACCCAATCTATGCAAAAGTTGTAGTCCCAGAAATCTTGTAGCATGTTGGGAACCACAACCAACGTGGTCTCAAGTTGTTCGGGTTCTGTGTTACTCAGCTCAATCAGCTGCAATAAAATATCTTCTAGAAGCGCTTCTTCTTGAGTCGCTTCACTAACAAAGATTTTGATTTGTTTATTACGTTGCGGCTTGGCAGCAAATGGACAAAGGTTGAGACCGATTACTACATCGTTGAGCCATTGATCGACCTGTTGAGTGATCGCTTCGATATCTGTGTTTTGTGTTGAACGCGTTGACATACGACTTTCTGGTTTTTATTAAAGTAGCGCAAGCATAGCAGAGTTGGTTATCCAAGTAACCAGAGAGGTATTACGCAAATGAGCGTACCTTAGCTACTCTTTAAACTCGCAGCGTCAGGTGTTTGGTCAGTATGCTTTCTTTTGGCAATGTGTTTCAAATACGCAATTGCAGCAAACATCGCTAGGTAGACTGCGCTTCCTCCCATAAGAACACTCGACCAACCACCATGTTGCCAACAATAAAGAAGTAAGAATCCTCCTAAGCTACCGCCTACGTAGTAGTGTACTAAGTAGAGCGCTGTCGCGGTGGCTTTGGCGCGAGTGGCGTTCTGACCGACCCAACCGTAGGCGAGGGTATGAGTAAAGAAGGCACCAAAACTTATCAGCAACAACCCAAATAGCATTGCAGTCAAGCTTTCAACCGCCGCAATCCACATCCCCGCCATGCTCACTATCGCGCCTAAGAACATACCGAGGATTGATGAATAACGTTTACTCCAGTGGCCTGCGCAACGAGAGGAGAAAGTCCCTCCCAAGTAACAAATAAAGATCAGTGAGGCCAACCCGACGGGCACATTGTGAGGTTCACTCACCAGACGGAAACCCATGACGGAGTAAAGGTTGACGAACAAAGCAAAGTTGAGTCCTCCTATCAGCATTGCGAACCACACGCGTTGGTTTTTAAAATGACCAATAAGCGCACGATTTTGATGGCGCAAGCTGCTTGATGACGGGGTGAAGTTGCGCTGTGTTGGCAATAAATAGTGAACGCCAATGACACCAAGAAGAGTGAACACCATCATAACTTCAATGGCGACATCAACACTGAAATTGTCCGCCAATAAGCCGCCGCTAATACGCCCTGCAATACCGCCTAATGAGTTAGCCGCAATGTACGTTCCAATTGCCATCGAGAAAGCGTGCTTGTCGAGCTCTTCTGCCATGTAAGCCACGGCGACTGCAGCAAAAGCTGCGAGCGCGACACCGATCAGTGCTCGACATACCACCAAAAACAGAAATGAGTCACCAAATAGCATCAAAGCGGAAAGGGTAGGAATCGAAAACAGACCAGCCATCATGACTGGCTTTCTTCCCACTGATTCTGACAACACAGCCATTGGAACGAGGCTAAAAGAGAGAGCGAGTGTTGAGGCCGCAAATAACCAGTTCACTTGCGTTTCTGAGATCGTGAAAATTTGAGCAAAAGTGGGCAGCATTGGCTGTAGTAGGTATAAATTTGAAAAAACCAAGAAGGAACCAAGCGCTAGCGAGAGCGTAATGCGTTTGTATTCCGGTGTGCCAAAACTGACCATGAATCCTGCCTAATGTGAGCAAATGGAGAGACTGTGATCAATCTATCAGTTCGTTATAAATTAAAAAAATATATTAAAAATATGGACACCATATATTTTTGATCTAATGGAATCGAAACAACTTAAACATTTTCTGGCGGTCGCTGAACACGGAAACATTACCCATGCGGCGAAAGCCCTGCATATTGCCCAGCCCGCATTAAGCATTTCTATCAAAAAGTTTGAGCAGTCTTTGGGCGTTACCCTATTTCGCCGTGATGATAAAAAAATCAGCTTAACGAAAGAGGGCGAAACGTTATTTGTACATGCTAAGCGGGTGATTCAACAGTTGCACGACGCGCAGCTCGCGATTGATGAGTTGAAAGGTTTAGCGAAAGGCGAAGTAAGACTAGGGACGCCATCAATGATGGGCAGTTATTTCTTTCCACGAATTGTGATGGCGTTTAAAAGCCAATTCCCTGAGTTAAAATTGACCTTGGTCGAAGCTGGAACTCAATCGATTCGTCGTATGCTGCTCAATGGTCAACTCGATATTGGTGTGATCAGTTGTGATAATGTGCCTGATGATCTAGAAACTGACCATTTGTTTACTAGCCAAATGGTCGCAGTTGTTTCACCTGAGCATGAGTTAGCCCAGCGACACGCTCTTACTTTTGATGAGTTCTTTGAACACGATTTGGTTATGTTTCAGCATGGCTATTTTCACCGCGAATTTTTGGATCAGGTGAGTGAGGAGCATGGGTTTACCATGAAGTCATCATTCGAGACCAACTTACTGCCTTTGATTTTGAGTATTGTAAAACAAGAGTTTGCGATTACCGCGTTACTGGAATTGGTGACTCAACATGAGTCGGGCGTTGTTGGCTTACCGTTTGAACCACCAGTGACGCTGGATCTGGCACTTGCTTGGCGCAAGCAGGGGTATTTATCAATAGCAGATCGAACGTTTATCGACTTTATCAAGCGCTACGTTTAAACGCAGCGCAGATTCATCGTCCGAGCACTAGTCGCCTTTGTACATCTTCTCGAAGTTCTTTGGGTTCCAGCCAATCATTACCCGATCACCAATTTTTAAAACTGGCACTGAACGAGCACCAAGCGCATCAAGTTCTTTGCGACCGCGTTGCATCTTAGCATTGCACAAACGATAGTTAATATTTTTCGAATCCAGATAACGTTGAGCATCTTTGCAGTGAGGGCATTTGTCTTTGACGTAAAGGACGACACGTTTCATTGAGTTTCTCTCCATTATCATTGGGAGGCGAAGTTTAACGGCCTTTCACCATAAATGAAAGGCGAAAGCTAAGGTGAAACTGTCCTTTATCTCAGGTATATTGAGCGCCTTTATTTTGTCATAACAGACGTTAACTCTATGCATCCGTCACTTCGATACATTCAAGGCTACCCACAAAACATCGTAGAGCAGGTGAGCTCATTGATAGCGAGTGGCAAGTTTGTTCCTTGGTTCGAAAAGCGTTATCCCGATAGGCACCAAATCAAAAGCGAAAGGGCGCTCTATGAGTACGCCATGGCAATCAAAAATCGCTACATGAAGAAAGCCGCGCCAATCAGTAAAGTTGTCTACGATAAGAAAATTCACGCGGTAAACAATGCGCTTGGTTTGCACAGTTTAATCAGTAGAAACCATGGTGGTAAGCTTAAGTCGAAAAACGAGATTCGCATTGCCAATGTATTTAAAGATGCGCCCGAGCCACTATTAAGAATGCTGGTGGTACATGAGTTGGCACATACTCGTGAGAAAAACCACGACAAGGCGTTCTATCAGTTATGTTGCTGCATGGAGCCTGAGTATCACCAACTCGAATTTGATGCTCGTTTGTTTATGATTTACCTCGATTTAAAAGCGAATTTGAATGAAGAACAATAATCACAACGCGAAGCAAGCAAAACCAAAGGCTTCAATGGCGGGTCAGAAGAAAGACGCGAATAAAGACAAGCCGAAGCGTGTTAAAGACAAAGTTGCGCGCAAATCCCCTCAGCCTGCAGGAAAGAGCGAAGTCGAGTTCATAAAAATAGCGAAGAATGGTTTGCATGAGCGTAATGTTCATCGAGGTCGTTACGATTTTAAAAAACTCGTGGAAAGTGAACCACAGTTAAAGCCATTCGTTATCAAAAATCCGAAAGGGGAAGACTCCATAAACTTCTCTGATCCTAATGCTGTTAAAATGCTCAATAAAGCATTGCTTGCTGCGTATTATGGTATCGAGTTCTGGGACATTCCCGACACCTACCTTTGCCCACCGATTCCGGGCCGCGCTGATTACATTCACCGAGTGGCAGAACTACTTGATGGTGAAGTAAAAGGTCAGTACGCGCACCAAAAAGTGAAAGCGTTGGACATTGGCGTGGGAGCAAACTGTATTTATCCGATTGTTGGTGTAACAAAATACGGTTGGCACTATACGGGCAGCGATGTCGATCCAAAATCCATCCAATCGGCTCAAACGATCGTAGAGCACAATCGTGTTTTGACGGGAAAAATTGCATTAATACAGCAACACAATGATGCCAATATTTATCGAGGTATCATTCAACCGAATGATCGTTATGATGTGACGACATGTAATCCGCCATTCCACCGTTCGGCGGAAGATGCCGCTATGGGCAGCCAGCGTAAAATCGATAATCTAAAAGCAAACCAGCGTAAGAAAGGACTAAAACCTCAAACCACACAAGTAAAGACAAGTAAGCCTGAGTTGAATTTTGGCGGTCAAAACGCTGAATTGTGGTGTGAAGGTGGAGAAGCGGCGTTTATCCGAAAAATGGCGAATGAAAGCCAAGCTTTTGCCGCGCAGGTCTTGTGGTTTACAACACTCATATCCAAAAAAGACAACGTTCGCCCGATGCGCAAGCAGCTTGAAAAATTGGGTGTGAAAGCCATTCGTGTGGTTGAAATGAGCCAAGGACAGAAAGTGAGCCGCTTTGTAGCTTGGTCATACATGGATAAGCAACAGCGCAAAGCATGGATTGAACTAAAGTAACGTTGACCGTTTCACACTGAACAATAAAGTAGGAAGCCCGCTGATATCAGCGGGCTTTTCTTTTTGGGAGATCTAAAACTTAATGATGGGCTCACAATCTAGTGAACTGAGAGAGACAAAAGTATCTGTTTTGGCGTAGTACAAGCCACAGGTTTCACCTCTTATCTGCAACGTATATTGGTCTGGAAGATCCGTATAGCTGCCATCCAACAGTTGATTGTTGTTCCCTTTTACTCGCCCTTTTTCAATCAATAAATGCGGTGAAGATTCAAATACGTTATTTGCGATTCTAGGTGCTGGTGTCCCTTGGATTTCTGCGATCGCGTTTTGAATTTCTATGACTGTTTCTGGAGAGTTCTTTTTACTCAATGCTTCAACGGGTTCTTGTGACATAGCTTGACATCCTATCAAAGAAATCGAAGTCCCTAGGAAAAGCGCAACCCGAATCAGCATTCGTAAAAAGTTAGTTGATCTCAACATGAATTGCCTCTGTTCGTAGCGGAGAGCGAAGATCGCTTAGCTCCGGAGATGAAATGTTACGCGGCATGGCGTTGAAACTTGAAGGGGATGCTGGCGGACAGGTTCCTGTTTCCATGTAGTTTAGCGCCGCAGAAAGCATACCTTCAGACGGATCGCCTAATGGTTTTGTTAGGTCGTCATTGACCCAGCAACCTTCCACTCTATTGTTTAAGCCTAGCTCGGTATTGATTTGGCTCTTTGGAGTAGGAATAAAACCATCAGCGAAGTCGCCAAATTTTTTCTCGTTCGCCGACTTGAACTGAATAGTGTAGTACATAGTGCCGCAGTTTTGTTCTGGTGAGAACCCATACGGTTTACCTGTGGTTGTTGAGCCTATTTGGATAACCTCCACATCAATGCCGCGCAAAGCGTTGATTAGCAGTTCACTAGAGGAAGCCGTGCCTCCTGAAGTCAGCACATATACGCGCTTTTTGTTCAGTGTCGGAAGCACTTGGTCCGAATATTTCTGTGCTGCCCAGTCTATTGCTAGACTTGTAAAGCGATAGATGTTATCCCCATCTTTAATGGTACGCATCACTTTGTCATTGTGAATCAATTCACTGAAGACTCGGTTCTGACCAGCACCGCTTAGCATGTAGCCTACTTGCGAGGACTGAAGGACTAAACCACCGCCGTTGTAACGTAAATCAACGACGATCTCGTCAACATTCTCTGCTGAGAGCGTACTGAATGCCTCAATAAGCGGGGCTTGAGCGCTTGGTTCAAAGGAGTTGTATTGCAGATAGCCGATCCGCATACCATTGTGTGTAATCACTTTGGCATTTTTAACTGGAGAGGTCATGACATCAGAGGCGGTAAGCGTCACGGTTTTCTCTAGACCGTCAACACTCTCAAATGTGAAGGTGTAATCTTGATTGATGTCAGGGTTAAAGAGCGTTTTGTTGATAAAATCAATGTCGGACTGACTACCGGTGTTAACCACATCAATATTATTGATTTTCAAAAGCTTATCACCACGAGCAATGCCGCTTCTATCAGCTGGCGAGGCTTCTTCAGTGTAGGAAATACGAACGTCTCGAGGTTGTACGCCACGTAGGAATGCCCAGTTAAAACCAAATCCAGCAACTAAACCGGATTGCGATGATTTCATATCATCCTCATAAGGGACGGTAAAATGGAAGCGATCTTTTGGTTTACCCGTCGCGGTAGTAGCAGAGGTGACCAGCGTATTGAAGTAATCAGTAACAGTTTTGTAGTTTGCTGGATTATTATCAGGAACCTCGTCATACCATAGATACGTTTCGTTAGTAAAAGCTCTTAAAAAGAGTTTTTCGTGTAATGCAGAGCCCAATTTATCTGGATAGGCGGCATAGTTGTCATATGGGTCCAGTCCGACGCGGGGCGTTTCACATTGGTTGATAAACGTTTTCGACGATTGGCTAAAATCATGAACTTTCCATGTTGGACCGTTTGCACTGCTAGTGGACGGAGTAGGTGATGAGCTATCACCGCCGCCACCGCCACAGCCTTGTAATAATGCGAGAGTGACTGCCGTTGCTAAAGAATACTTAAATTTCACTTTTCTATGTCCTTATAAATAATAGAATTATAATTATGTGTTTTGCTTTTGTTTTTATTAGCTAGGTGAATGTATTAATTTAATTTGTTCGTCTGCAAATTTATAGTTAAATAGTGTGAGGTAAATAACGTAAAAAAGTTGTCTTTTATCCTTAAGCTAAATTAGTCATTACTTAAGTTTTCTGTCTATTTCAAAAGATCTAACAAGACAATTAATAAGTGTGAAATTAAGACAAGTTCTTAGTTGACTAAGCGATGCTTGCTAAATAAAAATCAGAATTAGATTCAGGAAACGCTTTGAATCAATAATTTGGTAGGGGTATATGATGTTATCTGGGATTTGTTTGATTTATTTGTCTGATGCTTTAACTTAATTTAGTGAGTTGAGCGACGTGCTTTAATAGGCTTCCGTCAATGTTAGGTATATCATCAGCGAAAAATATCTGAGCACCGGGAGTGCAGCGCATTAATATATTTGTTAGTTCACCTTCATTGTTGGAAGTGTTAACTGCGTTAAGTTTCGCTAATTTATTACAAAGCTCGTCCTCTATTTGCACTTTCTGCTCTTCGGTGAGCCTAATGCGACCTATACATACGCCTGGGTTGATATCATGAGAAAGCGAATCTTGTTGAAATCGCTCTTTGAATAAGGTGTCTAATGCCGTACCTTCTTCCATAATAAATCGACGACCAGAACGGTAAAACAAGCCGTCTCCGAAGTTTTCGACATATCCTAGAATTTCCGCGATACGCAAATAGAATCGTAAGCTTGTATCAGAAAGTCCGTAAGTTTGGGCTATCTCTTGCGGTTTAATATCACGAGAAGTCAGCATATAAATAAAATCAAGTAAATAAGGATGCTCAACGAAAAGGGCGCTCTCTTCATCTGTTAGCATTTGCTCGTTTTGGTGCTGAAGCTCGTTGGCTAAGGTTGCGAGTTCGATGAGATCGGTATTCAGGTAGTTCAGATAAATAAGTACTTTATCCAAACCTAAAGCTGGATTATGTAGGTGGCGTTTAATACTAGATAAAGGGATGCCACTTTTCTCTGACAAGGAATTGTAGCAAAGCCCTTCTTCTTTAATCTTTTGTCGTAGCGCTGCAAGTAAAAACTTTGGTCCAACATTCATCCTTGAATATCACCTTATTCGTTATTCCATTTACTGGCTGATATTTTGCCTTTCAAGCAGCAGGTTTCGAATCGCTGTGCCTGCTTCTAGAATATGCTTTTTCAGTAGGTACTTGGCGCCTTCGATATCGCGATTTTGGCACATTTCAAACAAGCTTAAGTGCTCTTCTTCTGCCTTTTTAATGCCTGTAGTAAACAATAGCTGCATGCGTATGTATCGGTCACACTTTGTGTTCAGGTTGTAAATGACGTCCATAGTTTCAGGCATGTTGGCTGGCGCATATAGGGCTTTGTGGAACTCGTAGTTGTAGTTGCTCCATTCTTCTACTTCGTCGCCACTGTTCACTACTGACTCGAAACGTTCGCGAACTTCGCGCGCGCGTTCAAGGTCAGCGTCTGTCATATTTTGAATCGCGCGCTCTAAAATGTGGCATTCCACGACAGCGCGCAGTTCAAATAGCTCATTGATTTT
The DNA here is from genome assembly GCF_016920955.1 of Vibrio sp. sp1. NCBI lineage: Bacteria > Pseudomonadati > Pseudomonadota > Gammaproteobacteria > Vibrionales > Vibrionaceae > Vibrio > Vibrio sp. sp1. Next base: position 2,874,798 of record NZ_CP060589.1, read on the forward strand.
CTCTGGAGATAGCTCAGTGACCGTCGCACCTTTGTGAGGTTCAAAGCTAACGAGTCCTTGTGCTTCCAATTGAACTAACGCTTCACGCACAGGAATTCGGCTAACATTAAACTCTTTTGCTAACGCATCTTGACGTAAAGGTTGACCAGTTTTTAACTCGCCCTTCAAGATCTGAGTTCGAATTGCTTCCTCAACGAGCTGAGTACGCGTTTTAAAAACAGGTTTCTGTGACATTGAAGTCTCCCGTGAAATTAATATTGTATCCAATCCATTTTACTTTAGTAGTTTATTGTTTTTCTGGCACAAACCAACTAGGAAAGAAGGTTTTGAGAAGTAGAGTGAAATAAAAGGCATCAGTTGATGCCTTTTTGAGCCATCTGGTGATTTTATTGGGACACACTGCCATCTATGGCGCGTTGAATACCCAGTGGGTTCGACGCTTTTAATGAATCCGGCAATAAAGATTCTGGTAAAGCTTGATAAGCGACGGGACGCAACCAACGATGAATAGCCTCTGCCCCGACAGATGTTGAGGCAGAATTGGTTGAAGCCGGATAGGGTCCACCATGAACCATAGCGTAACCAACCTCGACGCCAGTTGGCCAACCGTTGAATACAAGGCGTCCGGCGATTTCTTCCAAACTTGGAAGCAGTTGCTTGGCTTGTTCTTCGTCTTCAGCGGTAGCGTGAAGGGTTGCGGTGAGCGAGCCAGTCAGTGAATCACTCAGTTTCAACATGTCATCGAAATCTTCACAGATTACGATCAACGATTGAGGACCGAATATTTCTTCTTCCCATTGCGGGTTTTTACGCCAGTTTTTACTGTCCGTCACGAACAGTGCTGGTGCGACATTGGTCACTTCTGCTTGTTCAGAACGAGTTACGTTAATGCCTGTTTCGGAAGCTCGCTTATCCACTTCGGATTCATACGTTTCTCGGATTCCTTGCGTTAGCAAAGTGGCCGTTGATTGTTGTCGAATTAACCCTTGAGCGATTTCGATAAAGGCTTGCGTTTCTGGGCTATTCAAGACAAATACAACGCCTGGTTTTGTACAAAATTGTCCACAGCCCAAAGTCATAGAAGCCACAAACTCTTCAGCCAATGAGGCGTTTGCTCGTATGGCTGAAGGGAGAATAAATGTTGGATTAATCGCCCCTAGTTCACCATAGAAGGGGATTGGCTCTGGTCTTTGCTGAGCTAGATTGAACAGCGCACGGCCACCACCGACGGAACCTGTAAACCCAACCCCTTTAATTTTTGGATGGGTAACGAGTGCTTGGCCAAGTGCGCGTTTGTTGCCTTGCAATAGCGTGAAGATGGCTTGCGGTAAGCACTCTTTCTCAAGTGCAGCCTCAATACACTCTGCAACAAGTTGACTGGTGCCAGGGTGGGCGGTATGGCCTTTTACAATCACAGGACAGCCAGCTGCCAGTGCCGAAGCCGTATCACCACCTGCCGTAGAAAATGCGAGCGGAAAATTAGACGCACCAAACACGGCGACAGGGCCAATTGCGATTTGCTGACGACGAATATCTGGTTTCGGCAGTGGTTGACGGTCTGGGTTTGGCGTATCGAAAATTGCTTGATGGTGATTACCCGAGCTCACAACCTCGGCAAATAGTCTTAATTGGCTCGCTGTACGTCCTATTTCACCGCTTAAACGTGCTTCGGGAAGGGCAGTTTCTAAATGAGCACGAGCAACGATTTCTTCACTCTTCACTTCCAATTCAGAGGCGATAGAGCAAAGTAAGCTCGCTCGCTTTGCATTGCTTAGTTGGCGAAACTCACGCGCAACGTTTTGGGCGGCTGAGGCGGCTTGATTAACTTCTTGCTCTCCATGTACCGGAAACGCAATAGGTAGAGGCTCACCAGTAAAGGCGTTGACTGCGTAAAAAGTGGTTGGTTCTTGTGGGTTCATCATTCTTCCTTACTATCCTTATTACTTCACTTCAAATCCGTACGCATATGGGTCTTCATCGTCTACCCATATTGTGTTGTGACCGTATACTTGTGCCCATCCTTCAATACTTGGCAAAATAGCGGCTTTGCCATTCACTTCGGTAATGCCTTCTATACGTCCTTGAAATAGGCTGCCGATGATACTTTCGTGAACAAAGTCTTCTCCTTGATTGAGTTTGCCTCTTGCATGCCATTGCGCCATGCGTGCACTTGTGCCCGTACCACATGGCGAGCGATCCAACGCTTTGTCACCGTAAAACACAGCATTTCGAGCGGTGGCGTTTTCTTGAGTGGGCTCTCCGGTCCATAGCACATGAGAAACACCGCATACTGTTGGATCTTCTGGATGTACGCACTCAACCGCTCGAGATACCGCTTCGCGAACTTTTGGTGAAAGCATCAAAATTTCATCTGGAGAGTAGTGTTCAAGTCCGGCGTAGTTTTCTTGAGGATCGACGATTACGTAATAGTTTCCGCCATAAGCAACATCGACAGTGAGCTCACCTAAGCCCTCTATGTCCACGGTTACGTCTTGGTGGGCAAGGTAAGCCGGTACGTTAAATATCTTTACCGACGTGACCTTGTCACCTTTTGTTTGGTAGTGCACTTCGATTTGTCCTGCTGGGACATCAAGTATCAAACGACCTTCTTTTTTGGGAGTGATAAGGCGATTTTCGATAGCGGTGGTGACGGTTCCAATGGTGCCGTGGCCACACATTGGTAAGCAGCCACTGGTTTCAATAAACAGAATAGAAGCGTCTGCGTTATCACTGCAAGGAGGCAAGACAACTGACCCCGACATCATTGAGTGTCCGCGAGGCTCAAACATGAGTGCCTGACGAATCCAATCATAATGCTCAAGAAAGTATTGGCGCTTTTCGCTCATGGTATTGCCTTCGAGTGGAGGCACACCGCCTGCTACCAGCCTAACTGAGTTGCCGCAGGTGTGGGCATCAATACAGAAAAAAGTTCCTTGTCTCATTTTTCGCTCCTTGCTGAAAAAATGGTTGAATTAAGCAATAGTGATGTTAACGTAATGTAAAATATATTGTATACAATCTACGTTTTCAAGTGTGACTCGGAGCATATTTATGTTGGTCAAGGATGAAACTAAAAAGGAAAGGATCGCTGTGATAGGTGCGGGGATTATTGGCTTATCAATTGGCTTGAAATTGCAGCAGCAAGGTTATCAAGTCACGATTTTTGATCCCAATGACGTGGGGAATGGATGCTCTAAGGGAAATGCAGGCCATATCGCGACTGAGCAAATCTTCCCTCTTGCAACGCCAGCGCTGCTTCCACAATTACCTAAAATGCTGCTAGATCCCAAAAGTCCGGTTTCGATCCGTTGGCAAGATATTCCAAACACAATCGGGTGGATGATTCGTTTTCTATTACAAACCAAGCCATCAGCCGCGGAGCGGGCAAAAAACGCGATTAAGAGTCTTAACGAGCGGTCAGTGGCAAGTTGGCGTGGCGTGCTTGATTCAATCGGAAAAGCGCATCTAATAAAAATGAATGGTTCATTGCTCACTTTTGAAAACGAGAAACTGTTTCAGAATTATCAAAGCACGCTTAACTCACTGGCTAAAAACGGTGTGGCGTATCAAGTTTGGACACAAGAGGAGATTCGAGAGCGGATACCTGATCTCAGCCATAAGGTTCGTGTCGGCGTCTTTTTTCCCGATACAGGTCATACGCTAGACCCCTATCAGCTCTGTGTTGAGCTAAGTGAAGCTTTTGAAGTTATTGGCGGTAAGGTTTTACAAAAAGATGTATCTGCGTTGGCGAAAAATGGCGAGGTGCTGGTTGAGTCTCAAACGTATTCATTTGACCGAATCATTGTTGCTGCTGGTGTACATTCTAAGCCTTTGATACGGCAGCTAACCGGAGTCAAAGTGCCTATTCAAGCCGAGCGTGGTTATCACCTAATGGTGGATGACAAGCGTGATGTACTGCCATTTCCTATTAGCTCTGCAGATAGAAAATTCATCATGACTCCGATGTCTGGCGGGCTACGCTTGGCAGGCACTGTTGAGTATGCCGATGTAGAATCACCACCCAATATGAAACGTTCAGAAATGCTTTTTCAGTTAGGTGATGAGATGTTTGAATCGGAGTTAAATCCACTCAAGCAAGGAGAAAAGTGGATGGGGAATCGGCCTTCAACAGTCGACTCGTTACCGGTTATTGATAGCATTTGGGATGGAAATGTATTACTGGCATTTGGCCACCAACACCTTGGATTAACTCAAGCGGCGATTACGGCAGATCTCCTTTTAGAGCTTATCGAAGGAAAGCCGACATCGATTGATCTATGACCTTTTTCATTACAACGATTCGCCTGAAAAAATTTAATATTAAATATTGTATAAAATATATTAAATGCTAATGTTAACTTAATTTTAACAAAAATGGTGTCCAGCAGCCGTACTCGGATGCCTCCAGAAAAACAACCAAAAGGAGTAAAACATGTCACGAATGACCAAAGCACCATTGGCGCTGTTGATTTCAGGAATGCTGTTGGGGACCTCTGCTTATGCTGAAGACAAATTGACGGTCGTATCTTGGGGTGGTGCATTCACCAAGAGCCAAGTGGAGGCATATCACAAGCCTTTCATTAAAAAAACAGGTGTCGAGATCGTATCCGAGGATTTCAGCGGCGGATTAGCCGAAATTAAAGCGCAGGTGGAAGCGAACAACGTGCGCTGGGATTTGGTTTCTCTCGACAAGCCAGACATTGTTCGTGGTTGCGCCGAAGGGTTACTAGAACCAGTGAACCCAAGTATTTTGCCTCCGGGCGCAGATGGAACACCAGCACAAGAGGATTTTATTGATGGTGCGATTCACGAGTGCGCAATCAATACCATCGTAGTGTCCACTGTATTAGCGGTGAACGAAGACGCGTTTAAAGGTAAGGCTTTGCCTAGCAAGTTGACCGATCTCTTTGACCTAAAAACTTTTCCAGGTCGACGTGCATTGCAAAAACAGCCTCAGGGTAATCTTGAGTGGGCACTATTGGCTGATGGTGTAAAGCCAGAAGAGGTCTACAGCCTGCTCGAAACCGAAGCGGGGCGTGAGCGTGCTTTTGCTAAGTTGGATACGATCAAATCAGAAGTGCTGTGGTGGACAACAGGTGCCCAGCCACCTCAAATGCTTGCAGACAAAGAAGTGGTGATCGCCTCGGCGTTTAACGGCCGAATCCACAATGCCCGTAAGGATGAAGGTCAACCATTTCGGATTATATGGGACCGTCAAATGGGTTACATGAATGGATGGGCGATACCTAAAGGGAGTGAGAACACAAAGCTTGCATTGGACTTCATTGCTTTTTCTTCAGGAACAAAACCATTAGCTGATCAAGCTAAGTACGTTGCCTATGGGCCTACGCGTAAGTCGTCTTCGGCGGAGGTGAACCCAGACATTTTAGCGAACCTTCCTACCGCACCTCAAAACTTCCAAACCGCCTTCCTGATTAACGATGAATGGTGGTCAGACTACGCAGATGAACTCAATGAAGAGTTCAACACCTGGCTGCTTAACTAGGCGTTAATTTTTGTATGGGGCCGAGTTTTCATCCATAAGCGAGGTTCCGTACTTTTCCTCAACTGTATTTATGTTTTCGGAGAAATAATGAAAGTCATCGAAGCACAGCAAGTCGCGCAATGTTTAACAATGAAGTCTCTTATTGAAACGATGCGTGAAATGTACTCGCGGCCAGCAACAATACCTCAACGCCGAGTCATGCCCTTAGAAGAGGGAGAATACGAGGCGTTTGCGCTACTTCCAGCTTGGAACCAGGAGTTGATTGCGGTGAAAGCCTTTACGTATTTCCCGCATAATCCCGAGCAAGGCAAAGATACGCTTGCATCTAAGCTGCTTGTTTTCAGACGAAACGATGGTGAGCCGCTCGCACTCGTGGACGGTAAAGTTTTAACGTTTTGGCGCACCGCCGCAGCTTCTGCGTTGGCAGCGGACTATTTGGCGCGTCCCGATGCTGATCGTCTGTTGATCTTCGGAACGGGCAATCTTGCGCCTTATTTTGCGTGGGCATACGCTGCGGTTCGCCCACTTAAGCAGGTTTATATTTGGGGGCGTAACTCAGACAAAGCCGAGGCGACGGTAGATGCCATTGTGTCATCTTCAGAGTATCAGTCGCTTCCTGATGAGCGTCGGTTCCGTGTTTCAGTCGTAGAAAATGTGGACCACGTTATCAAACACGTTGACATCATCAGCTGTATTACTGCATCAGCAGAGCCTTTGTTTAATGGCGCAGACGTGCAGCCGGGCACCCATATTGATTTGGTCGGTAATCATGACTTGGACAAGCGTGAATGTGACTCCGAAGCAGTGCAACGAGCACAGGTGTATGTTGATAGCCGTATTAATGTATTAGCCGAAGCGGGCGATCTTCTCATTCCAATTCAAGAGGGCGTATTCACGTCAGACGATATCAAAGGGGAATTACCGCAGCTTTGCGCCCAACAAATCTCAGGACGTCAAAACGATGAGGTCATTACTTTATACAAATCAGTTGGCAGTGCTTTGGCTGATTTGGCCGCTGTAAAGGCGGTGTTGTTAGAAAATGGCATAGATAGCCATGTCTGAGCATTTTTGCTCGTTCATTTAAATTGCATACAATATACATATAAGGAAAGTAGTTCATGAAAATTGATTGGAAAGGTGTTTATCCGGCGGTCAGTACGCAATTTCGTCAAGATCAGTCAATCGACTTAGACGCAACGCAAACTGTTATAGATAACCAAATTAAAGATGGTGTGAATGGCATTATCTGCTTGGGCACTGTCGGTGAGAACTGTGCGTTGTACCCGGAGGAGAAACGCCAGGTCTTGCAAGCGGCAAAAGAAGTCGTAAATGGCCGTGTGCCTTTGATTGCTGGTACAGCAGAGTCTATTACCACAGCAGCTGTTGATTACATGCAGGATGCGTACAAAATTGGTATCGATGGTTGTATGGTGATGCCTGCCATGGTTTACCGCACGTCTGAGAGCGAAACGTTCGAATATTACCGCACGCTAGCAAAAGCAACGCCAGAAATGCCAATCATGATTTATAACAACCCGGTTGCTTATGGTGTCGATGTAAACCTCGATATCATGGTGAAACTGGCTGAGTTTGAAAGCATTGTAGCTATTAAAGAGTCGACCACTGATACTCGTCGTATCACCGAGCTTTACAATAAATTTGATGACCGCTTTACCGTGTTCAGTGGTGTTGATGACATCGCTCTTGAATCATTGATGCTAGGTGCGACCGGCTGGATTTCTGGTTTAACCAACGCATTCCCAGAAGAGTCCGTTGCGATTTATAAACTGGCAAGCCAAGGTCGTTATGCTGAAGCGTTAGAGATCTACCGTTGGTTCTTACCCCTACTGCGTTTAGACACCATTCCTACGCTGGTTCAGTGCATAAAATTGGCCGAGCAAGTCTGCGGACGTGGCTCTGAACAAGTTCGTGCGCCACGCCAACTCTTACAAGGTGAAGAGCGTCAACAAGTCATTCAAATGGTTGAACATGCGTTAGAAACCCGCTTAGACCTATCCAAATACAATCTGTAATTGTGCTGTTTAGTAGAGCGTTAACTGACGCTCTACTCATTCGTAATATTCAAAAAATGAGAAGAGGGAAGTCATGAGCACGGAAAACAAGGACTATGTCAGCTTTCAACACGTTAAGAAAACCTACGATGGCACGAATTTGGTGGTGAAAGACTTCAACTTAGATATTGCTCCTGGAGAGTTTGTTACTATGTTGGGGCCGTCAGGATCGGGCAAGACCACTTGCTTGATGATGCTAGCAGGTTTTGAAACTGCGACCGGTGGAGACATTTATATTGATGGCGTTCCTGTCAATCATCTCGCGCCGCACAAGCGCGATATTGGTATGGTGTTTCAAAACTATGCGTTGTTTCCACATATGACCATTGCTGAGAATCTTGCGTTTCCTTTAAAGGTGCGAAAACTCGACAGTGACACGATTCAAAGCAAAGTTCAGAGTGTATTAGAAATGGTCGAGCTTGAGCATGTTGCGACTCGATACCCAAAGCAGTTATCAGGTGGTCAACAACAGCGTGTCGCGTTAGCGCGAGCATTAGTGTTTGAGCCTAAACTAGTTTTGATGGATGAACCACTAGGCGCGTTAGATAAGCAGCTGCGTGAGCAAATGCAGATGGAAATTAAACATTTGCATGAAAAGCTTGGTATCACCATTTTGTATGTGACGCACGATCAAGACGAAGCTCTCACTATGTCCGACCGTATTGCGGTTTTTAATCACGGCGAAGTGCAACAACTCGCGACACCAACCGAGCTTTATGAATCTCCGAGTAATACGTTTGTTGCACAATTTATCGGAGAAAACAACCAACTCTCAGGTTTAGTCAAAGAGTGGAACGGAAAGTATTGCCAAGTGCTCGTTGGGAAAGAGTCATTTACTGCGAAACCTGTCAGAGTCTCTGAGCAAGGGCAGAGAACAACACTTTCCATTCGACCAGAAAAGATTGTTATTCAACCAGAGAAAGCGTCTTGCGAGAACCAAGTCTCAGGCGTCCTACGAGAATTGATTTATCACGGTGATCATTATCGTCTGGTCGTCGAAGTAGAGAGCGTTGGTCACTTCATCGTTAAAGTACCTAACGATAATCGTAAACACTTGCAGTTAACGCCTGGCGCAATTTGTCGTATTGGTTGGCAAAGTGACGATTGCCATGCTCTTGATGGGACACAAACTCAAAGTAGCGAGGTAGCAGCATGAGTCGAGAGCTAACCGCATTAGATTCTGTATTGGAGATCGAACGCCAAGTTCATGAGCAAGAAACCAATCTGAAAGCGCAGTTGCAAAAGGCGGAGCGCCGAAAAAAGCTTCGCTCCATTATGCTCACAACGCCATTGGTGTGTTTTATTCTGCTTACGTTTGCTTTTCCTATCCTCGACATGCTTTATCGAAGCGTGGATAACCGAGAAATATCCCTTTCACTACCACAAACTATTCAAGCCTTAGAAAGTTGGGATTATCAAGGTCAGCCTCATCAAGAAGTCATTGAGGCATTCTCTGTTGAAGTACTTGCGCTTTATCAAAGCAAAGAGCTACCGAAAATAGCCAACCGGATGAATATTGAAGAGTCTGGTATGCGCAGTTTACTCATGAAAACCGGCAGAAAGTTGTCTCGTTTGACGTCGCTGCCGATCTCGGTGACACAGCTAGCTAAGCTGGATAAGCGTTGGGCTAATCCTAAATATTGGGCGGCGTTTAAGAATCTTAGTGGCGCATTAACATTCAGTCACTATCTTGCAGCGCTAGACTTGCAAGTGAATGAGTTTGGAGACATTGAGCCCCAACCAGAAAAACGCCAAATATACGTCGACCTTTTCTTTAAAACTTTTTGGATGTCTATTTCAATCACCTTAATTTGTTTGGTGATGGCGTACCCCGTTGCTTACCTGCTTGCCAATTTACCTGATAAGCGCGCGAACTTACTTTTAATTATTGTGCTGCTGCCATTTTGGACATCATTGTTAGTCAGAACCACGTCTTGGATTGTTCTGCTGCAAAACCAAGGGGTCATTAATGATCTCCTTATTTGGTCGGGTTTTACTTCTGAGCGAATTCAGATGATTCACAATACCTTCGGAACGGTGGTGTCTATGGTGCACATTCTGTTGCCTTTTATGATCCTGCCTCTGTATAGCGTAATGAAAGGAATTAGCCCAACTTATTTCCGTGCCGCTCGTTCTCTAGGCGCGACGCCTTTCATTGCGTTCATCAAAGTTTATATGCCGCTTACGTTACCGGGGATAGGTGCGGGGGCCTTGCTTACTTTCATTCTTTCTATTGGCTTCTACATTACGCCCGCTTTGGTTGGTGGAAGAAACGGACAGATGATCTCCAATATGATTGCCTATCATATGCAGACATCACTGAACTGGGGGATGGCTGGCGCATTGGGTGGACTGCTTTTGTTCGTTGTACTGGTTCTGTTTTATATGTTCAACCGTGTGGTTGGCATTAGCAACCTTAAGGTAGGGGGATAACCATGGCATTACCAAACTATGCATCAAAAGTAGAGCGAGTTGCTTACGCAGGTTACTTAGCTTTTTGTGGGGTGGTGCTGTTCTTTTTAATCGCTCCAATTCTGACCATCATCCCGTTATCGTTTAATGCAACGCCTTACTTTACTTTTACCGAGGGGATGTTAAACCTTGACTCGGCAGCGTATTCTACTCGCTGGTATCAAGAAATGTTTACTAGTGATCAGTGGCTGTTGGCGCTGAAAAACAGCACGTTTATTGCTTTTATGGCGACACTCGTTGCAACAGGGCTAGGAACTCTGGCGGCGTTGGGTTTAGCCAGTAGTAACTTGCCTTTTCGCAATACGATTATGGCGCTGTTGATCTCACCCATGATCGTACCAGTCATTATCTCTGCTGCTGCGATGTACTTTTTCTACACACGTCTTGGCTTATCACAAACTTATCTAGGCGTCATTTTGGCACACGCCGCGTTAGGTACGCCTTTTGTTGTCATTACCGTTACTGCGACCTTAAGCGGCTTTGATCATAGCCTGGTAAAAGCGGCGGCTAGCTTAGGCGCAAACCCTGTTTATACTTTCAGACACATTACCTTTCCGCTGATTCGTCCGGGGATGATTTCTGGCGGCTTGTTTGCCTTTGGCACATCGTTCGACGAGGTTGTGGTGGCGTTATTCCTGACTGGGGCAGAACAAAAAACCGTTCCGAGGCAGATGTGGTCAGGAATTCGAGAGCAAATTAGTCCGACCATATTGGCGGTCGCTACGTTGTTGATTTTTATGTCGGTGTGTTTGCTCGTGACATTAGAAGTTTTACGTAGACGTAATGTACGCATTCGAGGCATTCAAGAATAACCAAACTTTTGCTTTGTTGGTCACTTTGCACTTTTGTTTAGGGGCACCTCAATTTTTGATCAAATGCGCCTCATTGTAGGCGCTTGTCTTTTGTGTTTATCATCAGCGATGACTGACATGTCACTCCTGTAGATTAATGCCAGCCTGCTCGAAACGTGCCAAAGGCGACTTGTTTGATCGCTGATACCAACTAGCTGGCATGTTTGGTTTAAGTCGGGCTTTCTCTTCCTTGCTAATCACAACATAGTGCAAAAACGCATTAAGTGTGGTTACCATCACGTTAAACGTCATTTCCCCATCTTTGCTGATGGATTTCAATAACCCAACGACGGTTTCCTCAGAGACTAACGGTTCAACCACCGCCTTTTTTCGCTCTTTTATTGATGTTGAAGCGGGCAGTCTTGCACGTGCCGTCTCCCAGCAAACTTTGTTGGTTTTACTGACAAGGTTGTGCTTGTAGCAGTAGTAACTGAATAAAAAGCGTGGCAGGTTTTGCCAGCGTTCGGCTTGCACTTCTAACCAAAGGTGTTGTAGCTCAATATCAGCGTCGGTCATAGGAGTTGTTTAGCAAAAAGAAAAGAAACCATTTTATAGCTTTTGTGAGGAGCAATAAAAGATATTTGAATGGAAAGATAAACAACTAGTTGATCAATATTATTAAAGCAAATCGATTTCTGGCAAGCCCGTGCAACGGCAACTCGAGTACCAAAAACTGATACCGCCACATCTAGTTGTTAACAAAATGTTTCTTCTTGTCTTGCGAGTAGATTATATGGAGATGCTCTTGCAGTAATAAGGGCAGTGGCGATGCAAAAGACGTAATGCATCTAAGGAAAACTCAATATAGAAGAAATTAGATGGAACTGAAGACTTTGAGTGTCGCGATTGCGACAACATTAACCAGCACTGGCGTATTTGCGTTAAGCGAGCCAGTTTCTCTAGTTACAGAGCAACATGCACATTCGGCTCATACACACGGTGTTGAATCCAATCGAGTTGAATACCAACCAACCGCAACTCTCCCTATTCAGCCCTCCAAGGCAACTCGAGTACAGTCACTTGAAAGCCTTGATGAGTCGAGCACTGCTTGTGATTTGGAAGCATTGGTTACCGAAAGCAGTAACCAATTGATCGGCGAAATTTTAAGTCAGGGCGCGACGTGTGTGAACCAGCTATTCTCTGCTGAAAGTCGGATTCAAGAGTCGGTATTTAGCTCCGATCATATGTACAACATTGCGAAGCGTACTACGACATTGGCGAAGGGGTATACAGGTGGCGGGAGCGATGAACTAGAAACGTTGTTCTTATACTTACGCGCAGGTTATTACGCCGAGTTTTACAATGACAACATCTCATTTATTGAATGGGTCACCCCAGCGGTGAAAGAATCCGTGGATGCGTTTGTTAACAACGCAAATTTCTACGAGAACAGCGACCGTCACGGCAAAGTGCTTAGTGAAGTCATCATCACTATGGATAGTGCGGGCTTGCAGCACGCGTACTTACCGCAAGTGACCCAGTGGCTTACACGTTGGAATGATCAATACGCCCAGCACTGGTATATGCGCAATGCGGTTAATGGTGTTTTCACTATTTTGTTTGGTGGGCAGTGGAACGAGCAATTTGTGCAAGTAATTGGTAACCAAACAGACCTTGCCAAAGCTTTAGGCGATTTTGCTCTGAGGGCGTCATCAATCGGTGCTGAAGATGAGTTTATGGCCGCGAATGCGGGGCGAGAGCTCGGGCGTCTGACCAAGTATACGGGTAACGCGAGTTCTGTTGTGAAGAGTCAGCTGAGTCGAATCTTTGAACAGTATGAAATGTATGGTCGGGGTGACGCGGTTTGGCTTGCGGCGGCGGACACCGCCTCATATTACGCAGATTGTAGTGAGTTCGGAATTTGTAATTTCGAAACTGAGCTAAAAGGCTTGGTGCTATCGCAAACTTATACCTGTAGTCCGACAATTCGAATATTGTCCCAGAATATGACGCAAGAGCAACACGCGGCCGCATGTTCTAAAATGGGTTACGAAGAGGGTTACTTTCATCAGTCTTTAGAAACGGGTGAACAGCCAGTAAAAGATGACCACAACACTCAGCTCCAAGTCAATATCTTCGATTCAAGCACTGATTATGGTAAGTACGCAGGGCCAATTTTCGATATTAGTACTGACAATGGCGGTATGTACTTGGAGGGCGACCCTTCCCAGCCGGGGAATATTCCCAACTTTATTGCTTATGAAGCCTCTTATGCGAACGCGGATCACTTTGTCTGGAACCTAGAGCACGAATACGTGCATTACTTAGATGGTCGATTTGATCTCTATGGAGGGTTTAGTCATCCAACTGAAAAAATAGTGTGGTGGAGTGAAGGCATTGCAGAGTATGTCGCTCAAGAAAATGACAACCAAGCAGCACTTGAGACGATTTTAGACGGCTCGACATATACCTTAAGTGAGATTTTCGAGACTACTTATGATGGGTTTGATGTCGATCGAATTTATCGTTGGGGGTACTTAGCTGTACGTTTTATGTTTGAAAATCATAAAGATGACGTAAACCAAATGCTGGTGGAAACACGCCAAGGGAATTGGAGCAATTACAAGGCAACGATCACCCAATGGGCGAATTTATATCAAAGTGAGTTTGAGCAGTGGCAGCAAGCCCTTGTCTCAAATGGTGCACCTAATGCAGTCATAACCGCAAACAACAAGGGGAAAGTCGGTGAAAGCATTACATTTAGCAGTGAAAACAGTACAGACCCAAACGGGAAGATCGTCAGCGTCTTATGGGACTTCGGTGATGGCTCGACAAGTACACAAACCAAGCCGACGCACCAATATGGGAGTGAAGGGGAGTATTCGGTCAGTCTAAGTGTGACAGACAGTGAAGGCTTGACGGCAACCGCCACTCATAGTGTTGTTATCTCAACGTTGGGCGGTAATGACACATTGCCACAAGACTGCGCGGTGCAAAGTAAAGTAAGCGGTGGGCGCCTAACAGCAGGAGAGCCCGTTTGCTTGGCAAATCAACAAACCATTTGGCTAAGCGTGCTAGCGGTGAATGAGAGCTCAAATCTGGCGATAACGACGGGGAATGGTACGGGCAACCTAAAGCTTGAATACAGTAACTCTGGTTGGCCGGATGATACTAATCGTCACGGGTGGTCAGATAATATTGGTAATGGAGAGTGTATTACGTTGTCAAATCAGAGTAACTACTGGGGCTACGTTAAAGTCTCTGGTGACTTTGAGAATGCCGCCATCGTCGTTGATTTTGATGCTCAGAAGTGTCGTCAGTAGGGCATTTTAACTGCATCATTTTAATTTAATTGATCGCCTCGCTAACATTGCGGGGCGTTTTTGTTTTTCACGCCGTTATCTCTATAAAAAAAACCAGCCCGAAGGCTGGCAAACAAGGAGTTTGAGATGAAAATGAAAACGTTATAAAGCTTGCTGATATCCTATTTCTCAATAAGTTGGGTTGTGCGTTGAAGCCAGTTTTTATCTTGCGTATCAAGAAAAGGGCTAAGTGCTTGATAGACTCGTGAATGGTAATGATTGAGCCAGTCTAGCTCTGCTTGATCTAGCATTGATAAATCAAGGGCGTTGGTCGCAATTGGAGCAAGAGTGATGGTATCAAAACCGTAGAACGTGCCGAACTCATTTTGTTCTACTTCTACAACTTTAAGAATGTTCTCTATTCTTACCCCGTACTCACCTTCGCGATAAACGCCTGGTTCATTGGTAATGACCATACCCGGTTTTAGTTCAACCTCGTGGTGGCTTTGCGAGAAATTTTGTGGCCCTTCGTGAACATTCAAGCAAATGCCCACGCCGTGTCCAGTGCCGCACTTGTAATCAATACCATGTTGCCATAAGACGCCACGCGCCATGATATCAAGATTGGCACCCGTAGAGCCTTTCATGAATCGAGTCTGAGTCAGTCGGATGACCGCTTTGAGCACCAAGGTATAATCTTTGCGCTGCTTAATGGTCGGTGACCCGAAGTGGAAAGTACGGGTGATGTCTGTTGTCCCGCCAAGGTATTGGCCACCAGAATCGACGAGAAAGAAGTTGCTTTCATTGACTGCCGCATTGCTTTCTTCATCGGCGGCATAATGCATTTTTGCCCCGTGAGCCGCGAAGCCTGCGATAGTGCGGAAACTGTCACTTACATAATGTCGGGTTTGACGGCGATAGTGATTCAGTTGTGCCTCAGCAGATAATTCTGTAACGAGTCCGCTTGGAACTTGCTCTTCTAGCCAGTTCATAAACCTTACGATTGCCACACCATCGTCTGTTAATGCCTGTTCTAGGCTAGTTAGCTCGGTCGCATTTTTTATGGCCTTCATTGCCGTTACAGGGCAAGCCATTGGCTTTAGATTCACATTCCGTTCAATCGAACTCACCAATAAGCTGGCTGTGTGGGTCGGGCTAAAAGCGAGCGATAATCCCTCACATTGCTGATTCAAATACTGACTTACGTAGTTGTAATGGCGAATGTGTACACTCTGCTCGGTCAGTGCTCTTTCAACGTCTTGAGGCAGTTTGGCCTTATCAATAAACAGTGTCGCAAGTGATTGCTCTACGATTAGATAGGCTTCAGAAACTGGGCAGTAATTCGTATCACCACCTCGAATATTCATTGTCCACATGACATCATCTAGCGTTGACACTAATAAGCTATCTACTTGGTTCTCGGTTAACCAAGAACGGATTCTCGCTAACTTATTTTCTGTGTCAACGCCAGCAAAAGCGGTGGGGTGCTCGAATACGGGTGCACTTGGGCGAGGTGGTCTTTCAAGCCAAATCGGTGTGAGTAAATCCAGGTCGACAATGATCTTAATGTTTTTCGTTTCAAAGGCTTGTTTGAGGCCTTGATAAAAAGCGTAACTGATGGCGCGCCCGTCAACCGCGACAATACTGTTTTCTGGGAGCGTGGTAGCCAGCCATTTGGCAATTGTCGGTGTTTCTAGTTGTTTGGCTTTAAACAGTTCAAGTCCTGTGCCGTGTAACTGTTCTTCAGCTTGAATATAGTAACGACCATCAGTCCACAGGCCACCACCTTGTTGGGTAATGACGACATCGCCTGCTGAGCCGGTAAAACCTGAAATCCAGCTTCGCGCTAACCAATGAACCGCTGAGTATTCACTGTTATGTGGGTCATTGTTGGTCACGATATATGCAGACACGTTGTGAAAGGACATTGCCTCACGCAATAACGTAAGGCGTTGGTTTACTGAGTTAGTATTGTTCATTAAATGGTTCCTAAAGTCATATTTGAGCAATAGATATGATGCTGCTCCGAGCCTGTTTTTATTGGGTTCTGTTGCCCGCATACTTCGGTGGCTTCTGGGCATCGAGTACGAAAAACGCAACCGCTCGGTGGATTAAGTGGAGAAGGAAGGTCGCCGGGCAATAGTTGTATTTCACGGTCACGTGCTAATTGCGGATTAGCTATCGGGACAGCAGATAACAGTGCTTTGGTGTAGGGGTGTTGTGCATCATCAAATACTTTATCGTAACGTCCTACTTCCATAGGTTTACCAAGATACATCACCATAACGCGGTCGCTGATATGGCGCACCACGCTTAAGTCATGCGCAATCATCACCAGTGTTAACCCCATTTCTTGTTTAAGATCATCTAGAAGATTGATGACCTGAGCTTGTATGGAGACGTCTAGCGCACTAACGGGTTCATCACACACGACCAAATCTGGATTGAGAATTAATGCTCTGGCAATGCCCACACGCTGGCATTGACCTCCGGAAAATTCATGTGGATAGCGGTTTCGCTGGCTCGCCAAGAGACCCACTTTATCCATCATAGCGATGACACGCTTTTCTACCTCTGCCCGTTTAAGCTTTGGCTCGTGGGTGAGCAGTGGTTCGGCGATGCATTCTGAGATGGTTAACCTCGGATTCAAACAAGCGGATGGGTCTTGAAACACCATCTGAAATTCTCTGCGTCGAGAGGAAAGCTCTTTTTTACTAAACCCGAGCATGTCTTGACCTTTCCAAGTCAACTCGCCATGTGTAGGTTCAATTAAGCGAAGTAAGGCGCGTGCAAGTGTTGATTTTCCGCAGCCTGATTCCCCCACAATGCCAAGTGTCTCACCTCGGTAAACATCTAAGTCGATACCATTGACCGCTTTCACGATTTTACGTCGACTTGTAATAAGATGACGTGAAACAGGAAAGTGGACGTTTAAATCACGAGCAGACATGAGGACTTCTTTTTTATTCATAACGCCTCCTTAAGCTTTTATTTGAATGGGAGTGATAACACTGGGTGCTTTAACGTGACAGGCAATGGACTGGCTCGTGTTTAATGGAGAAAACCGTGGGGTTTCGTATTGGCAACGCGTCTCTCGATGCTCGCACCGCTCTCTAAACGGACACCCTTGATGGTTAATCAACGCACTTGGTGGGTTACCTGGGATGGTTGGTAAACGCGGCATATCTTCAGTGATGGAAGGAATCGCCTTTAGCAGGCCTTGAGTGTAGGGGTGCGCAGGTTGAGCGAACAATGTCTCGGTATCTGATTGCTCCATTTTTTGACCACCATACATGACCAATACGCGATCACACATCTCGGCGACGACGCCCATATCGTGAGTGATCAGTAAAATAGCCGTATTGAACTCTTGTTGTAAGTCTCGTAATAGCGTCAAAATTTGAGCTTGAACGGTTACATCTAACGCGGTGGTTGGTTCGTCTGCAATTAACAACTCGGGCTTACACAACAAGGCCATCGCTATCATGATTCGCTGACGCATTCCGCCAGATAATTCGTGAGGGTATTGATTCATCCTAGTTTCGGGAGAGGGAATACGCACCGCATCCAACATGTGAATCGATTCAATTTTTGCTTGTTTTCGGGTCATTCCTTTATGAATAATGAGAACTTCACAAAGCTGTTTGCCAATTTTCATAAATGGGTTGAGTGACGTCATCGGATCTTGAAAGATCATTCCGATTTTCTCTGCACGGATGCGGTTGAGCTGCTTTTTAGACATCGCGAGTAAATCATCACCGTGGAACATTGCGCTTCCAGACACGGCGCCGTTATCCGCGGTTAACCCCATTAATGCGAAAACAGACTGGCTTTTTCCCGAACCTGATTCCCCAACAATCCCAAGAGTTTCGCCCGCTTTAATCGAGTAGGAGAGATTACTGACCGCTTGCACTTGCCCATCTGGCGTATCGAAGCGCACGTTCATGTTTTCAATAGATAGCATGGGTTTGTCCTTATCGGTCTTTCGGGTCAAGAGCATCACGCAAGCCATCGCCGATGAAGTTAAAACAAAAGAGGGTGGCAACTAAAAACAGAGAGGGAAAAAGCAGCATCCACAATGCAACGTCAATTGTTTTTGCGCCTTCGGAAATCAGGATCCCCCAGCTCGTGTCTGGTGGTTGAACACCAAGCCCTAAGAAGCTTAAAAACGATTCGAACATAATGAATCCTGGTACCATTAAGGAGGAATAAACCATCACGATCCCAAGAACATTAGGCAGAACATGGCGTCGGACAATTGTCAATTTAGAAACCCCAATAGAGTGTGCGGCTTCGATGAACTCTCGCTTTTTTAGACCGAAGGTGACACCACGTACAACACGGGCAATGCCCAGCCAAGATACCATTCCGATCACGATAAAAATCAGGTAGATGTTGTTGCCAAAAAGGGTAACAAACAGGATAACCATAAACATAAATGGCACCGAATCGAGCACCTCAATAATGCGCATCATTACGCTATCGACAACGCCGCCAAGATAGCCGGAAATACTTCCCCAAATCGTACCAATAACAACGGCGACTAAGGCGCCGACAAAACCCACCAAAATAGAGAGCCTGCCGCCTTGCATCGTGCGAGCAAAGACATCTTGCCCGAGATCATCGGTACCAAAGTAATGGCCACTGCTCAGTGAAGGTTTCCCTAGCTCGTATGGATCGATGAGCACTTCCCAGTCAATTTCATCATGGCCAAAAGCGGCAAGAGAGGGGCCGAAGGTGATGCATAAGGTAATGAACGCCAAAACATACACTGATGTCATCGCGGCTCTGTTTTTACGAAATCGAGTCCATGCATCCTGCCAAAGACTGCGACCTTCGACGGCTTCAATATTGTCGACGACTTGATCTTGAAGAGCTTGTGTATCCAGTTTTTTTATCGTTAACATGCCGGACTCCTAAACGCGTATACGAGGGTCGATAATCGTATATAGCAAGTCGACCACAAGGTTAAAGAAGATAGTGAGTGAAGCGACAATCAGAGTAATGCCCATTACTAGGCCGTAGTCGCGGTTGAGAGCCCCAGACACAAAGTGTTGTCCCATGCCACCTGTACCAAAGAAAATGTCGATAATTACCGAGCCTGTCACGACAGACACAAACGCAGGGCCGAGCATCGCAACGACGGGAATCAGGGATGGTCGCAAAGCGTGATGGAATAAAATGTAGGTTGTGGACAAACCTTTGGCTTTTGCCGTTCGAATGTATGGTTGGTTGAGCGTTTCAATCATTGCGCCACGCATGACGCGTGCAATACTCGCAATGGAGCCAATCGCTAGGCTGAGCACGGGAAGAACAAGAAAAGCCAGCTTTCCTCCTTCCCAACCACCAGCAGGGAACCAGCCGAGCTGAATAGCGAAGATCATGACTAAAACTGGAGCAAGCACGAAAGCCGGAACCACAACTCCAGTCATCGAAAGTGTCATCAGGCCGTAATCTAGGCGGCTATTTCGGTTCAATGCCGCAATGGTGCCAAGCAACATGCCAAGTGGAACGGAAATACAAAAGGAGAGCACGCCTAATACTGCTGAAACTGGCCATGATTGTGCGACGAGCTGTGTAACACTGAAGTCTTGATAAACGAAGCTCGGACCGAGATCTCCTTGTATGAAATTACCAATGTAAATCCAAAACTGAGTAAGGAAGGGCTGGTCCAAATGGAATTTTGCTTCGATATTCGCACGTACCACCTCTGGCATAGGCCGTTCCATATCAAATGGCCCCCCTGGTGCAATGTGCATCAGCCAAAATGATACGAGTGCGATGAATAGAAGCGTGGGGATAGCGATAGCTAATCGCTTAACAATGTACCAAATCATGATCCATCATCCTTTGGTCATCCGAAATCACTTCGAAGGGTTATGAATAAAAAAATGGTCTGAGCTCAGGTTGCCTTCTCCACCGAGAGATATGAGGAACGGCAAGTAAACATTGAACTTGCCGACTCAGACCGAAAACATGCTTTTAGTGGGCTGTTACATAGACATTCTTGCGGTAGTACGACGACTCAGGGTTTGTCAGTTCGTAGCCGCCCACGTAAGGCTTGATGAGGTATTGATCGTTACCCGGACGATAAATAGGAATAATGGCCATGTCTTCAATCAGCATGCTTTCTGCTTGTAAATACAGTTCTGATGGGTTGCTCATGGTCTTTGAGCGAGCCATTAACTCGTCGTATTGCGGGTTGTTATAACGAGAATCGTTGTACTCACCACTAGAAACGAAGATATCCAACCATGTAGAGGCTTCATTGTAGTCGGCCGTCCAGCCGCCGCGAGTAATGTCGGTCGGCTCTTTAAGTGCGTAGAACACTTTCGGTTCTAGCTGTTTTATCGTGACTTGCGCACCCAATCGGCTTTTCCACATGCCTGCCATGGTGGTTGCCATTTTTACGTCCATCGAGAAAGTTGGTACGGTAAACGTTAACTTAAGCGGATTGCTTTTATCGTATCCAGCTTCTGACAGTAATTGCTGCGCTTTTTCGATACGTTTATGGCGGTTCCAAGTTGCGAACTCAGGAGTGTGAGATTTAAAACCATCTGTTTGAGGTGGCACAAGGGTATACATTGGAACCCCACCGTTTCTCAAAATAGCACTCGTTAACAGTTGACGGTCAATGGCATATGAGAGGGCTTTACGAACCCGAACGTCTTTTGTTGGCCCTTGCTGAGTGTTGAGGTAATAGAATGTGGAGCCAAGAGACGCACTGGTGCTTGCCACCTCTTGTGGGCGTTGTTGAATTAACTTTTTCTTCTGAGCGGCAGGAATGGAAACCGCTTGGTCTATCTCACCAGCTAGGTAGCGGTTTAGCACTACGTTTGCATCACCAATTGGTAGCCAAGTGACTTTTTCCAGCACTACATTGCTTGCGTCCCAATAATGTGGATTTTTAACCATCACCAGTTTTTCGTTAACTTTCCATTCAGAGACAGTAAACGCACCATTTGTAACGATATGCTCAGGCTGGGTCCAACGGTTGCCATGTTTTTTAACGGTCGCTTTGTGAACGGGGGCAAGCACTGGATGACTTAATAGTTTCGTAAAGAAGGGAATAGGCTCTTCGAGTGTTACCTGGAATGTTTTTTCATCCAGCGCCTTCACGCCCAAAGACTCAGGCTCGGCTTCGCCCTTCATAATCGCTTGCGAGTTTTCGATATTTGGAATGGCCGCAAACCAAGCGTAGGGTGAAGCAGTGCTTGGATTCAGTAAGCGTTGCCAGCTGTAGACAAAATCTTGTGCAGTGACCGTTTCGCCATTTGACCATTTTGCATCACGTAAGTGGAAGGTATAAACCGTATTGTTGTCATTGACTGACCAAGACTCAGCAACACCAGGAATGGTTTTACCTTGCTTATCTTGAATGACCAGACCTTCAAACAGGTCTCGACCGAGATTAAAAGCGGGCTCTGCGGCTTGCTTGGCTGGATCAATAGAAGTAACTTCAGCTCCATTGTTTAGCGTAATTTCTTGTGTCTCATCGAGGGTCACACCTGCGGGATACGGCGCGGCATAGCTTGATGTTGCCAGTATTGGACTCATCATCGACGCTAATAAAAGCAACTTAGGTAATTTCATCCTTGTCTCACTCTTTTCATCCTGAAAGATGCCAAAAATGTATATTGTATAAATTGTCTACACAATCGAGTTTTAACATTACTGTAACAGGGTGTCAGGTGTTGAGCTGTCTGGTCTCAAAAAGTGAGCTAGGGGAATTTCTTTGAAGATCTGATATCAAGTTGGCATGACGGGAAGTAATTTTGCTTCGATACAAATTAAAATCCCCTTCAAACACAGGCTAGAAGGGGAAGATAGTCAGTCTCTCTTCAAAAGGCACGACGTTAACTGACTAGGAAATGTTTCACGAACTCAGTGATTTTGACCATATCACTTACCGCGATAAACTCTTCTGTCGTGTGTACTTTTGCCATGCCAGTTGAAAGGTTGACCGTTGTGAGACCTTTCTTGTTAAAGTTGTTGGCATCGCTACCGCCGCCAGTGCCTTTTGTGAAGGCGTCAATTCCCAACTCTGAAAACGCTGCTTTTATAGCGTTTACGTGTGGGTGGTTTTCTTCAATAACAAAAGCGTCGTAGGCTCGGCTAGATTCAATTTCGACTTCTGCACCGTGTTTTTTACAGACAGACTCTAATGTTGAGATCATATGATTGACCTGAGCATCTAGTTTATCGCCATTCAGGGAGCGTGCTTCTGCCACGATTTTTAATTCAGGCATAACAATGTTTGTGGCCTGACCGCCGTTAACCATACCGATGTTGGCTGTCGTTTCTTCGTCGATGCGCAGCAGCTTCATTTGGTTGATAGCATCAGCCGCCACCATGATCGCACTGATGCCTTCTTCTGGCGCAAGCCCTGCGTGTGCTGGTCGACCTTTGATTTTTGCCATGATCTTTTGCTGGCCTGGGGCTGCGGTCACAATGGTGCCAATAGGGCCACCCGTATCTAACACGATTGCTTCCGTTGAAGTGACGTGTGACATATCGAAGTATTGTGAACCGAATAAACCGCCTTCTTCATACACGGTGAAAGCAAGTTCTAACGTTTTGTGCTCACGGTTTTCCGCTTGAATACAACGAACGGCTTCCATGATGGCAGCAATACCAGATTTATCATCGCCACCGAGAATCGTATGGCCTTTTGAACGGATAATGCCGTCTTCGATGAGTGGCTCAATGCCAATACCTGGAGTGACCGTATCCATATGACAGCTCATTAGGATAGAGCCGTCTTTTTTGCCGTCTAAACGGGCGTACACGTTAAAACCGTTAGAAATGTGCTCAGGCACTGGAAGCTTGTGCACGGTAAAGCCTAGCTCGCCTAGCTGTTCTGCCAGTGTTTCTGCAATTTGTTTTTCGTTTTTTGATTCGCTGTCGATACGTACTAGTTGGCAAAAGTGTTTAACTAGGCGTTCTTGATTAATGTGTGTCATTAGATGTCTCTTTTTCTGATCGAGCGTGAAGCCTTGTGGCTCGGCTCGATAGGGAACAGAGCACCACTTATGGCACAGTTACTTTTGAATAAAACTGAGGTGAATCAATAAAGGGGTATCCATGACACGATTCTGACCGATGAGTCTTTCGAACTGTATGAAGCGTCACGAAACATTACTTTTGATGTTTTGTAGGACCAAATGAATGAAGCAGATAGAAATAGGGGGCAATAGGCTTTCTATCCCTCTTTTACTTTTTGAGCTACGTTGCCAAGATAAAATGCCAAGGTAACAACTTGTTTACATTTTTTGTGTTGGCGTAAAGCCGAAAATATCAATCTAATATATTGAAAATAAGCAGTTTGTTTGATGTTTACGAAAGTGGATTCGATGTGTCCTCTGTGTGTAACATATATTTTACAATTAGGCGTAAAAATCGCCAAGATAAAGATTTCTCCCCACGTATTCCAATTTCTCAAGACCTGCGCCAAGTTAGAAAAATAAGTCCAAACAAAAGCTACTGAGACAAGGAGAAAGTCATGGTTGATGCATACAACCCACTAGGAACAGACGGATTTGAGTTTGTTGAATATACCGCTGCAGACAACAAAGGCATTCAACAGCTTAAAGATCTGTTTATATCGTTAGGTTTTGCGGAAATCGCAAAGCATCGCTCAAAAGAAGCGTGGTTATATCGACAAGGTGACATTAGCTTTATTGTGAATGCGCAGCCGCATAGCCAAGCTGAGGGATTCGCCAAAGTTCACGGTCCGTCGGTTTGTGGCATGGCATTTCGTGTGAAAGACGCCACCGTTGCTCTGGCGCATGCGTTAGAGAATGGCGGTAAAGAATATAAAACGGAAATTGGGCCGATGGAGCTAAGCATTCCTGCTATTTATGGCATCGGTGAAAGCTTGCTTTATTTTGTCGATCGTTATGGAAAGCAGAGCATTTATGATGTCGATTTTCGTTTTTATGATGATGCTGATGAGCGTTTATCAAAAGCGAATGTTGGTCTTTACGAAATCGACCACTTAACGCACAACGTTAAGCAAGGCAACATGGATGTCTGGTCTGGTTTCTATGAGCGCATTGGTAACTTCCGCGAAATTCGTTATTTCGATATCGAAGGTAAGCTGACAGGTCTTGTCAGCCGTGCGATGACCGCACCTTGCGGCAAAATCCGAATTCCTATCAATGAGTCGTCAGATGATAAATCACAGATTGAAGAGTTTATCCGTGAATACAATGGCGAAGGTATTCAACACATCGCATTGACCACAGACGACATCTACGAAACGGTCAAAACCTTGCGTGAGCGAGGCATGGACTTTATGCCAACACCAGATACTTATTACGAGAAAGTCGATCAGCGTGTTGAAGGCCACGGTGAAGATGTAAGCAAGCTTCGTGATTTGCAGATTCTTATTGATGGTGCGCCAACGAAAGATGGCATCTTGCTACAAATCTTTACTCAAACCGTTATCGGCCCTGTGTTCTTCGAAATCATCCAACGTAAAGGCAATGAAGGCTTTGGCGAGGGTAACTTTAAAGCGTTGTTTGAATCGATAGAAGAAGACCAAATTCGCCGAGGAGTATTGAGCGATGCATAAATGGATCACATTCCCTCAACGGGAGGGAGTGTGCTCTAAACAAGCGCATGCTGACTTCCCGGAAGAGGCAATTTATGAACGTGAGGCAGGTCGAAGTGGCTTCTTCGGCCCCGCAACACATTTTCATCATCAACATGCCCCAACGGGGTGGTCTGAGTGGGAAGGCGAGCTACGTCCACGAGCATTTGATTTTAATCTAGTCGAGAAAGCCAGCCATATTACCCCTTGGGCAGTCCCGCATCTATTACACAACGCGAATTGTAAAGTTCGTGTTTGGCGTATGGATGAAAAAATGGACTTCTTGGTGAGAAACGCGGATGGCGACGAACTGCTATTCATCCACCAAGGTACGGCAGATCTCTACTGTGATTATGGTCATTTGAAAGTGAGCGAAGGGGATTATGTCATGATCCCGCGCTCAACGAGCTGGCGTTTAGAGCCAAGCGAGCCGATGTTCATTCTGATGATCGAAAATACCGATGCGGCTTATACATTGCCCGAAAAAGGCATGGTTGGAAACCACGCGGTGTTTGATCCAGCGGTTTTAGAAACGCCGTCGATCAACGATCAGTTCCGTGCTCAATATTCTGAGAATCAAACACAGGTTCAGGTGAAACGCCACGATAAAGTCAGTGTTATCACTTACCCATTCAACCCGCTGGATGCGATTGGCTGGCATGGTGATTTGGCGGTAGTAAAAGTGAACTGGCGTGATATTCGTCCACTTATGTCACATCGTTACCATTTACCGCCTTCTGCACATACTACATTTGTAGGAGCAGGATTTGTGGTGTGCACCTTCGTTCCTCGTCCAATTGAAAGTGATCCTGGAGCGCTCAAAGTACCGTTCTACCACAACAATGACGATTATGACGAAGTCTTGTTCTACCATGCAGGTGATTTCTTCAGCCGTGACAACATTGAAGCGGGTATGGTGACATTCCATCCAGCAGGATTTACACATGGCCCTCACCCAAAAGCTTTCAAAGCAGGGCGAGAGCATAAGAAGACTTTTACCGACGAAGTCGCGGTCATGATTGATACGCGTCACGCACTTCAGTTTTCGGATGAGCTGGAAAAAGTAGAAAACAAAGAATACGTCTATAGCTGGCAAGAGAAGTAAGAGGCAAGGATGAAATTAGCAACCAAGAAAAATGGCACTCGTGACGGTTTGTTGATGGTCGTGAGCAAAGACTTAACGCGCTGCGTACCTGCGACAGAAATTTTCCACCCTATGAACTTAGCACCGACGATGCAGGTGGCACTTGATAACTGGGATACGCTAGCACCACAACTGGAAGAGCTATACGTTGCACTGAACAATGGCACGGTTGCAGGGTATGAAGAGTTTGAAGCGCACTACTGTGAGTCGCCGCTTCCTCGCGCTTATCAGTGGGCTGATGGCAGTGCTTACGTAAACCACGTTGAGTTGGTTCGAAAAGCTCGCGGCGCTGAAATGCCAGAGAGTTTTTGGACGGACCCGTTGATGTACCAAGGAGGCTCTGATGCCTTTATTGGACCTTGTGACAACATCGAGTTTGCGAGTGATGAATGGGGTATTGATTTCGAAGGTGAAGTTGCTGTGGTAACTGGTGACGTACCAATGGGCGCGAGTGTTGCAGAGGCTCAGGAGTCGATTCGTTTGATCATGCTGGTGAATGATGTCTCACTGCGTGGTCTAATTCCGGCAGAGTTAGCTAAAGGGTTTGGTTTTTTCCAATCTAAACCTTCTTCTGCGTTTTCTCCTGTGGCAGTAACACCTGACGAACTAGGCGATGCGTGGTACGAAAACAAAGTGCATTTACCACTGGTCTCGACCTACAACCACAAGCCGTTTGGTCGCCCAAATGCGGGTATCGATATGACGTTTGATTTTGCAGACTTAATTGTTCATGCGACTAAAACGCGCCCGCTATCTGCTGGGGCAATTATAGGTTCTGGCACGGTATCTAATAAGCAAGGCACCGAACATGGCACTTCGATTGAGGAGGGTGGTGTTGGTTATTCATGTATCGCGGAAGTTCGCATGATTGAAACCATTCGTGATGGTAAGCCGTCGACTAACTTCATGTCGTTTGGAGATTCTATTAGATTGGAAATGTTCGATGCGGATGGCAACAACATATTCGGCTCGATTGACCAACAAGTTAGCCAATATCTCAAGCACTAACAGTGCTGGTTGGGAGACGATATGAGCGATAGCATGATTTTATACGGATACTGGCGATCATCGGCGGCATATCGTGTGCGTATTTGCTTGAATCTTAAAGAGTTATCGTATGATTCAAAATCGGTACACTTGGTGCGCAATGGTGGCGAACAACATAGTGACGAGTACCATGAGTTAAACGCTTCTGAACTGGTTCCTTTGCTGGTGGATGGGGAGGTTCAGTTAACCCAGTCACTGGCGATCATTCAATACTTAGAAGAACACTACCCGGATGTCACTGTGATCCCCGAGCAAACGCCGCTTCGATACCAAGCGCTAGCTTTGGCTCAGGATATTGCAATGGAGATTCATCCCCTGAATAACTTAAGAGTTCTACAGTATTTAGAGGGGGAGTTAGCTTGCGAGCCAGAGCGCAAAGTCGCTTGGATTCATCACTGGATCCACAAAGGTTTTACAGCATTAGAAGAGAAACTTCAGAAGCATCGTAAACTAAATGGTGATTGCAAGTTTAGCCTGACAAGCTCGCCATCTATTGTCGATATTTGTCTGGTACCACAATTTTATAACGCACAACGCTTTGGTGTAGATACTTCTCTTTATCCAACCATTAACGCTGTTGTGCAGTCATGCAATCAACTGCCAGCTTTTATTGATGCGATGCCAGAGAATCAGCCAGACGCTAATAGTTGATTCTTAGCATACATAATGTATTAACAAAATTTAAACGAGCCAATCCAAGTGTGTGATTGGCTCGTTTTTATTGGTGAGCAAAATTTTCTGTTTCTCGCTATCGTCGTGGCGCCTCAAAATTGCGAGGTTTTGTTGCTCTGCATAACATTTCCATTTACGCTTTGAGCAACGAGTTGTTTTGGATGCACTTTATTTATGACCAACATTTTTATCATTGTTGTTCTTCTGGTTTTATTCTTCTTTGTTATTCAAAAGTACGTGATTAAGCACGATGACACGCGTGATTATCCTTATCGCTCGAAAGGCCCTCTGCTCAGAGGTCAAGAGGGTGCGTTCTATAATGCGTTAAGAGCGGCGGTCGGGGAGCATGCCGTAGTATTCGCGAAAGTAAACATGTCCAGTTTGGTTACGCCAAAAGAAATCAAAAATAAGAAGCAGTTTTTTGTCGCGAACAATCGTATATCTCGAAGCTATTTTGATTACGTTATTTGTGACCCAAGGACACTAGAGCCGCGCGTTATCGTTGAATTGGATAATGGGCAGGAGCTAAACAAGGGTAAGATAGAAAGACAAAAGTTATTGATTCATGTTTGTAAGACGGCCAACCTGCCTTTAATCGGCGCTTCGATAAAGCACAGTTATCAAGTTGGGCGATTACGTCGTTTGCTTGCGGCACACATTGATTTGATTGAGCCCGATAAAGAAGTGCGCTTTTGCAAAAAATGCGGCAGTCCGATGATCATTAAAACCGCAAGCCAAGGTGAGTTCAAAGGGAGACGTTTCTTTACTTGTAGCCGTCAGCCGAATTGTACATACACCGAAAATTATAACGTTGTGTTTGAGGCGGACGACTAAACACGACAATTAACCAGCAGAAACAAGGGGCTTTGATTAGAGATGATCAAAGCCTTTTTTGTATCAGTCATCAAGGCAGGGCCTATACTTTGAAAAAGAGGGCAGAATAGGGCAGCCATATGCGATACGGATGGATTTTATCGGCGTTGTTCATCGCATCGAATGCTAGTGCGATACCTAATTTGAAACCACTGGAGTGTGAATTGACAGAGACACCCCAAGATCATTTCTTGTTTTACCGAGAGCAAATGGTTTACCACAGTGAGCAGTTTGTCATATTTCAAAACTTCAAAGGCAGGGTGAGCACTCAAGTAGACGTCAAAACAGGAGAGTTGATCCGTACAACCTATATCGGCGAACCATTTAAACCTAAATATCAGATTTTGTTCGGCACTTGCCCTAAGGTATCGCAAATCTTACAGATTTGGATGCTCAGTGAAGTGCCTTACGACAATTAAGTGAGATAATAAAAGTTATATAGATCACACTTTTAATCCATGAAGGATTCAGCTTTGCTGATAAAATCATCTGAAAACGCGTGTTGAGTTTACATTTTCGCCAAACGGTTCAAAGTTGGTAAATTTGTGCTTGCACCACCGTTCGCTTATAGCTAATATCCTCGTCGTTCCAGAGAAATGCGTCCGTAGCTCAGCTGGTTAGAGTATCGCCTTGACATGGCGGGGGTCGGTGGTTCGAGTCCACTCGGACGCACCATTCTGAATTGAATGGTTAGGAACATAAAAATTTGGGTCCGTAGCTCAGTTGGTTAGAGTACTACCTTGACATGGTAGGGGTCGGCGATTCGAGTTCGCCCGGACCCACCAAATTTTAAAAAAGCCCACCTTTTGGTGGGCTTTTTTGTGTCTGTAATTCATTGATACTCAAGTAAAACTACTTCTTTTCTTGTCCCTTGTTTTTGCTCTGCTTTAGCCCCTTGTTAGAGATAAAAGCGCACTACTTGATCCGCAACACAACCTCAAAACCCTAAATGCAATGCATAAGGTGTATACGCTTCAAACCCACTAGAGCCGTCTATAAATCATGTTGCGTGCCACTAGCCGTGGCATTAGAGACAATGACTATTAATCTAAATTATCTGGCGTGTGAAGATTAGTGCCGCATATTGTACATTTGTAGTCACCAGTCGCTTCGCCTTCCATTAATGAGCCAATTATTGCTGCAAATAGACCAGAGAAGAAACCTTTAGCTTTTTTCTCGGTCTTTTCCTGCGCTTTAGAGAAGCTTTCGTACCGATGTAGCGTTACTTCTTTACAATTACAGCAAAACGCTCTTGTCTCTTCAGAACCGTACATTTTTACCAATTGATTTACTCCCTGTAAGTTAATTTCCCCAAGTGGCGTTATGTTCAAGGGTAAGTCGCACAAGACTGATGTGTGACTTACCCTAAACACTAAAACTAACGTAATGTAAAACACCACATGTTATGAATGATTATTTAACGCCTTGTTATCCGAGCTTGCTAACTCTGCTGATTGAATAGTTGTGGCAATAAGCTCTTCAAACAGCTCTAATTGCCCAGCAGGTATCAATTGATTTTGTATAGCTTTTCGTTTGTTTGAGTCAAATAGCCGCTCTGTTAACCAACCAATTAGATACATCAGTGAAAGGCAGCCACCGGCCGTCGCTACATTACCGTCTATCACGAGAGGCAGATCCTGAACATCTCCTCCCATACTTTGTAGAACATCCTTTGCATCTGGGTTTGTTGTTAATCGCTTGCCTTTTAGTAAACCGAGTTCATGGAGGATGAATGATCCCGCACAAATCGAACCTATTAGCTGCCTATTTGGATCAAGATTCAACGCTGACATAAATTCAGCATCTTTTAAAGCGGCTGGAATACCCTGTTTGCCGCTTGTAATAAGAACGACATCTTGATTCGTCACCTCAGAAAGGTGTCCGTCTGTTTTAACTTTCATACCGAGGTGGGAATGATGTTCAGATTTAGTTCCAAGTATACTTACTGTCCAACTGTCGGTTGTGCGCCCCAGCAAGTCATACATAAGAAAGAAATCGACATCCGTGAAATCATCAAATAAAACAACGCCGATTTTATACATAACATTTATCCTTTTGGACTTACTCGTAAGTCGCAAAATGTGTAGTAGGAGGGGAGGGGCATTCAATACGCAAGCTTCTGCTGAGCACCTTAAACACCAAAGGCGGTGCAAACTAACAATGCCATGTGTGCCAAATCCCTATTATAAAACTTTGTTATGTTTGTTTTATGAGCCCGCCCAGAAAAACTCAACCCTAATACCACTTAGGTCGTAACACATTAAATGTTTTGCGGGTCCTGTTTTAACAAGCTCGGGACCAAACTCAATTTCGATTCCCGACGCCATAAATTGATCACGCAACTCATCGAGTTGCTTCTCAGTCTCTACCAGTAAAGCTAAGTGATGCAAACCAATATTCGTTTTTCTGTCAAATGGAGTGGCGGCATCAGCCTTAGCCGCCCATAGTGTAAGCATGATATGCCCATCACTCACAAATATTGCCGGGTAGTCTGGATTTCTTTTTACTTCACTCCAACCTAATTGTTCAGTGAAAAACTTCGCGCTTGCTTCTAGGTTAGATACGGTTAAACCTACGTGGTGTATGCCTTTTGTTAACACAGTCACTTTGTTTCCTTACTCGTTTTAATGGCTATCAAACAAAGATAACTCGATAAAAAGTAAGCATCAATACACATATATTGATTAACTTCGTCAATCTATTCGAATACGGTAATCCAACTGGAAACATAACATTGTAAACAAGAAACCCAATCTTGAACTAAAAATTAAACTTAGAGTTCATTCTTAAGTACTGTATTAATCAAATACATTAATAGCCATAATATTTAAGCCAGCCTATAGGGCATATCATTCCATTAAAGGTTTGAATGTTCTTATCCAAGCTAACGTCTTCCAATTTGTAACAGTGAACAACATTACTAGTCGAAGTAGATGCTGGTGTTGAATACGTTACAGGTTTAGAAGCGTTTGCTTTATGTATTTCATGTGCTCGCTGTTGGTCTATCGCCACTTGATTCTTATGATTGTTAACTTCTCGCAATCCAGATTCTAGGGGTAGGTGCCAATCCTTACATGTTGTTCCTAAACCATCATTCTGAGACTGATATTCTGATAACGCTACACGAGCTTCATTTACAGACTGATCGATATCGGACTGATCGACTAGCCAAGTAGAAAAAGAATAGTTAATGGCCTCTCGATAGTTTACCGATTGCTCTAAGCTATAAGCATCGGAATGAAAACAGGCTTCTACTACTGCCCATTGAGTCGATAGGTTTGATAATACGTTTTCAGGTATAGGCTGTAGCTGGCTTTGCGTAGACTGGCAACCGGTTAGAAGAAAAGGGACAGGGAGTAGTTTTAGAAAAAATTTTTGGTTCATTTTAATCTTAAAATTAATGCAATCCTTTTCATTATCATAATACAGGACGATTGAAGAAAGTAGCATTTCTATCAGTAAGGGAATGTGGCTAACGCACTGATAAGGTGTGAGTAAAGCGATATCAAAGCCCTCAACACACCTTAACTACGAATACTACCGCATAACAAAGATGCTATGCGGTAACGGTAGTATTCAGGCTTGAACAGTTTGTCGCACGTTGCTCTCGCCTGACAGCACGGAAATTCTCTCAAAATCTCGACTCGGGAAGTCAGGGTCTACGTACACAAACATACGACTTATCATTTTTCCTTCAAACTCAAATACACTACAAAAACGCCCTGTGGAAACTTTGTTGTCCGGCCAAGAGGTACCATCACTCATTACGCCGCCTTCCTGTCCTTCAACAATGACCTTGTTTCCAGCAGTCGTTATTTGAAAGCCGTCTATGTCGTGCCAGATACTAATCAACGAGCTACCAATCCTATTGCCAAACTCCACTAAGGCACTCTTTCCTTTCGCTTGCCCAAATTTAGGAAAGAAAAAATCAACATCCTCTGAGAATAGATCCAGATAGCTAGGATCACCGGCATCTATTTTCTCGAAATACTTAACTACTAGCCCAACTAAATCGTCTTTTTCCATAATTATTTCACACCCATATTAGCTTTACGCACAACGCAGGGTTAAGTAGTAAGCGGAGCGACCACTCAACCTGAACGTTTGCATCTTAAACACCGAGTACATTTAAACTGAAATTGCCAAGAGTTGCGAATCTTATTGAAGTGCTTTGTTAGATGTAATCCGTTTAGCCTACGTATACTCCATTGAAGTACTCGACGCGTTCTAACGTCATTCTTAACTTACACTCTTCAATCTGGACACCTTGCCAGGGTGAGGGTGTGGAAGACAGGCCCGTAAATTCACATTCGGCGTCTCTGTATTTTAGCCAAGCTCTTTGGGCCTTTCGAAATGGCTCTACCAGTTCGGTCTGAGACCATGTTTCCCTTAGTGCTTTTTCTTCCTCACCTATTCTAGCGATTGCTTCCTTGTAACTTTCGTTAAGCTCTTTATCTGCAGATTCCATCTTCTTTTCTACACACTGATAACCAGCCATAACGCCACCGCCTTTTACTTTGCAGGGATCTTCAACATCAGCAGAAGCCAAGCAAGGTAAAGAAACCAACGCAAATATCATAAGTAATTTGTTCAAAATTGCCTCCAAGCTCCGAGTGCTTGTTAAACCGTTATCAGCTATTTTTCCTTTTTAATCATGCAGCTTTTTGTCTGTGCCTTCAAAGATAAAATAGAAGGTTAGTGATTCTAATGCCTAAACAGAAGGTAAAAGAGATTGATACACGGGTTAAATGACTCCTTAATCTGAGTTACTTTTAGTGGGCGTTTTGTATCAATCTTTTCTGTGGAATCATTAGTTTGATGGCGACTGAGGACGTTAAGATGACTCCCATTGAATTTATTATCGCCCTGAAACACCTAGGTTGAATTAAGTGGTGACTATTCCCCTCCAATCATGAAGTTGGTTCAAAGGTAGGGCGATAAATGTTGCGATTCGTAATAAAAATTTATGCCAAGTGCAGTTCGCTATCGCGGCTTATATTGAGTTGGGCAATAACCTCTAATGATGTCTGAGTTTCGTAGCTTGTTGTGTTTTGTATTGCGCCCCGAAACCCTTTTACGCCACAATTTAAAGCTACTTGATTTGAGCCGGCTACGCATAAACTGAATCACGTCGGATTCATTCAAACCAAATTGGAATTCGATAGCCTCAAATGGGGTGCGGTCTTCCCATGCCATTTCTATTATTCTTGACTCAGTTTCCGAGGTCAGTTTCATTTCAAATAACCTATTTTAGAAAAGAGATTTCTACGACGGAAATTGAGTCTTGGTTCAAATGTTCTTATATGCGTGCTTAGTGTTTAGCGACTTAACACCTACAAAAACTTCTCAATAAGGACTTCGTCTACGTATTTCCCACGAACTTTTGCATGCTTCTTCGCGGTCCCTACGATTTCGAAGCCTTGTTTGAGATAGGCTGATAACGCTCGCTCATTATCGCTGCGAACGTACGCAAATAGTTTTTCGTAACCCTTTTGTTTGGCTACTTCGAATGTCGATTTGAAAAGCTGTTTAGACACACCTTGGCCACGAGCACCGTCACTAACAAACGTACCAATTATGCCAACATGGTCAAAAGCTTTTGTATATTGTGCAAAGGGCTCGATATTTTGGAAACCAATGACTTGTGAGCTATTTTCGGATAAAGCGACTGTAAACACGCCCCGTTCTGGGAAATGAGTAATGAACTCTTTTTCTTCTTCAGGTGTGAAAGGCGTATCTAATACAGTGTATAAACCTTCAATAATGATGGGGTTGAGGACGTTTGTAATGCCTTCAGCATCACCTAAAGTTACCTGACGTACAATTAAATTCATGCCACTTAGCTCCTATTAAAATTAGGGCTGTTTTGTACATGAGTTGGAGACTTGCGGCAACAAGTAACGTCATTAAGTCGTAAAGAATATACCTATTACACTTAAACGGCGGTTAATAGTGCTGATTGTTACTTTAGTATTTCTGATATATCACTTTTTAAGTGACGGCTTAACTTCTACAGAATATTTCCACATCACGATCCCGTTTTCTACAAGATCATAACTCGCGCTTTGACCCTCGGAGTTGATTACAAATACCGGCATTTCCATCCTTGACGTAGCGCCATCTCGGTTGCATGACATGGTAGCTTCAAGCTGTACGCTATTTTTGCTCGGTTCTGAAAGGGTTCCTAAGTACGTGCAGCCGTCGACAAAACTGGTTTTGCTTTTTCCTTTAGAGGATATTTCAAAAGTCGGAAAAATGAATGTTGATTGAGGCTCTGTTACTACGACATTGACTTGATAGTTCGTCGCTGAAAAAGCATTGAAATGAGCTCCAAGCATAAGTAAGAACAAGATTTTTGATTTCATAAACTCTTCTTTATTTCGATATTACTAGTTTGGTTACGGCGCTATTAACGTGACCACTTAATCTAAAACTTTACTGCGGAAGCATTAAAAAGGATACAAAGGTAGAGTAGTTGAATATGGTTAATCGGCCGTAAATAGTTTTATTAAGCGATTTTACATACCTAAAAGAGGTAAGTTCTTTCGCTTTTGATAGGTTAATGCTAATTCTAAACAGGTCTTGATTGAAGCTTCTGGCAAAGGCGCTGATAAAGATAGAATTATTGCTCGATTACCCTGAAACTCAAGTGAGTCACTATACAGTTCGCGGAATGTGTCGACGAGCTTAGTTTGGCAATTAAAGAACAGATAATAACGACTAGGCGTTTTCTGTTTCCAATCCATCCTTACCGGGCTACCTGTTTTCACACTGTAGCTTGGCTCTCCCCATTTTAGAGATTCTTCAACTTCCCCCAGTTTTAATTCAGAAGCGATAGTTAAGACGATATTTCGTAGCTCTTCTATCCGAATACGCACATGTTTTGGATACTCATCAAATCTTGCCTTCACTGCATGGTTCATTGGTATCTCCTATAAATAGCGCTGTTTTGGGGTGAAGCCCAAGCATACTTTGGCTATGTAGCAATTACGTCATAATGTTATTAATCAATAAATCTAGCACATAGCCAAAATACTAAGCGTAAGGGTTTCCCTCGGTTACGTTTAGGATGCTCTGGGTGAAAACATGATGATTGACATGCCAAGCATAGCGACAGAAACCCCCACTATGTCCCAGAGCGTTGGTCGAACGCCGTCGATACACCACAACCATAGAATTGCGACAAAAATATAGACACCACCGTAAGCGGCATAAACTCTGCCAGTTGCGGTAGGATGTAAAGATAGAAGCCAAGCAAACATAGCAAGGCATAGCGCTGCTGGTACCAAAAGCCAAACTGACTTATCTTCCTTTAACCAGAGATAAGGTAAGTAGCAGCCTAATATTTCTGCAATGGCGGTTATAAAGAAAAGCCCAATGGTTTTGACTTCAGTCACTTAAACATTCCTATCTTTCTCTACAAATATATGATGCTTGTTAAATGGGCAATTGCTCGGCTCATTACATTTCGCCCAGCTTAATCTTGGATTGAGCCTCACTCACGGTTTGTTTACCGAATAACAAATCCATCATCGAAATGATTCGTTTGTTGTCTTTACCCCATTTATCTGGATTCGCGCTGTTTGGTGCTTTAAATTCAACTTGTCCTACTTTTTCGTTATTTTTGTAGGCTTTAATCTGAGCATCAGCGATAAATGTTCTAAAATCCCAGCTCCAGCGTGATACGTAAGTAAGTGTCAGCTCAGAGCTAACAGGAGGCGTGCCATCGCTTACGACTGTGCATTTATGGGCGGTATCCAAACACCAGTCTTGCATCGAATCTAAGAAAACATCTCGCGTGGCGTTGTCTTTTACGATGGTGATTTCCTTGCTCTGATTTTCTTTCGAGATTGTTTCTACAGTATACTTTGGTGCCGCACATGCAGCTAATAGAATAGGCAAGCTTAGAATGATGAGTTTTTTGTGCATCTTATGTCTCTTTATTTAAATTTATATATTCAAACAACTTCAAGATACTGAGTTCAACGAGAATAACTAACAAGCATGGCAACTGTTATTAACAAAACCTTTAGAGTAGAAGGGTTTGTTTCGGGAGTATGCCAATGTCTCGAAGCAAATTATTAGTAAGAGATTGCTATTGCGTTATGTTAACTCTTGAACTTATGTCCGTATCAATGTCCAGAATTCTTCGCATTGAAGTTTTTTGAAGTGCAATTCTAACGGAATTTTAAATTGCTGCATAATGCTCAATTAAGAGGAATAGGGGAGCTTATCGTTAAACATAACGTGTAGTGCTGTAAATTCGTCCCTAAGACTAAGCTAAAAGGGCCTAATGTTTTAAAATAGCTTCTTGTCTATTCTGTTGTGTGAGTTTTCAATGTTGTCTCATACTAGCCACTTAAAAGAGCGCTGTAAGAACTCGTCTGCATTATCAAGGACGATTTCGCCGTGAGCCATAACCAATATATTAGGTTTCCAAGACAGCAATTTATTTAAGTGTTTTCGAGCCTCTTGTTTGCTAAACATAAAACTTAGGCGCCAATCCAAAGGCATTTTTCCATTCGGAGCAAGAATACCGGCCCCTTTAGCCACAAACCGCTGCCAGTAGTTAAAGTTCTGGCCAGAAAAATTCTCGACGAGGTCAGTAACAATTAAGGTCTTTGAAAGTCGATGATAAAACACACACTCTTCCATTAATGGAGAGCCAGAAAATAGTTCTTGTTCAATCTCAGAGTTCCAAGTATTACCGCCTTGGTTAAGTGAAGCGTGAAAGTGTATATCACGGCACTTCTTAATGACTTCATTTGTGCCATAAACTTCTGCGCTAGGATAGGCAGATACCCATTCAGATAAGAACAAGTGGTGTAAATGATTAGGAGCGATTAAGTATTTCACTTGGCCTAGATTGTTGATTTGCTCTCTAATCGAATTTGATAACTTAATTGGACTATGAATCCAAAGGCCACCATCAGAAAGCCTAACAATAGTCATACGAGTGGTGTATGGGAGTCCTAAGAATTGGACGGGATCTCCGTCAAATATCCATATCTCATGGGCTAACTTTTTCATGTCTCTCCAACCGTTAACACTGTATTAAGGCGGCATTTAAGTTACTCAAAAGCTGCCTTGTTGCACAATAAACGCTTCGCTAAGCGTAAACCAAAAATATTAGGTTTACCAAACCCTTATTGAGTGCAGCTGTACATCTTTGAGTATTTTTATACTGAACGCGCGTAAAGTAGTTTTAAGAGGATCATTTGACTTGATAGAACAAAACCCCGCTATTTTTGAGCAGGGTTTTGCAATTAGATAAAGGGGCTAACCGATGATGAAGAAGAAAATCGCGGTTGCAACAATACCAATCAACGCATAAGGAAACTGTGTGGTTGCGTGTTGCATTGCTGTACAGCCTGAACCTTGTGCAGATAACACGGTTGAGTCACTAAAGAAACAAGAGTGGCTCCCTGCCGCTGATGCTGAAAGCAGCGCTGCAACGGTTAAGTGTAGAGGCACACCAAGCTGTTCGCCCAAAGGTAGAACAATTGGCATCGCTACTGCAAACGTTCCCCAAGACGATGCCGTTGCAAATACCAACGCGCCCGTAATCATAAAGATAATCGCAGGGAAGTAAGACGCTGACAGGTAAGGGCTGACGGTCTCAATGACATACTGCGTGACGCCCAATGAGTCGTTGACCGATTTCAACATGAAACCACCAATAACGGTCGCAAGCGGCAGTAGCATAACTTTAATGCCATCATAAACAGCTTCGAACATGTCGTTCATCGAGATCAGTTTTTGTGCGCCGTAAAAGCTAATAGTAAAGATTAACGCGACGAAAACACCAGCAAGTAGATCGATACCAAAATACCAACTTGCGGCAACAAGTACGATCATTGGTAACAAGAAGTTGACAAGGCCCATGGTTGGGTTGGTATGTGCAGATACATCGGGACCAAAGTCGACATCTGTTGCACCGTCTGGACGAACTTGACCATTCTTCGCACGCTTTTCTGCCTTTTTCATCGCACCTAGATCTGGGATCTTTTCCATTGCAACCAGCAAAACAATCACCAGCGTTACCCAGCCGTAAGCCATGTATGGAATAGCTTCAATGTATGCTTTGATACCATCTCCCGCTTCTGCTACTCCGTTTGCTTCTAGCAACGAACTGAAGAAAATTGCCCAAGTGGAAATCGGTACGAGGATACAGATAGGCGCGGCGGTTGAATCCACAAGATATGAGAGCTTTTCACGCGAGATTTGGTAGCCGTCCGTAACTTTTTTCATTGAGGAAGAAATTGCAATCGCATTCAAATAATCGTCGATAAAGATCAGAATACCTAAAGCAAAGGTCATCAGCATCGATTGCTTACGGCTTTTTACTTTCGTGACTAGCATGTCGGAGAAGCTTAAGATACTGCCGCCTTTCTCCAAAATAGCAATTAGGCCGCCCATCAAACCACAAACTAGGATGATCCAGGCAATAGTTTCATCCATCATTACACTCATGGAAATATCAACAATCTGTTCCACCGCTTCAGTTGGGTTAAGCAGAAGAACACCGGCAATAGCGCCGCTAAAGAGGGCTTCCACAGTTCGGTGTGTTGTCAGCGCAAAGACCAATACCAACGCCGTTGGTAAAAGACTCATCCATCCGTAGGCTTCGCCTTCCTCATGGTTCAAACCGATTGTGGTAAAAAAGACAAACGTCGCAACCGAGATTAAAGAAACAATAATGTGTTGAGAGTTGATTTTAAGAGGCGCATCCAGCGCCTTGGTCTGCGTAGTCATAAAGTTCATTTCCTTTGTTTATGCCGAGTGCAACATCCAGTCGATTTCCAATGGAGTAATCGCTCGCTCAAATTCTGCGAGTTCACTCTGTTTGCAAGCTAGATACAAATCGATAAAATCTCTTGAGATGTATTGAGCTAGCTCACTGTGCTCCAGTCGCTCTAGAGCTTCTGACATACGCAGAGGTAACTCAATTGCATCATCACTGAGAGTCGGTGGACATTGATCTTTGGTGTAGCTTTCACTCGCTAATACTGCGGAAAGTACTACTGCAGCGAGAATGTATGGGTTAACGTCAGCGCCTGCTATACGATGCTCTATACGGCGATTTTTGCTATCGCTGATAGGCACACGCAACGCAACACCGCGGTGGTTTTCTCCCCAATCGGCTTTGGTCGGGACGTAAGCGCCAGGAACAAAGCGACGGTAAGAGTTAACGTTAGGACAGATTAGGGCCATGGCATCGGATGTTTGTGACAGCATCGCTGCCATGGTTTGATAGAAGAAGGCGCTCGCTTGACCGTCTGGCTGGCTAAAGTGGTTGTTACCATCTGTATCAACCAAGCTGAGGTGAATGTGCATGCCATTACCCGCTTGCTCACTAAAAGGTTTCGCCATAAATGTGGCGTCAAATCCGTGCTGATGAGCGACTTGGCGAATCAAGCGTTTTGCGATGATGATTTCATCACATGCTCGAAGTACATCTTTAGAATGGTTGAAGTTGATTTCGAACTGCCCTGGTGCCGATTCAGATAGGGCTCCGGAAGTGTTTAAACCTTGTTCTAATGCAATTCGATTAAGGTCGGCCAAGAAATCCGCGTAGTCATCTAGTCCATCAAGGTCGTAAACCTCGGTATCTTTTTCTCGAGTTTTTTTCGTGGGGTTAATTGCCGTTAATGGTTCGCCATTTTCGCCGCGGGTTTTGTCTATTAAATAGAACTCCAGCTCGAGCGCGACACAAGGATATTGGTCTTTAGCATGCAGTGTTTGCAATATAGAAGCGAGAATGTTTCGGATGAACAGTGGGTTAGGGTGCTGCCCGGTTTCATCCATCATACTAAGCAGTAGCTGACCAACTTGTTCTTTTGCCGTCGGCATTAAGGTGCCGCTGATTGGATAGCAGAGATTATCTGGCTCTCCGAGATCTTCTCCCAACCCGGCCGTTTCAACGACGTTACCTTTGGTATCTAGGGTGATGGTCGAAAGGGGGAGGGCAACACCTTTATTCAGTTTTTCTAGAGCATCTATCGGGATGCGTTTTCCTCTTGGGGTGGCATTTATATCGGTAAAGATGAGATCGATAAATTCAATATCGGGCCATTTTTGTTTAAAATTTTGTACTTCCTGTAGATACGATTCCATTTTCTTCTCCAAATAGCCTGACGAGTAGAAATTAGAAATAACCAAATTAACAAATAAGTTACAGCACTCTGAACGAGTTGTTTGTTTTTCAGGTTATTTTTAATTTAAACATGCACTTACACTGTGCTTTTGATGTTTAACGGCTGGTTTTTATGTCTTTCTGTTAACTATTTTGTAACAGTTGGTTTTGTTTTGTTCAATATAATGAGCATAAATATTCAGTTTTGAAGCCTAAAAAGTGCGTCAGATCACGTTGTGACGATAATAATGGTCATCTGTGTTGATAATTTTGTACATGGTTTGTAGGGTTTGTGTTAAATAAATTGAACATGGACATATCATGGCAGATACACACAAACCCATCATTGGTGTGGTTAGCTGCGCTAAAGAGTTGGGTGGCTATCAGATACAAGCGGTCAACGACTTTTACCTTCGCGCCATAAAGGATTTTGGAGGACTACCGATTATGTTGGCTCCCGACATGTCGGGCGATGACGTAACCACCATCCTAGACATATGTGATGGTTTTCTTTTTCCTGGCAGCCACTCTAACGTTGCGCCACATCGATACAATGCAACGCACGAAGAGAGCTACAAAGATGAAGCTCGTGATGAGCTCTCATTCACGTTAATTCGTCATGCGGTTGACCAAAACATTCCGTGCCTTGGTATTTGCCGCGGCTTTCAAGAGATGAATGTCGCACTCGGTGGCTCGTTAAACCCAGCCGTTCATGACTCCGGCTTCAATGACCATCGTGAAGCGCCTGTTGAAGATTTCGAACAAAAATACGCGCCAGCACACGCTGTGCTAGTTCAAAAGCAGAGCTTATTTGAACAATGGCTGGTGCAAAATCATTGGGAAAATACCACCTTCTTTGAAGTGAACACACTACACAACCAAGGCGTCGATCAGCTTGCTCCTCTATTACAAGTAGAAGCTAAAGCCCCGGATGGCTTGGTAGAAGCATTTAGTCTTCCTAATCAAAAATTTTTCGTTGGCGTGCAGTGGCACCCAGAATGGGAAGCAAAAACCAATCATTTCTCTCAAATTTTGTTCAATGAATTTATGATGGCTACCTCTCGTTAAACGTTTGGAGCTGTATGAATGGACAATCAAGAGATTGGTAAAAATATTGTTCAGTTACGAAAAAAACATGGATTGTCACAAAGGGAACTAGCCGAGCGCGCTGGTATTACCCACAGTGCAATCTCATCCATTGAAAATGGCAAAGTGAGCCCGTCGGTCAGCTCACTACAAAAAATCGTTAATGTATTTTCTTTATCGTTATCAGAGTTTTTCACTTTTGAACAACCTTCGAACGATGAAGTGAAAGTAGTCATCAAGCCGTCAGATCTTGTGGAAATCGGGAGCGAGACGGTGTCCATGAAACTGGTAACGAATGGCGACAAAGATCAAGTCATCGGATTCTTGATCGAGGAATACGCACCTTATGGAACCACTGGTGCGGCAGAAATCAAACACGAAGGCGAAGAGATTGGCACCGTATTAGAGGGTGAAATCACTCTGGAATATAAAGGGCAATCTCATGTCATAACAGCGGGCGAGTCGTACATTATTGATACGACGAAGCCCCATCGATTTACAAATCACACAGACAAGGCTTGTCGAATGATAAGTGCGCATACGCCAACCACATTTTAGTGGGGGCTTGCCTTGTGTGATCACAAGGAGAGCGTATGAAAACCCAAGAGCAATGGATTGAACTAAAAAACAATCTAAACATCGAAAACAGGGCGTACATTAACGGTGAATACAGTGCCGCTTTAACAGGGCAAACCATCCCGGTAGTTAACCCAGCAACAGATGAGATATTCACCGAAATCGCCCGTTGCCAAAATGAAGATGTTGATCTCGCGGTTTCATACGCTCGCCAAGCATTTCAATCCGGTCAGTGGAGCGAGAGCAGCCCAGCTCATCGCAAAGCAGTGCTTAAACAGTTTGCTGACTTGATTGATCAACACCAAGAAGAATTGGCTCTGCTAGAAACGCTTGATACCGGTAAGCCTATCTCTCACAGCTTCTCTACCGATATTCCTGGCGCGGCGAGTGCATTACGCTGGTACGCAGAAGCAATCGACAAAGTATACGGCGAAGTTGCCCCAACCGAAAAAGATGTACACGCTTTTATTTCTCATCAACCAATTGGTGTGGTTGCTGCGGTTGTACCGTGGAACTTCCCCCTTTGGCTTGCGTGCTGGAAGCTTGGTCCTGCTTTAGCCGCTGGTAACAGCGTGATTCTAAAACCGTCAGAAAAATCTTCTCTCACCGCGATATTTCTAGGTCAACTTGCTTCTCGAGCGGGCTTACCAACAGGCGTTTTCCAAGTCATTACGGGTTTTGGTCATGAAGCTGGCGACGCGCTGGCGAAACACCAAGACGTAGACTGCATCGCCTTCACAGGCTCGACGCGCATTGCAGGCCAACTGATGGTCAGATCGGGTGAGAGCAACCTAAAGCGCGTGTTTGCAGAAGCGGGCGGCAAGAACGCGAACATCGTGTTTGAAGATTGTGATGATTTAGACCGCGCAGCAGCAGAAACCGCCGCAGGGTGTTTCTACAACCAAGGTGAGGTGTGCGTCGCGGCAACCCGCCTGCTTGTTCACGAAAGCATCAAAGATCAGTTCTTAGAAAAAGTTATTCAAGCGTCGAAAGCGTTCACGCCAAAAGACCCAATGGACCCAAGTTCATCCATGGGAGCGCTTATCGATCAAGATCATAAATCAAAAGTATTGGAATACATCTCGTTAGGTGAATCAGAAGGTGCAAACGTACGTTGTGGCGGCGATGTCGATGGGCAAGGTGCATTTGTTTCCCCAACCATTTTAGACAACGTCGACAACAAGATGCGTGTCGCTCAGGAGGAAATTTTTGGTCCGGTGCTGTGTGTCATTCCATTCAAAGACGAAGCGCAAGCAATTGAGATCGCTAACGATTCGAAGTACGGCTTAGGTGCTGCACTTTGGAGCAGCAATATCAACCGCGTTCATCGCGTAGCAAAACGACTGCAAGCCGGCTCGGTTTGGGTCAACAACTACAACGAAGGTGATATGACGGTCCCATTTGGCGGATTCAAAATGAGCGGAAATGGTCGAGACAAGTCTCTCCACGCGATTGAAAAATTCACCGAAACCAAAACCACTTGGATTCGCCTCCATCCTTAAGCCTGCTGACGATTACGATAAATAAAGGAATAGTTCTATGAACAAGCATACGGATTCGTTCTACGCGCACTCTGTGCCAAACATGCCGGAATACCCACAGTTGCAAAACGACATCGAGTGCGATGTGTGTGTAGTCGGTGCGGGATTTTCTGGTCTTTCTTCTGCACTACACCTTGCAGAAAAAGGTTTTAAAGTCGTTGTGCTAGAAAGCGCAAAAGTGGGCTTTGGAGCAACTGGTCGTAACGGTGGTCAAATCGTTAACAGCTACAGCCGAGATGTTGACGTGATTGAAAGCCGTTACGACCAAAACCAAGCCAAAGCTCTGTGCGATATGATTTTTGAAGGCGGCGATATCATCCGTGGTCTGATCGACAAATACGACATCAACTGTGATTACAAGCAAGGCGGCTTGTTCACGGCACTGAACAGTAAACAACTCAAAGGGCTAGAAGAACATAAGAAGAACTGGGAGCGTTACGGCAACGACCAACTGACTCTGCTTGACGCAGGAGAGGTAGAACAAGCGGTAGGTACGAAAGTGTACACTGGCGGTTTGCTGGATATGCGCGGTGGTCACATTCATCCGCTAAAACTGGCATTAGGTGAAGCCGCTGCGTTTACGTCTCTAGGTGGTCAAATCTTTGAGCAGTCGGCGGTCGTGTCGATTGACAAAGGGATTAACCCAGTAGTGAAAACGGCGAAAGGCAGCGTGAAGAGCAAGTACGTGGTACTGGCAGGTAACGCCTACCTTGGTGGTTTGGCACCTAACATCAGCAACAAAGCGATTCCGTGTGGCACACAAGTGGTGGCGACTCAGCCTTTGAGTGATGAGCAGCTAAAACAAGTGCTGACCAGTGACTACTGCGTTGAAGACTGTAACTACTTGCTTGATTACTTCCGCTTAACCGCCGACAAGCGTTTGTTGTTCGGAGGTGGCGTGGTTTACGGCGCACGTGACCCAGAAAACATTGAAGCATTGATTCGTCCGAAGATGGAGAA
Organism: Vibrio sp. sp1; assembly: GCF_016920955.1. Classification (NCBI taxonomy): domain Bacteria; kingdom Pseudomonadati; phylum Pseudomonadota; class Gammaproteobacteria; order Vibrionales; family Vibrionaceae; genus Vibrio; species Vibrio sp. sp1. The sequence goes on from NZ_CP060589.1 coordinate 2,919,570, forward strand.
AGTCTTCCCACAATTGAAAGGCATCAAGATTGATTACACTTGGACAGGTAACTTCTTGCTGACTTACTCACGCATGCCGCAATTTGGCTCGTTTGCAGACAACATTTACTACCTACAAGGCTACAGCGGTCACGGTGTAACGTGTACTCACCTAGCAGGTAAGTTGCTGGCCGAAGCTCTGACCGGACACGCTGAACGTTTCGACGCGTTTGCTGCACTGAAACATTACTCCTTCCCGGGTGGCCGCCACTTCCAAATTCCGTTTACGGCAATGGGCGCGGCTTACTACAACCTACGTGACAAACTGGCGATTTAAGAGATAAGGAATATCCAATGAGCAAAGTGGTGAAATTTGCAGCCCTTCAACTGACGAAAAGCTGGGATCTGGAAGATAACCTAGCCAAAGCAAAAAAGGCGATTCGTGAAGCAGCACAAAACGGTGCGAACGTGATTCTTCCGCAAGAGCTGTTCGCTGCGCCTTACTTCTGCAAAAAACAAGAAGCGAAGTATTTCGAGCTTGCAGAAGAAACGGAGAATTGTCGTCTTATTAAAGAGATGAGTGCGTTGGCTAAAGAGCTCGGCGTGGTGATTCCTGTCAGCTACTTTGAAAAAGCGGGCAATACGTTTTTTAACTCGCTAGTAATGATAGATGCCGATGGCACGGTACTAGATAACTACCGCAAGTCACACATTCCTGACGGCCCGGGCTACAGCGAGAAGTACTACTTTAGCCCTGGCGATACCGGTTTCAAAGTGTGGCAAACCAAGTTCGGTAAGTTCGGTGCTGGCATTTGCTGGGACCAATGGTTTCCAGAGCTTGCACGCAGCTTGGCTCTGCACGGCGCGGAAGCGATTTTTTACCCAACTGCAATCGGTTCTGAGCCTCAAGATCCGACACTGGATTCACGTGACCACTGGCAACGTACAATGCAAGGTCACTCGGCAGCAAACCTCGTTCCAGTGATTGCGTCAAACCGAGTGGGCACTGAAGTCGATGATGGTATCGAGACGACGTTCTACGGCTCTTCTTTTATCACTGACCACACTGGTGCAAAAATTGCCGAAGCACCGCGTCAAGGTGAAACCATCATTTACGCAGAAATCGACCTAGCTACGACAGCGAAAGCGCGTCACGCGTGGGGCTTGTTCCGCGACCGTCGTCCAGACCTTTACACCAGCGTTGGCAAACTAGCCGTTTAAAGAGGCGTTAAAATGAAGTTATCGACAACACCAGCGCAAGATGGCTTCTATTTTCCGGCTGAGTTTCAGCCAGTTAGTGAAGTTTGGCTAGCGTGGCCAGAAAGGAAAGACAACTGGCGTGATGACGCATTACCCGCGCAAGAAACCTTTGCCAGAATCGCGAACTTAATCGCGGATGTGACCAATGTGTGCGTGGCGGTATGCTCGCACAACTTTGACCGAGCGCGTCAAATGCTCCACTCAGACGTACGTTTGGTGGAAATCCCATTTAACGATGCGTGGATGCGCGATATCGGGCCGACCGTGCTTGTTAACCGAGCGGGCGAGCGCCGTGGGATTAGTTGGCAATTCAACGCGTGGGGCGGCGAATACAACGGGCTTTACGACAACTGGCAGCAGGACGATCTTGTCGCTGGCTCGGTGTGCGACATCATCGGTATTGATTATTACCGCGCACCGTTTGTACTTGAAGGTGGGGCGATTCACACCGATGGTGAAGGCACCCTTTACACCACAGAGGAGTGCTTACTCAGCCCAGGACGTAATCCGCAGTTGAGCAAAGCGCAAATCGAAGAGCAGTTAAAGGCGTACCTCGGTATCGAAAAAGTCATTTGGTTGCCAAATGGTTTATTCAATGACGAAACAGACGGCCATATCGACAACCTGATGCACGTTATCGCCCCGGGTAAAGTGGTACTAAGTTGGACCGATGACCCAAGCGATCCGCAATACGCGTTATCTCGTCAAGCGGAACAAGTACTGAAATCTCAGCACGATGCGAGAGGGCGCGAGATTGAAATTGTCCGTTTGCCATTACCGGGTCCGTTGCATTACAGCGAGCGTGAAGCCAATGGCATTGACGCCAGTTCAGGAATGAGTCGACAAGCTGGCGAACGCCTAAGTGCCTCTTATGCCAACTTTCTTATCGTCAACGAGCATGTGTTCTTGCCGATGCTGGACGAAGAGACCGACGCTATGGCGATCGATATTTTGCAAAACGCGATGCCGGAATACCAAATCATCGCGATACCGTCGAGAGAGGTTCTACTCGGCGGAGGGAACATTCACTGTATTACGCAGCAGATCCCTGCTTAAACATAAACTCGCCGCTGGCTTAGCGGCGATGATGAGTTGTCAAAAGGAATGACCATGCAACAGATACAAAACCAAAGCCTTGTTTCGTTTATGGTAGCGAATCCACAACAGGGCATTGCAGTGACTAATCCGGCGACCGGAGAACTCCTCGGGTACGCACCAGTCTCAACCGAAAACGACATTTTAAATGGCATTGAACGTGCCAGTGTGGCGCAGAAAGAGTGGGCGGCACTGCCAGCAAAAATGCGTGCTGGCATGCTCAATCGTTGGTTCCAACTTCTGTTAGAAAACAAAGCCGACCTTGGCCGTTTGATGACGTTAGAGCAAGGTAAGCCGCTAGCGGAAGCTCAAGGTGAAGTGCTTTACGGTGCGAGCTTTATCGAATGGTTTGCTGAAGAAGCGAAACGTACCTACGGTGAGACGATTCCTGCCCCAAGTGCAGACAAGCGTTTGGTGACCATCAAACAGCCAATTGGTGTCGCCTGTGCGATTACACCGTGGAACTTCCCAATTGCGATGATCACGCGCAAAGCAGGTCCAGCTTTAGCGGCAGGCTGTAGCTTTGTCGTAAAACCATCTGAATCTACGCCGCTGTCTGCGTTTGCGGTCGCAGAGCTTGCCTATCAAGCGGGTATCCCTCGCGATGTGCTGCAAGTGGTATTGGGGGAAAACTCCCGTCAGGTCGGTGCTATCTTCACTTCGCATCCGTTGATTCGTAAGTTGTCTTTCACTGGCTCTACCCAAGTTGGTAGTGTGCTGATGCAGCAAAGCGCGGCGGACATTAAACGTACCTCAATGGAGCTCGGTGGCAACGCGCCGTTTATCGTATTCGATGATGCCGACATTGATGCAGCCGTGGCGGGTGCGATGGCGTCGAAGTTCCGTAACGCAGGCCAAACGTGTGTTTGTGCGAACCGTTTCTACGTACACAGCAAAGTGTATGTCGAGTTCGTTGCTAAGTTTGACGCTGCGGTTCAGCAGCTCAAAGTTGGTAACGGATTGGAAGAGGGGGTCAACATTGGTCCAGTGATCAGCGAGTCAGCGAAGCAAGGCATTCAGACGCTTATTGATGGTGCTATCGAGCAAGGCGCGAAGCCGGTTTCAGAACTTAAAAAGCTCGATGGTCTATTTATGCAGCCAGTGGTTCTCAAAGACGTTACTCACGACATGAAGATTGTCTCCGAGGAAATCTTTGGCCCTGTCGCGCCAGTGATTCGTTTTGACAGTGACGCACAGCTGATCGAAATGGCGAACGACACCATTTACGGTCTTGCGTCGTACTTCTACAGCCAAAACATCCACCGTGTTTGGAAAATCGCAGAAGCGCTCGAATATGGCATGGTTGGCATTAACGAAGGCATGATTTCTACTGAAGTCGCTCCTTTCGGCGGTGTTAAGCAGTCCGGCATCGGACGCGAAGGAGCAAAACAAGGTATCGATGAATATATGGACGTGAAATATCTCTGCTTTGGCGGCAACTAATTAAGGACAAAACAATGACAAACCAACAACTGCACGAAAGAAGAAGCCAAGTTATCGCTCAAGGCATGGGCGCACTGTACCCACTTTACGTAGAGAAAGCAGAAAACGCTTACGTATGGGATATCGAAGGCAACAAATACATAGACTTTGCAGCGGGTATCGCGGTAACTAACACCGGGCATTCTCACAAGCGCATTAGCGAAGCGGTAAAAGCTCAGCTGGACAATTTCTCACACACGTGTGCGATGGTTACGCCATACGCGTCATTCGTAGAGCTGGCTGAAAAGCTGACAGAACTTGTACCAGGTGAGACTAAGAAGAAAGCGATCTTTCTAACCACTGGCGCCGAGGCGGTCGAAAATGCCGTAAAAGTGGCACGCGCTCATACAGGCCGTAGCGGCGTGATAGCGTTTAAAGGCGGCTTTCACGGTCGCACAAACATGACGATGGGGTTAACTGGTAAAGTTGCGCCGTACAAAGCGGGCTTTGGTCCTTTCCCGAACGAAATCTACCACGCGCCTTACCCAAATGCGTTTCACGGCATCAGCGTTGAGCAAAGCTTACAAGCGATCGACGATTTATTTGCTTGTGATATTGAACCATCACGTGTTGCGGCGATCATCTTCGAGCCAGTACAAGGTGAGGGCGGCTTCTACAAAGCACCTGAAGCGTTTGCACAAGGCTTGCGTCAGCTATGTGACAAGCACGGTATCATGCTGATTGCCGATGAAATCCAAACAGGGTTTGCTCGTACCGGTAAAATGTTTGCAACAGAATACCTAGGCATTGAACCTGACCTAATGACAATGGCGAAAGGCATTGCTGGTGGTTTCCCAATCTCAGCGGTGGTTGGGAAAGCGGATGTGATGGATTCTGCACTACCTGGTGGTTTAGGTGGCACTTATGCGGGCTCGCCACTTGGCTGTGTTGCTGGTCTTGAAGTACTGAAAATTATCGAAGAAGAAAACTTGTGTGCTAAAGCAATGGGTATCGGTGAAGTGGTCAATGCTCGTATGACAAAACTGCAACAGTCAGTGCCTGCTATCGGTGAAATCCGTACTACAGGTGCGATGATGGCGATTGAATTTACTGATCCTGAAACGGGTGAGCCGCTACAAGAGATGACCAAAGCGGTGATTTCTAAAGCGCAAGAAAACGGCCTTATCCTGCTTTCTTGTGGAGTAAAAGCGAACGTGATTCGTCTGTTACCTCCACTGACCATCGAATCTGACGTGCTAAATGAAGGCCTAGATAAGTTGAAAAAAGTGATTCTTGAAGTGGCGTAATTCACGCGCTTTTAAATAGCAATAACAAATCAAGGAAGCGGTTGACATCAATCGTTTCCTTTTTGTTTTTTAGCGTATCTGCTGCCTATCTAAAGAGCATTGCTCAAGCTCCAAGTCGTCACTTTTATTACGGATGACTTAATAATTGTGCTCGTTCTTACTTTCCACTTAGTCGCTACTTTGTTCTCCTCGAATGTGGTTTGGTGCTCACATTCTAAATCCCGACATCTGAAAGCCACTTGAGCCTATCATTTTATTGAGCGTCATTCCTCACTTTTTGGACTATAAAAATGAGATAGTATTCATATCCCACTTAGGTTGCTTGACAGATTAGCAGGACGAACTTTGATAACAAAGAATACAAGGTATGCCACTTTACTCGGCTTAGTTCCCATCGCCATATTTGTAGTGGCCTTTCATTCGATAACCAACTTTTACGTCAACTCGGTAAAAGCGTCGAAAATAGATGCTTACGTAGATTATTTAAATCAAAGGTCTGCCTATTTGGACGGAGCAATAGTGAAGCAGATTGCTCAGTTAGATTTTACTTGTAGTGATAGTGATGTAAGAACTTTACGCGACTCACGTTTTTATAACCGTTACATTCGTTTTATTGCGATGACCACAGAAGGCGGAAAAACGTGTTCCACGGTTGGTAGTGAAGTGTCTCGCCCATCTAGTAGTGAACGATTTCAGATGGATGAGAACTTTTTCGCATCACTTATTTTGCCGCAACAGAATGACCAAATAGAGTGGATGGTCATTTATGATAATGAACACGTTGAAGTTTTCTGGGTGCTTGATAACAGTTGGGTTAACGAGGTAATAAAAACGCCTTGCAAAGACTGCCTATTTGTAGAGTTTAAGTATGATGAACCAATATTTGGTGATTTAACGATAAGCCGTGGCAAAGCGAATATTGCAGGAGAAGAAAGCGCACTCTCAAAAGAGTTTTTCTTTTCAGGAGAGTCTCAAGCCAACATGCTCATCAAGATATACAGCGGTGAAAAACTTAAAAATTATGCTCAGGAAAGAGTACTTTTGTGGGGCGGTCTTGTAAGTGTGCTTGCTGGTCTTGTGACTGCCTTTGCATACATATCTGGTAAAAGCTTGAGAAAATCCATTACAGGTCTAATTGAAAATGGGATTAGTAATGCAGAATTTATTCCTTACTACCAGGCGATTGTCGATAGTCGCGATGGTAAGACAGTAGGATATGAAGCTCTGATTCGATGGTCGCGGCGTGATGGAATGGTGCCACCAAATATGTTTATTGGTGCTGCAGAAGAAAGTGGCCTGATTATCCCGATGACGAATCAGCTTATTCGTAAAATCATACAAGACTTAAGTGACTTACCCGAGCATACGTGGGTCAGCATCAATATTGTTTCCTCCCATTTAGAGTCAGGTGTATTAACGAAGTTGCTGTCGGAGTTAAATTGGCCAATCTCTAATAGAATTCATTTTGAATTGACCGAGAGAATACCAGTAAAAGACACTGAGGCCGCGAAAAAAGAGATTTTGTATTTAACGAATAAAGGCTACAAGTTCAAAATTGACGATTTTGGTACCGGATATGGTGGCTTTTCTTACCTACAAGATTTGGGCATCCGGTGTGTAAAAGTGGATAAGATGTTCATTGATCCAATAGGATCTGACGACCAAAAGTTGAAAGTGCTAGACTCAATTGTGTCTGCAGCGAACAAAGCGGAATGTGAGATGATTGCAGAAGGTGTAGAGAGCCAGGCTCAAGTCGAATACCTGGCTCAGCATGCGATTTACCTTATTCAAGGTTATGTTTACGCTAAACCAGAGCCCCTGACTAACCTTGCAAGTGCTTAATAGCCATAACGTCATAACATCCCGCTTTAAAGGTGCCAGTTTCCTAGGTTAGCGCTGATTTCTGCTGGTGGGCTCACGCTTGAGGATTCCTAACACTCTCATTACTCCTAGAGTGTTAGGAATTAACGTTACTTAGGAGGAGAGTGCGGCTCTTTTCGTTTTGATTGACGTAATGAGCTGAGGTAGTAATGACATTACGATCATTCCCAGCATTAAGCTGTATTGCAGAGGAGTGAACGTTTCCCCCAATAGCAGTAGGCCCGAAACAATGCCTGCGACTGGGTTTGCAATACCACCAAAGGTAAAATCTACGACCGACATCCGCTGTAATAACCATACATACATGCCATACCCTAATGCGGTGTTCAGAATAATTACCCACAGTAACCCTAGAATATTCGTCATGGATACGTCCTGAACGACCGTAGCATATGGCTCTGGATTGTTTATCGCCTGCACACTTGTTGCGATAGACATAATCACGCCACCCAAAATGAGCTGCCATGTTAACACTGTCCACCAGTGCATTTTTGTACCTAGTGACTTTGTTACGCTACTTCCTATCACGATGCACATAATGGCGGAGATCATCGCAAGTAAGCCCACGGGGTCGAGAGAAATAGAGCTAGGATCAAATAAGAACCAAGCTAAAGCAATCAAAGTTGCGCCGCTTATCGCTTGAATGCCACTAGGTTGACGTTTGTAGACCGCCCAACCAAACAGCATCGCAAAAACGGGGACCGAAACCATACCAACACCAGAGATGGCAGAAGGAAGCGTTAACGCCATGACAAAAATAAGACCAAAGAAGCAAGCGATGTTGATGGTTCCTAAAACAAGCAGCACCTTCCACTCACTTCTTTTTGGAAACGAGGGCTTTATTGCCAGCAACAAAAGACCCGCAGGCAGTGCCCTTAGAGCGCCAAGTAAAACGGGAGGCCAGTCCGGTAGAGTAAACTGAGTAACAGCGTAAGTCGTCCCCCAAAAAAAGGCAGGAATCATCGCAAGTAAAATGTTCATGTTAAATATCTTTATGTAGAGATAATTAAATGTAACGATATCGGCAAGGTGGCTTTTTGTAAAGTATCTTTATGTTAAAATAAAAAATATATGATGTTTGGAGAGAAATAATGGATGCAATTGATAGAGTGGTAGAGCAGTGGGCTAGGGAGAAGCCAGACCTCGACACTGAACCGATGGCAATAATGGGTCGACTAATGCGAATTGCAAAACACATGGAATCTAGGGTCGCCGAGCTACATAAGAAGTACGATCTGAAAATGGGTGAATTTGATGTGTTAGCGACACTGCGTCGAGCTGGTTCACCATATTGTCTTACTCCTTCAGCGTTAATAGAGTCGATGATGCTCACTTCGGGTGCGATGACCAATCGCTTAGATAAACTTGAGAAGAAAGGGTTTATTACCAGAACCCATAGTAAAGAAGACCGACGTAGCGTCACCGTTGAACTAACAGAGCAAGGCTTAACCTTAATTGACAAGCTAATTTTGGAGCATGTAGACGTTCAGCAATCGTTATTGCATGGTCTAGAAGGCAATGAAAAAGCGCAGGTTAACCAGGCGTTAAAATTGCTATTGCCACAATTTGAGTGAGAACGCAGAAGGAGGTAGGGGATATGAAAAGCAAAGAACTAGAACAATACTTAAGTACCTTCATGTGTGCAGAAAGTGATTTCCCATTTGGGCCTGAAGCGGTTGTATACAAAATCAAAGGCAAGATGTTTGCCATCATTGCAGAGAGAAACGGTCGGGAGTATGTCAGCGTAAAAGTAAAACCAGAAGATGGAGAAGTCTTAACGTCGCAGTTTACGGATATTATCCCGGGTTATCACTTAAATAAGCGTCATTGGATAACGGTTTATTTTAACGGTGATGTCGAGGATGGGTTGATTCAAGATTTGTGTGAACGCTCTTATGCTCTTGTCGTTGCCAAGCTGCCGAAAGCACAACGAGCGTTGCTTGGTGAGTAATCGGCAACGCACTGGCCTCTGTTGTCTTGTCGCTCGTTGCTCGTAGCCTTTACGGAAAAATTCGCACCTTTTTCATCCTCGGGCTATATAAGAATAAGAAGGTGGAAAAGGGGAATGATATGCGAGCATTATCTGAATGGCTAAAAGAATATGGTGAGAGTCACCAAAACCCTATCAACCAAAAGATTCACACAATCGCAGTTCCAGGTATTTACCTTTCTGTGGTTGGACTTATTTGGTCGATTCCCCAGATTTCATTATTAGGCTTCGAACTTAATTGGGTTTGGGTAGCGGTGATCCCCACTTGGGTTTTCTATTTTCGTTTGTCTCTGAGCGTATTCATGATGATGATCGGCTACACATTAGCGTGCATTGGCCTTATTTGGTCTCTAGAGGTATTGATGTTGCCCGTTCTGCATATTTCTATGCTTTTGTTTGGCGTATTGTGGATATTGCAATTTATCGGTCACAAGATTGAAGGTAAAAAACCGTCGTTTTTTGAGGATTTACAGTTTCTACTCATCGGCCCGATTTGGGTGTTCAGAAAACACTAGCGATAAGCAAAATCAGGCATCATCCGAATGACACAAGACATATAACGTTCAGAGATTATGTAGCTCTTACTACAGAATACCTCTCCTTCTTATTGCCACGACAAGCATTCACTTTAGATACGCACTATGATTAAAGAGGTGCCAACGCACTTTACGCTATCGAGATGCTTAAACTTACGGCAAGTTTACTTTAGGGGGGGATGAATGTACGATCGACAATATAAATATGCCTATTGGAGAGAAGAGCGTAAAAAAGGCAAATGGCACTATATATTAAAGTCCTTCTTTATGATTTGTTGTGCATTACTGCTTGGTAAAGTCATCGGTTTGTTCATTTTTGGAGAGCTGCATTCTTTAAGCGACATTTGGGAACAACTCCCAGCGGATGTTTTTATTATGATGCTCGTGGGCTTTCCAATTAGTGTCCTTGGTTGGTACCACGAAGAGTCAAAGTTTTTCCGGGCACTGCGACGCAAAGAAAAGCGGTTAAAAGGCAATCAAAATAAACCGAAATAGAGTAACCTTTGTCTCTGTTTGGATTGCCACTTACCTATCTGATCGATTCTATCCCTTCCAGTTGTTTAGCGTTTAGTTACGTGTTGCAAAAAGCCTTCTTAATACAACAAACAGCCCCCAGTGTTGTGGAAGTTGGTACTGTAAGAAACATTAAAAAACGAAGTTGAGCATTAGCGTATAAAGGCTCGCACTGTCATCCTTTGGGGCTGATGAAAACGCGCCAGAGCTATTATTGTAGGCGTTGAACCTTTGCCATTCTGCGTTTAGGGAAACGTTGTAATCTAGGTCGTATCTCAATCCGAGTAAGAAACTGTCTCCACTTTTTTTATCCCGACTATTAAACTGCTGACCGTAAACAATATAAGGAGTCAGCTTGTTTACATTATAACTTGTTGTCGCGTACCAAGATGAGGAAAGATTGCTGGTCTGTCCTTCTGCCATAATCACAATGTTATCGAGCTCGTATCTTAACCCTAGAGAGAACAGATCGATCGTGTTGTTTTTTTCTGTTTCAACTAGACGGTCAATGATTGTGGTTCCGCCACCGGGAGTGGACTGCTCAATGTTAGAGAGCGTCGTTGTTTGATCATAATCGCCGTGGAGGTAGGAAAAATTCCAACGATAGCTCTCTCCGCTTAGCGTTAAGTTCATCCCTGCAGTATTGTTTGACTCAATTTCCAATTCAGTACGTTCATTGATGGTTACGTCACTATTGTCTTTAAACCCGACAAACGGCATGGCAGTAAGTACGATTTGCTCATTGAGGTCATGAATCCAGCGTGCAGATAGGCCGTTATAAGCCGTGATACCTAGAATGCTGTCATATACCTCATTCGGTGGGCGGGCTTGGGTAAAAGCGTGGCCGACATAGTTGTACTCAGACATCAAAAACAGTGGCAGTCTTAAGCGTCCTCCTCGTATTTCTATGTTTTGATAGGTATAAGCCAAATACGCCCACTCGAGCTGAGGCGAGCTCCAATGGTCTTGCGGGCGCTTTACGACTTGTGCGGATGCCCGAAATGCCTTGTGAAAATAATCGAGCTGCATGCCGAAAGTGGTATCGCAATCGAAACAAGATTCATCGCCAATAAAGCGGTTAACTAGTAACGTAGTTGGGTTATCGGATTTTGCCCACGAAGTAGAGCCAAAACCACTTAAAGAAAGTTGTTCTGTTAGTTCAATCGTGGCTGAGCTCGGAAAGGTCGCGATACTCAGCGATAACATGGTTAAATATTTTTTCATATCAATTCTCCGAGCTAACCACACATAAAACATGAGCATTACTAGGGACGCTCGATGTTGGGGCATAACCAATTCTATTCGGCTTCTCTTGCATCCATGCTATGAGGTCATCAATGCTGGAGCGTGCAATCACTTTTGGCGGTCTAGCTTTACCTGAAAAAGACAAGCTTGCCCAATGCGCGTTCATTTGCGCTAAATTTTTGTTGAGAAGATAACGATAGAACTCAGCTCTTTCTGTTGATGTCGCAGGCCAGTCAGAGAGTTCAATTCGCTGGCCTTGTAAAAGTTGCGTCTTCCCTCTGTACAACTTTCGCGCTTTATTGACAGTGAGCGGAGAGAATTCGTCATTAAATGAGAAAACGGCGTAGCTCTCTGCAGCGAGAGCTTGGCAATTTAATGAAAGAAGGGCAATCAGAATGAACAGATAGCGTTTTATGTAACGCAAAGGAAAAGCAACGCGAGAATGATTTCTACTCATAGAATCCACCTACATTGCTTGTTCAATTTGATACAACAGTTTTTCTTTGCGCACAGGCTTTGGTACGTAGGCATCCATTCCTGAATCAAAGCAGCGTTGAATATCATCATCAACGACGCTTGCTGTTAATGCGATAATGGGCGTCTTAGCTAATCCTTTACTCGCTTCATAAGCTCTAATTTGCCTAGAAGCTTCAAACCCATCCATTATGGGCATCATGCAATCCATCAAAATAACATCAAACTTTCCATCTTTTTGGAACATTTCGACTGCAATTTGTCCGTTTTCTGCGACTTCGAATTGATAGCCTGCTTTAGATAGCAATAGAGAAGCCACTTTCTGGTTCACTCTATTATCTTCGACAAGCAAGATGCGTTCGGAGCGAATAGGCGTTACCGTTGCTTCTGGTTGCTCAGAACTTGCAGGTAGTTCATGAGTTTTATCGGGGGTGGTGTTCTCTTGGTGTGGTTCAGCAGGCGTCGTGTTGGAAACACGTAACCCAATTGCCTTATCTAACTTCTCTTTAAGCAACCCTGCTTTAAACGGTTTGGGCACATAGTCATCCATTCCAACGTCAAAGCATTTTTGTATATCGTCATCGACCACACTTGCCGTTAGAGCAATAATCGGAATTCTGAAAGCGCGTTTTTCTTTTACTTCTATTTGACGAATTATTTGGGTGGCTTCAAATCCATCCATTACGGGCATCATGCAGTCCATTAAAATTAGGCTGTATTGATTCTGTTGAAATTTCTCAACCGCTTCTTGTCCGTTTACAGCGACATCAAAGTCGAAGCCAGCTTTTGTGACGTGTAGCCCCGCGATTTTTTGATTGACCGTATTGTCATCAACAACCAAAATTTTCGGCAGAGATTTAACATGTTGCGCTGAAGTGCTCTCTTGTTGTGCGTGCGAGAAATTTGCCGCACAACTTTCAAGTGCTTTAATTAAGCGCTGCCCTAGTAGTGGCTGAGTGACCAAGGCGCTGATACTGTTTCTAAAGTCGAATTGTGGGCTATGAAGGTGCTTGATGAGGCAGACACGAATGTTTCGTTTACAAAGGCTTTCTATCTCATCGATATGCATCGCCGCTGCATTTGGTGATGCTTCTACATGAATAACGATAACGCGCTCGTTATCAATCCACGTTGGCAACGCACTTAAGGTATCTACTGACTGCGTTATATTGATGTTGAAAAAACTTAACTCGTTACGCAGTTTTTGTTCTAGTTGAGTACTGCTGCATACAATCCATATATCGTTGTGATTCAGAGCGTGATAAGCGTTAAACTCTTGCGTCACAACAGGAGCAGTTAGTTCAAAGAAGAAGCGACTGCCTTTACCTTTCTCGGATTCAAGTTGAATTTCTCCACCCATTAGCTCAACTAATTGCGTGCTAATGGCAAGCCCAAGTCCAGTTCCCCCAAATTGTCGGGTAGTAGAGTTATCCTCTTGGGCAAATGGAGCAAATATTTTCTTTTGCTGCTGGGCATCAATACCAATCCCAGAATCTTTAACGGAAAACTCGATGACCGCTTCACCATTTTTAATTTCGCGGGTGATGACCGATAGCTCTACACTGCCTTGTTCGGTAAATTTTACCGCGTTAGACATGAAGTTCATGACAACTTGGCGTATACGATGGTCATCCAACATTACGTGGTAAGGCGTGTTACGGCTAATGTTGACTTGCACATCGATGCCTTTTTCCTTTGCTTTCGGTGAAATGATAGAAGCAATGTCATAGATAGACTCTCGAACACAAGTTGAATGTGGGCTAATGAGCAACATCCCAGATTCAATTTTTGAGAAGTCTAGAACGTCATTAATTAAACTCAAAAGCAGTTGGGAGGAGGTTTCAATCGTGTCGACGTAATCGCGTTGTGTGGCAGTCAGGGAAGTATCGGATAACACTTCAGAGATGCCAATAACGCCATTTAGCGGCGTGCGGATCTCGTGGGACATGTTGGCCAAAAAGCTACTTTTGGCTTTACTCGCCTTAATTGCATCATCTTTTGCTTGTTCTGCATCTTCTTTAGCTTGTGTGAGCTTTAGTCTGGACAACATCCGCTCATCACTAAGCTTTTTTACCTCTCGAGCAAACTTACTCAGCTCGTCTTTACCCTTTATTAGTTGAGCAAGAGGTGAATTTTCAGTGTTACTTTGTTCATTGCTTTCGTTACTGAGAAATTTGAGGACTAGATTCAAGTTTCCAGTAACTTTTCGCACCAATCTTAGCGTTAAACTTACGACCAACAGCGTTAAAAGGCTCATCATTGCGATAAAGGTAAAGCGGTGCTGTGTCGTCGTGTTGATTGTCTTTGATATATCATCACTCAGCTGTTGTTCCATTTTGTCGTCAACACTTTGTAATAACGATAAGCGTTTGTTGAGTGCAGATAACCCCGCATCAATCTCATCCGGGGTTAATGATTTGAGTTGAGCTGGTTGCAATAAATAAGCACGAAACTCTTGGCTTTTGATAAAGACTTCACCCGTAAACGTCTCAATGAGCAGATCTACTTGTTGTTGATTGGCATTTAGCGTCACAAAACGCTCTAGAAATAGTTGTTGGTTCTGGATTAAAGATTGGATAGAAGCCTGTGTTGTGAGGTCATACTCGTTATTTTCCTCTGAAGATCGAATCAAATATTCGCTTAATCTATGCTCTTCAGTGGACCAAAACATCAACCATTCAAGTTGCATCAAAGAAGAAAGGTGAGTGTTTGTTTCATAACTCACATTTCTAAAATAGACTTTGTCTAAGCTCATGAGGATTTCTTTGAACGTATCAGCGCGCCACTCTGCCGCATCTAACTTTTCTTCTTGATTTTGCGAAGAGAGCATCGAGAGGGTTGCTTCCTCAAAGCTTGTCAACTGGTTTAGTATCTCAGCGTTTTCACCGAATACTGGTGCAGCGGTGTCGCGTAACAATTGAGATATCTGCTGAGTTTTTAGTTGCTTATCTATTACATCAGGGTTATTCGGTAGGTGATAAAGCGAAGATACGCGGTCGATGTAGACAGAGAATAACTGTGCTTTTTGTAGTTCCTGAGCCTGGATAGAAAGGCTTTGTACATGTTTACCCGCGAGGACAAGCAACAATAAAATTGGCAGCAAAACCAACCCAAATAGCTTTTGTTTTACCGACAGGTTGTTCCAAGAAAAGATTCCTACCACGCGCATTTCCATATCCAAGAAGTTGATATGAAAAGTGTAGTTTATTTATCTCAGATGTTAGATTTTAAGAGAAAATTCATATTAATGAGGTGGGGGAAGTGTGACCGATATTGCATTACGAGTACTAACGCGCTAAGCGGCAATAGTTAACAAAACGGCGTTCTAAGCAAAGTGATTGACGCTTTGAGCGCCACTCCCTCGTTGGTATTCAAATGCAATCAATTCCTCAGCAGGTACAGGCCTACCTAAGAAAAAGCCTTGTACGACGTCACAGTGGAGAGACTCCATTCGTGTGAGTTGAGTTTGAGTTTCTACGCCTTCGGCTACTACTTTCATTCTTAGGTTGTGAGCCATGGATACAATCGCGCGAACTAATGAATCGTCTTGATCGCTTTTTCGGATTTGAGCGATAAATGAACGATCAATCTTGAGCCCGTCAAAAGCCATATGTTGTAGGTAGGCAAGGGCTGAATACCCCGTACCAAAGTCATCTAGCCAAACTTCCACTCCGATACTTTGTAGTTTTTTAAGCACATATTGAGCTTTCTCTGTATCATCAATAAAAAGTGACTCTGTCACTTCAACATGAATGGTTTGAGGGGCGACATCATGTCGTCGTAAATACTTAGAAAATAATTGACTTAAATCTTGGCGATAGATTTGTCTTGGGGACAAGTTTAATGCGATGTGAAAATCAGTACCGAAATGTTCTGCCCAAATTGCCCGCTGAGCAACTGCCGTCTCAATGATATGTTCTCCAAGCTCCAATATTAAATCACTTTGCTCTGCGATCGGGATAAACGATTCTGGACTGATATAGCCTTTCTCGGGATGATTCCACCTAACCAATGCTTCGACCCCAATTAGGCGATAGGTTTTTAGATCAAATTGTGGTTGATACCACAGCTCGAATTGAGACAAGTCACGTACTGAACGACGCAGTTCTCGTTCTATGTATAAACGTTGTTTAATCGTTTCATCAAACGTGGAATCGTATATCGTCATAATGTCTTTACCGCGTCTTTTAGATTCCTGCGCCGCAAGAGAGGAAAGCTGTAAAAGAGACTCAGCGTTTGAACCAAATTCTGGATACACAGCAATTCCGAGGCTTGCCGTAATTTGAATATCGTTCTCTTCCAAACTAAAGGGAGAGAGTAGTTGGCGATGAATAGCGTGCGCTTTTTCTCTAGCTTCATGATTGTCCGAGCACGGAAAGGCCAGTACAAATTCGTCCGCACCTACTCGACTTACGATGGTAGAAAGGCGGTAAAGCGGCTTAAAATAACTCGGCAAACGGCTTTGAAGCTCTGAGGCAAGATGGCCTAGCAATTTATCCCCAATGTTATGTCCATAGTTATCGTTAATGTGCTTAAAGTCATCCAAGTCAATAAACACAACCGCGAGTGAGGGGGATTTGTGGTCAGTTATTTGCGTTTGAATATCAATGAGTAACTTTTCTCGGTTTGGCAGGGAAGTCAGAATATCGTGGTACGCCATGAACTCAACTCGGCTGGTGTATCGGTTCACTTTGTTTGACATTTTGTTGTACGCCGAAATAAGTTCTCCCACTTCATCTTTGCTTTGTATGTCGGTGACTGGCAGCGCTTGGGTATTTGACTCTGAAAATTGATCTTTTAGTTGCTTGAGTGGTTTAGTTAACGACCGCCCCAAAGCATAAGCGATGATGCTACCGAATAGAACGGATATCCCACTGATCGTTAGCAGCAAGTTAAACATCTTCTGTTTATCGTTTGAGGTAATCGCTTGGACTTGTTCAATGTTCTGTTCTTTCTCTTCCAGTAGATGTATCAAGTTAAGCTCAAGATACACCGCCCCAAGAGTAATGTTTGATTGCTGAATCGGCGCTGCGATCTCCAACTGATGCTTGGAAAAGGAAACGAGAGTTCTAGATTCTTCTATTGCTTTCAAAATAAAAGGAGAGCGGTAATGAGGTTGGGCAAACATCCTTAGCTGAGTAGTGCCGTCGTGAAAGATTAGCCCTTCATTGTCAACAACATGTATTTTCGAGACATCTGGCTGGCTCAATGTTGCCTTAATTTGCTCATACGCTTGACTGATATTGTCTGTATAGAGTGGATCAAAAAGCTGTTTTGATAATAGCTCTGCATAAACCAACCCTTTTTGCTTAACGTAAGATTCTGTTTTTTCTTGAGAGTTGTTCGTGATCTGTTGAGTTAAGCTATTTGAATACGCATCGTAACCGTGCATGTATAACGCAAGATTTATCACCACAACAAACAAGACAACGAACATTGTCGAGCAAATGTATTTGGTTTCGAGTGAGAGCTTTTGAAACATCAATCCACCTTCGGTAACAAGTGAACTGACTTGCGCACTGTACTTAAGGAGGCTCGCATTTCTGGAGTAAGCGCGCTGAATTTTTTGGTGTTCTGAAACTTTTTAAGTGCGAGAGAGCCTTCGTGAGTTGTATCCATATCAAGCAGTATGGACGTGATTTTACGCTGTTGCTCTAGGCTCATGCTTGGAGAAGCGAGAATTAAATCCCTGGGTATTTCAACAGAACGAGAAAAAATCGCTAGTTTGTCTTTCATGTTCTCTGGCAAATCTTTGGGATTGTTCCAGTTGAAGTTACTGAATGCTCCTGCTGCAACTCTCTGTTTATATACCCATACAGATAGGTTGATTTCATTTGACTGAGCGAGTTGCTCATCAAGGAATAAATAACCAATGCTGTCTTTGGCCGGTTTGTCATCAGGAGAGGGAAGGTATTGCAGTTTTTCTCCGTGATTCAGCAATGTAATCGCAGGTAGGTAATAGCTGCTGGTAGACGTGCGCTTTTCGAAAACAAGCGTTTTTCCGCGCAGGTCAGAAAATGACTCAATGCCACTCTCTTTATTAGTAAAGAACACCGTATGATATTTTTGCAGGCCTTTTTTCCATCGTATAGCGAGGACTTGGCTATTAGACTCCTTTTCTAAGGTCATCGCATTAAAGGGGGTCGCCGTTGCAATTTGAACGGTGCCATTTTCAAGCGCAACCGCGAGCTGACGATAATTTTTAAATACCTTTACCGCCCCTTTTGCGTAACCATATTCAGCCATATTTTCAGTTACATACTGGGTAAGGGGCGTCGCTTTTTTGATTTTGCTTTGGGCTTTATTCGACACAATGCCAAACGTGAATGTTTTCTCAATATTATCTTGTGCACTGACGACAAAAGGTGAACTCAGCAAAGTGAGTAATAACAGAGTGCAGGCAGGTTTCATCCGGCTTCAACTTCCTTCTGGTGCATGTCAGTAATATTTAGTATTTATCAATGTGCCGAAATCAATCTTAAAAACAGTATGATGTACAAATTTCGTTGTGTGCGCACTTTTTATAATGTGACTTGGTCACTTATTCCGTTCAAATAGTACCGAATTTGACGTTTATGTACAGGATGAATGTATCACCGTGAGTCTGAATTCACTGGATTCTTGGTCAAGCGCTGTATTGGCTGTGAGCTAATGCGCCTTATGTATCGCTATTTTGTACTAAGAAAATTTTTCCAATTGTTTTTGATACTTTTTCTCGAGAGCTTCATTGCCTGCTGCACGTTCAAGTTGAATCATGAGTTGCAAAGAGGGCTTCTTCACGCCATACATTTGATTGAATCTCATTAATCGAATTCTAGCTTCAGTATAATCACCGCTATCAATTTCTATTTTAGCGAGTTGCAAAATCGATTTTGGTCTATGGGGATCATGATCGATAGCTCTAGTAAAGTAGTATCTCGCTTTGTCTTTATCTTGTGATTTTAGAGCACAAAAAGCTGCATTCTCATAGCTCGCTGGAATAAGGTAGTAATAAGGCTGCTCAATGGCTCGATTAAACATCTGATCGGCTTTTTCGAAGGCACCTCGCTTGCAAAGAAAAGTACCGTAGTTATTGAGCACATTTCCGTTTTTAGTGTGTTGGCGTAGAGAGCGTTTATACATCTGTTCGGCTTTAATATCTTCACCAACCGTTTCGTAGTAGTGAGCCATAGATAATTGCGCGCGATAGTATTGAGGTGCGTGGTTTAAGGCTTGTTGTAAGTTATCATGCGCGCGAATCATGTTACCGCCGTCTAAATAACCTAAGCCAAGTGCGATACGTGATTCTGCCATTGCCACAGGATCGGCTTTAACGACAGGGCTTCCATCTTCTTTCACCGTCACGCAACCCACGAGTGCAAACTGAGACAATAATATTAGTGCACCGAGCTTTGCTGTTTTCATTCTTTATCCCTACATCCCTGAATCTTTCTGCATGATATGAATTACTTAGCAAAAGCCTATTGAGGAAAAAACACTATGCGATCAGGTTTGCAAACTGTTATGAAAAAGCCGCCATATGGCGGCTTGGTTCACATATTACATTTCGGTAATGATGAGTGCTTTGTTTGCTTATTTTGAAGCTAATCGTCTTTAGTGAAAGCATCTTCACTGAAGTGATCGAGGTCGTACGGTGTTTGCTGATAAACACAGTAGTTCAGCCAGTTTAAAAAGAGGAGGTGTCCATGGCTTCTCCAGCTTGCAATTGGTGGGTTATCTGGGTTGTTGTTTGGGTAATAGTTGACAGGAATAGCGGGCTCCATACCTTCGCTTAAATCTCGGATATATTCATTATGTAAGGTGTGAGAATCATACTCAGGGTGTCCTGTGACAAAGACATTGCGTTTGTCTTTTGTGGTGGCCAAGTACACACCTGCGACATCCGATGTCGCTAAAATGTCTAAGTCAGTATGCTCTTCTAGAAAGTGAGGCGAAAAATCTGCGTAACGCGAGTGAGGAGCCAAAAACGTGTCATCAAATCCACGTAAGATAGGGTGAAATTGATGATGGATTTGGTGATGATACACGCCTGAAAGTTTTTCTTTACGCGTTTTTTTAGGTAGATCGTAGAGTAGCTTTAGTCCTGCTTGCGCAGCCCAGCAAACATAAAGAGTGGATGTCACATGATCTTTTGCCCACTCCATGATGGTTTTGAGATGATCCCAATAAATGACATCTTCAAATTGCACCAAACCTAATGGAGCTCCAGTAATGATCATGCCATCGAAGTTTTTATCTCTCACCATTTCAAATTGGCGATAAAACGTGTCTAAATGTTCAGTTGGCGTATTTTTACTCGGGCGGTTATCAATGCGCAGTAATTCGACGTTAACCTGTAGTGGGCTGTTTGAGAGTAGACGCAGAAACTGAGTTTCAGTCTCTATTTTTTTTGGCATCAGATTAAGGATCAGCACTCTTAAAGGACGTATTTCCTGACTCGCTGCACGCGTTTCACTCATCACGAAGATGTTTTCTGTCCTTAATACATCGGTAGCTGGTAATTGATCTGGAATTCTAATTGGCACGACTTTCTCTCCCTAAGTATAGTCAATCTAGACGTCTATACTTCTAAAGCTAACTTAATTAAGTTTAGATGTCGATACGAAATCCGACTTTTCAATCTACTCTTTACATTATGGTAAACCGTACTCGGGGTTGTCACACAATTGTGACTAAAGCAGAGTTTCTGATGAGATAGGTTTGAAACGCAGTGTGTACTATTTGCTGGTAATTATGCGATCACGTTAATATGTGAAGGTGACTTCGTAGTAAGGAAGTCTCAAATTAATGAGCCATACTAAAAACAATCAGCTCACCATTTTGCATTAATGTGCATATTTGGAAACATCGTCAGTGGAGGACATTATGTTCGGTATTTTCAAGAGAAAGACAAAGATTCAGAGCATAGCTCAAGAAGTTCCTTGCGTGCTACTGCATTCGTTTGGTGATAAAGACATTTATACGCCGGAAGAGATTGATCAAGCTCTTCAAAAGCTGGGTTATGATAAGAGCAAGGATATCAGTCATTATCAGTATGCGTATGGAATGTTTGCCGATGAAGCCTCTTACGAGCTCCTAGAACTAACGGATGAGCTAGGTAATTATGGTCATTTCCAACGTGAAGTAGGTAAGATGCTACTCAATACACCTGAGCCGATTGATATGCATATCTACTTTGAAATTTCTCGTCAGCACCAAAACGTCAGCCTTTCACCTGGTCATCAAAAAGTAAGCGAAAGTGATGGTGTGTAAACATCGTTAGTGGTATTCCATCGTGAGATGAGTTGGGTATAATGCGCGGCCTAATTATCCGGACATGTTGTCGGTTACATTTCTGTTGAGCGTTAATGCCTTATGTTCAAAATGCTTGTCTCTATGCCACCAATGTTGGCGCTGTCGATAGCGATTGTATGTGAAGTGATTGCCACTTCTTATATTCCCAAAACAGAGCAATTTACGAAAGTAATGCCGAGCACAGTCGTTTTGATTGGTTACGGCATCGCTTTCTTCTTGCTTTCCGTCACAGTGCAAACAATGCCTGTCGGGGTTGTTTATGCCATATGGAGTGGTGCTGGGATCGTTTTGGTTGCGACGGTTGGTTACTTTGTTTACGGACAGCGGCTAGACTTACCAGCCCTAGTTGGTATTGGGTTTATCATCGCTGGTGTGTTGATCGTAAATTTATTATCCAAAACAGTAGGGTACGAATAACGCCACTCTACTTGTTAAGTGAATAAGAAGCCGCAGCGAGAAATTGCTGCGGCTTTTTAGTACAAATTCAATCGCTAATGGCGAGTATTGATATGATGTCTTATTGTTGCATTCATCACGGTCGCATTATGTGATTGAACAATAGGCATTATTTAGCGCATTGAAAATACAAAGTTATGTTTCTTCAAACTTTAGGAAAGGGCAGTAGATAAATCACTCCGATAGATGTTAACGTGGCGACTCATCTTTACTGCTTTTTCATTCCCTACATATTTCTGCAAAGTTCTTATTGTGTAGTGTGTCGAAGAACCATAGAATCCGCGCGCTTTAATTTATGTTATTAGCGTTATCAATGATAAAAGTGCAGTCCATTATCATTGTTTTTATCACTTATAGATGGGCACATCTGACAATACTTACATGAACAAATACAAAAAGCCTGCATTCAAGGCCGAATTTCTTTTGCCTCGTTACTGGGGAACGTTAATTATCATTAGCGTGATGTACTTACTTAGCCTCCTTCCTTTTAAAGTTCAACTAGCTTTGGGACGCAACATTGGTCGTTTAGCTATGCGAATCATGAGAAAACGTCAAGTTACTATCAGACGCAATCTTGAGCTTTGCTTCCCTCATATGGAAGAATGCCAACGCGAAGCAATTCTAAAAGACAACATCGACAATACTGGCATCGCACTTTTTGAGACCGCAATGGCATGGTTTTGGTCAGATAAACGGGTAAACAAACACGTCACGATAAAAGGCATGGAGCATCTAGAGGCTTTAGAGAAGTCAGGCAAAGGTGCATTAATGTTGGCCGTACACTCAATGAATCTAGAGTTAGGTGCTCGAGCTTTTGGCATTAAAAAGTCTGGAACCGGTGTTTATCGCCCAAACAATAATCCGTGCTTTGATTATTTTCAGTATAAGGGACGCTCTCGCTCTAATCGTACACTGATTGATCGTAAAAACGTCAAAGCCATGCTTGAATCACTTAAAACGGGTGAGCGGGTTTGGTATGCACCGGACCACGATTATGGTAACCGACGCTCGACATTTGCACCGTTATTTGCCGTTAAAAATGCTTGTACTACGACAGGTACAAGTTTGTTGGTTGATTCTACAGATTGCGCCATTGTGCCTTTTACGATGGTAAGAGGAAAAGACGGACACTATACCCTAACCATTAGTGCGCCCGTCGACGGTTTCCCGAAAGAGGATCATCAACGTGCCGCCGCATTCGTGAATCAAATAGTTGAAACATCAATCATGGCAAGTCCGAGCCAGTATATGTGGCTTCATCGTCGGTTTAAAACTAGACCAGAGGGTGAGGACTGTTTGTACAAGCCTAGGCTCATCCCTAGCTTGGCATAACACATAGAGAGCCTACAAAAAGCCCAAGGAACATACGAACCTTGGGCTTTTACTTTCTATTCTTTTCGCTTTATAAGTAGCGATCTTTTAGGTGAGCTTGAAAGTGTTTAGCATTCAGTGTTTCACCCGTGGCTTGTTTTACCAATTCATCAGTGGTGAATAAGCTACCTTTACTCCAGATGTTTTCCGAGAGCC
The DNA here is from genome assembly GCF_016920955.1 of Vibrio sp. sp1. Classification (NCBI taxonomy): domain Bacteria; kingdom Pseudomonadati; phylum Pseudomonadota; class Gammaproteobacteria; order Vibrionales; family Vibrionaceae; genus Vibrio; species Vibrio sp. sp1. The sequence continues at coordinate 2,942,549 of NZ_CP060589.1, forward strand.
AATTGAATATCGGAGCTAAGTCGCCAGAACGAATAACCGCATCTACATCGACGGTTTGTTTCATTGCTGCCATAAATTGTGCTGCGTACATCGCACCGAGCGTGTAGGACGGGAAATAGCCAAAACTTCCGTCTGTCCAATGTATAGTGATAACTTACATTTTGTGGTATGGTGTAACTATGAGAAAAGTATACAGTTATATGCGCTTTAGCCGCCCAGAGCAGGCTAAAGGCACATCAATCGAACGCCAGTCGAGTTTCGCTGAGCAATACGCTCTTGCGCATGGTTTAGAGCTTGATAAGAGCTTAACTATGATGGACAAAGGGCTTAGTGCATTTCATGGAATGCATAAGACTAAAGGCGCGTTTGGTCAATTCTTAGCAGCAGTAACGGCAGGCAAAGTTCCGTCTGGCTCAGTGTTGGTGGTTGAGTCATTAGATCGTTTAAGTCGTGAAGACCCGTTGATTGCTCAAGCTGCGCTCACCGATTTAATATTGTCTGGTATCACAGTCGTTACAGCCGCAGATAATCAAGTTTATTCTCGGGAAGAGATTCAACAAAACCCATTCAAGTTAATCATGTCCCTTGTGGTAATGATTCGAGCGAATGAAGAATCTGAAACTAAACAGCGTCGGTCTAACGCTTTCTTAAAGAGTGCTTTGAATCAATATCAAGCGAATGGGAATATTCGACGACTCGGTGCTGACCCTAGTTGGCTTGATTTCAACAAAGACGATAATACGTACTCCTTTAATGCACGTGTAGACGTAATTCGCCGAATACTAAGTTTGTACAATCAAGGAATAGGTTCTCTCAAGATAGCTAGGCAACTGACAGAAGAAAGCATACCGACGCTATCAGGTAAGCGTAACGCTTGGGGACAGACAACAGTTGCAAACATCGTTAAGTCTCATGCTCTATATGGAATGAAGCGAATCAACGTTCAAGGTGTTGACTACGATCTTGAAGATTTCTATCCCGCGTTGATTACAAAATCAAAGTGGTTGGCATTACAACAACACAGATCAAAGCGAAGTAAAACAATGCATGGTCGAGGTGAGGTTGTTCACTTGATTACTGGTCATGGTAAAGGGTTTACAACTTGTGGGTATTGCGGTGGTGGGTTAGGTGCTCAAACACAAAAGCAATATAAACGCTCGGGTGAATACAGTAGAACCGTTACAAGATTACATTGTTTAACGCATAAAGAAACAAGTTCATGTTGTTCATCTGTGTTTCTTCAGCCTGTAGAAAGTGCGGTATTGTTTGCAGTTTGTATCGGTGTTGAACCTCAGTCTTTAGTGCCTACCGTTAACAATGTTAACTACTCTGCTTTAATCGACGAAGTAGAGAACAAAGTTAAACATATTGTCGAGCAGGTTACAGCAGGTGCACCTTGGGATTTGTTCAAAGATGTTCACGACAGACTGAAGTTGGAAAAGCAAAAACTGATTAAAGAACGCGATTCACAAAAGCCAGATGTTAATCAAAGTGATGTTCAAAAATGGGTGAATAAGCTGGTAGAATTGGCTGATAAAGCACGAGCGAATGATAAAGAAGCTAGATTGAAATGTAGAACGCTAATCAACAGCATTTGTAAGAGTATCGTGATTAAGTTACGGGGTCATGATTTAAAATCAGAGCCAGTGGTTACGATTACGTTTGTTACTGATGAGCAGTTTGAATTTAAAGTCGGCAAGAATGGAGCAGTAAAGTTTGTTGATAATGGTATGGCAATCAACAGAAGGCTAAAACCGCTACTGGCTTAGTATGTTCATTGATGATTTGAGAGGGAAGCTTTTCGCTTCCCTTTTTAGTTTTGAATAGGTCTACTCAAACAGCGAATTGGCATCGGTGCCTAACACGACACAAAAATCCCTGATCATCTCGTCAGTCACACGAATCATTCCACTTTCAATCTTGGCAAGCTTACTACGTGTCATATCAATGCCACGCAGACTACATTCCCGCTCTACGTCTGCTTGAGACCAATCCCTACTTAACCGTATCTCTTTGATTCTAATGCCAGTAATGTTCTTTTTTTCTGTGACTTGGTTCATGATTTCTTCTGCACCATTATGGGTGCAAATAGAGTTACATATAAGATAGTGCTTCATTGCACCCATATGGGTGCTTGATGTTTTTATTTGAGATATTTATGAACAATGAAGTGAAAAAAGTGCAATTTGTTAAAACTGGTGTAGTCAGTGCGTTATCGGTAGTTGTATTGGCTGGCTGTCAAACTACTACAGTGCAGAGAAATGCTGAGAAGCAAATTGAAGGCAATCGATATCAATTTGTTAAGAACCCTAAAACGGTTGAAGAAGTATTTGGTGACATGACTTGTAACGAGTTTATGCAAATAGACAAAGGTCAGAAAGTTGAACGTTTTGGCGATTTGAACTCTACTGGGTTATTAATAAAACAACGTAATGCGGCTTATATTACTAATTCAATGTTGGCTGCCATTCATTGGGACAAGCGTAGATTCAATCACCCATACGGCAATACGTTGAGTGCTGAAACTACGAGAGAGTGCTTAAAAAAGGGTAGTGAGTCATTTGTTCATCAAGTGATTTCAGAGTCTAAGTTTTTAACACCAGATGTGATGACCGATCACGGCGACTACAAAGTAGCGAGTACAAATGATGTTCTTTATGCTGTGTATACAGGTTCTAAAGAAAGAAACGCAGTACTTCAAGTGATTCCTAGCGCTATACCTAAAAAGGGGAGCCGAGAATATAGAAATAGAGATAAAATAGCTAAGATTAACTCATTCTACATTCATACAGATATTAAGTGTGAAGACATGAATTACTACAATGTTTTGCCTAGTATCAACAATAAAAAGTATTACGTTCAGAACACTTGTGGTGAAAACAAAAGAATGCGTACGTTCGTTAGATACAATGCTGGTGATAAGTCTGCTTTGAATCTTCATGAACTCATTTCAAAAACGAATGACGACATCGTTATTGATTATGATGGAATGAAAACCTATCGTTTTAGTTCAAAGGGTTATACTGCTGCTTTGAATCAAGGAAGAAAATTAAATCAAGTGTTTCAGTTTGGCTATGAAGATGAATGGTTTAATTACAAAGTGAAGCAATCTGCTTTGTTAAACAAGTAAAAAACAAGACTCGTCTTTATTAAATTTTACTTAATTAACGTCGTATTCAATAAAAGCCGCCTAAAATGGGCGGTTTTTTATTGGTTTCAATCTGTTGAATAAATATATCTGTATTAATGAACAGGTTGAACAAGTATGAAAAAAGAAAATCTTCATTTCACTGATAATGAGAAAGCCAAAGAAGCAGGGCGACGCAGTGGTGCTGCGAGGCGCAAGAAAGCCGCGGAACTACAAAAGCTAGAACGCAAAGCAGAATTGCGAGACATCGAAAATCGAGAGAAGAAGTTAAAAGATATGTCAATGCCTTTGACTGGTGCTGGTGACATCGACACAAGTCAAATTCTTAAAATGGTGTTGTCTGGTGCGTTTGGTGTAGTACTAGCTGAAAGAGCAATCACAGCGATCTGTGAAGCTGAAATAAAACGAGTTACTAACCGTGCGTCCAAGTTGGAATTATCAATCATCAATGACTTGTCGCGGTCGGAAAAAGAAGCTCTTCTTGCTTCACTTGAAGCTGATTTGGAGGCGCTATGAGTTTCTTAAATTTAGTTCGAACTAACAGTAGCAAAGAAGAAGATGAACAGGGATGGACTGGCAATTCTCTTGATTTGTTGAGAATGGTCGGTTCTTTAGATGAGTATCGTCGAGAACAGCTTAAAGACCAAGAATACCAAGAAGAAGCTGAGAAACGAATCAACGCCATTCGAGAGAAGATGAAACAACACGAGCAAAGTCGTTTGGTGTCGCAAGAAGAAGCGTTACTTGAGCAATCAGAGCGAGAACGGAAACGTAGAGAACTACTTGAACAATTGGGTGGTATAGATGAATAGATTACTAGCTGGGCTGTTAGTCATTGTTATGCCTTTAGCGATTTCAAATATTTCGTTTTCAAATAACTATGGTGAACTGCATTCAACACTTGATACTCTGGCGACACAGCAAGAAGTGGTGTTGGAAAGAACAAATATCATTCTTGATGATATTGATCTTGTAAAGGCAACGACTAAACACAATGGTGAGCGAATTGAATCACTTGAAAGACTTCTTGCCGATTAAACTAAGCCCTCGTAGAAATACGGGGCTTTTTGTATTCATTTGACTACTGTCTAAGAACACACTTAGATGAATACGGTAACTGTATTCATTACGGTTGCTATCGGCCATGAATACAGCCTATTGTAGTCGTATCTAGAGTTCAATGAATACGGTGAGTGAAATATGAGCAAGGTCGGTTACATTCGTGTGTCTACGGTACAACAAAATATAGTTCGACAATTGGACGGTATTGAACTTGATAAAGTGTTCGTCGATAAATGTGGTGGTTCAACAACTGATAGGGAAGAACTCAAGCGTTTAAAAGAGTATGTACGTGAGGGTGACACGGTTGTTGTTCATGATATCTCACGTCTTGCTCGTGATATGAAAGACCTACTAGGTTTGATTGAGTTCTTTAACAATAAATCAGTAGCGGTTCAGTTCATTAAAGAGAATATGTTGTTCAGTGCTGACAAAAGCAACCCAATGAATGAGCTATTACTGAACCTACTAGGATCTGTCTATCAGTTTGAGCGTCAAATGCTTCTTGAACGTCAGGCTGAGGGTATTGCTAAAGCAAAAGCGGCAGGTAAGTACAAAGGTCGTACTGCCACAGTAGATAGGCAAGCTATCATTGATTGCCTCGAAAGCGGGCTATCGATTCGCAAAACTGCTCAGAAGCTAGGTGTCGGCGTGTCTACGGTACAGAGAGTAAAAGCAGCAGTTTAACGACACTCTTGTACAAAGTGAAATAGCGGCATAGTGCCGCTATTTTTGTATATAAAGCCGAATAAATGTGAAGTTAATCGATAAAAGTTAAGTTTGTATTTGGTATGTTCAATGCTTTTATTTGTTGAGTAGTAACATGAAGTTAAAGCAATCAACGTTAGACGCAATCAAACGCTTGGGTAAAATTAATGATGGGCTTATTTTGCACGAAGGAAAACAACTTAGATCGCAAGATAACCTTAACAAGGTTATCGCGTATATTGATATCGAAGATGAGTTTCCACGTACATTCGGTGTGTATCATGTAGAAGAGTTTTTGAAATCGATCAAGCTGGTTCATGATGCAGAACTTACTTTCGAAGATACACACGTACTGATTACGAACAAAGAAGGAATAGAACTGGTTTATCAATACGCTGACACTGATTTCGTCACCGAAGCTCCTGAAAAGGTGAACTTCCCGTATGTAGATCCGCAATCTCACGATGAAGATTTTATTAACTTTTCTATTGATTATGATGCCATCGAACAAGTTATTAAAGCTTGTAAAACTCTTGGTCTAGGGCATATTCGATTTTACTCAGAATCAGAGTCTGAAACCATTTATATCTCTGCATACGATAGGTCAGGTTCGAAGAAGCACACATTCAAAATTCCACTTGATAATTTTGATTCAAAGCGTGTCGTTGAAGCCGTTTTTCATCTTGATAGATTAACAATTCTAGCTAAAGGTGACTACTCTGTAAGTATACACACGGCAGGTATATCTCAATTCAAAAATGACACTCACACTTATTATCTAGCGACTGAAGCCGTTTAAGAGGACTACAAAATGACAGAGCAATTGAATGAAGTAGAAGAAAATAAAGAAGTCGAATCTAAAGATAAAGACCAGCAACTAAAAGACTTACTGCAAGAAAACGAAAACGCACTAAAGGCACAGCGAGAGCGAGACGAAAAAATCGCGAAACTTAAACTTTCAATAAAAGAAGATGCGTTAGATGAATTCGAAAAAACGTACCATAATTTGAATATAACACCGCAAGATTTAGCGAAGCGCTTCGGGTTTAAAATTGCTGAAGAGAAAGAAAAAGTTGAGCCAGAGAAGACAAAAAGTAAACGCAAAACTCAAGAGCATATTTCATTCTTGTATATCAAGGACGGTGTTCAATACGAACGTAAAAGCTCAAGCCCTAGAACATTTCTAGTAGAACCGTGGAAGTCGTTACTATTCGACGGTAATATCAATGATCATTGCACGTTGTGGTATGCAGATGTTCCTGAAGAAGAAATTAAAGTTAGTGGTAAGTATGACGAAGCCGTTAAGACTGTCAAAGTTACACGAAAGTACTTTACTCAGGCTATGATTAATGACGGGGAAAAACTACCAGAGAAGAAGATCGACATTGAACGTATTGATAATAAAGTAATTCAAGATGTTGAGGCATTAAAGGCTTCAGTTCGTTCAATGATGTGAAATGGACACTACGTTAATGACGAAAAGCTAGTTCGTCTACTGGTTCAAAATCTAAACAAAGTGAAGAAGCAGTATGTCAATCAACTAAAAAATAGTCTTGATGTACACGCTTTTGATAACTTCAAGAAACATTCTGATGATGTCGGTTTAGACTACGGGGCAGGGGTTCATACTTATGGTCAAGTTAATGCTGACGATATACTTTCAAATTATGTTGAATGGTATACGTATTTTGATGACTCAGCACTTGCTGAAGAGTCATTTAGGAAAGCTCATGACGATAGCAAGATCTGGTGTGACATTGAACTAAGTGAAGATGAACTAAAAGACGTAGTACAACCTGATTTAAATGAAGTTCGTTTAGAGCTTTTAAAGACTCGAAAATTCAAATCTGACGCTGATAGCTCAAATGTTCAGTGGTAACGATAGCCCCGAGAGTTCGGGGCTTTATTCATTTACATTCACGGTATAGATTTACACATCTTTCTTTAAAACCAAAACACAATGATAGAGGAGTGCTTTGATGATATGGTTCAGGCTATGAACTTCACGAAATAGAAGAAGCATTTTTCTCAAGAAGAGCATAAAGCTCATTTCAATAGTTTTATCTCTAGTCAGACCTTCTTTAGCCGAACTGTATGTGATGATTTGAGTCGCTTCGTCGTATTCATACTTGTAGTGCGCTATGCCATTCCTTAAACGCGTGTCTATAGCATTTTCATCAAAATTGAAGAAAGAGTTATCTATAGCAGCGAGTTTTCTTCCTAAGTCAACGTTGGCATATTCGGCTAAAGAAGAAAATTCTTTTATCACTTTATCTTTTTTATTTATTCGAATTTCGTCTGAAAACAAATTGAAGTCACCTCGATGTATCAAATTGTTTAAACCTGCGACTAAAACTAGTTGTCTTGAATACACTTCGGCGAGGTCTTTATATGTATTATTACAATTGTCGAAGCTTTCTGTTGAAACTCTAGCAGGAACGTCACCAAGTTCTTCTTCAGAGTAGTCATAATACAAAGCTGGGCGAAGAGGTAGTTCTAATTTAATTAATTTAGGGTAAAGGCTTATACAGTCATGGTGAACTGTCTTTAGAAACCCTGTTTTGAGTAGACTATCGAAGAAGGCGTTTAAGTTTTCGTTGTGTTCAGTATACAATGTAGAAAGCAATTTCGGCATCCCCTTACTTAGTTCAGTATTGTGTTCATGCACTGTAAGAGGAGAAGACATAATCGAAGTAGCAGAATACAGAGCAGCAATAACATCTTCTTTTTTGTGAGACTTGAGTTTTACAAACTCTAAATCAGCAAGGCTTTTAACTACTTTCTCAAATGCCTTTATGTCGTCACGTTTGTATTGAGATATTAGTCTACGCAAGTTTCGGTGTTGACCACTTAATCTATTAAGCAAATCTAAACGAGTAAACAAATGGCGATAAGAATCTTGTCCTATTGAATGGATAACACGCATAAACGCAGTATTCCCTTGCTCATAGTTACCGAATGACACTGGAAAGTCTAAGTGTAGGTCTATAAAAGGGTTCTCACCTGAAAATAGACCTTCAAAGTTTTTTATTTCAGTAGCACCTTCAAGATCACCACAGCCTAGAGTGAAAGTAATTTGCTCGTGACATTCTGGACACGCGAACTGAAATGGTTGGACTTGACGGTTAGACATTCCAATACGGCAGTCGATTAAGGTATCGCAAGTGTCACATTGAAAACGAGTACAGATATTCATGTTAAATCACAGATTGTTATGCTTTAACGTCAATTTTTCTCGTTTGTAAGCCTCAGTCAAGTGAAAAATGTATAATTAGTATAAGTATTCTTGCTAATGTGACCGGTAATAACTTTTACATAGAACCGTCCCATTTTTAATATTTTCAAGGCTCTATCTGTTCTTCAAGCATTTCAAATTGCGCTTCCTCTTCAGACCAGTTTTTCTCAGCTAAGGCAGCACTGGCTAAGCGGTATTCTTCTTCGGTGATAATGTCTTCGGTTTGTTGAAAGTTTTCATTGCAGAACATCAAGGGATAAAACTGAGTAATTTTCTCAATCGTGAACCTATCTGGCAGCAGTCTCATGCCTTTATCAAGTAGCTTAACTAGGTCTTCAATGTATTCAACATGCTCAGGTTTAACTAATGGCTTAATCGTTTTTAGTAAGTCTCGGTTGTAGTTAATCGCTAATGAACTGATCATTTTGTCGATTCGTTGTTGGTCTACTTCTGGATCATTCTCGAATAAAGCTTCAATCTCATTCTCTTCGACGAGAAGTTCAATTTCTTCTACTTGCCAGTTCAAAGTTAGACTAGCCTCAACAGGAATACGTTTTGGTTTCGACTCAAGCACTTCTTGTCCCTCGTTGTTATTTTTAATAATCGATAGTATTTCGTCTTTTGAACGACTAAATGTATCGCAAGCATTCTGGACAATTGCGTCGAAACTGAGTTCATCATTGATTAAAAGAGTTGAAGTCTCTTTTAGTTTGCCGTGTACGTTTTTTGCGTCACCGTTATGAACTTCACCTATTTTGTTTTTATCAACACATGTAACACAAGCTATTTCAATTTCATGAGTATTGATATCGGCAAATAGTACTTGGGCGGTAGTCGCGTCAAGAGCAATAAAGTAATTACCAGTAGCTGCCGTATATAAATCGGAAGTGCTGTGTAGTTTACGGGAAATCTTCTTAGACAGTTGATCATGCTTTGAATCAAGCTGTTTATCTTTGCGGTCGTACTCAATCAATGTACGGACATTCAACTTATCGGTTTTGTTCAAAGTTACACGTTTGACCAAGTCTTTGTATGCGCGTTGACCTGTTTGTTCTTGCAAACGAACTTGAATCAAGTTGTTATTGGTGAATAGTGTTGCTTTTTTAGTTAATGATTGATTCATTTTTCTTCTCTCTATTCTCTTTGGAATTTGTGTTAGATAGTTTGGTGTCAGTTAAGTCTGCAATGATTCGGGTAATTGATTTGTTGTTGTATTCAGGTAGTTCTTGTAGTGCTTCAGCTATAGCAATTGGAATGCTGACTTTTAAGTATGCCTTATCTCTCATTTTCAATTTCTCTCACGATTTTGTAGATAGTCGATGTTGATATTTTGTATTGCTTGCTTATCTCATCGATGGTCAATTCGCTGTTCAAGTACAAGTCGTAAATGACTTGCTTTTGTTCTGAGGTTCTACGTGGCTTTCTGATTCTCATCTTTTCAATTTCTCTCTTTTTCATGTTCTTACAATTCTATTTATATCGATGAAATCGATGAACGATGTGGTTTTAGTAAAAAAGTTGAAATTATTTTCAAATAGACAAGGTGAGGAAGAGGAGTGGGTTATAACTTCGCGTACGTTTTGACGTACACTTTGACTAAATCTCGCGTACGTTTTGACGTACACTTTGACTAAATCTCGCGTACGTTTTGACGTACACTTTGACTAAATCTCACGTACGTTTTGACGTACACTTCAAGTACACTTTCGCGTACGTTTTAAAAGGAATACTCAATTAAAAACAATAAGTTATGATTTGACATTCAAGGGGAACATAAACACAAGCAACGAGAAAGAGAACGAGAGTCCAGGGAGGACAACAAGAAGAAAACGGGGAGCGAAGCGACCGACGCGAAGCGTCTAATTGGTCGTTTTTGGAACGCGGCTTCAATAGGTCTTCAATTGGGGCTTCGCCCGTTCGCCTTCGGCTCACCTTGTTATCGCTTCGCTTATTACAAGTAGGTGGTACTTGGAGTAGTGTTGAAGTGGTTTCGACTGGTAGACTAAGAGACTGCTACGCAGTCACCGTCTTTCGATAGCACTACGTGCTACCGGACAGTTTAGTTTTTGATTGCTTGTTAGTTATCTTTGACTTGTATAGCGTAAGCTAGATGCATCTTCAATGCGATTCTAAGACGGTTTCAACTGGCTAGTAGTGTGCTTTGTTAAATAAGTCTTTAAATTCGCTTAGAATCGGTTCTAGACGGTATTTGACTTGTATAGCGTGAGCTAGTGCTTTTCAACTAGAACTGACTCATTTCTAATATTACTAATATCTCTAACTTCACTAAAACTACTAATACTACTAAGATGATGCGGAATTTTTCGGTTCTTCCAATTTGGTTCTTTCAAGTCTTTAATTGGTGCCTTCGGCACGTTCGCTTCGCTCACAATGTCTTTGACTTGTATAGCGTAAGCTAGATGCTCTTCAACGCGATTCTAAGGTGGTTTCAACTGGCTAGTAGTACGCTTTTGAATGAGCATTTAAAAACTGCTTAGAATCGGTTCTAGACGGTAAAATGCTTTTGGCATACATTTGCGTTTTATAAATACAGTTGAATGTTTTCAGAATGCTTGATTGTAAACCTTTTAGATGTTTTTAAGCTGTCTACCAGACTGCTTATATAAATACGATTGAATTTGTAAATTCACTTCAATCGTAAAACCTCTCGTTTTGTTAAGCAGCCTTGCGGCTGCTTTTTTTTGGCTTGAATTTTAAGGACAGCTAAATACAACAAACGAACAAGAGGTAAATAAAAATGCTTTGTCCAAGCTTATTATCAAGTCAAAACATCAATCCAGAAGAACACTTTTCTAGTCAACAATTCGACCGTTCTTATTTTGTTGAACGTATCTGGGAACAAATCTACGAAACCGATCAAAAGAGAAAGAATGGTTTAACTGATAACGATTGTCAGTACTTTGAACGAGTGTTAACGGCTATCTCCGAATGGAGCCAAGAAGAGTTATTGGAGCTCGCAGATGCAACGCCTAGTGAGTTTAGAAAAGAATTCAGGGGGTGGTAGACATGCTTCTTGAGCCAATCAGATCCGTGACGCATGAACCAGCCATACGTTTCAAGACTGAAGTAAGAGAAGCTCGTCAACGTGTCGTAGACCTCGCTGTAGCTGAAGTCCGAAAGAAAGCGGAGCAAGGTCAGATTTCAGTAGTGTTGACGCTTGACCACATCGTAAACGCTAAGTATCAGCTAGTTGATTGGTTACGGTCGTATTTTATCAAGGAAGGGTTTAGTTTCAGAGTATGTCAACGCCAGAGCGTGTAACGGTCATGATCAAATGGTAATGTTGATTTTGAAAATAAATGAATTACACTGTATATAAAAACAGTTGTTCGCATTGTGTAAATGAGTGCATAAACATATAAATTCAATAGATTAGCGGTTACAATCACACTTTATTTCATCAACGTGTTAACAATTATATGAACTTTTACGCATTACGAGTTTCACTGGTCGCAGCCGATCCTCAGTTGTTTATTGACGAAAACATGTCTAAAGATATCTTTTCATTTGAAGATGCTCTTCGTTATTCGGTTGAAAATCCACCCCAAGATGAGCACGGTGATACGATCTGTTCGATAAAAGTTCAAGTTGAAGGGCGTGAAGAAGGGGTAATGGCTGGCATCGTTTCAAGAGCTAAAGCACTTCATGGTCATGACAAAGAGTTTAATGAGTATAGTGTTGATGACTTTCCACCTTTGGTTTGGTTTTGGGATCGACAACAACAAGTAATACTGGTAGAGAAAAAAACGAGCGTTTTGTCTACGCCAACCGCTGCTTGCAAAGTATTTAAGAAGCTAGCAAATAACTTAGAGTTAGTTGAAATCGGTCTTCGGGCAGAGATAGAGCCAGTCTTGAATGAAAAGGATCATAGTTTTTGGGAAGAGTATGATCGTTTTGAGTTTGTTGAATCAGTTTCTTTCGAGCTTACGCCACCTAACCTTTTCGGCGAGACTGAAAAAGAAATGAAAAAGGCTTTGAAAGATACGGCAGCAAATACAAATGCAAACAAAGTCACCACTATTTTTGAAAATAAAGATAAGCAACTAAATCTTAAAAGTGAAGGTTGGCTTAACAACATGGTCAACTGGTGTCGAAAAGGTGGTGGACATTGGCTAATGAAAGGTCGTCTTTTTGGTCATAAGAAACAGATTACTAGTGTAAAAAGTGAGAAGACTGCAAAGGTAGTTGTCATGGAAGGCAAAGGCGTTACAGAGTTGACTCTAAGTGGGTATGAGGCTCATGATGTGAAAGATATTCTTGATTTGTATAGACCCCAATTCCAATATGAAGATATAACTGAAGAACAGCAAGATGAGTAGAATCGTATTTACATTAGCTACTATATTGGCTGTCAGCCTAGTCTTTTCTAGTGATAGCAAGGAAGCATATGTATTAATCGAATCAGCTACACCAGGTATTCTTGGAGCGATTCTAGGTGGTTTAACTGCTGGTATCTCTATTATCTTTAGTGTGTTGCTTACCTCCGCATCTGCACCTAACTCTAAAGTGGAACTTGGGAGGTTCAAAGGGTTTTTATCAAGCTTGAGGAAAGATATCATATGTCTTCTTCTCTGCTTGGTTGCTTCGTTACTGCTCCCATATTTGAGAGTGACAGGAATTCCCTTACTTAGTTACCCAGTTCACGAATTAGTGCCAAGTAGAGATATGTTTTATACAGCAGTAGAGTTAGCAGTTATTGCTGTATCAGTCGCTATTATAATTGAAGTATTTAATGTGATGTTTACATTGTTCTCTCATTTTGCGACATTGTTTGATAACAAAGACTCTTAATAGTCGCTATTACTTTTTGAATCTATCAATACACATACTAAGAAGCGAGCATTAGCTCGCTTCTTTCATTATTACTAATGCCATTTCAATGGCTTGTAGTTCTTTTTCCAGTTCAATAACTTTCTTCTCTCGTCTAGTCACTGCTGACTTCAACACTAGATTGTCGTAGTTGTCTAGTTCTTCAATAATGGCTTGGTGAATTCTAATCAAACCTAGCAGTTCCTCTTTCTCGACTTCAAGTACTTCTTTATTCATTATCTTCACTCAATATCTTTTCAATAGCTTGTTCTATCTGCTCAAATGAACCATTCATTCGCGCCTTCCTCAAAGCCACTAAATCAGACAACTTGCCAGCTGAATTGTTAAGAATTGAAGTGGCATCATGTTTTAACAAATCATCGGTAAAGTCAGACACGTCCATTTCTTCTTGAACTCTATCTAGTTCAAATAAAGCATTAAAAACAGCAAGTTGAGTAGTTACTTTTGAACCTAGTACGGACTTAATCGAAACGTCACGAGCTAATTGACCGATAGCTGTTGCTGAACAACTAGCTGCTTTAGTTCTCATTAACTGCTTTTCGTGATCAAGTACTTGTTGTGGCGTACGGCAATGAATGACTTGCCAACGTAGTTCGCCAAGTGCATCAACTTGACCAGTACTCAAGTACTGTGATGCGGCAACTGAGTCATCAATAGCGCGGCTATGTTGTTTAAAGCTAGTTAACTCGACAGGCTTAACCGTAATGCTTGATTTAGTAACCTTCTGTTCTTCAGCTTCTTCTAAGCGTTCCAATTTTAACTCGGCAGAGTACAAGGCGGCTTCAAGTTCAGCGATTCGTTTTTGTTCTTTAGTTAGTCGCATGTCCAATATCCTTTAATTATTTTCTATTGATTCGAAGCCAGTCTCGGAAAGCGTGACTATCTGTTTTAGCTACTGGTTTAGGCATGCTAGAGTAGTGCTGACACTCGCGCATGAACTGGTCGAGGTGCTTGCCATGAAGCAAGTACTTAATATCATCGGCTAAGTCTTCCATATTCCTTTTACTGCCTATTCGTTTTTCGACTGTTGCTAGGTATTCAATTGATTTGTCTTTTAATACGATTTCAAATTCGTGTTGATATACCTTTACAGCGTTTGGTGACTGTTGTTCAAGTGTTGCTAATCGACTAACAACGCTATACAGAAAGCCACTGTCCAACGCTGAAGCTGCCTTTTTTAATTCTTGAAAATACATGTTTAAATCCCGTTTTTTATGATTATTGTTTGTGCCTTCGCTAGCCAGTAGTTGGCAGCTAACAAATCTTCTCGTTGTGACACCGTAATGTCTTTACGTTCTAGTTGACGTTGAACCCAGTTCTTAAACTGAGAATCAGTAAACGTCATTTGCTCGCGGTCTAACGTCGTTCTACCAACAGCGAACTTAAGATCGTCGTTTGCTTTGTCGTAGGCGTAGAGTACTTGTGACTGTTCTTTAGTTCGTTTGCGTTCTTCATATTCGGCTTGCCTTTGAACTTGCTCTAGTTCATTTGAATGAGCAGATAAGAGTATTTCAAGCTCTTCTTCGTCTAACCATTGATTAAGTCCACCAGCAACACGACAAGAAGCTTGAAACGCTTCCGGTGCTTGATATTGAACAGCATCAAGAACAGCACTAGCAAGCCAACGATTTGAAGTATCACGCTGAACGTGATTGAGATTAATTTGCTGCATAACCGAGTCCTTTTAAACGTGCTTTAAATCGATTAACGTACTTGGTTACAGTGTTCCGTGAGCAATTGTTTTCACGAGCTAATGAACTAATCGATTTGATACCAAGACAAGACAATATTGCCAGTTCGGCACTGGCTATCTCATCAAACCGTTCTGGTCTGCCACCTGCTTTTTTCATGTTATTGCCTCTTTTGTAAATTAGAATTGCCGCATTTCGCACCAACCAGCGCGGCTCACTGGGTGGAATCATTCGGTGCAATGAGAAGATGCATTTCTCATTTCATGCTTGTATTTATAAGGGTTATTGAGCAGAGGTTTTTGAGCATGAAAAGCCCTCGACGTGGTGCGAGGGCTAGAGGGATTAAAGTTTAGCGTTGATGATGAAATGTAGTTGTTTACTAGCGGCTTCTACGTTTTCTATTGCTAGAAATGCAGCTGCCTTTGATGTCTGGTCACAGAGCTTTTCTATTGCCTCAAGTTTGCGAATGGCTTCGGCGTATAACTTCTTATCGATTTTGCCACCACGAGCGAGTTTACCGCCTCTAGTGCTTGAACGGCGGTAGTCTTCTAGAGTCGTTAAAAACTGGCTGGTCATCTGCCTTGTTTGTATTGCAAGGACTTTAAGCTGCTTAGATTGATTGGTTTGGTCGTTGGTGTCGTTAACGACTGTTTTAGCGAGTTGTTGCAGTTCTTCAAATGAAGCAACAAGAGTCGTTGTGTATGAGTTGATCTGACGACTTAACTTGGTTGCTTCACTTGGCTCAAACAAGCTTGATAAAGCGCGTTCAAGTAGTAGTTTTAGTCTTTTGTTGCGTACTTTACCTGTTTTAGCTGTGTTCTTTCGTAACCATTTACGAGCAGCGTCAAGTGTACGTGATTCCGCAAGGTATTCGTCGAATGTCAGGGTGGTTGGTGTTGGCTTCATGTAAATATCTCCCATTTTGAAGATATTTATGGTTGGGTCAAAATTGCGTTGATACTAGGGAGAATTGCGCGTAATGCTAAGCTGTAGTCCGATCATGTTTCCATCAAAAATATCTATGTATTTCTTTGATTTAGTGATGAATATAGAGGAAAATGCGTAGATATACGCGAAAAAGGGTGGGGTGGCTTTGTTTTTAACTACTGAACAACGTTTAACTGAAAAGCTGAACGAAGAAAAGGGATATCTTTGGAAAGCGGTTGAAGAACTCAAAGCCAAGATTGACGAAACCAATAACCAGTTGAACTTACTTGAGCAGAGCGCACCTGATCATTTTTCCAAGGTGCTTGGTGCGAGACAGAGAGTCAGCGAAGTCAAGAATAAGGCTGAAGAGCGCTTAGGAGAGATCGACGCCATCTATAAAAGCGTTGAAGCGGCAAAGGAGCTTGTAACATCGTTGAAAGAGGAAGCTGAGTCAAATCTGGCTACTGTTAAAGAATATGAATCAACAGCTTCCGATAAATCAGAGTCTATAGCTCAATACCACGAGCAATATTTGGACTCTAAGGCGGAAATAGATGAAGCTCTAGTTGAACTTAATCGTCTTGTTGCTGAGAAAGAGCGTTTAGCTGCCAAAGTTGAGTCGCTATCTGAACAAGTGACCAGTACCGAACTGGTAGCAAATAAGTTGAAGTCTTTACTGACTACTGCAACTAAGCAAAAAAGTGAATTTGATACTCTTCATGGAGAAATCTTTGGTTTTAAATATGAAGATGAAAACGGCGAAGAAGTTGAACAAGCTGGTTTAAAAAATGAGCTTGAGATTGCTTATTCTAAAGTCAAAAGTGACGTTTCTTCATTGAACGAAGAAGTTTCAAACATAGAACAACGATACAATGAAAAGCTAGATACTATCGAAGGGAAATATCAAGAAGGCTTACAGTCTTTTGTGTCTAAAGCCGAAAAGCAATACAGTTCTATCGTCGAGCAGATAAAATCACTTCTTCCCGATGCTCTAACAGCCGGTCTTTCTGGTGCATATATCGACAAGATCAAAGTTGAAAAAGAACAACTGGAGAAACATGAAGCTTCATTCAATAAAGCGATTGGTTGGTTAATTATATGTTCTTTGCTGCCCGTTGCGTTCAGTATGGTTCGAGTGATTTTTTTAAATGAGCCGTTTGAATCAGTTATTCAAGATGCACCGATGATTTATTCGATGATGCTACCGGTTTATGCACCAATTCTTTGGGTGGCTTACTCTTCAAATAAGAGCTACAAGCTTAGCAAACGACTAATCGAAGAGTACACACATAAAGAAGTTTCGAGCCGAACATTTGAAGGGTTGTCAAATCAGATTGACAACATCGGTGAAGATGATACGAGTGGTGAGTTGAGAACTAAATTGCTTTTCAACTTACTTCAAGTTAACAGTGAAAACCCAGGTAAATTAATATCTGATTACAACAACTCTGATCACCCAATCATCGACGCTATCGATAAAAGCTCAAAGTTAGCCGATGCGATTAATCGACTAGATAATGTACCTTTGGTTAGTCCATTGCTACGACATCTTAATGCGAAAGAAAGAAACAAGATTGAGCAAAAAGAAAAAGATATGTTGAATGTAGTTGATGTAGCGATGATTCCCGAAGGTAAGGCTCAAGAAGAAGAGTCGTCCAATAAAACAACCTAAGTCGGCTAATTGAACAACTTGTAAAAGGTTCGTTAGCTTGAATACTAACGAGCCTTTACATTGAGAATTAGAGGTAACGACTTCGTAAGTGTTCTTTAAAGTAGTTGGCGTTCAGTGTCTCGCCAGTTGCTTGTTTAACTAGCTCATCGGTAGTTAATAAGCTGCCCTTGCTCCAGATCTTCTCTGACAACCAATTAAAGATTGGCGACAAGTCACCAGAGCGTATAGCTCCGTCTACATCAACAGTCTTCTTCATGGCAGCCATGAACTGTGCGGCATACATAGCACCTAGTGTATAACTCGGGAAGTAACCGAATGCACCTTGAGTCCAGTGAATGTCTTGTAAGCACCCGTCTTTGTAGTTATGCACTGTACATTTGCTTTCTGTCCAATGGATATCTTGCATACAGCCATTTTTGAAGTTTCCTTCGGTTGATAGCCCCAAGTACGCTTTCATCTTTTCGTTCCAGAGTTCTGGTACATCTGTATGTTTGATGACGCCGTTCATGAGATCTCGCTCAATTTCATATCGAAGAATAACGTGAGCAGGATATGTTAGTTCGTCAGCATCTACGCGAATAAAGCCTTTTTCTACGCGAGTGTAAATTTTGGCTAAATTGTCTTTTTCGAATTCACTACCAGAAAAATGGTTAGAAGCCAGTCGAGCGAGGTGATCGATAAACGCGCTGCTTCGTCCTATTTGCATTTCAAAGAAGAGTGATTGTGATTCATGAATACCCATAGAGCGAGCTTCTCCCGCGGGTGTTCCTGATAAATCTTTTGGTAGCCCTTGCTCGTATCGAGCATGGCCGGTTTCGTGGACAATCCCCATCAATGATTGGACAAACTCGTTTTCATTATAACGTGTCGTAATACGCACATCTGTCGGTACACCGCCACAAAATGGGTGGGTACTCTCATCAAGTCGACCGTGTTCAAAATCGAATTGAAGTAGCTTCATGACTTCCAAACCGAGCGCTTTTTGCTTTTCCGTAGGGTAGTGCGCAGTTGGCAATAAGATGTTGTCTGATTGTTGTTTTTCAAGCGCTTCATCGATCAAAGTAGGAAGCCAGGTTTTCACGTCAGCAAAAAGAATGTCTAACGACGCAGACGTTGTGCCAGGCTCATAAACATCGAGCATGGCATCATAAGGAGTCGTGCCATTTGCTTCGGCTCTAATTTGCGCTTCTTCCTGCGATAGCTTTACGACTTCAGCCCAGTTCTTTTCAAAACCAGCCCAGTCGTTTTCTCCACGCTGTGTACGCCATGCATGTTCACATTTGGAGCCAGCAAGAGATTGAGCTTGAACTAATGATTCTGGTAGTAAGTTAGCTTGCTGCCACCCACGCTTCATTTCTCTTAGGATAGATTTTTCTTTTGTAGACAGCGTCTCTTCTTCTGCCTGAGCGAAAAGCTCTCCCAAGTGCGGTTGAGTCATTAAAGAATGGATATGTACATCGAGCTCTGCCGTGGCATTCGAGCGTGCTTCAGCGCCACCAGGTGGCATGACCGCTGCTTGATCCCAATCTATGATGGCAGATAGATGCTCAAAATTTGCCACTTTTTTGGAATGTTCAACGAGTTTTGTAAATGCGTTCATGTGACTACTCTTATTCTTTTGTTCTTTCCCTAAACACCCGATAACGGGTCCTTCATATGGTGTTGCACTAAGCAACCTGCGTTAATTTACTAATAATTAACAATTAACTCCAACCCATTGTCCATAAACTCACCCAGTTGTATAGCTCTCTTAAAAAAGAAGCTTGCGAATCTTGTGGATTGGCGGTATTGATGAAGGATTGACAATTAATTATCACGATAATATGGATATTTTGAATTTCGAGGCATTTATTATTGCCATTACGATTTTAACGTTAACGCCAGGTTTAGATACTGCACTTGTTATCCGTAACACTAGCCGATCGGGCCTAAAAGATGGATGTACAACCAGTCTAGGGATTTGCTTTGGCTTATTCGTACATGCTTTTTTTTCTGCGGTTGGTATCTCGGCGATTCTTGCGCAATCAGCAGAGTTGTTCCAAATCGTAAAAATGATTGGCGCAGCTTATCTTATCTGGCTTGGTTTGAGCAGTTTAAAAGCGCTAATGTCGTCGAAAGATGGATTGACCGTGACCGAGCAGATTCACGAAGTGTTTAATGGTAAGCGCTCTTTTAGAGAGGGCTTTCTTTCTAACGTCTTGAACCCGAAAACGGCGGTCTTCTATTTGGCTTTCTTGCCACAGTTTGTGAATCCAGAAGGTTCACCCTTGCTTCAATCAATGATGATGGCATCTGTACACTTTGCTATTGCGATGGTTTGGCAGTGTGGTTTAGCTGGCGCGCTTAACTCGGCTAAAAATCTACTAAAGAATGCAAGCTTTATGAAGTGGATGGAAGGCGCGACGGGCGCAGTATTAGTCGCACTTGGTGTGAAGTTATTAATTGAAAAACCCGTTTAATGCGTAATATTTATCGATTGTTGATACTACTCGCTGTATTTATTGTGGGGATAGGTGCCGCTGTTGCTTGGCATACGTGGCCACAAGTACAGTTTGCGCAACGCGGCATGATCTGGTCTTGGCACTGGGGCTACTTCGAGCCTTTTGCTAATGGAATACAACAAACGCGAACTCAAGACACTAAACAGTTATTGCTCAGGCGTGTGTATTTGCATGACGCTATTGTCGTTTTTGTTTCGACAACTATGGACAATAAATTTGAGGTCGACGTTGTAAAAGAGCAAACCTGTGAACCTAAAACGACGACTTGGGCTTCGGTCTCTGTCAATCATCAACGTGTCAGGCATGTACCTATGGTGTGCGATGCGTTTGGGCAAGGCTACTTTTATCGCTACATCGGGAAACATCTGGAATCGATTGAGGTTGGTGTCGGCGACTCGTTTGTAACAGAAGCATTTTTAGACTGGCCGCTATCAGAGTTGAAAGCGGATCAATTCAAGCAAAAAAATGCGAAGTTTTTTGAAGAACGTGGAGAAAACGTTGAGCATCAATGGTTGAGAGATTAACCATTTAACCGAAGATAAATAAAGCCCGCTAAATAATAGCGGGCTTTATGTTTTTACCATTTCTAATGTGCTTTGCTCTCCGTTACTGGTAGTTTGTGACCGAACAGCTGTCATTTCACTAAGCTTTCACTGCTTCAACTTCACCTGATTGCGATGTTGAGCTAAAGAACAGTTTGGTTTCTGCCAGTACGACGTGACGCAGTGCGATCAAACCAATCAGGTTAGGAATTGCCATCAGACCGTTTACGATATCAGCCAGTAGCCAAATCATATCGAGGTGAAGGAATGCACCAGATGCAACCAAGCCAACGAAAATCAGTTTGTATGGAAGCACAGCTTTAGTTCCGAACAGGAACACAACGCAACGCTCACCGTAGTAGTTCCAACCAAGAATGGTGGTAAAAGCGAAGAACATCAAACCGATTGAGACGAGCATAGGGCCAAATGTATCTGCATTTAAACCCACCGCAAAAGCATGAGTCGTCATCGCGGCGCCTGCTAGGTCACTTTGCCATGCACCGGTCAGGATTAGAGCAAGGCCTGTCATGGTACAAATAATGATGGTATCGAAAAAGGTACCCGTCATTGAAATTAGGCCTTGTTTAACACAAGAGTCTGTCTTCGCTGCTGCTGCTGCCATAGGCGCGCTACCCAAACCTGATTCATTTGAGAACACACCGCGAGCGATACCTGATTGGATTGCCAACATGATGCTTGCACCTAGAAAACCACCAGTCGCTGCTGTTGATGTAAAGGCTGAAACCAGCACTAATTCAACGGCATTGAACAATTGGTCTGCATTCATGATGATCACGCTTAAACACGCCAACACATAAAATACAGCCATGGTAGGAACCACTTTTCCTGCAACGTTAGCAATGGATTTGATGCCACCCAAAGTTACGAAAGCAACCAAAAGAGTTAGTACAAAGGCAGATAGCTCACGGTTAACACCAAGAGATATCTCACTTGCATCCAGAATCGCGTTTACTTGTGGAAACGTACCGATACCAAAACAAGCAACACCTAAAGCAAACACTGCAAACATGATCGCGAGAGCTTTTGAGCCAACACCGTATTGCAAGTAATACATTGGGCCACCAATCATTTGGCCTTTATCATCGACTCTTCGGTACTTAACCGCCAACAAACATTCGGCGTATTTAGTCGCCATTCCGAAAAGGGCAGCGAGCCACATCCAGAATAGAGCGCCTGGTCCACCGAGTTTGATTGCTGTGGCAACACCAACAATGTTACCAGTACCAATTGTTGCTGAGAGCGCAGTACAAAGAGCTGCAAAGCTAGAAACGTCACCTTGAGTATTAGATGACTTATCTTTACTGAATACCATCGCTAGCGCTGTTGGGAGGTGTTTAAACTGGATCAAGCCAAGGCTAAAAGTGAAGTAAACACCTGTACCCACTAGCAAAATAAGCAGCGGTGGACCCCAGACAAAATTATCGATGGTTTGTAGTAAAGATTGTAGGTTGTTCATGATTTCCCCTTAATAAAACAACTAATAAGGAGAAGAGGGAAAGGACGAGATCAACGATCTCTAAAAGAACTAAGCTATTGGCTGTAGGCGGGAAGGCCAAGCAAAATAGTTAGGTTGTAACTTTCCACTCCTCTGTCCTTTTGCCTGAGAGTTTCACCTTGCGTGAGTGCAAGACTTGCTCCTTCGGCGACCGATTTAACGGTTCTCTCCAGAGGTTCCTCCAACTACAGTCCCCGCTACCTAGGTAGCACCTGAAATAGTTAATTCTTCGGCGAGTTATGCTAATCAAATGTTAAAATTTGATTAATAACCACTCTCCTGCAGTCTTCATCGGAACAATTACTCAATTAAATGAGTAAAGGTTAGTTAATGATGCTGGTCATCATTAACGTGTGAACTCTATCATGTTTTTGGTCCATTTCAACACCCTATGTCAATTTATTTTCAATGAAATAACCTTATCTATTTTCATGAAGGTATGTTTGCCAATCTTTTTGTGCGAGTCACGGCATAAATAAAATTTATTGGGTTAGGGAATGGAACCCAAAAACACTTCAGAACGATAAATGTGTTTCGATCGTTACGACATAAGTTATTCAATTAAGGACACAAAATTGATTAAAATCGGAGCACTTATTTTAAAATCTACGCTAAGTTGACCTTATGGTACGTATAAATGGGTTACAATGAATCTTTGTGAAACAGTCTACGGACCTAGGCAGTTTTTCATGAGTGGACAAGGAGGCGGTATGACCAGATTATTAGCCATTGCGGTGTTGATTGCAGTAGCATTTGTGCTGTTTCGTTATCGAACCAATGAAAAAGTCCAAAAAGCGACCGTTATAACATTAATTGGCGCATTTCTGATTTATACAGCATCAATTATGTTTGCGGAATTGATCCGCTAGCAAAGTAAAAGAGTCCTTGGAGTAGTATACGGTGAGTTCTCAGAACAAAATGGAAGAGCAAGACGACGTAGTTGTCATTGAAGAGCGTGACAAACGTACGCATATCTATATCGCAATCGCTGCGGTGTTAGGCTTGGCATTTGGTGGCCTTGTTGGATCGGTTGTCACTGCGAACAAGTGGGAATCGACTTACCACGTATTAGAAGAAAAGTATCAAGCACTAACGCAAGATAAAACCCAGTTGGAATCTCAAGTAAAAGTGCGTGAAGAGGCGCTTGACCAAGAAATACAAAACCAAGTTAGTGAGTTACTTGCCGCGAAAGACGAAGCGCACCAGAAAGCACTTAAGAAGTTGCAAAAGCAATTGACTGAGGTCGAGAAGGTCAACTTGTCACTAGAGTCTCAATTGAAGCAGCAGGCAGATAAGATCAACACGACGAAGTCAGAAAATGAGAAGTTGAGTCGTCAAGCGGATATGCAAGCGACTATGTTTGAGCGGTCCCGCGAAGTATTCCAGAAAGAGCTGAAAATTTCGCAAGAATTAGAGTCTCTCGAGAAAGAACGGTCGAAATTATTACCTAAGATTGAGAAACTCAAGAAAGAGTGTGACGTATTTTTAGAAGGCAAATCTTGGGACGTGAAGTCGGACGCGTGTGATAAACATGATGAAGCTAATTCACGACTAAGTCAGGTCGATCAAATGATTGAAGTCTATAAAATGGACCTCAAACAAATCAAAGCAATAACGGAAGATATCGGCCTTTAAGTCTTTTGTATCCGGTTTTGAAAAGCAAAAGGAGCTCTTTAAGAGCTCCTTTTTCGTTGTTAGCTATGACTTTTAGCCTGTCGCGTATATTAGATTCGTGAGGCGTCATAGCCTGAGGCGAGCAGGAGCTCTCGTTCGTGTTTAATCAGCTGAGCTCGATCTTCAATTAGTTCATTGAGTGCTTGAGATGGCTTACCTGCTAATGCTTTGAACGAAGCAAAAGATTCCGCGGTGTCGATTTTATCAATCATCTGACTGATGACATTACGAGCCTCACACGGGTTACTCGTCGTTGTAAAGTATTCTACTTGCTTTGCTGCCGATTTCATCTCAGTTAATAGCTCAAGCGGGCTACTTTCTTTGGCTACTGCCATGTAGTTATCCAGCACGCGCTTTGCATAAAGCAGTTCTTTGAGGGGGATATCTCTTCCGCTCTCGATTAGGGATTCGCTAAGGATCATACTTGAGCTCATGGGCATTCCTTCTTATTACTACGCCGCTTTTGATATTTCCTTGAGTCTAATTTATTGAAGTCACATTGGGAATGGGTAAAAAGCATTTTTAACGCATTTTTATTCATTTATGAAAACACGAATGCGATGCTTATCTGGATCGATAGCCATAAAATTTAACCCATACACTGATGTCGCTGGTGGTTGAACAAACTCAACACCTAGGTCTTTCCAGCGCTTGTAAATGCGCTCTAGCATATGACTATTGGGCACCGATAAAGGCAACTCGGTGCCACCACCTCTAATTCCGCTGTAGGGTGAAAGATTATCTCTTTGCTTGAGTGTCAACGTTAAGCCTTCGGTCAGTGGAATAGCGGCGAAGGTTGGAGACAACTGCGTGACTTTGCGTTCGAACAGTTTCGAATAAAAAACTTGGCTTATGTGGATGTCCTCAACGTAGAGAACGAATGAATTGATAGTCAGCATGGTTTGTTCCTTAATCAATTAGAAATAGTAGGGGCAATCTAACGGAAAGGAACGACAGGAGTTGTCAGTAGAACATTCTCGAAGGTAAGTGACAGAATAAGAAAAAGGAGCCGTTTAGCTCCTTTTTATCAGCGGAATCATTGGTGTTAATGAGTGTGTTTGGAAGAATACCAGTTGTTTTGATACGCTTTAGATGCAAATAATGCGTTTGCTTTTGCACGCTCGACAATAGACTCGTCCACCTCTAGCGGCTCCATGGTTTGGTCTTTAAAGTCGTACGCCAGGGTCGATACCTTTTCACCAGGGGAAAGCACAACGAGATTGTCGCGCGTTAAATAACCAAAGTTTTTGTCGTATTGCATCATTGCGCGTTCATCTTCGCGAGCTAGTGGCTTCGTTAAATCACGACCAATCATCGGTGTTTTAGCATCTACCCCAATCAGAGATAACAGTGTAGGCGGCATGTCTATGTTGTTTGCTATGCGGTCATCTTTACGTGGTTGAATGCCTTTACCAAGGATCAATGCTGGAATGTGAAAGTGCTTAACTGGAACAAGGTTAGCGCCAGAAACACGTGCATCATGATCTGCAATTACAATGAAAATGGTATCATCCCAATAAGATGACTTTTTCGCCTTTTCAAAGAAAGTACCCAAAGCGTAATCGGAATATTTAACGGCGTTCTTACGCGTCATATATTCTGAATCGTATGGCTCAATTTTGCCTTTTGGATACTCATAAGGGCTATGATTACTTGACGTAAAAACTAAGCTAAAAAAAGGTTTGTCGCTTTTTGAAAGGCGTTCAAACTCTTCGTTTGCTTTGTTATATAGATCTTCATCACTAACACCCCAAGAGCCAACAAAGCTTGGGTTGTTATAATCGTCTTCTTCTACTATTTGATCAAAACCGTTACCAAAGAAGAAAGTTTTCATGTTGTCAAAGTTGGCTTCACCGCCGTAAATAAATTGCGTGTGATAGCCTTGAGCTTTCAGTAAGTCCGCGATGGTAAAGAAACCCGTTTGGCTTTTACTCAGCTTCACTACCGCGCGAGACGGAGATGGAGGAAAGCCCGTGGTTACGGCTTCAATTCCACGAACAGAACGAGTACCAGTGGCGTACATTTGTGTGAACTGCCAACCTTCCTTCATGAGTTCATCAAGGTTTGGTGTTAGAGGCAAACCACCCAAAGCACCGACAAATTGGGCGCCTAAGCTTTCTTGTAGCAAAATCACTAAGTTTTTATGTTTACCCTGGTAAGTCGCGGGGTTACTGTTCATGGTTGGGAGTAATGAAGGGGTGAAGTCGGACTTTGTTGATGAAGTGCGAACTAATTCCAACATCTTTTGAGTGTCCATTTTTCCGTAGAACTGCTCCGCGCTCTTTTCTGACTTCATGCTATTAACCGCAAACAACAATGAGTAAGATGAGTTCAGTGCTAAGTCGTTAAGCAGTGGATCGTTAGAAAAGGCGACCATAGCAGGATTTAGCGGGCGGTGCCCTAAAGATGAGCGAGCACCTGCAACCCCAAAAAGAACAACGAAAAGTGCCAATAGTGGTCGCCATTTCCAGTTGACCTGCTGCGCCTTATCGGTCAGTTTCTTGCTCCACTTCCAACCTAAAGTGATGGTTAAAACTGTACCTAACGCACCAATAAACAGTTCTAATTTGTAGCCAGTCCAGAGCATACTCATGACTTCTTTTGGGTAGATTAAGTATTCCACAAACAGGCGGTTTGGACGTAGGTCGTATTCCTGAATGAATGGCGCTGTTGCTAGCTCCATGTATACAAGCACCCAAAGCCCTAAAACCATCCATATGCGTAATATTCGCTTCCAACACTCTCCCATCTTACCGGTTAATGGCATGAAGGTTGATAACAGTGCTGGAAGAATAAATAACCAGCAAAGCGTTGCAATATCTACGCGCAAACCTTGACCTAGGATGTAAATTAAGTCGTTTAGAGAGTCAATACGGTCAATCTGCCAAAAAGCTAGCAAAACTCTTGAGATAGACAGAAATAGAAGCGAAAACAAAGAAAAGGCAGCAATTGGCTGCAAAGGCCCCCACACAGAGCTCTTTGATAAGTTTTTCATATTTATTCGAATAGTTTAATTGTTATGTTGTGTTGTTTTTAGCAAAGCAAGCGTGAAATAAACGTGAATTATAATGTGGGTTTATGGTCGAGTAGTGTAAGTGTTGGTATGTCTATGTAAGGGGGAGGGGCGTTTGTGTAAAAAAAGAGCCAGTTGATAACACCAACTGGCTCTAGAGGTTGATAAAGGCATGATTACATTGCGGCTTTCTTCGCTTCTTCGACCCATGCGTCGAACTTTTTCTGGTTCGCTTTGATCCAGCCATTTACATGAGACTCGATGTCCGCTGAGCTGTTCTTACCTTGGCTCATCATCATATTCTGAGCACTAACATCATTGATATTTAGTTTGATGATTTCAAACAGCTTTGCAGCAGCAGGGTTGTTTTCTGTAAACTCTTTATTGGCAACGATACGCATAGAGTTCATCTCGAAGCCGTAGTTCTTACCGTTCTCTAGTGTCGTATCAATGTCCTTACGCTCACCAGGAAGTGAAGAGAATGGCACTTCTAACCACACAACATCTTTCCCTGGAACTAAAACGCCACTTACCCAGTACGGTGTCCAAGTGTAGTAAAGAATCGGATCGCCTTTTTTGTAACGTGAGATCGTATCAGCGATAATCGCCGCGTAGTTACCTTGGTTGTGTGTTACTGTGTCACGAAGTTTGAAAGCATCCAACTGATGCTCAACAACCATTTCACAACCCCAACCTGGGTTACAACCAGTTAAGTCCGCTTTGCCATCGCCGTTTGCATCGAATAGCTTCGCCAATTTTGGATCTTTTAACTGACCAATGTTAGTGATGTTATATTTTTCCGCGGTTTTCTTATCGATCAAATAACCTTGCGCAGCACCACTTACGTATTGGCCTTTACGGAAGAACTTATCATCACCGCCAGACATCGTGTACTTATCGGCGTGAAGAGGGAACCAACCAACCGCTAAGAAAGTAGCATCACCTTTAGCAATAGAGGTGTAGCCTACGTTGTAGTCCACTTCTTTGGTCGGTTTAACATCGTAACCAAGCTCTTCAAGTGCGCGGTTTACGATCAACGTTTGAAATGTTTCTTCTGCAACGGTTGATTGAACAGGCTGAACAGTGACACCTTCACCCGGTAGTTCACTTGCCACACCATAAGTTGAAAATGCGATAGTACTTAGAGCTCCAACAGAGAGCGCTTTCTTCCATGAATTATTCATTGATGTTTCTCCTAAGTTTTAGATCGTCTTGGTTCGTCTTTGTTTTCAGTTTTAATAGGTATGAAACAGGACCTGTGTGATACCAGCGAAGTTTAGTGTTGCCCGCATTAACCCCTAACACCTGGGTGATACGGTCTAACAAAATCGCAAGAATAACGATGCCTAAGCCACCAACGGCAGCAAGACCCATATCAAGTCGGCCAATACCACGAAGTACCATTTGGCCTAAGCCGCCAACAGCAATCATTGAAGCAATCACTACCATAGAAAGTGACAGCATTAAGGTTTGGTTTACACCTGCCATGATAGTTGGTAACGCCAACGGTAACTGGATGCGATAAAGCATCTGTTTTTTGTTTGCCCCGAAAGAGTGGCCAGCTTCGATAAGCTCTTCAGGTACTTGCTGAATACCCAAAATAGTCAGGCGCACAACGGGAGGCAGGGCGAAAATGATCGTTACTACTACGCCAGGAACGTTACCAATACCAAACAACATAACAATTGGTACAAGGTAAACGAACGCGGGAGTCGTTTGCATTGCATCTAATATTGGCCTAACAAATTTGGCAGCGGTTTGGCTCCTTGCCAACCATATCCCCATTGGTAGCCCTATAAGCAAACAGAAGAAAACGGCGGTTAACACCAGTGCTAGCGTTGTCATCGCTTGTGACCACGCACCAATTAGGCCGATGAAAACAAGGGATACAAGAGTAGAAAAACCAAGTTTTACATTGGAAAACTGCCACGCTAGCAAAAATAAAATGAGTACCATTATAGGCGCAGGTGTAGACACCAAAGCAGTTTCAAACGACGTTAGAATAAAGTCGATTGGAACTCGTATTGCTTGGAAAACAGGTCGACCATGTTCCACCAGCCAGTTCAAACCGGACTCTACCCAGCTATCGAGGGGTAAAACCGCATCTTGGAATGGGTTCATAATATCGAATGGTGCTTGCTCTACAGTTTCTGAGTTGAGCCAATCATTACTTGGCGCGGCCTCTGTACCTTGCGACCAAGGATCATCTTGCGCAGGAGCAGTATTTGACCAGGGATCATTGTTAGTTTGCTCTGAAGACATCGTGTTAATCCTTATCTAGTGTTTGTAGAAGACGTGATTTAGTCACGACACCAAAGTAAGTTCCTTGCTCATCTACGACAGGCACGGCATAAGGAACACCAGCAACCAGACCCAAAATGTCATTAATTGACTGATCAGGCTGAAGAGTAACTTCATCCGGTAATTGAGCACTGGCTAACGAACGGTTTTCTTTATGAGCCAAACGTAGTGAATCAAGAGATACGATGCCGGAATATCGGCTAGATTTATCGACGACAATACCGTAATCACGGTCGTGATCCATCAGAATCTGCATCGCAGAGCCTGGACCGTCATTTTCCGATTTCTTAAAAACAGCCGCTGGCTTCTTGCGCGCGATATCTTTTGCTGTCAAGACACTTGCGATGTTTACGCCGCGGAAAAAGGCTTCGACATAATCATTTGCTGGACTGTGTAATATTTCATCAGGTGTACCAACCTGAACAACCTCACCGTTTTGCATGATGGCGATACGGTCGCCAATGCGCATTGCTTCATCCAAATCATGAGAAATGAAGACAATTGTGCGTTTGTCATCGTTCTGTAGACGAATAAGCTCATCTTGCATCTCAGAACGGATCAATGGGTCTAAAGCGGAAAACGCCTCGTCCATTAATAGGATGTCAGGGTCACAGGCTAACGCTCTCGCTAAACCAACGCGCTGTTTCATACCACCGGATAATTCGTCAGGGAAAGATTCTGCATAAGGGTCTAAACCCACTCTTTCTAAGGCGGAAAGGGCACTTTTCTGACGCTCATTAACGTCGATGCCGGCAAGTTCTAAACCAAAGGCGGCATTTTCAATCACCGTCATGTGTGGCATGAGTGCGAAACTTTGAAACACCATTGAGATATTGTTACGACGAACTTCTCGAAGTTCATTTTCGGAGATGTGGGCGATATCTCTTCCTTTGAGATAAACACTACCTTTAGTCGGCTCAATGAGCCGGTTAAGAAGTCGAACAAGGGTGGATTTCCCGGAGCCAGAAAGGCCCATGATTACGAAAATTTCCCCTTCATTTATGGTGAGAGATACATCGTTTACGCCGACTGTTAAACCTGTCTGTTCAAAAATACCGTCTTTATCGACGCCTTTGTCGATAAGCGAGAAGGCTCTCTCTGGGTCTTCTCCAAACACTTTATACAGTCCCTTAACTTCCAGTATGGGATCCATGTTATCTGTCCTTTTTCGTGTGTTTATAACTGTTTAACGATTTGTACTCTAATTAATTTTAGTTCAACTTTCAACGAAAGGGGGTTGGTTAACTAGTTCTGCCGTGCATAGAGAATTCGTTGAGCAAGGTATGTTCAATTCTTATTTTTTATATTTAAAACAATTGCTTGTGATGTGTTTTTATCCGCCATAACGTTGCCCTGACGTAGGGTTGAATTTATTTTGAATTTTTTTGTACATTTCAACTCAACTCGCTTGCATAGATATAAGCTGTGATAGCTTAGAACTCTACATATAAAAAGGTTAGAGCTCTAATTTTTGGTTAAGGCTTGGTCCTGTGAAATCGGTTAGGTACTGTTATCCTTAGATTTATTTATTGCTTGATTTCACTCAGGGTGATATTTATCGCTGTAGTTTAGGCAACGTATGGAATAAAAAATGGAAGCCGAACAGTTAGAAGTGCTCAATTTCATTAGCCAGTACCCACCTTTTGATGACCTACCTGAAGAGCAGCTTAGAAAAATTGCTCTCAATGCCGAGGTTGCATACTTTCGGCAAGGAACAAAAATTCTTAACTTCGGAGATACGATCCGCGACTTGTATATGGTGAGAAGTGGGGCGGTAGAGATTTATCGACGTAAAGGTGAACTTTACAACAGGATTGATGCTGGTGGACTGTTTGGTCAGATGGGGTTGTTGATGAACAACCGCGTACGTATGCCAGCCAAAGCGATAGAAGACACTCTCGTTTACTGTATTCCGGAAAACATCTTCAATGAACTTTGTGATGAGTTTGAAAACTTTGCGGACTACATGGAACTGGAAGATAGCGCGCGTTTGCGAAGCGCAATATCTAGCCGCTCCGAAAGCAATGACTTTACCACCGCTAAGGCACGTAAAATCTTAGCAAGAGATCCAGTAACTCTGGAGGCAACGGCTTCAATTCAGGAAGCTGCGATACTAATGGCAGAGGAAAATGTCACCTCTCTGCTCATTATTCGCCCGACAGAGGAGCTCACAGAAGAAGATGATGAACAGCTGCTTGGAATATTGACTGATCGCGATCTTTGCATTCGCGTACTAGCTCAAGGTATTGATACCAATATTCCAGTGAGTGAGGTCATGAGTTATGACGTGGTTTCATTGGATTATAACGCCTATGTGTTTGAGGCCATGTTAACCATGTTGCGTTACAACGTGCATCATTTACCAATTTTAAAAGATAAAAAGCCGATAGGAATTATTGGCATGACGGACATCGTTCGTTACGAATCTCAGAACAGCCTATTGCTAGTGAGCTCTATTTTTCAGCAAACCAGTGTCGAGGATCTCAAGCAGGTTTCTGAACAAGTAAAAGACTGTTTCGTAAGAATGGTCAATGAAGATGCCAACGCGCACATGATTGGTCGAGCCATGTCGGTTATAGGCAGTAGTTTCAAACAACGCCTCGCTGAATTAGCTGAGCAAGAGTTCGGCCCAGCGCCCATTCCTTATTGTTTAGTCGCAATGGGTTCAATGGCGAGGGATGAGCAGCTAATTGTAACGGATCAAGATAACGCCCTTATTCTCGATAACAGTTATGACGTTGAGATTCACGGAGAGTACTTTGAAAAGTTTGCTAAATTTGTTTGTGATGGTTTAGCGGCATGCGGCTATGCTTATTGTACTGGAGACATTATGGCTACCAACCCAGAATGGCGAAAAACTCGTGCAGAATGGGAAGAATGCTTTGGAAACTGGATAGACAATCCAACCCCTGAGAGATTGTTAAATAGTAATATCTTTTTTGATCTCCTCGGTGTGCATGGGCGAGTGAAATGGGCGGAGCAATTAAGCAGCTTTATTGTGAGACGAGCGAAAAGAAATAACCGCTTTCTTGCTTGTATGGCGTATAACGCAATACGTAGGACGCCTCCACTGGGCTTTTTCAAAGACTTTGTGATGGAGAAAGATGGTCGTCATCGCAACTCGATTAACTTGAAGCGAAGGGGGACGGCTCCGTTGGCCGATTTAATACGGGTGCATTCTCTGGCAATCGGTTCGCGATCGCAAAACTCTTTCGACCGTTTAGATGACATTAATGATGCTGGCATTTTACCGAAAGGTCGAGGTTTGGATTTAAGGGATGCGATGGAGCTAATCTACATGGTTCGAATTCGTCACCAAGCCCTTGATATAGAAAATGGAGAAGAGCCAGACAACAATATTGAGCCGGAGAACATGTCTGAATTTGAACGTCGAAACTTAAAAGCAGCATTTCAAATTCTAAGTAACGCTCAGAACTTCATTAAGTTTCGATACCAGAGAAGTAGCAAATAATGTGGTTCTCAAAAAAAGTAGAAAAAGAACAGCCGTTGTTGGATACATCCCAGACGCCAGAGTGGTCAATGTTGTTCAAACAACTAGCTAAAGAAGCGAAAGACGAGAGGCTCAAACGCTACTATTCGACACCGATGGTTAATGGGGAAACACCAATTGAACAAGTGCCATTTGTCTCGGTAGACTTTGAGACAACAGGATTGAACTCGGAAGAGGATGTCATTCTCACGATCGGACTTGTGCCGTTCACTATTGATCGTGTTCAATGTAATGGTTCTGCTCATTGGGTCGTTAACCCAAACAGAGAGTTAAACCACGAGTCTGTCATTATTCACGGTATCACTGACTCTGAGGTTAAAAACGCGCCGCAGCTGTCTCAGATCTTGGGTGAAATATTGGATGCGTTGTCAGGCAAAGTGGTACTTGTTCACTACAAGAACATTGAAAGGCAGTTCTTTAATAACGCCTTGCTAAATAGCATCGGAGAGGGGATACAGTTTCCTGTTGTTGATACGTTAGATATTGAGTATGCGATACAACGCCGTGAATGCAGAGGTTTTATCAATAAGTTGAAAGGCAAGAAACCCGGTTCTGTACGATTAGGGCACGCTCGTGAAAGATATGGCCTCCCTGCTTATCAACCTCACCATGCCCTGACGGATGCGTTAGCAACTGCGGAGCTGTTTCAAGCACAACTGCAGTATCACTTTAATCGAAACATGCCAATATCTTCGGTTTGGCAATAGGCGTTATTTATGGTGAAAACAATAAAATGCAATGAGAGATAGGGGGCTTTAAGATTATGATGGCGGATTGAGTAACCGCTTATAAGAACAATGTTTTATGAACATGTGCTTGGTAGTGATGAAGACGTTTCATTACTCGAACTCCGACGAAAGTAATTTAAACTTGGTCACGTATTTTTAAGGAGATTATCCGTGAGCACCGATAATAACGGTGGCATTCAACGCCCCGATGGAAAAGTAAACGCAATAGATACTGACTATCAAATTGGTCAGGATAACGTTGCGCTAAAGGTAGGCCCATTTGGCCTTGATATTCACAACCGTGTTTTTGCAATTTCTGGCTTAGCAATCGTCATGTTTGTTGTGATAACACTATTATTCCGAGAACAGGTAGAGCCGTTTTTTGCAGACCTACGAGCGGGTTTGTTACACAATTTAGACTGGTTTTTTCTCGCTTCAGGTAATATTTTTGTCATTGTCTGTGTCGGATTGATCTTCACACCATTGGGCCGTGTGCGAATCGGTGGTACTGAAGCAACACCGGATTATTCCTATGCCGGATGGTTGGCAATGCTATTTGCTGCAGGTATGGGCATTGGTCTCGTATTCTTCGGTGTATCAGAACCGATGTCCCATTTTAGTTCTGCGATTGGTGGCGTGAGCGTTGAGAATGGTGTACGTACTGACTGGGCACCGCTAGGTGGTGCAGAGGGCGATGCAACTGCAGCTTCGGCATTAGGGATGGCTGCGACGATTTACCACTGGGCACTTCATCCGTGGTCAATATACGCGCTCTTGGCTCTTGGACTGGCTATCTTTTCATTTAACAAAGGTTTGCCACTCACCATGCGCTCAATTTTTTACCCTTTGTTTGGTGAGCGTGTATGGGGTTGGACTGGTCATATTATCGATATTCTTGCAGTGGTAGCGACGGTTTTTGGTTTAGCAACATCGCTAGGCTACGGTGCGTCTCAAGCCGCAACGGGTTTGAACTTCCTGTTTGATGTCCCAATGACCAATACCACGCAGGTTATATTGATTATTGGTATTACTGCGCTCGCTTTAATCTCTGTTGTGGCTGGACTCGATAAGGGCGTGAAAATCTTATCTGAAATCAACATGGGTCTTGCAGCGCTGCTATTGCTATTTGTTATTGTTGTTGGCCCGACGATTGCGATTTTAACTGGTTTCTTCGAGAACATCGTTTCCTATGTGGCTAATATCCCTGCCTTATCTATGCCATTTGGACGAGAGGATGTGAATTACTCTCAAGGCTGGACGGCGTTTTACTGGGCGTGGTGGATTTCTTGGTCACCATTTGTGGGTATGTTCATCGCACGTGTGTCTCGCGGTCGTTCAGTTCGTGAGTTTATTATTTGCGTTATTCTTATCCCATCTTCAGTTTGTGTGTTATGGATGACGGCTTTTGGCGGTAACGCAATTAGCCAATACGTTAATGATGGCTACGAGGCGGTGTTTAACGCAGAACTACCTTTAAAACTTTTTGCCATGTTAGATGTTATGCCATTGGCTGAGATAACATCTTTTGTCGGCATTATCTTAGTCGTGGTGTTCTTCATTACCTCTTCTGACTCAGGATCACTGGTTATTGATACTATTGCTGCGGGCGGTAAGGTCGATGCACCAACGCCACAACGCGTGTTCTGGTGTACGTTTGAAGGTTTGGTTGCGATTGCATTGATGTTGGGTGGTGGTCTAGCTGCTGCTCAAGCAATGGCGGTGACGACTGGTTTACCGTTTACTATTGTTTTACTTGTTGCAACGGTATCTTTGATAAAAGGTTTGATGGATGAACCTCGTCCAAAGGCGGTTTCTAAGAAATCAAAATAACTAGTATCAGCAGTTAAATTATTGATAAAAGCGGTATGCGAAAGCATGCCGCTTTTTTTTGGATTTCTATTTTTCTCTGAGAAATGAACAGCATGGAAAACGGTCTTATTCTGGTTGTTTTTTGTACTGTGCATTTAGGTGACTATTTAATAAATTAGACCTCGAACTATTTTAACTTTTGGTTAATAGGTTTATTTTTGTGATTTGAATCACAAAAATACCGATAAAAAGGCGAATTATTTGATTTTTAGTCGCGAGGGATGCCCATAATAAAAAGGAAATTTAATTAGACCTCAAAGGATATGTATTTTCACATGATCACATCAGCACCTTGGGTCCTTTATCCAGAGATTGGAGAAGACTCAAGTAAAAAATGGATTTTTCGTGAGCCTAAAATCTCTGATGGTGACGACATTTACAGCTTGATTGCAGACTGTCCTCCATTGGACATGAACTCATCTTATTGCAATTTCCTACAGTCTACGCATTTCAGCAAAACCAGTATTTTGGTTGAGCAAAAAGGCGAAATCGCAGGTTTCATTTCCGGTTATCAGAAACCAGACGAGCAAGACGTTTTATTTGTCTGGCAAGTTGCAGTCTCACCTCGCTTTAGAGGTCATGGTTTAGCATTCCGCATGTTGAAAGAACTTCTCACCCGAGAGGAATTAGGCGGTGTTAAATCGGTAGAAACTACCATCACGGAAGATAATAAAGCCTCTTGGGCACTGTTCAAAAAGTTAGATGCGATGAACGGCAATTCTGGCCAAGTAAGCACATTTTTGGATGAAGAAGCCCACTTTAAAGGCAAACACGATACAGAATATTTGTATCGCATTCCTCTCAAATAATCCTCAAACAATAGGAATTAAAAACGGTCTCATCATGGATATTTTCAAAAAGCAGGAATCCAACGTACGCTCATATTCAAACAATTTCCCGGTCGTTTTTCGTAAAGCGAAAGGCTGCTGGCTAGAAACAGAACAAGGTGAACGATACTTAGACTTCCTTGCTGGAGCGGGATCTCTAAATTACGGCCATAACAATCCAGTACTAAAACAAGCGTTGCTTGAGTACATTGAAATGGACGGTATTACTCACGGTTTGGATATGCACTCAGAAGCGAAAGCATCGTTTCTGGAAGCGTTGGATACTTACATCCTTAAACCAAGAAACTTGGATTACAAGGTTCAGTTTACGGGCCCAACAGGCACTAACGCTGTTGAGGCGGCATTGAAGCTGGCTAAAAAAGTAAAAGGCCGCGACAGCGTCGTTGCGTTTACTAACGGTTTCCATGGTTGTACTGCTGGCGCACTGGCTGCAACGGGTAACCAGCATCACAGACAAGGTAACGGTTCTAGTCTAAGTAACGTCACTCGTATTCCATTTGAAGGTTACGCTGGCGTAGATGGTCTCGCGCTGTTCGAAACCATGCTAAATGATAACTCTGCAGGTATGGATAAACCAGCCGCTGTACTTCTTGAAACTGTGCAGGGTGAAGGTGGTTTAAATGCTGCTTCAAACGAGTGGTTACAACGTTTGAGCAAAATCTGTAAAGCCAATGACATTCTTGTGATTGTCGATGACATTCAAGCAGGTTGTGGACGTACCGGTACTTTCTTTAGTTTCGAGCCGTCTGGTATCCAACCGGATATCGTGACGCTATCGAAGTCGATCGGTGGTTACGGTTTGCCGATGGCTGTCGTATTACTTAAGCCTGAGCTTGACCAGTGGAAGCCAGGCGAGCATAACGGTACGTTCCGTGGCAATAATCACGCCTTTATTACTGCTGCAAAAGCACTAGAAATTTACTGGGCAAACGATGATTTTGAAACACACATCAAGCAGTGTTCAGACAAGGTAAGTGCTGT
Organism: Vibrio sp. sp1; assembly: GCF_016920955.1. Lineage (NCBI taxonomy): Bacteria > Pseudomonadati > Pseudomonadota > Gammaproteobacteria > Vibrionales > Vibrionaceae > Vibrio > Vibrio sp. sp1. Next base: position 2,979,324 of record NZ_CP060589.1, read on the forward strand.
TATTGACCGTTGTGTTCGTCGCTTTCCACAAATGTTTGTGCAGAAAAAAGGCCGCGGCATGATGGTTGGTATTGAATGTATCAATGGTGACATGGCATCTGAAATTGCGAAAAACTGTTTCGAGAATGGAATGGTGATAGAGACAGCGGGTCCAGACGATGAAGTTGTGAAGTTCTTCTGTCCACTAACCATCAGCGAATCAGAGCTAGATCAAGGACTAAGCATCTTTGAAAATGCAGTAGAGACTATCGCTGCGAAACATTTCAAACAAGCATCTTAATAAGGATTTTAATTATGATCGTCAGAACTCTAGATGAATGCCGCAACAGCGAACGACGTGTTGTTTCAGATAACTGGGAAAGTGTCCGCATGTTGTTGAAAGACGACAACATGGGTTTCTCTTTCCACATCACAACGATTTATGAAGATACAGAAACTCATATTCACTATCAAAACCACCTTGAATCGGTGTTTTGTATGAGTGGTGAAGGTGAGATTGAAGTTGTAGGTGGAGAAACGTACCCAATCAAACCAGGTACATTATACATCCTTGATAAACACGATGAGCACTACTTGAGAGCTTATAAGAATAAAGAAATGGTAATGGCGTGTGTGTTTAACCCACCGATTACTGGCGCTGAAGTGCACGATGAAAACGGTGTTTATCCTCTCGTTGACTAAAAGATGATGGTGGGGTGCTTTGCCACCCCACACTTTACTATCTCTTCTTTTTAAAGTTACCAATCAAAAAAGGCTTATCATGACATTTACCGTAGAAAAAATCGGCGGTACATCAATGACAGCATTTGATGCTGTTCTCGACAATATTATTCTTCGTCCCAAAACACCATACAATCGTATTTTTGTCGTATCTGCATACGGTGGTATGACCGATGCGCTGCTTGAGTGTAAAAAAACCAGTAAACCAGGCGTTTATCAGCTTATCGCGAAACGCGACGACAAATGGGAAGAAGCGTTAGCGTACGTTGAAAGCCGTATGTTGCTGACCAATGAAAATATTTTTGCGGACCCAATGAATCGTATCCGTGCGGATAAATTCATTCGCTCCCGCATTGCTGAAGCGAAAAACTGTATCGCGAATATTTTAGAAACCTGTCAGTACGGTCAATTTTCGTTGCGCCAGTACTTGCCTCAAATTCGAGAGTTTCTCTCGTCTATCGGTGAGGCACATAGTGCTTACAACACAGCACTAAAACTAAAAAATATGGGTATTAACGCTAAGTTCGTTGACCTGTCTGGTTGGGATAATCAAGCGCCAAGAAGCCTTGATGAGTCGATCAGTGACGCGTTTGCTGATATCGATGTATCAAAAGAACTGCCAATCGTGACAGGTTATGCTTACTGTAAAGAGGGCCTAATGCACACTTATGACCGGGGTTATAGTGAGATGACATTTAGCCGAATTGCAGCAATAACAAAAGCGGATTTAGCAGTAATTCACAAAGAGTACCACTTGAGCTCAGCGGACCCACGCGTTGTTGGCCCTGAAAAAGTATTACCAATTGGTAGTACAAACTATGACGTAGCAGACCAACTTGCCAACCTTGGCATGGAAGCGATTCACCCAAATGCCGCTGCGGGTTTGCGTGAAAGTGGTATTGAGCTACAGATTAAAAATACATTCGAACCTGAACACGAAGGTACTTTGATCTCTTCAAGCTACCGCCCAGAAGAAGACAAAGTCGAGATCATCGCAGGTAAAGAGAAAGTATTTGCACTGCATTTGTTTGACCAAGCAATGGTAGGAAAAGCCGATAACGTTAGTTACGAATTGATGGAAATCATCTCCGATGCTCGTGTAAGTTTGGTTGGTAAAGAGATGAACGCTAACTCTATTACTTACTATCTAGGTGGCAGTACAGATAGCTTAAACAAAGTATTGTATAAAGCCGAGAAACGTTATCCGAATGCCTCGATTAAAGGTCGTATGGTCGCGCTTATCTCAGCCATCGGTTCTCAAATTGATACCAACAAGACGTTGGCGAAAGGTGTGCTTGCATTGATGAATAATGGCGTTACGCCAGTTGCACTGCACTCATCATTGAGAAATGTAAATGTTCAATTTGTTGTCGGTGATAAGGAATACCAGCACGCGATTTGCGCATTGCATGATGAGTTTTTCCAAAGTAGCAGTTTAGCTAAATCGGTTAATGTGGCTTAGTTTATCCACGGTTAAAATACAAAGGAGAGCAGGTTAGCTCTCCTTTTTTGTTTTTCAGTTTGTACTTTTGCATAGTCTAAACAGACGATTTAAGTAAGTTCCTATGTGGCGATACACATAAGCCAGCAGAATGGTCTGCTGGCTTAATGTTACTGATTAACTAACGTTAACTTAGTTTACTTAAACTTGCTGATTTCTTGTTCAACTTTGTCTAGTTGCTGCAGCTTCTCTTGCATTTTTAGAGAGTCGTAGTTTAGTGAAGCAGGGTTCATCGCTGTGCCACGTTGCATTGGGTATTCTGGAAGTGTTTTAAAGAACTCTCCCACAACGTCTTGAACAGGTACAAATAGCCACATGTTGTCAGCCATCCAACGCAAGTACATTTGTGATTCGCTTGGGCCTTTTTCGAATGGGTCAGCGCGTAGGTGGATGATTTTAGGCCAGTTCGGAGCAAAACGAACTGCGTTACTTAGGTTCCCTTCAAGCGTTGCAAAGTGAAGTTTCCAGTCATTCCAGCGGACAGCGTTTAATTCACCATTAGACGTAAAGTAAAGCAGCGACTCACGAGGGCCTTTTTCTTCCTTACCTTCAAAGTATGGCATGAAGTTATAACCATCTAAATGTACACGCCACTCTTTGCCATTTGCTTTGTAGCCTTCTGCCAGTTTTTCTTTTACATCAGGTACGCCAGCAGCTGCCAATAATGTAGGCAACCAGTCTTGGTGTGCCATCATTTCATTGATCTTGGTTCCTGGCTTAATGACGCCTGGCCAACGAACCAGTTGAGGAACACGCATACCGCCTTCCCAAGTTGTACCTTTTTCACCATGGAATGGTGTTGCGCCACCATCTGGCCAAGTCATGGTTTCTGCGCCGTTGTCCGTTGAGTAGATAACGATAGTGTTGTCTGCAACACCTAGCTCATCCAGCTTGTCGAGTAAAACACCTACATGATCATCATGTTCCAGCATACCATCGGCATAAATGCTTACACCTGATTTACCTTGGTATTTTTCCTGCAAGCGAGTCCAAACGTGCATACGAGTGGCGTTATGCCAAATAAAGAAGGGTTTATCCGCCTTAACTGCTTTTTCCATAAATGCCAAAGAGCTCTCTAGGAACTCTTCATCTGCGTGCTCCATACGTTTTCGTGTCATCGGGCCAGTGTCTTCAATCTTACCGTCGGCATAAGACTTAATGACACCACGAGGGCCATAGTTTTTACGAAACTCTGGGTCTTTAGGGTAGTAATAAGTTTCAGGCTCTTCTTCTGCGTTTAGGTGATATAAGTTACCGAAGAATTCGTCAAAGCCGTGTTTGGTCGGTAAGTGCTTATCTTGGTCACCTAAGTGGTTTTTACCAAATTGACCCGTCATGTAACCTTGTTCTTTTAACAGATCTGCAATGGTTGGCGCCCAATCAGGTATACCGTGGTCAGAGCCTGGCATACCAATTGTTAACAAACCCGTACGAAATGGCTCTTCACCTGTAATAAAGGCCGCGCGACCAGCAGTACAAGACTGTTGTCCGTAGTGATCTGTGAACAACGCGCCTTCATTCGCTATACGGTCGATGTTTGGCGTTTTGTAACTCATCATACCTTGGTTGTATGCGCTGATATTCCAGTAGCCGATATCGTCACCAAAAATTGCCAGAATATTCGGTTTGTCGGCTGCCATAGCGGCACTGGACGCCGCTAACATTCCTGCGCCTACAGCGATTTTGCTCAATTGATTTGCCATAAAAACTCCAGATTGTTGAGAGTAAAGATAAGCACAAGTGAGCCTTATGCTTAGTTGCTGCATAAGTTAATGATGTATATAGAAAAATCCTCTTATACTCGATATAACCATAAGTTATTTCTAGGTTGTAACCATTTGTTAATTAAAAAGAAATAGGATTGTTCTGTTAGTTTGTAGAGATTCGTAAAGTAGATTTAGATCACTTAAGAGCCTTATTTTTATTGCGTAGTAGAAGAGGGGATGGAAATGAAAAACAATAGGATGCTCGCTTGTTTTACGGTCCTAAAGCAATACTAAAGTCGTTATGTATTGCTTGTAATTATTTGTATAACCAGTGATTTAGTGTCTATATTGATTTAGGTTGTACATTATAAATATAAGGATATCTATGAGTCAGTGGGCAGGCCGGTTTCGCATTTTATTGCTGGTCAACGTTGTTGTCAGTTTTATGGCTTTTTCTCAAGAGTTATTAACAGAGAAACCAAATATTCCTTCAGGCTTAAATCCAGAATATGCTGGCACACAAGCTTGTATAGATTGCCACCAAAACGAGGTGGAGGCTTGGAAAGGGTCACATCACGATATGGCCATGAAGCATGCAAGTACAACCTCTGTACGTGGTGATTTTGATAACCATGTTGTAACGCACAAAGGAATGCCTAATCGTTTTTTTAAAAAAGGCGGCGAATATTGGGTCAACATTCAAGGCTCTGACGGGCAATGGCATGACTATAAGATCAGCTATACATTTGGCTGGGAGCCACTACAGCAGTACATGGTCGAGTTTGAAGATGGCCGCGTGCAGCTTATTCCTTTTGCTTGGGACACAAGAGCTAAAGTTGAAGGGGGACAGCGTTGGTTTCATCTTTATCCAGAAACGACAACAACGGATGAATTCTATTGGACCAATACCGGGCAAAATTGGAACTTCATGTGTGCTGATTGCCATTCAACGAACCTAAAGAAGAATTACGACGCTGACAAAAACACTTACAACAGCTCATGGTCAGAGATTAATGTGGGATGCGAAGCATGCCATGGTCCCGCTAGTCAGCACATAGAACTGGCCAAGAAATACAAAAATGCTGGCACTTCTTTTGAGCATGACAGCCATTATGGCTTTGATCGAAAATTGTCTAAAGCAGTGTCGGATTGGGTGTTTGAGGAAGGCCATAGTACGTTACAGCCGAAATCAATTGAAGCAACCAATCAAGTGCAAACATGCGCTCAATGCCATAGTCGCCGAACCCAGTTAAATGAAACAGGTGATCATGTTAAAGGTTCCTTTTTTGATAAATATCGCTTAAGTCTTATAACACCTGAACTCTACTATCATGATGGACAGATTTACGACGAAGATTATGTTTATGGTTCGTTTCTTCAATCTGAAATGGCGGAGAAGGGGGTCACGTGCACTAATTGCCATGATCCACACACGGCAGAGTTAACGATCCCAGAAGAGGCAGTATGTTCGCAATGCCATATTGCATCGGAATATACACCTGAAAAGCATACCTTTCATAAGGCTGGATCTGAAGCATCGCAATGTACGACTTGTCACATGCCAGAAACGACTTACATGCAAGTCGATCCTCGTAGAGACCACAGTTGGCATATTCCACGACCGGATTTGAGCAAACACATTGGAACGCCCAATGTTTGCATGTCATGCCATGAAGATAAAAGCAATCAATGGGCCGATGAACAGATAGCAGAATGGTACCCGAATTCGAGGTATCGTAATCAACAACATTTTGCTGTTGCATTTTATGCGGATTCAATTGGTCATCAAGGAGCAGCAAATGCGTTGGCATACTCTGCTCAGGATTCGTCGTTAAAAGACATTATTCGTGCTTCAGCCCTGGAGAGAATGGGGGGCAACACTGACCAAAATACAACAGTATCTTTGGCTAGGGCCGTTAAGAATGAGAATGAAATGGTTCGATTAGGGGCAATTTCAGGCTCGTCTGGTTATGAATTTCATGACCGGTGGCGGATTCTAGAGCCATTGCTTGGTGACCCGGTGCTTTCAGTGAGAGCGGAAGCTGCCTCGGTGCTGGTAGCGAGCTACGCACAAATGACCCCTTTACAAAAAGATATCATTAAATCACCTTTAGAAGAGTACATGGAAATTCAAGAGTTTAATGCCGATCGTGGTTTCGGAAGAACCAATTTGGCGAATGTGTACCGCAGCTTAGGTGAAATCGACAAAGCGGCCGAGCTGTATAAACAAGCGATCAGCATCGAACCCTATTTCGAAAATAGCTACGTTAACCTAGCAGATTTGTATCGTCACCTAGGTAAAGAAGAAGCTGCGCTCACGGTGCTACAACAAGGGATGAAAGCTCAACCTAAATCCAGCACGTTACCATACAGCGCAGGTCTTTCTTTGTTGCGTCAAGGCAAAGCTGATGATGCGAAAAAGCTACTTAGACGCGCCGCAGAAATTGGTGAAACTAATGCTCATTATTGGTACGTGTACGGTCTAGCTCTAGAAAAAAGCGATGTTCTAGAAGCCAGTAAAGCGTTGCAAACAGCATTTGAAGTCGGTGGCAATCCACAGCACTTGTATGCTCAATGCGAGGTTCTAGCGAGAAATCATAAAAAAGGTGCTGTCGCTTTTGCTTTCGATAGGTGCATACAAGAGCTTAGTCACTATGCACCTAAGCAAGCTATTGATCAGCTTAAAGCCTCTATTGTTGGGGTCAATAGGAGCTAATTACCAAAAGTGGAGCTTTTATCGCTCCACTTTTTTCTTACTTAGTTTAATCAGCGTCTTTCGCTAATCTCAGCCCCATGTCGGACATGATGACTGACTGGCTAGCAAAATCGCGACGATAGTTTTCGGATTCGTCAGCATCATAGGCAAAGCTACCACCTCGTACAGACTTGTGTGCCAGGCTTTCTTTTTCATCTTTTGCGTTTACCGGATTATCACTTGGTGCTGATTTGTAATAGCCTTCATCAAACGCATCAATAACAAACTCACCAACATTACCCGTCATATCGTATAAGCCAAGCTCATTCGGTTTTTTCTGACCTACCTTGTGTGCCTTATTGTTTGAGTTACTGGCATACCAGGCAACGTCGTTAATATCATCAGACCCCGCGTAAGTGAATCCTTGACTTAGATTCCCCCCTTTCGCTGCAAACTCCCATTCTGCTTCTGTGGGTAAACGATAGTGCTCTCCCGTTTTTTCATTCAATTTCTTTATAAAATAATTGGTTTGTTGCCAGCTAATGTTATTCACGGGCGTATTTGGGTTTCTAAAATAACTCAGAGAAGAGCCTGTAACCGATTCGAATAACTCTTGGGTTACCTCAAATTTTGCCAAATAGAAATCATCCACGCGAACGGTGCGAGCCGGGCGCTCGGATTTATTTGCTGATGGATTATCCGAGCCCATCATAAATTGTCCACCTTCAATAAGAACCATATCTTGATCGATTTTTTGAGCAAGAGGGCTAGGTTGTGTTGTTGCACATCCAGTGATAATTAGCGAAATCGAAATAGTGGCACCAAGGTAAAGAGTATTACTTTTGGAATGCTTCATAGGGGAGCTCCATCAACATTTATGATCAAAAAATTTTATCAGGCAAGTCTATGAAAAACAGTTATACACACTATAACAAGCGCCACGAATAATTGAACATTATCATCACACTAGGCGATTAACTTAATGATTAGTCTTAACGCCGTTGGGCGCAGGCTAGCAACTAAGAAGGTGATGAATGCACATAACTCAAGGTCCGCAGTTCAATGGAAAAGCATCCAAGCGATTACATGTCATGGCGAAACCTATCGGTGCAGTGTGCAATATCGATTGCACCTATTGTTACTACCTAAGCAAACAAGATTTACTTGAGTACAAGCCAGGCTGCTCACCAGTCATGGATGAGGAAACGCTCGAGACCTATATCCGTCAATATATAGCGGGACAGAATACACCTGAAATCATTTTCTCTTGGCAGGGTGGTGAGCCGACAATGCTAGGTTTGGATTATTTCAAGACAATTGTTGAGCTACAGAATAAATACCGTCCCGATGGTATTACGATCTCCAATGATCTCCAGACTAATGGCACACTGCTTAACGATGAATGGTGTGAGTTTTTAAAGGCGAACAACTTTCTCGTCGGTTTAAGCATTGATGGCCCAGAAATGATGCACAACGCTTATCGAACAAACCGAGCTGGTAGAGGCACATTCCGGCAAGTTATGAATGCGGTTGAATTATTACATAAGCACGAAGTAAAGTTTGCTACGCTCACTTGTGTTAACAACTTGACCAGCCGTAACCCACTTGAAGTTTACCGATTCTTGCGAGATGAAGTACGCTCCCCTCAAATGCAGTTTATTCCAATAGTTGAGCAGAAAACATTCAGAACAACCGCCCCTCAAACCTGGGAGCCAAACGAGCAACTAAAACAAGGAGATAAACGGTTGATCCCAGGTCATAAAGATGCCGTTGTTGAGCCTTTTTGCGTTGCGGATGAAGCATGGGGAAATTTTCTGATCGCGATTTTCAATGAATGGGTTTTACACGATATCGGCAACGTGTTTGTTCAGTACTTTGAAGCCAGTATCGAAACCTGGATGGGCAGAAAAAACCCACTGTGTACGTTAGGTGAAATCTGCGGGAAAGGCTTAGCAATGGAGCCTAATGGTGATGTGTTTGCGTGTGATCATTACGTGTACCCAGAATATAAGGTTGGAAACATTCATCACGAAAAGCTCGATACGCTCGCTTATAGCTCTGAGCAGCAGAAATTTGGGTTTGCTAAAAGTCGTACGCTGCCCCAACAGTGCCTTCAATGTGATTATCAATTTGCATGTTTTGGAGAATGTCCCAAAAACCGTTTTATCCGTACTAGGCAAGGTGAGCCTGGTCTTAATTATCTCTGCGCGGGTTGGAAGAAGTTTTTTACCCATGTTGATCAGTCGATGGCGTACATCTTACGAGCGACAGGTAACCCAGTGGTTCACGGTAAATACAGTGACCAGACTCTACGCCAGCAAGCTACTCAAACACAGACTGTGTTTGAAACGAAGTTTTAAGATAGTCACTACGCCTGCTACAGGCCCGGAAATGAAAGAATATAGGTTATTGAATGCAAAAAATTAAGCTGCTCTCTAAATCATTACTCGTGATCTCGATCGGCATTGCTACGAGTCAAACAGCAGTGGCACAAGAAACAACATTGCTAGACCCAGACCAGGTATCGCCGACAACGGTTGTCACTCCACAAGAAGCTCAAATGACACCGGCGCAACGAGTCGAAAAGCTGTCTTATGATGCGCAAAATAAAAAGTTGTCTTCAGAAAAACGTATTGATGCTTTACGTGAGTTAGCCAACTATCCAAGCCAAAATGCGTTGGTTGCAGTTGCGCGTGGGTTGCAGGATGAAGATGCAGGTATTCGCGAAGCTGCGATCGTGGGAGCACAGCCATATATGATTGAGCACCGTTGGCGTTTGATTTCACCATTATTGAGTGATGACGCCGCCATGGTGCGAATTACAGCAGCGATTAACCTCGTTCGAGATTACGCCAATTTGAGTTCGGAGCAACAGCAGTCACTTGAGGGGACTGTTTCAGAGCTGACAGCACACTTGTCCAGTAAGAACGATAATGTTTCCAAGTTATTACTTGCAGACGTTTACCGTTGGCATCGTGATTGGGATAAAGCGGCGTTGATATACCCAGAGTTAACTAAGCTTGAGCCAAACAACCCTCAAGTTTGGTTAAGCTATGCAGACAACTTCCGAGCGCAACAGCTAGACCAAAAAGCTATCAACGTGCTTGACGAGGGTATCAAGCTAAATTCAGAAGATGCCTCGCTGCATTATTCTAAATCTCTCGCTTTGGTTAGATTAGACAAAAAGAAAGAAGCGGCGTTTGAAATAGACAAAGCTGCGACGATGGCAAAGACGAACAGTTACTTTTGGTACTTAAATGGTGTTCTGCAAGAAGAGTTAGACTTGAAGAAGTCTGTCAACGCTTTTGAGCAAGCGTATTTGATATCCGGTGCTCCAGAACAATTGTATGCCGTGTGTGACATCTATGTTAGATACGGCAACCCTAAAACGGATGACTGCTTAACAGAGCTAACGAAGGTCGCTCCCGACTATGTTATTGAAGAGCTCAATCAGAAAAAGGGACGTAAAAGTGCCTCTACATCAGTTGAAGCCAATGAATTTAAACTCTAATCGTTAAATTCCATGTTTCTATTTTAATAAAATAGTGGACTAGATTGGTGACATTGTCACTTTTTGGTGGCCGTTGCATATTTCAGTTCAATATGCGCCTGTTTCAATTGAACTATACTTTTGATTGGATTCGCACCTAGCACCTCAATATAAGGAATTAAGATGGCTATAAAGTTAAAGGCGATTGTCTTAGCAACAGGTTTTGCTCTGTCTAGTTACGCTGTTGCTGCTGATATGCAAGATCCACTTCCGTCATGGAACAACACTGACGCTAAGCAAGCTATTATGGCGTTTGTTACGAAAACAACGACCCAAGGTTCGGATTCCTATGTGCCTGAAAGCCAACGAATCGCGACGTTTGATAATGATGGAACACTTTGGGCAGAAAAGCCTGTTTATCTACAGTTGTTTTTTGCGATCGATAGAGTAAAAGAAATGGCCTCTGAGCATCCTGATTGGAAGACAACCGAACCCTTTGCTTCCGCATTAAAAGGTGACATGGAGGGGATTGGTAAACAAGGACTCGAAGGTGTAATGAAGCTTGTTATGGCAACCCATTCTGGAATGTCTACTGAACAGTTTCATCAAGAAGTTAAGGAATGGTTGAAAACGGCTGTCCATCCAACAACGGGTAGACCATACACTGAAATGGTCTATCAACCTATGCTCGAACTGCTCGACTATTTAAGAGCGAACGACTATCAGACCTACATCGTTTCTGGAGGCGGAATTGAATTTATGCGCGTTTGGGCGCCGGACGTATACGGCATTCCAACGCAAAACATCGTGGGAACGACGTTAAAGGCGGAATATCAAAGTGTTGATGGAAAACCTACCATCCAACGCATGCCGGAAATAGACTTCGTCAATGACAAAGCAGTAAAGCCTGTGACGATCCAAAACTTCATTGGCAAACGTCCGGTCATGGCGTTTGGTAATTCTGATGGTGATTTACAGATGTTAGAGTGGACGAAAGCAGGTTCAGGTCCAAGATTTTCTGCGATTATCCATCACACGGATGACAAGCGCGAATGGGCGTATGATAAAGATTCTCATGTTGGTAAGTTAGATAAATCGTTTAAAGTAGGTGAAGAGCAAGGTTGGCTATTTGTCGATATGAAACAAGATTGGAATCAAGTGTTTAAAGAGAGCACTAAATGATAATCTTTGTTTGACCATAACTTGCTGCAACCAAACAATTGCAACGAAATAAAAGGCCTCACAATTGAGGCCTTAGTTAATTCCACAGTAGCTTCGATACCTAGGGTCTAGTTTCTAGGTTGCTGTGTCATTGTTTCTACCACTTTTTCAATACTTAACGAGCTACCTTTCGTTGCAGGGAACTCCTTAAATGTCTCTAGGAACTTACGCACGATAGCTTGAGCAGGAACGAACATCCACATTTGATCAGCGTAAAAATGTCTGACGTAAAGTGCTGCATCTGGACCGACCTCAAATGGATCCATACGAAGGTTTACAATCAAAGGCCAACTCGGTGTTTTGCGGTATGCCTCATTAATGGCACCCTCCATAATACTGAAGTGGATCTTCCAGTCTTTATAACGAACGGCGTTTAAATTACCACCAGCATCGAAGTAAAAGATTTCTTTGCGTGCGCCTTCATCAGCTTTACCAGTCAGCAGATCAAGTTGGTTGTAGCCATCTAAATGTGCTTTAAAGGTTTTGCCCGCTGCTTTATGACCCTTCAATAGTTTTTCTTTCACATCAGGTTCGCCCACAGCTGCGAGTAGAGTTGGCATCCAGTCTTCTTGTGAAAAGATATCGTTGATAACCGTTCCTGGTTTAATGTTTCCAGGCCAGCGTACCATCATCGGAACGCGGAATCCGCCTTCCCAAGTCGTACCTTTTTCGCCCTTGAACGGTGTAGTACCACCATCTGGCCAGGTAAATTTCTCAGCGCCATTATCAGTACTAAAAACAACAATGGTGTTATCTGCTACGCCTAGCTCTTCAAGTTTATCAAGCATGACACCTACTTGATCATCTAGGTCCATCATGCCATCGGCGTATAAGCCGTAACCTGACTTCCCTTGATATTCTTCACTCAAATGTGTCCAGACGTGCATACGGGTTGAGTTATGCCAAATAAAGAATGGTTTGTCTTCTTTTACTGCTTTTTCCATAAATGCCAAGCTAGCATCCATGAACTCTCGGTCTACGTTTTCCATACGCTTACGAGTAAGGGGACCTGTGTCCTCGATTTTGCCATCCGCAGTCGCCTTCAACACGCCTCGAGGTCCGAATTTTTTACGAAACTCTGGATCTTTTGGATAAAACTCAGACTCAGGCTCTTCTTCCGCGTTTAAATGGTATAGGTTACCAAAGAACTCATCAAACCCATGGTTAGTTGGTAGGTGCTCATCTTGATCACCAAGGTGGTTTTTACCAAACTGACCAGACACATAGCCGTGATTTTTAAGTAACTCTGCGATAGTAGGATCTTTCGATTGAATACCCTCTTTTGCGCCGGGCATACCAATAGTCAATAGACCGGTACGAAACGGATGTTGACCCAGAATAAATGAGGCTCGTCCGGCAGTACAACTCTGTTGTGCGTAAGCGTCTGTGAAAATGGCACCTTCATTGGCGATTTTATCAATGTTAGGAGTCTTCCCTCCCATCATACCATTGTGATACGCACTAATGTTGTATACACCTACATCGTCACCCCAGAACACAAGGATGTTGGGCTTATCGGCAGCAAAGGCTGTGGACGCAGCTAATGTACCGACCAATGCCATTACCTTTTTAATCGAGTTTCGCATGAAAATCCTCCGCGATAAATGAATCCATTATCGTTATATAACGTTACTAATTGTGTTCATCATGGCGAAGTCGAGTGAGATGACACCAAATGAGACAATGTAGTCAGTTGAATATAGTAGAGGTTTTTTGTTGCTTCCAAGTAATCCCTGTTTTTCAAAAATGTTAACTAACATGGACTAGACTTTAGTGTGTTTTAAGTGTGATAAGACGCACTTACAGGATTGAATTTCAATGAAAGGCGACACTATGAAAAATAAACTAGCAACTATCCTGTTTCTATGTATCCCGTTAGAAGTGGCTGCGGAAGAGACACCAAATGTCGTGGTAATGTTGGTTGATAACCTTGGGTGGGGGGAACTAAGTTCCTATGGGAGTACCAGAGGTGTTGAAACTAAAAACTTAGATCAACTTGCTAGAGAAGGTGTACGCCTTACTAATTTTAATGTGGAACCGCAATGCACGCCAACTCGCTCCTCATTCATGACGGGGAGGCGAGCGCTTAGATCTGGGACAGATAAGGTTGTTTGGGGAGTACCTTACGGTATGGTGAACTGGGAGATAACCATTGCAGAGAAGTTTAAGGAACAAGGATATAACACGAGCCTTTACGGGAAATGGCATTTGGGAGACCAAAAAGGGCGCTTTCCAACGGATCAAGGCTTTGATGAATGGTATGGCATTGCAAATACGACGGATGAGTCAGAATATAGCTCTCAACCCGGTTATAAAGCTATATTACCTAAACCTCAAATCCTTTCAGCTAGAGCAGGGCAGGATCCTAAAGGGGTCAAAGAATATAATTTGGACTCACGTAGAACGATTGACAGTGAGCTAGTTGAACATGCCACAGATTTTATAAATCGAAATGTGAAAGAGAATAAGCCATTTTTCTCTGTAATTACTTTTACTCAACCACATTTACCGACGCTACCTCATCCTGATTTTATTGGTAAAACAGGCAAAGGAAATTACTCAGATGTGTTAGCTGAGATAGATTTTCGAGCTGGGCAAGTTATTGGTGCAATAGAAAAAGCAGGAATTAAAGACAATACACTAGTGATTTGGTTTTCTGACAACGGTCCAGAGTGGCATATGCCATACCAAGGCTCTAGCGGACCATGGCGTGGTGCGTACTTTACGGCTCTTGAAGGCTCTCTCCGAACACCATTTATTGCCTCTTGGCCTAACCACATCAAACCGGGCAGAGTGAGTGATGAAATTATCCATGTTGTGGATCTATTTGCCTCACTTTCTCATGTCGGTGGATACAAATTACCAAGCGATAGAACAATAGATAGTATTGATCAGTGGGCCTTTTTAAAGGGAGATAGTGAAAAGTCTAATCGAGATGGTTTTATCGTTAACAATGGCTCTGAAACCTACGCTTATAAGTGGGAAAATTACAAGATGCACTTTATTGATCAAGATATCATGCCGGAGAAAGGGCGCCCATTACAGATCCCTGAAATATACAATTTGATTGATGACCCTAAAGAGGAGTTTGATTTAAGAAATAATGCCACATGGTTATTTCCTATCATGATAGGAAAGAGAGTAAAGTTTGAATCTTCCGTTGCAACAAGCTGCGATACGATTCCTTTCCCTGCTCCATTTGGATATAAGCCCGATTGTAGCAAGGGGAATTTCAATCAATTTCCAGTGGATGGGTTACGCCAGAAGTAGTTTACCCCAATGGCTCTTTCTCGCATACATGAGGTATGTTTTTGGTTCAATATCTCATTAGAGCCATTTAGGGCCATGTTTTTTCTAGTTTCATTTGAACAGTCACATTCGTCGACCATACTTAAAGTTCGTTGTTTCATATGGGGCGAATTATGCAGCCAATACTCTACATTCAAGTCGGTAATGTTCTTTGGGCGGTTTTAAGTGACGGTTCTTGGATCCAAATGTTGCCTAACGAACAATTAGTTCCAGAAGTAGAGGTGGTTGTTCTTAATACTGACATTCTCGATATTGCATTTAATGAAGATACAACAAGTGAGGATGAATCGAGTTCGAATGATCTTTTAATTGCATCTCAAAACGGTATTGAATCCACTTTTAATCAGAGCGTTCGAGATTTTAGTGAGTCTTCTGGCGGGTTAAGTTTTGTTGCCTATATTCGCGCTGTTTTACCTGAGCAACTCGTTTCTAATGGCTATGTTACTAGGCCAGCAGTGCAAGAAAGAGAGAACCCAACTTCTGAGACTCAGGCTCCTGAGCGGTTGAATCCCGATGCTATATTAACGGTGGATATTCTTGATGGCGGCGATGGATACGAAAACCAGTTTGAAGTTCCTAGTGTCACGATTCAAGGTGACGCACTCAAGATAAGCGATGAGTGGCTTGTTACTATCACCATTACCGACAGTCTCAATAATTCCATTACTGTTACAACGACCGTAGAGAACGAGGCTTATACCCTATCAGGCGTTGATCTGTCTTCTCTTGCTGAAGGGCCGCTTACGGTGATTTCTGTGGTTTCTGACATTTATGGCAATAACCTGAACGCCGTCGATACGACCATTAAAGATACGCTTGCAACGGTGAACGTCAATTTTGATGGTGGAGGGGATGAGTATTTAAATCAGTACGAAATCGCGACTACTCGCCTCGAAGGGACGATTGAAAACATTGAAGATGGCCAGCGTATCCAAGTTACGGTAACCGACTCGTTAGGAGCGGTCATAAACTTAGAAACGGTGGTGACTGGTGGAAGTTGGTCTCTGGACGACGTTGACCTTTCTGGATTGTCTGAAGGTACGCTGACCGTTGTTGCTGAGAGTATAGATATAGCGGGCAACCCTGCAACCAGTGAAAACACCATCATCAAAGATACGCTCGCAAGTGTGACGGTGGACGTTGACGATGGCGGAGACGGCTATTTAAACATTGAAGAGCGCCAATCTGTCACTTTGTCAGGGCAAGTCAGTGATGTTGAAAATGGTCAGACGGTTTCTGTCACGGTTCAAGACAGCTTGGGGGCGATGCTCTCGTTCAATGCCGTTGTCGTTGATGGTATGTGGCAAGTCGAAGGGGCGAACTTATCCACGTTAGCCGATGGGGCGTTAACCGTATCTGCCTCCGTGAATGATGTGGCGGGCAACCAAGCGAAAGCGATGGATGAGGCTACGACCATAGATGCCACTGCTCCCACCATTGATATCGATACGGATTTTTATATTAGCGGTGGTCTTGCCATTGATGATTTCCGTGAGGGTATAGTCACGGAAATGAGAGGGACAACCAGTGGTGTAGAGCAAGGTCTGGCGGTGACGATTCGGGTAAGTGACGGAGACAGCACGCTGAATCTTACTGGCCTTGTTGATGCATCAGGTTCGTGGACAGTAACCGGAATTGACGTAAACACTCTCAATCTAAACAGCACGTGGACCATTGAAGCTGAAGTGTTGGATGCCGCCGGCAACCATGCGGTCGATACCATGCCGACAATAGTGCTACCCGGTTCAACGGTATTTTCTGAAAACATCGTTGGATTTTTTGGTGAGCAAAGCAGCTCGGCAGCCATCAACATAGAAAATGGTGTGCCAGCACTGCATGCAGAGCAACCAAGTTTGAGTGCGCTTACATCGGTCGGTCAATCTATTAACGTTGTTGTTGCAGAAGATGGGTTGAGCTTACAAGGAACATCGACTGACGACCGATTAGTTTTCTCAGCAGAAGTCAATGATGATGGTACGGTTCAAATTACTTTTTATGAAGCGATTGATCATGGTGTAGGTCAAGATGAGCTGGTGACTAACGTATTGGTTGAAAGCACTCAAAGTGATGCTGATGGTACACAAGAAACGGTTGTGGCCCCCCTAGAAATCGCCATCCTTGATGCCGATCCAGTGATCGCAAATGAGTCATATAGTGTAACCGAAGGCCAAGTCATTTCTGGCAATGTACTGGAGAATGACATTGATATTGATGGTGACTTGTACATTCGATATGTCAGAGCCGGAGGAGAGATCCAGTCTGTCCCTGATGGTGGCTCAGTAAGTTTTAGTCTAGAGAAGGGTGAATTAACCGTATTTTCAGATGGCTCTTGGCAGTTGAATGCCAGTCGCAACTTAGATCACACGGTTGAGCAAAGTCTCGTTTTTGATTATCTCGCAGCCGATGATTCAAAAGATTACGGTGTAGCAACCGCAACTATCGACATTATAGATGGCCAAGCGGGTTATGTAGGCAGCGCTACTATAAACACAGCAGAAGTACCTCTGGGAGAGGCATTATTAACCACCGAAGGCAGTGTTAATGTGATTGCTGGCTCTGATAACCCTGATCCGACTAGTTTGTATTTTGGTGGGGCATCCATTACTAAGTTAGAGGCATTAGGGCTTACAAGCTCAGTCTCTGATAATGAGCTTAGCTACACGTTAAGTTCCAGTGGAAAGCAAATCACAGCATTTGCCAATGGTGTGACTGTATTTACGTTAACATTGAGTGGCATTGAGTCGGGTAACGATGTACTAGCTTCAATCTCGCTTACTCTTGATCATCCTATCGACCAATTCAATAGTAGTGATACGGTCACTTTCCCGCTGACCATTGGAGGGACAGATCTAGACTCCACACCGCTTGTAGAGAATGAAATTGATTTCGTGTTGAAAGATGGTGTTGATCCTACGTTGAGCAACTTGACTGTTGTTGCAATCGAGGAGATTAATCTAGAAAGTGGGGCAATCTTTAAGACTGGGAGCCTTCAACTCGATATCGGGAGTGATTATGTTGACTCTCTTCGATTTAGCGAATTAAACCAGCCCACATTAGTGAGTAGTGAAAGTGAGTTGCTTTACCGTCTGTCTGATGACGGTACGACAATTACTGGCTATATCTTAGAAGGTGGGGTGGAAGTAAATATTTTTCAATCGAAACTATTATCCACATTACCTTTAGAGTCGAGTAGTGAAATAGAGTATTCCTTTGAATTATATCGCTCTTTCGATCTGTCAAAAGATCAAATCCTGGATATACCATTGTTAGTTAATGCAACAGATTCAGACGGTGACACCACCTCCGTAACATTGGATATTACCTTAGAGGCAATTGAAGGTTTGAACGATGATGCCTCTTTAACGGTGGATATTCTTGATGGCGGCGATGGATACGAAAACCAGTTTGAAGTTCCTAGTGTCACGATTCAAGGTGACGCACTCAAGATAAGCGATGAGTGGCTTGTTACTATCACCATTACCGACAGCCTCAATAATTCCATTACTGTTACAACGACCGTAGAGAATGAGGCGTATACCCTATCAGGCGTTGATCTGTCTTCTCTTGCTGAAGGGCCGCTTACGGTGACTTCTGTGGTTTCTGACATTTATGGCAATAACCTGAACGCCGTCGATACGACCATTAAAGATACGCTTGCAACGGTGAACGTCAATTTTGATGGTGGAGGGGATGAGTATTTAAATCAGTACGAAATCGCGACTACTCGCCTCGAAGGGACGATTGAAAACATTGAAGATGGCCAGCGTATCCAAGTTACTGTAACCGACTCGTTAGGAGCGGTCATAAACTTAGAAACGGTGGTGACTGGTGGAAGTTGGTCTCTGGACGACGTTGACCTTTCTGGATTGTCTGAAGGTACGCTGACAGTTGTTGCTAAGAGTATAGATATAGCGGGCAACCCTGCAATCAGTGAAAACACCATCATCAAAGATACGCTCGCAAGTGTGACGGTGGACGTTGACGATGGCGGAGACGGCTATTTAAACACTGAAGAGCGCCAATCTGTCACTTTGTCAGGGCAAGTCAGTGATGTTGAAAATGGTCAGACGGTTTCTGTCACGGTTCAAGACAGCTTGGGGGTGATGCTCTCGTTCAATACCGTTGTCGTTGATGGTATGTGGCAAGTCGAAGGGGCGAACTTATCCACGTTAGCCGATGGGGCGTTAACCGTATCTGCCTCCGTGAATGATGTAGCGGGCAACCAAGCGAAAGCAATGGATGAGGCTACGACCATAGATGCCACTGCTCCCACCATTGATATCGATACGGATTTTTATATTAGCGGTGGCCTTGCCATTGATGATTTCCGTGAGGGTATAGTCACGGAAATGAGAGGGACAACCAGTGGTGTAGAGCAAGGTCTGGCAGTGACGATTCGGGTAAGTGACGGAGACAGCACGCTGAATTTTACTGGCCTCGTTGATGCCTCAGGTTCGTGGACAGTAACCGGAATTGACGTAAACACTCTCAATCTAAACAACACGTGGACCATTGAAGCAGAAGTGTTGGATGCCGCCGGCAACCACGTGGTCGATACCATGCCGACAATAGTGCTACCCGGTTCAACGGTATTTTCTGAAAACATCGTTGGATTTTTTGGTGAGCAAAGCAGCTCGGCAGCCATCAACATAGAAAATGGTGTGCCAGCACTGCATGCAGAGCAACCAAGTTTGAGCGCGCTTACATCGGTCGGTCAATCTATAAATGTTGTTGTTGCAGAAGATGGGTTGAGCTTACAAGGAACATCGACTGACGACCGATTAGTTTTCTCAGCAGAAGTCAATGATGATGGTACGGTTCAAATTACTTTTTATGAAGCGATTGATCATGGTGTAGGTCAAGATGAGCTGGTGACTAACGTATTGGTTGAAAGCATTCAAAGTGATGCTGACGGCACACAAGAGGCTGTTGTGGCACCGTTAACGATTACTATTTATGACTCTGATCCGGTGATTAGAGATGACACATACTCAGTCGTAGAAGAGCAAACAATTACGGGCAATGTACTTGAAAATGATATTGATCTTGATGGAACACTTTATGTGAAATTTGTAGAGGCTGGCGGGGAGCAGAAGTCAATTCTAGAGGGGGGATCCGTAAGTTTTAGTTTAGAAAAAGGCGAATTAACCGTATTTTCTGATGGCTCTTGGCAGTTTGATGCAGGTCGAAACCTAGATCATTCGGTCGAGCAAAGTGTTTCTTTCAGCTATTTAGCTGCAGATGACTCCCAAGACTATGGCTTGGCTAACGCGACGATTGATATTAGTGATGGACAAGCAGGTTACGTAGGCAATGCGACTATAGACGTAACAGAAGTCCCTTTGGATGGCCCAATATTGAACTCTGAAGGAACTGTTAATATTGTCGCGGGATCTGACAATCCGGATCCGAGTAGTTTGTATTTCGGTGGGTCATCTATTACTAAGTTAGAAGCATTAGGGCTTACAAGCTCAGTCTCTGATAATGAGCTTAGCTACACGTTAAGTTCCAGTGGAAAGCAAATTACAGCATTTGCGAATGGTGTCACTGTATTTACGTTAACATTGAGTGGCGTTGAGTCGGGTAACGATGTATTAGCATCAATTTCGCTTACTCTTGAGCACCCTATCGATCAATTCAATAGCAGTGATATGGTCACTTTCCCGTTGACCATTGGTGGCGTAGATTTAGATGCCACACCGCTTGTAGAGAATGAAATTGACTATGTTCTAAAGGATGGCGCAGACCCAACTTTAAATAATTTGAATGGGGTAGAAGTAAAAGAATCTGATCTCGCAAATGGAAGTGTGTTGAGCTCAGGGAATTTTCAAGTTGAGGTTGGCAGTGATTACCTCGAATCTTTGTCGTTCATCGTCTCTGAACAACCCTTGTTGACGAGTGGTGAACAAGTTGTGCTTTATCAAGTCTCTGCGGATGGCAAAACACTTGATGGTTATATTCTTGACGAAGATGGGCAAACTCAGATTCCCATCTTTCAAGCTACCCTCAATGCTTCATTACCTATTGATGCAAATAGCGACATTACCTACTCCTTTGAGCTTTTTCAGGCTCTCGACCAACAAGAAAATACTGATCCAAACGTGCCTCTCGTTGTTACTGCAATGGACTCAGACCAAGATAACACGTCGGTCGTTTTAGACATTAATGTGATAGATAACGACAATGAACAAGCGCTAATCAATAGTGGCAATGTCGAGTTAACCGAAACACCTGTCGATACAAACATTGCTCCTGATGGTGTTTCAGCCATAGCGAATACGGATGTGATAGTTACGTCATCATTCGATCCGATTGTGTATCTGGGTGTTGACATAAATGATGGAGATACTGTCAAAACTACGCTTGGTGATGCTGTTACTTATAACGGAGAGGCTGCCACTTGGTACGATAACAATGATGGAAGCTTTGACGCAATTTCAGACACTGGAGACGTTGTATTTAGGGTCACGTTACCTAGTGACTTCTCTTTGCCATCAAATGATACGTCTACCGTTAATGTAACTGTAGAGCTTTATCACTCGCTTGACCATGTTTTAGGTGATGGGACGCAATTGTCGATCTCTATGCCCATCGTGGCGAGAGATTCTGATGGAAGCGAGATCTCTACGGAGTCCAACATACTGGTCTATGATGGCTTGTTTCCGGAACTAGTAATTACAGAGGGAATCACAGTCAATGAAAGCGGGTTGAATGATGATTCGCTTGATTCTGGCATCGAGGGCTCGTCACCATCCATTACGCTATTACAAGGTTCAGACTCTATCGCCAGTGTGAGCGTGAATATCGATATGTTCAATGCGCTCGGCTATAAAACAAGTAGTGGTAGCCTGGTTTCGCTTGATTCACCGGACTCGAATGGTTGGTTATATGCAAGAGATGAAAGCGAGCAAGACGTCTTTAGAATTAGATTTAATACCGATGGGACTGCCGAGTTTGATCTATACCGTGCACTTGAACACGATGAACCTGACGGTGTTCCAGCGGACGAGAACACATTAGAACTCAGTTTTTCAATTTATGCCGTTGATAAGGATGGCGACCAGTCTGAAGCTGAGACATATACCGTTAGTGTAGTAGATGATATCCCTGAAGACACAAGCTCACCAATAGAAATTGAACTTACCGAGGGGGATGAGTTTTCGGGAAACTGGTTTAGCAATAATGCCGACTTAATCAGTTCAGATGGCACGTTGATTTCAAGTTTGACCTATGCAGGTGAAACATACGATACGGCGAGTTCGGTATTTAGCAATGATGCTTGGACCATCGATTTAATCAATAGTAGTGATGGTAACTTAAAATATGGAACGCTGACTATTGCTCAAGATGGGACATTTACGCTAACTACCGAGCTTATTGTTAATACGCCTGTAGGTGGTTTGCTTGATGATCTAACGATAACTGTGACGGATGCAGACGGTGACCAAGCAAGCAGTGAAGCTCAATTAATTCTTGATGATGCTAGGGGCTTTATTCGAACCGTTAATGTAGATACGTTAGAAGATAATGGCGCGAATAATAGTGGAGACCCTACGCCAGTCGCGTTACCGATTAGAGTTTCTCCTGGGGATACGGAGAATAATGAGCGTGTTGAAGCGATAAGGATCTCTGTTGAATCTCTACAAGGAGGGGCTCTGTTTTTAGACGGAGCGCGCCTTGAAGATGATGATAATGACGGATTTATTAGTCTTTCTGGTACAGAGCTAATGGGGGTGGGTATATTCACTGTTCCAAATGGTGATCTCACTTATCAACCAGCACTAAACCTGTCGGGCAACACTATCAAAGTTTCGTTAGCAGTGTCTGCATTAATCGTATCTGATGTCGAACCAGATGGTTTTGTATTACAAGGCAATAATACGTTAAATGTTAACGTTTTACCGGTTGCAGATTTGCCAGAGTGGTCTAATGATTCGGACTTTTCTTATCAAAGTGTTGAAGATTCCGCTGAATCACTTTCACTCAATATTGTCGCTGAAAAGTTTGACCAAGACGGTTCTGAAACGCTCCACTACCAAATTTCGAATATTCCAGATGGACTTATATTAACACTTAACGGAAGTGCTATTGAGGAAGGGAAAGCGTATAGCCAATCCGAGTTAGATCAAATTGAAATCACATCTAACGAAAACTTAGCCGGAAGATTTACTTTTGATGTAACGGCAGTAACGACTGAGTCGGGTAGTGTGTTTGCCGATGAGCAAGATAAAACAGCGGAGATCACTGAGCAAGTTGTTATCGATATATCTCCAGATGCCGATGTGCCTACGCTGACCGTTAAAAACATTCAGGGGCTTGAAGACCAAGCGATTGACTTAAAAGAGTACATCTTAGGGCGGCTCACTGACACAGATGGCTCGGAGTCTCTGTCTTATCGCATAGAAGTTCAAGATGGTTGGACATTGCCTGTCGGAGCTGGGATTACGCTTATCGGTATTAATACCTACCTAGTGACCTCCAATGCTCTAGCCAATTCGGAGGCGTTACTTCAACCAAAATCGGATATCAGCTCATTTACTGAATCTCTATCCCTTCAAGTAACCGCCATTTCAACAGAGTCGACTATTGATGGCTTAGCACCTATTAATGAAACCGCCGAGAGCCAATCTGCAACCATTGACATTAAGCTAAAAGGCGTGGTCGATGAACCAATTGTTCTAGATGGTGGACAGGGGAATTGGCAATATGATCAAGCGACTAAAGTAATTAGTAATCTCTCTACGTTAGACGAAGATAACCTGATACAACTGGATTTTATCATCCAGACATCAGACGACGATCTATCAGAAGAAATTAATATCTTGCTTCAGAACATCCCTGTGGGAACACAACTGACAGATGTAAATGGTGACCCTATTGTTCTTCCAATTGCTTACGTGGACCCAATAACGGGGCCAGTTTATCAGGTCTCAAACGCTGTTCTTGAAAACACTTACCTCAAAACAGAGCAAGATTTTAGTGGAACACTGAGCATGGATGTTATCGTCGTTTCAACAGAGCCGGATGGTGATTCTGCTGAAACCCCTCTTAAAGTGGAAATGGAAATCTCACCTATTGTTGATCAAACTGACGGTCAAGAATTACAAAGCAATGGTATTGAGGACAATTTCATCACACTAAATCTTGAGCCTGTCGTTAATCAAGATATAGATTCTAGTGAGTCCTTGACAGGATACACCATTGTATCCATTCCAGATGGCTTAACACTTTACTTTGATGGTAATGCAGTAGAGGAAAGTAATTTACCGTTAGAACTCAATGAACTACTCGATGGTAGCTCGGCAACATTATCTGAGTTGTTAAACAGTGGACGAATCACTGTAAAAGCTAATGAAGACCTAAGTGGGACGTTTAGCCTGGAAGTTCAGTACGAAGTGACAGACACGTCTCCTACGCTGGAGACTGATGTAAAGGCAATCAACGGTTCTTTGAGCGTCGTGGTTTCTGGAAAAGTGGATATTGGTAATGAAGATATTGACAAAACACGTTTAGAAGGTGCGACTGAAGTATTCACAAGTACCGATGGGTCTGCTGTCGACGTGAGTGGAGGCATTACATTTACAGAAGCGGATATTGATGGTTCAGAGTATCTCGATTACATCGTTTTACAGATACCGCAGGGTCAAGACCTCATTGTTACTCATCCGAACGGTGCTTCTCAAGATGCCGATGGGAACTGGCTGATTCCAATGGAAGGAATCACAAGTGATAGCGTGTTGGAAACCGCTCAAGATTTGCTTGCTAGCGCATCGATTTATAGCCCATCTAACACAGAGATACTTGATGTGAATGTGTTAGCGTATGTTCGAGATGGAACGGATGCTCAATACATCACTGGTCAGTTCCAAATTCAAATTACTGGCCATGAAGGAGATGGAGACCAGTGTGCTGATCCTGGTGAACCAGGAAGCGTTCAAAGTGGGGATATTGTAGGTAAAGAAGGTGAAGATGTCTCAATTGGGGCGTTTTTAAACCCTGATGTAGCGAGTAGTGACGGTAACTTAGTTTCCTTCTTTGTCGCCGCAGATTCTTTACCTGAAGGAGTCGAGCTTACTGGCGAAGGTGTGATACCTGCTTATGATAATGCGGGCAATCTGTTGGGTTATTCAATTTCTAGCGCTGGATTGTCTTCCTTGACGCTTACTGGCGTGGATGAGGACTTTGCTGGATGCATTACTTTCAATTTAGAAGTGACAGAAACGGCCCCATGCGATGGTGACTCGAAAACAACCGCTCAGACCATTACGGTACAAATCTCTCCTGTTGTCGATGATATCGCGATAGCACCAAGCCAAGTTACGGTTCAAGAAGATACTATAACCAACCTGAATCTTGCTCTTGTATTGGGCGATAGTGAAGGGCCAATGCAGTCCATTACTGGAGAAGGTGACGCAGCGACTGGCCTTGAAAGTGTCAATTGGGTTTCTTTATCTGTGTCTGACGAGAATGCGCGGTTTACTGCCGTGGACCCGAGCCTACTCATTGACAACGGTGATGGAACATGGGTAGTGACAGATGTTACGCGTCTAAACGAAATTCAGTTAATCCCACCTGAAAACTACAGTGGAGAGCTTGTTATTTCCGTTGACGCAAACATTACTGATGAAGTCACGGGAAGTTGTTTAAGTACTGACAGTGCGAAAGATACTCAAACTAAATCAACAGAAGTTACCGTTACCATTGCCCCAGTGGTTGATAAAGCGGTTCTGGAAACAGAAGACGTAGTTGGTAATGAAGATAATTATATTTATTTAGGAAACTTATCTGCATCATTAATCGATCAAGATGGTTCTGAGTCGATGTCTTTGGTCATGACAGGAGTGCCAGACGGAGCCGTGTTGGTTTGGGACAATAATGGGACGTTCGAATTACTCCCTGATAACGGTTCAACGGATGGTGAGAGCAAGGAGTGGCAGCTAACTCAAGCACAACTTGATAAGGTTTACTTTCTACCGCCACTAGATTTTAGTGGGGATATTTCATTAACACTGCAAGCTATTACCCAAGAGTCTGGATCAAACGACTATAACTATACCACTTCTCAGTTCAACGTCGGCGTAAAACCGATTGGCGATGATGTATCGTTGAATACAACCTCTAACACGTTCACTGGAGATGAAGGTGATTCCATTTCGATTGACTTTTTAGCGAGCGGTTTTGAAACAAATAGCAACGAATATATAGAAGTGTCGATGTTGATCAAAGCAAGCTCTGAACCCTCTGCATTGGAAGGCTTAGGTAGGATTCGTATTGGAACTCAATTCTCATCCTTTACCTTCGATGACGCGGGCAATGCCGTGGCGACGGTATTAGTGCGAGCAAATGAAGTGTCAGGTTTGGAGTTCATTCCGAAGGATGCATTTGGAACGATGGATGTTGCTCTCAATGTTAGAACGTTTGATCAAGCGATAGTGTCAGAGACACTCGAAACCGATTTTGGAGATGTGCAAACTACCGATCTAACCATTGTTGTTACCCCTGAAGCTGATGAGCCAACACTAACGGCCGATTATCAGTCTATTGTGTCTGAAGCGTCTGGGAGTATTCCTTTGGGGTTGAGCATGAATTTAGTCAATCCTGCACCCGAAGAGTTTGGAAGTGTGGAGATTCGCGGATTACCAACAGATCTAGAGTTGAGTCATGGTGAAAGATTGAACGGCATTTATACTGTTGATCAAGAGGATGCCGCTGATCTTTCCATCGTTGGCGGGTTTAGCGGTGCAAGTGATTTTACGTTGTCGATAAAACCGATTGCAACACTGGGTGCTACAGTCGCAGAAGGTGCTGCTCAGACAGTCAATGTTACCTTAGTGGAAGAAGGGGGCCAAACATTACTTGCGACAGATGCTAATGATTTGCTTATTGGAGGAAGTGGCAGCGATGTATTCCAGTTTGACAGTTCAGGGCTCGGTAACGAGTTAAAGCCCTCGTACGATGTGATCAACGATTTCCAAATATCCGTTATTGGTGATGATAATGACACAATTGACATCGCCTCGATAATCACCGCTACCTCGATAACAGAAGTCGATAATAAGCTCGATTTAACAGAGAATGATGATGGCGTAACGCTTCACATAAAACCAGAAGAGACGGGGACAAAACAACAGATTCTTATGCAGGGCGTCACTCTTGATCAGCTTTACAAAGGTGACTCGACTGGCGTAGCCGAAGAAAATGTCTTACAGAAGATGATTGATGACAACAACTTGCTAGTAGGTGGTATGTCATGAAGCATCACTCATCCTCATCAAGTGAGCTGACTAACGATCCTTGGGGGCAATCGTTAACTTGGTTGATGCGTTATTTTGAGGTTAGACACCATACAAAAAAGGTGCTTTCTGGATTACCTCTTGTTGAGGGTAGATTGGATAGTGACTTATTCATCAGAGCCGCTGAGCGAGCCGATCTTGAACTCACATTAATCGATTTAAAATCCACCGCAATGTTGAGCTTTCCATTGGTGGGAATCAATAGGAAGACGTTACAACCCGCTATTATATCTGAGCGACATAACAGCGATTATCAAGTCACGTTATTTAGTGAAGATCAAGGTGAAACGCAATACGTCACGAGCGAGGAGCTGCATAATCAATTCCAGCCTCAAGCATGGCAAGTTTCTATGCGTCCAGAGTTGGACAAACGGATAAGTTCTATTCAAGCGGATTATAATGAACATTGGCTTTTCGCCGTAGTGAAAGAAATGTCTCCGTGGTATCGAGATCTTTTGATTGCCTCTTTCCTTATCAATACGCTAGCGCTAGTTATTCCGCTTTTCACTATGAACGTTTACGATCGTGTAGTGCCTAATCAAGCTTTCAGTACATTATGGGTTTTGGTCGCTGGTGTCTCCGTCATCATTATTTTTGATTGGCTATTGCGTAAAGCAAGGGGAGTTGTCACTGATACCGCGGGTAAGTACATCGATAACAAGCTTTCTTCGATACTTTTTTCTAAAGTTATGGGGATGAAACTTGAACACCGTCCTGCATCAGTCGGTGCATTCGCTCGACAACTACAAGATTTTGATAGTGTTCGCGATTTTTTTACTTCTGCATCTCTTGTGACCTTAGTTGATCTCCCATTTACGTTGTTATTTTTAGTCTTAATAGGTTGGCTAGGTGGGGCAATGATGTTCATACCTATTGCCGTCATGTTTATCCTGCTGATCCTTGGCTTTGCGGTAAAAGCAAAAATAGAACAATCACATACGGAAAGTGCTGCACTATCCATGAAGCGACAAGCTCACTTGTTTGATTCATTGTCCTCTTTAAAAGAGATTAAGCAAAATAACGCTACGGGAGAAGCACAAAAGCGTTGGGAGCAGACGGTATCCATGCTTTCTGATTGGCAAAATCAATCGCGAAACTATTCGAATATCGTTGCTTACTCCATTCAATCTAGCCAGCAGATAATTACCGTAATGTTACTTGTAACAGGCGTGTACAGAATTTCTGAGGGATTGCTCAGCATGGGGGGGCTCATTGCTATTGTCATGCTTAGCGGTCGTGCTGCAGGGGCGATTAACCAGTTAGCTATGCTGTTACTTCGCTATCAACAGACAAAAACAGCGGTTGAAGGCTTAAATTCTATCATGTCTTTACCTCAGGAGGTGCAACGCAGTCAGGTCATTACGTCTGCCGAATTTACAGGGAATATACGTTTAGAAAACGTGAGCTTCCAATACCCAGATGTTGATATGCCATGTTTGAGAGATATTAATCTTACTATCAAGCAAGGCGAACGCGTTGGCGTTATTGGTAGTGCAGGAGCAGGAAAGTCTACACTCCTTTCTATTATTACCAATCAACTCAGTGCCTTACAGGGTAGCGTTTATTTTGATGACATTGACAGTCAGCTTTGGCCCGCCGAATTGATAAGAGAGAAAACGGGTTGGGTTGGCCAAGATTCGCATCTTATATACGGCAGCATTATGGAAAACATAGTATTAGGACATCATGTTATTGATCAAGAACGTTTACGCCGTGCGATAGAATTATCGGGTTTGAACCAGTACATGAGCCGCCTTCCTCATGGTCTAGAAACGCAAGTCGGAGAAGGAGGGCGTTATTTGTCGGGGGGGCAAAGGCAAGCTGTAGCGATTTCAAGAGCGTTTTATCGAAACCCTGCAGCATTAATTTTAGACGAGCCAACCAGTTCCTTAGACCAGCCAGCTGAGAATGCGTTGTTTAATGCTCTTAAATCGTTGCCGCACTCGACGACGATGATTATTAGCTCTCATAAACATTCCTTATTATCGCTTTGTGATCGAATTGTTGTGCTTGATAAAGGCACAATTTTGAGGGAAGGAGCGCCCCAAGAAATTTTTGCTAAACAACAGTCTAACGCGAAAACGAACAGAGTACGCGCAGTATCAATTGTACGCGAAGGAGGTCAATGATGAGCACAGTTCGTTGGAGTAATGCTCATTTAGCAAACCGTTCGAGAACGTTGATTTGGTTGTCTGCCGCGTTAGTGCTAAGTGTGATTATTTGGGCCTCGTGGGCGAGGTTAGACGAAGTGGTTGTCGGCGAAGGAAAGGTTGTTCCTACTTTGTCTGTTCAGACGATTCAGAGCTTAGAGGGAGGCATTCTAAAGGAGTTACTTGTCATGCCTGGTGAAAGCGTCACTAAGGGGCAAACCATCGCTATTCTGGATGATACAAGGTTTAAGTCGACCTATTCGGAGACCTCTGAACAAGTTGAATCTTTGCTCGCCAGAAAGCAGAGGCTTCAAATTGAATTAGAAACGGTAAAAGTGAATAGCCTCCAACTGGATTGGAAACAACAAGTGAGTATCGAGCCTCAGCCATTTGATATTTCGATGACCGGCCACTCTGCCTATCTGAATGCCAAAGCAAACTATCTTGAGCGGTTGAGCCAACTGGAGTCTGAGCTGGAGGAGGCTAAATTGCGAATTGAGCAACAATCGCAAGCTTATCTAGATACCTTGAATACCATTCAAACACTAAAAAGCAGTCTGGTTATTGTCTCGAAAGAGCGAGATATGTTGAGAGAGGTGGTTTCTAGTGGCGCGGTGGCTGAAGTGGAATTATTAAAACTGAATAGAGACGTTATAAAGCTCAAAGGAGACATCGCGAGTTCACAAGCTGCTGCCCAAAAGCAAAGGGCTGTGTATTCTGAATCCATCGCAGATTATCGTGGTACTGCGCTTGCTTTTAGGGCAGAGGCACAAGGGCAGCTCAATGAAGTTGTGACGCAACTAGCGCAGCTCAATGAAAGTCGTCAGGCGATTGCGGATCAGTTGAATCGAACGCAGTTACTTTCTCCGGTCGATGGAACCATCAAAGATGTTTTTGTCAGAACCATCGGAGGTGTGGTTAAGCCGGGTGAGCCTATTTTAGAAATAGTCCCTCGTAATAGCACGTTAATCGTTGAAGCGAGAATTTCTCCTCAGAATATCGCCTTCATAAGGCCTGGCCTGCCGGCAACGGTAAAGTTGTCTGCCTATGACTTTGTCATTTACGGAGGCCTAGAAGGAGAAGTGACCTACGTAAGCGCCGATGCACTTCAAAATGAAGAGGGCAATGCCTACTACCGTGCCAACGTTACTTTCAAGGTTGATGATAAGTTTACGATCATCCCGGGAATGCAGGTTGTGGTAGACATTCTTACAGGAGAAAAAACAGTACTGAATTATTGGTTAAAACCTATATTACGTGCGAAAGAGAATTCGCTCAGAGAAAGATAGACATAAGGATATAAGATGCGGCTTAAATCAACGTTATTGGTCTTGTTTGCAGTATCATCGTCGCCAAACGCTTTGACTTTAGAAGAGTCAGTTACGTTATCTCTCGATAGCTCCCCCAGTTTGCTTGCTCGCTATTCTCGCTATGAGTCGATGGTACGAGACCGAAATGCCATAAATGGTTCATTTCTTCCTCAGGTTAATTTGTATGCAGCAGCAGGGTACGAAGGTACTCGATATAACAACGGAAACTACATCGACAGTGAAGATAGAACATTAGAAAGAACGGAGATGGGCGTAAGAATCTCCCAACTGTTATTTGATGGATTTAAAACAAGTGCTGATGTTGATCGCCTATCTTACGAGGCTGAAGCTGAACGCTTGGACTTATTGGCATCTGCGGAAAATGTTGCATTAGATACTGTCAGAGCGTATGTGGATGTTTTACATGCCCGAGAGTTGATGAAACTGACAGAAAGAAACCTAAATGAACACCAAGAGATCTACCGTTTCATTCTAGATAAAAAAGAAAAAGGTTTAACCAGCAACTCCGACTTAGCGCAGGTTTCTTCGCGTGTCGCGACAACACAGTCCTCATTGATTGCCGCCCAAAACAATCTTTCCGATGCTAGAACAAGATTTGTACGTTTGGTTGGTCGAGCGCCGCAAAACTTAGTTGAACCTGTTTACCCGCAGGAGTTGCTTCCGAATAAGCTTGACGAAGCACTCAAACAAGCGGTTAGGTTGCACCCATCCATACAGTCAGCGATGAAAGATTTAGAGGCGGCTCGACATGAAGTAAAAAGAGAAAAGGGGGATTACTACCCAGAGCTCAAGCTTGAGCTGTCAGCCAACAAAACAGACAACGTGGATAATATTGAAGGCATTAACGAAGATGCAAAGGTTATGCTGACGGTCAACTACGATCTTTTTAACGGCTTTTCTACAGACTCCCGAGTGGAGTCATCCGCCTGGAGAGTAGAGGAGGCGAGGGCTATTCGAGCAAATGCAGAACTAGATGCGAATGAAGGTGTAAGGCTAGCATGGGACGCACATACATTGCTTCAACAGCAAATGGAGTATTTAAAAGTCAACGTTGATGCGGCGAAAGTAACTGAATTAGGGTACATCCAGCAGTTCAATGTAGGGCGACGCAGTTTGTTAGATGTATTAGATGCCAAAGTTGAAACGTTTGTTGCGAGACGGAACTATACCCGAACAAAGTACGATCATTTGGTTGCCACTTACCGTTTATTCAACTCGATGGGGATTCTGACTTATGCGTTGCGAGTTGAGTATCCAGAGAACTGGAAGGAGAACAATAATGGATAAATTCGCAGTGACGAGTCTTCTAGTTTTTATGTTAGCAGGCTGTGCTGAATCACCGAATACGACGTTGACCACTTACCAGTACAACGACCTTAAAGACAATGATAGTGATGGCGTGATAAACCAACGAGATAACTGCGCAGATACGCCAAAAGGTGTCGTTGTTGACAGTGAAGGCTGTGCGAATTGGGTCAACGACTCGCAGACACACCTGATCAGTTTTTTCTTTGCGATGGATGAGCATCAGGTAACGCCATTTCATGATATGCCGCTAAGCGAATTGAAAGCACTGCTTCAGAGTAACCCAAATGCGCAAGTCATACTGATAGGAGACACAAGCCCT
The DNA here is from genome assembly GCF_016920955.1 of Vibrio sp. sp1. Taxonomy (NCBI): domain Bacteria; kingdom Pseudomonadati; phylum Pseudomonadota; class Gammaproteobacteria; order Vibrionales; family Vibrionaceae; genus Vibrio; species Vibrio sp. sp1. The sequence goes on from NZ_CP060589.1 coordinate 3,011,367, forward strand.
GAAGCGTCACTCGAATACAACAAAGCGTTGGCAAAGAAAAGAACGGCAGCTATACGAAAATTGCTAGTGAGAAACGGCATTCAAGATAATCGAATTGAAGAGCAAGAGTTTTATCAGAATACGGCATTGACGGTACAACTAAAAAAACGGGAAAGGCGCACAATTGCTGTTGTAAACACGAAAGCTGAAAGTACTGAACAAGCGTGGACTATATTTAGTTCGGACAGCGAGTTGACACCTAATTCGAAGTTGGAGTTGAATTATGAAAATTAAAGTATTGCCTTTCTTTGCTCTAGCTTCATGTTTGATTTCACCGCTGGCATTTTCTGACTCTGAGGCTCGAACATCGATTTTTGTCGAGCCAGAGATACTAGAAACGATAGAAACATTGATAGATGAGCCAAGTGTAAATGTAGCGCTTGCATCTCAGTCTGGTGGTTTTAACGACATGCTAAATGACGGAACCTCTATTGCGATCACATCTAAGAAATGGTCAGATGAAAACATCTCCCGATTTCAACGAGAAAGAGGCCACAGGCCTACACGTTTGTTTTTAATGGCAAACGCTATTGTCGTAATCAATAGTCAAAAGAGTACGGTAGATAGTGTTTCCGTTAGTGAATTGAAACGCTGTGATGCAAATACGTATGCTTTCGGGGAGATGCGTTTAAGTAACCCAGGTGTGAGCTCTAATGGTTGTCAATCATCGATTCAAATGCTTGATGAAGACCGATTGAAACGGGCTTTAAGCGACGACTTGTCAGCCAAAGCTTATATGCGATACTCCGATTTTAAATACTCAGAACAGTGGTCGAGCTACAAGGCTCTCTCTGTTCATCATAACGATGACTCATGCTCTTTGAGCACAGATTGCATCTATTCTCTTCGCTATCCATTTTCCGTGGTCTATTACGTTTATATAAATAAACAATTCGACACTAATCAGAAGATCAAAAAATCAAAGCTATTTGAACTCCTTACAACCGACCACAATACACAACAGGTACGAAATGCTGGGTTTATTCCACTACCAAAAGCGCTTATTAAAAGAAATAGAGTGAAGTTAGGGCTAGATGAGCCAGTTGTTTTAAACGGGTATAAATAAACTTCATACGCCTAACTATGTGGGCTGAGTGAACGTACCGTCCTAGGAAGTTTTGCCTTGCTGCTCATTTATCTTTGGTTAACCTTTGGTCAATTGAGTTGGTTGTAAGTGGTTTTGTTGGTAATTTTTCTATTATTGTGGCAAATTCACTTAAAATCACTTAAGTGAATTTAAGTTATGACACAAGAAGAAAGACTCGTAGCACTCAGAGCGAAGCTGGAGCAGCAAAACAAAGTAACGTTGTCTGAAGTTTGTGAGTACTTTGGTATCTCGCGAGATTCAGCTCGCCGAGACTTAGTTAAGTTGAGTCAGCAACCTGGGTTACAAAGAATACGAGGTGGTGTCATGCTTGCGCCGATCTCTTCCCATACCGAGGCATACGCGAGTCGACCCGTGAGTGACGTTAAACATCGACTGGCTCAAGCTGCCGCAGCGTTGTTGGATGAGCGCGACCATCTTGTTATTGATACCAGCACCATTTTATCTCTGCTCCCACTCTATGCAGGAAAAGCACATTGTGGAGAAAACAAGCTCAACGTCGTTACTAACAGCATTGATGTGCTGACCGCTGCTGAGACAAACGACACAATGGACGTTTATTTCTTAGGCGGACACTTTGACCCTTATGCCAGAGCAGTTTTAGGGGCGCAAGCAGAGCAGCAAATGCAGCATTATCACGTGAACAAAGCGTTCATTGGCGTGTGTGCATTGTCATCCCGGGGGCTGACAACAAATAGTTTGTTAGAAGCAACAATGAAACAAGCGATGATTGCTCAAGCTCAGCAGGTCATCGTCGTTTGTGAATCCCGAAAAATTGGTAGCGACAATTTCCACCACGTATGTGATTTGTCAAAGATCGACATCATTATTACCGATCATCCTCCTCAATCAGATTTTCAACAACTCCTCGATCACAATGATATTGAATGTATTGTTGTGTCACCGAAATAAGGAATCTTAGAATGGCTTACGATCCCGTAAAAACCGCTGTGATTGGTTACGGATATTCAGCAAAAACGTTTCATTTACCCTTCATTAAAGCGCTACCAAATTTAACGCTGAGCGCGATAAGCTCGCGTCAACAGGAGGCGGTTCAAAATGATTGGCCAGATGCTAAGTGGTTTTCTGATGCGAATACTTTACTCGATGATAGTGATGCAGAGCTCGTAATCATTACTGCGCCAAATGACGTACATTACGAACTTGCAAAGCGTGCGTTGAACAATGGGAAACACGTCATCGTCGAAAAACCGTTTGTTACTCGGATAGAAGATGGTAATGAACTTATCGCCTTGGCGGAAGAGAAAGGTCTGGTGCTGAGCGTTTTTCACAATAGACGTTGGGATGGAGACTTTCTCACGGTTAAATCTCTTATCGAACAAGGTAAGTTAGGTGATATAAAGCTGTTCGAGTCACACTTTGACCGTTACCGCCCTGAAGTTCGTCAACGCTGGCGAGAGCTAGCTCAAGATGGTGGTGGTATTCTATTCGACCTTGCTCCTCATCTTCTCGATCAAGCATTGGTGTTGTTTGGCTTGCCAGATGCGATAGACGCACAATGTCGAATGATGCGTCCGGGCGCGACGACGATTGATTATTACAACTTGATACTTCATTACCCTGAGCATATTGTGCACTTGCATTCAAACTTGTATAGCCCAGAGCCGAATCTCCGCTACAAAGTATTGGGTACGGAAGCTAAATATGAAAAGTTCGGATTAGATCCTCAAGAGGGCTACTTAAAAGAAGGCCGTTTGCCGGAAAACGATGCTTGGTCGGAAGAAGATGAGGTGTTATACGGCGTCCGTTACGACGAAGACGGTGCGCAAACTATCAAAACGGAGAGAGGCGAGTACCAAGCTTACTTTGTTGGTGTGGCAGACGCCATTCGTTTGGGCACTGATAACCCGGTTCCTGCCGCTCAAGCAGTACAGAATATCGCTCTGATTGAGATGGCATTGGAAAGCAGTAAAACGGGTAAAACGATTCAGGTGAAACCATGAGTTTGACGCTTGAACTCGTGGCCCTGCAAGAGCATGAACTTCAGTTGGCGGAATTTAATCACCATATTGCGTGGTCTATCGGCCTCGCTCTAAAAGAAGAGGCTGAAGCTCGCGGCGCGGCTGTTGCTATTGAGGTTTACGGCTTTGGACAAACGCTATTTCAATACGCGATGGCAGGAACCTGCGCTGATCATGTAGATTGGGTCCGTAGGAAGCGAAACTCAGTGTTAAGGTATGGCCACAGCTCTTACTATCTTTCTCTGTACAACAAGCAAAAGCAACGTGATTTCGAAAACCAGCCTCATCTCGATGCTCGTGAGTACTGTGCTCATGGTGGCGCGTTCCCAATTCGGCTTTCTGGGTCTGGTTTGGTTGGGGTTGTGACGGTATCGGGTTTACCGCAGTTAGATGATCATCAGCTAGTTGTGGAGATATTAAAAACGATGACAGAGACAAAACCCTCTTAAACGCCAAATATGAAAGTAGCACGGTTTCTTTATCGTGCTACTGAATTCTCTTTTTAGCTCATAAAGTGTTCTTTAATGTGAGCAAATATTAACATTGATCCCAACTTACTACCTGAAAATCAAATCAATTTCATATAACCTATACGCTCATTCATATAGAAAGCCTTCAAAGTTGGCCATTGGCAATGTCTTTTAGAAGAAAAGAAAAACTCAATCTTAGAAATCTTATTGTCACCCTATGTGTGTTCAGTGTGCTTGTCACTTTGATCAACGCATTCTACTCGATTTATCGTGTTCAAAGGGATCTCATCATCAATAACACGTTAGAATCAAACCGTGTTTACGCCCAAAAAATGTCTGAAATGACAGACTCTTTCATAGAAAGCTCAATGTCGCAGCTAAAATACAGTGCGAACGTGCTAAAAGACAAGATGCATGACGCTCAGCTTCTTGATAAAGAGGCTGAGAGATTAAGAACGCAAACCAAATCATTTAACTCCGTGGTTGTCGTTAATGCAAAAGGGGTTATTATTTCTGTATCACCTGAAACACTTCAGGTGAAAGGTGTAAGGTTAGTGGGTGAAAGAAAACGCCAGTCTTTAAACGCTCAAGCACCGGTTGTTACTGAACCATTTATATCGCCCGCTGGAAATTACTTGTTAACCATCTCATACCCTATATTTTCTCAATCTAATGAATATTTAGGTTATATCGGCGGCACTATTTATCTAGAAAAAGAAAATATTCTCGCAGAGTTACTCAGCCAGCACGCATACAAAGATGGTTCTTTCCTTTACGTTGTCGATGAGAGTAACACTCTGATTTATCACCCAGATCAATCGAGAGTTGGTGAAGTAATCGACGATAATGAGGCAATCAAAGCGGTGACGATGGGGCAGAGCGGTAACAAAGAAATTGTTAACTCTCGCGGCGTCGAAATGCTTGCTGGTTATGCACCAGTAAAGTCATCAGGGTGGGGAATTGTTGCTCAGCGCCCGAAATCGATGACGTTATCTGTGCTAGATGAACAGATGTGGAATGTTTTCCTTAAGTCGATTCCAATTGGTTTATTAACTTTGCTGCTAATTTGGTTCTTGTCCCTTCTTATTTCTAGACCACTTTGGCAGTTAGCTGGTGCTGTGCGAGGTGTCGAAGAACATTCATCATCTATCGATGATCTCAAACTGGTTAAGTCTTGGTATTTTGAGGTCTCACATTTGAAGCTTAGCTTTCTTAAAGCATTTGGTATCGTGTCAAAAACCATTGATAAGCTGCAACTGGATACATTAACAGATTCGATGACTGGATTATTGAATCGACGTGGATTAGATAAAGTTCTTGGTTTGTTTAAGCAGGAAAATACCGCGTTCTCTGTTTTGGCGCTAGATATTGACCACTTTAAGAGCGTAAACGATAACTATGGCCATGACGTGGGTGACAATTTACTTAGAGAGTTTGCGCAGTTAATGAAAGACCAAGCTCGCTCTAATGATCACCTGTGTCGTTCTGGCGGTGAAGAATTTATGATGTTTTTGGAAAAAACAGACGTAAACCACGCTATGGATGTTGCAGAGCGTATTAGACACAACGTGGAACAACATGACTTCCAGGTGGTTGGTAAAGTCACGGTTTCGTTGGGCGTTTCTCACTGGAAAGGCAATGACACACCAATTGAAGCGGTAATGAAAGACGCCGATAATGCACTTTATAAAGCGAAACATAATGGAAGAAATAGAACGGAGTTGGGTGACGACGCACAATAGATATTGCGCTTTATGCTGAACATAAAACGAGCCAGTGACTAACCTTTGCTGTTAATCGCTGGCGTAACCACTACCAATTGCGCGAAACGGCAAGCTCAGCTCTAATTCTGGAATTTGTTTACCCACCCAAGCCGGAAATGTATTGCTATTTGGCCCTGGAAACAGCGTATATTCTTCAGCCCAAGGGTATTGGTTAATAACACTTTGTATTTTAGGGATAAGCTGGCGGGCCTTTTCACCTTGTATGGAGAGGATCTTTTCTGGTTTTGCACCATACCAATATCGATCTGGCGTCCCAGTTTGGTACTGATATAGAGCGGGTTGTCCGCGATTCACTCTCCAGCCGACTACTTCATACACTGTATATTCGTTCGCATTTTCAGGCTTTATTGCAAACCATGTATGAACGGCAAACCAGCCTCGCCAACCAAACGCGTCTGCGGCATAAAACTCAATCACAGCATGCTTGACATTGGAAGGATCGGGTGCGATACCCGCAGGTTCTCTGCTTGCGGTACGCCAATCTCCTTGAGTGCATCCACCCAGCATAACCGCGATTGACATGAGCCAAATTTTTACAAGGTGAGTAAAGTTGAGAGGGTCTTTCATTTATTGCTCCTAGACCAACCGATGCTGGTAACGCTCTATTGATTTTAGCTATAAAAACGTGGCAAGTCTGATAGTTGAAATCCTCTCCTTATTAAAAGAGAGAGGGAAGTTAGTGCCATAACTCCAGTTCATACGCAATAATAAGGTAAGCCGATTTGTAACATGTGGCATAGACGATGCCGTATTTCTCGAACGATTCGTCTAGTTGCGTATGAAAAAGTAAGAGGTTGTATGTATTCCTTACACGGCCACATGAATTAAAAACATTAAAAAAACAGAGGTTTACAGTGGATTTTGACTGATTGAGTGAGTTTGGGGCCCTCACATTGTCTCACATTTGCTTGTTTTGGGCGGAATTTTCATCGCTCATCTTTTTGCGCGTTTAGAGTCAGCGTTCAGCTATGGCACAATAGGCGCTCACAGAACAAGTGCTGTTTGGTCATGCAAATAGCAGAAAAATAACTAGAAATAGAATAATTAATGTTTAAATCAAAAAGTATACTCGCATTAAGCGTGTTCGCATTTGGCTGTTTTGCCAATCAAGATAGCGAACCAACGTCCGTTGTGCTGAACTATGGTGACTCCTCCATCAGTACTGATATTCAAGCCAATCGAAAATTTCATATTGTCCGAGACAATGAAAGTGAGCACGTAGAATTCTCCGGCGGAATCACAAAGGAGTATTCCGATTATATTGTGAATATTCATATCATAAGAAAAAGCAATATACGCAGATCAAGCCGAGAGCTGAATACAACCGTATTGATGAACAGTGATCAGATTGGGAAGCCTTTAGTGATTGGCATTGAAAATGATGAGTTCACTAGTATCACTTTGCGTTAATGCTTAGTATTTATTGAATAGGAATGAGGAAATTGATGCTCTCAATACGCTGCTATCGCACCGAGGATGCCCCAACACTGTGGGCACTCTTTTACCATACTGTGCGAATCATTAATCGTCGCGATTATACGGAATCACAAGTTTCCGCTTGGGCACCATCAGATTTTGACCTCGATGTGTGGCAACGAAAAATGGACGATATTCAACCCTACGTCGCGGAGATAGAAGGGCAGGTCGTTGGCTATTGTGATTTGCAAGGTGGCGGCTTGATTGATCATTTCTTTTGCCATCATGAATACCAAGGACAAGGTGTTGGTCGTGATTTGATGTCTTTTCTTTTTTCACAGGCGAAAGTACAGGGGATAAAACGACTGTATTCTGAAGTGAGTATTACCGCCCGACCTTTTTACGAGAAAATGGGTTTCACAGTTAAGTCTCGACAACATGTTGAGGTTAGGGGAGAAACCTTAACTAACTTTATGATGGAAAAGTATATTTAACTTAAATAGTGAGCATTTAGTGAGCTTGAACACAGATATAAAATGTTTTCCAATGTGAAAACGAGTTCATTGATCTCGCACCAACGTTTTGTTTGAAAACAGTGTACATAATCTTCTCTGGAACGCCATTACCGCATTTCGTCTCTGAAGGCTTAAAAACAGTCTGAAAGTTTTGGTTTTGCGGCGGGTAATAGCGTTCCAAACGCCAAATGTGTCTGGCTAACCATCTCAGGAAGAGAAGTAGTACTATGCGCCCTTATCTCAAATACGTTGTTCCAACATTGATACCATTGCTTGTTTGGTTAATGCCTCTCTCTGCGTTCCCATTTGATGGCATTACTATCGTCCAGCAAAGAGTGATTGCAATCTTCTTGCTTGCCGCACTTTGCTGGGTATTCGAGCCAATTCCAATCTACGCCACTTCGGTTGTGATCATTGTCCTAGAGCTATTGCTTGTATCAAATAAAGGTATTGTGCTCTTTCGTTTGCAAGAAGGGCAGCCACATTTTGGTGAGCTATTACAATACAACGAGATAATGGCGACCTTCGCTAGTCCGATTATCATGCTCTTCCTCGGCGGTTTCTTTTTGGCTATGGCGGCGACAAAGTACAGGTTAGATGTCAACTTAGCCCGAGTGTTACTCAAACCATTTGGACAAAAACCAAAGTTCGTTATGCTGGGGTTGATGCTGATCACCGCTGTTTTTTCCATGTTTATGTCAAACACCGCAACAACAGCGATGATGTTGTCCATTTTAACCCCTGTGATAGCGGTTTTCGGGCCTAAAGACCCAGGTCGAATTGCATTCGCCTTGTGTATTCCTGTTGCAGCCAACATTGGTGGCATTGGTACTCCAATCGGCACGCCACCGAATGCCATCGCCCTAAAATATTTGGTTGGTGACAACTTAATTACGTTTGGTGAATGGATGGTATTTGGTGTGCCATTCGTTATTGTGATGATGGCGTTAGCCTGGTTTCTGATTGGCTTTTTGTATAAAGCCGAACAAACCACCATCGATCTGAACATTAAAAGCAAGTTTTTGAAAACACCCAAAGCAATAATGGTTTACGTCACCTTTGCCGGCACGATTATTCTTTGGTTGATGGGTTCTGCACATGGAATGAATTCTTACACAGTAGCATTAATTCCGGTCGCAGTGTTCTCATTGACGGGCATCATCAACAAAGAAGACTTGAAGAAAATCTCTTGGGATGTGCTTTGGTTGGTGTCAGGCGGTATTGCTCTGGGTCTTGCTCTAGATAAAACCGGGCTTGCGAAGCTGGTGGTACACAGCATTCCGTTTGATCAGTTCTCGCCATATGTTGTCTTGTTTGGTGCGGCTTTCTTGTGCTTGTTAATGGCAAACTTTATGTCGCATACAGCCACAGCAAACTTGCTGATGCCGATTATGGCTGCGTTAGGTACCTCTATGGCTTCGTTAACGCCTCTCGGCGGTGAAGTTACTCTGATCTTGGTCGTGACATTTGCCGCTTCACTCGGTATGTCGTTACCAATCAGTACGCCACCAAACGCGTTAGCTCATGCAACAGGGCATGTCGAGAGCGGCCAAATGGCTCGTATCGGTGCCGTGCTAGGCGTGATTGGCGTATTACTCAGCTTTGTGATGGTGTGGATTTTACATACTGTTGGGCATATTGGATAACAGTATGTACGAAACGAAGTTAGACGCGTTAGTACAACGCTACTTTAATCACCTTGAACGCCGATTAACGGTTCTATCCGGGTCGGTGCTTATTGAGAAAGCTGGCTACAACGATCGCTTGTACTATGTGCTGTCGGGAGAACTGGCGGGCTATTACGCGGAAGATGACAAGAAACCGATTCAGGTATTTTCTGCGTCTCAAGGTGCGTTTATTGGCGTACATAGTTTCTTTTCTGGTACGTGGACTGCCTCTTCGACAGTGATTGCTCAAACCGATGTTGAATTGGCTTGGATACAGCGTGATACGCCCGCCGTGGAAGAGGCGACATACGGACCATTGACGACACAATTTATGCCTGTGATGGTTAACGAATTATCTCGTCGTCAACGGCGTGCAATGCAAGAGGCATTAGCTAAAGAAAAAGCGCTACAAAAGCTTCATACCGCAGAGCAAATGACAACGTTGGGGCAGCTTGCAGCGGGTATTGCTCATGAGTTGAACAATGCGATAGGCGTTGTAAGCAGTAAATCAGAACGGCTAGAGACAGTTATCATGGAACTGCTTGAAGAAGTTCATCCGGAAGCGAGTCAATTTTTTGATTTTGGTTTAATGCAAGGGCAGCAAGTCTCTTCTAGCGAAGCGAGAAAGCGGGGGCGCCACTTCGAAAAATACTACGGTTTAACCAAGGAGGTTGCTCGTGATCTTGCACGTGCCGTTCCAAATAATTTCCTTTCGGAACATTGGCTAAAAAGACCAGAAGAAGCGATACGTTTCTGGCAAATGGGGCGAGATCTCCATGACTTACGCATCGCTTCTAAACATACCGTTGGCATTGTGCGATCCGTAAAACAATTGGGGCGCACGGATATCGACTTGGATGAAGCGATTAACATCAATGATTCAATCAATCGCGCCTTGGCTCTATTGCAAAGTGACTTAAGACGAGTGAGTGTTCGTTTTAGCCCTGCGGATTTACCTGCTTTTATTGGTTCTCAAACCGAACTCGTCCAAGTTTGGGTAAATATATTAAAGAATGCGTGCGATGCACTTGGTGAAACGGAGAAACCCGGTATCGAAATACATACTCGGGAGAGTAAGGGTAAAATTTTGGTCACGATTGCTAACAATGGACCAGAAATTGATGAAGCGACACGTAGAAAAATTTTCCGGCCAAACTTCACCACTAAAAAGGGGGGATTGTCGTTTGGTTTAGGGTTAGGTCTGTCGATTGTGAAGCGCATTATCGCCGGATATAACGGCTCTATTGTGGTAAAGAGCGACAGTGAAAAAACGATTTTTAGAATCAAGTTACCAGTAGAGGGTGAACATGGAGAAGCTTAATGTAATTTGCGTTGATGACCAACGAGAGGTACTAAGCGCGGTTCTACAAGATTTAGAGCCGTTAAATCAATGGTTGAATGTCGAAGACTGCGAATCAGCAGGTGAGGCTCTAGAACTGATGGATGAATTTGATGCAGAAGGCGAGATGATCGCATTGATTATTTCCGATCATGTGATGCCAGGTAAAACGGGAGTAGAACTGCTGACCGATGTATCAAAAGACGGTCGTTTTGGCTTTACGAGGAAAGTGCTTCTTACCGGGCAAGCGACGCACACCGATACGATTAATGCGATCAACTCCGCAGGTATTGATCGCTACTTTGAAAAACCATGGCAAGCGAGCCAATTGATTGAGTGCGTTAGAAACTTGGTGACCCAATATATCTTTGATGTGGGCTTAGATTACACTCAGTATCACGAACATTTAGATCAGAGTGTGGTGTTTGAACGTCTACGTTAATCGGGAGACATTAAGCTTGTTTTCGTCACGGCCAGTTAGTGTCTGAAATCTATAGTGAATAGTTCAGCATGTTTAACGTGGCCGTGCGGAATATTGCTCTAGTATGCTTAACTCAACGAATAGCGGCTTGCACTGGCAACAGAAAGTGGCTTAGAGAACCAATAACCTTGCAGATAATCGACGCCCATTTCGGTAAAAAATTCACACATTTTGGCGTCTTCAATTCCCTCAATCACTACTTCAATATTATTTTCCTGGCACATAGTGATAAGAAACTTCAGATATTCTTGTGAAGAGCGGTTGGTTAGTGTTTTCCACGCCATCGACCTATCAATTTTGATTTGTGTCATCGGGAGGTCGAAGAAGCTATTTAATGAACTGTAACCCGATCCAAAGTCATCCAGAGAGAGTGCAAATCCTAGTTTCCTGAGGGTATTCAGAGGGGCAATGGCTGTCTGATTATTATCCAAAATAAACGTTTCTGTTAGTTCCAACACAATAGACTCAGGATCGACACCAACCTCATCCGCCATGGCTTTAATTCGCGCAGGGAATTCACTGTTCATTAACTGAAGTACAGAAACATTCACGTTTACACGAACTTGGTTTTGGTAACGCTCACGGTAGTTTTTGATAAATTCACACGCTTTGGCAAAGACTTGATATCCGAGTTCGACAATCAAACCTTTGTTCTCTGCGACGGGGATGAATTCGTCTGGATAAATTTCGCCAAACTCTTTGCTACGCCAGCGAACCAGAGATTCGAAGCTCACTACTTTAGAGCTTTTGGCGTCAATAATTGGCTGAAACTTAACGCTTAATGTCTGTTTTTCAAGTGCACTTTTTAGACCTTGCTCAATAAAGAAATAACGGTCTACGGCATGCTGAGTTTTCTCACTGTAAACCGCAACACGGTCTTTATTCTGCTCGCTTGCGTACTGACAAGTTCGTGCTGCTTTACGTAATATTTCCTCTGCTGAGTGACTTGGATCTATGCAAGGATACAAACCAATACTAATGTTACTTCCTAAGTATTGGCCCTCTTCAATCACTGCCTCGTGGTAGGTTTCCTTTAAACTTTCGGCGTAACTTTGCAGCGTTTCTACCGAGCATTCATCGTGAATCAAAATCGCAAAGTCATCATCATGTACGCGATATACAGAACTATTTGGAGAAGGTAGGTGACTGAGAGTTTGTAGCAATTTTTCCACTAACCCATCGACCAACTCGCTGCCATATTGATTTAAGTAAGATTTAATCTCTTCTATCTGAATGTAACAGATAGATGCACAAGAATCAGTGGCTCGCACACTATCTTCAATATCCAGCAAGAGATGGGCGCGATTAGCCATACCTGACGCATTGTCATGAAATGCGACTTGATGAATGTAGCTTTCCATCAGCTTGCGTTCAGAAATATCACGGTGGCTACCAACCATATAATGACCATGTTCTGTTTCTTTGGTCATGGCTACGCCTTCAATCCAGACGTACTGTCCATTGGGTTTACGCACGCGGTAGGTCGTTGTGACCCTCGTGTTGTTGGTAATGATGTGAGCATCGACCCGAGTGGAGAGTCTTTCTCGATCGAGAGGGTGAACAAGGTCTAACCATTGCTCTAAGCTGATTCGACCAGCGTTGATACCAAGCTGCTCATAAAAGCCCTTGTTATAAAATACCATGGTGCCAAACTCATCCATGTAAAAGAGGCCTTCGTTAAATACATCGAAGATATGAATGAATCGTTCTTCGACGATTTTTAGGAACTCTCGGTCACTATCTGAGACTTGTTGGTCAAATATGGTGGTCAAGATATTTCCTCCTCGAGCCTTTTAGCATCAGAGATGAGTGTTGGGGTTGATAACATAGAGTTGATCTGCTGGCGTACATTACAATCACAAAAGTGTCAGTTCAAATTGTTTGGCTATCATTTTATGCGCTACTAGGTTAATAACATACTAAGCTTAGGCGGCTAATCATCGACATTTATAAAAAATAGTCAACAGTAAAAATCATTTATAAAATACAGTTATTGATGCCGTCCGCAATCTATAAATATTTATGAATAATTATCCTAAAGTTATTTTCAGTTGTGTCGGTATCAATGTGCGGTTTTCTAACGTCATTTGTATATATGTTATCTTGGATAAAACCATAATAACAAAAAGGATTTAATGAGCGCGACCGATTATTAATTGACAGGATGCTCATTAATTGTAATCAATTCAAATTTATTATCACGCCAAGTAATCAAATCTCTTATAATGCGGACGTTAATATCGAGTAAGCCTTCTTTATATGCAGTACGATCCGAAAAATTCAATCAAAATTGCGCTCGCTGATATCGGCGTTGGTATGTTTGTCACCGCGATAGAGCACAACAAGCGCGTCAATTTAGCCAATGCGGGGCGAATATCTAGCCCTGAAGGCATTAAGAAGCTTGCTACAAGTGGCGTAAAGTATGTTTGGGTAGATCAAACATTATCTTCGCAGCAGTGTGTCTTCAAGCCTGTAGATGAATCAACTGATGCCACTAAAGAGACGCGAGAGCAGAAACACTCCGATTTTAAGAGGGGTCAACGAACTTATCGTTCGAGAGACATCCAACACAAGCGAGCCAAAAAGCTGATCGCCGAAGCAAAAGATTTGGCGCAGAAACTATTGAATCAAACTTTTGAAGGAAAAATCATTGAAGTTGATGAAGTAGAAGCTTGGGCTGACGATGTCATTGAAAGTGTTTTGATTGACTCAGATGCGTTGCAGTGTGTCTCTGCACTCCGAAAAAAAGACTCTTACTTATTGGAACACTCCGTCAATGTCGCTTGTCTTTTAGTGTCATTCGGTAAGTACTTGGGCTTGGATAAGCCAACGCTAAAACAGCTTGCTGTTGGTGGCATTATTCATGATGTAGGTAAAATTAAAGTCGATGATAAGATCTTGCACAAGCCAGCGAAGCTAACGCCTGAAGAATTTGAACATATGAAGCTACATCAAGTGTTCGCAGGTGAGATAATCCTTCACGTAAAAGGACTTAGTGACGTAAGCCGTGATGTTTGTTTGATGCACCACGAGAAGTTAGATGGCAATGGTTATCCTAGAGGCTTGAAGGGGGAGGAGATTCCAATTCACGGCCGTATGAGCTGTATTGTAGATATCTACGATGCGCTAACGGCTGATCGCTGTTACAAAAAAGGCATGAGTTCTGCGGAAGCGTTTAAAATCTTGTTGAGTCTAACGCCATTTCATTTAGACGCCGACTTAGTTTACAAATTCATTAATTGCATTGGGATGTACCCCGTCGGCTCCATTGTCGAGTTGAACGATGGGCGTGTTGGTATTGTTTGGTCTTCAAATGAATCTCAAGCATTAAAGCCAGAAGTGAAATGTTTCTACTCCCGCAAGTATAAACGATACATTGATGTCACGATGGTGGATTTAAAAACGAGTGCGTACAAAATTGAAAGAGCGATCGCGCCTTCATCGTTAGAGATCGATCCTAAGCCTTTTTATGATTAAGAGAAATAGATAAGCTTATACAACAGGCTTTACATCCTTGCATGTAGATCGTATTTTATTTGCATAACTATCTATTAATTTTTTCTAAGTTATTTAGATGCAAGATGGTTATTAAGACCTCGGCTTCATGGATAGAAACCGGGCGATAAAATAGTTCTATACACAATGGGCTATAAACCTCATTTTGCTGGAAGGGATGCCAATGCAAATAGATACATGGATTTTTTACACTCTTGCTATTCTCGTGCTCACAGCTTCACCAGGACCAAGCTCACTGTTGTGTTTAAGTAAAGGAGTGAGTAGTGGGTTTCGTATTGCTTTCATGACTGCGCTTGGCAGTTTGTCTGCGATTACGATCATCCTTACGCTCTCATTTACCGGGCTGGGAGTTGTCATTGCTTCATCTGAGTTAGTTTTTAATATTATCAAATGGTGTGGCGCCGCTTATTTAATCTGGTTAGGTATTCAAGCGTTGCGCTCATCTCAGACAGATTTTAATAAAACGGCAACGACTCAAAGTTCCGCGACAGCGTTCAGCGCGTTCACTAGTGGTTTCATTGTTGGCGCTAGTAACCCCAAAGCGATAGTCTTTTTCACCGCTTTGTTTCCTCAATTCATTGAACCTTCCGCACCGCTACTGGCTCAATACGCGATTTTCGCGTCTACATTTGTGGTTTTTGAGCTTAGCTGGCTAACATTTTATGCATTGTTAGGGGTAAAAGCCTCCGATTGGTTGTTTGTCGCTGGAAGGGCGAAGTTGTTCAATCGTTTGACTGGTGGAGTATTTATTGGTGCAGGCGTGATGTTGTCGACGGCAAACCGATAAATAAGACAGATTTCGGTACGCAGTTAGGTTTTCCCATATAGTAAGTTGGAATGCGCTAATTTAGCTTTGTCTTATTTCCAGAATGGAAATAGACGTTTTGTTTATTTTCATTAGTGGCAACAGCCAAGCAGGAGTAAAATCACGTTACTCTTTAGGGGTAGAGCTCGTATTTTGTCTTGTGGGCTTGTGGTTACTTTGTAGGAATATCTTAGATGACAAGCCTTTCTAAACTACAACAACGTTTTCTAGATATCGCGACCGACGTCCGTCTTTCTCCAAAACAGAAGTCGAGTTTTTTAGCTTTAGAGGCGGAAGCGTGCATTCCTTACATGACCGTATCTCCATCACTGAGACAAGCAATGGATGAAGGCATCATCTGCGATATGTTTGAAGGTCATGCACCGTTTAAACCTCGCTATGTGTTGCCTGATTACGCTAAATTTCTATCGCAAGGCTCAGACTATTTAGAGTTGTCTCCGGCTGATGATTTCGATGATGCGTTGAACATGCTGACCATCATTTACCATCATGTTCCTTCGGTAACGAACATTCCGGTTTACTTAGGCCAGTTAGATGATGTCTTGTTGCCTTACATAGGCGACCTAACAGAGAGCCAGATTTACAAAAAGTTAAAACATTTTTGGATCATGCTGGATCGCACATTGCCAGATGCGTTTATGCATGTGAATGTCGGACCGACAGACAACATTATTTGTCGCACTGTTTTAAAAGTAGATGCGGAGCTCAAGCAGATCGCACCGAATCTCACCTTTATGTACGACGAGACAGTTACACCTGATGATTTACTTCGTCAAGCGACACAGAACATTTGTGAATGCAGTAAACCGCATATCGCCAATTACCCAATGCACGCGAAAGCCTACAACGGCTCACGCTTTGGTATTGTAAGTTGCTACAACTCGCTTCCATTAGCAGGTGGATCGAACACATTGGTGCGAATGAATTTAAAAGAAGTTGCAAAACGAGCATCAGACTGTAACGACTTCTTAAACAGTGCGTTGCCTTCTTACCATCGATTAATGGTCGAGCTCATAAACGCAAGAAGCACGCACTTGCATGAAAAATCGAACTTCTTTCAAGGCTTTTTGACGCAAGAAGGGTTGATAAAAGAGTCCTATTTCGCGCCAATGTATGGCGTGTACGGCATGGCCGAAGCGGTAAACCTTCTATTTGAAAAAGAAGGGCAAATAGGGCGATACGGAAAAAATGATCGAGCAAATACTTTTGCTCATGATGTTTCAGCAACACTGGCTAAACTGGTAGACTCAACCCCGGTGAAATATGGTTTAGATGGCAAAGCGCTCTTACATGCACAAGGCGGCATTAGCTTAGATCATGATGCTACGCCAGGTGTACGTCTGCCTTATGGTGCAGAGCCAGACCCTGTCACTTATGTACAAGCAACGGCGAAGCATCATCAGTATTATCGTGCGGGTATCAGCGATATTTTGACGATTGATGAAACGGTGAAATCTAACCCAGAAGCGATGTTCAATTTATGTAAAGGGGCACTAAATGCTGGTTATCGTGAGTTTACCGCGAATGTCACTTCAAATGACTTAATTCGCGTGACAGGCTACATGATCAAACTTTCAGATGTCGCGAAATATGATAAAGAAGGTTCGAGAACCAACACGACGTTTCTAGGTGCGGAAGCAGCAAAAAATACCAAAATTTTAGAACGCTCACCACGTGTGGTGAGTCATGAAGTAACACCGACTTACACGCAGGCATAAGTTCGGTTTAGGAAAGAACAAGATGTCTAGACGAAGTGGAAGCCTTTTGGCAAAAGTCACTCATATCCTTCCTTTCTCTTGTGTTGATGGGCCAGGAAATCGTCTAGTCATCTTTCTACAGGGTTGTAACTATCAGTGTTTGAACTGCCACAATCCTCACACGATAAACCATTGTAATCATTGTGGTGAGTGTGTGAGTGAATGTTCAGCAGGCGCATTGAAGTTCGACGAAAACAACAACGTTGTTTGGCTTAAAGAGGAGTGCACCCACTGCGATCATTGTATAGAGATATGTCAGAACCAATCTAATCCAAAAATTACTGACTACTCTGTAGTAACAATGCTCGATTTGATACGCAAACATCGCTTTTTCATCAGTGGTGTTACTGTATCCGGTGGGGAATCTACCTTACAACTTCCTTTCATTATTGAGCTGTTTAAAGGGATAAAACAAGATCCTGAATTACGGCACCTCTCTTGTTTCATCGACAGTAACGGTTCTTTAGCGGTTGCTGGTTGGCAGCGTATTCTCCCTTTTCTGGATGGCGCAATGATCGATTTGAAAGCGTGGCAGACGGAGACGCATCAGTGGCTAACTGGGCGTGATAATCATCGTGTATTTAAAACCCTTCATTACCTAGCTGAACACGAAAAATTGTACGAGGTCCGCTTACTGCATATTCCCCAAAAAAGTGATTTAGATATAGAAATCGTAGCAATTGGACGTTACTTGAGTACTCTTCCTGAATCGGTGCTTATCCGTTTAAATGCCTTTCAACATCACGGAGTTGTGGGGGAGGCGTTAACTTGGGACATGTGCTCTCATCATGATATCGAACGCTTAAAATCAGAGCTTCGATGCTACGTGAGTAACCCTATCACAGTGCCGACAGTACTCACGTAGTACCGTTGTTTATCTATGCTTAAGCATCACAGGCATCTAACATGGCGCAAGCGTCGAGTAATTGTTGCTGTAACCATTTTAAAGCGGGATCGTTTAAGCTCGCTTTGTTCCAAACGAGGCTGTAGGCTACTTGCCCGTAATCGAATGGAAGAGCTTGCTCAACCAAACCTTTTGCTTGCATTGCCGCTCTTGCCCAAAGCTTGGAGCATGTGAACAAGTAATCCGAGTGCTGACACATCACCGCAGCTGAACCAAAGTCGGCTACACGCATGGCCAAGTTTCGCTTTGAATGCCTTTGGGTGAGATTTTGCTCAAAATAAGGTTGTGACAGATCTTTATCATGAATACCGATGTGTCTTGCACAAAGGTAACTTTCAACAGATAAGGGTTGCTCAGCGAGTGGGTTCGATGCTCTCATTAAGCAAACCATTTCGTCTTTCAAAATGGTTTTCCATACCAAGTCTTTATTTTGTGTGGGTGGTTGGCTGAGATCGTGAGGAAGCAACAAAAAATCCACTTGACCTCTTGCTAATGCATCGAAACTCATTTCCTCTTTCGCATGGACATTCAAGTGCGCGTGATTGCTCAGTTGTTGGGACAAGTGCTGTAGAACTGGCGCAAAGAGCTCAAACGAACTTTCACGCATTGCTAATGAAAAACTACCTTGATAGTAAGCCGGATTAAAAGAGCCTTGATGTAATAACCCATTCATACTGGAGAGTATGCCATGGATTGACGGGCCTATATGCAGCGCAAATGCTGTCGGCACTAAGCGAGTGCCATCACGGTAAAAAAGGTCATCCTTTAGCGTTTCGCGCAACTGTCCGAGCGTTTTACTGACGCTCGATGGTGTTACACACAAGCGTTCTGCCGCAAGTGTGACGCTGTGAGTGGTTAACAACATATGTAAAACAGTTAGATGTTTAAGGCTTATACGCGAAAGAGCAATGTAGTCCATAAATAGCATGGTTTCTTATGATTTTTGGCAGTATATCAGCATGAAACAAATTTTTACTATTGTTTATCTCGGAAACACGCCTGTTTCTCTTTGAGCTCAATGCATTTAATGGGTTGCATAAGGGTTGATGGTGCTTATAAGTCTAGAAATTTATCTTAGTTTTGTTGGACTTTAATGCTTTCATTTATTCAATTCTAAAGCTTCTATGTAATTTTAATCAATTTGGAGGAGTTGATTGATTTGTACACGAATTAAACTTGTTCCTTGTTAATTAAAATAGATATTGTTTTGTTGATTGTTTGGTGATTTACTCATGATCCCTCAGTAACAAAGGTATAAATAATTAATGGACGACCCCTTTAGTCGACAAAACCCTTCACCATATGTCTTCTTATTATTGGAGACATGCTCATGCTAGAACTTTTTATGCAACCAGAAGCTTGGGCTATTTTCGCCACTTTGTTTGCGCTTGAAGTTGTCTTAGGCGTTGATAACGTCGTTTTTATCTCTGTCTTATGTGAAAGACTGCCGCTGCACCAACGTAAGCTGGCAAGAAACCTTGGTATTGGTCTTGCTGTTATTGCTCGTATTGGTTTAGTGTTTTCAATCTCTTGGATCATGCAATTGACTCAACCGCTATTTTCTTTGGCGAACCATGCGTTTACCGGAAGAGACGTCATCATGATTGCGGGTGGTGCATTCCTCTTGGCTAAAAGCCTGAAAGAGTTGTGGAGTTGGTTAAATCACAACGAGTCGGCTCACTCAACTCACGCCCGTACTGGTTTAGCGGTAGTTCTGTTGCAGATTGTTGCCGTGGATGCTGTATTCTCGATGGACTCGGTGATAACCGCCGTTGGTTTGACAAGTGATGTCCCACTTATGGTCGCAGCGATTGTTTCGTCTGCTATCGTGATGGTCATGACAGCCGAAAAAATCAATAACCTGGTGTCGTGTTACCCTGGTTTTAAGACACTTGCTTTGTTATTCCTCGTTTTGTTAGGTGGTTTATTGATGGCAGAAGGCTTCGAAATTCATATCAACAAAGGTTATGTGTACTTTGCGATGGCATTCGGCTTAATTCTGGAACTTTGTCATATCCAGTTAAAAAACAAACAACGCCCGACTATTAAACGTCTTAGTCCGTTGCGAGTTCATCCAACCAGATTAGAAGCTCGTCAATAATAAAAGATATTGCCGCTCATATGAGCGGCATTTTTATATTCGTCATCACCTATTTTTACTCTCTTTTTATTTTGTTGTCGTTTCGACAAAAAATCGCATTTGTTGTGGGGTTGAAGATTTTTTATATAGACCGCCCAACTAATATGAGTGAACGACAATAATGGATAAAATGATCGATGCGTTAGCAACCCATGGCTACTACATCTGGGATGATTTTCTTTCTGAACAAGAAGTGGCTCAATTACGAGACTGCATTCCAAGTAACTGGAAAAAAGCGCGTATTGGTCGTAATGACGATGTGACACGTATTGAGTCAATTCGAAGTGACAAAATTCAATGGTTATCGCCCAATATGGGGCACGCGGTTACTTCTTACTTAGATAAGATGGAAGAAATACGCCAAGAAGTGAACCGTCACTTGTTTCTGGGACTTTTTGAGTATGAAGCTCACTTTGCCAAGTACGAGGAAGGGGATTTCTACCAAAAGCATCTAGATTGTTTTAAGGGCAATGAAAACCGTCGATTGACAACCGTTTTTTACATGAACGAATCTTGGACGGAAAAGGATGCAGGTGAATTGGTGGTTTACGATCTAAATGATAATAAGATAGCAACCATCCCTCCTCAATCAGGACGCTTACTTTTATTCTTATCTGAGCAATTCCCGCATGAGGTTTTACCGACCAATGCTGAGCGTTTCAGTATTGCAGGTTGGTTCAGAATCAATGGTGTGCGAGACAATGTACTTGATATTGCAAAATGATTGGTTTGCAACCAGCATAAAATCAGCAAAGGGCGTAGATACGCCCTTTATCGATTAAACATTAGTTGATAGCTCGTAACACTCGGTCATGTTTCGCTCTAGCACTGCATAGACGTCAGAACAAAGTTCTTGTTTAGCGACTTGCTCACCCATAATCGCGGCGATTTGTGCTTGAGCCATTCGTCCTCGGTAGGGCCGGTCCTGAGACAGAGCTTGAAAAACATCGGCAACCGCGACAATACGCGATGGTACATCGAGTTCGTCTCCTGTTTTATGATAAGGATAGCCAGAACCGTCCAAACGCTCGTGATGATTAGAAGCCCACTCCGCTATTTTAGCGTTGGGAAACACTTTGTGTAATGCGAGCTGAGTATCAATTGTATGGCGTTTAATACGCGTATACTCTTGTTTATTAAGAGAGCCTTCTTTATGAAGAATCTCATCTGGTGTTTTTAACTTTCCGATATCATGCACCAACCCAGCAATAAATAACATCTCTTGGTCGTGCTCACAAAACCCAAGCTTGATGGCTAGATACCGAGATAACTCCGCCACTTTTTGCGAATGTTGATAAGTAAATGGGCTTTTTGCGTCAACAATTCGAGCGATAAACATTCCCAAACTATTCATATCTTGGATGGTGAGCTGTTTTTGAAGCCAATCAATGCTTTTAAAGTTTAATCCGATGGTTTCTATATTTTCAGACTCCATCGCGAACCAAAATGCGTCGGTCATAACGAGCTTAACCATTGCCTTAGCCATGTCTGGATTAAACAAAGTTCCAGCGTTTGCCATGATGCATTCTGCAATTAGTTCTTCATGAAGTGTGACAATGTCACAGTGGCAGTTCATGACGTATTTGGAACGCATAAAATCGAGACGATCGGCTAAATAGAGTAGGGCAGCGACCTCTTTTTCAAAAGGCGGTAAATCAAGATATTTTAATTCACTCCAATGTGTATGGTGGTAAAGAACAGGTGTAGCAAACTGACGCAACAAACGACACTGCTTGAGGCTTCGGTATCCTCTTAAGCAATGTGTTTTTACATCTTGTGGCACCAACTCCTCAAGTAACATTTTATGTTCTTGTGTTTCGGAGACCCCACAATCGTGGATCATCCCTGCGAAGTAGCAAAACTCCGCTTTTTCTGGTTCCCAGTTCATGACCCGAGCACATTGGTAAGCGATGTAAGCGACACGATGGCTATGGTGCGTATCATCAACACCGACATAGTCGAGTGCTCGAGCAACCCAGATAAGTGCTTGTTTCAGATCGACTTCAAAGCCCATGTCCGTATGGGAATGGCAAGAATGATTCATGGTTTATACCGACATTGCTAATTAGCCCACGCTAAACCCAAATCAGAAGGTGATAGGAAAAATTGGGTACGACAGCGAATAGACCCCAAAAAGGTGGGCGTTTAGACATAGTTTTGATTATGGGCGGGATAATAATCCTAGTTGCATAATAATATCACCTGAAGCTCATGGTTAAGAGTCAGATATTTGAACTAAGTATAAGTTTTGAAAGATTATTGTTGCTCTTGTTGACTTATTTGAAAACGACAATAAATCATGATGTAACGCATTCTTATTTTTATTTTTGTAGATCGTGTTCGGGCTCAACCAGAGACACACGGTATTGATGTCTGATTAACAGAATTCATATTGTTGCTTTTGAAGGCAAAAAATAAGAAGACTTCTTCGAGGCTTGCTCTGTAACTAACAGAGTAATAGGGAAAGCAGCTTGTTAACTACATGACAATAGAGCGTCGTTGAAAAAATTTTCTCTGTAGCTCATGTCGTTGAGGGAAGATAATAAAATGGTACGGTTTCCCAGCGATGCTAGCCCTTTTAGTGAGATAAGTTTATTGAAAATGTGTGATTGCAAAGTAAGCATAGGTAGTAAAAGTAGCTAGAATGATAGCTCTAAATGAAAAGGATTTCGTATGTTGAAGCATCGTTTATATCGGACTTACACCGCAGGGTTAAAAATAGCAGCCCTTATCCTTCCTATGCCGAGACCAACCTTGTTTTCCGGCCCTGGTTCGATGAATGAGCTATTAGAATCGATGACCGAGCTGGGATTTAAACGCGTTTTGTTAGTTACCGACGAAGGGTTAGTCCAAGTCGGTATTGTAGATAAGGTGCTTGAGGCTGCAGCACAACTCGATTTACAGTTAGATGTTTTCTCGCAAGTTAAGCCCGATCCTACCTATGATCAGGTAGAGAGCGGTCTAGAGGCTTATCATCGTTTTCATTGTGAGGGCATATTAGCTTTGGGTGGCGGCTCTGCAATGGATTGTGCAAAAGTCATCGCTGCGAAAGTTACCAATAAACGGCCAATAAAAAAATTAGCTGGACTATTGAAGGTATGGCGAATGCCAGCGCCGCTTTTTGCTATTCCAACAACGGCTGGAACCGGAAGTGAAGTTACTATCGCTGCGGTCGTGTCAGATCCCTCCTCACACATTAAAACCCCTTTAATGGATCCAAAGTTGGTGCCACTAATGGCAGCTTTAGATGCGAATTTAATGATTGGTTTACCTCCTAAGATCACGGCTGATACTGGCGTTGATGCATTAACCCACGCTATTGAGGCCTATGTATCGAAAAACGCTACTCAAGAAACGATGGCTTATTCGGTTGCCGCTATTAAACTCATTTTTAAATATCTTCCTAGGGCTGTGATGCAAGGGGATGATGTCGAAGCTCGTCATAAAATGGCTATGGCATCCTATTACGCGGGTTTAGCATTTACCAAAGCGAGTTTGGGTTATGTTCATGCCTTTGCTCACACATTCGGTGCGAGATATGGAATACCTCATGGTATGGCAAACGGATTAGCCTTGTTGCCTGTGCTGCGCTTTTCATTATCAGAGATTGAGCCTCAACTAAGAAAGCTCGATGAGTTGACGGCCGAGGGGCAGTTAGGTAACGCAAGTGCTCAGCATTTTTTGGCGAATCTGGAGTCCTTGTTTTCAACTATTGATATTGAGCAAACCAGTGCGCTCATTCAACGTGAAGATGCTGATGCGCTTGTTGATTTAATTCTGAAAGAGGCGCACTGGAATTACCCTGTTCCCAAGTTCATGAACAGGGAAGAATGCACACAGTTATTGTTAAATATCAGCAAGGTGTAAATTATAGTTTACATGCGTGGTTTTTTATCCTTACACTTTGCTTGATCTTCTGCTAAAGATCCTACAATATCGACGGCAATACAAATATGGTGTTGGTTTCGGTCCGCCGTTGCCCGATCTAATACTGATAATTTCTAATAAAGTGTAAAGATTAATATACAATGAGTCGTTCTAAAGTATTCGGTAGTACGCTAATTATTGCGGGCACTACAATAGGCGCTGGTATGCTAGCGCTTCCACTTGCCTCTGCCGGCATTGGTTTTTCAACTTCTATTATCATCATGCTAGGCTTATGGGCTCTGATGGCTTTCACTGCCTTGCTTATGCTTGAGCTTCATCAACATGCGGAGAGTAGTGCTACACTTCATACTTTGGCGAAACAGATCCTAGGTCAAAAAGGCAAGTGGGTGGCAAGTTTTGCGATGTTGTTTCTTTTCTACTCATTATGTGCAGCGTATATCGCTGGCGGTGGTGCTCAGTTCGGAGACCGCCTTGCACAATGGTTTGACCTCGATATTTCAGGGCCTACATCAACGATAATCTTTACCTTGATTGTGACTTTAGTTGTGACAGTGGGTACCGGTACGGTCGATAAAGTAAACCGAGTCCTGTTCGCGATGAAGCTCATTGCGATGGTTGCGGTGCTTTCTTTTCTTGCTCCAAACGTTACGGAATCTTACTTGTTAAGTATGCCAATCGAACAAGGCCTTGTTGTAGCGGCGATTCCGGTGATCTTTACTTCGTTTGGTTTCCACGGAAGTATACCTGCAATTGTGAATTACTTAGACGGTGACACTTCTTCTTTACGCAAAGCCGTTATTATTGGTTCGACGATTCCACTCGTTATTTATATCTTTTGGCAAATCGTGACGTTGGGTGTGGTTAGCCAAAGTACGCTTGTTGAGAACGGAGGGTTGAGCGCACTGATTGGTCAACTATCTCAGACAGTACACCAATCAAATTTGGGTAGCATTGTTGGTGTGTTTGCTGACTTGGCATTGTTGACATCGTTCCTTGGCGTGAGTTTGGGTCTATTCGAATTTTTGGGTGATACCATCAAAGGAAGTAACGATAAGCCTAATCGTTTGATTGCGGCACTAGTGACGTTTACTCCACCGCTAGGCTTCGCACTTTTCTATCCTCAAGGCTTTATTATGGCTTTGGGCTATGCAGCGATTGCCTTAGCGATTTTAGCCATCTTTTTGCCTTTGGTTATGGTGATCAAGGTTCGTAAATCGGATGATTTTACTGGGGAGTACCGCGTCGCAGGTGGTCAAGGTGCGCTAGTGATAACGGGCATCGCTGGCACTGGCATCGTATTCGCTCAGGTGTTAATTACGCTGGGTGTGCTTCCTGCTCTAGGCTAGTTGTTCAGAACGTTCTTTGAATAACCTCTAGTTACTGAATCCATCGTAATCAATCAGTATTGTTAAGCCAACGAGTTTTGCTCGTTGGCTTTTTTAATCTGGATCAAATTACCGTAAGATATCCGGTGAAAAAATTGGTAGAAATGTGCTTTTATTTCGTACACTTAAGTTGTGGTATATCGATAGTTTAAGTGGAGAAAACCGCTCAAAATACCATTGAATTTGCAACACAATGAGCTTTTCTTGTTTCTCTGCTTTGGTGTGGAGGTGAAGCATGGCGCACCGGAGTTTTTACCCGTTTGCAAAACCGCTTAACGAGCAACTGCAAACGCTAAAAGGCAGGATGCAGGCGCACTTGCCATGTATTGATAGGGTGTCATTTGCAAAATATCACCCAGACCAAGATGTGCTCAAATCATTTGCAGAAAGTGAGTTCGACACTTGGTGTTTAGCCCATCACGAATCAGCATTCCGTAAACTCCACCACCTCAATATTGCCTCTAAAAACGCGGTTCCTCGTATCGTCGAAGACCTTCATGATATTAAGCACTGTCCTCGGGTTCAAATTTTACTCAAACACGGATATCAGTCGTCGGCTGCTATTCCTTGTTATGACAATAAAGCTTTTACTGGTTTTGTATTTTTGAACTCCACTCAACGTGATGCGTTTAGTTTAGAAGCGCTGAATGGTCTTAAACCTTATTTCGAAATGATTCGATTTGCGGTTGAATCAGAAACTCAAGTAGTCAATGCGATAGAAACGCTAGCGAACCGAATGCAATGTATGATGCCAGGATATTCACCTGAGTATTACGCGCATACCAAACGCATGAAGTACTACAGTCAAATTATCGCAACGCAGTTAGCGGATCGTTATCACCTGAATGACGAAATGGTCGAAGATATTGGTATTTTTGCTCAGTTCCATGCGCTCGGTGATAGTCAGCTGCCAGTTGAAATTGCTAGCCGCCGAACAAATTACTCTCAAGAACAAGAGGCGATATTGATTCAACATATTGAGCGTTGTATCGATTCAGCGGATGACATAGTTGCCCGTATCGGAAATCCGGTTCACCCGAGTGTGACTTTGTTTTTGCAGATGGTTACTTATCAGTACGAAAACTTAAATGGCACTGGTTATCCTTATGGTTTAACCAATGATGATATACCAATCGCCGCGCAAATTACGGCTGTCGCGAATGCCTTTGATTTTATGACGACGCACCATCCGTACAGACAAGCGTGGTCCATCCCATACGCATTGTTAGAACTTGAAAAATGGGTATATCAGGGATGGTTATCTCGAGAATGTGTTGATGCTCTGCGAGAGCATCAAGGTTATATAAAGCAAATCATCCACAAATATCCCGAGCACTATACAGGCTTGGGGTTAATGTGAAGAGCAGTAACAAAGTTGAAATGTTGACGAGGAGGAATATTTAAACAATACTGTTTTTATATACAGTAATAAGTTTGGAGGTGAAGTATGTTGTGGGAAACCCTTGAAAGAGTAAACCGCTTACGCCAACAAGCACTTGCAAATCCTGAGTTTGTTGAGTCAGCAAAAGAGCACGAACAAGCACTTCAGGAGCAAGAATACCATTATCAAACTAAGAAAAAGCGTTCAGCCAAAGACAAACAAGGTAAAAAGTCGCTGGCCGATATCTATAAAGAAGTAGAGTTTGGCGCTGACG
Organism: Vibrio sp. sp1; assembly: GCF_016920955.1. NCBI lineage: Bacteria > Pseudomonadati > Pseudomonadota > Gammaproteobacteria > Vibrionales > Vibrionaceae > Vibrio > Vibrio sp. sp1. The sequence continues at coordinate 3,038,236 of NZ_CP060589.1, forward strand.
CTCGTCATTAATGTATTCACTGCGGCATTTTTCATTTCTTCATACGCTGCAGTATTCGTTCAAATTTATGCGAGAGCAGTGGGAGACCGCTGCTCTCGTTGACCTGCCTATAATTTACTAATGAAGTTCAGCAGAGCAAATTATCACTAACACTTAGCAATTCTCTCAATGATCTTGTTGATGTAATGATAATGACAACGGTTTGCATTTGTATCTTTGTTGTTATATAAAACCTCCCTTATTAATCGTTCTGTTGAATAAGAACGGCAAACGTGATCAACGAATGAGAGCTCTGAATAACTGTTATTCGTAAATGGCTATTAGGTGAAGTAGGGATGTTGGAAGCTAAAGCACTCCAGTTTGAGATTGAAGGCAAGTCATTGCTAAAAGCGTTTGATGTGACATTTGAACCCGGAAAAACATACGCTCTTGTTGGACACAATGGTTCAGGAAAATCCACATTGTTAAAGTTGCTGGCACAGCAACAGCCATACACCGCTGGTGACGTGGTTCTGCATGGAACGAGCATTAACGATCTCTCAGCGAAAAAGTTTGCCCAACACATTGCCTACTTGCCTCAGCATCTTCCAGTGACCGACAGTATTTTAGGTCGAGATTTAGTCGGTTTTGGTCGTTATCCATGGCATGGTTTACTTGGACGTTTGAGTAAGAAAGATCACGACATTGTTGAAGAAGCAATGGCGATGACAGGCACACTAAAATACGCAGATCGCTTAGTGGACACGTTATCTGGAGGAGAGCGTCAACGTGTGTGGCTAGCTATGCTGTTAGCCCAAAAAACCGAGTATTTGCTTCTTGATGAGCCTTTGTCTGCGCTAGATATCAGCCATCAAGTCGATATGTTGAAGCTTATCTCTAAACTCAGTCAAGAACTGGGTTTGGGCGTTATTATCGTATTACACGACATCAACTTGGCTGCACGATTTTGCGACTACATCGTTGCATTACATCAAGGTGATTTGATTGCACAAGGCAATGTTGAACAGGTGTTTACTGAACCTAAGTTGAGGGACATATATGGGATAGAGATGATGATCTCTGACCACCCTGCGGGTTATCCGGTGGCGATGCCAAGCTAAAGGTTGGAATAATGAGCAGTACAAACACTCGACTTAAACATTTCTCTTTCGCTCTCTCACTTAGTGCGCTTTTGGTCAGTTCTTTTCAAGCACTAGCTGACGCATCACCTCGGGTGATGTCGGTTGATTGGACACAAACTGAAACGATGTTGGCTTTAGGGGTCGTACCTGTAGGCGTTGCTCAAGGGCAAGATTACGATGCTTGGGTAAAATCGCCACCGTTACCACCTCAAACTAAGGATGTAGGGTTAAGAACTCAACCCAATATAGAGCGTATTTACGAGCTCAGACCTGACCGTATTTTTATTGCCCCGTACTTCTCCTCAATGAAGCATCGCTTAGTCGATATTGCCCCCGTTACCACGATTGACTTATATGAAAGCGGGATTACGGATTGGTCGGTACTTACCAGTTTCACTCGGAGGTTTGGTGAAGAGCTGGGAAGAGAGGCGGAAGCAGAGGCGCTTATCCAACAATATGAAAAACGTTTGTCTTTATTAAAACAGCGTATAAATAAAGGCCAGCCGCCACTTCTAATGATTCAGTTTATGGATACAAAGCACGTACGTGTTTTTGGTCAAAATAGTCTTTACTCCCAGGCTATCGAAAAGATTGGGCTGAGTAATGCATGGAATGAAAAGACGAATAGCTGGGGCTTCAGCCTAGTTGGCATCGACAAGTTAGCTGGCATAAAAGCTCAAATCGTTATCGTAGAGCCATTACCTTATGGTGGAGCGGAGCAGCTCTCTCAAGACCCATTTTGGCAATATGTTGTTCAACAATCTGGTGAAAAGGTCATGCAAGTCGCGCCCGTTTGGAGTTTTGGTTCTATGCCTTCAGCCCTCCGTTTCGCAGAGTTAGTTACGGCGAGTAAGGTCGAGGAGTTAACACAATGAAAACGATGCCTTTAAGCTTTGTGGTGTTACTTTCGGCATTTACCTTTTCTATTGGTGCTTTCCAATTGTACCAAGTAAGCTCATTTTCGTTAGCTCTAAGCAGTTTATGGGAGCCTAACTTTCAATCTATCGATTCTGTTTTACTTCACTTTAGCTGGTGGCCTCGAGTCTTCACCACGATTATATCTGGTGCTGGATTAGCGGTTGCTGGGGTATTGATGCAGCAAGTGCTGCGTAACCCTCTCGCTTCACCCACGACACTTGGTGTGGCGAGTGGTTCAAGTTTTGCTTTGATGTTAGCTACGCTATTCGCACCTTGGATGTTGGATATCGCGCCTAATTTGGTTGCTCTCATCGGCGGTGTGATATCGATGGGGTTGGTGATGCTGTTGTCATGGCGACGAGCGTTATCTCCAACGGTTGTCGTCGTTTCTGGGTTAGTGATAAACCTGTACTTTGCATCATTAAGTACGGTTATTCTGATGATGAATACCGAAAAGCTGAATGGGTTAATGATATGGGGAGCCGGTTCGCTTGTTCAGAGTGGATGGGGAGATTTCTCGTATCTTGCACCTCGAATCGCACTTGCTACGGTCGTTGCATTTGTGATTGCAAAGCCGTTAAGTCTGTTGGAACTCTCCGAGCAAGGTGCCAAGAGTTTAGGTGTCTCGTTAGCTAAGTTGCGTTTTGTCTGTCTTGGGCTTGCGGTGTTAATCACTTCTTGGGTGGTTTCTGCCGTAGGAATCATCGGTTTCATCGGGTTAGCGGCGCCAGCGATTACTCGATTGATAGGTATCAATAAAATCCAGCATAAGCTTTGGGTATCAATGCTGATTGGTGCCATGTTATTGACTTTAACCGATTTGGTTATTCAGCAACTGCCAGGGCTAATGGCGAGTTTTATACCAACGGGAGCAGCAACGGCTGCATTGGGCGCTCCGTTACTGTTATGGCTGTTACCTCGTTTATCACAAAAGACGCAGAGCCATACTCAAACAGTGTTAACTCGACACCGTCAACATGTTTACAGGCTAAACCCTAAAGCGATCTCATTGGCGTTGATCGGCACGTTAATTTCTGTTGTTCTTTTTGCCACGGTTGCTGTGCAAAATGAAGGGTGGACAAATTTATTTGCTAGCCAAAATTGGATTTTTTTGGAATGGCGCGCACCTAGATTATTTGCAGCAGCAATTGCGGGGGCAATGTTAGCGATTGCTGGAACCATGATTCAACGCCTAAGTGGAAACCCAATGGCAAGTCCTGAAGTGATCGGTATCAGTTCAGGGACAGCGATGGGATTGATCATCGCGATGTTTACTGGGTTTGGTTCGTCAATTTTCACTCTTTCTCTAGGCGGGCTCGTAGGTGCATTAGCGACGGTATCAGTCATTGTGCTGCTAAACCGTAAGTCAGGCTTTCAGCCGGAGCGTATTTTGTTGACTGGTATTGCGATTACCGCACTGATGAATGCAATACAGAGCTTTATTCTAGCCACTGGTGACCCAAGAAGTTATCAAGCATTGGCTTGGTTGTCTGGGTCTACCTACTATGTCTCGGTTGAAACGTTACTCCCATTGTCTTTATCTGCGCTTGTCTTTATAGGGTTGAGTTTTCTCTGCGTAAGATGGCTAGATATTCTTCCTGTCGGTGCCGCTTCCTCTAAAGCACTTGGAATTCGAGTTGATCGTTCACGCGCAATACTGCTTCTTTTAGTTGCTTGTCTCACGGTCAGTGCGACATTGGTTGTTGGCCCGATTAGCTTTGTTGGGTTGTTGGCTCCGCATTTAGCTCGCTTATTTGGTTTTAACAAAGCGTCACAACACATGTTATGCGCCGCGATACTGGGGGCAGGGGTGATGTTGTTGGCTGACTGGTTGGGACGACAGGTCCTTTACCCGCAAGAAATACCAACAGGGCTTATGGCGTCTCTCATTGGCGGTTTGTATTTAATGTGGGGTTTACGCCGCTTATAGAAATGAGCTAAGCCTCAACCAAGAAAGTACTTATACAAATAAGCACTCGTAGTGGCATTCGTAACCTATGCGAGTGCTTTATGCAAAACCTCTGGTTTGTCTTTTACGGAAACAACTGGCGATGCCGTAACTCGCTTTTCTTTCAGCGGTCGCTGAAGTCATGAAGGGTTGGTTTGGCTGCCGACAAAAAGGAGAAGAATATGACTCGGCAGTTTATGCTGACACCAACGTCGATGGCGGTTGTATTAGCTTTATCAACGCCAAATGTCTTGGCTCAGGAAGATGAAAATATAGTTGTGATTGGACAGCAGCAAGACAGTGCAGTTGGTCCTGATTTTAGTTATCTTGGAGCGAAGAGTCGGGCAGCGACGAAAACTGATATTGCCATCAATGAGACTCCAAGAGCGGTGTCTGTTGTTACGCGAGAGCAAATGGATGATCGTGCCTCTATTAGCATTTCTGACGCGCTACAGTACACACCAAGCATTCAAACTAACTATTTTGGCGAAGATAACAAGCAAGATTGGTTTATTATTCGTGGTTTTAAACAGGCGAACAGCGGGTTGTATCAAGATGGTACCCGTTTATATTCTTCTGGCTTCTATAGTTGGCAAATAGATCCGTTTGCGTTAGAGAGGGTTGAAGTTTTACGTGGTGCAGCGTCTGTTCTTTATGGGCAAAACCCTCCAGGTGGGGTTATCAATGTTGTCAGTAAGCGACCTCAATTTGATGGGGGGTCAGGACTTGTATCTTTGGAGTACGGTTCTGAAGACCGTAAACAACTTTCTCTTGACGTAAACTCTGAGGTGAGTGAGCAGCTAGCTTTCCGCTTTCAAGGGTTAGCGAGAAAAAATGGGACGAGAATTAGTGGGGTAGAAGCAGAGCGCATTCTTCTCTCTCCATCGATGACGTACAAATTTAATGAGACGTCTGAAATTACCTTTCTAACGAGCTATCAAAAAGACGACTCAGATCCTTATCTGCAATTTTTGCCAGTTGAAGGAACGTTAACGCCAAACAAAAATGGAAAGATCAGTGATAGTTTAGCGATAGGCAATCCTAACTGGGAGACGTTTGAGCGTGAGCAGGTGTCTTTAGGCTATGAGTTTTCTCATGCATTTAATGATACCACTTCATTTGTTCAAGCAGCTCGTTACAGCGAAATGGATGTTAAGCTAAGACAAATGTATTCGTACGTTTACTCGGCTGACGTGCCTGCGTTGGGGCCGGCTTTGGACCCATCAAATGAACGCAAAACCATACTTCGGGGTGCTTCAACAGAAGATGGCTCATCTGATGCTTTTAATATCGATAATCGTTTGATGCACCAAGTAAATTGGGGAAGTGTTGAGCATAACTTGATGTTGGGCATAGATTTTCAAATGATCAGTATCGATGGTAAAGATTTTGCCAATGACCCTATCGTTGCTAATGGTAATGCATTATTAAACACACCAATGGGAGCTTTGCCCGATCCTAGGTTTAATGTATTTAATCCTACTTATTCGGATAACATAATGTTACTCGATCCGAATACGCTACAACCATTGAGCGAAACCGATAAGCAAAGAACGAAAATCGATAATCAGCAGCTCGGCGTCTACTTTCAAGATCATATGCTGATCAACGATAAATGGGCGATGTTATTGGGCGCACGTTACGACGATACAAGTAATGAAGTACATAATGTTACCACGGGTGCTCGCACGAAAGTCGATAATGGAGAGTGGACGTTTAGCGTGGGAACGGCTTATATTTCTGATTCTGGCTTCACGCCATACTTTAGTTACTCTCAGTACTTTGATCCAATTATTCAAGAAGACAGCAATGGTAAGCCAGCGAAGCCTGAAAGCGGTGATCAATTTGAAATCGGTATGAAATACCAACCGGATTCATTTGATGGCTATTTCAATATTGCAACGTATCGGGCAACAAAAGAAAACTTGGCTCGTATCTACTTGAGTGAATTAACGCAAATAGGAAAAATAGAAAATAACGGCGTTGAGTTTGAAGCTGTAGCTAATGTGACACCATCCTTAACATTGATCGGGAACATTGCGTACGTTGATGCAGAGATAAAAGAAGACATCAATAAGGCATGGGTTGGCAAAACACCTTCCCAAGTGGCGAATACCGTATCATCAGCTTGGGCACATTATCGTTTCTTTGATGGACCTCTTGATGGCTTTGCTGTTGGCTTAGGCGCGCGCTATACAGGTGAGTCATACGGAGACAATGAAGAGAGACTAAAAGTACCAAGTTATTTCTTAATGGATGCGACGGTCAGTTATCGAATCGGCGATTACAAGCTACAAGTCGCAGCTAAAAACATCGCGGATAAAAAGTACATAGCGACATGTGATGGCTTTTGTTGGTATGGCGACCGACAAAATGTTATTGCAAGTTTAACTTACGACTGGTGAGTTAACGTATAAATAAACACCCCTCACTTTAGGGGTGTTTATTTAGAAATCGGCTTTACGGACAAAGTGCGGGTTTTTGTACTTTTTCTGCGGGCCAAACGATGATACGACAAGTTTGTTCCATAATGTTTTGTCAAACTCACCCTTTGGAATCGAAGGGTAGAGGGTTTCCTCTTCTTCTCTTGCAAAGTTCATATATTGTTTCTTTTTAATTTGATTGTACTTTTTGGCGATCTGGTTATGTTTTCTTACCCACTCCAGCTTGTAATTGTGGAGCACTTTTTCACCATCTTCGAGACTCATCCGAGATAGGAACAGTCGCTTGTATGAGACCTTTCTGTCCAGCATTGTGCGCATAACGGTTTGGATATATTTACCGTGATGCGTAATGGTAATGTCGTTTTCATCAATAGGAGTGACACACCAGCCTTTAGGTAAAAAGTCTGGCTTCTTAAATTGCTTATTACGCTCCATTAGCGCCTGATGTAAAACTAAATCAGAGGTGCCGCGGAACGTCTTTTGCCATTTACCGATACGAATTTGAATCGAACCAGGCAAGCGATAGATGTTAGTAAACTTATCTTTGTCCATGGACTTGTGTCATGAGATTAATGTGCATAATTAGAAAGCGGAATTCAGCCCAATGCCACAGGCAGTAGACTTGAGTACCGTACGATTTTACAACGACCTTGCGTGATATAGCGAGGGGTTATGTCAATAATAGGTAAGAAATAGAAAATTAGTTCACATTATGAAGAAATTGGAAGCTAACAAGGCTAAATTTTGAAGTTACACCAATTATGCCCATACCAACTAAATAAAAAGAAGGCACGGGCATAAAATCACACCGCTTCTTCGAGTTGCTTGGTGTCTTCTTCAATCTGTTGTAGATGTCGGTTTGCTTGCTGTAACTGATACATTTGAGCATAACGACCATTTTGCGTTAAGAGTGCTTTGTGTGTGCCTTTCTCAACTAACTCCCCATGATGAAGAACAATGATTTGGTCTGCATCTAGGATAGTTGAAAGCCGATGAGCAATAACAACGAGCGTCATGTCTTGTCTGAGTACCGCCAAGCTCTTTTGGATTAAAGCCTCTGTTCCTGAGTCAATATTTGCGGTTGCTTCATCTAATATCAATATCTTAGGTTTTACCACAAGCACACGTGCTAACGCCAAAAGCTGTTTCTGACCCGCAGATAAATTAGTTTCGCCTTGACCTAACTGCGTGTCTAGCCCGTTAGGGTAACGATGAATTTGTTCTGCCAAACCTACCTTGTCTAACGCATCCCATATTTGATTGTCATCAACCGCCCGACTGAGAGAGATGTTTTCTCTGACTGAAGCAGGGAGAATATGTGGGTCTTGCTGTACCATCGCAACGTCTTTACGCAGCACGTCTTTGCCCAATGATTTTAATGGACGCCCGTCAATCCGCAGTTCACCGATTTCGGTTGGATAGAACCCCATGAGCAAAGAGGCAAGTGTACTTTTGCCGCTACCGGTGTGGCCAACAAGCGCAATAAAGTCTTGATGCGACGCTTTCAGCGAAATGTCTTTCAATACGTCTTGTTTGCCATCATAGCTGAAAGTCAGGTTACTAAGCTCAATCGCACCTGTTTGCAGTGGCTTATGGTCATCGCCGTATGTTTGCTCTTGCGCATCAATCAACTCGAATACACGCTCACTCGATACCAATGCTTGTTGAAGCAATGCCAACTGCTGTGTCATCTCAATCAAAGGCTCGGTCACGCGCGCTAGGTAACTGATGAAAGCGTACAGAACACCCACGCCAATCAGCTCGACACCATTGAAGCCAAAGATAGCGACAAGAGAGAGTAGGGCAAGGCCTGCGAGCAAATCCATCAGAGGGCGCAATAGGTAGCCATTCAAGCGAATCACTTTCTTCGAGGCAACCAGATGGTCGTCAGTAAGGCCGTTAAACTGTTTGTTGAAGCGCTCTTCTTGCAGCATTAACTGCACCACACTCATACCTTGAATGGATTCACTTAAATTGGCGTTAATGTCGGTCAGTAGGTCACGCATGTTTCGATAGCTTTCTGTACTGAGCTTTTTGAACAAGTACATAAAGCCGATCACGATTGGCAGAAGCACCAGCACGACGATGGTCAGCTTCCAGCTCATGTAAAACATAACGCCCAACATCACCAAGATCATCACTGCGTTTTTCACCATTGTGGCGATCAGTAACTCATAAAACTGTTGCAGCGATTCCGTATCGTTGGTGATACGAGAAACTAACTTACCCGCAGGAGTGTAATCAAATGCCGATAAAGGCTGCTTGATCACGCCAGAGAAAACCTGTTTACGAATCGTTTTGATCGTGTTGGTTGCCACAATACTAAATTGCAATGATTGGAAGTATTGAAACACCGCTGAGATAAGCTGCAATGCAATGTAACCTGCGGCAAGTGAGATCAATATGTCACGCGAGTAATCACCTTTCGCGATGTGTTCATCAATAAAATATTGAATCAGCCAAGGTCCGCCAGCACTGGCTAACGCCGCGATAAACAGTAGCGCCAAGCCTTTTAGCATCGGCTTTGGCTGTGACAATGGGTAAGACATTAACCGTTTAAACGTTGTCGATTGCTTCATGATTAGTCCTCCATTGCCTGTTCTAGTTTCTGGTACTCGTACATTTCCGCATACCAACCCTGACGTTCCAGAAGTGCCCCATGCTGGCCACGCTCTGCTATGTGCCCGTGATTCAATACCACAATCTCTTCTGCCGCTTCTAGAGCAGTGAGGCGGTGGGCAATAACAATCAATGATTGCTCTCGATAGTAAGTCTCTAAGTTCTTCAGAATCTGGTGCTCGGTACGTCCATCAACAGCGGATAGGGCATCGTCCAATACCAACACTTGGGCATTAAGCAGCATAGCGCGTGCAATGGCGATACGTTGTTTCTGACCTCCAGAGAGGGTAATGCCTTTTTCGCCCACTTCTGTTTGGTAGCCTTCAGGAAACTTCTCAATATCGTCGTGGATACAAGCCAGTTTCGCCGCTCGATAAACGTCTTCTTTTGAGGCGTTTGGGTTGCCCAGAGCGATATTGTCGAAGATAGATTTAGAGAACAAAAACGGGCTTTGGTTAACAACCGCAAAACGGTCTCGCCACTCTGGCAGGACTGCGTCCTTGATTTTGATATCACCAAACTGAATCGTACCGTTATCCATGTCATGTTGACGAAGTAGTAAGGTGAGTAAGGTTGATTTACCACTGCCAACTGGGCCTGCAATTCCCAGCATTTTTCCTGGCTCAAGGGTGATGTGAACATCAGTTAGTGCTGGTGGCAGATCTTTAGACCAATGGAACTCGTCAATTTTGATCTGCAAAGGCAAAGGTTGAGTGCCCAATGACGTTTCACCACTGACGATCTCAGGCTTTTCATCGAAGATTTCTTGCAGACGGTTCCACGCGGCAGAGCCTCTTTCCAAGATGTTAAATAGGAACGCGAATGCCAGCATAGGCCAGATCATAAGACCCAAATACATAGTAAATGCGGTCAAATCCCCAAGTGTGATATCACCTTGGTCAACTAAGTAGGCACCAGACGCCACGCTCAAAAAGAAAGACATACCAATAGTCAGCTGAATGGCTGGATCAAAGCGCGCATCGACACGGGCAACGGCAATGTTCTTCTCGCCTGTATCATCCACAACCTCTTCAAAACGTTGCTGCTCTTGGTTTTCTAACCCGAAAGCACGCAGCATACGTACGCCATTTAGTGACTCTTGAGTCATGTCTGACATAGTAGAGAAGGCTTCTTGTGCGATTTTGAATCGTTTATGCAGAATACGAACGATGAAGAAGATGATGATGGCAAGAAACGGCATCGGCAATAATGCCATTACTGTCAGCTTCCAACTGATTTGCGTCACCATGATGATCAGTACCGCGATGCCAGTGATCAGAGAATCGGCCGCAGTTAACACGCCTTCACCTGCGGTCATAACAATGTTGCGAACATCGTTCGTACCACGCGCCATCAGGTCGCCAGTTTTGTAGCGTTCAAAGAATCGAGGGGGCTGAGTAGAGACATGACGATAAAGGCGATTACGCAAAATGGTGCCTAGTTCCCAACTCGCGCCAAATAACCAGATCCGCCACAGTATTCGACAGCCATATATCGCAAAAAACAGCACAATAAGGCCCAATAACCACATCACTAAGGTACTGGTTTCGAGGGTATTATCGACCACACCATCGACAATAATACCGACCGCTTTGGGAGGAACAAGCTGAAGGGCGGAAATGACGGCAAATAGCAGGATGGACCCCACATATTGTTTCCATTTAAGTTGGAAATACCAACGCAGCTGCCAGAATATTCTCATTTCGCCTCCTGCTTAAATTATTGAATTTGTTATGGAACCATTATTGAGCGAATTGATGAGTTTACAAGCATAATTTTTGAGCGAAATGAAAAACAACACAATGTGTCGATTTTATAGAGGCTCGATGAATCGCCGCCTTATGTATTGCTGAAAGGGGAGGATGTAACAAGATATTGTGAAATTAATGTTAATTACAGTTTTGAGGGGTTCCGTCTCAAACAGAAAGGAAAGCTTCAAAAGTATCACTCTTGAAGCTTGTTTTTACCGGTTTTAGCAGTCTCTGGTTTGAATTCCGTACTTTATTTGACCACCCGCAGTTTTGGGATAATAGACTTCTACGTAGCAAAGGTTGAAGATGTCGACAGGCTTATTAGCAAAGCCAATTAAGAAATAGGGTTCATCTTCATCGTCCACTCCGTACCAACGATTGATAGTCAGTTTTGGGTCAAAACCGGCGAGCTCTTTTGCTGGAATCACATTCTTGATATATCCGTAGTAGCCAATCAGATCGTTGACGCCATCGTTATTCAAATCAATGTTCATCAGTTCACCAGCGTCGACGTTCTCTTGCGATTGGAGCACGGCTTTTGCGTAGACTTGATTGTTGGCTGTCATCAGCGCCTCACGGGCACCATACAAGACAGCAATGCGGGCATCCTTCTGGATACCAAGAAATTTTGGGAGCGCAACGACACTTACCACCCCAAGAATGACGATACAAACCACCAATTCTATCAGTGTAAAACCTTTGGTATTACGCACAGCCAACCTCCGAATATGTATTTTTATAGTCTGCTATTCTGGAGCAAAATTATGGCTGGAAAGGTATTGAAAAAGAATGAAGTTATGCGATGAATGATTCGGTTCTAATATATAAAACAAGTTGCTTAAAATTGCATTCGGAATTTATTCAATTTCACACAAAAAGTAAGTGTAATATCAATAAGAAAAAGCCCCAATCCTTTGAAGATATGGGGCTTTAAATCATCGCTTTATGAGGTGCTTGTGACTGCGTGTGAGCCTTGTTTGAAAACAAAACGCCAAATGAAAAGAACCACGGCTATGTAAGCTAGACCAACGCCAAGCGCTTGCCAGTGCATGCCGTTATACATCGCGATTGGCATCAAAGAGATGATGAAGATGTCAGTGATTGAGCCTGGGACATAAGCGATGGCGTAATCATCAAGTACCTTGCTACGCATCCTTGGATCAACGATACGAAGTAGAGCAATACCCATAGCTACCGTACCGGTCAACCAACCCCAAGAGAAGATGCCTTTCTCAAACCAATCTTCACCCATGATTCGCGGCGCTACCCAAAAGATTAACCAAAGTGTGAAACTTACACCGCCAATTGCTAGTACTACCATAGGCATTAAGTACTGGGCTAAGACGGTAATCTTGATGGCTGAGATACCAAAGATAATCAAATAATCGGTACTGATGCCCGCAGCGTGTTTGAATGCACCGTCACAAAGATAGCGTGAAGCTTTGGTTTGTTTCGCGATGATTCGCACAAGCATGCCACCAAGGAAGCCAGTTACAAACGTCGGGATCTGCACCTTATCGTGGAAAGAAGACAAATAGTTGGCAGCGACATAAGAGAAAGCGGTTACGACAACCACTAGCGCAGCGTGAATCGCGAAAGAATCAACCGATAGGGAAGACATGGTGTCTTTCATTACCGGTTCTTGATCATCAGGCTTAACAAGGCCTTTGCGCTCATGTTCATCCATGCTATCGAATGTCGTAAAGCTACGAATCCAACCCATCTTCAATGCGAATTGCAACATGAGCATGCCGACAGAAATCGAGATGAAGATACCCACGGTTGCGAAGGTTAAGCCTAGTGTGAAGCCATCTTCCCAGCCGAGTCCCGTGAAGATTTCACCAACCACAGAGGCAGAGCCGTGACCGCCCATAAAGCCTGCAGACATTGTTACACCAAAGCCGGGATTAATCTCTGGCCAGAAGAAGGTAGTGATCGCAAGACCAAACATTGCTGCAAATAACCACTGAGAAACAGAAGCGATTTGGTTGAATGCCCACAATGAGCCAGCGCGCTGTGCGACGGTTTTAGGTGATGGAACATCCGTTGCCAGACCTAACGCAGAAAAAAGTGCAGCAGTTAACAGGCTTGCGTTAGCGGTAAAGGTATCGGTCCAAGGCAGTACGTTTAGCAGGGCTGGTCCAAAAATTAGACCGAATAATCCCGCTAGAACCGCCGATGGAATGTACATACGTTGCAGTAATGGCATGTGAACGCGAATGACTTTTGCCAAAATCAATAGTAAGCCAGCAATGGCTAAGTCAGTCAGCATTAGACCTTTAGGCATTTTATCCTCCAGTAAATGCAGTCAAGGGGTAGCGTCCTTGTGACCAACCTTGATTGAAAAATCACTCCCAACGAAAAAAGTCACATACGTGACCAAAAGTGTTGAGAAATCAATGTCGTTTTCATAAGCAAAGGAATGTGCTTATGCAGTTTGAAATGAGTGCAAATGTCGTGATTGCGCACGAAATTGAAGAGAAATTAGATTAAATTTCTCGATGTTATTTTGATAGTTCACTCAGGAAAGGCGGCAATCCTAGTTACTTTGTCAGAGCAATGCAATTGATGGTAATCAATAAATGATGTTCACTAAATGAGCGTTCTTTACTAACGGCATGAAAAATAAAGACAATTAACGAGAAATAATATTTGTCATATCGACAATAAAAGTTGATTGAATGGCTAAATTATCGCCGCTTTATGAGGTGGCGTTACGGATTCACATGCGAAAGAACAAAATCAACCAAGGTGCGGTTTTTAAGGGAAAGCTGTTTTGAACGGTAAAGCAGGTGGATCGGTTTTGGCTTGGGAGCATGTTGCTGGAGAATTTCTACCAAGGCACCAGATTGGATTTCCTGTTCAACTAAGATCTTTGGTTGCAGAAGAACACCAGAGCCTTTTAACGCGGCAAACTTAAGTACATCGCCATTATTAGACGTTAATCGGGTGTTGCTGTTTCCAAAGGTATTAGATGGCATGTTCACCACTTGTTGGCTTTCTCCTTGGTGATACTGAAACCCCAAACAATGATGGTGTTCAAGGTCATCAAGCGATTGGATAGGGGCATGTTGCTCAAGGTAAGAGGGTGAGGCGCAGTAAGTCATGTGGTATTCACCCAATTTTCTCGCGACTAACGACGAATCGACCAATTCACCGATTCGAATAATCACGTCAGCTTCGCTTCGATATGGGTCAATCAAATTGTTATCCAACATCAGCTCAACGTTCAAATCGGGAAATTCAGCTAAGAAGTCAGCCACGATAGGAGCAATGACCTTTTTGCCATACGTGACAGGGCAGTTAACTTTTACTGTTCCGGTTGGACGGTTGATCAGCGTCTGGATCAGGTTCTCTGCGTTGGTGATGTCTTCAATAATGCGGTGGCATTCTTGATAGTAGAGTCTGCCAGCTTCGGTTAAGGACTGTTTACGCGTGGTGCGATGAATCAGCTGTGTACCTAAGCTTTGCTCAAGAAAGCTCACGTGTTTGCCAACCATGGTCGGTGAAATATCAAAGTGGTGTGCTGCATTACGAAAGCTACCGTGTTCGACCACGTAAGCGAAAACTTTCATGCTTGTTAATTTATCCATTGCACACCCATAGTTGATAAAGAAATAACTAAAGCAGAGTTTATCAATCAAATGAGGTTAATTACAGTGGGCGTATGATTAAGAATGGAGAAAGAGAGCCATCATGAGCGAGACGATTTTTGTTACCGCCGAACTGAAAATGAATGCCGATAAGCCAAGACAACAAGTGGTTGAAGCCATTGAACTATTTTGCCTTGATATGCAAAGCGAAGCGGGGTGCTTGCAAGCGAATGCGACCTACGATTCTACAGATCCACAACGTGTGATTCTTTGGGAGCGATATGAAAACCGCGCCGCGATTGAAGCGCATTTTGCTATGCCGCATACACAAGCGTTTATTGCGGCTGAAATGGCAGAGTTAGTTCAAGCATTCGAAACCCAAGCTCAATAGGAGACGTGAACATGAAATGGGGCATTTTAGGCACAAGCTTTATCTCAGGAGTCATGGCTGAGGCAATCCAAGGCGATGACAAGAGTGAACTGTACGCGGTTGCTGGGCGTTCGAAACAAAACTTAAAGGCATTTGCTGAGCAATATGGCATCGAGAATACGTTCACCGATTACGATGCGTTGATTGCCGATGAGCAAGTCGACATTATTTACATCGCATTGCCAAATCACCTTCATCATGACTTTATCGTTAAAGCGGCTGAGCAGGGCAAAGCGATTCTGTGTGAAAAGTCACTCTCGGTAGATATGGAAAAAACCGAGTTGGCACTAAAAGCAGTCGAAACGCACAAGGTATTCTTTGCTGAAGGTTTGATGTACTTGCATCACCCGTTGATCAGCGAGTTGGTTTCGGTGCTTAAATCGGGAGAGATTGGTGAACTTCGCTCGATGCATACTTCTTACATTGCATCGATTGCGCAGTTTGTTAATCCAGACAGTAAAGGTGCTTTGTATAATTTAGGTTGTTACCCAATGTCATTGGTGCATTTGGTGGTGAAAACCATGTTGGGTGAACAAACCTTTGAGAACCGTTCAATGACGGCGATCGGTCGACGAGGTAACGATGGGAATATCTGTGAATCGAGTTTGATGATGCAATTCGGTGAGCAACAAACGGCGAGCGTACACACTGCCGAAGATCACGGATTGAAACACCAATTCACCATTCTGGGTAGCAAAGGCTGTATTACGTTAGATTCAAACCCATGGCTACCAACGCAAGAAAACCAGTTTAGTGTGGAAATTTACGAGACGTCGAAGCGGGAAGTGTTTGTTCCGGCAGCTGGGGACGCTTTCTTCTATCAAGTGCGCAATATCCGCCAAGCGGTTGAAGCTGGGCGTACCTCGTTAGAAAACCCTTGTGCAGCATGGGAAGACTCTCACCGTATTATGCAGCTACTGACTGAGTGGGAATCACTGGCTTCAAAGTAAGTCTGTACTTGAACTGATGAACATAAAAACGGCGTACTAAATCTAATGATCAGTGCGCCGTTTCTATTTTGTGTTCAATCTGGATTAAATGCGATTATCGCCGGTACTGAACGCAATGATTTGGCTGATCTCAGACAGGCTTCTGCCACTTTCTTGCTGCCATTGAACAAACGCTTTGTTGGTTGCATCGAGCGATTTTTTCGTATCTTTGCCACCTTCAATGATCTTGCAATTACGCAGGTAAGCTTCAACGTCGCTAGACAAGATGAAGGTATCAACGCCCATTTGACGCAGTGTGTAAGGACCGGTATTGCCACCGAGGCGATTGCCGCGTTTCTTCAAATACGCCCATAGGTCGGTGATTTTCTCTTGCGGCCAATCGGCAACCATTTTGCCAAACGAGCCGTATTCGATTTTTGCTTCGTGGATCATACGCGCGTTGGCAGGAATCGACATGACTTTAGTGAGGTGGCGAATGATGCGTTTGTCGGTTGCTTTGGTTTCCCATTGCTCGTCTGACAGCATCAACAGCGGCTCAATCTTAAATCCGAAGAACACTTCTTCGAAGTTCGGCCATTTGTTGCGAACCACGCTCCACGAAATCCCACTTTGGAATACCTTCATTGAAAAAGCGGCCAGCCAACGGTCGTCGGGAATCGCTGCCAGCTCTTCTTTGCTTAGTGGATGAGACAAAAGCGCTTCAAGTTGATCTTCACCACCTTTACGCTCGGCAGCGCGCTGGTAAATCGAGTCAAATTTTTCGATACTCATAAAAGAAGTTAGTCCTAGTTTATGTCGATATTTGCGAAACATACTACGCTTAAGTGGCTGAATCGTAAATTGATGGAGTGTCACAAATGAAGAAGGTCACATTAACGTTTGTCGGAGAAGGTTCGGATCGTATTGCGGAAAAATTCTATGCGTGGATGACGGACGGTGGGTTAGAAGACAGCATGATTGAGAATTTATCTGACCGTGAAATCTCAGTTGTTGGCATCAGTGATATGGATAATGAAACGCGTGATGTGGTGATCAATACGGAAATGAACTAACGAGTCGTCTTTCGTCAGCTATTAGAATCAGATAAAACAAAGCCCTTCACGAGAAGGGCTTTGTTGCGTTTATAAGCGTGAGAGCCTAGTTATTTACCAGCGTCAGACCGCTTGGCAGTGCATCACCGAAGATACGCTTCGATTCGCTCTCAGATAGCTCTTTGACTTCTTCAACCAATGATACCCAAGATTCAGGTACCTTGCTTTGCTTCAACTTAGACAGTACCTGTTCACGGTAGTCGTCTGAGATATCGAATAGGCGGTCACCCGTCTTACGACAAATCATTACAGCTGCAAACGCGATCATTGGCTCTTTCTGCCAGTTCTGCTCTAACAGCTTAGGCAACCACTGTTCCGCTTGTTCACGAGGAACGACGTTATGCTGACTGCCATACAAAGGCGTACGTGATGCCAAGCGCCCCATTGCCCACCAGTGTGCTTGTTCAAACTGGTTATGGTTGATGGCTTTGCTCAAGAACCACGTTGCCAATAGAACTTTGTCTTCGACTTCTAGATGCTCCAGAGAGGCTGACAAACGTACCATCGACTCGTAACCCATATCTTGTGCCGCTTTGGCGGATTGTGGGTTTTTCATCGCACCAGGATGTAGGTATTTCGCGATGTCCGCCAAGATGGTCTCTTGTTGCTCTTGGCTCAAGCCACCTGCGATACGACGCCAGAACACCCACCAGTCGGTCCAACCTTGATGGTTCTTAAACTGAATGTTTTGCTGGTAGAGACCCCAAACTTGCTCAATGCGCCATGAGTCGGTTGGATCGCCAAAGCCAGGACGCAGTGCAAAACCTGCCAAACGAAGCCAGTTTTTCTCGTGCTGTTCAGAACGACGGCGACGCTTACGACCTTGTGCAAAGGTATCAAACAGTTGACGTAGGGTAGTGAAATCCCATTCGTCACGTTTGCCAAGTTTCTTCTCAAGATCTTTGGCTAAGGTTTTGATCTCTTTGCTTTCTGCGCTTTTCTTGTTACCGCTGTAAAGACGAGCGATCAGCTCCTTACATTCGTTCAGTTTAGGGTGAAGCTTAACTTGCTCGCTGTCGTCGGTTTGCTTGTTACGAACTTCGAACTCCAGCTCCCAACGTTTGTTATCGTCTTCTGCGCTGACACATTCCATCTTAAGCGTGCCGACTTCAGTCAACTGACACGCCAATTGTACTTCTACGCGCTCTTTTTGGTTGGCTTGCAGTTCGGCGCCTTCACCTTCAAGAGTGGTGATATAAGGTGGCAGAGGAGCAAACAAGTCAGGATCGACGTCCACCATCACACCGTTTTGAATGGCGGTGTTATTGGTTAAGGTGTCGTGGGTAGAAGTCAGCAGGTTAAAGCGAACAGGTTCACCTAGGGTAAGCGAGAAACGACGACCACTTAAGCGGATCTCGTGTCCTTCTTCTGTACCTTTTGCAAGTAAACAAAGTGCTTTGCCCATCTTGTTCTTTTCTTGAAGATGTAAGAAGTAAGAACGCGCTGCACCACCACCAATTTTTAGCTGTGCACCACGACGTGCTTTACCAAACGCAACAGCACCTAGTGCAACAGACCAATCTGGATGTGGGTTATCTAATACCGTAACCGGAGCGCCGCGCCAATCGGACAGTAGGGTAGTGACTCGCTCAGTCACAAGTTCACTATTGAACACACCACCGTTAAGTAGCAAACCTACCGGAATTGCATTTTGTTTGTCGTCTTCAATGCCAAGAGCGGCACGAGCAACTTGTTGGTGCTGAGTTAAGAACTCGGCTACGTGTTTGCTCACTGCTGGGTCAGCAACGTATGGAAGACCAAACTCGACAACGGCGCTGCGGCGTTTGTCTGGTACTTCACTGAAATCAGAAAGCGGGAAGAAGCCATCCAAAGCGATTTGGTGCACTTCTTGTTTGCTCAGCCCAATACTCTTTGTTCCGCCAAGAAGTTTCGAGCCGCTGCCTAGCATGGTGATTTTTACTTCTTCAGGTGCACTTGCTGAAAGCAGGTTTTCTTTCGCCTTACGAGTTTGCTGAATCAGCTTAGTCAGGCTTGCAGCAGTGAGCTTCTTACTTTGGTTGAAGCGGCTTTCCGCAAGGTGCGCTAATGCTAAGTCGAGGTTATCACCGCCCAGCATCAAGTGTTCGCCAACACCAATACGATCAAGGGCTAGTTCATCTTGAGAAGAGAAACTTGCTTCAATCAAGCTTAAGTCGGTAGTACCACCGCCCACATCACACACCAGAATCAGCGGCAACTCTTTGAGTTCATCAGCTGCGGTTTGCTGGTGGCGTGCGTACCAGTCGTAACATACGGCTTGTGGCTCTTCGAGCAGGACGATTTTCTTTAAACCAGCCAGCTGTGCAGCTTCAAGCGTGAGTTTACGAGCGGTTTCATCGAACGACGCTGGAACGGTCACAACCACATCTTGGTCTTCTAGCTTATTGCTAGGATGACGGTAGTTCCATGCTTGGCGAATGTGGTTGAGGTAGCTTGCGCTGGCAATAACGGGTGAGACTTTATCTACGTCTTGCGCGCCAGCCCAAGGAAGAATGTCTGAGCTACGATCCACTGCTTGGTGCGATAGCCAGCTTTTAGCACTGGATACCTGACGTCCTTCCACCTTAGCGCCTAATTCACGAGCCCATTCACCCACGATCACATTGCTAATGTCGCCAGAGACAGGTTCGTTTTCCCAAGGAAGTGTTAGGTCAGAAGGGGAGATTTGACCAACTGCAGGGTGATAGCGGAAAGAGGGCAGCAATGGTTTACGAACCACTTCACCCGGACCAATCAATTGGTCGATGTCGAATAGGGATACTTCGGATTGTTCAAGGTTGTCGGTGATTTCACAGTACGCCACCACAGTGTTTGTGGTGCCAAGGTCAATACCAACAAGAAAACGAGGAGATGCCATACAAACCTTCGTGTATTTAAAAACGGCACCCGATTGGATGCCGTTTGATTTCTATTTATTCTTCTTCGTTTGAGTTGCTTTTCGCGTCTTCGCGCACATCGAACTCAACATGCCATTTTTGACCGTTATCAGCGGCAATGGCTTCTAAGTAAAGCGTACCAAGCTCTGTGACGCGAGAGGCTAGGGTTACCGGAACCACTTCACCTTCACGACGACCTTCAGATACAGGCAGCGTTACTTGGATTTCTGGAAGCTCTTCAAGCTCTTCTGGAGCCCAGTAGTCTAGGTGAGTACCTGCTAGGTCATCACGACGAACCGTTGAGCCGAAGAATTGGAAGTTAACAGGCTGACCGATGATCAAACCAAACTCTTGGCTTGGTACGTCAACGCTTGAGCCTTCTTCCATACCAAATGGTGCAACACAAAGTGCTTCCATTGGAGGCGCCATGCCCGGAATCGCTGGCATTGCACTTTCGATACCCACGTAGTACGCCGAAGCAATACCACCACGGATACGAACGCCTTGACCACGACGTACAGAGCCGTAGTAAGCCGCACCGCTAGCAACCGCAAGGTCTAGATCCACACCGGTTAGGCGTTTTGCCATTTCTGCATCTGCTTCAATTAGCCATTCGTTGATCGTGTCTTCTAGACGAGTTGCTAGAAGTTTCGATTTCAGAACTCCACCGTTGAATAGGATTGCGGTTGGCTTGATGAAGTCAGCTGATTGCGCTACATCCGCACCTGGCATACCAGGCATGTTCGCGAATGGGTTGAAATCTTGAGCTGCTGCTTCTGCGCCATTTCCTGAAGTAGAAAGAGCATTGGCTTGTTTAGACAAGAACGCAGCAATGTGACGAGTAATGCCTGCATCTTGTGCGTAAGGCAGACCCATTTGCGTTAGTGCACCACGGTTACGTTGAACAGGGTGGTCCGTAATCGCAACTTGAGGGAAGAAGCCGTCAACCAGTGTTTGTTGTACTTCTTCTTGAGTCAGTTCTGTTTTCAGTGTTGCGCCAAGCAGTTTAGAACCACGGCTTGGTACTACGATTGGCACTGACTGAAGTTCGCTGTCGTTCAATAGCGCTTCTTTCGCGTCACGACATGCGTGTGTCATTGCCTGAACCTGCCATGGTTGTAGCTCTTTGCCTTCTTGCGCTAGCTTCATCTTCAAGCGGTACGCAAGTGCAAGATCCATGTTGTCACCGCCAAGTAGGATGTGTTCGCCTACCGCGATACGGTTCAGAGTTAGGTTGCCGTCGTCTTCAGTTACTTCAACCAAAGAAAGGTCGGTTGTACCACCACCGATATCGACCACAAGCACGATGTCGCCAACTTCAACTTCGTCGCGCCATTTGTCGTTGCTGTTATCGATCCAGTTGTAAAGTGCAGCTTGTGGCTCTTCTAGAAGTGTTAGGTGCACAAAACCAACGTTGCGTGCTGCTTCTGCAGTTAGATCGCGAGCAGCAGGATCAAAAGAAGCAGGAACCGTAATGGTTACGTCTTGATCGGCAAGGTTGTGATTTGGGTTCGCGTGATTCCAAGCGTCTTTTAGGTGCTCTAGGTAAAGCTCTGTCGCACGAAGAGGGGATACTTTTTCCACTTCTTCTGGGCTACCTGCTGGCAGGAAAGCATCACGACGGTTCACACCTGCGTGGCAAAGCCAAGATTTCGCACTTGCAACAAGACGAATTGGTGTTTTTGAACCTAGGTTACGTGCAATTGCACCAACTAGAGCTTTTGGCTCGCTCGACCACGGAAGAACGCGTGATTGCGGGTTCATTTCGTGTTCGTGTGGTTGGTAAAGGAAAGAGCCTAATTGGCTGCGAGTCTCTACCGTACCCGGCGCAGTCAACTGCGGGATAGGCATCACTTCAACGCGAGCGTCTTCGTCGTGAGTATCAACAAAAGACATCACACAGTGTGTTGTACCTAAGTCGATACCAACACTGAATTTAGGCGTCTGTTGAGTTTCAACAGACGCTTCTTGAGAATGGTTTTCTTGGTTCATGTGTTCCATTACAGCTCAACCTCAGCTGGAGCGATCACAGATGCGTCGTAGTTCTCAGCCAGTTTAGGCAACGTCATTGATGTTGCCTTCCAACCTTTGTGAACTAGCGTGCCGTTAAATGGCGCGCTGCCTGTTACGTTGCCAGTTAGGCGGATTTCTTGTGGGTTGAAGCCTTCTTCAACCGTAATGCGAGTTTCTTCGTCTTCGTTACGAACGTGCGCTAGCGTCACGTAGTCGTTCAGTACTTTCTGACCACCAGTGTGGATTACGCGAGCGGCTGCGCCTACTTCTTCATCAGAGAATGACGTTAGGTCTTCTTTTAAGAAGTCAATCAGACGAGCTTCTTGTTGCATGATAGAAAGCAGCTGCATTGCAGAGTCTGTTGATGCGGTTGCAAGTTTTGATTCAACTTCTACAACACGCTCTACGACTTTCTCTACTTCTACTACTTTTTCTACTTCAACGATCTTCTCAACTGGTTTCTCAACCTCGACGATTTTCTCGACTGGTTTTTCTACCACTTTCTCGACCACTTTTGATTTGCGCGACACTGCAACTAGAAGAAGCAAAACGCTCGATGCGGTTAGGCCAGCGTGAAGCATATCGAACGTTTGAGGAATTAGGTTCAAATCAATGTTCATGACGTTTTTTCTCTTTCTATTGATTTATTGGTGCTCAGTATTGGCTCATATTTGTTCACTAAAACGATCGTCTTTGCGATCTTGCACCAAGTTTAGACATTAAAATGATGACGGATGGTAGCATATTCAAGGCTTAAGGCTGTAATAATTCGTGACTATACCGTACGAACAGCGTGAAAAATCGACGATCAGACTCCCCAATATAGGTTGTTGCTTGATGTTTGTGCGTTGCTAACGCAGTATTTCAATAGATCCCGAAGTTTAACTTACGGAAGTATCAAAAATTACGATATGACACAAAGCACCGCTCATAAGAGCTTTATAAAACGACATTCAGACTCTATTTTAGCTTTTTTGGCGACTTTATGTGTCACTGCTGGTGTAGTAGGTGCTGCTTATACAATGCAGCAACGGTATACACAGACGACGTTTGATACTTTAGCCGACCGACAAGCAGAATCACTTAAAGCAAACGTCGAGAATGATCTAAAGTTCATTGGTGCGGGCGCAAACTTTTTCCATTCGATTGAGCGAAGCTATTGGCCATCGTTTCCTATGTATGCGGAACAAGTGATTAATAGCTCGCGAAGTCTCATTGGACTTCAATGGATGCAAAAGGTCGAATTCGAAGATCTTGATGAACATATTTTAAAGACCCGTCAAAAATTTCCAAACTTCCAACCGTTTACCGTTCCTAAAGATGGTCCCAAAACCTACGGGTACATTTTTGAACACAATGAGCCAATTTTTATCGCGTCGGATATCTACCCAAGAACACCGGAAAACCTTTCTCTATTGGGTTTCTATTTTTCGCGCAAACGCTTCGATTTAATCTTGGATGATATTTCCGAAAATGGGCGAGCGAATGTCTCGGATAAAGTTCGCTTACTGCAAGATGGTTATGACAAGTCCATACCTAAGACTGGGTTGCTGGTGTTCCATCCAGTGTTCGACTTCGAGAACAAATATTTATTAGGAGTAGTGACCGGCGTTATCCGAAGTACGGTTTACTTTGAGGATTTGATTACGAAAACCGCGACGGAGCTCGATATGTCGGTGCGCGTAGAAGATTTGGGATTCGACGCAGCAGATGACCCTGTTCTCTTTCAAAGTGCTAGCTGGGATAACATTCGAGGAACCGTTATAAGCCGAACCATTCAACTGCCTAACCGTGAATGGCGTATTGACTTTAAGCTTTCTGACGCAGTCTCAGCTTGGGAGCGTTCTATTTTAGCGGGCACGACGCTAGCCGGATTGGTAATCGCCTTTTTGATCAGTTGGATTGTGAATTTACAGTCTCGAGAAAAAGAGCGCTTAGCGGTCATGTTGGAGCTCAAAACCGTTGAATTAAAAAGAATGGCAGAGCGAGACCCTCTAACTCAACTACTGAATCGCCGGGCATTCAACGATCATTTGCTTAATCAGATAAACAAAGGTGTTAACTTCGCCTTGGTTGGTTTTGATATCGACCACTTCAAAGTGATTAATGACAAACACGGCCATTTAGGTGGAGATGAAGCGTTACAACATGTTACTAAGCTGGTCAGTGCTAATTTAAAACCGGGAGATAAGTTTTACCGAGCTGGTGGTGACGAGTTTTGTATTATTTCTAAAGTCATTGATAGAGCAGTGCTAGAAGCTTACCTAGAAAAATTACGGAGTGTTGTGGCAAGTACGGCTTTTGATTATGGTGATGCGTCAATCATCTGTACGTTGAGTATCGGTGCGGTTATCCATAAAGAAGAAGATCCTGAGAGCTTGTATCACAAAATGGATAGTCAACTCTATTTGAGTAAAAAAAACGGCCGTAATAATGTGTCGATCGGCGATTAAATGGGCGCACAAATTCGAGTTTTACGCCGTGTTACGATAGAATCGCACGCTTTAAATTTTTATGTTAGGAACCAAGGCAAACTATGAACCATAACCGTATTGTATGCTTCGATTTAGAAATGTGTTGCTGGAACGAAAATGGCGTCGGCAGCACGGGTGAAATTATCGAAGTGGGGTTAGCTGAAATAGATTTGTCTAAAGGTGAGATAGTCAAGCGTGCTCAATACTACGTGAAACCAGAACAAGATGAAGTGTCTCTGTTCTGCGCTGAGTTAACGGGCATCACACCACGTAAGATTGAAAAACAAGGACGCCCACTAGAAGAAGTGCTTAAATCCATGGTTAAGAACTTCGGTGGTCGCAACAAAATCTTTGCATCTTGGGGGCGAGATGACCTCATTCTTCTAGAAGAGTGTAAGCAAAAAGGTATTGAAGCACCGTTCACAGAGTTCATCAACTTAGCGACACTCTACCGTATTCAAAATCGTCTTAAAGATAAACGTATAGGCCATCGAGCCGCTCAAGAAGCAAAAGGAATAGACTGGGAAGGGCGTCAACACTCTGGCTATGTAGATGCATATAACTTAGCTAAGCTTGCTTTGACCATGTTTTAGTTATTCGAACCTAGCTAGCTTGTAATTAAATAATCATCCAACCATTGTTGTTTTGTCATGCAGTCTGTTTAGTGTGGAAAGAGCTAAACACATACCTTGACCAGTATTTTAATAACAATGTCGTTGGCTTATTGAAAAACGCGCAGAGTGCGCGTTTTTTTATGGCTACAGAAGCGATATCTGTTGTCATTCTAGGGGTAGCTTAGAGTTAGCCAGCGACTTATATACTCATCTCGTCACTTTACTGAGACTGTAACTTCGCTCGAATGAACTCGCTGTGATCAACATAGAGTAGCTCTGCTGTTTTACGGATCACCGCGTCTTCTAGCGGGTCAATTTCGCCGTCTGCGTAAGCGACTTCCCACATGCTTTTGATTAAGTTGTAACGAGTTTCTTGAGTCAGTTCTCTTAGTTGAGAGGTAAAGTCGTACAGCGAAGCGGAATCTTTAATTTTCTGTTGCGCTTGCTCTAACAAAGTATTTGATTCCTCTTCATTTAACGAAAGCAGTTTCATCAATAAAGAGCGCTTTGTTTCTTGTTCTCTATCATCGACACTATGGTCTGCGCCAGAAACTTCACAAAGCAAACACGCGATAGCCATGTTAGGGGAAAGTGTGTTGGTTTGGCTTAAATCAGAGCCATCAATGAGTTGTTTAAATAATGATGTGAGAGAATTAAACATAATGAACACCGAGCTATTGTTTATTTGGTTAACATGGTAATAAATACGGAAGATCTCAAGGTGCGATACCAAATTTAGCACGCCGTTGACATTTAAGAACGGCCACTTTCTCCCCAAAAAAACCTAAACTCCTGAGTTAGTTCAAGGTGACTTGCCTCTTACAAAGGGCAAGTCATTTTGGGATTGATACTCAGCTTTCAGCACGTGTCGGTGGAAAATGAACTTCGTCACCATCACTCGTCAGAATACTAATTTGACTTGGTTTGCCTTCATCATCAAGGCGTAGCTCACCAATGGCACTATGGTTAACCAAGCGATAAAAGTTGTGCGTACTTGGTGCGCGTTTGTAAATCTTGAGTCGTTTACGTTTTGTGAACCAGTTTAAAGGTGAGCGAGGGCTGTATAGCAGTCTATCTAGGCCATCACACATATTGAGCAGTTGTGTAGGGAACTGATTTTTAATTCCACTACAGGTGATTTGATAGATATTCGGACTGTTTTTTCGATAGCGGAGCTTAATATCGTATGCAAAAGAGTAGTGCACGTCGCCAGAGAGAATAACAAAGTTAGTTGGTGTCTTTGTGTGTGTGAAAATACTAATAAGAGTATTCGCACTTCCGGGGTGAGCCATCCAGTTTTCAGCATCAACCATCAATGGTTTACCAAGCATGGTCACCACACGTTGTAGTGCTTCGATAAATTTCACACCAAACATTGGCGCGGCAGAAACAATAACAACCTTGTCTTGATGCACGAGCTCCTGATGGAACTCAATCATCGCTTCCCAGTCCATTAAGCCAGAAGGTTTGTTCATTTTAGACTCAGAACGCCAGCGTCTGGTTCGTGTATCTAGCACGACAACTTTTGGTGTCGTAGGAATAGTGTAGTGCCAATTCTCAAAGCGATACAAATATTGAATAAATGCATCTTGGGTTTGCGAGGTTCGCTCATCGATAAAGCGTTGAGCGAGGCTCATAAATTCATCATTGAATTTTTCTGGCGCATTTCCCCAACCTTGGCAAAGCCAGTAAGCAATCAAGCTATTACCGATAATGCGTTTTGCAAACGTGTTGCTGTATGCGGCTTGTTCCCAGCCTATGGTGAGATTCCAATCGTCGGTGACATCGTGATCATCAAAAATCATATAGGTTGGAATGTGAGCGAGTAAGCGTTGAACCTTGTCCAGACCTGCGACGAATTTATCAATTTGTTTTTTTTCTTCGCGGCATTGCTGCTGCCATTTGGGTTCAAGAACTTCTCCGCCGACAGTAAATTCGTTTTCTAACAAACGATCCGTTCGAACAAGCTTCCACAAGGTCGGAGACCAAACCAATAAGTACATTGCAAAGCACTCAGCAAAGCTTATTAGGTGATTCTCACACTCTTTGGCGCTGAATATTGGTGTCCCTCGGTGTGGAAAAAACTTGCTTAGTAAACTGTCATCACTCACATAATGAGGCAACAATTTATCTCGACCATAATAGCAAGCAGGGTGTTGGTAGAGCTCATTGGTATTTTTTATCGGAGCTTGATCGAATTCTTCGCCTGGCAAACCCAATAAAGCTATGACTTGCTCAATGGCATCGAGAGTGGGGCCTGCAACATGGTCTGCATAGATTTGATCACCACTCATGATGAGCATATCTGGTCTCTCTTCAATGGATTGAGACGCGATTTTATGATCCGCAGCGACCAATGTATCATCACTGAAGTGATGGGGATTACGGCAAGAGCCATGTAAGAGATAATCCGCTTTTTCACTAACGAGGAACTCAATACCCAAGTTTGGCGTATTATCTCGCTCATAAGTTAGGTGAGGGAGCAGTTCCGTCACTAAGCCATATTGCGTTTTTATTTGATAGCGTAACGCTTGATGGGTTGGAAACTCGCCTTCTAATTTAAGTAAGCAACACCACGCATTGAGGCCGATTTGAAGCTGTTCTTTTTGTTCACTTAAAGGGGCTTGATAAAGGATGGAGGCATTTTCATCCGTAATTTGCACCATACCCTCCAAGCGTTGGGTGGTGACTAGCCAAATATTGATTTCAGTTGCGGTCACTTTACGTAGGATCGGACCTGCAACGACAAGAGGAAGTGAAGAAATTTCAGTCGTGTTCATCAATGCTGGCAAAACGGCTCCTTATGTGTCAGCTTCTTCTTCTAATATTTCGATAACTTGCGAGCTACTAAGTTCATGTCCCATAAGGAACAAACCAAGCATCGCATCGGCTTTTGACGCGTTATCACTGTCTTCATCCAAAATTTGCTGAAGCCGAGTTCTAATTAGGTCGATTTCGTGTTCGACGAAGCCACGCCCTTCTTCGTCACCTTGACCATCTTCTGGTGCATTATCAAAGTGCAAAAACAACATGTCACCATCGAGTTGAGTCCCTATCAACCTCTCTGGCAGCCATGCTTCTCCCATCACAATGTCTGGGTCTGTATCTGCGGGTAAATGATTCAAGGTAGAGATGAGTTCTGATGCTTTCACTTTTTACTTCATTATGTTTGATTTAGAACTAAGCTAGAGTTTAAGCGCTTGTTGTGATGGTAAAATACTCGCAAACAAGCTCACCTAGTCGTGCAATATTAATATGATCTTGGGACTCAAACTGTCACGAGGATGACAACATTTGCCATTGTAACGGCTATCATCAGCAGAACATAAGCTTTTAATGGCAAATCATTGATGTTTGCCTGCTTCTCAACCAACATTTTTCGAACTCATGAAGAGATTAATTCTAACAACACTCGCTTTACCTTTAGCTGCGGCAGTTTCTTCTGCGCATGGTTCAGAAGAACAAACGTGGGGGATTGCTGCGATGTATCGCACAGCATCGATTCCGTTTTACACCGCCGATAATGACTCTACGGTGAGTACATTTGTACCAATGATGTTCTTTGAAAACGAACATGTGTATATCAATGGCATTGAAGGTGGCGCTTTTTTGTATAACGAGAGTGATTCCGACTGGCGCGCGAGCGCACTCATGCGATTGAGATTTGTCGATATTCCCATGTCGCTACAAAATGCTAATGAAGGGGACAGAGTCGATTTCGGTGGGCAAGTGCGTTATAGCATTAACGACACTTGGCGCGCAGAAGTAGAGTTGATGACGGACGACGAACTCCAGTTTCACTCTAATTACCGCCTTGCTGCCAATTATGTATTTGGTGATTGGGAATTAGAGCCATCGATTACGATTCGATACAAAGACGCTGATTTCAATAGTGAATATTATTCCTTTAAGGATATTACTGGCGAGAGAATTGGAGCTGGGCTTGACACCAATCTTGGTATTAAAGCGCGTTACCATGTAACTTCAAATTTGTATTTATTGGGTGAGACGAGTGTTACTCGCTTAGATGATAACGCCTACAACAGTCAGCTTGTAGAAGATCGGTATCAGGGAGAAGTGTTTGTTGGTTTTGGCTTTTTCAACGATAAAAGCCAAGCTCCGAAACCAACACTGAGCAATAAAGCATATCTACGTATTGCGCATGGTTGGGCGACGCCTTCGAACATCGGTGAAATATTTAGCTTTGAGAGAGAAAGAGACCCATACGACAATCAACTTACTTCATTGTTTTATGGGCATCCATTAACGGATGAGCTGTTTGGTTTTCCTCTTGATATTTATTTAACGCCAGGGTTGGTTCATCACTGGTCGTCCAGTGTTCAGTCTGCGAGCACAGAATACGTCATGGCGATTAAGGCTTATTATACGGTTAATTGGCCTACGACTTGGCGATTTGGTGTAGCGGAAGGTATGTCATACATTGATAGCATTACCTATATTGAAGGCACAGAAATGGAAGACAAGGGTTATACACCAAGCAAGTTGCTCAACTACCTAGATTTCTCGTTTGATGTCAATGTAGGCGATCTCTTCAACCAAAAGAGCTGGAACAATATGTGGGTGGGCTATTCATTGCATCACCGCTCGGCGATTTTTGAAAGCGCTTCCCAGTTTGGGCGAATTAAAGGTGGGAGCAACTACAATACTATTTATTTCCAGTTCGAGTTTTAGCGCATCGCGAGATGCATATAGGTCGGATTTGCAACTGACTTATTTATCGCCCATTATGAGTAAAGATGAATAATACTATGCTGCTTTCAACGAGAAATTTCGTATATCGTGCCAGAGTTAAGGCTGTTTGTGATGCATCTGATGAATCGGATGGCATGAGCACCATGAGTATCGACTCCTCATTCAATATTCAAATTGAAACGATAAATTGTACTAACTATGAATTTGCTAAACGCTTTTTTGCCATTCACGGAGAAGGGCATTTGGAGGGAGATGAATGGTTGGTGTTGTACGTCAACTCTCTTGACGTTAAGGCGGGAGACAATATAGAAATCCGTAGCGATGTCGCGTTTAATGCGATGATCGAGAATATGATAAGCGAAGCTGAGCGGTCTTTAGAAAAAGTCTACCTCGATGCAATACGCAACTTGGAGAAAGTGAATCGTCTTTGACGATGTAAGAGACCCTATAAATACGATCAAGGCATCAGGATCCAAAAAGGGATTAGCGCGAACCAATCCCTTTTGTATTCTGGTTTATTCTAACTTACGCCATTGTTGCAAGTTGGCTTTGCGCTTCTGAAATGCCTTTTGCAGCTGCATCTTCACCCATGTTTAGCGCTTCTGCGTAAACAAATTCTACATCAGTGATTCCTACAAAACCCAGTACAGTGCGTAGGTATGGCGTAACGTTGTCAGTTGGTGAATCTTTATGAATACCACCACGAGTCGTTACTACAATCGCCTTTTTACCTTCAATCAAACCTTGAACGCCGTTTTCTGTGTATTTGAATGTCACGCCTGCACGAGCAATCAAATCAATCCAGTTTTTAAGCTGAGTCGGGATGGTGAAGTTGTACATTGGAGCGGCAATAACCAAAGTGTCTGCGGCCTTTACTTCTTCAATAAGGGTGTCAGACAAGTCGACTACCGCTTGCTGTTCTTGTGAAAGATCTTCCGTAGCGCGCAGTGCAGTCGCAACGGCGAAGTCCAAAACAGGTAGCGGGTTTGCAGCCAAGTCACGAACAGTAAGCTTGTCTTGGTCTACATTTTTGATGAAGTCTTCAACCAATTTGTTTGATTGAGAGTAATCGCCAAGGATGCTTGATTTTAGAGCTAGTACACGAGACATAATGGTTATTCCTTAAATAAGTGCTTTCGACTATGGGAGCCATTATAAGCAACGTGAGTGAGTTCAAAAGCCTAGCGATTCGCTGAACATGTTCGAAAAAATTGAATGAGCTTTCGGTTATCTTGTTACAGATCTTGTGTGATACAATCCGCGCAGTTTTTGTAATGAAAAGAATAGGAAACGCTTTGACTTCGTCACAGCCCCCAAAAAAGAATCTAGCTGAAGAGCAAGCGACACCGTCAAATGGTGCGCAAAAAGCGACAGCGAAACAAGCTCAAACACCTCAGGCTCAAGTGAATAGTGCTGCATCTCTGCGTAAAGCGCTGAATCAGTGCATGATGCGCGACCGTTTCCGCTTGAGTAAACGTATTTCTGGTGCAAGCAAAATTAAGAAGGACGCAGCGCGTAATGCTGTGTTCGACGAAATCGCATTAGACATCGCCAAATCCATGATGGTTGTGGAGCAACGTAGTAGCTACAAACCAACGATTGAATACCCTGAAATTCTTCCAGTCAGCCAAAAACGCGACGATATTGCGAAAGCGATCGAAGAAAACCAAGTGGTTATCGTCGCGGGTGAAACCGGTTCAGGTAAAACCACTCAGCTACCCAAAATCTGTGCTGAGCTTGGTCGCGGTAAATTTGGTCTGATTGGTCATACTCAGCCTCGTCGTCTTGCAGCGCGTTCGGTTGCTAACCGTATTGCCGAAGAGATGGAAACCAAGCTTGGTGAGTTTGTTGGTTACAAGGTTCGATTCAACGATCAGATCTCTGAAAATACCCAAATCAAATTGATGACGGACGGTATCTTGCTAGCTGAAATTCAGCATGACCGTTTCTTGAATCAATACGACACCATCATTATCGATGAAGCGCACGAGCGCAGCCTCAACATCGATTTCATCTTGGGTTACTTGAAAGAGTTGCTGCCACGTCGTCCTGATTTGAAAGTGATCATCACGTCGGCAACCATCGACCCAGAACGCTTCTCAAAACACTTCAACAATGCACCAATCATTGAAGTATCGGGTCGTACTTACCCAGTAGAAACACGTTACCGCCCACTAAGCGGTGATGACGACAATGATCGTGACCAGCTTGAAGGCATCTTCGAAGCGGTAGATGAACTGTGCGATGAAGGTTTAGGTGACATCCTGATTTTCATGAACGGTGAACGTGAAATCCGTGATACCGCAGATGCATTGTCCAAACGTAATCTGAAGAGCACGGAAATTGTGCCGCTTTACGCGCGTTTGTCGGCAGGTGAGCAGAATAAGATTTTCCAACCTCACACTGGTCGCCGAATTGTACTGGCAACCAACGTGGCAGAAACCTCGCTAACTGTTCCGGGTATTAAGTACGTTATTGACCCGGGTACAGCGCGTATTAGCCGATACAGTTACCGTACCAAGGTTCAGCGTCTTCCAATCGAGCCAGTTTCTCAGGCGAGTGCGAACCAGCGAAAAGGTCGTTGTGGTCGTGTGGAAGAGGGTATTTGTATTCGTCTGTACTCAGAGGAAGATTTTGAGTCACGCCCAGAGTTTACTGATCCTGAAATCCTGCGTACCAACCTAGCGTCGGTTATCTTGCAAATGACGGCACTTGGTTTGGGTGATATTCAAGCGTTTCCGTTTGTGGAAGCACCGGATAAACGTAACATCCAAGACGGCGTGCGTTTGCTGGAAGAGCTTGGTGCGATTAACTCTGAGGTAAAAGACCCGAAAAAGCGCCTGACTTCCATTGGTCGCCAATTAGCGCGTTTGCCAATCGATCCGCGCTTGGCGCGTATGGTATTGGAAGCGCCAAAATATGGTGCGCTTAAAGAAGTGATGATCATTGCAGCGGCCTTGTCGATTCAAGATCCACGCGAACGTCCTTCAGATAAACAACAATCTTCAGACGATAAACATCGTCGCTTCTTCCATGAAGAGTCGGACTTCCTGACATTTGTGAATTTGTGGGAATACATCCAAAAGCAGCAAAAAGCCTTGTCTAGCAATCAGTTCCGCAAACAGTGTAAGCAAGACTATTTGAACTACTTGCGCGTTCGCGAGTGGCAAGACGTGTACTTCCAAATTCATCAGTCGATGCGTGAGATGGAGTTCAAGCTTAACGATGAGCCCGCTTCTTACCATGGCGTACACAGTGCCATTTTGGTTGGTTTGCTGTCGCACATCGGCATGAAAGACCAAGAAAAGAATGAATATCAAGGCGCGCGTAACGCTCGCTTTCATATCTTCCCAGCATCGGGATTATTCAAGAAACAACCTAAATGGATTATGTCAGCCGAGCTGGTGGAAACCTCGAAACTTTGGGGCCGCATTATTGCCAAGATTCAGCCAGAATGGATTGAGCCGTTAGCTAAACACCTTATTAAGCGCAGTTACAGCGAACCGCATTGGTCGAAGAAACGTGCTGCGGTGATGGCGCACGAAAAAGTGATGCTTTACGGCGTACCAATCGTACCGAAACGCTTGGTCAACTACGGCAGTATCGATTCGATCGTAAGTCGCGAAATCTTCATTCGTAGTGCATTGGTTGAGGGTGAATGGGAAACCAAACACGCGTTCTTTAAGCAAAACCGTAAGCTTCTGCAAGAAGTGGAAGAGCTTGAGCATAAATCTCGTCGTCGAGACATCTTAGTGGATGATGATGAGCTGTTTGATTTCTATGACCAACGCGTTGGCACCGAAGTGGTGTCTGGTAAGCATTTCGATACGTGGTGGAAAAAGGCATCTAAAGAAAATCCGGAACTGCTGAACTTTGAAAAAGAGATGCTGTTCAAGGGTGATGCTAGCCATGTGACCGATTTGGATTACCCGAACTTCTGGCATCAAAATGGTTTGAAGCTCAAATTGAGTTACCAATTTGAACCAGGCGATGATAGTGACGGTGTCACAGTGCATTTGCCGTTGCCGATTTTAAACCAAGTTGAACCAGCGGGCTTTGACTGGCAGATCCCAGGTTTACGCCATGAGCTTGTGGTTAGCTTGATTAAATCGTTGCCAAAGACAATTCGTAAGAACTTTGTGCCTGCGCCGAACTATGCCGATGCATTATTAGCGCGCGTTACGCCAATGGAAGCGCCGCTGTTAGATTCATTGGAGAAAGAGTTGCGACGCATGACGGGCGTAGAAGTGCTGCGTGAAGACTGGAACTTGGAACAAGTACCTGAGCACTTGAAAGTCACGTTTCGTGCGGTTGATCACCGAAATCGTAAACTGAAGGAAAACAAAGACCTTCATGAACTGAAAGAAAGTTTGAAAGACAAAGTTCAAGAAACGCTTTCCAAAGTTGCGGATGACGATATCGAACAGCAAGGTCTGCATACGTGGAGTTTTGGAGAATTGCCGAAAGTGTATCAACAAAAACGTGGCGGCTACGATGTAAAAGCGTATCCGGCGCTTGTTGATACCAAAGACAGCGTTGAAATCAAACTCTACGAAACGGAGTACGAGCAGATAACGGCAATGCGTGCTGGTCAGCGTCGCCTAATTTTATTGAACGTACCGTCGCCAATTAAATATTTGCACGCCAACTTACCGAACAAATCGAAGCTGGGTCTGTACTTTAATCCATACGGCAAAGTGCTTGATCTGATAGATGACTGCATTGCCTGTGGTGTCGATAAGCTTATTGAAGAGCAGGGTGGTTTAGTTTGGGAGCCAGAGAAGTTCGAAGCGTTGAAAGAACACGTTCGTGCTGAATTGGGTGACACCGTTGTAGAGATTGCTCAACAGGTTGAGACTATTCTGACCACGGCGTTTAGCATCAATAAGAAGCTAAAAGGCAAGATCGACTTCACAATGGCGTTTGCTCTGTCCGATATCAAAGCACAAATTGAAGGCTTGATCTTCAAAGGCTTTGCAACGGAATGTGGCTGGAAACGCTTGCCGGATATTCTTCGCTACATGCGCGCGATAGAGCGTCGTATGGAGAAGTTGCCAATCGATCCAAACAAAGATCGTTTACATATGCTGAAGATTGAATCTGTGACTCAAGACTATAAAGAGTTGCTGAACAAGATCCCGAAAGGTGTGGCCATTCCTGAAAATGTAAAAGAAGTGCGTTGGATGATTGAAGAGCTTCGCGTGAGTTATTTTGCTCAACAATTAGGCACTCCTTATCCTGTTTCTGATAAACGAGTCAAAAACGCGATTGATGCTTGCTAATCAACCAGTAAAATAGTGTCAGGTTTGTAATTATCGCTTAAGAAGTTGCTGGTACACTAATTGCTAGTAACTCAATAAGCATTATTTTTTAGTTCTGGGAGGCAATAGTTCGCCTCCCTTTATTTGTAGTACCAACGACTGAGTTATGCAGACGTGGGAATAATAAAGAGTAAAGGTAGATGATGAAAAAAACTCTATTAGCAGTGGCGCTACTTGGCGCATCTTCTGCGGCAATGGCGGATTCTTGGATTTACGGTGGTGCAACAGTAGGTCAGTCTGACTACAAAGGTGAGACAGACACATCATACTCTGTTCACGTTGGTACAGGCATTCTACCTATCATTGGTGTTGAAGCTGGTGTAACACAACACGGTGAATTTAACGTAAATGGTCAAGACACTAAGCTAACTTCTTACTACGCAGCACTTAAGCCAAGCATCGACTTCGGTCCGCTACACGTGTACGCAAAAGGTGGTTTCCATCAGTGGGACAAAAAAGTTAAAGGCGGCAAAGACGATGACGATTTGGACCTAATGTACGGTGTGGGTGCTGAGTACTTCATTTTTGGCCCAATGTCTGTTGGTGCTAGCTACATGAACTACACTGCTGGTAAAGACGATATCAGCACGTTCTCTGTTAACGCAACACTACATTTCCTATAAGCGTCAAGCTTTCTAACACCATATGAAACACACCGGCTTTATGTCGGTGTTTTTTTGTCTGGAAGTCACAAAACAAAAGTTGAACATAAATTATTCACTTTTAGAGTCTTAAAATGCCTATGCTTTCCAATATATAGTGGCGATTAAATGCGCATATTTGCGTAATGTTTCGCTTAGGAATCGATCAGGAAGGGATAGTATGAAAAAAACACTCTCGTTATTCGCTCTAACGTTGTGCTCAACGTCAGCAATGGCTGACTCTTGGATTTACGCTGGTGGCCAAATTGGTCAGTCCGATATCGACAGCGAAAATGATACAACTTATGGTATTCATGTCGGTACTGGTATTTTGCCATTCATTGGCATTGAGGCAGGCTACTTTAACCACGGCAAAGTGGATTTATCTTTGAGTGGCAGCAGGGGTAGCGCTGATTTTGATTCATTCTATTTAGCGGCGAAACCTAGTATCGACTTCGGCCCGTTACACGTTTACGCAAAAGGCGGCATCAATGCATTCAACGTTGATTATGACGGTGGACTGAGAAACTTAGACAAAGATGATGGCGTCTCTTATATGTATGGTGTTGGTGCCGAATACTTCTTGCTTGACAATGTGTCTGTGGGCGCGAGTTATCAAGCGTTTGGCGTGGATATTGAAGGCGATAGCGATACCGTTAGCAGCGTAACAGGGAACATCACCTTCCATTTCTTATAACGCTCGCTGGATGAAAGGTTTGCTGATTTGGTTTCGTCGTTAATTGTGAAACCAAATCAGCGCAGGTCTTCTCTATTTGCGCAGTGACTGGCTATGAACTTAAGTATTTCTTGTGTCTTTTCTAGTCTACAACCTACGACAAAATAAATCGTTAGACCTCATAATTTTTGTGTTGATATTATTTCCCCTTCATCTGTCTCGAATTGAGCTTAAAATGCAATAAATCACGACTTTTTGCAAAAATATGTGATTGCTGCTAAAATTCTTCCCGCTTTAAAACTTTAGAGTTCAAATTAATGGAGGGCGGTATTGGAGTTCTTCTCACCTGAGGGGCGTTTCAAATTCACGTTAAATTTGTATTTATGGATAATGCATTTAAAAAATATAGTATTGATACAACCGATTATCAGGTTGGACAGGATAACGTTCAAAAGTGGGGATTCGATATACATAACCCGGTTTTTGGCATTAGTGCGGGGCTCGTTGTTTTCTGTCTGATTTCACTTCTTCTTGTTGAGCCAACCACTGCTCGAGACGTATTAAACGGTCTAAAAAACGGAATTATCGAACAGTTTGATGCGTTTTTTATGTGGTCGACAAACTTCTTCTTATTGTTCGCCGTTGCTCTTCTTTTTTCTCCGCTAGGTAAAATCCGCTTAGGTGGCAAAGAAGCAACGCCGGATCACTCAACCGTTTCTTGGTTGTCGATGCTTTTCGCCGCGGGTATGGGTATTGGTCTTCTGTTCTGGAGTGTGGCTGAGCCGACCGCGTATTTCACTGATTGGTGGGGAATGCCACTGAACGCAGTACCATACACCGAAGAAGCAAAATCCCTCGCGATGGGTGCCACTATGTTCCACTGGGGTGTGCATGGTTGGAGTATTTACGCACTCGTTGCACTAGCATTAGCGTTTTTTGCATTTAACAAAGGTTTACCACTTTCATTGCGCGCGGCGTTCTATCCAATTTTTGGTGACCGTGCATGGGGCTGGTTAGGTCACGTTATTGATATCCTTGCCGTTTTGTCGACGCTATTTGGTCTTGCAACGTCGCTAGGTCTGGGTGCTCAGCAGGCGACCAGTGGTATTAACCATGTCTTTGGTCTAGAAGGCGGCATTGGTACACAAATGATTGTGATCACCTTCGTTACCTTTATCGCGGTGCTATCAGTGATTCGTGGTATTGATGGTGGTGTTAAGCTACTGAGTAACGTCAATATGGTGGTTGCGTTTGCGCTGCTTATTTTCATTACCTTCATCACGTTTGATACGGCGTGGAGCTCGCTACGCGACACAACAATGGCTTACATTGAAAATATTATTCCATTGAGTAACCCTCACGGTCGTGAAGATGAAACTTGGATGCACGGCTGGACGGTATTCTACTGGGCTTGGTGGGTATCTTGGTCACCGTTTGTTGGTATGTTTATCGCGCGTGTGTCTAAAGGTCGTACGGTTCGAGAATTCTTATTCGCAGTCATCGTTATTCCTACAGTTGTTACTTTGATTTGGATGTCTGTGTTTGGTGGTATCGCGCTTGACCAAGTGGTGAATAAAGTTGGTGAGCTAGGTGCAAATGGCCTAACTGATATTTCATTGACTCTGTTCCATGTTTACGATGCGCTTCCGTATAGCTCAGTGATTTCAATGCTTTCTATCGTGCTGATTCTGGTATTCTTTATTACATCGTCAGACTCTGGCTCGCTGGTTATCGATAGTATTACCGCCGGTGGTAAGATTGATGCACCAGTACCGCAACGCATTTTCTGGGCGTGTATTGAAGGCGCAATTGCAGCCGTAATGCTGTGGGTTGGCGGTAAAGAAGCCTTGCAAGCATTGCAATCAGGCGTTGTTGCAACAGGGTTACCGTTTACTTTTGTTCTGCTGTTGATGTGCGTAAGTTTGGTGAAAGGGTTAAGAACAGAACTGCCAGCTTACAAATAAATACAACACGATCCATGATTGAGTTTAAATGCCGAGCCTAATGTGCTCGGCATTTTTTATTTCTACTTTTCTTTTCCAATAATTTCGTTACAGTTTAGGCTTATTCCCACCTCATTAAACTGCATTATGTCACTGGCTAAACTCATTCTTATTCGTGGACTTCCGGGGTCAGGTAAAACAACCTTAGCAAAACAACTGGCAATAGAGCTTGGTGCTAAGCATTTTGAAGCTGACATGTATTTTGAAAATGATGAAGGTGATTATCACTTTGAACCGGTTCAA
Organism: Vibrio sp. sp1; assembly: GCF_016920955.1. NCBI lineage: Bacteria > Pseudomonadati > Pseudomonadota > Gammaproteobacteria > Vibrionales > Vibrionaceae > Vibrio > Vibrio sp. sp1. The sequence goes on from NZ_CP060589.1 coordinate 3,076,675, forward strand.
TTACCTCAAGCGCATGAGTGGTGTTTTCAGCAAACTAGAAAGTGGTTGAACAAAGGGAGAGTCGTGATTGTGAGCAATACGTTTGTTCGACATTGGGAGATGAAGCGTTACATGGACTACTGCATGAAGAAGCGCATCGAGGTGGAAATTAAAGTGTGTCACGGAGCGTATCAAAGCATTCATGACGTGCCACCAGCGACGATAGAAAAGATGCGCCGCCAGTGGCAAGAGTGACCGTTACCAGAACCGGAAGTTATTGACCTCGTCCGTCAATCATCACAACGAATGTTTTGCTCATGATTGAAAGGTCCATTGAAATCCAAGAGTAAAACGAACCTAAGCTTAGTGCGTAACTGTGGTCAAACCCAACTTTGCGTCTTACATCTTCAATGCATGCATCATAGCCTTGGTTAACCTGAGCTAAGCCTGTGATACCCGGTAACACGCCATATGTGCGCTCTACAAAGTAGGGGATTTCATCTTCCAATTTCTGGTAGAAAGCTGGGCGTTCTGGGCGCGGCCCAATCATCGACATTTCACCTTTCAACACATTAAACAGTTGAGGTAGTTCATCTAAACGCGTTTTGCGTAAAAAGCGTCCTACTGGCGTGATGCGGGGATCATTTTCAGTTGCCCATACTGCGCCAGAGCGTTGCTCTGCATCAATATACATGGTGCGAAACTTCATGATTTGAAAAAGATCCATTTTTTCTGGTGTGCAGCGTCCTACTCGCAATTGGCGATAAATCACAGGGCCTTTCGATGTGGTTTTGATCGCTAGCGCGATAAATGGGAAAAGTGGTGCAGTGACGACCAAAATAAGCATTGCAACCAGTACATCAAACGTTCTTTTCGCGTGGCATACATTTGAATCGTAGCGTGAGTTTTTCATGATGCTTTCCTTATTGGTTGACGCGTTTCCAACGTCCATTTTCCATTCCGAGTAAATATTTCATACCGCCGATAAAGTTGGCGAGATGACCAATGACGATGTAACTAATCAGCTTAAAAGGTTTAATTGTGTTAAGTGCTGGCATCAAGTAAGTGATAAGCGCGATGCTATAAATACCAACTTGTGCGAACAGCATTACTTGAAACAGCGGATTGTGTGCCAGTAGTAGTGAGCAAATAAAGCAAACAATCATCAAATAGGGTGTTGCTAAGCGCAGGACCTTTCCCGATAGAAATGCAAAGGCAGTGCCACGATAGCGAGGTAGCAGTAATTTCTTTAATTGCATGAGCTGCTGCATGTTACCTGCTGAAATTCTTAGGCGTCGTTTGAAATCTGCGTCATCTGAGCTTTGTTCGAGCTCAAGCGCCAGCATGTTTGGCTCGTAAATAGCGCTATAGCCTCGCAAAACGATTCTCATAGGGAGAATAAAGTCGTCATTAATGGTGCTAACTTCCAGTGGTTCAAATAAGTGAGTTCTGAAAGTGTAAAACGCACCGTGGGAACCAATCGTTGAACCTAACAAGGATTCTTGGTGCTTTACTCGAGACTGGTATTGCCAATACGCCGCTTCACCTTGGTTATCAGTACTCATTATTTGATATGTTGCGTTAACCACTCCAACGTTCTCATTTTGATAATGCTGACTAGCTAGCAACAGAGAATCGCAAGAAATCAATGCCGACGTGTCACTCAGCGCGGTAATGTCCGAGCTAACATGACGCATTTCTTCGTTGAGTAGGGCAACTTTACCGCGATTGACTTGGTGATCATTAATAATGAACAGAGTATCAGAGCAGATTGCTTCTTGAATTGTCGCTTGCGCAATCTCGGCTGTGTTATCTGTGCAGCCATCACATGCGATCACTACCCTTAATTTATCCCTCGGGTAATCTAGGCTCGCAAGGTTACGGATCTTCTCTGCTATCCATTGTTCTTCATTGTAGGCGGGCACGATGACAGTAATAGAGGGTAGCTGGTTATCTGTTTTGGAGGCTTTGTAAGCTCGCTCTACAAATGGTGCTTTGGTTTCGGCTTGCCGTTTTAAAGGAAGCCATTTAAGGAGCAGTGGGTACCCAACGTGATGATAGACAATCAAAAATGCGGATAAACCAAACCCTATAATCCAAAGTAAATCATTCATAGCTAGCCTCCTTGGCCAAACGTGAGTAGCGACTCACCATGTCTCTGATATCAAAGTGTTTGAGAATAAAAGTTCGAGGAGAACGGTGTGATGATTCCAGTTGTTGTGATAACGCTTCGGCCAACAAAAACACGCGATTTGCTTCAACCAGTGTGCTGTTGTTCGGACAGAGCGTCTCTTTCACGCCGCCAACATCCGTCGCGACGCAAGGAATGTCACATGCTTGAGCCTCGAGGGTTGAGAGAGGAAAGCCCTCTTGAAGTGATGGTAAGCAAAACAAGTCTAGGCTTTGGTAAAAGCTGGGCATATCGTCCACCAAACCTAAAAAGGTTACTCGATCTTCAAGTTTTAACGTTCTAACTTGTGCTTCCAATTGAGTTCGCTGAGAACCATCACCGGCTATTGCTAGGTGTGTGTTTGGCGCAAGATGAGAGAAGGCTTCGATAAGCACTTTATGGCCTTTAACTGCTTCTAGACGCCCGGCAACGCCAATCACGATTTTGTCGGTTGGAAGTTCAAACAAGTGTCTTGTTGCCGTTTGGTCACCGCTTTTAAACTTCTGACAGTCAATCCCGTTATGGATAGTACAAATTTTGCGATACTTTAACTTAGTCTGTATTTGATGGGCGACAAAGTTAGCATCGGCAACTACTTGCGGGCGAATCATCGTTAGCAAAAGGGACTGTAGTCGAGCTGATTTTTTGTTATTAAGGTGCCATGCGTCGTGCTCGGTATGAATCACTACAGGTACGTGCGCTAAACGTGCAGCAATACCACCATACAGAAGTGGGCCGATATGGTGAGTGTGGACCACGTCAGGCTTAAGTCCTTTGAGCATGGAAGTCAGCGTACTGATGGTTTTTCCGCTGAATCCAGGTTTCTTATTAAGAAAGTGCAGTTGGCCTTGGTAGGGCAATAGTTTTTGCCAGCCTTGTAGTGCATGTTCTTTGCTTCCTTCTAAGCTCACGACAAAAACGGAATGGTTTGGCTGCGCAAAACGAAGCATTTCTAGTACGAGCGTTTCTAAACCACCAGGAGCTAAGTGTTGCACGACGTGTAATATCACTTTTTTGCTGTGCTTAGTGTTATTGTGTTTTTGTCTGAATTCCATTTTCAAACCCTCGTTGAGTTCTTTGTTTATTTAGGAATTGCAGACTGCGTGCCAAAAAATTAATCATTTAAAAACAATAAGTTAATATTGATGTTTGTGAGGCTTTATGTTTATTCTCAATTTGAGATTCATATTAGTGGACATGCTATGAGGCTGTATAAGGCAGTAGTAAAAGAAAAGCACTCGCCGACCGAGTGCTTGTAAATGAGTTCTTATGGCGGTTAGTTTCCGTACACTACGTTAGGTAAAGTGGTGATGACAGGAACACCAAGGTGTTTTTCTAATGCTCTTTTAGAGCGGATAGAGTTATCGGCTAACTCTAGTATCGTCGCTAATCCAATGCCTAAACCAGCGCCACCAATAAATCCTAAAATGACAAATACAAAACTAGGTAAGTTAGTTGGAATTGTTGGCGTGAACGGTTCATCAATGATTTTTACGCGCTTATTCTCTTCAAACTCTCCCAAAGAACCCGTTAGTTGGGCCATCTCATAGCGTTCGACGAGTTCATCATACATTTCTCTCTTCACTGCGACGTCACGAGCTAAGCGGTTTATTTCTGTTGCTGTGCTCCCAAATTGGTGCGCATTTCGCTCTAATTCTTGGATCATGTCTCGCAAGCTGTTGGTTTCTTCCGTAAGTGCTTCAAAACGTCCGCGCATCATTTGTAATTGATGTAGTTGGGAGACAAGTAGAGGCTGTGCTTCGCCAAGACTGTTTACTGTGGTATTGCTCGCGATATCCCATAGTTGAGCACTGTTTAGTTCTGGTTGTTTAGAGTTCAAGAGTACCGAGCGTTCCTGCTCCAACCGGTTTAATTCTCGCAACTTACCTTGCACTAAACTATGCGCCTCTGTGTATTTAGCGCGAAGCAGGGTAAGTTCACTACGAATGTCGATGATTTGCTCTTCCAGTTTACCGATAACCGGGTTCGTTTTGGATAGTTGTTGATCCAAACTGCCTAGACTTCGTGAAACACCAGCAAGCTCCGCCTCCTTTTCGGCTAGCGTTTGTTTGAGGCTAGCAAGGCGAGTAAGGCTTTGAGCTTGCATTTCGGGCGTCGCGTCTGAGTAAGTATTTTTATATTCTGCAAAGGCTTGCTCTGCCTTGTCTAGTTCTTCCCTGCGTTTGTTGATGTGGATAGTCAAAAAATGGCTCGAATCTTTAATCGAAGAACGCTCAGGAGCCAAAAGCTGTTCGACAAAATGCTCTCTGACAGAGAGCAGCATCGACTCCATTCCTTCTGATTTACCACTTTGCAATTGAATTTGAATGAAGTCTTTACCGAGTGGCTGAACAGACAGGCGCGACGCAAGATCTTTTATGATGAACTCTTGCTCTTTTGCACTCATCTCGTCATTGATCAGCGATTGTTCTTTTGCGACAGAATACAAAACGTGTCGGCTTTTTAGCAGAGTACTGAGTGCGCTCAATCGGTCTTTAAGCATTGTTGAGACGGCAAGGTCTTGAAGGAACGGGTTCATTTTCGCTGTCTCTTGAATAAGCATGCTGGTATGAGCAACATAAGTCGTCGGAACCAGCTTACTTACGATGAAACCCAGCACCGGTAAGACAAGCATTGGTATAACGATCATGTAACGACGTCGCCAAGCGCCATGTAGTAATACACTAAGGTTCTCTCTCAAATCGTTCATAGCGTCCTCACTAATTTCTCAACTTGGTTGGCTCTTGCTTCCCAGCTTTGCTGTTGAACGTATTGCTTTGAGTTTGCCGGGGGTGGGATCAGGTGAGCGAGACTGGCGCATACATCTTCGACATTTTGAACTATGTGGAGCATATGCTTGTACGGCATTAATGCGGGAAAGGGTGTGCTGATAACAGAGGTTCCTGTTGCCAAGTACTCAAGAAGTTTAAGCGGATTACACGCTTTGATTTGAGCGTTATCAACAAAGGGCAACCAACTGGCATCCCAGTGTTGAGAGTAACGTGGCAGAGTGTGATGCGCTCTCGGGCCCAGGTAGTATATGTTGCTTCTTTGTGGAAGTGGATTGTCACTGAACTCGTTGGGGCCGATGAACACGAGATCCCAGTCAGGCGCTTGGTCTGCGACTTGGGCAATTAAGTCGTAGTCTAACCATTCAGACAAACTGCCATAAAAGCCCAGCACTTTGCGACCATTATTAGGAAAATCTTCAGCCTTAGGTGCTGGCTCAGAGAACAAACTAAAGTCGACACCGTGAGGTAAAGTGACGGTTTTACCAGATGGAAATTGAGTGGCGAGTTTGTCACTTGCTGTAAAAATCACATCAGCCGCGTTAACCAGTGTACGTTCGTGCTTGGCTACCGTGTCGTGGTCAACGCCAGCTAAAGCGCTAAAGTCATCACCACAATAGTAAATCAGTCCACGTGGGTTCATTTCTGCACAAAGATCGGCAGCAGTCGGGAGCGACGTCCAAAATACAGGCTTATCAAAACCAAGAGCTTGTAATTGTTTGTTGAGTTGGTGTTTCATCATCTTAGCGGCCACTTTTCTTGCTAGTGCAGAACTAGGGGCAGGAATCGTGAGCAAGTTGATGATGTGAATGTTTGGGTTTGTTTCAGAGTCCAATGTTGGCTTGTGTGAGCCTACGTTATGAAATACACGAGTGAGTTTGTTTAACGCACGTTGTATGTCTTTAGAATCCAGCTTAGGTTGACGAAGGCCAATGGAGTTCACCCAAAGGATTCGATGGTTCGCTGCTAGTCGCTTGACAATATGCTGAGTGGAAGAGGGTAACCCACCAAAATCTTCTCCAAATACTACGATGTCCGTCATGTGGCTCTCCTTGAGTCTTGGTTATTTGATTACTAATCAAGTGAGTAATCACAATGCGTGCCAAGGAATTAGCCATTTTAAAACAGTGAGTTATGGGTTTTGTTTATGTTTGAAACTAGGATTTCTCATTTTGACAGTCACTTTGAACAATTCGGCTAACGACAACTGTTAATGCCGCTAGAATGTAAATTGGCCAGGTGAAACCTTGAGTCAGAAAAGTGCCTGATACGATGGTACCGATAAGCCCACTTAACACGGCGTTTGCTCCTACAGAGAGGGTGTAATCTGATTTTGGTGTCAGCAATGAGATGGAATGCAAAGAGGTGCGGATCAATGACACAATTAAAGTAATGAACACCGCGAGCCCGACAAAACCCGTTTCTGCTAACACGCCAAACCAAGTACTATGGACCGCGTGGTTGATACCATCCCAGTGTGGGCTGTAGAAATAGTAATTAAAGTAAAAGTTATCTAGACCTACGCCAGTCAACGGGTGATGCAGCGCCATTTTAAATGCCGCTTCCCACGCATAAAGTCGCCCCATCGCAGAGGCATCTATACCATCCTCAGCGGCTCCCCCCGATTCTCGTCCTGAAATACCAGCGAATGCGTAGAGTACGATGGCTGCTACGGCGCCTAGTACCAAGACTAATGTTTTGCTTTTGATGTGTTTAAAAGCAAAGTAGGCAAATACAGACAGTGAACCGAGTAACCCACCGCGGCTCTGAGTCTCAATGATCGCAAAGAACAAAACCAAACAGGTGATAAGGGCAAAGAGCCTGAGATGCTTGGGGGAATGCTTCTCCATCAATTGACTAACGGTAAAGGCAAGGGGAAACATCAGCACTAGTGCCAAATCGTTAGGATCGCCAAGTACTGAACCTATGGATCGTCCTATTGACACGCGCGTTCCTTCGACTAAATCAATGCCATTCGCTGCGTTTTGTAATGCCACTAGACCAATCAATAATCCGGCGAAAATAATTGCTTTTGACATCTGAGCGAGCTGTGAAGGTTTAGTAATAAGCCAGGTGATGGCCAACGTCATAATGATGATTTTCCAATAGGTGTTTTTGAACACCGTTATTGCGATATCACGACTGGAAGCGAATATGATTCCGATGATCACCAGACCCCAAAATATACACAGCCACTTTAATGAAGGGTGCCAAAAAGCTGTAATCTGGCGGCTTATAAGAAGGTGAAAGGCGAGTGCGGCGAGTGCCCCCAGTGATAACAGTAATGGGATCTTGAAGTTATAGATAACAGGAAAGGCTTCGTGAATACGAAAGAATGAAAAAATAACGAACAGTGTGACAAGCCAAAACGTTTGATTGAGAACAAACAGTAACGCGAGTGGTGCGAAACACAACGCAACAATCAAAATGGGATGAGGCATAACAATCCAAAGCAGGCCGATACAGACTGTAATCGTCAGTGCTGCGATGGACTGTTTTGTTCTCACCTTGGTTTCATTCATAACGAGTATCTCTTCACCTGTCCACGCCGTTTCACTATGTATCGAGTGAGAGCATTTAGCGTCTCTTTACTCATGTAGCGAGTGGCTATCCCTGCCAGCAAACTGCATGTCAAAATGCAAATTGCGATGGCGATGCCTATTGATTGTGAAGAGTGAAGCAGGAACAGTGCCACACCGGATATAATCTGTAATAAAACCATCAGACTTAGGTGGAAAGGCAACGCCATACATTGTTGGCCTACTACATAAGTCAGGCCCAGCTTACACAGTTGTGCGTAATAAAGCGCAATGAACACCCCATAAATACCCAGAGAAGATAAGCCAAACAGCAAAGCAATCGCAACGCACGCAGAGACGACATTTATACCCAGTAGCCAGCGAGTACGACGCTTGTACAAAATGGAAATATTAATGAGTTCGCTCCATTCTTTTAACATGGCGATAGGTAGCAAGAATAAGCTGAATAGTACCGCCTCATGATAGGTTTCTGGCAGTAAGTGGGTGATCATCACCATTGCTAATGTGCCGACCACTACACTCAAACCTGTAATGTAAATCATACCTAAGTGTGTGATGCGCACTGCTTCAGTGCTCTTGCGCCCTTCTAAGTAGTTAAATCGACGTGGCATCCACCACATGCCAAATGGCTGCACTAAAATACACATGCCCACTGCAAATTTTACCGCTATCGCGTAAATCCCTAACGTCGCAAGAGAAGTGTTGGCACCAATGAACCAGCGTTCAGCGCCATTGAGACAAAATGCTACTGAACCGGCCATCATCATTGGTAGGCAGTAGTTTAGGTATTGTTTTGCCAATGTCAGTTTAGGAAGGGTGACATTGTAACGGTTAACTATGTGCAGCCAAACAAATTGAGTAATAGCAGCCAACAAGCCACCCCACAAAACAGAAATAACATGGGGATGAACAGACAGCGCCGCGACGATAAAAATGACCTGAAAAATGGTGGTAGTGACCATGACGTTAAGCAGTGTTCTTGCTTTGTCGTCTTGTGTTCTTAACCAGGCAGTGCCGATTGCAATACTGCCTTCTAGAACGATAGCAAACATAACAATAGCAAATTCGACTCGCGTAAAAGGCGCGGGAATGGGGGCGATTAAAATGATAGTGAGCAAGCTAAGAGCGACGACGCCAGCGATGAGTAAAGCAAGTGAGTACAGCTGGTTTAGTAGGCTTGTGCGCGTATTTTGATCCTTTTCAACGCCGACGAATCGATACAGCGCTTCATGCAAAGAGAAACTGACAAACAAGGTCGTAACAACACCAAAGGTTGTTAGAAGCTCAAGCTTGCCCATTTGCTCTGGTGAGAGAAAGTGGGGCAATACAGGCAGCATGATTAGGCTGATGCTTTTATTGATCACTAAGGCGATAGCAAATAGCGTCATGTTGGTCATTGCTTTAGACATGATCATATCCTTTGATGTCTCGCGGTGTCTTGAGTGTGCAATCATTGTTGGTAGCAATTTCGGCAGCAAGGTGCTGGGCGATTGGCAAATAACAACGTTCGGCTGTGTATAGTTGAGAAACATTGAGTGCTTCGATACCCATCGTTACTTTCATCCACGGCGATTCATTCAAAAGGCGAATTGCGTTGTGTAACGAAGCCACATTGTTAGGCGTGTATTTAATACAATTTCGGCCGTGAGTTAACACGCGGTCCCAATAACTATCATCATGTGGAATGACGACACACATACCTGCAGCGAGCGCCTCCAAAATAGATAACCCAAAAGGTTCGTTGAGACTGGTGGAAACAAACACACCACACTGTGAACGCAATTCATCTAAGTTGTTTGGGCACTCATGCCATTCAACACCTTGTGTGTTGAAGTCAGGTGTTGAATATTCCACACCTGCCACGTTAGGTTTGATGTAACACACGGTGGATTTGATCTTTTTCGACTCATCAAGTGTTAAAGCATCAAGCAAAAGATCGATGTTCTTCCATTTTAGTAAGCTAGCTGCCCAGAAAACGCGGCTTGAAATTGGATTCGCTTGTTTTGGCCAGCGATCTTTCGATAATCCATTAACAAACGTAGATGTATTCAAACCACACCAATAGCGTTCGGTGGCTGGCTTCTCTGTTTTGAGGTAGGCCTGTAATGCTTCTACCATTGATTCGCGGGTGTTTGCCAAGTAGTAAATTGCCGATGCTTTTACTAAGCAGTAGCCAGCAGATCTCGATCGTCCAATAGGGCCATGAACCATCTGTACCACAGGCTTTTTGCTAATTAATCGTAGTAAGTACAAAGGCATATCATTACTTGGACAAGATAGGCCCAAAAAGCTATCTATTTTTGGCAGCTTCATGCACGCGTAGAGAAGTTGGAGAAAGTAGTAAGCGTTCATCAACCAGTAGGTCAGTCCATGAGTCGAGTTAAATGGTGATGGTTTTATTTTTATAACTTGCACACGCGGTGTATCACTAAGCAGTGACGCCCAATGCTCTGGATTTGTAGTGAGTAGATAACCAATCACGTTCAGCTTATCGCACTGCTTAAGGAGCTCTGCATTCGCGATTTTGGATCCACCTTGCATTGGGATGGCGTCGAACATCAATACACGTTTCATGACCGGGCTCCTCAATTGATGCTCAACCAGCGTGAAAGAGGCTTCATGCAGTGAGTCATTGGCATTGGTGTAATGGCGTTGTTATTAAGTTCACCTTCGTAAATACGTTCAATAGCGTTGATAGATGCAGTCGTCGTTAAGTTCTGGCTAGCATGTAGGTAAGCGTTTTCCGCCAGCTTGTTTCTTAATGCCGCGTCTTGCATGACTTGTTGAATCGCGTTTAACAGGCTCGCCATTCCACTGTTCTGGTACAGCAATGCAGAGTGATTATGCTCGAACAACTCAGGAATGCCTCCCGTTTTAGGAGCCACGATAGGCAGTTGAGCTAAAGCCGCTTCCCCGAGCACGAGACCAAAGGCCTCTTCATAGGCGCCGCTAATAAAAGCGTCTGCATTACCACACATCCAAGCTCCGGCATTGTGTTGCTCCCCGACAAAGTGCACTCGTTCTTGGATACCAAGATCCGCGGCAAGCTGTTGCAATGCTTCTCTTTCTTCGCCGTCACCAACAATAACAAGGTGAGGGTTGTGGTGGTGGTAGTTGTGCATGCGCATTGCGCGAATAAGGCGGTCGAACCCTTTGCGCTTAATCAGCGAACCCACCGACAGAAAGGTAAAGGCCTGTGATGGGATTCCGAGGCGATCTTTAATGTCTATGGGTGTATCCACGCCTTGAAGTGACACGCCGTTGTGTACGACATGAAGTTGGTTTTGTGGGTAGCCGTCCTGAAGAATTTCGCGTCCAACATCTTTGCTAACGCAAATCAATTTTGGAGAGAGGTGAAGTCCGAGAGAGAAGCGATCGCGCAATGTATAATGGCAATGAAGTTGCGTGACAAGTGGTATATGATTCATGCGAGCAGCCAAACACATCCATTGACAAGGGCCGCCGCTATTGACGTGTACCAAGTCGATGTTGTGCTTTTCGATCAATGCTGAGCCTTGTTTGATAAGGCTATTCCACCCGCTAATATCCCAGCGCGGAGCGCTCCAACCACCCACCAAATTGAAGGTTGAATGTTCCGCTTCAATTCCGAGCGATTGGCACTTATCGATTAATGGTTGGCAGTTGGACCATACGAATGGCTCAAACTTATCGCGGTCGATTCCTGAAATGAGATCCAGAAGCACCACTTCACTGCCGCGAATCCAATTATCACCATAATGAACATATAGAATGCGTTTTGGCGTAGTCATAAGTCACCTCTGTCTCATCATTAATCTGCGTTAACTGCTGAGCTGCAATAGAGATGCCAAAATATGCCATTAGTTTATGTGATTGAATCTTATATGATATTTATGTTTGGAACCCATCATTCTCATATTGAGAACCAATATGGATTAGTGATCCGTTTCAATTTGATATTTATGTTTGGAACCCATCATTCTCATATTGAGAACCAATATGGATTAGTGATCCGTTTCAATTTGATATTTTTGTAGCAATACGGGAATCACACTTTGCGCTGAGAAATCATCAATGATGGTTTGTCGAGCATTCTGGCGAATGAGTGATTGTTGCACTTCACCAATCGATATCCAGTCATGAAGACATTTAGCAAGAGAGGGAATGTCTTCGACGATAAAACCATTTTTACCCGTTTGGATAATATCTGGAAGACGACCTACACGTAAGCTCATCACGGCAATGCCTCTCGACATGGCTTCAAGCGCCGCCATCGGAAGACCCTCATAACGAGAAGAAATGATAAGTACACTGATATTTTCCCAAACACCTTCCATATCGGTTTGATGGCCGAGGAAAGTCACGTTTGAAGGGGCAGTTTGATTAAGCGACTCTTTTTCTGGGCCATCACCGTACACACTAAACTGTAATGTTGGACAGAGCCTCGCTACCTCAATAAATTGATCGGCGCCTTTTTCCTGACTCAATCGGCCGACAAAAGCGATCTCCTGATAGTTGAGTTGACTGTTGGGAATCGAAACAAAGTTATTCAGCAGTTCTGAAGAACAAAAAACTTTGCGCTGAATACTTGGACTGACAGCAAAGCAATGGTCAGATAGGCAGCCTGAGCTTCTATCAAGCCAATCGTATAGCCATAGCTTCCCTGAGGACGATTCACCAGCATGATAAGTTGAAATCAAACGAGGAAACGTACGGGTGAGCAGTTTGGCGCAGCGTGACAAAATCGACGCTTTATAACCATGGGAGTGAACCACTGAGGGTTGGTGATTGGCGACGGCGCTTGTTAGGTGTTTAATTTTTAAAGCTTTATTGGGCTCGCCAGACAAATAGTTTAAGTAACTCACAGGGATCGCGGCTTCTTTTGCCTTCTGTACAATCTGAGCGGCTGGCGAATACTCAGTGGTTAGCACAACTCGAGCTTTGTTTCCAAAGGCGATTAATCCCCGAGCTAGCTCGATAACGTGACTTTCAATGCCGCCGAATAGACGGCTATCAAGCAAGATCCAAATTTCACCAATGGCAGGTTTATCAAGATTGTTCGAGATTAATTTCATCCGCTTCCCACGCTTGTTTTTTTCGGTAAACCGTAGATGGGCTTAACTCCAGCATGACAGCGGCGTTGAGGACGTTGCCATCACAGTACGCGATTGCGTTTTGAATTGCTTCACGCTCTACTTGCCACATAGGACGAATGGTTCCATCAGAGTTAAAGTACGGTGAGGTAGCAGCAGAGGACGGTGTACCAGGCAGCTCCGCTGCGGTAATCGACGGTTCGACCGCAGAAGGTGAAAGTTCCTCAGTATAAACAGGTGGTGGTGTGATTGGTGCAATGTTTGCTGACTCTTGAGCAACATGCGCAGGCGTCGTTGTTTTCGTCACTTTAGACTTTTTAGTAAGTTGAGCGGGTAGGTGGCTCACCGTGACTTTTTCGTCGTTATTAAGCACCACAATGTTACGTATGATGTTTTGTAGTTGCCTTACATTACCCGGCCATTCGTAATGCTTGATGATATGTTGAGCTTCGCTGTCGATTGTTGAGAATTTCTTTTTGTCCTGTTTGGCGTAAGTGGTCAAGAAGTGCTTGGCAAGCGTGACGATGTCACTTCCTCGTTCACGTAATGGGGGCATATCGATAGGTATAACGTGCACACGGTAGTATAAGTCTTCACGAAAACGACCTTCTTCTACTTCTGTTAATGGATCTCGGTTGGTGGCACAAATGATTCTCACATCCACTTTCATTTCTCGAGTGCCACCAAGAGGGGTGTAAGTGCCCGTTTGTAGAAAGCGGAGCAACTTCTTTTGCATCTCAAGTTCCATTTCACACAGCTCATCAAGAAAAAGCGTGCCACCATGTGCCAGCGTCGCCGCACCTTTTCGATCTGTTGTTGCTCCAGTAAAGGCCCCTTTAACGTGACCAAAAATCTCACTTTCCATCAAATCTCGTGGAATAGCCCCACAGTTAATTGCAATAAAAGGCTTGTCTTTACGGTCGCTCTGGCGGTGGACGGCTTCAGCACAAACTTCTTTACCTGTGCCGCTTTCTCCCACAATAAACACACTGGCAGAAGTTGGCGCAACAGCATCAATGGTCTTGTATACCGCCTGCATCGGGAGGCTTGAACCGATGAATCCGTGATAGTTGTGGCGATCAAACTTGGACTGAATATTTTCCACCAAATCTTCCAATTTGGCGCGTTTGAGGTGCAATGCGACTGATGTTTTTAGGCGATCAGCGTTTATGGGCTTTTCTAAGAAATCTTCCGCACCTTTTTGAATTAGATTAACGGCTAAGTCGACGCTGCCGTGTGCCGTAGCAATAATAACGGACGTAGGAATGTCATTCTGGTTGATCCAATCCAACACGTCTTCGCCAGACATGTCGGGCAGTTTCAAATCGAGAATGATGAGCTGAGGTTTGCTTCTTTCAATAAATTGAATCGCTTCGCGACCTGTCTCGACATGAAAAATGTCATAAGGTTCGTCTTTCACATACTGCTTATAAAGTATGGCTAGTGAAGTAGAGTCCTCTACCAGTAACACCCTTGGTCTCATAGTCCCATCCCAACGTAGTTTGTTTCATTTTTTATGATTTTTGTCAGCACTACTATTTGGCATTATGAGTGGTTTATAGCTCTCTAGTGCTGAAAATTCTCAATTTGAGAAAAGCGTTATTTAAGTATTAGCACAAGGTAGGAAATTTGCGAAAAATCCATACTTTTTAATTGATTAAGTTATACCCAAATAATTTCAAGGTGTGTGGCTTGGCGAGGGTGACTGAATTTGGAGCCTAAATTTCTGAGATGATGTCGGCATCGCGCTTTATCAAACGCGATGCTTCGCTAGGGAGTAAGACACTGATACTACTCAAACCCTTGAGCTTTTCGCTTTTCTAACGCATCAAACGATTCATTGGCGAGTTGAGGAAGTGTTTCACAAAGCTCCAATGCTTTTGGTATTTTTCCTTCGACACAGTACTTCTCAATCATTCTTGCTTGTCTTGAAAGCGTTCGATTGCCTAGAGCGAGAGCAGAACTGCCCAGTGTGTGAACCTCGAACTCTAATGTTTGAAGGTCTTTTGTGCTTAATGCTTGCTCTATTTTCTCCATGCGATCGCGTGACTCTTCGACATAGTGATCAATCAAGGTAGGGATGATTTCGGCGCACGTATCTTTGATCATTTGCTGAAGAATATGCTCATCCACTAATTCTTGCTCGATAGTCAATGTGTTATTTATCGTCATAATAGCGCTCCCTATAACATAAACAGTTCGCTTTTTTTAATTTGCTGAGACAGTTTTTCTTTCCACTTTTTTGGTAAGAAACGCAGCTTGGAAACTTGGCGGATTAACTCATCTTTCAGGCTTGGAGTGTGCTTCATGTTCAGTACAGAACCAATCAAGTTCGCATCGCTAGCATCGAGTAGCTTTTTGGCTTGCTCGAGCTGGGTTGCAGTCGTAGAGCCATAATGCGCTACTAACAAAGTAGCATCACATACGCCAGCAATCACTTGAGGCGCAATATTGCTTCGGTTGACACTAAGAAGTGGTGATGTATCTATCACGACGCGCTCGTACTGCGTTAACCATTGTGCAATGTTTTGTTTCAGCGTTGTTGGGTCTCGGTACGCTAACTGAGTGCTGGCGAGAGACGGAGCAGGGAGGCCGACTAAAGTTTGATGTGTATTCTCTCGTGTGATCAAATGGCCAACCTTCTCGTCATCATCAAATTCGTGAACAGTGTGATAAGCGGGTTTGAATAAGTTAAGGTCTACATACAAAGTATTGTGGCCTGCTAAAACCAAGCGCTCTGCAAGAGATGAAGCCACGGAAGTGACACCATCTTCAGATTTACAACCCACAACACAAATCGTTTTGTGGCCCTTCTGTTCACTCTGAAGATAAATTTGCTCAATCTCAGCGTGAGTTGCAGGAATAGTCATTACAACGCTCCTATTAACACGATGGTTGTGGTGATTTGTAAAATATCTCTTAATCCGGCCCTCGCTTTTTCAACAAAGCTCTCGTCTTTATGGGGAATGTAAATCGTGTCGCCTGCGCGAATGACTGGCAGCTCATAAATGTTGGCTGTTTTACTAAAGTTCACCAAATCAAATGTTCGGGCTTGGCCTTGGCAGCAAGACATATTGACCACACTGATCTTTTCAAGGTAGGCATTGTCAGTTGGTCCTCCTGCTTCCGCTAACAGATCAAGCACAGTCATGTTGTCATTGAATACGTATCGCCCTGGGTCTCTTACTTCACCTAATACGCGTACCGTGGACTCTTTTGAACGATCTAACCAGTTTTTGTTTTTTTCTGGAATGTAAATGGTATCACCAGGACGAACGTGGGGCAGAATTGACTCATCGCCTGTTTCAAAGTACATCGATAAATTCAATTTACTCACTTTGGCATAACCTAGGCCTCGGTGTGTGACACGGATGTTGTGAATATCTGCATCCATTGTCGGTCCATCGGCGGCAGACAAAATATCCAGAAAATGCATATCTTCGGTGAAACGATAGCGCCCAGGTGCATTGATTTGCCCGAAAACGTATATCGATGCGTCAGAGCTTTGGCTTACCCATTGCGATTTATTATCGGATGGGTCGTCAGGCAATGCATGTACCCTTACGACTGTACCAGCGGAAACTCGAGGTAGGCTTGATGTTGGTGAGCCATCCAGAATGTATTGGTCTAAGTCAAATTGTGTCATTTGACCGTTATTGGCGACTTCAATTTTGGTGGTATCAGCTCGTCGAGTTGGGCCACCAACGTGTGCAAGCAGATCAATCAAATCCATTTCGTCTGACCACTCGATGCGTCCAGGGCGAACAACTTCTCCCATCACTGCGACCGCTCGACTAGGTGCTACTTTTAACCAAGACTTCTCATTGAAATCGGTTTTCTCCGGCACGAAAATCGCGTCTCCTGGTCCAACATTTGGTGGTCTGGCTGAAGATAGTCCTTCTGTATGCGCGGTAAGATCGAATTTGATGACTTTGCCATCGGCTTTTATAACGCGAATTTGGCGAGATTCTGCGTAGCGAGTGGGCCCGCCAGCGTTGGCGAGGATATCCATGAAGCTAGCGCCTTGCTTGCCTTCGTATGCCCCAGGATGGGCGACTTCACCCATCACGTAAACCACATTTGCACCTGCTTTGATTTCTTCTTCCTGTTTTGGGACAAAGATGGTGGCACCTGGCAGGATCTCCGGCAGTAGGCTTTGGTCTCCAGTATCAAGGTACTTTTTCAGGTTAAACATGGTTGGGTTATTGTTTGTTATCACGCGAATTTGCTCAACACTGGCATATCGTGTCACGCCGCCAGCTCGCATTACGACATCAACTAGCGTGGTGTTTGGCTTGTATGAGAACGAGCCAGGTGCGTTGACTTCACCAAAGACTTTGATTGCACGAGCGGAATCTGCGCTGTCACCTGAATTCGCGAGTTTTGCTGCATCAAACTCTTGCTCAATATTCCCTACGAGTGGGGAAGCGGGGACAAATAAGACATCCAGTGATTCTAGTTTTGGCAGCCGGCTATTGTCACCCGTATCAAGGAAGCGTTTGTAGTCAAATTCAATGTTTTTATTTCCACGTTTCACGATCATTTTATCAAGCTGAGCCCCTGCGCGCAGGCCGCCAGCTTCGTACACAAACATTTGAATGTTGGACCCAGAAGGTAAGGTATATTCACCGGGTTTGACCACGTAGCCTTGAACGGACACTAACAACTGTTGCTGTTTAATAAAAACTCGAGCGTTGTTAACGTCACGATACACGGTCTTTAGCCTGTCGATAATCACGTCTTGGAGTTGTTGTACATTGTAGCCGGCCACTAATACAGGGCCGACTTCTGGTAAATTAATTCGTCCACGACGATCAACCTGAAACCCTTGGTTTAACGACGCCTCTCCAGGTAAGTTAATCTGTATTAAATCACCGACCTTAACAGTATTGCTCTCATCCGCTATGGAAGAAGGTACCCACGCGACCAGACACAACAACATTAAGAGGATAAATGGTTTCATCGTGTTCATAGCGCGCCTCCTGCCGTTGGGTTGCGGTTTATTGAGGTATCGCTATCTGAATTAGGGCTAATAACCTCGATGCTTACTCGACGATTAGTTAAACGCACGGCGGATGTTTCACCTTCATAGAGTGGCAGGTTATCTCCGACAGATTTGGTAGTGACTCTCTCTGAAGTGATACCAAATACGGTTAGGTAACGCTTTACTTGTTCCGCACGCGCTTGAGCAAGTTTCTGGTTGTAATCGGGTGTTCCAGTTGCATCCGCATGCCCCGTTACTACAAGAGATAGGTTGGGGTGGTCACGTAAAATGTAGGCTGCTTCTGCCAAATGTCCCATGTACTTCGGGTTGATTTCTGCTGAATCGACAGCAAACTGGTTGTCGATATTAAGTAGTGCATAGATATCCGAGACTATGTTTAGGTCGCTACGTAGTGCTTCAATATCATCGGGCGGTGTGCAAGTTGTTTGGCTCAGTACGTAGTCGAGTTGTTGTTCGAGCTGGTTTAAGCGTCGACGCTGAATCACAAGGTCGTTGGCAGCGTCGAGTAAAAGCCCACCTTCTAACTCGCGCGCAATTCTATTTTGTTTTTCAAGGGCCTGAACAACTGCCGCAGGAAAACACCAGCGCGCGCCCTCTTGGATTAGTGCGTCTAGATGTAACTTGGTCAGTTGCCAATCAAACCTTAACCCATGTTCTGGACCTAAAGGCTCGTCAGGCATTACTGGGGAAAACTGATAATTCTCGATCGAGATATCTTGATAGCTTTCCGCCAAGCCACCTTTCCCGTGTTCTGGGTAGTCAAACGACGAACAACCAAACATGCCGACAACAAGACCGCTTACTGCATATCGTCGTAAAAGATTTACCATGCCAACCTCCGTTTAAACCGGTATTTTTAGTGTCCTTTTGAGTTAACGGGAATGGCATGGTTGATACGAAGCAAGCTCATGATTTCTAAAGGTTGGCCTGATACGTTTTCAATACTCATGCTTCTTTCACGTTCAACTAGACGCTTATATAAGTAAACAATGGCACCAATCCCTGAAGAATCAAGAAATTGGACGTGCTGTAGGTTAATTTCGACTTCTTTGTGATGATTGTTGTGAATTACTTCATCAATGTGATGTTGTGCTTGTCGACAGCCACTTGCGTCTAAGTCACCAAAAAACTCAATGGCTAACTTGTCTTGATTGATTTCTAGTTTGCGTAATTCCATGACTCTGTCTCCGTTTGTTTTTCTAATTGGATATAGAGCAGGTAACGTGCCAATTTGAAATTAATGAAAAATCAAACAGTTAAATATTGTTAATTATATTGTTCAATTTGAGAAAGGACTGATTCTCAAATTGAGAATCAAAAACGCACAGAGAAATGGTTTGCTTATAAGAGGTTTTGAGCCGAAAGAAGTCGTTAGACCGGGGGAGGCACGTCATGATTAGATTCCAACTCGATTGACGAACCATCCGCCATACGAGAATAATGTGTAACGACTAAATGCAAAACCTGTCTAAAGTTTATGATTATCTTTGCAAATTATTACTAATGTTGATTGTTATGAGTCGAAGAATAACTAGTAATAAATAGGTCATCGAGAGGACTTACGTTTCAATAAAGGCGATTTTTTGTACAAGGTCTTCTTATGCCATTAAAAATGACATTAATTGCGCTGGCTGTTATGGCTGCGTCTTCACAGCCTCAAGCGGATACTTCTCTCGCACCACCAGTTTCTCTTGCACAAAGCTATCAGGATGGCATTGATGTGTCTGAATATTGGTATAGCGAAAAACTTGATGGTGTTCGCGCTTATTGGACTGGGCAACATCTCGTGACGAGAAATGGTAATCGAATCTACGCCCCAGATTGGTTTACAGGACCTTTACCTGATTATCCATTGGACGGTGAACTTTGGGCTGGGAGAGGTAATTTCCATCTTGTTCAGCAAACGGTGTTAGATAAAACTCCTGTAGAGTCTGCTTGGCGACACATCGACTTTATGATCTTTGATATGCCATATTCCGCTGGTGATTATCGGAAGCGTTATTACAACATCAAAGACTTAGTGCTTGAAGTCGACCAGCCTCATATCAAATATGTCGAGCACCGAGCGATTCAAAATGAAGCTCATCTGTTTACACAGTTGGATAAAATTTCAATATCCGACGGTGAAGGGGTGATGTTGCGGAAGGTATCAAGCCGCTATCAGGCTGGACGCGGTAGTGATTTGCTTAAACTAAAACGATACGCAGATGATGAAGCGTTAGTTGTGGGTTATAAGCCAGGAACAGGGCGCTTATTAGGTATGATGGGAGCAATGTTAGTTCGCTTACCAAATGGCATTGAGTTTTACATCGGTAGCGGATTTACCGATGAAGTGCGTCGCCAGCCTCCGAAAATTGGTTCAACCATTACATTTAGATATAACGGTTTTACACATACTGGTAAACCGCGTTTTGCTCGATTCTTGCGTGAAAGGTTGAAGGAATAGAACGCTCTGCACTTACTAGTTGCCAACGGTTACGCCACATCGTTTGAAGAGACCCTGCCAAAACTGAACGTGGTTTAGGGTTTCTTGCCTAAATGTCCTATGTGCCTCAATGATGCCATACTGGTGACCATGGAGTTGCATACGGTTCTCCACCAAGGTGGCACCATCATTAAGTTGTTGATAGGTACTGTCTAAATAAGCCAAATAAGGTTGCACTTCTTCAACGTAAATGGATTGAAAGACATTTCTTAAGTAGCGGAACTGAGTGGTGTCTCTGTTCGGCCCGCACAATACATTGCTCTGGTTCTGCTCAAGTAGCTGAGTTGTCGCTTTTAACCAAAGGGATGTGTTTACCATTGAATAGTAAAGTCGTCCGAGTAAACGAGATTTCTCTAACTCTTCTTGATATTGCGTAACTTCCACGTCGGGTAGACGTGAGACCGCGCGGTGGGGTAAATCATACATTTCGCTGAAAATACGATAGACATCGTTAATGCGTGCAATATCATTCGTCGTATTTTGAGATAGCCAATCAGAGGCAGTTAGTTGCTTTTGCATGGCGTCACTTACGAGTAGTAAGTTGTCGAGATGAATGTCTAAATGTTGCCACTTGGTTGCGTAAAGCTCTGCCAATGTCGCGCGTTCTTCATCGCTAAGTGGAAATTCGGATAAACATCGATTCATGACTCTTAAAAGGGCAGTTTGATAATCAAAATCATGAAAGGCATCCTGCACCTTTCCAAGTTGTGAGTTTTTCTCGGCAAGTAAATTAAAGAGTCCGCACTGTCGTAATTGATAGCTCTCTAGCAGGCCAATAGATAGCCTTGGCAATGGCTCGAACAAAACGCGTTTCGCAGGAATCGTTACCGTAGACTGTAATGTTATTGGAATAGCAGGAACTTCCAATACATTGGCTACACGTTGATGATACTTATCAAACATGGCGTTCTCTGGATTGAACCAGTTATCACAACCATTAAGAATCAAGATTAAGAACAATAAAATAGACCGCACAAATATCCTTTTTATAACTTCGTATCCGTTGTCTAGAGAGCAAAATCAACCGCTTCGTAATCTTGTTATAAGTATACTCAACCGTGTGATTATTCGATCAAAAAAGCCAGCGGAAGCTGGCTTTTTTTACTTTTTATTGAACTGAAAAGTTCAATTGCACTTCTGGCTCTTGGCGATGCATCCAACGCATTCTGACGCCTAACATAAAGGCCGCAGAAGATAGGCCGATGATAAAACCAAGCCAGAAGCCTTGTGCTCCCATTGGCTCGACAATCCAGTCTGTACGGCCAAGGACGTAACCAATTGGCAGCCCAAGAATCCAATAAGCAATAAAAGTACGGTTGAAGATGGCTCGCATGTCTTTATAGCCGCGTAATGCACCAGCTGCGATCACTTGAACCGCATCCGTACATTGATAAACAGCGGCAAACACGAGCAGGTGCATCGCTAGAGTGATTACCTCTGGGTTGCTAGTATAAAGCTCGGCGATCCACTCGCGAGACAAGACGGTTAAAATCGCTGTGAGAACGGACAATGCTAGACCAACCATAATGCCGACTCGTGACGCTACGCGCGCGCCATCTACGTTTTCTTCACCAAGTCGATGGCCTACACGAATGCTTACTGCTGCACCAATACTCATTGGTAGCATAAATACCAACGAGGAGAAGTTAATCGCGACTTGATGCGCTGCCACAATGATAGGACCCAGTGGTGAAACGAGCAGTGCAACAACAGCAAACAGTGTCACTTCAAAAAACAGCGCTGCTGCAACAGGAAAGCCGAGCTTGAATAGACGAACTTGCGCTTTCCATTGTGGGCGATGCCATTCTCCAAATAGGTTGATGCTTTTCAATCGCTCTGATGTCATCACATACAGCAATAGCATGGCAAACATGACCCAGTAAACAATCGTGGTTGCTACACCACAGCCAACGCCGCCTAATTCAGGTGCACCAAACTTGCCGTACACGAAAATCCAGTTTAGAGGAATGTTGAGCAGTAAACCGATAAAGCCAATAACCATTGCCGGTTTCGTCAATGACATACCATCCGTAAAGCTTCTAAGCGTTTGGAAAAGTAAAAAAGCGGGTACTGCTAGTATAACGGCATGAATGTATCCCACCGTTTTTTCAGCCATCAGTGCTTCAACATCCATCAGCCCGAGAATAAACTGGGTTTGAAGCAGGACTGCAATTATCGGCACACTGATCAGCAATGCCAAAACGACGCCTTGCTGAATTTCAAACGGGATTTTCACTCTACGACCAGAGCCATTTAACTGTGCGACAACAGGGACCAATGCCATTAATAAACCCACCCCAAACAAAATGGATGGTAGCCAAATACTTGAAGCGACAGAAACCGCAGCCATGTCGGTGGCGCTAACGCCGCCAGCCATTACGGTATCAACAAACCCCATACCAGTTTGAGCGACAGATGCGATCAATACCGGGGTCGCCAATTTGATAAGACTTGATGCTTCTTCTTTATAGCGATGCACGAAAAATACTCCAGAGCGGAACAATAAGTTGAAAGAATGAGAGTACTCGAGGGCAAAAGATGTGGTGAACGGATCTGATGGTTGATTTTAGTCACGATAAGGTGAAAAAATGCCTCGGAGAAACTCCGCGCAAATGATAAACAATTGTATGTTTATATTCCATAGCTAGGTAGTGAATAGTCGATAACACTGACTGGACGCTCTCCAAGCTAAGGATACGCTTTTACTGAGAACAGCAGCGAATCATGGTAATGTTGAAGCATGCATGAGAACAAACCAGTGTTCATTAAGCCATGGCTTTATCGTCTGCGGTCTTTATTTCCGACCTGTAGCGCAGTGTTTAGGGCTTAGTCTTCGACTACAGTTGGTATTAAATCAATAGGTAAAAAGAAATGTTTACAGGAATAGTTCAGGGTACGGCGAAGGTCGTTAAAATTGATAAAAAAGAACGCTTTCAAACGCACGTTGTCGAGTTAAGCGATGAACTTTGTAAAGGGTTAGAAATTGGTGCATCCGTTGCACACAACGGATGTTGTCTAACTGTGACTAAGATCGAAGGCAACCTTATCAGTTTTGATTTAATGCAAGCGACATTGGCTCTTACTAATTTAGGTCGGCTGGTGGAAGGGGATAGCGTAAACATTGAGCGCGCGGCTAAGTTTGGTGACGAAATAGGCGGGCATAGCATGTCTGGTCATATTAGTTTAACGGCAGATATTGTCGATATCATCGATACGCCCAATAACCGCACGATTTGGTTCCAACTGCCGCAAGAATCAATGAAATATGTATTAGCGAAAGGTTACATTGGTTTAGATGGCTGCTCGCTAACTATTGGTGAAGTTGAAGCGTGTCGTTTTTCGGTACACCTAATTCCAGAAACCTTGCAGCGAACGCTTTTCGGAGTGAGACAAGTAGGGGAGCGTGTTAATATTGAGTTTGATCCTCAGACTCAAGCAATTGTTGATACTGTTGAGCGCGTTCTTGCAGCAAAACAGCTTTAGAATGAGAAAAAGGAGCCTAGTGCTCCTTTTTCATTTAAGCGTTTTTATATTTCTGATGTTCACATGCTCGAGCTGCTATTCGTAATTGTCATCGATAAATAGTTCGACCTTATCTTGTAACTCATCCACTCGCATATTTAGGTGGATAGCGTGGCAACAAGCTGGGCAATCATCATAAAACTCTTGGTCACCATTACTTGCATCCAGTGTAATGCCGATAGAGTGTCCGCAATGCTGGCACTTTACATACCTTTCGGTATAATTTTTCATACAACAACTCCTAATCTCGCAGGGCTTTTAAACACACTATTCATCAAGGAAGTACAGCCCTTTACTTACTTTGCCTACAAGGAAAATAGGCACAATCCAAAGTTAAGTCTCCTTTGATATTAGGCAGAGTTGTTGCTAATTGAGTCGAAATAAGTACAAAACTTGACCCCAAACTCAACCTTGAGCTTAGGGTGATTTTCTGTAGTGATGTGCCTCGAGATTTTACATCTTGAAATATGCAGTGGCTTCCAAATTAATAAGAAATGATTTTATTAATAACCAGTTGAGCCTGTTCCAAGTAATGGCCGCCAAACAAATTACAATGGTTGAGAACATGGTAAAGGTTATAGATATCTTTACGTTCCTCATAGCTTGAAGAAAGTGGCATAACCGATTCGTAGCCTTGATAAAATTCTGGCTGAAATCCACCAAAAAGCTCTGTCATCGCAATATCACACTCCCTGTCCCCCCAATAACACGCAGGATCGTAACAGATAGGACCGAATGCAGTGAGTGCCGCATTTCCATTCCATAAATCGCCATGCAACAAAGAAGGTTCCGGAGCATGGTTTGCTAGCCGCTGTTTTACGACGTCGATAAAGTCATCGATATCAACCAAGGTGACGCCTTTTTCTTTAAGGAGCTGTAATTGCCAACCTATGCGTTGCTCAGCAAAGAATACACACCATTTCTTGTGCCATTTGTTGGGCTGTAGAGTCGAACCGAGATAGTTGTCGGTATCAAAACCAAACTCTTTTTGCTCACCCCACTGGTGTAGGTGAGCTAATTGCTGCCCAAATTTAAAGCTGTTGGGACCATCTTCTAATGGTTTCGTTGGAAGGTAGTTAAGAATTAGGAATGAGGCATTTTTGGTTTTACCAACCAATACCACCTCAGGTACAAATAGGGTGGATGTTTCACGCAAAAGATGCAGGCTTTCAGCTTCTACCTCAAATTTAGACAAAAACTCGCGATCGTTAATTTTCACAAAATAACGTTGCTCGCCATCATTGATCATGTAGCTTTCACTGATATCCCCACCAGACAGCCTTACTTTTTCCGTGATCTGGTAATCGAACAATAAAGTATCAGAAAGCTGTTGCGATATTGCTTGCCACATACAAAACCTCGCGAATCTATTTGACCACCAATAGTTTAGGATAAATAGCAGGGAGTTGGCGCTATGTTGAGCATACTTAGTAAAGAAACCTTCCTCTTAGTGTAGTCAATTTGTATAAATGTGAATCAAATCGCTTATAAGCCTCTGATTTGTTGGCTTAGCATATGGAGATGAACGTTTACAACAGGTATTATGATTTTTTTGACGTTAGTTCCATTGGTGGCATGAAAATACTGATATGTGATGACTCAGCTGTTGCAAGAAAGCTTATTGCGCGTTCTATCGTACAAGATACATCATTGCATCTTATTGAAGCGCAAGATGGTTATGAGGCGCTTAATATTCTTGCTGAGCAAAATATCGATATTTTGTTTCTCGATTTAACGATGCCCATAATGGATGGTTTTGAGGTCCTCGAATCATTACCTGTTAGTCAGTACGCGACCAAAATCGTCATTATTTCTGGAGATGTTCAACAAGAGGCAAAACAGCGCTGTCTCGATCTTGGTGCTCAAGCTTTTATCGCTAAGCCTCTGACAGAAGAGCAGGTGCTCCCACTATACGAACAATTAGGGCTGCATTATGCGTTCAAACCTAGTCATTCGGTTGATTCTAAAAACCAGGGTTGCGAAGAGCTTTCCTTACTAGCCAAATTCCGTGAAATTGCGAACATTGCCCTTGGTAAAGGGGCTGCGATTATGGCCGACCATTTACATGAGTTCATCCAACTTCCTGTTCCTCATGTTGGACCTTTGTCCTACGGCGAGCTTCATATGACACTGGTTGATGTGGTTGGGCGTGACAGTTCCGTTGCGGTAGCGCAGAGGTTTGTCGGTGGTGGTATTCACGGAGAGGCACTGGTGTGCTTACGTGGTAGGGATATCAATCAGATTGGGGAAAAATTAGGTTACCTCCTTGAGTTTACGCCTCATAATGAAATCATCTTGAATATCTCTAACCTACTGGTTTCGTCATTTCTCACGTCGTTAGGCGATCAACTCGACAAGCAGTTCTCACTTCGTCAGCCAGGCATTGTGGATACCTTAACACCTTATTGTGAAGAGCAAGGCGAGTTGGGCGAGCTCTTTACTATCGAATACACCTACATGGCAGAAGCGCTCGATTTCGAGTGCGAGGTACTGTTTTTAATTGATAAGCCATCCGTAGAAATAATCTATGAAATCATGGAGCTAATCTAATGTCCGATATCACGCTGGACATAGCAGACTTTCATTGGGTCACACAAATTCTCGATACGATGGATTCAGGGCTTATTGTTTTGGATCAAGAGTATAAAGTGTGTGTGTGGAACAGTTTTATGCAGTCATACAGTGGCATTCTATCACAAGAAATTCTTGGTGAATGTTTATTTGAGCATTTTGAAGAGCTGCCAAGAACTTGGCTAGAAACCAAGATAAAAGCTGCCGCCGATCTGGAAACTCGTTCTTTTTCTAGCTGGGAAAACCGACCGTATCTTTTTAAGTTCAACAATTTTTCTCCGGTTTCAAACAGCAGTGATTTTATGTATCAAGATATCGTGATCACGCCGTTAATTGGGCTCTCAGGAGAGGTCAGCCACATAGCGATTCAAGTCAATGATGTTTCTGAAACTGCGAGAAATCGCATTCATTTGAAAGAAACAAATCAACATTTGTCGGAAATCAGTCGCAAAGATGGTTTAACAGGTTTATTTAATCGCGCTTATTGGGAGCAATCATTGAAAGATGAGTTTGCTCACTTAAAAGTTATCGACGGACCATGTTCATTAGTAATATTCGATATCGACCACTTTAAGAAGGTGAATGATACTTATGGTCACCCGACAGGGGACGAAGTCATTCGTCGAACCTCTGCCTTGTTGAGAAAAACAGCAAGAAGCAGTGACATCTGCGGTCGTTTTGGTGGTGAAGAGTTTACGGTACTACTTCCTCACACAAACCAGGAGCAAGCTTGCTATTTCGCAGAGCGTTTGCGCAAAAGAATTGAGCAAGAGATCGTGAAAGTGGAAGATTTTTTGATTAATTACACGATAAGTATTGGTGTTTGCGAGTATAAGCCTTATTTTGAAACTCACACTCAATGGTTAAAGAGTGCCGATGCTGCGCTGTATCGTGCAAAAGAAAATGGTCGTAACCAAACCTGTTTGCATGAAAATGACTGAAATATAAAAAGGTTTGAAGAAACCCTGTATCCGAATTCAGTGAAGCAAAGCTCAATTGTTTGAAAATCATCCAGTTGGTTCGTGAATGTTTGTTAATATGAAATAAGTTAATGAAATTTTCTCGGCATGTCTTACTATTGAAACTATTCTGCTTTCAGCTTCGAAGGCTTGCAATAAACGGAGAAAAACAGTGGTTTTAGAAACCGATGGATATCTCGCTCTTATCGAGCACTTGTCTCTAAATCTAGATATTTTTACGACCGAAATTGGCGACACTGGATCCGAAAGCATCGAAGATGTTGTCACCGATATGGTGGCTTCAAACATCATGGCGATTTTTGAGCAAAATCCAGAACTTCACTCGAGCGTACGCTTCAAATTGTTGAAAGAGGCTGATGCAGTTGTTGAAGATCTTGGTGAGATATTGGCTGGGGTATGGCATAAAAAAGCGACCAATGAACAGATCACGTTCCTTGATGAATACATCGCTCTGGTCAAAAATCTGTTCGATAATGCTGTTGCGACTTACGACTGATATTGTTTTAACTTACAGCAATGTCCGGTTAAAGAGTGAGAGGAGTTACATTGTAACTCTTCTTATTTGCCAAAACTTAGATGCCCAGTATGGGTTGTCGATTCTTGAAATAATCACACCTCTAGACGTCGATGCATGCATGAACTGCTTGTTACCCAAGTAAATTCCGACATGATAAGTTGTACGTCTTGTTTTAAAAAACACTAGATCCCCTTGCTTGGCATCCGTCCAACTTAACTCCACACCTTGCTTTGATTGCTGCTTCGTTGTCCTTGGTAACGAGAGCTGATAAGCCTCAATAAACGCTTTTTGTACAAATGCTGAGCAATCAATTCCAGATTTCTGTGTCCCGCCTAAGCGATAAGGCGTGCCGTGCCACTCTGTGTAAAAGTCGAACAAGTCTGGGTTGTCCGACAATAGCTGATTTGTAGGTGTTGTCACCTGTGCTTGCTCACTAGGCTCAGGCCCAGAAGAGCAGGCGCTTAGTAGCACACTGATTATCAAAGGAAAATATACTCGACGCAAATCACCACCTGTCATCTCTATGACTCACAACTGAAATATTAGTGTCATAACCAATCCATAGTATGGGCTGCAAATCACGGTTTTGTCTCACAAATGTGACGGAATCACTGCAGAACCGATTCAACCTTAAGAAAGAATAAAAATTGATTATGGCAAAGCGAAAACGCTCACGCACATCACTTTCACTGATTCAGGCTGTCAGTGCAACATTTTTAACTATCATTGCTCTTGTTATAGCCCTTTCTGTCTCAAGTTTCAAAGGAATGGAACAGGTAGGGGAACAATTTGAAGACTTGTCGCAAAAAGCGTTACCAATCGCGATGGCAAACGCAAAGTTAACCAGGAATGTATTGGAGATGGTTAAGCTACTCAACCATGGTATGCAGATTACTGAGCCGAAAGAGTTGCCTCTCATAAAAGAGCAAATCGACTCTCTTGCAACTCAAAGCACGACTTTGGTTGTGGAAGCGTCTGGTGTAGCTCAGCAACTCTCGGAGGAGTTAGACACCAAACTAGCGCGTTTACATAACATCACGCAGTCCATTTTGTTGAAGCAATCTTCGGTGATACAAATTCAAATGGATATTGATGCCGCTGTTGGTGGTTTTCGCTATGGGCTTAGCTCTATCGGTCCGGAAATGAATCGAATCAGTTCATTCCTTAGTGCTGATAATCCTGAGTCGAGCGATGCCGCTAACCGTTTCATTGCTTCTGCAAGCTCAATGGAAAGTACGTTCTTAGTCATGATGATGCACTCAGAATTAAACAAAGCCGAAAAAGAATACCGAGAAATGCGAAATCGCATAGCAGGTATTAAACTCGCCTATGAAGACTTCCAATCTTTTCATCCTGAAGTAAGTGAATATGCAAGCTTAACCGCACCATATGAGATGGTGAAACAAGGCTTTAGTGAAAAGGGCGTGCTGCGTTTGATCCTCGCCAAACTAGAACAAGGGGAATTGCAACGTTCAGAGTTTAAACAGGCTTCGATGCTTGCGGATGAAACCATGCGGTTACTTGATCAAATCTCCCAAACCGCTGGTCAGTTGATCGATGAAAAAGAGCGGGTGGTCAACGAGACCATTGAATCGGTGAGCGTTGTGCTCGTGTTTGCGGCGTGTGTGATTTCTTTTATTATTCTGGTTACTTGGTTTAGTCTCAAGTCATGGACAAACCGAGGGTTAAGGAATGTACTAACGCGTCTTTCAGCACTTACCGAACATGATTTTCGTGACAAGGCAGAAGAAGTCGGCCCCTATGAGCTGAAAGAAGTAGCACGAAAGTTGAATCAAGTAATCGATTCCACACATGACTCCATTCAAACGGTGACGCGCAATTGTGAAACGCTTTATCAGACGGCAGAAGTAAGTCACAGTGCAGCCGAACAAACAAGTGATGGGTTGGCAACACAAAATGAAGCGTTGTCGAGTATGATCACGACCATAACGCAGCTTGAAGCCTCTATTCGTGAAATAGCAATGGTGACAAATGCATCTTCACAGGACTCGCTCCTTGCAACCCAACACACTGAAAAAGGGGTTCAAGTCGTGGAACAAAACCGCGAACGTTTGGAGTCATTAGAAAGCTCTTTGGATGTAAATGAACAGTCAATGTTAGAGCTAGACCAGCGTGTTAAACAGATTCGTGAAATGGTGGATATGATCAGTGGGATCGCGGACAACACCAACTTACTTGCTCTCAACGCGGCAATAGAGGCTGCCCGTGCTGGTGAGCAAGGGCGTGGATTTGCGGTTGTCGCTGATGAAGTTCGCAAACTTGCAAGTGATACCTCTCAACAAACGACGAACATCCGAGAAATGATGAGCGAGCTTATTACTGCCGCAGAGCGTTCGCGCCAAGCAGTTAATGATTCAAGAGAAGAAATGACCCACGCGCTACAGTCCAGCAATGAAGTGAAATCGACATTTTCTGATATCAACCTCGCGGTTAAGCACATTCAAGAACGTGTTGAACAAATCTCAGTTGCTACAGAAGAACAAGAACGAGCGACGGCAGATGTATCTCAATCCATCACGCATATTTCTGATCTTGGCGAACGCACAAAGCTGCAGCTTGAGTCTATGGTTGAGAGTTCTGAGCAAGTGGCGGAAATTGCCGGGCACCAGCAAGCAATGCTGCACAAGTATGAGCTTCATCAGACCAAGTAAATGAGATGTTTCCACCGACTAAAAGCAGAACCTCGGTTCTGCTTTTTTGTTACGGCTACCCATTCAATGGCTCCTATTTGCATCGCAAAAGTGAGTTACATCTCATCTCGTTCATTTCTAAAGGGTTTAGTTATCACAACGTGATGTTAATGCTTTGTTCGAGGGACTCGTTGACTAGAATGTCGCCAGAATTCAAAGGAATGAATCATGCAGCTTCACGCGATTTTTTTATATCCAGAGAAAGCTAAAGCCATAAGAAGGAGTGGTTTTGTGATCGATAAAGTTTGCCCCGTCGTTCTACGTAATCAAAATCAAGAGATCCTACTTTTTAAACATCCGTTGGCGGGTGTTCAGCTCGTCAAGGGCACTGTTGAAGTGTTTGATGAAAGTTACATCATAGCGGCCAAGCGGGAGCTCGCTGAGGAGTCTGGTATCACACATGTTCGTTCCGCACGATATTTATGCTCATGGGACAGTGGCTTTCAAAATCAAGCATGGCATTTTGTTTTGTGTGAGTGTGCTGATCTCGCTAATTCATGGCTGTTTCATACGCAAGACGATGGTGGACATGATTTCGCGTTCTTCTGGCACGATGTCGAGAGCGGCCTTCCCGCGAATGCACATACTGTGTTTCAGCGCGGGCTGGAAAAGGTACGAGAGTTGCTAAACCAAGGCGTGATTTAAAGGAGGATTCTGTCGTTGCATTGGCGGATTTGGGACAATGACAAAGCAAACACTATGCTTCTACTAGAAGCAAATAAAGAAGGTAGAGTCGCCGTTACTGTTCTCATCGTGTTGATAATGGCACTGTCGATCTCAAAAATGGCGATGAGATTACAAATGTTTAAGTGACTTCTATATGCTTTGCTCATTCATTCAGATAAGGAAACGGTAATGGATAAATTCGTCTTGTTTCTCTTATGCCTTTTTATGACAGTTGGCGGAGTGGTTCATCTTTATGACAACATTGTTGGTGGCTTTTTACCTTACGATTTTGCGCCACGCTGGTTGAATATGTATTGGAGCGCTTTGGGACTATTGGACTTATTAGCAGCGTATCTATTGGTCAAGCATCGCCGCTCTGGCCTAGTTGTTATGTTATTG
This sequence comes from Vibrio sp. sp1, assembly GCF_016920955.1. Classification (NCBI taxonomy): domain Bacteria; kingdom Pseudomonadati; phylum Pseudomonadota; class Gammaproteobacteria; order Vibrionales; family Vibrionaceae; genus Vibrio; species Vibrio sp. sp1. Next base: position 3,108,081 of record NZ_CP060589.1, read on the forward strand.
ATTCTTATAACCAATGTTATCTTTAGTTCCCACGCTCACTATACATTAGAAATATTAGATAACAACGTCGCCCTACAAATGAAGACACTGTTTTTAGGGTTCTCATTTGGGGTATCTATCTGGTTATGGAATGCGCGAAAACATAGTCAATCGCGCCAAATATTTCGTTAATTATTATTTTCACAACACTCGATTAAGGATTGTAAACAGGGACTCGTTATGAACGATTTTAAAGACTTGGCCAGTTTTGCTGGTTTCAGCGTACTGACAGGTTTGAGCTTTGCCACCACTTTCTTCAGCCTTGCTTTTCTATACAGCTCAATAGAAGCACAGCAAGTAATGAACACCAATGCTTTGGCATGTGCAGTGCTTGGTGTTGTTGGTTTATTTGTTGGTATTACTCAGCTAAACAAAAAGCGTCAGCTAGCAGAAAACTAATCTGTTCTTACACATCATGAGGATGAAGTAGTGTTTAACTGGGGTTTAGGCTTGGTCTATTCGTTTTGTTGACATACTTCATCCAACAATATTTTTTCACCCATTACTTCTTCTCTTTATTGTAGCGAAAGGGCTGCGTTAACAGCTTATCTAATCTTTGCTCTTCTTCGTCTCTAATTTCCGGCACACCAATAACAACATCATCATGACCCAACTTAGGCTGAGCTCGGTATGTCCCAAAAAAGCGGTCCCAAACTGAAAGGAAAAAACCAAAGTTTGAGTGGGTCTCTTTTACTATCACTGAATGGTGCACGCGATGCATGTCTGGTGTAACGATGACGTTTCGCAGTTTTTGGTCTTTAGATAAAGCCAGTTTTGCATTACTGTGATTAAACATCGCGCTCGCATTAAGCACAATTTCAAATACCACAATTCCGATAGGTGAAACACCTAAGATAAACACGGCTGCAATTTTTACTCCCATTGAAATGATTATTTCGAAGGGATGAAAGCGTGCACCTGTAGTTACGTCTATGTCGAGATCGGCGTGATGCATTCGGTGAATCTTCCACAGCGGTTTTACATGATGAAAGACAATATGCTGAGCGTAAATGACGAAATCAAGCAAAATGACGGTTAGAAAAATATTTAACCAAGCGGGGAGGGACAGAACATTGAGCAGCCCCCATTGTTGTTCCTGAGCTATGACCGCAGCTTGAAAGGCAGCGATAGGCATGATTAAAGCAATAACTAGGCTGTTAAAAGCGACCAATGACAAGTTATTGACCCAGCGAAACCTGCGCGAAGCGGTCAGTGTTTTTCTAGGCAATTTGTTTTCCCAAATGGCACAAAGCAATAATACGCCAAGGAAAAAGCCTAATCTGAGCCATGAGGGTTCTTGAAATGTCGTTTCTGTCACTGTCATTCCCTTATTTATTTCTTTATCTATGACCGAGATAAGAGTGAAATTATTTCAACACACTGCTGATGGGCTTATCTTGAGGCGAAGCCATAATATCAGTAGAATCGCGCTCTACTTTTTACTTGGCATTACTTACCATGAGAATTCACGCTTTCCACCGTTTATATCAGTACCGACAATCTATCTCAACCAAGCCTTTCAATGCGCGTGGATGTAAAGTGGTTCGTTGCCAATATTGCCAGGTTTCTGAGCAACACTGTTTGTGCGACCTTCAGCCAAACATCAAGGCCAATATTGCATGTATGTTGATTGTTTCTGAAAACGAAGTGTTTAAGCCAAGTAATACCGGTCGTCTAATCGCTGATACGATTCAAGAGACTTACGTGTATCAATGGAACCGAACAGAACCGTCTGAAGAGATGCTCGCGCTACTACAGGATGACAGTTATCAACCGGTGATTGTATTTCCTGCAGACTATGTGGATGATCCCTCTCGTTTAATTGAAGATCTAGAGCCAGGGCGATTGGTAAAAGAAGATGTCGAGAACAAAAAATGGTTGCTGATCTTTATTGATGGTAGCTGGCGTGAGGCACGAAAGATATTCCGTCGTTCTGATTTTCTTAAATCTTTGCCTGTGCTTTCCATTGAGCCGGAATCTCTGTCTGAATACATCATGCGCCGCTCCGAGAATGATCAGCATCTTTCAACCGCCGAAGTCGCGACATTAGTTTTAAAACAAGCTGGTGAGCCTAAAGCTGCGGAATGCCTTCAATTGTGGTTTGAAGCCTTCAGAGAAACTTACATGCTGAGCAAGACTCGAGTCAAAAGCGACCCTAACCAGCCACACTTGAAACGTTTCAAAGAGTGGATGAAAACCGAGAGCTGACTCTAAGGAATGAGCTTTTGTTGATGGTATGTTGTTCAACTGGCTTCGGTGAGGGGATAAATCTGCATTCGGTCACGGTTTGCAGGCGTACAGATATGGATAATGCCATCAGTTTATACTTTTGACTCTAGCCATTTTTGAGAGTCGTTTGAAGCATTTTTTAGGAGAGAAATACATGTATTACGGCTTTGATGTCGGTGGCACTAAAATTGAATTTGGTGCATTTAACGAGAAGCTTGAGCGTGTAGCGACGGAACGTGTACCTACACCAACAGACAACTACGAGCTGCTGGTTGATACCATTGCGGAATTGGTGAATAAATACGATACAGAGTTTGGCTGTGAAGGTACGATTGGTCTTGGCCTACCAGGTATGGAAGACGCCGATGATGCAACGGTACTAACAGTTAACGTTCCTGCGGCAAAAGGCAAACCACTTCGTGCTGATCTAGAAGCTAAAATCGGTCGCAGCGTAAAAATTGAAAACGATGCAAACTGTTTCGCGCTTTCTGAAGCCTGGGACGAAGATCTTCAAGATGAACCATCTGTACTAGGTTTGATCCTTGGTACTGGTTTTGGTGGCGGCTTTATCTACGAAGGCAAAGTATTCTCTGGCCGCAACCACGTAGCGGGTGAGGTGGGTCACACACGTCTTCCTATCGACGCATGGTTCCACCTAGGCGAAAACGCACCATTACTGGGTTGTGGTTGTGGCAACAAAGGCTGTTTAGATAGTTACCTATCTGGTCGTGGTTTCGAGCTTCTTTACGCGCATTACTACGGCGAAGAGAAGAAAGCGATCGACATTATTAAAGCGCACGCAGAGGGTGAGGAGAAAGCAGTAGAGCACGTCGAGCGCTTTATGGAGCTGCTAGCGATCTGCTTTGCAAACCTGTTTACTGCAACAGACCCACACACCGTTGTACTTGGTGGCGGCTTATCTAACTTCGAATTGATTTACGAAGAGATGCCAAAACGCATCCCTAAACACTTATTGTCTGTGGCTAAGTGTCCTAAGATCATCAAAGCAAAACACGGTGATTCAGGTGGTGTACGCGGCGCTGCGTTCTTAAACATCAAGTAATGACTTAAACCTTACTCGATATAAAGTAAGAAGAAATTTAAAGCCCCGTTTAGACTTTCAAGGTTAAACGGGGCTTTTACTTATATACCTAAGTAATTTCGGTATGCTCGGGTATAGATCATGAACAAAAGTAGCATGCATAAAAAACTCACGACGAATCGTGAGTTTTCTGTTTGCAGCTAAGCTTATTTGTTCTTTTTGCCTACGCCCAGGTTTTCTTTTTGAGCTAGGGTGATTTTGCTAAAGCCTAATTTTCTGAAGTAGTTGTCGCGGTAGTTTCGCACCGCTTTAGTGTCAGACACTGCTTCGATTTGTTGCTCCATCTTTAGGAACTCAGTGATATCGATACCTTCGGCTTCTGCAACTGCTTCTTGAATGTTGCGGTGCTGCTGGTATGAGAACGTCAGTTCTTTGTCTTGGTCTTTGTAAGTGTAAAGAATGGTGCGAGCCATAGCTGTCTCTCTGAAAAGGTTTCTGTATTAAACAAAAAGGCCAGACTCGCTGACCTTTGAATTTCTAGTTTGAGCTAGATTCTGCCTTGAAGTGGGATAATTGTCACGCTTTCTCCCGCTTTTACTGTATCAATAGCTGGGGAGATTTCGATCAAACAGTTCGCCTCACTCATTGAACGCAGAATACCAGAACCTTGCTTGCCTGTTGTACGAACGGTTAAACGGCCAGTTTCATCCAGCTCATAGACGCCACGGCTAAACTCGGTACGACCTTGGCGAGAGCGAAGATTCTCAGTCGCGATGGCATTCACTTTCAGAGGGTTCCAGCCTTGTTCGCCTTGCATCTTACGCAGTGCAGGCTCAACAAAGTTGATGAATGAAACCATCACTGCCACAGGGTTGCCCGGCAGACCAAAGAACGGCTTGTTGTTGATTTGACCAAACGCTAATGGACGTCCCGGACGCATGTTGATTCGCCAAAAATCTATTTGACCAAGTTTATCCAAGGCAAGTTTGATGTAATCCGCATCACCAACAGATACGCCACCAGAAGTCATAACCACGTCCGCTTGCGCCGATGCGTTTTCCAACGCTTCAATCATTAACTGTTCGTTGTCTTCCAGAATACCGAAATCCAAGATCTCGCAGCCGAGCTTTTCAAGCATGCCCATGATGGTAAAACGGTTGGAATCGTAGATAGAATTCGCTTTTTGCTCTGTTCCCGGCGCTTGTACTTCGTCACCGGTGGAGAACACGGCAACTTTCAATTTTCGGAATACATTCGCTTCACCAAAGCCAAGCGAAGCGATCATGCCCATTTCTGGAGAGGCGAGGCGAGTGCCTGCGGTAAAGACGTCACTGCCGATAGCGAGATCTTCACCTGCTTGACGAACGTTTTGGCCTGCTTTGATATTCGCACCGTTAAAAGTGACCTTGTCACCTTCTTGAATGGCTTGCTCACGCATGACCACTGTATCGCCGTTACGTGGTGTTGGTGCGCCAGTCATGATCTTCACCGCTTGACCAACGTCCAGAGGTTGATCGTAAGCATGGCCCGCCATCACTTCAGCAACCACTTGGTAGCTATCACGGTCAACATCATCACTGCGGATGGCATAACCGTCCATCGCGGAGTTGGTGTATTGCGGCACATTTACTAGTGAAACGATATGTTCCGCAAGAACGCGGCTATAGGCGTTTTCAATCTTGCATGCTTCTATTTCCGAAACCGTGTTCACCAAAGAAAGGATTTTCTCTTGGCCTTGAACCACAGAAAGGAAAGCAGGAGAAAGGGTATCGCAACATGCGGCTTCTTTCTCTTTATTTTTTGGTGCTTTCGCTTCTTGAACATACTGAATAACGAACTGAGCAATCGCTTCAAGATCATTGATGTTCATTTGTGGCAGTTCAGAGTCCAACTCGCCGCCGTCTGAAGCGATAGCGATGATGTTTTCATCGTTTGGATAAAGCCAAGGCTTGCCGACTTCTTCACGGTGCAATTCGATTTTAGGAAACGCGATGTTTTTGCAGCCTTCGACCAAAACCACATCAAGCATGTCTTCATCAAAACGTGTTAATAGGTATTCAAACTCCGCTTCGGCTTCTGGCGTTTCTGTCATTAACGCAAAACGGTTGCGAGAAGCAATCAGCATTTGAGATGCGCCAGCTTTGCGTAAACGGTAGCTGTCTTTACCCGGCTTATCGACATCGAAGTTGTGGTGCGCATGTTTTAGCATGCCAATGCGTAAACCTGCTTCGGTCAGCTTTGGCAATAGGGCTTCAAGTAGCGTGGTTTTGCCTGTGCCTGAATAAGCTGCAAAACCAAGAATAGGAATGTTTAGCGTGTGTTTCATGATTCTAATTGTCCAAATTGCGCCAGTTCTTCCGGAGTGTTCAAGTTGACGAAACAGTTTGGTGAGTCGCTAAAGTCAACGTAACTGGTGTTGCACTCTTTGTAGAGCAGAATGATTTTGCGGTCGCCACGTTCTAAAAACGCGGTGAGTTTTGGCAGTACGCGCTTGTGGTAGAGCGTAAAAACAGGTTGCTGATGGTCACCATCATGCGCGACCAAAATATCGCTGTCTTCTTTGACGGCCTGGCAGAAACGCTCGACAAGGTCGGTGTTAATTTGTGGACTATCGCAAGGTACAAATCCGACCCAGTCGGTTTCAGAATGCATCAAACCCGCGTGAATACCGCCCATAGGCCCAGGGAAATCTTTGAATTGATCACTAAATACGAAACCAAATTTGCTGTACGCATCTTGGTTTCGGTTGGCATTAATTAAAATGCGTGGAGTTTGTGGAGATAAACGTTCAATAACGTGTTCGATGAGTGGCTTCTGATTTAACTCAATCAGACCTTTATCTTTTCCACCCATACGGCTGGCTTGGCCACCAGCCAAAATGACCCAACTAGTTTGTGTTGGTTGAAGCATATGCATTCTCTTGGGATGTTTCTTTTGGTATGACATACAACAGAGGAGACTCTATCAAAGTCTTGTCTTTAATCCACCACTGTTTTTTACATAAGTCGGTCAGTGCGTTGGCCTGATGGCTTGTCACCACGATACTGGAACCACGATCCAAAAGATCTTTCGCCATCACTACCAATCGTTCAATGGATTCTTGGTCTAAAGACGCACTTGGCTCATCCATCAATAAAATCGACGGTTTTAAAATCCAAGCCCTTGCCATGGCAACGCGCTGTTTTTCACCGCCGGACAACACGGAAATATGTTCGTCCGCTAAGGTTTCTAAACCTACCATGCGCAGCGCGTGAATAACTTGAGCTCGCTTATCTTTTTGCGTGTCTTGTTGATATTTCACTCCATAGACTACGTTTTCATATACAGTGCCGTCAAAAAGGTAAGGGGATTGATGGAGATAAATCACATCGACACGACCATTGCGACACGTCAGTCTTTTCAGCCACGTATCTTTTGGCGCAACAACATCGCCAGTAGAGGGTTTGAGCAAGCCAGCAAGGATTTTGAGTAGGGTAGTTTTGCCCACACCATTGTCACCCTTGAGATAAATGGCATCATTTGGGCCGATGGCTAACTCAGGGATGTGGAAAAGCACACGCTCTTTAAAGCGCATGGATAACTGTTCGGCGGTGATTTTTATAGTCATAATTCGCCTCGACATGGGGTTAATGGTGAGTCGTTTGTTTGCTTCATGTTCTATGTTCTGAGGTAGCCTTTGCCTCTCATGCTTGATAAGAAGAAGTTTAGAGCCAACGCTAAAGATAGTAATACAATTCCTAATGCAACTCCTTGCGCAAAAGCACCTTTACTGCTTTCCATTGCGATAGCCGTGGGAATATTTCGCGTCACGCCCATAATGTTCCCACCAACCATCATTGAGCAGCCCACCTCGGTCACGATACGTGAAAACCCTGCAATGATAGCCGCAAGTAGAGGAAAGCGGGTTTCCCAAATCATCGTAGCTGCCAAGCGCGGAATGGAGACGCCCAGCGTGATGGCAGTTTCCACTGCACGACGGTCGCTAGATTGTAATGCACCATGCATCATCGATACCAAAACAGGGAAGCAGATCACCATTTGGCCGAAGATCATTGCCTTCTGAGTGAACAGCATTTGCCAGTCTCCCCAAGGGCCAGCACGCGACAGCAACATGTACAGCAACAGGCCAATCACCACGGTAGGGACCGCTTGCAGCGTATTTACGATCGACAACAAAAACCATTTACCGCGAAAGTCGGTATACGCCAGTACAAAGGACATCAAAATAGCCGGCAATACCACTAGGGATATTGCCGTGATAGAAACACTAAAGGAGACCGCAACGATCTCCCATAGGTCTGCATCAAAATTTACCAGTAAGCGAAGCGCTTCCAGTGTTGTATCAGCAAGATTCATATTGCGTTATTTGCTCTCAGCATTCGCAACAAACAGTTGTTTACCGTTTAGGCGGAAACCATTGATAAGTTCCTGTCCGCGAGGGTTCACCAACCAATCACTGAAAGCTTTCGCGCCTTGGTAGTTGATTGTTGGGTAACGCTCAGGGTTAACAAGAATAACTTGGTACGGGTTAAACAGTTTTTCATCGCCTTGGAACAGAATTTCTAGATCCAATTTGTTTTGGTAAGCCAGCCATGTGCCGCGATCCGTCATGGTGTAGCCTTGCATTTCAGACGCCATGTTTAGAGTTGGGCCCATACCTTGACCTACGCTACGGTAGCCACCAAAGTTCGGTTCGATTTTAGTTTGAGCCCAGAAGCCCATTTCTTTTTTGTGCGTACCAGAATCATCGCCGCGAGAGATGAACGTTGCGTTTTTGTTTGCGATCTCTTTGAATACATCTAACACGCCTTCGTCATTTTTGATTGTTGCTGGGTCAGCTTTCGGGCCTACAATCACAAAGTCGTTGTACATTAGCTTGCGAGGTAAAACGCCGTAGCCTTTCTCAACAAATGCGCCTTCAGCTTTTGGTGCATGTGTCATCACCAAATCTACGTCACCGTTTTCGCCCATTTTTAAGGCTTTACCCGTACCTGCAGCAATAACATCGACTTTGTAGCCCGTGTCTTTTTCAAATTGTGGAAGCAGGTAATCAAGTAAACCTGAATGGTAAGTACTGGTTGTGGTTGCAAGGCGAACATGTTCTCCGTCTTGAGCAGAAAACGCAGAGTAACTTACAAGCGTGATAGACGTTGCAGCCAGAGTTAGCGCAATTTTTTTCATTTTTATGTGTTCCTTTCCAATGATTCTTTGGAATCTCCCAGGTTTTAGGGAGAAGCCTTTTTGGACGAGAGCGATTAGCGTAATACGCAAGTTGTCTTAGGGTGTTGGAATAAGCAAACATCAACATCCTGAGATCACTTAAATGCGCTCCGTATCCACCTTATAGCAAACAAGATGCCAACCTTTTACAAGCTTAAAGTGCTTGGTTTATGCACTAAATCATGGGGTTATTTGCATAAAAGTTTGCGTTGGTACAAAATGTCGCACTTTTTGTAGGGTATCTCTGTTTAAACTTGGTACACTCTGTCCCATCGAAATCCATCTGGGGTAAATATGTCTACTCAATCCCATCTTAGTACAAACCAACAATATAGCGCCTTTTCCGTACTGGTCGTCGATGATGAATTAGGCATGCAAGCCATCTTGAAAAAGGCATTGGGTAAGCTTTTTTCACATGTCGATACAGCTGGTAGCATCGAAGAAGCAGAACAACTGCGTAATTCTCGACATTATGATCTGATCTTACTGGATATTAATCTGCCAGGGCGTTCTGGAATTGAGTGGGAAGAAGCGTTTGAAGATGATGACAAACGTGCCGATGTGATTTTTATGACGGGTTATGCGGATTTAGAAATTGCCATTCGAGCGCTACAGCTCGGTGCTTCCGACTTTATCCTCAAACCATTCAACCTTGAGCAGATGTTAAAAGCGGTCAGTCGCTGTATGGATCGCCGTTTGAACGAACGCATGCAGTACGCCATGACACGCGATTACCAACGTCACAATACCTCAGAGATCATCGGCGGCTCAGAAAAAACGCGTCTGCTTAAGCAACTTATTAACCAATTTGCACCATCACGCGCTTCTGTTTTGGTTGAAGGTGAGTCGGGTACGGGTAAAGAGCTAGTTGCACGAGGTATTCACCAGGCGAGTGGGAGAACGGGCCCGTTTGTGCCAATCAACTGCGGTGCGATTGCACCAGAGCTTTTAGAAAGTGAGTTGTTTGGTCATACATCGGGCGCGTTTACCGGTGCAAAAAAATCGCGTGAAGGTTTGTTCCGTGTTGCGAACGGTGGCACCTTATTTCTTGACGAAATCGGGGAGATGCCACTTGCAATGCAGGCATCATTATTGCGTGTGTTAGAGCAGCGTACGATTCGCCCTGTCGGTTCAGAAAGAGAGATCAGTATTGATGTCCGTATCGTAGCGGCAACCAACCGAAACCTGCAAGAAGAGGTCAATCAAGGTAATTTCCGCAGTGACCTCTATTACCGTTTAAACGTTCTGAAAATTGAAGTGTGTCCGCTACGAGAGCGCAAAACCGACTTATTTGAGTTGGTGCCATTTTTCAGCAATATGCTGACGCGCGAGCTCGGTATGCCTGCGCCCAAATGGGCTCACGAGGATATGGAAGCCATGAGTGAGTACGATTGGCCGGGAAACATTCGTGAGCTGAAAAACTTGATTGAGCGTTGTATCTTGCTTGGCAAACCACCTGCACACTATTGGCGAGAGCTGAATGGCGGGCATTCACTGCCTAATGTATCGATTACTGTTTCTCACTCTGCTGAGTTACCAACCTTTAGAGAAGGCAAAGAATTTACTGGCGAAGGCTATCCAAACAGCTGGACGTTAAAAGAAGTCGAGAAAGCACATATTAAACAAGTCGTTAACTTGCATGAAGGCAATAAGTCTGCTGCTGCTCGTGACTTGGGCGTAGCTCGCAAGACCTTAGAACGTAAGTACAAAGAATGGGATTCTGAGGGTGAGGAATATGCCGACTAACGGCCCACAGCACAAAGGATTGTCAAAATGGACGCACCGTTTTAAAACCATGGTGCGTTATCGCTTGTTATTCTTAACCTCTGCGCCGATTTTCCTCACATTGTTAGCTCTGATCGGCATTACCATTTATTGGTCTATTCATTACACGTGGCAAAATGCGCTGCTTGATGTCTCGGAACGTCTTGGTGTTGCAAATAACAGTGTAACGTTGTTACAGCAAAAGCAAGCCAATTACGTGCGGGCGTTTGCCGATTCGTACGATTTCCGTATTCGCATTAATCAAGGAACGCCACAAGGTGACCTGCAAAAGTGGGTCACAGAGCAGAAGAAAAGATATGCTTTAGATTTTCTCTCTTTCCAACGCGTTAATTCCATGGAAAACAAATTCCGCTTTATGGATCTCACCAAGCGCGAATCGTTTTTTGATGTACTCAATAAAGAAGAACTCGAACGCCTCGATCCTGAACTCGCCAAACGAGCAGAAGTGCCTATTCTTGCTGATGGTGACAGGGAGGCGCGTGGGTTAGTCAGTCGAACCGTGATTCCGGTATACAGCCAAGCGAACGATTTGATCGGCTTTCTGGATGGTGGTTTGCTCCTTAACAATAGTACAGTGCTGGTGGATCAAATCCGCGATCTCATTTACTTAAGTGATAATGACCGCCTTCGCCCTGTGGGTACGTTGACGGTATTTCTCGATGATTTGCGTGTGAGCACCAACGTTCCTCTAGACAGCGATCATAGACTAGGGCGCGCCATAGGCACTCGCGTGAGCGCAGAAGTGTATAACCAAGTACTTTCGAAGGGTGAACAGTGGGTTGACCGAGCATATGTGTATGACGCTTGGTATATTACGGCGTATCAACCGATCAAAGACCAATACGACAACGTCATTGGTATGCTTTATACCGGTTACCTAATGTGGCCATTCGTTAAAGCCTACATGACCAACATTGCCGAAATCAGCTTGATTACGGTTATGTTATTGCTGGTTTCTGGCGTGATGGTATATCGCGGTTCTTATGATCTGTTTCGACCGATCGAACGCATTCACAAAGTGGTGAAGCAGGTCCAACAAGGTAAAGAAAAACGGATTGGCCCGTTAGGATTAGATGCCGATCATGAACTTGCGCAGTTAGCCAGACAGTTTGATGATATGTTAGACGCGCTAGAAGAGCGCAAAATTGAACTGAAAAACTCCGCAGCTCAACTTGAATGCAAAGTTCAAGAGCGTACGGCAAGCCTGAGAGAAAAAACCCAAGATCTTGAGCTGCATATTCAATTGCTTAACCAAACTCGCGACAAACTCGTTGTTCATGAAAAACTGGCAGCATTGGGAGAACTCACCGCGGGGATTGCTCACGAAATTAATAACCCAACCGCCGTGATTCTTGGCAACGTAGAATTGATCCATTTTGAATTGGGTGACGATGCAAGTCGAGTACAAGAAGAGATTGATGCGATTCACGCGCAAATTGATCGTATCCGCAATATCACACGCAGTTTATTGCAATACAGTCGCCAAGGCGGTGTTCAAGATGAAATCACTTGGCAACATGTCAATCCTATCATTGATGAAAGCATCACCTTGGTTAAAACTGGCACCAAGAAACGCGACGTTGAGTTTGTGACTGACCTACAAGCGCATACGTCCGTTGAGATAAACCGTCACCACTTGCTACAAATCTTAGTTAATTTGCAAATGAACGCCATTCACGCAATGAGCGGTAAAGGCATGTTAACAGTAGTCAGTGAAGACTGGATTGACGAGGGCGAAGTGAAAGGAGCCGCGATTCATGTTATCGATGAGGGCTGCGGTATTAAACCAGAAAACTTGAGTCGAATCTTCTCGCCATTTTACACAACGAAACGAGAAGGCACAGGGTTAGGGCTATCGGTCTCCCAAAGTATTCTCAGCCAAACGGGTGGTGAGTTAAAAGCAGAGTCTGAATGGGGAAAAGGCAGTAAATTCAGTATTTATTTACCTAAAAAAGCCGAACTGATCCTAGAGGTGACGAACATCGCTTAGTCACTTTTTTGAAGTATTAATGGAAAAAGAGCCACTGACGATAGTGGCTCTTTTTTGTATTTGATGACGCATTTATGTTTACGCTTTTGCTTCTTAGAAACCTTACAATGATTTCACTTGGAGTGAATTAATAAAAACAACACTTGCAGTATGTAGCATGAACAAGTACCGTTGCCCGGTTTTTCTAAATACACCCCAATTGCTAAGGTAAAGGTTTTGATCTCCACAGCGAATATTACTCAACAATTCGGCGCTAAGCCGCTATTCGAAAACATTTCAGTTAAGTTCGGCGAAGGCAATCGCTATGGCTTAATTGGAGCTAACGGTTGTGGTAAATCAACCTTTATGAAGATCCTCAGCGGCGAGCTTGAGCAAACCAGTGGTAACGTAAGCTACGATCCAAACGAGCGCGTTGCAAAACTGAACCAGGACCAGTTCGCTTACGAAGAATTTACTGTAATCGATACCGTTATCATGGGTCATAAAGAGCTATGGGAAGTGAAGAAAGAGCGTGACCGCATCTACTCACTTGCTGAAATGAGCGAAGAAGACGGCATGAAAGTGGCTGACTTAGAAGTTCAGTTTGCTGAAATGGACGGCTACATGGCAGAAGCCAAAGCGGGCGAGCTTCTTCTTGCTGTAGGTATCCCAATGGAGCAACACTTCGGTCTAATGAGTGAAGTAGCACCAGGCTGGAAACTTCGTGTGCTTCTAGCGCAGGTTCTATTCGCAGACCCAGATGTGATGCTTCTTGACGAACCTACCAACAACTTGGACATGGACACAATCCGTTGGTTGGAAGATACGCTAAACGCGCGTAACTGCACAATGATCATCATTTCGCACGACCGTCACTTCCTAAACTCAGTATGTACACACATGGCTGACTTGGACTACGGTGAGCTACGCGTTTACCCTGGTAACTACGACGAGTACATGACGGCGGCTTCTCAAGCTCGCGAACGTCTACTAAACGACAACGCGAAGAAGAAAGCACAAATCGCTGAGCTACAAACGTTCGTTGCACGTTTCTCTGCAAACGCATCGAAAGCAAAACAAGCGACATCTCGTGCGAAGCAAATCGACAAGATCAAACTGGACGAAGTGAAAGCGTCTAGCCGTCAAAACCCATTCATTCGTTTTGAACAGTCTAAAGAGCTGTTCCGTAACGCTCTGATTGTAGAAAACCTGAGCCAAGGTTTTGAAGAGGACTTGTTCTCAGACTTCAATGCAATTTTTGAAGTGGGAGAGCGCGTTGCGATCATCGGTGAAAATGGTGTGGGTAAAACAACACTTCTAAACACGCTTGCTGGTGTACTTGAACCGCGTGCTGGTGAGTTCAAATGGTCTGAAAATGCAAACATCGGTTACTACGCGCAAGACCACGCGCATGACTTTGCAGAAGATATGAATCTAACGGATTGGATGGGTCAATGGCGTCAAGAAGGTGATGACGAGCAAGTCGTTCGTGGTTTCCTTGGTCGTATGCTATTTGGTCAAGATGACATTAAGAAGTCAGTAAAAGTACTGTCTGGTGGTGAGCAAGGTCGTATGCTGCTTGGTAAGCTAATGATGCACAAGCCAAACATGCTGCTAATGGACGAACCAACCAACCACATGGACATGGAATCGATCGAATCTTTGAACACGGCGCTTGAGCAATACAAAGGCACGTTGTTCTTCGTATCTCACGACCGTGTATTCGTAGACTCGCTAGCAACGCGTATTATCGAAATCCGCGATGGCAAGATCACAGACTTCAAAGGCACGTACTCTGAGTTCCTAAAATCTCGTGGCGTTGACGCGTAATTACTCGCAAAGCGTTTAAAAAGCAAAAGCCTCGCTATTTAGCGAGGCTTTTTTGATATTTGGCCTTAATCCTTAAACTGACCGGTTATATACGCATAGATCCCGACCACGCCAAAGGTAATAATCATAGAAAGCATGATACCGCTGGGCGTAAGCAGAAAATTCCACAATTGGTCATTATTCATAGTCCACATCCTCTGTGAATCCGCATTATTGGTTTTAGTTTACACTGAAAAGGTGTTATTGGTTGCCTTTTACATCAAATTCAACCTTGTCGGCTCCTGTAAACACTTGGAAGCGCAAACCTTTCGCACGCGCAATGGTCGTAATACCAAATTGCTTCGCTAGATCTAACCCCATTTGAGTAACGCCAGAGCGAGAAAGCAGAACAGGAATGCCCATTTGAGCCACTTTAATCACCATCTCTGATGTAAGGCGACCAGTTGTGTAGAAAATTTTATCTTCACCTGTTTCTTCTTTGAGCCACATCTCACCTGCAAGTGTATCCACTGCGTTGTGACGGCCGACATCTTCCACAAATGACAACACTTCATTACCTTTGCAAACCGCACAGCCGTGTACTGCGCCCGCTTTTTTGTAGGTGTCGTTGTAATGAGTTAACGCTTCCAGCGCAGAATAAATCTCTGACTGCTTAAGAGAAACTTGAGGCACTTGATAATTTTCAAGCTGCTTCATCACGTTGCCATACATAGTGCCTTGGCCACAACCTGAGGTGACGGTTTTCTTTTTCAGGGCGCCTTCTAAGTGTTCAGTGTTTTCTTTAGTAATCACCGCTGCGGAATGCGTTTCCCAGTCAATAATAACGGATTCAATCGCGGCTGGATCGGACAGGAAGCTTTGGTTTTTTAAATAACCCAGTACTAGTGCTTCTGGACGCGAACCTAGCGTCATGAGCGTGACCACTTCTTTCCAGTTCAGCATGACCGTAAGAGGACGCTCGCAAGCGATTTGCTTCGCGAGCTTTTCGCCGTACTCGTCGTACACATCGACTTCAATGGTTTGCAGGGGATTTTCACTGGTTTTAATAATATTTGGTTTCAGCACAGTCGTGTCCTAGTGATTAAGAGCGTTAGGTTGCTACGCATTTTAGCTTGTTAAGTGGCTAGCAAATCTCATTCCAAAATAGCGGTTCCCACAGAAATTGCGAGGTTTTATGTCAACAATGCATTAAAACTGCGAGTTCGCAGTAATGACACATCAATACATTTGAGTTTCGTCTAGTTTGGTAATTATAGCCTGAGGGAGTATATAGACTAAGTTATATCAGCTTGGCGCGTTTATTGCTTCGAAGACAATAAAAATGGTCGAAAACGGGGCAAAATGTCCTGTGTGTTTTCAGACCAAAAATAGAAAGACTGGGTGAGTTATGTCGGATAAGAAAGATTTCGAAAAAAATTACGAAAAGACTGAGGATACATGGCCAATCGGCGTAGAGCTTGTTGAGCATGAGATCAGTACAGGGATTTGGGTGACAACCCAATGGCAGTTGACAGAATTTGCGCTGAATCCGACGGAAGAGACTCCAGATGTTTGTCTGTTGCAATTACATAAAGACGAGCGTACAGACTACCGCTTTAACTTAAGCTCTCAGCAACCTAAACTCTTTTTAGTGATGGATAACGTCGAGTCTGGTGAAAAACCAGCGATACAGTTACTGACGGCTTCACAATCTGTTGCGGCGCAATATATGGATGGTGATAACCTTGTACTATCTAACGATATGCCGTTAGCCGTTCAGGCTTGGATGGAAGCCTTTATTGGTCGTCACGGTGAGTTGTTAGAAGTAAGACGCAAGAAACGCAAAGGAGCAGGCAGAGCAAATGGCAACTAGTTTTTTAAGCCGTTGGTCGAAACGTAAACTAGAAGAATCTTCCCAACATGCTGAAGAGATCACGCCGATAGCAGAGACGGAACAATCCGAAGATAGTGTCACAGCGCTTTCAAACGCTGACGAAAGCTCAGATGCTTTGAACGTCAATGAGGATAGTCAGGCTCCAGACATTACCGCGAGTGTAGAGACTGAAAAAACCGAAGAAATGTCTGTGGCGCAACTGCTGGTTTCTGAAGCCTCAGAAAGCGTCAAGAAAGCTGCGCTGCGCAAAATGTTCTTGTCCGAAGAATTTAACGTGCGTGACGGCCTAGACGATTACGATGATGATTACAGTAACTTAAAGTCACTTTCTCAAGACGTCGCTGAGACGCTGCGTGATTGGGTTAAAGACAAAGTGGAAGACGAACCAGACGCTGAAACTGCGCAAGGGTCTGAGCTTAACGCTAACGATATCGCATCTGGGGTAGTTGAAGACGCAGAGTCAAACACCGACAAAAGTGGCCAAATTACTCAAGATGAAAATGAACTGTATATAAATACAGTTCCTGGCGAAAGTGATACTTTTGCTGAAGAATCACAGCCTAACGAGGTGAGACAAAATATACCACACAAAGAATAGGTACATTTTGACTAAACACTCAATGAGCCGGCTGAGACAAAATGTCTCAACCGGTTTTTTTATCCCTACTATTTGTCAGTAAAATTGATAACCTATTGATTTTTAGTTGATATTTTATTGGCATGACACTTGCTATCTGTTGCTCAATACCAATCTGATTGAAGTTAGTACGGACGCACTGCGTAGTATTCATCGCCTATAGATGGCGGAATAAGAATGCTCATTGATAAGTTAATCAGCAGAATCTCCGGCGCTAACTACACTAAGAGATGGAAAAGACTATCCATGTTCATAAATGGAATTGAGCAATGCTGAAACAATTATTAGAACAAGCAACTTCCAATAACGGTAAAGCGAGGCTGTACGCTTTCGAAAATACCGTAGAGTTGACCAATCTTATTCCACCAACCGTAAGCTATGAAAGCGGCGGTAATACTTTGATTGTGGGCCCAACAGCAATCATCGAAAGTGCGGCAGCGCAATTGTCGCAAATGAACAGCCTAACGCTGCTTTCTACCGATGGCGAAAAGGGCACAAATCCCGAGCTTTATTACGCCAATTCGGTTCAGGTTTCAGGGTTCTTAGGTACGTTTGAAGTTCTGATTGAAAATCATGGTTCGACCAACAATCTTGCCAAGGTCGCGATCAATAGCGATTGTTTCGATATCGTACTCGATCTTTGCCTTAACAGCTGCATGTCGGAAGAAGTCCCAGTACCGGGCTACTACCCAGTAGGTCGTGGCTATCCGAAACTGGCTGAAGCGTTGGAAGAGATTCCAACCTTAATGGGGACGTTCGATAAACCGAAATTCTTCCGTTTAGATACCGATTTATGTGCACACAGCTCTCGTGGCGTAAAAGGTTGCGAACGGTGTGTGGATGCTTGTCCGGCAGGGGCACTATCGAGTGAAGGCAGCGACAGAACGGGCCATCGCATCGAGATCAACCCATACCTATGTCAAGGCGTGGGGACTTGTGCTACAGCGTGTCCGACAGAAGCGATTCATTACGCACTGCCAAACCCTGAAGATACGCAAAAGTTTATTGAACGTACGCTCGCCAACTATGAGCAAGCGGGTGGTTTAGATCCTATCGTATTGATTTGTAGTTCTCGCCACGAGAGCTACAACGTGATGGCACTAAAAGCACTGCCAGATAATGTGATTCCAATTGTGGTGGAAGAACTGCCTTCGGTTGGTATTGATACTTGGTTCGCCGCGCTTGTGAATGGTGCTACTCAGGTGCTGTTTACGGCTTCACGTTTTATGCCTCAAACCATTATTCGTGTGCTTAATAGCGAAGTAGGTATTGCTCAAGAGCTGCTCGGTCAGCTTGGTATCGCCAAAGAAACCATCGACATTCTGTATCTAGAGTCACTACGTGAAGGTGCTCCGACACTTTGTACCGAGTCTTTTGATTTGGCATTAGGAGACTTGCAAGGCAACAAACGTCAGCGTCTATTTACGGCGTTGGATGCGTTGTCGTCTTCTCGTATTCCAGTCGAGAACATTGTTGAGCTGCCAGCAAACGCGCCTTACGGCAATGTTTCTTGTGAGAGCAAAGATTGTACGTTGTGTATGAGCTGTGTGGCAGTTTGTCCAACACGTGCATTGCATACGGACGGTCGATCTCCGTCGCTTAAATTCGTCGAGCAAGACTGCATTCAATGTGGGCTGTGCGAGAAAGCGTGTCCTGAGAAAGTGCTGACGCTTACTCCTCGTATGAACTGGGTGAAAGAAGAACGCCAGAAAGCGGTTGTGATTCATGAAGAAAAGGCAGCCGAGTGCATTCGTTGTCACAAGCCCTTTGCTCCGCAATCGATGATCGACATGCTACAAAACAAGTTACGCGGTCACTCCCATTTCTCTGATGAAGCGGCGATCAATCGTATCGCGATGTGTGAAGACTGCCGTGTGATCGACATGTTTGAGTCGATGGCAGAAGACCCAATGAAACAACTGAAATACTAGGAGCTCGCAGTGGACACACAACAAGAACAAACACTGAGAACAGACATTTATCTCGTTTTATCCGCACTTTTTCGTAGTGCGCCTAGTGATGAAATGCTGGCGTTCCTGAAATCGCTAGAAATTGAGCCGTCTGAGAGCGCGATGCAAAAAGCTTGGCTCGCACTGCAACAAGCCGCGAACGAAGCGCAGCGAGAAGCGTTAGAAGAAGAATATCAAGATCTGTTTATTGGCATTGGACGTGGTGAAGTTGTGCCATTCGGATCTTGGCATCGTACTGGCTCGATGATGGAAAAGCCGTTAGCGGAAATTCGTCGCGATTTGGATCTTTTAGGCATCGAACGAGAAGAGAACGTGAAAGAGCCTGAAGACCATATTTCTGCACTGTGCGAAGTGATGGCAATGCTGACAGGTGAAGAGGAAGAACTTCAACAAGCGGTGTTTAACAAACACATTGCCCCTTGGTTCCAATCTTTTACGCGCCAACTAGAGAGCGCCGAAAGCGTGAACTTCTACAAGCCAGCTGCACAGCTTTGCGATGCATTTTTAACGTTAGAGCAAGTCCGCTTTAGCGTGAACACCAAAAGCAGTAAGAACAAATTAAAAATTGATGTGAAAAACGTCACTGATTACGAGTAATCGAGCAGTACTTGGTCATATCGATAGAGAGGCATGAGTCTCCAAAGATCTACCGTAAGGTAAGGAAGCAATGATGAAAGATAATAAAGAAATAAACACAAGCCGTAGGGATCTCCTAAAAGGCTTCACAACCGCTGCCGTTGCTGGTGCTGTTGTTGCGGGAACCACGAAAGTGGCCGTTGCTTCAGAAACGGTTGAGCCTCCTGAAAAAGACGTGAAGAAGAAAGGGTATCGTGAAACACAACACATTCGCGATTACTACGACACACTTTAGGAGATAACGGATGAAACTTGTCAAACGCTCCGACAGTGTGAGCAAAGAAACGAACCAGCTTGGCGTATCTCGTCGTGCATTCATGAAAAACACTTCGCTTGCCGCTGGTGGTGCAGTGGTTGGTGCTAGTCTATTCGCACCGGGAATGATGAAAAAAGCGCAAGCAAAATCAGTCGATCCAGAAGCGAAAACAGAAATAAAACGTACTATCTGTTCTCACTGTTCAGTGGGTTGTGGTATTTACGCAGAAGTTCAAAATGGTGTTTGGACGGGTCAAGAGCCTGCATTCGACCACCCATTTAACGCCGGTGGACACTGTGCAAAAGGCGCCGCACTGCGTGAACATGGCCACGGTGAGCGCCGTCTAAAATACCCAATGAAGCTTGAAAACGGGAAGTGGAAAAAGCTTTCTTGGGATCAAGCGATCGAAGAAATCGGTAACAAGGTGATGGACATCCGCAAAGAGTCCGGTCCTGATTCGGTTTACTTCTTAGGGAGCGCAAAGCACAGCAACGAACAAGCGTACTTGTTCCGAAAAATGGCATCACTTTGGGGTACGAACAACGTTGACCACCAAGCGCGTATTTGTCACTCAACAACCGTGGCGGGTGTAGCGAATACTTGGGGTTACGGTGCGATGACCAACTCTTTCAATGACATGCACAACTGTAAGTCGATGCTATTCATTGGTTCAAACCCAGCTGAAGCACACCCAGTAGCGATGCAGCACATTCTGATCGCAAAAGAGAAGAACAACTGTAAGATCGTCGTAGCGGATCCTCGTCGTACACGTACGGCAGCAAAATCGGATCACTATGTATCACTTCGTCCTGGTTCTGACGTAGCATTCATTTGGGGTGTGTTGTGGCACATCTTCGAAAACCAATGGGAAGATAAAGAGTTCATCCGTCAACGTGTATTCGGTATGGATGAGATCCGTGCTGAA
Source organism: Vibrio sp. sp1 (assembly GCF_016920955.1). Classification (NCBI taxonomy): domain Bacteria; kingdom Pseudomonadati; phylum Pseudomonadota; class Gammaproteobacteria; order Vibrionales; family Vibrionaceae; genus Vibrio; species Vibrio sp. sp1. Next base: position 3,128,492 of record NZ_CP060589.1, read on the forward strand.
GTGGCGAAATGGACGCCAGCAGAAGTTGAGCGCGTAACAGGCGTAAGCGAAGAAGACGTTTACCAAACAGCAAAACTGCTTTCTGAAAATCGCCCGGGCTGTATTGTTTGGTGTATGGGTGGTACTCAGCATACTACTGGTAACAACAACACACGTGCTTACTGTGTGCTTGAGCTAGCGCTTGGAAACATTGGTAAATCAGGCGGCGGTGCAAACATCTTCCGTGGTCACGATAACGTACAAGGCGCAACCGACCTTGGCGTGCTCTCTGACACGCTACCGGGCTACTACGGCCTTTCTGAAGGCGCTTGGCGTCATTGGTCAAAAGTGTGGGAAATCGATTACGAATGGATCAAAGGTCGTTTCGATGACAACGCTTATAGCGGTCAGAAACCAATGCACAGTGCAGGTATTCCTGTATCTCGTTGGGTTGATGGTGTACTGGAAAACAAAGACAACATTCGTCAACGCGAAAACATCCGTGCAATGTTCTACTGGGGACACGCAGTGAACTCTCAAACACGTGGTGTTGAGATGAAAAAAGCGATGCAGAAGTTGGACATGATGGTGATTGTGGACCCATACCCAACGGTTGCTGCGGTAATGAACGACCGTACCGACGGCGTTTACCTGCTTCCTGCAACAACACAGTTTGAAACACACGGCAGCGTTACCGCATCTAACCGCTCTCTACAATGGCGTGATCAGGTGATTGAACCTTTGTTTGAATCAAAACCAGACCACGAAATCATGTACCTGCTTTCGAAGAAACTGGGCTATTCCGATCTTCTGTTCAAAAACATCCGTGTTGAAAACAACCAGCCGGTGATTGAAGACCTAACGCGTGAATTCAACAAAGGCATGTGGACGATTGGTTACACAGGCCAAAGCCCAGAGCGTTTGAAAGCGCACCAACAAAACTGGCATACGTTCCACAAAACCACATTGGAAGCGGAAGGTGGCCCTGTCAACGGTGAAACCTACGGTCTACCTTGGCCATGCTGGGGCACACCAGAAATGAAACACCCAGGTACACACATTCTGTACGATACGTCTAAGACGGTTGCAGAAGGTGGCGGTAACTTCCGTACGCGCTTTGGTGTGGAATTTGAAGGCAAGAGCCTTCTTGCAGAAGACAGTTATTCGAAAGGCTGTGAAATCAAAGACGGTTACCCAGAGTTCACTGACAAGTTGTTGAAACAACTTGGTTGGTGGGACGACCTAACTGCTGAAGAGAAAGTGGCAGCAGAGGGTAAAAACTGGAAAACAGATCTGTCTGGCGGTATTCAGCGTGTCGCGATAAAGCACGGTTGTATTCCATTTGGTAACGCGAAAGCGCGTGCGATTGTTTGGACGTTCCCAGACCGTGTGCCACTGCATCGTGAACCACTTTACACACCACGTCGTGACCTTGTAACGGATTACCCAACTTGGGAAGACAAAGATGCAATCTTCCGTGTTCCTACGTTGTATAAATCCATTCAAGAGCAAGACAAATCGGGCGAGTACCCAATCGTTCTGACTTCTGGCCGTCTGGTTGAATACGAAGGTGGTGGTGAAGAGACGCGTTCAAACCCTTGGCTTGCCGAGCTTCAACAAGAAATGTTTGTTGAAGTGAACCCGAAAGACGCGAACGATCTTGGCTTTAGAGATGGTGATGATGTTTGGGTTGAAGGTGCAGAGAAAGGACGAATCAAGGTGAAAGCGATGGTAACACGTCGTGTGAAACCTGGTTTGGCGTTCATTCCGTTCCACTTTGGCGGTAAGTTCGAAGGTGAAGACCTACGTCCTAAATACCCAGAAGGTACACAACCTTACGTTGTTGGCGAATCGGCTAACACGGCAACCACTTACGGTTACGACCCGGTTACCTTGATGCAGGAAACCAAAGTAACCCTATGTAACATTCGTAAAGCGTAAGGAGTCTGACAATGGCACGAATGAAATTTCTATGTGACACCAAACGCTGTATCGAGTGTAACGGCTGTGTTACTGCATGTAAGAACGAAAACGACGATGCGCTTGAATGGGGCATTCAACGTCGCCGCGTGGTAACACTAAACGACGGTGAAGCTGGTGAAAACTCTATCTCTGTTGCTTGTATGCACTGTACCGATGCGCCTTGTATGGCAGTTTGTCCAGCTGATTGTTTCGAACATACCGAAGACGGCATCGTTCTTCACAATAAAGATCTGTGTATCGGTTGTGGTTACTGTTTGTTTGCTTGTCCGTTTGGCGCACCTCAATTTCCTAAACAAGAGGCGTTTGGTGAACGTGGCAAAATGGATAAATGTACTTTCTGCGCGGGCGGCCCAGAAACAGAGCCTGGCTCTGAGGAAGAACGTCAAAAATACGGTGCGAACCGTATCGCAGAAGGCAAGTTACCGATGTGTGCATCGCTTTGTTCAACCAAAGCGCTGCTTGCGGGTGACGCAGAGAAAGTCTCTGACATTTTCCGTCAACGTGTGGTAGAACGCGGCGCGAAAAACGCAGGTTGGACAGACGGAAACGATCTTTCTTACGATGCGACGAAAAGCTAAGTAAGGAGAGGCACATGTTAAACACGCTTAAACGTGCATCTCTAGCAATGCTGTCAATGATGACGGCATTGCTGCTGACTTTTGCAATGCCTGCTTCAGCAGAGGAACAATCTTCTAAAGTTATTCAACAGGAGATCACGCAACTCGCCGGGGCAGACTATTGGCGCGAAGTCAGAGAGGGGCAAGAAGGCTACACCACGTCCCAATCGCCAGAACATGGCGTATTGATCAGTAAACCTGGTGAGACTTGGTACATTCTAAAAGAGAAATGGATGTCTCCTGCTGGTGCTGTCGCGATTTTCGGCAGTATCGCGATGGTTATCATGGCTTACGTATTCGTTGGTCCTTTGATGCTTAGCAAGCCGCGTACTGGTAAAAAGATGAAGCGTTGGTCTCGTTTAGACCGCGCGCTTCACTGGAGTATGGCGTTTACATTCTTAACGTTGGCATTCAGTGGTTTGATGCTGGTTTACGGTAAGCACTTCTTAAAACCGTACGTTCCTACTGAGTTCTGGGGCTTTATCGTCATGTTGGCGAAGCAGTACCACAATTACATGGGACCATTGTTCTTCATTTTGCTGATGCTCGTGCTCTTTAAATGGTGGCGCAAGTCGATTCCAAACATGACTGATGTTCGTTGGTTCATGAAAATGGGCGGTATGGTTGGTAAACACAAAGGCACACATCCGTCAGCTGGTTTCTCAAACGGTGGCGAGAAGGCAATCTATTGGTTGTTGATCTTCTTTGGTGCTATCGCGGCAGTGAGTGGCTTAGTTCTGGACTTTCCTATCTTTGGCCAAACTCGCCGTGACATGGAGCTTTCTAACTTAGTTCATGCGATTTCGGCACTGATTCTAATCTGTGGCTTTATCTTCCACATCTATATTGGTCTATTCGGTATGGAAGGTGCGTTAGAAGGCATGGTGACTGGTGAAGTTGACGAGACATGGGCGAAAGAACACCACGATCTTTGGTATGAGGAAGTGAAGTCCAAAGAAGCAATGGGCGAAACAGATACGGCACAAACGGAAGTAAAAGGAGCGAAAGCGAATGAACAAACCTCATAACGGGATTTGGGTTGCGTACATCCTGAGCTGTTTGACCCCGTTTACGTTTCTGATCTCAGGCGTTATCGCAATTATCTATGCGGGTTACCGATTAGATAAGGGAGAAGACAGCGACGTAGTGATTTCTCATTACTACGGTTTAATTCGCACCTTCTTTCTCTACCTGACGTTTTTTGTTGTGTTGATCGTCACCGTCGCGACTTCTAACGGTGTACTCGTTGGCGTGAGTGATTATTGGTTGCATAGTACTTTGCTTGAAACCATCGCTTACTTTATTCCTTGGGTAGGGATGGTGTTTGCTGCATTAGCCATCTTGGTGTGGTTTATGCGAATGTTTCAAGGGATGCAGCAACTGCTCAATAACCAACCACACAGACCATCGACAGGTCCAAACCTTTAATCAGTATTCTTTAAGCAAAACCGCCGTAATAGGCGGTTTTTTTGTTGCTGTTTTGTCTCAAATATGAAGCGTTGAGTCGCAGTGGTGATACTTGATGCAACTTATTGAGTGAATTTACGTAACTGGGCAGAAAATCATAGTTAAGTAAGAAACATGTAAAAAAATCGCGTCACGATGAGACATTAGTCTCACTCACGCTATTGTTCATTTACTCAGGATTCATCGTCCCGTTAAAGTACGCTGCGCTCAGAAATTCAAAGAGTTGCATACGTGAAAATTGCCATCAATACATTCAGTCTACGCATACAGAGGAATCTCTATCGGAGGATGTTTGATTAAGGCATCTTGCTCTCACAAATAAAAAGAGCGAAACGAGCATTAAATGATGCGGCAAGGTAAGAAAAGGACAAACACGTTACGGCTATGATCCCTCAATTCGTCATTCCTATCACGAATCGCTTTGGCGAAAGTTATCACTTCTCTGGTCAGTTACTTACTAGCGGCGAACCTAAAACATTCGTGACCAAACAAGAGGCAATAGAGTTTCTTGAGAGCTTTGGTGAGCTTGACCTTCGCTCTGTCGAGGACTTGTTCTATACGATTGGTCAATTCAAGCCAAACATACCTGACGGTGAGCTTACTTCCCAACACTATAATTCAACGTTTGCCAATGCTTTGGTGAACGGTGACTTGCGTGTCGCTCGAATTGTACCTACCGGCGAAAACTACGCACTCTCGTCAGCGGTTACGCCTCCACCGACTCAAAATACCGTCAATGCAAAACCATCGAAGGGAAAGGGGAAGTCGAATAAAAAGAGTGGCAGAAGTGCCGCATCCGCCAAGCCTCAGCAACAAAGCAGCGAAAAACATGAGAAAGCCGGTGATCCTGTATCACTTGTGACGGGTGAAGAAATTCTCGAACTCTATGATATCGAGCTACAACAAGGTACTACTTGGCAGCGTACTTACCGCTCTTCGCAGTCGGATGTAAATCATGGAATGGGCTTTGGTTGGCGACATGCATTTCAGTTTGAATTACGCGAGAAGACGGACGAGAAAGACAACGTTATCGCTTGGGAGTTTGTTGACGATAAGGCAGATATCACAGAATTTGAGCCAGTAGATATTGGAGCAACAAGTTACCAGATATACGCTGGTGCGAGCTGTTATTTCCTGAGCTCAACAACTCGGATTGTAACGCTCGCTAGTGGGCATCAATATCGGTTTGAGCAAAAAGATGATCGTTGGCTAGCTAAACAAGTTAGAAATGGCACGTTTTCAACGTTTCAATTGCAGTATTCTCGAAACCATCGATTGATCGAGATCGCATATAACAAGCGTCCGGTTCTTGAATGTCAATATGATAAGCAAGGACGCCTTGTAGAACTGCTTAATGCAAAGTCCCAAAAAGTTCTGGCAACTTATACCTATGATGAGCACGATGATTTGGTCAGTGCAACTAATCATTTGGGCCTAAAGGAACAGTATCAATACCTCGGCCATTTAATTATTAAGCGTGTACGACCAACTGGCTTTACTCATTATTTTGAATGGGATGGCGAAGGTGCAAAAGCGAAGTGCATCAGAAACGTTGGGGACGCAGGAATTTATGACTATCGCTTCCATTATCAGGGAAATCATTCTTCTTATTCTGACTCGTTAGATCATCAATGGTCTTTCTTGCATGACGAGCAGGGTAACTTACTCGAGAAAATAAGCCCCACAGGTAAAACTTGGCGATGGCAATATGATGAATTAGGACGAAAAGCACAAGCTATCTATCCTGATCAGTCAACGGTCAATTATCAATATAATCAGCATGGTCAATTAGTCTCTAAGTTTCATTCCTCTGGAAAAGAAATTCAATATGGTTATGACGGCTTAGGTAAGTTAGTTAAAACGGTTTCACCTGATGGGGATATCGAGAAGGCTTACTACAATAGCCTCGGTCAAAGAGTTTGGGATACCGATCAGTTCGGCTGTGTCACGGAATATGATTACGATAAACACGGTCAAGTCGTCAAAAAAGAGTCTGAAGATGGTAAGAAAAGTCAATGGTGGTGGGATGAACAACAAAGACTTATCGCGAATGAAATAGACGGTACATTACTTCGTTACAGCTACAACGAAGAAGATCTGGTGAATGGCGTTGCTTATCCCGATGGGTGTATTGCTCAACTCGCTTATGATCAATTTGGCAGGCGTACATCAGTTCGTTATTTTAACGACGAAGACAAAGTCGGTTATAGCGAAGAATATTCTTACGATGAGCACAGCCGTGTTGCTCAGATTCGAACGCCAGCAGGCATTACCTCGTATCAATGGGGAGCACTCGCGCAACAAGAAGCAGTCATCTTTCCCGATGGCAGCCATATTTCTTACGAATACGATCAACAACGTAACCTGACTAAATTAGTTCGGAGTGACGGCTTAGAATTCGAATTCCTGTATGACGATGAAGGCCAGCTGTCAGGAACTGTCGGGTTTGATAATCTACAAAGCCAATTTGATTATGATCATATGGGGCGAATCCATCGTAAGCAAGTCGCCGATAGGACGGTGCTGTATCGCTATGACGCTGCGGGTTATCTCATGCACGTCAAAGCAGGAAATGGTAGCAGTATTGTAGAGAACCACTTCAATTATACGCTTGGTGGGCGACTTACTTTCGCATCCAATCGCCATCACACATTGCAATACCAATACTCTTCATTCGGGCATTTAACAAAGCGCATTCAAGGCCAGTTTGAGATAGCGCAGGAGTTTAACAGAGTTGGCCAACGCGTATCTCAGGTACTGCCAGATAATACGGAGCTGAACTTCTCTTATGATCGATATGGGCGTTTTTCAGCGATTCGATTTGGAAACCTAGATTTACCTCAAATCAAATTTCATTACGATGAAATGGGACGAGTTTCCCAAATTGAAACGGCACATTTTAATGAGCGCATCATTTATGATGGTGTTGGTCGTTTGGTCGAACAACATTGGCCTGATAGAGAGAAAAAGTACGTTTACAATGCGCAAAACCGTATTTCATCAATCATTGATAATACGGCAGGAGCAACACACTATCAGTACGATGCCTTAGGGCAACTTAAACGAGTCAATGCTTCCGGAGAAGTGACTAAGTTTGAATACGATAGTTTTGGCAATCCTACTTTGCCATCTTCAGAGGTATTCGCTGATCGTATTGAAGTACACGATGATGTACGGTTCAAATATGACGCGCAAGGAAATCAGACAAAACGTGAGGGGCAAGGACACGTTCAGACTCGCGTATTTGATGCGTTAAATCAGCTCATTGAAGTTCACACCGACGATGGCATCAGTCAATATGAATATGATGCATTAGGGCGCAGAACGAAGAAAATTACACAACAAGGCGTTACGGAGTTCCTGTGGGAAGGTGAACGTTTAATTGGTGAACGCTCTTCAGGTGCTTTCCGTTGGTACCTATATCAACCAGAAACCTACACGCCAGTGGCACTGCTAGAAAATGACGTTATTTATTGGTACCAGTGCGATCAAGTTGGTAAACCAGAGCGACTGATCGATTGCGAGGGGAATGTTGTATGGAGTGCCAGCTACGATGCTCACGGCTTTGCTCATGTACATATTGAAAATGTAGCAAATCCACTGCGTTTTCAAGGGCAGTACTTCGATCAAGAAACCAACTTACATTACAACCTCGCTCGGTATTACGATCCTAAACTAGGACGTTTTATCCAACAAGATCCGATATCTATTGCTGGTGGTATTAATCATTACCAATATGCAGTCAACCCTATCCAGTGGATTGATCCAACAGGTTTCCTTTGTGAAGAAGGGCTAAAACGCTTGGGTCAAATGTTGGCAGAGTATCAGGCGCAAAGCGATGTCCCCCAAGAGGTTTGCGATCAGATTTTAGAAGCAGCAAAAGAATCATCCGTCGGAGAAGATGGCGTTCGCTCGCAAGTCAAAATCCGAAAACCAAAAGGTAAAAATCATATCCGATATGAGTACGATTTAGACCATATTGATTGCGAGAAGAACGAGATTACTTTTTATCGCCACATTAATCATTCTGACGGAAGCAAACATGAAGTGCAGTACGTAGTCGGGATAGAAGAGTTTGTTAATGCTCACGTGTTTGATTCAGAGAAGGTCGGTGGCGATAAGACCTGCACCATCTTCACCGAGGACCTAGTGCTGAATAAAGCGGATTACAAGGATAACTCAGAATTCGAATTCAATAATAAGGATGAGGATGAGAAATACAAACTTTCTGAAGAATGCAAACAAAAGGTTGATGAGTGTTTAGCAGAACGTCAAAAGGCAATGGATGCGCGTAGCGGCGAAGAAGGGCATAACGCCCAAATTGCTAAAATTAACCAGCAGTCAGCAAAAATTGGTGAGTTGGTCGCGGATGACTTTGTTCGGAATATACGCCCTAATGCTAAGTTGATCCATCCCAAAGACCTTGCAACTTCGGGATCGAAACCAGGTGATTTCGATATGGTGTACCTCTCAGATGATCCTGAAGAAATCATCATCGTCGAGGCTAAGGGTGGCAGCAGCCCGCTCGGCAGTCGTAAAATTGGAAATATGGCATATCAGCAAGGGACAACTGAATATACAGCAGCAATTATTGGTGAGATGTCTAAGCAAGAACAAGGTACAACGGAAAAGATTGCTGCAAATCACATCAAATCCGCTATCAAAGATGATATTCCGATTCGTTATATTCATACACAAGCAGAAATATCTTCAGATGGTAAAGTCTCGAAAATTAAAGCGAAAGAATTTGATATAGACATGGGAGAATTTGGAAATGTTTGATGCCAAGGAATTAAAAAAGATTGAGCGATTGGCTCATATTAGTCTAACTCAAGCGGCAATAGATGCTTACAGAGAAGAAGTAAAAGAGAACTTAGATAAACGAAAAAGGCGCATTGCGATAAAAAGAGAAAACTTGGTTTATTTGAGTGATGATGTGTCTGAGCAAATTCGCCTGTATACATGGCTACCTCCATTAAATGATGATGAGAGAACCGGCACACTATGTCTATATGAAGCATCATTAATGCGTGCATTTTATCATCAGCTCGCCATGAGACCTGACGAGCCTCAAAGTATTCAATTACCTGGATACCCGGAAGTAACCTGGAAAGGTGAAGGTATTTTAAAAACGGGGTGTTTACACCCTAACCGATGGCTTGATGCTTATTTCACTTCGGTGATCGTGCGTGACAGGCCAAGTATGGACGTATTGGCGAGCTTTCCGGTTTCTCTGATGAAACAAAGTTCTACGAAGGCTGGTGAGCTTTCTTACATGCTGGTGGATGTGATTCAGTCATTCCACAACCGCACATCGGATTACCCCGATAAGCTAGTCGCAGCAATGGACGCTGCAGTTGCTCAGGGTGATGACTGGGCATTAGAAATCGCCATGGGCATTTTAGAAACCTTTGCCGCCCTGACAACCGATATTGATTATGACTTTGAAGAGGTACTCATTAAGAACCTGCAGTTCCAGGAGCAATATCAAATGCGCTTGGATGCTCCTAAAAAATTGATTTCAATCGAAACCTTCATCTCTTTCCCTCTGCTTGGCATGGCTTGTATGTGGTACGACAAAGGTAACTGTTTATCTGTTGAAACCGGTTGGCTTCCTCCTTATCTCGTTGAAGGGCGTTGGCTAGAAGATGTAAAAGTAGGGAAGATCACACGATAAATTATCATTTATATAGAAATTCAGTATATAAGCCACCTTTCACGAGGTGGCTTATATGTTTACCGATATTCAATCAACCCCATCCAGTGGATTGACCCAACAGGTTTTCTTTGTGAAGAAGGGCTAAAACGCTTGCAGAAAATGCTGGCTGAGTATCAGGCGCAAAACAACGTTCCCCAAGAGGTTTGCGATCAGATTTTAGAAGCAGCAAAAGAGTCATCTGTCGGAGAAGATGGCGTTCGTTCGCAAGTCAAAATCCGAAAACCCAAAGGTAAAAACAATATTCGATATGAATACGATTTAGACCATATTGATTGTGAGAGAAACGAGATTACTTTTTATCGTCATATCAATCATTCAGATGGCAGCAGACACGAAGTGCAGTATGTTGTTGGGATTGAGGAATTTGTAAATGCGCATGTTTTTGACTCAGAGAAAGTTGGCGAGGAAGAAGGTTGCACGATCTTCACTGAAGATCTTGTGCTGAATAAAGCAGAGTATAAAGAAAACTCAGAACTCAATATGAGTGATTATGAGCTAACAGAAAAAAACAAAGCAAAAATTGATGAATGCTTGAAAGAGCGTCAAGAGGCAATGGACGCTCGAACTGGCGAAGAGGGATATAATGCTCAAATTGGCAATATTAACCAACAGTCTGCAAAAATTGGTGAGTTAGCCGCGGATGACTTTGTCCGGAGTAAACGTCCTAATGCTAAGCTGCTTCATCCCAAAGATATTGGAACCTCAATTTCGAAGCCGGGCGATTTTGATATGGTTTACGAGGTGGAAGAGCCGCCACCAGGTGAAATTATAATTGTTGAGGCCAAAGGGGGTAGCAGCCCGCTGGGTAGCAGAAAAATTGGAAATATGGCATATCAGCAAGGGACAACGGAATACACTGCCGAAATCACCAACCTAATGTCTGAAAAAAGGAAGGAACGACTGAAAAATTAGCTGCCGACGAAATTCAATACGCCGCTTTATCCGGCAGAACTATTCGATATATACATACTCAAGCGAATATCCCTGAAAGTGGTAAGGCCTCAGATGTAAAACTAGAAGTGGCAGAGTTTAAAATTGATTCAAAAGGATTAAGTCAAAATGCAAAGTAAAGAATCGGTCAAATTTTTAGAGCGAAAAGCAAATCCTGAACTTGACACACAAGCCATTGTGAATCGGAAAAAATTTATAAACCGGGTTTTAGATAACAGAAAAGAAGGCCTTAAAATCAGGCGGGAAAATCTGGTCAGTCTTGGGGATTTTGCCATTGACCAGGTTCGCTGGTATACCTGGTTTCAAGCCTCTCATGAAGACGAACAAATTTGTACATTACGCCTTTATGAAACTTCTTTAATGGGAGCCTGTTATCATCAACTTGCTATGAATCCCAATGAAGAATTAACTATCAAGATCCTTGACTATCCTGAAGTAAAGTGGGGTGGTGAAAGCATTTTAAAAACGGGGTGCATAAATCCTAATAGATGGATCGATATGTATTTTATATCGACAGTTGTGCGTGACAGGCCAAGTTTAGACGCATTGGCGAACTTTCCGATTTCTTTGATGAGACAGAGCTCTACCAAATCGGGTGAGCTGTCTTATATGTTAGTAGACGTCATACAGTCGTTCCATAACCGCACATCGGATTATCCTGACAAGCTCGTCGCAGCAATGGACGCAGCGGTAGCCCAAGGGGATAACTGGGCGTTGGAAATTGCGATGGGGATCCTAGAAACCTTCGCGGCGTTCACTACCGACATTGGTTATGACTTTGAGAAAATGCTCGTTAAAAACCTACAGTTCCAAGAGAAATACCAAATGAGGCTTGATAAGCCAGAGGACTTGATTTCTATAGAAACTTTCATATCTTTCCCTCTTCTTGGCATGGCCTGTATGTGGTACGACAAAGGCAACCGTTTATCAGTTGAAACTGGTTGGCTTCCTCCCTATCTCGTCGAAGGATGTTGGCTAGAAGAAGTAAAAGCAGGGAAGATCACTCGATAAACCCCTTTAGTTAGCAATTCAGTATAATAACTTTCAAATCGCCAAGATTAATCGGCAATCTGCAGAAATTGGTGAGTTGGCCGCAGATGACGTTGTCCGGAGTAAGCGTCCTAATGCTAAGCTGCTTTATCCCAAAGATATTGGAACCTCAATTTCGAAGCCGGGCGACTTTGATATGGTTTACGATGTGGAAGAGTCTCCACCAGGTGAAATTATCATTGTTGAGGCTAAAGGGGGTAGCAGCCCGCTGGGTAGCCGTAAGCTCGGAAATATGGCATATCAGCAAGGGACCACTGAATATGCGACAGAAATAGTATCTTTGATGGACAGTAAGAAATATGGGACTACAGAAAAGGCAGCTGCTAATAGCATTAACTCTGCTATTCAAGATGGTATACCAATACGTTATGTACATACGCAAGCAGAAATATCTTCTAGTGGTAAGGTTTCCAAGTTCATAGCAAAAGAGTTTGATATAGATATAGGAGAGTTCAGAAATGGTTGATAACTCAAAGGTAAAAAAGGTTGAACGAGTAGCTCATGTTGAACTAAGTGATTTTGAAAGAGAAGCTTATCGAGAAGAGATAAAAGAGAGCTTAGACAAAAGGAAAAGGCGCATATCTATAAAACGAGAAAACTTGGTTTACTTGAGCGATGGTATTTCTTATCAACTCCGTTTGTATACATGGTTACCTCCATTAGATGATGATGAGAGAATCGGCACACTATGTCTATATGAAGCATCATTAATGCGTGCCTTTTATCATCAGCTCGCCATGAGACCTGACGAGCCTCAAAGTATTCAATTACCTGGATACCCGGAAGTAATCTGGAAAGGTGAAGGTATTTTAAAAACGGGGTGTTTACACCCTAACCGATGGCTTGATGCTTATTTCACTTCGGTGATTGTGCGTGACAAACCCAGTATGGACCTGTTGGCGAACTTTCCGATTTCTCTAATGAAGCAAAGCGCCACTAAGGAAGGTGAGCTTTCTTACATGTTAGTGGATGTCATTCAGTCATTCCACAACCGCACATCGGATTACCCTGATAAGCTGGTTGCAGCAATGGACGCAGCGGTAGCTCAAGGGGATAACTGGGCGTTGGAAATTGCGATGGGGCTCCTAGAAACCTTCGCAGCGCTCACTACTGACATTGGTTATGATTTTGAGGAAGTGCTCGTTAAAAACCTACAGTTTCAAGAGAAATATCATCTTAGAGAATTAGGACCAGATAGGATAGGCATCCGAACTTTTATTAACTTCCCTCTGCTTGGCATGGCTTGTATGTGGTACGACAAAGGCAACCGTTTATCTATTGAAACCGGTTGGCTTCCTCCTTATCTCGTCGAGGGGCGTTGGCTAGAAGAAGTAAAAGCAGGGAAGATCACTCGATAAATTATCATTTAGTTAGAAATTCAGTATATAAGCCACCTTTCACGAGGTGGCTTATATGTTTACCGATATTCAATCAACCCCATCTAGTGGATTGACCCAACAGGTTTCCTCTGTGAAGAAGGGTTAAAATGCTTACAGCAAATGCTGGCAGAGTATCAGGCGCAAATAACGTTCCCCAAAAGGTAAAAATCATATCCGATATGAATACGATTTAGACCATATCGATTGCGAGAGAAACGAGATTACTTTTTATCGTCATATTAATCATTCAGATGGCACCAGACACGAAGTGCAGTATGTTGTTGGGATTGAGGAGTTTGTCAATGCGCATGTTTTTGACTCTGAGAAAGTTGGTGGGGAGAAAGGTTGCACGATCTTCACTGAAGATCTTGTGCTGAATAAAGCAGAGTATAAAGAAAACTCAGAACTCAATATGAGTGATTATGAGCTAACAGAAAAAAACAAAGCAAAAATTGATGAATGCTTGAAAGAGCGTCAAGAGGCAATGGACGCTCGAACTGGCGAAGAGGGATATAACGCTCAAATTGGCAATATTAACCAACAGTCTGCAAAAATTGGTGAGTTAGCCGCGGATGACTTTGTCCGGAGTAAACGTCCTAATGCTAAGCTGCTTCATCCCAAAGATATTGGAACCTCAATTTCGAAGCCGGGCGACTTTGATATGGTTTACGAGGTGGAAGAGCCACCACCAGGTGAAATTATCATTGTTGAGGCCAAAGGGGGGAGCAGTCCTTTGGGTAGTAGAAAAATTGGAAATATGGCATATCAGCAAGGGACAACGGAATACACTGCAGAAATCACCAACCTAATGTCTGAAAAAAAGGAAGGGACGACTGAAAAAATAACAGCAAGAAAAATTCAACATGCAGCTTCGTTCGGTATACCTATTCGATATATACATACTCAAGCAAACATCCCTGAAGGTGGGAATGTCTCAGATGTAAAAGTAGAAGTGTCAGAATTTAAAATTGATTCCAAAGGACTAAGTTAAAATGCAAAGTAAAGTTGTAGAACGCAAAGCAAACCCTGAGTTGAGTGAAAGTGGAGTTTCTTCTGAGAAAGAATTTATCAATAAGATACTAGATCAGCGAAAAGAGGGTCTTAAAATCAGGCGGGAAAACCTGGTCAGTCTTGGTTATTTCGCCATTGACCAGGTTCGCTGGTATACCTGGTTTCAAACCTCGCATGAAGACGAACAAATTTGTACATTACGTCTTTACGAAACTTCTCTAATGGGCGCTTGTTATCATCGACTTGCTATGAATCCCAATGATGAATTAACTATCAAGATTCTCGACTATCCTGAAGTAAAGTGGGACGGGGAAGGCATTTTAAAAACGGGGTGCATAAATCTTAATAGATGGCTTGATATGTATTTCATATCGACAATTGTGCGTGACAGGCCAAGTATGGACATATTGGCGAACTTTCCAATTTCTTTGATGAGGCAGAGCTCTAACAAAGCGGGTGAGCTGTCTTATATGCTAGTAGACGTCATTCAGTCGTTCCACAACCGCACACCGGATTATCCTGATAAGCTGGTTGCTGCAATGGACGCAGCGGTAGCTCAAGGGGATAACTGGGCGTTGGAAATTGCGATGGGGATCCTAGAAACCTTCGCAGCGCTCACTACTAACATTGGTTATGATTTTGAGGAAGTGCTCGTTAAAAACCTACAGTTTCAAGAGAAATATCATCTTCGAGAATTAGGACCAGATAGAATAGGGATCCGCACGTTTATTAATTTCCCTCTGCTTGGCATGGCTTGCATGTGGTACGACAAAGGCAACCGTCTATCTGTTGAAACTGGTTGGCTTCCTCACTATCTCATCGAAGGACGTTGGTTAGAAGATGTAAAAGCAGGGAAGATCACTAGATAAACTCCTTTAGTTAGCAATTCAGTATAATAACTTTCAAATCGCCAAGATTAATCGGCAATCTGCAGAAATTGGTGAGTTGGCCGCAGATGACGTTGTCCGGAGTAAGCGTCCTAATGCTAAGCTGCTTTATCCCAAAGATATTGGAACCTCAATTTCGAAGCCGGGCGACTTTGATATGGTTTACGATGTGGAAGAGTCTCCACCAGGTGAAATTATCATTGTTGAGGCTAAAGGGGGTAGCAGCCCGCTGGGTAGCAGAAAAATTGGAAATATGGCATATCGAATACACTGCAGAAATCACCAACCTAATGTCTGAAAAAAGGAAGGGACGACTGAAAAATAACAGCAAGACAAATCCAAGATGCAGCTTTATCCGGCATACCTATTCGATATATACATACTCAAGCAAGCATTCAAGAGAACGGGGATGCATCGGATGTAAAACTAAAAGTGGCAGAGTTTAAAATTAATTCTAAAGGGCTAATTTAAAATGCAAAGTAAAGTTGTAGAACGCAAAGCAAACCCTGAGTTGAGTGAAAGTGGGGTTTCTTCTGAGAAAGAATTTATCAATAAAATATTAGATAAAAGAAAAGAAGGCCTTAAAATCCGGCGGGAAAACCTGGTCAGTCTTGGTGATTTCGCCATTGACCAGGTTCGCTGGTATACCTGGTTTCAAACCTCGCATGAAGACGAACAAATTTGTACATTACGTCTTTACGAAACTTCTCTAATGGGCGCTTGTTATCATCGACTTGCTAGGAATCCCAATGGTGAATTAACTATAAAGATTCTCGACTATCCTGAAGTAAAGTGGGACGGGGAAGGTATTTTAAAAACGGGGTGCATAAATCCTAATAGATGGATTGATATGTATTTCATATCGACAGTTGTGCGTGACAGGCTAAGTTTAGACGTATTGGCGAACTTTCCGATTTCTTTGATGAGACAGAGCTCTACCAAAGCGGGTGAGCTGTCTTATATGCTAGTAGACGTCATTCAGTCGTTCCACAATCGCACATCGGATTATCCTGATAAGCTGGTTGCAGCAATGGACGCAGCGGTAGCTCAAGGGGATAACTGGGCGTTGGAAATTGCGATGGGGGTCCTAGAAACCTTCGCAGCGCTCACTACTAATATTGGTTATGATTTTGAGGAAGTGCTCGTTAAAAACCTACATTTCCAAGAGAAATACCAAATGAGGCTCGATAAGCCAGAGGACTTGATTTCTATAGAAACTTTCATATCTTTCCCTCTTCTTGGCATGGCCTGTATGTGGTACGACAAAGGCAACCGTTTGTCAGTTGAAACTGGTTGGCTTCCAGCTTATCTCGTCGAAGGACGTTGGCTAGAAGATGTAAAAGCAGGGAAGATCATTCGATAAACTCCTTTAGCAAATCAATATACAAGCCATCTCTCATGGGGTGGCTTTTACGTTTGAGGTGGGGAGCTTGTTGTTTGTTGAACGCTCCATCATTGGTGGCATTACCAATATGCAGTCCACCATATCCAGTGGATTGACCCAACAGGTTTGGGGCAGCCAATACTGGCATAGTATAAAAAAGTCTGAACTCAATACGAGTGATTATGAGCTAACAGAAAGAAACAAAGCAAAAATTGATGAATGCTTGAAAGAGCGTCAAGAGGCAATGGACGCTCGAGCTAGCAAAGAGGGATATCACGCTCAAATTGGTAATAATTAACCAGCAGTCTGCAAAAATTGGTGAGTTGGTCGCGGATGACTTTATTCGGAATATACGCCCTAATGCTAAGTTGAGCCATCCCAAAGACCTTGCAACTTAGGGATCGAAACCAGGTGATTTCAATATGGTGTACCTCTCAGATGATACTGAAGAAATCATCATCGTCGAGGCTAAGGGTGGCAGCAGGCCGCTCGGCAGTCGTAAAATTGGCAATGAAGCATATCAGCAAGGGACAAGCAAATATGCGGCGGAAATCGTTAAATTAATGTCTGAACAAAAAGCTGGTACAACAGAAATTGATGCTTCAGATGGCGTATCTAAAGTGAATGTAAAAGAGTTTGATATTAGCCTCGAAGAATTAGGTTAAGGGAAGTAAAGTTAGTATGAAAAAGATAAATAGAAAAGCAGCCTACGAGTTGAATACTGAGGAACTTAATTACTATACAAAACAAATAGAAAAAAACTTAGAGAAAAGAAAACATCGTATCACAATAAAGCGCGAAAACTTGATATATCTAACAGACGGGGTTTGGGAGCAAGTTAGGTTATATACTTTGTTTCCAGTGTCTGAACTAAATGACCGAATAGGAACGCTGCGTCTATTTGAAGCCTCGATAATGCAAGCTAGCTATCATCGACTAGCTCAAAAACCTGAAAGCCCTTTGACGGTTAAGGTACCTGATCATCCTGAAATAACTTGGAAAGGCGAAGGTATTTTAAAAACAGGTTTCATTTGTCCTTCAATGTGGCTAGATGCGTATTTTACCTCTGTCATCGTTCGTGATAAACCTAGCTTGGACGTATTGGCGAACTTTCCGATTTCTTTGATGAGACAGAGCTCTACCAAAGCGGGTGAGCTGTCTTATATGCTAGTAGACGTCATTCAGTCGTTCCACAATCGCACATCGGGTTATCCTGATAAGCTGGTTGCAGCAATGGACGCAGCGGTAACTCAAGGGGATAACTGGGCGTCGGAAATTGCGATGGGGATCCTAGAAACCTTCGCAGCGCTCACTACTAACATTGGTTATGACTTTGAGGAAGTGCTAGTCAAAAACCTACAATTCCAAGAAAAATATCATCTTCGAGAATTAGGATCAGATAGGATAGGCATCCGCACTTTTATTAACTTCCCACTGCTTGGCATGGCTTGTATGTGGTACGACAAAGGCAACCGTTTATCTGTCGAAACTAGTTGGCTTCCTCCCTATCTCGTCGAAGGGTGTTGGTTAGAGGATGTAAAAGCCGGAAATATAATTCGCTAAGCTTTAAAGGGAGCTAGGTCATCATTTCTGACGTTTTGTTGCGTTACACTTGGCATTATGTGTCCTTTTTAAAGATACCTAAGCCCTTTTACTCGAATAGCTTGAAGCGCTCAGACGTAGTAGTAGAAGTAGCAGAGTTTAAAATTGATTCCAAAGGACTACGTTAAAATGCAAAGTAAAGGAACAATCAAAATTGTAGAACGCAAAGCAGATCCTGAGCTGAGTGAAAGTGGAGTTTATTCTGAGAAAGAATTCATCAATAAGATATTAGAACAGCGAAAAGAAGGTCTTAAAGTCAGGCGAGAAAACTTGGTTAGTTTTGGTGATTTTGCCATTGACCAGGTTCGCTGGTATACCTGGTTTCAAACCTCACATGAAGACGAACAAATTTGTACATTACGTCTTTATGAAACTTCATTAATGGGGGCTTGTTATCATCGGCTGGCTATGTTTCCGAATGAGCCATTAACTGTTCAGATACTCGGTTATCCAGAAGTAACATGGGATGGTGAAGGTATCTTAGAAATGGGCTTCATTTGTCCTTCAATGTGGCTGGATACTTATTTTATATCGGCAATTGTGCGTGACAGGCGAAGTATGGACGTATTGGCGAACTTTCCGATTTCTCTGATGAGACAGAGCTCTACCAAAGTGGGTGAGCTGTCTTATATGTTAGTAGATGTCATTCAGTCGTTCCATAACCGCACATCGGACTACCCTGATAAACTGGTGGCCGCGATGGACGCGGCAGTTGCTCAGGGTAATGACTGGGCGTTAGAAATCGCCATGGGTATTTTGGAAACTTTTGCTGCCCTGACAACTGACATCGGTTATGACTTTGAAGAAGTATTAGTTAAAAACCTACAGTTCCAAGAGCAATACCAAATGAGGCTCGATAAGCCAGAGGACTTAATTTCTATAGAAACCTTCATCTCTTTCCCTCTGCCTGGCATGGCTTGTATGTGGTACGACAAAGGCAACCGTTTATCTGTCGAAACTGGTTGGCTTCCTCCATATCTCGTCGAAGGGTGTTGGTTAGAAGAAGTAAAAGCAGGGAAGATCACACGATAAAACCCTTTAGTTAGCAATTCAGTATAATAACGTTCAAATCGCCAAGATTAATCAGCAATCTGCAAAAATTGGTGAGTTAGCCGCGGATGACTTTGTTCGGAGTAAACGTCCTAATGCTGAGCTGCTTCATCCCAAAGATATTGGAACCTCAATTTCGAAGCCGGGCGATTTTGATATGGTTTACGAGGTGGAAGAGCCGCCACCAGGTGAAATTATAATTGTTGAGGCCAAAGGGGGGTAGCTGCCCTATGGGCAGCCGTAAGATTGGAAACGAAGCGTATCAGCAAGGGTCTAGCAAATAAGCTGAAGAAATCACTAAGCTAATGTCTGAAAACGAAGATGAAACGACAGAAAAAATAGCTGCGAAAAAAATCAGAGATGCATCAGATATAAAACTAGGAATAGCTGAGTTTAAAATTGATTAAGAAGGGTTAGTTCAACAATGCAAGGTAAAAAGCCAGCCAAAATTATAGAGCGTACAGCAAGGCCCAGGTTAGATGATAATAGCATTGCTTCTGAGAAAGATTATATCAATCGAATCTTAGATAAAAGAAAAGAAGGGCTCAAAATTAGGCGAGAGAACTTGATTAGCTTTGGAGATTATGCATTCGAGCAAGTGCGCTGGTTTACGTGGTATCAAGCTTCATGTGAAGACGAAAAAATTTGTACATTACGCCTTTATGAAACTTCGTTGATGAGTGCTTGTTATCATAGCCTTGCAATGCATCCCAATGATAAATTAACCATAAAGATCCTCGACTATCCTGAAGTAACATGGAAAGGCGAAGGTATTTTAAAAACAGGCTTCATTTGTCCTTCAATGTGGTTAGATGCCTATTTCACCTCTGTCATCGTTCGTGATAAACCCAGCATGGATGTATTGGCGAACTTTCCGATTTCTTTGATGAGACAGAGCTCAACCAAAGCGGGTGAGCTGTCTTATATGCTAGTAGACGTCATTCAGTCGTTCCACAATCGCACATCGGATTATCCTGATAAGCTGGTTGCAGCAATGGACGCAGCGGTAGCTCAAGGGGATAACTGGGCGTCGGAAATTGCGATGGGGATCCTAGAGACCTTCGCAGCGCTCACTACTAACATTGGTTATGACTTTGAGGAAGTGCTAGTCAAAAACCTACAATTCCAAGAAAAATATCATCTTCGAGAATTAGGACCAGATAGGACAGGCATCCGCACTTTTATTAACTTCCCTCTGCTTGGCATGGCTTGTATGTGGTACGACAAAGGCAACCGTTTATCTGTCGAAACTGGTTGGCTTCCTCCATATCTCGTCGAAGGGTGTTGGTTAGAGGATGTAAAAGCCGGAAATATAATTCGCTAAGATTCAAAGGGAGCTAGGTCATCATTTCTGACGTTTTGTTGCGTTACACTTGGCATTATGTGTCCTTTTTAAAGATACCTAAGCCCTTTTACTCGAATAGCTTGAAGCCCTCAGACGTAGTAGTAGAAGTAGTAGAGTTTAAAATTGATTCAAAAGGATTAAGTCAAAATGCAAAGTAAAGAATCGATCAAGATTGTAGAGCGCAAAGCAAATCCTGAACTTGACACACAAGCCATTGTGAGTAAAAAAAATTTTATAAACCGGGTTTTAGATAACAGAAAAGAAGGTCTTAAGGTCAGGCGAGAAAACTTGGTTAGTCTTGGTGATTTTGCCATCGACCAGGCTCGCTGGTATACCTGGTTTCAAACTACGCATGAAGACGAACAAATTTGTACATTACGTCTTTACGAAACTTCTTTAATGGGAGCCTGTTATCATCAACTTGCTATGAATCCCAATGAAGAATTAAGTATCCAGATACTCGGCTATCCAGAAGTGACATGGGATGGTGAAGGTATTTTTAAAACAGGCTTTATTTGTCCTTCAATGTGGCTTGATGCTTATTTTACTTCGGTGATTGTGCGTGATAAACCTAGCATGGATGTATTGGCGAACTTTCCGGTTTCTTTGATGAGACAGAGCTCTACCAAAGCGGGTGAGCTGTCTTATATGCTAGTAGATGTCATTCAGTCGTTCCATAACCGCACGTCGGACTACCCTGATAAACTGGTGGCCGCGATGGACGCGGCAGTTTCTCAGGGTGATGATTGGGCATTAGAAATCGCCATGGGTATTTTGGAAACTTTTGCGGCCCTGACAACTGACATCGGTTATGACTTTGAAGAAGTACTCATTAAGAACCTACAGTTCCAAGAGCAATACCAAATGAGGCTCGATAAGCCAGAGGGCTTAATTTCTATAGAAACCTTCATATCTTTCCCTCTGCTTGGTATGGCATGTATGTGGTATGACAAAGGCAACCGTCTATCTATTGAAACCAGTTGGCTTCCTCCTTATCTCGTCGAAGGGCATTGGTTAGAAGATGTAAAAGCAGGGAAGATCACTCGATAAATCCTTTAGTTAGCAATTCAGTAAATAATCCACCTTTCACGAGGTGGATTATATGTTTACCGATATTCAATCAACTCCATCTAGTGGATTGACTCAACAGGTTTCCTCTGTGAAAAACGCTTACAGCAAATGTTGGCAGAGTATCAGGCACAAAATAACTTTCCCCCAAGAGGTTTGCGATCAGATTTTAGAGGCAGCAAAAGAGTCATCCGTCGGAGAAGATGGCGTTCTCTCGCAAGTCAAAATCCGAAAGCCAAAAGGTAAAAAACATATCAGAAGCTCTAGTCAAAATTCCAGTCAATGAATTAATAAAACTAACGGTATCTCGCCCTTTTTGGGGGCATTAAGCGTTGGATGGGAGCCTACGAGCGATTTTTACCCAGCAGTCGGTGAAGGTGGAGTTAATCAATTTCTAGGAGAAACTAAAAGTTGGGACGATAGCTAGGTTATCCCATTGCAAAGTTGAGGATAAAATGAATTTTGAAGATGATCTTGTGACTATACTCATAAATTTCAGAGATAACATTATTAATGATATGGCTCTTAAAAAGTGGGTTACTAATAATGAGTGCGATTTAAAAGCCTTGCTAGGAAAGTCAGGGCTTACTTTGAAAATAAATAATGGTGATAGAAAGGCAGTTACGTCTGTAATTGCTCAATATAGTGGCTCGGAAAAAACTTATTTTATATAAGGAGGGCCCCTTCAAAGGCTTGACCGACGTTGAGTGCTGTGAAACAGCAATTGCTATGGCAGTTTCTAATGGAATTCTAAAAAAGTGCCTCAACCTCATTGGTTTCAGCCGTCCACTAAAGAGATCGGGGCCGCCGAGTTTTACGAATCTATAGGCAGTAAATCTGTTTCGAATCTGGTAATCCCAGAGCGAGCATCTAGAGGGTACTGGAAAAAATAGGTTAGATCTCTATTTTTGGCGTTCATGTTTCGTGACACATGGCATTTTATGGCTAAGACTCAACGGTATGTCACTTAACTAGGAGTTGTCCCCTAAAAAATAATGGCGTGTTTTCTTACAACCAGGAGACTACGGTATGGCCTACCTTGTAGAAGAACCCAAAACCCAGGGAAATTATTCTCGTAGACGTTAAGAGGTATTAGCCCACTAGACAGGCGTAAGGTTGGAAATATGGCATATCAGCAAGGGACAACTGAATATGCAACTGCAATTACTGATCTAATGGCTCAAAAGGACAAAGATACAACCGAATGGAAAGCGGCCAGAAGTATAAAAAGCATTGAGAAAAAAAACTCCTGTTAGATATATTCACACCGCAGCGGCTATTTCTGATGCTGGAGAGGTTTCTTCAGTTAATGTAAAAGAATTTAACGTAGAATTAGGACTGGATTAAATGTCTGATAATAAAAAGAAGGTTAGCATGAGGAGAAAGGCGGAACCTCAATTGACACCAAATGATGTCGCTGACTACCAAATGTATATCAATGAAGATTTAGATGAGCGCAAAGAGCTAATAGCAATCCGTAGGGAGAACTTAGTCGCTCTTAGCGACGACGTTTCAGAACAAGTGAGGTGGTATAGTTGCTTTCCACCTTCAATAGAAACTGAACAAATCGGAACACTTTGCCTTTATGAGGCATCATTGATGCGTGCTTTTTACCATCAACTTGCCATTAAACCAAATGAACCTCAAAGCGTTAAATTACCTGATTATCCAGAAGTGACATGGAAAGGCGAAGGTATTTTGAAAACTGGATGTTTACACCCTAATCGATGGCTAGATGCTTATTTTACTTCGGTGACTGTGCGTGATAAACCTAGCATGGACATATTGGCAAACTTTCCGATTTCTTTGATGAGACAGAGTTCTACCAAAGCGGGCGAGTTATCTTATATGCTAGTAGACGTCATTCAGTCGTTCCACAACCGCACATCGGACTACCCAGATAAGCTGGTTGCAGCAATGGACGCGGCGGTAGCTCAAGGGGATAACTGGGCGTTGGAAATTGCGATGGGGATCCTAGAAACCTTCGCAGCGCTCACTACTAATATTGGTTATGATTTTGAGGAAGTGCTCGTTAAAAACCTACAGTTCCAAGAGAAATATCATCTTCGAGAATTGGGACCAGATAGGATAGGCATCAGAACTTTTATCAACTTCCCTCTGCTTGGCATGGCATGTATGTGGTACGACAAAGGCAACCGTCTATCTATTGAAACCGGTTGGCTTCCACCCTATCTTGTTGAAGGACGTTGGCTAGAAGATGTAAAAGCAGGGAAGATCACTAGATAAATTCTCTTTACTTATAAGCCATCTTTTACGAGGTGGCTTATAAGTTTATGGTGAGGGGTTCGTTGTTACGCGATTACAAAAGAGGCAGCGAAGCGTTTTACTTCAAAGCAGTTGTTCAAAATGATTAAATCAGGAAGACTTCTCGACGGATTTAATCATTCACCATAAGACCTCTTTTATTTCGGAAAGGGGATAACTCGTTCAATAACTTCAGGGTAATGAATTCCAAGCCTCATCAGAAGTACAATAAGCGATTGCACTGGTACGATGAAGGCAAAATATATATCAAAAATAGAGTTTTAAATATGAGAAGCTTAGACGTAATGCTCGATCAATTCACCGAAAAAGAAGGGTTTGAGTGCTTTGGAGAGTTGAATGACGTATCAATTCATGAAATGGAAAATCAGCTAGGATTATCCTTTCCGGAGCCATATAAAGTTTTTCTAAGAAAATATGGTTACGTTGAGTGGTTTGGTCATACGATTTATGGATACTCTGAAGATGAGGACTATCTTACAGTTGAGCGCACTCTTGAACTTCGCGAGGATGAGATACCGAGTGATTTTGAGAAAATACCACAAAACGGTTGCGTATTAGAGCGCTATGCCGGAGGTGGCTACTACTTTTTATTTTCAAATGAATCAGAAAGATCGGGGCAAGTAGCCCTTTTCATAGATGAATTGTTTGGTAAAGAAGCCCAATCATGGACAACATTTGAGGCATTTTTGGAATATATGCTCAGCCTTTGAACTGTTGTTACATAGAGCCTCAATTTCGAAGCCAGGCGACTTTGATATGATTTACGAGGCACCAACTGAAATTACATACACAAGCAGAAATACCCTCTAGCGGTAAGGTTTCCAAGTTCAAAGCAAAAGAGTTTGATATAGATATAGGAGAGTTCAGAAGTGGTTGATAGCTCAGAGGTAAAAAAGGTTGAACGAGTAGCTCATGTTGAACTAAGTGATTTTGAAAGAGAAGCTTATCGAGAAGAAATAAAAGAGAGTTTAGACAAAAGGAAAAGGCGCATATCTATAAAAAGAGAAAACTTGGTTTACTTGAGCGATGGTATTTCTTATCAGCTCCGTCTGTATACATGGTTACCTCCATTAGACGATGATGAGAGAATCGGCACGCTATGTCTATATGAATCATCATTGATGCGTGCTTTTTACCATCAACTTGCCATCAAGCCAAGCGAGCCTCAAAGCATTAAATTACCTGATTATCCAGAAGTAACATGGAAAGGCGAAGGTATTTTAAAAACAGGCTTCATTTGCCCCTCAATGTGGCTAGATGCGTATTTTACCTCTGTCATCGTTCGTGACAAAGCTAGCATGGATGTGTTAGCGAACTTTTCGATTTCTTTGATGAGACAGAGCTCTACCAAAGCGGGTGAGCTGTCTTACATGTTAGTAGATGTCATTCAATCGTTCCATAACCGCACATCGGACTACACTGATAAACTGGTGGCCGCGATGGGCGCGGCAGTTGCTCAGGGTGATGATTGGGCGTTGGAAATTGCGATGGGGGTTTTAGAAACCTTTGCAGCGCTTACCACCGACATTGGTTATGATTTTGAGGAAGTGTTAGTCAAAAATCTACAGTTCCAAGAGAAATATCATCTCCGAGAGCTAGGACCAGAAAGATTGGGGATCCGCACGCTCATTAATTTCCCTCTGCTTGGCATGGTTTGTATGTGGTACGACAAAGGCAACCATCTATCTATTGAAACTGGTTGGCTTCCTCCCTATCTCGTTGAAGGACGTTGGCTAGAAGAAGTAAAAGCCGGGAAGGTCTCTCGATAAACTGCTTTAGTTAGCAATTCAGCATATAAGCCATCTTTCTCTTGAAATGGCTTTATATTTATGGTGGGGAGTTTGTTGTTTGCCGAACGACCAATCATTCGTGGCATTATCAGAAAACCCAAAGTTAAAAATCATATTCGATATGAATACGATTTAGACCATATTGATTGCGAGAAGAACGAAGTTACTTTTCATCGTTATATCAATCATTCAGATGGTAGTAAACGCAAAGTTCAATATGTTGTAGGTATAGAGGAAATTGTCCAAATCATCCCCTTAAATAAAACTCAAAGGAGGGGGAGTGTTGCGAATTATTATGGCGGTTCTTTAAGAAGAGGTTGTGGGCTCAAGTTAAATAACGAAATAGTTGGCGGGTTACCTGAAAACCATGCTGGAAATCACCAAATTAGTATCAATATTGCTCAGGAATATCCGGTCATGCATAGAGCTACCGAACTTGATTACAACATTAACAGAGGTGCAAATGGGATTGCACTTCCAACTAATATTAAAACATCTGTCGAAATAGGCCTTCCCTGACACGTGGGTAGACATCTAAGTGCAAGGCACCAAGGTTCTCAGGTGCTTTAGTTCGACGAGAAATGAGAGCGTTGTAAACTAAGTATGGTCGTGGTTTGATCGATGATATGATTTTTGTAGATGAAATTGGAAAAACAGAAAGTAACATTAGGAATGCTCTGGAAAAGAATGAAGCTCGATCGCAATTGGATGATCCGCAATGGAAAAGTAGGAAGTAGTAATGACACTTAAAATTTGGACCAACAAGGTAGATAGAGACTCCGATTTTACTCAAGGCAAAGTAACGCAGTCTAGTGTATTAATAGGATTGAATCTGACGGGAGGCGTTGCCCTAGGAGACAAATGGCCAAAAGTTACTATTGATGTCATATCAGATGACAAGCCTGCGGATAGTTTTCTTAGTGGTCCTTTATTAATCGTGAGTCGACGGTTATCTGATTTAATTTCTAAGCACACACAAACGAGTGAAGTTGAATTCCTACCGATTGAGGTTAATTACCAAGGTAAAAGTTTTGGTGAATACTATTTTTTAAATGTTCTTGCGATTTGCGATTTACTGGATAGAAATCATTCAATATTTAGTGAGTTTGATGGAGAGGTTGATTCAATTGATCGAGTTGTCCTTAAGAAAGATATTGAAATGCAGAAAACTATATTTCAACTGGATGCTATCGAGTGGTTATTATGTGTCGATGAAAAACTGGCTGAATTAATCGAGAACAAAGATTTTTCAGGAGTGGTATTTAAGTCAGAAAGTGAATGGCGTCCTTTTTAGAGCTCCTCGGGTATTTTTTTAGCCATCTCTTACGAGGTGGCTTTTATATTTATGATTGGGAGCTTGTTAGTTGAACTGTCAATAGTGGCATTACCAATATGCAGTCAATCCTATCCAGTGGATTGACCCAACAGGCTTCTTGTGTGAAGAAGGGCTAAAACGCTTGGGTCAAATGTAGGCAGAGTATCAGGCCCAAAGCGATGTCCCCCAAGAGGTTTGCGATCAGATTTTAAACGCTGCAAAAGAGTCATCCGTCGGAGAAGATGGCAGCAGACACGAAGTGCAGTATGTTGTTGGGATTGAGGAATTTGTCAATGCGCATGTTTTTGACTCTGAGAAAGTTGGCGGGGAAGAAGGTTGCACGATCTTCACTGAAGATCTTGTGCTGAATAAAGCAGAGTATAAAAAAACTCAGAAATCTATATGAGTGATTATGAGCTAATAAAACGAAACAAAGCAAAAATTGAAGAGTGTTTGAAAGAACGTTAAGAGGCTAGGAAGGCTCGAACTGGCGAAGATGGATATAACGCTCAAATCGCCAAGATTAATCAGAAATCTGCAAAAATTGGTGAGTTAGCCGCGGATGACTTTGTCCGGAGTAAACGTCCTAATGCTAAGCTGCTTCATCCCTAAGGTAAATTTAGAAGCCGGGCGATTTTGATATGGTTTACTAGGTGGCAGAGCCGCCACTAGGTGAAATTATAATTGTTGAGGCCAAAGGAGGGAGCAGCCCGCTGCGCAGCCGTAAGATAGGTAACATGGCATATCAGCAAGGGACAACTGAATATGCAACTGCAATTACTGTTCTAATGGCTCAAAAGGACAAAGATACAACCGAATGGAAAGCGGCCAGAAGTATAAAAAGCATTGAGAAAAAAAACTCCTGTTAGATATATTCACACCGCAGCGGCTATTTCTGATGCTGGAGAGGTTTCTTCAGTTAATGTAAAGGAATTTAACGTAGAATTAGGACTGGATTAAATGTCTGATAATAAAAAGAAAGTTAGCATGAAGAGAAAGGCGGAACCTCAATTGACACCAAATGATGTCGCTGACTACCAAATGTATATCAATGAAGATTTAGATGAGCGCAAAGAGCTAATAGCAATCCGCAGGGAGAACTTAGTGTGGGCTCCAAATCGGATTCAAGGTCAGTATGATATTTATGCGTTGCGGCAGGTTGTTGATACTCTTAAAGTGACAGATAAATGTTGGGTAAACGCGGTGATATAGTTAATGCTTTAAAATTACTGGTTAAAACCGCAGCTGAGGAGATAAATATGGCAGGTGAGCATAGCGCAAAAGATGTAATGGCCGCGATTAGATCCGGTGACGTGAGTGAGGTTGAAAAAATTCTCTCAGGAGATGACAAATTACTTCATCTAATTACGCCTCTGGGTTCTTGGTTGCATATCGCAACGGAGCAAGGGCAAGATAAAATTGTAGAGCTTCTGGTGAATCTAGGTATTGATGTAAATGTTAAGGGGGGGCCTTCAGGTGTAACTCCTTTAAATACAGCTGCATATGAAGGTCATTTAGACTTACTTACCTATTTTCTAGAAAGAAATGCAGTGATGGATATATCTGAACCAGACTGCAACCCATTGTTTGCTGCGATCCATGCAGGTCATAAAAATATTGTGGAGCTATTACTAAAAGCTGGTATAGATACAAAGGTAAAATATACTGGTAACTCTATGAAAGACATGGACGCTATAGCGTTTACTTATGAGTGGGGACGCAAGGAAATCGCAGAAATGATTAAAGAGCACAATAGGCACGCTTAGTAGAAGTTAATATGGTACGACAAAGGCAACCGTCTATCTGTTGAAACTGGTTGGCTTCCTCCCTATCTTGTCGAAGGACGTTGGTTAGAAGATGTAAAAGCAGGGAAGATCACTCGATAAACCCCTTTAGTTAGCAATTCAGTATATAAGCCACCTCTCATGAGGTGGCTTTTACGTTTTGTTGAGCTATATGGTGCGCATTATGTTGGTGCACTAAAACCATATTGGTGCACTTATTAGCGTGTTAAGCACCATTTCAAGAATGCGTAGTTTTATTAAAGTTCATACAAAACAATAAATTAAAGTGTAAGTGTTAGAAATGTAAATTGTGGAATGAGAATTGCTCTGTTAGACGCTCTATAAATTAAGTTCACCAAATTGGTGATGAGCCTAACTTTGATGCACAGGATAAGTGCGCTACAGATCAACGGAGACAATCATAATGAGTGTAACTGCCAATCAGGTACACGGCGCTGTACAAACTCTCACGCAAAGTTCCGACACACTTTTCTTACTACTTGGCGCAATCATGGTTTTTTTGATGCATGCTGGTTTTGCTTTTCTTGAAGTAGGAACCGTGCGCCAAAAGAACCAAGTTAATGCTTTAGTTAAAATCTTGGCCGATTTCGGTATTTCCGCCATTGCGTATTTTTTCATTGGATACTGGGTCGCTTATGGCGGCACCTTCTTTGCCGATGCAGAGACGTTATCTCAAGGCAATGGTTACGAGTTGGTGAAGTTCTTTTTCTTGCTGACTTTCGCTGCAGCGATTCCTGCTATTGTTTCTGGTGGTATTGCAGAACGAGCTCGTTTTTATCCGATTCTAATCGCAACATTTTTCACTGTCGGCATCGTATACCCGTTATTTGAGGGAATGATCTGGAACGGAAACTTTGGTGTTCAAGCTTGGTTTGAAAATACCTTTGGTTATGGCTTCCACGATTTTGCAGGTTCAGTCGTTGTGCATGGTGTTGGCGGCTGGATAGCGCTTGTTGCCGTCGTGTTTTTGGGCATGAGAAAAGGCAGAGTTCGAGCAGGAAAGCACACCAACTTTGCACCTTCGAATATTCCATTTTTGGCCTTGGGAGCTTGGATCTTATGTGTGGGGTGGTTTGGCTTCAACGTCATGTCAGCTCAAACTGTGTCAGGCATAAGTGGCTTGGTGGCTATGAACTCATTGATGGCAATGGTCGGAGGCATTGTCGCGTCATTGTTGGCTGGTAAGAATGACCCTGGCTTTATTCATAACGGCCCACTGGCTGGCTTGGTTGCTGTATGTGCGGGCTCAGACTTAATGCATCCTATCGGTGCTTTAGTGACAGGTGCGATTGCTGGCGTGCTATTTGTTTATCTTTTTACCCACCTACAAAACAAAACCAAGATTGATGATGTGCTGGGTGTCTGGCCTTTACACGGTGTATGTGGCGCTTGGGGTGGTATTGCCGCTGGGATTTTTGGTCAAAGCGCATTGGGTGGGCTAGGTGGCGTGAGCATTATCGTTCAGCTTCTAGGAACGCTTTTGGGCCTTTCCATCGCAGCGCTTGGTGCACTTGTAGTCTACGGTGCGATTAATACCAGTATGGGACTGAGGCTTTCAGAAGAAGACGAATTCAATGGCGCTGACCTAGCCATTCATAAAATATCTTCGACCAACGAGGATTGAGGCCAATATGGGAGCGGCATAAAGCCGCTCTTTTAGCAATTGTCTTTCTTGGCTTGGCCCGGAGGACAGAAATTACCATTACCTCGATGGTCATCATCATTGGTGCTGACTCTTACCTTTACATCATCGACTTCGCCTTCAACATTGGTAAGTTGACAGCCTGCCAAAGTCAGAAGCAATGTAAACGTTAGAGATACTTGTCTCATTGCTGTTCCTCTTAAATTGTAATTCTAATAGTGACCATTACGACTATGGTCTAATCCATATTACTACTGTTGCTATTCTTTCAGTGTTAAGCTAATGAAAAAACAGCAAGGATGAGTTATGAATTTCCCTTATAGAAATATTGTAGTACTTACTGGTGCAGGTATCTCGGCCGAATCTGGTATTCAAACATTTCGTGCGCAAGATGGCCTATGGGAGAATCACCGTATCGAAGATGTAGCAACGCCTGAAGGGTTTGCTCGCGATCCGGACCTTGTTCAAGATTTTTACAACCAACGCCGCAAGAAACTTCAAGATAATGCGATAAAGCCTAATGCAGCGCATGAAGCATTAGGTCGTTTAGAGGCTGAGTTAGAAGGTAAAGTGACGGTCATCACTCAAAATATAGACAACCTTCACGAAAGAGGCGGCAGTCAGAATGTGATTCACATGCATGGTGAGTTGCTCAAGGCGCGCTGTAGTGAATCTAACCAAGTAGTAGAGCACAATGAGGACATTAAGACAGGCGAACTTTGTCACTGTTGTCAGATCCCTTCACAAATGCGACCACATATTGTTTGGTTTGGTGAAATGCCACTGCGAATGGGTGATATCTACGCGTCATTAGAAGAAGCAGATTTGTTTATTTCTATTGGGACTTCTGGCGTTGTGTATCCCGCAGCAGGTTTTGTTCATGATGCAAAAATGCACGGCGCACATACCATTGAAATTAACCTAGAACCTAGTGCGGTAGAAAGTGAATTTGAGGAAAAACGCTACGGAAAAGCAAGCGTTGAGGTTCCAAAATTAGTTGACGAGATACTGGCTCTAGAAGGAAAAGAAAGAGCGTAATAACTTCAACAGGAAGAGTGTTTGTCTTGTCTGACCCGTCCTGATATGGGTTGACACTTTTTAACTAAAACGCTCGATGTACTTCATCGGGCGTTTTGTATTTTAAAGCCGTATGAGGCCTCATTTGATTATAGATATCTACGGACTCTGCTACCATCGTCCTTGCTTCTTTCAGATCTTTCGGTTTCTTCAGCAAGAGCTCCATTTTGAGTATCCCATTTACACGCTCAGCTAAAGCATTCTGATAACAGTCATACCCGTCTGTCATTGAGCAAGTCACTCTATGTTTCTTATGGATATCTTGATATTCCTTCGAACAGTATTGTGAGCCTCTATCTGAGTGGTGTATTAGCTTTTCTTCACTCTGCCGTTGCCTGAGAGCTGAGATAAATGCCCGCTTAACTGATTGAGTTTTCATGTTGTCATCCACATAAAAACCAACAATCTTCCTTGAATAAGCGTCTGTAACCAAGCTGAGATAACTCTCTCCATTTTGAGTTGGCAAGTAAGTAATATCAGCAACCCACAGTTGTTCTGGCTTCGTTGGTGTCAGCCCATCTTTCACTTTGTTTGGGTGACAGAAAAATCGATGACGGCTGTCAGTCGTTCGGTGATAGGCTCGTCTTGCTCTCACTAACAGCCGATGCTTTCTGAGAAGTTCAAAGAGCTTATCGCGACCTATTTGAATGCCCTTTGTTGCTGCTAAGAACTTCAGTTTACGCGTGCCAATGCGTGGCTGCTTCAGCCTGACTTCACGGACAAAGCCAATGACAGCATGCTCATGATGTTCACAACGAGATTGAGTTTGGCATTGCTTATAATAAGCTTGGCGAGAGATTTGTACTAACTGACAAAACTTCGTAACGCTCAAACCTACTATGGTTTTCTCTTGGACAACGCTTCTTTGTGCTTTTTTGTCACTCTAACACCATAGTCACGTTCCATAACGTTCACGACAGCTTCAAAGAAGTCGGCTTTGAGTTGAGCATCTTCGAGCTGCTTCTCAAGCTCTTTAATACGTTGCTCTGGTGTAGGAGGTGAATTGAACTCGGTCATAGAGTCTCCTTTGGACATAAAGTTAGGTGTCCCTTTAGACCAATCTAGTCGACCTGTCAACGCCAGTTTAAATTTGACCCACTTATCGACGTTATCGCCGAAGTAAAACTGACCCACCCATGTAATTAACTTCTACTTTCAGATAGGTTTTCCAGAACCGTTGGTATGGTTCCAGCCGCCTTCTTTCCTTTTAATCGATAGCTTTCACCGCTGATTTGTACGATGTGCGAGTGATGAAGAAGCCTATCGAGTAAAGCTGCCGTCAAGGTCGTATCGTCGGCGAACGCATTTGACCATTGGGAGAACGGCAGATTACTAGTCACGATAATGCTGCCTTGCTCATAACGCTTGGCGATGACATTGAAGAACAAGTTCGCTTCCTCTCTGCCGAACGGTAGATACCCGATTTCATCGACGATAAGGAGCTTTGGAGCGAGAACACTGCGTCTCAAGTAGCTTTCAAGTTTACCTTGAGCTTTCGCAGTGGAGAGTTGAAGCATCAAGTCTGCTGCCGTGATGAACCTTGTCTTTAAACCCTTTTGAACCGCTATGTGACCCAAGCTTACCGCAAGGTGACTTTTGCCAACGCCACTTGGCCCAAGTAGCACCACGTTTTCCTTTCGCTCGATGAAGGCCAACCCTGTTAGCTCTTTGAGCTGCTTTCTCGGAGCGCCTGTTGCGAACTTGAAGTCGTAGTCATCGAACGTTTTTTTCATTGGAAAGCTGGCGAACTTAGTCAGTGTGGCTCTTGTGCGTTCCGCTCGTGCTTCCAACTCTGCGTTCAGAAGTGACTCTAAGTAATCGGCTAGACTTAGTTCACGATGGTTGGCGGCTTCTGCTAATCTCGGCCATTCCTGACCGATAGCTTGTAGCTTCAGCGCTGCACAGGCAGCTTCAATGCGATTCATTTGAAGGTTCATGGTCGCACCTCCAACAGTGCATCATACGTTGATAGTGGGTGCTGGAAGCTCTCCAGCGGCACCACATTATCACTCATTGTTAGGGTTGTGACTGGGCGCGTTGGCGATGGGAGTAGCTGAAGTATAAAGCGCTCTTCATCTAAGAGAACTTGAGGCTTTGCACCTGTCGTTCTATGAGTTCGTTGATGAGCGACGGTTTCTAGCCATGCGCCGATATGCCCATTAAGAACATCGACGGTGATTTTAAGACCGTGCTGCTTGAGTGTCGCCGCAAGCGGAGTGACGAAGCTATTCTTCAAGTAAGAGTTAAAGCGCTCCACTTTCCCTTTGGTCTTTGCGCGATATGGACGACAGGCTCTTGGTTTAAAACTGTATTTCTTGGCGGCGGTGAGCAGTGCTGGATTCCAGCGGTGTTCACCTTCACCATAAGCATCACGCTCTATCATGATGGCTTTCGCATTATCGAACAGAACTTCTTTAGGGACGCCGCCGAAGTATTCAAACGCTTCTTCAAGACCTTGTATCCAGTCTTCTTGGCGCTCTCGTTCACTAAAGCGAACGAAGGTCGCTCTGCTATAACCAAGCGTTGCCACGAAGGCTTTAACACGTACACCGTAATGGGTGATGGTCGTAAAGTCGACTTGCATCTGCTCACCTGGCAATGTCTCGAATCGAACGACAGGGTCGATTGGCGTACTCGGTTTGTACTGCCTGATGTGCTCTTTGAGCATCGTTATACCGCCTTCGTAACCGAGAGATTTCAGCTCACGTAGTAAGACAGTTGCGGGTATCCAATAAGGCTTTGCGGCTTCAATGCGGGTGCGCAAGTAGTCATGGTAAGGCTGCAGTTTGGTTGGTCGAGATTGCCGCTCGGGATACACAGGCGCTTTGCTTTTATCTCGAAGATAAGTGCGAACTGTATTCCTTGAGATACCCAGATCCTTTGCGATGCGGCGGATGCTTCGCCCTTGCTGATGTAAAACGTGTATTTCCACTAGTTGCTCCTGATTGATCATAATCCGCCGTTTTGTCCATTTACGAACGGATAGTTTGCCTCAGGTGGGCCAATTTTAAATCGGCGTTAGTGGGTCATTTTTACATCGGCGCTGACAGACCATGCTTACGAAGCCAAACCAAAACCGTAGAGCAACCTTGGATGCCATACTTCTCTTGGGCTTGTTTGTAAGTGAGGCTTCCTTTTTCAACCTCATCAACTACAGTGAGTTTAAAAGCGAGGGAGTAATCGCGCTGAGTTCTTTTAGTTGTTGATTTCATAACACTCTCCAATTTTGGGGGTAGAAAGTGTCAACCTTATTTAGGACGGCACAGTCATTAAGAACAAAAAAGCGGCTCATGAGCCGCTTTTTCATATCTTTAAAACTAACGAATTAGTTGTTCACTTTTAGCTTTTGGAAGTACTCATCGTACATTACGCTCGCTTCGCCAACTTCATCTTGCCAAGTACCGCTGTCCATCACTTCTTGTGGTGGGAAGATGCTTGGATCATTAGCAAATTCTTTCGGTAGCAGATCGTGTGCCGTTTTAACTGGCGTAGGATAACCAATCTCTAGTGCAATCTTAGCTGCGTTCTCAGGACGTAGTAGGAAATCGATCATCTTATGAGCTGCGTCAACGTTCTTCGCACCAGCTGGAATTGCTAGGCTGTCCATCCAGAAGATAGTGCCTTTTTCTGGCCAGATGATGTCGATGTTCGCACCTTCTTGACGAGCCATGTATGCAGAACCGTTCCAAAGCATGCCTAGTGAAACTTCACCCGCAAGGTAAGGGTTTGCAGGAAAGTCTGAGTTAAATACTAATACGTTTGGCATTAGCTTTTTCAGTTCTTCGTAAGCGGCTTTGATTTCTTCTGGGTTAGTCGTGTTTGGTGAGTAACCAAGCTTAGTCAATGCAATGTGGAATACTTCGCGAGAATCATCCATCAGCATTAGTTGACCTTCCCACTTACTATCCCAAAAATCATCCCACTTAGTAACCGATGATTTGTCTAGCATGTCAGCATTGATACCAATACCGGTCGCACCCCAAATGTATGGGATAGAGTAGTTGTTGTTCGGATCGAACGGTTTGTTTAGGAAGTTAGTATCAAGATCGGCAAAATGAGATAATTTCTCTTTGTCGATCTGTTGTAGCATGCCTTCTTTACGCATTTTAGAGACGAAATAGGTAGACGGTACTACCAAGTCGTAACCAGAACCTTGAGTTTTTAGTTTTGCGTACATACTCTCGTTAGATTCGTATGTAGAGTAAATAACTTTGATTCCGGTTTCTTTTGTAAAGTCTTCAAGAACTTCGTTTGGAATGTATTCCGACCAGTTGTAGAAATACAGTTCTTGATCAGCAGCCATTGCAGGGGTAGCGATGAGCGTCGCTGCACATAGAGCGCTTGCGTAGAATTTACTTTTCATTTGTTTTCCGTTTTGTTTCGCGATTGGACAAGTCAATACTAGCTGGAGTTATCGAGTTGAGCCAAATCGCAGTAAGCACAAATATGTTCATTTAGCTTGAATATCGTTGTCTCCTTGTTATGAGACGATAAATCTATGATACCAAGACAAATAAACCTAGCAACGCGCGATTATATCAGCCTAAGACAAAAATAGGCAGCGTATTGCTGCCTATTTTCCTATGGTTGATGACTTGTTACACAAGCTAGATTATTGTCCCGCTTTCAGCTTGAGGAAATAATCTTCGTACTTAACGGTTAGATCACCAACCGCATCTTGCCATTCAACACGGTCAAGGTCTTCTTGAGAAGGGAACAGTGGGGCAACGTCTTTAAACTTAGCATTCGATTCTTCCACCGCCGTTAGGTAGCCAGTATCACGAGAGATTTGCTCTGCGATTTCTGGGCGCAGTAGGAAGTCAATCATCTTGTGAGCGGCTTCTACGTTCTTCGCACCGGAAGAGATAGCGAAGTTATCAACCCAGCCGATACCGCCTTCTTTAGGAAAAACGAGTTTAAGGTTCAGGCCTTCACTTTGTGCCGCTGCGGCGCTACCGTTCCAAAGCATACCAACGCCCACTTCACCAGACATGTAAGGTGCGCCAGGGTTGTCAGAGTTGAAAACTAAAACGTTAGGCATCAACTTTTGTAGCTCAGCGTACGCTTCATCGATTTGCTTAGGGTCTTTTGAGTTACCTGAGTAGCCAAGTTTACGCAGAGCGATATGGAACACTTCACGAGTGTCGTCCATCAACATTACTTGACCTTCAAGCTCAGGCTTCCATAGGTCAGCCCAGCTTTGGAAGTCGTTTGGATCGTACATATCTGCGTTAACCGCTAGGCCTGTAATCGCAACAACGTGTGGGATAGAGTAGTCGTTACTTGGATCGTAAGGCTTGTCTAGGTAGTTTTTATCTAGGTTGCCGAAGTTTTTCAGCTTAGTCTTATCGATCTTTTGTAGCATGCCTTCGTCACGCATCTTCGCCACGAAGTACGTTGAAGGTACTACTAGGTCATAACCTTGGTTATGAGTTTTTAGCTTTGCATACAAAGTTTCGTTCGACTCGTAAGTCGAGTAGATCACTTTGATGCCAGTTTCTTTAGTAAATTGCTCTAGGATATTACTGTTGATGTAAGGACCCCAGTTCATAAATACTAGTTCTTTATCATCCGCTGTCGCTGTACCAGAGAACAGAGAAAGCGCACATGCACTACCAGCTAATAGAGTAGCCCATTTTTTCATTGACGTTAGCTCCAAACCAAACGTTGTCCAATTTTGGACGATAGATAGAAAAACAGAATGGCATGTAACCATTCTGTTTCGTGATGTTAACAGGTGCGGATTCTACTTCACTTTTTCTCTTGCTAGCAACTGAGAAATTACTACCAAGACCAAAGAAACAATCAACATCACCGTTGCTAGGGCGTTAACTTCCGGTGAAATGCCCACCTTAACCATTGAGTAAATCTTCAATGGCAAGATTTCGTATGTTGGACCCGTTACAAACGAGCTGATGATCACATCGTCCAAAGACAAGGTAAAGCTCAATAGCCAACCTGCGGCAACCGCTGGTTTAGCGAGAGGAAGGATTATCTGTTTCAAGATAACCCACTCGCTTGCACCAAGGTCTTTTGCTGCTTCCAACATTTTCACATCAAAGCCATTTAAGCGGCTGTATACAGTTACCACAACGAATGGTAGACAAAAGGTGATGTGAGCAATCAATAGTGTAAAGAAGCCAAGCTGTGCGCCTAATACTAGGAACAGAGCAAGTAATGAAATCGCCATTACAATATCGGGAGACATCATCACGACAAACAGCATGCCGTTTACCGCACCTTTACCTTTGAACGAGTAACGGAATAGGGCAACGGCCGTTAAGCTACCAATGATGGTTGCTGCTGTCGCTGAGAATACCGCTACGTTCAATGAATGCCATGCAGCTTGCATTAGGCTGTCGTTATTTACTAAGGTTTCGTACCATTTCGTGGTGAAACCACCCCATTTCATACCAAATTTGTTGGCATTAAATGAGTTAACAATTAAGACGATGATTGGCAGATACAAAAATGCATACACCAGCGCCATAAAGCTAAATCTAACTGTGCGTCCCATTAGTCTAGCTCCACTTTCTTATTCAATAGTTTGCCTGCTCTGTAGTAAGCGTAAAGCATCACAGCCATTGCGAAGGTGAGGGCGATACTGGTCGCAGCACCAAATGGCCAGTCACGAGCGTTCAATACTTGGCTCTTAATAACGTTACCAATCAGTAGGTTCTTCGCACCACCAAGAAGGTCAGAGATGTAGAACATACCTAGTGCTGGTAGCAGAACCAACAAACAACCACCGATAATGCCAGGCATTGTAAGAGGTAGAATCACTTTCGTAATGGTTTGGAACTTGTTCGCACCAAGATCTTTCGCCGCCTCGATATAAGTGTTGTCCAACTTCTCGATTGCCGAGTAAAGCGGCAGAATCATAAATGGAAGCAGGATGTACACAAGACCAATCATTACTGCTGTTTCGGTGTACATAATACGTAATGGCTTATCGATGATTTCCATCGCCATTAATGATTTGTTCAAAATACCTTGTGTACCCAGAACAATCTTCAGGCCGTAAGTACGGATAAGAGAGTTTGTCCAAAAAGGTACGATAACTAAGAACAACATGAATGGGCGCCATTTCTCTGGCATTTTCGCTATGATGTAAGCAAATGGGTAACCAATTACTAAACACAACAACGTCGCCACAATCGCCATGTAGAACGAGTGCATCAGCACTTTCGCATACAAGGGATCGAGTAGACGTAAGTAGTTGTCGAAAGTAAATGTCATTTCGATTAAGTTTGCTTCATCACGCGTTAAGAAACTCGTACCGATAATCATCACATTTGGTACCAACACGAAAAGTGTTAACCAACCGACGATTAAGGTAATGATCGCGTTTTGAAGATTAATCTTCTTGCTTATCATTGAGGACTACCTCCCAACTCTCAACCCAAGTGATAGCGACTTTCTGGCCAAGTGAGTGGTCCACATCAGGATCATCTTCGTTAAAGAATTCGCTAACCATTACACGCATGCCTGAATCCAATTGGATAACGGAATCAAGCGTCATACCTTTATAGGTACGCTCTGTTACGTGACCTACGATGCCTTTTTCTTCAGACTCTTTGATCTCTTCGATACGTAAGTCTTCTGGGCGAAGTAGTACTTGCAGTTTTTCACCTGCTTGCGCTTCCTGATCGTAGTAAACAACAGACTCGACACCTTCGATTTCTGCACGGATACGTTTCTCGTCGATACGCTCTAGCATGGTTGCGTTGAATACGTTGATCTCACCGATAAAGCGAGCAACAAATAGGTTCTTCGGCTCTTCGTAA
Organism: Vibrio sp. sp1; assembly: GCF_016920955.1. Classification (NCBI taxonomy): domain Bacteria; kingdom Pseudomonadati; phylum Pseudomonadota; class Gammaproteobacteria; order Vibrionales; family Vibrionaceae; genus Vibrio; species Vibrio sp. sp1. Next base: position 3,167,686 of record NZ_CP060589.1, read on the forward strand.
ATCTCACGTGGAGAACCATCCTGCTCGATAACACCGTCGCGCATAACAATAATGCGGTCAGACATCGATAGGGCCTCTTCCTGATCGTGCGTAACGAAGATAAAGGTAATACCAAGTTGACGCTGAAGCTGTTTAAGCTCGATTTGCATTTGCTTACGCAGTTTGTAATCAAGTGCAGATAGAGATTCATCTAGCAGCAGTACTTTTGGTTTGTTAACAACCGCACGCGCAATGGCGATACGTTGTTGCTGACCGCCAGAAAGCTGATGAGGCTTACGCTGAGCCATTTTTTCTAGGCGCACCATGCGTAGCGCTTCCATTACTCGTGGTTCAATGTCCGCAGTAGGCGTTTTCTGCATACGAAGACCAAAAGCGACATTCTCATATACGGTCATGTGTGGAAACAATGCGTAACTTTGAAATACCGTGTTGACGTGCCTTTGCTCTGCAGGAACCTGTGTTACATCCTGGTCATCCAAAATAATTTGACCGTTATCTGCCGTTTCAAAACCTGCAATCATGCGTAAAACTGTTGTCTTACCACAACCAGAAGGCCCGAGAATCGTCAGAAATTCACCATGATTAACATCCAGATTTAAATTACCGATGATTTCCTTACCATCGAAACTTTTACTAATACCAGATAAACGAATAACTGGCTTTCCTGCTTGCGGTTTTGCGTTCAACGTCTGTATTTCCCCCACGTTCAAGCCGGGATTATCCCAGCTGATGTGACACTAACCATTCACTTTTGAGGCGCGCATCATAATCACCAAAAGTGTGAAATTAAAGCATTTTCTTATCTTGAAACAGAAATAATTTTGCAGGAAAAAGCCATCATTCCTTACCATACTGTTTTTATGAGATTAATTGGCATCTAGACACAGTTTGATAGCACTAAACTTTGTTCAACAATTGTTTCAATTTCATGACCTTGAAAGTGGTTAATTATCAACCATACAGTTGAGATTGCAAGGATTGTAGGTGAGTTGTGATGTTAGATGTGGAAAGATTTCTTTATAATGACGATTACATTAATTGACTGGAATTCCAGTCAAAATTTTACAAGTTAGTCTTGGATAAACTATGAACGACGATTTTGAGAAAGATTTCAATCTTGGGGGGAGTGTAGAGCGAGCTTTGTCTGGCAACTACGAGCTTAAAGCTGGCGCGGTTTTTAACGAAGCTTGGCGAGCAACCATCCAGCACTTTTTATCATTTTCTCCTGCCATTATTGTATTGCTTTTTGTCCAGTTAGGTATTTTCTATATTGCATTAAAACTGCAGTTGGGCGATTTGAGCGTTATTCTTGATGCATTTGAGAACCCAGAGTCGTTCACAAACGATATTGTGTCTTCTATTTATGTCGCGAATTTCAGTTATGAGGTGATTAGCGCACCAATTTATGCGGGGATCAGCTTGATGGCTATGAGCCATGTCGCTGGCCTGAAGACTAAGTTGCGCCATGTTGGAAAGGGGTTGCAGTTCACCATTCCTGTTATTCTAGCAACGCTCATGAGCTTAATGCTACAAGGTGTGGTTGGTATGATTTTTCCTTTACTGTCGCTGTATCTTTCCTTGGCATTTAGTCACTCTATTTTGTTGATTTGTGAGAAAAGGGTGCCACCAATGCAAGCGTTGCTGTTATCACTTCGCGCAATCAACAAGAAGATTTTTGTGGTCGCGGGGCTTTACTTAGGCGTGATGTTAATGTTTATTATTGCAGCAATGTTCTACGGTATTGGCTTGATTTTTGTGCTGCCATTCTTCTTCCATTTGAAAGGCATACTCTACCGCGAAATGTTTGGAATTAAGCTTAAGATCGTTACAACACAGAAAAACGATAATGATCACGATGGTAACTCACAGGTGTTTGATGCCTAATTCTTTGAAATCAATAAGTTTACGAGTGGCGGCAACCTGTATAGCCGCCACTTTCATTTCTATAGGCCCATATTTACACTACGAGAAACAGTTTAAATATGTGGAAAATCCTGACGTACTCTCTGGCAAGATTAAGCATGTCGATTTATCACACTTGCCATACATCGGTGATATCCCAGACTTCAATTCAATAAAAGATACGAAAGAGAAAAAAGCTGCTTTTTTTGATTTTTTAAGGCCTAAAATTGCTCTTGAGAATCAACGAATTCGTCATGAGCGGGCCTTTCTTACCTCTTTAAAGGTGGGACAAGTGACGCAAGAACAACAAGAGTATGCTCAGCGGTTATCATCTCTGTATTCGTTGCCCTTGAGTAACGATAAGATTGATCAAACGTGGCTAGATGAGATGCTTGTGCGAGTGAACGTCTTACCTGAAGCCTTGGTTCTAACTCAAGCGGCAAATGAATCTGCGTGGGGCACTTCTCGTTTTGCTACTCAAGCAAACAACTTGTTCGGCCAATGGTGTTATAAAAAGGGCTGTGGAATTGTTCCAGCGCAACGTGGCGCTAACAAAGTTCATGAAGTTGAAAAATTCGATTCTGTACAACAGTCTGTTCATGGCTACTTTATGAACGTTAATCGAAACCCAGCGTATGCAGACCTGCGTGAAATCAGAACATCTCTGGCTGAAAAGAACAAGGGCTTGTTAACGGTCGCAACCGCGTCAGAGTTAACGCATGGGTTGCTAGCCTATTCTGAACGTGGCATCGCCTATGTACACGATCTTCGCGCTATGATTCGTCATAACAACGCCTACTGGACGCAATAAAATAACGGATAAAATGAAAAAGTTAAGCCTAAGTCTGTTGGGAAGTGCGGCGCTAATTCTTGCATCGCCGATAACCCAAGCTCAAGAGTACATGTTCACGTACTCAAAGTTATATACTCAACTAAAAAACAACAATAAAGAAGGGCATGACGATGTGAAAGTTGGTGTCTTTTTTGTGGACGCAAAAACTAAACAAATTTGTATGATAGAAAAAGCTTGGATGGAAAAAGAAGAGCACTATGAAGAGTTTGTTATCCCTGCTTCACAAGAGTTGCCTTTACCTGTTGATAAAAACTTAAAGTCAGCGAATCCGTTGGTTTTTGTCGATACCCCAAAAGATACACGTTGCGATTACTCACTTGTCGTGATGACCAAAGAACCATTACAGGGTAACGTTTCTTACGACCAACTTAAGCCTCTTCTACCTCAAATGCAGACGATGCTGGAAGATTTAGGCGGTATGTTTGCGGGTTGGTTTACACCGGAGGTTCAAGGTGTGACGATGGAGTTTGCAAATCAACTGAATGATAAAGTGATTTTCTCAAACGGAACCGAAAAGCCAATTGTCAATGGCAAGATACAAGTCGCACTAAGTGAAATAGGGCAAGGTGGCACAATGACACTACCAGAACCGACGATGCGAGTGTTACCTTATCTACCTAACGCAAAGAAATGAACACTGAACGTTTAGAAAGGGCTGCAATCGCAGCTCTTTTTTCATTTGTGACCGTAACTAAAGTATCTTTCACACTCTTTTCTTAAAGACTCAATAAGACAAGCATTTAATCCTGTGTAAAAAGCTCGTATAATCCACGCCCCAAAGAAACCCATGTTAGGAAGTCCTAGTCGATTTATCGGCGATGTGAGAGCCCGCAATGAACCAAATAGATACAAGAAAAGAAACCCTAGAATTCAACAAGCTTCAGAAACGCCTGAGAAGACATGTTGGAAATGCCATTACTGATTACAACATGATCGAAGAAGGCGATGTTGTGATGGCATGTATTAGCGGTGGTAAAGATTCATTCGCGATGCTTGATATCCTGTTGAATCTTCAAAAAGCTGCGCCAATCAAATTTGAAGTGGTTGCAGTAAACCTAGACCAAAAACAACCGGGCTTCCCTGAGCACATTCTGCCAGAGTATTTCGAAACACTGAATATCCCTTACTATATTGTCGATAAGGACACGTATTCCGTCGTAAAAGAGAAGGTACCAGAAGGCAAAACCACTTGTGGTCTTTGTTCACGCCTGCGACGTGGTACGCTGTATTCATTTGCAGAGAAGATTGGTGCAACTAAGCTTGCGCTAGGTCATCACATGGATGACATCGTCGAAACAATGTTCTTGAATATGTTCCACGGCTCTCGCCTTAAAGCGATGCCACCAAAGCTACGCTCTGATGATGGCCGTAACGTGGTCATTCGTCCATTGACTTACTGTCGTGAAAAAGATTTGATCAAATACGCTGAGCACAAGGATTTCCCAATAATTCCGTGTAACCTTTGTGGCTCTCAAGAGAACCTTCAGCGTCAATCTATAAAAGCAATGTTGATTGAATGGGATAAGAAGACGCCAGGGCGTGTGGAAGCAATTTTTAAATCAATTCAAAACGTAAGCCCAAGCCAACTAGCAGACCGCGAATTGTTCGACTTTGTTAACTTACCGCTAGATCGTGAAGGTAACCGCGAAGAGTATGAATTTAATGAGGCTGTCGTTTCTTCGACGAATATTGATGAATCGATGTTCATCGATGTTACGAACATCTAACTCGTAAAAAAGGAGGTCAATTAGACCTCCTTTTTTGTACCCAACGCTTTAACTGTTCCCAAACAAAAATCCCCCTGTATTCGGGGGATTTATTAGCGCTTATTTGAAAGCGCTCAATACATAGCAATACTAAAGAGAGATTAGGTTGCTGTATTTGGGTCGAGAGGGCTAATGTAGCCTTTTGGTTTTAGAGCCAACACGTCGCAATTTATTTTATCAATTACGTGCTCCGCTGTATTACCAATAAAGACAGCAGAAAGCCCTGTTCGCCCTGTGGTACCTAAAATAACCATTGCTGCGTTCAAGCGCTCTGCAGCTGCTGGAATGACATCTTCAGGTAAACCTTGCTCAACTATCGTTTGTTCTTCATCAAGACCATGTTTTTGGCGTAGTGCTTTCATAGCCGTTAAATGATGACCTCGCACTGCATCGGTATAAGTCGTTGGGTCAAATTCAGGAAGTTCAATCGTAATATTCGCCGGTGTAACGGGATAGGCGTTTACAAGATATGGCTTGGCCTCAAGCCGAGTGGTGATTTCTTTTAATCGCTCGACCATCGTATCGTTGAGATCAATATGAGTCGGGTTTTCTGAGCCCACATGTACTGAGGCAAGGATACTTGCTTGTTCCGGCCAAGCAGCATTCTTGATAAGAAGCACTGGAATAGGGCATTTTCGCAACAAGTGCCAATCTGTCGGTGTGAAAATGACAGACTCTAAAACATCATGCTTACGTGTGCCTTTGATGACTAGGTCATGATTGCCTGCATAGACTTCAGCAATAATCGCCTCATAAGGGCGGTTGTGCCAGACAACACAAACATCAAAGTCGAAGCCATCGTTTAGGTATGGTTGAGCAATTTTACGCATCCACTGCTCACGCTGATGAATGACACCTCGACGCATAGCATCTCTTTCATCCACTGATAGCATTGACGTCATGTCATACGAGAAATCGTAAATGGATAAAAAGAAAGTGATTCGGCTTCTAGATACACTTTTCTGAGCTAATTGAACAGCTCTTGCAAGTGCGGGCTGCTCATCATTATTGATGTCAGCTACAACAAGGATCTTACTGTATATACTCATAACTAAGCCCACTTCTATTGCAAAACCAGATACTGAATGTAAATTAAATCAGTATTTTGGAGTACTCACCGTACATTTTTACTGTAGCTTAGTTTGGAGAACTTTTTGAGGACTTTCGAAAGGAATTTATGAGAAATATGATGTAGCTCATTTTCGAGCTACATCAATAATTAGGGTGTATTATTCTTTAGTTACACCAGCAAGTTCCATCAATGCATCGTGGTCTAAGATAGTGATATATTTACCTTTTACGCTTAGGATCTCAGATTTCTGGAAACGACCTAACAAACGACTGATCGTTTCGACTGTAAGACCAAGGTAGTTGCCAATATCACCACGAGTCATAGTTAAACGAAACTCTCTAGGGCTGAAGCCACGCTGAGAAAAACGCGTTGATAGGTTGTAAAGGAAAGCAGCTAGTCGCTCTTCTGCGTTCTTTTTAGAAAGAAGCAAAATCATTTCCTGATCACCTTTAATTTCGTTACTCATCAAACGCATGATTTGCTGGCGAAGCTTAGGCATTTTACCCGATAGATCGTCTAAAATTTCGTATGGGATTTCACATACCATCGACGTTTCGAGTGCTTGAGCAAAGCTAGGGTGGGAGTCACCAGTGATAGCATCGAAACCGACTAAGTCTCCAGCTAAGTGAAACGCTGTGATTTGCTCATCACCTTGCTCTGTGATCGTATAGCTCTTGATGGTACCAGAGCGGATAGCGTATAGCGATTTTAGCTCATCACCGGCCTTAAAAAGCTCTTGTCCTTTTTGAATAGGCTTCTTACGTTCGATGATTTGGTCAAGCTGGTCAAGTTCTGCCTCATTTAGAGTGAACGGGATACACAGTTGACTAATGCTACAATCTTGGCAATGAATGGCGCAACCGCCTGATTGGATACGCTTTGTTGCAGGTTTTTCAGAAATCATAACAACCTTTCACTATTTGATATACATCAATATTTTAGCATCGCTTAATCCTAAAGGGTAGCAAAAATGTCACCTCAATAGAGTTTAACGTTATATGAAACCGAGTAATGCTAAGGCTCCTACAGCGGTATACGTACCATAGCCAATAAGGATTAATGCTGAAATATTTCTAAATATTAATGATTTTTGTAATTTCTGAAAATGATTGGCACCGTATCCAATAATAAGCATTGCAGGTAGCGTTCCGAGCCCAAACGCAAGCATAATTAGGCCGCCGTTCATCGCACTACCAGAAACCGCCGACCAAGTAAGCGCTGAATAAACTAAACCACATGGTAACCAACCCCAAATAAAGCCAAATGGCAACGCGTGAAGAGGATGCTTTAATGGCAACAAACTCTTCCCTGCCGGCGAGATAAAGCGCCAGAGATACTGCCCTAGCTTTTCTATTAAAAGTAAGCCTTGCCACCATTTAGCAATATACAGCGCGACCAGAATCATGAATAACGCAGCAATCAGCCTTAACCAAGCAAGAGAATGCGTTAACCCACTAAGCTCAGATAAACCTGATATAGCACCACCCACTAATGCTCCTATTAAGGTATAACTGATCAATCGTCCGAGGTTGTAGAAGAGGGGGATAAGAGGGGTGGTTTTATTTTTAGCAGAAGAGCCCATGGTAAGCAGAGACGCGATACCACCACACATACCCATACAATGACCGGCTCCTACTAAGCCGATCATCAACGCACCGATAAAATCAGGAGTCATAAAGGTCGCTACTTTTTATCACTATTAGATTGGTCTTCTTCGTCGAGAAGAATGTTGTGCCCTTGCCGTTCAAGATCTTCAAACTGATCGCTTCTTACCGCCCAAAGAAAAACGGCGACAGCAACACAAACGAGAACGATAGCGATGGGAATCAATATATAAAGACTTTCCATGTTTGCTTTCTCTACTTATTTCTCTTTGAGCAGGCGCAAAGAGTTAGATACAACGATAATTGAGCTTGCAGACATGCCAACTACTGCAATGTAGGGAGCCACTAAACCTGCGACCGCCAAAGGCAAAATTAACAGGTTGTAACCCAAAGACCAAGCCAAGTTTTCTCGAATAATCTTTCTTGTACGCAGTGCAAGCAAACGTGCTTCTAGTAGCTTTTCGAGATTATCCCCAAGTAACGTCATATCTGCAGAAGCTTTAGCGACATCTGTACCACCGCCCATTGCGACAGAAAGGTGAGCTCCGGCGAGAGTCGGCGCGTCATTGATTCCATCACCAACCATCATAGTGATACTGTTTTCGTCCAAGCTCTTAAGGTATGCAAGCTTATCTTCTGGCTTTGCTGACGCGACGATGTGACCGATACCAATTTCATTCGCCACTGGTTGGGCGTTTGAGAGAGAATCACCAGTTAGCAGGGTTGTCTTAATTCCAGCGTCAGCAAAACGTTGAATAAAGGCTTTGCTTTCTTTTCGGATAGGGTCGCGGTAGTAAAAGCTAGCGACATGCTTGCCATCAACCGACAGATAGACCGCCTGGCTTTCACCACTTTCTTTGCCTTGAACAAAAGCCGCACTGCCTATCTTAACGATTTTGCCATTCCATATCCCTTCAATCCCTGACCCAATCACGTTTTGCACATCAGACACGATAAAGTCATCATTGGTGAAAGTTGCAAAAGAACGAGCGATAGGGTGGTTTGCATGAGCCTCTAAAGCTGCAGCTAGTGATAGACAATCTTTCTGTGGGAGATCACTAAGTACCTTTGTTTCACAGATCTCAATATCACCTTTCGTTAGAGTGCCTGTTTTATCTACAACTAAGTGGTTGATCTTACATAATGTCTCAAACACATGGCCTTTACGAAGTAAAATGCCAAAATTACCCATTCTAGAGGTAGCACAAGTGAGTGCGGTCGGTGTGGCCAGAGATAGCGCACATGGACACGTAGCGACTAACACAGACAGCATGATCCAAAACGCATCATCTGGTTTTGTTTGATGCCAGTAAAACCAAGTACCAGCAGAGATGATAAGAATCACACCAACAAAGTAACGGGCGACAATGTCTGCAATTTCCGCAATTTTAGGTTTGGAGTGTTGAGCTTCATCTTGTAAACGCACGATGTTAGAAATCATTGAATCGGCCTTTGAGCTTACTACCTCAAGTTCAAATGATTCGTCTCCGTTTAGCGTTCCCGCATAAACAATATCGCCTTCTCGTTTCACAACGTGCACTGACTCACCCGTTAGCATGGATTCATCAATATGAATACGGCCTGAAATAACTTTACCGTCAGCGGGGATATGTTCACCAGGTAGAACGCGGATACGATCGCCAACTTTTAGCGTCTTCACGGGTATCTGATCACCGTCCAGCGTTGTAGCAATTGCCGGAATCAACTTAAGAAGGTTACCACTCGCTGCAGCAGCTTTGCGACGAGCGCGCATCTCTAAGAATCGACCTACTAACAAAAAGAAGGTAAACATCGAGATAGATTCAAAGAAGACTTCGCCTTGTTCAGTTACTGTTGCAACTAAACTTGCAACATAGGCAAAGATCAACGCGATAGAAACCGGGACATCCATACCAAGGGTTCGGCCTTTGATACTGCGCCATGCGTTTAAGTAAAATGGAAGAGCGGAATAAAGCAAAACAGGAGTAGCAAAAATCAAACTTACCCAACGAAAGTAACTTTTAAACTCTGGCTCTAAATCACCAAAGACTTCGAGATACAGTGCAACGGCGAGCATCATGACCTGCATGGTTGCTAAACCTGCAATACCTAGCCGATATAGATATTGCTTCATCATTCGATGGTAAGAAGCTTCTTGCTTATCTGCTTCAAAAGGTGCAGCTTTGTAACCAAGTTTATGTATAACGGAAAGGAGCTCGCTTAACCGTACCTGAGTTTTATCCCAGGCTAGTAACGCTCGATTGGTGGTTGTATTAACACGGATAGATACCAACCCGGCCGTATTAGAAACTTGCTTTTCGATTAACCACGCACAAGCGGCACATGAAACGCCTTCCAAAGAAAGGGTTACTTCAGAAACATTTTCGCGATTTCGTACGAATTCAGATTGTACATCCGCATTGTCATAATGAATTAAAGCTTGGAGTTGCTCTGGTACTAGATCTGCCTTTTCTGCAGGCGCAGTGCGGTATTGGTAATATGATACAAGACCACTATCGACAATAGTCTGCGCCACAGTTTCGCAGCCCGGACAACACATGTCGCGAATTTCACCCAATATTTCTACTTTGAAATCCGTGTTGGCTGGTACATCTTCACCGCAGTGATAACAGGATTTACACATATGCTTACTTCATTAACGGTGTTGAAGAGGCAGGAAACTCAACTTTACCTTGGATCATCCATTGCTTGTCGTGTGGTTGTAGTTCAACAAACCATGGTCCTTGAATAGATTCCTCAGCTTTTAGTCGGTAATTACCAGATGCATCCGCTGTTACAAGCTTTGTGAAGTCACGATCAGGAAGAGTACGATGAGTGAAAGTGGCCGTTAGAGCAGGGTAATGAGGTAGCTTCCCTTTAGCGAAAACAATCACAACATTGTTATTTTCAGAGGAAATCTCAGCGTTAAGACCTAGGTCACGAGCGACATTCATTTTACTAATGTCGATATTAATACCTTTGCCTTTTTTATAGTAATCCTCGGCGACTAAAGAAACAGAGTTGTTCGAGAAAACGACCACAGTAATCACAGTCCAAACTACGACAGTAAGAGGAAGGATGATTAGGAACCACGGCCAAAATTGTTTATACCAAGGCTTTACCATAAAAAAGTTCTCAACAGCTAAATGAAAAAATGTAAGGCGTTAAATTTAAAGGAAAGACAGCCCCTATGAAAGGGGCTGTTATTGCTATGTTACGTAATATCTCAGTTACTTACTCTCTGAGTTACTTAAACTCCAGACATATGAGGCAACGAGCTGAACTTTATCTTCACCCAAAATGTCTTTCCACGCAGGCATTACGCCTGAGCGTCCGTTCATTACGGTTTCTGTTACAGCTGCACGAGAGTCACCAAATAACCAGTCTTGGTCTGTAAGGTCAGGCGCACCGACTGCAGGGTTACCCTTACCATCGGTACCATGACAAGCAGCACACACTACGAAGCGTGCTTTACCTGCCGCGGCTTCACGAGCATTTACTTTACGACCAGATAAACTAAGTGTGTAACTTACAACTTCTTGAACACCTTGCTCACCAAGGGCATCTTTCCATGCTGGCATTTGACCAATACGGCCGTGCATGATGGTTGTAACGATCGCTGCTGGCTCGCCACCATATAGCCATGCATCATCAGTCAGGTTAGGGAAGCCTTTCTGACCACGTGCATCAGAGCCATGGCATTGAGAACAGTTTTGCAAAAACAAACGCTGACCAACTTTTAATGCTTCAGGATCTTGCGCAATTTCAGGAATTGGGCGTAGACCACTGTCATTGTGCGCAAGTTTACGGAATGCTTCGCCGAAGTAAGCGTCGGCATCATCCAGTTCTTTTGCATATTGGTTTAGTTGCTTGTTCTCTTGTGCTGCAGCGATGGCTTCTTTTGACTCTTCTAGTGAGCGAACGGTTTGAGCCGAACTCTGCCAGTTTAAAAAGCCCTTGAAGCTACCTAGACCTGGGAATAGGGCAAGGTAAACTGCTACGAACACAAATGTGCTTACAAACAGGTAAGTCCACCACTTTGGTAGAGGGTTGTTTAGCTCGCGAATACCATCGTACTCGTGGCCCATGTCTTCCCCTTCCTCGACGCCCATTTTATCTTTAGCGCACCAAGTCAGGAGAATCGCACAGCCTACTAGCGTACCGACAGTAATCACGATAATCCAGAGACTCCAGAATGTAGTCATTACTTCTTCACTCCTTGGTTATTAGGGGTCTTTTGTTCTTCGTCAGCAAACACCAAGTTGGCATCTTCTTCAAAGCGTGCTTTACGCTTTTTACTAAATGCCCACCATACGATGCCAATAAAACTAGCGAAGAGTACAACGGTATAAATACTATGAATTGTACCGAAATCCATATGATCCCCTTACTTCATTGCATGACCAAGAGACTGAAGGTAAGCGATGATTGCATCCATCTCTGTTTTACCTTCTACTTCTTTAGCCGAATTCGCGATCTCTTCATCAGTGTATGGAACGCCGAACTGATCACGAAATAGCTCAAGTTTCTTCTGAGTTAGCTTACCGTCTAAAACGTTTTCAGCTAGCCACGGGAAACCTGGCATGTTTGACTCAGGTACAAGCTCACGAGGATCTAACAGGTGAACACGGTGCCATTCGTCAGAATAACGACCACCAACACGAGCTAAATCCGGGCCTGTACGCTTAGAGCCCCAAAGGAATGGGTGTTCCCAAACACTCTCACCAGCAACAGAGTAGTGACCGTAACGTTCAGTCTCTGAGCGGAAAGGACGAACCATCTGGCTGTGACAGACGTTACAACCTTCACGGATGTAGATATCACGGCCTTCCATCTCCAAAGGAGTGTAAGCGCGCAGATTTTCTACAGGTTCAGTCGTTTGCTTTTGGAAAATCAGAGGAGTGATCTCTACAAGAGCACCCCAACTGATAGCAAACACGATAAAAATAGCCAACAAACCGACATTACGTTCTAAGATTTCATGGCGATTATTAGAATTATTACTCATTCTTAAATCTCCTTATGCCGGATGTGGGATAGCTTTTAGGCTTTCTTTAGGTGCACTTACCGTTTTGTACGTGTTGTATGCCATTAGGAACATACCAGATAGGAAGATAAATCCGCCTAGGAAACGTACAAAGTAGAACGGATAAGACGCTTCTACAGATTCAACAAAACTGTAAGTTAGCGTACCGTCAGAGTTAACCGCGCGCCACATAAGACCTTGCATTACACCAGAGATCCACATCGCAACGATGTAAAGAACGGTACCGATTGTTGCTAGCCAGAAATGCACATTAACTAGACCAACAGAGTACATACGCTCTTGGCCAAATAGGCGAGGTACCAAGTGATATACAGAGCCGATAGAAACCATCGCAACCCAACCTAACGCACCAGAGTGAACGTGACCAATGGTCCAGTCTGTGTAGTGAGAAAGTGCGTTAACCGTCTTAATCGACATCATCGGGCCTTCAAAGGTAGACATACCGTAGAACGACAGTGAAACGATTAGGAAACGTAGGATAGGGTCATAACGAAGCTTATGCCATGCACCAGATAACGTCATAATACCGTTGATCATACCACCCCAAGAAGGAGCAAATAGAACCAGCGACATAACCATACCTAGAGACTGAGTCCAGTCTGGTAGCGCTGTATAATGAAGGTGGTGAGGGCCTGCCCAAATATATAGAGAAATAAGTGCCCAGAAGTGAACGATAGATAGACGGTAAGAATAAACAGGACGTTCAGCTTGTTTAGGAACGAAGTAGTACATCATACCTAGGAAACCAGCGGTCAGTAGGAAACCTACCGCATTGTGTCCATACCACCACTGAACCATCGCATCCACTGCGCCCGAGTAAATCGAGTAAGATTTACCAAGTGACACAGGAATAGCCATGCTGTTCACGATGTGAAGTACTGCTACTGTGATAATAAAGGCACCGAAGAACCAGTTTGCCACATAAATATGTGACGTGTTTCGCTTCACTAGTGTGCCGAAGAACACCACCGCATATGATACCCATATTAGCGCAATTGCGATATCAATAGGCCATTCTAGCTCAGCATACTCTTTACCCGATGTTAAACCGAGAGGCAAAGTAATGGCTGCTGCCAGGATGATTGCTTGCCAACCCCAAAAGGTGAAGGCAACGAGTGGGCCACCAAAAAGACGTGTTTGACATGTGCGCTGTACAACATAATAAGACGTTGCGAACAGAGCACTGGTACCAAACGCAAAAATTACCGCATTAGTATGCAGTGGACGTAAGCGACTGTACGTCAACCACGGCGTATCAAAGTTTAGCTGTGGCCAAACTAATTGAGCGGCAATCAAAACACCAACAGCCATACCAACTATGCCCCATAAAATGGTCACAAGGGTAAATTGGCGAACGACTGTATAGTTGTAGTTTTGTTCAAGCTGCTTTACTTGGCTCATTTGCATGCTTCCAATTTCTAATTAACTACACTTTTACTTCCAACACGACTTGCGTCGTAACACCACCCAAGTAAACTCTAGAATTCAAGTGTTATCATCACCTTATTTCCATTGCTGACTTTAATAAAAAGTGGCATTTTCAGCGTGACACTATACTTGAATTAACAATTCAATGACAGGGTAGTAACCTTACTGGACCTCTGGAAATCATTTTTTATTTAAAAAGTTTGAAGTTTGTAACAAGGATATTAGTAATTATGCCTGCACAAAAGTTAACAAAGGCGCGACTTGCACAAATCTTAATCATGCTCAGTGTTTTAATAGGCGCATTTTTCTGGCGTACCTTTACACACGAGAGCGTTAATAGCGTTGACTGTTCACAAAAAGAACGATGCGATGTAACAATTGAAGGAGAAATAATCACGATTAATCGTGACTCAATGGGAATTTCGCTCGAAACGACAGAAAGTAGCACTCTAAAAATTGATCTAAATCAATCTGGTAATTTTATCAATCTCAACGAAAAGCATAAGTCAGTAGAATGGGACATCATGCCTGAATCGAAAAAAATCACCTTTAAAAAAGGTGAAAACATTGTTGTAGTTCAATTATAAATACGATCTATCACGAGATAATCGTAACTTATTAATGAAATTAACACCTTCTTACCTAGAGAAAATTGGTTGGAATGGTATAACAGCAGAGTGATATCCAATTATAAAATCGTATGCATTGCCAATCAGTTTTTACTCATATTAAAGATGAAGACTCAGCGATAAAAACGCTCAGGTCAGAATTGACACAACAGAACTTGTCTTACGTGATGTGTTACTACACGGAAGAATACAATTTCGAGTTGATTCGAGAAGCGTTTCTTGCGCATTTTCCTGGTGTGCCTTTTCATGGCGCCAGTTCATGTCAAGCCGTAATGACAGATCAGGGCTTTCATACAGGACCAGTAATTGCGGCACTTGCTGTTTATGATACAGGTCCTCATGCTTATGGTACTGGTATTTCTAATCACAACTCAGGTGACAGCGTCACCAAGGCTTTGGATATGGCCCTTGAGAACGCAAACCGTGTAGGAGAGGTACCAAACTTAATTCTACTTCATGCTACACCAGGGCAAGAGGAATCAATCATTGCGTCTATAGATGAAAGATTTGGAACTCTAATTCCAATTATTGGTGGTTCGGCCGCTGATAATAACATCGCTGGGAAATGGTCTGTGATAACCGCCCAAGGCTCTCAAACTTCAGGTTTAAGCTTAACTCTCTTTTACTCCTCTCAACCTGTTGATATCGCTTTCAGCGCTGGGCATACACCAACTAATATCAAAGGTGTTGCAACCAAGACCAACGATAGATGCTTACTTGAAATTGATAATGAACCTGCGCTCAATGTTTATAGAAGGTGGACAAATCACCAGGATAACCAAGTAGGTAAAGATAATATGCTGTTTACAAACTCGAGTGCTTATCCATTAGGGCGGATCGCAGGTCATCTCTATGATCGCCCATATTACAAGTTATCCCATCCGATCCGTGAGACGCCAGATGGTGGAATCGAGTTGTTTACACGAATAGAAGAGGGTGACGAGCTCACATTAATGAAAGGAAGTCGTGAGCATCTCGTTGCGCGCGCTGCAAAAGTCGTCAATGCCGCTTTTAACCAAAAATTAGAAGAGTCTCGAAAAATTGGAGTGATAAATATCTTTTGCGCAGGTCCCATGTTGCACTTAATGCAAGACATGAATAGCGTTTGTGAACAAATTAACCAAGAACTAGAACATTTGCCTTTTATTTGCCCTTTTACTTTCGGCGAGCAAGGTAGATTTATTGGTGGTGAGAATGGACATGGAAACCTGATGATTTCATCGGCTATATTCCATAAACCTTATGAAAGATAAATACTTAGACATATATCAACAGGAAGCGCTTCAAGAAGCGTTAGTTGAGCTAAAGCAGGCTAGACAAAGAGAACGACTACTCGCTGATGAAAACAAGGCCATTCTTTCCGCGATATCTGCGATGAGTGAGGCAAAGAATCGGCATGAGATATTTACGGGATTAAACAATGTCCTCAAAAAGTACATCAACTTCGATGATTTTATTGTACTGACTCGTGATGGTGAACGATATCCCTTCAAGACATTGATATCAACTAATAGCGTATTTGATAATGTATCCTGGTTACACGGTAACACCTATCAAAGAGCTCTCAATGGTGAATGCATTCTACTGTTCGAGCCAGATAAACTCGCTGAGTTTGTTAACTTAAACAGCTTTATAAAAAGCCATGTAAACTCGGTCGTTTTAACTGGTATACGTTCAGAAGTAACGCAAACCGTAATCCTACTTATTGGAGCTCAGAAAGGGCACTTAGCATAGAGAATAAGGAAACCTTGAGGCGGTTTCGTCCCTTAATTGAAAGGGCGGTCATTGATATCGAGACCAAAGAGAAGTTACAACGTATCGTTGAGGTAAGAACAACTCAGCTCGCTAAAGCAAGAGAAGAAGCAGAGCTTGCGAACCGCTCTAAGTCGGAGTTCTTAGCGATGATGAGCCATGAAATAAGAACCCCTTTAAATTCCGTTCTTGGAATGCTAGATATACTGAAGCAATCAACCTTGTCAGAAGAACAAATTGATGCGTTGAGCCAAATGGAGTGCTCTGCAGAGTTACTTCTCGCGATAATCAGTGACATTCTTGATCTCTCTAAAATCGAGTCAGGTCGCTTTCAGCTCAATGAACAATGGATTAATTTAAGAGACACTGTCACTTTTGTCATTTCTCAGCAAAAACAAATAGCTAAGAAGAAAAATCTCCAATTTAAACTCAACTGTACTGTCACTAATGACAAACAATTTTGGATTGACTCCACGCGGTTATCTCAAATCCTGTTTAATCTAATAGGGAATGCAATAAAGTTTACAGACGAAGGTGAAGTAAAAGTTTCTGTATCTGAGCAAGATGCTGAACTTGTGATCTCAATATCTGACACTGGAATTGGTATATCTAAAGCAAAGCAAGAGCACTTGTTTACGGCATTTCATCAAGGAGACCGTTCCATCACGAGACGCTTCGGTGGTACAGGACTGGGGCTCGCAATAACCAAGCATTTAGTTGAAATGATGCGTGGAAAGATTGCCGTTAAAAGTGATGAGCATGTTGGTTCAACCTTTACGATTTCGATTCCAGTTTTGACTCGTTGTAATCAAAATCGTCCAGTTAGAATCGAAACCAATCAACCGACAAAAGCAATGGAACTTCTCGTCGTAGAAGATACCGAGTCGAATCAGTTCGTAATAAAGCTTATCTTAAATAAGCTTGGCCATAATGTTCATATCGCAAGCCATGGAGCAGAGGCATTAACATTTTTAGAAGAGAATGAGGATTTAATCGATTTGATTCTCATGGATGTCTCGATGCCAGTGATGGATGGAATTACCGCAACAAGACTTATTCGAGATAAAGGTCTCAGGACCCCAATTATAGCGTTAACTGCACATGCGTTAGAAAGCGATAGAGATAAATGCCTGGATGCCGGCATGGACGGATTCATTTCCAAGCCAGTTAGAAGACAAGATATCTTTGAAGCTATACAGTCATTTCAATAAGCAAAAAGGCGTTAATATAGATCTTAACAATCGATAGATTATTAAGATCTATATTAAGTATTTTATGGTAAATAACCATTATGTTTAATGCTCACAGTAAGGCCCTTAAATTTAAAATCTGCAGGGGAATAGGAGCATACTCAGACAACATTTAGCGTACGGCGATATTTAATTTAACATAATATACATAATGCGCACTAAGGGGTGATTTGTTAACAAAGGCTAACTCTTTGATTAAGCGTTTCATAAGTGTCTGATAACCAAGCCGTAATTTTTTATTTTGTCGATTTCCATAACGCAAGTTACTTGTACTATTCGTGACGTTCGTTTTGTGCAATCAACGAAAAACCACTAAAACCCTGACCGCCACATAATGTTGCGTTCGGTAACGCCCAAAACAACAAGAAAAATATTTTTAGTCAGTTATTCAATATGCGAGCGTTGTCATGTTTCACGAATCATTCCGCACACTCTTTTGGCGTGAGTTTACCTCCATCAAGCAAGGCGCTGAATATTTTCATGTGTCTAAACCGACGATTACCCGTTGGTTAGATGGCACGGTTCCAGTCAATCCGATGGCTGAAAAGCTACTGCTCATCAAATCGCTTGGTTATTTGCCTAATGATATTCGTTGGTCTGGATTTCGAGTTTGTGAGCAACGTGCTGTGTTAATCACACCATCCGGCCGTGAGTTCAGCCCTAAAGAATTGGAAAGTTTTGTGTTTTGGCGTGACGAACATCGTCAGTTTGTGGAAATGTACGGACACTTTGAGTATCCAAAGGTTTATCCTGCTAAAGAAAACGTTTTACCGTTTCGCGGCGGCCGTCGAATGAAGGCCGCCGAATGGATTCCTAGTAAAAAAAGGAGTTAAAATCGCGCCGTATGCCTTTGGTTTGTAATATTTACCCTTAGACCTGTATCTTTAAAAAACTGCCTCTTCTTTTTATCCAGCGCTGGTGTGTGCCTCGGAACTCTAGTTGAAATCAGGAAGCACTCCTTTTTATAGTCAGAGAAAACTTTCTCTGTCTCCTTTAGGGTCGCGCTCAACTGAGACATGCCTTTCAGGACATCACACCCTTTAAGCTCTACATAGAAAGCCTTTTTGTTTGGAGAGTCCTGATAAAGAATCCAGTCACACCTTTCTTTATTGCCAGTAATTAAGCAACCATCTACTGACAGTTTCTTAATGTCTTTTTTGGCTTTATTTTCTACAGAAAAACTACTTTTATTTTCAGTTACTTTTACGATTGTGTCATTTGTTATTGATGTGCACCCAACATAATTCATTGTTATAGCTCCAATAACTCATTCATTACATTTTCAAAGTGCCCTGACACATCATCAAGCATTTCCGCACCAATCATTCTAAATTCATTGTCAGTAATTGGCTTTACCTCTCCATTGGAAATTGTATAGGCCGACACATCTTCATACGCTACTGGTGAACCAGAATTATTTAATTTTTTAAATTCTTCCTCATTAATTTTCCCTTCACTAACTTTATCGCCAGCCAATATCAGGTTGTTTAGTGCTGACAATATATATGGGCTATGAGTAGTTATAAACAAATCAGTTCGCGTTTTAGAGTATAAAGAAGATAGTAACGAAACTATGCTGCTCTGTGATGTAGGAAATAGATGAGCTTCCGGCTCTTCAATGAAAAGCTTGCTTCTTCCGCCATTTTCTCCCAGAGCTCTCATTAAGGGCCACGTTGACAGCACAAGTAACATGGGAAGTGCTTCCTGTTGACCGGATGAGGCATTAGCTAGATTAACGCGCCCGTTTTTAGCAACAATCCAGTCTTGGTCCTCTTGGTACGTATAATCACCACCGACAACAGAGGTTAATCCAGTAGATAACTCTTTATAAAGCTGAGGCTGCGTCTTCGTAAAGAATGACATATTATACCAACGCTTAGATGCCTCGTATAAGCTACCAAACTCTTTTAGATACGGGTCGATATCTAGGTTTGATGCTAAAAAAGTAAAAATATTCTTCTGTAGGTTTGCAAAAAATGAACGACTAGCAGGAATAAAAGCGCTCTCTTTAAACACGTCAGAGTAATGAGAGCTTGCGTGACCTTCGATTATTCGCTCATAAAATAAACGGTGCTCTCTATTAACAGCCACTTTACCTAGGGTCTCATCTTTCATTTCGCATATAGACTTCTGATGAGCTCTTTTACAGGATTTAATATATCTATCGAGCCCGTCATTGTATTTTAGGGTTAGCGTTGTCTTTGAGCGGTTATTTTTCTTTCCTTCAAGAGTAAATGTGACATTTTTAAAGCTATAACTAATGGTAAAGTTGGCCCCTTCCCATGTGTAGCGTGGAAATTTCTCTTCGAATGAAGCGAAAATGTCAGTGTTTAACTCTCTTTTGTTTTTATTTAAACGAATCGATTCATTTATTTCGAAGGAAATTGAATTAAAAAAATAGACTAGCTTGGCTATGATGCTCTTGCCATTTGCTTGCGGGCCGATTAATACGTTGATTTTTTTTATGTCAATATCTGCTTTCTTTATTACTAGAAAGTTTTTTATTGTTAGATTCTGATGCATCTTTCCACCTGTATAACGTTGTTGCCTTATTGTGCATCATGGTGATATAAAACAAACACCTCGAAAATAAAAATGTGAACTGAGTGCTTAATTGGCTCCTACAAAACCGAAAAAGCCGAACCCCATCGCTAAGGGTTCGGCTTTTTCAGGCCTCTGCTTTGGTGGCATTCGTTTGAAGCCTGTCGAGGTCAATCGACCCGCCAAAAGTATCGGCTCCCTACTCGCTGTGTAAATCGTCATTAGTAACGCTTCGAACCAGTTCGCAAGGTTTAAGCCTTAGCTTTCATTGTTGCGCGTGGCCGTTAGAACCAAAACACTTTCTCGCACTTCTTGCAGCCCTTGGGTTAACTGCTTATTGATGGCAATCTGGTATTTCAAGTTCATACCCATCAAAGCAAACAGCACAAGCGATTCAGACGAAAAGCCCAGACCAGATAAGGCGTTAACTAGGGCGCTCTCCATCCAAGCCCCCTACTTTTTTGCTTGGTTTCCACTTGTCCGGTAACGCTTCATAAGCACCAATCACGGCAGGAATTGCCAAGCCAACCGCACCGCCAAAATTGACGCCCGTATCGGTCAATTCCACGCTGAATAAATGGCCGTAGCCCGTCGCCGCAGCAATGACCGAACCTAATAACGCAAAGCCTTTTAATGTTGAACGTTCAAACATACTTTTTCCTTAATATAATCAAACGTCATATGACGCTATCAATGACGTTTTCAACGACGTTTTAAACCAGATTGACGCCTTTCAGCACCGTGTGTTTGCTGTAGTGGCGACCCACTTCCATGATGCTCATGGCATGAAGCACTTCGACCAGCAACGGCTTGTTGTTCACCAAATCAATGCGCTCATCCATACCAACGCCCACGCGACCCGCGACAAAGCGTGCATAGTTGGCGGTGTGGTTTTCGTTTGGTGGCGCAAAGCGGTGAATGATTTCGGTCAGCGTGTGCAGTTCGTGGCGTAGCTGATAGTTACGCAGCAAAATGGCTCCGGCACGAAAGCCCCATTCGGGCGCTTTAAAGGTTTCAAAGGCTTTATCGCGTGACGGCGTCACCTTGCCTTTCCACGAATTAGAGGCAATGCGAATGTTAAGCGGGTTATGAATGCGGATCCCGCGAATGCTTGATGTGGTTGAGGTTGTCATAGTAAAGGCTCCCATCCCTAAGAGTATGATGACAAAGATAAATAGCGGCATAACTACACCGCTTGATAGTTGGCTGAACTGAAGTAATTCAAGTGCACAGGCGATTCCGAGTAGTACGCCATGATGACAGTGGTTGCATCGGCAACCGCTCCGCGCACACTGACTTGGTCATAACGGGTTTTCACCACTTCGGCGGGCAAGTTCTGCACGGTGTAATATCCTGGTGTGCCTTTTAAGCTCGCAAAGATAAGGTGCTTTTCCATGCCAAACGGCATCAGAAACTTACTCACGTTGAGATGAACGCCCGCTTCAACGTCTGCTTTGCTGAATTCGCCAAACGACTCCGTCAGGCGAAAACGGCGTGTGGCGGTATCGCTCGGCGTCAGGTCTGGAATGATGTCCAGTTCATCGGGGTTTAAAAACACGCCCGCGCTGACTGGGCTTGAAGTGAACTCGCCCAAACTGGTATCTGACTCCACAAAGTAAGCGTACAAACCGCCCGCTTGGAGCTTGATACCGTGCAACCATGCTTGTGAAAACTGGTTAAACCCTGCTTCGGCGGGAATCTGCGCTTGTGCCACATACCCGACGAAATCGCCGTTTGCATCAAGTTCAAGCAAACCAAAGCGCACGGCGGTGTTCTTTTCACCACGAAAAAACAAGCTATACGATTGGTTTTCTGGCACCCATGCAGTGCCCTCATCGTTGAGTGCTCGTAGCTCTCGGTCAAAAGGCGCACTGAACACACTGAAATGTAATACTCGACTGTTTGAGCCTGTCGCCAGTAAATAGGACGCTTTGGCCGTGTAGTCGAACTTCTCAATATCACCGCCCAGACTTGAGTACGCCACGCTGTGATAATCGCTCACGCCATCAATCGGCACGACTTCCACACCCCAACCCACGGGAGCCGGACGGCCAAAGCTGCGCCCAAGGTGCATTTGGTTGGCGGCTTGGTCTTTGTAGGTGTAGGCATTGGTGAGCCAACGCAGTTGATGCGGTGACCCCATCGCCAAATCAACACCGGAATGCGATAACTCAGGGTTTACCAATAGGTTTTGCGGTGCGTCGCTTGCGCTCTCTGCGCTCGCGGCCTTGGCGTCGTCGATGCAATCGGCCAAGTATTCAATTTTGTTGCGTGGGTCGCCGTTTGGTAAGTTCTCTCGTACTTGTCCCATGCGTTAAATCTCCATAGTCGTGACGGTGTCACCCGCCGTGCCTGTTAAGGTCATGTCGGCCGTGCTTTCAATGGTGATGCGTTCGCCCGCTTCCAGTTCAAACGCATCAATAAACACCGAGGTGGTGTTAGCTTTTGCGGCCTTAATCGTGATGGCTTTGCGCGTGGCGTTGTGTGCAATGTTGTGCGGGAACACGCTCACCGCTTCGGTGATGAGGTTTCCACTGACTTGTTCATCGACTTTCACCACTTGCGTTGCTTCAAGCGTGACCGCGGGCAAGGCGGACACTTCCACCGATGGTAATGACGTCACCGCCAATTTCTGATTGGCTGCCAGTTCAACAGCAGGCAGCGCAGACACTGCCAGTTGTTGATTTGCTGCAATGTGTACAGCAGGTAATTGGCTTACTGCCAGTTGTTGATTGGGCGCGATTTCTACCGCGGGTTGCTGTTCAATTACCACGTTCGGCAAGGCTTGAACCACGACGCTTTGACCCTCAACAGGCGGCGTAAACGTTCCAAAACCAAATTGAATTTCAATCTGGTTGTCGGTGCGACTTGAGATAAGCAAACGCCCAAGGTGCTTACCCTCGCCCACGTTAAACACCGACGACTTGCCAAGCGTGACGCGTTCACCGGACGATTCACGATAGATTTCGATTTCAGCTTGCGCCGCTTTCAGATACAGCCAATTACCATCTGGCGTCAGCGGGATGGCTTGACCCGCGATTAGTTGCGTGTTCATCGTTTCTTCACCATTACGTAGCCAAGCACCAACACAAGCACGATTGCCAGAACGACCATCATCTTGCTTGTTTCGACTTGCCCGCCGTCTTGTTTGAATTTCGCCAAGTCCATCATGGCTTGCAGATTCTTCGAGTTTTGTGCCGCTTGGCTGCCCGCCAATCCCGCCAACATATCGAGGTTTTCACTGTTGGTTGAGGCGTACGTTGCCAAGGAATCGCCCGCGAAATCGGCCACTTCATCAATGGCGGTTTCGGCTATGTCGTGCGTGGTGTCCATCGCTTCAAGCGAAATACGCTCATTGCTGTTGAGCATTTCCCCGCCAAACTCAAAGGCTTGTTCGCCAAGCTCCATGGCGGCATTGACTGCGCCGTGGTCGGTCATGGTGGTGTTGATGGTCGAGTTGTTCACACCCGAAATCGCCACACCAAGGTTATCGCCACTAATGGCATTCTGACCGCTGACGTTAGTGGTGTTACTGGTATTACTCGATTTAGATTTAGAACTACCCATCTACTGCACTCCCAAATCCAAACGAATAAAGTCGCCGTCTTGCTTGGCGGTCACGCCAATTGAACGCACTAAACGCGCCACACCTTGAAACGCCGTATCCGCAGATAGCGATTGCATCCCCGCCGCTTTAACAACATTAACCAGTTGTTTGATGCCCGAACGCAGACCACGACCCGCGACGCCCCACAAAAAGTAGTTATCCCCATCACGCTCACCCGCAATGATGAGATCATTTTCATTGCTGATTAGGCGATACAAACTCACGCGGCCATCCTTGACCGCTTTGCACAATTCAACATACGCATCAGGGCAAGCGCGAAACGCGGGCTTGAGTTCACCAAGCGCACGTTTCGA
The DNA here is from genome assembly GCF_016920955.1 of Vibrio sp. sp1. Classification (NCBI taxonomy): domain Bacteria; kingdom Pseudomonadati; phylum Pseudomonadota; class Gammaproteobacteria; order Vibrionales; family Vibrionaceae; genus Vibrio; species Vibrio sp. sp1. The sequence goes on from NZ_CP060589.1 coordinate 3,191,430, forward strand.
TTGCGTCACGACTTCAATTACTTCTTTTTCCATAGCAACACCGCCGCAATAACAATCACTACAAGAATCATCAACGTGGTGGAATTGCCCCCGCCCATGTTGATATTGCCTACCGAGAGGCTGCCACTTGATTCGCCATCGGCACCGCTGACCGCGGGACCACCGTTGGCGCTAATTGGCATCGAGCCGGAATTCCCTAAAAGCCCACCAATCATAATTTGAATCCTTTCTTGTACAGGACATAACACACCAGAAGCAGACCGAGCACCCATCCGATGCGGTCAAAACCGCCCGATACTTTGATGCCCGCCCATACGCCCACCGCACCTGCAATCAGGTATGGAATAAACGGCATTACTTCTTCCCCTTAGCGACGTAGAACATCGCCAATAACAACAGTACGAACAGCATTCCCATCATCAGGTGCGTGGTGGTCACCCCCGCAAACGCGGAGGTGTACACAGGCTCACCCGTGGGTTGTTGGTAGTCGTTATTGTGCTTTCGCTGTTCATCTGGATTGCTGGATTCGACGCGTTGAGCTTCGTTCTCAATCTTTACGCCGAGCCAGTCCTTGCCCAAGTCGGTGACGTCGGTCATCAGTTCGCCGCCCGTTTCTAAGACGCCATCCCAAATGGAACCCCACATGCTTTGCTCTTGCGCCATAACGCCCCCTTACTGCGCGGTAGGCACCGCCACTTGTTCGATGGCTTCAATCAGCACCGGAATACTACCCGCCGCCGTTTTTTCCACTTCAAACGCCAGTTGTTTCATGGCCGCCGTTGGTAAACGCGCTTCGCTGCCAAAACCGCAACGCGTGAAGTCCATCGAGAAGAAGCCCGCATTTTGCTCACGACCCGCCGCGGCTAAGTCGTAGGCGTTATCGGCCTTGTTGACGTTGAGCTCTTCACGTTCATCACGCAGGACGCGAACGCGTTCAATGGTGTTGTCTTTGAGGTGCAAACGCTTGATAGACAGCGCCGCGCTACGCTCGGCAAAGTCAAACGGTGTGCGACCACTCGATGCGGCGTACCACGTTTGGGAATAGATGCGCGGCATGTAAATGCGTTGGCTTTGCGCCGCCGTGGTATGAGCACGAGCGCGAATCATTGGTGCCGCGGCACCCGTTTTGGCTTTTAGCTGGATGTACATGAACCAGATTTCGCCTTGCAGCGTGACTAGCTCACCTGTACGGATACCCAGTTTGGTACGCATCGACAAATCCGAGAAGTTCAGCACGTAGCGACCCGCTTGCACGTATTCTTTCTTGTGCTCTTGCAAGTCGATAAGGTCTTGACCCGTCACGTTGACGATTTCACGGCCGTTCACTTTTACCGTGATGCGCTCGATGTCTGCCGCGTCGAGAATGTCCGTCACCAGTTCAATGTTTTGGTAGGTTGGACCCGATACCAAGCGCAAGGTGGCTTGGTTGCCCCAGTTCACACCCTCAACAGGGTCAAGCTCACGTGGACGCGGGTTAAAAGGTTGTTTTAGTGCTTCCATTAGAACCACCCATTTTCGCCGTTAAGAGTTTCACGCACTGGATTTAGCACGCTGATGTTGTTGATAGCGGCAATCACGATTAACGTGATAATCAGTGCCATCAGTAGGTTTTTGTGTTGCTGTTTCATGTTGTCCCTTTCGGTTGTACACGGTTAAAAAGTGATTTCATGAAACAGGGATTTGAGAGGAAGCGAAAGCGGGCGCAACCTATAGGTTAAGTGGTTAACCTATAGGTTGGATTTAGCGTTGAAGTGTTCCGGTTAGACAGTTGAATGCGCCTTTTTCGACGTTGCCGATACCATCCCGAACCAACAAATATTCGGCAATCGGCTTACCAATCGTAGCTTTGTTGTTCTTGGCTGACTTCAAGCTCGCCAAGGTATCGACGCACAAGCCCTTTTTATCCGCGAGCCATCGCGCATCGGCCATCGAGTTCACCGCACCAATCCACCAAACAGGCGATTGCTCGGTCACGGTCTTAGGCACTTCCTGCCCCCGTTGGAAAATCGAATGCAGCACAAGCCCATATTGACGCCCACCGCGCCACAATTCGCCCGCCTTGCCTTTGAGTTTGCCGGACGTCTCCACGCAGCTTGCAAGCTCTTCGATGATCACATGCAGTTGTTTAGCGTCGCCATTACCCACTGCCCACACCGCGGCACTGAAGAACTCCAATTCTTCTGAGCAAGCCCCATCTTTAGGGATATACGCCAACTTGAACGACTTGCCGCGCTTACGTGCCATCACCAAAGCTTTGACGAACGCCACGCGAGAACTGGTTTCAAGGCATTGTTGGCCGCGGAATTTCGCCCCCGCGTAGTTGCGGTAAGGGTCAAAAAAAACCGCTTGCGCGGCTTTTGGCACCAAACCTAAGTGCTTAACGGCGGAGGTTTTACCCCCGCCCGTGCCCGCCACGTAGATGACATGCTCGGCATCGTGTGACGGGTTGGAGTTGACTGGATTGGGGAATTTAAGCGGCGTCTTTTTCTTTTTGCTCACGCTGTTTTTCCTCCTCTATCGCTAATAGCTCTTTTTGGTATGCCATGGTTTTCTTGGCACTGTAGACCAGCGACAACACCGCCAAGCCGAGAACGGCCTCTTGCATGTAATCACCAAACAGCGACGACACGCTGTCACTGTGTTTTTCCAACACAGGCAACGCCGCATCAATCACCGCCGCTTTGCCTTTTTCATCAAACTCAAAATCGACACCGGAAATAATCGACGTCGCTTGTTCGGCAATGGTGAACAGTACCGACAATGCGCCCTCGAACATTTCACCCGCGGGTTGGTAGTTGTCCTCGTTGGCCGCTTCGGTTGGTAAGTCGGTTAACTCACTGACTTCGGTTTGCTCCAGTCCACTGATAACCGCGGAAAAGTCACCCCAATCATCTAGCTCTGGTTGGTTTTCCATTTCATCCTGCATTGACTGGCTCTCCCTGTTCGGTATCTGGTTCGGTTGGTTTCTTGGTTGGCATCAGTTGACGAATCGCCCAAATAAGCAAAGCGACAAAGGCTATCCCCGCTAAGACTTTTTTAACCGGAAACGGCGGCTTTTTAACGGGCGTTGGTGCGGGTTCGGGGTCGGTTGGTGACTCGGTTTCAACGCTTGGCGCTTCCACTAGTTCATCAGCCGCAATGCTAGGCATATCAGTGCTTGCAATGGTTTCGGGTACTGGTTCAGCCGTTGGCGATTCAGCCTCAATTGTGACGGTGTCACTCACTTCTAACTGTTCAACCGATTCAACCATGTTGGTTTCTACAAAAGCGTTAATGCTCTTGCTCATTGGGCTGTTGCCACAGCTCGGACATTTGTAATACAGCAGCCCTAAATTGCGCCCGTTTTTGGTGGGTTCGCCCTCGGCAATGAGCTTGCCCTCACCGACGCGATGCACGGTTGAAGCCGAGCTACAAACGGGGCACGATACGTGCCCGCGAATTGGGTTTGGGTGTTTACTCATCAGCGGCCGCCTCGATTGTTTCCAATTGCTGCATGTTGCCTTTGACACAACCGCGATACTTTTCACGCACCTTGTTGTTGAGCTTGGTTAATTGCTCGATTTGGTCGAACAGTGTCGGATTCAAACCAAACGCTTCAAGCGAAAAGTTACCCGTCATGAGCATCTTGCTTGCACGTTTGATAATCGCGTTGGTGTCCATGTTTTTAAACTGGCTCAACTCCTTTTCCACACTGGCGTTGAGTTTGTCGGCCGCATCGAGCGCGGCCATTGCTTGCTGACATTCTTTCAGAGATAGCATTTCCATTGTTTAAGCCTCGGCTAGTTCTTCATCGGTGTTTGGTTTGTTCTGAATCTGTTTGTTGACTTCCTTCATCCAGACCAACATGAGACGCCAAAACACGCCGCCTTTAGCGCGCTTTACTTCGGCTTCCATTTCTTGGGTGATTTTGTCGATGTTGCTCATTGGGTTGTCCTTACCTAGTTGCTGAAATCGTTGTCGCAAGCAATTGCCCAAACGGGCTAATGAACGCAGTGGCAATAATCATGGTAAATCGCCATGTCATTGCTCTTGATTATGTTGATGTCCGGCTCTGGCGGCCGCTCTTGTGCTAACTGATTTTTCCAGTCAGCTTGTCGTAGTTGAAATCGTTCAAACTGCTCTTTGTAAAGGTCGGTGGCGTCGTCACGAGTTAACGTCAAATCATTACCATCACGCTCGGCGGTACACTTCATCGACCAACCACGCGCACCGCGTGCCCAATACAAAAACGCCCCCGCCTTGTGCTTGGATTTTTCGCCCTCAAACACGATAGAAAATTGGTTCAAGCTACTGGCGAACGTGCCGCGGCTCTTGATTTGGTTGCGAATCTGGCGTGCTTCGTGGTCTAGCTTCTTAATTAGATGGTTAAGCTTTTGCACGGCATCGTGATTGCCTTGCTTGCGGTTGATGTCGATAGCGCGAATCGCATCTTGCTTTTTGGTTTCCTTGCGTCGGATTTCGCGCTGCATTGGCTTGCGCCATTGCTCCAACATGTAACCGCACTCTTTGATGATGCCCGTCATGTTGTCCACTTCGAACGATGCCAACACATCCCAATCAGGGGCACGGCTACAGCGTGCGATATTGTAGCGATTGCCTTTTATCAGTCCTTGGTCGGCGTTATCGCCCTTAGCCGCATAACCTACGGCTTTGATGAGGTAACCCGCCGCCGCTTCGCTGAATTTGATTTTCTCCAGATGTGCCATGCCATTGCCCCAAAGCTGCTCGATGCGGTTCGCCCATCCTGCAAAGTAGTGCTGTTCCACTCGCCAGTTCAGCAGCACATGCACATGGGGATTGGGTTCACCATCTTCATTCGCCGGAGATTCCGCGACCCAAATGTAATGAAAATCAAACGGGTTGGCGGTTGGTCCATGAATTTCTTTAACGTGCTTGATGCCGTCGTCATCTTTCCAAGCGGCTTTAAGCGGGCGGCCAATTCGGCCATTCACTTTGACTTTGTCACCGTCTAACCCAAGTGACCCCGCCTCGCTTGCGGAATATTCAAACCCGCGTTGGTACATTTTCTTGAGGCCATTTAGAAAACGGGATACCTCGGCACCAATCGTGGTTTGGATTGGGCAATATGGCAGCCCCTCATCCGTGACCGCTTCGCCACCAAAAATGCGGTCGCGTTGCTTTTGAGTAAACGTCAGGGTGAGAAAGGTGCTAAACCCACCATGACACGCCGCGACATACGCGCCCGATTCAAAGATTTTCTTTACAGCGCGAGGGTTTAGTTTGTCAGTGAAACGTTCACCACTTTGCGGCGCGGGTGCTTCGGACGGGCTTGGGTGGTATTTCACCTGCATTTTCATCTGTTGCGCCCAACCACGGGACATCAAATACGCTCGGCTAGTGCCAATCGGTTGCCATTCGAGGCGGTTGTTTTCGTTACGAATCCAACCTGTTTGCGCTTGTGAGCGTGCCCGATATTCATCGGTCACGTTGTCGCCACAAAACGATTTCGTTTTATGGCGCGGCGGCAGACGTCGTGAACGGGTCATTAAGCGGTCTATCTGCTTGCGTTTTCCGTGTCCGACTTTTGCGCCCTTTGACGAGCCTAGTCTTTTCTGGACTTCGTCCAGCGCTTCGCGCCCAAGTTCAGCACTTTTTAAGGTGCGCAAATGGTGGATTTGGTCAAACGATTTGAACTTTTGCAGTTCACTTTCCATCCAATCACGGTTTGGAGCACTAAAAAAACCGCTTTCGACAGCGGCAATGTTTTTCTCGGTAACGATAACGTCTTGCGCTAACGCCGTAATAAAGCCCACATCATGCGGGCTTAAAAGTTGGGTAAATTCGCGTGGCGATTGCACGTCGTACAGATGTTTCATACATCCCCCAACTGAGAGCAATCAGGGCAAACGATGTGGTCTTGTCTGAACGTATTTTTACAACCGTCACAAAGCTCGGTGGAAGAATCCGCGCCCACTTGGGGCGCTTCATCTTGCTTGCGGATTTCGTGTAGTGGTTGGCCGTTGTTTTGCGCGCCAAGTGTCGCCATGCGATGAGCAGCGCTAGTAATGTCAGCGAGCGTGGCGTCTTTCGCTTTAATGCAAGCAACAAGCGTCATGCCTTGATAAAGCCAAAGAGAGGCTTCAACGGCTTCAAGCTCAAAACTGTCGAAGTAAATATGAGTTCCGTTGCATTGTGATGCAACAAGTTGGCGCTGATTGCGGCGCGTTTTCCAGATACTCAAATTCATGCTACAACCCCCTGACGAAAACGTGTAGGAATGTAGGTTTGCTTCTTCTTGGGGAATTGTTCAGCGAACTTTTCGCGTAATTGTGCAATCTTAAGAAGTGAGTTTGCTGTTTTAGCTGGGTCAGGATTGGTACACCCTGCCATATCTGGGCAAGGTAAGTGAATTGGGTCGGTAACGATACGTTCCATGTTGTAGCCTCCGCAAGCTATTGATTTCCTGTCTCAAAAATAACGTTAAGGAAATCTTTTTAAGCACGCAAGTGGCTTGCGGTAGTGAAAGAAGCCAGACTATCCACTAAAATTTAACAATATTGCGAAAGGATGCGGGAACATGACTAATTACACAAATGTGCTTTTAGATAGACTGAAAACCCAGTTAGAGCTTACCTCTGACTATCAGTTAGCTAAAGTTTTGGACGTTGGCACAAGTAGAATTAGCAATTACCGCAATGGTCGCAGTGTTCTTGATTGGGAAATTGCCTTTAAAATCGCCGATTTATTGGGGTTGGATGATCAAGATGTGGTATACGGTTTACTCGAAGATAAGTCTATAAACCCCCGCCTAATCAATGCGTTACAAGCAGGGGCGCCAGCCTAACCTCTCATTTACCAGCTTATACATAATGCGCACTAATAGTGTAAGCCCAAAGCGATAATGTCCTAGTATTTCCAAGTGAATCTGTCCTATGTTTGCTTGGAGGTATTTAGGAAGTTAGTTACGATGAACTACCATGAATTGCACCGTTTCTCCATTATCCAAGATGTGTTAAACAATAAGTTAAAGTGCCGAGAAGCCACATCCATTCTTGGAATAAGCTACCGGCACTTGTCTCGCATACTTTATGCCGTAGCAGAACCTCAACCTAGCCCAAATCACGCAGCACATCAGATTGTGATGGGAAACGGTAAGGTAACTGCGATGATTGATGCAAAATTACAAATGTTCGAATTTGGTATAGGTATTAATGATGCAATTAATGGTGTTTGGTTACCTAGATCCAGTGCTTATAAAGATCACTACACTACTCCAAAAGCTCCACCTCATTCACGAATACATGGTACAAATTATCAGAACTGGATTGGCACGCTTGGAAGAATTAGGCATAGTGAAAATGTATTTAAGTCCACACTGCTTAACTGCTGAAAAAGCAAATACAAGAAAGCAAATACAAGATAGTTCTCATCCTGAGAAAATTCTTGAGAAGAAAGATGCTAACTGGAAACCTACTGTATGACTGTATACAAATTAAAAAGTAAACCTCGAGAATTTAAGGTCTTAGAGCATGACCCTTATAAGCGAGCTCTCGATTCAGATGACTTTAAGTTGTTAAGACGACTTCGAAGAGCCCCTGTTGATTCAACCAGCTTGAGAGATGTTTGGGTAAATGAATATGCAACATTTACTCAACACTTTAAATTTGCTGAAGCAATCCCAGACATATCTAAATGGAGAACATTTCTTGTCTTGAGAGAAAATGCATATCAGGTAGTACGAGATGTAATTGATTCTGACGGTGAGTTCTTACCGATTACAATCGATGATGAAAGTTTTACCGTGTTCAACGTGATGTCCTTTGGAGAAGAAGACAAGCAGAAAATCAAATTTGAAGACATTGACGGAGAACAAGGATTATTAGAGAAACTGGCATTTATAGAAAGCGATCTTTCAAATAAATATGTCTTTAAATCAAAAGATGAAGGTTGTACGTCAATTTATTGTGATGACAAACTCATATCGTTATGTGAAGAGCACAATTTAAAGGGGCTTTCGTTCGATACAAATCTACTCGATGTATTTGAAGATTGATTCATCAGAATTTTTGTATTAGTTCAGACTAGATCTGAGACTCCAATTTGAAAAGAAGAGAGTTACCCACTTTGATTAAAGGTGCTTAATCACTAATCAAGGACAATAAGAGGTAACTCTCATGCTTCATACTAACAATCCAATCATCAAACACAAAGCTGGCCTTCTCAATCTGGCTTCGTAATGGACCTAGAAAGCTTCAAAAAGCGCCTTATTGCGTTAGAAACACAGGTCGCTGAGAACGGTATCATTCTAACGGAAGAGCAAGTTGCAGCCCTTGAACGCAAGAAGCATGATGACGAGGCTTACGGTGAGATAGAAACAGCGCATCCAGGCTACCACGGCTCTCAAGACACGTTTTATGTTGGCAACCTTAAAGGTGTTGGACGCATCTACCAGCAGACGTTCGTTGATACCTACAGCAAAATCACCTTCGCTAAACTCTACGAGACAAAAACACCAATCACCGCTGCAGATATGTTGAATGATAAGGTTTTACCGTTCTTCGAGGCGCATGAGCTACCAATGCTGCGAATATTGACTGGCCGAGGCACTGAATACTGTGGTCGTGTTGAACAACGTGATTACCAGCTCTATCTGGCCATTAATGATATCGACCACACTAAAACTAAAGCGATGTCACCACAGACAAATGGTATCTTCGAACGCTTCCACAAGACCATATTGAATGAGTTCTACCAAGTGACGTTCAGAAAGAAACTGTATGGCTCAATGGAAGAATTACAGAAAGATCTGGACGAATGGATGGACTACTACAATATCATCGTACTCATCAAGGAAAAATATGCTGTGGCAGAACGCCAATAGAGACATTAGAGGATGGGAAATCAATCTGGGCTGAAAAGAATCTAGCCCAGATATAATCTGACAGGCACCGAGTCGAAAAGTGGGTAAGTGTCAGATCAGGTATCAATTAGTACACTTTAAGATTATCAGGCTCCTTGCGGAGCCTTTTTACATCATTTTCTTTAGTGCTCTAGCATATTTTAATACTTGCCCCGCGGCTTCTAAGTCTGTTAATGCTCCAATCTCTAACAAAGCAATTCCTGTCAAAATTTGTTGAGCTGTCACCAATTGGCCAGAATGTCATCCTAAGATTAACAACATTGTTTTCTTTTGAAGCTTTAACCGAGGTTTCTGTGGGCTTGCAATCGCTAGTTTGGTTTGTGGTTATGCTTACGAAGCAAATCAAATCTCTTATTGAAAATTGATGCGCGCTTAGTCCCCGACTTACTGGCGTGTCCTTCCGTAAGCACCTGAATCAATCTATGTATGGTGATGATGGCCAACTCACTGAATTTGCCACTCAATGGCATCACGATTACTAACTTAAGCGCTACCAAACAAAAAAGCCTTTCATACTCGCCTCGTACAACAGCAAAAATCAGCTAAACGCTCTAATCGCTCCGCAACGAAATCTGCCAAAAATCACGAGCTCAGTTGCGTTCTGAAACATTTATAAGCCTGTGGTTATATGGAGGCGAATGTACTTTTCGGGGTATTTGTAACGATAGCGTTTTCCTTTCTTCAAGTTGGACTTAACGTACCTACACACTTTTTGGTCACCACTGCTGGTTACTCTTTTTATTACTGCGTTTTTACTTTTGTGCTCCATTTCTATCATGACGTCACAATAACCTTGATAGCCATCAAACTTATTGTCTACTTTCTTTTGAAGCTTAGTCTTAATCTTTTTAGCCAACAGGTTCGTTTCTGAATCGTCAGCAAAAACTGAATTACTTGCAAAGATCAATACCATTAAAGTTACAACGTATCTCATCGTTTTGGTCCGTTTATGTTGTTGATTGTTCGATGATAAGTAATTTTTCTGTAGATACGAAAATGGGACGCCACATTGCGTCCCATTTAACATGATGAAGTAACTGATATGTAATTAAGCGCGCTTCTTGCCTTTGTTTGCTTTGAAGCCCTGATGCGGAAAAACGTTACGAATCCTCTGTTGAACTTTTTTGGGAATGCCTTTGGAAAAGCTTAAGCGCATTCCTGTTCGTTGGCTATACACCTTCATTTCACCAGTAAACGGGTTATGCTCACTAATATCCTGTAAGTTGTGTTTGAAAGAAGGAGGTAGATGCCCTTTTACGTTACTAATATGGCCATTATCGAACTTTACTTTTAACACCGGCCTATCGACTGCGATCAACCAAAAGATCACGATGGCTGCAATTAAGATTACATATAACATTTGGCACTCCCTATCCTAGCTAGATAGCAATTTACTCAAATCCTCTTTAATTGAGGTAACTTTTTGACTCGCTTTTTCACTTCTCGACGCTTCGGAAAGCAAATATTCAATTGCGTCAGATAACGTACAACCAAGTTCATTCGCTCTACTAGAAAGCTTTTCCCAAACTCGGTAATCTAAATCAATGGATTTCTTCTTTGTATGGACTTGCTCTGCATTGAAGTGACGTTTCCGTTTCGCTCGGATAGCCTGCTTGAGTTTATTATCTAACTCTTCTGACATGTGGTTTTCTATCCAAGCTAAGACAAGTGTAGGCTCGTGTTCAAGGCGTTTTAGTTCTGCGACCGCTGCATCTGCTTCGCTTGTATCAATATGTCGGGTAATCGCTTCACCATCTTTCCATTTTTTGATGAGATACTTCCATTTCCACCCACATTCTAGATTCTCAAGCTGCTGATATTTCATTTGTTCCGACCCATAAACATAACCTAGTGACAGCGTAACCCAGATGGTTTACTTGGGCAAATAAAACTCTTAGAAGTATCGATGTTGATCACTCATTTGTCTAAGTATTGTTCATTGAGAGATGAATGCCGAGAGCAAACCAAATTGGTGCTAGGGTGTTATAGTCCGTTTCGTTATAATGTCGGCAAGATTGAATTACGATGAATTTTAATGAACCAACTTAATTGGCAAGACGTAACACCTTCACTTGAGCAGTACGAAGCACTTTTAAAGTCTGCACCTTCGTTACCAAAGAAGTCTTTTACTGATCTCCAACCGAGAATGTCGGCAACGATATCTCGTTTTTCAAAAATTTCCGGATTGACGCGAGTACTACTCATTAACTGCGTAGATAATTCTGTATATAGAGAGTTCATCAGTAAAGCTCTTCAGAGCCAGTCTAACGCTGCGATAGTTTTTTCGGAATCACTTGATGCCAAACGTTTATTTGACCGTTACAGTGTTGATGTAAGTGGTGATATTGCCTTCCAACCTGGTTTAATTTCACAGGCAGATAACGGTTACTTAATTGTACCGGCTAATCTAATTTTGGCTAACCCAGGGCTTTGGCCAAATATAAAGTCTGCAATTCAACAAAACCTTATCGAGCCACTGAACCTAAGCCCTACTCGTTTACCTACTTCAGTACCGCAAGCTAAAGCTTATGATGTAAAACTGATTGTAACAGGAGAAAGAAGTCAGTTAGCAGAGCTAGAATACATCGATGAAGACTTCTGTTCTGGCTTTGCCATGTATACGGAAGTTGAAGAAGATATTCATCTGTCAGAGCAGAATTTGACAGATTACTTTGGTTTAGTGAACTGGATATGTTCTCAATATCAGCTGCCTCACTTAACTGAATGTGGTTTTAGAAGATTGTTGCTAGCCGGTATGAGATTTACTGAAGATCAACATTATCTGCCTTTAGGAGTAATGTGGCACTCTCAACTTCTAACGCTTGCCAGCCAGTTCAGTGATGGTCACGCATTAGATTACAAGTCGTTAGATAAAGCGATTGACGACAAGTATTACCGAGAATCTTACCTTCCTCAGCGTGCCGTGTACGATATTTTAGATGGACAAGTCATCATTGAGACAACTGGGGAACAAGTTGGTCAAATCAATGGCCTAACCGTTATTGATATGGCTGGGCACCCTGTCAGCTATGGTGAGCCTGCACGAATATCTTGTGTAATTCATTTTGGTGATGGCGATGTTTCCGATGTTGAGCGCAAAGCTGAGCTTGGAGGCAATCTACATGCAAAAGGCATGATGATTATGCAAGCTTTCTTGAGCTCTGCTCTGAAACTGGATGAACCACTGCCTTACTCTGCCTCCATCGTATTTGAACAGTCTTATAGTGAAGTTGATGGTGACAGCGCATCTCTTGCAGAACTTTGTTGCTTGGTGAGTGCTTTATCTGAATCTCCAATTAATCAACAAGTTGCTGTTACAGGAGCTGTTGATCAGTTTGGTCGAGTGCAAGCCGTCGGTGGCTTGAACGAAAAAATTGAAGGCTTTTATCAGGTTTGTAAACATCAAGGTTTTACAGGAAATCAAGGTGTTGTGATGCCAAAATCAAACCTTAAACACCTTGCATTACATAAAGATGTAATAGAAAGCATTAAAAATGGTGAGTTCCATATTTGGTCCGTTTCTACCGTAGATGAAGCTATTCCGATTGTAATGAATAAACCTTTTAGAGGTGAAGACGATAGCATTATTGGCAAAATAGCGGAACGTATTGAAAACTTTGAAAGACATGAGCATCCAGAAGGAATTGTGCAGCGCATCAAAAACTGGTTTGTCTAGTACTGATCGGAGTTGTTTAGCGTACACGTGTTCACTAAGATGCAGCTATCAAAAATTGGAGTAATTGATAATGCAAAACAAACGTGATTCTTATAACCGTGACGATCTACTTGCTTCTAGCCAAGGCGAACTGTTTGGGCCTGGTTACCCTCAGCTTCCTGCGCCAAACATGCTAATGATGGATCGTGTTACTAAAATGTCTGAGACTGAAGGCGATTTTGGTAAAGGTTTGATCTTGGCGGAATTGGATATTACTCCAGATTTGTGGTTCTTTGACTGCCACTTCCCTGGCGACCCAGTAATGCCGGGTTGTCTTGGCCTTGATGCGATGTGGCAACTTGTTGGTTTCTTCCTTGGCTGGGTTGGTGGCAAAGGAAAAGGTCGTGCTCTGGGTGTTGGCGAAGTGAAGTTTACAGGTCAGATCCTGCCAACAGCGAAAAAAGTGACGTACGAAATCCACATGAAACGCGTTGTAAACCGTAAACTTGTGATGGGTTTGGCCGACGGTCGTGTATGTGTGGACGGCAAAGAAATCTACGTAGCAAAAGATTTGAAAGTTGGCTTGTTCCAAGACACTTCAAGCTTCTAATCACGATTTTAATCGATTTATTAAGGCTCCTATTTAGGAGCCTTTTTGTTGTCGAGTGTTAACCTACTTCCCTATGTCCCTATAATGTAGAAAAGGCTCCGTAGAGCCCTTTCGAATCCTTCTTTTTGTATGTGGAGAGTTTATTTGTAGAGACCAGATTGTCTTTCATCTCTGGCATCACGCCAACCACCTAACCAATACGACCGAGCATCAACTTGTTGATATGGGCAAGCCTCTTGAGACCTTCCATTCAACCCAGCTTTGTAGCCTTGAGATTGAGCTCGTTCTAGGCGATCACGCTTTTGTCTCTTCATAGTTAATTCCTCATACAGGTCCATTTACTAACGTACAGCTGTTATTGTGAAACTTTGATGGAGTTTTTATGACTCCACTTATAAGAATCGATCAAAGTAGGCAATTTCTCAAGGCATAAAAAAAGCAGAGACTCAAATGTGTGAGCATCTGCTTGATTTAAAAATTACTGACGATTTTTAACTATTTTCTACGGAACCCAAACAATCCAAGCATGGTCAAAGCTAACCAACCAAGGCCTGCACCTTGACGCTCTGTCGTCGTTGAGTCAATGCTTCGAGATACGATGTCGTCCTTAGTTGCGTCAGCAATAGGTACTAGTTTGACTGCTACAATTTGCTCTTCAGAGCTACATGTCGCATTGTTTGCTGTTGTGCTATAACCACCTGCACATTTCATAGCTGTACCAGAGATCACACCTGCATCATTGATATCAGTTGCGTCGATAATACGGAACTGATTGTTTTGTTCAGAGTAATCACCGCCATTAGTCAAACTGTCTAGGAACCAAGCTTTTCCATTAAACAATGTTGCAGCACGTTCACTAGTCTCGCCACCTAGGCTATATGGATAGATAAAACCGCGCTTACGACGTGGCTTGCCATCGTCTTCACGAGTCGTTTCTGCATCAAGTTGCCCGACGATTTCATTGTAAGAGTTGATACCGCCCATCTTACCGCCCGCACCGCTAAAGAAAATGCCAGTAGTTGGGTAAAAAGCGCTAATAGAATCCTTACGAACATCATCTACGATAAAGAGACGATTCGGAGCAGAGCCCGTTGGCATTAAGTATCCGCCCGAACGTTTTGCTTCACCAATAGCAACAAAATTAGAGTTAACGTCGGTTAATCGTGAGTTTGTATGAACCGTATCATCACCCTCGCGCTGTCTAGCTCCTACAACAACTTTGTTTTTCCAAGTTGCGTTTTCAACGCTACCTTCGGCTTCTAGAGTTCCGACAAAAACAGTCGCATTCAGGTAGTTATCATCACTGTAAGTGTTGTAACCTACGCCATAGACCGTAGTTCCATCAGTGACAAGGTCACGCATGCTCCCTTGAGCTAACCTTTCTCCATCTTTAGATGTGCCACTTGGCCAAGCCAATTCACTGACGGTTCCGCTTTGATCCCAAATCGCTGCTTTTGATGTGTGGTGAGATCCATTGGTATTGCTTGCTGTTCGAGAAACACTGCCAACAGTAAAATTGCCGTCTGTGCTCCAAGCATGGCTTTGCACAACACTTGCGTCACCATCGCCAGTAAGAATATTTGGCTCTACTGGTGCAACTACGGTATTTCGTGTTTCTAATGTAGAAGTATTTTCTGTGCTAACTTTACTCTGATTACCGACAGCTGCACCATCCTCGGTAAGCTGGTTGATAACATTGTTATATTCATTTTTATAAGCAGCAGAATCTTCTTCTATGAACGCTAACGCATTAGAAGTAAAGTCTTTACTACGTTCTTTATTCCACGGCGTCCAGTTTACTGAAGCCCATGAGTCACAGGTGGAATAGCGAAGCTGGTTGTAACAGTAACGCTCAAAGTCTTTGAGTTCTTGGATGTAATAAAAGCCAGCGTCTAATCCGAATGGGATTTCTTCACGATAGCTGTTCCCATCCACGGCTTGTGTCGCTGAAATCGGTGTAGTGCGAGTTTCCATTGCAAGTTTAAACTGCTCTGGCGTGCAGTTTGCTGCTGCATCAAAGCAGCCTAGAGCGAAAGGTGAACCTGTTGAAGGATCTGTACCTGCATTGCCCTGTTGAATTGCAACCCCGTAAGCCGTTTGGTAGTCACCGTTTGAACCATGATCCTGAGGTGAAACCTCAACAACTTGATACAATGCCGCCTGTGCGTTCATTGTGGTACCAACCATCATTGCAATGGCGGTCAATTTGAATTTATTACTACAATTCATTGAATTCTTAACTATCCTGTTGCATTGCTTCGAGTTCTTCCCATCTCTCGAATGCGATTTCCAACTCCTGCTCTAATGCAGCAAGCTGTTCCAATACCGGCTGAGTTTGCTCTACAGGTTTAGCAAAGAACTCTGGATCGTTCACTTGCTCCTGAAGGCTCTCGATATCCGACTCTAATTGTTCAAGTTTAGCTGGTAGAGCCTCTAATTCTCTTTGCAGCTTATACGATAACTTCTTCGAATTGTTCTTAGGTTGCGTAGTTTTGGGAGTTTCCTCAACCACTTTCTCTTTCTTTGTTGGTTTTTCAACCTGACTGCGCGAAGCAAGAACTTGGTCACGCTGCTGTTTAGCATCATGATAACCACCAACGAACTCTTCGATTATACCGTTACCCTCAAAAATCCAGCTGGTTGTTACTGTGTTGTCTACGAACTCACGGTCGTGACTCACTAACAATAATGTACCCTGATAATTGGCAAGCATTTCTTCTAAAAGTTCCAACGTTTCGATATCCAAATCGTTAGTTGGTTCATCAAGAATAAGTAAGTTGTTTGGCTTCAACAAGATACGGGCTAGCAATAATCGGTTTTTCTCACCACCAGAAAGTGCCTTAACCGGGGTTCTGGCGCGCTTAGGTGCAAATAAGAAGTCTTGAAGATAACTCAGCGCATGACGCTGACGTCCCCCAACCATTACTTCTTGTTTCCCATCCGCTAAGTTATCGATCACTGTCTTTTCTGGATCCAAAATCTCTCGGTACTGATCAAAGTACGCGACTTCTAATTTTGTTCCGCAGTGTAAACGACCAGACTGCGCTTCCAATTGCCCCAATAGCAATTTAAGTACCGTACTCTTACCGCAGCCATTTGGTCCGATAAGTGCAATACGGTCACCACGCATGATGTTAAAGCTAAAGTCGTCGACAATTGTCTTGCCTTCGTAAGCAAAAGATACATTTTCTGCTTCAAATACAATCTTACCAGAACGAGAAGCATCATCGATGTTTAGGTTAACTTTACCTTGAACTTCACGACGGTCACGACGCTCTTCACGAAGTTTTTTAAGGGCTCGAACACGGCCTTCATTACGAGTACGACGTGCTTTAATGCCTTGACGAATCCACACTTCTTCCTGAGCTAGTTTCTTATCGAACTCAGAATTCTGCATTTCTTCGACGCGAAGCATTTCTTCTTTGTCATTCAAATACTGTTCGTAATTACCAGGGAAAGAAGCTAATTGACCGCGATCTAAGTCGACGATGCGTGTCGCCATCGACTTGATGAATGCACGGTCGTGAGAAATAAAGATGATCGAGCCTTTGAAGTCTTTTAAGAAGTTCTCTAACCATTCGATCGTTGTCACATCGAGATGGTTTGTTGGTTCATCAAGAAGCAATACATCAGGATCACAAACCAGCGCACGAGCTAAAGCAGCTTTACGTTGCCAGCCACCGGATAGATCGGTCAGTTTGGTTTCAGGGCTTAGTTTTAAAGCGCCAAGTACGTTCTTAACACGGTCATCAAAGCGCCAAGCATTAGAATGATCAAGCTGCTCTTGAACTTTCGCCAAACGGTTAATGTTCTTCTCACTTGGGTCTTGAGCAACAAGATCGAGAAGATCGTGATAAATCTTCAATTGTTCGCCGATTTCAGCCAAACCGCCAGATACGTATTCGTAAACCGTACCCTCTTGATTGCGCGGTGGATCTTGTTCAAGCCGAGAAACTACTACGTCTTGAGTTATTTGAATCTTGCCATCATCCAACAAAATGTCGCCGGCAAGCACTTTCATTAACGTGGACTTACCTGCTCCGTTACGACCAACTAAACAAACGCGTTCGTTTTCTTGAAGAGCGAACTCCGCTTTGTCTAGCAATGGGTGGTCACCAAATGCAAGTTGTGCGTTATGAATGGTAAGTAATGCCATTATTATCCAACCAATGTGTGAGTTGTTCTAAGTCAAACGGCCAGTTCAACTCAGAATCTTGATATTTTAATACGGGTATTGTGACGCCGTAACGAGAAAATAGTACATCATCAAACGCAATATCAATGATATCTGTTTGCTCGGCCAAACCGACTTGGTCTACTAGAGCAAATGCCATCTCACAAAGATGGCATCCCTCCGTGCTATACAATATCAGCACGTATTAATCCTTTTGTTTATACTACGCGTGCGTTACTAGCCAACAGTTATGAATCTGTTTATTACGCGCAAAATCTAATGGTAACGTTTGAGAAGAAATATTCTGAACCTTCAAACCCAATTCAGCGAGTGATTCTTCATCCATCTTGAAGTGACGTTTGTTATTTGAAAATACGATTGTGCCTTCACTTCTCAGTAAGCGTTTGAGGTTCTTCATTAGCTTAATGTGGTCACGTTGTACATCGAATGATGTTTCCATACGCTTAGAGTTAGAGAACGTAGGTGGGTCAATAAAGATCAAGTCGTATTCACCTTTTGCGTTTTCTAGCCATTGCAAACAGTCCGCTTGTTCATATTTATGTTGGCGCCCTACACAGCCATTAAGCTGCATATTGTCTTTCGCCCAATTCAAGTAGGTGTTTGACATATCGACAGTTGTAGTGGACCGAGCACCACCAACTGCAGCGTGCACTGTTGCACTGCCAGTGTAAGCAAACAAGTTAAGGAAATCTTTACCCTGTGCCATTTCGCCAAGACGACGACGAGTGATCTTATGATCCAAGAACAGGCCTGTGTCTAGGTAGTCATGAAGGTTCACGATCAGCTTCACACCGTACTCGTTTACTTCGAGCGTCTCTGATACCTGACCTAATTTTTGGTACTGGCTTCGACCTTTCTGCTTCTCACGAACTTTCAGTACAACTTTGTTCGCTTCAACACCGGTCACCTGAATCGTCGCACGGATAATGTCCGTTAGACGACGCTTGGCTTTTTCTTCAGGGATGTTCTTAGGTGCTGCGTACTCTTGAATCACAATTTGATCGCCGTACACGTCGATCGCTACGTTGTATTCTGGAAGGTCTGCATCGTAGATACGATAGCAGTCTAGTTTCTCTTTACGAGCCCACTTGCCAATCTTGCCAATGTTTTTCTTCAAACGGTTTGAGAAGTCTGGTGCGATTTGAACGTTAGTATCTGCACCTTTAACTTCATCAGCGCTGCGCTCGGCAATGCTGTAGTTCTTTTGGTGACACGGTAACGCACCGTTGTTCAATTTAAACTGTTTATCAGCGCGCATACGAAGGCAACTCAAGAGCTCGTCCGAGCTAGAGAAGATAGATGCTTTACATCCGCCAAACTCAGATTTTAGCTGTCCACCGAATGCGGTATAGAGCGCAATCAGCCCCGGCTCAGTTCCTAGACGCTCACCGTAAGGTGGGTTTGAAACGATAACACCGTGTTCAAATCCTGCGGGACGAGTAATAGTTGCAGCATCACCTTGCGCAAACTCAATCAACTCTTCAACACCTGCTCTGCGGGCGTTTTCTTGAGCGACTTTTAATACTTTGGGGTCGTTATCGAATCCAAAAAACTTAGCGTCAACTTTCTTGACACCCCGTCTAGCTTGAACATTAGCCTCTGATTTAATCTCAGCCCAGGTCTCCGGTTCAAAGTCTTCCAAAACTTCGAAGCCCCATTGTTTGCGCTTAACGCCAGGTGCCATGTTGGCTGCCATCATTGCCGCTTCAATAAGCAAAGTACCAGAACCACACATTGGATCGAGTAATGGTTGATGCCCATCCCAGCCACAACGCATGATAATCGCAGAAGCAAGCGTTTCACGTAATGGCGCACGACCCGATTCTGGTCGATAACCACGCTGATGAAGACCACTACCTACCATGTCTATCCCAAGCAACGCTTTATCTTTATGCAAACGAACGTGAATACGAATATCTGGGTGTTCTTTGCTGATATTAGGACGTGGCAAGCCTTTATTCTCAAAGCAATCTACGATGCCATCTTTGACCTTCATAGCTCCGTATTGGCTATTTCTAATCTCACGGTTTGTGCCGTTAAAGTCCACAACAAAGCGTTTAGAGCTATGAAATTGGTTAACCCAGTTAATAGTGGAAGTGGATAGATACAAGTCCATGTCGTTGTTACACGTGAACTCAGATAAAACACGTACAAATCGAGACGCTAAACGGCTCCACAAACAACAGCGATAAACCTGTTCGTTTGTCGCTTTAAATTTTACGCCTGCCTGTACTGGTTTCGCATTTTCAATGCCTAGTTTAGTCAGTTCTTCAACAAGCAAATTTTCCATGCCATTTGAAGTTACCGCGAGATATTGATTCATAGTGTTCTTTCGCTGATAAAAAATGGCTTCAATTATACCTGACTTTACGATCAATGCCTCGTTTTTAAAGGTATTTTCCCACCCGTTAGTTCAAATCATCACCACTCAAATGATCTAAAACTTTCAACATCTTTAGTTTGAATGTTTTTCATTCATGAACGTATTTTGTTTCCTTTAGAAGAAGTGAATACTTATTTACATTCATTTTGGTATATACCATTCGTGATTGGTTGATGTAAATTACTTACAAATGCCCTTTATAGGGGAATAAATAGGGTTGTTTTAGGCGCTAGGTTGCCTAATTAAAGGAGTAATCAAATTGAAATAAGTAAAATAAAAGTGACCAGCTTCATGTTTGCATGCATAGAAAACAAACAGTTTCATGGTCTTTCGGATTGGAGTGTCAGAGGAAAGGACAAAAAAAAATCGACCCAATAAGGTCGATTAAGGCAAACAAAGGAACGAAATAAAGAAAAATTAAACAGCTTTAACCCACCATTGCCATAGGGGTCATTGCAAAGAGGTGATTTGCACAAGCCATGCGATCATGCATTACTTTAATTGGCTGCCCAAATTGAAGCGCCTTATTGCCATCAAGAACAAAGGCTTCTTGGTTAACATAAGCACATAAGCTCGATGTTTCGCCTGGTTCTAGAACGATGAACATACCATCAGAATATTGATTTGTGAGAAAGACCATGTCCCCTTCTTGAGGTTCATAATCAGAGGACTGTGCATCGAAGAACCAGCTCTTAGGCTGTACAGGTTTATGAAAACGCTTTGCAGCAACACAATACAGTGTTAATTCAGCTTGGCGATATTCACTGATATCGAGACAGCGAATGCGCTCATTAAACGTTTGAAATGCGCTGGCGTCATCAACGGTAAATTCACTGTTTGAGAAGGCACAGTTAACCAACAATTTTCGGGATAGATTGGTTTGGAAAATCATTTCCTCCCCCAGATCCAGCATTAAGCAAGCTTTTTGCTCGTCAAAATACCAATTCCATTTGTCGCTGGGTTTAAGCATTATTCCGTTCTCTCTTGACTAGTTAAATCAGTGGTAAAGAGGTAAGACGCTTAATTACCTACTCGTGATTTTTAAATTCTACAAACGAACGGATAAAAAAAAAGAGGAAACAAAGTCCTCTTTTTTATGTAACAGGTACTGATTTTTCAGTAGTTTTTGATGTATATGTTAAAGATTCTTAACAATATCACGTACGAGACCTGGGCCGTGGTAAATAAAGCCAGTGTAGACTTGAACAAGCTTAGCGCCTGCCATGATCTTTTCTTTGGCTGCAACATAGGAATCTACACCACCAACACCGATAATTGGAAGTTTGTCTCCAAGCTCTTCATGAAGCTTACGTACGACCTCCGTAGAGCGTGATTGCACAGGGCGACCACTCAAGCCACCTGCCTCATTGGCGTGTTTCATCCCTTCTACGATCGTGCGATCCAAAGTTGTGTTAGTCGCGATCACACCATCTATATTGTTTTTCAATAAAGAATCGCAAATTTGGCAGATTTCATCGTCACTTAAATCTGGCGCAATCTTTAATGCTAACGGGACGTACTTGTTGTACTTCTCTGATAACTCCGCTTGTTTCGCCTTTAATTCGGAAAGCAGTTCATCAAGGGCTTCACCATATTGAAGTGAACGAAGGCCTGGAGTGTTTGGCGATGAGATGTTTACTGCAATATAGCCAGCATACTCATACACTTTTTCCATACAAATCAGGTAGTCCTCTGCCCCTTTCTCAATTGGCGTATCTTTATTTTTACCGATATTAATTCCGAGAACACAATTGAATTTTGCTCGTTTAACATTCTCGATCAAATTATCAACGCCTAGGTTATTAAAGCCCATGCGGTTGATGATCCCTTCTGCTTCCACTAAACGGAATAGGCGTGGTTTATCATTACCTGGTTGTGGTCGTGGCGTTACAGTGCCGACTTCGACAAAGCCAAAGCCCATGGCATCAAATGCTTCAATACATTCGCCGTTTTTATCTAAACCAGCCGCAAGACCAACAGGGTTACGGAATGTTAGACCCATACACTCAACTGGACGAGTTGGTAACTGTTGGCGGTAAAAGAGATCAAGTGGTGTGCCGTTAAAGCGTTGGAAGTTCTTGATTGCAAGATCATGTGCCTTCTCGGCATCGAGTTGGAAAAAGCCAGTTCTGGCTAGACGGTAAAGCATTGTGCCTCCGAAAGAAAAAAGCCCCGTATAAACGGGACAATATTATTTACCGTTTTTCATCGTAATTCAATGAAAATGAACGTAATAAGTAAAAACCTATATCTTTATAAGATTTTCAAATATAAAACAAACAATTACAATTAAGTTTCTGCGATAAAAATCGTAACTAACCGCTTAAAAGCAATCGATTTCACTCTGTTTTAATTTCAACTCAATGTGACAATGTAACTATTTTCGTTCCAAATGTGAATAATAGATAATAAAAAGCCCCGTTAAATAACGAGGCTTTTACTTATGACTTGATTATTCCACTACTCTTTCGATGAGCAGTTGAGGTTTAAAAGTACTAGCTCTCGAAGTGCTACAGAGAACTTAGCAAATTCGTGTACTGAGCCAACTTTGAACTCGTTTAAGATACTCTCCCAGCGGTGCAACGATTGCTCGTTAGTTTCAATCCAATCTTCTAACGCAGCCATCACGTCAAGCTCTTCGGTTGAGCAGCCACAAGTCAGTACCTGAGCGGTAAGTTGACGTTGTTGCCAGTCCAGATCTTCACGGAATGCCGCTCTTGCAAGTGCTTGCCAGTTGTTATCAACGGCTTGGCTATTAATTTGCTTCAAGAACCAATGCAACGATAAACGGTCACCCAAGTTAAAGTAGAGTTTCGATGCTTGCTCAACCGTTTTACCTGTTTCACTTGCTACTGATGAAATATCCAGTGCAGATTGTAAGCTTGATAAGCGGGCAACTTGGTGAGCGAGTTTCTCTTCAACCCCTTTCTCTATCCAACCTTGAGCCAACTCATTGTGTTCTTCAACTTCAGACTCAACTAACATAGTGTCTAGGGTTTCAGTGATAACATTGACATCTTGCTTGTAGATAGCAATCAACTCACCGACCGTGCATTTGCCGCTACGGTTACGAAGCAACCAGCGTGCAATTCGACGCAGTGCTCGGCGCACGTAAAACATAATTTCGTATTGAGCTTGCGCTGTCGCAACGTTATCAAGTTTGCGAGTTTGCTTGAGGATTTCTTCTAAATCAAAGATTTCTCTAGCCGCACTGTAAGCGTTGGCAATATCGACAACACTTGCACCAGTTTCTTCTTGCAAACGAGTAACGAAGTTACAGCCCATTTCATTAACCATCTGGTTAGCCAATGCTGTAGCGATAATTTCAGCTCGCAGTGGGTGATTAACCATTTGATCTTTATAGTTACGTCGTAACGCACTTGGGAAATATTCAACAAGTTGTTTTGCATGGAATTCATCATTTGCGATTTCATCCGTAACAAGTTGCTGTTTAAGTACCATTTTACCGTAGGCAACTAACACTGATAGCTCAGGGCGAGTCAGACCTAGTCCCTGTTTTTCACGCTCGATTAGCGTTTCATCATCAGGAATGTATTCGAGAGCACGGTCCAAGTACCCTGCTTTCTCCATAGTGTGGATGAATCGAATTTGCTCCTTAACAATGCCAACACCTTGCTGTTCAGTAACAGAGATCGACTCCGACTGACGGTAAGCATCATCCAAGACAATTTCACCCACTTCGTCTTCCATAGACTCTAGAATTTGGTTACGTTGCTTAACCGTAAGATCGCCATTTGAAACCAGTCCATTGAGGAAGATCTTGATGTTGACTTCATTATCCGAACAGTCAACGCCACCTACGTTATCAACGAAGTCCGTGTTCACTCGACCGCCAGTTAGTGCGTATTCGATACGACCAAGCTGAGTCATACCCAAGTTACCACCTTCGCCAACCACTTTGGCTCTTAAGTCACGGCCGTCAATGCGCAGCATGTCGTTAGCACGGTCACCAACATCTGTATGAGTTTCTGTCGATGATTTAACGTAAGTGCCGATACCACCGTTCCAAAGAAGATCGACTTTCATTTTCAAGATCATCTTTATCAGATCGTTAGGCGCTAAAGATGCTTTCTTCGTACCTAACATTTTCTGAATTTCTGGCGTCAACTGGATCGATTTTGATCGACGAGAGAAGATGCCACCACCTTGAGAGATCAAGTCTTTGTTGTAATCTTCCCAGCTTGATCTTGGCAAATTAAACAAGCGGTTACGCTCTTCCCAGCTGCTGGCTGAATCTGGATTTGGATCAATAAAGATGTGCATGTGGTTAAACGCAGCTTGCAATCGAATATGCTTCGATAACAGCATACCGTTACCGAACACGTCACCTGCCATATCACCTACACCGATTGCAGTAAAATCAGTGGTCTGACAGTTGATGCCCATTTCACGGAAGTGACGTTTAACAGATTCCCAACCACCTTTTGCGGTGATTCCCATTGCTTTGTGATCGTAACCGTTTGAACCACCTGAAGCGAATGCGTCACCTAGCCAGAAGTTGTATTCTGCAGAAACAGAGTTTGCCAAATCTGAGAAGGTTGCTGTGCCTTTATCGGCAGCCACTACTAGATATGGGTCATCTTCATCGTGACGAACAACGTTTTGTGGTGGTACCACCTCTCCTTCAATGATGTTATCTGACACATCAAGCAGTGCACGGATAAAGCGTTTGTAACAACGCTGACCTTCCGCAAAAATTTCATCACGACTGGTGAGAGATGGCTGGCGTTTACAAACGAAGCCGCCTTTTGCACCCACTGGTACAATGACAGTGTTCTTAACCTGTTGCGCTTTTACTAAGCCAAGAATCTCCGTACGGAAGTCTTCTTGACGATCTGACCAACGCAAACCACCACGAGCCACTTTTCCACCACGAAGGTGAACACCTTCAATATCTGGTGCGTAAACAAAGATCTCGAATGCAGGTACAGGCTGCGGAATCTCAGGAATATCGCTTGGCTTCATTTTCAAAGATAACCAAGGCTTAGGCTGCTTATTCTCGTCTACTTGGTAGTAGTTGGTACGAAGCGTCGCCATGATCATTTCGATATAACGACGAATAATACGATCATCATCCAAGCTCTCTACACGATCCAACTGCTCTGTTAGCTTTTTAATTAGATCGTTTTGGCCTTTGTCGCTGCCTTTGTGTTTCGGATCAAATCGCTTGGTGAACAGCTTGACTAGACCTGTCGCTAAGTCTGGGTAGTGGCTTAGCGTGTCTTCGATGTACTGCTGACTGAATGGGAAGCCGACTTGGCGCATGTATCGTGCGTAAGCGCGAAGAATGGAAATCTCACGGCCAGATAAAGACGCACCTAATAACAATCGGTTGAAACCATCACTTTCAAGATTACCCGCCCAAATGGCAGCAAATGCTTGTTGGAAACGATCACGAGCTTCACGAAGGTCAACGGTTTTCTCGCTCTTATGCAGCATAGAGAAGTCAAGGATCCAGAAGGTCTGACCGTTGTTTTTCTCGATCTCATATGGCGATTCGCCAATCACACGCAAACCAAGGTTTTCCAACATCGGCATTACGTCAGAAAGGTGAATTGGTTCATCGCGATGATATAACTTTAAGCGGACAGCTTTGGAATCTGCTCCCTCTTCTTGAGGTCGGTAGAACAACATACCAAGTTTATTATCATCACTTAACGCTTCTAAGCGCTCGATATCTGCAACCGCAGAACCTGGCATCATGTCCTCTTTGTATGAGCGAGGGAACGCACTCATATATTCTTTTGAAAGAGGAAGGCCTTTACTTTCACCAAAGTTAGCAATGATGGATTCTTTTAGTCTGTCATCCCAAGAGGTAGAAACTTCCATTAGATTTTGCTCGATCTTTTTCACGTCTACGTCAATGTTGTTATTGTCTACACGAACAATGTAATGTGTTCTCGCTAGTGGGCTTTCTGAGAAGTACGTTGTAAATTCAACCTCTTGCTCGCAACCAAAGTACTGCTTAAGAATGCGTTGAGTTTGACGACGCAATTCTGTGTTGTAACGATCTTTAGTGACATAAACCATGCAACTGAAGAAACGACCAAATGGGTCTTTACGAACAAACAAACGCAGCAAGTCACGATCTTGCATTTGTACAACACCCATTCCCACCTCAAGCAGCTCTTCTTCATTAGCTTGAAGCAACTCGTCGCGTGGGTAGTTTTCTAAGATATTGTGCAATGCTTTGTATGAGTATGATCCGTGGCGGTATCCACTTGCTTCAAGGATACGGTCAACTTTTTCACGGATCAGAGGAATACTTTGTACCGCTTGGTTGTAAACGGCGGAGGTATATAAACCAGTAAAGCGATGCTCACCTATTACTTTACCGTTTTCATCAAACTTTTTAATACCGATGTAATCAGTATAAGCCGGACGGTGGATACGAGATGCTTTGTTACCTTTGGTGATGATCAGAGCGTATGGTTTTTTCGCTTCTAATCGCGCTGAATCTGATAATTCAGAGAGCTTGACGCTACGCACGCGCTTGTCATCAGCAAACAGACCTAGTCCTTTTTCTTTAGCAGGAACAAGTTCGGTATCACCATTGACCTCTTTTAAGTCATAATCTTTATAACCCATAAAGGTAAAGTTATGATCTTCTAGCCAACGAAGAAATGCGATCGTTTCATCCATACGATCAGTTTGGATAGAAACACGATCTTTATTTTTCTCAAGTTCATCAGTAACAAACTTAAGCTTATCAACCATCTGCTTCCAGTCATCAACGACTAAGCGAGTATCAGATAGAATTCTTAACAGCTCTTCTTTAAGCGCTTGCATCTCGTCTTTACTAGTAAGGCGGTCTACCTCTATGTGGAAAAGTGATTGAAGAACACCACCCTCACCGTTTACGTCTGTAACTTGGCCTTTTTTATCACGCTGAATCTGTGTTGGGTTATTCAACATTAGGTGACAAACAAGATCCAAACGTGCTAAAGCCATTTTGACTGAGTCCACTAAGAATGGACTATCTGGAACAACAATTTCTACGATTGTGTGTGTGGATTGCCAGCCTTGACGACTTACGGTCGGGTTAAATACTCGAACCGAAATCTCTTCTGGTTTTTTTTCATTGATATGGTGCCAAAGGCTAACGACAGCACCATAAAGGTCGGATTCGTTTCGCTGAATTAGATCATCATCAGCAATGTTACTGAATAAGTGTTGAGCAAGTTTAGTTACAAGCGTTTGGTGAGAAAGCTCGAGTTTGTCTTGAATCAGTTGGTAAACCTTTTCAAGCAGAACCGGCACTACATTTTCACGCGCGGTCATATTCACACTCCACATTAGAATTGTTGTTTTGTAGGGGGACTTAGTAGCTAGGTTGTTACCTTAGAAACTAAGCATAGGTAATGCATGTGCCCATTGTAAAAGCATAATTACAAATGTTTAACAACTAATCGTAGTGGTAAGAGGTGAAATGTCCGATTCTGTGACTAAGATTCCTATTTAACTCTCTGCAAATACAATACATCACAGAGTTTCTAACTTAAGAAACTTATTATTTTGGTCAGTTGTTAGTCTAAACTGGCCTCTAACGCCCAATTGACTAAGAAATGGTCTAAATCTCGCGGCGGGTAACTGCAAACGCAAACCGTTGTGTGTGACAACTTGAACAACACTTGCCGCACCAGAATAATGAGATAAAAACGTTTGATATGAAATGTTGAGATTGAAGTAGTAATAGTTCATGAAGTGAAAACTAAGTGACATAAACAAATAAGGTGGTCTTAATGACCACCCTATTGTGTTGTTTACTATTCGTCTAGTGCTTTAGTCACTTTTTCGAATAGATCTTTAGCAAGATTATCCATTGCTTTGAGCTTTTCAAGTTCTGCACGAATCATTGCTTGGCGAGCTTCATCGTATTTACGGAACTTAAGCAAAGGATCAATCATTCGAGAAGCTACTTGTGGGTTCGAATCATTTAGTTGGCGAAGAATTTCACCGGCAAATTGGTAACCTACACCGGATTTATCATGGAAACGTACAGGGTTCGCACTTAAGAACGAGCCAATTAAGCTGCGCGTACGGTTCGGATTTTTCAAACTAAATGCTTCGTGGTTCATGGTTGCTTTTACTTTTTCAAGAGCATCCTCTGCAGGATTGCTACCTTGCAGTGCAAACCACTTATCCATAACCAAACCATCGTGCTTCCATTTATCGCTATAATCAGCCATAAGTGCTTCACGACACTCGAGCTGAGCGTTATTTGCGGCACTCATCGCAGCAATCGTATCTGTCATGTTATTTGCAGATGCGTACTGCGCGTTGACTAAATCATTACCTTTTTCCGTATATGCTAGGTACTGAAGGCAACGGTTACGTAAAGCACGCTTGCCAATAGCAGCATGGTCGATCGTATACTCTGTTTGCTTAAGCGTGTGATAAGTCGCACTTAGCTCATCTTCTAATTCCTTAGAAAGTGACACTGTAATGCTGTTTAGCACTTTGTCTACGGCATCGATATCAATTTGCTGGTACCAACCAGTAATCTCATTGATTGAAGGCATAGAGAAAACTTGAGCAATGAAAGCAGGCTCAAGCGTTTCATCCAACAGCACACCGCGGAAAGCATCTATCACACCTTCAGAAAGCGATACTTCTTGTCCCGCTTGAACGTTTTTCACATTCTGACGAATGTATTTAGCCAATAGCATTTGGCTAGCGTCCCATCGAGCAAAATCGTTCGTTGCGTGCTTCATCAAGAAGACTAACTCGTCATCGCTGTAATCGTATTCTAATTTGACTGGTGCCGAGAATTCACGCAACAAAGATGGCACTGGCTGTTCTTCGACATTTTCAAATACGAACGTTTGCTTATCTTGTTTAATATCCAGCACGTTATTAACTGATTCACCGTTAATCACCAGTGGGATAACTCGACCTTTCGAATCATACAACTCGATATCGAACGGAATATGCAGCGCTTGTTTTTCTGCTTGGTCTTGCGTCGGCTCCGTAAATTGCTCTACCGTTAGTGCGTAAGTTTTTGCATCAGCGTTGTATTCGCTATTTACGCGCAGCGTTGGTGTACCCGATTGGCTGTACCACAGACGGAACTGTTTTAAATCAACACCGGTGGCATCTTCCATTGCAGAAACAAAGTCTTCACACGTCGCGGCGGTACCATCGTGACGTTCAAAATAAAGTTTCATTCCTTTTTGGAAGCCCTCTTCGCCAAGGAGTGTATGGTACATACGAATAACTTCGCTGCCCTTTTCATACACCGTTAGCGTGTAGAAGTTATTCATCTCAATGACTTTGTCAGGACGAATCGGGTGAGACATTGGGCTTGCATCTTCCGCAAATTGAGGACCACGAATAATACGTACGTTATCAATACGGTTATCAGCACGAGAGCCTAAGTCAGAAGAGAATTCTTGGTCTCGGAATACGGTTAAGCCTTCTTTTAGACTTAGTTGGAACCAGTCACGACAAGTGACACGGTTGCCAGTCCAGTTGTGGAAGTACTCATGACCGATCACAGCTTCGATGCCTAAATAATCACGATCTGTCGCAGTTTGATCGTTCGCCAGCACATATTTTGAGTTAAAAATGTTCAAGCCTTTGTTTTCCATTGCACCCATGTTGAAGAAATCAACAGCAACGATCATGTAAATATCCAGATCGTATTCTAGGCCAAAGCGTTCCTCATCCCACTTCATCGAGTTGATCAGCGATGTCATCGCATGGCCTGCACGATCTAAGTTACCTTTATCAACAAAGATTTCTAAATCAACACTGCGACCTGACATCGTTGTATATTTGTCACGCAATACATCAAAGTCGCCTGCAACAAGGGCGAACAAGTAAGCTGGTTTTGGATGCGGATCCTGCCATTGAACCCAGTGACGACCGTTCTCTGCATCGCCTTCTGCAATTCGGTTACCATTGCTCAGCAAATATGGATAAACCGCTTTATCTGCGATCACTTTTGTTGTGTATTTTGCTAGAACATCCGGACGGTCTAGATAGTACGTGATACGGCGGAAGCCCTCAGCCTCACACTGAGTACAAAATGCGCCGCCTGATTTGTACAAACCTTCGAGTGCTGTATTCGCTTCAGGATCAATTTTGGTGACGATTTCAAGTTCAAACTCGGATGGAAGATCGGTCAGTACCAGCGATGACTCCTTCACCTCGTGATGAGCCCAATCCTCACCATTTACTTTTACAGCGCGTAGCTCAAGCCCTTCGCCATCGAGTTCTAGCGTTGTTGTATCGCCTTTTTGAGCAACTTTTGATACCGCCGTAACGATTGTGTCATTGTCATATAGATCAAAAGTAAGATCGATATCAGTAATCGCATGAGATGGCTCTTTATAATCTTTACGATATTTGGCCAGGGGAGCTTGAGACATGAGCATAAATCCTTGTATGTCGAACAACAAAAATACCAGACTGCATGATCAAAAATGCAGTTCTGGTATCAGTATATAAGCTATTTGTAGGGGTTGTGGTATCAGAATACAAGTCTTTCCATCAAAAAACGGAGCTTTTAGTGCTCTAGCTCCGTTTTTTGATTAACATTTAAACAATATTAATGACTTACCGTACGCACGCGTAATTTGGCGCATGTTAAAGGCATCATGGCGTAACTCTATTGAGTACGGCGTACATATCACCATTGGAATCTTCGATCGTTAGCTCATTCTTGTTGAGCTTATACGTGGTTCCATGCTCGCCATTTTCATACAACAGAACCAAAAACTCATCTTCTGTGTAAAACACACCTTGTTTGATGGACTCATCCCCTTCTTCGTTCGAAACCCTAAACATGAACACGAAATCAGGTTGAAGTATCAAATCCATCTGATTAATGTTGTTGGCCACAAGACCGTCGCCAGATACGTGAGAGCTAGACCAAATACCTGCAAGTGAATTGGATAATCCCTTAGTGAATGTTACACCATTAAGATCAAGCGTATTATGGTTGTTGCGATAGGCATAAATTTGAGGCTCGTCGGTGTTTAAACCAAGAACGATGGTGTCTTCATTTGCGTTATACAGCCCTTCCCAATGGTCAACGGAATAGTCTTTCTTTTGAATATCAATAGAAAAGCTGTAGTCAGAACCTAATGAGAGTTTGATCGCACGAAAGTTTTCAGCCGACTCTTCGGGGTTTGGGTTCATCAAATACCAGTCTCCGATGAGAAACGGCGTGTCAAAGTGACTTAATTCATCTTCTCTGGTGTTTTCTCCACCAAACACACTAAAGCAGCAAAAGCTAAGTAAAATAAAGAACCACTTCATATCGGCATCCTTATCGTTTTCTTTTAGCTTAGCCAGTAGTCCTCACTTTCGCGAAATTTTAGATGTAGATCACGTAAATTATTGGGGGAAAATAAGCGAATATCTTGCTCGATATCGAGACAGCGGAAGGCAAAAAGGCATAAAAAAAGAGTGAATCTGAAAGACTCACTCTTTTTATTCTAAATTGCCAGTTATTATGACTGATTTTCCTGCTTAAGTAGATCGACCATAATCGCGACAGACTCATCTAAATAAACATCAGGAGCCTCGTAGTCTTTTGGTATGTCATCCAATGTTTTGAATGCTTTTTTACCCAAAGCAACTTGACGTTCATTTATGCGTTGTAATCGAAGGGCTTCCGCTTTATCCGATTCAGCTTTACGAACTTTTTCGTTCAAAGACAAAGTATTATCGTCTTTTTCTTTACGATATTTCTCGATGTCTTCATTGATAAAGCGGAACTCCATCTCATCAGAAATACGCTTATTATGAAGAGCAGTAAGTTTTTCAACTAAGGCGTCGTTACTTGGAAACGTTTGATATTGTGCTTTATCAATCTGATCCCAAGGTAAAGCATTGTCTTCAACACTTTCACCTGTTTCAGAAGCCTCAATTGGCGTTGGGTACGAAATATCTGGTGCAACACCACGATTTTGCGTACTTCCACCGTCAATACGATAAAATTTCTGAATCGTGTACTGAACATAACCTAGCTCTTTATCGAACAGATCATAAATATGATTCAGTGAACGATGTTGCTGAACTGTACCTTTACCGAAAGAGTTTTCACCTAAGATGATTGCACGATTATAATCTTGCATTGCCGCTGCAAAAATTTCAGATGCTGAAGCACTGTAGCGGTTAATCAATACCGTCAATGGGCCATCATAACTCACTTTTCCATCGGTATCGGCATTCACTTTGATGCGGCCATAGCTGTCACGGACTTGAACTACAGGGCCTTCTTTAATGAATAAACCTGTCAATGCCGTTGCTTCTGTTAGCGCACCACCGCCATTGTTGCGTAGATCAACGATTACGCCGTCAACGTTTTTGGTTTTCAACTCAGCTAGTAATTTATCGGTGTCTTTCGATAAGCCGACGTAGAAACTTGGTACTTCTAAAATACCAATCTTCTTACCGTCTTTTTCGATGATTTCTGACTTAACCGCACGATCTTCTAAGCGAACTTTGTCACGAACAATTGTGACAATGTAACTCTTCGCATCGTTACCTTCTGGCAAGATCTGTAGATTAACCTTTGTGCCTTTAGGGCCTTTGATTAACTGAACAACATCATCCAGACGCCAACCGATCACGTCGACAATTTCTTCACCGTCTTGTCCAACACCAGTGATTCGGTCCCCTTCACCAAGTTGCTTACTCTTTGATGCCGGACCGCCAACAACAAGTGAACGAATTACTGTGTAATCGTCTGTCATTTGCAAAACGGCGCCGATGCCTTCTAGAGAAAGGTTCATTTCCGATTGGAATTGCTCGGCATTACGTGGAGAAAGGTAGCTTGTATGAGGGTCAACCTGTCGCGCGAAGGCATTCATATACAACTGAAATGCGTCTTCATTGTTGGTCTGTGTGATGCGCTTCATCGCGTTGTTATAACGCTTCTCTAAAACTTCTTTAATCTCTGGCCACTCTTTGCCAGTCAGTTTCAGATTTAACGCGTCATATTTCACACGCTTGCGCCACAACTCGTTGAGCTCTGCTTCGTCTTTTGGCCATGCGGCCTCAGAGCGGTCTAACTCTATCTCGTCATCGGTATCAAACTTGATCTCTTCATCGAGTAGAGTTAACGCATAAGCAAAACGATCGAAACGCTTCTGCATTGAGAGGTTGTAAACATCAAAAGCAATTTGGTTGTTGCCCGATTTAAGCTGATCATCAAGCTCGACTGACCAATTTTTAAATGAATCGATGTCTGCTTGAGTGAAAATATTTCTATTGTAATCAAGCAACTCTACATAGCGTTCAAAGATCGCTTTAGAGAAATCATCATTGAGGCTGAAGTGCTTATAATGAGAGCGGGTAAATCGCGAGGTGACTCGTTTGCTAGCTGTTTCATGCTGAACTTCAGGAGAAAGAACCGGCAGGTCATCTTTATGTAGTTTGGCTTCAAGAGCCTGAGCTGATGCTGCTAGCCATAAGCTAGCAGCAATCAGGGTCACTTTTGAACGGCAATTCATGCGTAGGAGTATCTCCTTTATGCGCGCAAGTGCTCCGCTTTCACAACCATTTGTAGGCCGTTAGCAAGTTGAACACGTACATCATCCTTATTGATTTCAACAATGGTCGCTGCCATGTTTCCTTTGCCCATGTTCACGTTAACTGCGTTACCTACTGTGATTTCATCAGCATTTAGAGCGCGCGTTTCTACAGGCTTAGTTGGTTTTTGTACTTTTGGTTTATTAGTACGACGAGGCTGTTGAGGCTTTTTAGCCGCAGGTTTCGCTTTCGCCTTACCCTCTTCACGAGCTTTTTGTGCTTGTTCTTTACGACGAGCCTGAACTTTCGCCTTGCTTTCTGCAAGTGTCGCTTTCGCGTGTTCAACGTGCTCTTCTTCTAGCTCACCACAAGGGTTGCCATCTAGGTCTACACGTACTGCACCTGGTTTTACACCGTGTAGGTAACGCCATGATGAAGTGTACTGTCTTAACGCTGCACGAAGCTGTGTTTTGCTTACTTTTTCGTCTTCATTTAGACGTTCCGCAAGATCTTGAAAAATACCAATTTTCAGAGGTTTTGCTTCACCTTCTAAAGTAAAGCACTTAGGGAAACATTCAGCAATATATGCAATAACTTCTTTGCTGTTTTTTAACTTTTCAGTCATGAGGGGTCCTGATTTGAGCGGATTTCCGCGAGCATTAAGAAAAAATATTCTCGTATTATAGTGACATGCCAAGGAAAAACCACACTCGAAGGCTAATTTATGCGTCGTTCGCGTGTGAATTAAGCAGCTTTTCTACTTCAACCATGAAATGAGTGAGACCTTCTTCGTCTGTTTCATTAAATCGGCCAATACTTGGACTATCAATATCAAGTACACCAACCACCTTTCCATTAATAGAAAATGGAATCACAATTTCTGAATTGCTCGCTGCATCGCACGCAATATGCCCCTCAAATTCGTGAACGTCGTATACTCTTTGTATAGTATTAGTTTGTGCAGCAGTACCGCAGACGCCTCGACCCATTGGGATACGAACACAAGCTGGTTTTCCTTGGAACGGACCAAGAACAAGCTCTTCACCTTTTGTTAGGTAAAAGCCTGCCCAGTTAAGATCGTCAAGTTCCATGAAAAGCAATGAGCTCAAGTTTGCTAGGTTCGCAATAAAGTCTGGTTCAGACTCAATTAGAGCAACAGCTTGTTTGGTTAGTCTTTGGTATTGTTCTAAGTTCATATTAACTTCCTACTTACTATAAAAGCTTCCATTCTCAATGTATGGCGCTAAAATGCAGCCCTACTTTATAATAGGACTTATTCTCAATTACAATGCTTCTGAAAAATGACACTATTAGCCGTTCTTGGTTGATAACACAAGTAAAAAAGCACAAGTCCAAGCTGATCATAGCGAACTTGATAGCGGTGCTTGCAACCTTGATTAGTGTTCCAATTCCCCTCCTCATGCCTTTGATGGTTGATGAGGTCTTATTGGACCAACCTGCAAAAGGCTTAGATGCCATGAATGCCATTCTCCCTGAAGCGTGGCACACTCCGACAGGCTATATTTTCTTCACCCTGTTCTTGGTTGTTCTTATGCGAGCTGCGAGCCAAGGATTAAATATCCTTCAAAGCCGACAATTTACGCTTGTTTCAAAAACCATCACGTTTGAAATGCGCAGTAAAATGATCGACAAACTCGGCCGTATCAGCATCCGACAATACGAAACCAAAGGTAGCGGAGGAATCAACGCACACCTTATCACTGACATTGAGACCATTGATAAATTTATTGGTTCTACGTTAGCAAAATTCGTTATCAGTTTTCTGACTGTTATTGGTACTGCTATCGTTCTACTTTGGCTCGATTGGCGACTTGGTCTGTTTATCCTGTTAGTTAACCCTATTGTCATTTACTTCTCACGTAAACTAGGCAGTATGGTTAAACATCTGAAACGGAAGGAAAATCATTCTTTTGAAATTTTCCAAAACCGTTTAGTTGAAACATTAGATGGAATCTACCAACTACGCGCGGCCAATAAAGAGCGAGAATTTCTCCAGCAACTCAAAGACAGTGCGAACCAAGTTCGCGTTGATGCAGACAAGTATGCTTGGCAATCTGAAGCGGCTGGTCGCGTTTCTTTCCTTCTCTTTTTGATCGGCTTTGAATTATTCAGAGCTGTCGCAATGTTAATGGTCATGTTCAGTGACCTTACTATTGGTCAAATATTTGCCGTTTTTGGTTACCTATGGTTCATGCTGTCTCCTGTTCAAGAGTTGCTTGGGATTCAGTTTTCTTGGTACAGCGCTAAAGCCGCATTAAAACGCATCAACGACTTATTAGAGTTAGAAGAAGAGCAGAGACCGGTTCCTAAGGTAAATCCTTTCAAAGAAGGTAGAGAAGTTGATGTTAAAGTAGAAAACATTAATTTCTCTTACAATAATGAAAACAAAGTCCTAGATAATCTTTCTTTACATATGCCGGCAGGAAAGAAAGTGGCATTGGTTGGTGCAAGCGGCGGTGGTAAGTCGACCTTGATACAATTACTTATTGGGGTTTACCGTCAAAACTCCGGTAGCATTCGCTTTAATGATGAATTAACAGAAGATATTGGTTTTGAAGTAATTCGCGACAAAATTGCCGTGGTATTACAGCAACCTATACTATTTAACGATACCTTGAGGCATAATCTAACGCTTGGTGGGAATTTTGACGAAATGTCACTTTGGCGTGCGCTTGAAGTGGCTCAGCTGCATGATGTAATTTCTCAACTTAACCACGGCTTGGATACTCAAGTTGGTCGTAATGGCATTCGTTTGTCAGGAGGTCAACGACAACGGCTTGCCATTGCTAGAATGGTGCTGAGTAATCCTCAATTTGTTATTTTAGACGAAGCCACGTCTGCGCTAGATACCGCTACTGAAGCGGCTTTACACAAAGCACTGACCGAGTTCTTACGTGGTAGAACAACATTAATCGTTGCGCACCGACTATCCGCTGTGAAACAAGCCGATTTGATCTACGTGCTTGAAGATGGGAAAGTGACGCAAACAGGTACTCATGGTGAGTTAGTTGAGCAAGAAGGCTTATATCAAACCTTATATGGGGGCATACAGTCCCACGCTTAAATCGTTCAAGCTAGAGAGGTCGTTATGACCTCTCTGTCTAAGCACGCCATGCAACCCAATAACGTACGTTTGTGCCAAGGTTGTGAATTGCCTGTCGACATCGTCGACTTACCCCATGGCAAAAATGCACACTGCCCTCGTTGTGGTACACAATTATATCGCGGAGGTAGCCCTAGCCTCTCTGGTAATCTAGCCGTCGCGATAACCTGTATCCTACTATTTATTCCATCGCACTTTTTTAACTTTATTAGCATCCGACTCTTTGGTGTGATGATTCCGGCAACCCTGCCTTCAGGGATGATCACATTGATGGAAGAAGGATTTGTTCTTCTTTCATTGCTCATTCTATTTTGTAGCTCTCTAGCGCCACTGACGGTTTGTGTTTCAGTGGTAACGGCGCATATTTCTTTACATCAACGATGGTTCCGTGGGCTTCGTATCTCACTGTGGCTAATTCAACATTTGAAGCATTGGGTTATGTTGGATGTGTTCTTAGTTAGCATCGCCATTTCCTGTTTTAAACTCCAAGATTATTCCGACATTTTCGTCGGCCCAGGGTTAATTGGTCTGGTTCTTTTGCAGATATTTACCGTTTTGTTAGTTTCAAGAATCAGCGTGCGTCGTTATTGGGAAGCTTGGAAACCAGAAAGTTTATATGCTTTTGAGCATAAAGATGTGCATTGCCATGAATGCCACTTGTCCCAGCCTGAAGGTGACCATTGCCAGCGTTGTCATCACGAGTTATATCATCGCAAGCCAAACTCCATTCAGAAAACATGGGCTTACCTCATCGCAGCAACGGTCGCCATCTTCCCCGCTAACCTGATCCCTATTTCCATCTTGCTTACCAATGGTAAGCGTTTGGAGGACACTATTTTTTCAGGCGTGGCTGGTTTGGTAAAAAGCGGCATGTATGGAATCGCTGCGATCATTTTTGTTGCCAGTATCGTTGTCCCGGTGATTAAAATACTTGGGCTCGCCTACATCATGCTTTGCATCCAATTCAAACGTTCGGTGTTTAAGAGACAACGAATGATGGTTTACTTTGTTGTTAAATGGATCGGTAAATGGTCTGTGATGGATTTGTTTGTTATTTCTATCATGATGACCTTAGTCGATCGTGGTCAGATACTGGATTTCACACCAGGATATGGCGCCGTAGCATTTGGTGTTGTCGTAGTGTTGACCATGCTTGCAGCAGAAAGTATTGATCCAAGGCTAATCTGGGACCAAACAAGCCCAAAACAATCAGAAAAAGAGTCAATGAATGAGTGATCAGAACAGTTCTCAAACGTCATACGTACCAGATGTAAAGCGGAGTAAAGGCATATCTCCTCTTTGGCTGTTGCCAATTTTGACCATGGTCTTAGCTGGCTGGCTTGTTGTGAAGTCGATACACGATGCAGGACAACGAGTGCAAATCTATTTTTCTGATGCCGCTGGTCTTGTCGCCGGCCGAACCACTATCCGTTACCAAGGATTAGAAGTCGGCATGGTAAGAGACATTAACCTCACCGAAGATCTCGGCAGTATTTATGTCGATGCTGATATCTATCCTGAAGCTGCAAAGTTACTGAACGATAAAACACGCTTTTGGTTAGTAAAACCAACAGCTAGCCTAACGGGAGTTTCCGGACTGGATGCGCTCGTCTCAGGTAACTACATCTCGATTCAACCCGGAGATGGTCAAGAGTTTGAGACAACATTCCATGCGTTAGACTCTGCCCCAACAGATTTACGCGTTTCTCAAGGTTTGAATATTAAGCTCAAAAGCCGTGATTTAGGTGGTGTATCGGTTGGCTCTCAAATTGTTTATAAGAAAATCCCAATCGGTGAAGTGTACAGTTACCAGCTAGATGAAGATGCAAAATCTATCACTATTCAAGCCAACATTCAGGATCAATACCGACATATCATTAACAATCGCAGTCGATTCTGGAACGTCAGTGGAATTGGTGCCAGCATCGGTTTTGAAGGTGTCGATGTAAGACTAGAAAGCATGAGTGCCTTACTAGGTGGCGCCATCGCCGTCGACTCTCCGGATGATGGTGAACCTGTAGAAGAGAACACCGAGTTCCGTTTGTATAAAGATTTGAAAACTGCTGGTCGAGGCATCGCGGTTAAAATCGTCCTACCTGATGACAGCAAGATCAGCGGAGAAGGCGCTCCAATTATGTATCGCGGAATCGAAATTGGCCAAGTTACGGACTTGAGCCTTTCCGAAGGCCGAGAAGTGATATTGGCGTCAGCGGCAATTCAACCCGCTTTTAGTGACATGCTGACGACAGGTACTCGATTTGTCTTAGAAGAAGCAAAAGTGTCCCTTTCAGGTGTTGAAAACATTGCTAATTTAGTGCGAGGAAACTTCTTAACGATCGTGCCGGGCGCGGGTGAACGCTCTCGCCGCTTTACTGCCATTCGTAAAAACGTGTTTAACCAACAGCAAGAAAAGTCCATCGCGATTCGGTTGGTATCCGACAATTCGTTTGGCCTAGATAGCGGTGCCAATGTACTTTATAAAGGCATCGTTGTTGGTTCAATCATCAAAGTGGGCCTAGTTAAGGAAGATAAAAAATCACAACACGAAGTATTTATGGATGTATTGATTGACCATGAATATAAACATCTGATCAAATCAAACAATCGTTTTTATGTAACCGGCAGTGCATCAGCAGAGTTAACTGAATCGGGGCTCAGCGTTACCGTTCCTCCAGCAAAGCAGTTGTTAACTGGGTCAATTAGTTTTGTGAGCGAAGGCAAGCAAGATATTCAAAAAGAGTATCAACTGTTCCAAAATGAATCATTGGCTGAATTGGCGCAGTACAATCAAAGTGGCTCTAGGGCGCTAACACTATTTGCTTCTGAATTGCCGCCGATTTCCAAAGGCAGTCCTCTACTCTATCGTAATCTTCCAGTTGGTAACGTCTCCGATTTCCAACTAGTTGATGGCGGAGTACTAATTAAGGCTACTATCGAAAACCGCTTCGCTTATCTTGTAACGCCACAAACCGTTTTTTGGAATCGTTCAGGGATCGAGATAGATGCATCATTAGCTGGCGTCAGTGTGAAAGCGCACCCTTTAAAATCGTTAATCGAAGGTGGCATCGCTTTTGACTCCGTACCAGGCGTTGAAAACAAAATCGGAGAAAACTGGAAGCTGTATTCTGATCAAAAAACCGCTCGCAAGTTTGGGCGCGTCATTGCTTTAGAAACCGACGGTTCGCAAGAGATTGCTAAAGGAATGCCGATTGAATATCAAGGTGTTAAAGTTGGTGAAATCACTCTGGTTGTACCGAATTTTCGTCGTAACATGGTTGAAGTCACTGCAAGAATCCTACCTGAATACGTAGAAAACATTGCGGTTGAAGGCTCACATTTTTGGCTAACTGAACCAGAAATTGGTTTAGGTGGCGTTAAAAACCTCGGGGCGTTGGTGTCGAAATCCATCAGTGTTGAACCAGGTAAAGGTAAAGCTAAATTTGATTTTCAATTAGAAAATAGTTCAGAACGCGTGCATGGAATCATGTTTACGTTACAAAGTGAACAAAGAGGCTCAGTACAAGTCGGTACCCCTATTCTTTACCGCCAGATGGAAGTTGGCCAAGTGACCGACGTAAGCCTAGGAGAATTTGCTGATCGCATCGTCACGACTATCAAAATACAGCCTGAATATGCTTACCTCGTTCGTCAAAACAGTGTGTTCTGGAATGTTTCAGGAGTAGATGTTTCCATCGGGCTTACCGGCGCTAACATCAAAGCGGGAACCTTTGATAGTTTAGTTCGCGGAGGAATTGCGTTTTCAACGCCAGAGCAATCGACTATTCCACCAGCGGCAAAGAGTGGGCAATCTTTCTTTTTGTATCCACAAGCTGAAGAGGGTTGGACTCAATGGCGTACAGCGATTCCTAAGCCGTAGAATAAAGCTCAATTCACGTACAATTGAAGTTTGATCACTTTAAAAGAGCAGCAATCGCTGCTCTTTTTTATTGCTCGGCCCTTGTCACTATTCGTTTCTGCTTCGCTTTCGTATATTATTTGCCACAAATTCTGCAAACGAGATCCCACATTGCATCCTAATGTTTACATCCCAGACGCGTTTCTGGAAAAAATCCAAACCATCCTTCCTGCTCACCTCAACATGGAAGACTTTATCGCGTCGTGCCAAAAGCCACTGCGCAAAAGTATTCGAGTTAATACGTTGAAGATCAGCGTTGAAGCGTTTCTAGAACGAGCAGAAACAAAAGGCTGGAAGCTTTCTCCTGTGCCTTGGTGTGACACAGGTTTTTGGATTGAAGCGGATGAGTCAGTTGTACCATTAGGCAACACAGCAGAACACATGTCTGGCTTATTCTACATTCAAGAAGCCAGTTCTATGATGCCGGTATCTGCTCTGTTTATGAATGATGAATCTTACGATACCGTGTTAGACACCGCAGCCGCTCCCGGCTCAAAAACCACTCAAATTGCAGCTTTAATGAACAACAAAGGTGTACTTGTGGCCAATGAATACGCCGCAAGTCGTGTAAAAGTACTGCACGCTAATGTAGAACGTTGTGGGGTACGTAACGCCGCACTAAGTAACTTCGATGGGCGCGTTTTTGGCGGTTGGCTACCAGAACAATTTGATGCGGTTTTGCTTGACGCGCCTTGCTCTGGAGAAGGCACCGTTCGCAAAGACGAAGATGCGATGAAAAACTGGACGCAAGCTTCCGTACTCGACATCGCTGACACGCAGAAAGATCTTATTGAAAGCGCCTTCCATGCATTAAAGCCCGGTGGTGTGATGGTTTACTCAACATGTACGCTCAGTACAGAAGAAAACCAACAAGTTTGTCATCACTTGAAAGAAACCTTTGGGGATGCTGTAGAGTTTGAAAGCCTTGAGAACTTGTTTGAAAACGCAGAGGCAGCTCTAACTGAAGAAGGCTTTTTGCATATTTTCCCGCAGGTCTACGACTGTGAAGGGTTCTTTGTTGCAAGAATTCGCAAACTGGCTGCTGTTGAGGCGCCAGAAGTCAAAAAGCGCATGGGGAAATTCCCCTTTGCTAAAACTTCAAAAAAAGAATCGACAGAAATTGCTCAACAACTCCAAAGCGCGTTAGGTATTAAACTTCCAAATGACAGTTCTGTATGGCTTCGCGATAAAGATGTCTGGCTGTTCCCTAATGCTTTAGAAGCGATGATCGGCGAATTACGCTTCTCCCGTATGGGTATAAAGATCGCGGAAGCCCATAAAAATGGCTACCGTTGGCAACACCAAGTCGCGACTGCCCTGGCGACAGGTTCTGAAAGCAACGCCATTGAACTCAGTATTGAAGAAGCGCGCGAATGGTACATGGGGCGTGATGTTCGCCCACAAACCATTCCTGAGGGAATGAAAACAGGTAAAGGCGAAGTGCTTGTCACCTATCAAGGCGCAGTTATTGGCCTTGGCAAGTGGGTAAGCAACCGAATAAAGAATGGCCTCCCTCGCGAATTAGTACGAGATAAGAACTTATTTTAAAAGACGTAACGAACCATAAATAAATGAAAAGCCATCGTATTTGCGATGGCTTTTTAATTCGTAAGTATGAAAGCAAGTGGGCTCGCTAGCGATCCGGACACGCTGTACTAAACTAGTTGTATCAAAGTAATGCTTTGATGTGGCATTTCTCTCTATGTTCACCAACAAAATTATTGTTGGACAAGTTTAGCGCAGGCTCTGCGGAGCCGTTTCCCCTAGGCCCAAAAAAAGGAAAAGTTTGGGCCGTTTTTTTGGCTGTAGATCCGCTATACGTGAGTTTGGACTACGCTAGACGAATACCGTCTTTCTCAATGACAATTTTACCCTGCTTGTATAAGCCACCGATGGTCTTTTTATAAGTCCCTTTACTTGTGCGGAAAGCATCAAAAATCGCTTCAGGAGACGACTTGTCATTCAAAGGCAAAAATCCGCCTTTCTTCTCTAGCAGGTCAAGGATCTTACTAGAAAGATCGTCCATTTTCGCCACACCGACTTTTTGTAGAGCAAGGTCGATTTTGCCATCTTCACGAATGTGCTTAATAAAGCCTTTCAGCTTTTTACCGATGTAAAGCTTACCAAAAACATCCGATGGGAAAATCATGCCCCAATGCTTACCGTTAACGATAGCTTTATAACCAAGTTGACTACGCTCTGCGATGATCAAATCAACTTGTTCGTTAACTTCATAATTCGCTGGAGTTTTATCTAACCATTTATTGAACTTAGTCGTACCAACAATGCGACCTGACGCTTTGTCGGTATAAACATACACTAAAATGGTTTGTCCGGCAGAGAAGCGAGTGCGTTGCTCACTAAAAGGAATCAGTAAGTCCTTTTCTTTGATGCCCCAATTTACAAAAGCACCTGTCGCATTCACACCCTCAATCTTCATTAAACCCCATTCACCCACTTGGGCAATTGGTCTTTCAATGGTCGCAGCAAGTTGGCTTTCTGAATCGAAGTACAGAAATACGTCTACATGCTCACCAATTTCAGTACCCTCTGGTACATACTTACTAGGTAGTAGAACAGAACCGTAATCATCGCCATCCAGAAATACGCCAAAATCAGCCTTTTTAATGACTTCTAAGCTGTTAATTTGACCAATTTTAATCATTGATTTTGTCTCTTTTTAAATTTACGTGGAATTATACCTAAACTAACAAGAAAATCAGAGAGAAAAGCATAGTGCTCTGTTATGCTGTTGTCGTTCAGCTATATGCCCCAGTCACTCTTTTAGCACTCTTATACTTACCTGCTCAACGGAACGCATAAGTTAAGAATGCTTTAGCAAAGTCAGGAGCTTTCTTTGGTCACCGTCGATAAACAAGACTCAATAACATTAAAAATCAGTCATGCACTCGCAAAGAGCAAAAGTGTCGACCTAGATATTTACTTTTTTATACCTGGTGAGCTTGGTTTAAACGCCGATATCATCAGTGAATCCGAATTTTATTACACCTCAATCACACAGCAACGATCTTATTACAGTACTGAAATCCTTCTTCCGCTAGTACACAGTCGACTTGCCAAACGTGGACGCCTGTCGAATCAGCAATACCGAGTAAGTTTGAGTTTGTTCGCTTACCAATACGTTATCGCGCTAGACAAAGCGGTAGCAAGTTTAAACAAGCATGAGAACAACTCCGTAACGGAAGATGAAGTGGACGAAGTTATCGAGCTC
The DNA here is from genome assembly GCF_016920955.1 of Vibrio sp. sp1. Taxonomy (NCBI): domain Bacteria; kingdom Pseudomonadati; phylum Pseudomonadota; class Gammaproteobacteria; order Vibrionales; family Vibrionaceae; genus Vibrio; species Vibrio sp. sp1. The sequence continues at coordinate 3,234,932 of NZ_CP060589.1, forward strand.
ACGCTTGAGATCTTAAAGCGCTTGCGGCGTTCTATTCCTTATGAAGAGAACTTAAAACGCTACTACGTTAACATCGATAACTATCTGTCTTGGTATACCGAGCAAAAGTTCCTGTCACTGGTGGCCCATCTACCACGTGAAGGCGACTATGGCACGATCAAAAAGCGTCTGATCACGCTATGTGAGAAAGAGCAAGCCCATCGTAAACTCAACAAATACAACTCATCAAGAGTCGTTGAAGACGTTACTCGCCTATCTAACAAAATGCGCTTGCTAAGGCGATTGATTGAACACCCTATCGTGCTTCGTGAAGAAACCATATCGATGGGTAACAACATTAAGCGCGCTATCAAAGGTATTGCAACCGGTTTAGTGATGGTTGTCGTGACCTCAACCGTGATTCTCGCTCGCGATTATCTGGGGGAAATTTCTGCCTCATTCATTATCGCGATGTCTTTTATTTACGCTTTACGAGAAATCTTTAAAGATGATTTACGCGATGCCATGTGGCGATGGATCCGTAAAGGCAAGCCAAAATGGCGTAAGAAGTATGTTGACCCAACGACGAAAAAAGTGGTTGGCAAAAAATTGGAGTGGCTCGATTATCGTACCTTAAGTAGCTTGCCGGATAAGATTCAAAGAATACGTAAAAAGCGCGTCGTGCAACGTGAAGAGCAGATTCTTCATTATCACGAGAAAACCGAAATGGCGACCTCTCTTTTCTTGAGTGGTTACGAACAAACGAGAGAAACATTGAACATCAGTTTGCGCCCTATCATCCGCTTGATGGATAAAAGCTCAAACCGAGTTTACCGTTTAAATGAAGGTCAAGTAACCAAAGAGTCAGTAGAGAAACGTCATTTGCTCAATGTGATTGTCAAAGAGGACAACCACACTGATGAGCCTGTTTATTACCGCTGGAAAGTGGTCTTAAATCGCTCCAAAATCGTCTCTATCGAGAAGATTGAACTCAATTAAGCCAACGCCTTTAAACAAACGAGCCACAAACCACTAGGCAGCCTCTTTTCTTTGTTGGGCTGCTTTTTTTATCGAAAGAGTAAGCGAGAATTCAGCCATTGGCTCGTCACCATGTAAGTTAGGACACAGCGCGACAATTTTTACGTCACGATTTACTCGTTCACCCGTTGCCAAGGTGTGCTCGAGCATCTCATCAATGACATGACCATCGTTACAAACAAAGTGCACATCGGCTTCCGGGCGCTTTAAAAACTCGGCTTTCACACCTTTAAATGCTAGCGAGATCGCTTCTCCCTTTTCTTGCGCTTTACTCATAGCAAGAAAACCACCAGCAACATCAGCGCCAACGGCTAAAGCGCCGAAATACATGCTATTCAGATGGTTCTTCGTTCTTCTGCGCAATGGGATACGAACCTCAACATGCTTGCTATCTATCGCAATGATTTTAGGGTGGCAAAGCCAAATCAGCGGCACTTTTGAAAAGCCAAACAGATTTAGATACAAATTCGCACGACGTAGAGCTGATAACATTTTGGTCTCCTTACCAATCTAGTCAGACCAGTTAATCAACGAAAGAAATAGATGTCAAAGAAATGTTAACAAAAGCTCGATCTCACGAGTTATTTAACCTTCAGGAAGTGACGGCGTCACCCGTGAGGTATGAAGTTTATCGCAGTTACTTAGATTACCTTACAGCGAAATAGATAAAATGGTTATAAATTCAAATGTATATATATTGATTTAATGATCAAGTTTTGTCATTTATACATAAGTCATTTAAATGAATACCTACACCTTTGTATACAATTCGGTATTTCCTGGCGAAGATTCCCGTGAAACGGTTTATTCCTGCCTGTAATTCCGTTATCTTTACCCCTTCGCAATAGAGAATAAAGCTATAACATGCCTATAAAAACAGATGAATTGAGAACCCAACCTTTGGGTCCAATGCCTACCCCAGCAGAGCTAGGTAGTGTACATCCTATTACGGATGACGTTGCAGACCGTATCGCTCAATCTCGTCGTCAGATTGAAAACATTTTATCGGGTGAAGACAATCGCCTTCTTGCGATTGTAGGTCCGTGTTCTGTTCACGACACTGAAGCTGCCATTGATTACGCCACTCGCCTGAGTGAAATCCAAGACAAGTACAAAGACGAGCTATTTATCGTGATGCGTACTTACTTTGAAAAGCCTCGTACAGTAGTTGGTTGGAAAGGTTTGATTACGGACCCTAACCTAGATGGTTCTTACGCACTTGAAGCTGGTCTTCATAAAGCTCGTAAACTACTACTGGATATCAACAAGCTTGGTCTTGCGACTGCTACTGAGTTTCTTGATATGATCACTGGCCAATACATCGCGGATTTGATCACTTGGGGCGCGATTGGTGCTCGCACAACGGAATCACAAATTCACCGTGAAATGGCGTCGGCACTATCTTGCCCAGTTGGTTTCAAAAATGGCACAAATGGCAACGTAAAAATTGCAATTGATGCAATTCGCGCATCGAAAGCATCGCATTACTTCTACTCGCCAGATAAGAACGGTCGAATGACGGTTTACCGCACAAGTGGTAACCCTTACGGTCATATTATTCTGCGCGGTGGAGAAAAAGGCCCTAACTTTGATGAAGCATCAGTCAAACAAGCATGTGATGCTTTAGCTGAGTTTGGATTGCCACAACGTTTGGTTGTGGATTTCAGCCATGCAAACTGTCAGAAGCAACACAGAAAACAAATCGACGTAGCTCAGGACATTTGTAACCAAATTAAGTCAGGCAGCACTCGTATTGCGGGTATCATGGCTGAAAGCTTTATTCTTGAAGGCAATCAGCCAATGACTGACATCAATAACCTAACGTATGGTCAGTCTATTACAGATCCATGCCTAGGTTGGGAAGACACTGCTACAATGCTAGATATGCTGGCAAGCGCTGTTAAGTCCCGAAAGTCCCTATAACAAAATAATCAAGGAATCTTCATGCCATCGTTTGATATTGTTTCTGAAATCGATACGGTTGAACTACGTAACGCCGTTGATAACGCTAACCGTGAATTGTCTACTCGTTTCGATTTCCGCAACGTAAATGCGAGCTTTGAGCTAGTAGAAGAAAACGTAAAAATGTCTGCGGAAGGTGACTTCCAACTTAAGCAAATGCGCGACATTTTACGCGGCCACTTAGCGAAGCGTAACATTGACGCGAACGCAATGGATGCACAAGACCCAGACGTTACTGGTAAAAACTGGCACCAAACTCTGCTTTTCCGCCAAGGTATTGATACTCCAACGGCGAAAAAAGTAGTGAAACTTATCAAAGACGCAAAGTTAAAAGTACAAGCCTCTATTCAAGGCGACAAAGTACGTGTTACTGGTAAGAAACGCGACGACCTGCAAGCGACAATGGCAGCGATTCGTGAAGCAGAGATGGGTATCCCATTCCAGTTTAACAACTTCCGTGATTAATCAATCTGAGAAGTAAGTAAAAACGCCAGCGCATAATCCGCTGGCGTTTTTTATTGGCTTTTGTGTAACGAACTACGTATCCACTTTTAGCATTTGGCATTGCTAGATAACCAAGTCCTGCCCTTGCAGCAATACGAATTCGCTCGTTCCTTGCGGTATGAACACGCAAATTCGAAGCTTTTCAGCTTTAGCCTTGGCCAGCATATCCGAAAGCTCAGCAGCGCTCGAGAAAGCTTCTCTTTCTGCATCTCTGCGTATTAGTTCTAACACATTCGCTTCACATCGAGTTGAGTACAGAGCCAGCTCCGCTTGTTGCATATAGCGTACGGCTTTTATTGGCAACATCTCAACATCTTTCCCAACATGTATCCAAGTACAACTTCCCTTTTCATCTAAAGGTGTTGCCATGGTCGCTTGGTAAATTGCTTCTAACTCACGATTATCTCGCGCGTTTTCCACCTCGGGATTCGAGAAAAATTGCTCCCAAAACTTGCGGCGTAAATCGACGCTAGGCAGTGCCTCTTTAATTGAGTTTCGCTTTGAGTTAGCAAAATCCGCCATCAACCCCATGTTTTGTGGCAGTATCGATTCAAGCTTTTCACGGATGTTTCGAATTAAAACTGGCGAAGCTCCACCACTAGAGATAGCGATTTGGATGCGGCCACGATTAATCATTGACGGCGTGATGAAATCACAATAAGGCTTATCATCCACAACGTTAACCAAGATGCCTAGCTCTTTGGCATCTTTGTACACTTGGTGATTTAGCTCAGGATTGTCTGTCGTCGCCCACACTTGAACAAAGTTTTTAGTGACAATGTCACTCGAATAGAAACGTTGTACCCAGCGCAGTTGATGCTCAGAAGCAAGCTTAGACAGAAAATCAACCAACGTCGGAGAAACGATAGTCACATCCGCCCCAGCCTTTAGCAACGCTTCCACCTTTCGGCTTGCCACCTCACCGCCACCCACGACGAGAACGGGTTTATTAATTAAATCTAAGAACAGAGGAAAATATCGCATTTCAATCCATGATTACTCTAATTAGCTGTTGTAGACCATGCTACCAAAAATGGGGCAAGCTCATCACCCTGTTTCGGTATCACAAATAATTTTTGTTTGAATTTTTACTGAACTTCACCTTGCTCAGCTAATGACAGTTTTAATAACAACTTTTTATTCTTTTGTATTGTTCACTCTTCTATTGATTGTTCTGATGCACCAAATTGTCCATGAATTGCACTATTTACAAACAATTAACATTTCGTCATTCTAAATCTCAAGGCACTTTGTAAGTTCTCTCAAAACTTCATTTAAATTATATATTTGAGAATTAACAGATCCTTTCCTACGCTTATAACTGGTTGATCTATCGAATGCCGTTTCTTCGAAAATCAATCACGTAGGACGATAACTCTAACGAATTGGACACGTTATTTCAGGTCACTCCTGATTAAACATGGATCATACAGGAAGGATACAAATGGCAAATAAACTCACAGTTCTTGCTTCCGTCGTAGCGGCTTCTACTGCGATGATGGCAACATCAGCTCAAGCAGCAGACACTACTCTGGACAAAGTCACAAAACAAGGTTTTCTTACTTGTGGCGTAAGTACCGGTCTACCTGGTTTCTCTAACCCTAACTCAAAAGGCGAATGGGAAGGTATCGACGTAGAATATTGCCAAGCACTGGCTGCAGCCGTTCTTGGGGATAAAACGAAAGTTAAATATGTACCCCTAACCGCAAAAGAACGTTTCACTGCGCTTCAATCTGGTGAGATTGATGTGCTTTCCCGTAACACGACCTGGACTCTCCACCGTGACACTGCACTGGGCCTAAACTTCGTAGGTGTGAACTACTACGACGGTCAAGGCTTTATGGTGAAGAAGGAACTTGGTATATCAAGTGCTAAAGAGCTTGATGGTGCGTCGGTATGTGTTCAATCAGGTACAACAACCGAGCTAAACCTTGCAGATTATTTCCGCAACCAAGGCATGGCGTACAAACCAGTGGTATTCGACACAGCGGCGCAAACTTCGAAAGGTTTTGATGCGGGACGCTGTGACGTATTAACAACTGACCAATCTGGCCTTTATGCACTACGTTTGAATTTGAAAGATCCGTCCTCTGCGGCCGTTCTTCCAGAAATCATCTCTAAAGAGCCACTAGGTCCAGTCGTTCGTCAAGGCGATGATCAATGGTTTAACATCGCTAAGTGGACATTGTCTGCGATGATTAACGCTGAAGAATACGGTATTAGTTCGAAGAATGCGGATGAAATGCTGAAGTCAACAGATCCAAACATCAAGCGTATCCTCGGTGTTGATGGCCCTAAAGGCAAAGGGTTGGGTATCCGCGACGATTGGGGCTACCAGGTTATCAAACAAGTTGGTAACTATGGTGAAAGCTTCGAACGTACAGTCGGTACTGGTTCGCCGTTAGAAATCTCTCGTGGCGTTAATGCGCTATGGAATTCAGGCGGCTTTATGTACGCGCCACCAATCCGATAGAAAGAGTTAATCAGGGCGGTTCATGCCGCCCTTTTTCTTGATTATATCTCACTGTATGAGTAAGGATCGCTCATTGGATGGCGAAAAGCGCTCGCTTGGTGGAACGGCTTTAAAGGTTCGTATGTCACCAGACATGAGAGCGTTATTCTTTAGCCAGCAAGGACGAAACTTCGTTATACAGGCCGATATCTATAACTAAGGTTTGAGGTTATCGCTGTATGAAACCGACACAAGATACATCGCCAAGTACGATGTCCAAACCAAGCGGAAGCAAGAGCCTGATTTATAATCCTGCCTTTCGTTCTGCTATTTTCCAGATCATTGCCATTGCTGCACTGGTATTTTTCTTTTACACGATTGTAAACAACGCTCTCAATAACTTAGATGCTCGTGGTATTGCAACGGGCTTCGGTTTTCTGAATCAAGAAGCCGGGTTTGGTATTGGGTTAACATTAATTGAATACGATGAAACGTACTCTTACGGTAGAACATTTATCATCGGCCTTCTTAATACGGCGTTAGTCTCCGTATTAGGTATTATTCTGGCTACTGTGATTGGCTTTACCATGGGGGTTGCCCGCCTTTCTTCTAACTGGTTAGTTAGTCGTTTAGCGGCAGTTTATATCGAAACTTTCCGAAATATCCCCCTTCTTCTGCAAATATTCTTCTGGTATTTCGCTGTTCTTCAAGCATTACCCTCACCACGCCAAAGCTTAAGTCTTGGTGAAGCTATTTTCCTGAACGTTCGTGGCTTATATTTCCCTGCACCGACTATGGAACCTGGCAGTAGCTACGTTATTGCCGCGTTAATCTTCGGGGTAATCGCAAGCTTATTAATTAATGTATGGGCGAATAATAAGCAACGTCTCACTGGGCAACAAACCCCAATGGGAAGAATAGTTTTGGGTTTAGTTGTTGGCCTTCCATTGGTTGTGTACTTCCTTGCTGGTATGCCAATTTCACTGAATTATCCTGAACTAAAAGGGTTTAACTTCCGAGGTGGTATTAGCATTATTCCTGAATTGGCTGCGCTACTTTTGGCATTGAGTGTTTATACAGCTTCTTTCATTGCTGAGATTGTGCGCTCTGGTATTAATGCGGTTAGCCATGGTCAAACCGAAGCAGCGATGTCGCTAGGCTTACCACGCTCGAAAACTTTAAAGCTTGTTGTCATTCCTCAAGCGTTACGAATTATTATTCCACCTTTAACCAGTCAATATCTCAACCTCACCAAAAACTCATCGTTAGCGATGGCGATTGGTTACCCAGATCTTGTCTCTGTGTTTGCTGGTACTACCCTGAACCAAACGGGACAAGCGATTGAGATCATTGCGATGACGATGGGCGTGTACTTGACATTAAGTCTGATTACGTCTGCATTAATGAACTTGTATAACCGTAAAGTCGCGCTGGTGGAGAGATAATATGAGTACTCATCAATTTCAACCGGATCTCCCGCCACCCGCCAATACTGTAGGCTTCGTTGGTTGGATGCGGAAAAATCTATTTAATGGCCCTATCAATTCCATTGTTACTGTCATTCTTGCGTATATTGTCGTAACTGCAATATGGTATATCGTGGATTGGGCGTTTATTAACGCAGACTGGATTGGCTCAACGCGTGACGACTGTAGCCGAGATGGTGCTTGCTGGGTATTTATCAGCGTGCGCTGGGAGCAGTTCATGTATGGTTTTTATCCAGAGTCCGAACTATGGCGCCCTCGCCTGTTCTATATCACATTAGCCATATTTACTGTTTTACTCGCGTATGAGAAGACACCGAAACGGATGTGGATTTGGCTTTTCTTCGTAAACATCTACCCATTCATCATCGCTGGACTTTTATACGGTGGTGTCTTTGGACTAGAAGTGGTAGATACACACAAGTGGGGTGGACTACTCGTTACGCTCATTATTGCGCTAGTTGGTATCGTAGTTTCATTGCCAATTGGTGTGGTGCTTGCGCTTGGTAGACGTTCAGAGATGCCGATCATTCGCAGCATTTGTACCGTCTACATTGAAGTTTGGCGTGGCGTTCCTCTGATTACGGTTTTGTTCATGGCTTCGGTTATGCTTCCATTGTTTATGTCTGAAGGCTCAGAGACAGATAAACTGATTCGCGCCCTTATAGGTGTGGTTATGTTTGCCTCCGCTTACATGGCAGAAGTGGTACGCGGTGGTCTACAAGCCATTCCGAAAGGTCAATATGAAGCCGCTGATGCGCTTGGGTTAAGTTACTGGAAAAAGACTGGGCTGATTATCTTGCCACAGGCGCTAAAGATTACTATTCCTTCTATCGTGAACACCTTCATCGGTTTGTTTAAAGACACCAGTTTGGTACTCATCATTGGCATGTTTGACGTACTCGGTATAGGACAAGCAGCAAATACCGACCCTGAATGGTTAGGTTTTGCTACAGAAAGTTATGTATTTGTCGCGTTAGTGTTTTGGGTGTTTTGTTTTGGCATGTCGCGCTATTCGATATGGCTTGAAAACAAACTTCATACCGGTCACAAACGATAACTCATCAAGATCAAGGACGTATTATGACGCAACAACAAGACTACATGATCCAATTGAAGGACATGAATAAATGGTATGGTGAGTTTCACGTACTAAAAAATATTAACCTCGACGTTAAGCGCGGCGAGAAAATCGTTATCTGTGGTCCATCAGGGTCGGGAAAATCAACGATGATTCGCTGTATTAACCGTCTTGAAGAGCACCAAACAGGCAGCATTTACGTCTCTGGTACGGAATTAACTGAAGACTTAAAGAACATTGAAGCAGTACGCCGAGAAGTGGGCATGTGCTTTCAACACTTTAATCTCTTCCCTCATTTAACCGTACTGGAAAACTGTACGCTCGCGCCTATCTGGGTGAAGAAGATGCCAAAAGATGAGGCAGAAGCAGTTGCGATGAAATATCTGGAACGTGTAAAAATTCCAGACCAAGCGGAGAAGTATCCCGGTCAGCTGTCTGGTGGCCAGCAACAACGTGTGGCGATTGCTCGCTCTTTGTGTATGAACCCTAAAGTCATGCTTTTTGATGAGCCAACATCTGCACTCGACCCGGAAATGGTTCGCGAAGTACTGGATGTAATGGTCGAACTCGCCGAGGAAGGCATGACTATGCTATGTGTGACACATGAAATGGGCTTTGCTAAAGAGGTTGCCGATCGCGTGATATTCATGGACGCAGGAGAGATCATCGAAGAAAACAACCCTGTTGATTTCTTCGAAAATCCTCAATCGGATAGGACCCAAAATTTCCTAGCGCAAATCTTACACCACTAAGATTTAGCCGAATCGACATAAAAAAGCACTGGTTTCTATGAAGCCAGTGCTTTTTGTTACTAAATTCAAAAATCTGTGTAAGAATCAACATAGCTATGCTAGGCAGTAATATTGTGTTACAAGTTGCCAAATACATAACATCTTATTTCTATTATTATTTTATCTAAGTTACGTATGGTTAGGGCTTGATTTTTTGAACTTTCAATCCCATAAATGTACTTAAAAGAAAGTCTCTTATCGAGGAAGATTATGAACAGTCCAATGTTTACCCGCACTTCAACTCAAGAAAGTGCTCTACAAACGAACAAAGTATTGCGTAATACTTACGCTCTACTTTCAATGACACTTTTATGGTCGGCAGTCGTTGCTGGCGTTGCAATGGCATTTAACCTTCCACATCCAGGTATCATCCTAATGCTGGTTGGTTTCTACGGCCTATTATTCTTAACAGAGAAAAACCGTAACAACAGTCTTGGCCTTGTGTTTACGTTCCTATTTACTGGCTTCTTAGGTTACACCGTTGGCCCTATTCTAAACATGTACATTGGTGCAGGCATGGGCGATATCGTATTAACCGCACTCGGTGGTACGGCACTATCTTTCATGGCAGCATCGGCATACGCACTAACAACGAAACGTGACCTATCGATGATGGGTGGCTTAATGCTATCACTATTTGTTGTGCTGGTTGTGGGCATGATTGCAAGCTTCTTTATTCAATCAACCCTCTTACACTTGGCGTTGAGCAGCTTGTTTATCATTTTCTCTACTATGGCGATCCTGATGACAACACAAAGCATTATTCGTGGCGGTGAAACAAACTACATCTCTGCGACAGTAACTTTGTATGTATCAATCTACAACATCTTCATCAGCCTACTAAGCATTCTAGGTATTATGAACGACGATTAATCGTTTCTCGTTAAGTAGAATAAAAAAGCCCGAAGGTAATTCCTTCGGGCTTTTTCTTTGTGTGCAATTCAGTGTATTACGCCTGCTCTACTGACAACTCGATAACTTCGTCAGCTTCTGGATTTTCTCTAAAGCGTCTCACTTTGATCGTTTCCTCTCCTAACATGATTTGCTTGGCGATTCGGTGCATACCGTCAAAAACACGATAGTCACTGGTTAAGATTACCGGATACGACAAATCAGCATTGTTGATTCGTCGGCAATGTTTTGCAATTTCACGGCAGGTTGGCTGTGGCCCTTCATGACTAAACCAAGTCACTTCATTTGGGCCTTTGATATCATCAATCGAAATTTCTTCTACAGGTAAGGATTCTGCAAGTTGCCAAATACGCTCGATGGACCAAGTGGATTTTACATTGTCATTAATCTCAATGTAACGTTGTTTCGACATGACTAACTCCTTGTCATCATTGTTGTTTCTAACCTGAATACAGGCTTTCATTAATCCAATGAGAATATCGGTCTATGAAAACAAACACAACGTTTAAGCTATTAATTCTCAAACAATCGCTATATCGCTTGTATGAGCGCTTTATAATCACCTCTCTCAGTTTGTAAACTGATTTCAAGGTATAACTTGTCTTAATTCAAACCGCGACTTCGCAATCGCTCATCAACTGATGACAAGAAGCAAAATACTCCAAACGCAACCCACCAATAACCGAACATCTTGAGCGCGGGCAACCAGACTACTGATTTACCAGCTACGCTAAAAAATATGTAGGCCGACATCATCGGTGTCACTAACATGACTCCCCAAGTCAAAAAAAGTAACGGCCCATAGATGTACTGCAACCAAGCATACTTCGGTTTTATAGGATTATGTTTTACAAATCCCGTCAGACATAGAAAAGAGAAAATGCTAAAGCATGCTTGCAGTACCGCCCATCCAATGGAAACGAAAAGATTCGACCACTCCATACACTCCTGCATTGCTCCGTGTTGTTGTTAAGCATGGGTGAACATAACGATTTTTTTCAATTTATTCTTTTGATTTAAAACTAGTTTATATTCGTTGTGATCGACTTATCTAAAACAATAAATATAACTGACAAATCAATCACACCAAGCGAATTGCATAACAATGCAAAACCACCGATATCAACCCCGAAAATTTTCTAACAACACGAATAAAAAAACAAACTTATGCTTAAAATATAATTTAAGAGTATTCAGTTATAGGCCACTACTTTGTACGCTTTTGATTCGCTCGATACGACTTCGAGATTCTTTTGTTGAGAACATTCTCGGCTGTCGCTAATCTATAAACATCCATGTTTACTTAACGGATAAAACGTTATGTTCGTTTACAACGGCAAAGAAATTGAAACGGATGCTCAAGGCTACTTATTGGATCATACTCAATGGGAAGAAGGTATGATTGAGCTTTTAGCAAAAGAAGAAGACATCGAGCTTACGGATGCTCATTTGGAAGTTGTGCATTTTGTGCGAGACTTTTATGAAGAGTTTAATACCTCCCCTGCAGTGCGTATGCTTGTGAAAGCGATGGAAAAAGCGCACGGCCCAGAAAAAGGTAATAGTAAGTATCTATTCAAGCTGTTTAAAAAGGGGCCAGCCAAACAAGCAACCAAATTAGCCGGCCTACCAAAGCCAGCTAAATGCTTGTAGATTCATAAAATTTTAAAACCGCGTAACGGCTTATACGACGCAGGCTCCTGCATCACATGCTCTACTGTTGCCGTTCGCGGTCCTTCTTGTAACCATTTCGAAAACGCAACTATTTGCGCGTCTGTTCCACACGCCATCACTTCAACATCACCATTGTTTAGGTTCTTCGCATAACCTGTTAACCCTAGCTTCAATCCTTGATGGGAAGTATGGTAACGAAAGCCCACGCCTTGAACATGACCTTTTACTATAAATCTCTCACACTTTACGTTCATCTTTGTACCGCTTCTTTTTACTGAGTGATATATTCTTTTCGTCTATTCACCCCACTAAGGATAGTGGGTTTTTGCACGGTTATTATAATTATGAAAGAAATTCCATTCCGCTGGATTGATAAGTATCTCATTCACTTAAAGATTCAAGAAAAGTTCTATTTGCTCTTCGTTCTCCCTCTTCTTGCTTTAGTCATTCTCACTCTCGTCCTTAATAGCGCGGCTAATACACTGATCTCAAGTATGTACCAAGAAGAGCTCATGCTTATGAAAGGTCTGATAGAGGCAGGCAATCTTTCTCAATCTCAAGTAGCAAGCCTCATAGCGGGTTCAGAAACTGTTTCTATTGGCTCTGGTCCGCAATCCGTGTCTGTTTTAAATGGTGCGTACAGTTTGGTTGCGAACCATGAACTTTCTTTATGGACTGCCCTATCAACGACTCAAGTGAGCATCATCTGTGTGAGCTTGTTTATTCTCGCTCTTGGTGTTTACTACATCATGACGTTTATTGGCGGCGCGATGTTCACGATGAACAAAGCATTAAACACTCTTGCTGGTGGCGACTTAACTGCGAGAATGAACTTCTTCCCTGTTCGCGACGAGTTTAGTGAAATTGCTATTACGATAGACAAAGTTGCAGAACGAGAGCAACAAATGGTGCTGTCGATTCAAGAGTCTGTGGCGTTAATGCAACAAATTAGCTCAGACCTGAATCAATCGATTCATCACAGTTCAGATATTTCAGCGACTCAGCAGGAACACCTCAACTCTCTTGCGAGTGCAACTGAACAGATGGCATCAACGATTCGAGAAGTCGCGACACTAGCTCACGATTCAAGCACGCAAACCGATGATGCACGTAACGTGGCTCAGTCTGGACAAGTGAAAGTTGAGAATACGCTTCACTCGATTTCGAACCTCTCTAATGAGATTCAATCTGCGTCTCAAGCAGTAGCGGAGTTAGATGCTAATGCCGCACAAATTGATGAAGTCGTGACAACCATTAATGGGATTTCCGAGCAAACTAACCTACTTGCATTGAACGCAGCCATTGAAGCAGCACGTGCTGGAGAACAAGGTCGTGGATTTGCGGTCGTTGCGGATGAGGTTCGCGCTCTTGCGGGACGCACTCAGCAAGCGACAGTTGAAATCCAAACGATGATTGAATCGTTACAGCGTAACAGCCAGTCGCTTACTAAGCTGATGGAAGTGACAGTTAATAATGCAAATGAGGGACAAAACCTCATGACGGAAGTGAATCACGAAATCGGCTCTTTGGCAGATAAAAATCAAACTATCTCCGACAGTAGCATTCAAATTGCAACAGCAGCTGAAGAGCAAGGTGTAGTCGCGGACAATATCGCCTCAAGCGTTGAAGAAATTCGAGTTCAAGCAGATAACGTGTGCAATATGATAAGCACGACTTCACAAAACGTTGATCAACTGCGTAAGCAAAGCGACACAATGGAGTCGCTACTGACTGGACTTAAAGCATAGCAACGGAATCTGTTACAGCAAATTCAAATAAAAGGGTCACTTTAGTGACCTTTTTGTATTTAAAAGTCACTACAATGTACTGGATTGCCGAGGGATATTGCTTTTACCATTCACATCCCGGACAATACGCCCCTTTCAAAATTCAACAAGAGCTAATGAAATGACAGCTGCTATCTATTTGGTTAAAGGTCGTGAGAAATCGGTCAAGCGCAAGCACCCTTGGATCTTCTCTCGAGGCATCAACAAAGTTGAGGGCGAACCTGCTCTTGGCGAAACGGTTGATGTATTCACTCACGACGGTAAATGGCTAGCTAAAGCGGCATATTCGCCAGCTTCACAAATTCGTGCTCGTATTTGGAGTTTTGATAAAGAAGAAATCGACACCGCGTTTTTCGTTAAACGACTTAAAGACGCACAACTTCTTCGTGAAGACATTATCGAACGTGATGGCCTTACGGGTTATCGCCTTATCGCAGCAGAGTCTGACGGCTTACCAGGCGTTACGATCGACCGTTACCAAAATTTCTTTGTGTGCCAACTTCTCAGTGCTGGCGCAGAACACAATAAGCAGGCTATTGTTGACGCTCTGGTTGAGTGCTTCCCTGATTGTAATGTGTACGAGCGCTCTGACGTGGCCGTTCGTAAAAAAGAAGGTTTAAAAGAGAGCACGGGCGTCTTGCACGGCGAAGAGCCACCTAAATCAGTCGTCATCGAAGAAAATGGCGTAAAGATTAGTGTAGATATCGTTGGCGGACACAAAACAGGTTTCTACCTAGATCAACGTGATAGTCGCCAGCAAGCGATGAAATATATGAAAGGCAAAGAAGTTCTTAACTGCTTCTCTTACACAGGTGGCTTCGGACTTTACGCTCTAAAAGGTGATGCAAAGCGTGTGATTAACGCTGACGTGTCGCAACCTGCTTTAGATACCGCAAAATTCAACGCAGAGCTAAACGAGTTTGATATTTCGAAGAAGCGTGCCGTGTTCCTAAATGCAGACGTGTTTAAGCTGCTTCGTGAGTATCGTGATCAAGGAACTCAGTTCGATGTTGTGATCATGGACCCACCGAAGTTCGCAGAGAGCAAAGCACAACTAAACGGCGCATGTCGTGGTTACAAAGACATCAACATGCTAGCAATGCAAATTCTAAAACCGGGCGGCACGCTACTAACCTACTCGTGCTCTGGCTTGATGGATCAAGTTCTGTTCCAGAAAATCATCGCTGATGCAGCCGTAGATGCTAACCGCCAAGTAAAGTTTGTGGAGCGTTTTGAACAAGCCGCTGACCACCCAACCGATACCGCATATCCAGAAGGTTTCTACTTAAAAGGTTTTGCATGTAAAGTGCTTTAGGCTACGAATAAGTAAGACAAAGCAGAAGAAAAGGGCCTACTGGCCCTTTTTCATTATGGCTCTAAGTTAACCTTAGTTAGTGCGGATAACACATCTCTCTCAAAGTCCGCATTTCCCACGATTAAATCACTAAACTCTGTCGCCCCGTTTTCTATTACGATAGTTTGAATTGAGTTTCCATCGTTATGGGTTATTTCTAGAGATAAGTCATCGCCATCAATGTTCAAGTCAATACTATTGAGAAGTTCTTCTATCGTATTGTGCCCTGCATCTTCAACGACTTCACTCAGATCTAAGGTGTCCAAATCTCTCTCAAAACCTCTAATTAGATCTGTTCCTGTATCCAAGGAGTCGTTGACCCATTTAAAGACATCTGCCTCGTTATCATTACCGATCAAGATGTCATGACTTACGTCCACTTCAGCTTCAATAATATTTGCAGAGCCATTACTTGAAGCATTTACTCCTCCGTTTTCATCAATAACGAATTGCAGGGTGTTCTCACTTTGATCACCATCGTTATCCGTCAATACATAATCGAAGTCTAACGTTTCAACTGTATCACCCACCGCACCATAAAATGCATACGCACCGTCGTTTAAGTCGATTTCCAGAGTATGTTTGCTGTCGATATAGATAGTAAGCTGCATCGTTGTGTCGTCAAATGCATGCGAAATACCATCGTTATTTTCAGTTACTATTAGGTCTGAACCATCAAACGAATAAGTGACACCGTCATGTTCTATTTCGCTAATATAACCACCATCTGCACCAATACCTGTATCTGGAGAAGTGGTATACATCAAGTTCCCCCCAACAGGTTGAATCACTGACTGCAACATAACCGGAGGTAATTGAGTTACGTCAGGAACCACAACACCATCAAGGTCTTGATTCAAAAAGCCATCATATGCTACGCGATCTAATTGCTCCGGCATAAGATTAACGCCCATACCATACGCTAGGGCTGTTATCTGATTATCAGGATCGGTTAGGTGATCAATCCAACTCTGCTCGCGAGCGTCGTTTATAAATGATGACGCAGGGTTTGGCTGACCATCTGACAAGAAGTAACTAACATTCGACGCACTGGTTAACTTACCTACATCATCCCATGACTGTTTTGCTTCATTTAGCGCGTTGTTATAGTTAGTCGCGCCACCCGCAGTTAGCGTCTCAATATACGCTTTGGCCTCCTCGACCGTCAGCCACGTCGCAGCACCTATAGCGTAAGTGGATGCTGTACTGCTATAAGTAATAATTTGAACTCGCGTTTGACCGATAGACTCATATTGATTCAATAACTGAGTTGCCGAATCTTTCATTATCTGCAAGCGATTATCCGTTCGCATAGAACCCGAGACATCCATTATGAGCTGAACGTTGGCACTTTCTTTAGTTTCTGCAACTACATCGTGAATAATAGATGCAGAATCTGGTGAGTCATCTTCCACAATAACGTTGACCGTTGTGGAGTTAGTAAGACCACGAGCATTCGAGACAAGCACAGGCACCTCAATATTTAAGGTGTCTTCTCCAGATGGGTTGGAGTGATCAATCGGACCAAGAAGCTCCGTAGATACCACTCCAGTATCATTGACTGATATTTTGATAACCTCTTCACCGTTCGCTGAACCGATAAGCATTTGGTCGTTATTTGATAACGTCCACGTTACAGAGATACCGTTACTAGTAAGAGCTGTAGATGGTTCACTGAGCGTAACAGAATCAACGGTTTGACCCAGCGTCAATTGTTCTACATCAGTACTCGAGTCAGTTGTGTCATCAAAGCCGTTTAGAGCAGAGTCATCAGCAATGGCGTTGCTTAAGCCTTCCTCAGAAACGTTTAGTGTTACACCTTCTACAATTGGTGGGGCGTAAGGGTTGACAGAAAAGTACCCCGTTTTACTGTCGCCATCATTATCAGTAATAGTGTAGTTAAAATCGATATCCCCATCGCCATAAGGTGAGGTCAAAGGCAAGTATTGGAAGAACTCCCATTTTCCAGTGCTAGGTGTAAGTTGAACTTCGAATGCAAGCTCTCCATCAGCCTCTGCAATCAGTCTATTAGAGTTTTGTGGATCGACGTATATCAACACGTCTTTACCATCTAGAGTCTCTAAACCAGCCTCACCTCCATTTAAGACTATAGAACCAGGGCCATCAGCTCCATATACAGCACCGAGGTTCCCATCCGCACTAGCAATTGGCACGCCAGAGTACGCACCTGTAAAGGTTATTGATTTAACGGTAAAGTCACTGTTGTCTTCAGTATCCGGGCCATTGCCATTACTGGTCGCCTCGAGGATGATTTTATCAAAGCCTCCCTGTTGAACATTGAAATTTGCCGCGTAATCACCACTGCTTGCGTCAGAGCTGAACGATTGCTGAGCAATTAATACACCATCTCTATAAAAAGATGCGATTCCTTTCTCAAGTTCACCACCAAACATTTTCTCAAATTCTATTTCTGCTCCGTAAGCAACTTTATTGCCTAAGTCTATGATTAACTGCTCTGATACACCCTCATTACCCGCGAATCGATAATCGACTTCGTTTTCTAATTGGAAGCCGTTGTTACCAGAACTTTTAACGCCAATCCCTTCTGATGATTGATTGATTTCAGCTGTTCCCAGCATCACAGATTCGTCAGACACAAAACCGTTTGCAGTCACAACAACGTCCCCAAATGTTCGACTGGTTGCGTCTGCCTCACTTCCTGCAAAATCTATGCGCCCTGTCAGAACGTTAGGTGCACCAGTAAGCGACACATCGACGGGTTGAACAACCACAGGCACGTATGGGCAATCATCTTCAACGGCCACATTTAAGCTTTGAGATGTTGTTGTTTGTCCATCACTTACAGAAATCTGTAAATCAAAGTTGATGATGTCTTCCACATCATTAACAGGATGATCAAGTGGCTCAAACAGAGTGATAGTATAGTCCCAAGAACCTTGACCTGAAGCTGAAGGCTCGCTCAGCACAACAGTAGCAACAATGCTCAGGTGAGCAGTTTTCGCAGTCAGCGTTTGAGTACTGTTGTCCCACGTCCACGATATAGGCTCCCCTCCTGATGTTAGGTTGTTAGGGCCTGCCAATACCACTGAAACATTCGCCGTGTCTGGATCGGCAACTGTGAATGTTCCTGAGAAACTTGCGGAGTTAGTAGTGTCAGAAGGGGATCCTGTATTATCAGGGATACCATTAGCTAAACCTTCTTCCGAAACAACTGCATTCACAACATTTGAAATAGAAGGAGGAGCATCATTATCAATAATCGTCGCCGTACCCGTATCACTGCCTTGTACTGCGGCAATGCCGGTTACTGTCACACTGAAATCTTCAGGGCCTTCATAAACGGCGTCATCAATGGAAGCAATGCGCACATCAAATTCGGTTTGCCCAGCTGGCACCGTTACCACGCCATCGTTTGGTACTGCAACCCAACCGGAGCCTGTGTTGTATTCTAAGGTGCCTAAGTCTCCAACTTCGGTGTCACCTAAGTTCAGGCCTAGCTCGACTTGAACAGTGGACTCGGAGGCATTCGACAGCGTCACTTTGAAGTTCGCTGTCTCACCCTCATTGATGGTGCCAGCGTCTGAAATAGTCACGCTTGGACGGTCATCATCCGGATCAGGGCCCGGACCCGTGCCATCGTCCACTATCGTTGCCGTACCCGTATCACTGCCTTGTACTGCGCCAATGCCGGTTACTGTCACACTGAAATCTTCAGGACCTTCATAAACGGCGTCATCAATGGAAGCAATACGCACATCAAACTCAGTTTGCCCCGCTGGCACCGTTACTACACCATCGTTTGGCACTGTCACCCAACCACTTCCCGTGTTGTATTCTAGGGTGCCCAAATCTCCAACTTCGGTGTCACCCAAGTTGAGGCCTAGCTCGATTTGAACTGTAGACTCGGAGGCATTCGATAGCGTCACTTTGAAGTTGGCTGTATCCCCCTCATTAATGGTGCCAGCATCTGAAATAGTCACGCTTGGACGGTCATCATCCGGATCGGGACCCGGGCCACTGCCGTCATCCACTATCGTTGCCGTCCCCGTATCGCTGCCTTGCACTGCGCCAATGCCAGTCACCGTCACACTGAAATCTTCAGGGCCTTCATAAACAGCATCATCAATGGCAGCGATGCGCACATCAAACTCAGTTTGCCCTGCTGGCACCGTTACCACGCCATCGTTTGGCACTGCAACCCAACCGGAGCCTGTGTTGTATTCTAAGGTGCCTAAGTCTCCAACTTCGGTGTCACCTAAGTTGAGGCCTAGCTCGATTTGAACTGTAGACTCGGAGGCATTCGATAGCGTCACTTTGAAGTTGGCTGTATCCCCCTCATTAATGGTGCCAGCATCTGAAATAGTCACGCTTGGACGGTCATCATCCGGATCGGGACCCGGGCCACTGCCGTCATCCACTATCGTTGCCGTCCCCGTATCGCTG
The DNA here is from genome assembly GCF_016920955.1 of Vibrio sp. sp1. NCBI lineage: Bacteria > Pseudomonadati > Pseudomonadota > Gammaproteobacteria > Vibrionales > Vibrionaceae > Vibrio > Vibrio sp. sp1. The sequence continues at coordinate 3,254,372 of NZ_CP060589.1, forward strand.
CCTTGCACTGCGCCAATGCCAGTCACCGTCACACTGAAATCTTCAGGGCCTTCATAAACAGCATCATCAATGGCAGCGATGCGCACATCAAACTCAGTTTGCCCTGCTGGCACCGTTACCACGCCATCGTTTGGCACTGCAACCCAACCGGAGCCTGTGTTGTATTCTAAGGTGCCTAAGTCTCCAACTTCGGTGTCACCAAGATTAAGACCCAGTTCCACCTGCGTTTCCGCTTCAGACGCGTTCGATAAGGTGACTTTGAAGTTGGCTGTGTCACCCTCATTGATGGTGCCAGCGTCTGAAATAGTCACGCTTGGACGATCATCATCCGGATCGGGGCCTGGACCCGTGCCGTCATCCACAATCGTTGCCGTTCCCGTATCGCTACCTTGCACCGCCCCAATGCCAGTCACCGTCACACTGAAATCTTCAGGGCCTTCGTACACCGCGTCATCAATAGAAGCAATGCGCACATCAAACTCAGTTTGCCCTGCTGGCACCGTCACCACGCCATCGTTTGGCACTGCAACCCAACCACTTCCCGTGTTGTATTCTAGGGTGCCCAAATCTCCAACTTCGGTATCACCAAGATTAAGACCCAGTTCCACCTGCGTTTCCGCTTCAGACGCGTTCGATAAGGTGACTTTGAAGTTGGCTGTCTCACCCTCATTGATGGTGCCAGCATCTGAAATAGTCACATTCGGGCGGTCATCATCCGGATCAGGGCCCGGACCACTGCCATCATCCACTATCGTTGCCGTTCCCGTATCGCTGCCTTGCACCGCCCCAATGCCAGTCACCGTGACACTGAAATCTTCTGGGCCTTCATAAACGGCGTCATCAGTGGAAGCAATGCGCACATCAAACTCAGTTTGCCCCGCCGGCACCGTCACCACGCCATCGTTTGGCACTGCAACCCAACCACTTCCCGTGTTGTATTCCAAGGTGCCTAGGTCACCGGCTTCGGTATCGCCGAGATTAAGACCCAACTCTACTTGCGTTTCCGCTTCAGAGGCGTTCGACAGCGTCACTTTGAAGTTCGCAGTCTCACCCTCATTAATGGTGCCAGCATCTGAAATAGTCACGCTTGGACGGTCATCATCCGGATCGGGACCCGGGCCACTGCCGTCATCCACTATCGTTGCCGTCCCCGTATCGCTGCCTTGCACTGCGCCAATGCCAGTCACCGTCACACTGAAATCTTCAGGGCCTTCATAAACAGCATCATCAATGGCAGCGATGCGCACATCAAACTCAGTTTGCCCTGCTGGCACCGTTACCACGCCATCGTTTGGCACTGCAACCCAACCGGAGCCTGTGTTGTATTCTAAGGTGCCTAAGTCTCCAACTTCGGTGTCACCTAAGTTCAGGCCTAGCTCGACTTGAACAGTGGACTCAGAGGCGTTCGACAACGTCACTTTGAAATTGGCTGTCTCACCCTCATTGATGGTGCCAGCATCGGTAATAGTCACGCTTGGACGGTCATCATCCGGATCAGGTCCTGGACCCGTACCGTCATCCACTATCGTTGCCGTCCCCGTATCGCTGCCTTGCACTGCGCCAATGCCAGTCACCGTGACACTGAAATCTTCAGGACCTTCATAAACGGCGTCATCAATGGAAGCAATACGCACATCAAACTCAGTTTGCCCTGCTGGCACCGTTACCACGCCATCGTTTGGCACTGCAACCCAACCGGAGCCTGTGTTGTATTCTAAGGTGCCTAAGTCTCCAACTTCGGTGTCACCTAAGTTCAGGCCTAGCTCGACTTGAACAGTGGACTCAGAGGCGTTCGACAACGTCACTTTGAAATTGGCTGTCTCACCCTCATTGATGGTGCCAGCATCGGTAATAGTCACGCTTGGACGGTCATCATCCGGATCAGGTCCTGGACCCGTACCGTCATCCACTATCGTTGCCGTCCCCGTATCGCTGCCTTGCACTGCGCCAATGCCAGTCACCGTGACACTGAAATCTTCAGGACCTTCATAAACGGCGTCATCAATGGAAGCAATACGCACATCAAACTCAGTTTGCCCCGCTGGCACCGTTACTACACCATCGTTTGGCACTGTCACCCAACCGCTTCCGGTGTTGTATTCTAAGGTGCCTAAGTCACCGGCTTCGGTATCGCCGAGATTAAGACCCAACTCTACTTGCGTTTCCGCTTCAGACGCGTTCGATAAGGTGACTTTGAAGTTGGCTGTCTCACCCTCATTGATGGTGCCAGCGTCTGAAATAATCACATTCGGGCGGTCATCATCCGGGTCAGGGCCTGGACCACTGCCATCATCCACTATCGTTGCCGTACCCGTATCGCTGCCTTGCACTGCCCCAATGCCGGTTACTGTCACGCTGAAATCTTCAGGGCCTTCATAAACGGCGTCATCAGTGGAAGCGATGCGCACATCAAACTCAGTCTGCCCCGCTGGCACCGTCACCACGCCATCGTTTGGCACTGCAACCCAACCACTTCCCGTGTTGTATTCCAAGGTACCTAAGTCACCGGCTTCGGTATCGCCGAGATTAAGACCCAACTCCACTTGCGTTTCCGCTTCAGAGGCGTTCGATAAGGTGACTTTGAAGTTCGCCGTATCCCCCTCATTGATGGTGCCAGCATCGGTAATAGTCACGCTTGGACGGTCATCATCCGGATCAGGGCCCGGGCCACTGCCGTCATCCACTATCGTTGCCGTACCCGTATCGCTGCCTTGCACTGCCCCAATGCCGGTTACTGTCACGCTGAAATCTTCAGGGCCTTCATAAACGGCGTCATCAGTGGAAGCGATGCGCACATCAAACTCAGTCTGCCCCGCTGGCACCGTCACCACGCCATCGTTTGGCACTGCAACCCAACCACTTCCCGTGTTGTATTCCAAGGTACCTAAGTCACCGGCTTCGGTATCGCCGAGATTAAGACCCAACTCCACTTGCGTTTCCGCTTCAGAGGCGTTCGATAAGGTGACTTTGAAGTTCGCCGTATCCCCCTCATTGATGGTGCCAGCATCGGTAATAGTCACGCTTGGACGGTCATCATCCGGATCAGGGCCCGGGCCACTGCCGTCATCCACTATCGTTGCCGTACCGGTATCGCTACCTTGCACTGCGCCAATGCCGGTTACTGTCACGCTGAAATCTTCAGGGCCTTCATAAACAGCGTCATCAATAGAAGCAATGCGCACATCAAACTCAGTTTGCCCTGCTGGCACCGTTACTACGCCATCGTTTGGCACTGCAACCCAACCGGAGCCTGTGTTGTATTCTAAGGTACCTAAGTCTCCAACTTCGGTATCGCCAAGATTAAGACCCAATTCCACTTGCGTTTCCGCTTCAGACGCGTTCGACAGCGTCACTTTGAAGTTGGCTGTGTCACCCTCATTGATGGTGCCAGCGTCTGAAATAGTCACGCTTGGACGATCATCATCCGGATCGGGGCCTGGACCCGTGCCGTCATCCACAATCGTTGCCGTTCCCGTATCGCTACCTTGCACCGCCCCAATGCCAGTCACCGTCACACTGAAATCTTCAGGGCCTTCGTACACCGCGTCATCAATAGAAGCAATGCGCACATCAAACTCAGTTTGCCCTGCTGGCACCGTCACCACGCCATCGTTTGGCACTGCAACCCAACCACTTCCCGTGTTGTATTCTAGGGTGCCCAAATCTCCAACTTCGGTATCACCAAGATTAAGACCCAGTTCCACCTGCGTTTCCGCTTCAGACGCGTTCGATAAGGTGACTTTGAAGTTGGCTGTCTCACCCTCATTGATGGTGCCAGCATCTGAAATAGTCACATTCGGGCGGTCATCATCCGGATCAGGGCCCGGACCACTGCCATCATCCACTATCGTTGCCGTTCCCGTATCGCTGCCTTGCACCGCCCCAATGCCAGTCACCGTGACACTGAAATCTTCTGGGCCTTCATAAACGGCGTCATCAGTGGAAGCAATGCGCACATCAAACTCAGTTTGCCCCGCCGGCACCGTCACCACGCCATCGTTTGGCACTGCAACCCAACCACTTCCCGTGTTGTATTCCAAGGTGCCTAAGTCACCGGCTTCGGTATCGCCGAGATTAAGACCCAACTCTACTTGCGTTTCCGCTTCAGAGGCGTTCGACAGCGTCACTTTGAAGTTGGCTGTCTCACCCTCATTGATGGTGCCAGCGTCTGAAATAATCACATTCGGGCGGTCATCATCCGGGTCAGGGCCTGGACCACTGCCATCATCCACTATCGTTGCCGTACCCGTATCGCTGCCTTGCACTGCCCCAATGCCGGTTACTGTCACGCTGAAATCTTCAGGGCCTTCATAAACGGCGTCATCAGTGGAAGCGATGCGCACATCAAACTCAGTTTGCCCTGCTGGCACCGTCACCACGCCATCGTTTGGCACTGCAACCCAACCACTTCCCGTGTTGTATTCTAGGGTGCCCAAATCTCCAACTTCGGTATCACCAAGATTAAGACCCAGTTCCACCTGCGTTTCCGCTTCAGACGCGTTCGATAAGGTGACTTTGAAGTTGGCTGTCTCACCCTCATTGATGGTGCCAGCATCTGAAATAGTCACATTCGGGCGGTCATCATCCGGATCAGGGCCCGGACCACTGCCATCATCCACTATCGTTGCCGTTCCCGTATCGCTGCCTTGCACCGCCCCAATGCCAGTCACCGTGACACTGAAATCTTCTGGGCCTTCATAAACGGCGTCATCAGTGGAAGCAATGCGCACATCAAACTCAGTTTGCCCCGCCGGCACCGTCACCACGCCATCGTTTGGCACTGCAACCCAACCACTTCCCGTGTTGTATTCCAAGGTGCCTAAGTCACCGGCTTCGGTATCGCCAAGATTAAGACCCAGTTCCACCTGCGTTTCCGCTTCAGACGCGTTCGATAAGGTGACTTTGAAGTTGGCTGTCTCACCCTCATTGATGGTGCCAGCATCTGAAATAGTCACATTCGGGCGGTCATCATCCGGATCAGGGCCCGGACCACTGCCGTCGTCCACGATCGTCGCCGTCCCCGTATCGCTGCCTTGCACTGCACCAATGCCAGTCACTGTCACACTGAAATCTTCAGGACCTTCATAAACGGCGTCATCAATGGAAGCGATACGCACATCAAACTCAGTTTGCCCCGCTGGCACGGTCACCACACCATCGTTTGGCACTGCAACCCAACCGCTTCCGGTGTTGTATTCCAAGGTACCTAAGTCACCGGCTTCGGCATCGCCGAGATTAAGACCCAGCTCCACTTGCGTTTCCGCTTCAGACGCGTTCGATAAGGTGACTTTGAAGTTCGCCGTATCACCCTCATTAATGGTGCCAACATCGGTAATAGTCACGCTTGGACGATCATCATCCGGATCGGGACCCGGGCCACTGCCGTCATCCACAATCGTCGCCGTACCCGTATCGCTGCCTTGCACCGCCCCAATGCCAGTCACCGTGACACTGAAATCTTCTGGACCTTCATAAACAGCATCATCAATGGAAGCGATGCGCACATCAAACTCAGTTTGCCCCGCTGGCACCGTTACTACACCATCGTTTGGCACTGCAACCCAACCACTTCCGGTGTTGTATTCTAAGGTGCCTAAGTCTCCAACTTCGGTGTCACCTAAGTTCAGGCCTAGCTCGACTTGAACAGTGGACTCGGAGGCATTCGACAGCGTCACTTTGAAGTTCGCTGTCTCACCCTCATTGATGGTGCCAGCGTCTGAAATAGTCACGCTTGGACGGTCATCATCTGGATCGGGGCCCGGGCCACTGCCGTCATCCACAATCGTCGCCGTACCCGTATCGCTGCCTTGCACCGCCCCAATGCCAGTCACCGTGACACTGAAATCTTCTGGACCTTCATAAACAGCATCATCAATGGAAGCGATGCGCACATCAAACTCAGTTTGCCCCGCTGGCACCGTTACTACACCATCGTTTGGCACTGCAACCCAACCACTTCCGGTGTTGTATTCTAAGGTGCCTAAGTCTCCAACTTCGGTGTCACCTAAGTTCAGGCCTAGCTCGACTTGAACAGTGGACTCGGAGGCATTCGACAGCGTCACTTTGAAGTTCGCTGTCTCACCCTCATTGATGGTGCCAGCGTCTGAAATAGTCACGCTTGGACGGTCATCATCCGGATCGGGACCCGGGCCACTGCCGTCATCCACTATCGTTGCCGTCCCCGTATCGCTGCCTTGTACTGCGCCAATGCCGGTTACCGTGACACTGAAATCTTCTGGGCCTTCGTACACCGCATCATCAATGGAAGCGATGCGCACATCAAACTCAGTTTGCCCTGCTGGCACCGTGACTACGCCATCGTTTGGCACTGTCACCCAACCGCTTCCCGTGTTGTATTCTAAGGTACCTAAGTCACCGACTTCGGTATCGCCTAAGTTCAGGCCTAGCTCGACTTGAACAGCGGACTCGGAGGCATTCGACAGCGTCACTTTGAAGTTCGCTGTGTCACCCTCATTAACCGTACCTGCATCACTCATCGTTACCGCTGGGCGATCATCATCAGGATTTGAGCCAGGTCCACTACCATCATCTAAAATAGTGGCAGTCCCAGTAACAGGTGTGCTTTGTTCTTCTGTCGTGCCAGAGAGCGTAAACGTTTCTGGGCCTTCAAATATAGAGTCGTCAATAGAGTCTATAGAGACCGTAAAGTCACTTTCACCCGGTGGGATCGAAATGGTAAAGGTTCCGCTTTCACCGACTGAAACTTCTTCTGTTGTACCATCAGAAAATGTTATGAGGACACGCTCATTGACGTAGTCACTCCCGTTCTCGTCAGCTGAGCCGCCTGTTGCGGTTCCATCAAGGAGAGAAAGAATGACATCAGTGTTGTCTTCAGTTGTTTGACTTAGAGTAATATCGAATACAACTTGGTCACCTTCGTTGATAGTCGGACTAGATATTTCTTGAACTAAGATAGTCGGTGGTACAGGGCCATTAATTACTCTGAAAAGATCCAACAAAGATAGTGCTTGAGTTGTAGATAGTCCGATTCCATCAATACCGACGGTCTCAAAATTCGTACTAGCCAACAATTCAGCGCCAGTACGATCTATTGCACCAGTATTTTGGGGGCTAGAACCACTTTCCTCACCTGCAGCTGGCTCAAAATCCTCACCAAGAGCAGCCGGGTCTTCTCCACTAGCGATAGCCTCGATTAGCGCAGTGACATCATCAGTAACGTTAATTGAACTACCTTGCGGTGTTACCTGTTGTACAATTAATTCTGATGTATCAGAAACTTCCTCAATAATTAATTCACCAGGCTGAGGTAGCTGACCACTTTCAAGACTTCTCAGGTTCCCATCAAGCCCTATAACCACGACATTGCTCATCAATGAACTTAACGCTACTCGATCCATGCTCTTCATCCTTGTATTAGTTTAATTAAAGGCTTGTTACTGCACTAAACACGTCTATAGTTTAGACAAAATATGAATTTTTCGTTTTATTCCAAGAGGATTTAGTTTTTTGAGAGTAATAAGGAAAATAACCGAAGAATTTGCCTTCATTTAAACCAGTTTCCGCTATGCTCTTAAGATAAAAAGGTTTTCTACGAAAAAATCGACCACTTACCAAGCAAGCTTTGCCTCGTATGCTAGAGTTTAGAGAGTAAGATTGTTGTTTTTTATTGAATTAAACATTTAAACATCAACAAGTTGATAATACGCACTAAGAAAATTCATTGTTTGTAACTTCTCGTCTCAAATATGAAACAGAATAAGAGCGACATGATTTTAGGAGAACTAACGTGAGATGGAATCGAGTACATATAGCCTGCTGTTGCTTAATAGTGTCTTCACCAGTTTTCGGTCAAACTCTAGAGCAAGCGGTTGCACAGACGCTACAAAATAACCCCGATATTAAGAGTGCATTTAACGAGTTTATGAGCCAGAAGTACATAAATGAAGCTTCATCAGGTGCTTACCTCCCCTCTGTTGATCTAGATGCTGGAATTGGATATGAAGGATTAGACCCGTCAGATGAAGTTGGTCGAGGAGACACGGATTACACTCGAAAGGAAGCTTCAGTGACACTGACCCAACTAATATGGGATGGTAGCGCTACATTAAATGATATTGATCGAACCGCAGCTGATGCTGAATCTGTTAGATTTCAACTCTTAGCAGATGCTTCAGATAAGGCACTTGAAGTGACTAAAGTGTACTTGGACGCTGTTAAAGCGTATGAAGTCCTAAAGCTTTCAGAAAACAACCTTGCTGTTCATAAAGATATTTACGATGACATTAAAAAACGAGTCAACTCGGGTATCGGCTCTACTGCTGACTTGACGCAGGTAGAAGCACGTTTGGCAAAAGCACACGGAAACTTAGCTGCTGCTCAAAATAACCTGTATGACTCTCACACGATGTTCACTCGTTTAGTCGGTCAAACACCACAAGGGTTAATCTTTCCGAGAGCGGACCAAAACTTTATCCCGTACACGGTTGATGAAGCGGTAGGCTTGGCATTTGAACTTCATCCCGTTATTCAAGTGGCGCTCGCAGACGTAGACTCGGCTAAGTTTCAATACAAACAGTCTAAAGGTGTTAATTACCCAACCATTTCAATTGAAGCTTCGCAAACATGGCGTGACGACGCTGATGGTTTAAAAGGTCGAAGTGATGAGACACTTGCCATGCTGCGTCTACGCTACAACCTATTCAATGGTGGCAGTGATGCAGCGAACTCAGAAAACTTTGCCTACCAGCTAAATAAAGCAAAGGACTTGCGTGAAGGTGCCTATCGCAATGTTGAAGAAGGGTTAAGGCTTTCTTGGAGTGCGCTTGATTTAACATTACAACAAAAAGAGTTTCTATCAGATCATGTAGACTCTGCGTCTGAAACCGTAATTGCTTACGAGAAGCAATATCGCATCGGTAAACGAACACTGCTTGATCTATTGAACACTGAAAACGAGCTCTTTGAGGCGCGTAAAGACTACTTAGATTCTAAATACGCAGAGCAGTACGCCAAATATCGAGTGATGAACGCAACTGGGCAACTGTTGAGTGCATTAAGGGTTGAAATGCCTAAAGAATGGCTAGAAGAAGTGGAGTATTAATTATGAAACACATAGCTTTTATTACACTCTCATTAATGCTCTCCGCATGCAGTTCATCAGATCGTGGTGATGAATATGATTACATAGATACCCCAATTGCCGATCAGTGGGCTGATCATATAGATGATGACTCTGACGGAGTCATTAACGAGCGAGATTTGTGCCCGGGTACACCTTTGGGTGCCGAAATAGACAACGACGGTTGTGGTTCGTACGTTGACTCCTCACAAGAAATGCAAATTCGAGTACTATTTGCGAACGATTCCGATGTGATCAACCCTATCTTTACGCAACAAATTCTTGAACTATCCGACTTTTTGAAAGAGTACCCGAACACGTCTATAGAGATTCAAGGTTATGCTAGTCGCACTGGTACTGCAGAACATAATCTTGACTTATCTAAGCGCCGCGCTGAAAACGTTAGAAAAGAGCTCATGAAGAATGGCATTAGTGGAGATAGAGTTACCATTGTCGGCTATGGAGACACAGTACTTGCGACACAAGGTACAGACCAAGTTAGTCACGCATTGAACCGTCGAGTAACCGCAACAGTGATTGGCCACAAGGGTGAAGTGAAGAAAGAATGGACCGTTTTCACAACACTTCCAAAAAGCTAGCACAACAATAAACAGACCGTAAAAATAAAAGGTCTAGCAAATTGCTAGACCTTTTTTGATTTTAAATTTGACTACAGTTTAGCGCTACTACATGTCTTTGTACTGAGCTTCTAAACTCGCAATTAAGCTTTGAGTCACATCATCAACACTTGCACCGTCAAAATGGATGTCCAATGTCGAGCTCCCTTTTGTAATACTCAGGTTTGCCTCAGATCCCCCGTCTGGTGCCACTTCTACATGATACTCTCCGACATCACCAGTATGATCACCTGATTGAAGATCATTAAGAAGCTCTCCAATTTCATCTTTAGATAAGTCGTCAAACAGATCTGAGAAGTCTAGAGCGTCTTCATTTTTATTGAAGTCAGTGACAGTATCAACATCGTTAGTGACTTCACTCCACTTAAAGATGTCGGCCCCTTCTGACCCTGTTAAAGTATCACTACCTAAACCACCAATCAGAATATCATCCCCTTCACCGCCAACGAGTATGTCGTTGCCACCATGACCAAATAGTAAGTCATCACCAGCGCCGCCATATAAATTATCCGATTTATCTCCTTGGTGAGTTTGGTTGAATTCTTCCAAGTTATTTCTAACGTACTCATGTATATCTTCGCCGTCAACGGTAGACACATCCTGACCCGTTTGCTGCGCCACATGTGATTGAATCGCACTTAAGCCTTGTTCATTACCACCAAACTCAATTAAGTCACCTAACAAGATATCGTTACCTTCACCTCCTTGAATAGTGTCTGAACCTTGTTTGAGAGGTACATCTTGACCCAATATCGTTTCAGCAAGCTTAGTAACATCAATATCTGACTCTACCACACCATCAGTGTCATACTGCTTGAGTGTATGTTCATCAACGCCACTCCCAAGACCTATCGCTTCTATAGAGGACAATGCCGCTAGTACTTGATACATGTGTTGAGCTTGTGTCGAGCTATTCCCTTCATCGTAATAACGGATAGAGCCATAATATCTGTCGATATCGCCAAGGATTCTTCCTGTTAGCGGTGAATAAACCTTACCGTAACTATCTATAACGACATCACCTTTGTAGGTAACTGTTTGTCCGTATGAGTAATTGTTTTTACTCGCAATATCTTGCAGGGTAACAAGCTTGCCAGAATTATCGACGTCCAAAATCACTTTCGAGAATTCACTCGGTGCTACACCATAGAGGTATGTTGCTCTATTTGGTTGACCATCCGTAACAAAGTACGTGATATTTTGGCCATTAGGGTTAGGTTGACTGCTGAACCATTCAACGGCCGACTGTAAGCCCGCCTCATAGTTTGTGCCGCCAGAACCCTCATCATCAATTACACGATTCAACTCTTCTACAAACTCTTTTCTTGCTGTAAGAGAACTCAAGTCAACAGAAATCACCGCTGATGCACTTGAAGCAAATTCACTAAGGTGAATATTCACTGTCCCTGGCTTCTCTCCTTGATTTACCGCACTTAACAGCTCATCAAACACGTCTAGCACTTCTTGCTTCGCAGTTCCTACCCAGTTACCCATGCTCCCTGAAGTATCCAGAACAAATGCGATGTTGTAGTCCTGACCTGCAATGATCTCCAATCCTTGAACATCACCAACAATAATATCGTGATCGTCACTACCCGTTATCTGATCATTCCCATGTGATCCCGACTCCAACACATAGTCACGAGCTGTAAGCTCAACGGATTCAGTTGTTGAAGCTGCGTCATTATTTGATCCTTCAACAGACGTAGCAGTAACGCTTAGCGGGAACTCTAAGCTGCCTTCATAATCGAATGGCACTCTGATATCCAGGGAAAGCTTACCATCTGTACCAAGAGTGACAGGGTAATCTCCATTTGAATCTTGCTTAATTGCGAGCCCATCAACATACACGTCAACACCGTCTGGTAGATCTTGTACAAGAGCAGTCTGCGCTAAATCCTCACTTCCATCGACATCAACTAGATCAACATCCACATCGACCGAAATCCAGCGATCTTGAAGCACTTCATAAGTGCCATCAGGTTTCAAATCAACAATTTTGTCTGCAAAAACAACGCGTTCAATTTCATATAAATGATCACCTCGGTCATCACTACCTGTATGATCGTTTACCGAATCGATAGAACGACTATCTAATAAAATCCAATATGGAACTTTACCGCCATGATCGTCTTTGAAGGTCATTTTGTAGTCATCAAAGTTCCCTGTTAGGTAGACTGTATCTTTACCATCATGCAGAGTAAGACTGGTCGCGTCATCACCATAAAACGTATCATTGTTACCACCGCCAACAAATACGTCATCGCCACCGCCACCATAGAATACATCGTTGAAATCTGTCCCAACAAACAAGCTGTCGGTGTCACTTAAGTCAGTATTGACTCCCAACACAACACCAGCGTGTGTATTAATTTTAGGTACTGCATTATCCAACCAAAGGTTGGCTGCGACAGCCTCATTTTCGGTATTGGTATTATTTATTGCCGATGTAGCTAAGTGGTGATTAGGATCAACAGCATCTCTTTTTACTAACTCTCCAACATTAATCGTGATCGCAGGGGCATCTGCAACTGCGGCAACGTTGATATCAAGTGTATTTGTTACGCCAGTATTTGTGGTATAGCTAATTAATGGAACGTCACCTGACCAATGCTCAGCAGGTTCAAATATGTAACTACCATCTCGGTTTACTAGTAACGTACCACTAGTCAAAGAAACACTTTCGCCTACCTCGTAATCAGCACCATCGATAGTAAGATGATCTACCATCAGAATATTGTCGCCGTCAGAGTCATTAAGCAATACATTCCCTTGTAGAGTATTGTCTTCTATGGTTTCGCCCAAATCACTTTCCGTTTCCGTCGGTAAGTTCTCATGTACTACAACATTGATCGCCAAGTTAGATTCTGCTGAATCACCATTCGAGCTTTCTGTACTCGTTGCAGTCAAATTGATAGTGAAGTCATCATGGGAGCCCGCAGGTGGAGTCACAGTAAGTGCATCTAATGCCCAACTTGTCACGTCCAGTTCTTCATCAATAGTTGCGACAGTAATAGAACTATTTCCATCTGAAAGGATCGCACCTACAGGTAAGCCAGTTAGCGTGACTTTAAGTGATTCAGAGCCATCTGTATCATTTAAGCTTGCTTTAATTTCAGAGAGCGGTATCGCTGTATCTTGTAACCCTTCGTTCAGCTGGTATGTTTCGTAAAACGCAACACCATTAACTTCTTGTAGTTCAGACGCTCTGATATCAGTTGCTTCTAGTGCACTTTCATCACTAACTACGTAAAGACTACTATTGCTCAGATTTACAGGCGCTTGTCCATTAATGGATACATCCACATTAAAGTTACCCGGACCACTTTGGTTATGGTGATAGATTTCAATTGGATAAAAGCCAGATACCGAAGGGGTAAAGCTAGCACCCTTAATATCACCACTGTCGCTCCCCCAACGAGCTTGATCAAGTAACGTACCACCCAACTTGATAGCAAGGCTATCATCTGCTTGCCCAACAAAGTCGTAACTCGAGCCAGCTTCGAGATAAACAAGAGATGTGACTAGAACGGCCTCATTTGCCAAGGTTGCATGAGTCCCTAAATCTTCCACATTTGCCCAACTCAATCGAGTACCATCGGCTTCATTAAGAGCGTTGATCGCTGAGATTAGAGTCTCTCCATTGACCCCCATACCATCACTAGAACCAATTTGAACATTACTCCATGTCGTAACGTTAAACTCTTGTTGAGGCAATGAGTTTAATGGCGTCACTGCAATTAAGTTCGGTTTGTCAGCTACAGGGTTCACGTCTATTGTCAGTGTCGACTCTTGACCAGAGCTCTGCCCATCTGTCGGTTTAAAACCAATTTGAGCGTAACTAGATTCCTGATCTCCGACTTGATTTCCGCCGAAGCTGTCACTGCCTGATTCATTTAATTCAGGTACAAAACGAACACCGTTTTCCTCAAAAAGCGATTTATCGAGGACTTGATCGATTTGTACAGACTGCCAATCGCCTTGCGAATCTCTGTACTCTAATGATCCATCGCTAGGAAGCGTTGTAATTTGGACGGAGAGATCTGATACGTCAGAGTCCACATCGCTAATACCGAATGATGACCAATCAAGCATCACTTGAGTATCTTCATTCATCTCAACCACTGAAGGCGAAGATTCAGGAGCATCATTCACATTTACCAGAGAAACATTGACCTCGGCAGTATCAATCCCGCCAGTTCCATCGATAACCTCAACCTGAAGCGTATAATCGCCCAAGTCAACATCATCGATTGTCTTGTTCAATGAAATCTGTCCGCTTGTCGGGTCGATATCAAAAATACCATTAGTGCTCGAGCCATCTGCAAAGCGGTATACAAGCACGTCATTATCGTGATCTTCAGCAACGACCGTGCCGATAACGGCCCCACTCGCCGTGTTTTCGTTAACTGACCCGAAGTCGTAAACATCATCATTTGGCTTGTCACCAGCACTATCGCCGCCAGAAATGAACTCTGGAGCGTGCTGAGCATCTATAATAGAGACTGTTGCTTCATTCGAGTCACTTGCAAGCGTCGAATCTGCACCAACCGTATCAATTAGAGTCACGGTTAGGTTTTCAAGATCTTCGTAAATACCATCATCGAGAGTTTTTATATCAATCGGCGCCGACGTTTTACCCGCTGGAATCGTGACTGTGTACGTACTTGGAGCAATATAATCTTTGTCATCAACATTCCCTCCGATTGTGAATGTTACCAGTACATCTTCATCTGCTTTTTGGTCAATGTTGACGATAAATTTTGCATCACTACCTTCATCAACTGAGGATTGATCTGAGCTAATAGTCACTTTCGGTGCACTTTGGGCATCAACGATCACAACACTTGCGCTGTTATTTGAAGCAATGCTCGCATCAGCGCCATCCACCTCTTTAATGGTTACTGTGAAAGATTCTGCGCCCTCATAAATACCATCGGTGACCGTCAGTAAGTCAAGAGCAGCTGAAGATTGACCCGCAGGAACTTCAACACTCAGAACGCCAACAAAATCTTTTCCATCTTGGGCCACGCCACTATATTCGACATGAACCGTAACACTCTCATCTGCAACTTTATCAAGTGTCAGCGTAAAGCCTGCCGTTTCACCTTCATTTACGCTGTTTTGATCGGCACTAATACTAACTAAAGGTGCAGGATCAGAATCCACAATATTTGCGTTACCAGTTGCAATACCATTACTGGTGACACTACCGATTTCCGTAACCGTCAGACCAAAGCTCTCATCACCTTCATGGACATTATCTAGTTTGGTCGGGACTGCGACTTTAATTTCAGCGACACCTGGAGGTATGGTAACGTCTCCATTAGGCGCCATATCTAATGTTTGAGTTTGACCATGAGTATCCACATAGGTCACTGCCATAGCGCCTAAATCAACATCTTCCGCAGTATAGCTATCATTTGTTGTTGACTTCAGATTGACGACAACGGCCTCTTGAACAGGGTTAGAGAGTAAAACGGTAAATATTGCGTCAGTTCCTTCAATGACATCGCCGGCATCTACTACGCTAAGTTTTGTACTGTCATTATCAAGAACTGTTGCCGTCCCCGTTTCACCGCCGATCTCAAGAACGATCGTTTCGCTGCTTTCCACAACCAAGTCATCAATAGTCGGAATCGATATTTCGAAGCTACTTATACCTGCAGGAACAATCAAGTAACCACCTAAGAAAACAACACCATTTGTATAGGTTGCATTTGATAGATTTACGTCATTCTTATCAACTGAAGAACCTTGAGCAAGCATATCAACTTGGTACTTAACGGCAGTGCTAGTGGTTTCATTTAGAACAACCGAGAACGTGACATTGTCACCCTCGGTCACACTATCACCGACCACAGACAGACTTGGCCCGTTTTCCGCAACATTACCATCTAACATTTCGTTAACGATATTGACTGTAGATGGATCGCTAACGCCATTTTCAGAGTCGACTGCCACATATCCAAAGCTGTCTTCGGCAGGAACACCTTCTACATAACGTAACTCCCAGTTACCTTCATTTTTCGTAGAAAAATCTAACTGAGTAATGACCGAACCTTCAGGAAGAGCTAGATCTTTCCCATAACCAACGCTTGTTTCTTGGAATAGCATGAAGTTGCCTTCAGGCTTCAAAAACTCGAACGTTTGAGTCTGTTGGACATTATTTGAATCTAAGTATGTAACCGTAATAAGTGCTGCGTTGTCATCACCGTAATCAAACAATCCACCTAATCCATCTAAGCCAAGGTTTACGCTGCCCACAGGATTATTAGACAAATCGATCGTAATCGATTCACCTTTCTCAATACCCTGCCCATCATTGTCAGCGATACCATTGCCGATGTGTGACACCTGGCGGTTGTACTGCGCAAGCTCACCGCTATCAGAAGAAATGGTGATAGAAGCTCCATTTGCTAAATGCTCAGTACGGGAATGTGATGAACCACCATCCTCACTTAATCCCCAGTTATTGAAATCTGTTGTAGATTCCGAGCCATTAGGCGTATTTGGACGATCTTTGATACCTAATAAGAAGCCAACATTATCAGCTTCATAGTAAAGGCTGTCTTTGTCATAAAGCGTATCGCTTACTTCTTTAATTTCGTGCAACTCACCATCACTATCTTTAAAGAACAACGTACCTGAGGTTGGCAGTTCAGTAATTCGGACATGTAGATCGTTGCCTTTTAAGTCGTCTTCAACATCCGCGATATGATCTTGAGAGTCGCCATCACCTAAAGGTTTCGTATCAGTATCAAATACAACTTGCGTCACAGGCTTGTCAGTCACATGCGTAAAGTCCTCACTGTCAGGCTTGTCATTGACTGGCGTCACATCGACGTTCACCGTGGTGGACTCGCTGACGCCACCGGACGTAACGATGTAGGTAAAGCTGTCTGTACCGTGGTAGTTGTCGTTTGGCGTGTAGGTCACGCTGCCGTCCGGGTTGACCGAGACCGTGCCGTTGGCTGGACCGTTGTTGGTATCGAGCGACACCACTTTATCGTCGCCTTCGAACGTGTCGTTACCTAAGACCTTGATGATGGTCGGCGTGTCTTCCACAACCGTCGCTTTATCTGCCACGATGTCCGCCACAGGCGCTACCGTGAAGTTCACCGTTTGGCTAACGCTCTCGCCGCTTGGATCGGCGGCAGTAAAGGTCAGCGCTTCAGAGCCGTTCCAGTCTGCCGTTGGGCTAATGGTCGCGATGCCATTTTCAATCGACACCAACACGTTGCTGTTGCCAGAGACGCTAAACGTTAACTCGCCATCCACGTTATCCACATCGCTGAAAGCGGTATTTAGATCGATGCTGTATGGCGTAAAGTCTTCCGCCAAGGTTTGGTCTGCGAGGCTGCTTTCAACCACAGGCGTGTCGTTCACCGCATTCACGGTGACGTTGACCGTCGCTTGGTCAGTCAGCGAACCATCGGTAACGGTGTAAGTGATTTCAGCGTCGCCATGGAAGTTCTCGGCCGGTGTGAACACCAACTTGCCGTCAACAATTTCAACTGTCCCTTGGTCACTCGGCACAGACGCCGATTGGATAGACAGCGTATCGCCATCAATGTCAGTATCGTTTGGCAGGACATCAATCGTCACTGGCGTGTCTTCGTCAGTAACGGCATTGTCATTGGTCGCCACTGGCGCGTCATTCACTGGCGTCACATCGATGTTCACCATGGTGGACTCCGATACCCCACCGGAGGTAACGATGTAGGTAAAGCTGTCTGCACCGTGGTAGTTGTCGTTTGGCGTGTAGGTTACGCTACCATCCGGGTTGACCGAGACCGTGCCGTTGGCTGGACCGTTGTTGGTATCGAGCGACACCACTTTGTCGTCGCCTTCAAACGTGTCGTTACCTAAGACCTTAATGATGGTTGGCGTGTCTTCCACAACCGTCGCTTTATCTGCCACGATGTCCGCCACAGGGGTAACCGTGAAGTTCACCGTTTGGCTAACGCTTTCACCGCTTGGATCGGTGGCAGTAAAGGTCAGCGCTTCTGAGCCGTTCCAGTCTGCGGTTGGAGTGAACGTAGCAATACCATTGACGATCGCCACTTGAATGTTGCTGTTGCCAGAGACACTAAACGTTAACTCACCATCGGCGTTATCCACATCGCTGAAAGCGGTATTTAGATCGATGCTGTATGGCGTAAAGTCTTCTGCCAAGGTTTGGTCTGCAATGCTGCTTTCAACCACAGGCGTGTCGTTCACCGCATTCACGGTGACGTTGACCGTCGCTTGGTCAGTCAGCGAACCATCGGTCACGGTGTAAGTGATTTCAGCATCACCATGGAAGTCCTCAGCCGGTGTGAACACCAGTTTGCCATCAACAATCTCGACTGTGCCTTGCGCTTCAGGTACGGACGCCGATTGGATAGACAGCGTATCACCATCAATATCAGTATCGTTTAGCAGGACATCAATCGTCACTGGTGTATCTTCGTCAGTAACGGCATTGTCATTGGTCGCCACTGGCGCATCATTCACTGGCGTCACATCGACGTTCACCGTGGTGGACTCTGATACCCCACCGGACGTGACGATGTAGGTGAAGCTGTCTGTACCGTGGTAGTTGTCGTTTGGCGTGTAAGTGACGCTGCCATCCGGGTTGACGGAGACCGTGCCGTTAGCTGGACCGTTATTGCTATCCAGCGACACCACTTTGTCGTTGCCTTCGAACGTGTCGTTACCTAAGACCTTAATGATGGTTGGCGTGTCTTCCACAACCGTCGCTTTATCTGCCACGATGTCCGCCACAGGGGTAACCGTGAAGTTCACCGTTTGGCTAACGCTTTCACCGCTTGGATCGGTGGCAGTAAAGGTCAGCGCTTCTGAGCCGTTCCAGTCTGCGGTTGGAGTGAACGTAGCAATCCCATTGACGATCGCCACTTGAATGTTGCTGTTGCCAGAGACACTAAACGTTAACTCACCATCGGCGTTATCCACATCGCTGAAAGCGGTATTTAGATCGATGCTGTATGGCGTAAAGTCTTCTGCCAAGGTTTGGTCTGCAATGCCGCTTTCAACCACAGGCGTGTCGTTCACCGCATTCACGGTGACGTTGACCGTCGCTTGGTCAGTCAGCGAACCATCGGTCACGGTGTAAGTGATTTCAGCATCACCATGGAAGTCCTCAGCCGGTGTGAACACCAGTTTGCCATCAACAATCTCGACTGTGCCTTGCGCTTCAGGTACGGACGCCGATTGGATAGACAGCGTATCACCATCAATATCAGTATCGTTTGGCAGAACATCAATCGTCACTGGCGTGTCTTCGTCAGTGACAGCGGTATCATCTTTTGCCACTGGTGCGTCATTGACTGGTGTGACATCGACGTTCACCGTGGTGGACTCCGATACCCCACCCGAGGTAACGATGTAGGTGAAGCTGTCTGCCCCGTGGTAGTTGTCGTTTGGCGTGTAAGTGACGCTGCCATCTGGGTTGACCGAGACCGTGCCGTTGGCTGGACCGTTGTTGGTATCGAGCGACACCACTTTGTCGTCGCCTTCAAACGTGTCGTTACCTAAGACCTTGATGATGGTTGGCGTGTCTTCCACAACCGTCGCTTTGTCTGCCACGATGTCCGCCACAGGGGCTACCGTGAAGTTCACCGTTTGGCTGACGCTTTCGCCGCTTGGATCGGTGGCAGTAAAGGTTAACGCTTCTGAGCCGTTCCAGTCTGCGGTTGGAGTGAACGTAGCAATGCCATTGACGATCACCACTTGAATGTTGCTGTTGCCAGAGACACTAAACGTTAACTCACCATCGGCGTTATCCACATCGCTGAAAGCGGTATTTAGATCGATGCTGTATGGCGTAAAGTCTTCTGCCAAGGTTTGGTCTGCAATGCTGCTTTCAACCACAGGCGTGTCGTTTACGGCATTTACGGTGACGTTGACCGTCGCTTGATCAGTCAGTGCACCATCGGTCACGGTGTAAGTGATTTCAGCGTCACCATGGAAGTTCTCAGCCGGTGTGAAGACCAGTTTTCCATCAATAATTTCGACTTTACCTTGGTCACTCGGCACAGACGCCGAATCAATGCTTAACGTATCGCCATCAATGTCGGTGTCGTTTGGCAGAACATCAATTGTCACTGGCGTGTCTTCGTCAGTGACAGCGGTATCATCTTTTGCCACTGGCGCGTCATTCACTGGTGTGACATCGACGTTCACCGTGGTGGACTCCGATACCCCACCGGACGTGACGATGTAGGTGAAGCTGTCTGTACCGTGGAAGTTGTCGTTTGGCGTGTAAGTGACGCTGCCATCCGGGTTGACCGAGACCGTGCCGTTGGCTGGACCGTTGTTGGTATCGAGCGACACCACTTTATCGTCGCCTTCGAACGTGTCGTTACCTAAGACCTTGATGATGGTCGGCGTGTCTTCCACTACCGTCGCTTTATCTGCCACGATGTCCGCCACTGGCGCTACCGTGAAGTTCACCGTTTGGCTAACGCTCTCGCCGCTTGGGTCGGTCGCCGTAAAGGTCAACGCTTCTGAGCCGTTCCAGTCTGCGGTTGGAGTGAACGTAGCAATACCGTTGACGATCGCCACTTGAATGTTGCTGTTGCCAGAGACACTGAAGCTCAGCTCGCCATCCACGTTATCCACATCACTGAACGCGGTATTTAGATCGATGCTGTATGGCGTAAAGTCTTCTGCCAAGGTTTGGTCTGCAATGTTGCTTTCAACCACAGGCGTGTCGTTCACCGCATTCACGGTGACGTTGACCGTCGCTTGGTCAGTCAGTGAACCATCGGTCACGGTGTAAGTGATTTCAGCGTCACCATGGAAGTTCTCAGCCGGTGTGAAGACCAGTTTGCCGTCAACAATTCCAACTGTACCTTGGTTACTCGGCACAGACGCCGAATCAATGCTTAGCGTATCGCCATCAATATCGGTGTCGTTTGGCAGAACATCAATCGTCACTGGTGTATCTTCGTCAGTAACGGCATTGTCATTGGTCGCCACTGGTGCATCATTCACTGGTGTGACATCGACGTTCACCGTGGTGGACTCCGATACCCCACCGGAGGTAACGATGTAGGTGAAGCTGTCTGTACCGTGGTAGTTGTCGTTCGGCGTGTAAGTCACGCTGCCGTCCGGGTTGACCGAGACCGTGCCGTTGGCTGGACCGTTATTGGTATCCAGCGACACCACTTTGTCGTCGCCTTCGAACGTGTCGTTATCTAAGACCTTGATGATGGTTGGCGTGTCTTCCACGACCGTTGCTTTATCTGCCACGATATCCGCCACAGGCGCAACTGTGAAGTTCACCGTTTGGCTAACGCTTTCACCGCTTGGATCGGTGGCCGTAAAGGTCAGCGCTTCTGAGCCGTTCCAGTCTGCGGTTGGAGTGAACGTAGCAATACCGTTGACGATCGCCACTTGAATGTTGCTGTTGCCAGCAACGCTGAAGCTCAGATCGCCATCGACGTTATCTACATCGCTGAAAGCGGTATTTAGATCGATGCTGTATGGGGTGAAATCTTCCGCCAAGGTTTGGTCTGCAATGCTACTTTCAACCACAGGCGTGTCGTTCACCGCATTCACGGTGACGTTGACCGTTGCTTGGTCAGTCAGCGAGCCATCGGTAACGGTGTAAGTGATTTCGGCGTCACCATGGAAGTTCTCAGCTGGCGTGAACACCAATTTGCCATCAACGATCTCAACTGTACCTTGTGTTTCAGGTACGGACGCCGATTCAATCGACAGCGTATCGCCATCAATATCGGTATCGTTTGGCAGGACATCAATCGTCACTGGCGTGTCTTCGTCAGTAACGGCATTGTCATTGGTCGCCACTGGCGCGTCATTCACTGGCGTCACATCGATGTTCACCATGGTGGACTCCGATACCCCACCGGAGGTAACGATGTAGGTAAAGCTGTCTGCACCGTGGTAGTTGTCGTTTGGCGTGTAAGTGACGCTGCCATCCGGGTTGACCGAGACCGTGCCGTTAGCTGGACCGTTATTGGTATCCAGCGACACCACTTTGTCGTCGCCTTCGAACGTGTCGTTACCTAAAACCTTAATGATGGTTGGCGTGTCTTCCACAACCGTCGCTTTATCTGCCACGATATCCGCCACTGGCGCTACTATGAAGTTCACCGTTTGGCTAACGCTCTCGCCGCTTGGATCGGTGGCCGTAAAGGTTAACGCTTCTGAGCCGTTCCAGTCTGCGGTTGGGCTAATGGTCGCGATGCCATTTTCAATCGAAACCAACACGTTGCTGTTGCCAGAGACGCTAAACGTTAACTCACCATCGGCGTTATCCACATCACTGAAGGCCGTATTCAGATCGATGCTGTATGGCGTAAAATCTTCCGCCAAGGTTTGGTCTGCAATGTTGCTTTCAACCACAGGCGTGTCGTTCACCGCATTCACGGTGACGTTGACCGTTGCTTGGTCAGTCAGTGCACCATCAGTAATCGTGTAAGTAATTTCAGCGTCACCATGGAAGTTCTCAGCCGGTGTGAAGACCAGTTTGCCATCAACGATCTCAACTGTGCCTTGTGTTTCAGGTACGGAAGCCGATTCAATCGACAGCTTATCACCATCAATATCGGTGTCGTTTGGCAGGACATCAATCGTCACTGGCGTGTCTTCGTCAGTGATAGCGGTATCATCTTTTGCCACTGGCGCGTCATTCACTGGCGTGACATCGATGTTCACCGTGGTGAATTCCGATACCCCACCGGAGGTAACGATGTACGTGAAGCTGTCTGTACCGTGGAAGTTGTCGTTTGGCGTGTAAGTGACGCTGCCATCCGGGTTGACCGAGACCGTGCCGTTGGCTGGACCGTTATTGGTATCCAGCGACACCACTTTATCGTCGCCTTCGAACGTGTCGTTACCTAAAACCTTAATGATGGTTGGTGTGTCTTCCACAACCGTCGCGCGGTCAGATTCAATATCTGCCACAGGCGCTACTGTGAAGTTCACCGTTTGGCTAACGCTTTCGCCGCTTGGATCGGTGGCAGTAAAGGTTAACGCTTCTGAGCCGTTCCAGTCTGCGGTTGGAGTGAACGTAGCAATGCCATTGACGATCACCACTTGAATGTTGCTGTTGCCAGAGACACTAAACGTTAACTCACCATCGGCGTTATCCACATCGCTGAAAGCGGTATTTAGATCGATGCTGTATGGCGTAAAGTCTTCTGCCAAGGTTTGGTCTGCAATGCTGCTTTCAACCACAGGCGTGTCGTTTACGGCATTTACGGTGACGTTGACCGTCGCTTGATCAGTCAGTGCACCATCGGTCACGGTGTAAGTGATTTCAGCATCGCCATGGAAGTTCTCAGCCGGTGTGAAGACCAGTTTTCCATCAATAATTTCGACTTTACCTTGGTCACTCGGCACAGACGCCGAATCAATGCTTAACGTATCGCCATCAATGTCGGTGTCGTTTGGCAGAACATCAATTGTCACTGGCGTGTCTTCGTCAGTGATAGCGGTATCATCTTTTGCCACTGGCGCGTCATTCAGTGGTGTGACATCGACGTTCACCGTGGTGGACTCCGATACCCCACCGGACGTGACGATGTAGGTGAAGCTGTCTGTACCGTGGAAGTTGTCGTTTGGCGTGTAAGTGACGCTGCCATCCGGGTTGACCGAGACCGTGCCGTTGGCTGGACCGTTGTTGGTATCGAGCGACACCACTTTATCGTCGCCTTCGAACGTGTCGTTACCTAAGACCTTGATGATGGTCGGCGTGTCTTCCACTACCGTCGCTTTATCTGCCACGATGTCCGCCACTGGCGCTACCGTGAAGTTCACCGTTTGGCTAACGCTCTCGCCGCTTGGGTCGGTCGCCGTAAAGGTCAACGCTTCTGAGCCGTTCCAGTCTGCGGTTGGAGTGAACGTAGCAATACCGTTGACGATCGCCACTTGAATGTTGCTGTTGCCAGAGACACTGAAGCTCAGCTCGCCATCCACGTTATCCACATCACTGAACGCGGTATTCAGATCGATGCTGTATGGCGTAAAGTCTTCTGCCAAGGTTTGGTCTGCGAGGCTGCTTTCAACCACAGGCGTGTCGTTCACCGCATTCACGGTGACGTTGACCGTCGCTTGGTCAGTCAGCGAACCATCGGTAACGGTGTAAGTGATTTCAGCGTCGCCATGGAAGTTCTCGGCCGGTGTGAACACCAACTTGCCGTCAACAATTTCAACTGTCCCTTGGTCACTCGGCACAGACGCCGATTGGATAGACAGCGTATCGCCATCAATGTCAGTATCGTTTGGCAGGACATCAATCGTCACTGGCGTGTCTTCGTCAGTAACGGCATTGTCATTGGTCGCCACTGGCGCGTCATTCACTGGCGTCACATCGATGTTCACCATGGTGGACTCCGATACCCCACCGGAGGTAACGATGTAGGTAAAGCTGTCTGCACCGTGGTAGTTGTCGTTTGGCGTGTAGGTTACGCTACCATCCGGGTTGACCGAGACCGTGCCGTTGGCTGGACCGTTGTTGGTATCGAGCGACACCACTTTGTCGTCGCCTTCAAACGTGTCGTTACCTAAGACCTTAATGATGGTTGGCGTGTCTTCCACAACCGTCGCTTTATCTGCCACGATGTCCGCCACAGGGGTAACCGTGAAGTTCACCGTTTGGCTAACGCTTTCACCGCTTGGATCGGTGGCAGTAAAGGTCAGCGCTTCTGAGCCGTTCCAGTCTGCGGTTGGAGTGAACGTAGCAATACCATTGACGATCGCCACTTGAATGTTGCTGTTGCCAGAGACGCTAAACGTTAACTCGCCATCCACGTTATCCACATCGCTGAAAGCGGTATTTAGATCGATGCTGTATGGCGTAAAGTCTTCCGCCAAGGTTTGGTCTGCAATGCTACTTTCAACCACAGGCGTGTCGTTCACCGCATTCACGGTGACGTTGACCGTCGCTTGGTCAGTCAGTGAACCATCGGTCACGGTGTAAGTGATTTCAGCGTCACCATGGAAGTTCTCAGCCGGTGTGAAGACCAGTTTGCCGTCAACAATTCCAACTGTACCTTGGTTACTCGGCACAGACGCCGAATCAATGCTTAGCGTATCGCCATCAATATCGGTGTCGTTTGGCAGAACATCAATCGTCACTGGTGTATCTTCGTCAGTAACGGCATTGTCATTGGTCGCCACTGGTGCATCATTCACTGGTGTGACATCGACGTTCACCGTGGTGGACTCCGATACCCCACCGGAGGTAACGATGTAGGTGAAGCTGTCTGTACCGTGGTAGTTGTCGTTCGGCGTGTAAGTGACGCTGCCATCCGGGTTGACCGAGACCGTGCCGTTGGCTGGACCGTTATTGGTATCCAGCGACACCACTTTGTCGTCGCCTTCGAACGTGTCGTTACCTAAGACCTTAATGATGGTTGGCGTGTCTTCCACAACCGTCGCTTTATCTGCCACGATATCCGCCACTGGCGCTACTATGAAGTTCACCGTTTGGCTAACGCTCTCGCCGCTTGGATCGGTGGCCGTAAAGGTTAACGCTTCTGAGCCGTTCCAGTCTGCGGTTGGGCTAATGGTCGCGATGCCATTTTCAATCGAAACCAACACGTTGCTGTTGCCAGAGACGCTAAACGTTAACTCACCATCGGCGTTATCCACATCACTGAAGGCCGTATTCAGATCGATGCTGTATGGCGTAAAATCTTCCGCCAAGGTTTGGTCTGCAATGTTGCTTTCAACCACAGGCGTGTCGTTCACCGCATTCACGGTGACGTTGACCGTTGCTTGGTCAGTCAGCGAGCCATCGGTAACGGTGTAAGTGATTTCGGCGTCACCATGGAAGTTCTCAGCTGGCGTGAACACCAATTTGCCATCAACGATCTCAACTGTACCTTGTGTTTCAGGTACGGACGCCGATTCAATCGACAGCGTATCGCCATCAATATCGGTATCGTTTGGCAGGACATCAATCGTCACTGGCGTGTCTTCGTCAGTAACGGCATTGTCATTGGTCGCCACTGGCGCGTCATTCACTGGCGTCACATCGATGTTCACCATGGTGGACTCCGATACCCCACCGGAGGTAACGATGTAGGTAAAGCTGTCTGCACCGTGGTAGTTGTCGTTTGGCGTGTAAGTGACGCTGCCATCCGGGTTGACCGAGACCGTGCCGTTAGCTGGACCGTTATTGGTATCCAGCGACACCACTTTGTCGTCGCCTTCGAACGTGTCGTTACCTAAAACCTTAATGATGGTTGGCGTGTCTTCCACAACCGTCGCTTTATCTGCCACGATATCCGCCACTGGCGCTACTATGAAGTTCACCGTTTGGCTAACGCTCTCGCCGCTTGGATCGGTGGCCGTAAAGGTTAACGCTTCTGAGCCGTTCCAGTCTGCGGTTGGGCTAATGGTCGCGATGCCATTTTCAATCGAAACCAACACGTTGCTGTTGCCAGAGACGCTAAACGTTAACTCACCATCGGCGTTATCCACATCACTGAAGGCCGTATTCAGATCGATGCTGTATGGCGTAAAATCTTCCGCCAAGGTTTGGTCTGCAATGTTGCTTTCAACCACAGGCGTGTCGTTCACCGCATTCACGGTGACGTTGACCGTTGCTTGGTCAGTCAGTGCACCATCAGTAATCGTGTAAGTAATTTCAGCGTCACCATGGAAGTTCTCAGCCGGTGTGAAGACCAGTTTGCCATCAACGATCTCAACTGTGCCTTGTGTTTCAGGTACGGAAGCCGATTCAATCGACAGCTTATCACCATCAATATCGGTGTCGTTTGGCAGGACATCAATCGTCACTGGCGTGTCTTCGTCAGTGATAGCGGTATCATCTTTTGCCACTGGCGCGTCATTCACTGGCGTGACATCGATGTTCACCGTGGTGAATTCCGATACCCCACCGGAGGTAACGATGTACGTGAAGCTGTCTGTACCGTGGAAGTTGTCGTTTGGCGTGTAAGTGACGCTGCCATCCGGGTTGACCGAGACCGTGCCGTTGGCTGGACCGTTATTGGTATCCAGCGACACCACTTTATCGTCGCCTTCGAACGTGTCGTTACCTAAAACCTTAATGATGGTTGGTGTGTCTTCCACAACCGTCGCGCGGTCAGATTCAATATCTGCCACAGGCGCTACTGTGAAGTTCACCGTTTGGCTAACGCTTTCACCGCTTGGATCGGTGGCGGTAAAGGTTAGGGTTTCTGAGCCATTCCAGTCTGCGGTTGGAGTGAACGTAGCAATGCCATTGACGATCGCCACTTGAATGTTGCTGTTACCAGAGACGCTGAAGGTCAGATCGCCATCGACGTTATCTACATCGCTGAAAGCGGTATTCAGATCGATGCTGTATGGGGTGAAATCTTCCGCCAAGGTTTGGTCTGCAATGCTACTTTCAACCACAGGCGTGTCGTTCACCGCATTCACGGTGACGTTGACCGTCGCTTGGTCAGTCAGTGAACCATCAGTGATGGTGTAAGTGATTTCGGCGTCACCATTGAAGTTCTCGGCTGGTGTAAAGACCAATTTTCCATCAACAATCTCAACTGTGCCTTGCGCTTCAGGTACAGACGCCGATTGGATAGACAACTTATCGCCATCAATATCGGTGTCGTTTGGCAGAACATCAATCGTCACTGGCGTGTCTTCGTCAGTGACAGCGGTATCATCTTTTGCCACTGGCGCGTCATTCACTGGCGTCACATCGACGTTCACCGTGGTGAATTCCGATACCCCACCGGAGGTAACGATGTACGTGAAGCTGTCTGTACCGTGGAAGTTGTCGTTTGGCGTGTAAGTGACGCTGCCGTCCGGGTTGACCGAGACCGTGCCGTTGGCTGGACCGTTATTGCTATCGAGCGACACCACTTTGTCGTCGCCTTCAAACGTGTCGTTACCTAGGACGTTAATGATGGTCGGCGTGTCTTCCACAACCGTCGCGCGGTCAGATTCAATATCTGCCACAGGCGCAATCATAAAGTTTACCGTTTGGCTGACGCTTTCACCGCTTGGATCAGTAGCCGTAAAGGTTAACGCTTCTGAGCCGTTCCAGTCTGCCGTTGGGCTAATGGTCGCGGTGCCATTTTCTATTGAGACATTGACATTACTGTTACCTGAGACGCTAAACGTTAACTCACCATCGGCGTTATCCACATCGCTGAAAGCGGTATTCAGATTGATGCTGTATGGCGTGAAATCTTCCGCCAAGGTTTGGTCTGCAATGCTACTTTCAACCACAGGCGTGTCGTTCACCGCATTCACGGTGACGTTGACCGTCGCTTGGTCAGTCAGCGAACCATCGGTGATGGTGTAAGTGATTTCGGCATCACCATGGAAGTTCTCGGCCGGTGTGAACACCAGTTTGCCGTCAACAATCTCGACTGTCCCTTGCTCACTCGGCACAGATGCCGAGTCAATCGACAGCTTATCGCCATCAATATCGGTGTCGTTTGGCAGGACATCAATCGTCACTGGCGTGTCTTCATCAGTAACAGCGGTATCATCTTTTGCCACTGGCGCATCGTTCACTGGCGTCACATCGACGTTCACCGTGGTGGACTCCGATACCCCACCGGAGGTGACGATGTAGGTAAAGCTGTCTGCCCCGTGGTAGTTGTCGTTTGGCGTGTAAGTGACGCTGCCGTCCGAGTTGACCGAGACCGTGCCGTTAGCTGGACCGTTATTGGTATCCAGCGACACCACTTTGTCGTCGCCTTCGAACGTGTCGTTATCTAAGACCTTAATGATGGTTGGCGTATCTTCCACAACCGTCGCTTTATCTGCCACGATATCCGCCACTGGCGCTACTGTGAAGTTCACCGTTTGGCTAACGCTCTCGCCGCTTGGATCGGTAGCCGTAAACGTCAGCGCTTCTGAGCCGTTCCAGTCTGCCGTTGGAGTGAACGTAGCAATGCCATTGACGATCGCCACTTGAATGTTGCTGTTGCCAGAGACACTAAACGTTAACTCGCCATCCACGTTATCCACATCGCTGAAAGCGGTATTCAGATTGATGCTGTATGGCGTAAAATCTTCCGCCAAGGTTTGGTCTGCAATGCTACTTTCAACCACAGGCGTGTCGTTCACCGCATTCACGGTGACGTTGACCGTTGCTTGGTCAGTCAGTGCACCATCAGTAATCGTGTAAGTAATTTCAGCGTCACCATGGAAGTTCTCAGCCGGTGTGAACACCAACTTGCCGTCAACAATTTCAACTGTACCTTGGTCACTCGGCACAGACGCCGAATCAATGCTTAACGTATCACCATCGATGTCAGTATCGTTTGGTAGGACATCAATCGTCACTGGCGTGTCTTCGTCAGTGACAGCGGTATCATCTTTTGCCACTGGCGCATCGTTCACTGGCGTCACATCGACGTTCACCGTGGTGGACTCTGACACCCCACCGGAGGTAACGATGTAGGTGAAGCTGTCTGTGCCGTGGAAGTTGTCGTTTGGCGTGTAGGTTACGCTACCATCCGGGTTGACCGAGACCGTGCCGTTGGCTGGACCGTTATTGGTATCCAGCGACACCACTTTATCGTCGCCTTCGAACGTGTCGTTACCTAAGACCTTGATGATGGTTGGCGTATCTTCCACAACCGTCGCTTTATCTGCCACGATATCCGCCACTGGCGCTACTGTGAAGTTCACCGTTTGGCTAACGCTCTCGCCGCTTGGATCGGTAGCCGTAAACGTCAGCGCTTCTGAGCCGTTCCAGTCTGCCGTTGGAGTGAACGTAGCAATGCCATTGACGATCGCCACTTGAATGTTGCTGTTGCCAGAGACACTAAACGTTAACTCGCCATCCACGTTATCCACATCGCTGAAAGCGGTATTCAGATTGATGCTGTATGGCGTAAAATCTTCCGCCAAGGTTTGGTCTGCAATGCTACTTTCAACCACAGGCGTGTCGTTCACCGCATTCACGGTGACGTTGACCGTTGCTTGGTCAGTCAGTGCACCATCAGTAATCGTGTAAGTAATTTCAGCGTCACCATGGAAGTTCTCAGCCGGTGTGAACACCAACTTGCCGTCAACAATTTCAACTGTACCTTGGTCACTCGGCACAGACGCCGAATCAATGCTTAACGTATCACCATCGATGTCAGTATCGTTTGGTAGGACATCAATCGTCACTGGCGTGTCTTCGTCAGTGACAGCGGTATCATCTTTTGCCACTGGCGCATCGTTCACTGGCGTCACATCGACGTTCACCGTGGTGGACTCTGACACCCCACCGGAGGTAACGATGTAGGTGAAGCTGTCTGTGCCGTGGAAGTTGTCGTTTGGCGTGTAGGTTACGCTACCATCCGGGTTGACCGAGACCGTGCCGTTGGCTGGACCGTTATTGGTATCCAGCGACACCACTTTATCGTCGCCTTCGAACGTGTCGTTACCTAAGACCTTGATGATGGTTGGCGTGTCTTCCACAACCGTCGCGCGGTCAGATTCAATATCTGCCACAGGCGCAACTGTGAAGTTCACCGTTTGGCTAACGCTCTCGCCGCTTGGATCGGTGGCAGTAAAGGTCAACGCTTCTGAGCCGTTCCAGTCTGCGGTTGGAGTGAACGTAGCAATACCATTGACGATCGCCACTTGAATGTTGCTGTTGCCAGAGACGCTAAACGTTAACTCGCCATCCACGTTATCCACATCGCTGAAAGCGGTATTCAGATTGATGCTGTATGGCGTAAAGTCTTCCGCCAAGGCTTGGTCTGCAATGCTGCTTTCAACCACAGGCGTGTCGTTCACCGCATTTACGGTGACGTTGACCGTCGCTTGGTCAGTCAGCGAACCATCGGTCACGGTGTAAGAGATTACAGCGTCACCATGGAAGTTCTCAGCCGGTGTGAACACCAGTTTTCCATCAATAATTTCGACAGAACCTTGGTCACTCGGCACAGACGCTGATTCAATCGACAGCTTATCACCATCAATATCGGTGTCGTTTGGCAGGACATCAATCGTTACTGAGCTATCTTCCTCTGTAATTGTTGTATCATTAGAGGCAATAGGCGCATCGTTAACTGAGTTTACTGTTACCGAAACTTGAGCTTCATCCTCTAACTCACCATCTGAGATGGTGTAGCTAATCGTTGCATTACCGTTGAAATTTTCAGCCGGAGTGAAAACAAGCTTACCATCGATAATCTCAACGATACCTTGCTCTTCTGGTACAGAAGCAGAGGTAATGATTAAATCATCACCTTCAATATCACTGTCGTTAGCGAGCACATCAATTACAACCAGGGAATCTTCGTCAGTTTGAATCGCATCATTAGTTGCTATTGGCGCGTCATTAACAGGCGTAATATCTAAGTTAGCAGTGCCATTAATAACACCACCATCATCAATGATGTCATAGGAGAATGACACTTCAGTGTCATCATCAGCTTCTGGGATGTAAGTCCAAGAGCCATCGCTGTTATCAATTAAGGTGCCATTCCCACTCTCAATAGTGACGTTTGTAATGACAAGAGTATCGGCATCATCAATATTGACATTCGATAGTAATTCTTCAGTAGTTATCGTGATTGGATCGCTATCTTCCTCAACAGCGCTTAATGTCACTGGCGAATTAGTAAGTGGCTTACTTGAGCCATCCCCACTTGTCTCGATACCTGTTGTGAAGAAGTCATTTAAGGTCAACGCTTGTGTTTCAGATAAGCCGAGGGATTCTAGGCCAATAGTTTCAAAGTTTGTTGAGGCTAGCACTTCAGTACCATCTCGTACAATCGTGGCACTATTTTGCAAACTGGAGCCACTATTTTCACCCGCTGCAGGTGCGAGTTCTTCATCAATAGCAGAAGGGTCTTGACCTTGCTCAATAGCACTAATAATCTGTGCTACATCGTCTGAAATATCTTTTAAACCTTGCTCTTGAGCAAGCTGAATTTTCAGGTCTTGAGGCGCAGCATCTGTCATTGCCACTATCACTTCACCTGGTAGAGGCTGCTGTCCTTCTGCAAGGACTCTCAGCTGCCCATCCAAACCTATTACGACGACTTGATTACCGAGTGGCACTAATGCTGTACGATCCATATAAACCTTAACCCTAAATAACTGTCAAGTTTTTGACTAACAATACTAATTTGCTATATATTGCCCGAATATATAGTGCAATAACAGCAATTTGATGCTCAATAAAGTAATTATGTGTCATACATCAATAAGAATCCAGATGCATAAGTGTTTTATTTTATTAAAATCTGGACTCTCGTTTCTAGCCATTACCTCCATGTTTAATTTGAGATCTTAATTCAATTTTTAGGCAGATTTAGTAGGTTGATTTATCAAAATTGAAACAAATGAACAGCGAATCAACAGGTTACTTCATCGCATATTAATGTTATTGTGCGCTAAATTATTGACGCCCTTATAAGTATTCCACTTATAAGCCCTATCACCTCGAGAATTTTTACCATTATCTAGGAGAATCACAGTGAAGTGGACTCGTGCCAACGCCTTTTGTATTGGTATGTTCACCGCTAGTCATGCTTTTGGGCAAACGCTAGAGCAAGCGGTTGAAAACACATTAAAAACCAATCCTGACATCAAAAGTGCGTTCAATGAATTCGTTAGCAAGCAGTATGTGAATGAAGCATCTGGTGGTGCTTACCTCCCATCCGTAGACTTAGATGCCGGTATCGGTTACGAAGGAATCAAACCTGCAGAGTCAGGGCGAGATTCAACCGATCTGACAAGAAAAGAAGCCACCGTGACACTAACCCAGCTAATATGGGATGGTTCAGCGACACTTAATGATATGGATCGAACAGCAGCTGATGCTGAATCGGTCCGTTATCAACTTCTAGCTGATGCCCAAGACACCGCTCTAGAGGTCGCGAAAGTTTATTTAGACTCAGTAAAAGCTTATGAAATTCTTACACTTTCCGAGAATAACTTGAAAGTGCATAAGAAGATCTATGAAGACATTAAAAAGCGAGTTAACTCAGGTATCGGTTCTACAGCAGACCTAACCCAGGTAGAGGCTCGTTTAGCAAAGGCTCACGGTAACTTGGTGGCAGCTCAGAACAACTTATATGACAGCCACACCACCTTTACACGCCTTGTCGGACAGTCACCACAAGGATTGATTTTCCCAAGAGCGGACCAAAACTTTATTCCCTACACCATCGATGAAGCGATTGACTTGGCATTCGAGTCACACCCAGTAATCAAAATCTCGGTAGCTGATGTGGACTCTGCAAAGTTCCAATACAAGCAATCTAAGGGAGCTTACTACCCAACGATATCGGTAGAAGCGGCTCAAACATGGCGTGATGATGCAAGCGGTATTGAAGGAAGCAGCGAAGAGACAACAGCGATGTTGCGCATGCGTTACAACCTCTTTAACGGTGGTAGTGACGTAGCCAACGCTGAAAGTTTTGCCTACCAACTAAATAAAGCAAAAGACTTAAGAGAACGTGCATACCGCCAAGTCGAAGAAGGTCTTCGTCTATCTTGGAGTGCGTTAGATTTAACACTTCAACAAAAAGAGTTCCTAGCGGATCACGTAGATTCGGCCTCTGAAACTGTCATCGCCTACGAAAAGCAGTATCGCATTGGAAAACGCACTCTGCTGGACTTGTTAAATACTGAAAACGAACTTTTCGAAGCGAGAAAGAACTACTTGGATGCTCGATACTCAGAGCAGTACGCCAAGTACCGCGTTATGAACGCGACTGGCCAATTGTTAAATGCCTTGCGTGTCGATGTACCTACAGAATGGAATGAAAAGGTGGAGTACTGATCATGAAACCAGTGAAGATTCTATTTGCATTGGGTATGCTCGCCATCACTCAACACGTTGTTGCTGAAGACGAATATGAGTATCGTCCTGTACCAAATGCAGAACAAATAGCAGATTTGCAAGATGACGATAACGATGGTGTCATCAATGCTCGAGATATGTGCCCAGGTACACCTGAAGGCTCAGAGGTCGACAACGACGGTTGTGGAGAATACATTAAAGCATCAGATAACATGCAAGTGCGGATACTTTTTGCTAACGACTCTGATGAGATCAATCCAGTCTTCAGAAGACAAGTCCGAGAGCTTTCCGACTTTTTAAAAGAGTACCCTACTACTTCGATAGAGCTGCACGGCTATGCTAGTAAAGTTGGTGGTTCAAAGCATAACCAAGATCTTTCTGAAAGACGAGCACGCAATGTCCGTGAAGCCCTACTAAGCTACGACATCGAACCGAGTAGAGTCCGCATTGTTGGTTTTGGTGACACTCACTTAGCACAGCAAGGGACCGATGAAGTCAGCCATGCTTTAAATCGTCGAGTAACCGCATCAGTCGTTGGTTACAAAGGCGAGATAAAAAGAGAATGGACAATATTCACAACTCTTCCAGAAAGGTAAAGTACCTGTTTTTGTTTGCTCTGCAAGCACAAAGCAAACAAAAACGAGTGAATACTTAACCTCAGAAAAGGAGCTTCGGCTCCTTTATTTTTACTCATTTCGACAACCGTATTATGCTTTAGGAATCGGCACTTTAGTGTTACTCTAGCCACGTCATAACAACGAGAGTTTTGAAATGAGCAAACTTACATCAGATATCCAAGCGAACCTTGACCTTTTTGTTGCAGAAACGAAAGAAAACCAATTGGTTTGGGGTTTACGCAATGAAGAAGGTTGGCTATCTTGCGATTCAACTGAATTCGAAAACAGCGAAGTCATGCCTTTCTGGTCTTCTAAAGAAGATGCAGAAGCACATAATGTTGAAGAATGGGCAGATTTTACTGTACTAGAAATCCCATTAGATATCTTTGTTGAAGATTGGCTTTTGACTCTTGCTGAAGATGGTGTTCTTGTTGGAACTAACTGGAACGATCAGTTAGAAGGCAAAGAAATGGAGCCTCAAGATCTAGCAAAGCTTTACATTGATTAAAGATTTCTGACCTCAACTTTATGTTGAGGTCTTTCTTTTTTATGCCTCTTCTTTCAATATCTCGACCAAGTGCATAGTTTTACTACTCTTTTTCTTAGTACACCCAACTTAATCACAACGCTGATGCGTTAAAAGCGCTATGATAACTCAACTTTAAAGGCACCTTAAATTAAAGGCTCGTTTAAACATGCGCGTGCTCTATCCCTTGCTTGCGTCACTTTTGCTCACTCCAGTATATGCAAGCGACACTCAAGATATTGAACCAAACCAAAATATCACACAGTGGCACTCTGTCTACCAAACCACACTACGAAGCAACCCTGAGTCGGCATTGAGCATGCTTCAAGATCGCTACCATACAGCGAAATCGGACAGCGAAAAGCTCTACGTAAGTGGATTGATTTATGAATATATGTCAAACATAAATCAGCCTTACTACGGCAGCAGTCAAGTCTTAGACAACCATTTTTCTCAATTAGAATCAGAATATATTCTTGCCTTAAATGAACGTAAGCATGGTAGTTACGAGGCCTCAGTAGATAGCTTTTCTTCTTTGCGACAGACAATGAAGAAAATATCCGATTCCGAAGGCAAGGCTCTGATGAACTATCAACTTTGTTATACGCTGAATCAACAAGGTCGTTATCACAAAGCAAACTTTTATTGCTCATCCATAGAGAGCCACTTAAATCATAAGCATCAAGAAAACTTCCCTGTTGATCTTGCTTTGCGCGTGGTAGCAAATAACTACAATTACCGTGGTGACTATGAAAAAGCCTTAAGTTTGTATCGACAGTTGATGGCCAACATGTCGACGCAAAGCGATCCTTCAGGGATTTACAATGACATCGGCAATTTACTTGCAGAGCTGGGGCAATTTGAACAATCAGAGCAATATCTCATTCAAGCCTTACTGGTTCGCCAAGATGAAGGGACACCTCTTGAAGTTGCGCAAGTCGAACATAGTCTAGGAGCGATGTACAGAAAATCCAAAGAACTCGATAAGTCCATCAGCCACTACAAAAATGCATTAACGATTCTCGAACAACTTCATTATCCATACGGGCAAGGGTTGACCTATTTAGGGTTATCTGCTGCTTTGGCCGATTCTGGGCAATTGGATACCGCGGTAGATTACATTGGAAGAGCATTAAACATTGCCCAAACTTATGAGAATACGCACCTTGAAACAGAGGGTCATTTGGCTGCTGGATTGGCATATTTAAAGAACCATACACCCGAAAAATCGATTGAACACGGTACAATTGCGTTAAGATTAGCGGTAAAAAACGCTAGGCCCTTATTGCAAGCGCAAGCCCAATTACTCCTCTCAAAAGCATACCAAGCTCAAAATGATTACAAAAAGGCGCTGGAGCATCACAAGGCCTACTCGACGATTGAACTAACGAACCGAGACGCGAGTAATATCAAGGCGTTAGAGGCACTAGATCTCACTAAAAAAGAGTATGAATATGATCTACAAGTCGCGCAGTTGAACAACGAAACTCTTCTAAGTCAGTACCAGTTTGAAAAACTCACAGACCAACAACGCACTTATAATTTTGTTGTTTTCTGTTTATTGATTCTCCTCGCTCTGGCATTGATGGTTCAGCGACAAACACGCTTAAAAGCCAAAATAGACAGCTTAACGTGTGCATTAAACAGAGCGGCAATTATAGAGACGATTAAAAGCCACACCTCCAAAGCGGAAGGAGACTTCCGCTACGTTCTAGCATTAATCGATCTAGATGACTTTAAGGCGATTAATGATCAGTATGGTCATCCGACTGGCGACTTAGTACTACAACAGGTATGCAAAGCGCTTAAAGCTAAACTTAATAAGGGAGAGTACTTGGGTCGTTTAGGTGGAGAAGAGTTTATCTTGCTATTGAAAAACGTCGATGAGATTGACGTTCCCTTTAGAATACAAAGTCTGCATAAAACAATTTCAGAAAAGAGTGTACATTCGCTTAATAACCATCAATTGAATATATCTGCGAGTCTGGCCTATCTATCAACCTCAATGCCACTCACCAACTTTGATGAGCTCTATTCGATATTAGACCAAGCGTTATACAATGCTAAGAAGCAAGGAAAAAACTCCCTTGTGGATGCATACAACGAGCCGATGAGTTTAAGTGCTGAGTATATTCTCTAATAAAACCAAACCACCAGCGTAGTGGTTTGTTATAGGTGGAAGCATCAGTAAGACATTCAGATGCAACACCATCATCAAGGAGTCTTTGTGCCCAAGGCAAGAAAAAACATTCAGTCTCTAGAGCGAGGTTTTCTAATCCTCGAGTTGCTCTCGATGAGTGAGTCTCCCCTATCATTACAGACGATCAGTAATGCGATCCAGTTAAATAAGACGACTGTTCACGGGTTACTTGCGACTCTACACTCTCTTGGATATGTATCCAAACACAACCATAGCTACAGCCTAGGGTTTAGATGCTATGAACTGTCTAAGCCGATTGAACAAAAAAACGAAGCTATCCGACAACATTTTGTTCCATTGCTGAAAAAAATGGCCCAAATGACTAACAACACTGCTTACCTCGCTGTACAAAGTGGCGCTAAAGAGTACTTGTATATCGATGCTATAGAGCAGGATAACCCTCTTACTATCCGTAGCCCGAGAGGGAAACGAGAAGGACTCACAACATCTGCGATCGGCAAGGTTTTTCTTAGTTTTGATGATGAGCTTCGCCGAACATTGCGCCTTGAAAGCCAAATATCCCCCACGTTAGAAACTGAACTTAATCAGGTTGTATTATCAGGTTACGCACTCGATTTAGAAGAGGCAGAGCCAAACCTCAATTGCTTAGCGATCCCCCTTTACTTGGATGGTAAAGTCGTTGCTGTTGCAGGTGTTAGCGGTGCTGCCTCCGAACTGACGGTCACTAGGCTAAAACACTTTGCCAGCATCTTTCTCAAACTTTAAGATTTGACAATGTCGAATCCTAGGCCATTTTTGTACTGTTTTGATTACATGCTTATACGTCGCCTCTAATATAGTCGTTGTTCAACTCAACAACGTAGGAGAAGCGATGTCTACTGTATTAATCACTGGCGCTAACCGTGGCTTAGGCTTGCAATTTGTCCGCCACTACCTTGGAAAAGGTTGGCAAGTTATCGCAACTTGTCGTTCACCAGAAAATGCTAAGCAGCTCAATGAACTAGTAACCCAACCCAATCAACTTCAACTGATGGCTCTAGACGTCACTAACCAACAAGATATCGATCAGTTAGCCACTCAATTAGCGGATCGTCCGCTCGATCATTTAATTCTTAATGCAGGTGTATTAGGCGAAGAGTGTGCAAAGCTTGGCGAAATGACCCAGAAAAAATGGCTAGAAGTACTAAACATAAATACCGTCGCACCTGCCCTGCTAATTCAAGCCCTACAAGACAACGTTGCGAAAAGTCAGCACAAAACCATCGTGGGAATCTCAACCCGAGTTGCGAGTTTAAGCGATAACAGTTCAGGTAACATGTACAGTTATCGAGCATCTAAAGCAGCGCTTAATCAGGTTCTAGTATCAGCAGCACGCAATCTCGAATCGCAAGGAGTAAAAACTGTCGCAGTTCATCCCGGCTGGGTAAAAACCGATATGGGCGGTGAGGACGCAACCTTTTCTGCCGAGGAAAGTGTTGCAGGCATTGTTTCGGTCGCAGAACAGCTAACACTTGAGCAATCCGGAAGCTTCCGCGTATTTGATGGCTCTACAATCGAATGGTAACTGTTCTCTAAATGACGTCTCCCGGCCAAATTGAAGGCCGGGAGAATACAGTAAACTAATAGGCCAAAAAGATAAAAGCTCGCACTATCGTCAGACAAGCGAGCCGTTATCGTCTATGGTGTTGTACTACCGTCAAACGCTGAGGAAGTCAGCGATTGCAGAGGTGTCATTTAGGCAATGATTTCCTGTGAAACTCACTCAATCATCCCACTCAGGCGCTAGCCCTTCAGGGTTTACTTCGCGGCCATTTCTTTCCAACGCATCTATCTTTGCAATCGCCTCTTCACTCAGATTAAGTTCAAGTGCTTTCAGGTTACTTGCTAAATTCTCTCGTTTAGTTGAAGACGGGATCACCGCGTAACCTTTTGACAAAGCCCAAGCAAGCGCGACTTGAGCTGGCGTGGCCTGATAGTCCTCAGCAATACCTGCAATAGTTGGGTCCCCAAGTACTTTCCCATATGCCAAGGTCATGTAAGACGTTACCTGAATATCGTTTTCCTGCATGAAGCTGACCAACTTACGATTTTGCAAATAAGGGCTAAGCTCGATTTGGTTAGTAACAATATTCTCTTTACCGACCACTTCTATCGCTTGTTGCAACAAGTCAATATTAAAGTTGGATACGCCAATATTACGGGTTAAGCCTTGCGATTTAGCTTCAAGTAATGAAGCCATGTATTCGTTCAAGTTATTGTTATTGCCAGGCCAGTGGATCAAGGTCAAATCCACATAATCTGTATTTAGCTTTTCTAAGCTCTCTTTTAGACTTGGAATGAGTTGTTCCGTGTTCATGTTATCAACCCAGATCTTGGTCGTAATGAATAGCTCATCACGTGCAATACCGGACTGTGTCAATACTTCACCGATTTCTGCCTCATTACCGTAAATCTGTGCAGTATCAATTACGCGGTAACCCACTTCTAACGCATTACGGACTGAATCCTTAACTACTTCACCCTCTAAACGAAACGTGCCGACGCCAAATGATGGTACTTTCATCTAAATCTCCTGAATTATCGATTTTATAGTTGATTCGAAGCAAAACTTTACGCCGCAAGAAACTTTCCGTAAAGTTAACAATACTCAAATCTAATTTGAAATATATTCAACAATGAAAGCTACTCTAGATGAAATGCGCACCTTTATGGCCGTGGTCGATACGGGTTCAATCAGCTCTGCGGCTGAACTGTTATCGATGACCGTCTCGGCGGTGAGTCGATCGGTATCTCGGCTAGAAGCCAAACTCGAAACGACCTTGTTAAATCGCACAACCCGTAAGTTAGATGTTACTAATGAAGGAACGATATACCTCGATAAAGTCAGACATATTGTAGAAGCAGTAGAGAATGCCGAAGCACAACTGAAAAGCCAGAAATATAAGCCTTCTGGCCTCCTACGAATAAACGCAGCTACCCCCTTCTTACTGCACGTACTAACGCCGCACATTGCTAAATATCAGAGCTTGTATCCAGAAGTCGAAATCGATCTCAATTCCAATGAGGAAAATATTAGCCTTTTGGGAACAAAAACCGATGTTGCTTTTCGTATCGGTGAGCTACAAAACTCAACCATGCGCGCGATATTTCTTGGTAAAAGTCGGATTCGAATCGTCGCGAGTCCAGAGTATTTAAGACAACATGGTACTCCAACCTCAATAGATCAGTTACTCAATCACAAGCTACTTGGATTCAACAAGCCGGAGTATCTTAAGGAATGGCCGATCATGGATGATAAGAACAAACTTCTGCGTATTATGAGTAGCCTAAGATCTGATAATGGCGAGACGCTAAGATGTTTAGCCTTACATGGTGCGGGGATAGCTTGCCTGTCTGACTTTATGACCTACTCTGACCGACAAGCTGGTCGCTTAGTGGGCGTGCTTAGTGAACACACGCATAATGTCGAACAGCCAGTTCATGCGGTGTATTACAAAAATGCCAGTACCTCACGCCGGATCAGCTCTTTTATTGACTTCATCAAGCAAGAAATCAAGGTAGAGAACCACCAGTTCCTTTAAAGACCACCGCTGTTTGTGGCAAAACACTTTTGTCTTTTTGCCGCTTTTTCTCACAACAAAAATCTCATAGTGTCCTGAATATCAGGGAGGCACCTTGCCTCCTAGTACTCAAAGTAATAGTCAGGCTTCATAATGCATAAAGATTTAAGTAACAGATTCACCATCGGTGTTGAGCTCCCCCTAGATAATGACTGGACCCAAGAAGGCCAGACAAAACGCCTGCTCCAACGAAAACCATTCGGCGTACCAGACATGAGTGCACATAAACAGCGTATTATGTTAGCCGATAAGTTAGGCTTTAACGTAGCGTGGGTGAGAGATGTCCCGTTGTACGACCCTAACTTTGGAGACGCGGCACAAATTTATGAACCGTTCAGTTATCTTGGCTATCTCTCTGCGTGCACCGACAACATTCTACTAGGGACAGCAGCGATAGTATTACCGTTAAGACAACCTTGGCTAGTGAAAAAAGCCGCTGCGACCATCAACGAGTTAAGTGGTGACCGCCTGATACTCGGTGTGGCTAGTGGAGACCGCCCTAGTGAATATCCCGTTTTTAATGCCAACTTTGACAGCCGTGGCTCAGCTTTTCGAGAAAGTGTAGAGATTTTGAAAGATACGCAAAATGATAAACTGGGTAACGATCTACAGTTATTACCCGAGTTTGCTGATATTCCTATCTATGTCGCAGGGTTAGCGCAGCAAAGTCCACAATGGATAGGAGAAAACCTAGACGGCTGGCTCGCCTACCCAGGCACACCTGATGATCATGAACACCGCGTTGCACTTTGGCGCTCCGTAGCGGGAAACAAACCCTACGCCAGCTTTATTCATCTTGATTTAGTCGATAACCCAAATGCACCAGTCGTTCGGCATCATTTTGGTATCCGGGCCGGAGTCAATGGCTTGAGCGATGAGCTAGAAAAAATGCAAGAAGCAGGAGTCAATCACATCGGGTTGCATTTCCGTCGTAATAGCCAACCAATTGATAAATCAATGGAACAGATCGCTCAGTACGTGTTGCCACGCTTTAACTAAGATCAAATAAAAATATGTGCCACCTTACTAAGGGGTGGCACGCTAGGCTTGGCAGTTGGAAAAACAAAAGCTGCAATAACGACAAAATTCTTTTGTTAAAACAACAATAATAGTGTTATTTTAAAGTAAGTCTTGGTTGAATAAAGTCGATGAACGCGGAAATACGCTTAGAGACTGAAGAAGATTTGTAGAACACAGCATTGACCTGTTCTCGTCCAGTATTTGTGATTTTTTCCGATTCAAACAATGCCACTAACCGTCCAGAATCAAGATCATCTTTCACCATAAAGCCAGATAAACATGCAATGCCGTTCCCTGCCAGCACTAACTGTCTAACCGTTTCACCACTGCTGGATAGGATATCAGGCTCTATCATCTCAAACCCTCGTAATGGCCACTGATTTAACACTTTAGCGCCAGAAAAACCGATCAAGTTATGACTGCGCAAATCGCCCACCGCTTCAGGGAAACCTCGTTTAGATAAATAACCAGGCG
Source organism: Vibrio sp. sp1 (assembly GCF_016920955.1). Taxonomy (NCBI): domain Bacteria; kingdom Pseudomonadati; phylum Pseudomonadota; class Gammaproteobacteria; order Vibrionales; family Vibrionaceae; genus Vibrio; species Vibrio sp. sp1. Next base: position 3,296,283 of record NZ_CP060589.1, read on the forward strand.
TGGCCACGATAAATAATGGGCTTGTTCCTAAAGGTTTAGCATGCAGTGTTGAATCCGATAATCGTCCAATACGTATCGCCACATCGGTTCTTTTTTCCAATAGATCCACAAAACCCTCATTAGAGGTAAGATCGAGTTGAATATCAGGATAAGCCTCTTTAAATGGCTTAATTAACGGCACGAGTTGATGTAAAACAAATGGGCTAGCGGCATCAACTCTTAAGCGCCCCTTGGGTAATTCACCTCGTGTGATGATCTCTTCTTCAGCTTGCTGTATTTGTAGTAAACCTAAGCGAACCGCTTCAACAAACTGATGCCCTTCCTCAGTAACTTCGACTCTGCGCGTCGTGCGATTCAGCAACGTTACCCCCAACTGTGATTCAACTTTACTAACCGCACGAGATACCCTAGCGACTTGAATACCTAGTGCATCAGCAGCGGAAGAAAATCCGCCACTATCCACAACTGCCATTAGAATCTCTAATTCATCTGATCGGGTTAACATTTCACCCCCTTTCCTAACTGCGCATTTCCTTCACTTATAACAAAAGTATTTTGTAATAAACACCATTTTTCGCAACGAATAACTCTTTAATAATACACGACATGGAGACGGGCTATTCGTTTATCCATTCATATTCAATGATTATAAGAGAGAGTTGTTATGCCTTTAGCTTTACTTGCATTGACGCTTAGCGCCTTTGCTATTGGAACCACGGAGTTTGTAATTGTCGGTCTGATACCGACTATGGCCTCCGACCTCAACGTATCATTACCTTCAGCGGGTCTTTTAGTTAGCCTGTACGCACTTGGTGTCGCGGTTGGTGCTCCCGTTTTAACAGCGCTGACTGGTAACTGGAAAAGAAAGTACGTTCTGCTTTCTGTTATGGCACTGTTTGTTCTTGGCAATCTGTTAGCCTGGCAAGCACCTGGATACAACACTCTAGTCACAGCAAGGATACTGACCGGGCTTGCACACGGTGTGTTCTTTTCGATCGGCTCGACTATCGCCACTGGCCTAGTGTCAAAAGAAAAAGCCGCTAGCGCAATTGCTATTATGTTTACCGGTCTGACCGTAGCTCTAGTGACGGGCGTGCCACTTGGCACCTGGATTGGCCAGACATTTGGTTGGCAGGCAACCTTCCTAATCGTCGCGATCCTTGGAATCATCGCACTGATAGGAAGCGCTCTGCTAGTGCCGAGTAATCTGAAACAACCACCAGCAACCAAGCTGTCATCGCAAGTAAAAGTCTTGACTCAACCTCGTCTACTTTTGGTGTACGCAATCACCGCGCTCGGTTACGGTGGTACGTTCACAGCCTTCACTTACTTGGCTCCTATTTTGGAAGAAGTTTCGGGGTTTGGCTCTAGCGCTATCAGCCTAATTATGTTGGTTTATGGTGTATCAGTCGCATTCGGCAACATCTGGGGCGGAAAGATGGCCGACTCTATGGGGCCAATCAAAGCTCTGACAGCGATTTTCTCGGGCCTAATTGTGGTATTGCTCGTGTTTAGTGTCACAGCATTTAATCCAATTTCTGCAGTAGTGACCATTCTTGTCTGGGGTGCGTTTGCCTTTGGTAACGTTCCAGGGCTTCAAGTTTATGTTGTCAAACTAGCAGAGAAATATTCACCTGATGCAGTCGACGTCGCTTCTGGTCTCAACATTGCTGCATTTAACGTAGGTATTGCACTGGGTTCTTGGGGCGGTGGCCTTATCGTGGCCAATGCTGGGCTGATGCACACACCTTGGATTGGCGCGATCGTAGTATTAGGTGCTCTACTACTAACCCGTTTCAGCGGAATGCTAGACAAGCGTGGAGAGCAGCACGCAACGGCACACTGATTCACGTTCCAAATCGATAAAAATCACTTAAGTTAGCCCGGCATTACGTCGGGCTTTCAATACAGAGTTTAAATACACCATTGACTGAAGTAGAAAGTTTATTCTACCCTTAAGTAAAACAAACGTTCTACCTGGTGTATCAAATAGTGAAAGAAAAAATCGCAGCAAGCCTAGAAAAAGCATTCAGTCAGTATGGCTTCGCCGAGCCGAGTGTGCCCCGACTCAAAAACGCCTGCGAAGTCAGCCTGAGAACCCTGTACAAATACTACCCCTCCAAGGAAGCGATGATTGTTGCAGCTCTCGAGCATCGCCATCAAAGGTATTTGAGTTTTTTGCTCGAAGACGCCCCTGCCAATGGAACACCGGCTGTATTACACCTATTCACTCGCCTCGAGGATTGGATGAAGGAGTTTGCACCGAATGGCTGCATGTCCATCAATGCATTAGCAGCCTATCCAGAAAATCTATCGATTAATCAAGCAGTAAAACAACACAAATTGGCGGTCCGTCAGCTTATGCTCCAACTAAGTCAGCGAGAAGACCTCGCAACCACACTCTTCTTGTTACATGAAGGTTTATCCAACGCATGGCCGGTTCTCGGTCACGCTGCCTTTGCATCCGCTGAACACACTCTGCTAGAACTAATGAAGGAGAACAATCAATGACCACAATCCCGAAAGTAATGAAAGGCGTCCAACTTATCGGTCATGGTGGGCCAGATATGCTTCGTTACCGCGATGATATACCTGTGCCAGTCCCCTCGCCTGATGATGTATTGATCCAAGTAGCCGCCGCCGGAGTCAATAACACCGACATCAATACCCGAACAGCATGGTATTCTAAAAACGACGCCAATAGCATGGATGCAAGTTGGTCAGGAGACGCGCTATCTCTCCCTCGAATCCAAGGTGCCGATGTATGCGGTACCATCGTCGCTGTTGGTGAGAATATCTGCCCATCACGAGTCGGCCAGCGCGTGCTCATCGAACCATGTATTACGCGCTTCAACAGTCAAGCACTTAGCTTGCCTTGGTACTTCGGTTCAGAATGTGATGGTGGCTTTGCTCAGTTCACTGTTGTTGACAGTAAACATGCATATGCAGTGAATAGTAGTTTATCGGATATCGACTTGGCCTCCTTCCCTTGTTCTTATTCAACTGCAGAGAACATGCTTGTCCGCTCTAATGTCACAGCGAGCGATACCGTACTGATTTCAGGGGCATCCGGTGGTGTTGGCTCTGCCGCAATCCAACTGGCGAAGGCGCGTGGAGCATACGTCATTGCTATCGCCAGCCCAGAAAAGAAAGAACAGATCACGGCATTAGGAGCAAACCAAGTTATCCCTCGCGATGCAAATTTAACAGCGACTCTCGGAGAAAACAGCGTTGACGTAGTGATTGATTTGGTCGCAGGAGAGCAGTGGCCACAATTTCTTCAGGTACTAAAGCCAGGATCAAGATACGCTGTTTCCGGCGCCATAGGCGGCCCAATTGTCGAGCTGGATGTAAGAACTCTTTACCTTAAAGACCTAACGTTATTTGGTTGTACCGTTTTGGCACCAGAAGTATTCGGTAACTTGGTTCGCTATATCGAACAGAACGCAATTCGTCCCTTAGTCGCGGAGTCATTTCCCTTGAACCAGATAGGTCAAGCGCAAGAAGTATTTTCGCGCAAGCAACATATTGGGAAACTGGTTTTGGAAATCACATAGCTTTTCGATTAACAGCGGCCTATACAAGTCGTTGTAATTTGAGAACACTTTAAGCATCCTAAAAAGTTCTCAATACTTAGAAGATCGCTACGGTTGGCTTAGCTTGTTATCCCTTTTCATCACGCTAAGCCAGCTTGTAAAAATATGCGTGTTTGCTTCTGAGTTATAAATGTTTAATACCAACATTATCTTACTTCTAGCGTTCATGAACAGAACCGAGATCTGAATGACTTCGGTGTTAAACCTACGATCCTATTAAATATTTTCCTGAACGCGCTCACATCTTGGTAACCCACTCTAAATGATATTGCGTCAAATGTTAGGGTTGTCGACTCAAGTAAATCACAAGCTTTTTGTACTCTTAAGCTTTGTATGTATTGGTTAACATTGAAACCTGTCGCCTTTTTAAAGCGTCGCTGCAATGTCCTTTCTGTTAAACAACTCAACTCTGCAAGCTCTTTATTGCTCAGTTTTCCTTGATAATGATCGTTTATATAGTGCTGTAGTTGAACAATTACCTCATCACCATGTTGGTAGTTTGGAGTAAACTGTTGATAAAAGCGTTGCTCTCTCGGACCAGTATCAATAACCAACATTTTTCCTAACAGGCGCATTACTGCCGGTGACGCAAATAAGGAAACCAGCTCCAAACCTAAATCCACCCATGACATCATACCCCCAGCCGTAATGATCGTTCCTTCGTTAATAAGGATGGCTTCTTGTCTTACGTGGATATCGGGAAACTGACTCGCTAATGAAGGAGCCAAGCCCCAGTGTGTCGTACAAGACTTATTGGTCAACAACTGGGTTTGAGCAAGAATAAAAGTACCAGCGCAGGCGGAGGCTAAAATCGCACCTTTACTATATTGGACATTTAACCAGTCGAGTAGCTCTGGCTCTGGTTCTAAGTAATATTGACCAGTGCCGCTAGGCGGAATCATTACCGCTGTTTTCACATCGAAGTGCGTGTTTGACCAGTGATCCAATATCTCTACTTCAAAGTGCACATCAACGCCCAATTTAGCCGCCGCACGGTTTGCCATCTCGAAGAGTTCGCTTAAACCATATACGGAGGCTTGCGAGCTATCTGGGTAATTAACGAGTGCTATTTTCATTTATCTTCAAGTGTCGCTTTTTGACTCTTTTGTGTCATTTTAGACTCTAAAGAAGGTGGCTAAAAGTCTTTATATTATTCGTACCGCAATGATCCTCAATAAAAGGAAAAGAAAATGACTCAAAAAGCCCTACTTGTAATTGATTTGCAAAACGACTATTTCACGGAAGGAAAGTTTCCTTTATGGAATACAGAATCGACTTTAGACAATGTTAAGAGAGCAATAACTAAAGCCAATGAGCAAAACATTCCTGTGATTCATATTCAGCATATTGCCGACCCTGCCATGGGTATTGCCCCATTCTTCAATGAAGGCAGCGACGGTGCCAATATTCACCCAGAAGTTCTTGCTTTAGCGCCGAATTCCGAAATCGTGGTAAAGCACTTCGCAGATAGCTTTGAAGGAACACGTTTAGAAGAAGTATTGGCAAGCAAAAATGTAACGGAGTTACTTGTATGCGGAATGATGACACAAAACTGCGTGACACATACTGCTATCTCAAAATCTGCGGACAAGTATGATGTTTCGATCTTAATGGATAGCTGTACCACGGTCGATGAAATGATTCACAACATTGCACTTCACGCTGTCTCAACGAGAGTTCCCCTCGTAACTATTGAAGATAAGCTGTAATACACGCAAAACCTTTCGCTCACACAATGCGGGCGAAAGGTCACACATATATGCACTTCCATTGATATTTGCTTACTTTGTGTTAAACATTGGTTTCCAAATAGTTACAAGGAAACGTTTATGAAATGGATAGTCGTATTGTTTATTAGCTTATTTTCAGTTTTCAGCCATGCGAAAGAGTGGAAACAAATTCGCTTCACTGTTGAAGGGGCTTACCCTCCATTTAGCTGGACGACAAAAGAGGGAAAGCTAGAAGGGTTTGAAGTCGACCTCGCTAACGCGTTATGCAAAGAGTTAGAAGTAAAGTGCGTTATCTCAAAAATGGATTGGGATGGCATCATCCCTTCTCTCCTTAGTCGCAAGAACGATGCGATTATTGCTGCAATGACAATCACAGAAGAACGAGAAAAGAAAGTCGATTTCACCGTCCCTTATGCAAAAGTACCGACTCGTTTTGTAATGAAAAATGATAGAGAAATCAACATGGAGGACGGCAGCCTAAATCGTTTATCTATTGGAGTTCAAAGAGCCACAATTGGTGATAAGTACCTTTCTGCCTTGTATCCAGATATTGATATTCGTCGTTATGGTACGTTCGATGAGGCATTTACCGATCTACTCAATGGACGGTTAGATGCTGTATTTGGCGGCTCAATCGGTTTAAGTGCTGGTTTTCTTGAAACTGCACAAGGTGAAGGCTATCACTTTACTGGACCAGCGTTTACAGAGGAAAAGTGGTTCGGCCGTGGCGTTGGCGTAGCAGTGAGAAAACAAGACAAAGAATTAAAAGCATTACTCGATAGCGGAATACAAAAATTGATCCAGAGCGGTAAGCATAAAACCATCGCCAGCAAATATTTCTCCTATAGTATTTACGAGTAATCTCGTTATTTTTTATAGCCTGCGCGGTATAGGAAACTTCCCTTTCCCTATATGGCGACAAAAACAGAGCCCTCGAGCAATCGCCCGAGGGTTATTTTTATAAAAAAGCCCACGTATATAAGTAACCCGCTCCCATGGCCATCGTTAAGATAACGATTAGGAAGGCAGCGATCATTTGGTTCTTAAAAATTGATTTCAACAAAATCACTTCTGTAAGACTTGCGCCAGCACTACCAATAATAAGCGCCATAACAGATCCAAGAGCCATACCTTTTTGTACTAGTGCCGCGCTAAGTGGAATGACCGCCTCTGCACGGATGTACAATGGAATACCAATGATTGCTGCGACCGGAATCGCGTACCACTTCGCTTCACCAGCGAACTCCGCAATGAACTCCGTCGGGATGAAGCCATAGATAAATGAACCAATCGCAATGCCCATCATGAGATAAGGGAACACTTGCTTAAAGTCTTTCCAAGTTGATTGCCAAATACGTGCCCAGCGGCTAGGTTCTTTCTCTTCCAAGACTGTCGCTGTTGCACTACCGTCTGATGAGCAGCAAGACACTTCCACTTTAGGTTCAGGTTTTGGTGCATCACCACAGCAAGATGTTTTCGCCGCAACTGGCGTAGGTTCATTGCAAGCGCTGGTACCACAGATTGATGCTGGTCTCGCTTCTTCTTTTTTCTTGCTGGAATCGCCACAAGAAGTACCGCACGAAGAAGAACCTACCGCTTGATATGCTTCTGGTTTGACGTAACGTTCAAACCCTAGTTTTTCAAGTACATAGCCTGCTACCACTGATACTGACATCGCGATAGCAAAGTAAAATACCGCAACTCTCCAACCAAAAGTCACCACAAACAAGCCAATAATCACTGGGTTAAGCAACGGGCTTGCAAATAGGAACACCATCATAGGTCCAAAACCTGCTCTTGCACGCAACAAGCCTTTTAAGAAAGGAATGGTCGAACACGAACAGAAAGGCGTAATCGAACCTAGCAACGCAGCAATGAAGTAACCTTTACCCTTTTTCGAGCTGAGAATAGATTGAATTTTTTCTGGCGTTAGAAAATCTTGCAACACACCGACAATGTAGCTAATTGCCAGAAATAAGATGATAAGTTCGGTTGCTAGAAACGCAAACATATCCAGCGCTTCTTTAGCCATAGTTATAATTTCTGTATTCACATTTACTCTCCTCGTCATTTTTCGCTAACAAGCTTACCTGATAGACAAGCCTTTATTTCGACACTTCTGGAAGTATAGAATCACAAAACAAAAGATCAACAAAATATTTCCATAAAAATGGAATAATAAAACTAGTCAATACTTATCATAAAGTTACATGTCGTTAGCTATGCAGACTGGTTGTCGATGATAATTTCAGAGCATCTCGAATCCTTTTTATCAAACATAACCTAAAATTATCAAAATAAGAAAAAACCATAATTATTTCAGCAGCACCCTCTGAGTTAGTATGACTTTCGACCATTCTTAATAATAAGCAAAACCTATGAGAGCGATAACTTACCAACGAGATAACGATACTTTCTCTTTATCCGAATTACCTACACCAAAACTAGAAACCCAATTGGATGTATTGGTTAAAGTTAACGCTGTTGGTTTGAACCCTGTCGATGCAAAAATTCATTATTGGTCAGACATGGTCACTAACATGGATAACAATTTTGTTGGCGGGTTAGACGTATCAGGAGAAATAGTCTCTGTAGGCGATGCGGTCGTTGATTGGAAGGTTGGCGATAAAGTGTTGTATCACGGAAACATGAGACGCCATCACGGTGGATTCGCTGAATTTGCTATCCATGATTCAAGAACGCTCATAAAGCACCCTCAGGTTCCGGTTGAAGTGGCAGCATCTACACCTTGCGCAGCCTGGACCGCATATCGCGCTTTGGTAGACAAGCTCGATATTTCAAATCGAAGCAGCATTTTTATCGCCGGAGGTGCTGGCGGCGTTGGAAGCTTTGCTATTCAGTTAGCAAAGACATTTGGTGTTGAACAGATCATTGCTACTAGTTCAGAAGCTAATCACGCATATTTGTCCTCGTTAGGAGCAACCCATACGATTGATTATCATCATGAAGATGTAGTTCAGCGAGTAATGGACATTACCGGAAATCATGGCGTTGAGGTTGCACTCGATTGTGTAGGCGGTGATAACGATCGAATTGCAGCCTCGGTGTTAACCTTTGAGGGCGAAATGGTGGAGCTCGTCAAGACTGTCGACCCTTCTCAATATCCAGATGCCTTCTTAAAAGGCTTGGGCTTCCACCAAATAAGTTTGGGCTCTGGTCATGTCTTTGGCGAGAGAGGGTTTGCAAGTATCGTTAATGCCGGAAAGGAAGTGTCTGAGCTATTAGAAAATGGAGAATTGGAAGTACCGAAACTGAAGATCATCGGCTTAGAGGATGTAGGTAACGCACTCTTGGACATGCGAAATCAGAGAACAGTTGGAAAGATTGTCGTTAATCTGAACCAAAAATAATTAATAAAGATCTCGAGGCAAACTGGCAAAGTAATGAGCAAGTTAAAGCATCTTGTTACTTTGCCAGATATGAAAGACCTTTATTTTGTCTATAACGATGAATGAAAAACAAAACCTCTTGCCATACTTCCCTGCGCTTCACCAAAATTAGGCGTTTTCGAGAGTGTCTCTCCAAGTCGCTAGCAATTTAATATGACGTGGTTCAATCCCACAGCAACCACCAATAATGCTTGCTCCCTGCGCATGCCACTTTTTAGCATACTCAAGATATTCAGTCGGAGAGAAATGACGAACTTCCTGAATGGTCTCGTTGGCTTGGTGCGCTTGCTTTATCGGAGCAAAGCTATTTGCGAAAACACCTATCGTCAATTCTCTACCTGACTCACTCAATACTGCTTGTGTATCTATGATCGCTTGCTCGACAACTTCAGGAATAGAGCAATTGAAAAAGATACCTGAAACATTTGTTTTCAACAGCGTATTAACCGCGACTTTAAGAGATTCCCCTGAGCGAAGGCGAGGCAAAGAGTTAGGCTCATCCATTAAGGTGAAAGCAAGATAATTGGGCTTATCTGTTTTGGCTAAAATTATTGATAGAACTTCAACTTCAGCGAGGCTAGACACGGTCTCAGCTAACCAAATATCAACATATTGATCTTGAGCTTCAAATAACTCAGAAGCCACTTCCAGTGCCCTTTTCGGCTCGAATAATTCAGGCCTGTAAGACCCCATTACAGGAGGAAGAGAACCCGCAACGAGCACTCTACCGTTAGAGCTGGTGACTACATCTCTGGCAATTTTAGCTGCAGATTTTGCTAAGTCAGTCCCCCGTTTTGCATAGAGTTCCTCGCCTAAGTGAAATGGGACACATGCATAACTGTTGACAGTGATAATCTCAGCGCCAGCGTCTATGAAATTCTCATGGGCCATTTTTACATGTTGTGGTGATTCAATTAGCGCTTGTGCACTCCAAAGCGGCTGAGAAAAAGGGGCGCCAATACGTTTCAACTCTCGCCCCATGCCACCATCTAAAATTGTTACTTTCTTCATTTAGACATCCATACCGCCAAACATCCATAAGCTCTATTCAAACACAATTTTTATCAATTCAAAATGAAATTGTTATGTTTAAAGTGAACAAAGACTTAATGGCTGATTAAACACTTTAGTATTTACCAGACCTTTCATTCGGACCAAGCTAATGTTATCGCCATTAACTTCGAGTAAAAAGCCCATTATCTATGTCTCTCGGCGAGGCGAACGTTACGAGCCACAATAGTGAATGAAGTGATTGAGGGACTCGCCCTCAATCAAATTTTCTTTTTATTATAAGACTTTAGATAAAAACTTCTGCAATCTAGGGTTGGTGGGGTTATCAAAAAATCGCTCAGGAGAGTCAGAAACCAAAAGCTCACCATCTTCCATAAACAACACCCTATCAGCGACCTCTTTTGCGAAACCCATTTCATGAGTAACCACGACCATCGTCATTCCGTCCTTGGCCAAATCTTTCATCACATCAAGAACTTCTCCAACCATTTCAGGATCTAGTGCTGATGTGGGTTCATCAAACAACATAATGTTGGGCTTCATTGCTAACGCACGAGCGATTGCGACGCGCTGCTGCTGCCCACCTGATAAATGATTAGGATAATTATCCATTCTCTCCGATAGACCGACTTTATAAAGCAAATCTTTTGCTTCTTTCTTCACCGATTCAGGGTCACGTTTAGAAACCTTTAAAGGTGCCAACATGACGTTCTCTATCGCCGTTTTATGTGGAAAAAGGTTGAAGCCTTGAAATACCATGCCCACATCAGCGCGTAGTTTATTGATATCCGTAGATTTGTGGTACATATCGATACCATCTACGATAATAGACCCACTATTTATTGTCTCTAATTGATTGATCGTCCGTAAGAATGTTGACTTACCAGAACCTGACGGTCCTACGATGACAATCACTTCCCCTTTTTCTACATTTACCGATACGTCCTTGAGCGCATGGCAGCCATTAGGGTAAATTTTATTAATTGTTTTTGCTGAAATAATGTATTCCATTAATGACTCCACCATTAATCACTTGCTGCCAATTTCTTTTCTAACGTTTGTATTGCCCAAGATAAGGTACTAGTCAGAAGCAAATAAAGGGCCGCTACGGTAAACCAAACTTCAAATGGGGCAAAACTACCACTTACGACTTCCCTGCCCGCTTTTGTCAGATCAGTAATCGAAATCACGGAGACAAGTGAGGAATCTTTTATCAGGTTGATAAACTGCCCGGCTAAGGGAGGTAATGTCTGCTTAAACGCTTGAGGTAAAATGACATAAATCATCGCTTTGGGATAATTCATTCCTAGTGAACGCGCCGCTTCCATTTGTCCTCTTGGAATTGACTGGATTCCTGACCGCACAATTTCTGCGACGTAAGCGGCGGTAAACACGGAGAGCGCTATCACTCCCGCAGTAAAACGCTCAAGGTCAAGCACAGTACCAATAAAGAAGTAAACGATAAAAATCTGTACTAAAAGAGGCGTTCCACGAATAACCTCGACATACACAAGCGCCAGCTTTTTTAATGCCGGATTGCTGGATATGCGCATTAGTCCGACAACTAAGCCCAACGCTAGAGCAATGATAAGTGACCAGAGTGAGATTTTAATGGTCGTCACAACACCATCTAAAATTGGGCCAGAGCGCCACTCTTTTATAGTTGCTAAGGTATCTCCTTCAAAAATAAGATCACCTTCATAGACGTCCACAGACTTATATTGGCTTAGTTCAAGAACAATATCACCATGAATACTCTCCAGAGCCAGTTGGTTATTCTCGTCGAGAATGATGTTCCCATCGACAGGCGCGGTAATGGATGAAGCAGCGTTAGTGGCAATATAAGGAAGGACACGCTCCCAATTCCAGCTGTAATCGATTCGCTTACCTGACAGATAGACAAGACCGCAAATTGATAGCAAAACAAGAACAAAAACAGCGTTCCACAATAGGGATTTAAAGTTATTTTGCATGTGATTCCGAGAATGACTTTGATTAAAGTTGGTTGGGTATTTGAATAAAGAAAAGCGTTAGCTTCACAGCGCGAACCGTTTGGTTGGCGATGAGCCGAGCCAGAAGCTAGCCGCTCCTCTACAATAACAAAATGATTACTTAACTTGCTTTAACCATTTATCGTCGTTAAACCACTTATCGTAAATGCGATCGTAAGTTCCATCGCCCTTAATTTGACGTAAATAGTTGTTTAAGAAGTTAAGCGTATCTGGATTTCCTTGCGGCACAGCCCAACCCAAAGGCTCGTAAGTAAACGGTTTAGCCAAGTGCATTAACTGCCCTTTGTTTTCCGCCACATAAATAGAGTTGTAAGGAAAGTCATAAACAAACGCATCTACCTTTCCGTTGGCAACCTCAAGTACCGCTTCAGACTGAGTTTCGTATAGATTTATCTTAGCTTTCGGAAGGTATCGTTTTACCGCTTGCTCACCCGTTGTCCCAAGCTTAGTTGCAACAACATATTCTGGACTATTGAGATCGCGGTAACTAGACACTTTACCTTCATGTTTGAGATCTACGAGAATGGATTGACCAATAACCACATAGGGATCAGCGAAATTCACCTGAGTATTTCGCATAGGTGTGATCGTCATCCCGCCCATAATCATGTGACACTTACCAGTCAACAGTGTTGGGATAATGCCATCCCATGAAGTGTTTACCGGCACAAACTTAACATCCATGGCACGCGCCATTTGCTTACCCAAATCGATATCAAACCCGATGTACTGCCCATTTTTTGCTGTCATTTCAAAAGGCATATACCCAGAATCAAAGCAGACTTTTAGCTCCCCTGTACTTTTGATGTCGTCTAAAATTGGGTCTGCATTAACCGTCGTCGAAACAGCTAACCCCAGTGCAGCAAAACACAATAACTTTTTCATGGATATTCCTTTATCATTTGTTGTAAAGTTTTTTTATACACGACAAAAGAATAAAAAACCACAAACAATGACTTTTTAATCACTAGAATTTGTAGGATCGTTACTAAGCTGGAAGATCTGAATGAAAATCTATACCAAGCCATTGCAATTGAATTGCATGCATTAAGTGATTAAGTTGTAGGCAGGTCACTATAACGACAAGAAACATACGCTTTGACTGAATAGTCAGCGTTTCCGAGAGTGGTTTAATTATTAACGAAACCATACAGATATTCGCTTTTTCACATTGACCGTAATGTCAAAAGTGCTTGAGTTTTATTGTTGACAATTCTTCCATAGTCAATGGTCACAAATGTGATGTACAGCACATTTCTATAATGGCACTATCACCTTTGTCGAGAGATATTAACAAGGATTCGTTGGACATCTTGACTTTGTAATACAAATAAAAAGGTGACTATATGAAAAAACTAATGACGCTCTCATCACTATTATTATTCAGTTTATCTGCTACTGCTGGTATTCATGTCGAACACTCTACAAACAAAGTTGTTCTCAATGACTTTACGACAAAAGATGCCGCTTATAGCTCTGCGTTTGATCTTGTCGATGAATACCAAACGCTATCAAAACATGAACTTAGAAATCGTCTAAACATCATTGGAAGCGGTTTCCCTCGTGATATTGCAATCGATGATAGTAAGGTGAGAGTTGAAGAATACGCACTTAACCGTGATGAAGTTAAATATCGTGCAATCATAAACTTCGATTATCACTTCAGAACAAGTGACGGCGGTAAAAACTAAAAAATCATCTGCACCTTTACTTTCTTAGAGCCCTTCCTATTTTAAGAAAGTAAAGGTGTCTAATCATATTGAAACGACGGCTTTTCATAAATCGCTCTCTCCTTACATAAGCAGTATCAATCCCTACCTCTATCGTTTACATAAGAATCTTTTTTCCAATCTTCATTGAGATACATTTCGTCGTTTGGCGCTTTGTCATTCGCTTGGTGCGCCATATGGATTCCACATCACTTAAATGAAAAAGACACTTGAAATTGAGTTTAATTTTCTATAAAGATTAACTAAATCTAAGATCGACAATTGTCGTTACATTTTTATCGTTTATAGCAATATATAAAATGACTATTTTTTAATTAACCATAAAGCGTGAAAATAAAAAAAGGCAACAAGACATTTCTTGTTGCCAAAGAAAAAATACATCATTCAAAAAATATGAAAATGAAAACTAGCAGTGGACTAGCTAACAAAACAATTATATTCAAAACACTTAAACAAGTAACGATCAATATAATCCATTATATATGGACGAAAGTCAGCACTTATGAACTTACACCGATAAATAAAAAAGCCTGAAAATAGTTTCAGGCTTTTTAGCTTTATTAATTTTTTAGAATGAATATCTCGCAGCTATTGCAAGAATATCGTCTTCATTGTCTACATCTGTAATTCTGTATTCTGCTAGTGCTTTAAAATTAGAAGTCAAATCATACTCTGCACCTAGTGAGTAGTAATCGACGACATCTTCATCATCACGCTCTAGATTGTTATAGCCAACTAGTGCCCAAAGCTTATCTGTTACTTCATAAGTGGCAACTGCTTCAATACCGGTGTAATCAATATTACTTTCAGAACCATCTTTAGCCCAGTTTTCACCATCACTGTATAAAACAGAGGCATAAAACTTGTCGTATTCAAATGCAATAGCACCCGTTAGCAGCTCTGCATCTTCTGCACCCGATTGCCCTTCACCTTCGTTGTAACCAAGCGCAACTTTGAAGCCATATGGCAACTTGTAGTCAGCCGCCGCACCATAAGAGGCTGCATCTGTTGACACTTCATCGTTTTCAGCCTGATAGCTAACATGAATATTCAAACCTTCATAGCTTGTCGTTAGCTTAAATACTGAATCGGAGCGACCGGTACCATATAGATCCGCACTTACGCCAGCAGCTTCATTACCAAACTCCGGGAAAATATCCGTGTAGTCAGATACTAAAGTGACCGCACCGTATTGACGTCCATAACTTACTGTTCCGTAATCTGCACCAACTCCTACATAGCCTTTTCGGATATCAAATTCATCATCTTCAATCCCATCAGCATCTCTGCGATTAGACTTAAATTCCAACTCATATAAGCCGAAGGCATAAAGATCTTCATTTATTTTAGACTCACCTGCAAGTCCTACACGAATGTAGCTATTATCTCCGTCTGCATTTTTATCATCAGAGAAATAATACATCCCTTGCGCTCGGCCATGAATATTTAATACTGATTCTTGATCTTCATAAACTACGGCTGAATTTGCAGCACTTGCAGAAAAAAGTGCAGCGATTGCGATCGACGTTCTTGTCATTTTCATTTAATTACCACTACTTGTGTTGTTTGAATCGAGTGAAATTATGAACAGTGGCAATTATTTTTAAAGTGCAAATTCAACCATATTCTATGGATAAATATAAACAAGCCCTCAATCTAAAACATTATGTCCTAGTACTCATATTAGTTGAGATAATCCATCCAAACAGGAGGCGTCCCTATTATTTTTTGAACAGTATCAATGAATAGTTTGGCTAATGGTTGTTGATTTCGGTGAGTATACATTGCATATATTTCCCCTATTGCGGGAAGATTATAATCAGGAAGCAACTGGACAAGATCTTGTTTACTCAAACTCTCCTGAAGAAAGAACTGCCCTATTAAAGCATACCCTAGATCAGATTTTACGGCATCGAGCATTAACTCAGTTTCATTCACGAAGTACTGCCCGTTGATATTATACGTTCTAACGTCGCTTGATGACTGGCTTGGCGCTATACGTAGCTTATCCGCCTTAAAGTTAGCATTAGAGTATATTACTGCTGGCATTTTTATAAGCTCTTCTGGAGAGCTCGGGGCTCCATACTTGTCAATAAAACTCTTCGATGCAACCAGTGCCATATTATTGCTTGCCAACTTACGCACTATCATGTTGGACTCTCGGATTGGTCCGATACGAAACACAACATCAAAACCTTCGTGGATAACGTCGACTCGATTATCATCGAGCAGCAGCTCTACAGTTATGTTTGGGTACTGTTTTATAAACTCTTTAACTGCCTGATTTAAGTATGCTCTGCCAAAGAAAGTGGAGCTTGATATTTTCAAGTTACCCTTCGGTTCATCCTGAAATGTAGCAGCAATACTACGAGTTTCGGTTAGAACCTCTCTTACTTTCTTGGCTTGCGCCACCATCTCAACACCTGCATTGGTCAGGGATAGCGAACGCGTGGAACGGTTTAACAGCCGTAAGCCCAATTCATCCTCTAGCTTTTTGATCTGTTTTGACAAAGCTGAACGATCTATATGATTTCTGTCAGCAGCCTTAGCAAAAGTTCCGTATTCAGAGACATCCAGTAGTAATTCAAGTTGGCTTGCGAGATCCACTGCACAATTCCTTATTTAGTTTTTATTCTTTATGTGATGGGAAATGGATTTTACAAAATTAATTTCAATTTTTTATGGTTCAAATTGCATCAGTGAATTGCAAATAATGCACGAATTAAAAACGCTTTAATTTTCGTCGCTATCTTTAGCTTCTGTTTAGTTATTCCTATCTATTATGGCTTATTACATTTAACAATACTCCACGTCTTTAAAACCCTAAACTGATCTTTTTCAAACCAAAAAATGAGCATTTTGACCAATATTTAATCGTGCATTTTTATCACTACTCTATGTTCGCTGAGGGCCTATTTACCCATAGGTACAATGAATACAATGCCGTTCCTTTTAGTATGAACAGAATCATTTAGGGCGCGACAAATGTTAAAGAAAGTTTTCGGCATTGGCCTTTTATCCGTTTTAGCTGCTTGTGCAGACGAAGAGATAACCAAACAACCTAATACTCCCTTACCTACGATAGACGTCTCCAAAGTCATCTATGAGCCCGTTCAATCGTGGTTCACCTTTACAACAAGGCTTCAAGCCCCAGAGAAAGTTTCTTTAATGCCACGCGTTTCCGGAGTTATTGAAACGGTAGAGTTCAAAGACGGACAGAGTGTCAACAAAGGCGACTTACTCGTCACTCTTGATGATCGAACCTTCAAAGCTCAGGTCTCACGACTTGAAGCGCAAGTTAAGAGTGCTCGAGCTGCGCTAGAGCAAGCAGCAAACGAACAAAAGAGAGCCGCTCAACTTGTTAAGCGAAAGGCCATCTCAGCGGAACAAGCAGAGGCCCGAGATACCGCAGTAAAACAACGCTCTGCAGAACTAATGGCCTTGCGTGCTCAGTTAGAATCCGCAAAGTTAGATCTTGAGTTTACGAAGATATATGCCCCTATTAGCGGCACTATTTCAAGAGCATTCATTACTAAAGGAAACAATGTAAACGCAAATCAAAGCGTTATATCAAACATTGTCTCTAACGATCAGGTATATGCATACTTTGATGTCGATGAGCGAACTTGGAACCGTTACTTCTCGACAATCAATGCCGACTCTAACTTACCTACTCGTCTTGAACTATCTGGACAAAATGGGCAAGAGTTTT
Organism: Vibrio sp. sp1; assembly: GCF_016920955.1. Classification (NCBI taxonomy): domain Bacteria; kingdom Pseudomonadati; phylum Pseudomonadota; class Gammaproteobacteria; order Vibrionales; family Vibrionaceae; genus Vibrio; species Vibrio sp. sp1. The sequence continues at coordinate 3,313,484 of NZ_CP060589.1, forward strand.
TTGGACGCGTTGACTTTGTCGACAACTCCATCAACGAAAACACCGGTACTTTGCAGGTTCGAGCGGTATTCGATGCAACAAAATCAAACTTAAAAGTGGGATCGTTTGGCCGAGTTCAGATATCAACAACCAAACCAGTTGAACGAGTTCTCGTTCCAGAGCGTTCTATTGGCACAGATCTAGAAAACCGCTTTGTATTAACACTCAATGAAGAGAATACGTTGCAATACAGCATCGTAACCTTAGGCGAACGTTACGGAACATTTCGTGCCATCGAGAATGGCTTGAACGCCGACTCAATTATTGCGGTAAATGGCCCAGCAAAAGTTGGCCCAAATAGCAAAGTCACACCAAAAAATGTCACGCTAGATATTAGCAACACTTCATTGATTATGGCTTCAAACTCAACATCGTTGCCAAACAAACGTTTAGCTCAAGACTAAGAAGACAACCGAATGAAATTTGCACACTTTTTTATTCAAAGACCCATATTTGCCTCTATGATATCGCTATTGATATTAATAGTAGGCGCAATTTCACTTTTACAGTTGCCTGTGAGTGAATATCCAGAGGTTGTCCCTCCTACAGTGGTAGTTACAGCAAACTATCCTGGTGCGAACCCAAAAGTAATCGCAGAAACAGTTGCTACGCCTCTGGAGCAAGAAATTAATGGTACAGAAAACATGTTATATATGTTTTCGCAGGCAACCAGTGACGGCAGAATGACATTGACCGTAACCTTTGCTTTAGGTACGGACTTGGACAAAGCTCAGGTTCAAATTCAAAACCGCGTCACTACAGCTTTGCCCCGATTACCAGAAGCCGTCCAACGGTTAGGAGTTGTTGCCGAAAAAGCCTCTCCTGATCTCACTATGGTTGTGCATATATATTCTCCAGATTCTAGCCGTGAAGTCAGTTATTTAGCTAACTACGCTAATTTAAACTTGAAAGATGAGATAGCTCGGCTCGGAGGCGTTGGTGATGTGCGCCTTTTCGGTGGTGACGAGTACTCAATGCGCTTGTGGTTAAATCCAGATGAGCTCGCTTCTAGAAATCTAACCGTAATGGACGTTGTCTCCGCCGTCCGATCTCAAAACCAACAGGTGGCAGCAGGCTCATTAGGTGCGCAACCAGCCGCTAATGAAAACCAATTCCAAGTTTTGTTGAACGTAAAAGGCCGCTTGGAGAATATTGATGAATTCAACGACATTGTCGTAAAAGTTGACGAAACAGGGGCTTTGACACGTCTTAAAGACGTTGCACGCGTAGAGCTAGGTCAAAACTCTTATGCACTGCGCGCCTTGTTAAATGGTAAACCAGCGGTGGCGATGCCCGTATTCCAACGCCCTGGTGCTAATGCTATTGAGCTATCTAATCAGGTTCGTTCAACCATGGACCGTTTACAAGCAGCCTTTCCAGCTGGAGTTTCATATGAAATAGCCTACGACCCGACCGTCTTTGTTCGTGGTTCGATAGACGCGGTGGTTCATACTCTGCTAGAGGCAATTGTACTTGTTGTTGTCGTAGTTATTCTGTTTTTGCAAACATGGCGCGCGTCTATCATCCCTATCATTGCGGTGCCTGTTTCATTAATCGGTACGTTCGCTGTAATGCAAATGCTCGGAGTATCGATTAACACACTTTCGTTGTTTGGACTTGTTCTCGCCATAGGCATCGTCGTCGATGACGCCATTGTCGTCGTCGAAAACGTGGAACGGAACATCCATAATGGTCTTGCACCACTAGAAGCAACGAAACAAGCAATGACCGAAGTTACCGGGCCAATTATTGCAATTGCATTAGTGTTATGTGCGGTGTTTATCCCGACAACCTTTATTACAGGGTTATCCGGTCAGTTTTATAAGCAGTTCGCACTAACAATTACGATCTCGACGATTATTTCAGCAATTAACTCGTTGACGTTATCGCCTGCTTTATCAGCACTGCTATTACAAGATAAGAACGCAAAACCCGATCGGCTAACCAAACTCTTGGATGCGGTTTTTGGTAAGTATGTTTTTGCGCCATTCAATAGAATTTTTGAGTATAGCTCGAACCAATATCAAGCTCTGGTCAAGAAGCTGATTCGCTTTAGCCTTGTTGTTGTGGTGGTATACATTGCGTTACTCGGGGGAACGGTTTCTCTATTCAAAGCTGTTCCTGGAGGATTCATTCCTCAACAAGATAAGCAGTATTTAGTTGCGATCGCCCAACTTCCAGATGCAGCAAGTTTAGATCGAACAGAGTCCGTTATTAAAGAAATGGAAAACCTCGCGCTGGCAACACCTGGCGTAGCACAAACCATTTCTTTCCCAGGCTTATCGGTCAATGGTTTTACTAACAGTCCGAATAGTGGCATCGTTTTTGTTACGCTTGAGGACTTCGATAAACGAAATGATCCAACTCTCGGAGCAAATGCGATTGTTGCATCTTTGAATAAGAGCTTTTCAATCATTGATGAAGCCTTCGTTGCGATTTTTCCACCACCACCAATCCAAGGACTTGGCTCTACTGGCGGCTTTAAACTTCAAATCGAAGACCGTGCGAACAAGGGGTTTGATGAGCTCTTCAAGCAATTGAACTTGGTAATAAGTGAGGCATCAACAAGACCCGAGCTGATGGGATTATATTCCACATTTCGTATACAAGTGCCGCAGATGGACATCCAAATAGATCGTGAACAAGCGATGCTGCAAGGTGTTCCTCTAGAGCAGGTTTTTGATGCGCTTCAAGTTTATTTAGGATCATTATACGTCAATGACTTCAATATGTTTGGTAGAACATACAAAGTGAATGCCCAGGCAGACATGAACTATCGTCTCGAACCTGACCAAATACTTAACTACAAAGTAAGAAATGCTGCCGGACAAATGGTTCCTCTCGGCGCTGTACTGGAGATCATACCTACGATTGGGCCTGACCGCGTGATGCACTATAACGGCTACCCTAGTGCAGAACTAAACGGCAGTCCTGCTTTTGGTTACAGCTCTGACCAAGCCCAAACGGCTATTGAGGAAGTACTGGATCAAAACCTAGCAGAGGGAATGGTTTATGAATGGACTGATGTAACCTACCAGCAGATTTTGGCTGGTAACACGATGGTGTATATATTCCCACTTGTTGTTTTGTTAGTTTTCATGGTGCTAGCTTCGCAGTACGAGAGTTTAAAACTGCCATTCGCTATCATTTTGATCGTTCCTATGACCATTTTTTCTGCACTAGCAGGTGTTTGGTTCATTGGTGGTGACAACAATATATTCACACAAATTGCTTTGATTGTCCTTGTGGCTCTAGCGTGTAAAAATGCCATCTTGATGGTGGAGTTCGCTAAAGAACTTAAAGACAATGGCCAAGATACCTTATCAGCGATTTTGGAAGCATGTCGTTTACGTCTTCGACCGATTCTAATGACATCAATTGCATTTACCGCTGGTGTTATTCCATTAATGATTGGTACAGGGGCCGGAGCGGAAATGCGACAAGCAATGGGTATTGCCGTATTCTCGGGTATGGTAGGCGTAACGGTATTTGGATTACTACTCACACCTGTTTTTTACATGTTAGTGAGTCGAAACAAAAAACGTCAAACACTATAACCATAATATAAATACTCATTTAAATTCATACTAAAGGGAGCTATTGCTCCCTTTTCTTTTGGTTATTAAGTATATTAATAATTTCTAGACAGAGCAGAAGTTATACATGAAACTAATACGCTAATATCTAACTTGGATAAACATTGTGGATTTAGCAAATAAACTACACCTGCTTTTAGAAGTCTCTAAAGCTGGATCTTTTGCAAAAGCAGCAGATGGGATGAATATCGACCGCTCTGTTTTATCTAAACACATCAAGCAGTTAGAAGAGCACTTAGGCGTTAGGCTATTAAACAGAACAACTCGCGCTCTTTCATTAACGCAAGTCGGCAAGCAAATAGTTGAAAAAGCAGACCAAATATCTCAACTCCTTGATGATACTCAACAAATAGCGGAGAACTTTCAGACTGAGCCTTCAGGGAAAGTACGAATTTCAAGCTCAACATTATTTGGAAAACTCTATCTACAACCTTCGATAGAGAAGTTTTTACATAAGTACCCAAAAGCAAGTGTTGAACTAATGCTAGATGATCTTCATGTAGACGTGATTAGAAGTAATTTTGATATTGCTTTTCGAATCGGACCTATGAGGGATTCATCAATGGTAGCAAGAAAATTAGCAAAAAATACGACTGCAATCATTGCTTCTCGAAATTTAATTGAAAAACATGGTAACCCAGAAACGCCTGATGAGTTAGTTAAGCTACCTTTTATTATTTATTCAAATGGTAATTTTATTGTCGATAAACTTAAATTCTACGACAAAGCAAAATCAGATGGTTTAGATACATACCCAATATCAGGGTCATACATGGTAAATGAAGCTGAGCTAATAATTGAAAGCGTAAAGTCAGGTCTGGGCGCTGCACTTATAGGTCAATTTATGCTTCCTAACAACCTAGAGTCTTCTAATTTAGTTCAACTTTTACCAGAATATGAAACTCAAGATTTTGGTGATATTTATGCCATGTACTCACACCGTCAGCAATCACCATTGGTTAGGGCATTCATTGATATCGTTCAAGAAGAAGTTGGCATACCACCAATATGGGAAAAGCATTTCAATAAAAGCTAGTTGATTCTATTTAATCAAAATTAACAGAAAATCAAATAAAATCAATAATTTAAAACAGAAATGTTTAAGATCCATCGAAGTTTAATGTTAGGTGAATTAAGTTCCATTCTAAATGGCGCTTAATTCACTAAATATAAAAAATTCTTGATTTATAATACTAACAAATCCATCACCTATACAAGTTACGATGTATATTAAAGAAAAACACACCTCGGTCACTAGTTTGTTAGTATATAAAATATCTTATCTTATTTTTTTGGTTATTTATACGTTAGCAACGATTTATTTTAGCGTAAAAATGGACAAAAGCACATCGGAGAACTCTCTTATAGAAATGACTCAAATAGCATTTGTGCTTTTTTCATCGTTAATGTGTTTGTATAAATCTAAGGAGTATCTTGAACTCAAACACATATTAGTAATAATGTCTTCATTTTTTATGGTTATATTCGTTAGAGAAATGGACTACCACATAGAGCAGTATTTCTCTCACGGTTCATGGAAGTACCCTGCTTGGATTATAATAGTCTCGGTCTGTTATTTTTGTTTTAATAACATAGTTAACATAAAAAATGAGGTCAAACTTTTCATTTCTCATTCTAGCTTCACGACATTAACGATTGGCTTTTTCATTGTTTTCTTATTCTCACGCTTTGCAGGGTATGGTGATTTTTGGGTCGAGTTTATGGGGAACTCATACAATAGAGACGTGAAAAACTTGGTCGAAGAAAGCTTAGAGTTACTAGGTTACGCGATACTTTTAAACGGTGTTTTACTTATTAAAGTAGAAAACCACTAAGTATAAATAAAAGTTCATAGCTTGTAGTTCAAGCTTTGAACTTTTTTGGCTAAAAAAAAGCAGCAAATTATATTTGCTGCAAATGATGAAAAAACAATATGCGTAAGTTAACTTCCTAGCAATGGATGCGTTAACGAGTTAATAATAACGAACCGTAACAATTAAGTCTCGTTGAAAATAATCCATAAAGAATGGCATTTATTACACTGTTAATTATGTAATCTAATCTAGTTATCACACGCCGTCGTTTTTATATCTTATCTCTTTCCGTCAATAAATAGCTCTTCACATCAGATCCCATTTATCATCCCACAACAGTCGGATTCAAAACAAAGTAATAAAAATCAATAAATTAGAAGTAGCCACTTAAAAAATAAAAAGGAGTAAAAACGAAACTATATCAGATAGAACATATTAAAGATCACCGACTCTGAGTAGAAAGCCGTTCATACTCGTTACGCATACAATCAATAAAGACTTCCATCGCCGGCGTCACACACTTCCCAGCATGATAAGCGCAGAGTGGCTTGATCATCTGTGAAAATTCGGTGAACTCAAGCTCTTGTAAACTGCCCTCTTGCAACTCTTTTTCAACCGTAAAACGAGGTAAGTAAGAGATACCAATATTACTCTCAACGCAATTTTTGATCGTATTAATACTGCTAAGTTCGATCATGTTGTCGATGCTAATATCACGCTCTTGAATAATGCTCTCAAACATCTGTCGAAAAAGGCACTTAGGGCCATTGCTTATAAACCCTAAATCAATATGTTGCTCTCTCTTCTTTAAATCTAGCCCTTTTAAAAGCGGTGAAGCAACTAATACCAGTGGCTCGTGCTCAAACTCGTGCACCTTGAGCGTATCGTCATTACCTACTCGATAAAACACACCTAAATCAGCTTTATCCGCTATCAACTCATCTCGAATCTGATAGCAATTTTGTGATTGCAGAGAGAGTCGAACATTGGGCGCTCTGATCCTGAACTCTTTTAAAACATTAGCCATCTTATAAGCAAGTTGAGTCTCAGCAACCAGCACTTTCAATTCACCGGTCGGCTCCGAGTTTTCTTGCTGTGCTGTTCCCTCAATATTTTCCATCACTCGCGCCAGTTCATAGACGTAAGGCAGTATCTTTTCTCCTGCTTGAGTCAAAACCATCTTACGCCCTATTTTTTCGAACAGCTGCAAAGACAGATCTTGTTCCAACTGCTTGATTTGAAAGGTGACGGTTGATTGCGTGCAATAAAGCTTCTGTGACGCTTTTAGAAACGATCCTTCTTCAACAATAGCTTTAAAAGTAAGAAAGCGTTTTAGATTCATGACTAGACTCCACAACCAACAGTTCAATAAATTAAAAGTCTAAGTTTTAATTTATTCAATTTTTTAATCAATTGTAGCGAAGTATAGTGCAGTAAAAACAGGAGAGATAGAGATGACCGCCATCTACACCGCATTTTTTACTTACGTAATCATTACTTCAATTACACCAGGGCCAAACAACATTTTATCGCTCAGCATCGCGACGCAATATGGACTAAAACGCTCAACAAAAGTGATTTCGGGGATGTTTTGTGGTTATGTTGTTTTGATGCTACTTTGTGGCGCTTTCACGTATAACATGATCAGCCTCTTGCCCGTGATTACACCTTGGCTAACATGGATTGGAGCAGCTTATATTGTTTGGTTGGCTTGGGGGCTTGCTACGAGTGAGATCAAAACTTCATCGGATAATTCTAAAGGTATCAGTTTCTTAACAGGTTTCGGTTTGCAGTTCGTTAATGTGAAAATCATTCTTTATGGAATTACCTCTATTTCTACGTTCGTACTGCCCCACACTCAGAATATCTACTGGATCTTAGCGACTAGCCTCATTCTTGCTTTGATCGCACTTCTTAGCAACGTAGTTTGGGCCGTTGCAGGAAAGCTACTTCAATCGCAATTCCAGAGATATGGCAAAGTCATCAATATGAGCTTAGCAGCAGCTCTGATCTATTGTGCGACACAGTTATTTACTTAAGTATATAGTTGATCATCAAGAACAATATTGCTCTTCAACTTAGACGACTACGTTTATGGGAAGAGCAAATTCTGCTCTACAAATCGCTGCGGTTTCTCGTGCCTTACTCGCTCCTCCCACTGCTTCATACGGCAGTTTTTGAAGAAGTAGATTCAACGTCACTTAATCAACCTAAAGATACGAAATCTTGTTTAGCTATACATACACGGCCTTGGCGACCTCGGCAATAACTAAGCATTACTTAGTATACACAAATCAGAAAAACTAAGATAATCTTAGTCATCCAAGTCCTTCGTATGAACATTAAGTGTTGTTTAATAATCCACTCCCAGCCCGCCTTAAGCATGCGCGTAAACAAGCGAATCTGTCCCAAAAAGCACTGGGCATCCGTATCGGCATGGATGATAGTTCTGCAAGTGCAAGGATGAATCAATACGAAAGGGAGCGCCATACTCCCGACGTAAAAACGCTCAAACTTATCGCAGATGAGCTAAACGTGCCTCTAAACTATTTTTTTTGTGAAGATGAAATCACCGCTGAACTTGCTGTGAATCTCCACAAGCTGTCAAATGATGACAAGCAAAGAGTGCTTGAGAGCACAGCCCAGCTGATTGCGGACGCAATCGCCACGAAGTCGAGTACGTAATTGGGATTAAACGCCTAAGAATACGTATCAATACCAAAGAATCAAAGAGCATAACTAAGGGTTCAACATGGCTACAACAAAAGCACTTGTGGTTTTTTCCGGTGGGCAGGACTCTACGACCTGCTTAATCGATGCATTAAATACATATGATGAAGTTCATGCTATAACGTTTGATTATGGCCAGCGTCATTCAGATGAAATAGATATCGCTATCGAATTAGGTAAGCAACTTAACATCAAAAGCCACAAAGTCCTGGATGTAAAATCAATTAATGAGTTAGCGATAAGCTCGCTGACAAGAGACAACATTCCGGTATCTAATGACTTAAGCGACGCTAACGTACCCAATACATTCGTTCCAGGGAGAAACATTCTCTTTCTTACTTACGCATGTATCCATGCTTACCAGCTTGGCATTCAAGACATCATTACGGGAGTCTGCGAAACAGACTTTAGTGGTTACCCTGACTGCCGAGACAACTTTATTCGCTCTCTAAATCTCTCTTGCAATTTAGGTATGGATAAAGCCTTCAACATTAAGACTCCTTTAATGTGGCTTACTAAAGCCGAGACCTGGGCTCTAGCTGATAAGCACAATATGTTGGAGTTTGTCCAAAACAATACTTTAACATGTTACAACGGAATCGTTGGTAAAGGCTGTGGTGAATGCCCAGCGTGCCTACTGCGACAAAGCGGCTTAGAAGAATACTTAGCGAGCAAATAGTCTTTGTTAGCGGTAATAGCGCTGGGATAAAACCTTTTGCGTTAGCTTCTAAACGTTTTATCTCAGCGTGAAACTCCAGCCAACAGAGCTTCATTTTGATGCCGCCAGATTGGTGGCATCAATTAAATGCGAAACGATTGTCGAACCAAAGATAGCACCACACCACAGCAGCCAACACTGCTTAGCTTTTACAACGCTATAAATTGTTTAGATACATCGACAATGATTCCATAGCAAAGCTACCAACTGCATTACTCGCGAAACCGGGATTAGATAGAAAAGCCACTTCGAATGATGACGAGCCTCTCGTCTAAGCAATACTCAAATATTTATGAGTTTGAACAGACAAACGCCAATTGCGGGCAATACACGTATCAATACACAATTGCGTAGCACGAAGCTTCTGGCTAATTGGTTGTAGTGCAATGATAGTCTCAGCCGCTACGTTCGCATTTGCTAAAAGCTCATCAAGGTGGTCGATGTCTTTCTGGGTGCCGACTGGATGCTTAATCTCATTTGCCCGCTCTAACGCGCTATTAAGCACTGGTAATTTACCTTTCATTGCTACTTTTGGTGACACTGTCACCCACGTATTTTCTGAAGTAATCACTTCTGATGTGCCACTGGTTTCAATTTGGCATTGGCACCCCATATCTTCAAACGCCTTTGTTAAAGGGCGCAGATCATAAATACAAGGCTCTCCACCAGTAATCACGATATGCTTAGCATTAAAGCCTTGCTGTTGATATTGCTCTACGATGTTCTCGGCAGATGCAACACACCACGTCGGAGAGTCTTCCGTTTTCACCAGAATATCGCCTATTTGACGTTGATCATTCTCATCTGCATACCACGTTTGTTTGGTATCGCACCATGAGCAACCAACCGGACACTCTTGAAGCCGAACAAAAACAGCAGGGACTCCAGTGAAAACCCCTTCCCCTTGGATGGTTTCAAACATCTCATTTAGCTTATACAACGCAGAACTCACTCAACTCATAACATTTCGAGGCGAAGACCATAATGGACACGCGTGTCTAGGTCAATTTAAACCAAAAATTAATTGTTAAAATAGACCATTTTGTAGTTTCATAGCGTAATGAATATAGGTTTCTGGTTAACGTTAAACCAAGCCTTATTCACTGACAGCTCCCAAAAAACTTTAAGGTAAGAAATGATGTATAAACTGATCGCACTAGATATGGATGGCACGCTACTCAATAGTGATAAAGCCATTTCTGAAGAAAACAAACAAGCGATCGCAAAAGCTCGAGAAGCAGGCGTTACTGTCGTTCTCGCTTCTGGTCGCCCATTAGAAGGAATGCAAGACAAGCTCGACGAACTGAATATCCATTCCGATCGAGATTTTGTTCTTTACTACAACGGTTCGATGGTCAAGAACGTAGGCACAAACGACATCATCCACCAGCAAATCATAGATGGTAAAGCTGCAAAATTGGTGGCGCGAAAAGCCGAAGAGCTAGGTGCGTACGTCCATGCTTTTAGTCAAGTTCATGGTTTAATCACCAACGAGCACAACCCTTACACCGATATTGAAGCAAAGATAAATGGCTTAAATGTCACTGAGATGAACTTCGAATCACTAGAAGACGATCATCCAATCATCAAAGCTATGATGGTTGCAGAGCCAAGCAAACTAACAGAAGTTATAGCAGCACTGCCAGCTGAAATGCGCGAAGCGTTTACGGTTGTTCAAAGCGCTCCGTTTTTCCTTGAGTTTCTTAACCCTGCGAGCAACAAAGGTATTGGTGTTGCCGCAATTGCCGAGTATCTGGGAATTAAACCGGAAGAAGTTATCTGTATGGGTGACGCAGAAAATGACCACCACATGCTGAAATACGCTGGCCTTGGTATCGCGATGGCAAATGCAATGGAAGAAACCAAGCAAATCGCTGACTACATTACGGCAAGTAATGATGAGCACGGTGTCGCTAAAGCTATAGAAAAGTTCGTGCTCAATGCATAGCCCTTTCCGCCATGTCTGTTGCGTTAAGCTTCTTACGTTTAACATCCCTAGCCGTCCAAGATAGGCAAGCGGCGTTGTTCGTGGACTAAACGTGTAAAAGCCTTGCTGTAATGCAAGGCTTTGTTTTTACTTAAATACTAATAGATAACAAATACAGCCATCAATCTAGCAACGTTTTGCTCGGTTGGTTTTCACAAGTCAGCTTCCTTGCAAGCAGCATAAATAACAACATTAATAATGGATAATGTAACGTCGACAAGACTAATGACCACAAACCGCTAAACGATACGATATTAGCCGAGTACAAATAGAGTTGATCAACAAGCAACAATGCCAGCGTCACAAAGATCATCTGCCGAGTATCTAAATGTGCTTTCGACTCTTTAAATGTCATGACCAACGCTGATGCAGTGATTAAAATTGCTAGCCAGCGACCAAACACAGGTAATGGCCAGATGACGGAGATGACCGATGTTGCCGCAGTCATAATGAACCAGACGCCTTTTGAGCTTAGAACTTGATCAACGTTCACATCTTGATTTGTCTCCAGTCGAAGAACATGCCAAGCCACTAAGCTGCCTAACAGCGCGCCAAATAACATATCTAAAATAAAGGCACTGCCGAGGAAAAACTTACCTAACACCACAGTAAGAGTGATGAACACGAAGACTGCCGTTGTTCCATTCAAACCAAAATACTGGGTTCTATGAAACAAGAACGTCAGCACACAAAACCACACAGCGATAGGCAAGCTAGGAAAACTAAAGCCAAAGCTGTGCGTTAACTCCATCATTGGTATATAGACATGTGGGCGCGGTAGCGAAAAGCCTTGTTGAGCGACAAGCACCATAAGCGACGTTGCACTAATTGCGAAAAAGAGTCGGTACACAAACCGGCTACCAAAGCGCATCATGGCAAAAGGAAATAGAAAGAGTAGTACCGTTGGTTCTGTCAGATCTATAACCAGTTTCGAGAGCTGACTAGCTACCTCGTAACTCGTTTCTGACAACGCCCCTACCCAACTCTGTAAATCTATCAGCCACGCCAATTCAACCTGACGAAATGAAGGCGCGGATTCGATCAACTGAGTCACATAAGATACTGATTGCTTGGTAGCTTGATCAAAAAACTGAGTGGCTTGTGGCCATTGCTCAGGATAACGATATAAAGATGATGGTAATTCAGATGGGCTAAGCAACATCGCTGACGCAACTTCTACTCCATAATGAGGGGCAAACCAAATAGGCAGTTCATTTCCACCTAAAGAATTATTCATAGAAAAAGCGATAATGTCAGAGTCTGATATACAGTCGTAAAAAACCGCAGTGTCCGTTCTGCCAAGCTCCTCTCCAACCGTAACCACTATACCGGTTTCTTCCCACGTTTCTCGTTGAGCAGCAACTTGTGGAGACTCACCATCAATAATGGTTCCGCCAGGTAGAGAAATCTTATCCGTTAATACTTCATGAACCAGCACTAACTTGTCATCAGCGCGAACAATACAGAGCGCTCCTTTAACTTCGCTCGCAGTGGCTTTAGCCGTAGAGATCGGTGAAACAGGTAACAAAATAAAACAAAGGATGAGTAATAACAGCTGTCTCAACACAAAATATGACCTTAAATAAACATAATGATAACCAATGAATCATGGCAGTTAATCTTATCTTTTTCGACAAAAATTAAGTAACGAGTTATGCCAAACTGAGTTGATCGCGTAAAACCTGATCTCAACGCTCACTGGAGAATAATTTAATGCAAACCTGACAAAAATCAGACAAAACATAAAATGTTGATCGCAATTCTGCCAGTTATATAAAGATAACGTCAGGAAAAGTCATACACATTTTGTGGGTTCTCATAGTTGACACAATAAAAAAGGGCTTATTATTCGCAAACAATAAACCCCAGTTATGATAACTATGTACTGATCGTTGAAACCAAGAATGAATCTTATCTCATGGTCAACGAATCAAATTCACTGGCTCGATCGTTAGTTAGACGTGCAATTCTCATCGCCTACTTTTTGCCAAACACCCCAAGGCCCTGAGTCTGCTGGGTTATCACCTTGAGTCCACCACTGCGCTTGCCAAACTTTACCATTCCAAGTGACCGTATCTCCTTTGAGATACACTAAGCTGGCTTGCCATACAGTTGTACAGCTATCTGTGGGAGGCGTTGTCACCGTTTTCGCTTGAGCAGATACTAACGCTTGGTATTGTGTGCTGGTCTTATCAACGTTGAAGTTCAAAGCCACTCTTGCTTCTCCGCTCTGAGTAGCACCAAATTCAACATCAACACGACAACTTACATTCATTGCTAACGTCGCCTGAGAGCACTGATCATTGGCAATAACAGCTGCATCAGTAACACCCGAAGCAAACGCGCGAACATTTTCTACAGTGAACGTGGTGTTCCCTGAATTCTGGATAACAAAGCTATGTTGCTGTAACTCCCCAACATTAAATGATGCCAGTGTCTGTTCGGTGGTGTATCCAACAGAAACATTTTCTTTTGGTGGTGTTGCTGTTCCGATAACACCATCGACAAAATTGCGCATAGCAGCGATATCGCTATAAACCCCATACATACCAGGACGAGCACAACCTATTCCCCAACTGACCACACCAAGTTGAGTAATTACACCACTGCGATTAATAACGATTGGACCACCACTATCTCCCTGACAAGAATCTATCCCACCTTGAGGAATACCCGCACAGAATGACACTTCTCCAACCGTTGTGTAGTTGCCACCGGCTTGACGGCAAGTCATATCCGACACAAGTGGGACGTCAACCTCTTGCAATCGAGACGGAGAGCTTCCTCCTTCAGAAGTTCGCCCTAAGCCAGCAACACTAAGCCAATCTCCGATGCTCGCGTATTGCGTTAGACTGCCATTCGCAATCTCAACTGAAGAAACACCTTGAGGCACAGAGTCGAGCTTCAATACCGCGAGGTCATGAGAAAGCGTCGCGCGGCGATATGCCGGGTGCATATGGATCTCACTGACGTTTGCACGAACACCGTCACTACCGTTATAAACAACGCCACCGATTTTAACCGCTATCTGATTCGGAGAATCACCCTCAACACAATGCGCAGCAGTCAGGACGTAACCATTCCCGATATAACTGGCCCCACAATATGATCGGTTACCATAACGACTAACAATTTGGGTGTAGAATTTCCAGTCACGTGGGTCGGCAGTTACTCCGCCTACGATCTGGGGTTGGATAGTATGATTTTGCGTCTGTGACAAATCATCAGCACTTGCGAACATTGGCAAAACGGCTAAAGCAAGTAACGATTTTGTTAGTTTCAAAATATTGTCCTCTTGTTTTTGTAAGCACGATCCTCGTGCTACTAATAAACAAGCAGACAAAAACGCCGATACCAATGTGGGTGCATATCAATTTATTAACATTGCGAGCAACTTATAGAGAAAAGTCTATTGACGAACTGAATGATTTCAATTCGATAGAACCTAAATCACAATATTAAAGTTAAATACGATTATTCGTTCAGCGGTTTTCTTAAATAGTGGATATGATGTGCAAATCCTTGTTTTTCATACAAATATATTGCGCCCTGGTTAAAATGCCATACTTCAACAAACATCTGTTTTGCACCGTAATCAGAGAACGTTGACTCAATTTTATTAATCAATGCCTGCGCCGTACCTTGTTTTCGATATTCAGGCAGCACATAGAGCTCATCCACACTTCCCATCATAACTGGCTGGCTGACGGTAGAAATAAGTTCACAGAAGTGACCAGAGATAAAGCCAATAATTTCATCTCCTTGTTTTGCTACGTAAACAAGGCACTCAGGGTCGTCAATATATCGAGCAATGCTTTTTTCTTGTTCTATCTCCTCTGCCGTTTTGAAAAGCTCAGGAGATTGAAGATGATGCTCATCATGAAGCTCGAACATAAGATCGTTGAGCAACTCTAGGTCGCTAAAACACGCAGGTTTAATCGCAAACGCGGTCATACAAAGGGTCACTAAAAATGGAATGGCTGTAGTTTGTGAGGAAAACGTCGTATTGGCAAGTCACAAATGCTTTCACGATACGTTTGTACTGTTTGAGCAACAAAAAGGCCCCTGTACTTAATAAACGTACAGAGGCAGAACCAACCTACAGAGTTCGAGGATCAGGGGTTAGTTAGAATGAGTTTTTCTCAGCGTCGTAGCACTCGCTCAATTTCGTTCAAGCTACTTGGGTCATCAATCGTTGACGGAACGGTGTATTTTTCACCATCAGCTATTTGACGTATAGTTCGACGCAAAATTTTACCTGAACGTGTTTTCGGTAAACGGTCTACAACCAACGCATGCTTGAAGCAAGCAACTGCACCTATCTCACTACGCACTTTGCCAACAAGCTCACCTTCAAGGTCTAGCTCATCCACTTTAACACCGTCTTTTAGTACCACAAAACCAAGTGGAAGCTGACCTTTTAGATCATCGTGAATACCAACCACCGCACATTCTGCAATCGCTGGGTGGCCTCCTACTATTTCTTCCATTTCACCTGTCGACAATCGGTGTCCCGCGACATTAATCACGTCATCAATACGTCCCATAATAAACAGGTAACCGTCTTCATCCAGATAGCCACCATCACCTGACACGTAGTAGCCTGGGAATTGGCTAAGATAACCAGTTTCAAAACGGTCATGATTACGCCAAACCGTTGGCAGACAGCTTGGTGGCAGTGGACGTTTTAATGCGACAAAGCCTTGTTGGTTAGGCCCGACAACCTCTCCAAGTTCATTCAGAATCTCGACCTGATAACCCGGAATGGGCTTCGTCGAAGAACCAGCTTTAACTGGCATCATTTCGACACCAGTCGGGTTGCCCGCGATGGCCCAGCCCGTCTCGGTTTGCCACCAGTGGTCAATAACGGGCTTGTCCGCTTTGCTCTGAACCCACTCCAGTGTCGGAGGGTCGAGGCGTTCTCCCGCCATAAAGATGGTTTTCAGATTCGACAAGTCGTACTGTTTTAAGTGCTCACCTTCCGGGTCCTCTTTCTTAATCGCACGAAACGCCGTTGGTGCAGAGAACAACGCATCTACTTTATATTCATCACACACTCGCCAAAATGCGCCAGGATCCGGTGTTCGAACAGGCTTGCCTTCGAATAGGATAGTAGTGCAACCGTGAATCAGTGGAGCGTAAACAATGTAAGAGTGCCCTACTACCCAGCCCACATCAGATGCCGCCCAAAAGACGCCATCTTGAGGAATGTTATAGATTGCGCTCATGGAGTACTTCATCGCGACAGCATGGCCACCGTTATCACGCACAACGCCTTTCGGCTTACCTGTCGTGCCCGATGTATAAAGTATGTAGAGCGGATCGGTTGCTAACACCGGAACACAACCATGTGGCAGCGCTTGTTTGTACTCTCGCTGCCAATCTAAGTCTCTTTCTTGGTTTAGCTCAGCGTCGCACTCTGGACGTTGGAAAACAAACACTTTCTCAGGCTTCCAACGGCTGTCCATAATGGCTTTGTCTACCATTGGTTTGTATGGAATGACTTTGTTGATCTCAATCCCGCACGACGCCGTCATGATCACTTTCGGCTCTGCATCTTCAATTCGTACAGCAAGCTCATTAGGAGCAAAACCGCCGAATACTACGGAATGAATCGCCCCCAAACGCGCGCAGGCAAGCATCGCCATTGCGGCTTCTGGGATCATCGGCATGTAAATAACGACTCGGTCGCCTTTTTCAACACCTTGAGCAGACAGCATGCCAGCAGTTTTTGCTACTTGGTCACGTAGGTCGCTATAGGTGTACGTGGCTTTACGACCTGTCACTGGCGAGTCATAAATGAGTGAAGTATTATCACCGCGTCCTTGCTCGCAATGGTAATCTAATGCTAACCAGCACGTATTCATTACACCATCTGGAAACCAACGTTCTATGCCGTTTTCATCAGATTTCAAGATAGTTTTAGGAGATTCAAACCAATCGAGATTCTCCGCTTGAGCGCGCCAAAAACTCTCCGGTTCATTCTTCGCCCATAAGTATTCTTTTTCGTATGAAGACATATTGCTTCCTCCAGTATGTCCTGACATTGCTCTCGTTCTACTCAAAGATCGCTCTTTTAATCCAAAGATCGTCTCTTTTAATCGAAGACATAGAAGGGTACACGCACAAATCCCTCCATCAGTATTCTCGCACTTCGGCTCATAATGGCTTTTTGCACCACCCAGCCCTGCTCAGTTTGCTTCGCTTGTGCCCCAACTTTTAACGTTCCTGACGGGTGACCAAAAGTCACGGACTCTTTTTCACCGCCACCAGCGGCTAAATTCACTAACGTTCCGGGCACACACGCAGCAGAAGCAATAGCAACGGCTGCTGTTCCCATCATTGCATGATGTAGCTTGCCCATCGACAGCGCGCGAACGAGCACATCAATATCCGACTCATTAACGGCTTTACCACTTGAAGACAGGTAACTTTTCGGTTTAGAAACAAACGCTATTTTCGGCGTATGTTGGCGTGTTTGAGCTTCTTCTAAATCAGAAATCAGGCCCATTTTTAACGCGCCATATGCGCGGATGGATTCGAACATCGCTAATGCTGTGTCATCGTTGTTGATATCGTCTTGCAGCTCGGTGCCCTGATATCCTATCGATTCAGCATCAATAAAAATGGTTGGTATGCCCGCGTTAATAAAGGTCGCGTTGAACGTACCTACGTCCGGTACCACCAAATCATCAACTAAGTTGCCCGTTGGGAACATACTTCCTTCGCCATCGGAAGGATCAACAAAATCCACTTGAATCTCTGCCGCTGGAAACGTGACACCATCGAGTTCAAACTCTCCGGTTTCTTGGACGAAACCATTGACGATTAGCACGTGAATCAAGATGGTTTTGCTGATGTTCACCTGCCAAACACGCACCGTCACAATGCCATTTTCTGGAATGCGATCTTGTGGGATCAGACCAGCATGAATGGCGAAAGGACCGACAGCGGCAGACAAGTTGCCGCAGTTACCGCTCCAATCGACGAATGGTTTGTCGATCGACACTTGGCCAAATAAGTAGTCAACATCGTGATCGGCTCTGCTGCTGCGCGAAACAATCACTGTTTTACTGGTGCTTGACGTCGCGCCCCCCATACCATCAATTTGCTTCGCGTACGGATCAGGGCTGCCAATAACGCGTAACAACAGTTTGTCACGTGCGGCTCCAGCCACTTGCGCTTCTTGAGGCAAATCCTCTAGGTTGAAAAAGACACCTTTACTCGTGCCGCCACGCATGTACGTCGCGGGCACTTTTATTTGGCTTGTTTGATTCGGAGTATTATTTGACATACGCACTCCTTATTGTGCCAAGAAATCTTGCGCGAAACGCTGCAGAACACCGCCCGCGTTGTACACGTGAACTTCGTCAGCGGTATCTAAGCGACAAGTAACCGGAACATCGACTTTATCGCCGTTGCTGCGTGTGATAACCAGCGCTAAATCAGCGCCCGGCTTGATTTCTCCAACCACGTCGTAAAGTTCCGTACCATCCAGCTCTAGCGTATTGCGGTTAACGCCCGACTTAAATTGCAGTGGTAGTACGCCCATGCCAACCAAGTTAGTACGGTGAATACGCTCAAAGCCTTCAGCAACAATGGCTTCTACGCCCGCCAGTCGAACGCCTTTTGCTGCCCAGTCACGGGATGACCCCTGACCGTAATCCGCGCCAGCCACCACGATCAATGGTTGTTTACGATTCATGTAGGTTTCAATCGCTTCCCACATACGAACCACCTGTCCTTCTGGCTCTACACGCGCCAGAGATCCCTGCACGACTTCGCCGTTTTCCTTCACCATTTCATTGAACAACTTTGGGTTAGCGAAGGTCGCGCGTTGCGCCGTTAAGTGGTCACCACGGTGAGTCGCGTAAGAGTTGAAATCTTCTTCTGGCACACCCATTTTCGCTAAGTATTCACCTGCTGCGCTGCTTGCGAGAATCGCGTTGGATGGTGATAAGTGATCAGTGGTGATGTTGTCGCCCAGAATCGCCAATGGACGCATACCAGACAATGTTCTTTCTCCCGCTAGCGCACCTTCCCAGTACGGTGGTCGGCGGATGTAGGTACTCATCGGACGCCAGTCGTACAGCGGGTTGGGATTTTGCTCTTGATCATTCAGCTTAAACATCTGAATGTAAACTTGCTTAAACTGCTCAGGTTTAACATGAGTACCGACAACTGCATCGATCTCTTCATCGCTTGGCCACAAATCATTGAGATAAATTGGTTTGCCGTTTTGGTCCGTGCCAAGCGCATCGCGCTCGATATCAAAACGAATTGTACCGGCTAGTGCATAAGCGACGACCAATGGTGGTGAAGCCAAGAAAGCTTGTTTGGCGTACGGATGGATTCGACCATCAAAGTTACGGTTACCAGAAAGCACCGCTGTTGCATATAAATCACGGTCGATGATCTCTTGTTGGATTTTTGGATCCAGCGCACCACTCATACCGTTACAAGTTGTACATGCGTAACCAACAATGCCAAAGCCAAGCTTCTCTAGCTCTGGTAATAAGCCCGCTTCTTCCAGATACAAGCGTGCAACTTTAGAACCCGGAGCAAAAGACGATTTCACCCAAGGTTTACGTACAAGACCAAGTTCGTTGGCTTTCTTCGCGACAAGGCCAGCAGCAACCACGTTTCTTGGGTTACTGGTATTCGTACATGAGGTAATAGCAGCGATGATCACTGCACCATCTGGCAACTCGCCTTCTTTCTCTTCCCACGCTCCAGAAATACCGCGCTGTGCCAACTCAGAAGTTGGTAAACGACGATGAGGGTTTGACGGACCAGCCAAGTTACGGCTAACTGATGATAAATCGAACTCAAGTACGCGCTCGTAAACGGCGCTATCAAGATCGTCTGCCCAAAGACCGGTTTGTTTTGCGTAATTTTCTACTAGAGCAACTTGTTCTTCATCTCGACCAGTTAGTTTCAAGTAATTGATGGTCTGCTCATCAATATAAAACATGCCAGCTGTTGCGCCGTATTCTGGTGTCATGTTTGAAATCGTTGCGCGGTCTCCGATCGTTAGATCACGTGCGCCTTCTCCGAAGAATTCAAGATATGAAGATACCACACGCTCATTACGCAGAAACTCAGTAATCGCGAGGACAATATCCGTTGCCGTAATGCCCGGTTGACGTTTACCCGTCAGTTTGACACCGACAATATCTGGTAGACGCATCATTGATGGTCGGCCAAGCATGACGGTTTCTGCTTCCAGACCACCGACACCTATCGCAATAACACCAAGAGCGTCTACGTGAGGCGTGTGACTGTCCGTACCCACACAGGTGTCTGGGTAGGCAATGCCCTGCTTTGCTTGTACCACAGGAGACATTTTTTCCAAGTTGATTTGGTGCATGATGCCATTCCCAGCTGGAATCACGCTGACGTTTTCAAACGCTGTTTTACACCACTCAATAAAGTGGAATCGGTCTTCATTACGGCGCTCTTCAATCGCGCGGTTTTTGTCGAAGGCATCAGGGTCAAAGCCCGCATGTTCAACCGCTAAAGAGTGGTCAACGATCAATTGTGTCTCAACCACTGGGTTCACTTTTGCAGGATCACCGCCCTGATCTGAAATGGCATCGCGCAGACCCGCTAAATCGACTAGAGCGGTCTGACCAAGAATGTCATGACAAACAACGCGTGCTGGATACCAAGGAAAATCAAGATCGCGTTTGCGTTCAATTAACTGTTTCAGGCTATCTGTCAATGTGTTCGGGTCACAGCGGCGGACCAGTTGCTCAGCTAGCACGCGAGAGGTATAAGGGAGTGTTTCATAGGCTCCAGGAGAAATGGCATTGACGGCTTCGCGTGCATCAAAATAATCCAGTTGAGTTCCCGGAAGCGGCTTACGATATTGAGTATTAATATTTGTGTTCATGGTTTGCTTCCATTCAGTCTTTACATCTTGCCTTCATCAAGGTTTTCCATTGCTCCAGAAACACAGTGATGAGAGGATCTCCTTCCTCTGTTAGAGATAATGACAAAGGAAGGAGGTGGTCAACCAAAGCATATAATGCCCTCGTTGACCTTCGCGCTAGCGATTCTCGATAGGCACCCATTCTTGATGATCTGGGCCCGTATAATCGGCACTTGGGCGAATAATACGGTTATTGGCACGCTGTTCATAAACGTGTGCAGCCCAGCCCGTTAAACGACTCATCACAAAGATTGGGGTAAATAGTTTGGTTGGAATGTCCATGAAGTGGTAAGCCGATGCATGGAAGAAGTCCGCATTACAGAACAGACCTTTCTCTCGCTTCATCACTGATTCAACACGCTCAGAAACCGCATATAGATGAGTATCACCAACTTGTTTCGATAGCTCTTTGGACCATCGTTTTATTAAGGCGTTGCGAGGGTCACTTTCACGATAGATCGCGTGACCGAAGCCCATGATCTTGTCTTTATTGGCTAGCATTTTCATGATGTTCGCTTCCGCCTCGTCGGGCGTTTGCCAATCTTCAATCATTTCCATCGCCGCTTCGTTCGCACCACCGTGAAGTGGCCCACGAAGCGTACCGATTGCTGCCGTGATACAAGAATGGATGTCTGACAACGTTGATGCACAAACGCGTGCTGCGAATGTAGAAGCATTAAACTCATGTTCAGCATAAAGAATGAGCGAGCAATGCATCACTTGTTTGTGCAGCGCAGCTGGCGCTTTGTCTGTAAGTAATCGCAAAAAGTAACCACCGATGCAATCTTCAGTCTGATCCTCGGTGTTGATACGCACGCCATCATGACTAAAGCGGTACCAGTAACAGATGATGGCAGGGAACAAGGCTAGCATACGTTCGGTTGCTTTCAGTTGCTCCTCGAAGCTCATTTCCTGCTCTAGGTTACCCAATACAGAACAACCCGTGCGCATTACGTCCATTGGGTGTGCGCTTGCAGGAATCAACTCTAAAGCTTGTTTTAGCTCGGCTGGCAAACCTCTAAGGCTGAGTAGATGTGTCTTGTACGCATCAAGTTCTTGTTGATTCGGCAAGTGACCGCGTAACAGAAGGTGAGCCACTTCTTCAAACTGTGCGTTGTTCGCAAGATCAGTAATATCGTATCCACGATAAGTTAAACCAGTTCCCGTTTTTCCGACAGTACATAAAGCTGTGCTTCCTGCGCTTTGACCACGAAGGCCTGCGCCACCTAATTCTGCTTTCTTTTCTGCAGTTTGAGACATTGTTTGAACTCCTTTTCTGTCTGACTTTTCCCTCTCTGGGGTGTTTTTAGCCAAACGAATTTCACGTTATTAGATGAGATAAATTCCGATTATCTTTTTCTTGGGCTTCCGTTTATTTTTGCTTTTCCCCGCTATTTCCCTTCAGAGAATAACTGGTCAAGTTTGTCTTCATAGTCGTGGTAATTTAGGTGCTGATACAACTCTTTACGTGTTTGCATCGAATCAACCAGTGCTTCCTGATTACCCACTTCTAGCAAATGTTTGTAGACCGTTTCAGCAGCTTTGTTCATGGCACGGAACGCACTTAATGGATAAAGCACCATGTCCACTTTTGCTTTCGCTAGCTCATCACAGCCATACAGCGGTGTCGCGCCAAATTCTGTAATATTCGCCAGAATAGGAACGTGCTTTCCGGTCGCTTGCTCAAGCGCATTTGAAAACTGAAGGTACTGGTCCAGCTTGTTCATCGCTTCTGGGAAGATCATGTCTGCGCCAGCTTCCACACACGCAATCGCGCGCTCGATTGCGCTGTCCATGCCTTCAACAGCTAACGCGTCAGTACGAGCCATAATCACGAAACTTTCATCATTGCGTGCATCAACCGCGGCTTTTACACGATCAACCATCTCTTGCTGGCTGACTATTGCTTTGTTCGGACGATGACCACAACGTTTCTGTGCGACTTGGTCTTCCATGTGCACCGCTGCCGCGCCCGCTTTTTCCATCGCTTTGATCGTGCGAGCAATGTTAAATGCACCGCCAAAGCCCGTGTCGATATCAACCAAAAGAGGCAAATCACATGCGTTAGTAATACGGTCAACATCAACCAAAACGTCGTTTAATGTTGTGATACCGAGATCCGGCAATCCGTATGACGCATTTGCGATACCGCCACCAGACAAGTAAATCGCTTGGTGACCCAAGTTTTTTGCCATCATGGCGCAATACGGGTTTATAGTGCCGACAATTTGTAGTGGATTATTTTGTTCAATGGCGAGTCTGAACTTCGCTCCCGGTGTTAAGCTCATGACGAATTCCTTCTAGTCTTTGTCTAAACTTTCTGTATGTATAATTTGAGATTGGATGAGCTTTCGACTTCCTGATATGTGTCTTCTCATCAACATTTCTGCAAGCTCTTCATCGCGATTGCGAATGGCTTCCAAAATGAATTTGTGTTCGGTGAGCGCCTCATTCGGGCGAGATTGCGCACGTGGCGACTGGTAACGATACATCCGTAATAAGTGATAGAGTTCATCACACAGCAGAGATATTAACTTACTGTTTCTGCTCGCTTGGATGATGCGATAGTGAAAATCAAAGTCACCATGTTGATGGAAGTAAGACGCGCCTTCCATTTGGTCTATATGCTTGGAATGTGTCGACAATAGCATTTCCAAGCTTAAGAGCTCTTCTTGCGTAATGTGTCGCGCAGCTAACCTTGCCGCCATGCCTTCCAATGCTTCTCGAACGGCATAAAGTTCTATCAGCTTTTCCGGAGAAAAAGTGGTCACTCTAGCCCCAACATGAGGAATTCGCTCGATGAGCCCTAGCCCCTCTAAGCGCATCAATGCTTCACGCAAAGGCCCACGACTGACTTGATATTTCTTTGCTAGCTCAGGCTCTGATATCTTATGGCCAGGCTTCACGTCGCCATTAACAATGACTTCAATGAGTGTTTCGGTCAGCGTTTCGGATTTGGTGTGTTCTTTCTCAGAACCCAGCACTTTATAACGAGCTTTCAACTCAGAGTTCATATTCAGATACTCTTGTTACCGACATCGAAATGTCTACAATTTCTTAACCTGAATATAAAGTAGTCGATCAAAGTGTCGACAATCAAGTAAATTGTCGACAATTTAGACTAAGGTCGTAATTTAAATGGGCCTAAAATGCCCGTTAAGTGCCTTTTTTAGCAGAAATAAAGAATGGTGAGTTCACATTGTCGACAACTTATAAACCTTTAAGCTTATGATCTAAAAACTAAAAGCTCAGCTGTCGAACAATAATCGGATAAAAAACTATTCTTTAGGTACAAATTGATCAAAGACTTGTTGCGAAGTCATCTTTTGTGAAGCGGAATTGAGGTCATAATAAGCTGGCTTTTCATCGGTAAAAATCTCTAAAGTGAGTTTGAAATCTGGGTTATCGAACAAACCAGCGGAAAGAATGTACTCACCTGTCGGCAACAAATGATAGAAAAGGTTTGTGCCGCATTCGCCACAAAAACCTCTCACCGCCCAGTCAGACGATTGATAACGCTTTGGCTCGGCCCCCTTAAACGTCACGTTAGACCCACAATGCACCGCATGAAGTGCGCCACTCGACCATTTTCGACACATAGAGCAATGGCACAGGCTAACCTCATTTTTAACCTCAGCGATGACTTCAATTGCGCCGCACAAACACGTCCCTTTCATTCTCTTTTCCTCGTTCATTTTCCGTCATTTAATTATGGCCTACCAAAGCGTAAAGCCGCGTGACCTAACACCAACTTCTCGCCGTGAACTTTATGAACAAAATAACCGAAATGCTCAATATTCTCTTTATATCTCTTTTACAGACAGATATTTAACACTTAATTAACCTTTACACCAAGTTCAGCTTTAACGCTTACAAGGCATGACAACTGAGCAAAAACAATAAGGCTCAACTAAATAGAGTCGCTAACATAAGGAACGTGAACATGTTAAAGGTACTCAAACCAACGCTCGCCGCTTCAATCATCGCAGCTTCATTTTCATTCAACGCTCTTGCTGCAGATATTGAAAAAATGCACTTTCTTATCCCTGGAGGTGCCGGTGGCGGTTGGGACATGACCGCCCGAGGTACTGGTGATGTATTAATAAAATCAGACATCGTCGAAACCGTATCATTTCAAAACCTATCTGGTGGTGGCGGTGGCAAAGCAATCGCACATTTGATTGAAACGGCTGATCGTCAAGAAGACACACTCATGGTGAACTCAACACCGATCGTCGTTCGCTCGCTCAGTGGGATCTTCCCACAATCTTTCCGCGACTTGACACCTGTTGCCGCAACGGTTGCCGATTATGGCGCCATTGTTACATCAGCCGATTCTCCTTATAGCTCTTGGGAAGATGTCGTTAAAGCTTTTAAAGAAAACCCACGTAAGGTGAAGGTTGCTGGTGGCTCTGCTCGTGGTTCTATGGATCATTTGGTTATAGCAGCAGCTTTCAAAGGTGAAGGTTTTGATGCGCGCAAAGTTCGTTACATTGCCTATGATGCAGGTGGAAAAGCCATGGCTGCCCTACTTTCAGGCGAAACACAACTGCTCTCTACAGGGCTAGGTGAAGTACTCGAAATGTCTAAGTCTGGGCAAGTGAAAGTGTTAGCGATTACAGCACCAAAACGTTTAGAAGCTGCGCCTAACATTCCAACTCTCACCGAATATGGTAATGAAACTGTCTTTGCTAACTGGCGTGGATTCTTTGCAGCACCAGGCACAAGCCAAGAAAAGCTAGATGAATGGAATGCCGCATTTACTAAAATGTATAACACCGACGAATGGCAAGTCGTTCGAGACCGCAATGGTTGGATCGACAACTATAAAGCGGATAAAGCATTCTTCGCGTTTCTTGAAGATCAAGAGCAACAGATGGGTGACTTAATGCGCGAGTTAGGCTTCCTGAAGTAACAGTCGAATTGGGGTCCCTCAGATACCAACCTCAATGAATAACGTAGGTTGGTATTTCCCCATTGTATTTGCACTCTAAGTTTCACCGCATATGGACATTGTCGACAATCGGCATGCACACTCCTTTGTTTATATACCCAAAGCGGCTCGACTAGCAGCGAAATGCTTAATTGTTAATGGTTTAGTTTATTCATTGACGTCCATATGCGGTCTTTTTTACTTTTGTTAGGAGTTGAATATGCCTCGTTCAACCAACTTTTTCACCAAAGAGTACTTGCTCTGTCGTGACCGCGTCGGCGCAATGATCTTTCTACTCTTCTGTCTTTGCTACGGTTATCAAACCTCGCAGATTCCATTGTTTCCAGGTGATGAGTATGAACCATTCACCGCACGCACTCTGCCAACCATCCTGACTTACGTTGGTGTCGGCCTTTCTTTGCTATTGCTGGTGACAGGACAACCAGATAAACAAAGTGGCGCAGTGCTGACCTTCAATTGGAAGTTACTGATTGCCTTTTTAATTTTAATGGCGCTCTACGGCGTGGGCCTGACTTACTTAGGTTTTGTGATAGCTACTGGCTTCTTTTTATTGGCTGGCTTTTATCTGCTCGGGGAAAGACGTAAACCCGTTCTGTTTGGCGCGTCGTTTCCATTCGTGATCGCGTTCTACTTATTACTCACTCAAGGTTTGGACATCTATCTCGAACCGGGTTTGATTTTCACCATCTGGTAGTCAAAGAAAGGACTGAATTATGTTAGATGGAATTCTACAAGGTTTATCCACCGCAGTAATGCCAATGAACATTATGATGGTGATCGTTGGTTGCTTCGTCGGTACATTTATCGGCATGTTACCTGGACTTGGGCCGATCTCAGCCATTGCTTTGATGATCCCAATTACTTATGGCCTAGAGCCCTCCTCTGGCCTTATTTTAATGGCGGGTGTTTATTACGGTGCGGTATTTGGTGGCTCTACATCGTCGATTTTAATTAACGCGCCGGGTTGTTCTTCAACCGTGGTCACAGCATTTGACGGCTACCCAATGGCCCAAAAAGGCCAAGCAGGTAAAGCATTAGCTTTGGCAGCTTATTCGTCTTTCACTGGCGGTACGCTATCTGCCATTATGTTGCTTGTTGCCGCACCAGCATTGGCTAGCGTCTCCCTTAGCTTCCAATCGTCGGACTATTTTGCGTTGATGCTACTTGGGTTATCAGCTGTCGCGGCTTTTGCGGGGAAAGGTCAGGTAATCAAAGCGTGGATGATGACCATTCTTGGTTTGATGCTATCTACAGTTGGAATCGATAAAGGCGTAGGCGTTGAACGCTTTACCTTCGGTTTAACGGATTTAATGGATGGCTTTAGCTTCTTGTTGCTTGCAATGGCGACATTCGCACTGGGTGAGACACTGATGGGCATCCTTAAACCATCAAAAGACACCAGCGATGAAGAACAAGAAAAGCTGAGCAACATTGGCTCAATGAAAGTGACCAAGGAAGAAATCAAAGATGTTGCGCCTGTTTCAATTCGCTCTTCAATATTAGGTTTCTTCACTGGCGTTCTTCCTGGCGCAGGGGCAACCATTGCTGCTTTTTTAAGCTATGGTATGGAGCGCAACCTCGCACCTAAAGAGAAAAAGGATGAGTTCGGTAAAGGCAGTATACGTGGTTTGGTTGCGCCAGAGTCTGCGAACAATGCAGCATCTAGTGGTTCATTTGTACCGCTATTAACGCTTGGTATTCCGGGCTCTGGTACAACAGCAATAATGCTCGGTGCGCTGATCGCTTATGGTATTCAACCTGGCCCTCGCCTGTTTGTTGAACACCCAGATGTGTTCTGGTCAGTGATCATTTCCATGTACTTCGGCAACATCGTACTTGTGATCCTGAACTTACCGTTGATTCCGTACATTTCAAAGCTTTTGGCGGTTCCAAGAACGGTGCTTCTACCGATGATTTTATTCTTCTCAATCACCGGGGTTTATTTGGTCTCCTTTAACACTATGGATGTGTTCGTGATGCTGATTGTTGCTATGGCTGCCATTGCACTTCGGCTCGCTAACTTCCCGCTCGCACCTTTATTGCTGGGCTTCATCCTTGGAGGATTAATGGAAGAGAACTTACGCCGCGCATTAATGATTTCAGATGGAGAACTGAGTTTCCTATGGGAGCGTCCTATTACCCTTACCTTTACTGTTTTAGCTGTATTGGTATTGGCAAGTCCACTAATCGTAAAGCTGATTCAAAAGTTTAAAGCACAGCCAGTCAGCGTTGAGCAGTAATCGCTGTCTCTTTCAACCTAGATAAAGCCATCCATCGTGATGGCTTTATCTTCCCCCTTCCAAATCGTTCGCTTGTTGTACAGATGGTATTGACAAATCACTGTCGTTATATGAAGGTGATTGTATGAACACACACTTAGCGCAACTTAACCAACGAATTATCATCATTCCATAGGAATGGTGGGATTTTTTGATGCGCTCAGTATTTATCGAACCCACCCATAGCGGTGGGTTTTCTGTCTCTACCGTATGGGAAAAGCTCTCTTGGAGGCGGTCACAATGCAAAAAATAGCAGTTTTTGGTAAACCCGGCAGTGGAAAATCGACGGTAAGTAAAGTAATCGCGTCGGCTACCGGTCTTCCTCTTCATCAATTAGATTCAATAGTCTATAAACCAAACGGTGATCCCGTTGAGCGTAACGTTTTTGATGAAGCCCATAGCAATATACTAAGCTCAGATCGTTGGATTATAGATGGCCTTGGACCGATCAGCTCTTTCAACGCTCGTTTAGATGCAGCCGATACTCTCATTTATATTGATCTACCATACTCAGTAAGCTATTGGTTTGTGACGAAACGTCTCCTTAAAGGACTATTCATTAAACCTGAAGGTTGGCCTGATGGTAGTTCGGTACTGAAAGGAACGTTACAAAGCTACAAAGTTCTTCAGCAATGCCCCGCATTCTGGAATGATGACTTTATGTATCGCCTCGAAGGGTACTCTCAAAGTAAAGCCGTTCATGTCATCAAAAACGTTACAGAACTGAACAATTTTGTTTTAGAGCGGGTAAAGTAAACCTCATATCAGAACATTAGAGCATGTGGGTTAGAGCATCTGAAGCTCTAACAATGAAAAAGAACATAACAAGGATTGTTTATGCTTTTAGAACTCTCACTTTTATTCATTGCTGGCGTAATTGGTGGGATCATTAACTCCATAGCAGGAGGCGGAAGCTTTATTACTTTTCCGGCTCTATTGGCAGTAGGTGTTCCTCCTATTATGGCTAACGCAACAAACACGTATGCTTCATGTGCGGGTTACATTAGCGGAGCCGTCGGGTTCAGAGAAGAGATCATGAAGAACAAGCATGAACTGCTGTTCACAGTCTCATTCAGTTTAGTCGGCGGCGCTGTCGGAGCATATCTGTTGCTCAACACGCCAGAATCGCTATTTATGGAAGCTATCCCTTGGTTACTCTTATTTGCCACCGTGCTTTTTCTCACCGGTTCTCGTTTAACAATGCTAATCAAAACTGTCGCGAAAGAGCACAAACATGCTGGCATACTCGGAGCAATCGCGTTGGGTTTATTACTTGTTGGTGTCTCTGCTTACGGTGGTTTTTTCAACGCAGGTTTAGGGGTTATTGTTCTGAGCTATCTGGTAGTAGCGGGCCACCAAGACATTAATTTAATGAACGGTTTGAAATTGCTCGTATCTACGTGTGTTTCACTCATTGCTATCGTGATTTTTGTTGCCAATGGCTCCATTGACTGGCACACAGGTAGTGTTGTTTTGGTCGGTACGTTGGTAGGTGGGTATCTTGCAGCTCGTGTCTCTCGTCAACTGAATCCCAATCATGTTAAAGGGTTTGTTGCTCTTTCTTCTATTCTCATCACTATCTACTTTTTCATTGATGTTTATGTTTAAGCAAAACTTGTACAAGTGGATAACAATCCTACAAAAACACCAGCGCGAAAGATTAATGCAGGTAGCTTAACGATTTTTTGTGTCACTCCAGCGAGGTTAGGAATCTAATAACACTACACTGAGCGGCTAATGAAACCATTTTGATCACAAAGTGCTCGGATGGAAGATCCTATATCACGCTCCTTCGTCGCTGTACAGGATGACGAGAAATAGAAATATGCCACTCGCAGTTAAACAAGTGGCATTGTTCGAGAAAGATGGCGTTTTACATCAATAATAAGAGAAAGTAACGCTTACTTAATCAGCCCTACTTCTTTGTAGTATTTGAGCGCACCTGGGTGAAGAGGCGCAGATAAACCGTCTTTTACCATTTCCTCTTTCTTCAAGTTTGCAAACGCTGGGTGGAGACGGCGGAAATCATCGAAGTTTTCAAATACCGCTTTAACCACGTTATAAACCACATCTTCTGGTACCGCAGTAGAAGAAACAAACGTCGCGCCCACACCAAAGGTTTGAACATCACTATCTGTGCCACGATACATACCACCCGGGACATTTGCAACACGATAGAAGCTGTTGTCTGCAACCAGTTTTTCTACATTAGGTCCAGCTACCGTTACGATATTACTATCACACGACGTAGTGGCTTCTTTAATCGCTCCACTTGGGTGACCAACGGTATAAATCATCGCATCAATTTTGTTATCACAAAGTGCTTTTGATTGCTCTGCTGCTTTTAACTCAGAGACAAGCTTAAAGTCGTCGTTACTCCAACCATACTGGTTCATTAGCACTTCCATAGTACCTCGCTGACCAGAACCAGGATTACCAATGTTAACGCGCTTACCTTTCAAATCATCAAAAGTTCTGATGTTCGCGTCTTTACGTGCAACGACAGTAAACGGTTCTGGATGAACGGAGAATACGGCGCGTAGCTCTTTAAAAGGCCCGCTTTCTTCAAACTTACTGGTTCCTTTGTAAGCATGATACTGCCAGTCTGATTGCGCGATACCGAGGTCCAATTCACCAGCACGAATAGTGTTGATGTTATAAATCGATCCCCCAGTACTTTCTACCGAACAACGGATACCGTGATCTTCTCGCGATTTGTTAACCAAGCGACAAATAGCGCCACCAGTCGGATAATAAACCCCTGTTACTCCACCGGTACCAATCGTGACAAACGTTTCCTCCGCAGACGCAGAAAAGCCTGTTGTGAGTGCCGCCAAAGAAGCCGCAAGTGCGATTTGCTTAAACTTAAACATTGAACATCCCTTTTACTTGTGTTGATGACCGTTTAAGTATAGCAATCGTTAACAATTTGATAACGTTTAAGTTCTCATCCTTGGAGGTTGATTTATAGATATATACTTTTTTATCAACTTAACCTACTGATAAATAGCATTTAGACTTGAATCCCATAAAAAAAGCGTTGTATAAACAACGCTTTGTAGTTAGTGAAACGGATGGTTACACCGTTGGGACTGACGCTCGCCACGCTTGGTTCTGGCTATCTGAGATAGATCGGAACAAGTCACGTAGCTCTTTCAATAAACCTTCTTGGAAACCAATGTTTTCATCGGCTTTCTGTTTGGCTGCTTGTGCGCGAGTCGCTTGTACTTCATCATCTTTGCTGCGCGCTTGCGCTTTGGTTTGCTCTACATTCG